>NZ_CP045355.1:0-3539493 GCF_009363455.1 Vibrio sp. THAF64
GTGTCATCTTCGCTTTGGTTGCAATGTATGCAGCAGCTTCAAGAAGAGCTACCAGCTACAGAATTCAGTATGTGGGTACGTCCGTTACAAGCGGAGCTCAATGACAATACTCTCACTTTATTTGCGCCTAACCGTTTTGTAATGGATTGGGTTCGCGATCGTTACCTCAACAGCATTAATCGTTTGTTGCAGGAATACTGTGGCAATGACATCCCAAGTTTACGCTTTGAAGTGGGGAGTCGCCCTGTTTCTGCACCTAAGCCAGCGCCGAAACGTACGCCAGCTGATGTGGCGGCAGAATCTTCAGCACCCGCTCAGCTCCAAGCGCGTAAGCCAGTACACAAAACCTGGGATGACGACGAGCAACAGGTGGCAGAGATCAACCACCGCTCAAATGTAAACATCAAGCACAAGTTCAACAACTTCGTTGAAGGTAAATCAAACCAACTCGGTTTAGCGGCCGCTCGTCAGGTGGCTGATAATCCAGGTGCAGCGTACAACCCGTTATTCCTCTACGGCGGCACAGGTTTAGGTAAGACTCACCTGTTGCACGCGGTGGGCAATGCGATTGTGGATAACAAGCCGAACGCCAAAGTGGTTTACATGCACTCTGAGCGATTTGTTCAGGACATGGTAAAAGCGCTGCAAAACAACGCGATTGAAGAGTTTAAACGCTACTACCGCAGTGTTGACGCCCTGCTGATCGATGACATCCAATTCTTTGCCAATAAAGAGCGCTCTCAGGAAGAGTTCTTCCATACCTTCAATGCGCTTTTAGAAGGTAATCAACAGATCATTTTGACTTCTGACCGCTATCCAAAAGAGATCAGTGGCGTAGAAGATCGCTTAAAATCCCGCTTTGGTTGGGGATTGACGGTAGCGATCGAGCCGCCTGAATTGGAAACCCGTGTCGCGATCTTGATGAAAAAAGCCGAAGATCACCAAATACACCTTGCTGATGAAGTAGCGTTCTTTATTGCTAAACGACTGCGCTCCAACGTACGTGAACTGGAAGGCGCGTTAAACCGCGTGATTGCTAATGCCAACTTTACCGGTCGCCCAATCACCATCGATTTTGTCCGTGAAGCACTGCGTGACTTACTGGCTCTACAAGAAAAGCTGGTGACGATCGATAATATTCAAAAGACGGTGGCGGAATACTACAAAATTAAAGTCGCTGATCTGCTGTCTAAGCGTCGTTCGCGCTCGGTTGCGCGTCCGCGCCAGCTAGCGATGGCGCTTGCAAAAGAGCTGACTAACCATAGCTTGCCTGAAATTGGTGATGCTTTTGGTGGCCGAGACCATACCACTGTTCTTCACGCCTGCCGTAAAATTGAACAACTGCGCGAAGAGAGTCACGACATCAAGGAAGATTATTCTAACCTGATTCGTACCCTTTCTTCTTAAATCACAGTATTCTAAGCACTAAATAGAATAATACCGTATTAAGCTAAACGAATTCTGATAAGAGCGTACTATGAAATTTTCCATTGAACGTAACCACTTACTTAAACCGCTGCAGCAAGTGTCTGGCGCGTTAGGTGGTCGTCCAACTCTTCCTATTCTGGGTAACCTGTTACTGAAAGTTGAAGACAATATGTTGTCGATGACGGCAACGGATCTGGAAGTCGAGCTTATCAGCCGCGTTGCTCTAGAAGGCGACTTTGAAGCGGGCAGTGTGACGGTTCCCTCGCGTAAATTTTTAGATATCTGTCGTGGCTTGCCTGACGACTCTGTCATCACCTTTGTTTTAGAAGGTGATCGTGTTCAGGTGCGTTCTGGACGTAGCCGATTCTCTCTATCTACCTTACCTGCTAACGATTTCCCGAATATTGAAGATTGGCAGAGTGAAGTTGAAGTCTCGCTGACCCAAGGTGAGCTACGCGGATTGATTGAGAAAACCCAATTCTCGATGGCAAACCAGGACGTGCGTTACTACCTCAACGGTATGTTGTTCGAAATTGATGGCACGACACTCCGCAGTGTGGCCACTGATGGTCACCGTATGGCGGTGTCTCAGGTTCAGCTAGGTGCTGATTTTGCTCAGCAGCAAATCATTGTGCCACGTAAAGGTGTACTGGAACTGGTTAAGTTGTTGGATGCGCCTGAACAGCCTGTGACACTACAAATTGGTAGCTCCAATGTGCGTGCCGAAGTGAACAACTTTGTCTTTACCTCTAAGCTGGTGGATGGCCGTTTCCCGGATTACCGCCGCGTGATGCCACAAACGACGACCAAAACGCTTGAAGCGGAATGTGATGAGCTGCGTCAGGCGTTCTCGCGTGCCGCTATACTGTCGAATGAAAAATTCCGTGGGGTGCGCGTCAACTTAGCGGATACGGAAATGCGCATTACCGCCAATAACCCAGAGCAAGAAGAAGCGGAAGAGATGCTGGATGTCAGCTTCGAAGGTGATCCGATTGAGATTGGCTTTAACGTCAGCTACGTCTTGGATGTATTAAATACTCTGCGTTGTGAAAAAGTACGCGTGTCGATGTCGGACGCTAACGCCAGTGCCATGATTGAAAACGTGGATGACGACGGCGCTATGTACGTGGTAATGCCGATTCGACTCTAGCATGCCGCTTTCACGTCTTATTATTCAGCAGTTTCGCAACATTAAAGCCTGTGATATTGAACTATCAGCAGGCTTTAACTTTCTTATAGGTCCGAACGGCAGTGGCAAAACCAGTGTTCTGGAAGCCGTCTACTTGCTCGGCCACGGCCGCTCTTTTAAAAGCTCTCTAACGGGCAGAGTCATCCAAAATGACTGCGATGAGCTGTTTGTGCACGGTCGTTTTTTGAACTCGGATCAATTTGAGCTACCAATTGGCATTAATAAGCAGCGTGATGGCTCAACAGAGGTTAAAATAGGCGGTCAATCCGGACAAAAACTGGCTCAATTGGCGCAGGTTCTGCCGCTGCAATTGATCCATCCGGAAGGGTTTGATTTACTGACGGACGGACCAAAACATCGCCGAGCATTTATCGATTGGGGTGTGTTTCACACTGAGTCGGCTTTTTATGATGCTTGGGGGCGGTTTAAACGTCTGAATAAACAGCGCAACGCGTTGTTAAAAACGGCCACCAGCTATCGTGAGCTGTCGTATTGGGATCAGGAGATGGCAAGGTTGGCTGAAAACATCAGCCAGTGGCGAGCCACATATGTTGAGCAGATGACCGAGAAAGCCACGGAAATCTGTCAGACATTTCTCCCCGAATTTGAGATCCAGCTGAAGTATTACCGAGGATGGGATAAGGACACACCTTATCAGGCAATTCTTGAGAACAACTTTGAACGGGATCAGGCACTGGGTTACACCTTTAGTGGTCCGAATAAAGCCGATTTAAAAATTAAAGTGAACGGGACTCCGGTTGAGGATGTTCTGTCACGAGGTCAGCTCAAACTCATGGTATGTGCATTGCGCGTGGCGCAAGGTCAACACCTCACTGAGATGACCGGCAAGCAATGTGTCTACTTAATTGATGACTTTGCCTCTGAATTAGATAGTCAACGTCGTAAGCGTCTAGCAGACTGCTTGAAGGAGACGGGGGCGCAAGTTTTTGTCAGTTCTATTACAGAAAGCCAAATCGCCGACATGTTGGACGAAAATGGCAGGATGTTCCATGTGGAACATGGCACAATAGAACAAAATATATAGTGGAAGATAACTCATGTCTGAAAATTACGATTCATCGAGTATTAAAGTACTAAAGGGCCTGGATGCAGTACGTAAGCGTCCGGGGATGTACATCGGCGACACGGACGATGGTACCGGTCTACACCACATGGTTTTCGAGGTGGTGGATAACTCAATTGATGAAGCGTTAGCGGGTCACTGTAAAGACATCATCGTGACGATTCATGAGGATTGCTCTGTATCGGTACGCGATGACGGTCGTGGTATCCCGACCGAAATGCACCCGGAAGAGAATGTTTCGGCAGCAGAAGTTATCATGACGGTTCTGCACGCAGGTGGTAAGTTCGATGACAACTCGTACAAGGTATCGGGTGGTCTGCACGGCGTAGGTGTTTCGGTAGTAAACGCACTGTCTAAGCAAGTGACTCTGACCATTCATCGTGGTGGCCAAATCCATACTCAAACCTATCACCATGGTGAGCCGCAAGCGCCACTTTCTGTGATTGGTGAAACGGACAAAACAGGTACGGAAATCCGTTTCTGGCCTAGTGAAGAAACCTTCTCTAATACTGAATTCCATTACGATATTCTGGCTAAACGTCTGCGCGAGCTTTCGTTCCTCAACTCAGGTGTTTCGATCAAGCTGGTTGATGAGCGTGAAGAAGATAAGAGCGACCACTTCATGTATGAGGGTGGTATTCAGGCATTCGTCGAACACCTGAACACCAACAAGACGCCGATCATCGAGAAAGTCTTCCACTTCAACGCTGAGCGTGAAGATGGTATTGCCGTTGAAGTCGCGATGCAGTGGAACGATGGCTTCCAGGAAAACATCTACTGTTTTACTAACAACATCCCTCAACGTGATGGTGGTACGCACCTTGCGGGCTTCCGTGCTGCGTTAACACGTACACTGAACTCGTTCATGGATAAAGAAGGCTTCTCGAAGAAAGCGAAAACTGCCACTTCAGGTGATGATGCACGTGAAGGTCTCACCGCAGTCATCTCTGTTAAGGTTCCGGATCCTAAGTTCTCAAGCCAAACCAAAGATAAGTTGGTGTCTTCGGAAGTGAAGTCAGCCGTTGAATCTGTGATGGGTGAAAAGCTGTCTGAATTCCTAGTGGAACACCCAACGGAAGCCAAGGCAGTTTGTAGCAAGATCATTGATGCAGCGCGTGCTCGTGAAGCGGCGCGCAAAGCACGTGAAATGACTCGCCGCAAAGGCGCGTTAGACCTAGCAGGCCTACCAGGTAAGCTGGCAGACTGTCAGGAAAAAGACCCAGCACTTTCTGAACTGTACATAGTGGAGGGTGACTCGGCAGGCGGCTCCGCAAAACAAGGCCGTAACCGTAAGAACCAAGCCATTCTTCCACTGAAAGGTAAAATCCTTAACGTTGAGAAAGCACGCTTCGACAAGATGCTCTCTTCGCAAGAAGTCGCGACGCTTATCACCGCACTTGGCTGTGGTATCGGTCGTGACGAATACAACCCAGATAAACTGCGTTACCACAACATTATTATCATGACCGATGCGGATGTCGATGGTTCGCACATTCGTACGCTGCTGTTGACCTTCTTCTACCGTCAAATGCCAGAGCTTATCGAGCGTGGCTATGTGTACATCGCTCAGCCACCACTTTACAAAGTGAAGAAAGGTAAGCAAGAGCAGTACATCAAAGATGAAGATGCGATGAACCAGTACCAAGTGGCATTGGCGTTAGACAATGCGTCTTTGCATGTCAACGCAGAAGCACCAGCATTAGCAGGTGAAGCGCTAGAGAAACTGGTTCAGCAGTACAATTCTGGTATTAAGCTGGTGGAGCGCATGAGTCGCCGTTACCCACACGCGCTGATGCATGAGCTGATCTACACACCGCGTTTAACGGCAGAGCAGTGCCATGATGCAGCAGCTGTTGAAGCATGGACCAAACAGTTGGTGGAGCAGCTTAATGCTAAAGAAGTGGGCGCAAGCCAGTACAGCTTCGAAGTAGAGCAGCACGCAGAGCTTGGTTTAAACCTGCCTAAGATTGTTGTACGTACTCATGGTGTGACACATGAGCATGCGCTGAGTATTGACCTGATTAACTCAAAAGAATACGGCAAGCTGGCCGATCTGTCGGAAGCGCTTAATGGTCTGATTGAAGAAGGTGCTTACATCAAGCGTGGTGAACGTACTCAGCCTGTTTCAAGCTTCGTTGAGGCACTGAACTGGTTAGTCAAAGAGTCACGTCGTGGCCTAAGCCTACAGCGCTACAAAGGTCTGGGTGAGATGAACCCAGAGCAGCTATGGGAGACCACAATGGACCCAGAGACGCGCCGTATGATGCAGGTAACGATTGAAGATGCTGTTGGTGCAGATCAACTGTTTACGACACTGATGGGTGACCAAGTAGAACCTCGTCGTAACTTTATCGAAGAGAATGCACTGAAAGTAGCGAACCTAGACGTTTAATCACTACGATGCGTCGTTATTTCGAATAATTTCTGCGTTCGGCGTACTCACATACACTTGTATGCTGCGTGCGCCTCACTTGAACTAATGCGAACTAACTTAGCCTCGAAGCAATTAATTTGATAGCTTCATTGCACTTAAAGCACTGCCTATTGGCGGTGCTTTTTGTGCCTGTAAGGCATTGAAAATTATTGGTTTGGCAAAATAATTGAAAATAATCCCTTGAAACTATTTTGCTCAATCCACATATCTAGTTGTGAAGAGGGAGGCTGTCTTGCTCACGAGAGAAGAAACAGAACCTCACTAACCGCCAATAGGGTATCGCTCAGGAGAGGATGACTTTAGAGGCACACAATTGAACTGATTTATAGCTACGTCCCAGAGTCAACAGAACCCGAGGAGTAGTGAATAAATCCCTTAGTCGGCAAGGCTCGAATACAGAATCGATCCGCGCAAACTCACGACTAAGACTATTGCTTACTATGAGGATAGCATTATGAGAACTGTAGATTTCACTCCACTTTACCGCAACGCAATCGGCTTCGATCGTCTATTCAACATGATGGAAGCGAACACTTCGAAGAACACTTCTGGCGGTTACCCTCCATACAATATCGAGCAAAAAGATGAAAACAACTACCGTATTACTATGGCAGTTGCAGGCTTTGCTGAAGAGCAGCTAGACCTTACTCAAAAAGAAAACATGCTGATTGTTAAGGGGGAGCGTAAATCAGAAGAAGAGAAGCAATACGTATATCAAGGCATCGCAGAGCGCGATTTTGAGCGTAAATTCCAGCTAGCAGACTATGTAAAAGTGGTGGGTGCAAGCATGGAAAATGGTCTACTGCACATTGACCTAGAGCGCGAAATCCCTGAAGCGATGCAACCACGTAAGATTGCGATTGGTGGTAACAACCTAATCGAAGGTTAACCCGTCATATTTGAAACCACTGGCTTTAACTAGCCAAATAGATCGGGAATAAGAGTGAAAGAGCACCATCTAGGTGCTCTTTTTTGATCTAACCGAAGCAGTGTTTACTTAGGCTTCTTGATACGCTTTCTCGACTTCTTCAGCAATAATCTTGATGCCTTTCTGCATCATTTCATCATCTTGAACGTAGTTCATGCGCAGACATTGGTGGGCGTGTTCCCAGCCATCTTCCTGACCAATGAAGAAGTATTCCCCCGGTACAATCAATACGCCGCGAGCTTTCAGTCTTTGGTACAGCTCCATAGTGGTGATTGGCAGTTCATCAAACCAAAGCCATAGGAAGATCGCCCCTTCTGGTTTGTGAATGCGAAAACGTGAGTCAGTGATGGCGGTTTGCAGCAGTTCGACAGCTCGCTGAGATTTTTGCTTATAAAACGGCTTGATAACATTGGTGCTGAGATTCAACAGGTCATCATTCTTAATCATATGGTGACCTAACGCAGGACCAAGGCTTCCCGGAGCCAAGCTGATGATGCCGTTCATATTGGTCATAGCCTGAGTCACTTCTTCGTTGGCAATCACAATCCCGCAACGTACTCCCGGTAGGCCGAGTTTAGACAGGCTCATACATAGGATGGTGTTTTCGTTCCAGAACGGCTGAACATCTTCAAAGATGATGTTCGGGAATGGCAGGCCATAGGCATTGTCGATGATGAGCGGAATGTTATTTTCGCGCGCCAGTTTATCCAGCTTGTGTATTTCTTCATCAGTGAGTACGTTGCCAGTGGGGTTGGTTGGACGTGAGGCACAAATGGCGGCAACCGAGTCATCGACTTTGAGTTGTTCGAAGTCGACATGGTATTTAAACAGACCATTGTCGAGCATCTCGATCTCTGGGTGGTAAGAGACAAAGATATCTTCATCTACGCCTGCATCGCCGTAGCCAATGTATTCAGGCGCTAAAGGCAGCAGAATTTTCTTATGCGAGCCATCTGGTTGTTTACCCGCCAGCAGATTAAACAGATAAAAGAAGCCGCTCTGACTGCCGTTAGTCAGGCTGATGTTCTTTTCTGATATGTTCCAGCCATAAGTGTCTTTTAATAGCTTAGCCAGAGCTTTGACAAACGCGTCTTTGCCTTGCGGGCCATCATAGTTGGCCATGGCGGCCACGAGCTCCCCGTTGGCGAGCATCTCCTCACTGGCTTGGCGAAAGTATTCGAGCATGGCTGGAATAGCGGCTGGGTTACCACCTCCGAGCATGATCGCACCTGGCGTGCGTAGGCCGTCGTTTAAGTCATCCATTAAACGCGTAATACCGGAATACTGATTGAATTTTTCACCAAACTTAGAGAATTGCATTTGTAGTTATACCTAATTCATTGTGATTGCTTTAAGTGTAATAGTTACTAGTCGAAGCTAGTAATTCCAAGACTCACCTTGAGCGTTGTGGTCTATGGATAATCGGGTAATCCCTGAACATACCTTAATGTGATTACGAGGCAAAGCACAAAATTCCGTCACTGATAAAAACAAAGCCCAACTCCGAGGAGTTGGGCTTCGTAGAACCTATATTGTTCGAGATATTACTTCTGTAGAAGTGAAACATCCGCGATCTGTAGGAATAAGTTACGCAGGTTGTTCAGTAGCGTTAGACGGTTCTTCTTCAATGCTTCGTCATCTGCCATTACCATGACGTTGTCGAAGAATGAATCGACTGGCTCACGCAGGTCAGCTAGCTTGCTTAGCGCTTGTTGGTAGTTACCTGTTGCGAACGCTGGCTCTAGCGCTTCTGTCATTACTTCAACGCTTTCTGCCAGTGCTTTCTCTGCGTCTTCTTGTAGAAGTGATAGATCGATGTCTGCTGCTAGCTCACCATCGAACTTGGCTAGGATGTTGCCTACACGTTTGTTGGCTGCAGCAAGTGCTTCTGCCGCTTCCAGTTCACGGAAGTGAGAAACCGCTTTAACACGTTGGTCAAAGTCAGATGGCTTAGTTGGACGATTCGCCAGTACCGCTTGGATGATATCCACGCTGAAACCTGCATCTTGGTACCATGCACGGAAACGACCTAGCATAAAGTCGATAACGTCAGCTTCTACGTTGTCGTTGGTCAAATGGTCACCAAACAGAGATTTTGCCTTAGCAATCAAATCTGTTAGGTCTAGGTTGTAGCCGTTTTCAACGATAATACGTAGCACACCTAGTGATGCACGACGAAGTGCGAATGGGTCAGAACCCTTAGGTGCTTGGCCAATACCGAAGATACCAACGATCGTATCTAGCTTGTCAGCCATTGCTACCGCAGAAGAAATGCCTGTGCTAGGCAGCTCGTCACCGGCGAAACGAGGCATGTACTGCTCGTAAAGTGCCAGTGCAACTTGCTCGTCTTCACCATCGTGAGTCGCATAGTGCATGCCCATTACACCTTGAGTATCGGTAAATTCGAATACCATAGATGTCATTAGGTCACACTTAGCCAGTAGGCCTGCGCGCTTAGATTTCTCAACGTCAGCATCGATTTGCTCAGCAATGTAGCCAGCAAGTTCTGTGATGCGGTCAGTCTTGTCTTTGATAGTACCAAGCTGCTTCTGGAAGATCGCTTGCTCTAGTTCAGGCAAGCGGTCGATAAGAGGACGCTTACGGTCAGTGTTAAAGAAGAACTCAGCATCCGCTAGACGTGGACGTACTACCTTCTCGTTACCTTCGATAACGTAACGAGGCTCTTTCGATTCGATGTTAGAAACAAAGATGAAGTTTGGTAGTAGCTTCTTGTTTTCGTCATACACTGGGAAGTACTTCTGGTCACCTTTCATGGTGTAAACCAGCGCTTCAGAAGGAACCTTTAGGAACTCTTCTTCGAACTTCGCAGTCAGTACCACTGGCCATTCAACCAGAGAAGTCACTTCTTCAACTAGGTCATCTTCTAGATCAGCAACACCGCCCACTGCTGCAGCGGCTTTTTGTGAATCTGCAAGGATGATCGCTTTACGTGCTTCGTAATCTGCCATCACTTTACCGCGCTCTTCTAGGATCGCTGGGTATTGCTCTGCAGATTCAATCGTGAATTCTTGCTCACCCATGAAGCGGTGACCACGGATAGTGCGATCTGATGCTACGCCAAGGATTTCACCTTCAATCAGGTCAGAGCCCATTAGCATAGTCAGTGTTTTAACTGGGCGGATAAACTGAGTAGTCTTGTTACCCCAACGCATTGGCTTCGCAATAGGTAGGTTACCCAGTGCTTTAGCTGCTAGGTCGACAACGATTTCAGACGTTGCTTGGCCTTTCACTTCTTGTTTGAAAAGAAGCCATTCGCCTTTGTCTGTTACTAGACGGTCAGCTTGCTCAACAGTGATGCCGTTACCACGCGCCCAACCTTGAGCGGCTTTCGTCGCGTTACCGTCCGCATCGAATGCGACAGAAACTGCTGGTCCACGTTTCTCAACCACTTTGTCCGCTTGGCCTTCAGCCAATGCAGTAACTTTAAGTGCTAGACGACGAGGAGCGGCGTACCATTTCACGCCTTCGTGTGCTAGGTCTGCACCTTTAAGTTCCGCTTCGAAGTTAGCCGCGAACGCTTCCGCTAGGGTGCGAAGTTGCGTTGGTGGTAGCTCTTCTGTACCCAGTTCAATTAGAAATTCTTTTGCCATGATTACTTCTCCTCGCCTTCTTTCTTACACATTGGGAAGCCAAGAGCTTCACGTGATGCGTAGTACGCTTCTGCAACCGACTTAGTCAGGTTGCGGATACGAAGGATGTAACGCTGGCGTTCTGTTACTGAGATAGCTTTGCGTGCATCAAGAATGTTGAATGCATGACCCGCTTTAAGAATGCGCTCGTAAGCTGGAAGCGGAAGTGGCTTCTCAAGCTCAAGCAGTTCTTTGGTTTCTTTTTCACATTGGTCGAAGAAAGTGAATAGGAAATCGACGTCCGCGTGTTCAAAGTTGTACGTTGACTGCTCCACTTCGTTTTGGTGGAAAATGTCGCCGTAAGTGACTTTGCTGCCGTCAGGTGCGATGTTCCATACGAGATCGTAAACCGAGTCTACTTCTTGAATGTACATAGCGAGACGTTCGATACCGTAAGTGATTTCACCGGTTACTGGTTTACACTCAAGGCCACCAACCTGCTGGAAGTAAGTAAACTGAGTCACTTCCATGCCGTTTAGCCACACTTCCCAGCCTAGGCCCCATGCGCCTAATGTTGGGTTTTCCCAGTTATCTTCGACGAAACGAATGTCGTGAACCAGAGGATCGACACCAAGTACTTCTAGAGAACCTAGGTACAGCTCCTGAATATTGTCTGGCGATGGTTTTAGCGCTACTTGGAATTGGTAGTAGTGCTGAAGACGGTTAGGGTTTTCACCGTAACGGCCATCGGTCGGACGACGTGAAGGTTGTACGTAAGCTGTAGACATTGGCTCTGGGCCAAGCGCTCGTAGACAAGTCATTGGGTGAGAGGTACCCGCACCCACTTCCATATCTAGCGGTTGAACAATGGTACAACCATTTTGAGCCCAATAATCCTGCAGCGCGAGGATCATTCCCTGGAAGGTTTTGATATCGTATTTTTGCATAAGTCAGGTTCGCGCGATTCTTCTGTTGCTGTTATTGATCAAATGTTCGCCGTAGTCATGGCGATTTCTATCACTTTCAGCACATTAATATAATGAAAATAACAATCAAGTATACCCAGATATTGCGTAGGGGAGTAGGGCTAATCTTGATTAATTCCTAGTCAGAATTCTCCTTTAATGGATTTTTAATGGCTTATTCGTCCAAATTTTCCTAAAAGGAAGTTTTTGACCACTTTGTTACTTGAGAAATGACATAGAGCTGGATAGAATTGCGCCCATCTTTGGGGAGTAGCTTACCAACACAATCAGCCTGATTGTTTGGTTCGTTCGTCAACATAATTGGTGCACAATCACCATGGCGCTCGAGACTCATCGCCTGATGGGTTTAGCAAGACCTTAGATAAACATCGTGAACCGGGGTGGGGCACGAGGTTTGTCTTAGGTTTAAAATAATTATCCCTGCCTCAATGAGCATGTCGTGAGCGTTTTAGCTATTTCAATTACCACTGTCGCTTTAGCCGAAATTGGTGACAAAACCCAGCTATTGTCTTTGCTGTTGGCCAGTCGTTATCGAAAACCGATACCGATTATCGCCGCTATTTTCTTCGCTACTATTGCCAATCACGCCCTTGCGGCTTGGTTAGGTGTGGTTGTGGCCGACTATTTATCACCTGAGGTGCTTAAGTGGGTCGTGGTGGCAAGTTTTCTCGCTATGGCGGGTTGGGTACTGATCCCAGATAAGCTGGATGATGACGATGAAATTTCTAACCGAGGGCCGTTTGTCGCCAGTTTTATTGCGTTCTTTATCGCTGAAATTGGTGATAAAACTCAGATTGCCACGTCTATCTTAGGAGCTCAGTTTGCTGATGCGTTGACGTTAGTGATAATCGGTACCACGCTGGGCATGCTGGCAGCTAATGTCCCTGTAGTTCTGATTGGTAAATTGTCAGCCGATAAAATGCCGCTCAACCTGATCCGTAAGGTGACGGCTCTGCTATTTATCGCTCTGGCGGTTGGCGCTGCGTTTTTCTAAAACGGTCGCTAACGTGCGATAAAAAGCGGATATCTGGTGGAGAAATGCGATAGATCAAACTCTATGCTAAATTCGTGTAAGGGCGTGATCGCTGACATATTCGTGTCATACTTGTCATGCTAACTTAACGGTGTGAATGATGTTACTCAAGGTGAGAAAGATTCTGTTTATTCTTCAAACACCTAGAGTATAGCGAGAGGGCAACATTATGCTTACACGTTATATGGGGATGACCCCAAAAAGTCAGAGTTATCTATTCACTTTCGGCTTGGTACTGTGTTTACTGGCAATGGTACTGACCGACATGTGGCTACCGATTGTTGCAGGTTCATTTGTGTTGACCGCGTTGACGGTTGAAGCCTGGATTCGAGTCGCGCACATTATCCCAATGCACGAAGAAATGCGGGCAATGCAAAAACAGCTGAGAAAATTGCAATCTGAAGTCCACACCATTGAATATGACGAATAAACAAACGGCTGCCCCAGGCAGCCATTTTTCACTTCAATTAGTTTAGCGTTAACGCTAATCCATTCCTTTCTTGATCAGATACTGATAAGGCAGCTCTTCAGTTTGAGCCGCAATCAGCTGGTGATCCATAAAGCGGCAGAAGCTCGGAATGTCACGTGTGGTGGATGGGTCATCGGCTTTTACCAGCAGAATCTCGCCCTCTTGCATGTTACGGATTGTCTTCCTGACCATCATCACGGGCTCTGGGCAGCGCAGTCCTTCTGCCTCTAAAGTCTGGGTCGCCTGTTCTGAATTGATTGTCATGGTCATATCTTTGGTTACCTCAATAGGGGGTAGATAATACTGGTGAAGAAAAAATATTCAATAACCCCTTGGCAAATCGATCAAATTGTTTTAACTTAGTTAACAAGTTGGTAACATTTAAAACAAGGAGCGCTTATGTTGACAGCTTTAGATCGTCTAACAATCTATTCCGTGCTGTGCTTTATTTCTTTTTGCGCACTTGTTTTACGTACACCAGCAGAATCGTCGTTTATGCCTTTGCTCGGCATGGTTGCGACGGTTGTAGGGATTTGGCTCGAGATGCATCGCTGGCCGAGCGCATCTGAAGAGCAAGAAAATTGATGGTTGAACTTCCAACAACCATTCTCAATTGTAACTACGCTCAATTACATTCCGACACTATCCCCATTTTTCTTGGGCTTCCCCGCTGAAAGGCGGGATTTTTTTTATCTAAAGAGTACAATTCAATAAATACACCCTTCATTTTAAGTGGCTATTTGTGGAATTAGAAGACATCTATCGCCGTGATCTGAATTTGCTGGTGGCGTTGCGGGTTTTAATCGAAGAGTGCAGTGTCAGTAAGGCAGCACATCGACTTAATCTTAGCCAGTCTGCGATGAGCCGAGTGTTAGGTCGGTTGCGTGATATGCTGGATGACCCTTTGTTTACACGCCAGGGGCAACACCTGATTCCAACCGAAAAAGCGCTTGAAGTCGACAAAGCACTGGGAGAGCCGCTGGAGTCTCTGCGTCAGGTGTTGTCTCCGATTCAAACTGAACCGCAAAGCTTTGAGAACACCTTCAATATCGCCACCACTGACTATGCGATGCAGACTATTCTGCCCTTTGCTTTGCCGCGTATTTATCAGGAAGCGCCCAATGTGTCGATTAACTTTCTACCTCTGCAACATGACCGATTAGCTGATCAGTTGACGTATGAGGGGGCGGATTTAGCCATATGCCGACCTATTGGCCCAGTAGAGCCACTGCGCAGTGAAATTCTTGGGCGTGTAGGGGTTTTATGTCTCTTATCTAAACAGCACCCGTTGGCCAACACGTCACTCAGTCTGAAGGACTACCTAACCTATCCACATGCGATGATTGCTATCAGTGATGGCGTCAAAGCGTTAATTGAGCAGGCTCTGGTCGATCAGCCAAAACGAAAAATGGTGCTGCGGGCTTATCATCTGGAAGCGGCATTGGCGATTGTGGATACCATGCCGCTGATCATTACGGTGCCAGCGGATTTAGCTTATCTGGTTGCAGAGCGTTACGATTTGGCGGTTAAACCTTTGCCGTTCCAGTTCACGCCGTTTGATTATTCTATGATCTGGCATGCACGTTGCGAGCACTCACCAGCACAGGAATGGCTGCGATCTGTGGTGAGAGAAGAGTGTAGCCGTTTGATTGCCAAACGTATCGCAGATATGGGATTGGATTAACACGATTTCGATCGATACAAAAAGAGCCAGCAATGCTGGCTCTTTTACTTTGAATCTTAGAATTACAGCTTAATCACAACGCGACCTGTTACTTGACCGTTAGTGATGTCTTCTGCGTACTTTGGTGCATCGGCAAGAGCCACTTCAGTACAGGCTTGCTCAAAGTAGCTGTCAGGTAGTAGTTCAACCAGTTTTTCCCAAGCGGCGATACGCTTCTCTGTTGGGCACATCACTGAGTCTACGCCTTGCAAGCGAACATTACGCAGAATAAAAGGCATCACTGTGGTCGGTAGGTCAAAGCCACCCGCCAGACCACAAGCGGCTACTGCGCTGTTGTAATCCATTTGCGCCAGTACTTTCGCTAGGACTTTGCTGCCCACGGTATCAACGGCGCCAGCCCAAACTTGTTTTTCCAGTGGGCGTGCGGGTTCTTCAAACTCGACACGATCAATGATGCGACTTGCGCCCAGCTTTTCTAGGAGAGGACCATTTTGTTCAATACGGCCAGTCACCGCCGCCACTTTGTAGCCGAGCGTTGCCAATAGCGTTACCGCTACTGAACCCACACCACCACTGGCGCCTGTGACCAGAATTTCACCTGACTCAGGTTTGACATCAGCGTCGATAAGCGCTTGAACACACAGCATGGCAGTAAAGCCAGCGGTGCCAACCATCATGGCCTTTTTGCTGTCGATCCCTTTTGGCAGTGGCACCAACCAGTCTGCTTTTAGGCGCGCACGTTGAGCCATACCACCCCAGTGATTCTCACCCACACCCCAGCCAGTTAATACGACTTTATCGCCGACTTGGTAACGTTCATCATCTGAGTGAGCAACGGTGCCTGCCATATCGATGCCCGGTACCATAGGGAAGTTGCGGATGATCTTACCTTTGCCAGTGATCGCCAGACCATCTTTGTAGTTGAGTGATGAGTAATCGACATCGATCAGTACGTCGCCTTGTGGCAACTGTGCTTCGTCGATTTGTTCTACAGAGGCGATGGTGCGTTTTTCTTCTTGGTTTAGAATCAGTGCGTTAAACATAGATGGTCTCCACTACGCGGTAGCAAACATTTAAAAACTGATATTGAGTGTAGACTGAAAGTCACTATGACTAAAATGAAACTTTAGCATTATATACATGCATACAGTGCATTGTGGAAAGTCGTATTGGGCAGTAAAGAAAAAGCCAGTCATGTGACTGGCTTTTTGATGATTAAGAAAGGAAAAACTTATACGACGGGTTGTCGGTTTCGTCTTTGCATTGATAACCCAGCTCTCGCAAATGGGCGGAAAATCGTGATAAATCGGCTTCATCCAGTTCAAAGCCACACAATACTCGACCATAGTCGGCACCATGGTTGCGATAGTTGAACAGACTGATGTTCCAATGTGTGCCTAATGTGCTGAGGAATTTCAGCAATGCACCTGGGTACTCTGGGAACTCAAAGCTGTATAGACGTTCTTTCAGCTGCTTCGACGGCTTACCACCAATCATGTAACGAATGTGCAGTTTTGCCATTTCGTCGTCTGACAAGTCGACCACAGGGTAACCACCTTCACGCAGATCGTGAATGATGTGTTCCAGCTCTTCCTGCCCACCTTGTAGACGGACACCAACAAAAATGTTGGCCAGATCGTCATCGTTGTAGCGGTAGTTGAACTCAGTGACCGCTCGGCCGCCAATTAAGTTACAGAACTCAAAGAATGCGCCTTGGCGTTCTGGAATCGTGACTGCCAGCAGGCCTTCACGTTTTTCACCCAGTTCACAACGCTCAGAGACGTAGCGCAGACCGTGGAAGTTCGTGTTCGCACCTGACAGAACAGTACCTAGGTTGCTGTTCTTAAGCTCGTTTTGCTCGGCGTATTTCTTCAACCCAGCTAAAGCTAGCGCACCAGAAGGCTCTGCGATAGCGCGCGTATCTTCAAAGATGTCTTTGACTGCGGCGCAAATCTCATCGCTGGAAACGGTAATGTGTCCATCGAGGTACTTTTGACATAAGCGGAACGTCTCTTCACCGATGCGTTTTACCGCGACGCCATCAGCAAACATGCTGACCTGATCGAGAACGACGGGCTCACCCGCATCTAAAGCTGCCTTAAGACACGCTGAATCTTCAGGCTCAACCGCGATGACTTTGATTTCTGGCATCAGCTGTTTGACCAACACCGCCACACCAGCTGCTAAACCACCGCCACCAACTGGCACAAAGATATGATCGAGATGACCATTTTGTTGCAGCATCTCCATGCCAATGGTGCCTTGGCCCGCGATCACTAATGGGTGATCAAAAGGAGGCACAAATGTATAGCCATATTGTTCTGACAAACGCTCGGCTTCAGCTTTGGCTTCATCAAAGTTATTGCCGTGCAGTACCACGTGACCGCCAAAACCACGTACCGCTTCGACTTTAATGTCAGGTGTGGTCTTTGGCATCACAATTGTGGTTTTGATACCAAGCTTAGTGCCGGAAAGCGCCATACCTTGTGCATGGTTACCCGCTGAGGCGGCAATCACGCCAGCGGCCTTCTGCGCTTCAGACAAACTGGCAACCATATTGTAGGCGCCACGTAGTTTGAACGAATGAACTGGCTGGCGGTCTTCGCGCTTGATTTGCACTTTGTTGCCAATTCGTTCACTCAGGCGTGGCATTTCCTGCAAAGGCGTTACCGTTGCTGCTTCATAAACCGGAGCTCTTAAGATATGGCGCAGATAGTCTGCGCCAGTCTGATGAGCTTTCCCTGAAAAGAGAGAATCAGACATAAGCTAGTCCTCTAGCTTAGATTTATCTCGCACTGCCCCTTTGTCAGCACTGGTTGCCATACTTGCGTACGCTTTGAGTGCAAAAGAAACTTCACGTTGACGATCGACTGGTTTCCAGCCCAGTTCGTCTTGTTTTGCACGGCGCTCAGCAAGTTCCTGCTCTGAGACTTCTAGAGAAATAGAACGGTTTGGAATATCAATTGCGATCATATCGCCTTGTTTCACCAGACCAATCGCACCACCATTCGCCGCTTCAGGTGAAGCATGACCAATGGACAGGCCAGACGTACCGCCAGAGAAGCGACCATCTGTCAGCAGTGCACACTCTTTACCAAGCCCCATTGATTTCAGGTAAGTGGTTGGATAAAGCATTTCCTGCATACCTGGGCCCCCTTTAGGGCCTTCATAGCGGATGACAACCACATCGCCTGCTTTGACTTTACCGCCTAAGATGCCTTCAACGGCGTCTTCTTGGCTTTCAAACACTACAGCAGGACCAGTGAATTTATGAATGCTCTCATCAACGCCAGCTGTTTTCACAATACAACCATCAAGAGCGATGTTGCCTGACAGAACGGCTAGGCCTCCTTCTTGAGAGAACGCGTGATCGATTGAACGGATACAACCATCAGCGCGATCATCATCAAGACGATCCCAACGACAATCTTGTGAGAAAGCTTTGGTAGTACGAATGCCTGCAGGGCCTGCGCGGAAGAACTTCAATACATCTTCATCTTCCGTTTGGATGATGTCGTATTGTGCTAGCTGCTCTTTCATTGAAAGGCCGAGCACGGTGCGCGCATCATTGTGAAGCAAACCTGCGCGGTCTAGCTCACCGAGGATAGCCATAACACCACCCGCGCGGTGTACGTCTTCCATGTGATATTTCTGAGTTGATGGCGCCACTTTACATAGGTGAGGTACTTTGCGAGATAAGCGATCGATATCTTCCATATCGAAGTCAATCTCACCTTCTTGCGCAGCAGCGAGCAGGTGAAGAATGGTATTAGTTGAGCCGCCCATGGCGATATCAAGCGCCATTGCGTTTTCGAATGCATCAAAAGTGGCGATATTGCGCGGCAGTGCAGATTCATCATCTTGCTCGTAGTAACGGCGTGTCAGTTCAACGATACGTTTACCAGCGTTGATAAATAGTTCTTCGCGGTCTGCGTGTGTCGCTAGCATTGAACCGTTACCTGGCTGAGAAAGACCAAGCGCTTCAGTCAGGCAGTTCATTGAGTTCGCTGTGAACATACCTGAACATGAACCACATGTCGGACATGCGCTGCGTTCGATCTGTTCACTTTGCTCGTCTGAAACTTTCGGGTCTGCACCTTGGATCATCGCATCAACCAAGTCTAGCTTGATGATTTGGTCAGAAAGCTTAGTTTTACCCGCTTCCATTGGACCGCCAGAAACAAAGATTACTGGGATGTTAAGGCGCATTGACGCCATTAGCATTCCCGGAGTGATTTTGTCACAGTTGGAGATACATACCATGGCATCGGCACAGTGAGCATTCACCATGTACTCTACCGAGTCAGCGATAAGCTCACGCGATGGCAGTGAATAAAGCATGCCACCGTGGCCCATTGCGATACCATCGTCGACTGCGATGGTGTTGAATTCTTTGGCTATACCGCCTGCTTTCTCGATTTCACCGGCGACCAGTTGGCCCATATCTTTAAGGTGAACGTGGCCCGGTACAAACTGAGTGAATGAGTTCACGACTGCGATGATTGGCTTACCAAAATCTTCATCTTTTACGCCAGTTGCACGCCACAGTGCACGAGCACCCGCCATGTTACGACCGTGAGTGGTGGTTGCTGATCTGTATTTAGGCATCTTACTACTTCCTTTATTTTGCCGCGTCTGCTGGGTAAACGTAATCTAACCAGCCCCACTTATCTTCAGTGGTGCCGTTGAATAGTCCAAAGTAAGCTTCTTGCAGCTCTTTGGTGATAGGGCCGCGTTTACCGCTGCCTACGTCAATTTTATCTATGGTTGCAACAGGAACGACCTCTGCTGCAGTACCTGTCATAAACACTTCGTCTGCTAGATAAAGTGCTTCGCGAGCAATGTTTGCTTCGCGTACTTGGTAACCTTTGTCACGAGCGATGGTCATGATCGAATCACGAGTAATGCCCGGTAGGATGGCGCTGGTTGCTGGTGGCGTGGTGATCACACCATCTTTAATCACAAAGATGTTCTCACCTGCGCCTTCAGATAAATAACCATCAACACTTAATGCAATACCCTCATCGTAGCCATGACGACGTGCTTCACCGCCAACCAGCAATGAAGACAGGTAGTTACCGCCAGCTTTCGCTGCGGTTGGAATGGTGTTTGGCGCCGCACGGTTCCAGCTGGAAATCATCGCATCGACCCCTTTCTCCAAGGCTTCTTCACCTAGGTAAGAGCCCCATGGGAAAGCGGCTATGATCAGGTCCATTTCGGTGCCCTGCGGTGGACACACACCGAGGCCAACATTGCCAACAAAACCTAGCGGACGAATATAAGCGCTATCGAGTTTGTTCTCGCGCAGTGTTTCGCGCGTCGCTTCCATGATTTCATCCACAGAGTAAGGGATAGGGAAACGGTAGATTTTGGCTGAATCCTTCAGTCGCTTCGCATGCTCACGATGGCGGAATATAATTGGTCCTTTAGGCGTGTTGTAGCAGCGCACACCTTCAAATACTGAAGTACCGTAGTGCATCGCATGAGTCAATACGTGAACATTCGCTTCTTTCCACGGTACCAGCTTGCCATTAAACCAAATGTAATCCGCTGTTGTAGTAGCCATTATTGCCTTCCTTTATGCACAAATTTTTTGTTGTAGGTTGTTATTCGGTAGCTCGTCACTGGCGATTTGTGTTACCTCAACCGTGCGCACATCCCAGAGCTTTTCAATCTGATTGGTCAGAAAGGAGATCGGACGATCGCTGTCGACGATGATCTCGACACTGGCAATCTTGCTCTCATGGTTCTGTGTGCCTGCAACTTGTCTAACAATGAAACCACGATGGCGAACCACACGAAGAACACGCTCCAGCAGTACCGGTTTGTCGTCTGCTTTAATGTCGATTAGATATCTTTCCATCTTATGTGTTCTCCAGCATGTCATTGTTAGAAGCACCTGGTGGCACCAGTGGCCACACGTTTTCTTCTTCGTCGATCAAAACGTGTAGCAAGTACGAGGTTTTACTTTCCAGCATTTCCTGAATCGCCGGCTCAACTTCTTCTTTTCTCGTGATCGTTTTTCCAGGAATATCAAACGCTTTCGCTAAGGTGATGAAATCTGGGTTGTCATCCAGAATGGTTTCACTGTGGCGACCATCAAAGAACAGCGACTGCCATTGACGTACCATGCCTAAGCGTTGGTTGTTCAATAGAACGATTTTGACTGGAATCTGGCGACGTTTTAGCGTACCCAGTTCCTGAACGTTCATCATGAAAGAGCCGTCACCTGTAATAAGGATAGACTGATCATCCGGACGTGCGACCGCGGCACCCATAGCGGCAGGAAGGCCAAAGCCCATGGTGCCTAAGCCTGCGGATGTGATGAAGTTTTGTGGGTCACGTGGCTGAATATGCTGCGCTGCCCACATCTGGTGCTGACCTACATCGGTTGAGACCATTGAACTATCAGGCATCATGTCGGACAACTGTTTGAGCATACCCGGAGCAAAAATTAGATCACCCGGGTGGTCGTAACGCCACTTAAAGCCACTACGCAGACTTTCACTGTGCTTGACCCATGGCGTGATGTCTTGAGTCAGCTCGAGTTGAGGAAGAAGGGAATTGATATCACCGCGCAGTGGCGCATGGGCGTGACGCAGCTTGTTGATCTCAGCGGCATCGATGTCGATATGGATAACGCGAGCGTGAGGGGCGAACGTTTCCAATTTACCTGTGACTCGGTCATCGAATCGCGCGCCAACAGCAATCAACAGGTCACATTCTTGAACGACTAGGTTCGCGGCTTTGGTGCCGTGCATACCCAGCATGCCAAGGTAATGTGGGTCGTGACGTTCGATAGTACCTAAGCCTTTCAGGGTGCTGACCGAAGGCATTGGGTTTAAACGTAAGAATTCGCGAACGGCTTTTGTGGCTTTACCCAGTTGTACACCACCACCAACATAAAATACTGGTCGGGTACTTTGTGAAAGAAGCTCCTGAGCGGCAGAAATGGCTTCTGCTTTAGGAACGGGAAGCGCTGGTGGTGTGAATGGAGGTAAAACGTCAACCGGTGCCTGAGCCAGCTGAACATCTTTAGCGATGTCGACAATCACTGGTCCTGGTCGGCCTGCTTTAGCGACTTCAAACGCTTCGGCTAAAGTTGGTGCAAGCTCTTCAATCTCAGTCACGAGGTAGCTGTGCTTGGTACAGGATAGCGACATTCCTATCACATCCATTTCCTGGAAAGCGTCTGTCCCGATGTGGGAACTGGCGACCTGACCCGTGATTGCCACCATTGGGATCGAATCCATAAACGCATCGGCCAAACCGGTTACTAGGTTAGTGGCACCGGGACCAGATGTTGCCATACAGACTGCGACATCTTGAGTCGCGCGTGCCATACCGATAGCGGCCATCGCTGCACCTTGTTCGTGACGGCAGAGGATGTGCTCGACGCCACCGTCATACAGCGCGTCATAAATTGGCATGATGGCACCGCCTGGATAGCCGAATACGGTTTTGATGCCCTGTTGTTTTAATGCGGCTACGACTAATTCAGCACCTGTCATCGTAAGCCTCCTTGACTACCTAAGTAGTAATGTTGTGTTGTTGTGCACGTCATGTGCGCTCCCATTCTTCCTGCCAGCTCGCGGCTGAGCTCTTTATTTTTCTGTCTGCCTGACTAAGTCAGTGTTTATTTTTCGCTGATTTTCAGCGTTTAAGTTGAAAAAAACCCCCGGACTTTATCAGTGCGGGGGTTTTTTTGAATTTGGTGTTTTATTTTTCGCCCACCAGCCCCCGCGCGGAATCAATAATGACCACGATAATCAGGACAATCAGTGCGTTAATGCGGGCGTCGAAATTCATATTCTTTTCTAATGTTGTGCTTACGTAATATGGTACGAAATTGTTTGCGTCACTAGTGGTAACATAGAATTCCGTTACGTGACAAGCAAAAAGTCATTCTTTTTTCACATTCTCTCATCATCTCACCACGCTATATAACAAGATTGTTAGAAAAGTGCGCAAGTTATCAAACAGATAAATAGATAGCAGAGAGTGTAGGAAAAATTATGGGTTTAGCCATTATTTACAGTCGGGCATCGGTGGGGGTTGAAGCGCCACCTGTGACGGTAGAGGTGCATATCAGTAATGGAATGCCGGGGTTCACTCTGGTGGGATTACCGGAAACCACGGTCAAAGAGTCACGTGACCGAGTGCGCAGCGCGATCATCAACTCTCGATTTGAGTTCCCAGCCAAGCGAATCACAGTCAATCTTGCACCTGCCGATCTGCCCAAGGAGGGAGGGCGCTTTGATTTGCCGATTGCACTTGGCATTCTCGCTGCTTCAGAGCAGATTCCAGTCAGCGGTTTGGCGGAAAAAGAATTCGTTGGTGAGCTGGCTTTGTCGGGGGAACTGCGAGGAGTGAAAGGGGTATTGCCTGCAGCGCTGGCAGCCAACAAAGCACAGCGAAGCTTGGTTGTGCCTCATTACAACGGAGATCAAGCCGCGTTAGTGGGCGAAGAACAGCATAAATCTGCCCAAAGCTTACTGGAAGTGTGCGCCGATCTTTGCGGCCAACAAAAGCTTAGCCTGCATCAAACACAAAATCTGCACCGAGCGGTGGATAATGGCCGCGACTTGCAAGACATCATTGGTCAGCAGCAAGGTAAACGTGCTTTGGAGATTGCCGCGGCAGGTAACCACAACTTGTTATTTTTAGGCCCGCCTGGGACGGGGAAAACCATGCTCGCCTCGCGTTTGTGCGATTTGCTGCCGGAAATGAGTGACGACGAAGCAATGGAAACTGCATCTGTTGCGTCGCTGACTCAGCAGGAGATTAATGCGCTTAACTGGAAGCGGCGCCCCTTTCGTGCACCGCACCATTCAAGTTCAATGGCAGCGCTCGTCGGCGGAGGTGTTAAATACATTAATTAGTGATAGTTCACATTGAATAATGATAACCAATGTGAACTATATTGAGGTCAATGCAGAATAATTTCTGTTGTAAGCTGTTGCGCAATTGGTATTTTTGAACGCTTTTTGTACAAAAAAACTATGGGCTTTGGAGTATACCTATGATACCCCACCCTCTAAGCCGATAATTTCACCAATACAGCAGTTATTATGCAACGATGTGCTAATGGTTGAAAACTGGTACGATTTGCTCAAAGAAAATCAAGGAACAAATACTATGAGCACAATTGCTTACCTAACAATTGAAAGTACTGAAGGTGGCCTACTTTCGACAGCGTGTAACACTCCCGATTCAATGGGCAATGGCTATCAGCCTGGTCATGAAGACGAGATTACCGTTCTAGGATTCTCTCACAATATGGCTTGGGAGAATCGTTCCGTTCACTCTCCTGTGCAGATAGTCAAGAAAGTTGATAAGTCTAGTCCGTTAATATCGCAAGCGTGTTCAGATGGTTCTGAGCTTAAATGTAAGAACCACATTATTTAAAAACTGAGAAAATCATCCAAGGTATAGGTTTTGCTATCGACTGCTTGATTGAAAATGAAGCAAAGTACGATGATAAACCAATCATTTTTGTGAGTCATAGTGATGAAAATAAGCACGCGGCAAAACTACTTAAAGACATTTGTATAGAACATTATCCACCAACACGACCAGAAGTATTTAATTGTGAAATGTTAAAGTTGCCCAATACTTCGGTAGAGCAAGCTCTGCTAAGGTTAGTAGGTATATGCCGTTGTAGCCCAAATCTATTTTATTGGTCAGACAGTCTTCACTGGTTTAAAAAATTACCATCTGACACTATGCATGTTATCGACTTCAATCAAACCAAAGTTTCCAGAGGGTTGAATCAACAAGATCAAGAAAGCATTACTGTTAATAGTAAATCTTATACTCAGGACAACCTCAATGAAGAGCACTTTGGATTAGTAAACGTACACTCTTCAATATCAAATCGTATTGAGGGTTCTCTGGCTGATTTATTTTGTGAAGAAGCCCAAAGTTTAATCATTCGTCCCATACCAGCACCTACTGGCTGTAAGTATGACAACCCAATCACTTTGAATTCACCAACTTGGCAAAAAGAAGCATGCGTGGCATTACGGCGTTATCAAGGCAAGGAATGTAAGGACGGATTCAATTGGGATACGTCAAATGACGCTTGGGAGAATGTAGATGTCTACCCAATAGTCGAAGACATTCGAATGATCGACAGTCAGGAAGTTAGGGAGTGTTTAATAGGGCAGGTAACAATGGTGGCTCCCAAAGACAATGATGCTTATTTATCGACAGCATGGATCCATCCGTTTCACAGAAGGCAAGGTAAGTTGACAAACCTGTGGCAACAGTTAACGACTACTTACGGTAAATTCGAGGTAGAACAACCTAATACCAACATGCAAGCATTCTTAGCTAAGAACACATAAGAGCAATAGAATTTGGCTGTCAGCTGGAGGTGGAATACTACGCATTTCTGATTGCCGTATTTGTTCTAATGTAAACTTCATTTCCTGAACTTTAACTCTAACCTAAAACTGAGATAAGAGGCTAGCTTTACAAGGTGCTTAACAAGTCAAAGAATTCGGACGCAGCTATGCTGAATCTGTGTTTGAGGTGCTGACAACTACGATGGAAAAGTCGATATGAAAAGGAACATTTTTACGGTCATCTTTATGGCTGCAGTGATAAACATTGCGCATGCCAAAACTTCTGCGTTCGGCAATACTTCACCTAACGTGAATCAAGTTTTGGTGTCGCTGCCAAATCAATACAATACGTCGGATATTATAAAAGTCGAGGTCAACGATCTTAGCTACCTCAACGTTATATATCGCAACAAGACAACAGGCAGAGAAGATAGTGTGTGGTGTGCTAAATACACGCATTCAGGATTGGAAAAACTTGATAATGCGAACAAGCCAGTAACAAAACCGCTGTGCGATGCTGGAATTGCAGCTTTCAACGAGGCAACACATTAGCTAAAGATAAGACCGAAATATATAAGTTAACACAGTCATGGTTAGAACATAGAAGGGGATATAATGACTAACTACAAACAAATCTCACCTGCTGACGGTTGGTACTTCGTGCATGAAAACCTCAACGCAGAACCACAACCTTATACTGTTTATCGAGTTGCAGTATGGGCATTGAGTGTAGAAAGTGATGTTATTGGGCTCGTACACGCAGGTGGGCTACCACTCGAACGTGGACAAACACCAAAGCTCGTCACCCCCCCTCCTGTCCAGGGGAGATACCTACATGAGTCTGAATTGACCAGCGAGCAGAAAAGTTGCTTATTAAAACAAATGCCATGAACTTGACCAAAACTAAAATTAGTAAGTCCCCTTTGAAAGTGGTAGCTACATTTTTACAGGCTTTTACAAGAAGCTCTACACATTAAATGAAACTAAGAAAGGTTTAGCATGAAGAAGTTGTTACTTGGAATGATCGCAATAGCGTTGCCATGCACAGCGATGGCAGGAACAAGCTATGCGGCATTTGAAGGCTACATCATGGCGCTTAATACAATGGCACCAAACCAGGCTAAGCACACTGTGACTTATAAAGGGTATGTAGAAAAGAAGTGTGGGCAAACTTTAATGTTGGAGAACATTAGTTCAGCCGGGTTTAGAAACATCATAACTGCTCTGGATGTGGCGGACTCAATGATTCAGAATGGATTGGAAAGGGAGAGCTTAGAAACAGATATACGGCTTTCAGTTATGAATTACACTCTTTGTACAGAAACCTTCGATACTACGATGAAAAGTATCGTGGCTGACAAGAGGTTAATGGGTAGATACCCTCATTACGCACAGTTCATTGATACATGGATCAAAGTAGATACGAACCTTGCTAATTGATTTGTATGACATTGCCTTAAACAAATAGGTAGGAATAACCAGTATTGCAAAGAATTTTAGTACTGTACTCAATTGTAGCTCTATGAATGCTTAGAATGTTAATCCTTATTTCTGGTGTGTGAGTAGAATGAAGTTTCATACCAAGTAATAAAGATTCATACTAAGTATTAAAGTGTCATACTAAAAGGCGGCGTTCTCCAATCGGTACGCTGCCTTTTGTGATTACGGATGTTATGGCTCTAAGAAGGTCCTGCCCCGAAACCACTTAGAGTAAGCTCTCATTTACATCTTGTTAATGTGAGTTTGCCTTACAGTAAGTTATCCGAATTCCACCCACATAGAAATTATGCAGCTCTTAGTACTCTCATTTTCTCACGTTGTTACTAAGTTATTGATTGTGATTTAAAAGTACACGTTAAAGACGGTGTAGAGTTCGGATTATAAGCGACTGCTAGCCGTCTAATTGGCGTCAGGCAGCCGAAAAAAAAGCCGCAACTAATATGTTACGGCTTTATGTAGAGTGGTTAGAATGCTTCACTTTTTCTTCTTATTAACGTTTTTAGCTGCTTCAACACCAGCGTCGCGAACGAAAATGTTTGGATGCTTTTCCTCAGTATTAGAGGCATCTAAAATCTCTTCGAACTGATTGCAACCAAATCCAACGCGGTATTTGTGTCCCGGTACAGCTCTATCAGTTTTGTTCGCCTTACCCATTTTCGTTTACCTTTTTTGCCTTTTGAATCGCCGCATGACGGATAAATTTGTTTACAGTAACTTTGCCCCCGAAAGCTCGGATCGTATCCATGGCATCATTGATTTCGTTACATTCTTCTGGTGTTAACTCAACTTGAACTGAGTTTTTCTGTGGGCGTTTATTTTTCATTATCCCATTCTTCCCTAAGGCGAATTTCTCTAATTACGCTTGTCTGATTGTCTATATCATCTAGACTAAACGACGTACGGCTACTGTCGATAACTGGAGGTACAAATACTTCCACCGTTTTTTGATCTGCATCTACATGACTTTCAAATCCCGCAGCTTGAAAGGCATTGCGATACCCATCTAAAACAGGTTGTTTAATGCGACTTCGTTCGGTTTCGGATTTTATTTTGTCAGCATGAATAGAAACATTAAAACCTTGATCACTACCCCCACTTCTAACAGCTCTTTCACGAGCTATGTATTGTAGTTTTGCAATAATATTGGCTTGAAATTCTTCGTCTTCCACTTTCTTATCCTCATCGAGAGTTACTTACCAATATACGTAAAACAAACCTAAGGTCAACCTAAAATTACAATCGAGACAAAAAAACAACTGTAAACTCTTTTTTATAGCCATTATGGGTCCGTATCTTCTTCCTAATGCCACCTAACAGATGTTTTATGTCTAAACAATTTTGCCACGCTAAAAGTTATCCTAAGTTGTGAGTCCGAAAGTACGTGTAGTATTCGCCATATGAAGAGCGTTATACAGTTAACTCACTTTTTGTGATTTTTTGCTTTGCAAATCAGTGGCTATTCAATTAAGTTCACTTTCGAGTATAGGCGCGTTGTAACGAGCTTAACCATTTGAGAACGCGCCACTTTCATACAGTCCAACAAGGAGGTTTCACCAACTTACTGAAATTCACCCTCTGGTGATTGTGTTGGCAGCTGCCATACAAGCATCAGGAGCTAATATGGTAGAAATGTCATTTCTGTTGAGTGTCGCTATTACGTTTGACCCAACATTGACGCTACAAACCGCAACCGCATTGGTTACGTTAGTAGGTAAGGGAGCATTTGCTTACTACTGGCTGAGAAAGATTATCAAGGACGCATAATCATTTTCACTCAAAAAAACTAAATTCGCCCTTAACGGGTTCCAGTAAACACAGATTGTGAAACTGGCTATATAAAAAATATAAACAAATTAGTAGCGGCTTATCCTCCGTGATAGTGAGTTTGCCGCTCATTCAAGAAAACTACCTTCAAAACGTTAATCGTTATATCACACAAAGGCTAATTGGTACGCAGACAACATTCCCCCCCAATTGTTGAACAAGTCCGAAGCCGCTTGATCTGATTTCATGAGAACGCTGCTGCTGAGTTAAATTGGGTGCATGTTACTTCCAAAATGCAACTAGTTGAATTGCTTATTGGGAGTTGTAATGCCTACGAAAAATGACTTTGGAGAAAAAGAGAAAAGTCTTCGAAAACAAACCCTAGTGCGTGGGTGATAAAATGGTAAGGCCTTCGATATGTAGGCTTATGGTGTGCCTTTCGATACTAAAAGTTATCCGAAAAATCAGAATGTCCGAAGCGCCGTAACTCAGAATTGTCCAGAAGTGTGTTTGAATGGAGTAGTTCAATCTGTGGAAACTCAGACAATGAGTATGAGACTTTATTACTCATCTGTAGCGTGATTCAGGCTTTTTAGTAGGAATTAGTATGAATCTTTATTTCTGCGTGTGTATCATTTAGAACGGCACAAACAGGGTTACTTGCCTGCTTAGTATTAAACTTTATTCCTCTCCTACATCTGGTCGTGTTTCATTCAAAACGGTATGAATGGCATTTTGGGATAAGAACTTTTTTTAACCCATAATTGTAGTGGCTCACGAACATAATACCTACCATTTGGGTTATGCGAAAAGTTCCCTTATCTCATATGTAAATGTGATGTTTTTCTGGGCTTTAATACAACTGTCACAATATGGAAACCAAACCATAACACTTGTGCTCTAAAGTCTGTAATGATTAGTGTTACTACATATAGTGGTTTTTTTTATTTTTATTCTATATGTTGTGTTTATGTTCGCCCTAAGCCGAAGGTATATAGATATGAAAACATTTACATCATTGCTAGTTTTATCCTCACTACTGCTCGCTTCAAACGTAGGTGCATCCACTTATGTTCAAGGGCTAGATGGCGCTTCTGTTTCAGGGTTAGGATATCAATCGTTTGAGCCAAAGACGTATGGTGGAGAGGTTGGATATGGCTTTGGGCCAGATTGTGGCCCTTGGCGCCCACTGGTTAGCCCTTTACCTTTGCTCGGGCCAAAGCTTCCATTTCACCCGTATCCAGTTTACTAAGATCAATGGTAAAAGAGACTGACATACTCAGTCTCTTTTACATTTTACGTATCGAAAACTAATGCACTTACATTAAATAAAGGCAATCACTGCTACTGATCTATGAACTAATCAGACTCTTCATCTAGTGACAGAACTTCACCTTCTTCTACAATAATTAGCTGTACTAGGTTACCTATCTCAAACTGCTCAACTAGATTCTTGACCGCTTGGCTCAGATTAGTGCGTTTGGTCTCGCTCCATGAGATTTGATTAAGTTCATCTATTTGTTCAGAAAACCAGTTTACCACCTCCTGTGAAGTCGTATTTTCAATCAAGCTAATAACTGTTGACATGGAAGCTTCACTTTCGAAGTCGGGAAGCTTAATGTGTTTTCCTAGTCGTTCAATAATATAGTATTTTTCCGACGAATCTATTTGCTCTTCTTTTATAAATGATGACAGGGCACGTTTGAGCCTACCGAGTGAACTGGTTGGGAGCAGAGGTAGTAGAGCATCAAACATTTCCGAGCTGGAACTGTTGGCATCAAATGAGCGGTATTCTTCAATTAACGCACTAGTAAGGTTGGAGCTGTATTTGATAGTTTTGTTGTTTATATAGTACCACTCGGATATTGCTTTCAAAGTGGAGGGGGAGTTTAAGAACTGACCTTTCCAAAAATTAACGTCGTTATCTTCGGAGTCAAACCACGATATTATGAAGTTACACCAAGTTTCATTGTATGTTAAGCAATCAAGTATAGACTCGCGATCCCATTCAGAAATGTCGTCACCTGATGTATGTCTCTTCCAACCAAGTAATTTCACCAAAGTCTGTTCGGTATCATCGTTATCAAAAAAAGTTTTCATGACTGGGTAGTACTCAGAGAACACGTCGGTGATGTTAAGTGCGTGAACTCTTCCGTTTGCGATCAATAGCGCAATACGCTTCTTGATGGCTATTGGAAGTCTGTCACACAGTAATGCAGGGTAAAGCTGTTGATAGCGTGGGACAAACACAAGGATATCGTCTAAAAGATGGCCTTGTTCTTCTTCGTTATAGTAATTTTCCAGTAAGTAATCTAAAAGATTCGAGTTTTCATACTCTCGCTCTAAGCTGTCTGATGCTATCGCTGATACTAAGGTTATGACAGACCAAAAGTTAATGTACTCTGTTCCCTTTCGGGTTCGTAACATTTCTGTGAGTTCAATAGTTGTGTTCGTGTTTGCGAAGTCCGACGTGATCAATACTTGTGGATAGTCGGCATCTGAATATGAAAAATCTGAGAATGGTCTTGAGTTGAATTTAACCCAACCTAAACTGAAGTGTTTCGCCGCATGCATAATTAAGTCATTCGATTTGGAAAACTCTAGTTCTGATATTGATTTAAAAAGGCTCTTGAAACTTAGGCTGCTTAAAATGCTTCCTGATATATCCCAGTGAGGAAAACTTTCTTTATCAAACCAAAGATATTCCAGAAAGAACGTTACAGAAGGTTCAGATATCTTGCGAGGTGTTAATCTGTCGCCAGTAACAGTTTCTATATTGTGGAGTTTGGATAGAATTCCTTCCATCTCTGGCTTTTTTAGGTCGCTTTTACTTAAGTGTTGGGATAATGCTGCATGCTCAGTTTTTAATCTGGCAGTTGAGAGCTTAACTTCCCTACTAGTTAGATTTGAATAAGCTTCTATTAGCTGAGAATCATAGGCAGATATGGCATCCTTATATTGTTCTAGGTAGGAGTTGATATTTGGAATCCATTTACTTAACCATGCTTCATGTTTAGGGTCATTTTCATGTGTTTCTGATGCAAGTTTCACGAGATCATATGGGTCATACATACTAATCAAACGCTGGAATGCTACATCGAACCCAAATATTTCTGATAACTCAACAACCTCATGCGCGTCATAGTTTGCTACAGCTCTGCGTAGGGGATCTTCTAATAGCTCACTTCTAGCGATATCTACGCGGGTTTGGTAATGAAGACTCATGATTTGTTCTGACCAACATTGATCCGTGAGTATTTTTCTAAGAACCTTGCGCGTCAGAACGATACTCTGTTCTTCTTCTTGATCTCTAAACTCGGTATTCATTGTAATCAGGTCAATAAAGCTAAAATTTAGAGATTTTTGGACTAGAAGGTAGGCTGAGCAGGTTACTGCTGATATGTTTTCTGGGTTTGAAGCCAAAGCTACAGCAATTTCATTGATGTGTGTTTTTAAGAAACGTGGAGTAATTTGCTTTATTGGAGAAATCCAAATATCGATGAGCTCAGAGCAAAGCTCAATGCCAGCCTTATCTTGTAATGTTTCATTCCAATAGTGTTCAAATGGCCCTCGCCAGCCAGCAGAGACAACAGGAGGAGTTCTAAATTTTACCGGTAGTCTCTTTAAGATGAACTCGGAGCCATCACTGTTTCTGTCATCAGATAGTGCTGTGGCAACATGCTTTTCAGAGAACGGTACAATAACCCTCAAGTTACTGTTTTCACAAGAAGTGAATATCTCTAGATCACTCCATACTTCTCGAACCTTTTCTTTGTCTACTCTATCAAGATTGTCGATTACTAGGACTACATTTTGTTCATCAGGAATTGCAGAAACCATTGTTTGAAAAGCTTCTTTTAGTTCACTTGGTCCTACTTCACGAGTGACGTGAAACTTCTCGGTGATTTTATCTACTGAATTGCGTTTGAATATATCGCCAATATTTGGAACTAATCTTTCATTGTCAGGCTTGTCTTTTTCCTGCCAGCGCTTAATTAGCATTAGTAGTACAACTAATATAGGGGAAATTCCTAGGCTTGTAGTGATTGTCTCATCTAAACCAAATGTATAGTGGGATGTATCTGTAAAGAAGATTGAAAGTGTAAAAAAGATGTACTCTAAAGAGTCTTTTGCGTATCTAACGGACAATAGTAACGAGATAGCAAATGCCACGGTATACCAACTAAGGTTGCTATTAACTCTTTTGGTATAAGTAAGATCATGCCCTAATGCTTTATCAGCAGCCTTGATAATCTGTCTTTTGATTTTTTTTGAATTAGGAGAATTATCTGAACCAAATAACGTAACTAACCTATCTCGAAGGTGCTTTACAAATGAGGCTTTAGTAGATGCGCAATGAAATTGCTCGACGTCAAAAGTGATAAATTTGTATATGTCGTCAGGTAATTGTTGTTCTAAAAAGCGAAGTACAGTGCTTTTACCTGATCCCAACTCCCCTTCTAGCCCAATTGCATGAACATCAGGTTGATTTAATATGACTTGTTCCATCGCACTAGCAGTATGGCTGTGTCCACCGCTGCTGAATAGGTCTTCGTCTGCTGGCTTTTCTATCTGATATTTCATAATGCACCTGTTCACTTATCTATGAACATAATATCACTTGGATCAATGCCTTGTTGTGAGTTCAACTTCAAACTTATGCGTGCATTTTCATGATTTAATACAGATAAATGATAAACATACTAGAAATTAGTGATAGTTCGTATGTGGGAGCGTAGTTATGTCAACGAGTTATGACGATGTAAATAGTTTGAGTTTTAAAGAAGACGGCAAAAGGTATCGCATTGACTTTTTCGGTGGTCTCAAAACCGCAAATGTAAAACCCCAAAGTGATGACAACAAAACTTCGGGTATTCCTAATGCTTGTTTCCTAGTGACAGAGTTGGAGAGCGGGAGAAGTGAAGTTGTTGACGTGGGATTGGGAACATATAACTCTGTTTCTATTGGAGATGAGTATGTCGACAGAAAGCTTGTATATGAAGTTAACGTTCCTACACACAGTTTGACTATTGATGCGAGAGTTGCTAACTCAAACAGGATTGTACTTGATGATTTAGTCAACATGGAGGAGTTTGGAAATATCGATATATTTGAACTATTTGATAGAGACGATATTCGATTGGGAGCTCGTGGGCGATATGAGTCGGTTTTGGTATGCGAATGTGAGGTGAGAGCAAAGAGGAGACGAACAAAACAGCTCGCTAAAGTATTAATACCTATGTCAGAAATATACAGAGTTTACTACGCTACTTCCTCAAAGCTTGCAATCAAATTAATAGAGAAGAAGGTGCAACCTAAAGATACTCGCTTTTTCTATGAAAAAACTCACATCGAAGGTGGCGTTTTTCATTTGCACCCCAATATAGAAATGAGTTATAGCGATATGAGAAGGTTGCTCCCAAATCTTTATTTTAAAGACGGGACAACAAAAACATATGCGGCTGGTCAAGTCGAAAGAATGCATGATTCTTTCACAATTCAAAAGAAGAAAAATTCAGATCAAAAATCTAGTTTCCCTCTACGTATAAATATTGGGTTTCCTTTTGAACATAAGGACGTTTCCCTTGAAGGGATTTTGGTCGAAGCATCATGTAATAATGCAAAAGGTCAGAAAGTATTCCTACTCAAAAAAATTACAGGTACAGATTATCCTTTACCTAATGGTATTCAAGATGTTGAGTACATAGAGAAATCTGCCCCTGGAAAACAAACTGCCCCAAATGCAAAAGAGTTTGGCATCAAAAAACATACACCCCTTAAGAAAGATGATAACGAGGACAAAGATGACTCTGCAAAGCAGCGTCCTGACATATCCTTAAAGACTGAAAAGGTAGTACGTAAAGGGGGCATAGTACTTCTGGACAAAGATAAATATTCGTTTGTTCAGTCGGAAAAAGAGGTATCAAACTACATTTCAGGTAAGATTGATTCGAAAGAGGCTAGTGAAATCATGTCTAGCGATCCATCATCTTCTGAAAAACGGGCTCAAGGAATAGTACCCATCAATAACACCGTTGTGGAAAAGGAACAAACTAGAGTAGAAATATCCCCCTTAGTTGTTTTTGAGGAAGTGATTAGCCGACTTAAAGTTAGTCCTTTGTGTGCTAAGTCTGGAAGAGTTGACTTAGAAAATAATCAACCTTTGGGGTATTTTGAATTCCCTACGGATATACAGTCAACAGCATGGTCAAGAGTTTGGTTGGGCGGTGGTGAAACTAAAGAAAACCTTTATTACAGGCCTCGCACAGGAGCAATAGGAGGACTTAGTATCGGACATCCCGTTTATTTCTTGGAAATTGAAAAGCGTCTTATGTCTCAAAGTGCTCAGAGTCCAAGAAAATATGAAAATGTAACCAAAGAATCATTTCGTATGTTTGTCTATTATTCTAAGCATGGCCGTATACCAGCTAAACAACATCAAGATATTATTCATGATATTTCTCTATGTTCAGGTAAGGCGACTCAGTTTAGAGACGAATTTGAGCAAAATCATACCGATATTGTCTTTGAGTACTTTACTCATAAACCAGAGCAAGGGCTGCCGCTATCTAAACGTATGGTTGAGCGTTTGATTGAATATGCAAAGCGAGCGAATACATTGGTTAGGAGAGTTAGCTCTAAAGCAAGCTGAGGTGGACTAATTGGTGGACTGCTTTCTGATGAGCCTTGAAAGGTGGGCTTCTGCTCGGTGACTATCCTGTTCGTCTTCTGTAAGACTATAGTAGATGGTCTTGGGTGATAAATTTTGGATTTTAAGCCATGACAGAAATATAGATAGTGAGTTTTTGTAACCCGAAGTGCATATTTTTGAGGACATTATCTGGTACTCGCTATTTGCCAGAGTGATAAGGTATTGATTTGCCGCTCTTAAATAAAGTAAGCGAGTTTGGGAAGACAAACGTTTCTTCGTGGACAGAAAGCTTGAATAGCCATTCAGAATTAATCTGTGTGGAGAGTCTTTTGCCAGCAGCCGTTCAATAGATTGTTGTACCTGATGTTTTTTATGATCTAGAGATGACCATGGTTTATAGATTCCCTGTTTCAGAAAGAATTTTCGAATAAGTAAATGTTTTCTTAGCTCATCGATAGTTAGAGCGTTTCTCAGCCAATATCCGAGAATAGAGTAACTGGGAACATGCTTATCGATTTTTTGAAAAAAAGGTAAGTGCTTTTTTAAGTAGTACTTGGTAAATAGGCTACCTCGTTGACGAGTACAGAACACATAAAATTTGAAAAGAAGTACTTTGAGCCAGCGTTGATCTATTTTTCTACTGCACTTTACAGTGTATACCCTTGCTGACCTATTGTTGTAGCAGTCAGAGCACTCCTTCTTGCTGTGGCGCTGCCTTTGACGGAGACACTTGGGGCAAGTAAATATTGGATTTTCTATACATACCTTGCAAAGTGTTTGAGGAGGAGAGTTGTGTGTTACGTGGTATATTTTACGATGCTTTTTGCATATCGAGCATGTTTTAAAATAACCCAGACAACACCTGGGGCAAACTCGTTTTGATATCCCTTTTGATTTGTACGCAATAAAAAGGACGCCACTAAAGCACCTGCATCGTTCACACAATTGTCCTGACATAGCTTTCTCTATCTTTTAACCACCTCATTAAAATCATAAGCTGGTACACCTTCTCGAAGATGAAAATTGAAATTCTTTGTTTGTGTTTAATGCAAAAGCTAGGGGTGATTTGATATGGTCAAATTGACTCTGAGAGTGTGCTAAACCAAAGTTAGCTAACATGTTGTGGTTGTCGCTTGAGCACATGTTGATAGTCTTTCGAAGTACTTTGTAGACCCATGTACAGTTGGTATTGTTGTTTACTGGTGGGAATAAATACAATATTTGACCTTTGTTCTCCGTGAGTAATTCCTGCTTAAATATATTGATGTACTCTCTTACAGATACCCACCATAAAGGGTTGTTGACAACCTTGAGTTCATGAGTGATGCCCTTGATTTGATAGCCGATTCTAATGTTTTTGTAGCTACCTTCGATGATATGCAACGAACTGATACGCTTTATAGTCCATCCCAATACATATGTTGAGAATGCAAACTGAAAGTTTCTATATCGCTGGAATTGAGATTTTCTATTGGAAGTCTTATCTAAAACTTGAAACCACATCATGCCCAAAACCCTATCGATTACTAACCTAGAGTCGTGTTCATGAATAGACTTTTTGGGTGTGGGCGCCTTAACGTGGAGAGGGGCGCCCTTGAACGTCTTTTTAGGTAGCTTAAACGGTTCGTAAATCCAAGTTGGCACCAATTTCCTTAGTTGCGTGAGTTCGCAGGGGTATATTTGGTGTTCTCTTAGAAACATACTGAAACTGATTGGCCAATCTTTAAGGAAATCATCAACTGTAAGTAGTATAGATTGACGTGTTTCAGGTGATGAAGAGCACAAAGATCTTAGGTGGCTTGGCTCTAAGAATTTATTTTTTCTGTAGATAATCTGACTTATTAACCTTACCCCAAGTGAAAAATCATTGTAGCTAATTACTTGGTCGTTAATTTTGTACGTATCTGAGCAGTTTGAAAGGCACTGTTGTGTATAGGTGGGATGATCTGGTGTTGAAGCTGCAGCGGTAAGAGATAATCCACATTGATGGCAATTCCATAATTCGAGACTGATTTTAAAGTCAAGGTGTGGCTCGACTGGTTTGGAGCATTGTGGGCATCGATCGAACAGCAAAGATTGATGATCTGGACACACCGTGAAGAACCCCAATCGCCATAGCTTTGGCCAAATCATCTTTTTACTTAGGCAAAGTGGGCAGTATTGAAGGCCATATGCAAAACGCCGTCGATGGTATATTCCAACAGGAAGTACCCAGTGCTTATCTGATGGAAGTATCTCTAGAGCTCGGTTGGTATAGCCTATGGTTTCTCTCAATTTCTGCCTTAGGCTTTCAGAAATGTGGGTATCTATATCTCGATTCCATACGGTATGACTTTGGAGAATATAGTGCCAAAACTTTATCGGAGAAGCGCCATAGAAGTGAGCAACCCTAATCATCCAACTGCTGAGAAGCTCTCCTTTGACATATACAGGGCGAAACTTAAGTTGATAGGGTTTGTCTGCAAATGCTGAGTAAGGCCACATAATGTAATCTCACTTCTCTTCCAATGAAGCTCTTCTTCTTTGTGAAGGGGAAACCCAATTCAAACTTTCCAAAATATTTGATGTAATCTTTTCGGAGCCATCATTGATAGCAAGACATGCAGCGTTGCCTAGAAGCATTGAAGTTTCACCTATATATCCTTCAGTTAAGTCATAGATTACAGGAGCTAACTCTCTAGAGCTAAGATGGGACGGTTTCTTTAAAGGTAAAATTTGTTCAAATGTAGCCAGAAGCCTTAGATAATCTCGATCAAGTTTCCATCGGGGGAGTTGCAATGCTGTAAATCTATTCGCTAGTTGGGGGTCTACATTAATAGCTCTAACTGCGTCTTTAGTACCTACTGCGATGATAGAAAGCTGTAACTCATTGGATAAATATTTAAGTATGTTAAGAAACTCATGCTGTTTTGAGTGTGTTCCAGCTAGTAAATGATGAATTTCATCGATAACAAGTACTTTAGTTTTACAATGTCTCAGAATGGATATAACCATTTCGAGAAGTCTAGAAGATGTTTCTCTTGCACTATGTGGTGCCCATACTTGCTGGAGTATGGTGCTGTAAAGCAACCTTTCATTTGGCTTTGGTGGAGCTTGGATGGCTATAACCGGCACATGCAGCCCTTGCTCATTCTGAGGGTCGTCGTAAAAAGGCTCATGATTTAGCAGAAATTGGCTGATCAACATGGATTTACCATTGTTAGTATCTCCAACAATGAGCTTGCTAGGCATTCGCTGAGTTCGAGGCCATCGTACTAATTCATCAAGTTCATCAAGTATTTGATTGGCGGTATTGTATCCAATCCAAACACTTTGACGAGCAAAATTGATTCTCTCCGTAGGGGGTAAACTCATTTTTTCAAGAGTTATTGAGTTGAGATGTTTGTATTCAGTTACCATTTTATCCCCTACCTATTTTGAAATTTGATTTCTGTAAATGGTGCTACTTGGTCATCAAAGATATCAGAGGGTTCTTCCGTTGAATTTTGGGGAGTGAGATCAATGATAGATTTGGTCTCTAATGCAGCCTTCTTGGCATATCTCTTTCTAGCTGCCGCTCTTTGTTTGCTCTTGGTTTCTTTTGTGGCCTGTTCAACAATACTATTCATTTGGTCATAGGCATCAAATATGGAGTCTTCATCAATATTTCTTTTGCCTGATTCTTTTAATTTTTTCTTGATAGACTTTAGCTCCGAAAGAGTGAGCTTGGGGTGTGAAATGTTCTGGTATGGAACTGATATATAGTTACTTTCTATCGGATCGAAAAAGTAAATTTGACTGATATCTCTTGGGTCTCGTCTTACAATAAACTTTCGTTTAACTTTTGGGTTATCTGGGTCAGTTTCATTTATCCAAGGTACAATAGAGTGACTAAAGTAGTTGATATCATCGACTTTTATACCGTAGCGTTGAACAGTTCTACTATACAAAGGCATAAAATCAATGAGTAGTTTACTCTCGTCGGAGACTGCGCGAGGTAAACCAATTCCAGGTATTTTGGCATTACCAAAAACGCCTTCTTCTAACTTAGCAAGAGGGCTCATCATAAGAGTTGAGTGATATTTTTTGTGGTAGACGTTGATGATGAATGTTACCAACCAAGTTTCAAACTCTTGAAGCGTGAGTGCTGCTTTTTTTGTGGATGAGTAGTCGCCTTTCTCTTCAATTGAAGAAAATGTGGTACCAGGTAGTTGTTTTATTTCTTGGTTGAGCGTACCAAGAAGCCTTTCTACATGAGCGCCAAATTGCGGTCTAGCAACAGGCCTCCATGTAAGGTCCATTGAGTATTGTTCGCACGCACGTTTTAGCATACCTCCTCGGAATTCTTTGGCATTGTCGGCATGAATGGTTTGAGGTAGCCCCCAAATTGGCCACTCTCCATCAATTCCTCTTTCTGCCAACCATTTATCTTTGGATAAAAATGCATGGGCTAAACACATCCCGACACTAATCGCTGATGGTTTTTCTAGCGTCAGATAAAGTCCGGCTACCATCCGAGTGTGCACATCTATCGCTAAAGTGATCCAAGGTCGTCCTAACGGTTGTCTAGATATTTCATCAACGATAATTACGTCGGCAGGGGTGTGGTCAATTTGATATACCGAAAGCGGACAGTGGGCGTCAGGGAAACTATGAACTGACGGAGAGAATTTGGCTTCAGCTTTACTTCTTCCTTCTCTAGACTTAATCACTCTAAATGCAGGTAGCTTTCGGATGCGTAGTCTAATTGTATTAGGGTGAGGTGGTTTGATACCAAGTCGTTTACAGCGCTTATCGATTTCTCTGCAAACGCTCGCAATGCTCTTTTTCTGACTAGTTAGGTATTCATTTTGAATGACATCGTTGATGATGAGGTTAACTTGTTCACTAAGTTTTTCGGTGCCTTTTGCTATACCTGTTTTTTTGCTAATCAGAGATGAAAGTTTGGGGTTATCATGCCAAGTGCGTATCCACCTCCAAATTGAAGCTGATCCAATGGAGTGCTGTTTTGCAGCTTTTTTCACCAAATCAGTAACAGGAGAGCCGTATGAACTTTTCTCCAGTATTGGAGCAATGATTTCATATCGAGATTTTGCTTCTAACCATTGTTCATCAGAGTGGAGGCTTAAATCATCGTGTTGATTAGAAGTGCGTTCTTCAGGTGTAAAGTCAGAAATAAACGCCGTTTCTAACACATCGGTTTTTAGATTTCTTACAACACAAGAGCGCATGTTGATTGGAGCGACGACTTCGTATGGAGTAGCGTCATCTACCTTGTAGACTTTGAGTCCAGGCACAAACTTATAGCTAGTCATACGTTCTCCGTTATATTGACCCATATCTCAGTTGCTGATGTTAGTGGCTTATTCAAATCACACTGAATATCTTTCTTTAAAATTAGATTCCATATAATAGGGAAGTATTCCGCTTGGGTTTGCTTGCTGGCACTAAGTATGGGGAGGAGTTCTCTAATTTCGCAATGACGTACAGATTCGATTGCTGAAAGTATAGAGCTTATTTGCGTCGGTTCGGGATTGATTGAGTTGAATCTAAAGAGGAACTTCATGTTGGACAACCAGACACATTGGATTTCCTTTTCTGTGAAAATCTTAAAGGTCCAGCCTTTCTCTTTAGCATAGCGAATTGCGGCCTTAAATTTGGGCTTTAGGGTATCCCAATGCTCGAACAGGTCTTTTCGGTATTTTACTTCACAAAGAACCTTTTCACCTGACTTCAAAGTGTAGAGAGTGTCGGGAGTATAGGTTCTAAATGAATTTTCATTAGAAACCTTATATTTTATTTGTACAGGCTGTTCTTCTATTTCTCGAACATCATCAGATGCATCGAGTAGTGCAACAAAATCCCTTTCTAGGGATGATTCGAATGCGATGCTCATTCGAGACTGAGTAGTGCGTTTAAGAGACACTGTTCCAGTTATGTTCCGGTAGTTCATCGGAATAACGCGCGCAACCATAAATTACCATCATTAATTAATGTAAATACAACAAGAGCTATCACTAAATACTATGATTGCTCTCAATATATTATGTTAATAAGCGTAGATAACTATTTGAGTTATTGTAGTGATGCTATCGGCAATTACTGTAAATGTCAGGAGGCACAATCCCAAGGCCGGGTGAAATTTCTTTGGCGCACAATGGGTTGCTGTTTCTTGATGAAATGCCAGAGTTTGAACGTAAGGTGCTTGACTCATTGCGTGAGCCACTGGAATCCGGGGAGATTATTATCTCGCGTGCTCAGGGCAAAACTCGTTTCCCTGCACGCTTTCAGCTGGTGGGCGCCCTTAACCCGAGTCCGACGGGGTATTACGAAGGTAATCAGTCGAGAGTTAATCCACAAACCATTTTACGTTATCTGAGTCGGTTATCTGGCCCTCTACTGGATCGTTTTGATATGTCACTTGAGATCCCAGCGTTACCTAAAGGTACTTTGGCCGAAGGGGGCGATCGTGGTGAACCTACAGAAGTAGTTAAGCAAAGGGTTCTCAATGCCAGAGTCTGTATGCTGGAGCGCTCCAATAAGGTTAATGCACTGTTGGGCAGTCGCGAAATAGAGGAGTACTGCCCATTGAAAAAAGAAGATGCGCAGTTTTTGGAGAGTGCGCTGCACCGACTTGGGTTGTCAATTCGGGCTTATCACCGAATCATTAAGGTCGCGCGCACTATTGCTGATTTAGATGGTCAGTCGCAGATTGCTCGCAATCACCTGGCTGAAGCGTTGGGATATCGGGCAATGGACCGATTGCTTAAGCAATTGACCGCTCAGGCGGTGTAAAAAAGCCCGCACTGGGCGGGCTGTACTTCAACTTAGAATTGGTAGTTCATACCGACCGAGAGCAAATACTGGTCTTCATCGTAGAAGTCGATGTTGGAGTCGGTTTTGGAGTAGCCAGCAAATGAAACCAGCGACCAGTCTTGCCAACCCATAAACTCTTGATATTCATACGCGGCAAAGAAGCTCAGTTCATCTTCGTCACGTGCCTTACCATAAATTGCATTGATGGCGTCGTAAGAACGGTTAGTATACCCAGCGGTCAGTGCGAACTGGTGGCGGTTCATGATCTTAAAGTAACTTAGCTCACCGCCAACTGAATCGAGTGAGTTGGCATCTCCGTCGGCATCAGTTTTGATGTAGGTGAGTGAAGGCTGCAAGAACGAAGTGCGAGTCAACGGTAGACGATAGTCACCTTTTAGATAGATCGATGAAGAGTCACGCTGAAGAGCATTTCGCTCTGCGGTTGTTAATGATGTATCACTGACACCAGATTTTTCATCGTCAATATCGCGGGTTGCATACGCGGTGTCTAGGCTGAAGTTAGAGCCCATAATATTGTTGAACTTCAGACGGAATGCATTGCCTGTTTCGTCTGTGGTTTGACGCTCTTGGCCCGTCAGGAATGGGTCAGACCAAGTTTCGCCCGACATCACTGTCGGTAGGAAAGAGGCATCAATCACCATACCTGACGCAAGTTGTTGCTTATATCCTAGCTCCAGCGCTAATGTACCGACAGCGATATCTTCACGAGCCATACCTACGTAAAACTGTTTGTCTAAATTTGTACCGAAGGTATAGGCCAAGCTACCAAGTGGCAGTACTAGCGCACCGCTGTCTGAAGAGGCCGTTTGATTGACATCATTGATGGTTTTATCGCCATCGGTATTGAAGTTTGAAGTGGTAGAGGCAAATCCAGCGCTGAGTGACACTTCACCACTAAATCCTGCTTGTTCTGATAGCTGAGCCATCGTTGGAAGGGCAACCAGCGACAGGGCTATTAGAGAGAGTTTGGCTTTCATTGAGGGTTCTCCTTGTTATGAACCTTTTGACATTAGATAAGTGGTTGTCGAAGTTTTGTCGAACTAATCTGACCATCGTCAGAGTGATTCCAATGTGGTTACGGACTTGTATAATTACACGCTGTTTTATTATTCATAAATGAAACGTTATAAATTCTATCTGGGATCTCATTAATAAGCGTTATGTTTGCATACCTACTCCTTGTTCTGAATGTGGCTCTGGTCATCCTTAACTCAGCTTTTTGCTCGATCGTCATTTGTATCATTGCTTTGATTAAAGCCGTGTTACCAAAAGGTAAATTGCAGGCAAAAGGTACTGCAATGGCTAATCGGGTGATGTGGCTGTGGGCGACCATTAACTCCGGCATTCTTTCCTTGTTCAATCGTGTCGAATGGGACATCGAAGGCGGTCAAAGTTTAAGGAAAGACGGCTGGTATTTACTGATCAGTAACCACCTAAGCTGGACCGACATTGTTGTATTGTGCTGTGTGTTTAAAGACCGCATTCCTATGCCGAAGTTCTTTCTTAAGCAACAATTATTTTACGTTCCGTTTATAGGAATGGCGTGCTGGGCGCTAGATATGCCGTTTATGCGTCGCTATTCCCGAGAGTATTTGATTCGCCACCCGGAAAAGCGTGGTCAAGATTTGGCAACAACTCGTCGATCTTGTGCCAAGTTCAAGCACACCCCAACGACGGTGGTGAATTATGTGGAAGGCACACGTTTTACTGAGCAGAAGCAGAAAAAGAGCAAAGCAGGCTATCAGTATTTGTTGCAGCCCAAAACGGGGGGAATTGCTTATACGTTGGCGGCCATGGGCGATCAGTTTGAAAACATTATTGATGTCACGCTAGCGTACCCAGAAAACACCGATAAACCGTTTCGCGATATGCTGATGGGACGAATGACCAAGATAGTCGTACGCATTAAAGTGTTGCCTGTCGATGACAGCGTTCGTGGGGATTACTTCAACGATAAACCTTACAAGCGCCAGTTTCAGCAATGGTTGGGTGATATATGGCAGGATAAAGATGAACTGCTAAAAGAGATTCATCAGGATAAGTAGATCAATCGAATACTAAAAAGGGAGCCAAGGCTCCCTTTTTTACGTAATCAACTTATTACTTTTTAGTCAGTAGGAAGTTAACCAACTCGAAGTATTCGTTAATTGTTTTGATGCTCTGTGCCTGAACAAGGTACTTATTGTTTACGACCACTGCCGGTACGCCAGATAGGCCGCTGTCTTTAAACTGCTTGTCGAAGCGGCGCACCATAGAGTCAACGGCAAAGCCTTTGAATGCTGCATCAAATTTCTTCGCATCAATGCCTTCGTCTAGGAAGATTTGACGCAATTCTTCATCATTTTTTGGTGGCTTACGCATGTTGTGAATGCGGTTAAACATGACTGGTACCATTTTGTCTTCCACTTTCAGCGCTACCATGGTCGCGTAGGCTTTGCTCATCGACTCACCCATGCTACCACCCATGAAGGAAACGTGATTTTTCTGGAATTTAGCCCCTTCTGGAAGTTGAGCTTTTAGCTGTTCGATGATTGGCTCAAACGTATTACAGTGAGGGCAGTAGAAAGAGAAGAACTCGGTCACGGTTGGCTTTTGTGAAGCCTTGCTGAGAGAAGCTGAAGGAATATCAAGAACTTGATAATGTTCACCTTCTTTGAATTGAGCGGCGTGAGCAGAAAGGCTCAACATAACAGTTGCGACAAGTGCAAACAGCTTTTTCATTATTGACTCCATGTTTGTCATTTTGGCTTCTTACCACTGAGGCATCAGTGAGAGTGGTGGCTCACTCAATGCCGAAATTTGTTCTTTGAAAGCTAATACCTGGCTTTCCCAGTATTTTGGATCATCAAACCACGGGAAGGCGATAGGAAAAGCAGGATCCTGCCATCTTTTTGCCAACCATGCCATATAGTGCACCATACGTAGACCGCGTAAAGGTTCAATTAGTTTCAATTCGTTGGTATTAAAGTCGTTAAACTCCTGATACGCCTCAAGCAGAATATCTAATTGCATCAGTTTATCGGCACGCTCGCCATTAAGCATCATCCACAAGTCTTGTACTGCCGGTCCATTACGAGAGTCATCAAGATCGACAAACATTGGGCCGTCGCGCCAGAGAATGTTCCCCGGATGGCAATCACCGTGAAGGCGAATGATGTTGGCTGAGTCATCCCATTGTTGTTGCAGCGATTGAATCAACAAGTCTAAGTCATTGAAGAAGGCATTCTCCAGATGAAATGGAATAAACTGTGATTGCTCCAGAATCTTACGTGGTTGATGCAGGTATTCTTCGAGGCTGATGGTGGGTCTGTGCTTAAAGGGCATTCGAGCGCCGACTTTATGGATTCGACCAAGGAAACGACCTACGCCTTCCAATTGTTCGAGGTTATCCACTTCAAACTGGCGTCCGCCAACACTGGCAAACAGTGCAAACAGATACCCCTGATATTGATGCAGAGTTTGCCCCTGAATTTTTATCGGTGGGGCAACCGGGATATCGGATTCAATCAGCTCCAGAGTAAAGTCGTGCTCTTCTTGTATCTGTTCTGAACTCCAGCGCTCGGGGCGATAAAACTTCACCACATAACGTTGACGCTCTTCATCAGTAAACTGATAAACACGGTTTTCATAGCTGTTGAGTGGCAGAAAGCCGGATTCGGCGCGAATGCCGATGCTTTCCAAGGCGTACCACATAAAGTCGGGTGTCAGAGCATCAAAGTTAAAGGCTAGTTGTGTCATAAATAAAAAGGGCTCATTGCTGAGCCCTTTTCCATGTTTTAGGTAGAGGTAGCCGCTAAAGTTTTTTTATAAAGCGGCTTTCTACTTCAATCGTAAAGTCTTCGCTATCGGACAGTATAAACTGAATTGTCGCAACAGGAGAGCTGAGATTGTCCGGATTGACGCCTAAGCTCATTGGCAGGTTGTACACTTCACCCGGTGAAACGTGGACAGTTTGTTTGCCATACCAAGAAACATCAGTGAGCCCTAACACATCCAACTTATACTCTTGAGTTTGCTGAGTTTTGTTGATGATCTTCAGTGTGTAGGTGTTTTCTACTTCGCCGGAGCTGTTGACGCGGAATAACTGATTACGGTCACGCAGCACGCTAAGGCCTGCTGGGTCAACGGCTGCCACTTGGGCAAAGAAGAGACCGATCATGACTAACAGTACCGCGCCATAGCCAAGTAATTTAGGGCGCATGACTTTGGTATTTTTTCCTGACAAACGATGCTCTGTGGTGTAGCTGATCAGGCCTTTTTCATAGCCCATACGATCCATCGTATTGTCACAGGCATCAATACAAGCGCCACAGTTGATGCACTCATATTGCAGGCCATCGCGAATATCGATACCGGTCGGACAGACCTGCACACACAGGTTACAGTCGATACAGTCGCCTAAACCCAGAGCTTTTGGATCGGCTTTACGTGAGCGAGCACCACGAGATTCGCCTCGTTTTGTATCGTAGCCAACGATGAAGGTATCTTTATCAAACATGGCTGACTGGAAGCGCGCATACGGACACATGTGGACACACATGATCGAGCGCATCCAACCTGCATTAGCGTAGGTACAGCCTGCAAAGAATAGCACCCAGAACACTGGCCAGAAATCAGCGTTAAAGGTGAAGAACCCGAGAACAAGATCTTTGATCGGAACAAAGTAGCCGGTAAAGGTGAAACCTGTTGCCAGTGCAATGGCCCACCATGCTAGGTGCTTAAGTCCTTTACGCATTGCAAGATTAGCGGTCAGCTTGCCTGAGTCTTGTTTGCGGCGTTTGTTGGCGCTGCCTTCTAGCTTCTCTTCAAACCAGATGTACATGAAGGTCCAGACGGTTTGAGGACACAAATAGCCACACCATACTCGGCCTAAGAAGGTGGTGAGGAAGAACAGACCGAACGCGGAAATCATGAACAGCAATGCCAGCAAGGTCAGATCTTGCGGGTAAAGTGTGGTACCAAAGAAGTTAAACTGCTGATGACCAAGGTCTAATAGAACTGCCTGACGTTCCCCGTACGGAATCCATGGCACCATAGCGAAGAGAACCAGTAGCAACCAGCCTCCGTAGCGACGTAACTGTTGAAATGTGCCCTTACTTTCACGCACGTAGATGCGGTTGCTCGGGTTAAACCTGTCCCCAGTGTTTTTGTGCGTCTTGGGGTTAAAGGTCTTGGGAGTCACGTCTTTTATCTCAATTTTGTCCTGACTCATTACGCTTCCTTCTTGGGCTAAAGGCGAGATTTCTTAGCGATCCCGCTCTGCGACTTTGCTCTTTAATATTTTAGTATTTTCTTATGGACGGCGATTATATACGCAATCATTTTTTTATTTCTTTAAGGCTATCAACCTTTAACAACAAAGATCAGTACAGTTTTATAAATAAATTGCCTAACAGTTTTGCCCGTCTAAATGATTTGGATATAAAAAAAGCGACCCTAAGGTCGCTCTGGCCTAAGCCTGATTATTTGATGATGCCACGCGCCCGCAGAATCGCGGTTTTAAAATCGTCTTCCTGATCTTTTTTCAGCCCCGGAATCATTTCATCTTTGCTGCTGTTGCGCATTTTGAGGTGGTAGATCAGTACATCGTCGGTGAGATCTTCCAGTTTACCTTCGTAACCTGCTTCCTGCGCGAGCTGGACAATAAACTGCAGCAGGTTCATTTGCTGATCTTTTTGCCATTCAGGCTCGAGTAGCTCGAGTAGTTCTTCAATGCGATGACACTTCATCGGCTTTCTCCACACTTTCTATGTTGGTATGCGGTTAAGGTACCAAATCAGACAGGCCAATACCATGGATTCAGGGATGGGAGAATGAGAAAAGAAAAAGCGCAGTGGAGACTGCGCTTTATGCCTATGCCGCCTTAGTGACTTTGGCTGAAGAAGAGGACATTAACGCTGTCTTTTCTACTAAAGTCATTCCGGGCGCGAGTTTTTGTGCCGCTGGAGTAGTGACAAAGCCACCACGACGACGCATCGCACGGTTTGTGTGCGACGTACACCTGACTGCTGTTGGGCGCATTGATTAACCTAACTGCCAGGCACATCCATTGCCGAACTTATGGCCTGATTAGCTATGAGTTGCGCTTCATTACTGAAGAATGGCTCTTCTGGCTCACGCCAATCCAAGTAGCTAATCAGGAATAATGATATGAAATATGCATATCAGGGATCAGATTAGCATCATCTGATCAATTGATCGATATCTAATCGATCTTGTTTGTTTCCTCTCACTACAATTATGTGAGAGGCGTAGTAGTAGTGAGACAAGTGTGCGGATTAGTATGATACCGTGTGATTATGTTGATGGCTGCGCTTTACCAAGGAGGTGTGCATGTCGTTTTTTAAGAAAACCCTCGCGAGTTTTGGTATCGGTTCTGCAAAAGTCGATTCCGTTCTACAGCAAGAAGTGCTGTACCCGGGTGAAAAGGTCAATGTGACGATTCATGTCTACGGCGGCTCGACGGCGCAGGAAATTGATAACATTGAGATGAAGCTTTATTGCCGCTACATCAAAGAAGTACCAGCCAATCAAGACAGAGACGAGCATAACAGCGGCCATATGCGTCGTATGCCGACCAGCTATACCTTGGCTCACTGGACGTTGCCGTATGCATTTACCATTGAGCCGGGAGAAACGCGTGATTTTGAAGTCGAGCTGGACGTGCCATGGAATGCGCCCGTCACCATTGGCGACTCCAAAGTGTGGTTGGAAACCGGGCTGAATATTGCCTTAGCTAAAGATCCCAGTGACACTGATATTCTCACAGTACGTCCTGATCCTTTGTTAGATGGCATCTTTACGGCTTTGGAAGAGCAGGGGCTGCGTATCCGTCAGGTTGAGTGTGAAGCGGTAGAGGGATTTGAGCTGCCTTTTGTTCAGGAGTTTGAATTTGTGCCGACCACGGGGCCTTTCCACGGTCGCTGGCGTGAATTGGAAATGGTGGCGTATCGCAGTGATGATGAATTACAGATGTGGTTTGAAATTGATCGTCATCGTGAAGGTGCAAGGGGAATGCTAGCGAGCTTGTTAGGCGGTGGGCAGTTAAAACGTCAGCTGACGCTCTCCGTTCATACCCCAGCAGATCAGGCAGGTCAGCAAGTTTTAGAGTATCTCGACAGTCACTCTTAACGTAAAGTTAACAGTTTGGGCTTACAAGTGTAAGCTGAATGTGCCATACTTTGGAGTAAATATTCCACCAGAGTATGGCTTGTTATGTCGACCAATCACACTGCACCTTACAGCGTCAAAGAAGAAATCGCCAATACACTGACCCACGGTATCGGTATGGTACTTGGCATAGTGGGCTTGGTGTTGCTGCTGATCAAAGCCGTTGATCACAATGCGGATGCTCTGACTATTACCAGTATGAGCATCTACGGTGGCAGCATGATCGTGCTGTTTCTGGCTTCTACTCTGTATCACGCGATTCCTTATCAGAAAGCCAAGTGGGCGCTGAAGACGTTTGATCACTGTGCGATTTATTTGCTGATTGCTGGCAGCTATACACCATTTCTGCTCGTCAGTCTCAGAACGCCTTTGGCGATTGGTTTGATGATCGTCATCTGGACCATCGCGCTGGTCGGCATCATCATGAAATTGGCGTTTGTTTATCGTTTTAAAAAGCTTTCGCTTGTGACGTATTTATTGATGGGTTGGCTATCGCTGGTGGTCATTTATCAACTGGCGTTGAATCTGGATGTCGGTGGACTCACTTTGCTGGCCGCGGGTGGAGTGATCTATTCACTGGGCGTGATTTTCTATGTCGCTAAGCGCATCCCATTTAATCATGCCATTTGGCACGGGTTCGTTTTAGCAGGATGCGCTTGTCATTTTCTGGCGATTTACCTCTATGTCGAGCCGATCTAACGTGTTTCGAGATTAATGACTTTGGCGGTCACTAAGTACTGCTCAGCTTGATCGATCGCCAGTTCAATCGTTTTACCCTGCTCTGCTTGTTGAGGGCGTAGATACGTGTCGGCCATGCGTTTGATAGATTGCCATACTTTGACCGATTCTTTGCTCAGCACGTCTCCCGAGGTCGTCGAGACCTGAATTTCGATTTCAACTAAAATCACTGACTGGCTACTTTGGTTGGTTACTGAGGTTGGAATCATTAACTGACCATCTTGATAACTCACCGCACCTAATAACACTTCCACGCCTGAGTCAGACAGCTGCATGGTGGCACGATCGCTACCGACAGTGACAATGGTTCCTACCGCTTTTTCGATCAGCGGAATGGCTGCCACTTTGGCTTTTTTGACCGGAATAGTAGCGGCTGGCTGAGTGGTCTCTTCAACTGCTGCCATTTCATCGGTTTTGTTTGCTTCCACTGGCACTACATATTGCCAAGTGAAGTCGTCATTAAGCTGGACTTGGCGACCATCTTCGAGAGTGACAGTTTGGCTGGCAAACACCAATGAACTGGTTAGCAAGGTAAAGAGTCCGATTAGTTTTTTCATTGTTGTGTCCTTAACGTCGCCAGAAAGCCGGGAAAAACAGCACCAATAAAGTGAGTATCTCCAGTCGCCCCATCAGCATTCCAAAGCTGAGCAGCCACTTAGCGGCATCTGGTAATGGGGCAAAGTTACCTGTCGGCCCAATCACTGCACCCATGCCAGGACCAACGTTGGCCACGGCGGTGATAGACCCAGAAATGCTGGTAATAGGATCCAATCCCAATGCGCTTAAGCATCCAGCAATAAAAATAATCGTGATAAAGAACATCAGTGCGAAAGCGACTACAGAGCGCACGATGTCATCGTTCACCGGCCTATGATTGTAACGCTGAACAAATACCCCAGAAGGATGAATAAGCTTCATCATCTGTTTGTTGAGTAGCGTCATCGCAATCTGAAAGCGGAAGACTTTGATTCCGCCGGAGGTTGATCCTGAACAGGCCCCCGCCATCATTAAGAAGGCAAACAAGGTGGTTGGCAGTGCGCCCCATGCGGTGAAGTCTTCTAGACCAAACCCTGTGGTTGTCACGACAGAGACGATATTGAACATCGACACCCGTAGCGCATCCATAACGCTGTAGCCATCTCGTATCACTAACCAAGCTGAAATGATCAGGCTGGTGATAAGAAACAGGTAGGTGAAACCGCGTACTTGCGCGTCATTGATTAACTCATCTACCCGGCGCTTGCGCATCGCTGCCACAAACAGCAGGAAGGGCAATCCACCTAGGAACATAAACAGAGTCGCTACCCAATGAGACCCTTTAGAAAAGTGGTTCATTGAGCCATCTGAAGTGGAATAGCCGCCTGTCGAGAGAGTGGTGAACGAGTGGTTAATCGCCTCGAACAAATTCATGCCAGTCAGAAGATAGCCGACCATGCACAAGCCAGTCAGAATCAGGTAGACCAACACGATGTTTTTGGCCACGGTCTTGGCGCGGGGGCTGCTTTTATCTGACCAATCAGAAGATTCGGTATGGAAAAGCTTCATACCACCGACGTTGAGCATCGGCAACACCGCGACCGCCATGACAATGAAGCCGATTCCGCCAAGCCACTGCAAGATAGAACGCCACAACAAGATGCTCGGAGCCATGTCATCCAGCCCACTGAGTACGGTTGAGCCGGTTGTCGTAATGCCAGACATGGTTTCAAAGTACGCATCGGTAAAGCTGATGTGGTTGATAAACACAAACGGCAGAGCAGCAAAAGCACTGGCGACCATCCACACCAGACTGGTGATTAGGAACATATCGCGCGCGCTGAGTTTGAAATGCTTAGTACGACCGATTGTCAGACAGACGAAGGCAGCAAGGTGGGTGATGACCACTGATTGGCCAAACTCAAGAAACCCTGCAGTGCCTGTAAAGAAAGCCACCAGAGTGGGGACGTACATGAATAGGGCCAGTTTAGACAGAACCAGCCCGATAACAAACAGTACAGGACGGAAGTTGACCATAGTGTCAATCCTAGAGGAAGAAAGGACTCGGTTGGAATAGCGCTTCGACGTCTGGGACGTACTTCTTATCCACCAGGAACATCACTACGTGGTCGTCTTGCTCAATCACAGTTCGGTCATGAGCTATTAGGACTTCTTCACCACGAACAATCGCACCGATTGTTGTGCCCGGTGGTAGTTTGATGTCGCCAATCGCGCGGCCAACGACTTTAGATGTGGTTTCATCACCGTGAGCGATGGCTTCGATAGCTTCTGCTGCACCGCGACGTAGTGAAGAGACGTTAACAATATCAGCCCGACGGACGTGCGTTAGCAAGGCGGAAATCGTTGCTTGCTGAGGTGAGATAGCGACGTCAATGACGCCACCCTGAACCAGATCCACATAGGCACCGCGCTGGATAAGCACCATCACTTTCTTGGCTCCCATGCGTTTCGCCAGCATGGCGGACATGATATTCGTTTCGTCTTCATTGGTCAGGGCGATGAACACGTCGACCTGATCGATATTTTCTTCGGTAAGTAATTCCTGATCCGCAGCGTCACCACAGAAGACAATGGTGTTTTCCAGCTCTTCAGACAGCTTTTCAGCGCGCTGGTAACTGCGCTCAATCAACTTGACGCTGTAAGACTGCTCAAGGCGCTTAGCTAAGCTGGCGCCGATGTTACCACCCCCGACAATCATAATGCGGCGATACGGCTTTTCCAGTCTCTGCAGTTCACTCATGACCGAACGGATGTGGTTACTGGCAGCGACGAAGAACACTTCATCATCGGCTTCGATAATGGTGGTGCCCTGAGGACGGATAGGACGCCCCTGACGGAAAATAGCGGCAACGCGAGTATCTATGTGTGGCATGTGCTCACGCAAGGCCGATAGGGCATTACCAACCAGCGGGCCACCGTAATATGCTTTCACCGCCACTAAGCTGACTTTCTGTTCGGCGAAGCTCACCACTTGCAGTGCGCCTGGATATTGGATCAGGCGCTCGATGTAGCTGGTTACCAATTCTTCAGGTGCGATCAGGTGGTCAACCGGAACGGCACCGGATTGGAATAGCGCTTCTTTCTCGGCCAAGTATTGTGGCGAGCGGATACGAGCGATACGGTTGGGAGTATTAAACAGAGAAAAGGCAACCTGACAGGCGGCCATATTGGTTTCATCCATATTGGTCACGGCGACCAACATGTCGGCATCTTGTGCGCCGGCTTCACGCAGCACATCAGGGTGACTGGCGTAGCCGTTCACTACCCGTAAATCATATTTATCTTGCAGCTCACGCAGTCGGTCGCTATTTCTGTCGACTATGGTGATGTCATTGTTTTCACCGACCAGATTCTCTGCCAGTGTACCGCCTACCTGACCAGCGCCAAGAATGATGATTTTCATACCGTTTCTCGTCTAACCAAAATTTAGGGGATCGATGATCCCCGAATTACTACGCGATTTTTGTCAGGATGGCGTAATAAAAGCCATCCATGTCCTCTTCGCCTGGAAGCACTTGGCGTCCTGGGTTGTCTACCGGCGAACCTTCTAACTGAGCATTCGCGGTGCGCGCCAGAAACGCTTTCACCTGTTCGCTGTTTTCCTGTGGTGTGATAGAGCAGGTCGCATAAACCAGCGTACCGCCCGGCTTCAGCTGTTGCCACATCGCATCCAGAATCTCGCTTTGTAGTTTTGCTAAGGCTGCAATGTCATCACCACGACGCAGCCATTTGATGTCTGGGTGGCGGCGAATAACACCCGTGGCCGAACAAGGTGCATCGAGCAGGATGCGATCAAATTGCTCGCCTTGCCACCAATCTTTTGGCTTACGTGCGTCACCGCAAATAACTTGCGCTTTCAGTTGAAGGCGTTGCAGGTTGTCGTGTACGCGTTTGAGGCGGCTGTCATCACAGTCAATAGCCACTATCTGGGCATCTTGAGTACGCTCAAGAATATGGGCGGTTTTGCCTCCTGGTGCAGCACAACAATCTAGAATTAACTCGCCATCTTTTGGCGTTAGGTAGTTAATCGACAACTGAGCAGCAGCATCCTGAACAGAAACCCAACCTTTCTCAAAGCCTGGCAATTTTGTCACGTCGCACGGGGCGGCCAATTTTAGGGCGTCGCTCGCTTCACTGTGAATGCTGCTATCTATGTTTTCATTTTTGAGCAGTTGCTGGTATTCGTCACGGCTGTGATGTTGTTGATTCACACGCAACCACATTGGTGCTTTGCTGTTGTTGGCTTCAATAATGTCTTGCCATTGCTGTGGGTAGGCGTCCTGAAGCAGTTTAAGTAACCAGCTCGGGTGACCGTATTTACCAGCATTGTGGCTCATGGCATGAGCATCTAACTCTTCTTGGTTACGTTGATAGTTACGTAACACTGCATTGATTAAGCCGCGTAGGCGTGGGCCTTTGAGCGTTTTGGTGCCTTCGACGGTTTCACCGACGGCTGCGTGCGCTGGAATACGCATAAAGCTCAGTTGGTAAATACCGACCAGAATCAGGTGGTGGAAAACGCGTTGTTTGCCTTTAAGAGGCTTATCCATCAGCTCATTCGCGATCGATTCAAGGCGAGGTAAATAACGCAATGATCCGTAACAGATTTCCTGTAACAACGCTTGATCGCGAGGTTTGACTTGTTGTTGAGCCGCGGGAAGTGCGTTAGACAGAGACTGGCCTTTATCGACCACTTGGAAAAGGACATTAGCCGCAGCAGCGCGAACATTCATGTTGAATACCTTAACAGTAAGGGAGGGTGTCTCCACCCTCAAAAAGTACGTATAAATTAGGTCAGCTGTGTGCCGACTTCAAACCAGCTGGCACGCGAGTTGAGGATATCCTGAACCGGCATGGCTTTTTTACCGGGTACCTGAAGCTGTTCGAGAACCAGAACATGCTTGCCAGTGGCAATGTAGATCCCCGTTTTATCTGCTTGAAGTATGGTGCCGGGTGCCTCAGTTGTCGTTTGAACGTCAACGCGGCTTTGCCAGACTTTGATGCTGTTGTCGGCTGCTTCAAAATGGCTCATCGGCCAAGGGTTGAAGGCGCGCACACAACGTTCAATATGCTCAGCGTCATCATTCCAGTTAATGCGTGCTTCTTCTTTGCTGAGCTTTTTGGCGTAATTCGCCAGCTCGTCATCTTGCTTTTCAGGTGACGCTTTGCCGTCAGCAATGTCAGCCAGACACTCGACCAGAGCTTGCGGGCCAAGTCCAGCCAGCTTTTCATACATAGAAGCGCTGGTATCTGTGGCTTCGATCGGCAAAGTTGCAATTTTCAGCATATCGCCAGTATCTAAGCCGATATCCATCTGCATAATGGTGACGCCTGTTTCCTGATCGCCGGCCCAAATAGAGCGCTGGATAGGGGCGGCACCGCGCCAACGTGGCAGAATCGAACCATGGACATTGATACAACCCAGCTTCGGTGTATCAAGTACGGCTTGTGGCAGCAATAAACCGTAAGCGACCACGACCATCAGATCCGCATTCAAATCAGCCAGTTCTTGCTTGGCGTCATCTGACTTAAAGTTTTCTGGTTGGTAAACCGGGATATCATGCTCAAGCGCGATATTCTTGACTGGGCTGGCAGTCAGCTTCTTGCCTCGGCCCGCTGGACGATCTGGCTGGGTGTAGACCGCAATAACCTCGTGCTCCGAAGACAACAACGCCGCCAAGTGACGGGCGGCGAAGTCCGGAGTACCGGCAAAAACAATTTTCAAAGGTTTGCTCAAAGTACGTTCCTTTAGTGAGCCATTAGGCTTGGCTGGCTTGCTTTTCGTTAAAGCGTTTGATTTTTGCCAGTTTGTCCTGAATGCGCTTGCGTTTTAGAGGCGAAAGATAATCGACAAAAAGTTTGCCTTCTAAATGGTCAAGCTCATGCTGAACACAGATTGCAAGCAGGTCATCTGCTTCAAATGTGTATTCTTTGCCATCACGGTCAAGCGCTTTCACCGTGACTTCCGCAGCACGCGAAACCAGTGCTCGTGCACCAGGAACAGACAAACAGCCTTCCTCAATGCCATCTTCGCCACGCTTATCAAGAATTTCAGGGTTGATCAAAACCATTGGCTGATCGCGAGTTTCTGAAATATCGATAACGACGATACGTTGGTGGAAATCAACCTGGGTTGCTGCCAGACCAATACCTTCTTCGTCATACATGGTTTCAATCATGTCGTCGACGAACTTTTGAATCTCAGGGGTCACCTTCTCTACTGGTTTTGCAACAGTGCGAAGGCGCTCATCTGGGAATGTTAATACTTGTAATACAGACATATACACTCGAAATGTTGAACTGAGCCGAATCAGGATAAACCTTGTTGGCTCAATTCTAGACATTTTGCCACTCAAATGACAGCCTCATTACACTTTTGCGTATTTTCCCCGAGTTAAATTGCACTGTGAATCATGTCAAATTTGGCGAACACTGAGTAGCCAAGCTTTGTTTGGAATAAGAGGTTTAGGCTGACTCTCTCTAGCTCATCAGTGTCGTGTAACAAGGTGTTAGGCCGGATTAAATTTTCCTATGACGAAAGAAGAACTGACGGCTTGGCTGAGCTTGTACTTTACGCCGCGGATTGGGCCCAAAACGTTTCAGCGTCTGGTAGCGGTAGACTCTCCAGTTAACATCATTGACTCTTCACCCGAGACATTACGCCGTTTAGGCTTTTCCGACTCGCAACTGAATTATCTCCAACACCGAGCTGCCGAGGATATTGAGGCGTGTTTCGAGTGGCAAGCAGAATCAAGTGCCAGAACCATTCTACCTTTGAGTGATCAGCGTTATCCGGCACTACTGAAACAGGCTGACGCTGCGCCAGCAATACTGTTTGTTGAAGGTCAGCTAGAGAGTCTATCTCGGCCACAAATGGCGATTGTGGGCAGTCGCAATGCCAGTATTGATGGGCTTAACACCGCACGCAGCTTTGCAACCCAGTTGGTGAATCAAGACATGGTCGTGACCAGCGGCTTGGCGCTAGGCGTTGATGGTTATGCTCATGATGGGGCACTCAATGGTAATGGCCAAACCATCGCCGTGCTCGGTTGTGGCTTAAATTCTGTGTATCCGGCACGGCATAAGAAGTTAGCTCAACGAATCGTTCAACAAGGGGCGTTGGTGTCTGAGTTCCATCCTAATGTGAAGCCAAAAGCCGATAATTTTCCACGCCGAAATCGAATCATTAGTGGTTTGTCATTGGGCGTTTTAGTCATAGAAGCGGCAGAGAAAAGTGGCTCTCTGATCACCGCTCGCTATGCGATGGAGCAAGGCCGCGAAGTGTTTGCGATTCCCGGCTCGATTCATCATCCCCATGCGAGAGGTTGTAACCTGTTGATAAAACAGGGTGCGTGTCTGGTTCAGCAGGTTTCTGACATAACCGATGAAATTGACAGTCTGATTCGCTGGTCTGATGTTAATAAGCCGCCAGTGCAAAGCGATCTATTTGAACAAATTGATTGCAAAGAAGAATTGCCATTTCCTCAGCTGTTAGCTAACGTAGGAAGTAAGGCTACACCAGTTGATATTCTTGCAAGCAGGACCAATATACCTGTGCATGAAGTCATGATGCAGCTCTTGGAGCTTGAGCTCTCAGGGCATGTTGTTGCGGTTTCCGGTGGCTATATTCGAAAGGGGAGGGGCTAGCTATGATGATGGATATCCTTATGTATCTGTTTGAAACTTACATCCATAGCGATGCGGAGTTACAGGTCAATCAAGATGAGCTAGAAGAAGAATTACTTCGTGCTGGCTTTCATCAAAAAGACATCTATAAAGCCCTTGTCTGGCTGGAAGAGTTGGCTGCATTGCAGCAAAGCGAAACGCATTCCGCGATTTCCATTTGCAGCACATCTACCTCAACGCGTATCTATACCGCGAAAGAGTGTGAGCGCTTAAACCTTGAATCGCGAGGTTTTCTGACTTTCCTTGAGCAGGTCAATGTGCTGACGACTGAGACGCGTGAAATGGTGATTGACCGTATCATGGGGCTTGAAACAGACGAGTTTGAACTGGATGATCTGAAATGGATTGTGCTGATGGTTCTGTTCAATGTTCCAGGTAATGAAAACGCCTACACGCTTATGGAAGAGCTGTTGTATACCAAAGAGCAAGGTATTCTTCACTAAACTCCATGAGTGGCTATGAGCGGTAAAATAGATCATCAGTTGTTTTCGGCCCATGAGCACGCTTTAGAACATAAAGCGTGCCCTAAATGCCAGTCTGAGCAGCGCGAGGGCGAGCTACAACTTCGTCACGGCAAGCATGGCCCGTTTTTGGGCTGTAATCAGTATCCAACCTGCGACTTTATCCAACCTTTACATCAGAATGACGGCCATATCATTAAAGAGCTGGGCGTACCTTGTCCGGAGTGCTCTAATGAATTGGTGCTCCGCCAAGGGCGTTACGGTATGTTTATTGGTTGCAGTCATTATCCGCACTGTGACCATATCGAGTCGCTTGAGCAACCGACTGAACAAGAGGTTCAAGCAGAACATGCGTGCCCGGAGTGTGGCAAAGGTCATTTGGTCGAGAGGAAGAACCGTTTTGGCAAAGCCTTCTTTGCCTGCGATAACTACCCTAAATGCAAGTTTGCGGTCAATCAGCAGCCAGTTAAGGGTAAGTGCGAAAAATGTGGTTTTCCTTTATTGATCGAGAAGAAGCTCGCTAGTGGGATTAAACATCAGTGTGCCGATCGAAAATGCCATCACACCCAGAATGAACAATAAAAACGGCGCTGTTTCAGCGCCGTTTTTGTTTTTATTAAGTTTGCGATGACTAGTGCTTAATGTGACGCGCGATCTCATGAACCGCCGCGAAAGCATCCGCGTCTAAGACTTCTGCCAGAGCAGATAATTGACGTTGCAGTTCACCACTGTAATCACCACACACGTTAATGTGGCCCATCTTACGTCCTGCGCGTTTGTCTTTCCCATACCAGTGAACGTGACATCCCGGCATAGCGAGTACGCTTTCTGGCAGGGTATCTTCACCGAGGATATTGATCATCGACGTTTCGCGGATCAGCTTGGTGCTACCCAGTGGCATGCCACACACTGCTCGTAAGTGATTCTCAAACTGACAGGTTTCTGCGCCTTGTTGTGTCCAGTGGCCAGAATTATGGACACGAGGTGCGATTTCGTTGACCAATAAGGTGCCATTCAAATCAAAGAACTCGAGGGCCAGAACGCCTACATAGTTGAGCTCGTTAGCTACCGCAGTGAACATCTCTTGTGCCTGTTGTTGCAACTCAGTATCGGCTATGGCTGTTGAGACGCTCAGTACCCCGTTGGTGTGGACGTTTTCTGCAAGTGGGTAGACCGCGACTTCGCCATTTTTACCGCGTGCACCGACAAGTGACACTTCACGTTGAAAAGGAACAAACTCCTCCGCAACAATCGCTTGTGTTTCGGTGGCGCCAATACACGCTTCCATCTCAGCCCATACTGCGTCTATTTGCATTGGGTCTTTGAGTCGCCACTGGCCTTTGCCGTCATAACCACCTAAGGCACTCTTTAGTACCATTGGGATACCGACATACTCTATAGCGTGAGCAAAGTCTTCGCGTGTTTGGATTACATGGTATTTGGCGTTGTGGACCTTAGCCCTGTCCAGCAATGCTTTTTCGATTCGTCGGTCACCGCCAGCTTTGATGGCGTTGGCAGAGGGGAAGAGCTTTCCGCTTGCTTGGCAAACATCAAGAATATCATGTGGGATATGCTCGAACTCGGCGGTAATCACATCTGCTTGCTCAATCGCATTGTCCAACCCTTTTCCCAGTAGCGACTGAGTCAATGGATGGACGATATTCTCGCTCGCAACATCATACGCGATAATATCGATGTTCAGAGGAGCTCCAGCCAGTGACATCATGCGTGCCAGCTGTCCCGCTCCAAGCACTAACACTTGCATGGGATTAGTCCTCTGCCGGGTTTGGATTCGCTAACACGGTTTCAGTTTGCTGGTTGCGAAATGCTTCGACTTTCTCCATCACGGCGTCATCATGTGTGCCGATGATCTGAGCCGCGAGAATGCCCGCATTCGCCGCACCTGCTTCGCCAATGGCCAATGTGCCTACCGCGATACCTTTTGGCATTTGAACAATTGATAGTAGAGAGTCCATCCCTTTTAGTGCACGCGATTGAACAGGGACACCGAGAACAGGTAAGCTAGTGAAAGCGGCCGCCATGCCTGGTAAATGAGCAGCGCCACCAGCACCGGCAATGATGACTTTCAGGCCGCGCTCTTTAGCGCTGTTGGCATAATCAGCAAGAAGCTGCGGAGTACGGTGAGCTGACACCACTTTTGTTTCATATTCGACGCCAAACTGATCCAGCATTTCTGCTGCTAGTTTCATGGTTGGCCAGTCAGATTTAGAACCCATGATGATACCGACTTTCATCTTAAACTCCTTTAATGCAACTCTATTGATGAGCAGATAAATTTGAGCGCATTATACGGGGATTTTACTATCAAGCAAACGTTTGCGCGAAGTTTAAATCCAGATTGACACAATTTATAAATAAATAGCTTTAGTCACTACCAATGATTATTTGTAAACTTAGTGATTAGACAGTACATCAGACAGGAAAGAATCAGTGGATAATTTTGAGCAGGCTCTGTTGGCTCTGAAAAACGGTGAAGTGATTGCGTACCCGACGGAGGGTGTATTTGGTGTCGGTTGCGATCCTGACAACCCTGAAGCGATTCAGAAACTATTAGAACTGAAACAAAGGCCAGTGGAAAAAGGTCTGATCCTGATCGCTGCTAGCTATGAACAATTGCTGCCGTACATTGATGAGTCTCAGCTGACGGATGAGCAGCTACAGAAAGTCCATCAGACTTGGCCTGGCCCCGTTACTTGGATTATGCCGTGCAGCGACAAAGTGTCGGATTGGGTTTCAGGCCAGTTTGACTCGATTGCGGTGCGTGTGACTGATCATCCTTTGGTACAAAAGATGTGTAATGCGCTTGGAAAGCCGTTAACCTCTACCAGCGCAAATTTGACCGGTGAACCCCCTTGTATGACGACCGCAGAAGTTGAACAGCAACTCGGTGATCGCTTAGTCGCAATTCTGGCGGGAGACACGGGTGGGCGAGACAAGCCAAGTGAAATTCGCGACGCAAAAACATCCAAGGTATTAAGACAGGGTTAACCCTGCAAAGGAAGTAGAAACATGTCAGCCATCGACAAGCAAGCAGTGAAACAGTTCCTGATGGAGCTACAGGATTCCATTTGTCAGCAACTTGAACAGGCCGACGGCCATGCTGAGTTTATAGAAGATGCGTGGAGTCGTGAGCCTGGTGAACGTTTAGGTGGTGGTGGCCGCACTCGAGTGATGAAAGAGGGGGCTGTATTTGAGCAAGGTGGTGTGAACTTTTCGCACGTACAGGGAAAAGAAATGCCAGCGTCGGCTACGGCACATCGCCCTGAACTTGCAGGCCGTCGATTTGAAGCGATGGGCGTGTCCTTGGTCATGCACCCGAAAAACCCTTATATCCCCACATCCCACGCCAATGTGCGTTTCTTTATTGCAGAGAAAGATGGTGAAGCGCCTATCTGGTGGTTTGGTGGTGGCTTTGACCTGACACCTTTCTATCCGTTTGAAGAAGACGCCCAATATTGGCATAACACTGCTAAAGAGGTGTGTGCACCGTTCGGCAGTGAAGTGTATCCAGAGCATAAAGCGTGGTGTGACAAATATTTCTACCTACCTCATCGTGATGAAACACGTGGTGTTGGCGGTTTGTTCTTTGACGATTTGAATCATTGGGAGTTTGATAAGTGTTTTGATTACATCAAAGCCGTTGGTGAAGGGTATTGCCAAGCCTACCTGCCAATTGTCGAGCGTCGCAAAGCAACCGAATACGGTGAGCGAGAGCGTCAGTTCCAGCTCTATCGTCGTGGTCGCTATGTTGAGTTTAACTTGGTTTATGACCGCGGAACGCTGTTTGGCCTGCAAAGTGGTGGGCGTACGGAGTCGATTCTGATGTCGATGCCACCACTGGCGCGATGGGAATACAGTTACCAAATTGAGCCGGGAACCCATGAAGCAGAGCTATATCAGGACTACTTGAAGCCTCGCGATTGGTAACACTTTCTTCCTTATAGGGTTAATGATAGGGTCATTGGTTTGCAATGGCCCTTTTTGTTTTGAGTAGGTAAGGATATGACCCAGCAGATAGATCGTTATGCCGTTTTTGGAAACCCGATAAGCCAAAGTAAGTCTCCCTTTATTCATACGCTGTTTGCTCGTCAAACCAATCAGTCACTGACGTATACCGCTGAACTGGCTCCTGTGGATGGATTTGTTGCGGCGGCTGAAACTTTTTTTGCTCAAAACGGAAAAGGATGCAACGTCACTGTGCCATTCAAGGAAGATGCTTACCGACTGGCTACACGTTTAACAGAGCGGGCTCAGTTGGCGGGTGCCGTCAATACACTGAAAAAGCTCGATGATGGTGAGATCTTGGGTGATAACACCGATGGTGAAGGGCTGGTACAGGACCTACTGCAGAATCAGGTCGTGATTGAAGGTGCAAGAATTCTCTTGATCGGTGCAGGAGGTGCGGCTCGTGGTGTAATCAAGCCTTTACTTGACCAAAGCCCTGCTGAAATTGTGATTACCAACCGGACCTTATCCAAAGCGCAGACACTACAAGAGATGTTTTCCAGCTTTGGTCCGATTAAAGCGGTTGAGATGGCACACATCGAACAGAGCTACGACATTATCATCAACTCGACGTCTTCCAGTCTCAGTGGCGAGCTGCCTGCGATTTCATCGGCAATCTTCTCACCTAACTCTACCGTTTATGACATGATGTATGGCTCTGGTCACACGACATTCAATCAGTGGGCAATTGAGCATAATGCGGCGGTGGTATACGACGGATTGGGCATGCTGGTGGGGCAGGCTGCGGAAAGCTTCATGTTATGGCGAGGCATCCGCCCAGGGACAAAACAAATTCTACGCGAATTAAGAAAGAATCTAGAGGGTATGTAATGAATCAGTCGATTCTGTTTCCCGATATGCAGCATTGGGATGACCACCTGCAAGCAATCGTGTTTCCCGCTCAGCAGTCAGGTGCGTTGATAGAGTGCGTGGTTACCTTGAATCAGCTGGAAGTCTTGGCTGGGCAAAAACTTCAAGGAGCTGAGCAAGCTCTTGTTTGCTTTAGTCAGCACCGGTTTGACCTGGAAGAGTTAGCCGAAGAGCTGATTGAAGACGAAGCCTTCAATCAGTCAGGGCAAGTCGAAGTTATTTGCTAATCACATCGACATGATGCAGGTAATCTTCTTTGTTCTGCACATAATTGTCGGCTGACTTTTGTAGGAAGGCGCGTTCTTTATCATTAAGAGGACGTGCCTGTTTGACTGGGCTGCCTACATACAAGTAACCGCTTTCGAGAGTTTTTCCCGGTGGGACCAAACTGCCAGCGCCAATCATGACGTCTTCTTCTATTACCGCACCATCCAATACAATCGCGCCCATACCTACCAGCACCCTGTCTTTTATAATGCATCCATGCAGCATCACTTTATGACCGACAGTGACATCGTTGCCAATAATAAGCGGGTAACCATCAGGGTTTTCCTGATTTTTGTGCGTAACATGCAATACGCTGCCGTCTTGGACATTGGTTCGTTTGCCAATGTGAATATGGTTGACATCACCGCGAGCCGCAACCAAAGGCCAGATGCTCGAATCATCGCCAATTCTAATATCGCCCACCAACACTGAGCTTTGATCAATATAGACACGCTCACCAATGACGGGGCGTGTATCTTTATAACTACGCAAGGCGCTCATTTTTTCTCCTTATATAGAGGAATTCTGGATAAACAGAGGTAGAAGAGTAAGGAAAATAGCTATCTTTGAATAGAAAATACTCAAACGGCAAAAAAATCAAAAAAAACTGCAAAAAGGGGTTGCCAACGTGACGTCGATCTCTATAATGCCCCCTCGCTGACACGGGAACGCTTCGAAGCTTCTGTTTTGAAACGATGAAGCCCAGTTAGCAAGGTCGATTAGCCAAGCGGAAACGCTTGAAAATAAGTTTGAAAAAAGTGGTTGACACTAAACTTTATCTCGCTAAAATGACCGCCTCTTCCGAAGTGATGTGAGTCACAAAGAAGAACGCTCTTTAACAATATAAACCTATCAATCTGTGTGGGCACTCGTTGATGATAATCAAATTCGATACTTTGGTATCAAATTAGGTTTCAATGATACGAAGTGACCATTGAATCTTCGGATTCAGCACAGTCAATTCAAACATTACTTATGTAATGTTCAGTATTCATTGAGCCGACAAAATCTTAAATTGAAGAGTTTGATCATGGCTCAGATTGAACGCTGGCGGCAGGCCTAACACATGCAAGTCGAGCGGAAACGAGTTGTCTGAACCTTCGGGGAACGACAACGGCGTCGAGCGGCGGACGGGTGAGTAATGCCTGGGAAATTGCCCTGATGTGGGGGATAACCATTGGAAACGATGGCTAATACCGCATAATAGCTTCGGCTCAAAGAGGGGGACCTTCGGGCCTCTCGCGTCAGGATATGCCCAGGTGGGATTAGCTAGTTGGTGAGGTAATGGCTCACCAAGGCGACGATCCCTAGCTGGTCTGAGAGGATGATCAGCCACACTGGAACTGAGACACGGTCCAGACTCCTACGGGAGGCAGCAGTGGGGAATATTGCACAATGGGCGCAAGCCTGATGCAGCCATGCCGCGTGTATGAAGAAGGCCTTCGGGTTGTAAAGTACTTTCAGCAGTGAGGAAGGTGGTAGTGTTAATAGCACTATCATTTGACGTTAGCTGCAGAAGAAGCACCGGCTAACTCCGTGCCAGCAGCCGCGGTAATACGGAGGGTGCGAGCGTTAATCGGAATTACTGGGCGTAAAGCGCATGCAGGTGGTTTGTTAAGTCAGATGTGAAAGCCCGGGGCTCAACCTCGGAATTGCATTTGAAACTGGCAGACTAGAGTACTGTAGAGGGGGGTAGAATTTCAGGTGTAGCGGTGAAATGCGTAGAGATCTGAAGGAATACCGGTGGCGAAGGCGGCCCCCTGGACAGATACTGACACTCAGATGCGAAAGCGTGGGGAGCAAACAGGATTAGATACCCTGGTAGTCCACGCCGTAAACGATGTCTACTTGGAGGTTGTGGCCTTGAGCCGTGGCTTTCGGAGCTAACGCGTTAAGTAGACCGCCTGGGGAGTACGGTCGCAAGATTAAAACTCAAATGAATTGACGGGGGCCCGCACAAGCGGTGGAGCATGTGGTTTAATTCGATGCAACGCGAAGAACCTTACCTACTCTTGACATCCATAGAACTTTCCAGAGATGGATTGGTGCCTTCGGGAACTATGAGACAGGTGCTGCATGGCTGTCGTCAGCTCGTGTTGTGAAATGTTGGGTTAAGTCCCGCAACGAGCGCAACCCTTATCCTTGTTTGCCAGCGAGTCATGTCGGGAACTCCAGGGAGACTGCCGGTGATAAACCGGAGGAAGGTGGGGACGACGTCAAGTCATCATGGCCCTTACGAGTAGGGCTACACACGTGCTACAATGGCGCATACAGAGGGCGGCCAACTTGCGAAAGTGAGCGAATCCCAAAAAGTGCGTCGTAGTCCGGATTGGAGTCTGCAACTCGACTCCATGAAGTCGGAATCGCTAGTAATCGTAGATCAGAATGCTACGGTGAATACGTTCCCGGGCCTTGTACACACCGCCCGTCACACCATGGGAGTGGGCTGCAAAAGAAGTGGGTAGTTTAACCTTCGGGGGGACGCTCACCACTTTGTGGTTCATGACTGGGGTGAAGTCGTAACAAGGTAGCGCTAGGGGAACCTGGCGCTGGATCACCTCCTTATACGATGATTACTCACGGTGAGTGTCCACACAGATTGATGGTTTATGTAGTTTAAGAGAACGAAGATATCCCAATATCTTCAACTTAGTGTCCCGTTCGTCTAGAGGCCTAGGACACCGCCCTTTCACGGCGGTAACAGGGGTTCGACTCCCCTACGGGATACCATTGGGTCGTTAGCTCAGTTGGTAGAGCAGTTGACTTTTAATCAATTGGTCGCAGGTTCGAATCCTGCACGACCCACCATTCTTCTCCACGAAGAATTAAAACTTATGTGGGCGATTAGCTCAGTTGGGAGAGCACCTGCCTTACAAGCAGGGGGTCACTGGTTCGAGCCCGGTATCGCCCACCATTCTCTAAGTATTTTTGGATTCAAATTTCCAAACCACTTCAGTAATACGTACGTGGTTGGATTTTTGCCGCTGAAAGTCTTTAGAAAATGTAACTTCCTTGTGAAGAAACATGCTCTTTAACAATTTGGAAAGCTGACGAATAACAACAATCCCCATCTCTTTGAGATGCGTTGTTATTCAATAAAAGTTCTCAAATCCTAATTCTTTGAATTAGGTACCAACACACATTCAAGTGTTCTTGGCTTTTTGTTTTCACTTTTTATAAAAAAGTAAAGTAAAAAGATATTTGAGTCCGGCAAAATCGAGTCTGCATCATGTTTAAATAATGGCAGACAACTTTGGTTGTTTGACTAGAAGACCCTTTGGGGTTGTATGGTTAAGTGACTAAGCGTACACGGTGGATGCCTTGGCAGTCAGAGGCGATGAAGGACGTATTAACTTGCGATAAGCCCAGATTAGACAGTAAAAGTCATTTGAGTCTGGGATTTCCGAATGGGGAAACCCACCTGCATAAGCAGGTATCATTACCTGAATACATAGGGTAATGAGGCGAACCGGGGGAACTGAAACATCTAAGTACCCCGAGGAAAAGAAATCAACCGAGATTCCGAAAGTAGCGGCGAGCGAAATTGGATTAGCCCTTAAGCCTATAATGCGTCAGGTGAAAGTTCTGGAAAGTTCTGCGATACAGGGTGATAGCCCCGTAACCGACAGCGCATTTTAGGTGAAATCGAGTAGGGCGGGACACGTGATATCCTGTCTGAATATGGGGGGACCATCCTCCAAGGCTAAATACTACTGACTGACCGATAGTGAACCAGTACCGTGAGGGAAAGGCGAAAAGAACCCCTGTGAGGGGAGTGAAATAGAACCTGAAACCGTGTACGTACAAGCAGTAGGAGCACCTTCGTGGTGTGACTGCGTACCTTTTGTATAATGGGTCAGCGACTTATATTCAGTAGCAAGGTTAACCATCTAGGGGAGCCGTAGAGAAATCGAGTCTTAACTGGGCGTCGAGTTGCTGGATATAGACCCGAAACCAGGTGATCTAGCCATGGGCAGGTTGAAGGTTGAGTAACATCAACTGGAGGACCGAACCGACTAATGTTGAAAAATTAGCGGATGACTTGTGGCTAGGGGTGAAAGGCCAATCAAACCTGGAGATAGCTGGTTCTCCCCGAAATCTATTTAGGTAGAGCCTCGGACGAATACTACTGGGGGTAGAGCACTGTTAAGGCTAGGGGGTCATCCCGACTTACCAACCCTTTGCAAACTCCGAATACCAGTAAGTACTATCCGGGAGACACACGGCGGGTGCTAACGTCCGTCGTGGAGAGGGAAACAACCCAGACCGCCAGCTAAGGTCCCAAATTACAGCTAAGTGGGAAACGATGTGGGAAGGCTTAGACAGCTAGGATGTTGGCTTAGAAGCAGCCATCATTTAAAGAAAGCGTAATAGCTCACTAGTCGAGTCGGCCTGCGCGGAAGATGTAACGGGGCTAAGCTGTAAACCGAAGCTGCGGCAATGCATTTTATGTATTGGGTAGGGGAGCGTTCTGTAAGCCGTTGAAGGTGAGCTGTAAAGCTTGCTGGAGGTATCAGAAGTGCGAATGCTGACATGAGTAACGATAAAGGGGGTGAAAAACCTCCTCGCCGGAAGACCAAGGGTTCCTGTCCAACGTTAATCGGGGCAGGGTAAGTCGACCCCTAAGGCGAGGCCGAAAGGCGTAGTCGATGGGAAACGGGTTAATATTCCCGTACTTCTTACAATTGCGATGGGGGGACGGAGAAGGCTAGGTGGGCCTGGCGACGGTTGTCCAGGTTCAAGTGCGTAGGCTTGAGAGTTAGGTAAATCCGGCTCTCTCTAAGGCTGAGACACGACGTCGAGCACCTACGGGTGTGAAGTCATTGATGCCATGCTTCCAGGAAAAGCCTCTAAGCTTCAGATTGTAAGGAATCGTACCCCAAACCGACACAGGTGGTCGGGTAGAGAATACCAAGGCGCTTGAGAGAACTCGGGTGAAGGAACTAGGCAAAATGGTACCGTAACTTCGGGAGAAGGTACGCTCCTGTCGGTGAAGTCCCTTGCGGATGGAGCTAACGGGAGTCGCAGATACCAGGTGGCTGCAACTGTTTATTAAAAACACAGCACTGTGCAAAATCGTAAGATGACGTATACGGTGTGACGCCTGCCCGGTGCCGGAAGGTTAATTGATGGGGTTAGACGTAAGTCGAAGCTCTTGATCGAAGCCCCGGTAAACGGCGGCCGTAACTATAACGGTCCTAAGGTAGCGAAATTCCTTGTCGGGTAAGTTCCGACCTGCACGAATGGCGTAATGATGGCCACGCTGTCTCCACCCGAGACTCAGTGAAATTGAAATCGCTGTGAAGATGCAGTGTACCCGCGGCTAGACGGAAAGACCCCGTGAACCTTTACTACAGCTTGGCACTGAACATTGACCCTACATGTGTAGGATAGGTGGGAGGCTTTGAAACCGGTACGCCAGTATCGGTGGAGCCGTCCTTGAAATACCACCCTTGTAGTGTTGATGTTCTAACTTAGACCCGTCATCCGGGTTGAGGACAGTGCCTGGTGGGTAGTTTGACTGGGGCGGTCTCCTCCCAAAGAGTAACGGAGGAGCACGAAGGTGGGCTAATCACGGTTGGACATCGTGAGGTTAGTGCAATGGCATAAGCCCGCTTGACTGCGAGAATGACAATTCGAGCAGGTGCGAAAGCAGGTCATAGTGATCCGGTGGTTCTGTATGGAAGGGCCATCGCTCAACGGATAAAAGGTACTCCGGGGATAACAGGCTGATACCGCCCAAGAGTTCATATCGACGGCGGTGTTTGGCACCTCGATGTCGGCTCATCACATCCTGGGGCTGAAGTCGGTCCCAAGGGTATGGCTGTTCGCCATTTAAAGTGGTACGCGAGCTGGGTTTAGAACGTCGTGAGACAGTTCGGTCCCTATCTGCCGTGGGCGTTGGAAGATTGAAGGGGGCTGCTCCTAGTACGAGAGGACCGGAGTGGACGAACCTCTGGTGTTCGGGTTGTCATGCCAATGGCATTGCCCGGTAGCTAAGTTCGGAATCGATAACCGCTGAAAGCATCTAAGCGGGAAGCGAGCCCTGAGATGAGTCTTCCCTGACCCCTTGAGGGTCCTAAAGGGTTGTTCGAGACTAGAACGTTGATAGGCAGGGTGTGTAAGCGTTGTGAGGCGTTGAGCTAACCTGTACTAATTGCCCGTGAGGCTTAACCATACAACACCCAAAGGGTTTTGATGGACTCAAAGCAAGAACAAATTGAATGTGTTGAGAACACAATAACAGCTTTCCAGATTAAAGAATTTGCTTGGCGACCATAGCGTTGTGGACCCACCTGATCCCATGCCGAACTCAGAAGTGAAACGCAAATAGCGCCGATGGTAGTGTGGGGCTTCCCCATGTGAGAGTAGGACATCGCCAGGCTTCAAATATCGTTACTCGTAATACGTGTAACAACATCATCAGTGCACCAATCTGACGATGACAATTTGTGGAGAGATGGCTGAGTGGTTGAAAGCACCGGTCTTGAAAACCGGCATACGTTAATAGCGTATCTAGGGTTCAAATCCCTATCTCTCCGCCACTATTAAAAAAGCCCGTTGCTAACGCAACGGGCTTTTTGCATTTCTGGTATTAGAAAACTACTACCTAATAAATACTACCTCTATATCTAGTTGCTGAAGATACAAAAAAGCCGACACATAATGTCGGCCAAATAAAAAGCTAGTAAATAGATTAAGCGCGGTTGGCAACTTTATCCTTTAGTTCTTGCTTCTCTGCATCCGAAATGAATGCCAGTTCTAAGCCGTTGATCTGTGTCTGACGAATTTCATCTTGTGATAGGCCCGCTTGCGGCGCGGCTACTTCATATTCGTATGGCAGTTCAATGCCTTCCACTGCTGGGTCGTCGGTGTTCAGACAGGCTAGCACACCGTGATCAAGGAACTGTTTGATCGGGTGGTTGGCGAGCGATTCTACTGTACTGGTCTGGAAGTTAGAGGTTAGACACGACTCAATACCAATACGGTTTTCTGCAAGGTAATCCATCAGTTTAGGATCGTGAATAGCTTTGACACCATGACCAATACGAGTAGCACCTAGCTCTTGAATTGCTTGCCACATGCTTTCGGCACCAGCCGCTTCACCTGCATGAACCGTTACATTCAGACCAGCATTTTTGACTTGAGTGAAATGTTTAACAAAGCGATCACCTGGTTGGCCCAGTTCGTCACCGGCCAGATCAACGGCTACGATTTTGTCTTTTTGTGTCAGGATGGCATCCAGTTCTTGCTGACATGCATCTGTACCGAATGTACGACTCATAATGCCAATTAGGTTAGCTTTGATACCAAAATCACGAACACCAGCCTCTACGCCATCGACAACCGCTTCAACTACACCTTCTACAGGCAGTTTGTGTTTCATCGCCATGTAGTAAGGTGAGAAGCGCAGCTCAGCGTAATCAATTTGCGCATTCAGTGCATCTTCAACATTTTCGTAAGCAACGCGACGACAAGCGTCCAGATCACCAAGAACAGACACTCCCCAATCTAACTTAGACAGGAATGCGACAAGAGATGGCTCTGCCTCAACGATTTGTACATGCGGTGTCAATGATTCCACATCGTAAGCTGGCAGGGCAACACCAAACTTCTGGCCAAGTTCTAAAATGGTTTTGGTGCGGATGTTTCCGTCAAGATGACGGTGCAAATCTGTAAGTGGTATGTTCTTGGTTATCATTATAGTAATTCCGATTGTCTGAATTGAGCTAAGTATAAGAATCAATACCAGAAGTGTCAGTAGCAAATGCTCGCAAAACCGGCCAAGAGTGGTGTTATTTACTTCATGTTAACCAGATCTGTTGGCCACTCTTCGAACGGAACTGGACGACTAAATAAGAACCCTTGTCCCTGAGGGCAATTGAGAGAAGTCAGCATTTGCGCTTGCTCCGATGTTTCTATGCCTTCAGCGACCAAGTCGACTTTCATACCACGAGTCATGTTGATGATGGCGGCGACAATGGATGTGTCGAGATTCTCTTTTTCCATTTTCTGCACGAAAGTGCGATCGATTTTCAGGCAGTCAAAAGGCAGCTTATGCAGATATGCCAGAGAGCTGTAGCCAGTACCAAAATCGTCAATGGCGATATGAATACCCAGATCTCGGATAGCCTGCATATTTTTAACGATGACAGGATCATTATCGACAATCCTCGACTCGGTAATTTCTAAAGTCAGGTTGCCAGCGTTTAGACCTGATGAAGAAAGTACTGAGCGCAGTGAATTGATGAGATCTGGCTGAGAAAGCTGATTAACTGACAGATTGACATGCAGATGGAAGCGCTCGTCCCACTTGCCTTCTTTCATGCCTTTCACCGTGTCATTGCAGGCCTGAGTGAGTATTTGCTCACCGATAGAGCCAATTAGTCCGCTTTCTTCAGCGATAGGGATAAAATCGAGTGGTGAGATGAGACCCGAGGAGGGGGATAGCCAACGCGCAAGCGCCTCAGCACCGATGACTGCTCCGGTGTTAAGATCAACAATCGGTTGGTAGAAAGGAACGAACTCTTGATGCTCCAAAGCATCTTTGATTTTGGCCTGCATTAACGTGCGTTTACGTGAAACATCGGCCATTTCAGGTTTGTAGTAGCTGACTTGAGTCAGTTCCTGCTTCGCATTACTCAGCGCGATGCTGCCGTTGCGAAGCCAAAGCGTCATATTATCGTGCTCACTTTCGGTAACCACACCAATTGACACATTTACCACCACACTCTCTTGCTCCATGACAAAAGGTGATGCAAACATTTGCTGGATTCGATGGATCGCCAGGGTAACTTGCTCATCACTTGGTAGTTGAGAAAAATAAAACGCAAACTCGTCACCAGCAATTCTTGCGAGGTACCAATCATCGTCAAACAAGGTTCGTAGGCGCTCGGCGATGATCACCAGCAATTGATCACCTTTATAGTGGCCAAGACTATCGTTGATATCACGGAATTTGTTGATCCCGATCAGCAGCAGGCAACCATTCATCTTCGGCAACGCATCGCAGGTCTCGATCAGCCCTTCTCGGCTGTAAAGCTTGGTCAATGAATCGTAGAGTAACTGCGAACGTAAGGCGCGGAATGAGGCTTTGAGGTTATTGGCCATCTCATTGAAGGCAAAGACCAGCATACTGGTTTCGTAGATGTAACCCGGTTTAGGCATGGTGCTGTCCCAGTCACCTTTTGCCAAATGTTTTGCAGCTGCAGCCGTTGAAGTGATGGGCGCGACGACGCGATTAAACGCCAATAAACCAATCAATATGCCAATAAAGCTGGCAATGACGCCGATGATCCAACTATCGCGCTGGCTTTCAGGTAGCTGGCCAAGTAAGTCGGATTCAGAAATGGCTACCCCGATATACCATTTAAGGCCGAATTGATCGGTGTAAGGCGTGATGTGATTGAAGTATCTTGCACCGTTGATATTGATACTAAAGCGATTGGTTTCCTGCGAGGCGTGATAGCCTTGTTCAAAGGCGTATTGAGCACTGGTTTGCACTATCGGATTGGAGCTCTCGGTCGCCAATAAGCGCTGGCCTTTGTCGCTAAGGGGTGTGCCCCACGAGACCACACTTCCACCAGTAGAGTGAGCAACCAGCCTTTGCTTCGCATCAAATAGGTAAATTGCCGCGTTGGTTCTTTCCTGTTGATGCTTTAAGAACGTATTAAAGGTGTCGATTTTGACGTCGGTGACGACCACTCCCTGAAATGCTTGTTGTTGGTATACGGGTGTTAACGCTGACAAGGTGATTTCCTGACGTTCATCAGCATTGGCATAAATGGATGACCACATTGGCGATCGACTTTCAGCGACAGGGGCATACCAAGGACGGATCCTAGGGTCATAGCCCTCAAAAACAGAGCGTATATCCTTGCTCATCACCTGACCGCGATAAATAACCAGTTTCTGTGCTGTGCGGTCATCTTGAATCATTAAGGTGTAACCCTGATTCGATTCTTTACGAAAGCCGACATACTCAGCGCCCTCGCCACCAAAGCCGATTACGTCTAGTTGCGGTATGGAGCGATACAAATCTTGGAAGCTGGCTAGGAGAAACTGTTCTATCTCACTGGTGTCGCCTTTCTCATAGAGCTGATTGAAGCCGATGTTATGGCTGAGAGACAGGCTGGCTTCGAATGGTTTACTGAGAAAGGCATTAAGCTCAAGAGTGACATTGTCTGTGAGCGCCGTGAGTTGTTTGTCGCTGATATCGAGAACCATCTCTTCGTAGCTGCGCTTTTGCACAGCGACGATGACCCCTATTGTAAAGATAAAGATCATGACAAAAGGGAGAACGACTGCGGTTCTTAATGTGATTTGCGTAGTTGCCGACATGCTGTCCTTAAATACCTGAAACTAAAATCCGTGTTGGCGGGTTTGAGTCTGCAAGCAAACAGCCATAGTGCACTGGTGCTGACCCATAAAGCCCTAAAATGCTTATCAATTGTACAATGCGACAGGCTTTATGGAATAAATTAATGAGCTAGATGTTAATAAAGCTCTTTTAGTTTTCTGGTTAAGGTGTTTCTGCCCCAACCAAGCACTTTGGCTGCATCTTGCTTATGGCCGTTAGTATGCTCTAAGGCCGCTTCCAAAAGTATACGTTCAAATTCAGGAAGTGCGTAGGTCAGCAATTCGGTATCCCCTTGAGAGAGAGACTGTCTTGCCCAGCTAGAAAGCTGCTGCTGCCAACTGACATTGGTATCAAAGCTGGTGCTGGATTTCTCCTCTAGCAGTTCAGCGGGTAGATCGGCGGGGAGAATTTCGCTTCCGCTGGCCATGACGGTTAGCCAGCGACAGATGTTCTCTAGCTGTCTGACATTGCCCGGCCAGCTAAGTTTATTCAACGCTTCAATCGCCGAAGGATGGAGGGTTTTGACATCTACACCAAGTTCTTCTGCGGCTAAGGAAAGAAAGTGCAGAGTGAGTTTTTCGATATCCTGTTTACGTTCACGAAGGGCTGGAATTTGAACGCGGATAACATTAAGACGATGGAATAAATCCTCACGAAAATCACCTTGATGGACCAGCTTTTCCAGATTCTGGTGAGTCGCAGCAACAATACGCACATCCACTTTTATTGGAGAGTGTCCCCCGACTCGATAGAACTGGCCATCAGCTAGGACACGTAGCAGCCGAGTCTGAATGTCGAGTGGCATGTCACCAATTTCATCCAGAAACAAAGTCCCTCCGTTTGCTTGCTCAAAACGGCCTTGTCGAACGCTATTAGCACCGGTAAAGGCGCCTTTTTCATGCCCAAACAATTCAGACTCAATCAGGTCTTTGGGAATTGCTGCCATGTTAAGCGCAATAAATGGTTTACTGGCTCGCGGGCTGTGGCGGTGCAGAGCGTGAGCGACGAGCTCTTTACCTGTACCAGATTCACCATTTATCAATACTGAAATTGAAGAACGAGATAGGCGGCCGATAGCGCGAAACACTTCTTGCATTGCGGGCGCTTCACCAATAATTTCTGGCGCATTGTAGTCGTTGGGATCTGAATTCGCTTGGTCGCGTTTTTGCTCCTGACTGTGGGTGATGGCACGTTCAACTAACGTTAGTGTTTCATCCACATCAAATGGCTTAGGTAGGTATTCGAAAGCCCCTTTTTGATAGGCATTGACTGCGGCATCCAGATCAGAGTGCGCCGTCATGATGATCACAGGTAAGTCTGGTGAGCGTTCGTTAACTTGTTTGAGAAGCTCTATGCCGTCGATACCCGGCATACGAATGTCGGAGACCAGTACATCTGGTGTTTCGCGTTCCAGTGCCAGCAAAACGCTTTCTGCATCAGAAAATGTATCGCACTTAATATTTGCTGATGAAAGGGTTTTCTCCATGACCCAGCGGATAGAGCTGTCATCATCTACTACCCAAACGTATCCTTTACTCATAACAAACTTATCCTTTCAGCAATGCCACTAACGTAAAATTTAAATTGGCAGATATATGGTGAATATGGTTCTGCCTGGCCAGCTTTCGACATCAATTTTGCCCTGATGCTGGTCTATCAGGTTCTGAGCAATGGATAAGCCCAGCCCTGTACCGCCTTCTCTTCCGCTGACCATGGGATAGAAAAGGGTGTCTTGTAATTCTGCGGGGATGCCCGGCCCGTTGTCGATGATCTCCACCCGCGCCGCTAATTTGCAGCGCTGACCGTGAATATTGGTTTGATGCACCGTTCTGGTGCGAATGATGATATTGCCATTGTTCTGCTTTTGCAGAATTTGCCCAGCATTACTGACAATATTCAAAAGCGCTTGCTCAATCTGATCCGAATCCATTAAAAACTCAGGCAAGCTCGGGTCGTAATCGCGCTCAATCGTCACGGACTGAGCAACTTCGAGCTCAACTAACTGGCGTACCTTCTCCAGAATCAGATGAAGGTTTTCCTGTTGTTTCTTGCCAGGCTTTTGTGGGCCAAGCAGGCGATCGACTAAGGAGCGTAATCGGTCTGCCTGTTCGATGATGATCTGGGTGTATTCCGTCAAAGATTGGTCGGGCAGCATGCGTTCAAGTAACTGAGCCGCGCCGCGCAGCCCGCCCAGCGGGTTTTTTATCTCATGAGCGAGTCCCCGTACCAGTAGCTTGGCGGCTTGCTGTTGAGCGTGTTGATTAAGTTCTTGCGACAAACGACGTTGCTGACCAATTTTGCGCATTTCGACCAGCAGCATGAGTTCTTTCTGCCAAGAGATTGGGCTGACGGTGACTTCAAGCATTAAAGGTTTGCCATCGACCACAAAAGTCACATCGCTGTCAGTGATGCTCTGGCCACTTTGTAGCGGTTGAGACAACAAGGCTAAGTCCATAGAAGCGTGTTGAATGAGCTTGGACAATGGCTGGTCAACGATGCGTTTAGCGCTTTGTGAAAACAACTGCTCTGCGGCTGGGTTGGCATAACGAACCTGAAGCGATTCGTTCATGATCAGCACGGAGGTGACCTGATGATTGAGTATTATGTTATCGAGTTCGCTGCTCACTGTCGTCCCTCATCCTTGACCTTAAAATGTGCAATGCACCAATTTGGTGCGGTTACATTCCAAGTATGGCGCAATAACTCATGCAGAAGAAGTGAAAAGTCCATATATCACAGGCTTTTCAGTATCCTTGCCGTTAATTGCACCGTTATGAACTGTAACAATGCAATAAGCTTGCCGTGCATAAGGTATTGAATAGAAAAGATTTGAAGTGAATTTTATTGATATATAAGACATAAAAAAGGCTCACCAAAAAGGTGAGCCTCGAAGGAAGGGTTAATCGATCGAGCGATTACACTGAGTAGTAAAGTTCGAACTCAAGTGGGTGAGTCGTCATGTTTACTTGCTCAACGTCCTGAGACTTAAGGCCGATGTAAGAATCGATGAAGTCGTCAGAGAACACGCCGCCAGCTGTTAGGAACTCACGGTCTGCATCTAGTGAATCTAGTGCATCTTTCAGTGAGTAAGCAACAGTTGGGATTTCAGCTGCTTCTTCCGCTGGTAGGTCGTATAAATCTTTATCCATTGCTTCACCTGGGTGGATCTTGTTCTTAATGCCGTCAAGACCAGCCATTAGCATTGCTGCGAAACATAGGTATGGGTTAGCTGATGGATCACCGAAGCGAACTTCGATACGACGTGCTTTAGGGCTTGGTACCACAGGGATACGAATAGAAGCACTACGGTTACGAGCAGAGTAAGCCAGCATTACAGGCGCTTCGAAGCCAGGAACGAGACGCTTGTATGAGTTAGTCGCTGCGTTCGCGAATGCGTTGATTGCGCGAGCGTGCTTGATGATACCACCGATGTAGTAAAGGGCTGTTTCAGACAGGCCGCCGTACTTGTCACCCGCGAATAGGTTAACGCCGTCTTTAGCTAGAGATTGGTGAACGTGCATACCAGAGCCGTTGTCACCAACTAGTGGTTTAGGCATGAAGGTCGCTGTCTTACCAAATGCGTGAGCAACATTATGAACCACGTATTTGTAGATTTGGATTTCGTCTGCTTTCGAAGTCAGTGTGTTGAAACGAGTCGCGATTTCGTTCTGACCTGCAGTCGCTACTTCGTGGTGGTGCGCTTCTACAACCAGACCCATTTCTTCCATGATTAGACACATAGCAGAACGGATGTCTTGAGATGAATCGACAGGAGCCACTGGGAAGTAACCACCTTTCACGCCTGGACGGTGGCCTTTGTTGCCTTCTTCGTAATCAGAACCTGTGTTCCATGCAGCTTCTACGTCGTCGATCTTAAAGAAAGAGCCTGACATATCAGTCGCGAACTTCACGTCGTCGAATAGGAAGAATTCTGGCTCAGGGCCGATAAGCACGGTATCTGCAACACCTGTTGAGCGCATGTAATCTTCAGCACGCTTGGCGATAGAGCGAGGGTCGCGATCGTAGCCTTGCATAGTTGCAGGCTCAAGGATGTCACAACGGATGTTCAGTGTTGCATCTTCTGTGAATGGGTCAAGTACAGCGGATGATGCGTCTGGCATCATAACCATGTCTGACTCGTTGATGCCTTTCCAGCCAGCAACTGAAGAACCATCGAACATCTTACCTTCTTCGAAGAAGTCTGCATCGATCTGGTGAGCAGGAATTGAGATGTGCTGCTCTTTACCTTTTGTATCGGTAAAGCGTAGGTCAACAAACTTAACTTCGTTTTCTTGGATCAGCGATAGAACGTTTTCAACTGACATCTTGGATAACCTCCAGTGTTATTAAAGCGGTGTTAGCTCGATTGATGAACAAATCCAGCATTGATTAATTTCATTTCAATCGTATTAATCGATGCTGATATCAATAAAGCCAAAACCATGCCAAAAAAATTATTCCATTAATTTCAATGAATTAGTGGTTTGGGTATCAGTTTGGTGCACCAGTTTGCACCAAAATGATCTTTAATTGCACTCTATTGGTGCAAATATCTTGAAGTGCACCAATATGAAACAAAAGCGTATTCCATTCAGCCGCCATTCGCTACCTATGTCAATGCACAATTTTGCATATTCAGAGCGATATTGTGTTCGATCAAAGCATATTCTTCAGAAAACCAACGTATCAGATCACATATTTCTGGGTTTTTCGCTAAAATCTGGTACATTATGGCCGTTTTTTTAATCAAGTAAGCTCGCTTCATTCATCGACCATGTTTGAAGCGAGCTTCTACTATCGAGTGAATCAAATCCATGGCTACTCCACAGATTGATAAATTGAGAAATATCGCGATCATCGCGCACGTTGACCACGGTAAAACAACACTGGTTGATAAACTGCTACAGCAATCAGGCACTTTAGAGTCTCGCGGTGAAGCTGAAGAGCGAGTCATGGACTCGAACGACATCGAAAAAGAGCGTGGCATTACCATCCTTGCTAAAAACACAGCAATTAACTGGAATGACTACCGCATCAACATCGTAGATACCCCAGGACACGCGGACTTCGGTGGTGAAGTTGAGCGTATTATGTCAATGGTAGACTCAGTGCTGCTGATTGTTGACGCTGTTGATGGCCCTATGCCTCAAACACGCTTCGTCACACAGAAAGCATTTGCTCACGGTCTTAAGCCAATTGTTGTTATCAACAAGATTGACCGTCCTGGCGCTCGTCCTGATTGGGTTATGGATCAAGTATTCGACCTATTCGATAACCTAGGTGCAACTGATGAACAGCTAGACTTCAAAGTGGTTTACGCATCAGCGCTTAACGGTTGGGCTTCTCTAGAAGAAGGCGAAACTGGCGAAGATATGGAACCGCTATTCGAAACCATCGTTGAAGAGGTGACAGCACCGCAAGTTGACCTAGACGGTCCACTTCAGATGCAAGTTTCTCAGCTAGATTACAGCTCTTATGTTGGTGTTATCGGTGTTGCTCGCGTAACTCGTGGTAGCGTTAAGCCTAACCAACAGGTTACTGTTATCGGTGCGGATGGTAAGACTCGCAATGGTAAAGTCGGCACTGTAATGGGCTACCTAGGCCTTGAACGTCACGAAGTTGACCAAGCTAACGCAGGTGACATCGTTGCAATCACTGGTCTTGGTGAGCTAAAAATCTCCGATACTATCTGTGCACAAAACCAAGTTGAAGCGTTGCCAGCACTTTCTGTTGATGAGCCAACGGTAACCATGACGTTCCAAGTAAACACGTCTCCGTTTGCTGGTAAAGAAGGTAAATTCGTAACGTCACGTAACATCCTTGAGCGCCTAGAAAAAGAACTAGTACACAACGTTGCACTGCGCGTTGAGCAACTAGATGATCCAGACAAATTCCGCGTATCAGGCCGTGGTGAACTTCACCTATCTATCCTGATCGAAAACATGCGTCGTGAAGGCTTCGAGCTAGCGGTATCTCGTCCTGAAGTTATCATCAAAGAAGAAGATGGTCAGCTAATGGAACCGTACGAAACGGTAACTATCGACGTGATGGAAGAGCACCAAGGCGGCATCATGGAGAACATCGGCCTACGTAAAGGTGAGCTGACTGATATGTCTCCAGATGGTAAAGGCCGTGTACGTATGGACTTCATCATGCCATCTCGTGGTCTGATTGGTTTCCAAACTGAATTCATGACGCTAACGTCGGGTTCTGGTCTTCTTTACCACACATTCGATCACTACGGTCCGCACAAAGGTGGCGAGATCGGTCAACGTATCAACGGCGTACTGATTTCTAACGGTATGGGTAAAGCGCTAACCAACGCACTATTCAACCTTCAAGAGCGTGGCCGTATGTTCATCGGTCACGGTGTTGAAGTATACGAAGGCATGGTTGTTGGTATCCACAGCCGTGACAACGACCTAACAGTAAACGTACTGAAAGGTAAGCAGCTAACCAACGTTCGTGCATCAGGTACTGATGACGCACAGGTTCTTACTCCGCCAATCATCATGACGCTTGAGCAAGCACTTGAGTTCATCGATGACGACGAGCTAGTAGAAGTAACGCCTGAAAGTATCCGTATCCGTAAAAAGTTCCTAACGGAAAGCGATCGTAAGCGTGAAGCACGTAACGCTAAGTAATTTTACTTAATCGTTATTTAAGCTTTAAAGCCCTGAGTTGATATCAACTCAGGGCTTTTTGTTGTTACGCAGTCGTAAAGAATGCGTGGCCTTTGTTCATCAGGTAACAGCTATAGTCGCTGAGGCCACAAACGAAAGCCGCCTCACTTGGAGGCGGCCTTAAAGCACTACTTTTGATTGAGCTTTTGCAGGAACTTATCTGATTCTGCTATCGCGGCATTCATATCCTTGATTGCGTACTGGATATCTTGTTCTAAGTTTGCAAACTCGCCTTGCAGTGAACCAATCGCACTCGCATTGAGGTTGTGCTTCAAGTAAAGCGTATTGTCGCGCAATGTATTGAGTACAGGTGTCATCTTATCTTCTGCACGCTTCATCGCGCTTAACATAGTGTTGTATGAGCGCTGAGTCTCTTTGAGTTTCTGTTCACTTGCCCGTTTGAGCTTAGTGCTGGTATAGAGACCTAACTCGCTTTGCCATTCGGCGAAGAGTGCGTCTGACACATCTTCAATTGCTGCAATTCGGTCACTGACTTCTTGTGCTGCTTTTTCACTGTCTTGGTATTTGTCGTTAATCTGGTTGTAGACGGTTTCCAGTTCGCCACCATCAAACTGAGTGAGTGCTGAGAGCGCTTCCAGTGCACTTGTGAACTCTTGTTGCGCATCTTGCTGAGACTGTTTGGCATCTTCGACACGATCTACCATGATGTCGCGTTTGTGATAGCCTACTTGTTCCATCGCTGAGTAATAAGCAGATTGACAGCCCGTGAGGGTAAAAATGGAGAGCATCAGCGCCAGTAAGTACGGCATGATTGTGTCCTTTCCTTTAAAATGATGATGTTAGGATGGCGGAGTTGATGAGGAGTTACAAGTTGAATATCGAGCAATTGAGCAAGCAAAGTCTGAACTTTGGGCGATATCTGCTCACCCGAATGGGGCATGACAGAGTGAACGTTAATGCGGGCTATCTGGCATACATTACCTTGCTGTCGATCGTACCTATGTTAACCGTGCTGTTATCTGTACTGTCTTCGTTTTCTGTATTCGCTAACGCTGGGGACGTGATCCAAGATTTTGTCATTACCCATTTTGTTCCCGCAGCAGGGGATGCAGTAAAGCAGGCGCTACTCGAGTTTGTCGCCAATACTGGCAAGATGACCGCCGTGGGTGGTTTGTTCTTATTTGTCGCCGCTTTGATGCTGATCTCCAACATTGATAAGAATCTCAATTACATCTGGCGAGTGGAGCACAAACGGCGTGCCGTGTTCTCATTCTCCATGTACTGGATGGTATTGACTCTAGGGCCGATCTTGGTCGGGGCGAGTATCGCCGCAACTTCCTATGTAACGTCATTAAAAATTATCGATAGTGAAGCAATTTCAGGGGCTTACGACTTTCTGTTGCGCTGGCTGCCTTTTTTGTTGTCCTTCTTTGCGTTTATGGGCTTGTATATCTTAGTACCGAATAAGAAGGTCTATGTCTCTCATGCGGTAGTCGGGGCTATTGTTGCGGCCTTGCTGTTTGAGGCAAGTAAAAAAGGTTTTGCGGCGTACATTACTCAATTTCCTTCCTACCAGTTAATTTATGGCGCGCTGGCTGCGATTCCAATTCTGTTTGTCTGGGTTTACCTGTGTTGGCTGATTGTTTTGATTGGCGCTGAGGTTACGGCGGCATTAGGTGAGCGAGAGCAGTGGAGTGATGACCAAGAAATGGTACACTCGACGGAAACGATTAAACAGCAGCAAGAAGGAAAAAGCAGTGATAGCGCTGATCCAAAGAGTAAGTGAAGCCGCAGTGCGCGTTGATGGTGAAGTGGTTGGTGAAATCGACCAAGGTCTACTTGTTCTACTTGGTGTAGAAAAGGACGATGATGAAGCTAAAGCGAAGCGATTGATGGAGCGTGTGACCACTTACCGAGTATTTGGTGACGATGAAGGCAAGATGAACCTCAACGTGAAACAGGTGGAAGGTAAAGTGCTGGTGGTTTCCCAATTTACCTTGCCTGCCGATACCAATAAAGGTACCCGTGCTGGCTTCTCCCGTGGAGCGCATCCAGCGGATGCTGAGCGTTTATACGATTACTTCGCTGACCAGTGCTCGCAAGTGCTGCCGACAGAGCGAGGGCGCTTCGCTGCTGATATGAAAGTATCACTGGTTAATGACGGCCCAGTAACCTTCTGGTTACAGGTATAATTATAAAGATAGGCTAGAGGGGAAGCGCCAAGTGCGTTTCCATGGAAAAGGAATTTTATGTTTAAGCTGATCACGCCAAAAACGGATAACCAACTCAATAAGTATTACCACTTTCGCTGGCAAATGCTGCGCGAACCTTGGCGCATGCCGTTAGGCTCTGAGCGTGATGAATACGATCCGATGAGCCACCACCGCATGATTGTTGATGGTCGTGGTCGACCTATGGCTATAGGCCGACTTTACATCACTCCGGACAGTGAAGCGCAAATTCGTTATATGGCAGTGAAAGGCAATCGTCGTAGCAAAGGTATGGGCTCGCTGGTGCTGGTGGCACTGGAATCGCTTGCCCGTCAGGAAGGGGCCAAACGTCTGGTATGTAATGCGCGTGAGGATGCCATTTCTTTCTACGAAAAGAACGGTTTTGAGCGCCGCGGTGAATTAACCGATGAGCGTGGCCCTGTGCGTCACCAGCAGATGGTCAAAAAGCTCGACCCGATGGCTAACGTACTACGTAAGCCTGAGTGGTGTACCGAGCTGCAAGAGCGCTGGGAGCATCAAATCCCTATCAGCGATAAGATGGGCATCAAGATCAATCAGTACACGGGCTATCAGTTCGAGTGTTGTTCTCAGCTCAACCCTAACCTCAACCCGCACAACACTATGTTTGCAGGTTCTGCTTTTACCCTTGCGACCCTGACAGGGTGGGGAATGACGTGGTTGTTGATGAAAGAACGTGGTTTGAGTGGTGATATCGTTCTGGCTGACAGCCAGATTCGCTACCGTCATCCGGTGACGCAGAATCCAGTAGCTTCAACCTCTTTAGATGGGATCAGTGGAGACTTGGACCGCCTGGCTTCCGGTCGAAAAGCCCGTATTGTCATCCATGTCACTATTCACAGTGGCGATACGGAAGCCGTTGAGTTTGTCGGCACTTATATGCTGCTACCGAATTATAAGTCGATGCTGGATTTGCCTGCCTCTTCATCTTCTGAAGAATGATTTGCTTCGTTGGCGGGTACGATTGGTTCGATCGGCTCGCCACACACATCTTGAATCACATTGGTCAGATTGAATATATCGGACCACAATCTCTGGCAGTTGTGCTCACTGGTAAAAATTAATGTGCCAAACTCAGGTTTGGTCAGATCTAACGTCCCTGCCAGCTGCGCTTTCTCCCCTTTCGATGCAATCTCAATCCGGCCACGATCGGCTTGGAGTGTGATTTTATCTAAGGGCCAGAGCTGCAGATAGCTTTGATCGCCATCGACACTTTTTGCTTCCAGCGCACCGTCATGCAGGTAGCCATTGAGCGTACCGCTCAGGCTATGCGCCAGCATTGAATAATCACCAGATAAACCACTCATTTCCAGTTCGACTTCAGCTAGCCCGGCGAGCTTAAACGGCAATTGGGCCTGCAGTAGCGGTTGATTGACTTGAAAACCATCGGCATGCAGTGACAGTTGCCATGGGGCACTGACAGATTGACGCTGCCATTGTCCGCTTGCTTCGATATAGCCTTGATCTAGCGGGATAAAAGCGCGCTCTAAGGTAATGTTACCCTGCTTGGCCGACGCTTTTAGTACGGCTTGGGTAGTCAGCAGCTGTTCAATACTGGCATTGTTGGCACTGATTTCCAGGCTGCCATCGTAAAGCCCGACTTGATCATCATGAATCAAAGTCAGCTCTTGCCCTTCGATATTGAGGCCAGATAACTGCCAGTAGGGAGGACGTTCGACTTGAATAAGTTGGGCATTTTCGATGTCGAGCTCAGCAATCTTAAGCGAGTGCAGAGGCTGTGACATTTGCGCCAGAGTACTGATGAGCTGATCGGTTTGATCCAGCCATTTTACCCCAGTGACCTTTAGGCGGTTAAGTGCGATGTCTTCTGGTGTCAGTATTCCGCTTAGCTGAACACGGCCTTGCTTGAAATCAGTATCAAACTCATCCACTGAGATGTGATTTGAAGTGAAGCCCAGCTTGGCTGTTGGTGCGATAAACCTTAGCTGGTCGAAATCCACACTCTCAGCATCAAACGAGATATAGCCTTGTTCTTGTTGCCACAGAGGGCGATCGAGCGTGAGATTTTCCAAAGACGCATCGAGATGATTGAATTGCCACCCAGCGTAATGGAGGTTGCTGCTGAGGAGGTCGAGACTATTAATATGATAAATCGGTAGGTCGAGCGATTTGAGTCTTGAGAGTAATTTCTCAGCCGAGCTATTTTGCGGTAAATCGAGTTTATTGACGGTGACGTTGATCAACGACCATCCTTGGCTAAATTGCTCCGCTTGACCGGAAATTTCCGCGCCATACCAGCTGAATGACGCGCCATAGATCGTGCTGTCTTGTGCCTGATATTGCGCGTCGATCAGTAGGTTATCTAATGCTTCCCCTTTGACATACAGCTGCTTGGCTGACAGTTGAATGTCACCATAGGGCAGGTTTTGCTCTTGGTTGAGCCATTGAGGCTTTTTCACCTGCAGATTGACGTCTCTGGCTGACCAACCCGGCGCAGTAATGTCGACATGCTGCAGCGCCAGTTGCTGCAAGTGAATGGCATGCAGCAAAGGTGAATTCAGTTCGTTGATGTCTAGATTGGCGCCTTCAATTAAGACAGAGTCAAACGAGGCTTGGTTGTTTTGCCACAGTGTTGGACTTAACCAGACGGTCAGCTTGGGGATGAGTATAGCTTTTGGCTCTGCGTCAATTTCAACATCTTCTAATGTCAGTTGGAAGGGAGGGGAATATGACGCTTGCTGAGCCGTGATGGTATAAGGGGTCAGATTTTTTAGCATCAAGTTGACCACTTGGCTCGCATAGCTGGTGTTGAGCAGAACGAACAGGGCCAGTAGCGGTAAGCTGATCAGGCTGACAATTGCAATGGCAGTCAGCAGCAGTGCTTTCTTCAAAATCTCGACCTTCCCTCGGAGTAGATGTAGCTAGCTTGGAACATTTTTGCTTTTCAGGCAACAAAAAGCCCCTCGAAAGAGGGGCTTAGCTAAGCAATTGGTGACGATATCACTAATCTAGCTGAGGGCCTGCCGCAACCAGAGATTTACCTTCATCGTTATCTGTGTACTTGTCGAAGTTGTTGATGAAGCGCTGAGCCAGATCTTTGGCTTTGCTTTCCCACTGTAGTGGGTCAGTGTAAGTATCACGTGGATCTAGGATTGCTGGGTCAACGTCATGCAGTGCTGTCGGCACTTCCAAGTTAAAGATTGGAATGTGCTTAGTCTCTGCTTTTTCAATCGAACCATCTAAGATCGCATCAATGATGCCGCGAGTATCTTGAATAGAGATACGTTTGCCACTGCCGTTCCAACCTGTGTTAACTAGGTACGCTTCAGCACCCGCTGCTTCCATACGTTTCACCAGTACTTCTGCGTACTTGGTTGGGTGTAGCGTTAGGAACGCCGCGCCGAAACAAGCAGAGAAGGTTGGTGTTGGCTCTGTAATGCCACGCTCAGTACCTGCAAGCTTCGCGGTAAAGCCAGACAGGAAGTGGTACTTGGTTTGCTCTGGAGTCAGCTTAGACACAGGAGGCAGTACGCCGAATGCATCCGCAGACAAGAAGATCACCTTGTTGGCATGACCTGCTTTTGATACTGGCTTAACTATGTTCTCGATGTGCTCAATTGGGTAAGACACACGAGTGTTTTCCGTTTTTGAGCCGTCATCGAAATCAATCGAGCCGTCGCTAAGTACCGTTACGTTTTCAAGCAGCGCGTCACGACGAATCGCATTGTAGATGTCTGGTTCTGCTTCTTTTGAAAGCTTGATGGTTTTCGCGTAACAGCCGCCTTCAAAGTTGAAGATGCCGTCGTCATCCCAACCGTGCTCATCATCGCCGATTAACTCACGTTTAGGGTCGGTGGATAGTGTGGTTTTACCTGTTCCAGATAGGCCGAAGAAGACAGCAACATCGCCGTTTTCTTTACACTTGTTAGCACTACAGTGCATAGAAGCAATGTCTTTAAGAGGAAGGAAGTAGTTCATCATAGCGAACATACCCTTCTTCATCTCACCACCGTACCAAGTACCGCCGATCAACTGCATGCGTTCAGTCAGGTTGAAGACAGTAAAGTTTTCAGAGTTTAGGCCGTGCTCTTTCCATTTTTGGTTGGTGCACTTAGCACCATTCATTACGACGAAGTCTGGTTCGAACGTTGCTAGTTCTTCTTCGCTAGGACGAATGAACATGTTCTTAACGAAGTGCGCTTGCCACGCGACTTCAGTAATAACGCGGATGCTTAGACGAGTATCTGGGTTGGCACCGCAGTATCCGTCAATCACGAATACACGTTTACCTGATAACTGGTCAGTGACCTGATCTTTAAGGTCATTCCAGATCTCTTGAGTGATGGGCTTGTTGTCGTTTTTAACCGCATCAGAAGTCCACCACATGTGTTCTTCTGTAGTTGCGTCTTTAACGATGTACTTATCTTTTGGTGAGCGTCCAGTAAAGATACCAGTATCCACGGCAACCGCACCCAGCTCAGTGACTACACCCTTTTCGTAGCCTTCTAGATCAGCGCGCGTTTCTTCTTCGAACAACATTTCGTAACTTGGGTTGCGGACAACCTCTTTTACGTTGTGAAGCCCGTGTTTGGTAAGATCAATTGTTGCAGCCTTTGCATGTTCCATAACGGTCATAGGTGCTCCTTGTAGGAATATTTTGTAGGGATTTTGTAATAATGTTTTGATTGTTATCTGCTCACCATGCTAGCAACGGGTCTGAGTGAAAACAGGGATATAGCTCAAAAATTATCCATGATTTCTATAGGGTTTTAAGCGACTCATCACATATTGGCTGGGATAGTGTATCCCGCGCGCAAAGGATTGCGCTAGATCAAAAAGGATTATTAATTGATTAAAATTAAGCGGTTGCTTTATTACGTGAAAGGCTAATGTTTACGGGGCTTTGATCACAAAAAGGCCAGCGATGTGCTGGCCTTTTGACTGGTAAATTACGTGCTTCTTAAATTATAAAAATTAATGCAGCGTTTTGTTGCCTGAATCGGTCTGATCGAACAACTCAGATACCTGAGCTTCGTCGAACGTATAGTTCGTGCCGCAGTAATCACAATGTAAAGAAATTGAGCCGACTTCCGCCAAAATGTCATTTACTTCCGCACGATCGATGGTCACGATGGCGGCGCCACTGCGCTCGCGTGAACAGCCACAGTGGAATTCGACAGGTTGTGGGTCAAACAGGCGAACTTTCTCTTGGTTGTATAGACGATAAAGTAGGTCGTTCGCTTCGAGCGTGAATAGCTCTTCGTTTTTGACCGTATCTGTCAGTTGCTCTAGGTGCTCGAAATCTTCAGGTGTACCTGTACCATCTGGCATCACCTGAATCAGCATACCCGCAGCACGCTGCTGGCCTTCGTGTTCTCCGAGGCGCAACCATATACGCGTCTTCAACTGCTCTGAGTTTGCGAAGTAGCTTTCAAGAATGTCCGATAAGTTGTCGCCATCAAGGCCAACAATACCTTGGTAACGTTCGCCCTTTTTAGGATCGATAGTGATCACTAAGTGACCTTTACCCAACATGTCATGAATGCTGGCATCATCGGCGATATCCCCTTCCCAGCGCGCGACGCCACGCACTTTCTGGTCGTGATCGCCATTAATGACAGCCAGAGATACCGGGCCGTCACCTTGTAATTGCATCGTGATAGAGCCTTCGAACTTTAAAGTCGCGGTCAGCAGGGTTGTCGATACCAGTAGCTCACCCAACAGCTTCTGTAGTGGTGCTGGGTATTCCTTGCTAGAAATGATGCGTTGGTAGGCTTCATCCAATTGTACCAACTCGCCACGTACAGACAGGTCTTCAAAAAGGTAGCGGTTTAAAACATTGTTTGCCATGTAAGCATTTCCTCGTACGTATGGTACTACTGATACCAGCCAGATGGTGGCTGATATTATTGATGTTTAAATTTGATGATGTCGCGACGCTGCTTTTTATCAGGGCGACGATCTGGGCTTGGGCTATGCGCATGAAGTTTGCGACGGGCGGCATTTTCTTCACGCTTAGCAAGACTGTCCCCAGTTTCGGTATAGAGGGTTTGTGCTTCGGGAGCGCCACGTCGTTGATCCGAAATCTTTTCGATAACCACGGTTTTCTCCTCGTGCCCCTGTCGAAGAGTAATGATTGCGCCGAGCTCAACCGCCTTACTCGGCTTGCTGCGTTGGCCATTATAGTGAACTTTACCGCCGTCGACCATATTTCGAGCAATGGAACGAGTTTTGTAAAAACGTGCTGCCCATAGCCATTTATCGAGTCGAACTGCTTCAGTTTGGGAACCCATTGTGGATACTAGCCTCTAACTGGTGGTGAATCTTGTGCCAAATTATTGGTGTAACAATGGTGATGAAGCGCGCATTTTTCAAGGTACATGGTAAAATTCCACCGCTTTACATGTTAATCAGGCCGTTAACTATTTAGCCTGTTTCATATTTTGGTAGAATAATTGGTTCAAATAAAAACTCTAATTATAGAGTACTTTGCTTGGTAAACATTACCTTGCATGGCTTCGTCAGCTGGTGATCAAAAGGATTGTGAGTGAACATACGTGGTGTAATTCAACTAGATAGTTTCCTGAAAAATCAGGACCGCTTGAGCTCAATGGCAACGGTAGTGTTGCTGGGCATGAGTGCATGGGTATCTGGTGCATTGATCTGGAAGCCGATGGAGTCGCAATCGGTAACCCCTTGGCAGCCAACGTCAGTGGCAGGTAGTGTCAGCAAGGATTCGGGTTTAAATATCGCTGAGCTGCAAAACAGTAACTTGTTTGGTCGCTATCAAGCGCAGGCGCCGGTTGAGAAAAAGCCTGTAGTAACCGAAGCGCCGAAAAGTCGCTTGAACGTCATCTTGGTCGGTGTTGTAACTAGCACTGAAGCGAATAAAAACCTTGCGGTGGTGGCGAGTCGAGGTCAGCAGGCGACTTATGGTATCGGCGAAACCTTGGAAGGTACCAGGGCGACGGTAGTTCAAGTCTTGTATGATCGTATTATCGTCGATAACTCCGGCCGTAATGAAACTGTCATGCTAGAAGGGCTTAAATACACCAAGAATCTACAGCAACAGCCTAAAACCAAATCGATTGAGGCAGACGTCTCCGCCGATAAGCTGGATGAAATACGCTCTGTCATTCGCAAAGACGCGAAACAAATTTTCCAATACGTTCGTATGTCTCAGATAAAAAGAGATGGCGAAGTTATTGGTTATCGCTTAACCCCTGGAAAAGAGAAAGAACTATTCGAATCAGTTGGCTTACAGTCAGGGGATATAGCAACACAAATCAATGGCCAGGATCTGAGTAACCCCGCGACGATGGGGGAGATCTTCAAAAATATGTCTCAACTTACCGAGCTGAATTTAACGGTAGAACGAGATGGCCAGCCTTATGAAATTTATATTGAATTATAAGAATGATGCAGATGCGTGAATCATTCCGAGGAGTAGAGAGTGAACCATTGGCTTAAAAAAAGCGCTTGGCTTTTAGCAGGAAGCTTGTTGACGTCACCTGCCGCTGTATTCGCTAACGAATACAGTGCGAGCTTTAAAGGCACAGATATTCAAGAGTTCATCAACATTGTTGGTCGGAATCTGGAAAAAACCATCATTGTTGATCCATCCGTACGTGGCAAGATCGATGTACGCAGCTACGACATGCTGTCGGAAGAACAATATTACAGCTTCTTTTTAAACGTTCTGGAAGTCTATGGCTACGCTGTGGTGGAAATGGACAACGGTGTCATCAAGGTCATCAAATCTAAAGATGCGAAAACCTCCGCGATTCCCGTGGTTGGCGATGGATCAATCCAAGGCGATGAAGTCGTAACTCGTGTTGTTGCAGTTCGTAATGTCTCGGTGCGTGAGCTTTCACCTCTGCTTCGTCAGCTAAATGACAATGCGGGTGCAGGTAACGTTGTGCACTACGACCCAGCTAATATCATTCTTATTACAGGCCGCGCAGCGGTGGTTAACCGATTGGCAGACATCATCAAACGTGTCGACCAAGCGGGTGACAAAGAAATCGAAGTAGTTGAATTGGATAATGCTTCTGCTGCTGAGATGGTTCGTATTGTTGAAGCTCTGAACAAGACGACTGATGCGAAAAGCACACCTGCTTTCTTACAGCCAAAACTGGTTGCCGATGATCGCACGAACTCTATTCTCATTTCCGGTGATCCTCAGGTACGTCAGCGCCTGCGTAAGCTGATTAAGCAGCTTGATATTGAGATGGCTACCAAAGGCAATAACCGCGTGGTGTATCTAAAGTACGCCAAAGCGGAAGACTTGGTTGATGTGTTGAAAGGTGTCTCTGACAATCTTCAGGCAGAAAAATCATCAGGTTCTAAACAGTCGTCCAGCGCCAAACGTGGCGAGGTGATGATCTCAGCTCACCCAGGTACCAATGCGCTCGTACTGACTGCGCCGCCAGATATTATGAATGCGCTTCAGGATGTAATTTCTCAACTGGATATTCGCCGCGCGCAGGTGCTGATTGAAGCCTTGATTGTCGAAATGACAGAAGGTGACGGTATTAACTTAGGTGTCCAGTGGGGCTCGCTCGAAACTGGTGCAGTAATCCAGTACGGCAATGCCGGAACCAAGATCGGTAACGTAATGGTGGGCCTTGAAGAGGCTGAAGATCAAAAGAGTACAGAGTATTACACCAATAGTGCAGGTGAACGAGTACCTTATGATGTTACGGAACCAGGAGACTACTCCACATTGGCTTCAGCGCTCTCTGGCGTTAATGGTGCGGCACTTAGTGTAGTAATGGGAGACTGGACGGCACTGATCAGCGCAGTATCAAGCGACACCAACTCTAACATCCTGTCTTCTCCGAGCATTACTGTAATGGACAACGGTGAAGCATCTTTCATTGTCGGTGAAGAAGTACCCGTCATCACTGGGTCTGCGGCAGGGTCAAACAACGACAACCCATTCCAGACTGTTGATCGTAAAGAAGTTGGTATCAAGCTCAAAGTCGTTCCTCAAATCAACGAAGGTAACTCGGTACAGCTTACCATTGAGCAAGAGGTGTCTAACGTTCTGCCTGCGACCAGTAACGCAGCGGTGGATGTCAGCTTTGCTAAACGCCAGCTCAATACGTCAGTTATGGTAGAAGATGGCCAGATGATTGTACTGGGTGGTTTGATTGACGAGCGCGCACAAGAAAGTGAATCTAAAGTTCCGCTTCTGGGCGATATTCCTTACTTAGGCCGTCTATTTAAATCGACCAGCTCTCAGCTACAAAAATCCAATCTAATGGTATTCATTAAGCCAACCATCATTCGCGATGGTGTGACCGCAGATGGTATTACTCAGCGTAAATACAACTTTATTCGTGCCGAGCAGCTTTACAAGGCGGACCAAGGTCTGAGATTGATGGAAGACGTGCAAACGCCTGTGCTGCCTAAGTTTGGTGAAGATATTAGTCACCCTGCTGAGATTCAGGCTTTCCTAGACCAAATGGAAACTAAGTGATGGATGAGTTAGTCACATTCCGTCGTTTGCCATTTAGTTTTGCCAACCGCTTCCAACTGGTACTTGAGCCTTCAGAGCAAGGTCTCACGCTGTATTATGTTGCGCCGTTGGCATTTGAAGCCTTGATCGAAGTAAAACGTGTGGTAGGCGAACATTTTGAGCTGCGCGAAGTGTCCAAAGATGAGTTCGATTCCAAATTGACGGAAGCGTATCAGCGCGACTCGTCGGAAGCTCGTCAGCTAATGGAAGACTTAGGCGCAGATAGTGATGACTTCTTCTCGTTGGCTGAGGATTTGCCGCAAGATGAAGACCTGCTTGAGTCAGATGACGATGCGCCTATCATCAAGTTGATCAACGCTATGCTCGGTGAAGCGATTAAGGAGGGGGCATCGGATATCCACATCGAGACCTTCGAAAAAGCACTTTCAATCCGTTTCCGCATTGATGGCGTATTGCGTGATGTGTTGTCGCCGAGTCGTAAGCTAGCACCGTTATTGGTCTCTCGCGTTAAGGTTATGGCTAAGCTGGATATCGCTGAGAAGCGTGTGCCTCAAGATGGCCGTATTTCTCTGCGTATTGGTGGTCGAGCGGTTGATGTGCGTGTTTCCACCATGCCTTCGTCGCACGGAGAGCGCGTGGTGATGCGTCTTCTGGATAAGAATGCCACTCGACTTGATCTGCATAGCTTAGGCATGACGCCAGCCAACCATGAAAATTTCCGCAGCATGATTGAGCGCCCGCACGGCATCATTTTGGTTACCGGCCCAACTGGCTCGGGTAAATCGACTACCTTGTATGCTGGCCTCCAGGAACTCAACAGCAACGAACGCAATATCCTTACCGTTGAAGATCCGATTGAATTTGATATCGATGGGATCGGTCAGACGCAAGTTAACCCTAAGGTAGATATGACCTTCGCTCGTGGCTTGCGTGCAATTTTGCGTCAGGACCCTGATGTGGTGATGGTCGGTGAGATCCGTGACTTGGAAACGGCGCAGATAGCTGTTCAAGCTTCTTTAACCGGTCACTTAGTAATGTCGACCCTACACACCAATACGGCAGTGGGTGCGATTACCCGTCTGCGGGATATGGGTATTGAGCCGTTCCTTATCTCGTCCTCACTATTAGGAGTATTGGCACAACGCCTAGTTCGTACTCTTTGCCCTGATTGTAAAGTACCTTACGAAGCAGACAAAGAAACCAAAAAGCTGTTTGATCTGAAGAAGAAAGAAGAGCTAATTCTTTATCGAGCTAATGGCTGTGAAAACTGTAATCACAAAGGTTATCGTGGTCGTACTGGTATTCACGAGTTGCTGGTGGTTAACGAGCAGGTACAAGAGAAAATTCACAGCGAAGCTGGCGAGCAGGCAATTGAAAAAGCCATTCGTGAGCATACGCCAAGTATTCGTGATGATGGCCTGAGTAAAGTCCGTCAAGGTATCACTTCTCTTGAAGAAGTCATGCGGGTGACTAAGGAAGGCTAATGGCAGCGTTTGAATATAAAGCCCTCAATAAAAAAGGCAAAACCCAGAAAGGGGTGATTGAAGGCGATAACGCACGTCAGGTTCGAGCCCGGCTCAAAGAGCAGGGGTTAATGCCGGTTGAGGTGAATGAAACACGTCAGAAAGCCAAGAAGCAGACCGAGCAAGCTGGGTTAACCTTTAAGCGTGGCATCAGCACACCTGATTTAGCTTTGATTACTCGCCAGCTAGCGACACTGGTTCAGTCGGGAATGCCTCTAGAAGAGTGTCTTAAGGCGGTTTCAGAGCAGTCTGAAAAGCCGCGCATTCGAACCATGCTGCTCGCCGTGCGCTCAAAAGTCACCGAAGGCTACACGCTGGCTGACAGTTTGGCGGACTTTCCGCACATCTTTGATGATTTGTTCCGCTCTATGGTGTCGGCGGGTGAAAAGTCTGGTCATCTAGATGCGGTTTTGGAGCGTTTGGCGGACTATGCAGAAAATCGTCAAAAAATGCGCTCGAAGCTGCAGCAGGCGATGATCTACCCTGTGGTGCTGGTGGTGTTTGCTGTCGGTATTGTAGCGTTTTTGCTCGCGGCAGTGGTACCCAAAATTGTCGGCCAGTTTGTTCAGATGGGACAAGAACTGCCTCAATCGACTCAGTTCCTTCTTGCTTCCAGTGATTTTATTCAAAACTGGGGCATTCAAATTTTAGTCGCTCTGACCGTGTTGGTGTATCTGTTTAAGTTTGCTCTCAGTAAGCCTAATCTGCGCCTGAGTTGGGATCGCAAAATTGTTCATATGCCGATGATTGGAAAAATCTCTCGTGGCCTGAATACCTCTCGCTTTGCGCGTACGCTATCCATCTGTACTTCCAGTGCAATTCCAATATTGGAAGGGATGAAAGTGGCGGTAGACGTAATGTCGAACCATTACGTTAAGCAGCAAGTTCTCAGCGCGACCGATAACGTCCGTGAAGGGGCAAGCCTGCGTAAGTCACTTGAGCAGACCAAGCTTTTCCCACCAATGATGCTGCACATGATCGCCAGTGGTGAACAGAGTGGTGAGCTGGAAAGTATGCTGACTCGTGCGGCCGATAATCAGGATGCCAACTTTGAATCCACAGTCAATATCGCATTAGGTATCTTCACCCCGGCATTGATTGCACTGATGGCTGGATTAGTACTGTTTATCGTAATGGCGACCCTGATGCCAATTTTAGAAATGAACAACTTAATGAGTGGATAGTCATACTGAGAGCAGTTTAACCTCTCGCTATGAATTTTTATTTGGAGAATATAATGAAAAGAAAAATGAACAAGCAGTCTGGCTTTACGCTTTTAGAGGTGATGGTTGTTGTCGTCATCTTAGGTATTTTAGCAAGCTTTGTTGTTCCTAACTTGTTGGGTAATAAAGAAAAGGCTGACCAACAAAAAGCTATTACTGATATTGTTGCGCTAGAAAATGCACTGGATATGTACAAGCTGGACAACAGCGTTTATCCAACCACAGACCAAGGTTTGGAAGCGCTAGTTAACAAGCCATCAAGCCCTGAACCGCGTAACTACCGCGATGGTGGTTACATCAAGCGCCTGCCAACCGACCCTTGGGGTAACGACTACCAATACCTGAGCCCAGGTGACAACGGTAACATCGATATTTTCACTCTAGGTGCTGATGGCCAAGAAGGTGGTGAAGGTGTCAATGCCGATATCGGCAACTGGAACATTCAGGACTTTCAATAAGGCAGAGGCGGCATAAGCCGCCCTCTTTTTCCTATGCGTCAAGGTTACCCAACTCTCTCTCGTACTGGCTTTACTCTGCTGGAAATCTTACTGGTTCTGGTACTGGTGTCCCTTGCTTCTGTGGCAGTGATCTCCACGTTACCGACCAGCTCAAAAGATGTAGCAAAGAAGCAGGCCGAGTCTCTTTTTCAGCGAATAATGCTACTCAATGAAGAAGCGATGCTCAGTGGCCGAGATTTCGGTCTGCGCGTCGATGAGAAGAAATCGGTCTACTACTTGATGTCGCTGGAAAGTGAAGGCTGGCAGAAACTCAATATCGACCAGATTCCTTACGAAACGAAGTTGAATGAATCGGTAGCCGTGACGCTGACTATGGGTGGTGGCGCGTGGGGCGATGATGATCGTCTGTTTAAGCCGGGAAGCCTGTTTGATGAAGATATGTTTGCTGAGTACAAAGAAGAGAAAAAGCTGCGTCCGCCACAAGTATTTATTGTGTCCAGTGGTGAAGTGACGCCATTTTCTGTTGCCATTTATCCTGAGCAAGGTGATGAAGAGCAGGATGCGTGGAAAGTAGTGGCAAAAGAAAATGGACAGATAGTGTTGTTGGCTCCGGGAGAAAGCGAAGATGAAAGCTAAACGGGGTATGACGTTACTGGAAGTGTTGGTTGCGTTGGCAATATTCGCTACTGCCGCGATCGCGACCATTCGTTCCGTCAGTCAACATATCAACACCTTAAATTACCTGGAAGAAAAAACCTTCGCTGCGTTAGTCGCGGATAACCAGATGGCTAAAGTGATGCTGGCAGGCAGCAAGCCGAGCAAGAAAAAAGGCAAAGACGAATTGGCTGGGCGCGATTGGTTCTGGTCTATAGAACCTGTTGAAACGGCCGGTGATATTTTGCAGGCGTTTGATGTCAAGGTGGCCACCAGTGAAAAAAGTTCGCCAGTAGTTACGGTAAGAAGTTATGTGGCGAAGTAAAACATCGGCCTCTCAGGGCGGTTTCACTCTGATTGAAGTTCTGGTGGCGATTGCCATCTTTGCCAGCTTAAGCGTGGGCGCTTATCAGGTGCTGAATCAAGTACAGCGCAGCAACGAGCTGTCCATGGAACGCAGTGAGCGACTGAAAACGCTGCAACGTGCCTTAGTGTTTATGGATGGCGACTTTCGTCAGATGGCTCTACGCCAGACTAGAACTAATGGTGAGGAGTCCAATGGCCTGTTGGTGCAGTGGAAAGAGTATTTGCTGGATTCCGATGCCAACGGGATCATGTTTACCCGTTTAGGCTGGCATAACCCGCAGCAGCAGTTTCCGCGTGGTGAAGTGAGTAAAGTAGGCTACCGAATAAAGGATGACGTGCTTGAACGTGTCTGGTGGCGCTATGCTGATACGCCCGCAGGGCAAGCGGGAATAGCGATGCCGCTGATCGACAAAGTGGAAAAGTTTAATGTGAAGTTCTTTGACGGCTCCGACTGGAAAAAAGAGTGGGATAAGAAAGCCATGTTGCCTCAGGCAGTAGCGGTTGAACTTGAACTGGAAGATTACGGCAAGATTGAACGCATTTATATGACAGCGGGTGGTGAGATTGGCGGTTCTGAGGAGAAAAGCGATGGCAGCTAAACGTCCTCAGCGCGGTGTCGCCCTGATTGTAATTTTGCTGCTCTTAGCGGTTATGGTCAGTATCGCCGCCAGTATGGCCGATCGTTTGTTCAGTCAGTTCAAGCGTGCTGGCAGCCAAATCAATTATCAGCAAGCGTACTGGTACAGCTTGGGTGTTGAAGCGCTGGCTAAGTACGGTATTGAACAAAGCTATAAAGACAACGATGACAGCATCAATCTATCCCAGCCTTGGGCTCAAGAGTTGGATAGCATGCCATTGGACTATGGCACAGTTAGTGGCAAGTTGCATGATGCTCAGGCGTGCTTCAATATCAATGCGTTGTCTGATGTGGAACAAACCGCTGGGTCTGCACAGTTACCCTTCTTGGTAGAAAAGTTTCAGAATCTGCTTGAAGAGCTGCAGGTGGACAACTACGAAGCAGAAACCATCGCCCAGTCGCTGTGGGAATTTGTGGATAGCAATGATTCAGTTAACTCATCATCGGGTGTCGAAGACAGCCATTACGAAGGTTTATCGCCTGCATATTTGAGTGCCAATACCTTGTTGGCCGACAGCAGTGAGTTACGATCAGTAAATCAGGTTAGCGGCGAAGTGATGGAAAAAGTCAGCCCGATGATTTGCGCGCTGCCAACTTCTGACTTTCGTCTTAATGTGAATACCATTGCGCCCGAGCATGCAGCGCTGCTGGCGGCAATGTTCTATCCGAATCTGAGTTCGTCTCAGGCAAAACAGATTTTGGAAAACCGTGGCCCCGATGGATGGGCGTCAACGGATGACTTTCTCGCTGAATCGGACCTGAGTGGTTTGAGCGAGGATGTTAAAAAGCAGGTCAAAGGTTACCTGAGTGTCGACAGCGTGTATTTTGAGCTCGATGCTGAGGTGCTGGTGGATAAATCCAGGGTGCGAATCCGCAGCCTGTTGTTTAGTAATAATAGAGAAACTGCAACGGTAATACGCCGTCGCTTTGGAGGGATCGGTGAACGAGTTTCTAATCGTTCGGCTGAGCAAAAGTAAAACAGCAGCGATTCAATGGCTGGTTTGGTCAGAAAGCCAAAAGGAAGTGATAGCGAGCGGTGAACTGCAAGATCACCAGGATTTGGCCGAGCTTGCCAATTACGCAGAAGGGCGCCAAGTTATTGTACTGGTGTCTGCAGCCAATCTGGTTCTGACTCAGTTGGAAGTCCCAGCAGGCGCGAATCGTCAGTTTGATTCTATGCTGCCATTCATGTTGGAAGACGATGTGGCGCAGGATGTCGACGAGCTGCACTTTACTGTCTTGGCAAAGGAAGCCAATCAGGCGTATGTCTGTGGTATTGACTACAGCTGGCTGGAATCAATATTGGCTGACATGCGACAGCTTGGCTTCGCGGTGCGTAAGGTATTACCTGACGCATTGGCTTTGCCTGTCGCTGAAGAGTCAGGTTTGAGTGCAGTAGAGCTGGATGGCCAGTGGTTAGTGAAAAAAGGTCAGTTCAGTGCGGTAAGTATTGAACTAGCTTGGTTGCCGCTTTTGGCTCAGTCTGACTGGGTGAAGCAAGAGGAGGAGTACCTGCCACTTCAGGCATACTCACACTTACCAGAGCTGACATTGGCGGATGAGCAAAAATGGCACAATGAACAACCACAGTTGGTCATGCAGCTGCTTTCTGAACAAGCTGTCAAAAGTAAGCTCAACCTGTTGTCTGGTGAGTTTAAGCCGAAATCGTCTTTTGGTCGTCATCTCAAAGTGTGGCGTAAAGCAGCGATTGCAGCAGGAGTTTTGGTTGCCATTCTCAGTGTCGACAACTGGCTGCAAATCCAAAGTGCTGAAACGCAAGCCAATGCCTATCGTCAGGAAAGTGAACGTATTTTCCGCCAAGTGACCAGCAAGAACAAAATTCCGACCGTCACCTATCTAAAACGGGAAATGGAACGAGAGGAGAGCCGACTGTCCGGTGGCGGTAGTGGTGACTCAGTTCTGGAATGGATGGTGAAAATGCCTCAAGTGATGAAGCAGGTACCGGGCCTAAGGCTCACTAGCTTCAAGTACGACAGTACTCGTGGCGAAGTCAGGCTTCAGGCGCAAAGTAATGATTTCCAAACGTTTGAAAAAGCGCGTGAGCTGATGTCGGGTCAATTTACAGTTGAGCAGGGACAACTGAGTAAATCAGGGACTCTAGTTAACGGCACCTTTGTGCTTAAGCGTTTATAGGGAGCCGCTGATGAAACAATTATTATCTTCACTTCAGACGTGGTGGGTTGGCACTAGCCAGCGTGAGCAGCGCTTATTAATCGCTTGTTCGGTACTGCTGTTTTTGGGTGTGATCTACTGGGGCATATTGCAACCAGTCAGTCAGCGTGCCGAAATGGCAACGAATCGTATCCAGAGTGAGAAACAACTGCTCAACTGGGTGAAAGACAAAGCAGACAATATCAGCCAACTGCGTGCTCAGGGTGGAGTAGCGTCGTCGAGCTTGCCACTTAACCAGTCCATTTCTTCAACGGCTTCACGTTTTGGTGCAGAGCTTGTCAGGGTCCAGCCGCGTGGCGAGGAACTGCAGGTTTGGGTTCAGCCGATGCCATTTAACCGCCTGATTGATTGGATGACGTTCCTGCAGGAAAAGCATGGTGTCTCAGCAACCTTTATGGATATTGATAAAGGTGAGCAAGATGGGACGGTTGAAGTCAAGCGCCTACAGTTTGTTAAAGGATAACGCGAAGTGAAAAGAGTCATTCTGCTCAGTTTGGCGCTGGTGATGGTCTTTCTAGTCAGTGCTGTGGCGCATGTTCCCGCTCAGGTTGTGCTGAACTATTTACCATTGCCACCGCAGTTAGTGATTAGTGGTGTTTCAGGTACCATCTGGGATGGCAGCGCCACAGGTGTTAGTTGGCAAAGACAGAAGTTAGGGGCTTTGCATTGGCAATTGGCGCCACTGAAACTTCTAACGGGCAAAGCCGAAGCACAGGTCCGTTTTGGTCGAGGTAGTGACATGCAAGTCACTGGACGCGGTGTTGTAGGCTACAGTATGTCGGGCCCTTATGCCGAGAATCTGATCGCTTCATTACCGGTTGAAAAAATCCTCGAACTGACACCTCCGATGCCAGTGCCTGTTGAACTGACAGGGCAGGTTGAGTTGAGTATTAAGTCGATGGTGTATGCCGTGCCTTATTGCCAGACTGGTGAAGGGTCAGTGGTATGGAGTACTGATAAAGTGATTACGCCATTGGATGAGCTGAGCGTTGGCCCAGTTGTGGTCGACTTTAGTTGTCAGGATAGCCAGATCACACTGAAAGGTGATCAAAACAGTCAACAGGTGAGCAGTGCGGCGGAAGTTGTGATGCAAGCCAATCGCAGTTATCAGGCTTCGGCTTGGTTTAAACCGGGCAACGAGTTTCCAGGCTCATTGGCAGAACAACTGAAATGGTTACCAACGCCAGACTCTGAAGGTCGTTATCAGTTTACTTATCAAGGGCGCCTCTAAGGCTGTTGAAATTCATTAAAAAAAGGGGCTTCGGCCCCTTTTTGTTTTAGTAATTATTTGCCGGCAGTCGGAAAACTGATCTGCGCCCGTAAGCCACCACCGCTACGATTATTGATGATTACATTGCCGTTATGCTGGCTGGCGATACGTTTCACAATCGCTAGCCCAAGGCCTGTGCCTTCGCTACCACGTGCGGTATCGCCTCGGGTGAAAGGTTCAAATAACTTACCGATCTGACTTTGTTCAATACCCGGGCCATTGTCTTCTATGCACACCCAGACCAACTTGTTGTCCGCGGTTACGCCAGTGCTGACTTTGACCCAGCCATTGCCGTAGCGTATTGCGTTAACTACTAAGTTACTCACCGCTCGCTTAATCGCTATCGGGCTACCATTAGTGACCTTAAGTGGTTGCTGCAACTCCGTTTCAATTTGAATTTCGTAGCCACCCTCTGAAGTCGCAATATCATTGGCGATTTCATTGAGATCAACCTCGATGAATGACTCTTTATTGACCGGTTTTAGGTAGTCCATGAACTGGCTGATGATCTCATTACACTCTTCGGTATCACTGATGATACCTTCAGCCAGATAGCTGTCTTCCGGTGACATCATTTCAGTGGCAAGACGGATGCGTGTCAGAGGCGTTCTTAAATCATGACTGATGCCCGCCATCAGCAGTGCGCGGTCTTCTTCCAGAGCCTGAATGCCTTTTGACATCTGATTAAATGCTCGCGTTACCGAACGGATTTCTGTCGCGCCTTTCTCTGGTAAAGGCGGAGGAATATCCCCTCGACCAACACCTTTAGCGGCTTTTTCCAGAGCAATCAAAGGTCGGTTTTGTAAACGGATGAAAAGCCAGCCGCCAGCGACAATCAGTAACGCCATAATCAAGCTATTGCGAAATAGTGGCGCAAAGTCTTCTTCCTGCAATTCAGACAGCGGAATACGCAGCAGAGAGCCGGGCAAAGAATCGATTTTCATCCACAGAATGTAACTTTCGGATCCCAGCATCATGCGCACATCGGTAGGTGAACCGAGCTCTTTACTCATCTCTTCGCTCATGAGATCAATACTGACCGCATGATAATACTCATCCGCTATTGGACTATCGTCGGCATGAATGGTGACACCTAACTGCTCCAGAACTCTGCGTCTCAAGGGGGCATCCATCTGCAAGCCGCCTTCTATGGCAGCAGAATCATCGAGCATCAGATTGATTTCGTGGCCGAGGATCTTATTGAACTGCTGCAAACTCGGCATCAACGCATAGTTAAATACGGCGTAGTAGGAGTAAACCTGACTGGCAATCAATAAGGTCAGAAAGATAAAAATCGATTGAGTAAAGGAACTGCGAATACGCATATTGGCGGCCTTGATAGAGGTGAAAACAAAAAGTGCGAGACATAGTCTCGCACTCTCATCAGGTGAGCAATTATGCTTCTTTACCGTCTGGCACGAACACGTAACCTAAGCCCCACACAGTTTGAATATAGCGAGGTTTACTCGGGTCGACTTCCAACATACGGCGCAGACGTGAAATCTGTACGTCAATGGAGCGTTCCATCGCGGAATACTCACGGCCACGGGCCATGTTCATCAATTTGTCACGTGACATCGGCTCGCGGGCATTGGTCACTAGTGCTTTAAGTACTGCAAATTCGCCCGAGGTTAGAGGCATCGCCTCATCGCCGCGGAACATTTCACGTGTACCTAGGTTTAGGCTGAACTCACCGAACTCGACCACTGACTCTTCTGAGCTCGGTGCGCCCGGCAGCTCAGTTGTCTGACGGCGCAGTACTGCTTTGATGCGAGCCAGTAGCTCACGTGGATTAAATGGTTTTGGTAGGTAGTCGTCTGCGCCCACTTCCAGGCCGACGATTCGGTCAATTTCGTCCCCTTTTGCGGTGAGCATAAGGATCGGTAAGGTGCTGTTGGCATTACGCAGGCGACGACAAATCGACAGGCCATCTTCGCCTGGCAGCATTAAATCCAATACCATCAGGTGAAAATTTTCACGGGTTAACAGGCGGTCCATCTGCTCACTGTTAGCAACACTACGTACTTGGAATCCCTGTTCAGACAAGTAACGCTCCAGCAATGCACGCAAACGTGCATCGTCATCAACGACTAAGATCTTGTGATTTTCTTGCATGTAATGATTCCACCTATTAAATAAGCTAGCGCTTTGACAGAGCTGCTGTGCAGCCCTTTTTCACGAATCAGAATGTAACATTGTTCTGATGAAAGTGGCGCAAAGAATTGTTAACGATTATTACCTTTTTAAGTCCTTTTTAGCTAATGTATACGCCATATTCAATTCACTAGCGTCAGAAATATGAAAACAAACCTAATCACACGCGAAGGCTTTGACCGACTTAAAAAAGAACTCGATTTTCTATGGAAAGAAGAGCGCCCGGAAGTGACCAAAAAAGTGACGTGGGCGGCGAGCTTGGGGGATCGCTCAGAGAATGCGGATTACCAATACAATAAGAAACGTCTGCGTGAAATTGATCGTCGAGTACGTTATCTACGCAAGCGTCTTGAGCAGGTTAAAGTGGTCGATTACGCTCCGCAGCAGGAAGGGAAAGTGTTTTTTGGTGCATGGGTCGAAGTGGAAAATGAAGCCGGAGAAGTGAAAAAGTTTCGCATTGTTGGCCCCGATGAGATTTATGGTGGCGCCAAAGATTACATCTCGATTGACTCGCCAATGGCGCGAGCTCTGCTAAAGAAAGAAGTGGATGACGAATTCAGTGTCAAAACGCCGGAAGGCGAGAAAGAGTGGTTTGTGAACAGTATTTGTTATACCGGTTGAAATGGTGCCGCGCAGAGCAGCGCGGCACTTGTCTTTTATTTTTCGTAGTCCGGTTTTTCAGTAATGATGTAGTCCTTATCACTGCTGACAATTGCCCCGTATTTGAGGAAGTTCTTGCCCAGAATCATGCTGTAGTGGAATCGCCCTCTGTCTTGCAGGTTAACGCGAATGATCTTATCCAACTCTCCCAGCCTGACTCGCATTTCAACCACAGGGCGCACGTTGGCTTTTTCCCCTTTCTTGGCTGTAATGCGCATCACATCGACTACTTCTCGAGTGAATTCCTGTTTCATCCCGACATCATTTTCGTAGGTGAACGTCACCATATCTTTGCCATCTTTCTGATATTGCTTGATGTTTGTGGCATTGATTGAGCTGACATCCGCTCCCGTGTCGAGCTTGACCGGAAAAGCCAGATCTTCCACCTGAACAACTTCAATGTGACCAGCTTTGAACAGTGGGCTTGGGCTGAGTAGATCCTCTGTGCGGGTGTTGAGTAGTACACTGCTTTTCGCCATGCTGTGGCCCATGACGAAGAAAGGCTTAGTGTCATTTTTGCCAAGATTATCGATAGCAAATTCGAGTTCTCGTTTCTTGTCTCCTAATTCGAATACGCCCTCGACAACCGGACGAACGGATTTACCGACTTTGAGTTTACGAAGAACAGGCTTCGTCACCGTTTTCATTTCACCTTGGCTGTTTTCAAGCGTGAAACTGACCTGTTCCTTACCGCTTTTCTTACTGAGCTCAAACTCTTTGACTCTCAGCAGTGGAGTTTTAACGATAAAACTAGGTTGCGCAGGAATGCTGAACTCTTGGTCTATGGTGATAGTCTCTTTGGGAGAGATCACCAATGGGTCAGACTTGAGGGCAGTCTTGAAGCTGGTATCGGCCTTTTTGAGCAGGTTTTCGCTATCGGTATCGATAACGAAATGTTCGCTGGCGACATCTCGTCCAAGGCTGATCTGACTGCTTAAATGGCTGCGGTCACGTAAATAAACCAGCCAATGCTGAGTGCGATTCTGATTGAGCTTGACTGGTAGGTAAACCAGTGGACGCTCACCATTGCTGGTGTTCAAAATACGGATTAATGGCAGAGTCATGGCTTTACGCTCGCCCTTTTCATCTTCCAACTTGAACGATACTGATTGAGCCTTTTTGTCGATTTTTACATCCACAGCATGGGCGTTGGAGTAACGACTGGTGGTTGCGACACTCACCTTATAGGGCATGCCGTCAACTTCTACGGTTTCTTTTTTACCGATAACTTGAGCACGAGGTTGCTCTTGCAGGTAATCATAACCTGCCATCACCCAAGCGTTATCTTCAAGAAAGGTTTTACCAATCAGGATGGGCGACGAAAACTGGCTGCGCTTGGTGAGGTTAATCATGGCTTCCACGGTACGGCCGCCGATTGTTAGTGGCATTCTTACCGCTGGACGAAGAATAGGTTTTTTACTGGTGCGGCTGCGGATGATGCTGATGCGTTCAAGATCGTCTTTGATATTGATATCTTCACCGGTATACGGGTGGCGAATAGTAAAGGCAATAGTGACCTGATAAGACAAGTAGGTTTCTGTATTTCTCTTCAGCTTGTTTTCACGTCGGTCGTTAACCACCGCCCATAGCAGGTCATTATCGGTCAAATCTTTAAAGTCTGGATGCGTGCTGGTGAGGTGAATGTTTTCAGCATGAATCGAGGTGGTATCAGCGCCGGTGTCAATCTTGCCCATAAAGGGTACGCCTTTGAGTTCTGGAATATCGTTGTAGTAGACGTTCTCGATGCGGCCCAGAATCAGTTCGTTGTCCACCTGATAGGCTGGGTTTTGTGTGGTGGCGGAAAGGGTCTCAGACCAAGCTTGTGGGGCGGTCATTAGGGCGCCTGTCAAAGTCAGAATCAAAGAGAGCTTCTTCATGCAATAATTTCCCAAACTAAATCAAAGTATCGATACTTATTAAGTAACTCGAAAAGGTATAACTTACTTAAATATAATGAATATATTTCAATTGCGACTGCAGTTTTGACACAAATGTGCACCGCGTCTATCAGGAGGCGGTGATTTTTTCCGGTCAAGATTTAAAACATTGCAAAATCCATGATTTGCCCCAATCTCTAGAACAGACAAACTCCTTCACATTATAGAATTAAGAGAATCAACGGATGAGCCAAGCTATCTGTCAAATGATTGCTCAAGAACTGAATGTTCGCACTGAGCAAGTTACCGCTGCTGTTAATCTGATCGATGATGGCAACACGGTGCCATTCATCGCCCGCTATCGAAAAGAAGTGACAGGTGGTCTGGACGATACCCAATTGCGTAATCTCGACAGCCGCCTCTCTTACCTGCGTGAACTGGATGATCGTCGTCAGACGATTCTGAAATCCATTCAGGAGCAGGGCAAACTGACGACTGAGCTTGAAACTGAAATCCATCAGGCGGACAGTAAAACTCGCCTTGAAGACTTGTATCTTCCGTACAAGCCTAAGCGCCGCACCAAAGGCCAGATTGCGATTGAAGCTGGTTTGGAACCGCTGGCAGACAAATTGTGGAACGAACCGCAGACGGAGCCGGAGCAAGAAGCGGCTCAATACATTGACGTAGACAAAGGTGTTGCAGACACGAAAGCGGCGCTTGATGGCGCGCGTGCCATTGTGATGGAACGCATTGCTGAAGATGCCAATCTGCTGGAAAAAATTCGTGCGCACCTTAACCGTAACGCAGAGCTGGTGGCTCGCGTTGTGGAAGGTAAAGAGCACGAAGGCGAAAAATTCAAAGATTACTTTGAGCACAATGAAGCCTTAAGCAAGGTGCCATCACACCGTGCACTAGCCATGTTGCGCGGCCGTAATGAAGGCTTCTTAACATTGGCGATGAATGCTGACCCAGAACAAGAAGAGGGGGCTCGCCAGTCGTATTGCGAAACCATTATTGCAGATCACTACGGTATTTCACTTAGCCAAGCCCCAGCGGATGTGTGGCGTAAGCAAGTGATCAGTTGGGCGTGGCGCATCAAGGTGTCGATGCACATGGAAACTGAGCTGATGGGAGCGATGAAAGAGCGTGCTGAAATCGAAGCGATTGAAGTGTTTGCCACAAACCTGAAAGATTTGTTAATGGCGGCTCCTGCAGGTCCACGAGCCACATTAGGCCTCGATCCAGGCTTGAGAACGGGGTCGAAAATCGCGGTGGTGGACTCAACTGGTAAAGTGTTAGCCACGGAAACCATCTACCCTCATCCGCCGCAAAAACAGTATGACAAATCGGCACAGGTGGTGGCGAAGCTGGTACAGCAGTTCAATGTCGACCTAATCGCTATTGGTAACGGCACGGCTTCGCGTGAAACTGACAGCTTTGTCGCTGATCTGATTAAGCGAAATAACCTCAAAGTGCAGAAGATTATGGTCAGTGAAGCGGGCGCGTCCGTCTATTCGGCGTCTGAGCTGGCGGCCAAAGAGTTCCCGGGTTTGGACGTGTCACTGCGTGGCGCCGTGTCGATTGCTCGTCGTCTGCAAGACCCACTGGCAGAGCTGGTGAAAATCGACCCTAAATCGATTGGTGTTGGCCAGTATCAACACGATGTCAGCCAATCGATGCTGGCTAAGCGTCTGGATGCGGTTGTTGAGGACTGTGTAAACGCTGTTGGTGTTGATGTGAATACGGCGTCTCCTGCTTTGTTAACGCGAGTGGCGGGGCTGTCGAGCACTATTGCGCAGAACATTGTTGATTACCGTGATGAGAATGGCCGGTTTGAAGCACGTACCACACTGAAGAAAGTTGCCCGCCTTGGGCCAAAAGCGTTTGAACAGTGTGCTGGTTTCCTCCGTATTATGGATGGTAAGAACCCGCTGGATGCGTCATCGGTTCACCCAGAGGCTTACCCTGTGGTGAAAGCAATCGCGGAGAAAAACAGTAAAGACGTTCGCGCCTTGATTGGCGATACTCAGTTCCTGCGTGGCTTACATGCTGTGGACTACACCGATGACAATTTTGGTGTTCCGACGGTCAGCGATATTATCAAAGAGTTGGACAAGCCGGGACGTGACCCTCGTCCTGAATTCAAAACCGCAACGTTCGCCGATGGCGTAAATGAAGTGTCGGATCTCGAACCGGGTATGGTGCTGGAAGGCGTGGTATCCAACGTGGCGAACTTTGGTGCTTTCGTTGATATTGGCGTTCATCAGGATGGTTTAGTGCATATTTCGGCTTTAACCGATCGATTTGTCTCTGATCCAAGAGAAGTCGTGAAGGCGGGGGATATCGTTAAAGTCAAAGTGATGGAAGTGGATATTCAGCGTAAGCGTATTGGTCTGTCTATGCGTCTTAATGATGAGCCGGGCCAAGATAACCGCTCTCAGCGTTCTTCTGCGCCACGTGGTCAACAACGTCAGAGCCAAGGCAACAAAGGTGGCCAACGTCGTCGTGAAGAGCCAGCAAATGGTGCAATGGGCGGGGCATTTGCCGCTGCTTTTGCTAAAGCCAAGAAATAGTCTCGGTTAGAAATACAAATCCCCGCAATTGCGGGGATTTTTTTCGGTATTTCCTAATCATTATGCTTAGGTACTACAACACCGCAATTACATCTGAAGGTGTATTGGGTGCAACCGCATCACCGTAGTGAAACTTGATTACGGTTCTGCGCTTGGCCATCTTGCCTTCAGTTATCGCCGCATCGATTATGTGCCTTGGTAACCGAAAGCGCATTGCGTAGCCCTTGCCCTGATCTTCGCTGTAGCTGTCCAGAGCAATCAGCTGGAAAATCCGTTCGAGCGTATCTTTTGGATCTTCCTGATAAGTGGCTTTAACTTCTTCCTGTTCACTGGCTTCATAGCTCGGGTGCTCAGCTGGATCCCAAGAGGATTGTCGTCGCCTTTTATCATCGGCTTTGACTTTACGTTCAGCGTTACTTTTGGTTAACGCTACAGTGGGAGTGACGGGCTCGCGGACTTTATTGTCTCTGGCTGCCTGCTCCGTTTGCACATTAACCGATGGGGCGATCAGCGGTACACTTACGTTCGTAGGTGATACGAGCATTTTAACCTCCTCACGCCCAGCCAGAAAATGCAATAAAACAGCGTTTTCTTGGCTCGATTATTTATCGGCCTTTATAGTCAAAATTTTAGCGTATCGGATAAAATAATTTTTATCTACCAGCCGAAAATCGGGTAACTTGCTGACAAAACTCATTAAGTTCGGTCATAAATGGTGCGTGTGATGAAGCGCCAAACATATAACTCTCACTGGTCGGCATCAGTGTGTCGACATCAGTCGCAACTTTGGCTGGCACTAGCCCGTCCAAGCGTCCGTATAAACGCAAGGTAGGCACTGAGACATCGAGTAGCGCTTGGCGATAATCCACATCGGCAAGCAGCTGTAGGCCTGCGAGCAGGGACTGAGGGTTCGGTTCAGGGCGAGATAGGACCGCTTGCTTGAGGGTTTTGACATCTTGGCGAGCAGAAGGGCTGCCCATTGCTTGCAACGCCATAAATCGCTCAATGGTGACGCGAAAATCATCTACTAGTTGCTCGGTGAACGCACTCAGAACTTGGGGTTGGATTCCACGCCAGCGCTTTTCTGCTGAAAACTTAGGTGAGCTAGCAACGGTGATTAGCTTGGTTATGCGCTCTGGGTGATGAATCGCGATGTGTGTTGCCACCAAGCCACCCAAAGACCAGCCGAGCCAAATCGCATTGTCAGGTGCGCTGTGCAGAACCTGTTGCGCGAGCTCTTCCATCGTTTCGAAGTGTAATTGATGGCTGTGGCCAAACCCCGGTAGGTCAACGACGTGCACGCGAAAATGCTGGCTTAACTGCTCAACGGCCTGATGCCAGACAGCACCATTCATCCCCCACCCATGAACTAAGACCAAATCGTCACCTTGACCTGTTGACTGCCAATATGGCGTTGTTGGTTTGATCTCATTCTGTGCCACGTTTTCCATCCTTTACACCTGATTTAAAGCGGTAAGTTAATTATCTAGTTGTCAGATATTGAGCGCCATGTTAACCGATTGGATTAAGAAACACACAGCCTACCTGTTACCCAGTCATTGCGATTTGTGCCAGATGGCGATCGGATCGCAAGCGGCGCACCCCTTATTCTGCTGTTTCTGTCTGCGACGTTTTGCGCCAGTTCCTCGCTGCAGACGATGTGGCTTGGTGACCTCTGAGTACGTCGAAATGTGTGGGGAATGTTTAGTTGCCCCGCCATTGTGGACGCACTTGTATTGTGTCGGAGACTATCAACCGCCGCTATCGAGTTACGTTCACCGACTTAAGTACGAAGGTCAGTACTGGCAGGCTAAAACCTTGTCTTTGCTGTTGGTGTCACGCATCGACACTCGACCAGACCTGATTACTTTTGTCCCCTTGCACTGGCGTCGTTACTGTTATCGTGGCTACAACCAAAGTCAGCATCTGGCATGGCAAATTGGTCGAGAGCTGGATGTGCCTTGTGAGGCTCTATTTAAGAAAAAGCGTGCAACGGAAAGGCAACAAGGAATGGATAAAAAGCAGCGTAAGGAGAATGTGCGTCAGGCTTTTCATCTAAGAAAGTCGATAAATGCCGAGCATGTCGCTATTGTCGATGATGTGTTAACTACGGGCAGTACAGTACATCAATTATGTGAATTATTGCTTGATGCTGGAGTGAAAACCATTGATATTTATTGCATTTGTCGCACTCCTGAACCTTCTAGCCGCTAAAGTGTCTCTGATTTGATCTAAAAGGCTAGATCTTGCGAAAATCAGGAGTAAAATGGTGCTCAAATAGCCTACAAATTTACTCAGGTATTCGTCGTGTCAAATCCTATTACTATTACTGAAAATGCCCAGAAACACTTTGCCAACCTTTTGAGCCAACAGCCAGAAGGGACGAACATCCGCGTATTCGTTGTGAATCCGGGGACGCAAAATGCAGAATGTGGCGTTTCTTACTGCCCAACTGAAGCGATTGAAGCTACAGATACTGAGATCAAGTATGAAGGTTTCTCTGCTTACGTTGACGAGCTGAGCCTGCCATTCCTTGAAGACGCGGAAATCGACTTCGTGACAGACAAAATGGGTTCTCAGCTGACGCTGAAAGCGCCAAACGCGAAAATGCGTAAAGTGTCTGACGATGCACCATTGGTTGAGCGTGTTGAATACGTGATTCAAACTCAGGTAAACCCTCAACTAGCAGGGCACGGCGGTCACGTCAATCTGGTAGAAATCACTGAAGACGGTATCGCGATTGTTGCCTTTGGCGGTGGTTGTAACGGTTGTTCTATGGTTGATGTGACACTAAAAGAAGGTATCGAGAAAGAACTGCTGCAACAGTTTGAGGGCGAGTTGAGCGCAGTTCGCGATGCGACTGAGCATGACCGTGGTGAGCACTCTTACTACTGATAACTGGATAAATAACAGATTTAACCATATGCAATACAAAGGGTTGACGAAAAAGTCAGCCCTTTTTTGTTTTCAAACATGACAGTTTTCTCATATATTAAAGACTTCCTCTACGGCTAAGGAGTAAGCAAGTGGCTAAACGGAACCCACCAGAAATTCTGGCAAAACAAACTGTAGCTCAATCCAAATTGTTTGCCGTTGAAGCGCTTGATTTACGCTTTAGCAATGGTGTTGAACGCACCTACGAACGCATGAAACCGAGTGGTCGTAACGCGGTGATGATGGTGCCAGTAACCGCAGAGGGAGATATATTGCTGGTTCGCGAATATGCCGCAGGTACCGAACGTTATGAACTCGGCTTTCCTAAAGGGTTGATTGATGCTGGAGAGTCGCCAGCAGAAGCTGCCGACAGAGAGTTGAAAGAAGAAATCGGCTTCGGGACCAACAAGCTGACACCATTGAAAGATGTGGTGCTCGCGCCTTCTTATTTCTCGAGCAAAATGACCCTGTTTATCGCAGAGGATCTATACTCAGAACAATTAGAAGGGGATGAACCTGAACCTTTGGAAGTAATTCGCTGGCCACTTGCCCAGGCAGAAGAGCTTCTGACTCACCTCGATTTTTGTGAGGCGCGCAGTATTACCGCGCTGATGCTTGCTCTACGTATCTTAAAACCATAATCAATGTAGAGCGTGAAGGATTGACTATGCCAATGACAGAAGACCTTTCCCACCATTTGCCTGCCGTGATTGATATTGCCCGCTCGGCAGGTCAGCTAATTCTTGATATTTACGAGAAAAAAGAATACCAAGCCTACACCAAGAGTGATGAAACACCGGTGACCAGTGCGGATATCGCAGCACATAAACTGATCATGGAAAAGCTCTCCGATCTGACGCCGGATATTCCCGTGTTATCGGAAGAAGCCGCTGATATCAGCCTCGATAAGCGCTCGCAATGGAGCCGTTATTGGTTGGTGGACCCGTTAGACGGGACACAGGAGTTTATTGCTCGTAGCGGCGATTTCGCGACTATTATTGCATTGGTTGAGAATCATCAGCCGATAATGGGAGTGGTGTATGGCCCAGTGTCTGGCGTGACGTATTATGCCTACAAAGATAAAGGGGCATGGAAAATCCCAGACATGGACGAAAGTGTGCGGATTAAGACCCACAATCACGATGGTCAGGCGCACCCAATTGCGATTGCGATCAGCCGTCGCCAAGACATCAATCGTATTACTAGTCGCATGAGCAGTGGTTGGAATTATGACTTGGTACCATTGGGCTCTGCGGCGCTTAAAGCGTGCTTAGTGGCGGAAGGCGCGGTGGATTGCTATCTGCGTCTTGGACCTACTGGGGAATGGGATACCGCGGCGACTCAGTGTATTGTTGAAGAGGCGGGTGGCCGGATTCTAAGTACTCAGCTTGAACCTCTGTCCTACAATGAGCGTGAGACGCTGGAAAACCCTAACTTCATCGTTCTTGGCGATGAACGCCTACCTTGGGACGAAATCCTCCAAGTGAAAGACTAGCTAAACTAAAGCGCTTGTCGCACTGTTTATTACTCTCACTCTTCAAATAAAAAGGGTTGGTCATTGTGTACCAACCCTTTCTACTTTTCTTACTATGCCTTCGAATACATGTCTCGGTCTCCCAGCCAGCGGTCGATAATCGCTGCTGCATTGTCTGGGAAGTTATCATGAATATGACGCGCGACACGTTGCACTTCAGGGATTAAATGCTGATCCCGGATTAAATCGGCAATCTTAAAGTCAGCCATTCCGGTCTGCTTGGTCCCCAGTAGTTCTCCGGGGCCGCGAATTTCCAAATCGCGCTGCGCAATGACAAAGCCATCGTTGCTCTCACGAAGCACACCTAAACGCTTTTGTGCGGTTTTAGACAGTGGAGAATGGTAGAGCAGCACACAATGGCTGGCGACGCTGCCTCGACCCACTCGACCGCGTAGCTGGTGCAGCTGAGCCAGTCCCAATCGCTCTGGGTTTTCAATGATCATTAAGCTTGAGTTAGGGACGTCCACACCCACTTCAATCACGGTGGTCGCGACCAAGAGGTGCAGCTTGTTGTCTTTAAAGTCCTGCATGACCGACTGTTTTTCCGCCGGTTTCATCCGGCCATGCACTAAGCCAATTTTAACGTCAGGCAGCTTTCTTTGTAGCTCTTCAGCGGTATCAGCAGCAGCCTGAGCTTCTAAAACTTCTGACTCATCAATCAGGGTGCATACCCAATAGGCCTGCTTGCCTTCATTGAGGCAGGCGTTGCGAACACGTTCGACAATATCATCTCGTTTGGTATCTGGGATGGCGACGGTCTGAATTGGCGTTCGGCCCGGTGGCAGTTCATCAATGACGGAGGTTTCAAGATCGGCATAGGCGGTCATCGCCAGTGTGCGCGGAATCGGTGTCGCCGTCATGATCAATTGATGAGGAAAAGCGCCTTGCTTTTCGCCTTTCTCTCTCAGTTCAAGGCGCTGGTGGACGCCGAATCTATGTTGCTCGTCAATGATGACTAACGCAAGGTGATGAAAGATGACGTGCTCCTGAAACAGAGCATGGGTACCGACCACCATTTGTGCTTCGCCACTGGCAATTTTCGCCAGCTCGATTTCTTTGGCTTTGCCTTTTAATTTACCTGCAAGCCAGCCAACGTTTATGCCCATTGGTTCCAGCCACTGAGCAAAGTTGAGCGCGTGCTGCTCGGCCAGCAGTTCAGTCGGCGCCATTAGCGCTACTTGATAACCATGCTCCAGGGCCCGTAGCGCTGCTAATGCCGCGACTAAGGTTTTACCTGAACCGACATCCCCCTGAACCAGGCGCATCATCGGGTGAGGCTTCTCAAGGTCTTGCTCAATTTCGGCGACAACGCGTGATTGTGCTTTGGTTGGTGAGAAAGGTAATTGATCGAGTAATTGCTGTTTAAGTTGGTTCCGCTCAGCCAGCGGCAGAGCAACATCTTGTTGGCCTTTGCTACGGACGGAAAGCATGGAGAGATTCTGAGCCAGTAGCTCTTCCATAATCAGGCGTATTTGCGCCGGGTGCTTACCCTCATCAAATGCCTGCAAATCAATATCCGGTGTCGGGCGGTGAATGGTGTGCAGCGCCTGAGCGAGCGAAACTTGCTGGTTATACAAGCCAGAAGGCAGTAGTTCTTGGACCGCGGCTTTGTCAATTAAGGCTAATGCTTGATCGGTCAGATTGCGCAAGGTGATTTGGCGCAAGCCGTCTGTGGTCGGGTAAACCGGCGTCAGGTTCTGCTCCACTTCGGCTGGCTGATTAGGGGCATAAAACTTGTAATCCGGATGGACGATTTCCAACCCGAAACTGCCGCGTTTGATTTCACCATAGGCGTGAACGGTTTTACCTTCGGCAAAATTATTCTTCATTGCAGCGGTGAAATTGAAAAAGCGCAGTGTAATGGTGCCATTGCCATCACTGATTTTTACCGTCAGCATTTTTCGCTTGCCAAACAAGGTATCGGCGCTCATCACTTTCCCTTGTACTGCGGCCCACAACCCAGCATGCAGCTTGACGATAGGGTAAATGCGTGTGCGGTCTTCGTAACGAAGCGGTAAGTGGAAAAGCAGATCTTGTACTGAATTGAGCCCGACTTTTGCCAGCTTTTCCGCGACTTTGGCGCCAACGCCAGTCAGAGAAGTGAGAGGAACAGCAGATAGCAATTGGGACATAACAAAGCTCGGTAAGTTATTCAGTAAGTTACATAGGCGATTACCCTAATAGTTAACCACCGAGCTGTGTTTTTGTACAGGAGAAAATAGCGCGCCTTGCCTGACGCTGAGCAGCGGGATTATTTCTTCTGCATTTCCTGCCACCATGCTTCGTCCGCGACAATCTGACCTTGTTCGTCGAGTGGTGGGTACGCTAAGCCTTTACGCTTGGCAACTTTTGCTAAAACAGGGTGGCCACGCTCAAACAGAATGCGATGGATGGTTTCTTGCGGTAAGTTGCTGACCTGATTGTCGTACATACCGGCTGCTTGGCGCTGGCGCTGAGCTTCGTACATGATAACCGCGCTGGCAACCGAGACATTGAGTGACTGCACCATGCCAATCATCGGTATGATGATGTCTTGATCCGCCAGTTGCTTAGCCTCTTCGGAAGCGCCAATTTTCTCGCTACCAAGAATAATGGCTGTCGGTTTGGTGTAGTCGATCTCACGAAAATCGACTGCAGTGTCAGACAGGTTGGTGACCAATATCTGCATGCCCTGATCTTTCAGCTCGGCAACTGCCTTACCGATAGAGTCGTGGGTTTCCACTTCAACCCAGTTACGGGCACCGGCAGAAGTATGGCTAAGAGTGCGCATATCATTCGGCCAAACAGCATGGATCTTATGGATACCTGTCGCATCGGCAGTTCTTATCACCGCAGATACGTTGTTTGGCTTGTGGACTTCCTCAAGACAGAAAGTCAGGTCAGCCTGACGGGACTTGAGGACTTGTTGGATTCGGTTGTAGCGTTCTAAATTCATAATGGCAGTAAAACAAAAGCCCTTGAAACGGTCATTTCAAGGGCATTTTTCTTCGAAAAAAGAGATTAGTTTTTACGACGTCGCACTTTCAATGTGTGTGGCATCGCTTTGATTTTCCGCATGATTCCAGCTAGGTGGACACGATCTTTAGTTGTCAGAAGTACGGTCACTGTGTACAGGCGGCCATCTTTTTCTTCTGTGGAAAGACCATGAATGTTTGACCCCGTTTGGGAGATCACATTGGTCAACTCAGCCAGAGCACCCTGACGGTTTTGTACATCGACATTCAGTTCAGTAATGAACTCTTGATCGTAGTCTTCAGACCATTCCACTGCCATGTACTTATCTGGTTCTTTCTGATAACCGCGTACGTTTGGACAGGTTTCACGGTGCACCACTAAGCCGCGACCCGGTGAGACGTGAGCAATAATGTGATCGTCTGGAATCGGGTGACAACAGTTGGCGAATGTTAGAAGCAGCCCTTCCGCTCCACGGATTGGCAGCTTCTTCTTCGGTTTATTGCTATCGCTGCTTGCTACTTCGGTCAGCTCATCGACATCACCCAGTAAGCGACGAGCAATAACAATACTCATCAGCTCACCCAAGCCGATATCCGCCAGCAGGTCTTCCACGCTGTCGACTTTCAGCTCAGAAAGGACATGATTGATATTCTCTTCGTCTATGTCAGACAGAGAGAGATCACCAAGTGCATGGTTAAGCAAGCGACGACCTAGCGTCACCGACTCTTCACGGCGCATAGTCTTCAGAACCTGACGAATCTTCGTACGCGCACGAGAAGTCACTACATAGTTCAGCCAAGCTGCATTTGGACGTGCGCCAGGCGCACTGATGATTTCGATCGTCTGTCCGTTCTTAAGCGCTTTGCTGAGTGGATACGGGTTACGGTCAACACGTGCACCAACACAGGTATTACCTACATCAGTGTGTACCGCATAAGCAAAATCAACCGCAGTGGCGCCAACAGGCAGTTCAACAATGCGTCCTTTCGGTGTGAAGACGTAAATCTCATCCGGGAATAGGTCAGACTTAACATTTTCGATAAATTCGAAAGAGTTACCCGCACTTTGCTGTAGCTCAAGCAGGCTTTGCATCCAGCGCTGGGCTTTGACCTGTGCTGTGGTACCGGTGCGATCACCACTGCCTTTATAAGACCAGTGTGCTGCGACACCTTTGTCTGCCATTTGATCCATATCTTCGGTACGGATCTGCACTTCAACCGGCACACCATGTGGGCCAACCATTGAAGTGTGGATAGACTGGTAGCCGTTCGCTTTTGGTACCGCAATGTAATCTTTCATACGGCCCGGGCGCGGCTTGTACAGGCTGTGGACCTGACCCAATACGCGATAACAGGTATCGGCATCTTCAACCACAACACGGAAAGCGTAGATATCCATGATGGTGTGGAATCGCTGTTCTTTAGTCTTCATCTTGTTGTAGATGGAGAACAGGTTCTTCTCACGACCAAATACACGAGCTTTCAGGCCAACGTCTTCAAGACGGCCTTCAATTTCATCATGAATACGCTGAATCATCTCTTTACGGTTACCACGCGCCGATCTCACCACTTCTTTAAGAACGCGATAGCGGTTCGGGTACAAGGCTTCAAAACCTAATTCTTCAAGTTCGGTTTTGATGTTGTGGATACCAAGACGGTGAGCGAGTGGAGAATAGATTTCCAGCGTTTCACGGGCGATGCGACGCTTTTTGTCAGCACGTAGAGCACCCAAAGTGCGCATGTTGTGCGTACGGTCAGCCAGTTTGATCAGAATAACGCGAATGTCTTGCACCATGGCAAGGACCATTTTGCGGAAGTTCTCAGCCTGAGCTTCTTTGCGATCTCGAAATTTAAGCTTATCCAGCTTAGACACACCATCGACCAGTTCGGCCACTGTAGTACCAAATTGAGTTTCTAACTCTTCTTTGGTGACTTCAGTATCTTCAATCACATCGTGAAGAAGGGCGGCTTGTAGCGTTTCAATATCAAGGCGCATTTCCGCCAAGATACGAGCTACAGCAACAGGGTGGATGATATAAGGTTCACCGCTTGAGCGGGTCTGCCCTTCATGGGCATCTTTCGCTACCACATAAGATTGACGCAGAGCCTCAACTTGAGGCTCTGATAGGTATTCTTGGGCAACGTCTTTTAGGCTATCGAATAGATACAAACTTTAGGCCTGGAAGATAGTTGATGAGAAGGAAGTCAGATTAACGACTGTGAGCAATGCTGCTTACGGCTGCTAGTTCTGCTGCTTCTTGTTCCTGCTGTTCCTGACGCTCACGAGCATCTAGGATTTCTTTAGTGATCAGGCCTTCTTCGATTTCGCGTAGAGCGATAACCGTTGCCTTATCATTCTCTTCTGGCACTAGTGAATCTTTACCGCCAGTTTGCATTTGACGAGCGCGGCGAGCCGCAATGAGAACTAGGTCGAAACGGTTGCCAACTTTTTCAACAGCGTCTTGAACAGTTACGCGTGCCATGAGGACTCCAAATTAGTTAACTAAAATTTTGTATGACAAGAAATTATACAGTCTCAGTGTTCCCAGTGTCTAGATCAGAGTAGGCAGAGACAGTATTTCTTGATAAACAGCTTGTTAACAAGCCAGTTTATTCTGCTAAAAGCGCGTCAAGCATGCCTTTATATTTAGCAGCTTGCTTATCTTGCTTCAATCTTTCTGCACGGATGATGGCTTTAAAGTCCATCAGTGCGCTATCGAAATCGTCATTGACGATCACATAGTCGTATTCGTTGTAGTGTGAAATTTCTGATTTTGCTTCGGCCATGCGCTTAGCAATTACGGCTTCGCTATCTTGACCGCGAGCATTGAGGCGTCGCTCTAGCTCACCATTTGATGGTGGCAGAATAAAGATGCTTTGTGCCTGAGGCATCTGTTCGCGGATCTGACGAGCGCCTTGCCAGTCGATATCAAGAAAGACATCGATACCTTTATCGAGATTCTCTTCAATCCACGGACGTGAAGTGCCGTAATAGTTACCAAACACTTCGGCGTACTCAAGGAAAGCACCTTGGTCGATCAGCTCTTCAAAATACTCTTTCTGGACAAAATGGTAGTGGACGCCATCTTGTTCACCCGGGCGCATGCCGCGTGTCGTGTGCGATACAGACACTTTCATTGCGTAAGTCGGATTGGTTTCCAGCATGGCTGAAATCAAGCTCGATTTACCCGCGCCGCTTGGTGCAGATACGATATAAAGAGTGCCTTTGCCCATAGGTACAATTCCACGTTTGGTTTGATCTTGCCGACTTGGAAAGCCGACATGTTAAAGATAGCACCGACCATGAAGGATCACCGAAGTGGTGAAAATTAGGTCAGAAAAATGGAGGCGAAGAGTAGCATGATCCTAAGGATCTTCACAAGCATTTGAGTGGAGAGTAGCTGCTTTTTAAATGCAGATGATCGGCGCTTTTTCCTCCTCCGAAATGCTTAGTTGAATGACCCTGATTGATTTCAATTTCTCCTTACCAATCAGTCTTTTAAATAAGTTGATGTGCGGTTAAATTCTTTTTTTGTCTAGTTTTTGAACATAATTAACTGATTTATTTATGATTTAGACAATAGATTGAATTTCTATAGCACACTTTTTTTCGATAATCGTTGCTTATGAATAAATTTTAATGATAATTATTTTCATTTGTGATCTTATGCAACTGAAAGAAAGGAGTGGCAAATTATGACGGCCATCAGCCCTGTGGATATCAACGAAGTAGACAGCATGTATCGAGAGCATCATGGCTGGCTTTCGTTGTTTATTCAGCGGAGATTGAGTTGCCCTCAAGTCAGTGCCGATCTGGTCCAGGATACGTATTTGCGCCTTCTTGTCAGCGGTAAATTGCCCGAGCGTAAAGATTCACGTCGCTACCTTACGCACATTGCCAAAGGCTTGGTGATTGACCTCTATCGCCGCCGCCGGATTGAAACCGCCTATTTAGAGCTGCTTGAACAACAGCCTGAAGACGTGGCGTCATCGCCGGAAACTCAAACCATGATGGTTGAAGTGCTGGTGGAGATTGATGCCATGTTGCACAAATTGCCATTTAAGGTTCGTCAGGCTTTGATCCTCAGGCAGATGGAAGGCTTGAGTTACAAGGAAATTGCTCAGCGTCTTGAGGTGTCGGTCTCTTCAGTGGAGAAATACGTCGCCAAAGCGTTGCAAGGTTGTATGTTGGCTGCCATGGAAGGTTATTACTGAACATGGAGCGCGTATCTCGCAAATCAATTGAACAGGCGTCATTGTGGATGGCACGGATGTGGTCGGACGATGTGACCGAGCAGGATAAGCGTGCATTCCATCTCTGGCGCACTCGTCACCCAGACAATGACTACGCTTGGCGACAGATGGAGTCGCTACAGCAAAAATTTACCTCCCTGCCGGATCCGCAGTCGGGTAGTAAGGTGCTAGGAACCTATCGTCAACGCGTGTCACGCAGGCAAGTGTTGATTTGGGGCGGCGTTTCTCTAGCCACCATGAGTTTGGTGCTTTCCAGTGATGCAGCCATGCCACAAGGTGAAACGGAATACGCCTCTGCCACTGGAGAAGTGAAGCCGATAAAGCTGTCGGATGGCACCGTGGTTGTGCTCAATACCGCCAGTCGCATGCGTGTCGATTTCAATCAGCATCAAAGAGTTATCCGCCTGATGGAAGGTGAAATTATGGTCACCACTGGCCATCACCTGACGCCTTTCCATGTCATCACTCCACAGGGCAGTGTGACGCCGATCGGGACTAAGTTCAGTGTTCGCCTCGAACCTGAACAGACGCGGGTCAGTGTGTTCGAAGGCGAAGTCATCGCGAAGTCTCAGCGACAGGCACAAGGCCAACACTTGCTCGCTGGGGAGAAAAGCGAGTTTAGCGCTTACCATCAAGGCCGAAAACAGAGCTTGCTCGCCACGGATGCGTTGTGGTTAGAAGAAAAAATCCTCGCCCACGATACGCCGTTACCGGAATTTATTGCTGAGCTGTCCCGTTATCGCCGCGGCGTGATCAAGGTGTCCCCTGAGCTATCAGCGTTGCGTATCTCCGGTGTGTACTCGATTCGCGATACCGACCAAACACTGGAAAATCTGCGCCAGATCTTGCCCATTGAAGTGCACTTCCGTACTCGCTTCTGGGTCAGTATTGCTAGCAAAAGAGCATGAATTACTGACAACTTGGATAATTTTTCTCTCATCGATTGAGGCTTTGACTCATTCGCTCGGTGTAGTCACTAGTTAACCCAGCGAATAAGGACATAAACGTGCAGTCTCCTTTCACCTCTAACCTTTTGTCGACGGCGATCCGTACCCAGCTTGGTTTGGCTGGTCTGGTACTGCCCATTGTGGCGCTATCTGCTCAGGCGCAGAATTTCAATATTCCCGCAGGCGACTTAGATAGCGTGCTCAATCAGTTTGCGCTTCAGGCAGGTATTGAATATTCGATTGATGCCAGCCTGAGTCAGGGCCAGTACAGCTTAGGTTTACAAGGAGATTACCAACCAGACGATGCGTTTAATGTTTTACTCGCGGATGCCGGGCTCAGTGCGCAAAAGCAGCTTGATGGTTCGTATGTGGTTGACGGTGGTGATGAATGGTCGCTGGATGCGATTCAGGTTGGGACCAGCCTTGACGGTGGCATTAGCCGCGATGAAGCGGGTGAAGCCAATGTCTATGACAAAGACGCCGCAACGGAATACCGTGGCAAGGAAGAACTTGAGCGCTTCAAAGGGGCGGACGCTTCGGACATCTTTAAAGGGATGGCCAACGTACACAGTGGCGATGCGCGCAATGGCGGTGGTATTGACCCGAATATTCGCGGCATTCAGGGACCGGGCCGGGTCCCTGTGATTATTGACGGTACTGAGCAGGCGATTACGGTGAACAACGGTTATCGCGGGGCGTCTAATCGAAGTTTTCTCGACCCGAACTTGATTGGTGGCATGACAGTTCATAAGGGTGCGCAAATCAATCCAGACGTGAACACCTCAGTGGGCGGAGCGGTGGAAATCACGACGTTATCTCCACGAGATATTGTGCAACCCGGCGAAACTTTTGGTATGGAATTCATTGCCGAAAGCAGCAGTAACTCAACTGCACCAGAAGAGCCGAGGTTGTATACAGGACAAGATGTTAGCACCATTCCGGAATATGCTAACCTCGATAATCCTGCAAGTGATCTGTTGTACAACGACCCTGCTTTGGTTATTAATCCTGATCAGCGTCAGGATGATAATCCGTTAAATGGTGAAGATACGGCTTACCGATTGGCTGTTTCGGGTATTGGGCCAAAAGTGGAGTGGTTGGCGGCTTATGCTTATCGCAGTCGAGGTAACTACTTTTCAGGCAAGAATGACGCTGGATTTTACCGACAGCCTTTGGCGGAAGGAGAAGAATTAGGAGGGCGCCAGACAGTGATTCGTCCAGAGCACTTAGCCTTGGTCTATCGCCCCGGTGAAGAGGTACCGAATACTTCTTCTAAAATGGAATCGTTTTTGGGTAAATTTGCCTTTAACCTAAACTACGATACTAAGGTCGAGGTGGGGGCTCGCTACACCAAGAGTACCCACGGTGAAATCCTTGCAAGCCGTGCTGAAGCAAGGTACTTATCAGGTGTGGCTCAATGGCCGTTAAATGAGACCAGACTGCAAGCCTACAATCTTAAACTAAGTTCCAAGCCAGATAATCCCTATATCGATTTTAAATCCAACCTGTGGATGACTTTGTCCGATGTTAGTTCAAATTCGGGATCCGGTTCCCCCAACAGCCTGACAGATGGCTCGACAATTATTAAAAACACAGCACGCATAAACTCTGAAGAAGATCGCTATGGCTTGAGTGTCAGCAACAAAATGCTGCTTGGTAACGATGTTGATTTCACTCTCTCTGGTAACTACCAATTCCATGAGCTGGCGCCTAAAGGCGACTTGAACGCTGTGATTGAGGAGTTTGAGCAAGCGCGAGCGGGGGAGCGAACGGAATACAATGGCAGTGCCAATATTGAGTGGCGGGCGACGGAGTCATTGATTTTCAACGCTGGTATTCGTTATGGCTACTACAAAACCGTCGATAACTATGTCAAAAATCGCTTGGCAGCGGGCGACACTCAAGCGTTATCTCAGTATGGCAGTGAAGGCTATAAGCTTTCTTATCAGATGAATGTGCCGATTACTGATGCGAATCGTGCGGAGTATTTGTCTGGTATTGAAAGTGGCATCCGAAATGCGGATACCAGTTTAAACGAAGAAATTGCAAATTTGAGGCAGGCGTTAAACGATGTCCCTCCTTTTCTTATTCCCATTGTGCAGACACAGTTAGATGCCAAAATAGTTGAGCAGGATGCGCTAGTAGCTCAGGGAGTCGCTGACGCTGCCACACACACATCCTATGTGGAAGATATTGAGTCAGAATGGCGTCATGATGGCCAGAATAACTACAGTGCATCAGATAATGGCTGTATTGCTGCTGCGAATGACCCCAACTACGTTGCGGGCAGCTGCTCAGCACAATCCATCAGTGCCTCTTCAACCAGTACCTACACCAATACCGAATCAAGTGACAGCGGTTGGATGCCATCGGCCTCTTTGACCTGGTTAATGACCGAAGACAGCCGCAGTTATATTCGCTACGCCGAATCATTGCGCTTTCCTAGTATGTTTGAAAGTACGGTTGGCTTTTCGGCAGTGCCATCGGTGTCATCGCCATTGGCGCCTGAACGTTCCAAACTCTGGGAGCTGGGCTATGTCTATTACTTCGATCACGCCAATATCAAACTGACCTATTTTGATCAGGTGATTGAAGACGTGATGGACAGGAATACGTCACTAAATACAACCAGCTTTACTAACTTAGAGAAATTGAGTACCAGTGGCTTAGAATTGCAGCTGGATTATGACGATGGCGATTACTTTGGTGATTTATCCGTTGCCTACAATCTTGAATATGAAGTATGTGATGAAAGTGCAGCCACGCAGCGTTTTATGGCGGACATTGCCAGCACTGGCTCTGCGGAGTATAAGCAATGCCGACGTGGTGGCTTTAGCAATACCAGCTATCTCGCCAATAAAGCCCCCCCTGAAATCAGTGGTAGTGTTCATTTTGGGGCACGATTCTTTAACAAGAAGCTGATTGCCGGAACTCGCACCTATTATGCGTCAGACAGTCATTCAGAAGACTATGTTAAACGCGATCATGTGACTACTGTGGATGCGTATATTGGTTACGCCTATAACGAACATCTTCAGTTTGAAGTACGTGGCAGTAACCTAACCGACATGTACTACCTCGAACCTGGAGCCGTAACTGGGATTCCTGCACCGGGTCGCACCATCAGCGTCAAACTGACCAGCCGATTCTAACTTCAATCAAAAATCCGCAGCTAAGACTGCGGTTTTTTTCATGCTTATTTACGGGTTCCTCTGTTTCATCCGGTGTATTGAATGAAGCTGCTAAAGACAGCGGATAAAAACGTCTGGGCAGCAGATGACAACATATAGCCTATTAAGGATTGAATAATGAAAATCGTACAACTTTCATGGATTTCAGCGGCCATGCTTGGCCTAAGCTCACTGGCACATGCTGGTTTTGATGGTGCCATCAGTGACGGTTCGCAGCGTCAGGTGGGTGAATCTGAAGTCTGGGTTCCGTTTATCCACTCTAAAGGTAAAGCAGGTATCGGTAGTACAGGTGGTAAAAAAGTCGACTTTGACGGCCTAACCGTCTTTGCCAGCCAAAATGGGGATGTGTATACCTCTGGCAGTGACCACAACAACTCTAAATACGTTTTCTCTCAGGTTGCTGGTCAAGATATCTGGTTTGGTGAATGGTCTTCAGGCACTGAAAACGGTCAGGCTGTGGATCGCGCAGTTTACTACGTGGGCGATGACACAGGCACAACCGTACCTACATCTGGCTCAGCCACCTATACAGTCGCTGGTATCAATAACGGTGCAACTCTAAGCGGTCAGTTCACGGCGGATTTTGGTGCGCAAACACTTAACGGTGCTCTTTCAAATAGCAATCTGTCGATCAATCTATACAACAACGCGATTAATGCGTCTACCGCGGAATTCTCTGGAACCGCAGTGGCGAATGGCATGTCTATCGGTCACTCTCAAGGCCACTTCTTTGGCGCCGATGCCGCTTTCCTAGCTGGCTTTGCTAAGTTTGCTGGCGACAGCACGCTAGATACTGCCTTTGGCGGTAGCAAAAACTAATTTTCGTTTTTGTCTTTCTCTTTTGGGGAGCAAGTGACTTGCTCCCATTTTTTCTCCGATTGAAATACATCAATGAAAATCGACCGTAACTTTATTCTTGGCTCACTGTTAATGGTGAGCGTTAGCTATTCCTTTTTCTCTTACGCGGATCAGGATACCGATTTACGTATCCAGCAACGCGACGCGCTATCTTCCCGTCAAAACGAAAATGCTCTTATTGAAGAAGAGCTGGAAAAAGAACGCCTAGCTGAACAGTCGGCGTCAGGCTCAGAATCGAGTGTAGCGAACACCGCAGATGAGCTTGGACCGGCATTGCATGTCGCGGTTCGGCAGCGTCAATGGGCACTGGCAGAGAGTCTGCTGGAAAGGTATATGGCGTTGGCGGATTTTGATCCTATGTTGGTGCACTACGCATCGGGGGCATTGGCACGCAATGCGCGTGATTATAATCAGGCAGAAACGCACTACTCGGCATTGCTTGAGATGCAGGAAAACTTTTTGCCCGCAGAGCTGGAGTTAGCTCGCGTCTGGTTTGAAGACAGAGAAAACAGCGCTTCTTTGTCGTTGTTTAATGACATCCTCACCCGCTTACCTGCTGATAACCCGAGATCGGCGGGAGTCCGGAATACGGTAGAAAGTTTTGTTAGTGCACTGGAGTATCGTGATGATTGGCAAGGCGCGTTTTCCTTTGGGCCGACCTACAATGACAACCTCAATTTGTCCTCGAAACATTATGAATGTCTGGTCTATTTCACCAATGGTCAGTGTTTTTTAGAGCGCAGCGCGCCCAAGGTTAAATCTGCCTATGGTATTGACTACGACGCCAGTTTAAATCGACGTTTTTCGCTTAGTGGTCATCATGGCTTGCAGCTACGCAGCTTTGCCTATGGCACCAATTATCAGAACCACAAAGAACATAACGAGCAGACGTTAAACGTGACCTTTGGTTACAGCTATCAGACTGCCAAACATCAGATCAGTATTGCACCGCAGTTTGAATATCGCGCCTTAGCGAATCAGGCGTTGTTTGCTTCGGGCGGCTTCAAGGCGGATTGGTTCACCAATCTTAGCCAGACTTCTGCTATGAAACTCGAAGTGGAAGGGGAATACCTCGATTATCGTAATCAGGCCTTTCGTTACCAATCCGACTGGCAATGGTCTGTCTTTGGCACTTACTGGCATCAGTTACCCGACAAATGGTTAGTGTTTGGTGGTGTAGACTGGACACTGAAACAAAACCGACAGGCGGTGCATGAGTACGATTTGTGGGGAGGTCGATTGGGCGTGAATAAAACCTTCACATCGCTGAATACTGACGTGGCCTTATTCGCTTCGTTGCGGCAACGTATTTATGGTGACTTCAATGCGGTGCTCGGTGAGCGGCGTGACGATACTGAGCAAAATTATACCTTAGTGGTGACCTTGCCAGAGCTGTTTGCCGGGTTTAAACCGCTCATCGAAGTCAAAGCCAATCAGACCAAGAGTAATGTTGATTGGGCATACAGCTACAAGCAGCATCAATACAGTATAAAACTAGAAAAAAGATTCTGAAAATAATCAATGGTTTACTGGTCATTTGAAAAATAAATGAAAAAACTTTTACGGATTTTTCATTGTTGTTCGGTGTTACTGATAGAGGTGCACGTGTTTGGCTAGGCATAGTGCGCACAGATAAACCGAATGTGAGTAAAACAATGGAATGCTTATCCAGAACACTACTGATAATTTACTTTTTTTTAGCGGCCCCATTCAGCTGGGCTGAAACAACGTCAGAAATCGGGTCACAACCCGTTATGCAGGAAAGGGCGACCATCGCAGAGAAGGCTGAAATCTCTGCGCTTCCTGCACCGGTGAGCGACAACATGTCGCCACCGGATTTGGTCGCCGCAACTCCTCAACACGACATGTCTCCCTATGGCATGTATCAATCGGCTGACTGGGTGGTTAAAGCGGTGATGATTTTACTGCTGGTGGCCTCAGGCGTGACTTGGGCGATTGGTATCGCAAAGCAAATCCAGTTAAACCTAGCGCGTCGCCGTGCGCGTCATATTCTTAATGAATTGCTTGATTCGGAAACCTTGGTCGAAGGCAAGCTGCGCTGCGACAGTGCAGAAGGCGCTGGGCTGGCGTTGATTGAAGCTACAGAAAAAGAGCTTGCGTTATCTGCTCGAGCAGACAATGAAGATGGCATTAAAGAGCGCTTACAGCTCAGACTCGAACGTGTTCAGGCTGGTTTAAGCAGTGCGATGGTGGGAGGTACCGGAGTGCTGGCGACGGTTGGTTCTGTTGGCCCTTTTGTCGGCCTATTTGGCACTGTTTGGGGGATCATGAATGCCTTTATCGGCATCGCTAAATCTCAAAACACCACATTAGCCGTCGTGGCGCCGGGGATTGCAGAAGCCTTGCTGGCAACAGCGATTGGTTTGGTAGCTGCGATTCCTGCTGTTGTGCTTTATAACCACTTTACTCGTGGCGTCAGTCAGTATCGCGCGCTCATGGCGGATATCTCTGCAGCGCTGATGGTACTGGTGAGCCGAGATCTCGATAGAGAGCCCGTTTCTATCGACGGAAAAAAGTTAGCAGCCTGAGCGGAGAATAGATATGGGATTTAAAGTTGCTTCGCAGCAGGATGAGTTGGCGGTCAATCATGAGATCAACATAACGCCATTTGTTGATGTCATGCTGGTGTTGCTGATCATAGTAATGGTTGCGGCACCACTGGCGACGGTCAATATACCGGTCGATTTACCAACGTCTTCGGCGGCACCGACACCTCAACCTAAGGCTCCGTTTTACTTGACCGTCAGCACCGATCTGGCACTGACATTGGGCGAGGAGAAAACAGTGACTCTCGAACAACTGCCTCAAGCGTTAGCCCAAGCTTTGCCCGATAAAGAGCAACGTATCTATTTGCGTGCTGACAAAGCACTGGATTATCAAAGCTTGATGAAAGTGATGAATGCGTTGGTCGCGGAAGGTTATGCGCAGATCGCTTTGGTCGGGTTGGAACAACCAGAGACAGCAGGGGCATGATGGGCAGTCAGTTAGGCAGAGCCACATCGCATGATAGCTTTGGCCCTTGGTTGTTCCCCGGTATAGCCGTTAGTGTCGGCCTGCATCTGGCTGTCGCGGCCTATTATTTTTACCAACCTAAAGCTGAATTTATTCAGCCGCCGGCAGCGATTCCGGTCAGTGTTGCTTTGGTTGCGCCCGTCGCGGCGCCACATGTTGAAAAGCCTGCATTAAACACTGGCCCAGAGCAAAATGAGTCGATGGACTCTATGGCGTCAATGGCTCGCCCAGAGCCGCTTGAGCTACAAAAGGAGATCCAACAAGAGGTCGAGAGTGCACCAGAGCCGACTCCGATTGTGGTCAAAGAAACACAGCGTCCTTCAGAGATTGCGACTACTGTGCCCAAGCCGGCAAAACCAAAAGAAACGAAGCCAAAAAAGAAAGCAGAAAGCACACCTGTAGCTCAGGTTCAAAAACAGATGGAAACGCCGAAAGTCGAGACGCCTTCAGTCAGTCAGCAAGCTTCGGTCGCCCAGATTAAAAAGAGTGCTCCCAAGCTTGAAGTCGAAAAAGAGCGTAAGCAGGTTCAAGGCGTATCGGGGGCATTCAGCCAGCACCTCAAACAAGTCAAGGTGAGTTGGAAGCAGCAACTGGTGCTACATCTTGAGCAGCATAAGCAGTATCCGCGCCGCGCTAAGCGAATGCGTAAACAAGGTGTGCCCTTGATAACTTTTACTATGGATAGAGCAGGGCAGGTGTTGGGCGTCAAACTGGTGCGCAGTAGCGGAACAGAATCGCTCGATAAAGAAGCGGTGGATCTTGTTTACCGCGCTATGCCATTGCCATTACCACCCGACGAAGTTAGTGGTGCGACCTTAACTTGGACGGTTCCGGTTCGGTTTTACGTTCAGTAGTGAATGAATCTAGCATTTGATTGACCAATACATACTCGAAGCAAACGTTTGCTAAATTTACACAAAAGCATTGAGATTTCACTCAAGATCCTTACAATCCGCGCAAACGATTAAATGCTGTATATGTCTGATGAAATGGATTGGACGTTTCTACCGCTGAGCCTATCTCGGTGACTACAGTTGCTTTGCCCCTTTTCTCTTCATACAGCATTGAACCCGTTTACTGTTTACCCCACTTGTAAAGGTTTCATTGTGAGTCTCGAATCAACCCTGAAAAGCCAGAATCAGTCCGGTGTACTGGAATCGGTATTTAAAATCACTCAACGTAATACCACCCTAGGTACTGAGCTGTACGCAGGCTTTATTACGTTTTTGGCGATGAGCTATATTCTGGCTGTTAACCCAGCCATTCTGGGCAGTATTCCCGGTATGGATAAAGGCGCGGTGTTTACGGCGACGGCGATCGCAGCGGCGGTAGCCACCTTGATTATGGGCATTTGGGGCAATTACCCAGTGATGCTAGCGCCAGGCATGAGCATGAATGGCTTCTTCAAGGGGATGTTGCTGAGTAGCTCGGTTGCATTGGTGTGGCATGAAGCACTGTTTGGTATCTTTCTCTCCGGTGTGTTGTACCTGATTCTGTCGATGACCAATATCCGCAAGGCGATGATTGAGTCGATACCAGAAGATCTTAAGCTGGCGATCACTGTTTCACTTGGACTGTTCATTGCCTTTCTTGGCCTGAAAAACGCCGGCATTATTGTTTCTAACCCGATCATTCTGGTCAGCATGGGCAAGGTGACAGACCCACAGGTCATCATTGCTTACATCAGTATCTTTGTCGCTTTGGGATGCATGGTGCGCGATATCAAGCTGGCGACCTTTATTTCTTTTGTCACTGCTATTGTGTTAACCGTCTTTGCTGACATGGTGATGGGGACCAACAACGCGCCGATTCCAGAGCAATTGGTCTCCGCGCCGCCAAGCTTAGCGGGCAGTTTTGGTGCAGTGTTCGATTTTTCAGGATTAACGGCGGACAAAATGTTTGATCTGCTGCTTATTGTGATTATTTTCCTAATTGTCGATTTCTTTGATGGCCTGAGCACGATTGTTGGCGTTGGCCGTGATGCAGGGATCATCGATAAAGATGGCAAGGTACCCAATGCACGTTCTGCATTGGTTGCAGATGCTGGTGGTACAGTGATTGGTTCAGTTCTGGGAACCACCTCCATCACTGCATTCTCAGAGTCCGGCATCGCTTCTTCTCAGGGCGCCAAAACCGGATTAGCTGCCGTGATGGTCGCAGGCCTGTTCTTAGTGTCTCTGTTCCTATATCCGCTGTTTTCGATTTTCTCAGCCGCCATGGTAGCGCCAGCGATGGTCGTAGTGGGCATTTATATGATCGGGCGCTTAGGGCAAATTAGCTGGGAGCAAAAAGAATCCCGCATTGCGGCATTCTTTACCATCATGTTCACTGTTCTAAGTTTTTCACCAGCCAACGGTATGGCGATGGGCTTTATTAGCTACGCATTTACCATGGTTGTGGCAGGTAAAGGTAAACAGGTTCATCCGGTGATTTACGCTCTATCGGCTATCTTCCTGACTTACTTGATACTGCTGTAATAAGATTCTGAAACTAAAAAGCCCCGCTCTCAGAGCGGGGCTTTTTTAATTATCCTGATTTTAATCATACCTTTTGCACAAATATGCAATATATTTACTTGATGTATTTTTAGTCAATTTCATCTTGTCAAATTATAATCAAGTGTTATTGTACCTGACTCATAAATAATAAATTAATTATTCGTTTTACAAAAAAATAACGTTTGATTGGCAGGTAAAATATGTTGTCTTTCCAGTGTGGAGTTAAAGCGACCGCACTCGGTGTTTTTGTTGTTATGTCAATTAAATTGAGCATGGCTTCAACCCTCATAAATGTAGTGTCTCCTTCTACTCTTGCTGAGCAAGAAAGAGAGCAAGCAATCAGATTAGAGCAGTTAGAAAAAGCAAAAGATTCGGTTAGTCAGTTACACAATTTCCCTACTTTACCAAAAAGTGACAGCGTAGAATCGGCTGAATGCTTTGAAGTGCATAGTTTGAGCTTCGAAGGTAACGAGATTTACTCTGACGAAGAGCTGGTGCATTGGTTGAATTTTTCCCCATCATGCATTGGCTTAAATGAAATAAATGAATATTTAAGGGTAATTACAAACCACTATGTCAAGAGTGGTTACGTTACCTCACGCGCTTTCCTAATCCCTCAGGATCTTAGTTCTGGAGTGCTTAAGATAGTAATTCTGGAAGGAAAAATAGAGCAGATACTATTAAATGGTGCTCCTTCGTCTAGTTTGAATATGGTACTTCCAAGGGCCATGAGAGGAGTGCTTAACTTAAGAGATATTGAGCAAGGTTTAGAACAGATAAATCGATTGTCTCGTTATAATGCTCAAATTCAGTTTCTGCCAGGTAAAAAACAAGGCTACTCGATTGTTGATATAAAAACTGAATTAGGTCGAATAGTTTCAGCTAGTGCCGGTTTAAGCAATGGTGGTCAAAAATCGACGGGCGAAGAGCAATTATCGCTCAGTGTCTCGGCGGAAGATATGCTGAATTTATTTGACAAATGGACAATTTCAGCCACTAAGAGTGCCGCTTTTATCGATTCTAGAGATTCCGAGAGCCTATACTTGAGCCTCGACTTCCCAGTCGGTTATTGGAATATTGGCTACAGGTCAGCGTTCAGTAAATACAGCACCAATTTCACAAGTAATGACTTTGTCTTTGATGCGTCTGGAAAAACAAATAGTCATGATGCAGATATAAAATGGTTATTTTATCGAGATGATAGGAGTAAGTCTTCTTTTAGACTTGGAATTAATCATCGACGGGAAAAAAACTACCTACTTGATCAATTGCTTGAATCTAGCTCACGAGATTTGTCTTCTGCTTCATTTTCATGGGAACACAGCACGCGCTTGGGTGATGGTTTCTTAACGGTCTCTCCTAAATATTCTTTAGGGACTGATTGGTTTGGTGGTGAAGAGAATCAGTCTTCAGACCCTACTATTCCAAGAGCTCAGTTCTCAAAAGGAACTATATCTGGAAGCTATACCCATTTTCTGGCGAATGAACTTATTTTTTCTAGTACATTTTTTGGTCAGTGGAGCAATGACACCCTGTATGGCGCAGAGCGAATTAGTATTGGTGGCGAATACTCGGTTCGAGGCTTTAAAGGTAAATCCTTATCTGGAGATGAAGGTTATTACTGGCGTAATGACCTAACAAAAAATGTAAGCCAATACCCTTACCTAGGGCAAATCTCGCTTAATGCTGCCTTAGATATGGGAAGCATAGCTAAAGATCCAACTGATGAATCAGAACGCGGTTCGCTTGCCGGTGCTAGCTTTGGGGTTAAAACAAGATCGAAGCATGCATCTAGCTCCCTTTCTTTAGGCCTCCCCTTGGCTTTTCCGTCTCAGCTTAAAGCTGATGATTACGTTGTCTATTACCGACTTGAACTGTCGATTTGAGTATAAGGCTTTCTTCTATGGATAAACGTTTGACTTTTAGTCAGGTGACTCTGACCTATACACTATGCTGTTTGATGACACTTCAGCCAGCGATGGCTAATGTGGTAATCGATACCTCAGTAGTAAACACATCGAAAGTTGCGGCTGGCAATGGTGTAGAAGTGGTTAATATCGCGACACCAGACAGCAACGGTTTGTCTCATAACAAGTATAAACAGTTTAACGTAGATTCGAAGGGACTTATCCTCAATAACTCGACTGCGCAATTAGCGCAATCACAGCTTGGTGGCTTGTTACAGAACAACCCCAACTTAAACGGAAAATCCGCCAGTGTCATCTTGAATGAAGTGACAGGAGCTAACAGAAGTAAGCTTGAGGGGTATACCGAGGTTTTTGGTCAAAGTGCCAATGTTATTCTTGCAAACCCATACGGGATTACTTGTAACGGATGTGGTTTTATCAATACACCTCGGGTGACCTTCTCAACAGGTACGCCTGAGTTTGAGAAGGGCGCTTTAAGCGGATTTAATGTAGCCGAAGGTTCGGTAAGTATCGAAGGGCTTGGGCTGGATGCCTCAAATCAAACTTATTTTGACATTATAAGTCGCACAGCAGAAATAAATGCGGCTATTCATGCTAATGATTTATCCATCATTACGGGAAGTAATCAAGTTGAATATTTGACGAACAAAACCATCAAACAAGAGAATAGCCCCTCAAACAAACCTCAATTGGCGATAGATACTTCATCTATTGGAGGGATGTATGCGGGTCGTATCGCTTTAATTGCAACAGAAGATGGTGTTGGGGTTAATGTTGGTGAACTGTCAACTTCCCAGGGAAACATCACAATTAGTGCTGACGGTGAGGTTCGCCTAGGAAGAGTGGATAGCGCTAAATCACTAGAGATTAGCAGCCAAGACAATGTGGTTATTGAAGGCGAACAACGTATCAAAACTGAATTGTCAATTGAAGGGGCAGAAGTAGCTATCCAGGATGCAAAAGTTGCGGCAGGACAGAATGTAGACTTGGATGCTGATGGTTTGACGTTGTTGGGAAGTCAGATCGATACCATCGATCTGGAGGCAAAAGTTAGTCGTAGCCAGTTGAATGCTAGCAGCTCGTTAAATACTCAAAATGCTCAATGGAGTAATGTGAGCCGTCTTGAAAACCAAGGATCTATTTCGGTAGCCGAGACATTGGATGTGTCAGGAAAGACGTTGAGTGTAACGGGCTCAGGAACAATACAAACAAAGCAATTGAGTATTTCTTCGGATACTTTGACATTTGGTAGCACAGCAAGAACAGAGCAAGCGGTGCTGAGATCAAATGAGCACTTGAAATTAACAGAAGAAACGGATCTCAGTGCAGTAGATAATCTAACTTTAAGTAGTTCTCATATAGATGCTAGCGGCCATCTTAAGTCAGGTTCTAGCCTACTAGTTAGCGGTGAAAAAGTAGTTCACCGAGGACAAGCGCAAGGTAAGACTGTAGTTATTGATGCGGCAGCCTCTTCTATAACAGGTGTGTTGGAGAGTGTTGGAGACCTGACGGTACAGGGTGAGCATCTGGACATTTCTGGGACGGTGCAGTCGACGGGTGAGGCTTTGCTGGCCGGTGGTACTCAAGTGAGCAGCGGGCGTGACAGTCAGTTGCTGGCGGGTCAGCGTTTGAGAGTGACGGGTCCTCAAGTTTCTTTGACAGGTAAGACAGGTACGGGTGCAGAGTTAGTCATAGAAGGTGATTCGGTGACACTGGGCGGTACAGTGACGTCGCAGGATGCTGTGACGGTGCGAGGTCAGTCGTTATCACAAAGTGGTGTGTTAGCCAGTGTTGGGGATATGACGTTATCGCAGCGTGATTCGGTATCGTTGACGGGTGATGTTGAGTCAGGTGGTGCGTTATCTGTCGAGACGGGTGTGCTGTCGAGCAGCCAGAAGTTGTTATCGAGCAAAGTCATGAGTCTGACTGCTGACACGACAACGTTGCAAGGTGAAGTGAGTAGCGGAGAGCAGCTCACACTGAAGAGTGATTTGCTGACTCAGTCTGGTCAGATGGTGGCCAAACAAGCGTTGTCATTGTTGGCGGGTGAGGCTCATCTTAATGGTCGTGTCCAGAGTGATGATACCTTATCCGTCACGCTTCAACGTGACCTAAATGTGGGGAGCCAAGGGCAGCTGGTTAGCCAGTTGCCATTGACGATAACCAGTCAAACCTTAGTGAATCAGGGTCAATTTTCCAGTGGTGGTGATATTGACGTGTCGGCGGAGCATCTGACCCATCAAGGGACAATCTCATCGGCAGGTGCAGTTTCACTCAATGGTAGCACGTTAGTTCAAAATGGTGACATTGAAGCCAATCAGGGTATTCAGTTAATCACAGAATCCGATTTAGTGTCGGATGGTGATGTCGTCAGTGGTGGCGAGATATCGGTCACCGCGAAAAGTCTGGATAACCGAGGGGAGTTATCGACATCGGATGCGTTGGTTGTGCGCGTGACAGAAGGTGTGGTGAACCGTGCGTCTGGCGTCTTAGCGGGCGAACAATTGACGTTATCGTCACGCAGTATAACGAATGCGGGGACGTTGCAGGCTTTAGATACGCTGAACTTAACCGCAGATTCTCTGCTGAATACCGGACGTGTAATTGCCTTGGGTCAGGCGCTGATAAACGCCAATCAAAGTATTAATAACAGTGGTGTGGTGTCGGTTGACCATACTCATGCGCTGTCATCGGGCTCAGGAGTGGGTAGCGTATTGCTGCGTACAGCGTCTCTTACGCAGTCTGGAACCGTGGTGAGTAGTGGTGATGCGCAGTTATTGTCAGACAGCCAGACCCTTTCAGGGACCACTGTCAGTGGGGGAGACCTGACGGTGCAGGGTGAGCGTCTGGACATCACTGGGACGGTGCAGTCGACGGGTGAGGTTTTGCTGGCCGGTGGTACTCAAGTGAGCAGCGGGCGTGACAGTCAGTTACTGGCGGGTCAGCGTTTGAGAGTGACGGGTCCTCAAGTTTCTTTGACAGGTAAGACAGGTACGGGTGCAGAGTTAGTCATAGAAGGTGATTCGGTGACACTGGGTGGAACGGTGACGTCGCAGGATGCTGTGACGGTGCGAGGTCAGTCGTTATCACAAAGTGGTGTCTTAGCCAGTGTTGGGGATATGACGTTATCGCAGCGTGATTCGGTGTCGTTGACGGGTGATGTTGAGTCAGGTGGTGCGTTATCTGTCGAGACGGGTGTGCTGTCGAGCAGCCAGAAGTTGTTATCGAGCAAAGTCATGAGTCTGACTGCTGACACGACAACGTTGCAAGGTGAAGTGAGTAGCGGAGAGCAGCTCACACTGAAGAGTGATTTGCTGACTCAGTCTGGTCAGATGGTGGCCAAACAAGCGTTGTCATTGTTGGCGGGTGAGGCTCATCTTAATGGTCGTGTCCAGAGTGATGATACCTTATCCGTCACGCTTCAACGTGACCTAAATGTGGGGAGCCAAGGGCAGCTGGTTAGCCAGTTGCCATTGACGATAACCAGTCAAACCTTAGTGAATCAGGGTCAATTTTCCAGTGGTGGTGATATTGACGTGTCGGCGGAGCATCTGACCCATCAAGGGACAATCTCATCGGCAGGTGCAGTTTCACTCAATGGTAGCACGTTAGTTCAAAATGGTGACATTGAAGCCAATCAGGGTATTCAGTTAATCACAGAATCCGATTTAGTGTCGGATGGTGATGTCGTCAGTGGTGGCGAGATATCGGTCACCGCGAAAAGTCTGGATAACCGAGGGGAGTTATCGACATCGGATGCGTTGGTTGTGCGCGTGACAGAAGGTGTGGTGAACCGTGCGTCTGGCGTCTTAGCGGGCGAACAATTGACGTTATCGTCACGCAGTATAACGAATGCGGGGACGTTGCAGGCTTTAGATACGCTGAACTTAACCGCAGATTCTCTGCTGAATACCGGACGTGTAATTGCCTTGGGTCAGGCGCTGATAAACGCCAATCAAAGTATTAATAACAGTGGTGTGGTGTCGGTTGACCATACTCATGCGCTGTCATCGGGCTCAGGAGTGGGTAGCGTATTGCTGCGTACAGCGTCTCTTACGCAGTCTGGAACCGTGGTGAGTAGTGGTGATGCGCAGTTATTGTCAGACAGCCAGACCCTTTCAGGGACCACTGTCAGTGGGGGAGACCTGACGGTGCAGGGTGAGCGTCTGGACATCACTGGGACGGTGCAGTCGACGGGTGAGGTTTTGCTGGCCGGTGGTACTCAAGTGAGCAGCGGGCGTGACAGTCAGTTACTGGCGGGTCAGCGTTTGAGAGTGACGGGTCCTCAAGTTTCTTTGACAGGTAAGACAGGTACGGGTGCAGAGTTAGTCATAGAAGGTGATTCGGTGACACTGGGTGGAACGGTGACGTCGCAGGATGCTGTGACGGTGCGAGGTCAGTCGTTATCACAAAGTGGTGTCTTAGCCAGTGTTGGGGATATGACGTTATCGCAGCGTGATTCGGTGTCGTTGACGGGTGATGTTGAGTCAGGTGGTGCGTTATCTGTCGAGACGGGTGTGCTGTCGAGCAGCCAGAAGTTGTTATCGAGCAAAGTCATGAGTCTGACTGCTGACACGACAACGTTGCAAGGTGAAGTGAGTAGCGGAGAGCAGCTCACACTGAAGAGTGATTTGCTGACTCAGTCTGGTCAGATGGTGGCCAAACAAGCGTTGTCATTGTTGGCGGGTGAGGCTCATCTTAATGGTCGTGTCCAGAGTGATGATACCTTATCCGTCACGCTTCAACGTGACCTAAATGTGGGGAGCCAAGGGCAGCTGGTTAGCCAGTTGCCATTGACGATAACCAGTCAAACCTTAGTGAATCAGGGTCAATTTTCCAGTGGTGGTGATATTGACGTGTCGGCGGAGCATCTGACCCATCAAGGGACAATCTCATCGGCAGGTGCAGTTTCACTCAATGGTAGCACGTTAGTTCAAAATGGTGACATTGAAGCCAATCAGGGTATTCAGTTAATCACAGAATCCGATTTAGTGTCGGATGGTGATGTCGTCAGTGGTGGCGAGATATCGGTCACCGCGAAAAGTCTGGATAACCGAGGGGAGTTATCGACATCGGATGCGTTGGTTGTGCGCGTGACAGAAGGTGTGGTGAACCGTGCGTCTGGCGTCTTAGCGGGCGAACAATTGACGTTATCGTCACGCAGTATAACGAATGCGGGGACGTTGCAGGCTTTAGATACGCTGAACTTAACCGCAGATTCTCTGCTGAATACCGGACGTGTAATTGCCTTGGGTCAGGCGCTGATAAACGCCAATCAAAGTATTAATAACAGTGGTGTGGTGTCGGTTGACCATACTCATGCGCTGTCATCGGGCTCAGGAGTGGGTAGCGTATTGCTGCGTACAGCGTCTCTTACGCAGTCTGGAACCGTGGTGAGTAGTGGTGATGCGCAGTTATTGTCAGACAGCCAGACCCTTTCAGGGACCACTGTCAGTGGGGGAGACCTGACGGTGCAGGGTGAGCGTCTGGACATCACTGGGACGGTGCAGTCGACGGGTGAGGTTTTGCTGGCCGGTGGTACTCAAGTGAGCAGCGGGCGTGACAGTCAGTTACTGGCGGGTCAGCGTTTGAGAGTGACGGGTCCTCAAGTTTCTTTGACAGGTAAGACAGGTACGGGTGCAGAGTTAGTCATAGAAGGTGATTCGGTGACACTGGGTGGAACGGTGACGTCGCAGGATGCTGTGACGGTGCGAGGTCAGTCGTTATCACAAAGTGGTGTCTTAGCCAGTGTTGGGGATATGACGTTATCGCAGCGTGATTCGGTGTCGTTGACGGGTGATGTTGAGTCAGGTGGTGCGTTATCTGTCGAGACGGGTGTGCTGTCGAGCAGCCAGAAGTTGTTATCGAGCAAAGTCATGAGTCTGACTGCTGACACGACAACGTTGCAAGGTGAAGTGAGTAGCGGAGAGCAGCTCACACTGAAGAGTGATTTGCTGACTCAGTCTGGTCAGATGGTGGCCAAACAAGCGTTGTCATTGTTGGCGGGTGAGGCTCATCTTAATGGTCGTGTCCAGAGTGATGATACCTTATCCGTCACGCTTCAACGTGACCTAAATGTGGGGAGCCAAGGGCAGCTGGTTAGCCAGTTGCCATTGACGATAACCAGTCAAACCTTAGTGAATCAGGGTCAATTTTCCAGTGGTGGTGATATTGACGTGTCGGCGGAGCATCTGACCCATCAAGGGACAATCTCATCGGCAGGTGCAGTTTCACTCAATGGTAGCACGTTAGTTCAAAATGGTGACATTGAAGCCAATCAGGGTATTCAGTTAATCACAGAATCCGATTTAGTGTCGGATGGTGATGTCGTCAGTGGTGGCGAGATATCGGTCACCGCGAAAAGTCTGGATAACCGAGGGGAGTTATCGACATCGGATGCGTTGGTTGTGCGCGTGACAGAAGGTGTGGTGAACCGTGCGTCTGGCGTCTTAGCGGGCGAACAATTGACGTTATCGTCACGCAGTATAACGAATGCGGGGACGTTGCAGGCTTTAGATACGCTGAACTTAACCGCAGATTCTCTGCTGAATACCGGACGTGTAATTGCCTTGGGTCAGGCGCTGATAAACGCCAATCAAAGTATTAATAACAGTGGTGTGGTGTCGGTTGACCATACTCATGCGCTGTCATCGGGCTCAGGAGTGGGTAGCGTATTGCTGCGTACAGCGTCTCTTACGCAGTCTGGAACCGTGGTGAGTAGTGGTGATGCGCAGTTATTGTCAGACAGCCAGACCCTTTCAGGGACCACTGTCAGTGGGGGAGACCTGACGGTGCAGGGTGAGCGTCTGGACATCACTGGGACGGTGCAGTCGACGGGTGAGGTTTTGCTGGCCGGTGGTACTCAAGTGAGCAGCGGGCGTGACAGTCAGTTACTGGCGGGTCAGCGCTTGAGAGTGACGGGTCCTCAAGTTTCTTTGACAGGTAAGACAGGTACGGGTGCAGAGTTAGTCATAGAAGGTGATTCGGTGACACTGGGTGGAACGGTGACGTCGCAGGATGCTGTGACGGTGCGAGGTCAGTCGTTATCACAAAGTGGTGTCTTAGCCAGTGTTGGGGATATGACGTTATCGCAGCGTGATTCGGTGTCGTTGACGGGTGATGTTGAGTCAGGTGGTGCGTTATCTGTCGAGACGGGTGTGCTGTCGAGCAGCCAGAAGTTGTTATCGAGCAAAGCCATGAGTCTGACTGCTGATTCAATACAAATCTCTGGTGTAGTGAGTAGCTTGTCCACTCTTATCGCTCAAGCTAAGGCTCTAACACAAACTGGCCGCATCCTATCGTTAGGAGATATGACCTTAAAGGCAGATCAAATAGTGGTTTCTGGTGAGATCCAGTCAGGCCAGAGCATGCTTATAACCGCTGACAATTCACTGATGACACAAAGTCAAAGCTCATTAAAAGCGGGCGTTGACTTAGCGGCTAATTCAGAACAATTTCATCACCAAGGAAAGTGGCTAAGTGGTGGTGACAGCAAGATTTTTACGAATCAGTTGAATAATCAGGGGCAATTACAATCCCACCAAGACTTTGAAGTTCAAGCGCACCAGCTGGCACATCAAGGCACGTTGGCTTCAAATCGTGATTTAGATATTACAGTGAATGGTGAATACAACAATCAGCACGCTCTGATTGCTGGGCGTAATTTGCATCTGAAAGCAGTGCGATTAGAAAATAGTTCGGAGATTAGTAGTCGCAATTTGACTCGGGTAGAGCTAGACGAAGGTCTAACCAACCAGTCTGGAGGTGTAATCTCAGGCGATACCACAGAAATCCAAGCTGGTGATGTGGCTAACTCAGGAACGCTGCAAGCGATTAAGGCATTAGGATTGACCTCTGATTCGTTGAATAACAGTGGTGCGCTGGTATCACTTTCTGATTTGACACTTCAGAGCGGTGGAACGCTGACAAACCATGGGTTGTTGTATGCGGGTGGTAATGCCAATCTATTTAGTGAAAATCTGAACAATTATAGTGATGTGTTATCCGATCAGGATATGGTGATTGCTCGGAATGCAGCTAATGAACGGAACACCAGTGTCACGAATAGCTCAGGTACCATCGAATCGTCAGGTGGTGATGTTTCAATATATACCGGAAACCTGACAAATAAGAGGACAACGTTAGAGGTTCAGACGGTAGTGTCGCAAGATAAACGCGCTCAGTACCCAACACTCTATAACTCCAAAGGTACTAAGCATGAACCTACCACAGAGTATTATAGAACTGATAATTGCAGAGATAGAGAAAGAGGCAATCGCTGTTCATGGGCATATAGAGTCATTTCAGGACATGAGTTTACAGTTCTTGCTTACAAGGAATCTGTGCGCTTAAAAAATGCGTCTTCTGTGAGTAAAATCCTTGCAAAAGAAGACCTCGTTATTGGCGCGGGGACCGTTTTAAATAACTCGAGTCAGATAGCTGGTGAAAATGTTTCTATCAGTGCTAACTCACTGACCAACAAAGGCTATCAGTTTTCAGAACACACCACTTACTATGATTACAAATTAAGTGATCGTTGGAGTATAAATACACTCCAATTCAACAGGGTTAATACTCGTCGAGTCAATCATGGAGGTAGTCAGCTCAATAGTTCGATAACGGCAAGTAATCGTTTAAACCTAAATGTTTCGAATACCGTCAACAATTCGACAATTAGAGCGAATAGTGCCGTTAGCGGCAGCACAGCGCAGTCTCGTCAACTGCAAGCAACGCAAAGCGCTGTGGTTTCAGGCCCTGATAATCTGAGTTTGGAACATTTAGGGGATGTAGACACTATTCAATCAGCTGATATAGAGTCGCAGACAGTTTCTAATACTAGAGTGGCTAGAGTAGAACAACCCGATAGTGCAACTGAGGTTAACTTAAAGAGCCATAATGAGCCTGAAATAGTTTCAATCTCAACTGAAGGCGTAATGTCGCGTCGTGACTTTGCTGTAAGTACACCGGATAAAGCGGTGACAACGGATATAAATTCTCCTGATAGCCTTGAGATTAGCAACAGCATCATACGAGAAGAAGGTCGTTATACTCATGCGACTAACCGGAATGATGTCAATGGCCCTTCTGAGGTATCAATATCTAGTGGCAATATTGGAGGAAGTAATGACCTTCCGGATATACTTGGTCAGGTTTTAAGTGAAGAAAGTGGTCAAACTAAAATTTCACGTAAGAGTAATGTTAGCGTTCCACCAGTCGCAAAGGCTCTTATTATCAATGAACAACCCCGCCCAGATATTCGCTTAATCAGTAGGGGGCCTGTTCCGTTTCCTGAGTTTCGCCTACCTACTCAGCCAAATGGATTGTTTGTTTTTAGCCCTAAACCTGAAGGGCGATATGTCATAGAAACCAATCCGTTGCTGACTAACTTGGACCAGTTCTTAGGTTCAGACTACTTTCAAAACCAGGTGGATTATTACCCAGAAGAAGACGTCACTTTCCTAGGGGACGCTTTCTATGATACTCGAGTTATTACCCAGGCTATCTTTGAGCAAACAGGCCAGCGATATCTAGGTAAAAATGTGGGTAGCGATCTGGCTCAGATGCAACAGTTGATGGATTCAGCGGCAGCAGAAAAGCAAGCGCTGGATTTACAAGTTGGTATTGCGTTATCTGCAGAACAAGTGGCTAGCCTGAGCCATGATATTGTTTGGTACGAAACCATTGAGGTGAACGGGCAGTCTGTTTTAGCTCCGAAGCTGTATCTTGCTGAAGTGACGAAGAACCATATTGTTTCTGGAGCACAAATCGCTGCCACTCATACAAACATTCAATCTGGTGACCTAGACAATTCTGGTGAAATAGTGGGCTTCGACTCACTAAAAGTCGTTAGCCAAGATGGGATTAGCAACAAGAGAGGAACGATACGTGGTGGTAACGTATCGCTAACAGCCGAGAACGATATCCTGAACCTCAGCGGTGATATTTTAGGTGAGAATCTTGCCCTAACCAGCTCATCTGGCAGCGTGATCAATGAAACTTTAGTGAAAGAGCTCCGCGCAATGCATGGTGGAGGAGAAAGTGTTTTCACAGATATTGGTCGTACTGCCAACATTGGTTCTGGCAATGCTCTGAGTATTAATGCAGGAGAAAACATCGAGAACATCGCTGCGTCAATCTCTGCGGGTGGCGATGTTTCTCTGGCTGCAGTTCAAGATATTGTTCTGGATACTAAAGCCAATACACATGCGTTTGATGTAGATCTAGGACATAAACGCGTTGGAGAGAAAACGACAGAACATATTGGTTCTAGCATTGGTTCAGGTGGTCAACTATCTATAGTCGCTGGGCGTGATGTTTCTGTCACTGCCAGTGAGATTAGTGCTATTGGGGACTTGAACGTACACGCCATCGGGGATGTGACGGTTCAGACAGCAAAGAATCTACAATCAGATCACCTGTATCGCTCTGGTTATTCAGAATTAAACCGTTCGATAAGTCATCAAGGGTCTTCATTAAGTGGCTCTGATGTCGTCGTGACTTCGGGGTCAGATATCACTTTATCTGGAAGCCAGATCATGGCCGAAGGCTCGGCTTCGCTGAAAGCGAAACAGGATATCAATGTACTTGCCGTTAATGATAGCCAATATCACTTTGATAAAACGGTAAGTAAGAAATCATTTGGCCGAAGCAAGACCACAATCAACGAAACCTATCATGAGAAGGCGAAAGGAAGCGCTATTGCGGCTGGTGAGGACATCACACTGACGGCACAAAACCTAGATTCAACTTTGACTCCAGGTGGCGACAGCGATATCCGTTTGATTGGTTCAGAGCTCAATGCTCAAGAACAGGTCAGCCTAACAGCAGATGGCGATGTCACATTAGCTGCTCAGTCATATAAAACATATGAACGTCACGAGTCAATCAAGAAAGGCTTTGGTGGATTAAGCGGTCATCGCAAAGGAAGTATCGATGATGCGACCCTACTCAATAGCAGTTATGTGATTAACTCTGGCGATGTCTCTGTTACTTCAGGTCAGAGTATTGGTGTTCTGGCGAGTGAAGTGACTAGCGGGGGTGACGTTAATTTGAACGCCATTGACGATGTGTTAGTGGCAGCCGGTGAGGTCTTGAAGCAGAGTCAGCAGTGGGATGAGAAATCTTCCTTCCTGAGTGGCGGTAACTTGTTTGAAATGGAGAAAAAGCGTCAAGGTGGGCAATCTTCAACTGCACAAGCAAGTCAAATTTCGGCTGGCGGTAACCTAAATGTTGAGGCAGGTTCGATTAAAGTGGTGGGTTCAAGCCTCACTTCTGGGCAAGATGCTTCGCTAAAGGCAGACACGGGTAATGTTGAAGTACTTTCAGCGAAGGAATCTATTTCTCGCTTCGAAAGCGAAGAAAAACTATCTGTCGGCCTGGGCGACTTTAATCAGGGAATTAGCTTTGATGACGGTACCCTTAAAGTCACATTGGGAGAAGCAAAATACGATAAAGTTACCACACAAAGCGAAGAGATACGCCATCAAGGCAGCGCTATTACATCGAGGGGTAATTTATCTTTATCTGCAGAGTCAGACATTCGGGTTGAAGGCTCAGACTTACGCGCAGATGCAGATAGTGATCGCATAGGGGATCTAAACCTAGAGGCGAAAGATAGCATCATCGTCAAAGAAGTCGTCGATCAGTTCAACGAGCAGAAAGAAGAAATACATGGTTCGGCAGAAGTCAGTTTGGTGGTTCAGCATCAGGCTGCGGAAGTAGCCAAAGCAGCCGAAGCATTAAAAGACTCAACCAAGCGTCTTAAGAAAGCGCAGCAAGACTATAAGCAGTACAAAAAAGGACTCGATTCACTTTCTTCAACCCTAGCGCGTCTAGAGCAAGAGTATTCTGACAACAAGCCGGGTGTCTCATTTGAAGATGTGGAAGAACTTCGTGATTTAGTGTCTGACGTTAAGAGTGATGAAGCTTGGTATGTCTCAGGGGTTGCCTTAGCGGCTGAAGATGTCACATCCAAGACAACACTACTTGCTCAGCAGAGCGCGGCTGCATCACAAAGTGCCGCTACTTATGGGTTTAATGCGGGTCTTCACCTTGATATTCAAGCTAGCCAAACTGATTCTACCACGCAGCAGACTACGTCAATTGGGTCAAATCTGTCAGGTCAGAATGTCGTATTAAACGCAGGACAGAAAAACGGCGATCAAGCCTTAGTGCGGGGCTCGATAGTTGAGGCTAAAGAGAGCCTGACGGTAGCCGCCAATGAGGTCAATTTAGAAGCATCTCAAGACACTTACCATCGCCAGTCTCAAACAGAATCTGGCTCTATAGGTGCTTCTCTCACCGTGTATGGAGCATCATCAGGAATAAACCTCACGGGCAGTTCCAACCGTAGTGAAGAAACAACAACAGCGACGACACACACCAATAGCAAGTTGAGTGGGCAGCATATTGCTATTACCTCGCAAGCCGATACCAATGTGAATGGTGCTAACGTCGCGGCCCACGACAGTTTGGTGGTGAATGTTGGCGGAGACCTGAATATCACCTCAGTGCAAGACCGTCATAGTTCTAGCCAGCGTGGCAGTGGTTTCAGTACCGGTTTGTCTTTGGGCGGTGGTGATATGGCTGACGGAGCTGGAGTTCTGCCTGAAGGTATGCTGGAAGAGGTAAGTAGTGCTGGCGATGTGAAGGGTGCAAATGGTGGCTTTAATGCATCAAATGGACGGGCTCGCTCCAAGCAAACAGTATTAACTAGCCTTACTTCAGGTGGTTATGCTGATGTGCAGGTGACGGGCAACACGGATATTAAAGGCGCCACCATTGCAGCTCTAGACGATGAGGGCAAAGACAGTGGTCAGCTTAACCTATCCACAGGCTCCTTCACTTACGCCGACCTTTCGAACACCAGTTACAACCAAAATAGAAGCATGGGGTTAAACACGAGTGTCGGAGTAAATGACGGTGAACTGGATTCAACCAATAATTCAACGTCTGTTCAATACAAGAATACGTCGGGTTACAGCAAATCTAAGACCCTAGCGACCATAGGGCAAGGTCAGTTAACCATCGCGGACTCAGAAAACTCCGACGACACCTCACGCTTAAATCGCGACATTGAACATACAGATAAAGACTTGTTTAGTGTTGACCGTCAGCAGGGAGATATCGATGTTACGGTTGATCATCGGTTGTTGAGTAAGGGTGGGCGCCAACAGATCGCGGAGGATATGAAGCGGACTGAGTTAGCGGGACAATCACTTGCCGATATCGCCCTAAAAGACTCAGTCACACTCGCTGATACCTTTGAGCACATGAACGTCGTGCAGAAAGAGCTGGATGTTCAGTTATTAATTGCTCAAAACAACGGTGATGCAGCGGTCAATATCAATAACCTCGACAGTGCTACCGCTGAGCAGAAGCAAACAGCCATCAATGATTACGCTGTTGCCTACTCAGAAGTATTCGGTATTTCCATCGAGAGTGCCTTGGTTATTGCAGTTAATAAATCGATTGGTGGTGCGCACTATACAGGCGACAAGGGCAGTAACATTGTTCTGAATGATAAGGCAATGAAAAATGCTCAAGACTATATGAACACTCTGGCTCATGAAGTTACTCACGGATTAGAGAAGCAAGGCATCATCGGGGATAAAGGAGATCAAGGAGAAAACTACGCTGAACTGGTAGGTAGCTATGCTGAAGGTAACTACGAATTTGCACTAGAGAACAGCGGTCTTGGCAAGGTTAATAAAGGCAATACTAACTCACATATTGGTAACGACTCTGCTCTGGTTAGAAATAACTGGGAGACAGTTAAGAATGTTCCTGTAGGGCAACTGGATTTCGAAACGGTTAGAGATGGCGGGTATGGTCGATTTGCGCAGTTAATGGCAACCGACCCTAATACTAAGAAGCTGTCTCTGGATGAAATGAACAACCTGCTGGAAAATGTCACCCATATTATGACCTATGGACCGTTGGCAAATTCGGGCGCATCTTCTACGTCTAAAATGAGGTATGTAACCGAGCAACTAAACAAGCAAGGCGTGAGTCCAGAAATCACTAAATTCTTGGAGAACAATGAAGCTAAGATTAATGACTTCATGATTGGTCCTGATGATGAGCAAAGGGAAGCATTTAAAAGAGCCACTTTGAATATCACATCATTAGGTGTCTCCGACATGCTCTTGGACCCATCAACAAGTGAACGTGTTAATGCCATCAAGGATAATTGGGATACAGCATATACTGCCGCGGGTGCTCCTTCAGCGTTAGCGGGTGTTGTGGGTGTAGCTCAACTTGGACCAGACATAGCACAAGTTCTACTTACTAAAGGTGTCGTGCTTAAGAGTAAGGATGAGCTGGTTGCTTCCTTAAAGAGCTGGAAAGTGGATGTTACTGACGCGACTAAGGCTGGCTTGGATGATTTGTACATTGGGTATAAAAATGCAGTTGATACTCTTAAAAGAGTTGAGGTAAAGGCAGAACAAGGAACATTTGGCAGTAATGGCGCGAATATTACAGTCAAGTTAAAGCCTAAAGCCAGTGATACTACTGAGATAATCAGTGATTCAACAACTCGCAAGCCTAATGGAAATCAAGGCTTCTACATATCAGATGAAGCAAAGAACGCTCTTGAAGATAAATATGGTGCCGAGAATATAGCGAGGGTTTCTATCGAACAAGATACAGGGCGGACTGTTATTGAAACTACTCCGGGGCAAAAAGGTGGGTGGAATAAGTTCCTAAACAACCCAGAGCCAAATACGAACTATAAAACAAGTGATAGCTTGTATAAAACAGATGAGTTGGGACGAGTAGATTCGGTTTCAACGGATTTAACAGAACTAGTACGAAGAGATAGAAATACTTATCAGCAACGGCAAGCTGGTAAGACAGGCGGTATAAAAGATGGTTTAGAGGATGATCACGGAGGACATCTCATTGCGTCTATGTTCGATGGACTAGGTGAGCAGATTAATTATGTACCTATGAACAAAAAGGTAAATGGTTCTGGTGGTGAGTGGGGCAGCCTAGAGAGAATATGGAGAAATGAGCTAGATAGGGGGAGTGTTGTTAAGGTGGATATTAAACCAGTATATACAGGAAGCAGTAAGCGACCAGATGAAATTGTTGTAACATATAAAATCAATAATGGAATAGAAAAAGAACGTGTGATTAAAAACGTGAGGATGTAATACAGTGAGTGAGATTGAAGTACAAGACCCACAACGAATTTATCAGGAAATAGGAAGTCTAATTTGGTCGATTTTTCCAGAAGATGCGTTAGAAGCGTACTTCCAATGCCAACTTTTCGACACATTTACAGAGTATGCGTACTCATGGTTAGATGATAATGGTAATGAAGCATGGCATGAATTTGGTTGCAATCCACGTGATGTAATACGATTGATCTCCAAACAATTAGAGCTCCTTCAACAACACCCCATATTTGCTCAAGAACGTTGGACTCACTGTAAAGTTACTGTTACAAATGAAGGCAAGTTGCATATAGATTTTGCTTATATTGAAAAAGATAACACTTGGAGTGGTTTGTATATGAGAAGTATCAGTTCTTTAACGAAGGAAGAAGCCGATACGTATAGCGTCCCCGGTGATATCTGGAAAGAGCATCAAGCTCGGTCTTAATCAGATAATATGTGACTTTGTAAGCTTTGTGCTAACGCCACTCATCCGAGTGGCGTCCCTCTTCCCTTAACCACCCAATCCACCCACAGAAGCCTTTCTCGTGACCAGAAGCAAAAAAACTCCAACGGTATCAGCCACGGGAATGTATTGTTAAACTATACGGTACTAGGGCTACGATGTAGCCTGATACATTGTGGTAATTGGAGTTGTTTTCAGTAGAAAAGTGAGATAGGGCAGCTATTACCTAATAGATATTCAATTCAGCAGTTTCTCTTACTTTGTTTTTAGTGCTGAAGCAAAGATATTTATAAGGCCCGCATAGTATTGAGGGCCCTTAAGCATAGTAACTAATCGTTTAGCTATTACTCAATATTCTGGATCTGCTCTCGCATCTGCTCAATCAGAACTTTCAGTTCCACGCCAGATGCGGTGATGTCAGTGCTGATAGACTTAGAGGCGAGCGTGTTCGATTCACGGTTGAACTCTTGCATCATAAAGTCGAGACGACGGCCACATGCGCCGCCTTTTTTCAGGATATTAGTCGCTTCTTTAACGTGAGAGTCCAAGCGGTCCAGCTCTTCTGCTACGTCTGACTTTTGCGCTAATAAGATCAGTTCTTGTTCAACTCGTGAAGGGTCGAGTTCAACCTTAGCTTCTTCAAATTTGGCAAACAGGCGCTCACGTTGCCAATCGAGAATTTCCGGCATGCGTGCACGAACTTTGACCACTTCGTCAGTAATGGCTGATAAACGCTGTTCAATCAGCGCCTTCATGTTTTCGCCTTCACGGCCACGGGCTTCGATGAATTCGCTTACTGCTTGGTCAAAAGCCGCCAACAAATCTTTGTTTACCGCATCCATGTCCTGCTCAGAAGTTTCCATCACGCCCGGCCAGTTCATGATCTGGAATGGGTTAAGACGGCTTTCATCACCAGTCATCTTCATCACTTGGCTAGCGGCGTTGATCACTTGCTGTGCCAAACCTTCGTTAATGCTCAGCTCGCCTTTTGCTGCTGGGTTAGCTTCAAAGCGCAACGCACATTCCACTTTACCGCGTGCTAGGCGCTTGCGAAAACGCTCACGAAGAACGGGCTCTAAACCTCGGAACTGTTCCGGCAGGCGGAAGTAGGTTTCTAGGTAACGTTGGTTCACACTGCGGATTTCCCAAACAGCGGTACCCCAATCGCCTTTCACTTCTTTACGTGCGTAGGCGGTCATACTGTAGATCATCGAATTTTCCTATTTCATCATCTTCGAAAATAACGCGTTGCAATAGTAGCAGAATGCACGAGATTTGGAATGTAACGCAGATGGGATGCTTTCCCGATATCCCGCTTTCTGCTAGAATCCTGCTCCAACCAAATTCGTCTCCCCCTCTCGTTAGGTAGATAACTAAGGTAGATGCCCATGCGTCCAAATGACCGTCAGGCGGATCAAATTCGCCCAATCAAAATCACTCGTAATTACACGGCTTACGCTGAAGGCTCAGTTTTAGTGGAATTCGGCAATACAAAAGTATTGTGTAATGCGACCGTTGAAGAGAACGTGCCACGTTGGCTAAAAGGTCAGGGCAAGGGCTGGGTGACGGCTGAATACGGCATGTTGCCACGTTCAACGCATTCACGTATGCGTCGTGAAGCGGCAAGTGGTAAACAGGGCGGTCGTACCATGGAAATCCAACGCCTGATTGCACGTAGCCTTCGTGCCGTGGTCGACCTAGAAGCGATGGGTGAGATTATGGTGACTGTAGACTGTGACGTAATTCAGGCTGATGGCGGTACACGTACTGCATCGATTTCAGGCGCAAGCGTGGCAATGGCCGATGCGTTCCAACACCTAATTGAGAACGGTAAGCTGAAGAAAAACCCGATGAAAGGCCATGTCGCTGCCGTTTCAGTCGGTATCCTGGGTGAAGACGTATTGTGTGACCTAGAGTATGTCGAAGACTCTGCCGCTGACACGGATATGAACGTGGTTATGACGGAAGACGGCCGCATGATCGAAGTTCAAGGTACCGCAGAGGGCGAACCGTTCACCCATGCTGAGCTGATGAAGTTATTGGAGTCGGCGACCAAAGGGATCACCGAGATTGTAGCGGCGCAGAAGGCGGCGTTAGAAAATTAATTTTTGTTAAATAGCTTCCCCTAAAAAGGAAGCTATTTTTTTATCAAGGCTTGGCTCAGGCGAAGTTTTGACCTGTTTATAAACCGTCTAGAAAACTAGACCTTTTATTTAGAGAGAAAGTGATGAAAGCATACCAGCGTGAATTTATTGAGTTTGCACTAGAGAAAGAAGTACTGAAGTTTGGTGAGTTTACTTTAAAGTCAGGTCGTAAGAGCCCGTACTTCTTTAACGCTGGTCTTTTCAACACGGGCCGAGATTTGGCGCGTTTAGGTCGATTCTATGCCGCTGCGCTGGCAGATTCTGGCATCGAGTTTGATGTTTTGTTTGGCCCAGCATACAAAGGGATTCCAATTGCGACGACCACAGCCGTTGCATTAGCGGATCATCACGAGATTGACACGCCTTATTGCTTTAACCGCAAAGAGGCGAAAGACCACGGCGAAGGCGGCAATCTGGTCGGCAGTGCGCTGGAAGGCCGCATCATGCTGGTTGATGATGTAATTACCGCGGGTACAGCAATCCGTGAGTCGATGGAAATTATTAAGGCAAACGGTGCAGACTTGGCTGGTGTATTGGTGGCGATTGACCGTCAGGAAAAAGGCAAAGGTGAGCTGTCTGCGATTCAAGAAGTCGAGCGTGACTTTGGCTGCGCAGTGATCTCCATTGTTAGCTTGGGTGACTTAGTGACTTATCTTGAAGAGAAAGGGAATGCAACCGAGCACCTTGAAGCGGTAAAAGCTTATCGTGCTGAATACGGCATCTAACAGAGCGCTATGGAAGAGGTTTAGCCATAGCCAGTAGTAAGTGACTGAACCTCGATCTGCAAATATTAAAAAGGGTTGATGCACATGCATCAACCCTTTTTGTTTCTTGCCTCTCGCGAGCTTGTATTGCTCTAGTGAGAGTTATCGTAGATTTCGCTTCCGTCTCGCTGCGTTTTTAATAACGACAGATTCCACATGTATTGTTCAGGATGCGGTCTGACCAAATCTTCGATCGCTTGGTTCATTGCTCGCGCATCGGCTTCTTCATCGCCTGTCGGGAAGTTTTCCAAGGCTGGCAGAATATGTACTTCGTACTTACCTGATTTGTCGTTGTAAGCAGGTAAAACTGGAAACACCTTGGCTTTCGATAGGCGTGCCATTTTACCAAAGCCTTTTAGAGTCGCTTTCTCCGTACCAAAGAATGGGACAAATACCGAGTTGGCGGCGCCGAAGTCTTCGTCTGGTAACCAGTAGCCAAGATAACCGTCTTTAATTGAGCGTACGAAAGGTTTTACCCCCGCTTCACGGGCGAAGATACGACCGCCATATTGCATGCGCTGTACTTGCATTAGCCAATCGCCGATTGGGTTGCGCTGCGGCTTCATGATGGTGGTGACTTTGTAGCCCTTTGCAGCCAGCATCACTGCTGGGTAATCAACTGCCCAAGCGTGAGGCGCTAAGATGATCACTTTCTCCCCCGCATCGAGCAGCGGCAAGATGTTCTCTTCGCCAATCATGACACCTCGTTCTTGGTTGTGCTTGGTAGAGCGTACCAGAAACTCAGAATAGCCAAACAGGTACTGAGCTGCCTTAACAAAAGTCTCTTCCAGAATATCCTGACGCTCTTGGTCTGACTTTTCAGGAAAACAGTACTTTAGGTTCACTCGTGCACGACGGACAACACGACCATTTTTGCGTACCACAAATACAGACAGTTTTCGCGCCAAGCTATCGCGCCAGCGGTATGGAATAAAGGCCAACAAGGCGGCAAATAAAATGCCCAGCCACGTCCCCCAGTGTTTAGGGTGTAAAAATGCCCACTCAAAGGTTGGGTTATGCAAATGTTTATCGATGCTATTTTTATCGTTGTTGCTCATTGAAAGCAGCACCTATGTTATTGATATCTTGAGTTAGTAAGAGAGTGGTCTGGCAGCGATTTGAATCGCTTGTGTAGCCACATCCACTGTTCCGGAGCGCGCATGATAATCTCTTCGACGAATTTATTCATGTAGGCTGCGGCCGCCGTTTCATCTTTTTGCGGAAAATCTTGGTCGATAGACTTATCGGCCATGATTTCGTATTTGCCGTTTTGGTTACGGAATCCAGAACCTGGCACGATGGCACTCTTACTAGTGTAAGCAAGGATGCTGGTTCCTGTTGTTGTACAAGCTTCTTCGACAGCAAAGAAAGGCACGAACACAGATTTATTATGGCCGTAGTCCTGATCTGGTAGGTAGAACAGGCGATGGCCTTGGCGCAAAACGCGCACCATCTGTTTAAGATCACGACGATAGATGAGTTGGTTGCCGTTACGTGTGCGTCCTCTATATTGGATGAACTCGTAAGCTGGGTTTGTGTGGGGGCGGTAAGCGCCGTATCCAGGTAAACCCAGTACACCAAATGCACGAGCGGTAATTTCTAAGTTCAGCGCATGCACACAACAGAGCAGCACACCCTTACCTTCATCGTTGAGCCGCTGTAGCTCTTTGATATCTTTCGCAATCAAAATACGCTTGAAACGCCAAGTCGGCCAAAACCAAGTAATGCCCGTTTCGATCAAAGCCATACCGGTGTTTTTGAAGTTCTCTACGACCATGTGGTCGACCTCTTTGGCTTCCATCTCAGGAAAAGCCAGCTCAAGGTTACGCTTGGCGATTTTGACTCGGGATTTACCTAACTTCATACCCAACGCACCGATACCTCGGCCGATTTTAAGCAGTAATGCATAAGGCAGAAGGTTGACGGTCAGGGCCAGTAAACCAAACCCAAACCATACGCCCCAATATTTAGGGTGGAGTAGGGCTGGAGTAAACTTAGGCTTTTCGACGGTATTTTTTTTGCTCATAGTGATTACTTAATCTGTGCACTCAACAGTGACCAGTATTCTTCAAAGTTGGCGGTCGGTTGATATTTAAAGTCTGAGCGTACGAAACGGTTCAAGCTGCCTTCTACTTGCCCAAGAAGCTGAGCGGCCAGAATGGTTTCGTCCACAGGGAAGGACTTACCTTCTCTGAGCTTACGTTCACGCAGAATTTGACGAATAGACGTTTCAATGCGTTCAAACAGTTGATTGATGCGCTCTCTCAGTCGCTCATTCTCAAACATTAGTGCGTGTCCAGAAAGGATACGCGTAAGCCCAGGGTTACGTTCAGCAAAGGCCAGAATCAGTTGCAACACCAGACGAATGCGGGTCAGGGTATCTTTTTCTTCATCCAGTATACGGTTGATGCGCGACATCAAGGATTCTTCAATGAACTCGATCAAGCCTTCAAACATGCGAGCTTTGCTCGGGAAATGTCGATATAGCGCCGCTTCTGATACGCCGACGCGTTTCGCTAGCTTGGCGGTGGTGATGCGAGAACCACCATCGTTAGATTCGAGCATTTGTGCGAGTGCTTGTAAGATTTCTTCCCGGCGGTTGCTTTTTCTTGTTCCGGCCATGAACGTGTTCCTTTTGTTACCACTGTTGATGCCCATAGACACAGGCATTCGCCCAACTTAGCAGGCTAAGATGGGCGGAATAGACGAATTTCTGATTGTTAGAATAGCGACTTAATTGTCTAACTTTGCGGCGATAATTGTAAGTATCTGCTTCGCAATTTGTTGTTTTGATGCAAGGGTAAGTGATTGCTCACCATCTTTCCAGTATAGGTTAATCGCATTGTCGTTGCTGTTGAAGCCTTGTCCTTCTACTGAGACATCGTTGGCACAAATCATATCGAGATTTTTCTTGGTCAGCTTAGTTCGAGCGTAATGTTCTACATCCTGAGTTTCTGCGGCAAAACCAACGGTAAATGGGCGCTGTTGAGTCATACCGGCCACTGAAGCGACAATATCAGGGTTTTTGACCATAGTGATGGTCATTTGTTCGCTGTCATCCGTCTTCTTAATTTTCTGATCTGAAACCGCTTGTGGGCGATAATCCGCCACGGCTGCGCAGCTGATGAAAACATCATGCTCACAAGCCTTGTCCATTACGGCGTTATACATATCTTCTGCGCTCGCCACATCAATGCGCTGCGAACCAGCTGGTGTTTTAAGATTCACCGGGCCTGCGACTAACGTGACCGTTGCACCGAGCTGAGCCGCTGCTTCCGCTAATGAGAAGCCCATTTTCCCTGAGCTGTGGTTAGTGATGTAACGTACTGGGTCGATGGCTTCACGGGTTGGCCCAGCAGAAATTAATACTGATTTACCTTTGAGAGGTTTGTCGCCCCAGAACTGTTCGCACAATCCCACCAGTTGCATTGGTTCTAACATTCGGCCAGGGCCGACATCGCCACAGGCTTGTTCACCGGCTGCTGGTCCCCAGATGTGCATGCCACGTCGCTCTAGCGTCGCAATGTTCTCTTGTGTTGCTTGATTGAGATACATCTGTTGGTTCATGGCCGGAGAGACTGCGATTGGAGCATCGGTCGCAAGTACCAGTGTGGTGAGTAAATCATTGCCCATGCCCGCTGCCATGCGTGCAATTAGATCAGCGGTGGCTGGTGCAAGTAAGACCAAATCCGCCCATTTAGCCAGCTCAATATGGCCCATAGAGGCTTCTGCCGCCGGATCCAATAAGCTATCGGAGACTGGACGTCCGGAGACCGCCTGCATTGTCAGTGGTGTAATGAATTCTTTTGCGGCTTTAGTCATAACAATCTGAACTTCAGCGCCACGTTCAATCAGACGACGCGTCAGGTCGGCACATTTATAAGCGGCAATACCACCACCGATACCAAGTAGGATCTTTTTGCCCGCGAGTGTTTGCATGATGATCATCCTTAAAAAATACTGCGAGTAGATTACCACGCAGCCAATTGAGACTCTAGAAATGGAAAGTGTTGTTGCAGATTCCGTGCGCTTTTGCCTTTCTCGTTATTGCTTCTTTATATACCTATCATTTACAGAAAATCTTTCACTGCGACGAAGATAATTCTTTTGCTCGCCAGTGAGTGAATAAGAAAGTTTAAGCTAATACCACCCTATTTATTGTCTTAAGGATAAGTGTTTACATGTTGCCTAGAGAGTCGATGCCAAGAGAAAAACTGCTCAGCCGAGGTCCACAATCGCTCACCGATGCGGAGCTGTTAGCGATTTTTCTTCGCACTGGTACGCAGGGCATGAATGTACTCCAGTTATCAGACAAACTGCTTAAGGATCTCGGTTCGCTACGCAGCTTATTTGCGGCGAGCAAAGAGGAGTTCTGTCAGCACAAAGGGCTGGGAGAAGCCAAATATGTCCAGCTGCAAGCCGTGCTTGAGATGACACAGCGCTACCTAAGCGAAACCTTACAACGTGGCGAAGCGTTAACCAGCCCTCAGCAGACCAAGCTTTATCTTTCTAGCATGTTGCGCGATCGCCAGCGGGAAGCTTTCTATATATTGTTTCTTGATAATCAACATCGGGTAATCAAGGATGAAGTGATGTTTGAAGGAACCATAGACGCCGCATCTATATATCCCCGAGAGGTTGTGAAGCGGGCATTGGAGCATAATGCAGCGGCTTTGATTCTTGCTCATAATCATCCATCAGGGGTGGCGGAACCGAGTCAGGCTGATCGCAGAATCACCCAGCGTATCAGTGATGCGCTGGCTTTGGTCGACATTCGAATTCTCGATCATTTTGTGGTTGGAGATGGCGATGTAATTTCCTTCGCTGAGCGTGGATGGATTTAAATCACATTATTTGTTGTGAGTTGCGCGAATTCTGCTACAATCCCCCGACATTTTTTGAACTATTATCAGCTCTGCCTAAAAAAGATCACGAAAACCTTGAAAAAGGATCTGTTCGGGTCTTGAGCAATGCTAGTCAAGTTAGTATAATGCGCGACCTTTGATAGCCTTGTATGGGTTTCCATAGCGGTATAAGACCTCAAACTTCTATATTTAGAAACTGAGAGGTTCGGCCACCAAGGTTGATATCGAGCTGAAACGATTTTGGAGAAGACATTCATGTCACGAGTATGCCAAGTAACTGGTAAGCGTCCAGTAACGGGTAACAACCGTTCACACGCACGCAATGCTACTAAGCGTCGTTTTCTGCCGAACCTACAAACTCATCGTTTCTGGGTAGAGAGCGAAAAACGTTTTGTTAAACTACGTCTATCTGCTAAAGGTATGCGTATCATCGATAAGAAGGGCATCGATGCTGTTCTTGTTGACATTCGCGCAAACGGCGAAAACGTTTAAGAGGAAATAGGCAATGGCAAAGAAAGGCGTACGTGAGAAAATCCGTCTAGTATCTTCTGCAGGTACTGGTCACTTCTACACTACTGACAAGAACAAACGTAACATGCCAGGCAAATTTGAGATCAAAAAGTTTGATCCAGTTGTTCGCCAGCACGTTATGTACAAAGAAGCTAAAATCAAGTAATTGATTTCTTCTTTGAAGCTTCTAAACAGAAGTCTGAATTAGAAACCCAGCGTTCTCGCTGGGTTTTTTATTACCTGAAATTCCCAAAAGGCTTCACAGTCTAGCCTACCTCCGCTCATTTCCCTCTTTCCTGTTTTCTGCTACCTTTTCTTATAGTTACCTACAGGGAAATCAAAGTTCATGCGTGTTTCTACTTCACGGCGGCGTCGCTGGAACAACATCATGATATTGGGCATCATCGCTTTCATCGCGATCCTCAATTTGCCGACTATCATCAAAACCTATTTGATTGATGACGAACCGGTCGCTGAAGTTAGTCCTTATCCTTATTTGCTCAATCCGTCGGCGGAGTTGAAAGCACTGCATTTTTCTGACTGGTCACTGGAGCACTTGAACGGTGAGTGGAGTTTGACTAAGCAAAGTAGCCTTTCACCACAGGAGCTAGTTGAACGCTGGTCGGGCTTAGTTGGGACCGAAGTTGATCAGGACACTTTTGATGGATTGAAGCCTCAATTGACCTCACCACAGACGATTGAAGTTTGGTATCGCGATCAAGAAGAGCCTCAAAGGATCACCTTCTATCAAACCCCACAATTCTGGTTGTTGAAAAACTGGCAGGATCAATGGATAGCCGTTTCAGTTGATCCAGAATATCTGCTACCTTAAACGCCCTGAGTTATTAATTGCCATACCACTATGCCTGAATTACCTGAAGTTGAAGTCAGCCGTATGGGGATCACTCCTCATTTAGCTGGACAAACCGTTGCCAAGCTGACTTTTCGCACCCCCAAGCTGCGCTGGGATATCCCACATGAGCTAAAGAAGATGGAAGGTCAGGTGATCCGCAGTATTTCTCGCCGTGCTAAATACTTGCTGATTGAAACCGATGTAGGTAGCGCGATTGTGCATTTGGGTATGTCGGGGTCTTTACGTGTACTGGATGCAGACATGGAGCCGGGAAAACACGATCATGTCGACTTAAAGCTGACCAATGGCAAGGTACTACGTTATAACGATCCCAGACGTTTTGGGGCTTGGTTGTGGACCGAAGATGGTGAACATGATGCCTTGGGCCATATGGGGCCAGAGCCGCTAACGGAAGACTTTGATGCGCAATACATCGCGGATAAGGCAAAGAATAAGCGTGTCGCGGTGAAGCAGTTCATTATGGATAACAAAGTCGTAGTTGGGGTAGGAAATATCTACGCTAATGAGTCATTGTTTAGTGCACGTATCCATCCGACACGATCAGCAGGCACGCTAACGGCGAAAGAGTGGCAACGTTTGGTTAAAGAGATTAAACAGGTGCTCGATACGGCCATTAAGCAGGGCGGAACAACATTAAAAGATTTTGCTCAGGCGGATGGTAAACCGGGCTATTTTGCTCAAGAGCTGCAAATTTATGGCAAAGCTGGTGAAGCCTGTCCTAGCTGTGGCGAAGCGATTGAAGAGCAGAAAATTGGTCAGCGCAATACGTTTTTTTGTCGCCATTGTCAGAAATAGTTAAATATAGAGCTGAGGTTTCATGTCAGCTCTATATCTCTATTAAAATTAGACTTTCGCTTTGTTTTTCAATGCCTCAGCTACCGCTTTAGGCACAAAGTTGGTGACATCCCCTCCATGAATAGCCACTTCACGGACTATGGTCGAGGAGATAAATGCGTGCTCTTCCGCGGGTGTGAGGAAAACGCTTTCTAATCCGGGCATCAGTCTACGATACATATTGGTTAAACCAAATTCGTACTCAAAGTCTACGGTGGTACGTAAACCACGGATAAGAACGTTCGCATTTTCTTGCTTCGCAAAGTCGACCATCAAACCCGAAAATCCCTTCGAGCTTACATTGTCCAAATGCTGAGTCACCTGCTGTGCAAAAGTTACGCGCTCTTCTAGCGTAAACATGGTGTTCTTACTTGGGCTGGCAGCAACAGCAATGATCACTTCATCAAACATATCTGCCGCACGTTCGATTAAATCTAAATGGCCATTGGTAATCGGATCAAAGGTTCCTGGATAGATCACTCGGGAAAGGCGTTTTTTGCTCACAGTCAGTTACTCAAATGATTCTTTTATATCGCTTAATGGTAACAAAAAGGCTCACATTTACCCAACTTAGCCGTTATCATTGGGAGCAAAGATTGAGAGTTAGGAAAAGTAATGAAAAAGATACTGGTGGTTCGTAACGACAAAATAGGCGACTTTATGCTGGCTTGGCCCAGTTTCGCGATGCTGAAAGCTTCGATGCCGGATTGTCAGATTACAGCGCTGGTACCTAATTACACGGTAGCGCTGGCAGAGCTGTGTCCTTGGATTGATAAAGTGCTGGTTGATCCAACGAAGAAGGGTTCTAAGCACGCGCAATCGACTTTGATTGAGCAAATAAAAGCGGAGCGCTTTGATGCATCCATCAACCTTTTCTCTACGACATATAACGCGAAATTGGTCTGGAAAGCGAAAATCCCTTACCGTCTTGCTCCAGCGACAAAGCTAGCACAGATCTTTTATAACAAGCGTATCAAGCAAAAGCGTTCACAATCAGCAAAGCCAGAATACGAATACAACCTAGACTTAGTGCGTGCGTTTTTAACGGATATTGGTCAAGCGGTGGCTGAGCCTAGCGCACCTTATCTCTCTTTCTCAGTTGACGATATACAGCAACAAAAGCACAAGCTCTCACAACAATTGAATTTGAACGTAGAGAAGCAATGGGTGTTCGTTCATACCGGTAGCGGTGGTTCAGCCAATAACTTATCTCTACAGCAATACACTCAGTTAATCTGCGATATGCCGGAGCCGTTTGAAATTATACTGACGGCTGGGCCGGGAGAAGAGCAGAAAGCGGCTGAGTTACATAACCTACTGAAAGAAAAGGGCAGAGCCTCGGTGGTGTACGACAAGAACGATGGCTTGGTCGATTTCTCTTGTTCTATTGCTTGTGCCGACTTGTTTATTGCAGGTTCTACTGGGCCCTTGCATATCGCGGCGGCGATAGATGTACCGACCGTTGGCTTTTTTCCAAGTAAGCGTTCAGCGACACCGCTGCGCTGGAAACCAATTAACTCGGCAGGCAACCATATCGCTTTTTGCCCACCAGAGGCAGAAGATAAAGCCAGTCAGGAAAATATGGCCAGAATTGATATAGATGTGGTCTCGAGAGAGTTACAACCATGGATAAGCCGTAAGCTGAATTAACAAGATTAGAATTTATCTGGCATCTTGTCCGTTTCACTGCGAACCCACAGATCCGCATATTTCACAAAAGTAGAATGTGCTGAAAGCAGAGAGAGCAAGAAGCCTTGCTTGCCATCAAGAAAGCCGGCTTTAACAACATACATTTTCAAGAAGCAGCCTAATGCGTGCAAAATGCCTTGTGAGATGCTGCTTTTCTTACCTTTTTTCTCGCGCTGTTCAGCCCAGGCTTTGGCATAGCCCGCCGACTTCACTAAGTAGTGATTCATGTCGTTATAGGTAAAGTGAATCAAATCTCCATTCAAGTTTTCGACTTTCATGGTTTTCGTCACTTCGACTTTTTCATGGACCAGAGCGTCATTGTATTGCGTTAACGTGGTTGGGTATAAGCGCAATACACGATCGGGATACCAGCCACAATGACGGATATAGCGTCCAAATACCCAGCTTAGACGCGCCGTTTGATAAATGGTATCAGCCTTGTTTTCACTCACTGAATCTAAAATGCTTTGCTTGAGCTCAGGAGTAACACGCTCATCGGCATCTAACCAAAGGACGTAATCCGACTCAACGTAGGACTGAGCCAAGCGGCGCTGAGGGCCAAAGCCAGGCCATTCAGGATTGACGTAAAACTTGTCCGTAAAACGGCGTGCAATCTGTTCGGTATTGTCTGTACTCCCAGAGTCCAGTACCACAATCTCGTCTACCCAGTCGTGAACGGTTTCTAAACAAGCTTTCAGGTGCTGCGCTTCGTTCTTAACGATAAGTGCGACGGCAATGGTTGGTTTACTCACTGTGGTACCTCTGAAGTCTCTCGGAGTTTATTGTAAATGGAGTTCTGTGGTTACTTTATCAAACATGGCGATGACTTGCTGAGGTTGAATGCGCTCCATGGCGTTTTTGTCTTTGACACGGGCACGCCAGCTAAGCTGAGCTGCAGATTTCCCCGTCTCAGCTTGAATTGCGTCTTCATAAGCAGACACCACATACTGGCGATATTGATAAGGCCCAGTGCGTTCAGGGTTGTGGTGGGCATACAAACCAATAACCGGTGTATTGACTGCATTGGCCATATGAGCAGGGCCAGTGTCGGGGGCGATCACCAAATCAGCTTGGTCTAACAGTGCCAGCATTTGCTTCAGCGAACTTTGGCCGACTTGATTGTTGATTGTGCATGTCAGCTTGTTTTCAATCTTCGTCGCTAGGTCTAATTCTACTTGTGCTGGGCTACCGGCTAAGGTGACCTGCCAGCCTTGGTCTACGGCGTGCTGGATAAGTTCTGCGTAGCCTTCGGCTGTCCAGTTCTTGTAGGCTTTACTTGCCGCAGGTACGACAACCAAGTTGCGTTTGTCGGTAGATAATTGCTGTTGTGCCCAATGTTCATCTTCATCTGAATATTCAAGCGTCCAGACAGGGCTCATATCTTCAATACCAAGTGTGTGGCCAAAGGCGAGTAGCCCATCTAAGACGTGCATGGAATCAGGTGAAGGCACTTTGACGTTGGTAAACAGAGTTTGGAAGTCCTGACTGCGGATAGAATCAAAACCGAGCTTGTATTTCGCCTTAATCCCTAGAGTGGCAATGCTGGCTCTGAATGCGTACTGCATGTGCAGCAGTGCATCAAACTTGTGTCCTTTTAGCGTTGCCCAGAGTTTTTTATAGCCCTGCCAGCCTTCCTTCTTGTCAAACACAATCACACGAATGCCGGGTATGTCTTCAATCAGTTTGGCTTCAAGCTTACCTGTGATCCAGACAATGTCGGTTTGTGGCCACTGATGTTGAATGGCTTGAACTGCCGCAACGGTATTACACACATCGCCAATCGCAGATAAACGCAGAATGCACAAAGACTCAGGGGCAGAAGAAAAAAGGCTCATAAACAATTCTTTTAGCTAGCAATGGTGAAGATTATGCAGAGGCGCTCAATAAATGTAAAATGGCCACTGAAATTTAATCAGAGATAGCCTCCGCATGAAAACCGTGCAATTGGATAACCAAACCATCTGGTATGACGAAACCTTGCTAAAGGAAGACCCTAAACGGGTGTTTGACGCCGGATTTTGGCAAAATGCCGGTAAAGTCATCGGCAGTGCCCAAGGGCGTGGAACCACTTGGTTTGTGCAAACGGAAACTATTGAAGCGGCACTCAGGCATTATCGTCGCGGTGGCTTGTTTGGAAAACTAGTGGAAGATAGCTATCTCTTTTCAAGTTGGGAAAAAACTCGCAGCTATCAGGAATTTCAGTTGCTAAACACTTTGATTGAAGCTGGCGTCAATGTACCTAGACCAATCGCTGCCCGCACGGTAAAAAGTGGTGTAACCTACAAAGCGGATCTATTGAGCGAAAAAATCCCCAATGCACGGGACTTGGTTTCTATCCTGATGGAAAAACCACTTCCTGCCGAAATGTATCAGAAGATTGGTCAAGAAATCCGCAAGATGCATGATGCACAGGTTAATCATACCGACCTTAACATTCACAATATCCTGATAGATGAGCAAGACAAAGTGTGGATAATCGACTTTGATAAATGCTATCAGCAATCAGGAAATGGCTGGAAACTGAGCAACTTGGATAGATTGAAAAGGTCGTTTGAAAAGGAAGTAGGTAAGGGTGGGATTCATTGGAAACTAGATGATTTTCAGCATCTAAAACAGTAATCTCGTATAGAGATATTCGCAAATTTATACCTTTAAACCGCGTCAGTGTATATATGAAAATATTTGTTATTAACCTACCAAGGTCAGTAGATCGTCGAATTTCTATGGAAGCTCAGCTAAAGAAGCTTGGGGTTGCCAATTATGAGTTTTTTGAAGCTATCGATGGCAGTCAGATGCCTAGTTATCTAGCTGACAAAGTTGATGATGAACATCGGAAGAAATTTAGAAGCAGGCCTTTATCATATGGAGAGCGCGGTATATATGCTAGCAATTATCTATTATGGGAAAAGTGCGTTCAGCAAAATGAACCTTTTTTGATCATGGAAGACGACGTGGTCCTCGAAGATTGTTTTGTTTCAATATGTAATCGTGTTGAAAAGCTACACAGCAAAGGGTTCGAATATTTTAGATTAGGGATAAGTGATACTAGCGAAGTTCCTCAAGTTATAGATGTTAATGAAAACATAGTTCATTGGTGTGATAACCAAAGTGGCTCTACACGATGCTACAGTATTTCACCTAGAGGTGCTGCCAAGTTACTGAAACGAAGTGAAAAATGGATTTGTGCAGTAGATAACTATATAGGCGAAGCTTATAGAACAAAGATTCCCTGCCTAGGGATTATGCCTTATGCGTCTTCAAAAGCTGAATACGAATCTACAATTCAGCTAGGTGAGAAAAGTAAAGTATCTCTAATCAATAAACTGAACCGAGAGTTGTATAGGTTTTACAGGTTTCTACGTATGAGCGTTTGGAACCGTATTTTATTCGCCAAAGCATTACCTAATAAAGGGCAGAGCTAAGTTTTTAACGCGACTTTAATGATGAAAGCACTTCCCAGAAAGTGAAGAAATAGCTTTGGCTGGGTTTCCCCCGATAACATTATTACTGTTAAACTGTGAAGTTACTGTCGAGGTACTTGCGACAACGGAATTTGTTGCAACGTGCGTCCCTTTGAGGATAGTGGATCTAGCGCCAACCCATACTTTATCTTCAATGGTTATAGGTTGATCTGGGTTAGTTTGTTGATTTTCTAAATCTGTAATTTTGTGTAGATCTGAATCCATAAAAAGAGTTTGCCAAGAGATTAGACAGTTATCACCAAAAGAGATCATATGATTACAAATGATAGTTGCTTCGCCAGTGAAATTGCTGCCTGAGCCAATTGCTAACGTGCCATTGATATGGAGTTTGGAGCCTGTACCTACCTTAATGTGATGGCCAAACTTTATATGTCCATTCTTGCCAATATTCCATATAAAACGAGAGTATTTGTTGTCAGCAATTTGTACTCGACCAAATCCTAGTTTGATCTTGCCTAGCTTCGCTGATTCAGGGATAGATATCCTGCCACCTAGAGCAACAAACTTGGTACGATGATTGACTAAAATTGGAAGTTTTATCGCTTGGTGAAATGGTAGGTAATAGAAATTAAAGAATAGAGTTTTGGGTATACATCTCACATAGTGGTACAGCTTGGATAACTTCTTCAAACTCATCTTGCTTCTCCGAAAATGTGTTGGATAGTGTTTTTGAGCGCGCCTCGGTTTCGCTCCACCACACTTAATGCGGCCTGGCCTTGTTCGTCCCTAAGATCTGTGGAGTGAAAAAGCTCAATAATTTTTTCTGCGAGCTCAGATTCAGAGTTGATGATCTGACAACTATTCGATGCAACTAGTTGCTTTGTGATATCAGAAAAATTGAAATAACTAGGCCCAGTCAGAGTTGGCTTTGCCAATGCCGCGGGCTCTAAGAGGTTGTGTCCGCCCACTTTATTTCCAAGTAAGCTTCCGCCCATGAAGCAGACATCGCTAGCGCCAATGAGTGTTAACATTTCACCCATGGTGTCACCTAAGTAGACTTGTGTACTGGCTGATACGGTTGAATTACCTGTCCGACGGACAGTAGTAAAGAGTTCACTGCATTTCACCATGACATCATTAAATCTCTCAGGATGCCTAGGAACCAGTATGAGGAGAGCATTAGGTACTTGTTTTAAAACCTGTGAATGAGCAGCGAGTATTTTTTCATCTTCTCCTTGATGAGTGCTGGCTGCAACCCAAATAGGGCGAGAGCTATCCAATTCACTCCTGAGCTGATTTCCCTTGATTGACTGCTCGGATGAAATGGATATATCGAATTTTATCGAGCCGGAGACAAAGATTTTATTTTGAGGTATCCCGAGATTTTCAAATCTTCTGGCATCATCTTTATGCTGACATATAACTTTACTTAAAGAAGGTGAAAGTAGATCAAATAACGGTTTGACTTTTGAGTAGCCACGGAAAGACTTGTCTGATAAACGTGCGTTGACTACCGTGATTGGAATGTGCTTTTCGGATACGGTAATTAATGTATTAGGCCAAAGTTCAGTTTCGACAATGATTAACTGTTTCGGTCTCACGACTTTTAAAAATGCTTTCACCGCAAAAGTAAAATCCAGAGGCATATATCTGTGTTCTGCATATTCCTTTAAATTATCTGCCTGCTTAGCGCCTGTTGGAGTTGTGGTAGTGACAAGGATTTTAGCATTTGGCTGGGCTTGATGTATCTTCTTAATCAACGGTGATGCAGCAATAACTTCTCCCACTGAAACAGCGTGAATCCATATGACAGGTTTCTTCTCAGGGTTGTTCAGGCTAGGTGTGAAACCGAAATGTTCTTTCCAGCGAGAGCCTACGGAAGGTTTACCAAGCTTATGTTTATATAAGCTTGGTAAAAGGAAAGGAAGTGCAATGACTAGTAAAAGTGTATATAGAAGTCGTATCACTTGAGGAGATCTTCCGGTTTTTTATGTGTCCATTTGCTACGAGGCTTATCTAGGTATTGGAAATATTCATTAGTAAATGTGCCTTGTATGCAAACGTATTTTCTTTCTTTGTATACGACTGACTTGTTATCCAGTACACCAGTTATAACCATTGGACCCGTAAGAAAATAAACACCTTGTTCTATGCTTCGGCTTTCTATATTTTCGACAATCTTATTGATCGCAAGTTCGTAATCTGGATTGTTAGGAGCTGAAGCGAGAAAGAAATTGGTATAGTGCTGATTCTTTTTTAACTTCACATACATCGCATTTTCATCGGTAGGTAAGATGCGTTTAAGTGGCCACACTAGTGTCGCATCAATATCCATGTAGATGCCACCGTGAGTGTGAATTGTGATGAGTCGCCACAAATCTGCTTGCGCAGCACCATCATTCAATTGCATGTAGGCGTTATACACTCGCTCAGAAGCATTTGCTTTAATGAACTCGGCTCGTTCTTCTGTACTCACATAGCGGTATTCATAATCTAAGGACATCAGGCGATTGAACAAATAGTTAAGATAAACAGGCAGAGTGCTTTGTGCAGAAAAGTTAGTTTGCCAAATTATCTTAGGTATCTTGGTTTGTTCGTTAGAGTTGACCTTTGGGCTGGAGAGCGATGGGATCGTAAAGCGCTTATTTGGAAACAAGGCATGAAAAGGATACGACAACATTTTAAAAATGTTGCCGATGAGCCTAATTAGTCTATTGGAAACTAAAATTGATAGATTTTTCATTGCTGCTTATAAAATTCCGAAATGAAGTTATTGATTCGATAGGGCACGGGAAATTGCATCTGTGATTTGCGCCGTGGTCGGTATTGAGCCATCAGCATTCATCACGATGTCATGGTGCTCATACAAAGGCGTATATCGAAAAGGCACCGTCGCATAGAAAATGCCTACAGTTGGTGTATGGGTCGATATTGCAATGTTCCGGACACCTGTATCAGGAGCGACCATTAGTGCAGCTTTTGCCGTTAGATCAACTAGCTCTTCAAGTGGTAAGCATGGTTGAATTTTGAAGTTTGGATATTTTAAAAGGCTTTGGCAAAAATCCCCTTTCTCAAAATCATTTTTTCCTTCCAGATACACGTGGGTATGATTTGGGTTCTCTTGGACTGCCTTCTCTAATACCGCAAACATTTGCTCTTTAGATAATATTTTTCGCAGCTGCGAGGCGCCGTTAAAATAGAGCACATAGGGAGCTTCAGTGTCTACCAGTTTGCGATGATCAGGATAGGCAAAGTCCAGTGGGTGAGCGGGGTTGTGGCCTAGTAGCTTGAGCATATCTAACATGCATTCCACTTCTGGCTGAAAATCTGAACGATGAACTGCAACATTAAACAAAGTACCGCAGAAGTACCATTTGTATGGAAACCCTATTTTTAGTTTGGCTTTACTTAATGCTGTCATCCAATGAGAACGGTTAGTGCTCGCCAAATCGAAAATTATGTCTTGCTCGCCTAGTTGTTTGATGTTTCGAACTTTTTCTTTGACAGGTGTTGTTTTTCCAGGCTCTTTTCCTGGCATCACATGAACATGATCAACCAAGTCACTCGGTATTCCATACATATAGTTGGAAACTGGAACTAACGTAATTTCAGCGTTAGGAAAAAACTTTCTGGCTTCAACTAGAAATGGGCGAACAACAACCTGATCCCCAAGTGCTGCGTGTCTAATTACTGCTATTTTCTTGATTTTTTGAGGCTGAAAATCATCTTGAATATACTTGCGTGCTTTTTTAGAAGCGTAAGCACCACGCTCAAACCATAGGTGTTTCATGAGTTATTGCTCTAGAAATTTATCAACAGCATTGATGACTTGAGAAGGCATTAGTTTATTGAGACAGTCTTGGTGGCCAAGCGGACACTCGCGTTTGAAACACGGCCGACACTCGATATCAGTATGCACCATTTCTAACTTGTCAGTCAGAGGCGGCGTATATTTTGGTGAGCTAGAGCCATAAATCGCAACTATATTGCACCCTACGGCAGCAGAAACATGCATTAAGCCTGAATCGTTCGATACAACGGTATGGCAAGCTGCTAATAAGTCTACTGCTTCGATTAGTGATGTTTCGCCAGCTAAGTTAAAGCAATATTGTTGTTGATCTGATGTGAGAGCTGATTTGATTTTTTCGGTGACAGCTCTGTCTTTTTCTGAGCCGAACAACCAAACTTGCTGGCCTTTATCTACAAGATGTTTAGCAAGCTTAGAATAGTGCCGGTCTGGCCAACGCTTAGCCGGGCCAAACTCCGCGCCAGGGCAGAGGCCTACAATTGGAAGTTGTAAATCTAGATTGAGTCTCTGACGAGCAGCGAGTTGTGAAGTGGTGTCGACGGTTAAACTGGGCTTTGGGCAATTGGCTAACTTAACCTCTTCCAACATCTTTTTAGAAGTTGAAGCGAGAGCGACGTACCTTTCAACCATATATTGAAATACACGCTTATCAGGACGAAGATCTGTAAGTAGCCCATATCTGAACTCACCTTTCCAGCCAGTTCGTACTGGTATTCCAGCAAACCATGGAATTAGGGCTGACTTTGCAGAATTAGGTAATATGAATGCATGGCTATAATGATTTTTACGTAACTCATGCCCAATTGCTCTTCGACCAAATAGATTGAAGTCCCCATGTCCAATCGGCATCTCTATGGCTTGATGTACTTCTGGCATGCGTTCTAGGATAGGTTTACACCAAGCAGGAGCAAGGACATCCAGTTCACAGTCTGGATATTTATCTTTGAGAGTCGTATACAAGCTTTGCGACATCACCATGTCGCCAACCCAAGAGGGACCGATAATGAGAATTTTCATTTAGGAAGCTAGGGTTCATCTAATAAGTCAGTTCATGCTGCCATGATACTCCATTCTGTACGACTTTGGCAGGGTTACCAACAGCAATGGCGCCCGATGGGACTGATTTGGTCAAGGTAGAGTTGATGCCAATGATTGATCCTTCACCGACAGTAACACCTTTTAAAACTGTTACATTATCTGTAAGCCAAACCTTAGGACCAATTTCGATACTCTGAGCACTGTTGATGCGCTTTCCATCTTTAGTAATATTATGGCCATCGCTAGTCATAATCTTCACGTTTCGGGATAGCATGCTTCCTTCGCCAATTGTTAGCTTAATTCCATTTTCTCTAGCAGAAAGGTAGCAGTCATGGCCTATGATTGTGTTGTCATCAATTGTTAAATGACAATTATTACCATCTATTTCAATGATGCAACGACGCAAGTTGGCATTTTTTCCTATTTTTAGGCTGTTGTTCTCTCCTTTAATAACAATCTTACATTGTCGTATTTTTGACGATGGATCTATTGCGAATTGATGTCGACCCGATATTTTTATTTTGTTTCTTAGTCTGTTAGTAAAACTGAGCATTGTATTCACCTATATCTATCCATTCATTTTTATATGGTATAGCTCATTAACTAAAATATAAAGCAATGACCATGTAATGACGTTGTCTATTACTGTTTTGAAAACACAGTTAATATAGTTGGGTTTATGGCTATTGAGCGTAGTTATGGTTGAGTTGTGCTAAACACTTGGACAAGTCTTCGGGTGAAACCAGTTGCTTTCGTGTTCTTGATTCGTTGGGTAAACATCAATTATTAAGAGGGTCGTGGGATGGAGGTGTGACGTTAGGTTTGTGTGAGTGTTGGTGAAATTCGGTTCAATTTAATTGTCATATATGGTCTAATGGCGTCCATTTCTCTTGGTTTGGTAGTGTTTAGTGAAAGTTTTTGTTATTAGTTTACAGCGTAGTCCTGAGCGTAGAGAGTACATCAAGAAGCAGCTAGACCAACTTAATATTGATTTTGAGTTTTTTGATGCAGTTGACGGCAGAGCAGAGCCTCCTCACAAATTGTTCGAAAATTATAACTATGCTAAACGGCTATGGCTTACCAGCGGCCGAATGCCCTCGAAAGGAGAGCTCGGTGTATACGGAAGTCATTACCTTCTATGGAAAAAATCGATTGAGCTTGATGAGCCTATTATAGTTTTTGAAGATGACGCTTCTATCTTACCTTCATTTCCAAGTAGCTTGAAAGTGGTTCAAGAAAAAATCGATAGATACGGTTTCTTGCGTTTAGAGTCTAAAACAGACAAAGGGGTTTTGTGTCTGAAGGAAGAGGATGATAACTTTAGCATCTCTTTTATGACGAATAACTATGGTGGACTTAGGTGTTATGCCATTTCACCGTATGCTGCAAAAAAGCTTGTTAGTAACTCTGAACGATGGTGTATGCCAGTAGATAACTATGTTGGCTCCTTGTATCTTCATGATATGCCTTCCTATATTCTTTCCCCTGCTGTTGTTGAAAACCCTCAAGAATTCGCAACAACAATTCAACTAGGTGAAGAAAGTAAAGCTAGGTTGTATCGAAAACCTACTCGAGAGCTTTACTCTCTATACAGAAAGATTGCCCTGCGTATTTATAACAGAAAGTATCAATGAAGAATTTAGCTCAGCAATTGGAGAAGGCATTTCTTTTCTCTCCAGTTTTTTTAGTTTTAATCTCAATATTTAACTTCACAGATACTAAGTCTTTAGTTTCTAGGGTTACTGTTATTGTTATTGTTTATAGCATAATAAGATATAGGCAATGTATTAAGACTAATTTTAACCAGTATGGTTACAAAAAGTTTTTTTTAGCTAGCATTCTGGTTTTTTCATATTTTTCTATTATGCATGTTTGGAGAGGTGACAATTTTGGATTGCCTAGGACTTTATTGACATGTTTAGTTTACTTATCTGTTGTTCCTTGGAGTAAGTTTTCTAATTCTTGGGTATATAATACAATTATACTTTCTGCATCTGTATGTGGGCTTAATGCTATATTTGAACATTACTATTTAAATATAGCTAGGGTTGGTATAGCAACCAATCCAATACCCTATGCACTTTACTGCTCTTTTGTTTCTTTGTCTTCTTTAGCTTTGACTAAACACTATGAATCGAGATTTATTCAAGGTTTATGTATTACTGGATTCTTATTGTCTTTATGGGCATTAATTTTGACAGACTCTCGTGGTGTTTGGGTAGCATACCCAATAGCAATGATGCTTGTAATTTATAGGAGCTTTAATAATTTATCACTCGTTAAGTTAGGTACTTTCACATTGATTGGCTTAAGTGCTATTTATCTGTCATTTAAGCCAATGATAGATGAACGTGTTGACAGGACAGTCGCTGAGTTTAACTCTATCAGCAAAGGGAACTACGAGACATCTTTTGGGGCACGATTAGATTTATGGACGTTCGGTGTTGATGTTTGGAAAGAGCAACCTATGGTTGGGGAAGGCGATATAATGTTAGAAGAAGGTATTCGAAAAGTACCAAACAGAAAGGCTTATCGACAACTTCACCTCCATAATCAGTACATAGATACACTTGCTAGATACGGTTCTGTTGGTTTTTTTATCATGATGGTTTGGTTTTTCTATCCAGTAAGGCTTAATAAAGCTCGAGAAAGAGATCGTGTCATCACCCAAGTGTTAGTTATGCTTGTGTTCATTGCGGGATTATCTGATGTGCCTTTTCACCATACGCATGTAGTTTATTTATTCACCTTGGTAGTTGGTCTATTCTCTTTGAATAGGATGGACTCAAGGTTAGGCTAATCTGTTGACGGAGGTTACTCATTACTCATGATAGTACTTTGCTAGCTTCTGAATATGTGTACTCATCGAAAACTCTGATTGTGCTCGTTGGTAAGCTCGAGCTGAATTTTTCTTCATCAACTCTTTATCGAGCAGATAATATTCTATATTGTCTGCTATTTTTTGAGGGTCTAATGGATCAGCCAACAAAGCCGTTGAGTATAGTATTTCTGGTAGTGCTCCAGTATTAGCTGCAACTATTGGCTTCTTTGCAGCCATAGCTTCGATTGCAGTTAAACCAAAAGCTTCGTTGTGGTTTGGTAGGCATACAATATCCATTGCAGCTAACATGCGATTAGTATCTGTCCTAAATCCAGCTAGATGAACGCGCTGGGTTAAGTTTAAGTGATTAATGCTATCTTTTAGCTTGTGAACGAAAGTGTTGTCCGAACCTTCTGAAACATCTAACCCTCCGACTAGTAATAGATGAAGCTCGGGATATGTGTCTTTCAGTAAATGGAAGGCCTCTAAAAGCTCCATTTGACCTTTGCCAGAGCAGACCCTACCTAGATTACCAATAATTATACTATCTCTAGGTAACCCCACTTCAAACTTTATAGTGGCAATTTGGTTTTGGTTATCAATTGGTTGCTCTGGGATGTCGGTGCCTAACCAGAGCCGGGTGATTCTATTTTCAGGTACAGGGAGTGCTTCTAGATTGCGTTTATAGGTTTCATTACTGATTGAAAAAATCTGGTCAATATGTGAATAAGCCCACTTATGGTAGAGGTCTTTTTTAGGGCGAGTAACCCCCATGTGCTCCGTGAAAAAAGTTTTCCGTCTAGTTAATAAGCTCAGTAGCGCTGAAACCAGAATATCACCAGATTTGTGGCAATGAATAATTTTGACGTTTCTTTGTTTTAGCCAGTGGTTCAGTCGTAAAAGTTTAGACGCTATTAACTTCCCTTTACTCGATATCTCAAAGGTCTCAATACCAGAGCTTCGCATTCCTTGAGCAACTTGTGTTCCACTGGTACATAGACCATAAACGTTATAGCCACGTTCAAGAAACTCTTTGCCAGTTCTTATCGGATACATTTCTAGCCCTCCCCAGCCTTGGGAAAGACAAATATGAAGAATTGCCGGTTTTGTCACAACTTACCTTTATCTAGTGGAGAGACAATAAAAAGGTGGCATTGAAACCACCTTTCTATAGTAGCCTTTAAAATATTAGAGGCTACTTGTTTATCTTCTGCATATATTCAGCAACGCCTTCTTCGACTGTTTTGAACTGGTGATCACAACCTGCTGCACGCAGTTTTGTTAGGTCTGCTTGAGTAAACTCTTGGTATGCGCCTTTAAGGTGTTCAGGGAATGGAATAGTTTCTACTTCACCTTTACCATGGAACTTAATCACGGCTTTAGCGACTGCTTCGAAAGATTCCGCATTACCTGTTCCAAGGTTAAAAATACCTGACTGGCCGCTTTCCAAAAACGATAAGTTTACTGCCGCAACATCGCCGACGTAAACGAAGTCACGCTTGAAAGTCTCGCTGCCTGCAAATAACTTTGGATTTTCACCTGAGTTCATTTGGTTGTTTAGGTGGAAGGCTACTGATGCCATTGAACCTTTGTGCTGTTCGCGAGGACCATAAACGTTGAAGTAACGGAAACCAGTAATTTGAGAAAGTTGCTCACCATGCTCTTCAGCATCTTGCAAAATGCGGCGTACATAGTTATCGAACTGTTGTTTTGAGTAACCGTATACATTTAGTGCGCCTTCATACTCTTTCTCTTCAATGAAAGTATCAGTTTCACCGTAAGTTGCAGCTGAAGAAGCATAAAGGAAAGGAATTTCACGCTCCAAACAGAAATGCAGCAGCTCTTTTGAATACTCATAATTGTTGAGCATCATGTACTTGCCATCCCACTCAGTAGTTGCAGAACAAGCACCTTCATGGAAGATGGCCTCGATAGGCCCAAAGTCATCGCCCGCCATTACTTGAGTGAGGAAATCATCACGATCCATATAGTCTGTGATATCTAAATCAACCAAATTTTGGAACTTCTTACCATTCTTAAGGTTATCAACTACCAAAATGTCGTTGATGCCTTTGTCATTTAGTGCTTTGACAATGTTGCTGCCAATCATGCCAGCGCCGCCAGTTACGATGATCATTTATAAACCTCAACCTACAAGTTATTTTTGGAGATATTACAGTATTGTTGCTCTTCTTGCAGTATCTCTAAGTACTAGAGTAAAGGTAAAATTCGATTACTTAAATATTTTATTGTATCATCCACTCAAAACGAATACCCCTACGTTTAATGCTCAGTTTACGTAGTGCCGAGCGCATATAGAAGCTCACTGATGGGGTCTTAATGTAGGTTGCTTGGCAAGCATGAACAAAACTTCTGAGGGTATTCTTTATGGTGGAACTATACTTACGGAATTAATCATGTTGAACAATAAAACGGTTCTTATAACCGGTGGCACGGGATCCTTTGGTAAGAAATTTATTAAAACAATCCTTGAGCGATACTCAGACGTCAAAAAAATCATTATATTTTCCCGAGACGAACTCAAACAGTTTGAGATCAAGCAGCAGTATCCTCAAAAAGCTTTCCCACAATTGCGTTTTTTTATTGGTGATGTTCGCGATCAGCAACGAATGGTGCAAGCTTGCGAAGGCGTCGATGTAATAATCCATGCGGCTGCAATTAAGCAGGTTGACACTGCCGAATACAACCCTACTGAGTGTATCCGTACAAATGTTGATGGTGCAGAGAATGTCATTCACGCGGCATTGCAATGTGGGGTAAAGGATGTAGTAGCGCTTTCGACAGATAAAGCATGTGCACCCATTAACCTTTATGGGGCCACTAAACTTGCTTCTGACAAGCTATTCACAGCAGCAAATAATATTAAAGGTTCGAAAGATATTCGTTTCAGTGTTGTTCGATACGGCAACGTAATGGGGTCTAGAGGTTCAGTTATCCCATTTTTCATGAAAAGAAAAGAAGAGGGCGTACTTCCGATTACTCATGAGGATATGACTCGCTTCAATATCTCCTTGCAAGATGGCGTAAACATGGTGATGTATGCTTTGGAGAACCACCTTGGTGGTGAGATTTTTGTACCCAAAATCCCATCATATAAGATCTTAGACATCGCCGAGGCTATTGCTCCCGATTGTGAAACCAAAATGGTTGGTATTCGACCTGGGGAAAAACTACATGAAGAAATGATCACAGATACAGATTCTCTTAATACTATCGATCTTGGTGAATACTACGCAATTCTGCCTTCTGTATCGTTCACTTACTCAGAGCGTGAATATCTAATGCACCACAAAGCTGAAAAAGTGCCGTTTGGATTCAAGTACAACTCTGGAACAAACACTGAATGGGAAACAGTAGAAAGTTTGCGCAAACTTATTGTTGAACATGTCGACCCAAATTTCACAGTCTAAGTGAGTAAAAAATAGTGATCCCATACGGTAAACAAGAAATAAAGCAAGAAGATATTGATGTTGTAGTCGATGTACTTACTTCAGACTTTCTCACTCAAGGTCCTAAGGTCCCTGAATTTGAACAGTCTCTCAAAAATCATTCTAGTGCAAGTTATGCCGTGGCAGTAAATAGTGCAACATCAGCGCTACATATTGCTTGCTTGGCTCTAGGTGTCGGTAAAGGGGATTGGCTATGGACTTCTCCTATAACCTTTGTGGCATCAGCAAACTGTGCTTTATATTGTGGTGCACAGGTTGATTTTGTAGATATCGATCCAGATACATACAACCTGTGTCCGCAGAAGCTGGAAGAAAAACTCAAAGAAGCAAAAGAGGCTGGAAAATTACCGAAAGTTGTTGTTCCTGTTCATCTTTGCGGACAGCCATGTGATATGAGAGCGATACATAAGCTTGCAAAAGAATATGGCTTCAAGGTTATAGAAGACGCCTCTCATGCTATTGGTGGACGTTATCATGGTGAGCCAATTGGTAACTGTGCGTTTTCAGATATTACAGTCTTTAGTTTTCATCCAGTGAAAATAGTTACCACGGCTGAAGGCGGTGCTGCGTTAACCAATCAAAAAGCACTGGCTGACAAAATGGAGCTCTACCGTAGTCACGGGATCACTCGAGATTTAGATCAAATGGAAGGTGGCAGTCATGGTAGATGGTACTATCAACAAATTGACTTAGGCTTTAACTATCGAATGACTGAACTGCAAGGTGCGTTGGGGGTGTCTCAAATGCGACGTCTTGACGAGTTTGTTGCATCACGTCACCGTTTAGCTGAGCGTTACAACAAAATATTGAGCTCTCTTCCTGTCGTTCTCCCATATCAGCTTGAAAATACATATTCAGGGTTGCATTTATATGTTATTAGGCTGAAGTTAGATGAGATATCTCTAACTCATAAAGAAGTGTTTAACGCTCTACGGGAAAATGGTATCGGTGTGAACTTGCATTATATCCCGGTCCATACTCAACCTTACTATGCCAGAATGGGTTTCAAGCAAGGTGACTTCCCAGCTGCTGAAAGTTATTACCGAGAAGCCATTTCGCTCCCTATATTTCACGGAATGACTCTTGAACAGCAAGACGAGGTGTATAAAGTCCTTAACGATATTTTGCTTGAGAGTTTGGAATGAAACTATCTTTAGGTACCGTGCAATTCGGCTTAGATTACGGAGTGACGAACAGTGGTGGACAAGTAGAACGCTCTGTCGTTGAGGAGATGCTTGACCTAGCGCCTAATCTGGGCATTAATTCTCTTGATACCGCAATAGCTTATGGTAATAGTGAGAGTGTGCTAGGGCAATTTGATTTAAAAGCTTTCAAGGTTACCTCAAAAATCCCTTCCTTGGCAGGAGCCAAAAGCTCTATTAATCAGATGACCAAGCAATCTCTCGAACGACTGAACATAGATCATTTGTATGGAATGATGCTTCATGACGAAAATGATGCATTTGCCAGCAATTGGCGCAATTTATTGGAGCTCAAGTCACTGAAAGAAGAGGGCCTTGTTAGTAAAATTGGCGTCTCATTTTATGACTCTCAAAGTGCGTTGTCTGTTATTGAGGCAGGACTTGTCGACCTCATTCAAATACCCGCTAACTTGTTCGATTCACGTTTTGAGATTGCTGGTGTCTTAGATGCGGCAGAAAAAAACGGAGTGGAAATCCATGTTCGATCTCTGTTTCTTCAGGGGCTTTTGCTCGCTAAACCTCAAGATCGACCTGAGAAGTTTTGCCATTTTAGCGATTTTTCTAAATACGATGATTTTTGTGCAAAATCGCGTTTTAGTCGACTAGAGTTGGCTTTGTCATATTTAATTGAAAAATCGCAAATAGAGTGTGGGGTTGTAGGCTGCACGAATGTTGAACAACTTGAGCAAATTGCTTCAGCTTATAACAATATGACTAAGTTAGATGAGCTAGACTTCCCTAATTTTACTTCATCAAACGAAGATTTACTTAATCCATCTAAATGGTAAGAAGGCAGTATGAAAGTTGTTGCTATTTTGCAAGCACGAGTTTCCTCTTCTCGTTTACCCAAAAAAGTTTTAAAACCCATCTTGGGTCTACCCATGTTACAGCGGCAGCTAGAAAGGCTCTCGCTGTGCAATACGATTGATGAGCTGATTTTAGCCACATCGGACCAAACTTCTGATGATGAGCTACAAGCTCTGGCGAACAGTATGGGGGTTAAGTGTTTTCGAGGTAATCTCGATGATGTTTTGGATCGTTTTTATCACGCAGCGAAAAGTGCGAATGCTATTCATGTCGTTAGGCTAACAGGCGACTGTCCTTTGATTTGTCCAGAGGTTGTGGACAAAGTAGTCGCTCATCATCTAGATTCTGGAGCGGATTATACATCAAATATTGCACCTCCCACTTACCCTGATGGACTTGATGTTGAAGTGATGACAATAGGCTCGCTGGAAAGGGCTTGGACAAATGCCAAGCTTCAATCAGAGCGGGAGCATGTGACACCTTATATACGCAAACCTGAGTCCAGTTTTTATCTTGAAAATGTTAAAAATGATAAAGACCTTTCATATTTAAGGTGGACTGTAGATGAACCGCGAGACTTTAACTTTGTTTTAGAGATCTATTCTCGTCTCTATTTAAACAACCCTCACTTTACGACACAAGATATCTTAAGTGTGATAGTTAACGAGCCTGAGTTGCTAGCGATAAATCAAAATATAGAGCGCAACGAGGGATACCATCTGTCATTGGATAAAGATAAGTATTGAGATTTTATTATGTCACAACGTTATGTCGCTTCAGAAAAATTGCTAGAGAGAGCGCTAAAAGCAATCCCACTCGGGTCACAAACTTTTTCTAAAAGTATGACTCAATTTCCACATGGTGTATCGCCCTATTTTGCTAAAAAGGCGAAAGGTGCCCAGATATGGGATGTCGATGGAAATGAATATATTGACTTTATTAATGGCCTTTTGAGTATTTCTATTGGGTATGCCAATGATGACATTAACAATGCTGTAAAGGCACAGCTAGAGAATGGGGTAACTTTTTCTTTATCACATAGTCTGGAAGTTGAAGTCGCGGAAAAACTTATTGATTTAGTCCCTTGTGCAGAAATGGTTCGATTTGGCAAAAATGGTACGGATAGCACTTCTGCAGCGATTCGATTAGCGCGGGCGTACACGAAAAAAGATATTGTGCTCGTTTGTGGTTACCATGGATGGCAAGACTGGTATATAGGGTCGACAAGCCGAAGCCTGGGGGTGCCGGAGGTGACTCGCTCGCTGACAAAGGTTTTTAAATACAACGATTTGCAATCTTTTGATCAACTGATTCATGACTATAAAGACCAGATAGCTGCGGTCATTATGGAGCCAATGAATGTAGAGTTTCCTCAAGCTGGTTTTCTTGAGCACATTCGTGAAGTCACGAAAAATGAAGATATTGTAATGGTCTTTGATGAAACTATTACAGGATGTCGCTTTTCCCCTGGTGGAGCTCAACAACTATTCAACGTAACGCCTGATCTTGCGACGTTTGGTAAAGGTATTGGCAATGGATTTCCTCTTTCTGCTGTTATGGGAAGAAAGGATATTATGGTGCTGATGGAGGATATTTTTTACTCGGGGACGTTTGCCGGTGAAACGTCTTCTTTAGCTGCTGCGAATGTCGTACTTGAGAAAGTGAAAAACGATAAAGTGTGTGATTACATAGCTGAATTAGGGGAGTATTTAATAGCCAATCTGAAAGATCTCATTGACAAGCAAGACCTACAAAAAGTGGTGCGTGTCGTTGGTCACCCCTCTTGGTCATTTATCACTTTCTCCGATTGTGAAAACGCAACGTCTTTAGAGATTAAAACACTGTATATGCAAGAAATGTTTAAGCACGGAATCTTATCATTTGGTTCGCATAACCTAAGCTTTTCTCATACTAAAGAACATATTGATGCGCTCCTAAAGGCTTACAATGAATTTTTTGTATTACTAAAACGTAGTCTTGGAAACGGTGATATTACAGCGCAGTTAGATTGTGACGTTCTGGTACCGCTATTTAAAGTACGATGAAAGTAGTTTTTAGGGTAGATGCCTCTATTTATATAGGTAGCGGTCATGTGATGCGCTGCCTAGTGCTTGCTGATGAGCTAAAAAAGAGAGGAGCGGAAGTAAAGTTTTCTTGTATCGCCCAACAAGGGGACATGATAGATTTCATTGAAAAAAGAGGGTACAAGGTCGAGGTTTTGCATCTAGGAGCTTCGATATATGTACCGAGTAGCCCAGTTGACTACGTGGGTTGGTTAAGAAGATCTGTTATTGAAGATGCGAAAGATTTTGTTGCGACGCTCATTTCTGCTGATTTAGTTATTACTGATCACTATGCGATTGGTAGAGAGTGGCAAGACCTAGTTATCGATTCTATGAATTGTCGACTGCTAGCGATTGATGACTTAGCAAGATGTCACAGAGCAGATTTGATTTTGGATCAGACGCTAGGTCGTTTAGAAAGTGATTACAATGAATCAAAAGCTCCAGCGCTTGTGGGGAGTGATTATGCTTTATTGCAGCCTCGCTTTTCTATTAAAAGAGAGTTCGCTCTGTCAAAGGCGTTGAGTAACGATAAACCTAACGTACTGATATCCATGGGGGGAGTTGATGCTCCAAATGCGACTTTAAAAGCCTTAAATATTTTACATCCTAATGTAAGTGCCAACTTCACAGTCCTGTTATCTCCAAGATCGCCGAATTTTCAACAAGTAGCAACATGGTGTTCACGTTACTCTAATGTTACTCATCTAGATTTTGTCTCTGATATGGCTGGTTTAATGCTAGAGCATGACATTGCTATTGGAGCCCCTGGTACTACAAGTTGGGAAAGAGCTTGTTTGGGTTTGCCGAATGTAATCGTCCCCCTTGCTGATAACCAACAGATGATCAGCGAAGAGCTTGTTAAATATGGTGCAGCGATAAAAGTTGACATTGAAGACATTCCAAGTCGGTTACTTTCTAGCTATCAAACGACACTTCGACACTGGGAGGCGTTTAAGTTGGCTAACCTTAGTATCTGCGATGGACGTGGTGTAAAGCGAGTAGTGTTTGAAATTGAACAGTTATTTAGTGTTAGTGATGACAGTTATTGTCTTGAAAAAGCGACCCAACAAGATATTAAACAAGTTTATGAATGGCAATGCCACTCAGAAACAAGAAAGTACGCATTGAACACGAATATTCCATCATGGGTTGAACATCACGAGTGGATGTATAAGAAGTTGCAGTCCCCATCAGACTATTTCTATATGGTAATTGACAAAGAAAGTGGCGAAAAAGTGGGAGTCGTGCGTTTAGATAGAAAACGGGCTGGCCACTACCTTGTATCTATCTTTATTGATCCAATGAGTTATGGAAAGGGCATAGCCTCTGAAGTTCTTAAGTTAGTGGATCTCATCTACCCTGACATTACTTTGCATGCAAAGGTACTAAAAGCTAATTTAGCTTCTCAAAGGCTCTTTCAGAAAGCTTGCTACCAACAAACCGATGAAGAAACTTATGTCCGACACCCTATCTATTGAGGCAAAAATGAAGCCATTTATCACTATTGACGGCCGAAAAATCGGCCCAAATTTCCCACCATATATCATCGCAGAGCTATCCGCTAATCACAACGGTGATATTAATCGTGCATTCCAAATCATGGAAGAAGCCAAAAAGGCAGGCGCCGATGCGATAAAGCTGCAAACCTATACACATGAAACCATAACAATAGATTGTGATTCAGAGGAGTTTCAGATTCACGGGGGGCTTTGGGATGGGCAGACCTTATATGAGCTATATAAAGGTGCGCACATGCCTTGGGAGTGGCATCAACCACTGTTTGAAAAGGCAAGAGAGCTGGGTATTACAGTATTTAGTTCTCCATTCGACTTTAAGGCAGTTGATTTACTTGAAGAGTTAGATTCTCCTGCATACAAAATCGCATCTTTTGAAGTTATTGACTTACCACTAATAAAGCGTGTAGCTCAAACGGGTAAACCGATGATAATCTCTACTGGCATGGCTAATGAAGTCGAAATTGCAGAAGCCATTGAGACGGCTAGAAATAACGGTTGCCAAGAGTTGGTAGTTTTACATTGTGTTAGTGGTTATCCAGCCCCCGCAGAGCAATATAATTTAAGAACAATTGCTGATATTGCAAAGCGTTTTAATGTGCTTTCAGGTCTCTCTGACCATACGATAGATAACGCTACGGCAGTGACGTCTATTGCTCTGGGTGCTTGCTTAATAGAAAAGCATGTTACGATGGATAGAAATGGTGGTGGCGCTGATGATAGTTTTTCACTTGAGCCATTAGAATTAAGAGCCCTTTGCCAAGACACCGAGACTGCATGGCGGGCGTTAGGCAACGTAAACTACGAAAGAACTGAAGCTGAAAAGGGTAATGTGAAGTTTCGTCGTTCTCTATACATAGTGAAAACGGTTGAAAAAGGTGAAATTCTGACAGAAGAAAATGTCAGAAGTATACGACCGGGGTATGGTTTGGCACCAAAATATTACGAGCAAGTTTTAGGTCGTCGTGCTTTAAAAGCTTTACCTAAGGGTACAGCTTTGAAGTGGGAGGATTTATCTGATTTCTAAAGCAAAAATTAATAGGTATGAAACATGAATAACCCGAAAATACTTGAATGTACTCTACGTGACGGCAGCTACGAAATTGATTTCCAGTTTTCAAAAAAGAATGCAGATGATATTGCACTAGCCCTTGATGAGGCTGGATTTGAGCTTATAGAAGTAGGTCACGGTGTTGGATTAGGGGCAACAGAGAAAAAGATAGGTGTTGCGTTAGAGTCTGATGAAGTTTACATGAAATCCGCTGCCGAATCAGTCACGAATGGTAAATGGGGCATGTTTGCTATTCCAGGTATCGCTACCTTAGAGCACTTGGAAATGGCAAAAAACTACGATATGGATTTTATTCGTATTGGTTCCACTATTGAGGATTTTCCCAAGAGTGAAGCATTTGTTTCATCTGCTAAATCCCAAGGTATGATGACTTGCGCTAACTTTATGAAGTCTTACGCAGCTAAACCAGAAGATCTAGCCCAAGCTTCAAAACTGGCATTTGAGATGGGCGTGGATGCGGTGTACGTCGTAGATTCTGCAGGAGGCATGTTACCGAATGAAGTTAAGCTATATGTTGAAGCCATTTTGGCAGAGAAATCGGATGCTGTGATCGGTTTTCATGGCCACAATAACTTAGGTTTGGGTATTGGCAATGCCCTAGCAGCAATAGAAGCTGGCGCTTCTATTATTGATACGTCCTTACAAGGATTTGGTCGAAGTGCTGGTAATACGACAACTGAACAAATGTTGGGCTGTTTGGCTCGTATGGGTCTTGAAGGCAATATCGATCCTATCAAAGTTATGGACATTGGCGAGGAACTAATCAAACCAATGATAGAAAAGCGTGGCCTTACCTCCATAGATACGGTATCTGGTATGGCTCTATTCCACTCAAGTTACATGCCTGTGATCCATGAAATGTCTACCAAGTATCGTGTTGACCCTCGTCAACTTATTTCTGCAGTGTGTTCAGAAGATATTGTCAATGCAGAATCTGAGCTTGTAGAACATCATGCCAAAGCTATTGCTGAAGCCCACAGTAAAAAAGGAGCATGGAAACCGAGCTACAAAAATTACTTTGTGAATGAACAAGCTGAGTTATGATCGATAAAATATTGAGGGGCGATGGGGAAACCATCGCCATTGAATACAATGAAACGCAAATCACTTACCGTGAGTTAGAAGAGCAAGTTTTTCTTTCATGCCAAAAGTTAGATGACATCGGAGTAGGTCGAGGTTCAAGAGTTTGTTTGAAAGCAATTGAACCTGTGGACTACTTCGTGTTCCTCTTAGCGTGTTTTACAAAAGGGGCAGTTGTCTGCCCTTTATCCGATTCGTACTCAGACGAGTACGTTCATACTATTCTTGATATTTTCCAACCAGACGTAGTCGTTTTGTCTGAAGGGAAAGTGGAGCTCATTGAGCAACAAGAAAGGCATACACCTTGTTCGCTGCAAGCGATGGGATTGGTGACCTTTACCTCTGGTACTACGGGTGTGCCTAAAGGAGTGTGTCACAGTGTGGAGCGCCTTGTTAAATGTGCGGAAGTCTTTAATAAGCATAATAACTTAAGTTCTAACACAAAAATGATGCACGTTATGCCTCGTTTTTATATGGCAGGAATATTGAACACATTTTTGTCTCCCCTTGTTGCGGGCGGAACAGTTGTTCTAGGTAATACTTTTTCTGCTCAGAATGCGCCTGTTTTGTTTAAAAAGTACTATGACTGTAAAGCAAATACGATTTGGTTGAGTCCATCGATGTTATTGTTGTCCTCCAAAATGGCTAGAGATCCTGAATCAGTTGCGTGGCTTTCTAAATCCAGTTCCAAGGTATTTGTCGGAACCGCTCCATTACCTAGAAACAGTAAAGACTTCTTTAAGGACAAATTTTCCTGTGAAGTGCTTGAAAGCTATGGTACTAGCGAACTATTGTTTATCTCTTGTGCTCAATATGGGGAGGGTCAGGAAGAAGGTGTAGGACGCTTACTTGATGGGGTTAAGATGACGTTTGCACCAGATGATGAAATTTTGATTGAATCACCATGGGCGATGTTAGGCTACTTGAACGCCAAAGGTAATGGAAGAGAGAGTGGAGATATTGGCAAACTGAACAATGAAAAGCTACTTATTACAGGACGCAAGAAAGATCTGATTATTAAAGGTGGTCAGAATATCAGTCCTAGATATATTGAAGAAGCCGCTCTTGAATATGAAGGTGTGGACGAATCTGCTGTTGTCGCTGGAACACATCCGTTCTGGGGCGAAGTACCTATCTTGTATGTGTTGCCAAATGACGCTTACTGTGAAAAATCGCTAAGAAACCTGTTAGGGCAGAAGCTTTCTTCGGATCAGCTTCCAGAAAAAATATATACAGTAAAATCATTTCCTAAAACCGTTACAGGTAAGATAGTTAAAAATAGCATCGTTCAAGAGTGCAAATAGATGATTGTTGGCTTTTCACATTTAATCTTCAACACCCCCAAGGTTGAAACAGTTATTAATGACCTTAAAAACCAAGGTTATCAAATTGATTTTTCTGAGTTGGGTTTGCCTAACCACACCAACAAGAAACCTTTGCTAAAGTTCTACAGTGAGAAACATGATATCCATCTACTTCGTCATGAAACTCATTATGATGTGGAGGTTCTTAACCATTACAGTGAGACTAGCGAAGTTCAGAATCGTTTGTTCAACGACAAAGATAAAGTTGTCTCAATCATTATCCCTACTGGAAAACAACCATCAGAAAGTGAGTTCTGGGCTAACCTCGGATTTAAAGTGAATGACGGTGGTGTATATCTAAAAAGGCCTGTACCTGCTTGGGACATTGAAATACAATTCACAGAATCTTCGGCCACTTTGGTCGAGCAAAAACTGGATTTAAATGGTTTCACGTCTATTGCTTTTATCACAAAGAACCTACAAGCGTGCAAGCAGTTGGTAATGGAGAGTGCATCTTGGATTTCTGACACATTTTCCTTGGAAGTAAACGGGAAATCTCTTTCAATCGCTTTGATGAAATCACCGACCGGGATCATTATCGAATTAGTTGAGGTATAGAATGAAAATTACGGATCTATCAATGGTGTTGGAAGAAGGAATGCAGACCTTTGCTGCCCACTGGCACCCTTTTTATGAGTCAACACAGTTGGGTCGACATGGTATAGAGAACCGAGAAACCAGAAAAATTATTTTGGGTACTCATACCGGCACGCATATTGATGCTCCTCGACATTTTATCGCTGAAGGCGAAACCATTGAAAATATTTCACTGGAGCAACTAAATGGTCCAGCTCGAATCGTTGATTTTTCTGCCCTACCTGATAAGCATGAAATTACTGAACAAGAGCTGCGGTTAGCGCTAGGTGACAAATGCCCTGAGCGTTTAGTTGGAAGATTTGACTGGGACCTGAAACTCAACTCTAACGAATATTACACAGATCATGCATTCTTTTCTGAAGAAGCCTGCCAATGGCTGGTTGATAATGGGTGTAAAGTCATTGCACTCGATACACCACAACCAGATAACCCACTCAATGGACGTGGAGCTGAAAAAGATGCTCCTAATCACAAAATCCTGCTCGGGGCTGGTGTCGTTATCGTTGAATATTTGGTCGACATTCGAAAGATAGAAAAAGAAGAGATTACTCTTATTGTCGCACCATTGAAGATAAAAGATGGTGATGGTGCTCCTGCTCGATGTTTTGCAATTGAGGAAATGTAATGACAATTCAGCAAAAACTCCTTTCATGGTTTGAGCAACAATCTGGTCAAACTGACATTGTTCAAGAAGCTAATTACTTTGAAACTGGTCTTATTGACTCTTTTGATGTGATCATGTTGATGGACTATTGTGAATCTGAATTTGGGGTTGTGTTTTCGGAAAGCCAGTTTGAAGACAGACGATTTTCAACCATTCTGGGCTTAGTTGAGATTATTAATGAACTAAAAGGTTAAATTTTGGGAAAGGGATACTCTCTAGAAGCACTGACGAAAGCTATTCGTGAAGTAGGAGTTACAGAAGGTGATATTCTCTTCTGCCATAGCAATGTCGGTTATTTAGGTCTACCGGAAGGTGCCAAGAGCAAAAATGATGCTCTAGCAATGATATATTCTAGTATTCGGAGTGTGATTGGTGATAGCGGGACTTTGGTTGTCCCAACCTTCACATACTCATTTGGTACTCAGGAACGTTTTAATGTCGAAACCTCAGTATCAAATTGCGGTATGTTCTCTGAATATATTAGGCAATTGCCTGACTCTTACCGTAGTAATGACCCTTCAGTTTCTGTTGCAGCAGTAGGTAGGCACGCCGATGCTTTAACGCAGGTTATCGACGATAATGCATACTCTGATAGCAGTGTATTTGCTCGATTAATAGAGCAAAAAGTAAGGGTTTTTAATATTAACTTTGATGCTGGCACAACACTACTTCATTTCTTTGAACGCAAATATGAAGTTCCCTACCGATTTGACAAAACGTTTAGCGGAGAGCTGTATTTGGACGGTGATTACCACCAAGCAACATCGACACTTTGGGTTAGAGATCTTGAGATCGCTGGGTCGGAAGCTAATTTTGAGCGCTTTAATGAGTATGTGTCAGAGAAAGGAAGTTATGTTCGTAGCATCGTAGGTCGAGGCAATGTTGGGAGTATCACGATAGAAGATGTAGAAACTGCTTTCAAGGAACTACTAGCCCAAGACACTTGGTTTTTAACGAACAAAGGTAATTGAATGAAAACTTACGGCGATGAAATGCATGAGTTGGGGAAAAGACTATTTCCGATATGTCGTAGTTTAACTGGTAACGGAGTGCGTGAGACGTTCGATATCTTAAAAGAGCACTTACCAGACTTGGTGGTTCACTCTGTTCCTTCCGGATATCAAGCTTTTGATTGGCAGGTGCCTCAAGAGTGGAATATTAAAGATGCTTACGTTCTAAATGAAGCTGGTGAGAGAGTTATTGATTTTAAAAAGTCGAATCTTCATGTTGTTGGATACTCCGAGCCAGTGAATGAAAAGATGACACTTGAAACCCTGTGCGAACGTATCCACACACTTCCTGAGCAGCCTAATGCTATCCCATATATTACTTCTTATTACTCGAAGTATTGGGGTTTTTGCATGGCCGAAAAGGCAAAAAAGGCTTTAGTACCTGGTGAGTATCATGCAGTTATAGAGTCAGCACATTTCGATGGTGAACTGAACTACGGTGAAATTATCATTCCTGGTGAAAGTGAAAAAGAGGTCCTTATTTCTACCTACATTTGTCATCCTTCAATGGCGAATAATGAGTTATCAGGGCCTTTAGTCACTACGTATTTGGTGAAATGGCTCAAAGGCCTAAAAAATAGAAAGTACACATATCGTATCGTGTTTGTACCAGAGACAATTGGTTCAATTGTTTATATAAGCAAAAACTTAGAGCATCTAAAGAAGCATGTTGTCGCTGGTTTTAATATTAGTTGTGTAGGTGATGATAGAGCTTACTCATTTTTACCATCTCGGGCAGGGAATACGATTTCGGACAAAGCTGCACAGTATGTACTGAAAAATATTGACCCTGACTTTAAAACTTACAAGTGGTTAGATCGTGGTAGTGATGAGAGGCAATATTGTTCACCAGGTGTTGACTTGCCTATAGCGTCGATAATGCGCACTAAGTATGGCGAGTACCCTGAATACCACACTTCCTTAGATGACTTTACGCTAGTGACACCGGACGGATTACAAGGTGGCTATGATGCGATTAAACAGTCAATTGAAGTGATTGAAAGGGATTGTAGGCCCAAAATTACGGTTCTATGTGAACCGCAACTTGGTAAACGCGGGCTCTATCCTAATTTAAGTACTAAAGAGTCAGGTATGAAGGTACGAATGATGCTCAATCTTCTGTCTTACTGTGATGGTGAGCATACCTTGTTGGACATAGCTCAATTAATCGACGAATCGTTTGATGATTTATATGCAACGCTTCAGCCAATGATTGAAGCAGATTTAATAGTACTTCAATAATTTTAAGTTGCTAGTTAGCTTTATAGCCTAGATAAGAATACTCAAATTTAGGCTATATAGTTTTGTAAGATGAGAAACTGTAAAATAATATAGTGAGTTTAAATCTACTGATTGAGTTTTTTACTGAGAGATATTTATGATTATAGGCAAAAGAATAAAGTTAGAAGAATTAAACGCTGATATGGTTTCAGATACCTACGTCGCTTGGTTGAATGATCCTAAGGTGAACAAATATCTAGAGTCAAGGTATGTATCGCATACAATGGAGACGTGTAAAGACTTCGTGCAATCAGTGCAAGATGACGAAAACTCGGTGATGTTCGCAATATTTGAGCTGGAAAGCGGTACGCATATTGGTAATGTTAAGTTGGCAGAAATCAACCGTAGGTATAAGCGAGCAGAAATCGGCATTTTGATTGGTGACCAGAATGTTTGGGGTAGAGGCTATGCCCGAGAAGCTATTCAATTGTTGGAAGAATATGCAAAAAGCCAACTGTCGCTAAGAAGGATTACTGCTGGCTGCTACGATTGTAATGAACGCTCAGTAAGTCTATTTGAAAGTATGGGTTACAAACGAGAAGGGGTCTTCGTTGAGCACTTTATATTTGAAGGTCGCTATGTGGATAGCATAAGAATGGGCAAGCTAATTTAGGTTATTAAAAATGCAAAAAGATATCTTTCTTTCATCAGAAGCAGACCAATGGTTTAAAAGAAATATAGAATCACTCAAAGATAAGCTTGCAATAGACGATTATCTGTATCAAAACATTAAAAAGCTTGATGCAAAAGGTAAAGTGCTAGAAGTTGGTGCTTCAATAGGATATCGATTGGGTTGGCTTAAAAGTGATGGCTATCAAGTGGTCGGAATAGAGCCGAGTAAAGAAGCAGTAAACTACGGTATAGCGAACTCTGATTTAACTGAGTTGGAGCTATTGGTTGGTGATGCTAGTACTTTTCTAGATAAGTGTGTAAGCAAGTTTGACATGATCATTTTTGGTCATTCTTTATATTTGATGGATCCCGAAGACTTGCCAAATATAGTGGCTAATACAATGCGATTACTTAATGAAGATGGATATATCGTTATATTTGATTTTGATTCGGATCCTCAAAAAAACCCGTATCATCACAGAGAAAACCTATACTCCTATAAAATGGAGTTTGATACATTGTTTACGTGGAACCCTTGCTTCAAGTTGATAAGTAAAAAAATCATGCAACATGATGGTAGTACTTCGGTTGGAAATAAACATGAAGACTGTGCACTTTCAATTATAAAAAGAGTTGACTTAAAACACGCTTATCCGACATTAGCTTAGCACCAATGTTATTGAAAAATAAAATATTTTTACTAGCACTAAAAGGATTTGGTCTAACAGTAAAAATGATATTTATACTTACTATAGCAAAATTGCTGTCTGTTCAAGATGTAGCGGCTTATGGTGAGTTTATGTCTTATCTAAATATTATGCTAGTAATATTTGGATTTGAAATTTATGCTTATTCTCAAAGAAGAATAGCAACAAAAGATGATAAAATGTTTGAGATATTTAGCCATCTTAAAACTCAGGCTATAATCTCCATTCCACTCTTTGTCCTATTAGCCATACTTTATTTTATAGATTATATTTCAGTTTATTCATTCTACATGCTGATAGTACTGCTTTTCTTTGAACTTATTGCTCAAGAACTTGCTAGGTATTTAATCGCTTTAGATAGGCATGTGCAAGCTGCCATTGCTTCATTCATTCGAAATGGTGGTTGGAGCTTGATTGTTGTTATTTTGTTTATTAGTAACACAGAGTATAGAAACATCGACACGCTGTTTGGAGTATATGTGGTGATGTCGCTAATATCAGGATTGTACTCTTTTGTTAATATTAAAAAGTACTTTTCAAAAAATAAAACTAGCACGGAAGATGGCGATTTTAAAAACTGGTTTAAAGAATCTACTAGAAATTCAATTATTTATTTCATTTCTGGTATAGGCGCTAGTTTGTTATTTTTTATTGATAGATATACTTTATCTAAGCATGGCACTGATATCAGCTTAGCTACACATACTATTTTTATTGTAATATCGACATCGGTTACTTCACTATTACTATCGACGGTCTATTCATATAACCTACCTGACTTTATTCGTTCAGTTGGAAGTAAAGATTGTAATGTCATAGCCAAAAAAACTAGGAATATTTTATTAGAGCTTATAGTAGTTCTTGTTATCGTTAATGTGTCTGCCGTAATAATATTACCCTATTTGTTTGAATATATCGGCAAAGAGGAGTATTTATCTTCGATGGACTATTTCTTTGTTCTTCTTTTGGTGGCAAATATTAATTCATTATCTTATCTGCCACATTACTATATGTATGCGTCAGGTATGGATAAAAAATTATGTGCAGTGTCAGTGACAAGTGTAATAGTATTAATTCTCGCTATTTATATATTATCTCTTTCTAATTTAGAAATCATTTATACTGTTGGCTATAGTTTACTAATAACGTTTTCTTATCTGTTTTTAATAAAGTCAATAATATCATTTAGACATTTTAGGGTAGAAAAATGAAAAAGAACCTAATGCTTTATGCCTTTGATTCCGAATTGTGGAATGAAGTATCTCGAGAGCTTTCTAATAATTATAATATAAACAACGTAAAACAATTAGATCTGAAGCTGCTAGGGGCTTTTCATTTGGACAAAGAAAACCATATCGCTCCTAGCAGAGTGAATCTTAACCAAGACGATCTAATAATGTACAACCAGCTCGTTGCACGAAGAGGAACCTACTACAATTCGTTCCCAATGGTAAGAGACGAGTTTTATTACTTTATTAAGCTATCTGAAGAAATGCTCTCAAAGTCAGGTGTGGATTGCCTAGTGTTCCAAAACTTACCTCATGAAGGTTTCGACTACATCTTATATAGAGTAGCGCAAGAACTTGAGATTAAGACTGTTATTTGTCACCAATCAATATTTTCTAATCGATTTTATATCTTCGATACTATCGATGATTATGGTTATTTTAAAACGTCAGTTAAAAGTGACTATCCTCCAGTTGATTTGGAAAAGTATTTTGAGGAAGGCTTATGCTATATGAAGGGAATAGCTGGATTTTCGCCATTACCAGAGCTTATCTACTACAAATTTAGAGACCTAATTGATAGAGTTTCATTTAAAAAATTAAGGAAAAAAGGTTATTTTCGTCACCGAGCACTAAAGCTTATTGAAGGTATCGACAACTATGTATATAAAAAAAGAAAAGCAGAGTTTTTTTCAGCCAATCTTCAAAATCTTGTTAATGATAAAGTGAAGTATGTATACTTTCCCTTGCACCAGCAGCCGGAACTAACGACGTCAATTTTGGGTAAGGAATACGAAGATCAAGTGCTAGCTATAGAGCATTTGGCGAAATTACTTCCAGATGAAGTCAAAATAGTTGTTAAAGATAATCCTCGACAGGATAACAGATATCGTTCTTCTAGTTTCTTTAATCGTCTAATGAGTATTAAAAATGTCATACTGATTCACTCTTCAACGCCTTCTCATAAGTTGCTAGAGCATTCAATTTGTAGTGCGACGATATCGGGTACTATTGCATGGGAATCCGCAGTAGAGAATAAGTATTGTATCGTTTTCGGACATACTTGGTACATGGGTTTAGATAACGTATTAGAGTTGTCAGATCTTAAAGATAAATCAACTGACGATATTTATAACCTTATCTCTAGCGAAGTTAAATTTGAGCATACAGCGTGTAATAAAATATTCTCAAAAATGCCTGTCGGTATTGTTGATGACTTCTATTTACGTGGCGTCGATGGTTTTTCTTACCAAAGTAATGCGAAGTTAGTTGCCGCTGCTATAGAGTGCAATATTTAATGTATAGCCTTCGAGAAAACCACAGGTTAGATGGAGAATCAATAATTAATAACATGCTATTTGTTATTATTTGCTTTTTTCTGATTGCCTTAACTCATCAAGTATTCTTTGTCGATTTTAAAACTTTTGACTTTACGATACTTATGATTGTTTATTTATTCCCTATTATTGCTTTGTATCTATTTAAAGTAGGTAGCAAGCCACTTTACTTCCCCGATGTTAGGTTTGTACTTTTAGTTTTCCTAATATCCATGATAGGTAAGATGGCAAGCCGAGTAGGTTATGCTCAGCTGTTTTTTGACTACTCATCTGTCTATGATATTCGGAACAATGCAGCCGGGGGAGGTTGGTTTTCTTATCTGGCTATATTCTTTTACCCAAGCTGTATTATAATCTTTTACCTCAATAGAATATACAAGTTTCATCATTTGATCTATTTTGCTATTTTTGGATTTTTGATTTTTGATGCACTTTTTCTTGCAATGCGAATGACACCTACCTTTGTTCTGTTATTTTGGATCGTTTTTACTTTCGATGTGAAAAAAATGCTAAAAAGCAAGCTGTCTTGGTTTTTAATGATCATATTTGTATTGTTAATAGTTGTGATATTCAAAGAAACGACCGAAATGAAAGCATTTAATGCGGAAGATTTTGATTGGAGTGTGCACTTACAAAGTACCATATCTACGCAAATCGTAGGAATTAGTGATTGGGTAATAGCTCTTGATGGCTTCGAGTATTTTAAAGGATATGTATTTTTGTCACATTATCTTTACCATTCTATAGGTGAGTTTTCGACTTATTTAGCAGCCGACATACTTAATATACTTGATCTTAATGGTCAAATATCTAAAAATGCAACATGTTCAGTGCTTGGTTGTACACTAGATGAAGATTTCTATCGTGCAGGTGTTTACAAAACTATATATTTCGACTTTATTTATGACTTCGGGGTTTTTTACGCTAGTTTTATATTAGGAACTATATTCTTATTTGTTTTTGCGTTAAGTTTATCTGTTAAATATTTTAGCGTAGATATTTTTGTTTTTTTAGTTATCATGATGCTGAGCCCGATAGGTAACTTTTTCTATGGTGGGCTAGGTATATTTCAGATACTCTGTATTTCTGTTATATCGCTAGGTTCGTTTTTGTTATCTAAGAATAAAAGTGGTGTTTGACGTGAAAGTTTTGTTTGTAGAGAACCGGTTTAAAACTGTGTTCTGGGCACGGTGTGCGAGTGAAATAAAAAAACTAGATAATAATGTTGAAATTAGATGGCTAGCTCAAAACCATTATTTTTCTCCGACTAGCGACTGTTTTAATATACCTTATCCAAAAAAAGTGGATTTAGAATATTGCGAAACTCCTTTTTTTTCAGATCTCGAAAAAAGAGATCGATCAGTTTATATTTATGGCGGGCGTGTTGACCATTATAAATATTATTACGATGTTATATATAGATACTTAGAAAACGAGAAACCGGATTTTGTAATCGGCGAAGTGACGTTATTTCACGAGCAAATGGTTGTGGAAGCGTGTAAAAAGCTCAATATTCAATTTTTGCACCCTTCCCCCACTCGTTATCCATTGGGCAAGTTTGCCCTGTTAGACTCTGACTCGCTCAATAGCTACGACGAAAAGGAGTTTGAAGTTAATGATGAAGATCTGGCGATCATTGACGGTATAGTTAATAAAAGTATTGTTCCTAGTTATATGAGTTTCTCCATAGGTTTTACTTCCGTTAGAGGTACAATATATAAACTCTACAATACATACACTTCATTGCGTTCGCGTTTAACAGGGGAATGTTACAATACGCCAAGCCCTGTTGTTAAATATAAGTTTCAAAAGATGCTAGCTAACAACAAGTCTCGTCTTGAAAGGTGCGCTCAAAGGGATCAAGTATCCCATGATGATCTTGTTAACGGCATCCTGTACCCACTCCAAATGCAACCTGAAGCAAATTTGGATGTATGGGGCTATCCTCACAATGATCAGCTTAAGAACTTAAAGAGACTAGTATCAGTATTGCAAGAAGGCGAAAAAGTTATTGTTAAGCCGAATCCGAGGTCAAAATATGAGCTTTCTGATGAGCTTTTAGATTATGTAGAAAGTTGCGATCGTGTTGTATGTCTCAGCCAAAAAACAAAAATGACAGATATTTTTGATTCTGTATGTAGAGTTTATTCTGTTACTGGAACCGTCGGAATAGAAACAATTTTGGCCCAAAAAGCATTGATTACTGAGAAAGAGTCTCTCTTCTATGGTTACCCAAATTCGCATTATGTGGAAGACAGTCAGATTTTGCCAGCTGAGGTCAAGTTTCCTCTTGAACGAATAATTACCCACTCTAGAGGTAACTCATACTTTGGTGAAATATCTGACCCTATTTACTCTAAAACATGTACCCTTGATACAAATGTTAAGCTTGTGGCTGGGCAATTATTGAAAAAGCTTAAAGAGTCCTAGTGTATGCATAAAATATTTTTCGCTATTATATCTCTTTTTGTGCCTAAAAGTAGAATTAAAAACCATTTATTTCGATTGATGGGGGCTAAAGTATCACCTTCAGCCAAGGTTGGTTTTAGTTTAATTCTTAATACAGATCTAGATTTAGAAGCTGGTGCCTCAATAGGCCACTTTAACTTAATCACTTCTAGAGGGAAATTAGAACTACAATCGAATGCTTCCCTTGGCCACTTCAACCAAATAACAGGTAATTTTTCCCTTAGGCTAAACGAAAGCGCGAGAATATCAAATTTTGTACTATTCCGCGGCCCTAGGCGAAGCGTTTTCAAACATAATAGCTCTTTGGTTCTTGGAGATAGCAGTATAATAACCAGCTCTCACTATTTTGATTTGTCGGAGTCAATTTACGTGGGAGATTTTTCTGTTATTGGAGGACGTGATAGTAAGTTTTGGACACATGGTTTTCTTCATGTCAATGAGGGAAAAACAAGATTCATCAAATTAGAAAGTATCCGGATAGGTAGCGGTGTTTATATTGGTTCTAACTGTACGATTAATCCTGGTTCAATAATAGAGAAAAACGTTAACGTTGTATCTGCTACTACGGTGAACGGCCGCTTGATTGATGGAGGAGTTTATGGTTCTAGTTCGATAAGAAAAATAATGCAAGTAGACGAAAGTGTTATCAATGACACATATGAATTGGATGAGAATCATTCATCTGGTCACCCGAGAATTATAAAGAGAAAGTAGTCAAATGAGCAAAATATTGCATGTTTATAAAACGTGTTACCCTGAAACTCAGGGTGGCATAGAGCAAGTTATTAAAAATCTTTCTAAAGGGTTGTTAGAGTTAGACCAAAACGTCCGAATCCTTGCATTGTCTGATGAAGACAAGGTTGTAAATTATCAGGGAGTAGAAGTTGTCTTTTTTAAAAGAACTTTTTCTATTAAGTCCAACTGCTTTTCTCTATCAATGTTGAAAAATATCAAGCCTCACTTTGATTGGGCTGATGTTATCAACTTTCATTATCCTTGGCCATCAGGAGACATGTTCATACCCCTAATTGACAAAGTTAAACCTATTGTAGTTACGTATCATTCAGATATTGTCAGACAGAAACTGTTAAGAATAGTTTATAGCCCGTTAGAGAAATACTTCCTAAAAAGGGCTGATGCAATTGTTCCGACTAGCCAGAATTATCTAAAATCAAGTACAACCTTAGCCTCTTATAAAGAAAAATGCTCTGTTGTGGCGCTTGGTGTGGACTTCGAAGAGTATACAGCTGTTGACACAGTGATCAGAGAGTCAATGGAGGAGAAAGTTGGTCGTGACTTCTTTTTGTTTGTTGGTGTACTCAGATACTATAAAGGGCTTCAGTATCTTGTGGAAGCGGCAAAGATATCCAATTGCCCAATCGTTATTGCCGGAAAAGGACCAGAAGAGAAACGACTTAAAGAGTACGTAAAGCAAAATCAGTTGAGTAACGTCCACTTTTTAGGTTTCGTTTCTGAAGCAGAAAAAAATGCCCTCCTTTCCTTGTGTAAGTGCTTCGTATTTCCATCTTTCATAAGGTCTGAAGCTTTCGGTGTGTCATTAGTTGAAGCCTTATATCACGGTAGGCCAATTATTTCATGTGACATATCAACAGGTACTTCATTTGTCAATGAACACAACTTAACAGGCTACGTGGTTGCACCTGCGGACTCTCAGGCATTAGCGACAGCAATGATTAATATGAATGAAGACAAACGATACCTTGAGTTTGTTGATAATGCGAGAACAAGGGCAGAATCTTTGTTTTCTTACCAAACAATGGCTGAAAGTTATCTAGACATATACAATAGTCTTCTTAGTGATGAAAGTTAAACATTATGAGCTAAGTACTAAATGCCGAAGTTGTTAATTACGGTGAAGCTGGATTTGCCGGTCGCAGTTTAGTTGAAAAGCTTGGTGTATTAATGAAAGTGGTGAAAAACTACACATATAGTGAATCGAAGTCCTATTGACTTCATAGGAGTGCTGACTTCTAACATTTGTGGAGTTATTAGAACTGTACTGGGAAAACGCTAATTTAGCCCTCCCAGTTTTGCTGGTGCGCTAAATTTGAGTTTTCCTGCCTTGCTAGACCCTCCTAGGGAGTTAGTTGATTGAGTCATGAGGGGGCTTATCATCGTATTCCTTCATCCATTGCTCTGTCAGTTCTCGGACTTCGTTCAGGGCTTTAAACGCGTACATGTGAGTATTTATGTCCGACAAGTTCGATTAAATCGTTCAATGTAAGAGTTTGTCAGTTGGATTGTCAGGGCGGATAAACTCAAGCTCAACCTTGTTCTTTTCCGCCCACTGAGCCAGAGCGATTGAGATACGTTCAGGGCCATCCATGCGCAGCTTACTGGGCTCCTCGCCAGGTAATAATACGCTCAAGTATCCTTTCGTCCTTGCACAGTAGGTTTTATTTTATAGAGTGATGCTCCATAAATTATTGTTTATGATTCCATCAGTGTCCTCCAACGCCTAAGTACTTTAAATAATTTGCCAAATCCGTACGCAGGATGCCGCTCTGCTACTTACTGTAATTTCGCTGGAACTTCATCCTCTCAATGGGGAACTGGTCGATAGCGATTGACTAAGCTGCTAATGCCAACTGCGCGGCGGAGCATTCGTAAACTGACCTGATATTGTTTGCGAGCGAAATTGACTAGCTCGCATTCAATCACTGGCTTTACAGCTTTTTTTCCAGAATATCTTTCATGATACGGTGCTCGATACTGAGGTCGGCAAACATTTGTTTGAGCCTCCGATTCTCGTCCTAGAGTTCTTTTAGTCGTTGAATATCCGATTCCATACCACCATATTTGGACTTCTAGTTGTAGTATGTCGCATCAGAGATACCATATTCACGACAGACTTCGTTGACCTTTCGATATGCTTCCACTTCATTCAGGGTCTTTACGATTTGTGTTTCTATTTTTCATCATGCGTTCTCCGTTTTTTTCATTGTAAACGGAAAAGTTCTAATTGCTAACGACTAGCTTTTGGGAGAGGGTGACACAATTGCGAACAAATTATTAAGATTTAGCCCATAACCTTATTCGTATGATTTTTAACTCTAATGCAATAAGGAAATAAGGAAATAAGGAAATAAGGAAATGAGGAAATAAGGAAAGATTTTGTTACAGGTATTATTTATCGTTGCCCTAAGTGTGTAATAGATGTATATCGTTTGATTACGAAATATATTAAAAAATAAAGGTGTCGAAGTAATCGTCTATGATCTTGCTTTATACGGTGGTATGTAATCAGATATCTAAATAAATTTAGAGCTTCATGTTTTATAATTGCATGGAATCGTTGATTAAGCTCAAGAGGGAGCGACAAGGCTTGAGCTTAATGGGCCAGTATAATGGCTTTACTTTAGGATTACTGTTTTTGTCTACATTTTCTTATATTAGCAGTAATCTTCCAAACGTTACTTAGTATTGCTATATAGATAAAAAAGCATGCTAAGAATGCATATAGCATTATGTATTCCGGTATATTAATCATCTCTGCGTAGATACCAATACCGGCATATAATGCTGCAATTGTACAGATAGCGACCAGCGTTTGTGTGGAGCTAAGTCCTATACGTTGAAAAAGGTGGTGTAAATGCTCTCTATCAGGCTTAAAGGGTGAGTCACCACGTCTAAGTCTTCGAATCATAATTGCAGCCATATCCATTAAAGGAACTGAGATCAACCAGAGAGCTGTTACTGGTCTAAGTGGAGGATTCGTACCATTTTGACTTGATAGCAATAGCAACCAGATCACGGTAAAACCTATTAGCATACTACCAGCATCGCCCATGAATACTTTTCTTTTTCTACCAAAAAAACCCAGATTGAGAAGGATGTAAGGAATAATAGTAACGATTAGTATCACGCAAATATACGCTAAGTTGAATTGTTCGTCATAAGCGAGCATGATACCTAGTCCACCAAAGGTGACTATTGATAAACCGCCTAGAAGTCCGTCAATACCATCTACCATATTAAAAGCATTGATAGCTCCAACGACAGCAAGTATCGTAACAAAATAGCCAAACCAGCCCAGGGTTATGATCTCTCCTGTACCAAATACATCACCTATAGTGTTTAGTTCTATTCCACCAAGAACCATCATAGCGACCGAGAGTGCAGCTTGAATAGCAAACCTTAATTTAAAACTCAAATCATACTTATCATCTAAAGCGCCAACACTTACAAGGATTAATATGCAAGCAGCATAAAGAGGAGTGTTAGGTAGTATATTGGGGTTATTAAATAGAAAGTAAAGGATAGAGATGCATATCGAGATACCCCCAATAAGAGGTATAGCTCCATTGTGTAGTTTTCTCTCGTTTGGTTTATCTACGAGGCCTATTTTTTGCGCAACTTTTCTCATTGTAAAGGTCGTAACCAATGAGAAAAAAAATAAGAACGATAAGTCAACAAATGGAATTAACACTTTTTAGCCTAAGGTTGGTGGTTATAAGGTAAAATTGAATTTATAGAATTTGCTTCAATACCCGATCTGCTTTTACGCGGGTAATCTTACGCATCAGCTTTTGAACAGCATCAGGGTAATCTTCTGCTTTCTCTAATTGTCTATAGGTACAAATTAGCTGAGTGTGCTGAAGAATATTCTCCACCTCTTTTTCAAATTGAGGTGTTAGGTGGTGGAAGTTATCTTGGATAAAGAGAGCGTTTTCCAAGTCCAAGCTCCATGCTCTCGGGTTTAGGTTATTGCCCGTAATCAGCATGTAACGCTTGTCTACCCAAATGCCTTTTAGATGGAAGCTGTTTTCTTCATGCTTCCATAGGTGGATAGAAAGCTTGCGACTGGCGATATTGGCCTCATTCGACTTAGCAAACTGACGCAAATTACGTTCATAAAGGTAGGGCAGACCACCGATGGTTTTAAACTCTTCCTCAGGTGAGATATAAAAGTCATTCGCCGTTTTATCACCAACCACTATAGTCACTTTCACACCACGCTTTAGCGCTTTTTTTACTTCCTTAGCCACGCTGCGCGGGAAGTTGAAATAAGGTGTACAGATGAAGATCTCATCTTTGGCTTGTGCGAGTAACTGATTGATGCCTTGATTAAGCTTGTTACGTTTTTTACCCACGCCGACGATAGGCGTTACTGCAACCTGCTCTTGAGAGACTGCTTGTGACTCAAATTGATACGAGGACTTGGCGAGCGAAGCCCTTAATTGGCGAATTTGCGCCTTTATCTCTTTGGTCTCTGGTTTCTTTGAACAAGCTAGGTTGTTAACTGCAGGGTGGTCGATCATCTCTTTCTGAACGAAATTAACCATGCTATCTGCAAGAGCTTTGTTATTTAGTACATGATAGCGGTCGAAGCGATAACGTTCTTTGTAGTTGAGATAGATGTTGTTAAGGCTCGCACCACTGTAGATAACTTGGTCATCAATAATGAAGCCTTTTAAATGCAAAACGCCGAATACTTCACGTCCACGAACCGGAACACCATAGATAGGAATTCTGTGCTCGTAATTATCCGCGAAGCTTTTATACATAGAGGCGTTGGTTTCGCCTGGTTCTGCACCAATTAAGCCGCGCTGAGCACGATGCCAATCAACACATACATTGATCTCAAGACCAGGGTTGCGCTGTTTCGCTTCATAGAGCTCAGTTAAGATCTCTCTTCCTGCTTCATCATCCTCCAAATAAAGAGCAACCAGGTAGATTCGTTTACTTGCCTTACGAATCGCTTCTATTAAGCGAGTTCGAAAATCTTTAGCTGCATAAAGTGTCTCAAACTGAGCTGGGTCTTGCGCTAAAGTAGGAAGTTGTTCGAATAAGTTCCTATTAGTCATCATGTTGGATGGGTTACCTTTACTTAAAGTGGACAAGGATATTAGCAAAATGTACTAGCAGTTCCTAGTTGCCAGATCCTAGTTCGACAATGCTAGTTGTAAAACCTGTGATTTACTGATGAGGACGAAGACTGATTTCACCACCGATGAAGGTTTCTAATCCACTTTCGGTTTCTAAAATAACGGCGCCTTGTTCGTTGATGCCTCTGGCGATTCCGGCAATCTCTCTAGGCCCCATAAGCAGTTTTACCGGGCGGTTGATAAAGTTGTCCAAACGATTCCATCTCTCGACAAAACCAGCCATCCCATAGAGTTCGTAGTCATCCAAAGCCTTGTGTAGGGTGGTTATCATGGTAATCGCGAGTTGGTTTCTATCAATCTGTTGATTATCTGCAACATCATCTAAGCTGGCCCAAGGCTGGGTAATGCCTTCTGTCGCCTCTGACATCATCAAGTTGAGCCCCATACCTATGACAAGGTTGGCTGCTGCACCAGCTTGGCCTGACATTTCGACCAGAATACCTGCGAGCTTCTTGTCTTGATAATAGAGGTCATTCGGCCACTTTAGTTTTACGCCTGTCAGTCCCATCTCTTCGAGAGCTTCAACGATTGCTACGCCAACAACTAGGCTTAACCCCATAGCGGCTGCCATACCAGCATCTAAACGCCAAAACATCGATAGGTATAGGTTTGAGCCAAAAGGAGAAACCCACTCGCGCCCACGGCGACCTCGGCCTTGAGCTTGATACTCAGCAAGGCATACTGACCCAGATTCTAAGCTATCGACTCTATCAAGTAGATATTGGTTTGTTGAGTCAATTATGGGGATCAGCTCTATTCGGTTCGTTAAACTATTTTGGAGTATCTCTTTGTCGAGCAATTGCATAGGCTTGGCGAGCTGGTAGCCTTTCCCCTGTACACGAAACACATCGACGCCCCACTCTTGGATGCCTTTGATATGCTTACTAATCGCGGCTCTGGATACGCCAAGTCGATCTCCAAGCTCTTCTCCGGAATGAAAGCCGCCTTGTGATAAAGCTTTCAAGATAGAAAGTTTTACGGAATGCTCTTTCATTGTTGGCTCTCTAATATTGTCTCTAAATTCGTTTCTGTATGAGAACCGATAAATCTCACTTCATGCTCTAATGCTATCTGATATTTTTCTAATACGGTTTGGCGCACTGTTGCGGCTAACTTGATCACATCGTTTGCGTTCGCATTGCCTGTATTCACTAGCACTAAAGCCTGTTTAGGGTGGACTTGAGCACCACCGATTTGATGGCCTTTCAATTGGCATTGATCTATTAGCCAGCCTGCAGCGACTTTTACGCCACCTTGTGTTGGGTATGCAGCAATATTTGGGAATTGTTTACTCAACATTTCGAATCGTTTGTTTGAGATAACCGGGTTTTTAAAAAAGCTCCCTGCATTGCCTAGATTGGCAGGATCAGGCAGCTTTTCCATTCGGATTTGGCAAACTCGCTCAAACACTTGTTGCGCGGTGAGTTTTTCGCTTTGTAGAGATTGAAGCGGGCCATATTCGATATTTGCTGACCACTGCTTTGGGAGTTTTAAGCCGATCGCTGTAACCATAACTTTCTCAAACAGCTCATGTTTAAAAATGGAGTCTCGATAGCCAAACTGACACTCGTCAGCGCTCAACCGTTTGGTATTGAAGGTTTCTAAACAAAGTACGTCGACATATTCGCAGATGTCTTTCAGCTCAACGCCATAAGCGCCGATGTTCTGAATAGGAGCGCTCCCAGCACAGCCGGGGATGAGAGCGAGATTCTCCAATCCAAAATAACCTTGTTCGACACTCCATTTCACCAAGTTTGGCCAATCTTCACCACCAGCGATATGCAGATGCCAGTGCGTGTCGGATTCACTGGCCGACTTACCGAGCAATTTATTGACTACCACCACGCCTTGGTAGGGCTGGGTAAACAAAACATTACTGCCTTTACCTAAAATCAGTTTAGGAAGGCTCAACCACTCTTGTTTTTGATAGGCATGTTTGATCTCTTCAACGGTTGCAACTTCAACCAGATAAGAGCAGGTTTGCGAGATAGAAAAGGTGTGGGAGCGACTAAGATCTGCGTTGGCTAATATTTGCATCGGATTTATCGAATAATCTAAACTGCCTGTATTCTACCCTAAATTGAAGTTTGGTGATAATGAGCAACTTACAAGGGCATTATGTAAAGTGAGATATTTGGGTAGGTCAGGGATAAGTGGTACAGTCGCAACCTGAAAATATCAATGGGATTTTAGATGAGGGAAATGACTTGAAAATTATTCCTGTTATTTTAGCTGGAGGTATAGGTTCTAGATTGTGGCCTTTGTCTAGAGCACAGCACCCCAAGCAGTTTTTAAAGCTTACTAGTGAAAAAACTATGTTGCAGGAAACTGCGATAAGAGCTGAAGCTATATGTAATGAAAGAAGCATAACAATATGTGGCGATGAGCATCGTTTTCTAGCTGCTGAGCAGCTTAGGGAAATCGGCCTTTTAGGAAAATTAATCCTAGAGCCAGAAGGTAGAAATACGGCACCTGCAATTGCTTTGGCAGCCTTAGAAATAAAAAAAGAGCATGGCGATGCTCTAATGTTGGTTCTTTCAGCAGACCACTTTATTGAAGAACAAGCTGACTTTTTAGACAGTGTTCATAAAGCTTCTATGATCGTAAGTCGTGGGAAAATGGCTACATTTGGTGTGAAGCCTACTTACCCTGAAACTGGCTACGGGTACATTAAACCTGGAAAGAAAGTAATAGATGGATGGGATGTTAAACAATTTGTAGAAAAACCCGATATAGAGAATGCTCAGCGTTATTTGGACGAGGGGTATTACTGGAACAGTGGAATGTTTCTATTTAAAGCTTCACAATATTTGAAAGAGCTCCAGCAGTTTCGTCCAAACATTTACCGAGTTTGCGATAACTCTATATCGACAGCAACCAAAGATTTAGATTTTCTTCGAATTGACAAAGATCTTTTTTCTAAGTGTGAATCAGAATCGATAGACTACGCAGTTATGGAACATACAAAAAACGCAGTTGTTGTGCCATTGAGTGCTAAATGGAGTGATATAGGATCTTGGTCTGCGTTATGGGAGTTAACAGATAAGGATGCAAAAGGGAATGTGATTCAAGGTGACGTGCTTTGTTTAGACAGTTCTAATAACTTATTTCGTGCAGAGCATAAGATGATCGCTGCTGTTGGCGTAGATGATATTGTCGCAGTGGAAACTAAAGACGTAGTGCTAATTGCTAACAAGGATAAAGTGCAACAAGTTAAATCACTTGTTGAGTCGTTGGAGAGGAGTGGCCGTCAGGAGCATATTCTTCATCGAGAAGTTTATCGCCCTTGGGGTAAATATGATGCAGTAGATACTGGTAATAGGTATCAAGTTAAGCGTATCACGGTTAAACCAGATGAAAAGCTATCACTTCAGATGCATCATCATCGCAGTGAACATTGGATTGTAGTTGCAGGAACGGCTCTAGTTACAATAGGGGATTCAACTAAGCTGGTAACAGAGGACCAGTCTATATATATACCTCTTGGAACAGTTCATGCTCTTGAAAATCCAGGAAAAATCCCTTTGGAGATGATAGAGGTTCAAACTGGAAGCTATTTGCAAGAGAATGATATTGTTCGTTTTGAAGACTGTTACGGGTGTAGTAAATAGGTTAAAGCGATGAGTAATACAAAGAAGGCAAATGAAATTCTTTATAGTAGTGGGGTCACTTTTGGTACAAGTGGTGCGAGAGGTTTAGTAAAACAGTTCACTCCTGAAGTGTGCGCTGCGTTTACCGTAGCATTTTTAGATGTTTTAAAAAGAAATTTTAACTTTGAGACGATCGCATTGGCGATTGATAATCGACCAAGTAGTGAATTGATGGTGAAGGCTTGTGCGAGTGCTGCCAAGCAAGCCGGTATCAAGGTTGTGTATTATGGTGTCGTGCCAACTCCAGCCCTGGCTTTAATGTCTATGAAGCATCAAGTTCCATCAATCATGGTTACCGGTAGTCATATTCCCTTTGACCGAAATGGTTTAAAGTTTTACCGACCCGATGGAGAAATTACTAAGCAAGATGAATTGTCTATCCTAGAGTCGGAAGCTAGTGTTAGAGATATATCACTAATACCAGAATTAGAAATTAATAGTGAAGCGTCTAAAGATTATATAGATAGAAATACCCTTATTTTCGATGGGCTGCCACTTTCAAGAATGCGTATAGGTGTTTATGAACATTCCAGTTCAGGGAGGGATTTATATTCTTTGATTTTATCGAAGCTTGGAGCAGAGGTGATTTCGTTAGAGCGCAGTGACATCTTTGTTCCTGTGGATACCGAAGCAGTAGGAGAAGAGGAGCGTCGAAAGGCAAAGGTATGGTCTACCAAATATAAGCTCGATGCTATTTTTACAACGGATGGTGATGGAGATCGTCCTATGTTAGCTGATGAAAACGGAGATTGGCTTAGAGGTGATATTTTAGGTTTGCTCTGTGCAGAGGCCATTGGGATAGAGGCTGTCGCAATTCCGATTAGTTGTAATACGTCAGTTACCGAGTCAGGAAAATTCTCACATACAAGCTACACACAGATTGGTTCTCCATATGTGGTAGCTGAAATTGAAGAACTTAAAAAACGTTATTCAAGAGTAGCAGGCTTCGAAGCCAACGGTGGGTTTATACTGGGCTCTGATGTTTCAATGTCGAGATCACGCTTAGATGCGTTGCCAACTCGTGATGCAGTCTTACCTGCAATTGTGGTATTAGCTAAGTCTGCTGAACTGGATAAGAAAATTTCTCAGTTAGTGGAGGAGCTGCCAGACCGTTATACAGCTAGTGATCGCATACAGAACTTTGAGTACAATCGAAGCAAAGAGTTACTAGCTTTGGGCCATACTAGACCAGAAGAGCTGGTCGCTTTGTGGCAGCTTGGGCTTTCAGGTATAAAAAGAGTTGATCAGACTGATGGGCTCAGAATTTATTTCCACAATGATGATATTGTTCATATTCGTCCCTCTGGAAATGCGCCCGAGCTGAGGTGTTACTCTGAATCATGTACGCAAGAAAGGGCAGATTGGTTAGTACGCAATGTTCTATATGCGTTAGTGCATTAAGTGGTGTTGTGTGTAGAAAACCTAATTGTTAGCTCGAAATGGTAAACAACCTTTTCAATTGTTATTTAAATGATAAGAAAAGGTTGCTGTATCTTTGCTTAAAAGGTGTTCAGTGTGATTCTAAAAATCGACATACTCGACCCAGTATACACTCCAATTATCTCTCGTATATACAAAGCCTATTACCCTTCAGGTAAGGCGAAAAAAGATGAGCTGACCATTGCAGGATCAATCGATCAACAGATTGTCGCTCTAGTTCGCTTCAGAAATATTGAAAAATATCGTTTGCTGACCGGAATGTTAGTGATACCAGAACACAGGAGAGCTGGCTTGGGGCATCAGCTAATGGACTACTGTGTTGAATATGTTTTATCAGAGCAAGATTTCTGCTTTGCTTACGCTCATCTTGAAACATTTTATGCTCAACATAACTTCGAGACGATTGACGCGAGTCAGTTACCTAACTCGCTAAAAGGACTGTTTGAACGTTATAGCCTTAAGAAGCAACTCGTAGCGATGAAATACGTCAAACCAACTTGGTAAAGTTTTTTACATCATTACTGTTAGTAGAACGAATCGTCCATGATGATGCAGCTTTCAGTCTCAGAATTGAGAAGCTAGGGTTGACGTGTTTCATTTCTAATATTCTTCATCTAAGCTCTTTTTATGGTGTTGATAAAACTATCACCATTAAGGGGCAATTATGAGCGCGACGTTAATCAATCAAACCTTACCCACTTTTGATGAACTTATGGCTCTGGCGCAAGATAATCCAGAAGCCTTTAATCGCTTCAAAAAAGAGATGTGTGAAGAAATGATTCAGTCTGCTTCTAAAGATATGCGAGATAGGTTGTGGGCTCAGCAAAGTCATATTGATAGGGTCGTCGGTCATTGTAAAAACCCCAACCATACTAATGTAGTCTTAATGAGAGAGCTTGTCAGCCAGATGGGCAAATTTCACGAAGCTCTTGAAGGTGATGTTCGAGATAAGTTTGATAGGGACGTAGAAGTGATTCTGCTAGATGAATGGCGTTAAGATAATAAGTGTAATCTATTGTTCAAGTTAAGCCGAAGTCCTGTTCACTATATATTCGCTATGTTACACTCCCGCGCTGTATACAAATTTTAGAATAGTTAAGGTGCTATCGCCTTAAAAGGATCAAGTGTGAGCGGGCAAATTCAACAATCACCTAACGAGCAGCAATACTCACCTCAATTACCAAATTCTTTCCCAGTTAGTGACGAAATTGATCTTAGAGAGCTGCTCGAAGCTCTTTGGAATGGTAAGTTAATCATCATTATTACCACGTTAGTCTTCGCTGTAGGAGCTGTGGTCTTTGCACTTAACTCGCAGGAATGGTGGTCATCTAAAGCGAAAGTTACTAAAGCTCAACCTCAAGACATCGCAGCATATCAGCAGCAAGTAAAACAGTTTCAACCCGTATTCGATATCTATCAAGATGATGGCACAGTTTTAGTTAGCGAAGAGTTGGATAATCTAGTCGATACGGAGGTTTTGTTTAAACGTTTTGTTGACGCTTTTAATTCGAGTAATAACAAAAGAGATTTCTTAGACTCAAGCAGTGAGTTTAGAGCCTTTAAAGCGAAACTTGAGACTGAGACTGAGACTGAGACTGAGACTGAGGCTGAGGTAACTAGACAACTATATGCTGCATGGTTCCAAAAGATCACAGTTAAACAAGATGGCATAGGTAAGCAGAGTCCATATGATATCTCGCTTCAATCAACAACCAAAGAAAGTAGCTACTCTTTGCTAAATGAATATATTGGGATTATTAAACGTAAGGCTCATCAAAATGCCTTAAACAACTTACAGGCAGTGGTAGATGGCAAGCGCAATGAGCTTATTCAGCAGAAGCGAATTTTGGAAAGCCAAGCAGTTAACAAGTTAGTTGTTGAAATAGAAAGAGCTAAGTTCGCAATGGACATTGCGAAAGCTGCGGGTGTTACGCAGCCTATCCGCACTAATAGTAGTAATGAAATCTTTGGCATTGACTTAGGCACTAAAGCTCTTGAAGCTAAAGTCAAAGCATTAGAATTGGTAAAAAACTTAAGTGTAGTAGAGCCTCGCCTCCAACAAATTAATGCAAAATTGGATATGCTAGAGTATCTTAAAATAGATCGCTCGATTCGGTTTCAAACTTTTCGCTTCTTAGAAAGTGTTGATAAACCAATAAGCCGTGATAAACCAAAACGCACTCTGATTGTTATCTTGGGGACATTACTCGGTGGAACATTAGGTGTGGCTATCGTGCTGATACGTTTTGCTTTCCGTCGAGAGCAAGATTAAATAAATACCAACTTTTAGCCGGGCTCATTTAGCAATGAATCCGGCTTTTTGATTCTAAATCGCATCTAAGAGCTAGATCACACAAAAATTTTCATTTCCCCCTTGGGTTTCGCCTGTCTTTCCCTCATATAGACACCATTAGGCTGTTATAGCCATTCATCATATCAAATATGGAAACTAATCAGGAGAGACGACCGATGAACATTCGTCCATTACACGACCGAGTTATCGTAGAACGCCAAGAAGTTGAGTCTAAATCAGCGGGTGGTATTGTTCTGACTGGTTCTGCTGCAGAGAAATCGACTCGCGGCGTAATTCTAGCTGTAGGTAAAGGCCGCATCCTAGAAAACGGCACTGTGATGCCACTGGACGTTAAAGTCGGCGATACGGTTATCTTCGTTGAAGGTTACGGTACGAAGACAGAAAAAATCGACGGTAAAGAAGTGCTAGTGATGTCTGAAAATGACATCATGGCGATCGTTGAGTAATAGCAATCATTGAGTAATTTTTTGCTCAGATTCAACTGCAAATCAAAACAAAGAATTTAGAAAAGGAAACTAAAGATGGCTGCTAAAGACGTTAAATTTGGTAACGATGCACGTGTAAAAATGCTAGAAGGTGTAAACGTTCTGGCTGACGCTGTAAAAGTAACACTAGGTCCTAAAGGCCGTAACGTAGTTCTAGACAAATCTTTTGGTGCACCAACGATTACTAAAGATGGTGTATCTGTAGCGCGTGAAATCGAACTTGAAGACAAGTTCCAAAACATGGGCGCACAAATGGTTAAAGAGGTAGCGTCTCAAGCAAACGACGCTGCGGGTGACGGTACAACAACTGCAACAGTACTTGCTCAAGCTATCGTTAACGAAGGCCTGAAAGCGGTTGCTGCTGGCATGAACCCAATGGATCTTAAGCGCGGTATCGACAAAGCTGTCATCGCAGCGGTTGAAGAACTAAAAGCACTGTCTGTTGAATGTGCTGATACCAAAGCGATTGCACAGGTAGGTACTATCTCTGCAAACTCAGATTCAAGCGTAGGTAACATCATTGCTGAAGCGATGGAGAAAGTAGGTCGTGATGGTGTTATCACGGTCGAAGAAGGTCAAGCTCTACAAGATGAGTTAGATGTTGTTGAAGGTATGCAGTTCGACCGCGGTTACCTATCACCTTACTTCATCAACAACCAAGAAGCAGGTTCTGTTGACCTTGAAAACCCATTTATTCTTCTAATCGACAAGAAAGTTTCTAACATTCGCGAACTTCTTCCGACTCTAGAAGCGGTAGCAAAAGCATCTCGCCCACTTCTGATCATCGCTGAGGATGTAGAAGGCGAAGCACTAGCAACTCTAGTTGTGAACAACATGCGTGGCATTGTGAAAGTAGCGGCTGTTAAAGCGCCTGGCTTCGGTGATCGCCGTAAAGCTATGCTACAAGACATCGCTATTCTGACTGGTGGTACAGTGATTTCTGAAGAAGTCGGCCTAGAGCTAGAGAAAGTCGTTCTAGAAGACCTAGGTCAAGCGAAGCGTGTTGCTATCACTAAAGAAAACACTACCATCATTGATGGCATTGGTGAAGAAGTAATGATCTCTGGTCGTGTTGCTCAAATCCGTCAGCAAATCGAAGAAGCGACTTCAGACTACGACAAAGAGAAGCTACAAGAGCGTGTTGCTAAACTGGCAGGCGGTGTTGCAGTAATCAAAGTTGGCGCAGCGACTGAAGTTGAAATGAAAGAGAAGAAAGACCGCGTAGAAGATGCACTACACGCAACTCGCGCAGCGGTTGAGGAAGGTGTTGTTGCTGGAGGTGGTGTTGCACTAATCCGCGCAGCTTCTAAGATCACTGAACTTCAAGGTGATAACGAAGAGCAAAACGTTGGTATCCGCGTTGCTCTACGTGCAATGGAAGCGCCTATCCGTCAAATCACTACAAACGCAGGCGACGAAGAGTCTGTGGTTGCGAACAACGTGAAAGGTGGTGAAGGTTCTTACGGTTACAATGCGGCAACTGGTGAGTACGGCGACATGCTTGAGATGGGTATCCTAGACCCAACAAAAGTAACTCGTTCTGCACTTCAGTTCGCGGCATCAGTTGCTGGCCTAATGATCACTACAGAAGCAATGGTTACAGACCTACCTCAGAAAGATGCTCCTGCAATGCCTGATATGGGTGGCATGGGCGGTATGGGTGGCATGGGCGGTATGATGTAATCCCCCTGAGCTACTTCAGCCAAATAAAAACGGAGCCTTTAGGCTCCGTTTTCGTATCTGATGATCTGTGTTTATATAGCCAGAAACTTATTTGTCATCATACAAGCCCTCTGTCTCTAGAGAATAATCTCTCTTACTTCAGCGTCTTTGCGCTCAAGATAGTGAGTGGACTTAATACGGCGAATGGTGCGACATCGACCACGGATAAGCAGCGTTTCTGTTGTGGCAATGTTACCTTGGCGAGTGATGCCTTCGAGCAGGTCACCTTTAGTAATCCCCGTTGCTGAGAAGACCACATTATCACTCTTGGCCATGTCTTCCATCGTGAGTACGACATTTGCTTCTACGCCCATTTCTTTGCAGCGTGTTAGCTCTGCTGTCCCGTAAATACGGTTTTCTTCCGTATCGCCTTTGATTTCATGACGAGGCAGTAAACGGCCGTGCATGTCACCATCCAGAGCGCGGATGACTGCAGCAGACACCACTCCTTCAGGTGCACCGCCAATACAGTACATTGCATCAACTTCGCTGTCAGGCATACATGTCAGAATCGAAGCGGCCACATCACCATCTGGTACAGCAAACACACGCACTCCCATTGCCTGCATTTCTGCAATCACTTTGTCATGGCGTGGTTTAGCGAGCGTAATGACGACTAACGTATCTAGCGTTTTATTCAACGCTTGGGCGATGTTCTCTAGATTGTCTTTCAGTGGTTTGTTGAGGTCGATGCAGCCTTTCGCACCTGGACCTACTACCAGCTTTTCCATGTACATGTCAGGTGCTTTTAGGAAGCTGCCTTTCTCACCTGCGGCGAGTACTGCTAACGCATTTGATTGCCCCATAGCTGTCATGCGCGTGCCTTCAATGGGATCGACTGCAATATCGACTTCATCACCGCCAATTCCGACGTTTTCACCTATGTACAGCATAGGTGCATCATCAATCTCGCCTTCACCAATCACAATTTCACCACTGATATCGGTCTTGTTGAGCAAGATTCGCATCACTTCAACGGCAGCGCCGTCGGCCGCATTTTTGTCACCACGCCCTAGCCATTTATAACCAGCCAATGCGGCGCCTTCTGTTACTCGGGAAAATGCCATTGCCAAATCGCGTTTCATGATGACTCCAAATCTAGAGAATAGGGGAATGAATTAAACGCGCAGGATTTTAGCATAGTTGCAAGTAAACGTTTGCCATTTTCGCCCAGCGGAATTGAACTCGATCAAAATGAGGTGAAAATCGACAAAAAATTTGGCCTCAGCGCTTCTCCGTCAGTGCATTGTCAATGTATGCTGTTTTTTTGACCGAATGGTGCGAAATATAGAATATAGGGCGTGTTTATCACTCTCTGCCTGAGTAGAATGAGGACATTAGGTGGAGAAAGCTCTTCACAATAACCGGACAATACAAGGTAGGCTAAGATGTCTTTTGAAGTACTAGAAAAACTAGAAGCGAAAATCCAAACTGCAGTTGACACCATTGCACTTCTACAAATGGAAGTGGAAGAGCTGAAAGAAGAAAAAGAGAAGCTGGCAGTAGAAGCAAATGAGCTTCGTTCTAGCCGTGAAGAGATCGAACAAAAAGCGCAGCAGATGCAACAAGAGCATTCAGCTTGGCAGGAGCGTATTCGTAACCTGCTAGGTAAGATGGACGAAGTTGAGTAAGCATCGTCTAATGACAAAAAGGGTGGCCATGGCCACCCTTTTTGGGTTTTTAGAGGATAATGAGGGCTCAGGTTACACTTGAGGGCGCACGCCTAACGTATGGCACAGCGCGTAGGTCATTTCTGCGCGGTTTAGTGTGTAGAAGTGGAAGTCTTTCACACCTTCACGGCTCAGCACTCGAATCATATCGATGGCTTGGCTTGCGCCAACCAGCTGACGTGTCGTCGGGTCATCATCCAGACCTTCAAACTGTTTCGCCATCCAGCTTGGTACTTTAACGTTGTTTTGAGCGGCAAAGCGTGACGCTTGCTTAAAGTTCGAAACCGGTAAAATACCCGGTACGATTTCAACGTCGATGCCTGCTGCAACACAGCGATCACGGAAACGAAGATAGCTTTCAACGTCAAAGAAGAACTGAGTAATAGCGCGGTTTGCGCCTGCATCGACTTTACGTTTGAGATTGAGTAGATCCGCCTGTGCACTTTTGGCTTCTGGGTGCACCTCAGGGAAAGCGGCAACGGAGATATCAAAATCATGACGCTCTTTTAGAAGTTTCACCAGATCGGAGGCGTACATTTCTGGTTTACCGCCGCCCGGTGGGATGTCACCACGCAGCGCGACGATGCTCTGAATACCGTTTGCCCAGTAATCATCAGCAATGCGTGCTAGCTCTTCACGTGACGCGTCAATACATGTTAGATGAGGAGCGGCAATTAGCCCTGTTTCAGCTTTAATTTCTTTAATGATGGAATGTGTGCGGTCACGTTCACCTGAGTTCGCACCGTAAGTGACGGAAACGAATTTAGGCTTTAGCGTTTTGAGGCGATGGACTGAGTTCCATAGGGTTTCTTCCATCTTTTCACTGCTGGGTGGAAAAAACTCAAATGACACATTGATGTTGTCAGAAAGTTCCGCAATATTCTGGTTTAAGGCATCTATATGGCCGGCGTGCGTATATCCCATCTTACTCTCTCCATGTGGCAACTGGACCACAAAACTCAAATCCTCAAATCGACGTTTAGACGTCTATATGTCCACAGGATGTATTGAATACGATTTAAAGTCAACAGTACGATTATGAATTTTTTTCAAGTTAAATATTAGACGTTTTCAACTTGAAAGGTAATGGTATGACTGAGAAAGAAAAAGCGCAGCTAAGAGCTGCGCTTTAGTCAATTATAAGAAGCTGGAAAGCAGATTGAGGTCTGACTGAATCGCACCTGCGGTTACCTCTCGGCCTGCGCCGGGGCCGCGAATAACCAGTGGGTTATCCTTGTACCATTTGCTTTCGATGGCGAAGATGTTGTCACATGGCAGCAAATTAGCCAGAGCATGTTCTTTACTTAGCGCTTCAACACCGACCGTTGCTGAACCGTTCTTCTCCAGTCTTGCAACGTAGCGCAGTATCTTGTCTTCGCGCTGAGCTTTCTCTAAACGCTTGGCTAACAGCTCACTTAATAGTTGGCTTTTATCGAGGAAATCGTCCAGCGACAGATCGGCAAGCTCAGCAGGAACCAGACTTTCCACTTTAACCGCTTCTGGTTCCAGATCGAGCCCGGCTTCACGCGCTAAAATAACTAGCTTACGCATTACATCAGAGCCATCCAGATCGCAGCGCGGGTCCGGTTCAGTCAAACCTTGCTGCCAAGCGAGATCCACTAGTTCTGCAAAAGGTACATTACCGTCATACTGCTGAAACAGCCAAGAAAGCGTGCCAGAGAAAATGCCTGATAAGGCATGAATGTCATCGCCACTTTCACGTAAGTCCTTCACCGTGTGGTTAATCGGTAAACCAGCTCCGACAGTTGCATTGTAAAGCCAGTGGCGGTTTATCTTGGCAAAGGCATCTTGCACCTGATGATAATAATCACTGGATGCGGAGCCAGCGACTTTGTTGGCAGAGATAAGGTGCATGCCTTGTTCTGCGATGTTCAGGTAGCGCTCGGCCAGTTGCTGGCTAGCCGTCACATCGAGCACAACGACATCATCGTAGCCCTGAATCGCGCCAAGCTTTCTTACCCACTCATCGCCTTGATACTCAATCGCTTCTTCTTCGTAGTGAGCGCTGACGGTGCTGGCATCAATACCTTTAGGATTGAACCAGTAGTTTTGACTGCCAACGACAGCAACCAGTTCGAAGTTCATGCCGCGACGTTTTTCCAGCTCGGCTTTTTGCTCAGCAAAAAGTTCAAGCCAGCTTGAGCCAATATTACCTTTGCCACACAAAGCGATACCAACGCGCTTTTGAGCCTGGAACAGTTGGCTGTGGATCGATTTGACCAGAACAGAAGTATCTGTACTGCGCAACACTGCGACCAAGCTTAATCCTGACTGAGATTCTGAAATAAACTCCACAGGAGAAGACTTAAGCTTCTGGTAGAAACCGTAGCAGTGGTTGGCATTTTTAGTTACACCTGCACCGACTGCTGCAATCAACGAATAGCCCTCTTTGAGCTTAATTTCAGCTTCTATCGCGGCGTCTTGGAGGTATTCGAGTGCGCCGCCTGCAATCTCAGCGGTATACGCTAAGCGCAGCGTTTGTTGGTCTTCCTGTGTTTCATAGGTCAGTGGCTCAAGTTGAGCGCGTTTCAGCCCTGCAAGTGTTTCTTGTTCAAGGCGACTGAAATCGTGGCCAGAGGCAAAGTTGAGTTGGATTAGCAGCACTTCTTTCAATGAAGAAATGATTTTAGCGCCGCGACCTGAGGCCAGCACGCGTTCAATGCGTGTGGAGCCATCTTCTGGCTCATAGCTGCAACGCAGGTGTAAATCCATCGCACTTTGTGCGACCGGCTGAAGGGTGCGGCTGTGCAGGACTGGTGCCGCAAGTCGGGCTAATTCGCTGGCTTCGTCTAGGCGAAGCAATGGCAAAAGACACGCATCAGAGACTAAACGCGGGTCTGCGCTGTAGACACCCGCAACGTCACTCCAGATGGTCACGCGTTTTACTTCGGCTAGCGCACCAATGACGGTGGCGGAGTAATCTGAACCATTACGACCAAGCAGAACGGTATGGCCTTGCTCATCCTGTGCCATAAATCCTGTGATCACAACACGGTGATGGGCGTGTTGAGCGAGCACTTCTTTGATCAGTGGATAGGAGGTGCCCCGGTCAACTTCAGGTTGTGTGCCTGCTTCGGCACGTAGGAAAGCTCTTGCATCCTGAGCGACAGCCTGTAGATCATTTTGATTCAGTAATGCCGCCAGCAATCGAGAAGACCAAACCTCTCCGTGACCTAAAACGGCTGCGCGCTCGGCCGTCGTTAAGGGAGCCGTTAGCTCACCCAGTGTGCTGAATTCGTCGTTGAGTGTGGCAAGAAGCTGCTGTTGGCTTTCACCTTGTAACAGGTCTTCGACCAGCTGTACCTGAAACTGACGTAATGACTGCAAAGCTTCGTGGGCGAGGCGGCCATCTTTGTTCAGTGAGTCTAAAAACTCAATCAAACGATTGGTGGTCTTGCCTGCCGCTGAGACAACAATTAAATCTTCTTGATTAGAATATTCTTTGAGAATACTAACTACGCGGCGGTAACACTCTGGATCCGCGAGGCTACTGCCGCCAAATTTATGCAATTGACGCTGCTGGCTCATGACAACGCCTCCTGAGTTTTACTGAATGCTTGATCTAGATCGGCTATCAGGTCATCAGCGTCTTCGAGGCCGACAGAAAGGCGGAGAAGCTGTTGTGAGACTCCGGCTTCTGCTAATGCGGCTTCACCCATTGCTCTATGTGTCATTGACGCTGGGTGGCAAATCAGGCTCTCCACGCCGCCAAGTGATTCGGCGAGTGAAAACAGTTCTAGCTCACCAACAAAGTGTTTGAGCTGTTCAAAGCTGCCTGCAAACTCAAAGCTGAGCATAGAGCCGAATCCAGACTGCTGCTTTTTCGCAATCTCATGGCCCGGGTGTTCAGGCAAGCTTGGGTGATAGATGTTGCCAACCAGAGACTGAGATTGCAGGTAGTTGAGAATGTGTGCTGAGCTTTCTTCATGCACTTTCATGCGCGCACCCAAGGTGCGAATACCGCGTAATGTCATGTAGCTGTCGAATGGTGTGCCGGTAGCGCCGATACAGTTACCCCACCAAGCAAGATCTTCAGCATGCTGCTCAGTTTTGGTGATTACCACGCCACCTATGACATCAGAATGACCGTTAATGTACTTGGTTGTCGAGTGAATGACGAAGTCAGCGCCGAGTTCAAGAGGCTTTTGGAACACAGGTGTCAAAAAGGTATTATCGACGCCGACCAGAGCACCAACCTGGCGGGCTTTTTCACATACTGCAGCAATGTCGACTACTCGAACCAAAGGATTAGACGGTGTTTCCAACAGAATCAGTTTAGGTTTCTTTGCTATAGCGTCGTTCAGGGCTTTTTGATCTGATTGATCGACAAACTGAACCTTGAAGTCACCTTTCTGAGCGCGGGTGTTAAATAAACGGTACGTACCGCCGTAGCAATCGTGTGGCGCGATGATCAGGTCATCTGGGCCAAGAAATGCAGAGACCCATAAGTTTAACGCTGAGGTTCCACAGTTGGTCACTACCGCACCTTTACCGGACTCCAGCTCATACAGAGCTTTTTCTAATAAGCCACGGTTTGGGTTACCCGAGCGAGTGTAGTCATATTTTGGCACTTCGCCGAAGGCGGGAAATCCGTAGTTAGTCGAGAGGTAAATAGGTGGCACAACGGCGTGATGCTGAGTGTCTGACTCGATACCAGTACGTACCGCGATTGTGGCTGGTTTACGGGCGCTCATAAGTGTTTCCTTTCGAACTGTAGTGACTTGGCTGGAGATTACACTATACCTGTTTGCCGGATGTTAGATATATGTTATTCCAATCGTATATCTCTTCACTTTACTTCTCATTTTTTAAGACGTCAACACTTCTAGACGTCTATATGTCTTTGCTTGTGGCCATAAATCCCGCTAAAATTACGCTTTCTAATTTTATACATAATGAATCATAAAGGTGCGCAATGGCAGATTGGAACGGCGAATACATTAGTCCGTATGCTGAACATGGAAAGAAAAGCGAGCAAGTAAAGAAGATCACGGTTTCTATTCCATTGAAAGTATTGAAGGTTTTAACTGATGAGCGAACGCGTCGTCAGATTAATAACCTGCGCCATGCGACGAACAGTGAGCTGCTTTGTGAAGCGTTTCTGCACGCTTATACAGGCCAGCCATTACCTACCGATGAAGATTTGCGTAAAGACCGCCCAGATGATATTCCTGCGGAAGTGAAAAAACTCATGACTGAGATGGGCATTGAATTCGAAGCGTATGATGAAGAGTAACAACTGGCAGCGCGCCTGGTTTTTATTTTGCTGAAAACTAAAAAACCGCTGAATGTTCAGCGGTTTTTTAGTTGCCGAGAGGAACGCTTACGCTTCCATGTAATTCTCTGGCATTTCAATGCGAGCCACACCTGACTCTACTGCTGCTAGAGCAACTGCTTTTGCAACACGTGGCAATAGGCGAGAGTCCATCGGTTTAGGAATGATGTAACCAGGACCAAATTCCAGCTTATCCACGCCAGCGGCTTTCAATACTTCCGCTGGAACTTCTTCTTTCGCCAGTTCACGAATGGCATCTACCGCAGCGAGTTTCATTTCATCGTTGATTTCGCTAGCACGAACGTCAAGAGCACCACGGAAGATGAATGGGAAACACAGTACGTTGTTTACTTGGTTCGGGTAGTCGCTGCGACCTGTACCCATGATTAAATCATCACGAACTTCATGTGCCAACTCTGGTTTGATTTCCGGATCTGGGTTTGAACACGCGAAGACAACAGGTTTGTCAGCCATCAGTTTGAGTGCTTCAGGCGCAAGCAAGTTCGGACCAGATACGCCCAAGAACAGGTCTGCACCTTCGATAACGTCTTCCAGCGTACGCTTGTCAGTGTTATTCGCAAATAGTTGCTTGTATTCGTTGAGATCATCACGGCGAGTGTGGATAACGCCTTTGCGGTCAAGCATGTAGATCTTTTCACGCATTGCACCACACTTGATCAGTAGCTCCATACAAGCTACTGCGGCAGCGCCTGCGCCAAGACATACAATCGTAGCGTCTTCTAGCTTTTTGCCTTGCAGTTCAATCGCGTTAAGCATGCCTGCTGCGGTTACGATTGCTGTGCCGTGTTGGTCATCGTGAAAAACCGGCACATCACAGCGCTCAATCAACTGCTTTTCAATTTCAAAACAATCTGGCGCTTTGATGTCTTCAAGGTTGATACCGCCAAACGTATCGGCAATGTTAGCGACCGTGTCGACAAATTCTTCGATTGTGCGGTGTTTGACTTCAATGTCGATAGAGTCCAAACCTGCAAAGCGTTTGAACAAAAGAGCTTTACCTTCCATGACTGGCTTTGATGCCAGTGGACCTAAGTTACCAAGACCAAGAATTGCTGTTCCGTTAGAGATAACCGCTACCATGTTACCTTTAGAGGTGTATTTGTAGACATTATCTGCATTCTGTGCAATTTCACGTACAGGCTCAGCCACGCCTGGGCTGTACGCTAACGCCAGATCACCTGCCGTTTCGGCTGGTGTTGTCAGCTCAACCGAAATTTTACCTGCTGTTGGGTAAGCATGGTAATCCAGCGCTTGCTGACGGAATTGTTCTTCAGGGGATAGTTCTTGGCGATTGTCATCGGACATAGGTGTAGGTACTCGTTAATAATAATTAGGATAGGGGGTAATCCATTCTAGAGTAACTAAGTCAAGCTGCCTAGGTCAGAATGCGAGCTAAAGCAATAAAATGTGCTAAATGACTGGAGATAAGACCAGATGGGTAGAGATATGGCTAGCGAATATCAAACAGTGGAAGATATTACTCTGAATGAATAGCTGAAGAAGCAGATAACAAAAAAGGACGCCGTAGCGTCCTTTTCTCTTCATCTAAAAAGAAATTACTTCTTAGAAGAAAGAGCACCGAAACGCTTGTTGAAGCGATCTACACGGCCGCCAGTATCAACGATACGCTGCTTACCAGTGTAGAATGGGTGACATTTGTCACATACGTCTAGGTGGATTGACTCTTTAGTTAGAGTTGAGTTGAACTCGAAAGAGTTACCGCAAGAACAAGTTGCTTTAACTGCTTTGTACTCTGGGTGGATACCAGCTTTCATGGGAGAACCTCTAAAATAGGCCGTGTCGCTATCCGATTCTATGCCGGACACCACACGTAGTTAATAAAATTTCCTTTGGATACCGCTGTTCAAAAACAAGCCATATCACTAAGGCGCGATATAGTAATGAATACGGCCTCAGGGATCAACCGATTTACCAATAAAGTTGCTACTTTTTTAGCCGCTGATGTGTATCCATGCTAGAAATCGGCTTAGTGATGCTGTTGCTTCCCCGCTTAGCGCTTTTCCCTTAGACTAATTGCGTTCCTTTCATTTTGTTTTAAGCCTATATGCGACCGACGATTGCCCGAGTGGCCTTACCTGTACCGCTCGACAAACAGTTTGACTATCAGATTCCTGCTCACCTGTTTCCTATTATTGGTGGGCGCGTGTCTGTCCCCTTTGGTCGTCAGACGCTGGTCGGTGTGGTTACGGCGCTGGTGAATCAGTCTGAGTTCAGTTTTGACAAGCTCAAACCGTTAAAACAAGTGTTGGATTCTCAGCCTGTTTGGCCAGATAGCCTCTACGAGTTACTGCAATGGTGCAGTCAGTTTTACCAGTATCCTCTTGGAGACACCTTGCTCAATGCGATGCCAAGTGCACTTCGTAAAGGCAAAGAAGCCGATTTTGCAACGCTGGTGGAATGGCAGTTGACTGCAGCTGGGCGTAATCAGCTGATGTTAGGTTTTGGCCGAGCCGTCAAGCAAGCCAAAGTCATGCATATGCTTGAAAGTGGTTCAGTACCACACCAGCACTTCATTGATGAAGAAATCAGCTCTAGTGTTCTCAAAACCTTGCAAGAGAAAGGCTGGATTGAGTCGATAGAGTGCAAACCGGAGATGCGCGATTGGAGTCGGCAGGTTGAAGCGGATGTGGATAAGCCAAAGCTTAATGAAGAGCAGGCTGTCGCTATTGCGACCGTTAATAGCTTTGATGGCTTTGGTTGTTTCTTACTGGAAGGAGTGACCGGTTCAGGTAAGACGGAAGTTTATCTTAACCTTATCAAGCCAGTGTTGGAGAAAGGGCGGCAAGCTCTCGTTTTAGTACCGGAAATTGGTCTGACGCCACAAACCATTAACCGTTTTCGCCACAGGTTTGATGTGCCAGTCGAAGTGATTCATTCTGGGCTTAACGACAGCGAAAGATTGAACGCTTGGTTAAGTGCCCGAGATAAAGCCGCTGGCATCGTCATTGGCACACGCTCAGCACTACTGACGCCTTTTGCTGATCTCGGCATCATCATTGTTGATGAAGAACACGATGCTTCTTATAAGCAGCAAGACAGCCTTCGCTATCATGCGCGCGATGTTGCTGTGATGCGAGCCAACAAAGAACAAATTCCAATTGTACTAGGCTCTGCGACACCGGCATTGGAAACTCTGCATAATGCTTTATCGGGCAAGTACCACCATCTGACACTAACCGAACGCGCCGGTAATGCTGTACCGACGTCAAACAAGGTGCTGGATGTGAAAGGTCAGTATCTGGAAAGTGGTTTATCCGCCTCTCTGATTGCGGAAATGCGTCAACACCTCAGTGCCGGTAATCAGGTGATGTTATTCCTCAATCGTCGCGGTTTTTCGCCAGCCTTGATGTGCCATGATTGCGGTTGGATTGCAGAATGTAAGCGATGCGACGCTTACTATACCTATCACCAATACAGCAATGAGATTCGTTGCCATCATTGTGGCTCTCAGCAGCCAACGATTCATCAGTGTCAGGGGTGCGGATCGTCAAATCTGGTCACTGTGGGCGTAGGGACAGAGCAGCTTGAAGCGCAGCTTGGTGAGCTTTTTCCTGAATATCAAACCATTCGTATTGACCGTGACAGCACTCGGCGTAAAGGCAGTTTGGAATCGGCTCTTGGAGACATTCGCAGCGGCAAGTACCAGATATTGATTGGTACCCAAATGTTGGCGAAAGGCCATCACTTCCCTGATGTGACATTGGTAGCGCTGCTGGATGTTGATGGCTCGCTATACAGCAGTGATTTCAGAGCATCCGAGCGCTTGGCTCAGCTGTTTATTCAGGTGGCAGGGCGAGCTGGGCGAGCCAGCAAGCCCGGAGAGGTGATCCTACAAACGCATCACCCTGAACACAGCTTACTTCAGGCTCTGCTGACCAAAAGCTATCGACATTTTGCCGAGACCGCATTGCAGGAACGTAAGTTTGCCATGTTGCCTCCTTATACTTATCTGACCTTGTTCCGTGCTGAGGCGAATAACTCCCAGCATGTGGAAGCGTTTTTGCGTCAGGTTCGCCATACCTTAGAAGCCCACCCGCTCTTTGATGGGTATTGTCAGGTTTTGGGCCCCACTCCAGCCCCACTTGCAAAACGTGCCGGTAAACATCGTTGGCAATTGATGCTACAGACGCAAACTCGGCCAACCATGCAAAAGTTACTTTCCAGTGCGAAACCGGCGATCCAAATGTTACCGAATGCGAAAAAGGTGCGTTGGTCTTTAGATATTGAGCCGCAGGATTTGAGCTGATTTCTCACCTTTTTCATTTAATTGTGACTCACGTCTCGTCTCGGGATTTAAATTTGTTAATCTTCCCGTAACTTTCTGTTTCGAAATGAATAAACTATGGATTAGCTCAATTGAAAAGGTTGAGTGATATAAGACAGGTAAACGATTGCTATAGGCAATAAACATAAGAATGGGTTTGAGCTCATCAATATCGGTTTAGGTGGCACTAGGCGCTACCGTGTTTAGGAAATGAAGAGGGTAATTAATATATGGCGACAATGAAGGATGTTGCTCAGCTAGCAGGCGTTTCAACTGCAACAGTATCGCGTGCTCTAATGAACCCGGAAAAAGTATCTTCAGCTACAAGGAAGCGAGTAGAAGATGCAGTATTAGAAGCCGGATATTCACCAAATTCTCTGGCGCGCAACCTGCGCCGAAATGAGTCCAAAACCATAATTGCAATCATCCCGGATATTTGTGATCCCTACTACACAGAGATCATCCGTGGAATTGAAGACGCTGCGATGGAACATGGATACATCGTGCTGCTGGGAGACAGTGGTCAGCAGAAAAAGCGTGAGAGTTCTTTTGTCAATCTTGTCTTTACTAAGCAGGCCGATGGAATGTTGCTGCTTGGTACTGATCTGCCGTTTGACGTCAGCAAACCTGAGCAGAAAAACCTGCCGCCTATGGTGATGGCATGTGAGTTTGCACCTGAACTGGAGCTGCCAACGGTGCACATTGATAACCTGACATCGGCATTTGAAGCCGTGAACTATCTTACGCAGATGGGTCACAAGCGCATTGCTCAGATTTCGGGCCCTAGTTCTGCGGTACTATGCCAGTTCCGCTACCAAGGTTACCAGCAAGCGTTACGCCGAGCCGGCATTAGTATGAATCCGAATTACTGTATCTACGGTGACTTCTCGTTTGAAGATGGTGCGAAAGCCGTCAGACAATTGTTGGCTTTACCTGAGCCGCCAACCGCGATTTTCTGTCACAACGATGCGATGGCCATCGGGGCAATTCAAGAAGCGAAGAAGCTGGGCTTGCGCGTCCCGCAAGACCTGTCTGTCGTTGGCTTTGATGATATTCAGTTTGCTCAGTACTGCGATCCACCACTGACGACCATTTCTCAGCCACGTTACGAGATTGGCCGACAGGCAATGTTGATGATGCTTGAGTTGTTGCGCGGCCATGATGTTCGTGCCGGTTCTCGATTGCTGGAAACTCAGCTGGTTGTCAGGGAAAGCGCTGCTCCACCGCGAGTCATCTGACGATTGCTTTTACTCAGCGGCGCATTTTGATGCGCCGCTTCCATTTCCCCTCTGTAATCAGGGCGCATTCTGCATTAACATAGCGGCAGAGGTAACAGACATTGATGTACAGCAGTGGCAAATAGAGATTATGTGAAACGCGGCCGTGGTAACAGCGGGCGTAAACCAGCGCGTAAAAAGTCGGCACCAAAAAGAAAACCCTGGCGCAGTGGATTGTTAGCGATTCTACTGGTAGGTGGTTTTGGTTACGGGCTTTATACGTTGAGTAATGATCCTGAGCCGCCACAACCAGTTGTGCAGCAAAGCAAGCCTAAGCCAAAACCAAAGGCAGAAAAGGTGCTTCCTCCTCCTCCGGAAGAGAAATGGGACTACGTTGATTCTCTGCCGAGTCGTGAAATCGAAGTCACGGCGAAAAAGCAGGTAGTGTCTGAGATCCCTTATATCATGCAGTGTGGTGCGTACACCAATGCTTCTCAAGCCGAAGCGCGTAAGTTGGATATAGCCTTTCAAGGTATCAACAGTAAGATCCGCAAGAAAGAAGGCAGCAAGTGGTATCGCGTTGTACTCGGGCCATATAAGTTCAAACGTGACGCTGAACGAGATAAGCACAAACTTCAGAGGGCCAAGATTGAGCCTTGTGCCATTTGGAAAGACAGTCAGTAAAGAAAACGAGCCATCAGGCTCGTTTTTTGTTCATTGGATTGTAGATAGAACACGCTCTCAACGTGGAGCGTAATCCCAGCCACTGCTGCCCTTGAATTCCCCTTAAGCCAGCCTCATATATCTCTTAACACCAAGATGAAAATAATTATGAGGCCCTACTCGTGACTACTATTGTATCTGTACGTCGAAACAACAAAGTCGTCATTGCCGGCGATGGACAAGTATCACTGGGTAACACTGTGATGAAAGGCAACGCACGTAAAGTACGTCGTTTGTACAACAACAAAGTGCTTGCTGGTTTTGCTGGTGGTACCGCAGACGCATTTACGCTGTTTGAAAAGTTTGAAAGCAAACTGCAAATGCACCAAGGTCACTTAACTAAAGCTGCTGTTGAGTTGGCCAAAGATTGGCGCAGTGACCGTGCGTTACGCAAACTTGAAGCCCTACTTGCGGTAGCAGACGAAACTGCCTCGCTTATCATCACTGGTAATGGTGATGTGGTCCAGCCTGAGAACGATCTGATTGCGATTGGCTCTGGTGGTAATTTCGCCCAAGCAGCGGCGACCGCTTTACTAGAGAACACAGAGCTAGATGCTCGTGACATCGCGGAGAAATCACTAAAAATTGCTGGTGATATCTGTGTGTTTACCAATCATCACCACACTATCGAAGAACTAGAAATCCCAGCGGAACTTAACGCTGAATAACCCAAGATAGTGGCTACCGAATTTAAGGAATTTGATTATGTCTGAAATGACTCCCCGCGAAATTGTTCATGAACTTAACCGCCATATCATTGGTCAGGATAACGCGAAACGCTCAGTGGCCATTGCACTGCGTAACCGCTGGCGCCGTATGCAGCTTGAAGAAAGCTTACGCGTTGAAGTCACACCAAAGAACATTCTGATGATTGGTCCAACTGGTGTTGGTAAAACGGAGATTGCCCGTCGTTTAGCTAAACTGGCCAATGCACCGTTTATTAAAGTAGAAGCAACAAAATTCACTGAAGTGGGTTACGTTGGTAAAGAAGTCGAGACTATCATTCGCGATCTGACGGATGTCGCTATTAAGATGACGCATCAGCAAGCGATGGAGAAAGTGAAATTCCGTGCCGAAGAGCAAGCAGAAGAACGTGTTCTTGATGCGCTTTTACCACCAGCGCGAGATGCTTGGGGGCAAAGTGAGCAGCAAGACGAAAGCTCTTCGAATACGCGTCAAATTTTCCGTAAGAAACTACGTGAAGGCAAGCTAGACGACAAAGAGATCGAAGTCGATGTCGCTGCGCCACAAATGGGTGTAGAAATCATGGCGCCTCCTGGTATGGAGGAGATGACTAATCAGCTTCAAGGTATGTTCCAAAACTTAGCTGGCGATACTAAGAAAAAACGTAAGCTGAAAATCAAAGATGCTTTTAAGGCGCTAACGGAAGAAGAAGCTGCGAAACTGGTTAATCAGGAAGAGCTGAAAGAACAGGCTATCTTCAACGTTGAGAACAACGGTATCGTGTTTATCGATGAGATTGACAAGATCTGTAAGCGTGGCGAAAGTTCAGGCCCAGATGTGTCTCGCGAAGGTGTTCAGCGTGATCTGCTCCCTCTGATTGAAGGCAGCACAGTGTCAACTAAGCACGGCATGGTGAAAACAGACCACATTCTATTTGTGGCATCTGGCGCGTTTCAGGTGGCCAAACCTTCGGATCTGATTCCTGAGCTGCAAGGTCGTCTGCCAATTCGTGTCGAGTTAGAAGCGCTTTCAAGCAATGACTTCAAACGTATTCTGACTGAGCCAAAAGCGTCACTGACAGAGCAGTACATTGCTCTAATGAAGACGGAAGACGTGGATATCGAATTTACGGAAGAAGGCATCACTCAAATTGCAGAAGCTGCCTGGACCGTGAACGAAACCACTGAGAATATTGGTGCTCGCCGCTTACATACGGTGATGGAACGTTTGATGGATGAAATTTCTTTTGAAGCAACGGATAAATCCGGCTCTCAACTGACGATTGATGCCGAATACGTTAAAGCCAAGTTAGGCGAAACAATAGAAGATGAAGACCTAAGTCGTTTCATTCTTTAATCTACACCTAAGGAAAAAGCCGATCGCAAGATCGGCTTTTTTGTTATTAATCGTTGAAGGAAGTTTGCGTTCACTCTCACTCTTTGGTTTCCCTCCATTTGCTACCTCGCGAGATAGACAAATAGCGCTATAGTGGAATGACTCTAACTGCGCAAGGAAGCAACATGTCGACCACAGAATCCCATTCGCCTTTGAACGATTTTATTGAATTTCCTGCCGAGGAAATGTCCGCGCGTGCTGAGCAAAATTACCAACAGCTCAAACGCCGCCATTCGATTCGCAGCTTTTCAGATCGCCCAGTGGCGAAAGATATTATTGAGAACTGCATCCGTGCTGCCGGAACGGCGCCTAGCGGAGCGAATCATCAGCCGTGGCACTTTGTCGCCATCAACAGTGCTGAGGTAAAAGGTCAAATACGCCAAGCCGCAGAAGAGTTAGAGCGTTCTTTCTACGAAGGTAGAGCAGGACAGGAGTGGCTGGATGCTTTAAAGCCCTTAGGGACTCACGCCAGTAAACCCTATCTTGAGACTGCGCCTTGGTTAATTGCGGTTTTTTCACAGAAGAAAGGTGGCATGAGCAATGATGGGGAGCAAACCAATTATTACGTGCATGAGTCGGTCGGTATCGCGACGGGCTTTTTACTGCAAGCACTGCATAATGCTGGCCTAGGAACGTTAACGCATACCCCGAAACCAATGAGCTTTCTGAGTAAGATTTGTGGTCGTGATAACGATGTTGACAGGCCGTACATGTTGATTGTGACGGGCTATCCTGCTGAAGATGCAACGATTCCTGAACATGCGACCCACAAGAAACCTTTGCCTGATATCGCAACCTTCATTGAGTAGTGATGGACTGCGCGCAATAAAAAAGCTGGCATTAAGCCAGCTTTTTCCTCAAGTTTTCTCAGAGCATAAAGATAAAAATCACGCTCAAGGCCGAGATGAGCCCTGCAAAGGCGTAGCAGCCGACTTTCCCGGCTGGCCCCCCATGAACTTTGAGATCATGCATACCATGATGAATACGATGCATGGCATGCCACATTGGTAGTGCGAGAGTACCAATGATAAACAGAGCGCCGATAATGCTGGTGGCGAATGCGGTGATACGCTCGTAGCTCATCGCTTCAGCATCAATTACACCCATGGGAACAAGAATACCCAGCACTAATACCGTCACCGGAGTGATCATGGCAAACCAAGTACCGCCTGCGCCAAATAGACTCCACCAGATAGGCTCATCAGAACGCTTGGGAGCTCTATCTACAGAAAAATTAGGTTTCATAGTCATAGCTCCTTATACGATTACTAGCACAATCAGAGAAATAAATGCCACAGCAGCCCACTGAGTCAGAACGATAATTTTCTTATCAACAGGTTTGCCTTTCAGGCGAATTGGCATAACTTGCGGCATCATGCTGAAGAAGGTCTGTGCGTGCAGTAGGCTGCCCAGTAAAGCGACGATATTGATCGCAATGACAACAGGGTTCGCCATAAACTCAAGCCAGCCTTGCCAAGCTTCCGGGCCTTTCACCAGCGACCCTAGGCCGAAAGTCAGGAACAAAGTGAATAGGACTAACGGCAATACCGTGGCTTCACGCAGCATGTAGAAGCGATAAAACGGATGATCTTTCCACCAAGTTCGTGTTACCTCGCGAACGTAAGGTTTACGGTTGCTCATCTTACGCCTCCTGTGTAGTCTTTGTTGGTGTGCCATCAGGCTTGAACATTGAGATCACGAAGTCCATAGAAGACTCGACCTTACCTTGGTTTACCGCTGCTGCTGGGTCTACATTCTTCGGACAAACTTCAGAGCAGTAACCCACAAAGGTACAGCCCCAAGCACCGTTCTCGCCATTAATGAGTGCCATACGCTCATCTTTACCGTTATCACGGCTGTCTAGGTTGTAACGATGCGCGAGTGTCAGCGCAGCAGGGCCGATAAACTCAGGGTTTAAACCAAACTGAGGACATGCCGCGTAGCAAAGCCCACAGTTGATACAACCAGCAAATTGCTTGTACTTGGCCATTTGCTCAGGTGTTTGTAGGTTCGTGCCATCTTCAGGCTTGCGGTCGTTACCAATGATGTAAGGCTTGATGGCTTCGAGGCGCTCGATGAACGGCGTCATATCGACAATCAAGTCTTTCTCGATTGGGAAGTTCGCTAGTGGTTCGATTTTCACGCCGTTTGGGTAATCGCGGAGGAAGCTTTTACAAGCGAGCTTTGGCACACCATTAACCATAATGCCGCATGAACCACAGATCGCCATACGACAAGACCAACGGTAAGACAGGTCTTTATCTAGGTTATCTTTGATGTAGCCGAGGGCGTCAAGCGTCGACATGGTTTCGTCGAATGGTACTTCAAAGGTCTGGAAATGCGGTTCTGCGTCTTTTTCAGGGTCATAACGCAAAATCTCTACTTTTTGGATGCGATTGGCTGACATTACGCTTGCTCCTCTGCTTTCTTCTCTGCCGCTTTCGCTGCTTCTTCAGCGGCTGCTTTCTCTGCTGCCTCACCGTATAGACGCGCTTTGGGCTGTGACTTAGTGATGGTCACCTTGCTGTAGTCGATAGTTGGCGCGGCATCTGGCTGGAAGAAAGCCAGAGAGTGTTTGAGGAACTCTACGTCATCACGCTCAGTGCAGCCTTCGTCCAGACGCTGGTGGGCGCCACGAGACTCTTTACGTAGGATCGCAGAGTGAACCATAGCTTCAGCGACTTCTAGGCCGTAACCAACTTCGATAGCGTAAAGAAGGTCAGTGTTGAACACTTTGCCTTTGTCTTTGATACTGATGTTTTTGTAGCGAGCTTTCAATTCAGTAATCTTATCGATCGTCGCTTGCATCAGATCTTCTTGGCGGTAGATACCACAGCCAGCTTCCATGGTATGACCCATTTCAGTGCGGATATCTGCCCAGTTTTCATCGCCTTCTTGGTTCATCAGTGCTGCGATACGCTCTTCAACTGCTTTTACTTGAGCTGCGATAGACTCTTCGTTCCAGCCTCTGAATTCCGCAGCACGCTTCACCGCTTGTTCACCAGCAACACGGCCAAATACCACGAACTCAGCCAGAGAGTTAGAACCGAGGCGGTTTGCACCGTGTAGGCCAACTGAGGCACATTCGCCTACTGCGAATAGGCCTTTAATACGAGTTTCACATTCGCCGTTGGTTTCAATACCACCCATGGTGTAGTGCACCGTTGGACGAATTGGAATCGGCTCTTTTGCAGGATCAACGTTGACGTAAGCTTTAGCTAGCTCACAGATAAACGGTAGACGTTCTTGTAGGTACTCTTCACCCAAGTGGCGAAGGTCTAGATGAACTACATCACCAAGAGGGTGTTTGATGGTGTTGCCTTTTTGCTGCTCATGCCAGAAAGCTTGTGAAACCTTGTCGCGAGGACCAAGTTCCATGTATTTGTTCTTTGGCTGGCCAACTGGAGTTTCAGGGCCCATGCCGTAATCTTGTAGGTAACGGTAGCCATTCTTGTTAACGATGATACCGCCTTCACCACGACAGCCTTCAGTCATCAGGATCCCTGTGCCTGGAAGACCTGTTGGGTGGTACTGAACAAACTCCATATCACGTAGAGGTACACCATGACGGTAGGCCATCGCCATGCCATCACCTGTTACGATGCCGCCATTGGTGTTGCAGTGGTAAACTCGACCTGCGCCACCCGTTGCTAGGACTACTGATTTGGCTTTGATAGTGATCAGCTCGCCTTCCGACATGTGAATGGCAATGAGACCTTGAACTTCGCCTTCATCGACAAGCAGATCCACCACAAAGTACTCGTCAAAGCGTTTGATGTTGTCGTACTTCATTGATGTCTGGAATAGGGTGTGAAGCATATGGAAGCCAGTTTTATCAGCCGCGAACCATGTACGCTCAACCTTCATACCACCGAATCGGCGTACGTTGACTTCACCGTTTTCTTTACGACTCCATGGGCAACCCCATTGCTCCATTTGGATCATTTCGCGAGTCGCGTTTTCTACAAAATATTCAACAACGTCCTGTTCACATAGCCAATCGCCACCGCCAACAGTGTCGTTGAAGTGGTTGTCTAGGCTATCTTCATCCTTGATAACTGCTGCTGAGCCACCCTCCGCTGCGACTGTGTGAGAACGCATTGGGTAAACTTTAGAAATCAGTGCGACTTCTAAGTCAGGGTTTGCTTCAGCTGCTGCAATAGCAGTGCGAAGACCAGCGCCGCCTGCGCCGATGACTGCGATATCTGTGGTGATAGTTTGCACAGTTATCCTCCAGTGTGAATTTGCGGAGTATTCCGCTTGTTATCGTTAAATGGGTAATTCCCCAAAAGTGGTAGGGTTAGTGTAGAAGAGCATCATTATGGAAAAATTGATGTATTTAGGTTTTTGCTCCGGTAATGCATATGAGAGCATAGAAAATATAGGTTATGTGATTGCTATCACGGCAAAGCCATATCGATACTAACCCTTTGCTGTGCCAGCTGTTACGGGGATGTTGCGAGTGAGATTTGTTATTAATTTCCCCAATGATTAATGGAAGGAATTATTGGCTGTGAGACGTAATTTAAGCGCTTCAGGCTAAGTACAACTCATTTGCATTTTGAGTGAAAGATGATAGTTTTCGCCACAATAAAGCATCATGAGAGATTAGGTATGCAGGCAGATTGGCAACCCACAGCAAGCATTGAACAGTTAAAGCAGCGAGCTAATTTAATTCGACAGGTACGCCAGTTTTTTGATGATAGAGATGTCCTCGAAGTTGATACGCCTGCGATGAGTCATGCGACGGTAACGGACATCCATCTTCATACATTTCAAACTGATTTTGTCGGCCCGGGCTATGCGAAAGGCAAGAAGCTCTACCTGATGACCAGCCCAGAGTTCCATATGAAGCGCTTACTCGCGGCGGGAAGTGGTTGTATCTACCAGATCTGCAAGTCTTTTCGAAATGAGGAAAATGGTCGATATCACAACCCTGAATTCACCATGCTTGAATGGTATCGGATCGGATTTGATCACCACCAGTTGATGGATGAAATGGATGACCTACTGCAGCGACTTCTGAAAGTTGGCGCAGCGGAGCGTATGACGTATCAGCAGGCGTTTCTACAAGTGCTAAGTGTGTGTCCTTTAGAGGCGTCGATGGATGAACTGAAGGTGACTGCTGATAAGCTTGGGCTCAGTGATATTGCTCAACCTGAGCAAGACAGGGATATCTTGCTGCAACTATTATTTAGTGTTGGAGTTGAACCTGAAATAGGCCAGCATGTCCCCGTATTTGTATATGATTTTCCTGCGTCACAAGCCGCATTGGCAAGGATAAACCGCCAAGACAGCCGCGTTGCGGATCGCTTTGAGGTGTACTTTAAAGGAATAGAGTTAGCAAATGGCTTCCATGAGTTAGACAATGCAACAGAACAACTTAAACGTTTTGAGTCAGATAATGCCAAACGAGAACAAATGGGATTAAATACGCAGCCTATTGATAATCATTTGATCAAAGCACTAGAGGCAGGCTTGCCAAAGTGTGCGGGAGTAGCATTAGGTATCGATCGCCTAGTTATGTTGGCGACCAGCAATGATCACATTGATAAGATAACCGCATTCCCTTTCCCTAGAGCATAATAGTAAAAAGGCTGACACTGCTGTCAGCCTTTTGGTTCTTTACGCTACTCAACAGTGCTTGGTTTCTGATACCACTGAGAACGAACGTCTGTTTTATCGAACAGATTGTACTGTTTCTTCAGCATTTGTCCGCCATCTCGGGTAATAGGTTCCCATGAAATGTCTGCGCGACTAGTGCTTGGTTTTATCGTCATGATGTCCAAAGGAATCGAAATATAGAAACCTTTGTTGTAACTTCCTTCGCCATATTCTTCTGCCGTTAAATCGGTAAATGTTGCGTAAGCACCGACAATCACGCCAGACTTGAATTGCTTAGAAAAATCGAAGCGAGCACCCATGTCTCCTCCCAAGAACTTACCTGCACTAATCTTAAACAGCGTATCTCTTAGGAAGTCCCAATTTGGCATATAATAACCCGTGACATGACCTGTCGTACCTTGACTTAAAACATATGCTTGGCAAGACGGTGTTGGGTCATTACAGGTTGCTTCATCATAGAAGAAGTAATCTTCACCATATGTGCCAAACCATGAATCAGGGTCGCGTTGGCTGACTAGGTTAGCGTCGAAGCCTACTGCCCAGTTTTTATTCATTGGTCTGTATAGTACTTCACCGCCGACACCAGCAAACATCATTTCGAGATAGCCACCGTACATCTGGGTGTAAATTTCTTCGAATGGCTGCTCAAACCATGTGAGCTGAAGATGGTTGAGCCTGACTGGATTATCATGCACATAGGCACGGAACATGGTTCGGACTCTAGGTGTTGAGTAATTTCTTACATGTGGTGAGTTTTCGATGTAGTTAAACTTGTCGTAGTTGTCGACCAAGTTGAAGATGATTGAACCGCCAAACTCAAGGTTATCCGTTAGCCAGTAGTTCGAATTTGCGCTGATGCCTAAACTGTACAAATAGAATGACTCTGGACCACCGATGCTCTGCTTTAGGACAGGTTCTAAGCCATAATCCCAGCGCTCTTTGTTTTCTGCTATAGGGTCCTTGGTAATACTCTTAGGCTCAGATTCCTCAAAACTGTCTTTGACTTTTGCTTCGGTTGATAAGTAATTCGCTGCAGTGAGGTATTTCTGTTTATCGATGGTGGTTTCTTTAAGGTCCATACCGTCTTGTTGTTCTACGATTTTAAATACGCGAATCAGGTCATTTGAATTGTTAGACAAAATGGCTGCGGTCCGATCTAGCGCTTCTTCTCTGTCGCGGTACTTCTTCTGTTGGCCTTTGACTATGATGGTATCGCCATCAAGTGCAATCGAGTTTTTCTCAAAGCCTGCGTTTAACTCAATCTGCTTTGCTGCCGATTGCCAGTCAGGGTTATTATTGTTAACGTTGGTGACAGCCTGTTTGGGCTCATCACGCCATGTTGCTCTCATGTCGTTGAAATTGGTGTAGATATTGATACCAAAAGTGATCGTATCTCCGCGCTGATAGCTGGCTTTTGCGTCCCCCCAATCTCCTAAACGATAGTTAATGCCTACATTCCACGGAGTGTGCTGAGGCATTGGTTTACCTGAGCGTACGGGGTAGTCTTGTGTATAGTCATTGCCATCGTATTCGAGTTTTAAGCGGAGTGGTGTGTAAGGTGTTTGGTACTCAAGACCACCAAATACAGCTGCAGGGCCTTTAAACCATCGCTCGTAATCGACACTACCGCCTGTACCTCTGAAATCACTGTCGCGAGTACAGTATTCATCGCTTGCTTTACAGAAAGGATTGGTCACATTACCACGCTGGCCTAAGTAACCCCAGCCAAGGCCTAGGGTTACGTCCAAATTGCCAAAGCGTTTTGTCGCAGCAATAAATTCACCGTCAAATAGGCCGGTCCCACCAAAATCACGAACACCAATTGAAGCCTCAGGTAGCCAGTAACCTTCTTGCCAAAGGCGGACTTTGAAATCGATGCCTTTGTCAGTATACAAATTATCGCCACTGTAGGAAGGATCGCTACTAAATAACAAGTCTGGTACTCGTGTGTAGCGCACCGTTGACTCCAGCCAGGTCATTAACTGAATTGATGCAGTGTATTGTTGGTAGTCGTCGTTGACGCTAACACCTATATTGAATTCTCCTTCTTCGGCCATACGTCCTGAAGGCATCTGCATTAGCCCCACTCCACCAAAATCGGTTTGGGAGACTTTAAGATTATCGCTTGCCTGAACTGTTGAAACGAAACCAAGAAAGAGGAATAAAGAGGTGATTGCATTAAGTTTCATTAGTAATTTCTTCTCCAGGCAATTAGAGAGACAATATCTTGCTCAAGCTGAGAAAGCTCTTTTGATGGATTGTTAAATCCTAGGAAGATGCTAGAGCCCGGAGGAAGTGGGGTATTCTCATCATTCCAGTAAGCGAAACCAACTTGCTTATAATTGCCATCTGGGTAGATAACCCAAGCATAACTATTGCTGGCGCTAGAAAGCACTCTAGACGTTGATAAGTAATCTTTGACCGTCCAATCAGGCCTTGCTTCTGGCATAGTGGTACTAAAAAATAACCCCTCTAAGTGTATGTTTGTCGGACGATCTGGATATTCGAATTGGTAATGACCGCTAAGCATAGGGTTGGCTGAAGGTGTCAGGCGAACGAAGTCTAGATCTAATGAGACGTTTTCTCTATAACCTACTGACCAAGTTTTCACTTGTTCGCGCAGAATACCCAGACTTTCGTAAAGTGTCGGCTCTTGCGTTTTGAGTTTATCAATTAAGTTCAGTACAGCCTGTTTTTTGTTATTGGCGACTCTTTGTTTATCTATGTTAAATAGAGCGTTATTCAGTGGATAACTAAATGGGGCATTGTTCTCGCTGTGTAATACAGTGTCCGCAATAGCTCTCTCAAGGCGTACAGGTGCAGTGTAGTCAATCACTAATTGCTCACTTGGAAGCTCTAATTTTACGGTGTTAGCAATAGCGTCACTGAAAACACCTAGAGAGAAAAGAAATAAAAAGCTACGAGTCATCTAGATCACCCCTTAAATGGCTTGAGTATTTCTTGCTCGATGAAAAGTTGGTCTGGAATGACCCATTGGGCTGATTTCAATACATCTCCATTGTCATTCACCCAAAAAGTGCTTTGCATGGTTTCACCCAATCTTTCAAATGAAATATACTCATGCCAGATTTTGACCTTTTGAGACCACATCACAGAGTCTAATTTAATTGTTGCCACAGACTCTGTGGTGACTTTTGCTTGGTGATTATATTGGTATTCAGGTTGCCAATCGTATACGGAAGTCCAGTGATACTGAGGAGTGTTAAAATGTATGATGCTATTGGGCGATATTTTGCCAGCTAGGTTTGCCTCTGGGAGGTTATAAGTCCTGACGATACGACCTTCTTCGGTAACAATCATCGCTTTGTCACTGGAGAGCCATTTATGCTGAGTTTTTCCAGATTGTGGATTTTTTTCAACGAATGCAAGCACCATAAAAATTTGTGGCCCATCATTAATCTTAAAATAGCTGCTAGCATAGGGTATTTTTTCGATTGTTTCTTTATTTAAAATTACGTCCTCAAAGCCCCAGAACGCTTCTTTTAGTGTGTCATTAGTGTCTGAAAAACGTTGTGTGCACCCAGTTAAAAAGGCAGAAAGAGCAACTATAGATAGGGCAAGTAGTTTATTTGTCATGATGAAAGCTCGAACTAATAAATATCGCAAAAAAACACCCTTAGCGGAGCTAAGGGTGTTTGTTGGTTAAACTAAATTAATTAGTTGTACCGTCTGTTCCATCATTATCTGATGCAGCAACGGCAACAGCGGCAACAGTAACAGCTGCGCCAACTGCTACTGCTGTTGTTGTCGCTACACCTGCCGCTGCTGTTGAGGCTGCAGCAGTAGAACCTGCAGCAGTACCACCAGCAGTTGAACCGCCAGCAGTGCTAGCGGCGGTACTTTCCTCAGCGAAAGCACCAGCAGACGCGCATAACGCAACTAACATCGTTAGAGCAATTTTCTTCATTGAGTGTTCCTTGTAAATTTACAATTTAACATCGATGTAGGAACAAATTATTTTGTTCCAGTTTTGATTCTATTTCACTTTTTTATATCTGTAAAAATTTAAATTTCTTTAATGCAAGGTGATCACAATATGGTGGATTGCTTAATCTATATCGCCCTTTATAATGAGCTAAAACTAAGGAAATCGGTTCTGAATTTGCTCGTATTGTTTATCGATTCAGAGACATACATAAGTAGGATACATGCCAAGGATTGAAATATTTAGGTTATTTGTACCATTTACATCTATTATGTTAATTAGTAATTATGCCTATTCTTCTCCTTGGATCGAAGCAAGTGATCCTTTTTTAAGGTCATCTATGGTCGCGCTAAGTGATGGAGCAGTGCTTAACGGCGTAACTAGCACATTTCCATTACGTTGGTCATCTGCAGCAGGAGATAAAAGTTTCGTCGATATATCTAGTGGCTTAAATGTCGAATTTTCTCACTTTAATTACGCTCTTCAGACGGCTAAACTTAATCGTGGTAATCGTCGCTTCGCATTATCAGGTGGTAATAAAGAGTTAGACAATGGTTGGTTTGCGGATATAAAGCGTGATAAATGGGCTGTAGAAGCGAGCTATGAATACCTAGCTAACAGTTATGCGTATAGGCTCAACTCTTCTTATTACCTAGAGCATGCTAATGATCAAGAGTTTTCTTTTAAAGACAGTTACATTGCACTGAATGCTGGCCGCGCGTTACTTGATATAAGTATGCTACCTAGATGGTGGGGGCACGGTTGGAATCACAGTCTCATTTTAGCAACGTCAGGAAATGATTTAGATGCTGGTCTGAACTGGATCGGAGACAATCATTTTCTTGGAGTGTGGAGTGTAAATATTGTGACCTCAAAGTTAGAGGATCTCGATTATGAATACAGAACCTCTATGAGATATGCTGGTAAACTGAATTCTTGGTTAGAGCTCGGTTTTACTCAGCATTATTGGTTTGAAGCAAATACGAATTACGTAGCAAAAAATCAGAAGCAATCCGCTGTCGATGTAAAGCTAACTTTACCAAAAGTATATAATGTGCAGCATGGGCTGTATGCTGAAGTAGCCTCAGCTCAAAAGGAAAATAGTTTAGGTGCTTACCTGATAGGTTGGAGTGGACATAAGCCTATATTCAACAGTTCATTTCGTGTAGCGGTCGAATATCAGTCAATGACTTCGAAAGAGCGCAAATTAATTGTGGATGAAGGAATTGATAATTACTTGCAGGCTAGTTACCTGAATGAAAGTAGTTGGTCGTTGAGTAGTTATCTTCAACTAGTCAATGATCATCAGGTTTCTGCGATTGTTTCGACGCAAAAATTATTGAATGACAAAAATGACAGGCAGAGACAATATCAACTGGCTTACCAGCTTCCTGCATTCCAAGGAAGAATTAAGCTTAGCGCAGATTATATCAATAAAGACACCAATGACAGTGAGATGGTATTTGGTTCTAGGTATGAATTTAGGTTTTGATTGTGTCGCTAACACCAGAGAACAGTAGATTATATAATTTAATGAGTATCACAACTTTGAAGTTCAATATACATATGTTGGCTGCCTCAATACTCCTAAGTGCGAGTGTCAACGCAGCAACGCCAACTCAAGATCAGATCAATCAGTTCCAATCTCTCCCTAAAGCCCAACAAGAACAGCTTGCTCGGCAAATGGGGGTCGATCTTTCTGCAATAAATTCTCTCGGTGCTGCTTCTTCTAGTGCAGATACAGAAATCCCTGAAATGAAGAAATCAGAGAGAGCGACCGAAGTTTCAGGGAAAGATACTGAAGCGGTTAATGAACAAAAAGCCTCTGAATTGCCTTATTTTGGGTACGATGTTTTTTCAGGGGGATCACTAGATTTTACTCCCGTCGATAATTTGCCTGTTCCTCATGACTACATTATTGCCCCTGGGGATGAAGTTCGAGTTCAACTGTATGGAAAGTCTTATAGTGACTTAAAGTTAAAAATCGATAGAGAGGGCAAACTCAATATCCCTGAATATGGCCCCGAATATGTTGCAGGACAAACGTTTAGCGAGCTAAAAAGCTATGTAGCATCGCTTATTCAGCGTAAGTCTATTGGTGTCGAAGCGGTTGTCTCTTTGAGTGCCATGCGAACCATGCAGGTGTTTGTTACTGGTGATGTTAAGCAGCCCGGCGCTTATAATGTCAATGGGCTGACTACTTTATCTCAAGCTTTGATAGCAGCAGGCGGAATCAAATTTACGGGCAGTTTACGAGATATTAAAGTAAAACGACTTGGAAAAACTGTGGTGTCATTTGATGCTTATGATTTGATAGTTAATGGTAATTCTAGCCAAGATATTCGTTTACAAGCTGGAGACACTATTCTTGTTCCTGCGAAGCAAGCTGAGATTGTGGTCAAAGGTGAAGTCCTTCGCCCTGCTCACTACGAAATCAAATTAGATAGTCGCTTAAATGGCTTAATCAATATCGCTGGTGGGGCTTTACCTAGTGCTTATTTATCAAAAGTTAGTGTGAAAAGGCGCAGCGTAAAGGGCATTGAGCCGCTGACATTAGATTTGTCATCCCCACATGGGGAAAATTTTAAATTACAAGCAGGTGATGAAGTCTCTTTATTGCCAGTAGGTGATAAACTGGATAATGCCATCGCACTTCGTGGTGAACTATTCCGTCAAGGTGCTTATCAATTTGTAGAAGGGCTTAGGATCAGTGATGTGATCAGCCGAGTTGATCTCAAAGAAAACGCAGACCTGTCTTATGCGCTACTGGTTAGAGAAAAGCCTGACAGCCGTGATATTAGTGTATGGCAATTTAATTTAGGTAAGGTGTTAAAGTCGCCAAGCTCGGTCGATAATTTTTCTCTTCACAAAGGTGACCAGTTATTTGTATTTGATAATGGCTTAAACGTAGATTACTGGTATAGAGAGCAAAAATCTACTAGCTCCAAGAGAGCGAAGAAGCTCAGTGAGAGTATTGATAGGAACACTGTTGAGCAATATCAAGATAAAACGCTCCAAAATGAGCAATTACCATCAGTTGACTCGAAGAGCGTTGTTGTACTGGACTCAGAAACAGGCGCTCTTGTAGAAAAAGAGCAGCAAAAGAAACTTGATATTGCTGACGATGATAAGTTTGCGCTAGCGGATGATTTTCGCTTGTCTAGTCGAGAGTCCTTGCTAAAACCAATCATTGAAAGGCTTAAAGGCCAAGCTAACATTACCGAGCAAGCAAAAATTATAGAAGTCACAGGCGCAGTAAAATATCCAGGAGTTTATCCTTTGGCTGAGAATGCCAACTTTGAAAAACTGATTGCTTCTGCTGGTGGTTTTGCTGAGCAAGCATTTATGTATAGCGCTGAATTAAGTCGTTCGGAAAAAGTAAAGCAAGACTTTGTTGTTCAGCACTACTCTTTCTCCCCGAATGAGATTCTGAGTGGTCAGGAAAAGCTTGATATTCAGGCACAAGATCACATTGTGATCAAGACTCAGCCAAATTGGCAACGTGGCAATTCAATTGAATTACAAGGTGAAGTTGTTTTTCCGGGAACCTATACCTTCCAGCGCGGTGAAACGATTCAAGACCTTATAGAGCGTGCAGGTGGATTAACTCAGTTTGCCTATGCTCAAGGAGCGGTATTTAGTCGTGAAAGTTTGCGCCGTCAAGAAGAAGAGAGGTTGAAGCTACTCAATCTACAATTGAAACAAGAAATTGGTAACTTAGCGCTACGTCGGCAAAACTCAAGCGCTACCTTTACTACTAGCCCAACTGAAGCGATGACTATTGCCGATGAGCTTGCATCGACTGAGGCCATTGGTCGTTTAGTCATTAACCTTCCTGAAGCGCTAGCTGGAAATTCTGATGCTGATATTATGGTTGAAAAAGGTGACAAACTATATGTCCCTGCAAGGCAGCCAATTGTGAGTGTGATGGGAGAAGTGCAGTTTTCCTCTAACCATACTTTTACTCCTGGGATGACTATCGAAGATTATATTTCTTCGGCTGGCGGCACTAAAAAACAAGCGGATACAGACCGAGTTTATGTTGTGCGTGCTGATGGTTCTGTCATGCTGCCCAACAATTCATTTTGGTTCAGTCGTAAATCTAATCCTTTGGAACCTGGGGACACAATCATCGTGCCTTTAGATACGGATTACCTAGATGGCTTGAGCACATTGACTTCAGCGACGCAAATCTTGTACCAAATTGGTGTAGCTTGGAGTGCTGTAAAAGATTAATTAGTTTATTAGCTCTCTATTGTCTAGAGAGCGCTTTTATATTCAAGAAGATATTATGAATAAGCCAGTCATTCATGAACGTAATTTCACTCAAGTCCAAGACTTGTCAATTGTTAATGATGAAATAGATTTAAGGGGGGTGTTCCTTGCCCTTTGGAGTGGAAAGTGGGTGGTAATTGTTACTGCCGTACTATTTACAATAGGCGGTGTTTGGTTTGCTTTATCCCAACCGAATACTTACCGAGCATCTGCAACCTTGGTCTCTGCAAATGATGAAAAAAGTGGTGGGCTAGCTGCAATGGCTAGTCAGTTTGGAGGACTTGCCTCTTTGGCGGGAATTAACGTCGGAGGTGGGAGAACAGACGATAAGTCTGTATCTCTTGCAACGTTGGAATCTCGTAAGTTTATCAATGCATTTATTGATAAATATGCTTTACTTCCAATTTTGATGGCAACGGAATATTGGGATAAGGAGAATAATAAGTTAGTACTGAACCCAGAGTTTTATGATGGTATTCGTTGGTTAAATGATCCCGAGGATCCAGAAAAATCTCTCGAGCCTACAGCTTGGCAAGCTTACAAAAAATTTAAAGGTGTTCTAAATGTGTCCGAAGCTACAGATACGGGTATTGTAAGCGTTAGCATTACTCACTTGTCTCCATACGTGGCACAGCAATGGACTCAGTGGCTGGTTAAGGAGCTTAACCTATGGATGAAAGAAGAGTCTTTAACTGAAACGAATCGCAATATTGAATATCTTGAACAACAGTTGGACAGAACCAAAGTCGTTGATATGCAAAATGTATTTTACCAACTTATTGAGGAGCAAACGAAAACCTTAATGCTGGCTGAAGTGAAAGATGAATATGCGTTTAAAGTTATCGACCCTCCTGTGGTACCTGAAGAAAAGGTTGGCCCTAAACGAGCATTGATATGTATCCTAGCGACATTGTTTGGGGGGATTTTAGGTGTAGCGATTGTTCTTATCCGTTATGCATTTCGTCGAGAGAATGACTAGCTATTTAACTATCAAACTTAAGGTGCTCTCGCCTTAAGTTCTCATCCCCGCTATACTCCCAGTCTGAATTTTAGTCCAGAGCTGCTTAACAAAGCAGCTCTATTATTGAAGAGCACAGGACATGCAAGAATACATCGCATTTTTTCAAGAGAACATGATTCTCTCTCTAGTATGGGTTGGTCTATTGGTTGCCCTTATTATGAATATCGTCAAATCAACGACAGCGGCATACAAAGAGATCACTGCATCACAAACGACACAACTTATGAACCGTGAAAATGGTGTTGTGGTGGATATTCGTAGTAAAGATGAGTTCCGTAAGGGGCATATTACCGATGCAGTTCACATTTTACCTTCTGATATCAAGGCCGGTAACTTTGGCAGCCTTGAAAACCACAAATCTAGCCCAATCATTGTGGTATGCAAAACAGGTCAGACAGCACAAGAGAGTGCTAACCTTCTGGCAAAAGCAGGCTTTGAAAATGTCAGCTTGCTGAAGAATGGCCTGATTGCTTGGAATGAAGCAAACTTGCCTTTGGTTAAAGGCAAAAAATAAATTTAGTGGCTTTACTGAAAACGCTGATTGAAAAATCAGCGTTTGTTATAGAGAGATGTGAACATTTCCACGAATTTTAGCGGAAACCTAGTCATAGCAAGCTCTCTCGGTTAGTCTCCAAGCAGACAACTTGATTATTAAAGGATTTCAAAATGGCTGAAGCAGCACCACAACAAGACGTACAAAACTTTGCGATTCAACGTATCTTCCTTAAAGACGTATCTTTTGAAGCGCCTAACTCACCAAATATGTTCCAGAAAGAGTGGAACCCAGATGTGAAGCTAGATCTAGACACTCAAAGTCGCGAGCTTGGTGAAGGGGTTTATGAGGTTGTTCTACGTCTGACTGTAACGGTGAAGAATGAAGAAGAAACTGCGTTTTTGTGTGAAGTTCAACAAGGTGGTATTTTTACTGCTGACAAAATGGAAGCAGGCCAGCTTGCGCATTGTCTAGGTGCATTCTGCCCTAACATTCTATTCCCATACGCTCGTGAAACGATTTCTAGCCTAGTTGTTAAAGGTACATTCCCACAACTGAACTTAGCGCCAGTTAACTTCGACGCTCTGTTTATGAACTACCTGCAGCAACAAGCTCAGCAAGAAGGCACTGCGGAAGCTTAATTGCTTTACCGCTGTTTCTCGGCATAAACAAAATGCACAGAGCATCAAAGGATGTGATGTGCATTTTTTGTTTATTGCCTACAATAGTTCCTTACACTGAAACCATTCGAAGTTCCAACTTCCAAATTTTTAATACGATCGGGCGGATTAATGACGGACTCAGACATTCAAAACGGCTACGGGAAAGAAATTGCTATGACGGTGCTTGGTGCTGGCTCATACGGTACATCTCTGGCTATTTCACTGGCGAGAAATGGCGCGAATGTGGTGATTTGGGGCCATGACCCTGAGCATATGGCACGTTTGCAGTCGGATAGAGCGAATCACGAATTCTTGCCAGATATTGATTTTCCACAATCACTGATTGTTGAGTCAGATTTAGAAAAAGCCGTGCAGGCCAGTCGCGATTTACTGGTTGTGGTACCGAGTCATGTGTTTGGTATCGTGCTTAACAACATTAAGCCTCATTTAAGAGCCGACTCACGTATTTGCTGGGCAACGAAAGGGCTTGAGCCAGAGACAGGGCGTCTGCTGAAAGATGTGGCTGTAGAAGCGTTGGGGGAAGGGTACTCTTTAGCTGTGCTATCAGGACCTACGTTTGCCAAAGAGCTTGCGATGGGCATGCCAACGGCGATTTCAGTGGCCTCCCCTGATGAAAGTTTTGTTTCTGAACTCCAAGAGAAAATTCACTGCAGCAAGACGTTTCGTGTCTATGCCAACAGTGACTTTACAGGTATGCAGTTGGGTGGCGCAGTTAAGAACGTGATTGCGATCGGTGCTGGCATGTCAGACGGTATTGGTTTTGGCGCTAACGCTCGAACGGCTCTGATTACTCGTGGCCTTGCTGAAATGACGCGTCTTGGCGCTGCATTAGGTGCGCAGCCAGAAACCTTCATGGGTATGGCGGGGTTGGGGGATCTGGTTCTGACTTGTACAGATAACCAATCACGTAACCGTCGCTTTGGCCTAGCTCTAGGTCAGGGTAAAGATGTGGATACTGCTCAAGATGAGATTGGCCAGGTCGTCGAAGGCTATCGTAATACCAAAGAGGTCTGGCTATTGTCACAGCGCATGGGTGTCGAGATGCCAATTGTTGACCAAATTTATCAAGTGTTGTATCAAGGAAAAGATGCACACATGGCAGCAAAAGATTTGCTTGCTCGTGATAAGAAATCAGAGGCGTAAACGTCCAGAGACACGGAAAGCGAAAAACACTTAAGCAAGCTTAGGTGAAGGGTTGAGAAATGAAACATTGTGAAAAACAGAAAGTATGGCAAGCCATTGTTCGCGAAGCGCGAGAGCTTTCAGAACAAGAGCCAATGCTAGCAAGCTTTTACCATGCGACGATCATCAAGCATGAAAGCCTAGCAGCCGCGCTGAGTTATATTTTAGCCAACAAGCTGAATACAGCGTCTATGCCAGCGATGGCCGTGCGAGAAGTGGTTGAAGAAGCTTTTAACGCTGATCACTCGATAACAGAAGCGGCGGCTTGTGACATCTGTGCTACAGTGAATCGAGATCCTGCGGTTTCTATGTACTCAATGCCTTTACTGTACTTGAAAGGCTATCATGCTTTGCAAGGTTATCGTGTGGCGAACTGGTTATGGCGCCAGGGTCGCATTGCGCTGGCCACCTACCTGCAAAACCAGATTTCAGTGGCGTGCCAGGTGGATATTCATCCGGCAGCAAAAATTGGTCATGGCATCATGCTTGACCACGCAACGGGCATAGTGATTGGCGAAACGGCGGTCGTCGAAAATGATGTCTCGATTCTGCAAGACGTAACGTTAGGCGGTACTGGTAAAGAGTGCGGAGATCGACATCCGAAGATCCGTGAAGGGGTGATGATCGGCGCGGGCGCTAAGATTCTTGGCAATATTGAAGTTGGTGAAGGCGCTAAGATTGGGTCTTGCTCTGTCGTATTGCAGCCAGTTCCTGCTCACACCACGGTGGCGGGTGTACCAGCTAAGATTGTTGGTCGCCCTAAAACGGATAAGCCCTCACTGGATATGGATCAACAGTTTAACGGCCGTTCACAAAGCTTTATTGGTGGAGACGGCATTTAACACTGAACCGCTGATAAGAAAACAAAAAAGGGTTGAAGTTTTGGCTTCAACCCTTTTTTATCGCATTAGCCTAGAGAGGCTAATTCAGCGAGTACTTCTTCAGCCCATTCAATCCAAGCTTGGCGAACCAATAGATTACGGCGAAGCGTTAAACGTTCCAAGCGCTGCTGTTTATCCAAAGTTGCAGGAGTTGAATAGTACGCATTTTCTATTTCTTGATAGTGAGCCACTAGCTTGCGTGATTCCTCAACCAATTCAGCCAGTTGTTCACGATAAGGTGCGGAAGGTTGAACGGCGCAAGCCATCAACTTAGCGGAGAATTCATCACGAACTGTTGGGTGCGCTGTTGGCTGATCGAACCATTCACCTAAAGCGACACGGCCTGAATCTGTGATCGAATATACTTTGCGGTCTGGTTTGCCTTCTTGAGGTTCTAATACGCAGGTAACCAACTCATTCTGAGCCATTTTATTCAGCTCGCGGTAAACTTGTTGGTGGCTTGCTTTCCAGAAGTAACCAATAGTGGCGGAAAATTCTTTGGTGATATCATATCCAGTTGCGTCGCGTGTGCTCAGAACTGTCAGGATAACGTGTGGTAATGACATGTCTTCAATCCAAATGGTCAAATAACTACTAACAACTGCTTAGTTACTGTCGTGCTTCTGTGGCACTTATCATCAGTTAATTTCTTTAAGCAGCGCCAACAAAGTTGGCCATGTCACCTTAAAAGCCGTTTTATCACCTAGAGCGATATGTAGATGTTGTTGTGTATCGCAAGGGAGCATTAGTATATCTAAATAATAAGCATAAAGTGGAATAGAAGGACAAAATAACCCAAAAAACTGATAATTTGCTCAATAAATGGATATTTTAGTTTATTGTCCTGCTTGATTGATAGTTTTGCCACTTTTTTGTTTAAATAATGCTATTTGATTTGACGTTTTTAGAATCAGATATAGTAAAGGCTGCCCGTTGAGACAGCCTTTTTTGTACTTTGTTACAAGTTTATCCTGTGTTGCGCATGCCCGCTGCAATACCAGCGATAGTTACCATCAATGCTTCTTCCAGCTCAGGTGACGCAGCGTCGCTCTGACGAGTACGATAAAGCAGTTCAGCCTGCAGCATGTTCAATGGCTCGACGTAAATGTTACGCAGACGGATTGACTCCTGACCCCACGGATCGCTTTGCATCAGGTTCTCGTTGTTTTCAACGTTGAGTACCGCTTTGATATCTTGCTGAAGTTGAGCTCGCAGCTTATCGCCAAGAGGCAGCAGTTTAGGATCAGCTAAGCGCTCATCATAGTAACGTGAGATCTCAAGGTTACACTTGGTGTACACCATTTCCAGCATGCCTAAGCGAGTGGAGAAGAACGGCCACTCACGACACATCTCTTCGAGTAGCGCCTGATGACCTTTATCGATGGAGTATTGAATGGCTTCACCAGCACCTAACCACGCCGGTAGAACCAAACGGTTTTGACTCCAAGAGAAGATCCATGGAATTGCACGTAAGCTTTCTACGCCACCTTTTGGATTACGTTTAGCGGGGCGAGAGCCAAGAGGTAGTTTACCTAACTCCAATTCTGGCGTTGCCTGACGGAAGTACGGAACAAAGTCAGGTTCACCGCGAACAACACTTCGATACGCCTCACAACTGACCTCTGAAAGTACATTCATCAGATCACGCCACTCTTGTTTTGGTTCGGGAGGCGGCAGCAGGTTAGCTTCCAAGATCGCACTGGCATATAGATTGAAGCTATTGACAGCAACTTCAGGTAAGCCCAGCTTGAAGCGGATCATTTCCCCTTGTTCTGTCACTCGCAGGCCACCTTTCAAGCTCTTCGGTGGTTGAGACAATAGAGCTGCATGAGCGGGCGCACCGCCTCGACCAATGGTGCCACCTCGACCATGGAATAGTGTCAGTTCAACCCCTTCTTCTTCAGCGACTTTGACCAGTGCTTCCATCGCATGATACTGAGCCCAGCCCGCTGACATCACACCAGCATCTTTTGCAGAATCAGAGTAACCGATCATCACCATTTGGTGGTTCTGGATAAAGCCACGGTAGAGATCAATGCCCATCAATTGTTTGATCACGGATTCGGCATTATTCAGATCGTCTAACGTTTCAAACAGTGGGCAGACATCCATGCGATATGGACAGCCTGCTTCTTGCAGAAGTAAATGTACGGCCAATACGTCAGAAGCCGTGCGCGCCATAGAAATCACGTAAGCCCCAAAGGCTTCACGTGGCTGGGCGGCGACAATCTTACAGGTATCGAGTACTTCTTGGACTTGCTCGGATGGTTGCCAGTCACGTGGGAGAAGTGGGCGTTTAGAAGCCAGCTCATTGGTCAAAAACGCTATCTTGTCCTGTTCGCTCCACTGGTTGTAATCACCAATGCCAAGGTAGCGAGTCAGCTCTGATAAAGCATCGGAGTGGCGCGTACTTTCCTGACGAATATCGAGGCGTACCAGATGAACCCCAAAGGCTTTGATTCGGCGTAGCGTGTCGAGAAGCGAGCCATCAGCAATGATGCCCATACCGCACTCATGAAGAGATTGGTAACAAGCATAAAGAGGTTCCCATAACTGCTCGACACATTGAAGGGGAGCTTTAACAGCCAGCTTCTGACCATTTACTTTGGCATCCAGTATTTCTTTGGTTTCAGTCAGCAAAGCTCGCAGCTGTTTCAGTACGGCGCGGTAAGGTTCGTGTTCGTCTTCTCCCGCGAGCGAGCGTACCGCGTCATTGCAGCGGGTCATCGACAGTTCACTGACCAGCTCATTGATGTCATTGAGGTAGAGATCTGCGGCTTTCCAGCGTGACAGCAGCATGACTTCTCGGGTAATAGTGTGGGTGACAAATGGGTTACCATCACGGTCGCCACCCATCCAAGAAGAGAAATGCACAGGGCGAGCATCAATAGGCAGGCCTTCTTCAAGATAACCACGCAGACGACCATCCAATTCGCGTAAGAAGTCAGGCACTGCTTCCCACAGGGAGTTCTCGACGACGGCAAAGCCCCATTTGGCTTCATCAAGAGGGGTTGGACGCTGCTGACGAATAGTGTCAGAGTGCCAGCCTTGGGCAATCAATTGTTCGAGGCGACGTTCAGTCTTCTGGCGTTCTTTGGCTGACAGGTCGTTTAACTCTAGTTTCGACAAACACTTATTGATTTTGACCAGCTTGTTGATCATGGTGCGTCGAGTGATTTCGGTTGGGTGCGCAGTAAGCACTAACTCAATGTTGAGAGCTCGCACCGCTTGAGCAGTGTCGAGTTTGCTTATGTCGTTTTGGCTAAGTTTGGAAAACAGGTTGTTGATGGCGTCTGGTTCGCAGACATGTGCATCGCAATGACGTGAAATAGTGTGGTACTGCTCCGCCATGTTCGTCAGGTTGAGGAACTGGTTGAAAGCGTGGGCAACAGGCGTCAGTTGCTCATCGGGTAGGCTTTTAATTTCCTCAATCAAGCTTTCACGATCTGATTGATTACCAGAAAGCGCAGACTTAGAAAGCTTACGAATCGTTTCTACTTTTTCCAGAAGTGCATCACCATGGGCGTCCTTAATGGTATTACCGAGCAAGTGTCCCAACATGCTCACGTTGCTTCTGAGTGCAGAGTATTTCTCGTTCATTGTCGTCCTGCCTTGTAAAAAAATTACATCCATTGTTCCTTGTTAAGTAGACAATCTAGCGAAAAATATCGCTGTGAGTCAAATGCTGTAGGCTAAGATTGCAAATATTGTGCAAGTGAATGCAACTAAGGTGATGTGGCTATTTTTTCTATATTTGTTGAAACTTTATTACAGAAATACGAGCTGATTCAAAACTCGTTTCTTGTTCAAGCCCTATATGAGCATGAACGTATTCGCGGATAAAAGGCACCACTTCGGCTTCGAACCAAGGGTTACGCTTTAACCACAAAGTATTTCTCGGAGAAGGGTGAGGTAGGGGCAAATAGTGAGGTGCCCACTGCTGCCACGCTCTGACGGTTTCGGTGAGTGTTTTCGGTTTGTCTTGCAGATAATAGTTTTGTGCATACTGGCCTATCAACAGCGTCATACCGATGTTAGGCAGTTGTTCGAGCACCTTACTGTGCCATTGCGGGGCACACTCTTTTCTTGGAGGGAGATCACCGCTTTTGCCTTTGCCGGGATAACACAGCCCCATGGGCATGATGGCTATCTTGGTCGCGTCATAAAAGGCCGTTTTATCAAGCTTAAGCCATTGTCTTAACCTGTCACCGCTCGGGTCATTCCAAGGGATGGACGTTTTGTGCACTCGGGTCCCTGGCGCTTGGCCGATGATCAGTAGCTTGGCTTCTTTACTCGCCTGAATAATGGGATTGGCTCCCAGGGGTAGATTAGGCTCGCACAGCCGGCATTGGCGAATTTGTTGGAGCAGATCTTCTAGCATCAGTAACCTTTGTCGAGATCGACTTCATTCAGTAGAGAAAACCCATCTCGCCAACGTTGATAGTTGTCAGCAAAGATCTCGACTACCTGTTCAGGGAAGCTAAGAGCGGCGATATGCGGAGTGATTGTAACAGCTGGGTGGTGCCAGAATGGATGGCTGGCTTCGAGTGGCTCGTTTTCAAACACATCAAGAAAGGCATGGGCAATGGCTTGCTCTTCTATAGCGGCAAGTAAACCGTTCTCACACACGACATCACCGCGGCCCACATTGAATAGTAAGGCGGATTGGCAGTGACTGAGAGACTGATGATTAAGTAGATGATGTGTTTCTTTGGTACTGGGCAGCGTGTTAACTACCACATCGACTCGGCTCAGTACACTGTCTAGCTCCTGAATATGGTAAGTTTCGTCAAAAGGAGAATGCATGGACGGAATACCACTGCGGTTAATACCGATCACTTTTATGCCAAATGCCTGAGCCGTTTTGGCGAGATGGTTACCTATTGAGCCAGTCCCTAAAATCAATAAAGTGAGTGCGCTTAGAGATTGATAGGGTTTGGGCTCCCATTTGGCCTGATTCTGACTTTCTTGATAGTGCAAAAAGTGGCGATGATGTTGAATAAGGTAACCGAGAACGTATTCCGAGATTTGCTGACCAAATATCCCCTTCACATTGGTGAGGAGAAAATTCGGGGTGTTGGTGGTGAGAGCGTCGACTCCAGCATAAACCGATTGCATCCACTCTACGTTGGGAAAATCACTAAGCCGTTTGGCGACCAGTGGTGGAGAGGCGAGTAAAATAGAAGCATCTTCTGGATTGTCGGTGATCTCGAGATCCGGTAACTGCAGCTTGTCGATCTGCTGCTGGTAAGTTTCGTTGTGCTCAGTCAGTAAATAGACTTTGTTGGTGAAATTGTTCATCGGCTTCGCTTTTTTCCACTATGGTTATCAAGTACACTTCCGCTGTCTTTTTCTGAACCAATGAGTCCTTATGCTACAGAACCCTCTTCAACTTCGTCTTGAGAAGTTAGAACCTTGGAAGCAGATTACCTTTATGGCGTGTCTGTGTGAACGTATGTACCCTAATTTTGCGATGTTTTGTGACAGCACGGAATTTGCAGAGCCACGTATTTATCGCGATATTCTGGATAGCATTTGGGAGCAACTAACAGTCAAGAGTGCCAAGGTTAATTATGAGCGCCAGTTGGAGAAGTTAGAAGAGATTATTCCAAGTTCTGAAGATTTTGATTTTTATGGTGTCTACCCCGCGATTGATGCCTGTATTGGTTTGTCTACCCTGCTACACGGCCTGTTGGATCGCGATGACTTATTTGAAAGCATGCAAAAAATCAGTCAACAGTCGGTACAGACGGTGGCTCAGCTAGAAGAAGCGCAAACTGGCCTCGAAATAACTAATGATAATCAGAAAGACAATGAAGCGGTTTGTGAAGAGTGGGATGTGCAGTGGGCTATTTTCCGTCCACTGAAAGATGCTCAGGAACGAGACATTGAACTGATTAAAGATCTTCGCTTTGAGCTGAGAGAAGATGGTATCAGCAATATTGGCGTCAGCCTTTAATGTGAATCGGGAGCCATAGGCTCCCGATTTTATTAGTGGTCTTCTTTCTTGGTTTGTAGTTCAGAAACCTGATTTTCTTCATCGTCATCACGACTTTCAATCACGCCGTGTGTCTCTTTCCATTTCTCCCAACGCTCAAACGCAAGCTCTTGCATGTCGGTAGCTCTGTCCGCTTCATCGACGATCTCTTCTCCAACTAAGTGCTCGAAGATATCTTCCAGCGTTAGGATTCCTTGAATGGTGCCGTATTCATCAACAACCATCGCCAACTGGAGGCGCTTCGCCATCATCTGCTCAAACGCTTTTGGCAAAGATAAGTTGTTCAGTAGTACGTGAACCGGACGCATCACTGCTCCTAACTGCTTCTCACCACAACCTGCCTGCTGAAGTTTAAACATCTCTAAGCGGTGTACAAAACCGATGATATTGTCTTTGGACTGGCTGTAAACCAGTGGGCGAGAAAACGGTGTGTCTTTATGCTGAGCCAGAAATTCATTGATGCTCATTTCAGCGTCAACACGGAACACGACCGGACGTGGTGTCATGACCTGAGTGACAGGAACGTCCTGAATGCCAAGCAGGTTGTTGAGAATTTTCGTCTCACCTTCTGCAAATTCACCGCTCTCTTTAGCCAGAATCGCCATCGCAGAGAGTTCATCACGCATCTTTGGTGCTTGGTGACCGCGGGCAAGGCGTTTAGTGATCTGCTCTGAAAACCACACAAACGGTGTCAGTGCCCACACCATCCAACGTAACGTAATGGCTGCAAGAGGAGACAGCTGACGCCAGTATGTTGCGCCAATGGTTTTAGGCACAATTTCCGATAGCACAAGAATACCCAGAGTTAATACACCTGAGAATACACCTAGCCATTCGCTACCAAAAACTACAGCAGCTTGTGCACCTGCACTGGCGGCGCCGATAGTGTGAGCGATGGTATTCAGTGTCAGAATTGAAGCTAGTGGGCGGTCGATATCCGCTTTTAATTTTGATAATTTCTCTGCGGCCGGATGGCCTTGCTGACGCAGTTGTGCCAGATAGCTGGGAGTAATACTCAGTAGAACCGCTTCGAGGACCGAGCAGATAAAGGATACGCCAATCGCAACAGAGACGTAGATGGTTAGCAGTAACATAAATGTCCTATATCAGGTTTATACCACCACCGAATTTTGCAATGTACTCATCAAAATTATCAATTATGAAATGAGTCACTATGCCTGGGCATTATTGGTGTGAGTATTTTATATTCGCTTCAGGCCCCACAATATCAGGCTTCGTGGACTATCCGCGTTTTATAAATAAGGTTAATTATGATTAAAAACAAGCCTTCGCATAGGAGAGGAAGGTAACAAATTGTGAGTTATTACTCATATTATGGTTAAAAGTACGTCATGAAAGCTAAAGATCGCTTACAAACCTTTGCCAGATGGGGCATTTATGCTTTAGAGTGAGTTGAATTCGATAACATATGAGAAGGGAAACCTAATGAACAAGACCCAATTAATCGACTTTATCGCAGAGAAAGCAGATCTATCTAAAGCACAAGCTAAAGCTGCTCTTGAAGCAACTCTTGACGGTGTGACTGATGCACTTAAAGAGGGTGACCAAGTTCAACTAATTGGTTTTGGTACGTTCAAAGTAAACCACCGTGCAGCTCGCACTGGCCGTAACCCAAAAACTGGTGATGAGATCCAAATCGCTGCTGCAAACGTTCCTGCATTTGTTTCAGGTAAAGCTCTGAAAGACGCAGTGAAATAATTTATAATGCGCCAAGGTAGTCTTCTGTCTTGGCGCATCACTGTCATGAAAAAACGTTTATTCTCTTCACTAATCACTTCTTTTATTGTTGGTTGTTCTTCCAGCGTTCCTACTCCTAACTTAGATCAGTTCGCTTATTACACGGGCGGGAAAAGCATGGGCGATGCCACAAGCTTATACTGGTATACGGAAAAGATTGCTTCTCCTAGCGCAGCCGCAGACTATGTCACAGCAGGAGATTACGGTTGGTATAAAACCGACTACAGCTGGACGGAAGGGGAGCTGAGAGAACTGATTCGTGAAGGCGAACAGCTTAAAGGCGAACAAGGGCTGGTGAAATACCGAGTGCATGTTCGTTTCAATAAGGACGGTGAAGCGGTTTATCAGCAGTACCGATTAGATGGCAAAGTGCTTCCGGTCAAGCCAGCTGAACTCGAACGCTACAAAAATGATGCGATGACTGTGGTAACCGTGACGAAAGAGCAGGATAAAAAAGGTCAAGAGCTGATTCAAGGCTACTGGGACGGTTCAACATTTGAAACCTGTTCTGGACAGAGCTACTCTCGATTGGAGTTTAATCAGACACTGCCGTCATTTGTGGTGAATCGCTTAGCTGGAGTGGACAACTACGTAGCTTTCCTTGGTTCGACACGCACCAACCGAGTTATTGTTGAAGACTTACTCATGCTGGCAGATGAAGATCACTCCTGTATTGAAAGGCCTAGTCTGCTATCTGATTAAAATATAAAAGGCGCCTAAAGAGGCGCCTTTTTGGATACAGAGCGATTATTTGCTTTGTTCGCGCTCTATCGCTCTGTAACCAATGTCATTGCGGTGGAACATACCATTCCAGCTAACTTGCTTAGCCAGCGCATACGCTTGCTGCTGAGCGTCTGAGACGCTATTTCCCAGTGCCGTTGCACATAGAACACGACCGCCATTCGTCACAACTTCGCCTGCTTCGTTATTCGCTGTACCTGCGTGGAAGATTTTTTGGCCTTCAACATCGCCTGTAGGAAGTGAAATTACATCACCTTTCGCGTAGTCAGCAGGGTAGCCGCCAGCTGCTAGAACCACACCGATAGACGCACGTGGATCCCATTTAGACTCGGCTTCATCAAGTTTCTCGTCGATAGCCATCAGGCAAAGCTCAACAAGGTCAGATTCCATACGCATCATAATAGGCTGGGTTTCTGGATCGCCAAAGCGGCAGTTGTATTCGATAACTTTTGACGTGCCGTCTTTGTCGATCATAAGACCAGCGTAAAGGAAACCAGTGTATGGGTGACCTTCCGCATCCATGCCGCGCACGGTTGGGTAGATAACTTCTTCAAGAATACGCTCGTGAATTTCTGGCGTTACCACTGGTGCAGGGGAGTAAGCGCCCATACCGCCGGTGTTAGGGCCAGTGTCTTTGTCGCCAACACGTTTGTGGTCTTGGCTGGTGGCCATTGGCAGAACGCTCTGGCCGTCAACCATCACGATGAAACTGGCTTCCTCACCGTCTAGGAATTCTTCGATCACCACACGGCTGCCGGCTTCACCAAACGCGTTACCTGCGAGCATGTCTTTGATTGCGTCTTCTGCTTCTTCTAGCGTCATCGCAACGATAACACCTTTACCTGCAGCAAGACCGTCTGCTTTTACAACAATAGGAGCACCTTGTTCACGAACGTAAGCAAGAGCTGGTTCAATCTCAGTGAAGTTAGCGTAAGCCGCAGTTGGAATATTATGGCGTGCAAGGAAATCTTTGGTGAACGCTTTAGAGCCTTCTAGCTGCGCAGCGGCTTGAGTAGGACCAAATATAGGTAATCCCGCTTCACGGAAAGCATCAACTACACCAATAACGAGTGGCGCTTCTGGGCCAACAATCGTCAGCTCGATCTTCTTCTCTTGAGCGAATGCAACCAGCTCAGAGATTGCTTCAACACCAATGTTTACGTTTTCTAGCTTTGGCTCAAGCGCGGTACCTGCGTTACCAGGTGCAACGAATACTGTCTCAACGTTTGGGTTTTGTGCTGCTTTCCAACCTAAAGCGTGCTCACGACCGCCGGCACCAATAATCAATACATTCATGTTTTAAAATCCTTATAGCTGCTTCAGAGCCTTTATTTCTGTGTCAAACATGCTCACTTATGGTCATAAGCTCCGCGTGTTTTCCTTGAACTAAAGTCACTGACTTGCTCTACGTATTTCAAATATCGGAATATTTAAAAAACAAAATTATAAGTCTTGCTCAAAGTAATTGGTGATGTGGCTAGGTAGCAATTGAGCCCATCCCCGGGAGCATAGCCAGCTGGGGTGGGCGAAAGCCGCTAACGACGCCACAGTGCCAAATACGAAGAGGAAATTAGTGGCGGAAGTGACGCATACCGGTAAAGATCATCGCCATGCCGTGTTCGTCCGCTGCAGCGATAACTTCGTCATCACGCATAGAACCGCCCGGTTGAATTACACACTTGATGCCCGCTTCTGCCGCCGCATCGATACCGTCACGGAATGGGAAGAATGCATCTGATGCCATCACACAACCTTCAACCTGCAGACCTTCGTCTGCCGCTTTGATGCCTGCGATTTTCGCTGAGTAAACGCGGCTCATTTGGCCGGCGCCTACACCAATCGTCATGTCACCTTTCGAGTAAACGATCGCGTTAGATTTCACGTACTTTGCTACTTTCCAGCAGAATAGGGCATCTTTCAGTTCTTCTTCTGTTGGCTGACGCTTAGAGACCACTTTAAGGTCATCTAGGCTTACCATGCCTTGGTCGCGGTCTTGAACCAGCAGGCCACCGTTAACGCGTTTTACGTCGAAGCCAGTTGTTTTAGTTGTCCATTCGCCACATTCAAGTAGGCGAACGTTCTTCTTCGCTGCAACAACCTCGATTGCTTCAGCAGAAACAGATGGTGCGATGATAACCTCAACGAATTGGCGCTCAACAATCGCAGATGCTGTTGCTGCATCAAGTTCGCGGTTGAACGCGATGATGCCGCCAAATGCCGATGTCGGGTCAGTCTGGTAAGCACGGTTATATGCTTCAAGGATGTCTTCGCCAAGTGCAACACCACATGGGTTCGCGTGTTTTACGATCACACACGCTGGTTCAGCGAACTCTTTCACACACTCAAGCGCCGCGTCCGTGTCTGCGATGTTGTTGTAAGAAAGGGCTTTGCCTTGGATCTGGCGAGCAGTGGAAACCGAAGCTTCTTCAGGGTTTGCTTCAACGTAGAAAGCCGCTGCTTGGTGGCTGTTCTCACCGTAGCGCATGTCTTGCTTCTTCTCGAACTGTTGGTTGAATGTGCGAGGGAATTTGCTCTCTTCGTCACCTTCTTTGTTCTCGCCGTAGCTAGGAACCATAGTGCCGAAGTAGTTTGCGATCATACCGTCATAAGACGCTGTGTGCTCGAATGCCGCGATAGCGAGATCGAAGCGTGTTTCTAGCGTAAGAGACGTTTCGTTTGCGTCCATTTCTGCGATGACGCGGTCGTAGTCGTGTGCATTTACTACGATAGTCACGTCTTTGTGGTTTTTCGCAGCAGAGCGAACCATTGTTGGACCACCGATATCGATGTTCTCAACCGCGTCAGCAAGCGTACAGCCTTCTTTAGCCACAGTTTCAGCAAATGGATATAGGTTAACGACAACCATATCGATAGGATTGATGCCGTGTTTTTCCATCACGTCATCGTCTTGACCGCGACGGCCTAAAACACCACCATGAACCTTTGGGTGAAGCGTTTTAACGCGTCCGTCCATCATTTCCGGGAAACCCGTATAATCGGATACTTCTGTGACAGCAATGCCTTGCTCAGCTAGTAAGCGGGCAGTACCACCTGTGGATAGGATATCGACACCGCGTTCAGCGAGAGCTTGGGCAAACTCAACAATACCTGTTTTGTCTGATACGCTGATTAGGGCGCGGCGAATTGGACGAGCGTTGTTCATGCTTCCATCTTCCTCAAAGTCATGGAGTTAAAACTAAAGATATTTGCCAAAAATGAACTTGTTTTTATCTCGTAGGGATAAAATATTGGCCAGTTTTGGTAAAGACCTTTTTGCCAGTCGAGACCGGACAGATATTAGACTCTAAACTTGATGGCGCACATTCTAACTAATTTATTACAAAAAAGCTCGCGCAATCGTTTGGCATCTCAAAAATAATTATGAAAACCATGCTTTTTAACTTAAAAAGTAACGAGATAGTTAATAAGGAAAGTTATGTTCCAGATTGGAGAACTGGCAAAGCGTTGTGGTGTGACCACCGATACTTTGCGCTTCTATGAGAAAAATGAACTGATCCGCCCCATGGGGCGCAGTGAATCGGGTTATCGTATTTATAACGAAGAAAATCAAAAACAGGTCGGTTTTATCTTAAAAGCTAAAGACCTAGGGCTAAGCCTGGAAGAAATTCGCGAACTGTTAGAGATAAAGCTGGAAGCCACCGAGCACAGTTGTGCAGAAGTAAAAGCCATCACCTCGGCAAAACTCGAAGTGATTGATGAAAAGATTGCGGAGTTGACCCGTATTCGCCATGCATTGAAGAAAATCAACGATGCGTGTTGTGGTCATATTGATGACGATGCCAGTCATTGTTCGATTTTAGGGGCGCTGGGCAGTGAAGAGAGCCCAGCGACTTGCTGTGATGAGCCTTAACTCGCTTGTCGAATTTTGGCTTGAATCGCGGACTGAACCTTCATATCCGGCAAGTTATCGTGGTAGAGCGTGACTTGATTGCGACCCGTCTGTTTAGAGTAATACATCGCTTTATCTGCCTGAACCAAGAGTTCTTTCACATGAGAGATGCCTGAGGTAACTTCTGCGATACCAATACTGACGGTTGGATGAATGATATGGTCGTCGACACTGCAGGGGGAACTTTCAATTGATTGTCGTATGCGTTCGGCAATATCGTAAGCCTGAATGGCATTTGTGTTTGAGAGTACAATGCCAAACTCTTCGCCGCCCAGTCGACCAATGTAGTCACTGCCACGGATCTGTTTCTGACAAATTCTGGCAACCTGAGTGATGACTTCATCACCCGAAAGGTGACCGACTTGATCGTTGATTTCTTTAAAGTGATCGATATCGATCATCAAGCAAGACAAATTACGCTGAGTCTCATTGTAGCTTTGTAATTCCTGCTCAAGAGCTTCAAGGAAGGCGCGGCGGTTGAAGATGCCGGTTAGCTCATCGGTTTCAGACAGGCGCTTCAGCTCTTCCTGACGGCGATAGTTGCTCGTGATGTCACGTTCTTGCCACAGGACATACTGGGTGCCATCTACTAAGCACAGTGGCTTAATGGTAGCTTCGAACCACATGTCTTCAGGGCCATCTAGTGTTTCCAGCTCATCAATAGACAGTTGCAAGCATTCGATAGGGTTGACACTGTACTGTACAACCAGAGGTTTGGCTGACTCACTAACATCTTGTATGTAACTGAGTAACTGGTCGGCTTTATCCTGTGGAAGGATGTCGTGAAGCGTTTTGTTGGCGTAACCATTTTTTTCTAGACGAACGGAGTGGAACGTTCCCCCAAAGCCCTCGACAAAGCGCCCCGACTGCTCTAAAACGAAAAGTCGGTCAGGAAGTTCATTCAGAATCAGGCTTAGCCATGCTTCCCTTTGCTTATCAAGCATATAGTTTTATCCAACAACAGATGAACACCGCATTATATCTAGACAGGTAGTGATGGCAATCGTGATAGATCACAGTTTGCTTACTATTTGCTCAGTTAGATGGCACGAAAGTGAGACTTAATATGCGTTTGGTTTCTCTGCTCTTTGGGAGTCTCAAAAGTAAAACATGCTGAGCAGTGAGTGTGCAAATTAATTGAATTTTATAAAGTAATGGCGACTAGAAACGGAAAAAGCCGAATCCATTTGGAATCGGCTTTCTCAAAACAAAATTCGTCAGAACGTATTAGTTCATGCCGTATTTTTTAAGTTTCTTGCGAAGAGTACCGCGGTTGATACCCATCATAGTTGCTGCGCGAGTTTGGTTACCGCGAGTGTACTGCATGATGGTATCTAGTAGTGGCTGTTCAACTTCAGCTAGAACTAATTCGTATAGTTCTGTGACTTCTTGGCCGTTTAGTTGAGCCAAGTAGTTTTTAAGAGACGCTTTAACAGAGTCACGTAATGGTTTCTGAGTAATCTGGTCCTGTGACGTTACTGTAGTTACTGTTAATGCTTCTGAAGTCAGATTTTGTTCGAACATATTCGGTCTAGCTCTTCTCTTAATTATGATGCAACGTTTAGCCATCGTATCTGAAGCGTTCGCTTCAAATAGTTAGGCTTTATCAAAATACTCTTCTAACGCTTCAAGTTGCAGCTCTGCTGCCTCAATCGCGTTGAAGGCACGGCGAAACTCACTTGCTTGCTCATGCTCTTTTAGGTACCAACCTACGTGCTTACGCGCGATTCGTGGTCCTAAGTACTCTCCATAAAAATCGTGGAGCGCATTCACATGACCCAGCAGAATGTCTTTCACTTCCGCGGACGGAAGGTCAGGCATCGTGGTGCCGTTTTCCAAAAAGTGTTGGATTTCCTGGAAAATCCACGGACGACCTTGGGCGGGACGTCCAATCATCAGAGCGTCTGCACCGGTGTACTCCAGTACGCGCTTGGCTTTCTCTGGGCTATCGATATCACCGTTTGCGATAACCGGTATCGAAATTGCCTGCTTGACCGCTCTGATGCTGTCATATTCGGCCTCACCTTTGTACATACAGGCTTTTGTTCTGCCATGCAGAGCAAGCGCTTGTATGCCGCAGTCTTCGGCTAATTTAGCGATTTGGACACAGTTTTTATTATCTGGGTCCCAGCCTGTTCGGGTTTTGAGTGTCACTGGGACATCGACTGCATTGACTACCGCTTTCAGGATATCTTCGATGATATCTGGGAAGCGAAGCAGTGCAGAACCGGCAAGCTTCTTATTCACTTTTTTTGCTGGGCAGCCCATGTTGATATCGATGATTTGCGCACCGTTTTCAACGCTAAACTGAGCAGCATCGGCCATCAGTTGTGGATCCGCACCCGCAATCTGTACAGAGCGAATGCCCGATTCACCTTCATGCACCATGCGCTGCTTGGACTTTGACGTTTTCCATAGCTTTGGGTTTGAGGACATCATTTCACTGACGGCCATCCCAGCACCATAGCGGAGGCATAACTCTCGAAACGGTCTATCGGTCACTCCCGCCATCGGGGCGACGATGAGATTATTCTTAAGTTGATGATTTCCGATTTTCAAAACGTCTTCACAGCTTAGTACCAGCAAGGGCGCGCATTTTACGCATTTTTTTCCGCTGTGAAAAGACTAATATTTGAGCATTTACAAATTGTTTTTGTAATTTGTATGAATTTCAAACAATTAGCCCTGAAAGTCTTATCTAGCCTTGCTTTCGACCAGAGATGCGACACCATTCACTTTGCTCCTTGATAGGATCAATGTGAAGTTCATCACGGTAATAGTTAGCCACATCTTCTGCTTGTGTATCCAGCACGCCAGACATCGCCAGTTTACCGTTCGGTTTGACTAGAGACTTGATAATCGGCGACAACTCACGAAGTGGGCCGGCAAGGATGTTCGCGACGACGACGTCAGCAATCAGGCCCTCTGGCTGATCTTGAGGTAGGAAAACTTCGAGCTTATCGGCAACGCCATTGCGCTCGGCGTTGTCTTTTGAAGCGATGAGAGCCTGAGGATCAATATCGATCCCGATGACCTTTTCGGCACCGAGTTTGATCGCAGCGATCGCTAAGATGCCAGATCCACAACCAAAATCGATCACGGTTTTACTCGACAGGTCTAGCCCTTCCAGCCACTCCAGACACAGAGCAGTAGTTGGGTGAGTACCAGTACCAAAAGCGAGGCCAGGGTCTAACATCACGTTGACCGCATCCGGCTCTGGGACGTCTCGCCAGCTTGGGCAGATCCATAAACGCTCACCAAACTTCATCGGGTGGAAATTGTCCATCCACTCTCGTTCCCAGTCTTTGTCTTCCAACTGCTCCACTTTGTAAGCAAAGCCTTCTGGTAGCAAGTTGCTGTTCTTGGTCTGGTCAATAATAAACTTAGTATCCGCTTCTGCGTCGTACAGAGCGAGAATATCCGTATCACCCCACAGACGAGTTTCTCCCGGCAAAGGTTCAAATACTGGCGTATCCTGCGCGTCTAAGAAGGTTACAGACAGTGCTCCTGTTTCTTCCATTAGCATGTCGCCGATTTGCTCAGCGTTGTCGTTGGTCGCATTGAGTTTGATTTGAATCCAAGGCATGGGTATGTGCTCGTCTAGATAGTTAGATTTAAATTTGCGCAGAGTGTAGCAGAACTCGGGGGGTTATTTGAGTCCAGAGTGCGCTGAAAACAAAAATGCTCACCGAAGTGAGCATTTGTATCGTGTCAGTAATCGAATTACTGCAGACCGAGTTTCTTCTCTAGGTAGTGGATGTTCGCACCACCGTGTTGGAAGTTTTCGTCGTTCATGATGCTTTCTTGCAGCGGAACGTTGGTCTTAATGCCTTCGATGATCATCTCACCGAGTGCGTTCTTCATGCGAGCAATGGCAACATCACGGTTTTCACCGAATGTGATCAGCTTACCGACCATTGAGTCATAGTGCGGTGGCACTGTGTAGCCCGTGTAGATGTGCGATTCCCAACGAACACCCATACCGCCTGGTGCGTGGAAGCGCTCAATCTTACCTGGTGAAGGTAGGAAACGCTCAGGGTCTTCTGCGTTGATACGACACTCAATCGCATGGCCGCGGATCTTGATGTCATCCTGAGTGAATGACAAAGGCTGGCCTGCTGCAACACGAAGCTGCTCTTTGATTAGGTCAACGCCCGTCACCATTTCTGTTACTGGGTGCTCTACCTGAATACGTGTGTTCATTTCGATGAAGTAGAATTCGCCGTTTTCGTAAAGGAACTCGAAAGTACCTGCACCACGGTAACCGATTTCCAAACAAGCACGCGTACAACGTTCACCAATGTACTTACGCATTTCTGCTGTGATACCCGGAGCAGGCGCTTCTTCAACCACTTTCTGGTGACGACGCTGCATAGAACAGTCACGTTCACCTAGGTGGATAGCACCGCCTTGACCATCAGCAATCACCTGTACTTCAACGTGACGTGGGTTTTCTAGGAATTTCTCCATGTAAACCATGTCGTTGTTGAATGCTGCTTTTGCTTCTGCACGCGTCATCGCGATAGCTTCTACTAGCTCAGCTTCAGAGCGAACCACGCGCATACCACGACCACCGCCGCCACCAGAGGCTTTGATGATGACTGGGTAGCCGATGCGTTTAGCGTGCGCTTTATTCGTCGCTTCATCATCGTTTAGAGGGCCGTCAGAACCTGGTACACAAGGAACGCCCGCTTTCTTCATTGCAGTGATAGCAGAAACCTTGTCACCCATGATGCGGATCGTTTCCGCTTTCGGGCCAACAAAGATAAAGCCGCTACGCTCAACTTGCTCTGCAAAGTCTGCATTCTCAGACAGGAAGCCATAACCTGGGTGGATAGCGATCGCGCCCGTTACTTCTGCTGCAGAAATGATACGTGGGATGTTCAAGTAGCTATCGATACCGCGAGCTGGACCGATACAAATTGCCTCGTCAGCAAGAAGAACGTGTTTCAAATCACGGTCTGCTGTTGAGTGTACGGCAACGGTTTTGATGCCTAATTCTTTACATGCGCGAAGAATACGAAGCGCAATTTCGCCTCGGTTCGCGATGACTAATTTATCTAACATAAGAGACAGCCTCTATTATTCGATAACAACAAGTGGTTGGTCGAATTCAACTGGCTGACCATCGTCAACTAGGATTGCAGTAACTACACCAGATTTGTCTGCTTCGATTTGGTTCATCATCTTCATTGCTTCAACGATACATAGAGTTTCGCCAGCGGTTACTGATTGACCTACTTCGATGAATGCTTTCGCGTCTGGGCTTGGAGCACGGTAGAAAGTACCGACCATTGGAGAAAGAACTTGATGACCCGCTGGTACTGCTGGCGCTGCTGCTTCTGCCGCTGGAGCAGGTGCTGCTGCCGGTGCCGCCGCAGGAGCTGCTGCTGGTGCCGCTGCAACTGGTGCTGCTGCGTATTGAATTGGAGCTGGTGCCGCTGAACCGTTACGGCTGATTCGTACCGACTCTTCACCTTCAGAGATTTCTAGCTCAGCAATGCCAGATTCTTCAACTAACTCGATAAGCTTTTTGATTTTACGGATATCCATTTTTTCTTTCTCTTTTATCTTGTGAATAAGACAGCTCTCTGTGAGCTGCAGAGTGTGTTCATTTACTGTGATAGTAATTAAGCTACTGTGCCTGCAATGTGTTTACGGCAGCAGACAAAGCGAATTCATAACCTTGTGCACCTAGGCCGCAAATCACACCTTGTGCCTTATCTGAGAGATAAGAGTGATGGCGGAAAGGCTCGCGTGCGTGCACGTTGGATAAATGTACTTCAATAAATGGGATAGAAACGCCGAGCAGGGCGTCTCGCAGAGCAACACTAGTATGTGTGAAGGCTGCTGGGTTGATGATAATGAAATCAACTTTGCCAAAAGATTCGTGGATTTTCTCAATCAGTTCATATTCGCGATTTGATTGCAGATGCTCTAGTTCAACACCAGCTTTGTGGGCTTGCTCGGTTAAAGTGTCGATAATCTGTGGTAGGGTTTGAGAACCATAGTGACCCGGTTCGCGTAGACCCAACAGATTTAAATTTGGACCATTTAAGACAAGAATGCGTGATTTAGCTGTCATTGTGCTGCCATCTTCCTACTTCATGATATGAACTGGAATCTTCCCATAATATTTCCGATTCAGCGTGATTGTATTGTCAAATTTTACGCTGGATCTTTAAAATAGACCCAGATTATAGCCAATTCAGCGCATTTAGCAGCAATTTACTGGTCTAATCTCCCGTTTCTGAGATGAAAAACTGCTACCAAGGTAACAAATTTGACTGCTTTGTCTTGGACTTCAGCTCGCTAGATATGTTCCAACAAATAAAAAAGCCGCCACAAATGTGGCGGCTTGGTCTTGTTTTGCTATTTCTATGCAAGTTCGGCTTTTTCGGCGATTAACTTATCAACAACGCTTGGATCGGCCAGTGTTGAGGTGTCGCCTAAGTTGCTGGTATCACCAGTGGCTATCTTGCGTAGGATACGACGCATGATCTTACCGGAGCGAGTTTTCGGTAGAGAATCTGTCCAGTGCAGTACGTCTGGCGTGGCTATTGGGCCAATCTCTTTACGTACCCAGTCCTTCACTTCTTTGTGCAGCTCTGCTGATGGGAACTCACCATCGTTAAGCGTAACGTAAGCGTAAATGGCCTGACCTTTGATGTCATGCGGGATACCAACAATTGCCGCTTCTGCAATCTTATCGTGGGCAACTAAAGCCGATTCAATCTCTGCGGTACCCATACGGTGGCCTGAGACGTTGAGTACGTCATCAACACGGCCTGTGATCCAGTAGTAGCCGTCTTCGTCACGACGGGCACCGTCACTGGTGAAGTACATGCCTTTGAACGTAGAGAAGTACGTTTGCTCAAAGCGCTCATGGTCGCCATAAACAGTACGCATTTGACCTGGCCATGAATCAAGGATCACCAAGTTGCCTTCAGCTGCGGTTTCTTCAATGATGTTACCCATGTTATCGACTAACGCAGGCTGTACGCCAAAGAATGGACGAGTTGCAGAGCCAGGTTTTAGTGCCGTAGCACCTGGTAGTGGAGTTATAAGGATGCCACCGGTTTCGGTTTGCCACCAAGTATCGACAATCGGAGATTTCTCATTACCAATCGTCTTGTAGTACCACTCCCATGCTTCAGGGTTAATTGGTTCACCTACTGAGCCCATAATACGCAGGCTGTCACGAGTAGTGCCATCTACTGCTTCATTGCCTTTTGCCATTAACGCACGAATAGCCGTTGGTGCAGTGTAAAGAATATTGACTTGGTGTTTATCAACAACTTCACTCATGCGGTTGGTGTTCGGGTAGTTCGGCACACCTTCGAACAGGATGGTTTTAGCACCATTAGCTAGAGGGCCGTAGATAAGGTAAGTGTGACCTGTAATCCAACCTACGTCAGCGGTACACCAGAAGGTTTCACCTGGCTGGTAGTCGAAGACATATTTGAAAGTCATGGTGGCGTAAACGAGGTAACCGCCTGTGGTGTGAAGGACACCTTTAGGTTTACCGGTTGAACCTGATGTGTAGAGGATGAAGAGTGGGTCTTCCGCTTTCATTTCTTCTGGTGGGCAATCATCTGAAACAGAGGCCGTTGCTTCATGCCACCAAACATCGCGATGCTCATGCCAGTCAATATCACCACCAGTGCGCTTCAGCACTAGTACTTTATCGATTGTTTTTACTTCTGGGTTGGTCAATGCTTCATCGACGTTCTTTTTCAGCGGAACCGCTCGACCACCGCGCACACCTTCATCGGCTGTGACAACGACTTTGGCATCTGAGTCAATGATACGTCCTGATAGTGCTTCTGGAGAGAAGCCACCGAAAACAACCGTGTGGACTGCACCGATACGAGTACAAGCCAGCATAGCAACAGCCGCTTCAGGTACCATTGGCATGTAAAGACACACGACGTCGCCTTTACGTACACCTTGCTCTTTTAGAGCATTAGAGAAACGGCACACTTCTTTATGCAGTTCGTTGAACGTCAGTGTTTTATCGTCTGCTGGGTCGTCACCTTCCCAGATGATTGCCACGTCGTCACCGCGCTCAGCTAGGTGGCGGTCAATACAGTTTGCAGATACGTTGAGCGTACCATCTTCAAACCAGCGAATATCGACATGGCCTGTGTCAAATGAAGTGTTTTTAACTTTGGTGAAGGGTTTGATCCAATCAACAATCTTACCGTGCTCAGTCCAGAATCCTTCTGGGTCAGAGACAGACTGTTGGTACATGGCGAGGTAGGTATCATTATCCGCATGGGTATTTGTTTTGATATTTTCTTTTACCGGATAAATATGGGCTTCACTCATTGCTTTTCTCCTTGGGCTTAATTCAGAACGAATTGAGCAAGTGTTCGTTTAAAACGTTTTCCACGTTTGTCGAAATTCCCTATATCCGTAACTTTCTAGCACCGAGCGTAATTCGACAATTAGACTTTAGGATGAGAGGCCTGATTCTGCTTAGTATTGAGGAAGCTATGTTTGATTTTGAGAGTTGGATCGTAGGAATCCGTTAGCGGGTATAGGGCAGACTTAAGCTCGGTAAGTCTCCTTTGGTCAGGCGAACAAATACCAGCGCCGCTGAGATGGCATCTTGCAAAGCGTCGTGCTTACTCTGCATCGGTAAATCGAGATGTTTGCAAATGGCTTCCAGACTCAGATCGAAATAGGCGTTGGGTAAGTGTTTCTCCAGTTTGTCGTGGTAAATCTGGCTGACTTCAATCAAGGGGTTGGGGAGAGGAAATCCCAGATGACGTTTACACGCCAGATCAAGAATCTTCTTGTCGTAGCGAATGTGGTATCCCACCAGTGGCCGATTGCCGACAAAAGCCAGTAACTGTGTCAATGCCTGTTTTTCATCGATACCATCGGCCAGATCTGAATGGCGAATCTGATGGATCTTGACCGAATTAGAATCCAGCGATTGGGGAGCTCTTAATCTCACTTCGAAAGGTTGGCTGGTGATGATGCGGTTGTCGATGATTTTGGTCGCTGCGATGGTGACCAGTTCGGCGCGCTTTGGATCTAAGCTGGTGGTTTCACAGTCGAGCGAGACATACTCACCTTTTTGGACTGAGGCAAACAGGGGCTGATAAGGAGAGCCCTTCAATTTGTGATACCAGTAACGGCGCTGAATCCAGTTCATCATTAGTCCCGAATTTGATAGTGGTAGCCAAGGAACTGTTTGAATTTTTTGACCACATGCAGGCTGTGTCGCAGTAAGTCACGTTCCGTGCGTTCGAGCAGTTTGAGGTTGATGCGGTTGTGACTATGTTGATTCGCGACCTGTTGGCTAAGACGGAGTTTAAAGAACAGTTTCAATGCTTCATTGAGGTTGTCCGCGGTTTCTGGCTCTAAGATGCGCTTGTTACGCAACGCTTCAATCCGGTCAAAGGTGTTGTTTTCCTCTAAGCCATATTCCAGTGCTAGGGTACGAATCCCGTGAACGATTGGGAAGATACCGCCACTTTTCAGATCGACTCCTTGTTTATCCGATTTGACGTTGCCAAACAGAGTCAGTGGCAGAGAGAACTGCAAGGCGGGTCGAGTGAAGTCCTGTAGCGCCAGCATATTATTCAGCATCAGCCCTTTGAGGTGTTGTCGCACAGGAGTGAGTAAGGTCTTGTTGCCCGCGACCGCGTGGGCATCGGTGAAAATAGCCAGATCCATGACGTGCTCGGCAGAAGAAGGTTTAGACCAGCGTGTTAATGTTGTCTGCCAGTTACTCTGACTTTTTACCCATTTCGGATTGTTGACCATCACGTTACCCGGGCAAAGTGGGTAGCCTAGTTGTTGTAAAGTGTGGGTCAGTTGAGCCATAACTGTGTCGCACTGAGGCCAGTCCAATCCGTCTCTGATAATCAATGCATTGTCTTGGTCGGTTTTTAAGATCTGTTCCCCGCGCCCTTCTGAGCCTAAAACGATCAGACAGCAATGATCGTGAAGGGCAGGAGGAACAATCAGCTCAAACGCTTTTTCGATAATTTGCTCGTTGACTGCTGAAATCAGCTCCATGATAAAGCGTGTACGAATGCCGTTTCCTAGCAGGCTATCGACTAACTGACGCTGGCGATTGGATGCTAATGCCAGTTCTTCGATGCTGGAAGCGCGGGCTATGCTCAAGGTTAATACATGAGAATGGGTCGAAAAGGCACTGAGAATCTGGGTCATATCCAGCATACCGACTGCTTCTTTACCGTCCGCCACCATGACCCGTTTCAGACGCTGACGGGTCATCTTTATCATCGCGTTAAACAGAAAATCGCCATCGTCGACATGAACCACCGGAAAGGTAGCAATCGCGCTGATTTGAGTATCCAGCGGATGACCGTCAAGCATTACGGCATGCAGCATGTTGGTTCGGGTGACGATAGCGAAAGGCAGCTGATTTGGGTTGTTGGTCAAGCGTGGATCGTCATCATGGAGCCTGACCAAAGCGGCATCAATCCCATTTTGTTTTAAGACCTGAGTGACCTCATTAAGCGGTTGCTCAGGGTTAAGAATCATCGGAGGGTGATAGATATCACGGTCAACTTTAGTGAGAATAAACTCGGCCAGATTCTGTTGCTGCTGGGCAGCTTCAATCAACTGCTGTCGCTTGGCGAGATTGTTATCGAAATAGGCCGCAAACTGGCCATTTTCGTTGTATAGCTCAAGAAAGACCGCTTTAGGCAGCAGATACGTGAGTGTATCTTCCAGCGCGACGTAGTGGTGGCGGACTTTACCTTCAAACAGCGCGCGTACATCAAACAAGTCATCATTGGCGTAATGGGCGAATACTTCCTCTCCATTAGCACTGCGCTCCTCAACAGCGCCTTTAATCAGAATATGCAGGTGCTGGCTGTCCCCATCGGTTGCCAGCAAAACTTCTTTATCTCGGTAGTACGCCACATCCAGCGAAGCACGTAGCTTGTTCTGCTGTCTTTCGTCGAGACGATCAAACGGTGGAGAGTGCATGTTGAATTTATCTGGCATACCGGATCCGCGTGAGAAAAGAAACCATGTTTTAAGTGTGACAAGTTTCCTTTTAAGTGCCAGACGACTTTGGTCGAATTACTCTAATTTAGGATGGCTGTGCGGAAACAGATTGGTGAGTAATCTTCCCTTTTTATTCAGCAAGTAAGCAGAGATAATGCGGCATCCGCTCTCATATCGCATTCAGAGGTCAAAATGCTCAATCCGTCTCCCTATGGCTGGATATCTCAATACTTTGTCGGATTCTTTTTTGCCTATGGTGTCTATCTGCCATTCTGGGCGTTGTGGTTTGAGGAACAGGGTGTTTCAGCTACAGATATCGGCTTATTAGTTGGAATTGGTTTTGCGACTCGTTGTGTCGCCAATATGGTACTAACGCCGCGTATCCATATAGTTGAGCACCTGATGCCCGCGCTGCGCTGGTTGAGCATTGCAGCCCTAATTTTTATCGGTTTTCACTTCTTTACGGGCGGTAGTTTTTGGTTGATGGCAGGTGCAACTGTGCTGTTTAACCTTTGCTGCGGGCCGATTGTGCCGCTGTCTGATGCGATGGCGAACTACTATGCGCGGCTGAAGATGCTCGACTATGGGCGTGCTCGACTGTGGGGATCTGTGGCCTTTATTGCAGGTTCTACGGTGGTCGGCTATCTGGTGGCCAAATTCGGCACTGATATGATTTTGTATACCGCGCTAGCGGGGGTATTTTTTGCCATTTTAGTTGGGATGCGCAACACCAATCCGATGCCTGTCACGACGGAAGAAGAGCAGGCAGAAAGACCGAAACTGACCGAGCTACTAAAGGAGTCTTCCGTCTTGAAGTTCCTCGCTCTGGCGGCTTTGATTCAGGGCAGTCATGCCGCTTACTACAGTTTTAGCTCAATATACTGGAAAGAAGCCGGGCATTCTGAAGATATAATCGGCTATTTATGGAGCTTAGGCGTGGTGGCGGAAGTGGCAATTTTCGCCTTGAGTAAACGCCTGTTTGCCGGCTGGTCGCTACGTGCACTGTTTTTAGTCGCTGCTATTGGAGTCGTGGTTCGCTGGGGGTTGACCGCTTCGACCACGGTTCTGATTGGGCTTGTCTTAATCCAATTACTCCACGGTGTGACGTTTGCCGTCGCACACATTGCTGCTATTCAATACATCCAGCACTCGGAGCCAAGAAAAATGGTCGCCCTGCAAGCACTGTACAATGCGATTCCGCTCGGTGCATTCATCGCTCTGATGACCGCTTTGAGTGGTTGGGGGTATGAGAATTGGGGCGCGAACGTGTTTTGGGCGATGGCGGTGATGGGTATTCTGGCCCTGTTTATTCGTGTTGAACCAAAACGCGAACGTACCTCGGTTATCGACGTTAAAGCACAGAATTAAGCGGAACTGTTTGAGTTCGATTCGCTTCCTTAGTTAAATGAAACCTCTCCAGTATGGAGAGGTTTTTGTTTGTATAAACAAAGCTGCGGAATTCAATTCGATAAGGAAATCAGATGCAAGGCTGGCTAGTGATCACCGTATCACTGATGTACCTCGGACTCCTCTTTCTCATTGCTTGGTATGGCGATAAGCAGCATCGTTGGCTAGCTCGCTGGCGGCCGTGGATCTACAGTTTGTCGATTGCGGTCTACTGTACGTCGTGGACCTTCTATGGCACGGTGGGGCAGGCCAGTAACAATCCGTGGTCATTCCTCCCGATTTACATTGCACCTATCTTGGTGTTCACCCTTGGATGGCGAGTACTAGCTCGCTTGATCATTACCGCTAAGCGCGAACACATTACGTCGATTGCCGACTTTATCGCTGCTCGCTATGGTAAATCTCAAGGCTTAGCCGTCGCCGTCACTCTGATTGCCGTGGCGGGGATCTTGCCCTACATCGCCTTACAGCTGCGTGGTATTACCATGGGGTTGGAGATCGTCTCTCCGGAATTACCGGAAGCATTTAACGCTCGGGGCATGGATGTATCTTGGTTTGTGGTTGGTGCATTGGCGATATTTACCATGTTGTTCGGTACGCGCCACATCGACAACACAGAGCACCATCGTGGAATGATGATGGCGATCGCATTTGAGTCGATCGTCAAGCTGGTGGCATTCCTCGCCGTTGGGTGTTTCATCCTCTATCTGGCGCTCAATCGCAGCGACATTGAGCTGATGTCGATTGCCTCTGACACCTATCAATCACCAAACCTACCGACATTATTAATTCACACTGTGCTGACCATGATGGCGATTGTTTGTCTGCCGCGTCAGTTCCATACCATGGTAGTGGAAAACGAGCGCGCACAGGACTTGCATACGGCGCGCTGGTTATTCCCTGTTTATCTGGTGCTGATGGGCATCTTTGTTTTGCCTATTGCTTGGGTAGGGCAGGGGCTGCTGAGTAGTGCGAGCCCGGATACGTATGTGATCAGCTTACCGATGGCCGTAGGTGCTCAGGATATTGCTTTGCTGGCTTTTCTCGGTGGCACGTCTGCCGCTAGCGGAATGGTTATTGTCTCGACTATTGCGTTAGCCATCATGGTGTCGAACGATCTGGTGATGCCGCTGTTGCTGCGCCGGATGAAGCTTGCTCAGCGAAATCATCGCCACTTTTCAGGCTTATTACTGGTTATTCGACGTGGCTTAATTTTGCTGCTGTTACTTGGGGCATGGGGTTTCTATCAGGCATTAGGCAACATCCACTCTCTATCGGCAATTGGCTTTCTTTCATTTGCGGCTATTACTCAGTTTGCACCTGCTCTTCTGGGCGGAATGTACTGGCGAAATGGCAACCGAAAAGGTGTCTATGTTGGCCTCGCGTTTGGCTTTGGCTTGTGGCTTATTACCCTAATGAGTCAGACCGATATGCTGGCCGGCGATGCCAACAGTAATTTCCTTCTGTGGCTAGTGACACCGCCAGAGGCTTTACAGGCTGTAGGCATCAAAGGTTCTGACTGGGGAATTGTCCTCAGCGTGACGATCAACGCGCTGTGCTATGTAGTAGTTTCGTTAATGACGCGTTCAAGTCTGAGTGAGCGTTTGCAGTCGGCGTCTTTTGTCGGTACGCCAATGCCAGAAAGTGAGAACATCAGCCTCTACCAAAGCCGCGTGACGGTGGGAGAGCTGGAAATGCTAGCTGCGCGATTTGTTGGTCGACAAAGGGTGCGCATTGCGTTTGAGCAATACTGGGCCCAGCAACACGAAACTATGCTGCCAAATCAGCAAGCACCCGCCAGTTTAATCCGCCACACGGAACGGGTGTTGGCTGGCGTCTTTGGCGCCTCTTCAGCAAAGTTGGTCCTGACCTCTGCCCTACAAGGTCGCAACATGCAACTGGAAGAAGTCGCGACCATTGTCGATGAAGCCTCTGAGTTGTATGACTTTAGCCGCGGGCTTCTCCAAGGGGCGATTGAGCATATTGGCCAAGGCATTGCGGTGGTGGATAAGCAGCTTCGTCTGGTGGCATGGAACCAACGATATCTGGAACTGTTTGTATTTCCTCAAGGGTTGATTCAGGTAGGCAGGCCGATAGCGGATGTGATTCGTCACAATGCGGAGCAGGGGCTATGTGGCCCCGGTGACCCAGAAGACCATGTCCGTCGCCGTATCTATCACCTTGAACAAGGCACCCGTCATACTTCTTCACGAGTTCGGCCTGATGGTCGGGTTATTGAAGTGCAGGGCAATCCGATGCCCGGTGGCGGCTTTGTGATGAGTTTTACGGACATTACAGTGTTCCGTGATGCGGAACAGGCACTTAAGGATGCTAACGAAAGTTTGGAAGAGCGGGTTCATGAGCGGACTCAAGAGCTGGAGCAACTCAACAAACAGCTGGTCTCTGCCACTCAACGTTCCGAGCATGAATCTCAGTCGAAATCGCGCTTTCTTGCGGCGGTCAGTCATGATCTGATGCAGCCACTCAATGCCGCCCGCTTGTTTGCTTCATCACTGTCTGAGGTGGCGCAAGAAGAGGAAACCAAGCGTCTCTCCAAGCATATTGAAAGTGCTTTGGAGGCTGCTGAAGATCTGATTGGTGACTTGCTTGATATTTCTCGGTTGGAGTCTGGCAAGCTTGATATTAATGTGCATAGCTTTGCAATTAATGATGTTCTCTCCAATCTAAATGCTGAATTCAGTGCGTTGGCAAAACAGCAGGGGATAGAGTTTGAGATGGTGCCAAGCCAGCTGATTGTTCAATCTGACCCGAAACTACTGCGCAGGGTGGTGCAGAACTTCCTAACCAATGCTTTCCGTTACAATCCCAAAGGCAAGGTGGTGCTTGGGGTAAGACGGGTAGGTCAACAGGCGAGGATTGAAGTGTGGGATAACGGCACCGGTATCGATGAAGACAAACAGCAGGAAATTTTTGAAGAGTTTACCCGCGGCAGTCAGGTTCGTTCGGATCAGGGGCTTGGGCTTGGTTTAGCGATTTCGAAAGGCATCGCCCACGTGCTTGGTCATCAAATATCCATGCGTTCGTGGCCCGGTAAAGGCAGTGTATTCTCAATCACACTCCACCGCAGTGCAGAAGCTTTAGTGCAGCCGCAAGCTGCGCCTTCTGCTGCCGTCTCTGACCTCAGCCACCTTAATGTACTCTGTGTCGACAATGAGCCAGAAATCTTGGTCGGGATGGAAAACTTGCTTGCGCGTTGGGGATGTAACGTGCGCACGGCAACCGATATTGTCACTAGTCTGAAATGTCTAGACGAAGAGTGGCTGCCGGACGTGGTTCTCTCCGACTATCGTCTCGATAACGGCCGTACAGGGCTTGAAGTTCTCCAACAGTGTCGCCTGCGCTTGGGAGATAGCTTTGAAGGGGTGATCATCAGTGCTGATCGAACCAACGACATGATGGATGGCATTAAATCTAACGGATTTAGCTTTATTCCTAAGCCAGTTAAACCGCTCAAACTTAGAGCGATTCTGAATCGGGTCTAGGCTTACCAAGCATCCTGTCGCGCGTTTGAATATGACTCAGTGCGTTTAAACAAAAAGGGTTGACGCTTCACGTCAACCCTTTTAGCTATTCTAATTTCGGTTTACTCAGTAAACAGTGTTTCGTATTTCACGAATGCGGTTTGTGTTTCCCCATAATACAGCGTGCCGTCAGATTGAATCGCCACTCTCAACCAGCTGTCTGCTGATGTGGGTTTAGGTAACGTGATATACCAGTTTTGCCCTGCTTGATCGGCTGGTTCCATATTGATTGGTTGCGCGTTCTGCTCTTGGCTGTCGACCAAAGAAAGCTTAACGCCTTCGAGAGAATGGGCTGAATGAAGTGATAACTCAAGATTTTCATCAGTAAGCTTTTCTGAGCGGAACTTGACCTTAAAGTCTCCATTTTCCATATCGCACAAACCACTGGTGTAGCGGCAGTTTGATTTGCTGACCAGTTTGTAGCTCTGGCCTTCTTTGGCGGCATGGGGTTTTTCGCTGACTGCCATGTCAGTGCCGAAATAGGCAATAATGGACAGAATCGGTGCAATCAAAAGAGCGACAATAAAGTGCTTATTTTTGAACATCTTGGCTTCCTTGCGACAACATTTCGAAACTACGGTAACTGAATTAAGAGCAATAAAAAAGCCCCGGACGGGTCGTCCCGTGAGGGGCTTTAATAGTTAAGTGTAGATTAGTGATCTACCGCATCTCCAGCGCCTGCTGGAACACGAACGTGTTCGACCAAATCTTTCACTTCTTGTGGTGTTTCTGCCGTGACTCTCGATACCGCGAATGCAACTAGGAAGTTGAATAGCGCACCGATAGCACCGAAGGCATTAGGTTCGATACCTAGGAACCAGTTGCTGCCCCAGCTTTCTAGGTACTTCCAGTCAGCGATGAACAGGATGCCTTTGTGCTGGAATACGTAGAATAGAGTGATCGTGATACCTGCAATCATACCGGCAATCGCGCCTTCCTTGTTGATGTTCTTACTGAAAATACCCATCATCAAGGCTGGGAAGATGGACGATGCGGCCAGACCGAAGGCCAGTGCCACCGTACCTGCTGCAAAGCCAGGAGGATTTAACCCCAGATAACCGGCGACAGCAATTGCGACCGCCATGGATATCCGGCTCGCCAGTAGCTCTTTCTTCTCAGAGATATTCGGATTTATCACACCTTTGATTAAGTCATGAGATATTGCCGACGATATCGCAAGTAGCAGGCCAGCAGCGGTAGATAGAGCAGCGGCTAAACCACCCGCGGCAACCAGTGCAATAACCCAGTTAGGTAGCTTGGCAATTTCTGGGTTAGCCAATACCATGATGTCACGGTCGACTTTCAGCTCGTTGGTTTCAGCATTTGATGTGTACTGGATGTTGCCATCACCGTTCTTGTCATCAAAGCCAAGTAGGCCAGTTTTTTCCCAGTTTTTGAACCAGTCAGGGCGTTCATCGTAAGCAAGATTTTGACCCGGAGCCGGGTTAACCGTATCCATTAGGTTTAGACGTGCCATTGCAGATACCGCAGGTGCAGTCGTGTATAGAATCGCGATAAAGACTAGCGCCCAGCCTGCTGAAGTACGTGCATCACGTACTTTCGGTACCGTGAAGAAACGGATGATAACGTGCGGTAGACCCGCAGTACCAATCATCAGAGACATGGTGTAGACGAACATGTTCAAGGTATCGCCACGTACTTGGGTGGTATATTCACTGAAGCCGAGTTCGGTGACCACCTGATCAAGCCGATCGAGTAGATAGACATCCGTTCCGGCCATGGTACTGCCGAGACCGATTTGTGGAATTGGGTTACCCGTTAGTTGGAGCGAGATAAAGATAGCTGGAATAGTGTACGCAAGAATAAGTACACAGTACTGAGCAATCTGCGTGTAGGTAATGCCTTTCATGCCGCCCATTACTGCGTACATGAATACAATACACATACCGATCAGTAGACCTGTTGAGTAGTCCACTTCAAGGAATCGACCGAAGGCAACACCAACCCCTTTCATCTGACCGATTACGTAAGTCACTGACGCGATAATCAGACACACAACCGCAACAATACGTGCACCATTGGAGTAGAAACGCTCACCAACGAACTCAGGTACCGTGAACTTACCAAATTTGCGTAGGTAAGGCGCTAAAAGCAGAGCGAGTAGTACATAGCCGCCTGTCCAGCCCATCAGGAATACAGAACCACCGTAGCCCATGAAAGCGATAAGGCCTGCCATTGAAATGAAGGAAGCAGCAGACATCCAGTCTGCGGCGGTTGCCATGCCGTTGGCGATCGGGTTAACCCCGCCCCCTGCAACATAGAACTCTTTAGTTGATCCCGCGCGTGCCCAAATTGCGATACCGATATAAAGGATAAAGGTGGCACCTACAACGAGATAAGTGATTGTTTTCAAATCCATCTGAACTGCTCCTTACTCGTCCACATCAAATTCGCGATCGATTTGGCGCATTTTCCACGCGTAGTAGAAAATAATGCCTAGAAAGGTATAGATGGAACCTTGTTGTGCAAACCAGAAGCCCAGTTTGTAACCACCTATCTGAAATTGGTTAAGCTCGTCGACAAATAGAATGCCGCAGCCAAAAGAAACGACAAACCATATAACCATTAAGCTAATCATCAGTTTTACGTTTTTGTCCCAGTAGGCTTTGGCTCGTTCCTGACTTTCAAACGCCATTGCCGCCTCCTTACGATTGGTTTCGTTGTTAAATAAATGTTTCACCATCTACATTAGCAAGGTGCTGACAAGAACTCTTTGCAACTTTAGTCGCGAGAGAAAAAACAAAAAGCACCTAAAAATCAGGTGCTTAATATTTGAATGATAGATTTTTGTGATGTTAATGTGGTGTTAAATTAGCCTAAGGTCTAATGATGTGTTGATGACTTTATAAAATAATTCAACCAAGGTAGAAGTCTTTGATGCCCAATAACAGGTTGTTTAAAGCCACTGCTGCAAGGATCAACCCCATGACTCGGCTGATGATCGCAGCGCCGACATTGCCAATCCATTTCTGGATATGTGTCGCGCCAAGCAGCAGGAGTAAGGTGATCAACAGAACACTCACCATCACCGCGGCAGTAATGCCTTGGTCGACCAAGGAATAACGGTGGTTGTCGGTCAGCATCACGATCGCCATCATTGCGCCGGGAGAGGCAATTGAAGGGATCGCGAGTGGGTAGACGGCTAAGTCAGCCAGATCGGAGTGGCTGACTTCTTCAGAAAGCTTAGTTTCCTGTTCAGGCTTAGATTCACCAAAAATCATTGTTAGAGCGAACAGCAAGAGTACTAAGCCACCAGCTGCCTGAAACGCAGGTAGAGGAATCTGCATTGCATCCAGCAGCAGCTGACCGGCAATGAGGAAGAACAGAAGTACGCCTGTTGAAATACCTACCGCTTTGAGCGCCACTAAACGGCGTTGCTTGGCAGTAAGGTGTTGAGTTTGGGATAGATAGACCGGAACTGAACCAATCGGATCGATGACGGCCCAGAGAACGACAAATTGAGTGATCAATACGCTAAGCAATGATTTGACTCCCAGAGTTAGTGAAACAGAGGGATGAATAAGTCGATCAGATGACCGACTTGACTATCTTAGCAGATAAATGATCGAGATAGGGTGAAAAAGAAAATTAAGATTCAGATTCTAGCTGCTGAAGTAAAATCACAGCCTGAGTACGGTTTTTAACACCTAACTTTCTAAAGATCGCAGTCATGTGGGCTTTTATCGTTGCTTCAGAAACATTTAACTCATAGGCAATTTGCTTGTTTAGCAGACCATCAGATAACATTCCGAGTACTTTGTATTGCTGTGGCGTTAAAGTGGCAATTTTCTCTGCTAAGTCATTACAAGCTGCGTTGTTGGTGATGGAGCCTTCTGGGAAGAAAGGTTCGCCGCTCAAGACCTGATTCAATGCACTGACCAATTCTCGCATGTCACTCGACTTAGGGATAAAACCAAACGCACCGTGGCTCTTGACCTGAGTGACTACGGAAGGTTCTTCACTGGCCGACACGACCACAATGGGCATGTCCGGGTACTCTGCCCGTAGCTGAATCAGCCCAGACATCCCGTTGGCGCCAGGCATTTTTAAATCAAGCAGCAGAAGGTCGGGTTCGTCTTCTTTGGCAAGAACTGCCAGAAGCGCATCGAGGGAGTCCGCTTCCAATAAATTGGCACCACTAACCGCCATGTGCACAGATTGAAACAGTGCATTACGAAATAAAGGGTGATCGTCGGCGATGATAATGGTGTAGGTCGAGTCCATGACGTTAACTGCTATTGAAAGTTTGCTTACAGGAATTATTGTCACCTTTGAGAGTATGGACAATATCCATACCCTAAAAGTCTGAACTGTATCGGGTTTTATCGCCAAATTGCATATAAATAAACAAGATACAAAAACGCCAGTCGTTAGACTGGCGTGAAGTTAATCCGCTGGTGCTTACAGGCTGTGGGCGTTGATGTGTTGTAAAAACGGCTCTGCCTGCATAAATCCGGTTACTCTGGCGTTGGAGACATGTTGGCCGCTGGCGTCCCAGAACTCTATTGTTGGCAGGCCAAGTACATTCATCTCTTTTAGCAGTGCGATGTCTTGCGGCAGGTTCTTGGTGACATCGGCCTGTAACAGCACAAAATTACGTAGCTTTGCTTCTACATCAGGCTTGTGGAAGGTGTACTTTTCGAACTCTTTACACGCCACACACCAGTCAGCATAGAAGTCGAGCATCACAGGCTTGCCTGCCAGCTTAGCTTGTTCCAACTGGCTGTTGAGGTCATCCACAGTGCTAATGCGTGTAAATTGAATACTAGGCTGCGCTTGTTCTGTATGACCACCAAACCAATAGTTGAGTGCGGGTTGCGCTGAAGCGAATAAGCCAAGAACCGCAATGATACCGACTGCACTTTGTTTCCAGCCGCCAAATGGCAGTGAGTTTTTAACATGGTATAGCCAGCCAAAAGCGGCTAGACCAAGTGCGGACCACAACCCGGTTGCCCAAGTTTCTGGCAGGATACGTTCAAGTAAGAAGATTGGCGCAGCAAGCAGAATAAAGCCAAACAGGGTTTTTACTCTGTCCATCCAGTTACCGGCTTTTGGCAGCAGTTTGTTGCCAAATACCGCAACCAGCATTAGCGGGATGCCCATACCTAAAGCGAGAGCGTACAGTGCGACGCCGCCCGTGAGTAAGTCACCGCTTTGTGCGACGTAGAGCAGTGCGCCTGAAAGCGGCGCTGTGGTGCAAGGGGAGCAGACTAATCCAGAAATTGCACCCATGGCAAACACGCCCAGCGAGCTGCCGCCTTGCTGTTTGTTACTTAGGTTATTGAGCCAAGTCTGCACTGCACTTGGCAGCTGAATGGTGTAGGCACCAAACATCGACAGCGCTAGGGCAACAAACATGACGCTTAAACCAATCAGGACATAAGGGTGTTGCATGGCGGCCTGAAACTGCATACCCGCCGAGGCGACAACCAATCCCAATAAGGTGTAGGTGAGTGCCATCCCTTGAACGTAAATAAACGCCAGGCCTAATGCTCGGCCGTGACTCAGTTTGCCGCTGCCAAGCACAATACTGGTCAAAATCGGATACATCGGCAGTACGCATGGCGTAAACGCAAGGCCAACACCCAGTGCTAAAAACAGTAAGGGGGTCCACCAGCTATCACTTAGGCTGGACGCTAGGCTCGACTCCTGAGAAACCGGCTGTGACGGTTTGACTGGAGTGTCAGTTGGGGCAGAAGAACTTGCGCTGCCAGATGGCGCTGATTGGTCACCAGCGCTGGATTGGAAGCTGGTTAAGTCAACCACGCGAGTCTCTGGTGGGTAGCAAAAGCCAGCTTTTGCACAGCCCTGATACTGGACAATCAGACGGGCGCCATCCTGATAATCGGCCAAAGGCACTTCGACAAACAGAGGTGTGGTATAGATGTTGACCTCACCGAAAAACTCGTCTTTGTAGGGCTGGCCGTCTTCCATTTTCAGCTCGCCTACCGTGACATTTTCGCCGCTGACCGATAAACGGTGTTGGTAGAGGTAGTAATCCTGTTTGACTTGCCAGTCGAGGAAAACCCGATCGCCTTGTTGGTAGGCGTTAAACGGGAAAGCTTGATCGACAGGGACAAAAGTATTGCTCTGATTTCCGAAGCTAGGCGCAGAGTTAGACTGCTCGAAAAGCGCCATAGCAGGGGCAGAAGCTACAGTCAGACATAATAAAATCAGTGAAAAGACGGCACGCATAGAAAAGTCACTTGAGTTAAATTTTCATCATTTTAACTCAATCAGACAGGGGAAAGGGGGAATAAGTTTCATACTCCGACAAATATCGCCAATTCAAAAGCTTAAGTCAGGCCGATACCTGACTTAAGTTGAGATGATGTAGGCAAGACTTAAGCCACACCGAGTCGAGCGCGAACCACTCGTTCGCAGGCATCAATATGATCGGTGTCTTTTGGTATCACGAGGACGGTGTCGTTGCCACCTACTGTACCGAGGATTTCGGTGTGTGGGTCGATGTCGACCAATCGTGCGACAAGCTGGGCACTGCCTGGGTGAGTTTTAACCACCACCATCGCCTGATTATGGGTAATGAATTCAATCTGCGAGGAAATCGATGACTCAACACGCACAGGTGCGGTTTCAACGGTAATGCAATACACCTTTTTACCACAGGCATTCTGGACCTTAACTACCCCAAGCTGAGACAGCAGACGCGAGACCGTAGACTGGCTGATACCTTCAAAGCCAATATCAACCAGTGCTTCGCGCAACTCATTCTGAGTGGTAAAGCTCTGCTGTTGAAGCAGGCGTTTACAGGCTGCGGTCAGGGTTTTGTCTTCAGTGTAATCCACCGAAGCGAGATTTAGAGTTTCACTCATGCGAACTCCTTAAAACATGACGTAGAGATAACTCTTCCTTGCGACCTTCGGCACTTCATTCCCTAGTAGTGCCTTCAGACATTGAGCGGTCACTTCTGTGGTGACTTAAAGATTTGATTCGGGAGTATTTTAACACCAAACAAAGTGTGGCTTTTTGAAAGGGATCACCAATTAAAAACTATTAATTGGTGATTTTATTGGTTGATAATTCTGTGGTGTGTGGATATTTATTCTCAAATGGGAATAAATATCCACAGCACTTTTAAATAGCGTTTGTCAGAGCTGATTAGCGCACTTCTGCCATGATTTCGCGTGAGAATACTTTTTCACAGTAGTGGCATTTGAGCTGAACGTGACTCTGCTTTTGCAGCACTTTAAAGTGGCTTTCGACAGGTTCACCGTGCGAAATACAATTGCTGTTCGGACACTCAAAGACGCTATGAATATGTTCTGGGAGCGCTAAGGTCAGCTTGTTGACCACCTGATATTCCTCAATCTGGTTTACGGTGGCTTTCGGCGCATACAGAGCCAATTGGTTGGCCTGCTCTTTGGTCAAATAGACATTTTCAATCTTGATGAGGTCTTTCTCGCCGAGCGCCGAAGAAGGTAAGTTGAGACCAATGGTGATGCGTTGATTGGTCTTGTGCATTTTAAAAAGTTTGAGCACTTTAATGCCGACGTTAGCAGGAATATGGTCAATCACGCTGCCGTTACGAATGGCTTCTACTTGTAGTTGAGTTTCTTTCACCATGATAATTCTCCTGCAATTAAAGGGTTTCACTAAGAACAAGGGCAAGTAAGGCTTCACGGGCATAGACACCGTTTTCGGCCTGCTCAAAGTAGTAAGCGTGTGGCGTTTTATCGACGTCTGTTGTGATTTCATCGACTCGTGGTAACGGGTGAAGTACCTTCAGGTTTTCACGTGCCTCTTTCAGCGTATCGGCGGTGAGAATGAACGCTGACTTAATGTGAGCGTATTCGGACTCGTCAAAGCGCTCTTTCTGTACGCGCGTCATATACAAGACATCAAGCTCCGGTACGACGTCTTCGATGTTGTTGTGCATACTGAATTTGATGCCTGCCTCTTCGAGTTCTTCACAGATGTAATCGGGCATCGCCAACGCTTCAGGAGCGATAAAGAAGAAGCGAACGTTGTTGAACTTCGCCAGTGCCTGAGTCAGAGAGTGGACAGTACGACCGTATTTAAGGTCACCCACAAACGCGACATTGAGGTTGTCGAGCGTGCCTTGGGTTTCGTAGATAGAAAACAAATCCAGCAGAGTCTGAGTTGGATGCTGATTCGCGCCATCACCCCCGTTGACCACAGGTACGCCATTGGAAAATTCGGACGCTAAACGTGCTGCGCCTTCTTGTGGATGGCGCATCACAAAGGCGTCGACATAAGAAGCAATCACCTGAACTGAGTCGGCCAGTGTCTCCCCCTTTTTCGCCAGTGACGTGTTGCCACCATTGTCGAAGCCAATGATTGTGCCACCGAGGCGCTGCACAGCCGTTTCAAATGACAGCCTGGTGCGAGTGGAAGGTTCAAAGAAGCAGCTGGCCACTACTTTGTTTTTTAGCAGTGTCGGGTTTGGCTCGGCTTTTAGCCTAGCCGCGGTGTCGACGATAAGCTCTAGCTCGCTGCGGCTGAGCTCAGGAATGGAGATAATGTGCTTGTTAAATAACGAATGCGCCATAGCAGTGTTTCCTCGTCTCAATGGGTGAGTTTGTCCAACCCTTGTAGATTGCTAATCCATGGGTTGATGTAAATTTCAGACAAAAAAAAGCCTCCTAAATAGGAGGCTTGAAAAGGATCGACAGAATAAAATGAAACCACACATGCTCCTGAGTCAGGGCATAAGTTAAGCCAACATTGAGTGGTTGCTGACAGGTTCATTTTGATCCTCCGAAGACAAATTGCGGAGGATTATACGGACAAAAAAAGCCAACGCAAGCGTTTGCGTAAAGTATTCATAAATTGGATTTTTATGCGTATTTCGCCTATTTTAGCGACACGTTTGCAGCGGTTGTGCTGTCTTGCATTGAGAACGATGATGAATCCTTAAGTGTGAAAAAAAATGCGGGCTTTATTCAGCATGTTTTTGATACATGATGAACGCCACCCGCATTTCCCTGCAAACAATACTCAGTCTAATTTGAGTATGATTACTTTTAATCGATGATATTAGTCACCTAGTGTAGCTACCATCACCGCTTTGATGGTGTGCATACGGTTTTCAGCTTCGTCGAACACAATAGAGTAGTCAGATTCAACCACCTCATCAGTCACTTCACAGCCGTTTTTAAGCATTGGGTATTCTTCAGCAAGCTGTTTACCGACCGTGGTATCTTCGCCGTGGAAGGCAGGTAGGCAGTGCATGAATTTCACATGAGGATTACCTGTTGCTTTGATCATTTCCATGTTGACTTGGTAAGGCAGCATGAGGTTGATACGCTCTGCCCATGCTTCTTTTGCTTCGCCCATCGATACCCACACATCCGTGTACAGGTAGTCACAACCTTGAACGCCTTCTTGAACATCTTCAGTCAGTGTAATTTTCGCACCGGTTGTTTCAGCAATCTCACGGCACTGTGCGACAAGTGCTTCTTCTGGCCAGAACTGCTTAGGCGCGACGAGACGAATATCCATGCCCATCTTAGCGGCGCCAACCATCAGAGAGTTGCCCATGTTGTTGCGCGCATCACCTAGGTAGGCAAACTTCATTTCGTGTAGCTGTTTGCCACGGCCATGTTCCATCATAGTTAGGAAGTCAGCGAGAATTTGCGTCGGGTGGAACTCATCGGTCAGGCCATTCCATACCGGTACACCGGCGTAAGCGCCCAGCTCTTCGACAATTTCCTGACCAAATCCGCGGTACTCGATGCCATCGTACATGCGGCCTAAAACACGAGCGGTATCTTTCATCGATTCTTTGTGACCAATCTGAGAGCCTGTTGGGCCTAAGTAAGAAACTTGAGCGCCTTGGTCAAAAGCCGCAACTTCAAAGGCACAACGGGTACGAGTCGACGTTTTCTCGAAGATCAGAGCGATGTTTTTACCTTTCAGACGAGGCTGCTCATAGCCGTTGTATTTCGCTTTTTTCAACTCCACGGATAGGTCCAACATGTGTTGAATTTCACGCGGAGTAAAGTCTAATAATTTTAGGAAGTTACGGTTGCGTAGGTTGAAAGCCATGATGTTTTCCTTCTTATCGATGTGCACTTTCTCGTTGCAGGGAAAGAGGTAAGAAAGTGCAGTAATGAATTTGAGTGATTGTTTGTTTCATCTCAGCCCTGACTCAAGTCAGGACTGCTGGTAATTAGCCTTTGGTGATATTGGTGCCTGCCGTGCCCTGAAGAATGCGTAAACCATCTTCCAGTGAGCCGATACCGACCACTTTGCCACCTTGCTTGACGAACTCGCATGACGCTTCGATTTTTGGCCCCATTGAGCCGGCGTCAAACTGGTACTGTGCTAATTCGGTTGGGTTCGTGCTGCGCAGCGCATGTTGAGTAGGCTTGCCCCAATCGAGGTAAACCGCATCTGCGTCAGTGAGGATAAGCAAAGCGTCAGCATTTAGCTGCTTAGCCAGGAATGCTGCGGACATGTCCTTATCAATCACAGCTTCAACACCAACCAGTTTGCCATTCTCTTTTTTGACTGGGATGCCGCCACCACCAGTACAAATCACTAAGTGACCTTCGTCGATGAGCTTGGTGATCGCGTCGTGCTCGATGATGCCTGTTGGTTGTGGGCTAGGTACGACGCGGCGGAAGTGCTGACCATCTGGTTTGATGGTCCAGTGGTATTTCTCAGCCAGTTCACGAGCCTCGGCTTCTTCATAAATTGGGCCGATGGGTTTGGTTGGATCGGCAAATGCAGGGTCATTAGGGTCCACTGTCATCTGCGTTAACATGCAAGTGGCATTGACGTTTGGCATTTGGTTTTTGAACTCTTGCATTAGCATGTAACCAATCATGCCTTGCGTTTCACTGCCCAGAACATCCAGTGGGTATGGTGCTACTTTCTTGTATTCCAAACCTTGTAATGCCAACAAGCCAACCTGTGGGCCATTACCGTGTACCAGTACGACGTTGTATTCCTGAGCAATTTCCGAAATGGTTTTGACGGCAATTTCGATGTTCTGACGTTGTACTTCGGCTTCCAATGGCTCACCGCGGCGAAGTAGGGCGTTTCCACCAAGTGCGACAACTACAGTTTGTTTTGTCATTGCTTTAATCTCTCTGCTGAGGGCGAGAGCTAAGTCGCTCTCGCCAACTTATCCGTTACTTAAATACCATCACGTTCGATTGGGCAGCTCATGCAGCGCGCGCCGCCACGGCCACGACCCAGCTCATCGCCCGGAATAGGCAATACTGTGATGCCCGCTTTGTCGTACTTCTCGTTGGTGTAGGTATTGCCTTCGTATCCGATCACGACGCCAGGCTTAACGGTGAGAACGTTGTTAGCGTCGTTCCACTGTTCACGTTCCGCGTTGAAGTTGTCACCGCCAGTGGTGATAAGGTTGAGTTGGTCGACACCAAGAGCTTTCTCGATAGCCATCACGAAGTAACCTTCTTCTTTGACGTTCACAGCGCCAGACGCATCACCAGTCAGGCTCCAGCACTTCACATCTTTGCGCATCACTTCTGGGTAAACAGAGAAGGTATCTTCACGCATATGAGTCATGACGGTGTCTAAGTGCATGCATGAACGATGTTTTGGCAGCTCCATCGCAATCACTTGTTTAGCTTGACCATGTTTGAACAAGCCAGAAGCAAGATGCTCAACACCTTGAGCGGTTGTGCGCTCTGACATACCAATCAGCACGGCGTCTTTACCAATGACTAAGACATCGCCGCCTTCAATGGTGGAGTTGTCGTAGATTTTCTCTTCATCACCGAAGTATTTGATGAAGTCCTGACCAGCAAAGCTTGGGTGCCAGCGGTAGATAGCACGAACGTGGTTGGTTTCACGTTGACGGGCTGGTTTCGCCATTGGGTTGATAGAGACACCGCCATAGACCCAGCAAGAAGTGTCGCGGGTAAATAGGTGGTTTGGTAATGGCTCAATGATGAAATCTGTTGGTGCATGAAGCCCCTGCATCATAGATGAGGATTTCATCGGCATTTCAGCATAAGAAAGACCACCGGTAAGAATCTTAGCCAGCTCAACATTGGGTAAGTCACCTAAGTAGCAACGAACGTCATTGGCAAAAGTTTTACCTAAACGGTAATCCGATACCTGACGACTTAGCAGCCAGTCTTTGGCTTCTGCTACCGCCAGCGTGTCTGCAAGTAAGTCAGTAAGCAGTAACACTTCCACACCTTGGTCGCGCAGAGTTTGGGTGAACACATCGTGCTCTTTACCTGCACGCTCGACGGCAAGTACGTCATCAAATAGCAGATCGTGGCAGTTGGAAGGCGTCAGGTGAGTCAGTGCTCGTCTTGGGCGATGCACCAGAACGCGACGTAATTGACCGATTTCAGAACCTACGTATAACTTACTCATGATCGTATCTCTCTTATATTTTTAATTAGTTTTAAAACTTAAAAAACTAATATTTAATTTGTAGGGAATAGAAGAGCGAATTTATTTATTCACTTATTTTGTTTCTGGAATTCATATTACGCTTGTCTGGGTAGGAATCTTAGAGATCAATCACAGTTCGTTTTTTATGCCTAAAGCCAGTGTTTTCAAGGGGTTTAACAATATCTATGCAGTTGTTATTGGTATGTGAACCCCCTATTTAACCATTTAAGGGGGAAGTTTATGCATAAGTTAAGGTTGAATGTCTGATTAATATCCTTACCAAGGAAAAATATTCAAATTTAAATTGTTTACAAAGGGTATATTAGATTGAAATTATGCACTCTAACTTTCTAGATAATTGCTTTTAAGTGTTGAGCTATTCGTTTTATAACAAAACTTTTGATAATAAATTTAATGTCGATCACATATTAAATTCGTAGGATTATTTTAGAGAATTAATATTGGATAAATGAAGATTATAGATAGGAATAGTTTTTCTAATTTTCAGCTGAACAGATAAAAGAAAAGCCGCACTAAGGCGGCTTTGGGGGCTCACATCCTGTGAGCGAGTGTAAGGAAAAGAGCAGGTTAGATAAGTGCGCCAATACTGATCATCACAACACAGAATAGTGTTAGAATGGCTAGCAATGGTGCCACCCATTTCACCCAGCGCACATAAGGCACACGGGCAATGGCAAGGCCGCCCATAACGACTGCCGAAGTGGGGGTAATAAGGTTGACCAAGCCAGAAGCCGATTGATAAGCCGTGATGACTAGGTCGCGTCCGACACCAGCAAAGTCTGCGAGTGGAGCCATAATCGGCATAGTGAGTACTGCCAGACCAGAGGTGGAAGGCACAAGGAAAGATAGCAATATCTCAAGGAAGAACATGACATTAATGAACACGACCGACGAAAGACCGGTCACCATCTGCTCCGCTGAGTACAAGATGGTATCAGTGATCATGCCGCGGTCCATGACAACTACAATCCCGCGCGCAATACCGATGATGAGCGCTACGCCAAGTAGGTCACGAGCACCATCAATAAAGCTGTTGGTGAACTCTTCTTCGCTCATACGTGCGACGAGTCCGACTAAAATCGTTGCTGCTAAGAACATGGCTGAGATTTCTGCCATCCACCAGCCAGCAACGGAGACACCGTAGATCATCACGCCGAATGAGCCGCCGAAGATGGTTAAAATGACTTTACGTGTGGTGGTGAACTCAAGAGATTCGCCAGTTTGATTACCAAGGAAATGCGCTTTGTTCTCTTCGTATTTATCGTAAACAATCGATTTGCTCTGGTCTTCACGCACCATACGGGCATAGCGCATCACGTAGGCGACACAAATGACCCAGCCGATCACCAGCATTAAGGCACGTAGCATGATGCCATCAGTAAACGGAATGCCAGATGCGTTAGCAGCAATGACGGTGGCAAATGGGTTTATGGTGGAACCCAATACACCAATGCCTGCGCCGAGTAACACCGTGGCTGCGGCAACCAGTGGGTCGAAGCGTGCAGCCATCATCACTGGCACTAACAGGGTGTAGAATGGCAAGGATTCTTCGGCCATGCCGTAGACGGTTCCTCCAGCAGCAAACAGAGCCATTAGAATGGGTATCATCATCTCTTCTCGGCCCTGAAGGCGCTGCGTTACGCGCTCAATCCCAGCATCGATGGCGCCCGTTTTTGTCACTAGCCCCAAGAAGCCACCAATGACAAGGATGAACAGAGAAACATCAATTGCGGCGGCTTCGTAGCTATTGTGGTCATAGAAGCCGTCAATGGGTGCTAGTAGTACGTCAATGACACCTTGAGGGTTGCCTTCTACAGCTTGATAAGTACCAGTGACAGGGACTTCTCGACCCAAATCTTCATTCATTGCTCGGTCATACTGGCCAGCAGGTACTATCCAGGTCAACATCGCAACCAGCGCAATTAAAACAAACAGAATCGTGTAAGCGGAAGGGAACTTAAAGTTGGCAAAGAAGCCGCCTTTTTTTTCTTCGGTAGGTACAGTTTGGGTGGTCATGGTGATCTCCTTACTCTTACTTGTTGAATAACAAATAAAAGTGAATCAGCGACTAGAGTTATAAATATAAACTCATAAATACTAAGTTATTGGAATAGTGATAATTATTTTGAGCTGATTACGAATAGCTCTTGGAGGTTATTTTAATTATTGATAGATTTTCTAACTTTGGTGATCTTCACAAAAATATTCAGTGTTATTTTTCTGACTTTTAAATAAGTTGATAATGTTAGGGTATTTGTTTAATTAAAATGGATTTCTATTCCTTTATCAGAGGTAAGGGCAAGTTATTTAGGTCATAACTGATGATGAATAAATAAAATGAGGATTTTTATTCATTGATTCGGATTTTCATTCAGGATGATTTTTTGGGAGATCTTTTGACTAAAGTCAAAATAAAACTGTGATGTGAGACTTTTTATTGAGAACAAAATTAAAAAGGGAGCACAAGCTCCCTTTATTTTTACCGTTTTAATTAGATCAGTAGCCCACCGAAAGTGAAGCCTAATGCAACGGCTGACGCAATGGTTACCACGCCTGGGATGAAGAATGGGTGGTTAAATACGTAGCTACCGATGCGAGTTGAACCTGTGTCATCCATTTCAACGGCAGCAAGCAACGTTGGGTAAGTCGGTAGAACGAACAGAGCGCTCACTGCGGCGAAAGACGCGACTGCTGTTAGCGGAGCAACACCAATAGCAAGGGCGGCAGGCATTAGCGCGACCGTGGTTGCACCTTGTGAGTAAAGCAACATAGAGGCAAAGAACAGTACCATGGCCAGCATCCATGGGTAGTCAGCCAGCAACGCACCTGCCACTTCTTTAATGCCATCCACGTGTGCATTGACGAAGGTTGAACCTAACCAAGCCACACCTAGAACACATACACAAGCGGTCATGCCAGAACGGAAAGTCGAGGCGTTAGGAATCTTTGACGCATCAATCTTAGTGAATAGAACGATCGCTGCTGCCGCTGCCAGCATCACTGTCATGATGGCTTCGTTACGCCCAAGTGCCGGGTCAACAATCAGACCTACTGATTTAGAGATGGCCGCTGCGTAGCAAACCACGAAGCCTATTGCCGCAAGGAAAATGTACGTGGCTGTTTTTGCCGTTGGCAGAATGTCGCGCTGCTTTTCCGTTGCGAGTTTGATCAGGCCTTTCTCTAAACGCTCCTGATAAATCGGGTCATCTTTCAGTTCACTGCCCATAAAGTTAGCGACAAAGGCGCCAATCATACAAGCGATGAAGGTGGTTGGGATGCACACCGCAAGCAGTGTCAGGTAGTCAACACCCATTGGTGCCAGCATTGCAGCGAATGCTACAACCGCCGCAGAGATTGGTGAAGCGGTAATCGCGATTTGCGATGCGACCACAGCAATAGAGAGAGGACGAGATGGACGAACACCCTGACCTTTTGCGACTTCCGCGATAACCGGTAGAGTTGAAAATGCCGTGTGGCCTGTACCCGCCATTAATGTCATAAGGAAAGTGACGATAGGCGCATAAAAGGTGATGCGCTCAGGGTTCTTGCGCAAGAAGTTTTCTGCCAGTTGTACTAACCAATCCATACCACCGGCAACTTGCATTGCAGCAATTGCTGTGATGACCGACATAATGATCAGAATAACATCAACAGGAATGTATGCCTGACTGGTCGGTACGCCAAGTATTAATGACAATGCGATAACGCCTGCACCGCCCGCAAAGCCGATGCCAATACCGCCGATTCTTGCTCCTAAAAAGATAAAGAGCAGAACGACTAACAGTTCGACCGCTACCATAATAGATACCTCATATTGTTAACTTAAATTCGATTATCTAAACACTCAGTGTCTAAACGTTTAGATAATGGAAGGAGGGAGCCACTGAATGAGTTAACCCTGATAAAATTGTGGTTAACCGTATTAGTGCCTAAAAAAGGGCCCTATTGGGCCCTCCTTGGTAGCAATCTTATTCGTAGCGTTTCGCTTTATACTTAGGATGCATAAAGTTTTCAACGTTCAAGATATCGTCCAACTCTTCTTCGGTCAGTAAGCCACGTTCTAGCACTACTTCACGGACGCTCTTACCCGTTTCCGCACAGATCTTACCGACGATGTCACCTTCGTGGTGGCCAATGTATGGGTTCAGGTAAGTCACGATACCGATTGAGTTGTAAACGTAGCCTTCACAGATCTCTTTGTTGACCGTGATGCCATCAATACATTTGTCACGCAGGTTGACACACGCGTTAGATAGTAGAGAAATGGACTCGAACATGCTTTGCGCGATGACAGGCTCCATCACGTTTAGCTGTAGCTGACCACCTTCTGCGGCAAATGAGATGGTGTTGTCATTACCTAGTACTTTGAAACACACTTGGTTGACCACTTCTGGTACCACAGGGTTAACTTTAGCTGGCATGATAGAAGAGCCTGCTTGCAGCTCTGGGAGGTTAAGTTCGTTTAGACCTGAACGTGGGCCAGAAGATAGCAGGCGCAGGTCATTACAGATCTTAGACAGTTTGACCGCCAATCGCTTCAACGCGCCATGTGTCATTACATAAGCACCACAGTCTGAAGTTGCCTCAATCAGATCTTCTGCTGGGACTACGTCTAGGCCAGTCACGTCAGCTAAGTGTTTCACTGCCAGTTTCTGATAGCCTTCAGCTGCGTTCAAACCGGTACCGATCGCAGTGGCACCTAAGTTAATTTCAAGCAGTAGCTTTGAAGTGTACTCAAGGGCACGGATTTCTTCATTCAGAGTCACCGCCCATGCGTGGAACTCTTGACCTACGGTCATTGGTACCGCGTCTTGAAGCTGAGTACGACCCATTTTAAGCACGTCTTTGAACTCTTGGCTCTTAAGCTCAAATGCACCTTTCAGGTACTCAATCGCTTCAATCAGAGTGTGAACACTGTTGTAAACGGCGATACGGAAACCCGTTGGGTAAGCACAGTTAGTCGACTGGCTCTTATTAACGTGGTCATTTGGGTTAACGAATTCGTACTGACCTTTTTCCTTGCCCATCAGCTCAAGTGCGACGTTGGCGATCACTTCGTTGGTGTTCATGTTGACTGATGTGCCTGCACCGCCTTGGAAGACGTCTGAAGGGAACTGATCCATGCACTTACCTGTTTCAAGGATCAAATCACACGCTTCAACCACGTATTTCGCGACATCTTTAGGAATAACGCCTAACTCTTTGTTTGCTAACGCCGCGGCTTTCTTGGTCATAACCATGCCACGGACAAATTCAGGTACGTCTGAAATCGTGACATTTGAGATGTTGAAGTTTTCGATAGCGCGTAGCGTGTGGATGCCGTAGTAAGCGTCGGCAGGAACGTGGCGTTCGCCAAGTAGGTCTTCTTCGATACGAGTGGCTGCAGCTGCAGTGCTTGGAGTATCAGTTAGGGTAGCCATCACAGGATCCTTAGATAATTATTCTGATGATAAAGTAAAATGCTAGCCATTCTGCAGTGTAAGAATCCTTTCGTCAGAATTTTTGGCTGTAAAATCCGTCCTGACTTATGGGGCTCATGATACTGTACCCAGCGGATAAAAATAGTAGCTTGATCACCTTTTTTGCTTTTGTTTAGTTAAACTTTTGCAAGATATGAACAGGGTATTAATAACCACAAAGTAGTAGTGGTTTATTGAGATTTCTATCACTCTTTTTTACAGCTTTAATTTGAGCTTGAATCAGCTTTGGGCTTACACTGGGCCTAACAAAGGAGGGCGTGTGTTTCCTATCTTATTATTGATGTTTATTTTCGTTCCTATTATTGAAATAGGCCTGTTTATTTCGGTCGGCGGTTACTTAGGATTGTGGCCGACGATCGCACTGGTACTGATTACCGCGTTTGTCGGTGCGTCTTTGGTACGCAGCCAAGGTTTACAGACTTTGATGTCAGTGCAAAACCGCTTGCAGCAAGGCGAGCTGCCTGCTCAGCAAATTCTTGAAGGTGTGATGCTAGCGGTCTCAGGGGTACTACTGCTGACACCGGGCTTTATGACCGATGCGCTCGGCATGTTGGTGCTATTACCGGCACCACGCGCTGCGATGGCAAAATACCTTATGAGTAAGATGACGGTGCAGTCTGTCGGTGGTGGCTTTCAAGGCGGCTTCGGTTCTGGAAACTTCCAACAAGGCCCTTTTGATCAAGACCCGTTTAATCAACAACCTAAAGACGGTAATACGTTTGAAGGGGAATATGAGCGTAAGGATGGAGACGATAATAATCGCCTTAATTAACGGACAAAACCCCGCGAACACTTGATAAATAAAGGCGCAATCACAGCGCCTTTATTTGTATTTGCCTCTAGAGCTTTAATTCTATTTATAAGCAAAAGCTAAACTAAATCAGCGATCTATTCTCATTTGTGCAACAAACGTTTCACCTTATGTTTAAACTTTGAAGTCTCTTCAAATATTCAGCATATCTATGAGATCGAAATCTCACTGTCACTGAATGTTGTTTTTAGTTTCATGAAAAAGATAAACACTTGTCGTGCTTTATAAGTCTTTTCTCAATAGAAAAGGTGATTTGGAACACGCTTTCTCAACCCTATACAACACGGAAAGCGATGCAAGGTGGACAGAATGAAACAAAAACTAACCCCAACCTTACTTGCAGCAGTGGTCGCAAGTGCTCTCTCCGCTCCAGCCATGGCGGATATCGTAATTTCTCAGTACGTTGAAGGTAGCAGTAACAATAAAGCTATTGAGATTGCCAACACTGGCGATTCAGCAGTGACGCTGGATGGCTATGAGCTAGCGAAATCGACCAACGGCGGCGGTGAGTGGGGCAGCAAACTGGCTTTAGATGGCCGTGTACTGGAAGCGCAAAGCGTTCTGGTTGTTGCACACACAAGTTCAAGTGATGAAATTAAAGCAGTAAGCGACATCCTAAATGGTTCAGTAATCGGATTTAACGGTAATGATCCGGTTGCGCTACTTAAAGACGGCAACGTACATGACGTATTGGGTAACATGGGCGGCTCAGATTTCGCAAAAGATGTCACTCTGGTACGTAATGTTGATGCGATGACGCCTTCTTCTACTTATGACGCTTCTCAATGGTCATCGCTGGCAAAAGACAGCATCGAAGGTCTAGGTGTACTGGATGGCGGTGAGACACCAGAGCCGTTCGCTTGTACTCAAGATGGTGCTGAACCTGTCTTTACATCGATTCAAGAAATTCAAGGTGAAGGTGATACGTCTCCATTCATCAATGGCTATCCATACATCACAGATGAAGACTTCTTCGTCAAAGGTGTGGTTAGTGCAGTGACCACAGGTCTAACAAAGGGCTTCTATCTACAAGCACTGGAAGATGACTACAACCCGAAAACATCGGAAGGTTTGTTCGTCCATACTAACCAGTCAAGCTCTGATCTCCAGCCTGGCGATGTGGTTTGTGTGAAAGGTAAAGTTCAAGAGAACTACAACCTGACGCAACTAAAAGCAGAAAACAACAACTGGGTTAAGCAAGGTGAGCAATCTGCTCCAGCAGCGACAGCGATTGAAGTGATGGCGGATGACGCTAACTTCGACCAGACGCTAGAGCGTTACGAAGGCATGCTGGTTAAGACCACTGAAGCGCTGGATATGCGTGTGACTCGCACCTTTGGTTACGATTACGCATCGCGTCGTAACAACATGGTTGTTGCTCAAGGCCGCATCAATATGCACCCTAACCAGAACTTTGCAGCAGGTTCTGACGAAGCGAAACAGCAGAGCACAGAAAACGCAGAGCGTCGCCTATTCGTTGAGTCTGATGCAAAAGCAGCTAACGGCACGGTTCCTTACTACCCAGACTTTGGCCGTACGGACGCTGACCAGAATGGTTCCACAGAAGACTACATCCGCATCGACGATACCATCGTTGGCCTAGAAGGTGTCCTAAGCTACAGCTACGGTGACTACCGTCTGATTGCGACTAACACCTTAACGAACGAAAACTTCGTACGTAACGATCCTCGTACTGAAGGCATCGATATGGAAGAAGGCGATCTTCGTATCGCGACATTCAACGTACTTAACTACTTCAACTCTCCGTTTGGTGGTGACGCTAACCAGCACGGCGACAACCGTGGTGCCAACAGCTTTGAAGAGTTTGAAGTTCAGCAGGCGAAAATTGTTAACGCAATTCTACGCCTTGACGCTGATATCATTGGTTTGATGGAAATCGAAAACAATGGCTTTGGTGACAGTGGTGCTATTCGTCAGCTTGTTGAGCAGCTAAACCAGCGTATCGATAAGAAGAAAGACCGTTACGACTTCGTTGCCGTTGACAGCAATGGCGATAAAGTGACGGATGAGAACGACTCAATTGGTACTGACGTTATCACTACAGGCGTTATCTACCGCTCTAAAGTGGCGAAGCTGAAAGAAGTACGCGTTATCGAGATGCCAAGTCAGCAAGCGCCTGAAGTGCTAGATGACGACGGTAAAGTGATCGAAGATGGTAAGAACTACCAACGTAACTCACTGGCGCCAACGTTCAAGATCAAAGGCACAGATGAGAAGATCACGGTTGCCATCAACCACTTCAAATCGAAAGGTTCTAAATGTTGGGAAGACGCAGCACCCGTTGACCAAGGTGGTCAGGGCGGTGTAGATGCTGACCAACAAGGCTCTTGTGAAAACTTCCGTGTTGCAGCGGCGGTTGCACTGGGCGATGCGCTGAAAGAGATCAAAGGTCATAAAGTAATTCTTGGTGACTTGAACTCTTACGGTATGGAAGATCCAATGCTGGTTCTGACGGATTACAGTGAAGAGAAATACGGTAAGCAGATCAAAGCGGCACGCAATACCTTCATTGGTGACACAGAGCAGTTTGGTGACCATGGTGCGGTTATTACGGAAGGGTATAACTACATTAATGCTGTTGCGATGAAGCACCCTAATAGCTGGAGCTACTCGTACAATGATGAAGTGGGCGCGCTAGACCACCTACTAATCAGCCCAAGCCTGAAGAAGCACTTTGTGGATGCGACAGATTGGCATATCAATGGCGGCGAATCGACACTATTTGATTACAACGATGAGTATAAAGGTGACTTACCGAAGTACAACGATCATTTCCGCTCTTCTGACCACGATCCAGCAGTTCTAGAACTGAACATGGCAGGTTCGTTCGGTTTTGGTGCTCTAATGTCATTGTTTGGCTTAGCGCTATGGCGTCGTCGTAAGTAAGCCACTCTTTTATAGAGACCAAGTAAAAACCGCCACATTCAGTGGCGGTTTTTTTATTCGTATAGGTCCGTTGGAACTTCGGTCTCGCAACGTGCTAGATCATAATCACGAGTAGTACCGCTATTGCCGCGGAATTGCATTCTTACAATCATTCCACGTTCGACGTACCAACGTAATTCTTCACAAGAGTATCGGTAGCTTAACTCGATAATGTGGGCAGTCGCCCAGCGAGAGTTACCTGGTAAGCTCGCCGAGTAGTAGATTACACCGTGATCTGTGACTCTTAAGTCTTTGATATCACTAAGATATTCTTTTGCTGTATTAATTGTTTCTTGATCAGCGGTTGGCTGAAGTTCTTCTAGGCTTTTCGTTTTACAAGCGCTCAAAGCCAACGCTGAAAGGCACGCCACTGCGATGTGTTTTAGTTTCATTATTGTTCTCGGTTGATATGAGATTAAGGACAAACCTTAAGGAAGAGTGGATTTTATTTATAAGTTATATCAATGTGTAGTGATAATTTTATAAAACTAAAATAAGTGTGAACTTAGATACATCGACTTCCAACTGAAAGCATCTGTTTGATAAAAACAAAGCTTCTATTGCGCTTTGAGTTTTTACCTAGCCCAACTATCTCCTGTCTTATATTCATTTTTACTAATTTAACTAACTGAAACCAAAGTGCTATTTATTCGATTGCATTGTGATTTATATCATATCTATGAATTAATAAGTTGAGCTTATATAAGTATTGATTAGTATCTGTGCTCTTTTATAAATTTCTCATATGATTCGTTTAATTGCGAAGGGCGGTAGCGTATCCAGTTACCGCGTTAAAGACTGAAATTTAATCAATGATGACTAAAAAATACTATGTCTTCGCAGTGGCTTTACTCATTTCCATTGCTGGCGCTTTATACGCAACGTTTTCAAGGCAGATAGCTCAGCCAATCACCGATGAGATGACGACTTTGGATGACAGCCGCGAATCGTTACCCCAAATAAAACTGAGTGAAGATGCGAATTTCCCTTCACCGGTGATTCAGCTTCAGCAAACCATTGCCCATGGTTTAGTTGAAGTGGAGAAAGCGGAACTCCCACTCCTTCGTGGAGACCTAGCGGAATTTTCACAAAGCAATATCCAAGAACAATATCAGCCTCCCGCAGAGCTTGAGAATCTGCAACTGAGGCTAAAAAGGCTGCAATCCATCAGTCAATAATCAATTCGCGACCTGAACTTTCAGAGTAACAAGCGTAATCCAATTAAGAATATAAACAGCAGTGGCTTATATGAAATCGAATCGTTTCACTCATACCTATGCGGTGTATGTTGTTTCACTACTGGCGGCAGCCTTTTCGCACCCAGCTCTCTCGCTAACCTCAGAAGAAGGAAAAAGCATTGAGCTATCTGGTGATTTTTCTGCGTCAGGCGGTCAGGCGACATACTCGCTGCCTATAGCGGTATCTCCGGGGCGTGCAGGATTACAACCTTCTGTGAGTTTGGAATATCGTAGTGACTCTCCTAACGGCATGCTTGGTATGGGATGGAGCTTAGGCGGGCTCTCTTCTATTTCTCGTTGCGGTAAAAACCTCAATAAAGATGGCCGTTGGGGAGGGGTTCGATTTAATGCGGATGACCGTTTTTGTCTTGATGGTCAGCGCTTGATTGCAGTCTCTGGCCGCGATGGAGAAAACCTGACCGAGTATCGAGTGGAAACAAACGGCTACTCGAAGATCGTTTCATTTGGCCGTGCGGGTAATGGGCCAGCCAGCTTTAAAGTCTGGTACAAGGATGGCTCGGTGTATGAATATGGTGCGACGTCTGATTCGCGAGCTGAGCTACCTGGTCAGTCGCACGTTTATAAATGGTCACTGAATAAGATCACTGATACCAGCAAAAACAACCACGTACAGTTCAGCTACCGTGAAGACAATAGTAATGGTACGCATCGAATTGACAATATCAGCTATGTAGGTGGTAAGGTCAGCTTTGAGTATGAAGCGAGAACGGATCAAATCGCGCAATATCTGTTTGGTAGCCAGTTAAAACGAAATGTACGCTTAAAAACTATCAAGACTTTTGACGCCAGCAACGCCCCTGTAGGGAGCTATAACCTTAAATATACTTACTCTGGGATCACCGCCCGAAGTCTACTAAATACGGTGGATTACTGCAGCAATGGCCAGTGCAGTACAGAAATCAATTTCTCTTGGAATAATAGCCATAACGTTCTTAGTAGGACCTCGACCAGTCTCAATTTTGAAGAAGTGAGCTTCTTTGATACCGACCGAAATGGAATGTTTGAACCCTATGGGATGTCTAAAAAAACGCCAAATCCTGCATGTTTAGGCTATAAAAGTCACTTAAACCAAGGTGTTGCTAAAGGCTTGAAAGGTGAGACGATTAACAACGTAGGTGGTTATGCGCTTTCCGGTAGCCTAGATTCTCCTAATTTGGTGGCGAGATCCTATGAATACAATATAAAGGGTTCAGAATGTGCACGTCGTGCCGGTCATTCAGACAATAGCAGTGACCGGGTTAGTTATGACTATTATTTGGATACAAAGAACCGGCTCAAAAGCTACTCTCCTAATACTAATGGTGTAATGGCAACCTACCAGTCTGAGCACTCTGCAGCCGACTTAAATGGAGATGGAAAGGAAACGCTCTTCTTGTCACCAAAGGGTACGTCTTACCCTATATCTGGTATTGCTGATATCGATAATGACGGTAAAGATGACTACTACGTTAAGTATACGAGTGATTTGGTCTTCTATTTATCAAGCCGTTCTTATAAAGAGTATGTGTTCCGTAGTGAAACTCCGCAGTGGCGACCAGATTTAGCTTTTCTCGCAGACGTAAACAGCGATGGTTACAAAGACCTAATTGCAGCGGGTGGTAACCAAGGCACCATTCGCGTCTATCTATTTAATGGTCATAGTTTTGTACACAGGTTTACTTCTGGGCGTTTGCATGGCGATGATTTAAAGAAAATCAAAGTCATCGACTACAACGCTGATGGTTACCCTGAAGTTTACGTTAACGGACGTTTCTACAAAAACAATTTCGGTAATATCAATTTTAGTCAGACCATTGGGTCAAACGTTTCGAAAATTGAGCAATTGGTTGACTACAATTCCGATGGTATCGTTGATTTTGTTCGCAATGATAACGACAAGTTATACTTGCTAACGTCTAGCGCATACCCGACAGATAAAATATCCAAGATTGAAGAGTTTGCGATTGAATACCGCGTTAGCTACAAATTAGCGACAGATACAAGTGTCCATAAACAAAAGCGTTACTACAGCTTCCCTTACGTTAACTCAACCCCGACCGCTTACCTTGTCTCTAGCGTTGTTAAACAGCCTAAAGGTTATGCATCCACCTCATATAGCTATCAGTATGAAGGGGCGAAGTCGCACTATTTGGGTGGTGGCTTCCTTGGGTTTGAAAAAATCACCGAAACAGAAAATGCAGAGGTCACCACTCGTACAGAAACCATATTTGAACAGCTGGATGTGGTGAAGGCGGGTGAGCCAAAGCTCGTATCCGTATTCAAAAACAATAAGAAAGTATCGGAAACATCGTACAGCTATCAAAAGTTGACCAATCAAGGCTACGGAGCCAAGTACTACCAGCTTTATGCTAATAAAGTCGTTAAGAAAAAGTATGGTTTGAGCAGCAGTGCAGTTGAGCGTCAGGAAGTGATTACTCGCTCAATGGATCGCTTTGGCAACTTAATCAATGAAAAATCAGAATTATCCAGTGAATTAGAAGGTGCGGGCAACTTTACCAGCAACACCCAATATCAATACGTCTCAACGGGTGTTAATCAAAACCATTACATTTATGACATTACCAGCGTTAGTAACGTCAACAATTTAGACACTCTGCTTCGTACTTATAAAGCGGGCATGGGGCGCTATTGTGGTGAAAACGGCGAAGTGTTCTTTAAGCCCAATGACTACATTGTGTTGATCCACAGTGATGTTGATATTCCTCTCGTTCTAGAGCGCTACGATAGTTATTTCAAATACCAGAGCAGTTCTTACAGCGTTGATCTCGATGGTTTAACGGTCTACAAAGGCCAACTTGCCAGCTCAAGCGCCAGCGAATTTAACAACTCAAACGCTAAGTCGTGCGGAAGCTATTCGTATAATGACTATGATGGTGACGGCAATATGGAGTTCACCACATCGTCAATGACGCGTGTGCAGACTGTCGGCCAAACGGGCGAGAATTATTGGAAGATCGGCGCCGTTGCCAGTTCTATCTCTACCATTGTTGATAACACCACCAATCTGAAGAGAACCATCGCGAACCAGTATGATTACAGTAGCAATGGTTTCCTTATCTCAGACAAAACAACCAGCTCGGATTATGAGTCAAGTGGTGATATTGCATTGGCTGGGAAATCGATCACCACACAATATAGCTATGATGATTGGGGTAATGTTGTCAGCCAAAGTGTAGAAGGCGCTGATTTGGCTAAACGCACGACGACCACCCAGTTTGATGCACAAGGTTTATTCTCAACAGCTTCCACCAATGCCGTTGGTCACCGCACGTCAACACAGTTTGATGCTCAAGGAAGGCTTAAACAGTCTGTGAGTCCGCTAAAAGGCCGCACCACAGGTTACACCTATGATGTTTTCAGTCGCGTAATGACAGAAACCCTACCGGGCACTGGCAATATCAACCACACCAGTTACGGTTTGGGTAGCCAATGTAAAGATGGAACGTCGCAAACCGTCAGCTGTGTTACGACATCGCCTGCGACAGGCGGCAAAGTGGTGACGCATTTTGACTACGCTGGAAGAGAAATCCGAAAACTGCATACAGGGTTTAGTGGCCAGCTTGTGGTAGTGGATACTCGTTGGGACCGTAATGGCCGTAAAGTCAGCGTAACCCGACCTCAGTTCCTTAGCAAAAAATCGCCTGCGCCAATAGTCACTTTTAGCTACGACGAGTTAAACCGTGAGTTGACTAAGTCGGAGCCTGCAAGCAACGGTGGTGTAGCCAGCTTTACCACCCGTTATCAAGGCTACTTAACTTCTGTGACTGATGCCCGAGGTTTTGAACACAGTACTTTGACCAACATCATGGGTCATATACTGCGCAAAAATGAGCCAGATAGCGCGTACCAAACCTATCAGTACTATCCGGATGGAAAACTACGTTCAAGCACGGATTCCGCAGGTAACACGACTCAAATCCGCTATGACAATTTAGGTCATCGTAATTCATTGGATGACTCAGATATGGGCCAGTGGAGTTACAACTACAACGCAGCGGGCGAACTGGTTTACAAGCGCGATGCGAAAGGAACGGTCACAACGATTGAGTACGATAGCCTTGGCCGAAAAGTGAAGCAGACCGAAGGGAGTAACGTTTCTACCTGGCGTTATGATGAACGCGGCGCGCTTGGCACCCTATCTGGTTTTGCTGGTAATGGCAGTGAAACGGACTATTACTATAATACCGCCGGTCTTACTGAAGAAGTCGCCGTTCAAGTTGGTGACGAGAAGTTCAGTACCCATTACTTCTACGATAAGTTCGAGCGTGTTGCTAGGGAAGTTCGACCAAATGGCATCGATACCACACTTGCCGGTGCGGCCAAGTTATTGAGCAGCACCAACAGCAACGATCGCCTAGCGGTTGAATATGTTTATAACCCTTATGGCTACGTCGCAGGGGTACGCAGCCCGCGAAATTATGCAGATGAAGTCTTTACCAGTGCTAGTTTCCGTGAAGGTATTCGTGAGCTGCTGAATGATGCGATAGCACAAGCCAATGTTTACCTAACTAAGGCAGAGCGCTACGCCACTCAGGAAAGCTTCTTTACCACTAAGGCGGCTGAGTACAATAGCAAAACCGTTAATGTGCACAATCTGGATGCCTCCTCGCAAGCCTTGCTGGGTGACGGCTATCGCTATAAGCAGTGGTGTAATGACCAAGGCGAATGTTACTTACGTCCAGCGACTTGGGTGTTGCTCCATGATGATGTCTCTATCCCACTAGATATTACGCTGGAAGGCGCGATTTATCGCCTAACGACTACCTTAGCCAATAGCCAACCGGGAGTGCGTAACTACAATGCGACCATCCATACGGTGCCAGCTTCGGAGTTTAATGCGCAAAACTTGAGTGCTTCACATGACTTCTTACTGACTGACTATGACAGCAATGGTCAGAAAGATCTGATGAGCAATAACGATATCTACATTGCTCAGGCGGATAGTGAAACACGTGACGAACTGTTGTTTGCTGCCGATGACTTATCTGAAGCTGCAACGGTGGCAACCACTCGCTATAAGTTCTACACCGACCTTGCAAGCCAGTTGATTAACCTGTCAGAAAAAGTGGCAGAGTTGAGTGGTTTGAACTGTGAATATGCAAATCAACTGGGAGGGAATCAGCTAGAGGCCTCTTCTCGTAATCATTGTGAGAATACTCAGCAATCTAGCCAAGCTGATCACCTCAATATGATTCTGACTCAATCAGAAATGGAAGAGTCATTAGATAACCCAGCCTACCTTTACTATTGGCAACGTCGTGAAACCGATGCGTATGATCATACGTTATCTGAAACGCTGGGTAATGGCCTGGTTAACACCTACAGCCATGATGCCAATACCGGTCGACCGAATTATATTACTACTCACAAAGCGAATGTGTTGTTTGATCCGCGCCTCTCTGCAAGTACCAGCCAAGGACGTAATATCCGCTTTATTCAGTATCGCTACGATAATCACAATAACGTGACCTATCGATACGATGAGCAGTTGGGCATTACCGATACCTGGACGTACGATGGTTTAGATCGCGTCACCAGCAATGCCATCAGTTTGGCAAATAAAACGCAACACGGAGTAAACAATCCGGACCTAGCGGGGCCGTTTAATTACCGTTATGACAAGCTGGGCAATCTGATCCATAAATCCGACATTGGAGACTACCACTACAGCGGCCAGCAGGCAGGACCACATGCCGTGACAAAAGCCAATGGGCTAAATTACCAATATGACAATAACGGTAATATGCTGCGCGCATGGGCGGATGGCAACTCGGCCAATGAGCGAGAACTGGAATGGACGGAATTCAACAAGCCGAACAAGATTACCCGCAACGGTAAAACCGTCGAGTTTTTCTATGACGCTAACCATAATCGTTATCTGAAGAAGAACAGCGACGGCATTGAAACCTTCTACTTTGGCAAGAGCTATGAGCGAGTCAAGGATACCAATACAGGGATTGTTCAACACAAACACTTTGTTTATGCCGATGGCAAGCTAATCGCACTCAATACTCAGACTAAGGGTGCAGAAGACGACTTGCAGGATAAACAAGTCCGTTACCTTCATTACGATGCGCTGAACTCGGTCGATATGATTACCGATGGCTACGGTTTAGTGGTAGAGCGACGCAGTTACGATACATGGGGTAAGCAACGTAAAGTGGCATGGTCCGACAAAGGGCCGTTGGATGTGGTACAAAGCGCCATTACTAACCGCGGTTATACCGGACATGAAGAAATTACCGAAGTTGGCCTAGTTCATATGAATGGCCGAGTCTATGACCAAGAGCTTGGGAGGTTTTTAAGTGCGGATCCCTATATTCAAGAGCCATACAGAACAAATAGTTTTAATCGGTACTCTTATGTGATGAACAATCCTTTGAAATATACCGATCCAAAAGGATATTGGTTTCAGGATGAAAATGGGAATGGATTAACAGGGACATGTAATACAGACAGTACAACTACCAACGGAATAACGGGAAGTGAAGGAGATTGGGGGACCGATGATAATGGTAACTTTTATGTGCGTGAAGATATAGCTGAGGATGGAATTGGCTACACCATGGAATACGCAAAGCGCTGGTGGGAGGGCCTTTGGGGGGGGCCTGGTAATACAAAGTACGATCAACTGAAGATGAGCGCCCGCAATGCCGTAAATCAATGTAGTCGAGGACGATGTGGCACAATGCAATACAATGCGATTAATAGTTTCAAAGAAATAAGCTATGAAAGGTATGCAAGAAACTTTGGAAAAGGTTTTGTTAGTAGTGTATTCGCAGGTTTTCAGGTTGTAGGTGGTGTTGGTCAAGTAGTTTTAGGGGGGTTGACGGTTCAATACGCTATTGGAGTACCGCTTTCAATGCATGGAGTTGCAAATATCCAAGAAGGAGTTACAACTTGGGGTAGTATGTTGGGGGTCGCACAACAACAAAATTATATGAAAGAGATTTACGGAACTTTAGGGGCTGGGCCTTTATATAACGAAATAGATTTGGCTTTAAGTGTTGGTGGTTTTGGCTTTGCAAAGTATACATCAGCTACATTAAGATTACCTGCTGAATACCCTACTGGTAGTCTTGGTTCGCCTGTTTTAACAAAAGATACTGTGTCGGCGTATGGCCAATATGCTGGAACTATGGGTCTCGTCGATATAAGCAATATAGTTAAAGGTGGAATGGAGTTTGATATAGAAGAAGATGAAAATTTAAAATGATGTTGTTAACTTTAGCTATAATAACTTCCATAATTAGTTTTTTCATTAAATGGAAAAGACTAAATATTCTTGGTATAAGCACGATGATATCTGGAGGGATATCGTTAGCATGTATGGATATATACAGCGGCAATGTTCTAATGTTGGTTTTTTCAACTATAATTTTGATTTTTAATGTTATTTTGCATTTTTCTCCTGATTAATTATATGTAGTTTTTAATTACATCATCCTTTACTTATTCATCAGTTATTGAAGGTAAGAAGATTGTTGAGTTTAAATCTCATGCAGAACCTTATTCTGGTGGCAGTAGTTGGGATAATCAGTCATGGATCACCCTCGAAGGGATCACAAGTGTTGGTGATGATTGTCAGCCTCAGCCGTGGTCAAATGGGTTAGCATAAAAATTATTGCAAATAAAAATAGCACTTTTACTACTTTTTTACTCTTATGAATACGTTTTAAATAGTGACGTTACGAAGATAATTATTCTCAATTAATTTCATTTCAATAATTAGTTGATAAAACTAACGAATTATCCCGAATCATTGAGTAAAACTGATTAACTAGTTTACCTTGACTAATACTAAAGGACTAACAATGAAAAAATATTTTACCTTTCTTATTCTACTGCTTAGCTTCGGTGTAAGCGCAACAGAAGAATCACCAACTGGGTTGATTAAAAGAATACAAGCTTATTCTGTTCATGGGGATGTTTTTATTAGTATGGAAACTAATGGTCAGCAATGTAGCACTGGATACTTTATAGATAAAGTCAGCCCTGGTTATGAATCGATTTTAAGTATGTTACTTGCGGCCTACCAAGCCAATACGCCAATATCAATATTTGCCTATGAAGACCAACGATGGTCGGGGACTACTGCCCCTGTATGTAAAATATTTAGCGTGGTTTATGCGCGTTAGTAGCCAAGTTAGCAGACAGAAAAGTTTAAGATAATTAGGTATTACGAAAGATATATGATCTGGATTCAGGGAGTAATTTAAATTTTCCTTTGGATTTAATTTAAACCTCCAGATAGATAACAATACTTGTAATTAAAACTTATAATTAACAAGCGCTACCTATGGTATTAAAATGTTTATGAAATATATACTTCCCATCCTGTTGGCACTCACATCATCCTTCGCTTATTCATCAATCATCGAAGGTAAGAAGATTGTTGAGTTTAAATCTCATGCAGAACCTTATTCAGGTGGTAGTAGTTGGGACAATGCGTCATGGATTACCCTCGAAGGGGTCACAAGCGTTGGTGATAATTGTCAGCCTCAGTCTTGGTCAAATGGGTTAGCACCATTTTATATTGATGGCGAGAGCGAGACATTATTCTTTCTTACTTTGGCCACCTAATTAGTATAACTCTGTAAGTGGAACTTATTTATGTTAGAAGAAAACCTTATAAACTTTATTGGCTTTGGTTTAGTGATCTTAAACATGCTGGTTTTCTTTTCTGGTGTGTTTTTCTTTATTAAAAGTTTTTACTGTTTATTTTATGACAGAGCACGTTTCTTTAGTTCTTTCGCTCGTTTTTTCCTTTTGTTTTTCTTATCGGGATTATTATACTATTTGATAGGTTCAAATGCGGATTTACTGAATTTTAACATTATTGAAAAGGTCGATTGAAACAAATCTGATAGATATTTATCAGGATTGTTTATGGTTACAAAGTATAGTGAGCTAGCGGTCAGTGTAGAATAAAGATTTTTCCTTTTTATGCAACTTTAATTGATTCGATAGGTATGCAGAAAATAGTGGTTTGAGAAAATGAAAAGTATATTATTTCTGTTCACTTTGGTTTTTATTTATGGCTGTGGAGCTAAAGAATCAATCGTTAAAATTGATGGGGTATTAACCCCTGTTGAAATGAAAAGTAAGAAAGGAAGAGGTACTGGCCTTAGGGTAGTATATTCTATAAGCTCTAATCTTGAAATTAAGCTGGTGACACATGGTTTTAGAATTGGGTGGGATCTTTTTAGTAAAAGAGGAAACTATTATAATAAAGATGTTTCAGTATCCTACTTTATCAGCGGTGATCCTATTCCTAGTTATGAGTCAATCACTAAAACTTATATTGTTGGTAAAATAGAATATAAGGGCAAGGTAGTATATCAGGATCCTTACTTATGAGGCCTTTATTGTACTTAATCATACTTATTATAACAGGGTGTGGCCCTGAGCAAGACCTTGTAAATGTTGAAGGAGTATTAACACCAATCAAAATTACGGAGAATTATGGTCGTGGTGGTGATGGTCATACAATACGATTAAAAATTAGTGGCGATTCCAATTTAAATCTTGTGGTATATGGATTTGTTGATGGTGAGGTTTTATTTTCTCCAGGTGGGAAATACTATAATAAGGAAGTAGAAGTTGTCTATCGATTTAATAATGGTTTGGTGAATGAAAGTAAAAACAAAGCACTTCAAACTTATAGTATTGATAAGATTTCTCATGACGGTAATTTGATATATGAAGATTGATATATAAATGGTTTTGTATATAAAATGAGCGTTAAATCAAGACGTGGGCATATTTAATTTTTAACACTCATCAGAGAAACAGGTATATGCCCGCATTGTTGAAGGCTCCAACGATTGCCAGCTCGACTATATGGTTATTTATTAACGCGTACTCCAAATTATTTTTATCAAGAAAGGCTAGGTTAAAAATATGAATATTAAAGTTTTTACCGCTTTAGTGATGTTAATTCTCTCTGCACCAGCTAATGCGGCTCGATTCGATATAACTGGGGATATTGGCCAAATTCGATATCATGAAGCCTCTAATTCATTAGCTCCATTATGGCGAAAACACACTTGGTTTGAAATCGTCAACCCAGAAACAAAGCCTAACTGTAAATCTTATGCTTCTGGCACTTACGCAATTTCAATTCCAGAAAACAACGAAACAGCATTGACGATGTTGTTATCTGCAAAAATGGCAAATAAGAAAGTCATGGTTACGTTAGATGATTCTATCCTCTTCCCTGACAATGGGTATTGCAAGTTACAGTATCTGACTATTTTATAATTAAGGTAAATAAAATGAAAATACGCTATAAATTATACTGGTTCTGCTTTGCACTTATTGGTTGTAGTAGTGCTTATGCCGCGTCTATTTATAACATTAAAACAGAAATATCGAGTATTGTCGTGTACCCGCAGTCTAGTACTTCTCCATCAAGCGTGTCTTATACTGAGCTATTAATTAACATTCCGACTGACATGTCTGAAAAACCATCATGTGCAGTGCACTCTAATCGATTTATTATCGACTCTCGCAACCCTTTGTTTGACCATGTTTTGAGTGTTGCACTTGCCGCGCGAGTTGCGAAAATACCTGTGACAATAAGTTACTGGGACGTTTGTGAAGCATCAGGGACACACCGAGCGCCCTTAATTCGCCATTTCACTTTATGAGCTCACCAGGACTTTATATGAAAAAATTAATTCTGATCCTACTTCCTTTATTGTTTGTCTCCATACCAGCCAGTGCAGAGAAAGGGTTTGTAAAAGGAGAAATTGAATATATACGCACCCATGATGGCGATGTGATCTCCTCTTGGAGACCGCCAGCGTTTTGGTTTACGTTAAAAGGTGTAGATAAGGCAGGGACATGTAGTATATGGACCCCTAGCAATACGGTGTTATTTGCGGCGACCGACAGTTCTGCTTATTCAATGATTTTAGGTGCGTTTATGGCAGGTAAAGAGGTGTCGGTCTCTTTTGACGATTCTGTTAAATACTCTGGCTCTGGTCACTGTAAAGCAAGATACATCACCCTTGGTAACCCGCCATTACTCCAGTAGGACACAATGCAAAATGAAACGACTTCTAATTTTAACTTCACTCTTTCTCTTTTCATTCCAAGTGTTAGCTACTAATGCCAGTAAAAATGGAGACTGGATTGCCATGGGGGTTCCTCAATATGTTCATTTAGGAACCCAAGGAACGTTTTTAATCAATGGAAACGGTACTCATGGTACGTGTGCAGGAAAAACACCACGTTATTTTAGTTTTGATATGAATGCGCCACATTTCTATGCCATGTATTCATGGTTGATGCATATGTCAAAGGAAAATAAGGCGGTGGCTTGTGTTGTTGAAAGTGGCTGTGGGACGAACACCGTACAGGTCCAATATTGCCGTGGGCCACTGAGATAATCACTTACAAGACAGGAAACACTGATGAAAAAAATACTCCTACTGGCAGCAATTCTATTTAGTACGCCCTCAATGGCTGCTATTAGTTGCCATGGCACCATCAAGCATATTCTGCAGTATGCTAATGGTGATATTAACGTAGCGACCTCATATAGGGGTACATACACCGTGATGTGTAATATTGAAAAGCACTGGAAAGGAGTCAGCCCTGAAGCATGCCAAGGCATGCTCAGCGTATTACTGACTGCGCAATCAACAGGAAAAACTATAGCGACTTACTACAACACTGATCAATATACTTGTAGCAATCTGCCTCATTATGGAAGTGCTCCTGGTCCTAATTATGTTGGAATCTTGGGAGAGTAATGATAATACGCGGAATCACATTCTTAGCCCTTGTTTCATCGTCTAACTTTGCTTTGGCATCAGGTGCTTTTATTGCCGAAGGTTCAACTATAAATCTATTGCCAATACAAGCAGCAATACCGATAGTTTTGCAGTATCAGTGAAAGGTGGTACAGGTGTATGTGGAAGTACCACAAGACTATTTCCACGTAATGCAACTACCTCTTCCGAAGTGCACAGGCGTGCCTATTCGCCTGCGCTGACCGCATTTTCTATGGGCGCCAAAGTAACGGTTCATAACTATGCTGGGGATGATTGTAAGAACGCTGCTTACATTAAAATAGAGCGCTAGCCCATATGACTGTAAACCCATAACGCCAGCTTATGCTGGCGTTATTTTTATCGTTTGCGGAGTTATTGCTTGCCTTTCCGTCTTGGTATTGCACAATACCGCCCCTGACAAGCAATTTTATCAACACCAATCCAGACCCATGCTGTTAATCATCGATAACTACGACTCTTTTACTTACAACCTGTACCAATACTTTTGCGAGTTGGGTGCAGAGGTAAAAGTCGTGCGTAACGATGAAACAGACATTGCGGCGATTGAAGCGATGAAACCTAGCCATCTGGTGATCTCTCCGGGGCCGTGTACACCTAATGAAGCAGGGGTCACTCTAGAGGTGATTGAACACTTTGCAGGTAAACTGCCGATACTTGGTGTGTGCTTAGGCCATCAGGCGATTGCTCAGGTATTTGGCGGTGAAGTGGTGCGTGCTCGTCAGGTGATGCACGGGAAAACATCCCCAATTCGACACAGTGGCCGCAGCGTCTTTGCAGGCTTGAATAACCCTCTCACAGTAACGCGCTATCATTCACTGGTGGTTCAAAACGGCACGTTACCAGAGTGTTTTGAGCTCACCGCTTGGACGGAGCTCGAAGATGGCTCGATGGATGAAATCATGGGCTATCAGCACAAAACCTTGCCTATTGATGCGGTGCAATTTCACCCAGAATCGATCAAAACTGAGCAAGGGCATGATCTACTTGCCAACTTTTTACGTCGCTAACCCTCTTTTATTACCTCAATAAATCCTGACTGGGATCACTTTTTTTAACATTTCTTTCATATTCTTGCGTGCGGATATTATGTGAAAAACTATTCGCAGGCGTTGTCCTGCCTAACTCTCCGCCCTTGTTATTACTATGCTTAACTACAGCTTATCTTTGTTATAAGAATATATTGCTTCATAAAAGCAGTGGCTTAATGCATAAATACTCAAAGCTAATGCAGAACAGACTTTCAGCAGTGAAGTAAAAAGAATAATTCACTATTGAAATGGTTAATTAAATGTAAATACAATGCCGCAATTGCTTAAATGCAAAACAATATGTGCTTTCGTTTAATGAAAGCAAGGATGCAAAAATTACCTGGCATGCGGTATCGAGAGGGAATGTGCAATGACAGTCGAAAATAAAGTAGAACGCGGTTTGTTTGATGAGGTGATGGTACCTTGTTATAACCCAATGGAAATGGTTCCAGTCAAGGGCGAAGGCGCTCGTGTTTGGGATCAGGAAGGCAAAGAGTATATCGACTTTGCTGGTGGTATCGCCGTGAGCTGTCTGGGTCATTGTCACCCTGCAATGGTTAATGCTCTGACGGAGCAAGGCCAAAAACTATGGCATCTAAGTAATGTCATGACAAACGAACCTGCACTTCGCCTAGCGAAGAAGCTGACAGACGTGAGCTTTGCAGAAAAAGTGTTCTTCGCTAACTCAGGTGCAGAAGCAAACGAAGCAGCTCTGAAACTGGCGCGTCGTTACGCAGCTGACCAGTTTGGCCCTGAGAAATCTGAAATCATCGCTTTCAAACAAGGCTTCCACGGTCGTACTTTCTTTACGGTAACGGTTGGTGGCCAAGCGGCTTACTCTGATGGTTTTGGTCCTAAACCTGGTGATGTCACTCACCTGCCGTACAATGATGTGGAAGCGCTACGTGCACACATCTCTGACCGTACTTGTGCCATCATGATGGAACCTCTTCAGGGTGAAGGCGGTATCATCTCTCCAACAGATGAGTTTGTTCAAACCGTTCGTGAACTGTGTGACAAGCACAATGCACTGCTTATCTTTGATGAAGTTCAGACAGGTAACGGCCGTACGGGGCACTTCTACGCTTATCAAGGTCTGGGTGTCACACCAGATATCCTAAGCACCGCAAAATCGCTCGGTGGCGGTTTCCCTATCGGTGCAATGCTAACTACAACTGAACTGTCTAAGCACCTGAAAGTGGGCACTCATGGTTCAACGTACGGTGGTAACCCACTTGCGTGTGCAGTTGCAGAAGCGGTCGTCGACATTGTAAGCGCACCAGAAACTCTGGCTGGCGTTGCAGAGCGCGAAGCTCTGTTCCGTGACGGTTTAGCTAAACTTAATGATAAGTACAACATGTTCGCGGAAGTTCGCGGCAAAGGCCTTCTTTTAGGCGCTGCGCTTAACGATGAGTGGCAAGGCCGTGCGCGTGACGTACTGGTTGCAGCAGGTAAAGAAGGTCTGATGGTGTTAGTGGCAGGCGCGAATGTAGTTCGCTTTACGCCTTCACTGGTTATCACCAAAGAAGAAATCGCAGAAGGATTAGCAAAACTAGATAAAGCACTAGCCACTCTAGTTAAATAATAAATAAACAAACTGGGAGAGCTGTATTGCAACAGTTCTCCCAATACCAGTGCTATCGGTCATGTGTTTGGATAGTTGCGCAGGAAAAATTGCTTAGAACAAGGCGTAGCTTACAGCAAGCGAGCGGGCCTAACTTCAAAAGCTACAACGTAGTGATTAGCGATTTTAGCCAGCAACAACGAATAGATGACCGATAGCATTGGTATCCTGCATCTGGAGGGAGTATCGATGCTGGTTGTTCGCCCTATAGCAATGTCGGACTACGATGCGCTGCACACCTGTGCGGTTGAATCGGGTCACGGATTCACATCTCTTCCGGTTAACGAAGAACTGTTGACCAATCGTATTACTCATTCTGAGTACAGCTTTGCCAAAAACGAAGTGACTGAACCTGGTGACGAAGGTTATCTGATGGTCGGTTTCGACAGTGAGACTGGCGAAGTCGCTGGTTGTACTGGTATTGAAGCTTCGATTGGCTGGGATGTGCCATTTTATTCTTACCACATCAGCACTATTGTACATTCATCGCCAAAATTGGGGGTGAATAATGTGGTTAAGCTGCTTACATTTGGCAATAACTACACGGGTTGTAGTGAAATCTGTACCTTGTTCTTGCGCCCGAATTTCCGTGGCGGACTGAATGGTCGCCTAATGTCGAAGTGTCGTTTCTTGATGATGGCGGAACACCCGCATCGTTTCTCAGAAACGGTATTTGCTGAAATGCGTGGCGTGTCAGATGAAGAAGGTAACTCACCATTCTGGCAATGGCTGCAAGAGCATTTCTTCTCGATTGATTTCACTATGGCTGATTACCTGACGGGTATCGGTAAGAAAGGCTTTATCGCCGACCTAATGCCTAAGCTACCAATTTATATCAACTTACTGAGCAAAGAAGCTCAGGCGGTGATTGGTCAGGTACATGAAAATACCAAGCCTGCATTGCGCTTGCTTGAGAAAGAAGGCTTCACTTGCCGTAACTACGTCGACATCTTTGATGGCGGCCCGTCGGTAGAGTGTGATGTGCGTAATATTGAGTCGGTCCGCCACTCATTCCGCGCGAAAATCACCATTGCTGAGCACACCAGTTCGCAAGATTACCTTATCTCAAACACGTCGTTTGAAAACTTCCGTGCCGTGGCAGCTAAAGCCGCATATGACCAGGCCTCTGAATCTGTGATTCTGGCACCTGATGTTGCTAAAGCACTGGAAGTGAATGAAGGCGAATACGTTCGCATGCTGGCTCAGTAATCGAAAGGAATAGAATCATGACACATTGGATTGCAGGCGAGTGGCTTGCGGGTCAGGGCGAATCGATGAACTCGATCAGCCCATACAACAATGAAGTGATCTGGCAGGGTGACAGTGCGTCACCTGCGCAGGTTGAATCGGCAGTGAGCGCTGCTCGAAACGCTTTCTTGAGCTGGAAAAAGCTGACTTACGCTGAGCGCGAAGCTGTGGTGCTGGCGTTTGCTGAGAAAGTAAAAGAGAACAGCGAGCAAATCGCTGAAATTATCGCGAAAGAAACCGGAAAACCAATCTGGGAAACGCGCACTGAAGCAGCAGCTATGGCTGGTAAGATTGCGATCTCTATCCGTGCTTACCATGACCGTACCGGTGAAGCGACGCGAGAAGCGGCAGGCAACCAGATTGTTCTGCGTCACCGCCCTTTGGGTGTAATGGCGGTATTCGGCCCTTATAACTTCCCAGGTCATTTGCCAAATGGCCACATTGTTCCGGCACTGCTTGCTGGTAACACGGTCGTGTTTAAGCCTTCAGAGCAAACGCCACTCACCGGCGAGTTCGCGATGAAACTATGGCAGCAAGCGGGCTTACCAGCAGGCGTAATCAACCTTGTTCAGGGCGCGAAGGAAACCGGTGTTGCGCTGGCAGATTCGAAAGGCATTGATGGCGTATTGTTCACGGGTAGTGCAAACACTGGTCATATCCTGCACCGTCAGTTTGCAGGGCAGCCGGGTAAAATGTTGGCGCTAGAAATGGGCGGCAACAACCCGATGGTGATCTCTGAAAACTACGGCGAGCTGGATGCAACTGTGTATACCATTATTCAGTCTGCTTTCATCAGTGCAGGTCAACGTTGTACTTGTGCCCGTCGCCTGTACGTGCCTGTTGGTGAGAAAGGCGACCAGCTGGTCAGCAAACTCGTTCAAGCAACTCAAAAGATTCGTGTTGATCAGCCATTTGCTGAACCTGCGCCATTTATGGGGCCTCAGATTTCTAAAGCAGCGGCTGACTTTATTCTTAATGCGCAAACAAACTTGCAAAGCCTTGGCGGTGTGAGCTTGCTAGAAGCGAAAGCGGGTGAAGCGGCATTTGTTTCTCCGGGCATCATTGATGTGACGCCAATCGCTGATCTGCCAGATGAAGAGTACTTTGGGCCACTACTACAAGTGGTGCGTTACCAAGGCTTGGAGAAAGCAGTTGAACTGGCAAACGATACGCGCTTCGGCTTGTCGGCAGGTCTGGTTTCAACCGATGATAGCGAGTGGGATTACTTTGTTGACCACATTCGTGCTGGCATCGTCAATCGCAACCGTCAGCTAACTGGCGCAAGCGGTGATGCACCATTCGGTGGCCCAGGTGCTTCGGGTAACCTACGCCCAAGTGCTTACTACGCAGCAGATTACTGCGCATACCCAATGGCATCAATGGAAGGTGGGGAAACTCTACTACCTGCTACATTGAGCCCGGGTGTTGAGTTATAAAAATATTTTAAGGGTTTCCCTTACCACCTCTCTTTTTGGGGAGGTTTTTAAACGTCACAGGTTGAAGGCTATCTGATCAGATTTCTGGACAAATTTGGTCAGATAGCCTCATTTATAAAATCAAATAAACAATAAATATAACTCCGTTAACGTAGACAAACCCAAACAAGGAGGCGTTATGACGCCACAAGTTTTATTCCAGTCGTTATGGAATGACTATATTCAACGCTTATGTCCCTCTGCTGATAAAGTTCACCATCTGCTTCAGGAAAATGAGCCATTGATCAATGACCACATTGCGCTGCGTACATTTAATGTCGCACCTTTGGGGATTGAGACACTGGCCAAACCGTTTATCGACGCTGGCTATAAGCCGTGCGGTGATTACGAGTTCGAAAGTAAGAAGTTAGTGGCGAAGCACTTTGAGCATCCAGACCCGAAACAGCCAAAAGTTTTTATCAGTGAGCTAAAAGTGAACGAGTGTTCTCCAGAGCTTCAGGCCATCGTTGCCAAGCTGGTTGAGCAATTGGACACCGATAAGCTAAAAGGTCATGAGTTCTTGTCTGGTGGGCGTTTATGGGATCTGAGTTTTGCTGATTACCAGTTGCTGGCAAAAGAGAGTGAATACGCTTCTTGGCTAGCAGCACACGGCTACGGTGCTAACCACTTTACGGTTAGCGTGAATCAGCTGGACGCTTTTGAAGAAGTGAAAGGTGTTAATGACCACCTACGTGAAGCTGGCTTTACGATCAATGAATCAGGCGGTGAAGTGAAAGGCTCGCCGGACGTGCTGCTTGAGCAATCTTCTACCATGGCGGATAAAGTACCAGTGACCTTCACTGAAGGGACTGAGATGGTTCCTGGTGGCTTCTATGAGTTTGCTAAGCGTTACCCAATGAGTAACGGTGAACTTTACCCAGGATTCGTTGCTGCTTCTGCTGACAAGATTTTCGAAAGTACTAACGGATAAGATAGACGAGAACGGGCTTCTCTCCCGATGGAGTCGAGAAGTCCTTTCCGGTTCCTGGATCCGATATAAACAAAAAAGCCACCAATGTTTCCATTGGTGGCTTTTAAAATTTTAGCGGTTAATCGAAATTAACGAGTTCCGTAAACAACGATTGTCTTACCATGGGCAGAAATTAGGTTCTGCTCTTCTAGCATCTTCAAGATACGACCTACTGTTTCACGAGAACAGCCAACAATCTGACCGATTTCCTGACGAGTGATCTTGATCTGCATGCCGTCTGGGTGTGTCATTGCATCTGGCTGTTTTGCCAGGTTAAGCAGTGTTTGCGCGATGCGGCCTGTTACGTCTAGGAATGCCAAGTCACCCACTTTCTGACTGGTTACCTGTAGACGGCTTGCCATTTGTGCAGACAGGCGCATTAGGATGTCAGGGTTAACTTGGATTAGCTGACGGAATTTCTTGAATGAAATTTCTGCTACTTCACAAGGAGATTTCGCACGAACCCATGCCGTACGCTCTTGGTCTTCTTCGAATAAACCAAGTTCACCGATAAAGTCACCTTGGTTTAGGTAAGAAAGGATCATTTCCTTACCTTCTTCGTCTTTGATAAGTACTGCAACAGAACCTTTAACAATGTAGTAAAGAGTCTCTGCTTTTTCGCCCGCGTGGATCAGCGTGCTTTTTGACGGGTACTTATGAATATGACAGTGTGAAAGGAACCACTCTAATGTTGGATCGGTTTGAGGTTTACCTAGAACCATAATATCTCACTTCCTCTGCAGGGTACGCTTGCTGCTTTCCATGTTTTAGCTAAGCCTTGAATCAAGACCTACTAGGATAAGAGCACTTTTCAAATGCTGCAAGCCATCTTTGTTTCGGTTTCAAATAGTATCTTTTTTTGAAATCGATTTCTTGATTTTAATCGGGTACACCTTACGATTTTGTACGCAAAAATGTGCACATGATCACGGTATGAAAAGTAATCGTGTTTATAACGCGAGTCTTAGCCAATTTTTCCGGTTTCGATTAACTGTTGCAAGATCGGGCGAACAATCAACTCGACCGCGAAACTCATTTTGCCGCCCGGTACCACGAGCGTGTTGTGGCGAGACATAAACGAACCATCAATCATTGCCAGTAGGTAAGGGAAATCGACGTTCTTAATTCCGCGCAGGCGAATCACGACAAAGCTTTCATCTAGGCTCGGTATGCCTTTGGCGTTGAGTGGGTTAGATGTGTCGACTGTTGGAACGCGCTGGAAGTTGATATGAGTTCGCGAGAACTGGGGAGTGATATAGTTAAGGTAGTCGTCCATCGAACGGACAATAGAATCCATCACGGCCTCACGAGAGTGACCACGATCTCGGGTATCTCGAACGAACTTTTGTATCCATTCCAAGTTAACAATGGGTACCATGCCAATCAGAAAGTCGACATGCTGAGCCACGTTAACATCGCCATCAACTACGCCACCGTGCAGACCTTCATAAAACAGTACATCGGAGTTCTCTGGTAGTTCTTGCCAAGGCGTAAAGGTTCCCGGCATCTGGTTGTACGGTACGGCTTCATCAAACGTGTGCAGATAACGGCGTACTTGCCCGGTTCCTTCGTTACCGTATTTACGGAAAAATTCAGCAAGCGCTGGGAAGTCGTTTGCCTGCGGGCCAAAGTAACTAATGTGACGACCCTGTTCACGGGCCTTACGAATTTCAACGTCCATCTCTGGGCGAGTAAAACGGTGAAAACTATCACCTTCTACCCAAGCGGGCTTAACGCTCATCATGTTGAACATTTTGCGGAATGCTTCAGATGTCGTGGTAGTACCTGCACCAGATGAACCAGTGACGGCAATGATCGGATGTTTTGCTGACATGACAAACCTTGTCTGTAAATAACTGTCCCTTGTTGCATGTCACTATAACACGCTTTAATGCAAGGGCACGGTATGCTGTGTTTTAAAGTTAGAACTTTTGTTTGAGCTGGATATCGACAGTTTCGTGAAGCTCAGAGAACACCACAACGGCTTCACCGGATTCAAGCTGAGCCTTAATCTGATCGACTTTATCTTGCAGGGAAATTTCCATCTCACCGTAGTCAGTGCCTTCACGCAGAACGAATTCACGAATCAGGTTTTCCAGTGTCTCTGGATCAATTTGTTGCCATGGGACGATCATAAATACCTCTGTCTTTTATGGTCGAAAGTTGGTGGGCTATTATCCAGAAACCGCCAGACTTTGATAGTAGGCAGGTAACGCTTCTTCTAACCAGAATCTTGGTTTGAGAGCACTGCCCGTTAAAAATCCGACATGACCACCTTGCTCGAACAGTCGGTAGTCTATGTTATATGGCAAGACGTATTTAGGGATGACGGCATCCGTCATGAAAGGGTCGTCTTTGGCATGAATGATTTGTGTCGGTATGCGAATGTCTTTGAGTCGATGAATACCGGAGCACCTTTGATAGTAATCCTGTGCGTCTTTAAAGCCATGTAAAGGAGCGGTAATTAAGTCGTCAAATTCAAACAGCTTAGTGACACGCTTAATGCTCTGGTAAGAGACATCGAGCTCGCCTTTAATTAGGTGATGTTTACGCAGAGCATTTTTCTTCAAAGATGAGAGCAGGTATGTTTTGTACACCTTGGAAAAGCCTTTCTCGATACGCTCTGAACAGGCTGATAGATCGAGCGGCGCCGAGACGATGGTCGCTGCAGAAAGTAGGGGCTCTTGATTATATTGCGCCAGATAGTTAGCCAGCATGTTGCCACCAAGAGAAATTCCTACCGCGACTTTAGTTTGATTCGGTAGCTGTTGATTTAGCTGCTCAAGGAAGAAACGTGCATCTTCTACTTCACCTGAATGATACGCTCGTGCACGATGGTTAGGCTTACCGCTGCAGCCGCGAAAATGCATCATCACGGACAGCCAGCCATGTTGAGAAAAGGCGTGCATCAAACCATTCGCGTAAGGACTGTAAAAGCAGCCTTCTAGTCCATGAAACAAGACAAACACAGGCTTTTTCTTAGCTTGCTCGGTTTGCCAGTCTTCACTCCAAGCCAGATCGAGAAAATCACCATCCGGTGTGCTGAGCGTTTGCCAAAGCGGTTCAAACAGCGCTTTCTTACGAATAAAACGCGGCGCCAGAGTTTGCAGATGAGGATTGGCTAATCCTTTGGCAGCAATAAATTGAGTCATAAGAACGCCTATCAGTGGGTGAGGTCATCGATGGAATGGGCAAAAACGTCGTGCAAATGTTCTCCGCCAAGCTGACGACAATATCTCAACGTCAGCGGTTCAGCTTGATTCGTCTGTAATTCTATACTGTTTATGCAGTCGACCAGATCAGACTGCTGTTGCTTTTCAAGTTGTAATTCGAACTGTAAGGATTCTCTGTAGAGGGTATCCGTTACATGGGATTTGAGTTTACGACGTAGGTCTCGATAGCTGTGTAACAGGGTTTCTGAACGACCTAGACACTCTTCGACTTTATGCCAGTCTTCATCGAGAAAGGCAGCCTGCTGCTCATCAAGCCATTTGAGTAGCAGCAGCAGGTTAACATTACCTTTGAACTGGTTTTGTAAATTGAGGCACGCATCTTTCACTTCTCGAACACTGTAATATTGCAGACTGAACTGCCATAAGCGTTCTAGGGTTAGCGATACTGATACGTGCTTTGAGCTCATTGGCTAGTAAACTCCTGTTCCATCTGCTCCAGATCTTCTTGCAGTGCCATCCACTCCATTTCGATGTCTTCCAGTTCGGTTTTGGCTTGGCTCTGGGCGGTTAATACCTGATTAAGTTTAGCTTTATTTTCCGCTTCATACAGTGAGTTATCAGATAATTGCGTCTCTGCTTCCGCTAATTGAGTGCCCAAAGTTTCCATCTGAGCTTCCAATTTGGTCAATGTCTTGCGAATCGGAGCGGTTTGTTTACGAAATTCTGCTTCGCGGCGTTTTTGCTCTTTCTTGGCAGCCGCGCTATGGGTGCTGCTCTTTTCTGGCTGGGCAGATTGTGCTTCACGGCGCTCTGCTTTTTGCTGCTCTGTCAGCCATTTATAGTAATCGTTCAGGTCGCCATCGAATGGTGCTACCTGACGATCATGGACCAAATAAAGATCATCGGTTGTGGCGCGCAGGAGATAACGGTCGTGCGAGACAATCACCATCGCCCCTTCAAATGTTTGCAGTGCGAGAGTCAGGGCCTGACGCATGTCCAAGTCTAAGTGGTTGGTCGGTTCATCGAGCAGCAGCAAGTTGGGCTTTTGCCATACGATCAGTGCCAACACTAAGCGTGCTTTTTCTCCCCCTGAGAAAGGCGCCACTTTCTCTAATGCTTTATCACCTTGAAAGCCGAAACTGCCGAGGTAATTACGCAATTCCAGTTCATTCTTATCCGGCGCGATTTGCATCATATGCTGGAGAGGCGTTTCCTCAGGGTGCAAGGTTTCGAGTTGGTGCTGAGCGAAGTAACCAATCTTAACCCCTTGCGAGTAAGTCAGATCGCCTCCTTGACTGTTGAGCTCACCTGACAGCAGTTTAATCAGCGTAGATTTACCAGCACCATTTCGGCCAAGCAGACCAATACGGCTCCCCGGAACCAGATTGAGGCGAATTTTTTCCAAGATAAGGTTGTCACCATACCCCGCAGACACCTCATCCATCATGATTATGGGATTGGGTAGCGAATCAGGATCGCGAAATTCGAAACTGAATGGGTTATCAAATTGAGCAGGTAATACCTTTTCCAAACGATCTAACGCTTTAATTCGGCTTTGTGCCTGACGCGCTTTGGAAGCTTTGTAGCGGAAACGGTCGATATACTTCTGCATGTGCGCCATTTGTTTCTGCTGCTTTTGATACTGCGCTTGTTGCAGGATCAGTTTTTGCGCACGCTGATCTTCGAATGACGAGTAGTTACCAGTGTACTCGTTCATCTGCTGGTTCTCGATATGAATAATCCGACCAACGATCGGGTCAAGGAAGTCGCGATCGTGTGAGATCAACACCAGTGTCCCCGGGTAGTTTTGCAGCCAGCGCTCTAGCCACATAACCGCATCTAGGTCTAAGTGGTTGGTCGGCTCATCGAGCAGTAGTAAGTCTGAGCGACATAAAAGTGCTTGAGCAAGGTTGAGACGCATGCGCCAACCACCAGAGAACTGAGTCAGGTTCCAGCTCATCTGCTCCTGACTGAAACCTAAGCCATCAAGCAGCTCAGCAGCGCGAGCACGAATACTGTACCCGCCGATTGTCTCAATCTTGCCATGCAGTTCAGCCACCAGTGTGCCGTTATCCGCTTGTTCTGCTTGAAGAAGCTGAGCTTCTAATGCGCGGTATTCTCGATCACCATCAATGACGTATTCCAGTGCTGGACGTTCCAGTGCCGGCGTTTCCTGCGCAACCCAAGCGAGCTCCCAATGTGAAGGTTTGCTGAAGTTGCCTGCATCAATCGATAATTCGTCTTTAATTAATGCAAACAGGGTAGATTTACCACAGCCGTTTTTACCGACTAGACCGACTTTGTCGCCCGGGTGAATGGTTGCTGAGGTTTGATCCAGTAGTGGCTTGCCGCCACGTAGCAGCTGGATGTCAGAAAAGGTAATCATAATCTTGTGCTTTATTCTTGCTCGTGTCGCGTCGAATAGTAGGGGGAATGAGATAAAATGTCGATCATTGCGTTATGCTTAACAACAACGTATAACAAACCGATAACGATAAAATTGTACCTAACGCCTACTTAGGTATTGAAAACAAAAGGATGGCTGCTTACGGAATGGCTGTAAACGATTTAAATACTGAGTCGCCTGAAAAACCGAAAGTGCTGGTGATTTATGCTCACCCTGAATCGCAAAGCTCTGTCGCAAACCAAGTCATGATCAAGAAGATAACCGCGCTTGATCACGTCACTGTGCATGATCTCTATGCGCATTACCCCGACTTTTTTATTGATGTGGACGCGGAGCAGCAGCGTTTGCTGGATCATGAGGTGATCGTTTTTCAGCACCCTTTGTACATGTATTCTTGTCCTGCATTACTTAAAGAGTGGATGGATCGAGTGCTCGGTAAGGGGTTTGCTTATGGTAAGGGTGAAGCACTAAAAGGCAAACATTGGCGTAGCGTGATTACTACGGGTGGTAACGAAGATGCCTTTGGCAGTGAAGGTTACAACAAGTATCCATTGTCAGAAATTTTGCAGCCGTTTGAGCTAACAGCAGCCTTGTGCCAGATGGCGTGGATTGAGCCTTTGGTGCTCTACTGGGCACGAAATGTCTCCGATATGGACCGCTACCAGCACGCTGAGAAGTACCGCCAGTGGCTGCTCAACCCGACTATGACTTCAACCTCAGGAGAAATTCATGGCACTTGAAAATGATTTTCTTCAGAGCAGCGTTATCTTTCTTACCGCGGCAGTAGTGGCAGTACCATTGGCTCAGCGTCTTGGACTGGGGTCTGTACTTGGTTATCTGCTGGCTGGTATTACTATCGGTCCATGGGGGCTAGGCCTTATTAGCGATGTAGAAGCGATTCTTCACTTTGCAGAATTTGGTGTGGTTCTACTGCTCTTCCTGATTGGTCTCGAACTGAATCCCAAAAAGCTGTTGCAAATGAAAGGGCCAATTCTCGGGCTTGGCGGGGCACAGGTTGTGATTACCACCGCCGTGCTGGCGAGTGTAACCAATCTCGCCGGAGTCAGTTGGCAAACCAGCTTAGTCATCGGTATGGGGCTGGCGCTGTCATCGACCGCCATTGCGCTGAAAGTGATTGAAGAGCGAGGTCTGGCAGGGAGCGAAGCGGGTCAGTCAGGGTTTGCCGTGTTGCTTTTCCAAGATATTGCGGTGATTCCGATGCTGGCGATTTTGCCTGTGCTGGCAGGGAATACGGCAGGCGATTGGCTCGATGCGATGTGGATGCTTGGTGGTGTGATTGGCCTTCTGGTCGGCGGTCACTTTTTACTTCGCCCACTGTTTCGCTATGTAGTCCTTAGCGGTGTTCGCGAGCTGTTTACCGTTGCTGCGTTGTTATTGGTCATTGGAATTGCGCTGCTAATGCAGCAACTTGGTCTCTCTATGGCACTAGGGACTTTCCTTGCTGGTGTCCTCCTTGCAGAGAGTGAGTATCGTCATGAGCTGGAAATTGCCATCGAGCCGTTCAAAGGGCTACTCCTAGGTTTATTCTTTATTGCGGTCGGTATGGCGGTGAACTTAGGCTTGCTCGCACTGGAGCCATGGAATGTACTGATGGCGGTGTTCGGGCTAGTGGCTGTCAAGGCGGTCATTCTTTACTTCTTAGCCCGCTTGGCAGGCAGTAAACCCAAAGCTCGTAGTAAGATGGCGGCCATTCTTAGTCAGGGTGGTGAGTTCGCGTTTGTAATTTTTACCGCCGCAAGCGCGGAAGGTTTATTGGCACAGGAACAAACCGCTTTCCTACTGGTTGTGGTGAGTTTGTCTATGGTCACCACTCCGCTGTTATTGATGGCGCAAAGTAAGTGGTATGCCCGTGGTTTGAACTTTGATGAATCAGGAGCGTTACGCACTGATGTGGTTAACCGTGAACCAAGAGTGATTATTGCCGGATTTGGTCGTTTTGGTCAGATTGTTGGCCGACTGATGTACGCCAACAAAATTCGCGTGACGGTACTTGAAAGTGACGCCAGTCAAATCCAATTACTTAGGAAGTATGGTTACAAGGTATTTTATGGTGATGCCACGCAGCTAGACTTACTGCGCGCTGCTGGAGCGGATAAAGCGGAAGCTATGGTGATCTGTACCGACTCGCCGGATGAGATCATGAAGATCGTCGATTTGTGTCAGTACCATTTCCCGCATCTTAAATTACTGGCGCGGGCACGAAGTCGGGTTGAAGCCTATCAGCTTCTGAGCCACGGGGTAGATAACTACTCAAGGGAAACTTTCCTTGGGGCGTTGGACCTAGGCCGTCAAGCGTTAACCGAGCTCGGTATGCACCCATATCAGGCCAAGCGAGCCGAAGCGCACTTTAGAAAATTAGATAACGCGATGTTGAAAGAACTATTGCCTCAGCATCACGAAGACAAGCAATTGGCCATGAGAGCCAAAGAAGCCCGAAAAGAACTGGAAGAAATTTTTGGTCGCGAGATGGAAAAAGATCAGCAATCAAAGAACTTCTGGGATTAAATCCAAACCTTCCCAGAGCATGGTAAACATTCGATGCTGGTGAAGGTTTATGTTGTGGAATGAACAAATGAAAAAAAGATTTATCGCTGGAGCGAGCTGCCCAAAATGTTCTCAGCAAGACACCTTACGCTGGTGGATAGAAAATAATATTGAGTTAGTCGAGTGTGTTGAGTGCGAATATCAGGATCAGCGTAAACCGCAGTCTGTGGAGAAAACTGAACACTCGCAACAAGAGATGATCGGTATTTTTAAGCCGGATTGATTGAGTTTCTTTATTTGATCCCCATAATACCCTACATAGAAAATTGTTATTCGGAGCAATTCAATTGCTCCGTTTCTTTATCTCCTTGGAGTCATTATGAAAATTGAAAAGAACGTAGTAGTAAGCCTTGCTTACCAGGTGAAACTGGAAGATGGCGCAGTGGTTGATCAGTCAACAGCAGAAGCACCACTGGATTACCTACACGGCAACAACAACCTGATCACAGGTCTTGAAACTGCACTGGAAGGTAAAGAAGCGGGCGCTCAGTTTTCAGTAACAGTGTCTCCAGAAGAAGCGTACGGCGATCATAACGACGCGCTTGTTCAACGTGTACCAGCGAATGTTTTCCAGGGTGTTGACCAGATTGAAGTGGGCATGCGTTTTCTAGCGGATACAGACCAAGGTCCAATCCCAGTAGAAGTGACAGAAGTTGACGGTGATGAAGTTGTGGTTGACGGCAACCACATGCTTGCAGGCCAAACGCTGACATTTGACGTTGAAGTTGTTGCAACACGTGAAGCGACAGCAGACGAAATCGAACATGGTCATGTTCACCAAGCTGGTGCACACGATCACGAAGGTGGCTGTTGTGGCGGTGACCATGACCACGCTGAAGAGAAGAAAGATGGCTGCTGTGGTGGCGGTAGCTGCGGTTCTCACTAACAGAGAGCAGGCCACCTGAGTACTGTGCTCAGGTGTTGATTTTAAAGCGCAAGCTAAGTGATTAGCTTGCGCTTTTTGTTTATCTAAGGTGTGATGAGAGCAAAGCACACTGCAAAGGAGTAAGACGTGAGCAAACCATTTTCAATCGCGATTCATGGCGGCGCAGGAACAATTTTACGTGAGCAGATGAGTGACGAGTTAAAGGCGGACATTCTCAACGATTTAGAAAAGTCCGTTCGTGCTGGTCATGATGTTCTTGCTCTTGGTGGTGATGCGATAGATGCGGTCGTTGCTGCGGTGAAGGTGCTGGAGGACTCAGTCAACTTTAACGCTGGCCGAGGTTCAGTGTTAACGCACAAGGAAATCGTCGAAATGGATGCTTCTGTTATGCACGGCAGAGAGGCTAATGCAGGTGCTGTTGCAGGCGTGCGCCATATTCGTAACCCGATTGAGCTCGCTCGTGACGTGATGACAGACAGTAACCATGTACTGTTGATCGGAGATGGGGCCGAAGAGTTTGCCTTTGAGCAGGGCCATCAATACACCGAACAAGATTACTTCGTCACTGACCGACGCTATGACCAACTGCAGTCGATGAAAGAGAAAGGCCTATTTGCCTTATCCGAGTCGAAATACCCGGATGACAAGAAATACGGCACAGTCGGTGCTGTTGCGCTGGATAAGCAAGGCAATTTAGCGGCAGCCACCAGTACTGGTGGTGTGACCAACAAAAAGTACGGTCGAGTGGGGGATTCTTCCATCATTGGCGCGGGTACGTTTGCCGAAAATGGTAACGTGGCGGTATCGACCACCGGAATGGGGGAATACTTTATTCGCAAGACTGTCGCGAGTGATGTGGCAGCACGGATGCGTTATCTCAAGGAAGATGTTCATACGGCCTGCGAGACTGTGATCCAAGGCGAGTTGAAGACCATGGGCGGCGAAGGGGGGCTGATCGCCATTGACGGTGATGGACGTGTTCACTTTGCAATGAACAGCAGTGGTATGTACCGAGCGAGCATTGGCGCAGATGGCAGCCTGCTAGTGAAGATTTATGCCGATGAGTAGGGTCAAAACGACCCCTAATAGTAGCACTAACAAAGGGTTAGTGCTTCATTACACTTCTATGATTAAAAAATGACTGCAAGAAGTGTGATTCAGTGCTAGAATCCATTTTTAACTAGCAATCAGACTTGGAAAGATGGGAAATAACGTAGTCGTTCTGGGCACCCAATGGGGTGACGAAGGTAAAGGTAAAATCGTAGACCTTTTAACTGAAGATGCAAAATACGTGGTTCGCTACCAAGGCGGTCACAACGCAGGTCACACTCTAGTCATTGACGGTGAAAAAACCGTTCTTCACTTAATTCCATCAGGTATTCTTCGCGATAACGTAAAATGTGTTATCGGTAATGGCGTAGTACTATCGCCTGAAGCTCTCCTTAAAGAAATGAAGCCTCTTGAAGAGCGCGGTATTCCAGTACGCGAGCGTCTTTTCGTTTCTGAAGCTTGTCCTCTAATTCTTCCGTACCACATCGCTATCGACAACGCACGTGAAATCGCTCGTGGCGCGAAAGCTATCGGTACAACGGGTCGTGGTATCGGTCCAGCTTACGAAGATAAAGTGGCTCGTCGCGGTCTACGCGTTGGTGATCTTTTCGATAAAGAAATGTTCGCTGAGAAACTAAAAGAAGTGATGGAATTCCATAACTTCCAGCTGGAGCACTTCTACAAAGCAGAAACAGTAAGCTACGAAGAAGTACTTGAGCAGTGCATGGGTTACGCAGACCTTCTTACTTCAATGGTAATGGACGTAACCGACGAACTAGACGCAGCACGTAAGCGCGGCGACAAGATCATGTTCGAAGGCGCTCAAGGTACACTACTTGATATCGACCACGGTACTTATCCATACGTAACGTCTTCTAACACGACGGCTGGTGGTGTTGCTGCAGGTTCTGGTTTTGGCCCTCGTCATATCGGTTACATCCTTGGTATCACTAAAGCGTATTGTACTCGTGTTGGTTCAGGTCCTTTCCCAACAGAGCTTTACGATGGTCAAGACAAGCAAGATCCAGTTGGTAAACACCTAGGTGATGTTGGCCACGAGTTTGGCGCAACAACTGGTCGTCTACGTCGTACTGGTTGGTTTGATGCAGTGGCAATGCGCCGTGCAATCCAAATCAACTCACTAACAGGCATGTGTCTGACTAAACTTGACGTTCTTGATGGTCTGAAAGAGATCAAGATCTGTACTGGTTACAAGATGAAAGATGGCGCTATCCTAGAAGTTTCTCCAATGGCAGCTGAGTCATTCGAAGAAGCAACGCCAATCTACGAAACAATGCCAGGTTGGTCTGAGACAACATTTGGTGCTAAGTCTATCGACGCGCTTCCACAAGCAGCTCTAGACTACATCAAACGTATCGAAGAGCTAACGGGTGTTCCAGTGGATATTATCTCTACTGGCCCAGACCGTAACGAAACAATCATCAAGGTTCACCCTTACGAAGCTTAATTCTGATTGTTATCAATGATTGCAAAAACCAGCGCATTAGCGCTGGTTTTTTTATGCTCAATTTTCATGCATTATCTATACTGACAGTGGCAAGTTTTTGCCAGTCGTCGGCAATTTTGATTAAAGAGTTAGCAGCCGTTGCCGATACAGGTATCAAGATTGCCGTTTGTTTGGTTAATCCTAAAGATACAGGTTGCTAAGAACCCAGCTTGTATAACCTGTCTTGGTGAGTAGACAGGTGGAGACATTATCGAAGTCAAAGAGTGCAGACAATGAAGCTAAGAAAGTTAGCTGCTTCGATGGTATTTTTGTTTGGGGCTTCTGTGGCTAATGCCAATGAGCTTGCTGAAATCGGTGAGCCTATTCCCATATATACCGAAGCTGAACTGATAAAACTGATCAACGAAAACAAACATTTAGAACAAGTTAAAGCAGACAGTTGCCAATTAGTTGAAGATATCGTCGCTCGAGCGACCCGGATCAGCCTGCCATCCTACGAGTTTTTGTATGGTGACATGCTGGCGTGGGGGTCTGTGTCGAGCAGGATGTCGAACTGGGCTTGTACTATATGGAAAATGCGGCGCACCAGGGGTTACCTGCAGCGTTGGAGCAGCTTGGTCGCTATTACTCGCGCGGAACTTTAGTTCAGCAGGACAAAGAGCGTGCGATCCCTTACCTGCGCGAAGCGGCTGCAATGGGCAACCTGAATGCTCGCATTCATTTGGCAGAACTGCTACTACGTGATTATGGCAGCCCGTTGGATTATGAAGATGCGTATCGCTGGCTGTATAACTCCGTGACGGCGGATCAGCGCACGCACAAACGAATTTCAATTCTGCGGCAAGGCTTAGAGCGGAGAATGCCACAGAATATTATCGCCAGAGCCAAAAAACGCGATACTTTCTGGTAAAGCGATAATCTGACTGCACTCAGGTTATACAACAACGCCCAGCATATGTTGGGCGTTGTTACTTCTAGAGCAGGTGATTATTGAACCACTTCACCTGATTCAATCACGGTTTCACGTACGACTTTGGTAAACTCCAGCGCTTCTTTGCGAATCGCGTCTTCATCGACTGTGAGCATGTCGCGGTCTTTCATCAGGATTTTCCCATCAACGATGGTGTGACGAACGTTGCCGGAGTTCGCTGAATAAACCAAGGCAGAGTATGGGTTGTAGACTGGAACCATATTAGGTGCTTTGGTATCAACAACGATGATATCTGCCAGCTTGCCCGCTTCTAGAGAACCAATCTTATCTTCCATATGCAGTGCTTTCGCGGCGCCCATGGTCGCCATATCGATGACTTTAATCGGTGGCATTGCTGCACGGTCTTTGTTGACCAACTTGTGAACCTTAGCAACTTGGTTGAACTCATCAATCGTGCTTAGAGTGTTGCCCGACATTGGACCGTCAGTACCTAAACCGATACGAACATTTTCATCGTACATCTTAAGCGCTGGTGATACGCCTTTTGCTGACTTGATGTTGGCACTCATGTTATGGGCAACGCCCATATCCGATTGCTTAACCAGTTCAATGTCTTTGTCATCGACCAGAATCATATGTGCGCCAACCAAGTTCTTGTTGAGAGCACCAATGCTATCCATGTACTCAACGGGAGACATGCCTTCAGCTCGCTCTGCAATTTTTTCTTCTTCACGATGCGATTCTGCAAGGTGAATCATGACCGGCACATCCTTTTCCAATGACAGCTTGGCAATCTTCTGCAGAGTTTCAGTCGTATTGGTGTAAGGGGCATGCGGTGCGAAAGCGGGTGTAATACGTGGGTGGTCTTTGTATTCTTCAATAAAGTTGAGTGCGTATTGAATCCCTTCTTCTGCATTAGCCGCATCAGCAACAGGGAATTTAATCACTGTTTCACCAAGAATGGCTCGCATACCGATTTTATCGACAGTCTTAGCCACTTCATCCTCAAAGTAGTACATGTCGGCATAAGTTGTTACGCCTCCTTTGACCATTTCGACGTTACCGAGGTTGGCACCAATGCGCACCATATCGCGAGAGACAAGCTTAGCCTCCAGCGGGAAGATATAACGATGTAAACGATCGGGTACATCATCCGCAAGTGAACGGAATACCGTCATTGAAACATGGGTATGGGTGTTGATTAGCCCCGGCATCACAATGTCGCCATCCACATCAAGCGTTTTCTTTGCTTGGTACTGCTTTTCAAGCGACTGGTCACCAACGGCTAGGATCTGGTTACCTTTGATGACAACCGTACCTTTCTCGAACACTTGTTTATCCTGGTTCATGGTCAGAACCATGGCATCTGTGATCATTAAATCGGCTTTTTCAGCCGCAGAAACAGAAAAAGAACATAACCCAGCGATTGTGGCAGCGAGTAAAGAACGTTTAATACTCATAACGAAACCTAAATATGGACAGTAAAATTTGACTGAATAATAAAGTTAAACTTTACCATTGCAATCGTTTGCTTTGTCATTTTCACTAATGTGTGATCTTTAACGTACGTTGTAAAAGATTGTGATCATAGATGGTAAGTTATGAAAATAGAGCGAGAATTTGGCTTTTTAATCTAACTCTCCTGTAGCTTAGTAAGTGAGTCGGATATACTAGCTTTAATTACCTTCCTTGTTTAATTAGGCGCGCCTATGTCAGAAAGCACCCCAAACGATCCATTTGCAGCTCGCGAATCAGAGAACTATGAAAACCCTGTTCCAAGTCGAGAGTTCATTCTTGAATTTCTTGAACAAGCTGGTGTTCCTTTGAATCGCAATGATCTGTTTGAAGCTCTACATCTAGAAGGTGAAGAGCAGTATGAAGGTTTACGCCGCAGATTAAGAGCGATGGAGCGTGACGGTCAACTGGTGTTCACGCGTCGTCAGTGCTATGCCTTGCCAGAAAAACTCGAAATGGTGAAAGGTTACGTTATCGGACACAAAGATGGTCATGGCTGGGTGCGACCTGAAGGGAGTGTGGGCAAAGATAACGATGTAGTACTGCCTCACCATCAGATGAAAAGTGTTCTGCATGGTGACTATGTTTTAGTCCAGCCAACACAGAACTCGAAGCGAGGAAGAAAAGAAGGTCGTTTAGTTCGGGTACTTGAGGAGCGTCAGACGCAAATCGTGGGTCGCTTCTTTATGGAGTATGGCTATTCCTACGTTGTGCCAGATGATTCTCGTATCAGCCAAGATATTCTCATCCCCAATGAGCTGCGTGCAGGTGCTCGAATGGGCAATGTCGTTGTGATTGAAATCACCGAGCGCGGTTCTCGTTCGCGTGGCATGATGGGCAAAGTGATCGAAGTTCTGGGCGAGAATATGGCGCCGGGAATGGAAACACAGATCGCGATTCGCACTCACCAAATTCCTCACGAGTGGCCTGAAGAAGTGGATAAGCAAATCGAAGGGCTCGGTGAAGAAGTGCCAGAAGAGGCCAAGCAAGGTCGTGTCGATTTGCGTGAACTTCCGCTTGTCACTATTGATGGTGAAGATGCGCGTGACTTTGATGATGCGGTTTATTGTGAAGCGAAGAAAAGCGGCGGCTGGCGCCTTTGGGTTGCGATTGCCGATGTGAGTTACTACGTCCGCCCAGATTCTGCATTGGATAAGGAAGCCATCAATCGCGGTAACTCGGTCTATTTCCCATCACAAGTGGTGCCAATGTTACCGGAAGTGCTGTCTAACGGCTTGTGTTCGCTAAACCCACAAGTTGACCGCCTGTGTATGGTGTGTGAAATGACCATTTCTGAGTCAGGTAAGCTCTCCGGATATAAGCATTACGAAGCAGTGATGAACTCGCATGCGCGCCTGACCTACAACAAAGTGCACCATATTCTTGAAGGTGACGAAGAGCTACGTCAGCGATACCAACCTTTGGTTCCTCATCTTGAAGAACTGCACAAGATGTACAAAGTGCTTAAGCATGCGCGGGACAACCGTGGCGCCATTGAGTTTGAAACTGTTGAAACCAAATTCATCTTCAATGCAGAGCGTAAGATCGACAGTATTGAACCAGTGATTCGCAATGACGCTCATAAGATCATTGAAGAGTGTATGATTCTGGCTAACATCGCGTCAGCGTCGTTGGTTGAAAAAGCCAAAGAGCCGGCACTATATCGAATTCACGAATCTCCAGGCGAACAGCGCTTGACAGGGTTCCGTGATTTTCTCAGTGAGCTTGGGTTAGACCTGAAAGGTGGCTTGGAACCATCACCAACAGATTACGCCGATTTAGTTAGACAGATTGGCCAACGCCAAGATAAAGAGTTGATCCAGACTATGCTGCTTCGCTCAATGAAGCAGGCGGTGTACAACGCCGATAACTGTGGTCACTTCGGTCTGGCATTGAAACGCTATGCGCACTTTACTTCACCTATTCGTCGTTACCCTGACCTTTTACTTCATCGTGCGATCAAATATTTAATCGCAAAAGAGAATGGAACGCTGAAAGACCGTTGGACACCTACGGGCGGCTTCCACTATTCCTTTGATGACATGGATTTCTACGGTGAGCAGTGTTCGATGACTGAACGTCGTGCCGATGATGCGACGCGGGAAGTGTCTGATTGGCTCAAATGTGAGTACATGCAAGACCACGTTGGTGAAGAGCTGGAAGGCGTGATTGCTAATGTGACTGGCTTTGGCTTCTTTGTCCGATTAACCGAACTGCATATTGACGGGCTAGTGCATATTTCTACACTGGCAAACGACTACTACCAGTTCGACCCAATTGGACAGCGATTGATCGGTGAGAGCTTCGGTGCCATCTATCGTCTAGGTGATGCAGTGAAAGTGAAAGTGCTGTCTGTAAATCTAGATGATCGACAAATTGACTTTGAATTAGTCGAAACTAGTCGTAAGCTACGCGGCAAAGGAAAAACAGCCAAAAAACGCGCAGCCGAGGCACAGAAAAAAGCTAAGGCGAAAAAAAACGCGGCAGCGAATGGTCGACGTTCAGTAGACAAAGCTAAGCCTATGGTCGAACCAACTAAACGCCCGGATGGCAGCCAGGAAGAAGGTAAAGGCAGTAAAGCCTCGAAGAAACCTTCAGATAAAGCGCGTAAGAAAAAACCACGCAATAAAGTGAAGAAAGCGCGTGGTAAAAAACAGTAATCGGATAAATTAATGAGTAATGAATTTATTTACGGCATTCACGCAGTAAAAGCGGTACTGGCAAAAGAGCCTGAGCGCTTTGTTGAAGCCTTTGTATTAAAGGGTCGTCAAGATGACCGTTTAATGCCAATCCTAAATGAACTCCAGATGTGTGGCGTGTCGATTCAGCAAATGACACGTAAGACTCTGGATGATAAAGCTCGTGGCGCTAACCACCAAGGTATTATGGCCAAGGTGAAGCCTGCCAAGCAGCTGAATGAAAATGACCTCGATGACATCCTTGCCCAACATTCCGCACCATTATTGCTGGTATTGGATGGAGTCACCGATCCGCATAACTTAGGTGCGTGTCTACGTAATGCCGATGCCGCGGGTGTGGCTGCGGTGATTGTTCCCAAGGACAAATCCGCGAACATTACGGCTACGGTAAGCAAAGTCGCATGTGGCGCAGCAGAAACGGTGCCTTTGGTTCGTGTAACCAACCTTGCTCGTACTATGCGTGCGTTGCAAGAGCAGGGGATCTGGTTTGTCGGTACGGCCGGGGAAGCGACACATGACATCTACCAAGCTAAGTTAACTGGGCCTCTTGCGATCGTCATGGGAGCTGAAGGCGATGGCATGCGTCGCCTGACACGTGAAACTTGTGATGACCTAATCAAGATCCCAATGGCAGGCAGTGTTTCGAGCTTGAATGTGTCAGTCGCATCGGGTGTGTGTCTGTTTGAGGCCGTTCGCCAGAGACTTGCTTAGTTAGTCATTTGGTTTGATTGACAGGAAGCGCAGGCTGTTTGTTCAGCCTGCGCTTTTTATTTGTCAGTAAGCCACAGCATGACAAATGAGTCAGCTTGAGCTCTCTTCGTTTATTTTTCACACAGCCCTTGCATGTCAAACTGTGATCTGTATAATGCAGCGCACTGGTTAAGCCAGTTGTGAACCAATGAGCGAAGAGGAGCTGATTTATCTCTTTGATATTTCAGGTAATGTAGACTCAGCTTATGTTCGCGGTTAATACAATTAGCTACTTATTCTTCGGAATAACTATCCCCAGACGTGATTCTGGTATGTAGGGGTAGTTAATCGAAAATTAACTGACAATACTTCCTAATCTTGGAAGTTACGGTTTCACATAAATCAATCGGCATTCTCTCGCTTTTGCGAGTGTGAGTGGCGATATTGTTTGTGTAATTTTTAATATTGGAGCTCTGTCTCATGCAGAACCAACGTATCCGTATCCGCCTAAAAGCTTTCGATTACAAACTAATCGATGCTTCTACAGCGGAAATCGTTGAAACAGCTAAGCGCACTGGCGCACAGGTTCGTGGTCCAATCCCACTACCTACTCGTAAAGAGCGTTTCACAGTTCTTATCTCTCCACACGTTAACAAAGATGCTCGTGATCAGTACGAAATCCGTACTCACAAACGTCTAATCGACATCGTTGAGCCAACAGACAAAACTGTTGATGCTCTGATGCGTCTAGACCTTGCTGCGGGCGTTGACGTACAAATTAGCCTAGGTTAAGGGAGATTAGAAGAATGATTGGTCTAATCGGTCGTAAAGTGGGTATGACCCGCGTATTTACTGAAGAAGGCGTTTCTATCCCAGTAACAGTTGTTGAGGTTGAAGCTAACCGTGTTTCTCAAGTTCGTACACTTGAAACTGACGGCTACGCAGCAATCCAGGTAACTACTGGTGCTAAGAAAGCTAACCGTGTTTCTAAGCCAGAAGCTGGCCACTTTGCGAAAGCAGGTGTTGAAGCTGGTCGCGGTCTTTGGGAATTCCGTTTGGAAAACGGTGAAGAGTTTGAAGTTGGTGCTGAACTAACTGTTGAACTGTTCAACGAAACTAAGAAAGTAGACGTTACTGGTACATCTAAAGGTAAAGGCTTCCAAGGCGCTGTTAAGCGTTGGAACTTCTCTACTCAAGATATGACTCACGGTAACTCATTGTCTCACCGTGCTCCTGGTTCTATCGGTCAATGTCAGACTCCAGGTCGCGTATTTAAAGGCAAGAAAATGGCAGGTCACATGGGTGCTGAGCGTGTAACGACTCAAAACCTAGAGATCGTACGTGTTGACGCTGAGCGCAACCTGCTTCTTATTAAAGGTGCAGTCCCTGGCGCAACTGGCGGTAACGTGATCGTTAAACCAGCTGTTAAAGCATAACGTCTCAGGAGTAAGTAATGGAACTAATGGTTAAAGGTGCTGATGCACTAACTGTTTCCGAAACTACTTTCGGACGTGAGTTTAACGAAGCTCTTGTACACCAAGTAGTTGTTGCGTATGCAGCAGGTGCTCGTCAAGGTACTCGTGCTCAAAAAACACGTTCAGAAGTTGCTGGCGGTGGCGCTAAGCCATGGCGTCAAAAAGGTACTGGCCGTGCACGTGCTGGTACAATCCGTAGCCCAATCTGGCGTACAGGTGGTGTTACTTTTGCTGCGAAACCACAAGATCACAGCCAAAAAGTAAACAAAAAAATGTACCGTGGTGCTATGAAGAGCATTCTTTCTGAGCTTGTTCGTCAAGAGCGTCTAATCGTTGTTGATAACTTCTCAGTAGAAGCACCAAAGACTAAAGAGCTTGTAGCTAAGCTTAAAGAGCTTGAGCTAACTGACGCGCTTATCGTGACTAGCGAAGTAGATGAGAATCTATTCCTAGCTGCTCGTAACCTATACAAAGTTGACGCACGTGACGTTGCTGGTATCGACCCAGTATCGCTAATCGCGTTCGACAAGGTTGTAATTACTGCTGAAGCAGTTAAGCAAGTTGAGGAGATGCTAGCATGATCACTGAAGAGCGTATCCTAAAAGTTCTACGTGCTCCGCACATCTCTGAAAAAGCAACTATGGCAGCTGAGAAAGCGAACACTATCGTTTTCAAAGTAGCTAAAGATGCTACTAAAAAAGAGATCAAAGCAGCTGTAGAAAAGCTATTTGAAGTTGAAGTTAAGTCTGTAAATACTCTTATCACTAAGGGTAAGACCAAACGTCAAGGTCTACGCCAAGGTCGCCGCAGCGACGTTAAGAAAGCGTACGTTACTTTGAAAGAAGGTCAAGATCTTGACTTCGTTGGCGGCGCGGAATAACAGGAGTAGTTGAGAAATGGCTATTGTTAAATGTAAGCCGACTTCCCCTGGTCGTCGTCACGTTGTTAAAGTTGTTAACGCTGACCTACACAAGGGCAAGCCATACGCACCTCTTCTAGAGAAAAACTCTAAGAACGGTGGTCGTAACAACAACGGTCGTATTACAGTACGTCACATCGGCGGTGGTCACAAGCACCACTACCGTGTAATTGACTTTAAACGTACTAAAGACGGTATCCCAGCGAAAGTTGAACGTCTAGAATACGATCCAAACCGTAGCGCTAACATCGCTCTAGTTCTGTACGCAGACGGTGAGCGTCGTTACATCCTAGCACCTAAAGGTGTTCAAGCTGGTGATGCTATCCAGTCTGGTGCAGACGCACCAATCAAAGCTGGTAACGCACTTCCAATGCGTAACATCCCAGTAGGTTCAACTGTACACAACGTTGAACTTAAGCCTGGTAAAGGTGGTCAGCTAGCTCGTTCGGCTGGTGCATATGCTCAAATCGTTGCTCGCGACGGTGCATACGTAACTATCCGTCTACGTTCTGGCGAAATGCGCAAAGTACTTTCTGAAGGCCGTGCAACAATCGGTGAAGTTGGTAACTCTGAGCACATGCTACGTGAACTTGGTAAAGCTGGTGCTAGCCGCTGGCGTGGTGTTCGTCCAACCGTTCGTGGTGTTGTGATGAACCCAGTAGACCACCCACACGGTGGTGGTGAAGGCCGTACTTCTGGTGGTCGTCACCCAGTTTCACCATGGGGTCAGCCAACTAAAGGCTTCAAGACTCGTAAGAACAAACGCACCGACAAGTACATCGTACGTCGTCGTAACAAGTAATCTATATAAAGAGGAATCGCCATGCCACGTTCTCTCAAGAAAGGTCCATTTATTGACCTACACTTGCTGAAGAAGGTAGAGAAAGCGGTGGAAAGCGGAGACAAAAAGCCTATTAAGACTTGGTCCCGTCGTTCAATGATCATCCCTACGATGATCGGTTTGACCATCGCTGTCCATAATGGTCGTCAGCACGTACCAGTTTTCGTTACCGAAGAAATGATCGGTCACAAACTGGGTGAATTTGCACCAACTCGTACTTACCGCGGCCACGTCGTGGATAAGAAAGCTAAGAAGCGTTAAGGAGTAGATGATGGAAGCACTAGCTAAACATAACTTTGCTCGCATTTCGCCTCAGAAAGCTCGCTTAGTTGCGGATCAAATCCGTGGTAAATCAGTTGACCAAGCTCTAGAAATCCTAACTTTCAGCAACAAAAAAGCTGCTGACCTAGTTAAGAAAGTTCTTGAGTCAGCTATCGCGAACGCGGAGCACAATGAAGGTGCAGATATTGACGATCTAAGTGTCGCAAAGATCTTCGTAGATGAAGGCCCTATCATGAAGCGTATTATGCCTCGTGCTAAAGGTCGTGCGGATCGTATCTTGAAGCGTTCAAGCCACATCACTGTTGTTGTAGCAGATCGCTAAGAGACTAGGAGAGTAAGCAATGGGTCAGAAAGTACATCCAAATGGTATTCGTCTTGGCATCGTTAAGCCTTGGAATGCTACATGGTTTGCTAACACCAAAGATTTCGCTGACAACCTAGACGGCGACTTCAAGGTACGTCAGTTCCTTACAAGTGAACTGAAAAAAGCGTCTCTATCACGCATCGTTATCGAGCGTCCTGCTAAGAGCATCCGTGTGACTATTCACACTGCTCGTCCAGGCGTTGTTATCGGTAAGAAAGGTGAAGACGTTGAGAAGCTACGCGCAGCAGTAGCTAAAATTGCAGGTGTACCAGCGCAAATTAACATCGCTGAAGTACGTAAGCCTGAACTAGATGCGCAACTTGTTGGTGACAGCATCGCGTCTCAGCTAGAGCGTCGTGTGATGTTCCGTCGTGCTATGAAGCGCGCGGTACAAAACGCTATGCGTCTAGGTGCTAAAGGTATCAAAGTAGAAGTAAGTGGTCGTCTAGGCGGCGCTGAAATCGCACGTTCAGAGTGGTACCGTGAAGGTCGTGTACCTCTACACACTCTACGTGCTGACATTGATTACGCAACTTCTTCGGCTCACACTCAATACGGTGTAATCGGCATTAAAGTTTGGATCTTCAAAGGTGAGATCCTAGGCGGCATGCCAGCAGCTAACGCTGTAGAGCCTAAAGGCGACAAGCCTAAGAAGCAGCGCAAAGGCCGTAAGTAAGGAGTCGACAGATGCTACAACCTAAACGTACTAAGTTCCGTAAGGTTCAGACTGGTCGTAACCGTGGTCTAGCTAAAGGTACTGATGTAAGCTTCGGCGAATTCGGTCTTAAAGCAACTGGCCGTGGCCGTCTAACTGCTCGTCAAATCGAAGCGGCACGTCGTGCAATGACACGTCACGTTAAGCGTCAAGGTAAAATCTGGATCCGTGTGTTCCCAGACAAACCTATCACAGAAAAACCACTTGAAGTTCGTCAAGGTAAGGGTAAAGGTAACGTTGAGTACTGGGTAGCCCAAATCCAACCTGGTAAGGTTATGTACGAAATGGGTGGTGTACCTGAAGAATTGGCTCGTGAAGCGTTCCGTCTAGCGGCGCGTAAACTGCCATTCAAAACTACGTTTGTAACTAAGCAGGTGATGTGATGAAAGCACAAGATCTACGCGAAAAAAGCGTTGAAGAGCTTAACGCTGAGCTATTGAATTTGCTACGCGAACAGTTCAACTTGCGCATGCAAGCTGCAACTGGTCAGCTACAGCAAACTCATACTCTGAAAGCTGTACGTCGTGATATCGCACGTGTGAAAACCGTATTGACTGAGAAGGCAGGCGCATAATGAGCGACAAAATTCGTACTTCATTTGGTCGTGTAGTTAGCAACAAGGCTGACAAGTCTATCACTGTTGCTATCGAGCGCATGGTTAAACACCCAATTTACGGCAAGTTCGTAAAGCGCACGACTAAAGTTCACGCACATGACGAGAACAACGAGTGTGGCCTAGGCGATACTGTTGAGATTCGTGAATGTCGTCCACTGTCTAAGACTAAGTCTTGGACTCTGGTAAAAGTTGTAGAAAAAGCGAAAGGCTAATCCTTAGCTAATTCTATGATGTTAAACGGCTCCAAAATTATTTTGGGGCCGTTTATTTTTTGACTACCCAATCACAAAAAAGGGTGGTACAATTCGCGTCCCTTTTAAAGAGGCAGCCCGACCCGTGATGGGTCTAGTTATTAATATTTAGCGGAGCACTAACAATGATCCAAATGCAAAGTACACTTGACGCAGCTGATAACTCTGGCGCGCGCAAGGTAATGTGTATTAAGGTCCTGGGTGGCTCACACCGCCGTTATGCACATATCGGTGACGTCATCAAAGTTACTGTTAAGGAAGCAATTCCTCGCGGTAAAGTTAAGAAAGGTGATGTTCTGAAGGCGGTTGTCGTGCGCACTCGCAAAGGCGTTCGTCGTCCAGACGGTTCTGTCATTCGCTTCGACCGTAATGCTTGCGTATTGTTGAACGACAACACTGAGCAACCAATCGGTACACGTATCTTTGGCCCTGTGACACGTGAACTTCGTGGCGATAAGTTCATGAAGATCGTTTCACTGGCTCCAGAAGTTCTGTAAGGAGCACGTAGAAATGGCAGCTAAAATCCGTCGTAACGACGAAGTAATCGTTCTTGCTGGTAAAGATAAAGGCAAGAAAGGTAAAGTAACTAAGGTTCTAGCAACTGGTAAAGTTATCGTTGAAGGTATCAACCTTGTTAAGAAGCACCAAAAGCCGGTTCCGGCTCTAGGTCAACAAGGTGGCATCGTTGAACAAGAAGCAGCTATTGATGCTTCTAACGTTGCAATCTTTAACGCAGCTACTGGTAAAGCTGACCGTATCGGTTTCCGTTTTGAAGATGGTAAGAAAGTTCGTTTCTTTAAATCTAACAACGAAATCGTTTCTAACTAATAGAAGTAATTTGGAGTTCTACTATGGCGAAACTGCATGATTACTACAAGTCGTCTGTAGTCGCTGAACTGACCAAACAGTTTAGCTACACAAGCGTCATGCAAGTCCCTAGAATCGAGAAAATCACCCTAAACATGGGTGTTGGTGAAGCAATCAACGATAAGAAACTGCTAGAAAACGCAGCTGCTGATATGGCAACGATCTCTGGTCAAAAGCCACTTATCACTAAAGCGCGTAAATCTGTTGCAGGTTTCAAAATCCGCGAAGGCTACCCTATCGGTTGTAAAGTAACCTTGCGTGGCGAACGTATGTGGGATTTTCTTGAGCGTTTAATTAACATCGCTCTTCCACGTGTACGTGACTTCCGTGGCGTTAGCGCTAAGTCTTTTGACGGACGCGGTAACTACAGCATGGGCGTTCGCGAGCAAATCATCTTCCCGGAAATCGACTTTGATAAAGTTGATCGAGTACGCGGTCTAGACATCACTATTACGACGTCTGCTGGTACTGATGAGGAAGGCCGTGCTCTGCTGGCTGCCTTTAACTTCCCATTCCGTAAGTAAGGTGAAGGGTTACTGTTATGGCTAAAAATTCAATGAAAGCACGTGAAGCAAAACGTGCGAAGCTAGTAGCTAAGTTCGCTGAAAAGCGTGCTGCGCTTAAAGCTATCATCAGCGATGTAAACGCATCTGAAGAAGATCGTTGGAACGCAGTTCTTAAATTGCAATCTCTTCCACGTGATTCAAGTGCATCACGTCAGCGCAACCGTTGTAACCAAACTGGTCGTCCACACGGTTACCTACGTAAGTTCGGTCTAAGCCGTATCAAAGTTCGTGAAGCTTGCATGAAAGGCGAGATTCCAGGACTTCGTAAGGCTAGCTGGTAATTGCCACTTAATCATTTGGAGTAAATCATATGAGCATGCAAGATCCGATTTCGGATATGCTGACCCGCGTTCGTAACGGTCAGGCAGCAAACAAAGTTGCTGTTAAAATGCCTTCTTCAAAGCTTAAAGTTGCAATTGCTGCACTACTAAAAGCTGAAGGTTACATCACTGACTTCGCTGTTGAAGGCGAAGCAAAACCTGAGCTAGAAGTTACTCTTAAGTACTTCCAAGCTAAACCAGTAATCGAGCAACTTAAACGTGTTTCTCGTCCAGGTCTACGTGTTTACAAGAAGAAAGATCAACTTCCTTCTGTAATGGGTGGTCTTGGTGTTGCAATCGTTTCAACTTCCAAGGGTCTTATGTCAGACCGCGCTGCACGTAAAGCAGGTCTTGGTGGTGAAATCATCTGTTACGTAGCTTAATAGGAGTAGACTATGTCTCGTGTTGCTAAAGCACCTGTCGCTATTCCAGCTGGCGTAGAGGTGAAACTAAACGGCCAAGAAATCACTGTAAAAGGTGCTAAAGGCGAACTATCTCGCGTTCTTAACGCTGCGGTAGTTGTTGCTCAGGAAGAAAACAATCTTACTTTCGGTCCTCGCGAAGGTGTTGTTAACGCATGGGCACAAGCAGGTACTGCTCGCGCTCTAGTTAACAACATGGTTGTTGGCGTTACTGAAGGCTTTACTAAGAAGCTAACTCTTAAGGGTGTTGGTTACCGTGCTGCTATCAAAGGCAACGCTGTAGGCCTAACTCTTGGCTTCTCTCACCCAGTTGAGCATGAATTGCCAGCGGGTATTAAAGCTGAGTGTCCAAGCCAAACTGAAATCGTGATCACTGGTTGTGACAAGCAATTAGTTGGTCAGGTTGCGGCTGACATTCGTTCTTACCGTGAGCCTGAGCCTTATAAAGGTAAAGGTGTTCGTTACGCAGATGAAAATGTGCGTACTAAAGAAGCTAAGAAGAAGTAAGGTAACACTATGGATAAGAAAGCATCTCGCATCCGTCGTGCTACACGCGCACGTCGTAAGATTGCAGAACTGGGTGCAACTCGCCTAGTAGTACACCGTACTCCTCGTCACGTGTACGCTCAGGTTATCGCATCAAACGGCTCTGAGGTTATCGCAGCAGCTTCTACTGTAGAAAAAGCGATCCGTGAGCAAGTTAAGAACACTGGTAACATCGATGCAGCTAAAGCAGTAGGTAAAGCTGTTGCAGAACGCGCTATTGAAAAAGGCGTAGATTCAGTTGCATTTGATCGTTCTGGTTTCCAATACCACGGTCGAGTGGCGGCGCTAGCAGAATCTGCTCGCGAAGCTGGTCTGAAATTCTAAGGTAGGGTTGGAAGATGGCTAAAGAACAACAAGTTCAAGCGAATGATTTGCAAGAAAAGCTAATCGCAGTTAATCGTGTTTCTAAAACGGTTAAAGGTGGTCGAATCATGAGCTTTACTGCACTAACAGTAGTTGGTGACGGTAACGGTCGCGTAGGTTTCGGTTACGGCAAAGCTCGTGAAGTACCTGCAGCGATTCAAAAAGCAATGGAAAAAGCGCGTCGTAACATGACTACTATCGCGCTTAACGAAGGCACTCTTTTCCACCCGGTTAAAGGTCGCCACTCGGGCTCTAAAGTTTACATGCAGCCAGCTGCAGAAGGTACAGGTGTTATCGCAGGTGGTGCGATGCGTGCAGTACTAGAAGTAGCAGGTGTACACAACGTACTATCTAAAGCATACGGTTCTACGAACCCTATCAACATCGTTCGTGCTACGATCGATGCACTAGGTAGCATGAAGTCGCCAGAAATGGTTGCTGCTAAACGTGGTCTAACTGTTGAATCTATTTCGGAGTAAGAACACCATGGCAACTATTAAAGTTACTCAAACTAAAAGCTCAATCGGTCGCCTACCTAAGCACAAAGCGTGTCTAAAGGGTTTGGGCCTTCGTAAAATCAACCATACTGTAGAACTTGAAGATACTCCGTGTGTACGCGGCATGATCAACAAGGTTTTCTACATGGTTAAAGTTGAGGAGTAATCAGAATGCGTTTGAATACTCTATCACCGGCTGCGGGTTCTAAGCCTTCTGCGAAGCGCGTAGGTCGTGGTATCGGTTCTGGCCTTGGTAAAACCGGTGGCCGTGGCCACAAAGGTCAAAAGTCACGTTCTGGCGGTTCAGTTCGTCCAGGTTTTGAAGGCGGTCAAATGCCTCTGAAACAACGTCTACCAAAATTCGGTTTCACTTCTCGTAAGAGCCTAGTGTCTGCTGAAGTTCGTCTAGCTGAGCTAGCGAAAGTTACTGGTGACGTGGTTGATCTAAACAGCCTTAAAGCTGCTAACGTTATCACTAAGAACATCGAATTTGTTAAAGTTGTTCTATCTGGTGAAATTAACAAAGCAGTGACTGTTAAAGGTCTACGTGTGACTAAAGGCGCTAAAGCTGCAATCGAAGCTGCAGGCGGTAAAATCGAGGAATAATCTCGAGGAACGAGGTACAGATGGCTAAGAAACCAGGACAAGATTTTCGTAGTGCTCAGAGCGGCTTAAGTGAACTAAAGTCGCGCTTGTTATTCGTAATTGGTGCACTTTTAGTATTCCGAGCAGGCTCTTTTGTGCCGATTCCTGGTATTGACGCTGCTGTACTTGCCGATTTGTTCGAACAGCAAAAAGGTACCATCGTAGAAATGTTTAACATGTTCTCCGGTGGTGCTCTTGAGCGTGCATCTATATTAGCGTTGGGCATCATGCCGTATATTTCGGCATCGATTGTTGTCCAACTGCTAACTGTAGTTCATCCAGCGTTAGCTGAACTCAAAAAAGAGGGTGAAGCAGGCCGTCGTAAGATCAGCCAATATACACGCTACGGCACGCTTGTACTTGCAACATTCCAAGCTATTGGTATTGCAACGGGCTTACCAAACATGGTCGACAATCTGGTTGTTATCAACCAAACCATGTTTACGCTCATTGCTACCGTAAGTTTAGTAACCGGCACCATGTTCTTAATGTGGTTAGGTGAACAAATTACAGAGCGTGGAATTGGTAACGGTATTTCGTTACTAATCTTTGCAGGTATTGTTGCTGGATTGCCTTCTGCAATCGGTCAAACAATCGAGCAAGCGCGTCAAGGTGAATTGCATGTACTTCTTCTGCTGTTGATTGTTGTACTTGCTTTTGCAGTTATCTACTTCGTTGTTTTCATGGAGCGTGGTCAGCGTCGAATCGTTGTCAATTACGCGAAGCGTCAACAAGGTCGTAAGGTATTTGCTGCACAAAGCACTCATTTGCCACTTAAAATTAATATGGCAGGTGTTATTCCAGCAATCTTTGCATCAAGCATTATCCTGTTCCCAGGAACACTGGCACAATGGTTTGGTCAGAATGGTGAGAGCAGCACGTTCGGTTGGTTAACTGACGTGTCATTGGCTCTTAGCCCAGGTCAACCTTTGTATGTAATGCTTTATGCTGCAGCGATTATTTTCTTCTGTTTCTTTTACACGGCGTTGGTATTCAACCCGCGTGAAACAGCAGATAACCTGAAGAAGTCTGGTGCATTCGTACCCGGCATCCGCCCAGGTGAGCAGACAGCGAAATATATTGATAAAGTAATGACGCGTTTAACCCTAGCCGGTGCGCTTTACATTACCTTTATCTGTCTGATTCCGGAGTTCATGATGGTCGCGTGGAACGTACGTTTCTACTTCGGCGGTACATCACTACTTATCGTAGTTGTTGTAATTATGGACTTTATGGCACAGGTACAGACTCATCTGATGTCTCAACAGTATGATTCTGTGTTGAAAAAGGCAAACCTGAAAGGCTACGGCCGTTAATTCAGGTTTCATTTACGGAGTTTAGCAATGAAAGTTCGTGCTTCCGTTAAAAAAATCTGCCGTAACTGTAAAGTTATCAAGCGTAACGGTGTTGTTCGCGTGATTTGCAGTGAGCCAAAGCACAAGCAGCGCCAAGGCTAATTAGCAGAAATTTTTACTTGAAATATAAGGTAGCGTCGAGTATATTCCTCGGCCTACCTTTTGCGTGCAAAAGAAGTAGTATTCCGCAGCGTATCCATAACGGGCTTTGCTGCGGCTAATTCTTTTATGAAACACTAGGAGTGAATAATGGCCCGTATTGCAGGCATTAACATTCCTGATCAAAAACATGCTGTAATCGCACTTACTGCGATCTACGGTATCGGTAAAACTCGCTCTCAAGCTATCCTAGCTGAAGTGGGTATTGCTGAAGATGTTAAGATCAGTGAACTAACTGAAGAGCAGATCGATCAACTGCGTGATGGTGTAGCTAAGTACACTGTAGAAGGTGATCTACGTCGTGAAGTATCTATGAACATCAAGCGTCTTATGGACCTTGGCTGTTACCGTGGTCTTCGTCATCGTCGCAGTCTACCACTACGTGGACAGCGTACTAAAACCAATGCTCGCACCCGTAAGGGTCCGCGTAAGCCGATCAAGAAATAATCGGGAAGGTAGAGTACAATGGCTAAACAACCAACTCGCGCTCGTAAGCGCGTACGCAAGCAAGTTGCAGATGGCGTTGCGCACATCCATGCATCTTTCAATAACACAATCGTAACCATCACTGACCGTCAAGGTAACGCTCTTGCATGGGCTACTGCCGGTGGTTCAGGTTTCCGTGGTTCTCGTAAGTCTACTCCGTTCGCTGCACAGGTTGCTGCTGAGCGTTGTGCTGAAATGGCTAAAGAGTACGGTCTAAAGAACTTGGAAGTTATGGTTAAGGGTCCAGGTCCAGGTCGTGAATCTACTGTTCGCGCACTGAACGCTGCTGGTTTCCGCATCACAAACATTGTTGATGCTACACCAATCCCTCATAACGGTTGTCGTCCACCTAAGAAACGTCGCGTATAACGTTTTTTAGATTACTGGAGAAAGATCATGGCAAGATATTTGGGTCCTAAGCTGAAGCTTAGCCGTCGCGAAGGTACTGACTTATTCCTTAAGTCTGGTGTACGCGCGATCGATACCAAGTGTAAAATTGATAACGCACCAGGTGTACACGGCGCTCGTCGCGGTCGTCTATCTGAGTATGGCGTTCAGCTTCGTGAGAAGCAAAAAGTTCGTCGTATGTACGGCGTTCTAGAAAAACAATTCCGTAACTACTACAAAGAAGCTGCTCGCCTAAAAGGCAACACTGGTGAAAACCTACTTCAGCTTCTTGAAGGTCGTCTTGATAACGTAGTTTACCGCATGGGCTTTGGCGCAACTCGCGCAGAAGCACGTCAGCTAGTTAGCCACAAAGCTATCCTAGTTAACGGTAAAGTTGTAAACGTTCCTTCTTTCAAAGTTGCGGCTAACGACGTTGTTTCTATCCGTGAGAAAGCTAAACAGCAATCTCGCATTAAAGCGGCTCTAGAAGTTGCTGAACAACGCGAAAAACCAACTTGGATTGAAGTAGATGGTGGTAAGATGGAAGGTACGTTCAAGCGTTTGCCTGAGCGTTCAGATCTATCTGCTGACATCAACGAACAACTGATCGTCGAGCTTTACTCTAAGTAAGGTTTAAACTAAAGAGAGGACACAATGCAGGGTTCTGTAACAGAATTTCTTAAGCCACGTCTTGTTGACATCGAACAAGTTAGCACGACACACGCAAAAGTAACTCTTGAGCCATTAGAGCGTGGCTTTGGTCACACTCTAGGTAATGCACTTCGCCGTATTCTTCTATCTTCTATGCCAGGTTGCGCAGTTACAGAAGTAGAAATTGAAGGCGTTCTACACGAATACAGCACTAAAGAAGGTGTTCAAGAAGATATTCTTGAAATTCTTCTAAACCTTAAAGGTTTGGCTGTGCGCGTTGCCGAAGGCAAAGATGAAGTGTTTATTACGCTTAACAAATCAGGCTCGGGCCCTGTGGTTGCAGGTGACATCACCCATGATGGTGATGTAGAGATCGCTAACCCAGAACACGTTATTTGTCATCTAACAGATGACAACGCTGAGATCGCAATGCGTATCAAAGTTGAACGTGGTCGTGGTTACGTTCCAGCTTCAGCTCGTATCCATACTGAAGAAGATGAGCGTCCTATTGGTCGCCTACTGGTTGACGCTACGTACAGCCCAGTAGACAAGATTGCTTATTCTGTTGAAGCAGCTCGTGTAGAGCAGCGTACAGACTTAGACAAACTTGTTATCGACATGGAAACGAACGGTACTCTAGACCCTGAGGAAGCAATCCGTCGCGCAGCTACTATTCTAGCTGAGCAATTGGATGCGTTCGTAGATCTTCGTGATGTACGTGTACCTGAGGAGAAGGAAGAGAAGCCAGAATTCGATCCGATCCTACTGCGTCCTGTAGACGATCTTGAACTAACAGTTCGCTCTGCTAACTGTCTGAAAGCAGAAGCGATTCACTACATCGGTGATCTTGTACAGCGTACTGAGGTTGAGCTACTTAAAACGCCTAACCTTGGTAAAAAATCTCTTACTGAGATTAAAGACGTACTTGCATCACGTGGTCTGTCTCTGGGCATGCGCCTAGAAAACTGGCCACCAGCGTCTATCGCTGAAGATTAATCGATACTAGTTAGAAGGATTAGGTCATGCGCCATCGTAAGAGTGGTCGTCAACTCAACCGCAATAGCTCACATCGCAAAGCGATGTTCAGCAACATGGCTAGCTCTCTAGTACGTCATGAAGTTATCAAGACTACTTTGCCAAAAGCTAAAGAGCTACGTCGCGTAGTTGAGCCTTTGATTACACTAGCTAAGACTGACAGCGTTGCTAACCGTCGTCTAGCATTTGCACGTACTCGTGACAACGAAGTAGTTGCAAAACTATTTAACGAACTAGGTCCACGTTTTGCTGCTCGTCAGGGCGGTTATACTCGTATCCTAAAAGCTGGTTTCCGTGCTGGCGATAAAGCTCCAATGGCTTACATTGAGCTTGTAGATCGCCCAGCGGCTGAAGAAGCTGCTGAGTAATCAGGTTCGTACGAACGAAAAAGCCGAGCATTGGCTCGGCTTTTTTGTATCTGCTGTTTATTCAATTCTTATTATTCTTTCCACAGCTCTTCAAGAGATGTCGTTAGTCCCGAGCTGGCTCCTTGTCCCGATAAGTACTCTAGTATGACTGGAGTAAACTGGCTGATCATTGATGGATCTAGCCCTATCTTCGCGAAAACATCATTCACTGCACTCATTGAATCTACTTGACCCGCTATCCCACCCAGTGAGGATAAACTCGATAAACCTGGTATAGCACCTGTTAATTCTTTGCTTTGATTTGCAGGTAGTTGATTTTGAGCCAAAGATAGCAGCGCTGCCGAGCCTGTTGCGGCTTGTTCTCCGCTGATCGATAGGTTGCTGGTTAATGCATCACTCAGTGGTGATTGGCTTTGTGTGTTCGATAACTCTTCGCTGATGACGCTAGTTAACGCGCTCGAGTCGGGGCTCTCTTTTCCTAGATTGAGAAACGCGTAACTTGAGAAACTTGTTGAGAGGAGAAGGGGGAGCAGTAGTAGGGCTTTAGTCATAGTGATTCCTTAAGGGCAAAGCGAAACACTACCAGTGTAGACAAAAAAAGCGACGCAATGCGTCGCTTTATTAAGAATTGTGGTTTCGTTTCGAATTACAGAATGTCTAGTAGTTCTACTTCGAATACAAGTGCTGCGAACGGAGGAATCGCTGCACCTGCGCCGCGCTCGCCGTATGCTAGGTCTTGAGGGATGTATAGTTTCCACTTAGAACCAACAGGCATTAGTTGAAGTGCTTCAACCCAGCCTTTGATTACGCCAGTTACAGGGAACTCTGCTGGTTGACCGCGAGATACTGAGCTGTCGAATACAGTGCCGTCAGTCAGTTCACCGTGGTAATGAACACGTACTTGTTTGTCTGACGTAGGGATTTCACCAGTACCTTCTGTGATAACTTCGTACTGTAGACCTGACTCAAGAACCGTTACTTCTGGGCGAAGAGCGTTGTCTTTTAGGAACGCTTCACCGTCAGCAGCAGCTGCTTTAGCTGACTCTTGACGAGCAGATTCTGCACGTTGGTGTAGGTCTTGAAGTGCAGAGTTGATTTCGTCGATTTCAATAGCTGGCATGTCGCCTACTAGAGCAGTCGCGATACCCGCTGCAATTGCGTCAACGCTCAGGCCTTCTAGACCAGAACCAGCCAGTTGCTGACCCATCTGTAGACCAATGCCGTAGCTTGCTTTTTGTTCTACAGTTTCAAATTTAACTTCAGACATGATGTCTCTCTATTTTTGATGTATTCAGGTGGCACAGGATACCAGTATTAGTGCTGGGATGAAATGGTCCCGCTTTGAAGCAACAACAAGTGTTGCAATGTGAGATTTACGTCTTACTTTTAAGCGGAGATTGACAAATTTGACCTGTACATCACTTAACACATTGAAAACTCCTATACTACAGTGCGCTTCGTTTTTATACTTGTAGTCGTGGACCCTGGGAGACCTCGCGTAATGAATCGCAGAAAGAAAAAAGTAAAACAGGTAGATTATGCAGAACTGGTACAGCAGAAGTTTTCGCAGGTAGATTGGAAGGGCATCGCCGATCAAGCAAAGCAGGCCTGGGCTCATCTGCCTAAGTTGCATCAGCGTGCATTGATGGTACTCGTGCCAGTCGTTTTGCTTTTATTGGTTATCCCAACACCAGAGCCGACAGTCGAACAGCCTTCGTCCCCTCAAACAGCAAAACAGCGCGTTCAAGTTAATATCAATACTACTGGATTGAGTGAGCAGCCTTCTCAGCAACAGGAAAGTTTAAAGTCGGAGGTCTGGCAGGAATATACAGTGAAGAGAGGTGACACCTTGGCGCAAGTCTTCCGCAACAATAATCTAGCAATGGCTGATTTGAATGCGTTAGTGCGCGTTGAAGGTAGCGACAAGCCGCTTAGCTATATTAAGGCTGGCCAGTTGGTTCGTTTCAAACTCGCGGATGATGGCAGCTTAGATATTCTCCAGCTCGAGAAAAGCGCCAAATCCGTTATGTTCTTCCGTCTATCGGATGGTGGATTTGGACGCAGTAAGTAGTTAACTGTTTACAATACGCTGTCGAAATCGCCTTCTGATTGGTAATAAAGGGGCGATGATCAGCATGATACCCATGGCAGTAATCCAATCCGGAATTTCGTTAAACCACCAGATTCCAAACAGAGTGACAAACACTAATCCAGAATACTCTGCTAAGCCTATCTCCCCAGCTGGCGCTTTTCGGTAAGCCAGAACAGCTAAACCATTATAAACAAGAATCAAAAGTGCTCCGGCAGCGATTAGTCCCAATTGGGAGGCGTTGATTGGTTGCCATGACCAAACAGCCAGAGTGCCTGCAACGGGAAGTGATAGCAGTGAAGTCCAAAACAAGGTACTGATCATGGATTGTTGCTCGGGCAGTTTACGTGCTGAAACATTAAACAACGCCAGCGTGGTTGCCGTACCGAGTGCAAAAAAGGCAGCCCAATGAAATTGTGAAGGTCTGAGAACAATCAGCACACCAACAAAGCCTAATAGTGTGCCGAGCACTTTGGAACGAGAAGGCTTTTCTCCCATCATCAACACTGAAATGGGCAGCATTAACAAAGGTGCGGCATAGAACACAGCATTCGCACTGGCCAAAGTCATATGAGTGATGGCAACCACCATGCAACCACTGCCAATCAAAACCAGATGAGCGCGAAAGACATTAAGGCCAGGTGAGCGTAGTTGACGTGTAGATTGTGTTTCTTTTCTCCACAGTGGGTAGATTACCGCAACTGAGATTAACTGACGGATAAAAATGTACTGAAACGGGCTCACGCTGCCATCAAGCAATTTGACCATCACATCTGACAGTGATGCCGTGAGATTACCTGCAATGAGTAACCACAGAGCAATGGCTTGAGGAGAGAGCCCGGTCATAGCTAACGACTAAACTTCATGTCGATGTGTGGAATATCGTCCTCTAGGTACATCTCTGAGGTGCGCTGAAAACCATGGCGGTTGTAATACGTTTCTAGATGCTCCTGAGCACCAATCTCAATATCTTGTCCCGGCCACAGCTTGTCGCACTCTAATAAGGCTTGTTCGAGCAATTGATGGCCTAACCCGTCACCGCGATGGGCTTGCGCGGTAGCCACTCGACCAATACTGACTGAAGGGTAGCTGACGTTTTGCGGCAGAAGTCGCGCGTAAGCAACCAGTTCGTCGTCTTTGTAGCCCATTAAATGATGCACGTTCTCTAAGCTATCCTTGCCATCCAGTTCAGGGTAGGGGCAGATTTGTTCGACGACAAACACATCAACACGCAGTTTGAGGAGTCGGTATAGCTGAGGGGTAGACAATTGGTCAAAAGGAAGAAGTTGCCAGGTGATCATAGTGTTGCTCGGTTTCGTTCTTATGAAGACCTAAGTTAACAGTGATGAACCCTGACAGCATTAACAAATGTTAACTTTGCATTCGCTTTTTAATTCGGCTCAGGCTAATCGGTGTAATCCCTAGATAGGCGGCTATCTGATAGTCGGTTAGCCTTTCGGGTAAGTGCGGGTAATGCTGGCAGAACAGCTCATAACGTTCTTCCGGGGTGTACAACAACATAAAGCGTTCTTTGTTCTCTTTGTACATCAACTGAGTTTCGAGCAGCTTGAGATACACGCTATGTTTTTGACTACGCCATTGACGAAGTGTTTCTACTGGAAGTGAGAAGAGCACACAAGAGGTCAGAGATTCGAGCAGGTAGGGTGACGGTTGCTGCTTGATTAAACTTTCAAAGCCGATGATCCAGTCGTGTTCCCAGTAAAATTCCTTGCTGAATTCTTTACCCTTATCAGTGAGGTAGGCGGAGTGGCAAATCCCTTCGATGAGGAAAAATATCTCGTCGGCGAGCTGACCTTGATGAAGCAATATATGTCGGGTCGGGAGCTCAATAAGCTGAGCAGAGTCAAGCAATTGGGCTATTTCATCGTGATTGAAGCCTGTGGCTTGGAGCTGTTCCATAAAGCGTTCGGTGGGCTGCATGAACTTTTTATCATCAACTAAAACATGCTTAGAATTCTAAACCGATCAAGTGTGATTCGCTAACTTGTGATGAAAAAAAGCCGCGATAAATATCGCGGCTTAAAAACTATATCACATGCCTACTTTTGTAGGTCGATCTGATAAACCGCGAAACCGACATCGTCAGTTGCGACTTGTTTCATCGGATACTGGCCTTTCTTCTCAATGAAGGCTGCAGCTTTCTCACTTGGTGAGGTTTCAAAGCGGATGTCCAGTTTGTTGTCAGACTTAATTGGAGCGAATGTCCAGTTGTTGTCTGCGCTTGGTGTTACTTCGCCTTTTTCTTTACTTACTCGGCTGATGTAAGACGCAATAACAGAGCGGTTTTCGTCTGGAGAATCAAACGCCACAAACTCACTACCAGTGCCTGGGAATTTGTTGCTGTATGCACGGTAGTTGTTGGTCGCGATCAGGAAGTCTTGTTCCATATCGATTGGCTTACCTTGGTAAGTCAAACCAACAATACGTTCAGCGTCTTCGTTGACTAGCTTACAGTCACCATCGTATTTCGCTGGCTGAGTTACATCAATCTGGTACTCAACACCGTCAATGACGTCGAAGTTATAAGTACGGAAGCCATCCCAGTCGATCAGCTGCTGTGGTGCAGTGCTGTTAACATCAATCTGTTGGAATTGACCAGCAGTACACTCTAGCCACTCTTTTACTTCCTTACCCTTGACCTTCATTGCGACAAGCGTGTTCGGGTAAAGGTAAAGGTCTGCAGCATTACGGAAGGTCAGCTGGCCGGATTCGACTTCAGTAAAGTTTGCTGGATCGTTCTTACGACCACCAGCTTTGAAAGGAGCGGCTGCAGAAAGGACTGGAATATCTGAAAGATCAGGGTCTCCTTGAATAAAGCGTTCCACGTAATCTTTCTGTGCAAGGTTAACGATTTGTACGGTTGGATCATCCTGTACTAGAGCAAGGAAGCTGTACATCACGTCGTTTGCTTTACCAATTGGCTGGTTAACGAAATCGCGCGTACCTTTATGGTCTACTTCTAACGCTTTCACCATGTCAGGATCGGCTTTAGCAAGAGATTTCTTAGCCACTTTGTCATAGATAGGACGGGCTTCTGCCTGACCTTTCACAACTGACCACTTGCCATCTTGTTCTTTCAATTCTAGGTCGATAACACCAACGTGGCTGCCCCAGCGTCCAGGCATAACCGAAGCGACACCGTTAATGGTACCTTTTTGGTTATCGACACCTTGGATGTTGTCAAAACCTTTACCCGGGAAGACAGCATGTGAGTGACCAAAGGCGATTGCATCAATGCCTTCGACTTCTGATAAGTAGTAAGTTGAGTTTTCTGCGCCTGCTTTGTAAGGGTCAGATGCTACGCCAGAGTGTGGAATGGCAACGATGACATCAGCGCCTTCCTTTTTCATCTGCGGGACAAGCTCTTCTGCTGTCTCTTTGATGTCCTTCGCAAATACCTTACCTTCAAGATTTTTCTTATCCCATACCATGATTTGTGGTGGAACGAAGCCGATGTAACCCACTTTAATTTCATGTTCTACACCTTCAACATCTTTGAAAGTGTGAGTTTTGATGATGTATGGCTTGAAGTAGTGCTTGCCTGTTTTCTTATCAAACACGTTGGCGCTGATGTATGGGAAGTCTGCGTCATTGATGGTTTCTGCAAGGAACTCCAGACCGTAGTTAAACTCGTGGTTACCAATGTTACCGACATCGTAGTTTAGCTGGTTCATTGCTTTGTAGACGGGGTGTACTTCACCTGGTTTGATGCCTTTGTCGGCCATGTAGTCACCCATAGGGCTACCTTGGATAAGGTCACCATTATCAACCAGTACGCTGTTCTCTACCTCGGCCTGAGCTTGCTTAACCAGCGTTGCTGTGCGTGTCAGACCGGTTTTTTGAGTCGGTTTATCTTTGTAGTAGTCGTAGTCCATGACGTTAGTGTGAATATCCGTGGTTTCTACGATACGTAATTTGATCGTTTCTGCCATTGCTGGGCCAGCCATAGTTAGCATGCCACCCAGTACAGCAAGCGAAAGGGGTTTCACTGCGACTTTCATTTTGTAAGCTCCGATAGCGTTATTTTGAGACGTTGCATAATGTAGCAAAACGCCGTGCAACAGATATTTCGCTCAGTAACAAACTGTGACCTAGAACAATTACTTTATACCGTTCTGCTCAGTAGATCTCATCTGTGTTCAACCATTAACCACATTGCATTCTACTCTTATCAGAAAAAGGTATAAAAAATGAAATTTTAGAATTTCAGGTAATATATATAGAGCGCCATAATGCTTTCAACGACAGGAAAGGAACAACATGATGGCGAGCAAGGATACAATTTCTCAATTTCCACTTCACAACCCGCGAGCGGCACAAGCGCAGTCTTCTACCGCCGAGAGTATTGGTAAGAGTGTTTTGAACTCAGGTGAAGTGGCTCTTATTGGTGCTGGTCCGGGTGACCTTGAATTGCTGACCATCAAAGCACTGCGCTTTTTACAGCAGGCGGATGTTGTTCTCTACGACTATTTAGTCTCCGATGAAATCATGGCACTGGTACCGAGCGATACGATCTTAGTCTGTGTCGGCAAGCGTGCTGGTCATCATAGTGTTCCTCAAGAAAAAACCAATCAGCTACTGGTGGACTTTGCTCAACAAGGACATCGCGTTGTACGTATCAAAGGTGGCGATCCATTTATCTTTGGCCGTGGTGGTGAAGAACTGGAAGTCTTGGCTGATGCGGGCGTTTCGTTCCACGTTGTGCCTGGAATTACCGCTGCTGCTGGTGCTACCGCCTATGCAGGCATCCCATTGACGCACCGCGATTATGCGCAAACAGCGATGTTTATTACTGGTCATCTTAAAGCTGAAAGTGACCAAATGGACTGGTCAACGCTGGCTCGCGGTAATCAGACTTTGGTGATTTATATGGGGCTAATGAAGTCTGAGTACATTCAAGGTCAGTTGATTGAACATGGCCGCTCACCAGACACTCCGATTGCGATCATCGAGCGCGGAACACAATCCTGTCAGAAAGTTTTTAAAGGTCAGCTGTCACAGCTGGCAACTCTTGCTCAAGATGCCGAGTCGCCGTCACTGATTGTGATTGGGGAAGTGGTGTCTTTGTCAGAAAAATTAACGTGGTTTGGAACACAGCAAGAACCATTACAACAGCGCCAATTCGCGTAATGCCCATTTATTTAGAATTTGTCAGACGCTCCCAGTGAGCCGCAAAGGAAGCACTAACATGGACCAAGAACGTTTAACCCATCTCAAGCAGCTTGAAGCGGAAAGTATTCATATTATCCGCGAAGTTGCCGCAGAGTTTGATAATCCGGTGATGATGTACTCCATCGGTAAAGACTCCTCAGTCATGCTGCATCTTGCTCGTAAGGCTTTTTACCCGGGTAAGATCCCGTTTCCTCTACTTCACGTCGATACCGACTGGAAGTTTAAGGAGATGATCAAATTCCGCGACAAAACCGCAGAAAAATACGGCTTTGAGCTTTTGGTTCATAAGAACCCAGAAGGTCTTGCGATGGGATGCAGCCCATTCGAACATGGCTCGTCCAAGCATACTGACATCATGAAAACTCAAGGTCTTAAACAAGCGCTGAATAAGTATGGTTTTGATGCAGCGTTTGGTGGTGCGCGTCGCGATGAAGAGAAATCTCGTGCGAAAGAGCGTGTCTATTCTTTCCGTGACAAGAACCATACATGGGACCCTAAGAATCAACGTCCTGAGTTATGGCGTACTTACAACGGCCAGATCAATAAAGGTGAAAGCATTCGAGTGTTCCCACTATCCAACTGGACTGAGCTGGATATCTGGCAATACATCTATCTAGAGAACATCGAAATTGTTCCACTTTACCTAGCTGATAAGCGGCCAGTCGTTGAGCGTGATGGCATGCTCATCATGGTGGACGATGAGCGAATGAAGCTTCAGCCAGGTGAAGTGATTGAAGAGAAAAACGTCCGTTTCCGTACTTTAGGATGCTACCCGCTGACCGGTGCGATTGAATCAGACGCCAATACACTAACGGGCATTATTGAAGAAATGCTGGTTGCGACATCGAGCGAACGACAAGGCCGTGCGATCGACCACGATCAGTCGGGATCGATGGAATTGAAGAAACGACAAGGTTATTTCTAAAGGATCTAAGGAAAGATTATGAACAGTGCAGTTGAAGCTCAATTAGCTGAACTTGGTATCGAAGGTTACCTGACTCAGCATCAACACAAATCGCTACTTAGATTCCTCACATGTGGTTCAGTAGATGATGGTAAAAGTACATTGATTGGTCGTCTACTCCACGACTCAAAGCAAATTTATGAAGATCAGTTGGCCGCCGTTCATTCGGATAGTCAGCGCGTCGGCACCACCGGCGAACGTCCAGACCTAGCGTTGTTGGTTGATGGTTTGCAGGCTGAACGTGAGCAGGGGATTACGATTGATGTCGCGTATCGCTATTTCTCTACCCAGAAGCGTAAGTTCATCATTGCCGACACGCCGGGGCATGAGCAGTACACACGTAACATGGCGACAGGCGCTTCGACCTGTGATCTTGCGGTCATTTTGATTGATGCGCGTAAAGGGGTATTGGATCAAACTCGCCGTCACTCTTTCATCTCAAACTTGCTTGGCCTTAAGCACTTTGTGGTGGCAGTGAACAAGATGGATCTGGTTGAGTATTCACAACAACGCTTTGAAGAGATCCGTGACGAATACCTGTCGTTTTCAGAAAACCTACAAGGTGAAACCGATATTCAGATCATTCCACTGTCTGCGCTAGAGGGTGACAATGTGGTGGAAGCGAGTGATAACCTGAGTTGGTTTGAAGGGCCGTCTCTACTCGATCTTCTAGAAAACGTCGATGTTGACCAGGTTAAAGAAGAGGGGGATTTCCGTTTCCCTGTCCAATATGTCAATCGTCCAAACCTCGACTTCCGTGGTTTTGCGGGCACGATTGCCTCAGGCAATGTCAAAGTGGGTGACCGCATTAAAGCTTTGCCTTCAGGTAAGAGTTCGAAAGTGGCGCGTATTGTGACTTTTGATGGCGACCTAGAACAAGCTCAAGCAGGCCTAGCGGTGACGCTGACATTGGAAGATGAGATCGATATCAGTCGTGGTGACCTGATCGTGCTTGAACATGCTCAAGTTGAGTCAAGTAACCGACTGCTTGCTGATGTGGTGTGGATGACAGAGCAGCCATTGCAGGCTGGCCGTGATTACGATGTGAAGATTGCGGGCAAGAAGACTGTAGGTCGCGTTGAAGCCATTCGTCACCAGTACGACATCAACAACCTGTCTATGCACAAGGCAGAAGAGCTACCACTGAATGGTATTGGTTTGTGTGAGTGGACACTGAATGAGTCGGTCGCCATCGACAACTACGATGCCGTCCAGGATACCGGTGGTTTCATCATCATCGATCGCCTGACTAACGTGACCGTAGGTGCAGGTTTGGTGCGTGATGCTCTGGCTGAGCGTCAGCGTTCTCCTCAGGAGCGCATGGGTGCTTTTGAAACTGAGCTAAAAGCTCTGATTCTTAAACACTTCCCTGAGTGGGATGCGAAAATCTAACCGAGCGGAGCAGGTAGAGTATGATGTGGCAGCAAGGGTTCGTGTTGGCAGTGTTGTTGGGTATCGTTACGTGCCTGATCACAACACGAATTAAGCCAAGTTTTATATTTGCAGGGGCGGCGTTCATAGCGTTTCTCGCTGGCATGATTGAACTTGGCGATGTTGCCACTAACTTTACTAATTCCTCTCTGTTAACGCTGGTGTTGCTGATTCTTGCCTCCAGCGCGTTGGAGAAAACCAGACTGATCAGCTGGGTCAGTCGTTCTTTATCGACGGGCAAGCTTGGTACAGTTGTTGCGAAGCTTGGTTTGTCGACAGCATTCCTATCGTCGTTCACCAACAATACCGCTGTGGTTGTCTCTTTGATCGGCGCTATCAAGCGTAACCAGTCCCATGCTCCTTCTAAGCTACTTATCCCACTCTCTTATGCGGCAATTCTTGGCGGCACATTGACCTTGATCGGTACGTCAACCAACTTGATCATTAACAGCTTTGTAGAAGATGCAGGACTCCCGAGTCTTGGCTTTTTTACTCCAACTATGATCGGATTGTCTGTGCTGGTAGCAGGTCTGTTGATCTTGATCCCTCTGAGCTATTTACTTCCGAACTATGAAGATCAAAATCAGGAAGAGTTGCCTTATTTTCTTGAAGCGATTGTGGAGCCAGGCTCACCTTTGGTGGGGCGGAGTATCAGTGAAAACAACCTACGTGCGTTGAGAAAACTGTTCCTAGCGGAAGTGATACGTGGTGGTAAAACCATGGCATCGGTGGAACCGGATTTTGTTTTGCAGGCCAAAGACCGCTTATTGTTCTGTGGTGATATTGAAAGCGTTGCCACACTTCAGGAAATTCAAGGCCTGACGCTGTTTGGTCAGCACCACCTTAACGGCCAGAGCTTTGTTGAAGTGGTGGTGAGCTCTTCAGCTAGCTTTTGTAACAAGACCCTCAAATCCAGCCATTTTCGTGATCGCTTTGATGCAGTTGTGGTCGCGATTCGTCGTGGCCACGAAAGGTTGCAGGGTGGATTGGGTAATATAGAACTCAATGCCGGTGATACCTTAGTCTTGGTACCAGGCAAACGTTTTGAGCAGGAGCGCAAGGCACACCGCAAAGAGTTTGTTTTGGTGAATGACTTGGATTCGAGCGCTCGCCTTGATGCGAATAAATCTAGTCTAGTGCTGATCGGGTTTGCAGGCGTAATTGCTGCTGCATTGCTGAACGTCTTCCCACTGATTAAAGGTTTGTCGGTTTTCCTTCTTGCGGCGCTGTTTTTTGGTGTCATCCAGATGGGAGAGCTTAGACGTCGTTTTCCTGTCGATATCGTTGTGATCGTCGGCTCTGCTTTATCCATCGCCCAGCTGATGATGTCCTCTGGTTTATCCGCCACATTGGGCGCGATGTTTATGGAAACATTCAATGGTTGGGGGGCATTTGGAGCTTTGGTTGCAACTTACCTCTTTACTCTAATACTGACCGAGCTGGTGACCAATAATGCAGCTGCTGCGCTCGCGTTTCCACTTGGCTACAGTATGGCTATTGGGTATGGCGTCGACCCAATGCCATTTATTATGGCGGTACTGTTTGGTGCAAGTGCCAGCTTTATTTCGCCTTATGGTTACCAGACCAACTTGCTCGTATACAGCGTAGGTAACTATAAGCTTGCAGACTACGTCAGAGTCGGTATTCCAGTCTCCATCGTTTACTCGGTGCTGGTATTGGCTTTGATTCCTCAATTTTTCCCGTTTTAAGGACAGAATTATGACCACGGAAACGCCGGCCAAAGATGAAAACATTGTTTGGCATCAGCATAATATTGATAAGGCTTTCAGAGCCGAACTAAAGCAACAAAAACCGGTTGTGCTTTGGTTTACAGGTTTATCTGGCGCAGGGAAATCAACGGTTGCAGGAGCTTTGGAAAACAAACTGGCAGAGCAGGGTTATCACACTTATCTACTCGATGGTGACAATGTGCGTCATGGTTTGTGTAGCGATCTAGGCTTCTCCGAGCAAGATCGCCGTGAGAACATCCGACGTATTGGTGAGCTAGCCAAACTGATGGCTGATGCGGGCTTAATTGTTTTGTCGGCTTTTATTTCACCGCATCGTGCAGAGCGTCAACTGGTAAGAGATTTACTGCCAGACGGAGAGTTCCTCGAAGTCTTCGTCAATACATCATTGGAAGTGTGTGAACAGCGTGATCCTAAAGGGCTATACAAAAAAGCTCGAGCGGGAGAGATCGCTAATTTCACTGGGATTGATTCTGAGTACGAAGCGCCACTAGCCCCTGAGATTGACTTACTTGCGGGTGAGAAATCCATTGATGCGCTGGTGGAAGATTGCTTAACCGCGCTCAAGCAAAGAAACATCATCGCATAAAGCAAAAAAGCTTCCCAAGGGAAGCTTTTTCTTTGTCTGTAAGGAGCGAGTTATTCGAAACAAATTTCGATAAACGCGTTACCCCACTGAGATGTGAATGGCATGATGATGATCGCGCCTTCACATTTGTGGCGGATAGTGTGGCCCTTACCTGATACTACGATTGGCGTTGCCATATCGAAATCGAAGCCGCTTTCAGAAAGGATACGTTTTGCGCCACCAGCGACCATGTTAGTGATTTCACCCACCATGTCGGTAATTTCGTCATTTAGACCGTTAGGGCGTTCACCTAACATGTTCTGCATGATTTCCAGAGCCAGATTTTCATCAAATGTGATAGACATAGAACCGCGTGTCTGCTGACCTACCATCCCAATTAAACCTGAAACATCACCGCGAGCAATCTCATCTTTTTTCACTCGAGGTTTCTGTGGCTTCAATTCCAGAGAAGCCATCGTTTTTAGAACGTTCATCAGAGAAGCTAAAAACGGGTTTACAAATTCAGCGCGCATAATCTTCTTCTATTCTTATTCCGTCTGTTCATTTGAACATGACTGACAAACTCCATGAGATTCAATCACGTGGTTTGTGATCGTAAAGCCATGTTTTTCAGCGTTATTCTTCAGTAAGGCTACCAAACTATCATCTTGAAGTTCAATAACATTGCTGCACTTGTCGCAAATCAGTAAATGTGAGTAGTGCTTATGAGCATTGCAAGAGCTGCATTGAATAAAACTGTTGGTGGATTCAACACGATGGATAAACCCTTGCTCTAAGAGAAAGTCGAGTGCGCGATACACTGTTGGTGGCTTCGCTTGCGGTTCACTTTTCTTTAGCTCTTCCAGTAATTCGTATGCACTTGATGCTTTAGGGCTGGAACAAATTAGCTCAAAAACCCTCTTTCTTTGAGGAGTTAGTCTTACTCCCCGCGCTGCACACATTTCTTCAATCTGCTTTATTAGCTTGTGGTCCAAATTTTTCACCATAACCATTGGACTTTAGTAATAATATACCATTTCTTGATGGATTTCGTTTATCAAGAGGCATTTTCTGATAATACAGTCAGTGAGTTAACCTATCGAATCGTGGTTACGGTAACTGGATCTGCCTTGAGTGTTATAAGTTACCTTATCTGTTAATAAAACGATACTGCTACGGCGCATTGGTATTACTCACTTTGTGCGCTCTGTTGGATAAAATCTCCTGCCCTAAGTCAAAATCAAACTCTTCCAACGCATTATTTAGCTGGGCGAAGTCAGATTCAGACAACCCAACCGAAGAGCTTGATGTAATATCTTCCATAATAGACAGTGCCTGAGTGTCGTTTTCATCTACGGCTTGTTTGAGCTGATCAAACAAATCCTGATTGAAAATACCATTTGCAGAAGATACTGCAGGCTTTTCACTGTGGAGTTCGCTGGCGTGGATATTCTCGACCAGTGCGGTGAGTGATTTAAGCATTCTTTGGCGTAAGTCTTGATTTGTGCTGTCGTGCTCCAGCTCTTGGCAAAGCTCGTGCAGCGAAGTCGCTCCTATATTGCCTGCGACCCCTTTGAGAGAGTGAATATTGCGTTTGCGTGTTGCACTGTCTTCGTCGGTGACAGCGGCTTCTACAGCGTTGGTATCGGCATAAGTGCTGGCAAAGCGCAGAATGAGTTTGGTGTACAAATCGGCATTACCACTCGCACGGGTTAGGCCTGAAGTAATATCAAGACCGGTAATATTGGGGACTTGCCCAGTAGAGTGTTCCGCTCCTGCCACCAGTTGTTGTGGATGTTTAGGTGTAATCCATTTCGCCAAAGTACTGAACATCGCACCGACATCAATCGGTTTAGCGATGATGTCATTCATACCCGCATTCTTTGCTTTTTCTTTATCGCGCTCCATGACGTTAGCCGTCATAGCGATGATTGGAATTTGTTTATCATCCAGTTTTTGACGTATAAATTCCGTGGCTTCATAGCCATCCATGACTGGCATCTGACAGTCCATTAAAATGCCATCGAAGTCATGGCTCTTATAAAGATCAATCGCTACCTGACCATTTTCAGCGATTGTGACGTGTACTTGTTGGCCTTCAAGTAGCTCAGTGGCCAGCTCTTGGTTAATCTCATTGTCTTCGACCAGCAATAACTGAGCACCAGCCAGTTGTTGGGCATTGGCAAGTTGTGTCTGCTCTTCGACATCGCTCCGGCTTACACGACTGCCTTCAACGCCATAAAGTGTCACTATGGCATCGAACAGATGTGAAGAGGTGACTGGCTTATCGAGGATTGATGGTGGCGTTAACTGGCGATTGATAAAGGCATCGGTCAGCTCTTCACGGCCATAAGCCGTCAGCATTAAGAGTTTTGGTTGCTCACGCTCTGCCAGTCTGTCCCACATGATTTCAGCTAAATCGATGCCGTCTTTGACCGGCATCTGCCAGTCAGAAATCACCAAATCATAAGGTTGTTTGTTGGTGATGGCTTCTTCTAACTCATCAAGCGCACTATCAACATTGGTAACGCTGGTGGTTTCAAACTGTAGGGATTCGAGAATATCTTCCACAATAAGCCTTGCGCTGGCATTATCATCGACCACCAGAATTTTCAGCTGACCGAGTTCTTTCGGGACCAACAATTGCTCTTGCTTTAACGCGTGGCTTACGCCTAATTGAACGGTGAAGCTGAACGTTGATCCTTTACCTTGTTCGCTTGTGACACCAATGTCACCGCCCATCAACTGACAAAGCTCTTTGCTGATCGCCAACCCAAGTCCGGTACCGCCATATTTGCGTGTGGTTGAACTATCGGCCTGAGTAAACTTGTTGAATAGCTTATTGCACTGCTCTGGTGTCATGCCAATACCGCTATCAGTCACCGAGAATTTGAGGGTGATATCGTTACCGTCTTTCTTTTCCAGAGCAATGCTAACTTTGATCTCACCTTGTTCAGTAAATTTCACCGCGTTGTTGGCTAGGTTAATTAGGATCTGCCCCAGACGCAGAGGATCGCCAACTAGCGCAGTTGGTACGTCGCGATCAATATGGATCAATAATTCCAGCCCGCGTTCAGATGCGCGTAAACCAACGAGATTGGAAATATTGTCGAGAACATTCTCTAGGTGGAAGTCGACGTTTTCGATATCCAGTTTGCCCGCTTCGATCTTTGAGAAGTCTAAGATATCGTTGATCAAACCGAGCAGGGAATCGGCGGAAAGCTTCACTTTCTGAATGTAATTACGTTGAGCCTTGGAAAGGTCCGTTTTGAGTGCAAGATAGCTCATGCCGATAATGGCATTCATTGGTGTGCGGATCTCGTGGCTCATGTTAGCCAAGAAGTCTGACTTTGCTTTGTTTGCTGCATCGGCGTCATCTCTTGCTAATGCCAGCTTATCTGCAAAACGCTCTAGTGCTGCGTGAGATTTATTTGCGAGTAAACCCAGCAGCAGTAAAGTCACCACAAAGATACCGCCACCAATCGCCAGATAGCTGGCAATCGCACCGGAATTTTCTACCGTATTGAGCTGTTCTTGGTAAACGGGCTGAATGAACGACTGTAGCTGCTCGTATGTTGTTTCCAACTGGGCGATCTGCTGTGAGGTAATACTGCGTGCTGAAGTTAATTGATTGAACAGCGTGTAGTAGCTGTTAGTCAGTGTTTGTATTTTGTCGACATTGATCTTTTCTTCATCGGTCGGTACTTGAGCTGACAGGCTATCGAGAAGGCGCAATGAGTATTCCAGATAATCATTTACTTGGTCAGCAATCGCCTGCTGGCGCGTTGGTGAAAGTGACAGTGAATAGTCGCGATCGAGTTGTTGTGCTTCACTGATTGAAGATTGAAGAACAAGTAGATTAGAGCTGACAGCCAGACGCTCACTAATAGCGATTTGAGTACTGGAAACGGCTTGCTGCGATGCTCGGAGAATATCCTGAAGATGATTACGTAAGTCGGTGGCTGAGCGTGCCAACTCGTCCCCAGAACGATTTACTTGATTGAGAATGCTTTGCTGGAGCTTTTCACCAATATTAGACCAGCTTCTTAGCTGGACGAGTGAGGTGAGATAACGATTTTTAGCATTGTTGACCAGAATCAGTTTATTCACACTGGTTTGTTCGGTCAGCTTGCCATCGAGTAAGGTGATGAGTTGGTCGATTTTCTTCAGTTCAAACTGTGCTTGGTTAAGCTCCTGTTGGTCTTTACTAAGCACGTATGATTTCTGGTGGTTTTGTGAGTTTGCTATTAGTCCAACAAGCCAGTGGGCACGAATCGCGTTATCAGAATCTTCATCTACTTGCTCTCTAAGCTCCTCAATACTCATGATACCGTTTTCAACGAAGTCTTCATGCAACTGCTGAATGACATCAATGGTATCGGAAGCCTCCTCGGCAATGATGGTCATTTCTTCACGAGTCGTGGTTTCACTCTGACTGAGCGCTATGTACTGGGTAAAGTCCTGACGATAATCCGCAAGCAAGTCGGTAATCTGTGCATCAATACCATTGGCGATGACAACGTCTGATAACGTCTGAGCTTTATCTATCTGGCGATAAATGTCATCAGAGACCTCATCCTGAGGCAGACGAATATAACTTTGCTCGAGCATCTTAACGCTGTCTAAGGTCGATAATAGCTGGGCATTACTCGCGTACTGATCGACTGTATTAAAGCGCTGGTTAAGGCTCATCCAGCCAATGCTACCGGCAATCAGTAACATCACGGAAGCAATAACAAAGCCGGTAAGAATGCGCTTAGAGTCGAGCGCATAGTTCTGTACTTGATTCATTCTCTACCTTAGCCGAAGCACTTAAAATTCGTCTTTAAAGGATTCTTTGATTTTGAGGATTTCATCTAGCTGACTGATGAAAATGGGCACTAAGTTGGGGTCAAAATGCGCGCCTGCACCTTCTTCAAGCAGTGCCACGGCATCTTCAACTGGCCACGCTTTTTTGTATGGGCGTTCACTGGTTAGGGCATCGAACACGTCCGCAATGGCCACAATGCGAGCACTTAAAGGGATCGCTTCTCCTTGAGTACCATGAGGGTAGCCACTGCCATCCCACTTTTCATGGTGATAAAGAGCAATCTCTTTCGCCATTTGCAACAGGAGTGAATCACTTTCTCCGATAATGTCTGCGCCGAAGTTGACGTGTTTTTGCATCACCGTCCATTCATCACCATCTAGCTTACCGGGCTTGCCTAAAATGTTATCGGGGATACCGATTTTTCCGATGTCATGCATGGGAGATGCTTGGAAGACAAGTTCGACCCAGCGTTTACTGACATCCAACTGCTCAGCAAGAATACGTGAATAATGACTCATGCGAACAACGTGCATGCCTGTCTCATTGTCTTTATATTCAGCAGCTCGGCCTAAGCGTTGAATGATTTCGAGGCGGCTGCGCTCCAATTGTTCGGTTCTTTGTTTTACTTGAACCGATAACGCCAAATTTTGATCGTACAGTGCGATGTGTGTTTTCACCCGAGCCTTAACGATTGGTGGGCTGACAGGTTTGGTAATGTAGTCGACTGCTCCCATCTCGAAGCCTTTTTGCTCATCGACCACTTCTGCCTTGGCTGTTACAAAGATCACGGGGATATCGGAAGTCAAAGGGTTGGACTTTAGAATCGAGCACACTTCGTAGCCGTCCATTTCCGGCATCATGATATCGAGCAAGATCAAATGAGGACGAGGAGAGCTGTTGGCAATCTTGAGAGCTTTCGCGCCGCTGGTGGCTGCTTTGATTTTAAATTCATCGGAAAGAATGCCAGACAAAGTATGGATATTGTCTGGGATATCATCGACCACCAGTATGGTTGGTTTGTCTAATGGATCAGAGGCCATACGCGTAAATCCTTCTACTATGCGCTCTTAATATGTTTCAACAGATAGAATAGTGAATATTTATAAATAGTTGCAGCGTTAATCTGCTAATCAGATGAGTCTAATCATTGAACAGTGATGTACGTACAAGTTTGCTGATCAAAGTCTTGTTCAGAGTTTGGAAGATTACCTTATTAGTACACTTTCCATTTTCGAGCTTACGAAATGCGTAGAGAACAGCTCAAAAGTGGTTATTTCTCAAGGCCTTAATAGATAAGTTTGTTTATATTAATCTAATGTTTTCAATCAGTTAAATACCACCTGATTTGTGTGATGAGTAGTGAAAACGGCAAAAACATCGTTTCTGAACTAAATATCCTCTCATGTGCACTTGAGTTAGTATTTTCCTTACCGTATGGTTGCATCTGTCCTTAACCGGGACGATATGAAACTGTAACATTCATGTATCTTTCATTTTCAATTCAAACATTTACGCTGGCTGCCAACTCCAAGGGCCAGCTTTTTTTTGCGTGAATTTTAAACATAGTTTGGATTGAACCAGATCACATATCGAAAGTGGTGAGTGTGGGCTAATTACTCTAAACCTAGGGGCGGCACGCAAAAGCTTGCGATGTGTACAGGAAAAATAAAATATGAAATTGATTTCATATTTTATTCATCTACGATAAAAGTCCCTATGGGTAATTTGTCAATCATTTCATTTGCTTCATGGAACGGTGCTGGCCTCCAACTCACTTTTGGGCCAGCTTTTTTTTGTCTTGAATAATTTGAGTAAAGAATGCTTTACAGTCTCTAATTTTTACTGGCTATGTGTATTGTTGCTTATTCACCTTATTGTTCTAAGTTTTGATGGTCACAGGATGACAAACAAACTTAATTATTCTCAACTCGAGGCTAGGTTATGAAACAAGTAATTGGAAAAGTATCTTACAACGGTGATGTTGAAATTGGTCAGGGCTTTCAAGCTGAACGACATAGTGCAGGCTTATTTAAGGTGTACTTCGATAGTAATTTGTTTGACTCCACACCAGTTGTAGTTGTCACACCTGATACGTCTCGCGAGTCAAGTGAAACCTATACGGTGGCAACTTCTTTGAAGAATGTTTCTGAAAGTGGCTTTACGTTGAGTATTGAAAATCTAAGTGCTGATACGTACGACGCAACATTCAACTTTATTGCAATCACTCAATAATCTTCAACTCTTAGTTGCTTTCTGTTCAATGAGGCTTACTGTGCGTGCAGTAAGCCTTTTTTGTGATCTATTATTCCACACAAATTTACTATCGGTATTAGTGTTCGATTGGCAATCCAGTGCTTTCGTAATGGCCGCCTAATACTGGGTGGCTTTATACATAGCTGGTTTAACACCAAAGACGTTACTGGTTATCCTGAGCTGACTATCGCGAGTGTTACGGCTGAAGGATTTCATTACGGTGACATCACCTGTACAGCCATTCCGTATATTGGTGCGAATTTTGGCTGAAAGTTGTTGGCTCTTCAGGTTCCTGGACGCGTTTGTATCTATAGCTTCGAGCGAGTTCTTTTTTCCTGAATGTTTTCGATTCTCTGTGTATAATCGCCGGATTATTTTTGACCACTCCATGATGAGTATCGCAGTAGCGCAAGATTGCTATGATCTGTGGGCGTGAATATTCATATATAGCTGTGGTAGTAAGATTTCGAGTAACACCTTATGAAACCTGACAATACTAGTAAATATGCGGCCAACCGCTTTTCCATAGCACCCATGCTCGATTGGACTGACAGACATTGTCGTTACTTCCATCGACTGCTGACGAGCGAAACTTTGCTCTATACCGAAATGGTGACGACGGGTGCGATTATTCACGGTAAAGGTGATTTTCTTGCGTATAACCAGGAAGAGCACCCAGTGGCACTTCAGTTAGGTGGCTCAAACCCTCAGGATTTGGCAACGTGTGCGAAATTGGCGCAAGAGCGTGGCTACGATGAAATCAACCTCAACGTTGGCTGTCCGTCTGACCGTGTACAGAACGGTCGCTTTGGTGCATGTCTGATGGCAGAACCACTGCTGGTGGCAGAATGTGTTGCGGCAATGCGCGACGTGGTGGATGTGCCAGTTACGGTGAAAACCCGTATCGGTATTGATGACCAAGACTCGTATGAGTTTCTGACCGACTTTGTATCGATTGTTTCCGAGAAGGGGGGCAGTGATCAATTTACTATTCACGCACGCAAAGCTTGGCTTTCTGGCTTAAGCCCGAAAGAGAACCGTGAGATTCCACCTCTCGATTACCCGCGTGCCTACCAGCTGAAGAAAGATTTTGCGCACCTTAATATTGCTATTAATGGTGGCGTTAAGACACTTGATGACACCAAAGAACATTTGACGCACCTTGATGGCGTTATGGTTGGCCGTGAAGCCTATCAGAATCCTTATATTCTGGCGGAGGTTGATCAACAGATCTTTGGATTAGACAAGCCTGTTAAGAAGCGTACTCAAGTTGTGCAAGAGATGTATCCGTACATTGAAAGCCAGCTGGAGAAAGGGGCGTATCTTGGTCACATTACTCGTCATATGTTGGGCTTGTTCCAGAATATGCCGGGGGCGCGTCAATGGCGTCGTTACATTAGTGAGAATGCTCACAAGCCTGGCTCTGGTATCGAAGTGGTAGAGACGGCGCTGAGTAAAATTCCTAAAGAGCTGAATGTGTAAATTTCACCACCTAATAGTATTTGGTTGGTGAATTTAACCAACTAAGATAATCAATAAAAGAGACGCTTTATAAAGTGTCTCTTTTTTATTTTATTAAAATCAGATGCTTATGTTTTTTTCTTTAACTTGGCTTACTTTCTGCAAAGCGAAAGGTAACTAAGGAGAAAGATATGTTTGAACTCATCTTTGTATTGGTCTTTATTGCAACGCTGCTGGTGACGGGGCTTACTATGTTCACGGTGTTTGCTGCGGCGGGTTTTGCTTTGATGGTGATGGTTTTACTCGGTATGGTCGGGGCGGTGATTAAACTTATCCCGTGGTTGATTGTTATTGCTGTGGGTATTTGGTTTTTCAAAAACTACGTGTATAGCCACCGTTAATCCGAGCAGGAATTTGACATTAACCGCTGTGCAGAATGTGATACTATCGCTCCAACATCTCGAACCTCAATGAGCTCAGGAGCTAAATTAGATGAACAAATCAGCACTGGCGGTTATGACTGCAGCTGCGATGTCGATGGCAAGTTCAGCAGCAATGGCAGAAGATTCTGTAGTTGCAAAAGTAGGTGCTGAAGCATGGTGGGTGGACACAGAAGTGAATGAAATCCGCCGTGATAAAGAAGTTACTCCAAGTATTTATGCGGCGATCGAGCACGATATTAAGTATGTGCCGAATGCACGTATCAGAACAGCCAGCGTTGATAACGAGTTCATGGCATTTGATAAGCTGGATCTGACGCTCTACTACCAAATGATGGAACACGATCTATTGCACTTTGATGCGGGTATTACCTTTAGCGATATGAGTAATACAAAGTACAAGGATGCAGAAACTGGCCAAACTAAAGATTTTAACGAGCTGCTGTGGGCATTCTATGGTTACGCTGAAATCACAGTGCAAGACACTAACTTTGATATCATCGGTGAAATGAACTTTGGTGATAGCAGTGGTATTAAGAGCACCGACCTGATGGCAGGTATGCAATATAGAATGCCACTGAATAATTCCACAGTCACTTTCCGTGGGGGCTACCGAGTGATTGATCTTGAGTCTGATGAATTTAAGCCAACCCTTGAAGACAGCACGCTAGGCAAGCCTTTTATTATGGCGAACGGTTTCTTCCTTGGTGCTGAATACAGTTTCTAAACTGCAAGAGTCTTTCCAAAAAACGCTGCGTAATATCGTGGCGTTTTTTTATGCCTATTCGTTATATCTTCATTTTTCTTTTAGCAGTTTTTTGTCTTTCGACCATGCTTATTAAGGGTTCTTATCAATAACTTCAGAGAAAGGATTCTCATGACTATCAATGAACTTAGAAATCTTTATAGAGAAAATCAGTTAGTTGAAGCCATCATTGAACCTTCTGCTCAGGAAGGGAGTTGGATTGTTGAGTTTCGCCATGCTCGTGGTGGTTTTGTGCTATTAACTGATTCTCATGGGGAAGAGTGCCACTATCTGGATCTGGATTTGGCCTCAAAGTCCGCGATGGCTGTTGGCTTCAGGCAGGTACGTGTCGAGGCTAAGTAGCCAAACTTGCTTAAACTTTCGGCTTTCTTTAATTCCAAAAGTTATAAAACATTCATTTCTATTCTTTCTTGTTATTAAAGGGAGTGGTTAATCTATCATCACGCAATGAATAGGGATGTCGAGACCATGTCTTTGAACAAGAACGTGTCCTCTCAAGGAAACACACCACAAGAACTACCGTCAATCGCAGCTCCTTTAAATGATCAACAACTGAATACGCTACAACAAACAGTCTCAGAACTGTCACCTCAACAGTTAGCGTGGGTCAGCGGTTATTTTTGGGGGCTATCTCAAGCTCAGCCTCAAACGACTGGTGCTGCTGCACCTATTAGTCAGGCAGCTGCGGCTGTTGCCGCAAAATCGGCAGGCAAGCTTTCTATTATCTTTGCTTCTCAGACGGGTAACGCGAAAGGCGTTGCTGAAGCTCTGGAGCAAGAAGCCAAGGCCCAAGGAATCGCTGTCGAGCTGTTTGATGCCAGCGATTACAAAGGAAAGAACCTCGCCAAGGAAACGCACGTCATTATTGTTGCCTCTACCAACGGTGAAGGTGAAGCACCAGATAATGCGATTGAGCTGCATGAATTCCTTCAGTCTAAGAAGGCGCCTAAGTTACCAAACCTGAAATACGGTGTGATTGGTCTAGGTGACTCGAGTTATGAATTCTTCTGTCAGACAGGTAAAGATTTCGATTCTTACCTATCTAAACTTGGCGCGACCTCATTTATTGAACGTATTGACTGTGATGTTGATTACGAAGCGCCAGCGAGTGAGTGGCGTCAAAACGCACTGGATAAAGTCAAAGAAGCGTTAGCATCAGGTACTGAAGCTGAAGTCGTTCAACTACCAGTCGGTCAAGCGGCACCGGGCCATTCGCCATACAATAAGCAAAACCCTTACACAGCAACCTTGCTCACGAGCCAGAAGATTACTGGTCGGGATTCAGGTAAAGATGTCCGCCATGTCGAGATCGATTTGGATGGCTCAGGTCTGACATATCAGCCGGGTGATGCACTTGGTGTGTGGTTCGAGAACAGCTCAGACCTTGCGAATGCGATCTTAGCCAAAGCAGGCTTGTCAGGTGTGGAAAGTATTGATGTTGATGGTGAGAGCATTTCCATCCACAGTGCGCTAGTAAGTAAGTACGAGATAACGTCAGCAAACCCTCAGCTTGTCACTAAATTTGCAGAGCTATCGGGTAGCAAGAAACTACTCAAACTGGTGGAAGATAAAGACAAGCTACGCGAATACGCGACCAACACCCAAGTGGTCGATGTTTTGGCTGAAAAGAAAACCAAACTATCCGCTGAAGAACTGGTTGGTTTGCTGCGCCGATTGACCCCTCGCCTCTATTCTATTGCTTCTAGTCAGAGTGAAGTGGACGAAGAAGTCCATCTAACGGTTGGCCTTGTTGAATATGACAAGGGAGATGAAAAGCGTTTTGGTGGTGCGTCTAGCTTCCTTTCTCATCGTTTAGAAGAAGGCGGCGAAGTGAAAGTGTTCGTTGAGCACAACAATAACTTCAAACTACCGCAGGATGACAATACCTCTGTCATCATGATTGGCCCAGGTACTGGTATTGCCCCGTTCAGAAGCTTTATCCAAGAGCGTGATGACCGAGGAGCTGATGGTAAGAACTGGCTATTCTTTGGTGACCGCACCTTTACCCAAGATTTCCTCTATCAGGTTGAATGGCAGAAGTACCTGAAGTCAGGCTTGCTGAATCGTCTTGATGTGGCCTTTAGCCGTGACCAAGCAGAAAAAGTCTACGTGCAACATCGCATTCTGGAAAACGCTGAACAAGTATGGCAATGGATTCAGGAAGGGGCATACATCTATGTCTGTGGTGATGCGACACGGATGGCGAAAGATGTCCATGAAGCGCTGATTCATGTCGCAGAGCAGCACGGCAAACTATCACGTGATGATGCCGAAGAATTTATCAATGAACTCCGCAAAGCGAAACGTTACCAAAGGGATGTTTACTAATGAGTGCTTCTACCGAAAATAATAAACAGGTTGTCTTGGGCGAAGAGTTAGGGCCCCTTGCGGATAACGAGCGTCTGAAAAGAGAAAGTAATTTCCTACGTGGCACGATTGAGCAAGATCTGCAAGATCGTATTACCGGTGGCTTTACTGCAGATAACTTCCAGCTGATTCGTTTCCATGGCATGTATCAGCAGGACGATCGTGATATCCGCAATGAGCGTACCAAACAGAAATTGGAACCACTGCATAACGTGATGTTACGTGCACGTATGCCAGGCGGGATTATCAAACCGGAACAGTGGTTAGCGATTGATAAGTTCGCAACAGATCACTCTCTGTATGGAAGTATTCGTCTAACGACGCGTCAGACGTTTCAGTTCCACGGTGTGTTAAAGCCAAATATCAAATTGATGCACCAGACGCTTAACAGCATTGGTATCGACTCCATTGCAACAGCGGGTGACGTGAATCGTAATGTACTGTGTACCACAAACCCGGTTGAATCGGAGCTACACCAAGAAGCGTACGAGTGGGCGAAGAAGATCAGTGAGCATCTTTTGCCTAAGACCAAAGCGTACGCAGAAATCTGGTTGGATGGCGATAAGGTAGAGACGACTCAGGATGATGAACCAATTCTGGGTAGCAACTACTTACCACGTAAGTTCAAAACTACCGTTGTGATACCGCCACAAAATGATGTCGATGTACACGCGAATGACCTTAACTTTGTCGCGATTGCTGAAGATGGCAAGCTGGTGGGCTTTAACGTATTGGTGGGCGGTGGCCTAGCCATGACTCATGGTGATACATCTACTTATCCAAGACGTGCCGATGATTTCGGATTTATCCCTCTGGAGAAAACGCTAGATGTTGCAGCAGCAGTCGTCACTACCCAGCGGGATTGGGGTAATCGCTCAAATCGTAAAAATGCCAAAACCAAATACACGCTCGATCGAGTGGGCAGCGATGTTTTTAAAGCAGAGGTGGAAAAACGTGCTGGAGTGGCATTTGAAGAAAGCCGTCCGTATGAATTTACTGAACGTGGCGATCGAGTCGGCTGGGTCGAAGGGATCGACGGAAAGCATCACCTGACTCTATTTATAGAAAACGGTCGCTTGCTGGATTATCCGGGTAAGCCTCTTAAAACAGGTGTGGCTGAGATAGCGAAAATCCACAAAGGGGATTTCCGCATGACGGCGAACCAGAACCTGATTGTTGCTGGAGTCTCCAAGAACAACAAAGCGAAAATTGAGAAAATCGCTGTTGAGCATGGTTTGATGGAAGAAACCGTTAGTGAGCAGCGTAAGAATTCAATGGCGTGTGTTGCGTTCCCAACCTGTCCGCTGGCAATGGCTGAAGCTGAACGATTCTTGCCAGAGTTTGTTACGGACGTTGAAGGTATTCTCAAAAAGCACGGCTTACCAGAAGAAGACAACATTATCTTACGTGTGACAGGCTGTCCGAATGGCTGTGGCCGTGCGATGTTGGCGGAAATTGGTCTGGTAGGTAAAGCACCTGGCCGTTACAACTTGCACCTAGGTGGTAACCGTGGCGGTACACGCGTACCTAAGATGTATAAAGAAAACATTACTGATAAACAGATTCTTGAAGAAATCGATCAGCTAGTCGGTCGATGGGCCAAAGAGCGTAACGACGGTGAGTGCTTTGGTGACTTCACGATCAGAGCTGGCATTATCGATGAAGTATTTGTTTCCAAGAGGGACTTTTATGCTTAACTCTGTGGCTTCAAAACCGAAGTTAGCAGAGCTCTTAACGGCAACGAAGACGGAGCAAATTCTTCGTCTTGCGGAAATTAACATAGAGCTCGAAAAGCTAACGGCTCAGGAAAGAGTCTCTTGGGCGATAGAAAATCTGGAAGGAACACACGCTGTTTCCTCAAGTTTTGGCATGCAGGCTGCGGTGATGTTGCATTTAGTCACGCAGGTTAAGCCTGATATCCCGGTCATATTGACAGATACTGGCTATCTTTTCCCTGAAACTTACCGGTTTATTGATGGCCTCACGGAAAAGCTTAACCTTAACCTGCAAGTCTATCGTGCAAAACAGAGCGCCGCATGGCAGGAGGCAAGTTACGGTAAATTGTGGGATCAAGGTATAGAGGGAATTGAAAAGTACAATCGCTTAAACAAAGTGGAACCTATGCGTCGCGCTTTGGATGAACTTAGAGTGGGTACTTGGTTTTCAGGACTGCGCCGTGAGCAATCTAAGTCTCGAGCAAACCTGCCAATCCTGACGATTCAAAATGGCGTGTTTAAGTTTCTGCCGATCATTGATTGGACAAACAAAGACGTACACTACTATCTAGAGCAACATGGTTTGCCTTACCACCCATTACGTGATGAAGGGTATTTGTCGATTGGCGACACTCATACAACCAAAAAATGGGAACCTGGAATGAGTGAAGAGGAAACTCGGTTCTTTGGTCTTAAACGAGAATGTGGGCTCCATGAGGATGACAGCGAGCAAGATGGCTCAGGTATTTAGCTTTATTTTGAAGCATTAGTGTAGAAAGACCGCTTTGGCGGTCTTTTTTATGCGCCTTAGGCTATGTTATGTGGATAACTCTGTGGTTAAGCTATGAGCATATTATGAGTAAATAGGGATAAATAAAGCTTTGGATGAATATTGGGCGGTTAAGCGTTATTTTTGCAATTTTTTCAAAATATCGCTTGCCAATGTGATGCCGATCTCTATAATGCCTCCTTGTCGACAGGGCAAGGGCTCACAAGGGTTCCAAGCCAAATCGATAGGCCAAAAAGAAAATGAAATAAATTTTAAAAAAGTGTTTGACACTTCAGTTTATCTCGCTAGAATGGCCGCCTCTTCCGAAGTGATGTGAGTCACAAAGAAGAACGCTCTTTAAAAATATAAACCTATCAATCTGTGTGGGCACTCGTTGATGATAATCCAATTCGATATTTCGGTATCAAATTAGGTTTCAATGATACGAAGTGACCATTGAATCTTCGGATTCAGCACAGTCAATTCAAACATTACTTATGTAATGTTCAGTATTCATTGAGCCGACAAAATCTTAAATTGAAGAGTTTGATCATGGCTCAGATTGAACGCTGGCGGCAGGCCTAACACATGCAAGTCGAGCGGAAACGAGTTGTCTGAACCTTCGGGGAACGATAACGGCGTCGAGCGGCGGACGGGTGAGTAATGCCTGGGAAATTGCCCTGATGTGGGGGATAACCATTGGAAACGATGGCTAATACCGCATAATAGCTTCGGCTCAAAGAGGGGGACCTTCGGGCCTCTCGCGTCAGGATATGCCCAGGTGGGATTAGCTAGTTGGTGAGGTAATGGCTCACCAAGGCGACGATCCCTAGCTGGTCTGAGAGGATGATCAGCCACACTGGAACTGAGACACGGTCCAGACTCCTACGGGAGGCAGCAGTGGGGAATATTGCACAATGGGCGCAAGCCTGATGCAGCCATGCCGCGTGTATGAAGAAGGCCTTCGGGTTGTAAAGTACTTTCAGCAGTGAGGAAGGTGGATGTGTTAATAGCGCATTCATTTGACGTTAGCTGCAGAAGAAGCACCGGCTAACTCCGTGCCAGCAGCCGCGGTAATACGGAGGGTGCGAGCGTTAATCGGAATTACTGGGCGTAAAGCGCATGCAGGTGGTTTGTTAAGTCAGATGTGAAAGCCCGGGGCTCAACCTCGGAATTGCATTTGAAACTGGCAGACTAGAGTACTGTAGAGGGGGGTAGAATTTCAGGTGTAGCGGTGAAATGCGTAGAGATCTGAAGGAATACCGGTGGCGAAGGCGGCCCCCTGGACAGATACTGACACTCAGATGCGAAAGCGTGGGGAGCAAACAGGATTAGATACCCTGGTAGTCCACGCCGTAAACGATGTCTACTTGGAGGTTGTGGCCTTGAGCCGTGGCTTTCGGAGCTAACGCGTTAAGTAGACCGCCTGGGGAGTACGGTCGCAAGATTAAAACTCAAATGAATTGACGGGGGCCCGCACAAGCGGTGGAGCATGTGGTTTAATTCGATGCAACGCGAAGAACCTTACCTACTCTTGACATCCTCAGAAGAGACTGGAGACAGTCTTGTGCCTTCGGGAACTGAGAGACAGGTGCTGCATGGCTGTCGTCAGCTCGTGTTGTGAAATGTTGGGTTAAGTCCCGCAACGAGCGCAACCCTTATCCTTGTTTGCCAGCGAGTCATGTCGGGAACTCCAGGGAGACTGCCGGTGATAAACCGGAGGAAGGTGGGGACGACGTCAAGTCATCATGGCCCTTACGAGTAGGGCTACACACGTGCTACAATGGCGCATACAGAGGGCGGCCAACTTGCGAAAGTGAGCGAATCCCAAAAAGTGCGTCGTAGTCCGGATTGGAGTCTGCAACTCGACTCCATGAAGTCGGAATCGCTAGTAATCGTAGATCAGAATGCTACGGTGAATACGTTCCCGGGCCTTGTACACACCGCCCGTCACACCATGGGAGTGGGCTGCAAAAGAAGTGGGTAGTTTAACCTTCGGGGGGACGCTCACCACTTTGTGGTTCATGACTGGGGTGAAGTCGTAACAAGGTAGCGCTAGGGGAACCTGGCGCTGGATCACCTCCTTATACGATGATTATTCACGATGAGTGTCCACACAGATTGATGGTTTTGAAGCGCAAGCTTCGAGCTATGATTGCTCTTTAACAATTTGGAAAGCTGACGAATAACAACAATCCCCATCTCTTTGAGATGCGTTGTTATTCAATAAAAGTTCTCAAATCCTAATGACTTGTTCATTAGGTACCAACACACATTCAAGTGTTCTTGGAAATTTGAGTCCGGCAAAATCGAGTCTGCATCATGTTTAAATAATTGCAGACAACTTTGGTTGTTTGACGTAAAGACCCTTTGGGGTTGTATGGTTAAGTGACTAAGCGTACACGGTGGATGCCTTGGCAGTCAGAGGCGATGAAGGACGTATTAACTTGCGATAAGCCCAGATTAGACAGTAAAAGTCATTTGAGTCTGGGATTTCCGAATGGGGAAACCCACCTGCATAAGCAGGTATCATTATCTGAATACATAGGGTAATGAGGCGAACCGGGGGAACTGAAACATCTAAGTACCCCGAGGAAAAGAAATCAACCGAGATTCCGAAAGTAGCGGCGAGCGAAATTGGACTAGCCCTTAAGCCTTTAATGCGTCAGGTGAAAGTTCTGGAAAGTTCTGCGATACAGGGTGATAGCCCCGTAACCGACAGCGCATTTTAGGTGAAATCGAGTAGGGCGGGACACGTGATATCCTGTCTGAATATGGGGGGACCATCCTCCAAGGCTAAATACTACTGACTGACCGATAGTGAACCAGTACCGTGAGGGAAAGGCGAAAAGAACCCCTGTGAGGGGAGTGAAATAGAACCTGAAACCGTGTACGTACAAGCAGTAGGAGCACCTTCGTGGTGTGACTGCGTACCTTTTGTATAATGGGTCAGCGACTTATATTCAGTAGCAAGGTTAACCATCTAGGGGAGCCGTAGAGAAATCGAGTCTTAACTGGGCGTCGAGTTGCTGGATATAGACCCGAAACCAGGTGATCTAGCCATGGGCAGGTTGAAGGTTGAGTAACATCAACTGGAGGACCGAACCGACTAATGTTGAAAAATTAGCGGATGACTTGTGGCTAGGGGTGAAAGGCCAATCAAACCTGGAGATAGCTGGTTCTCCCCGAAATCTATTTAGGTAGAGCCTCGGACGAATACTACTGGGGGTAGAGCACTGTTAAGGCTAGGGGGTCATCCCGACTTACCAACCCTTTGCAAACTCCGAATACCAGTAAGTACTATCCGGGAGACACACGGCGGGTGCTAACGTCCGTCGTGGAGAGGGAAACAACCCAGACCGCCAGCTAAGGTCCCAAATTACAGCTAAGTGGGAAACGATGTGGGAAGGCTTAGACAGCTAGGATGTTGGCTTAGAAGCAGCCATCATTTAAAGAAAGCGTAATAGCTCACTAGTCGAGTCGGCCTGCGCGGAAGATGTAACGGGGCTAAGCTGTAAACCGAAGCTGCGGCAATGCATTTTATGTATTGGGTAGGGGAGCGTTCTGTAAGCCGTTGAAGGTGAGCTGTAAAGCTTGCTGGAGGTATCAGAAGTGCGAATGCTGACATGAGTAACGATAAAGGGGGTGAAAAACCTCCTCGCCGGAAGACCAAGGGTTCCTGTCCAACGTTAATCGGGGCAGGGTAAGTCGACCCCTAAGGCGAGGCCGAAAGGCGTAGTCGATGGGAAACGGGTTAATATTCCCGTACTTCTTACAATTGCGATGGGGGGACGGAGAAGGCTAGGTGGGCCTGGCGACGGTTGTCCAGGTTCAAGTGCGTAGGCTTGAGAGTTAGGTAAATCCGGCTCTCTCTAAGGCTGAGACACGACGTCGAGCACCTACGGGTGTGAAGTCATTGATGCCATGCTTCCAGGAAAAGCCTCTAAGCTTCAGATTGTAAGGAATCGTACCCCAAACCGACACAGGTGGTCGGGTAGAGAATACCAAGGCGCTTGAGAGAACTCGGGTGAAGGAACTAGGCAAAATGGTACCGTAACTTCGGGAGAAGGTACGCTCCTGTCGGTGAAGTCCCTTGCGGATGGAGCTAACGGGAGTCGCAGATACCAGGTGGCTGCAACTGTTTATTAAAAACACAGCACTGTGCAAAATCGTAAGATGACGTATACGGTGTGACGCCTGCCCGGTGCCGGAAGGTTAATTGATGGGGTTAGACGTAAGTCGAAGCTCTTGATCGAAGCCCCGGTAAACGGCGGCCGTAACTATAACGGTCCTAAGGTAGCGAAATTCCTTGTCGGGTAAGTTCCGACCTGCACGAATGGCGTAATGATGGCCACGCTGTCTCCACCCGAGACTCAGTGAAATTGAAATCGCTGTGAAGATGCAGTGTACCCGCGGCTAGACGGAAAGACCCCGTGAACCTTTACTACAGCTTGGCACTGAACATTGACCCTACATGTGTAGGATAGGTGGGAGGCTTTGAAACCGGTACGCCAGTATCGGTGGAGCCGTCCTTGAAATACCACCCTTGTAGTGTTGATGTTCTAACTTAGACCCGTCATCCGGGTTGAGGACAGTGCCTGGTGGGTAGTTTGACTGGGGCGGTCTCCTCCCAAAGAGTAACGGAGGAGCACGAAGGTGGGCTAATCACGGTTGGACATCGTGAGGTTAGTGCAATGGCATAAGCCCGCTTGACTGCGAGAATGACAATTCGAGCAGGTGCGAAAGCAGGTCATAGTGATCCGGTGGTTCTGTATGGAAGGGCCATCGCTCAACGGATAAAAGGTACTCCGGGGATAACAGGCTGATACCGCCCAAGAGTTCATATCGACGGCGGTGTTTGGCACCTCGATGTCGGCTCATCACATCCTGGGGCTGAAGTCGGTCCCAAGGGTATGGCTGTTCGCCATTTAAAGTGGTACGCGAGCTGGGTTTAGAACGTCGTGAGACAGTTCGGTCCCTATCTGCCGTGGGCGTTGGAAGATTGAAGGGGGCTGCTCCTAGTACGAGAGGACCGGAGTGGACGAACCTCTGGTGTTCGGGTTGTCATGCCAATGGCATTGCCCGGTAGCTAAGTTCGGAATCGATAACCGCTGAAAGCATCTAAGCGGGAAGCGAGCCCTGAGATGAGTCTTCCCTGACCCCTTGAGGGTCCTAAAGGGTTGTTCGAGACTAGAACGTTGATAGGCAGGGTGTGTAAGCGTTGTGAGGCGTTGAGCTAACCTGTACTAATTGCCCGTGAGGCTTAACCATACAACACCCAAAGGGTTTTGATGGACTCAAAGTAAGAACAGATTGAATGTGTAGAGAACACAATAACAGCTTTCCAGATTAAAGAATTTGCTTGGCGACCATAGCGTTGTGGACCCACCTGATCCCATGCCGAACTCAGAAGTGAAACGCAATAGCGCCGATGGTAGTGTGGGGCTTCCCCATGTGAGAGTAGGACATCGCCAGGCTTTAATTTCGACTTTGCTTATCTATTAAGCAAGTCACCATAAAGTTCTAATCTTTTTTAGAGTTTTATGTTGACTTCAACAGTCAGTCGCGTAATATACGCGTCCTGCTTAGGTGCTAAGACACTGAAAGCACAGCTCTTTAACAATATAAACCTATCAATCTGTGTGGGCACTCGTTGATGATAATCCAATTCGATACTTCGGTATCAAATTAGGTTTCAATGATACGAAGTGACCATTGAATCTTCGGATTCAGCACAGTCAATTCAAACATTACTTATGTAATGTTCAGTATTCATTGAGCCGAACAAAATCTTAAATTGAAGAGTTTGATCATGGCTCAGATTGAACGCTGGCGGCAGGCCTAACACATGCAAGTCGAGCGGAAACGAGTTGTCTGAACCTTCGGGGAACGATAACGGCGTCGAGCGGCGGACGGGTGAGTAATGCCTGGGAAATTGCCCTGATGTGGGGGATAACCATTGGAAACGATGGCTAATACCGCATAATAGCTTCGGCTCAAAGAGGGGGACCTTCGGGCCTCTCGCGTCAGGATATGCCCAGGTGGGATTAGCTAGTTGGTGAGGTAATGGCTCACCAAGGCGACGATCCCTAGCTGGTCTGAGAGGATGATCAGCCACACTGGAACTGAGACACGGTCCAGACTCCTACGGGAGGCAGCAGTGGGGAATATTGCACAATGGGCGCAAGCCTGATGCAGCCATGCCGCGTGTATGAAGAAGGCCTTCGGGTTGTAAAGTACTTTCAGCAGTGAGGAAGGTGGATGTGTTAATAGCGCATTCATTTGACGTTAGCTGCAGAAGAAGCACCGGCTAACTCCGTGCCAGCAGCCGCGGTAATACGGAGGGTGCGAGCGTTAATCGGAATTACTGGGCGTAAAGCGCATGCAGGTGGTTTGTTAAGTCAGATGTGAAAGCCCGGGGCTCAACCTCGGAATTGCATTTGAAACTGGCAGACTAGAGTACTGTAGAGGGGGGTAGAATTTCAGGTGTAGCGGTGAAATGCGTAGAGATCTGAAGGAATACCGGTGGCGAAGGCGGCCCCCTGGACAGATACTGACACTCAGATGCGAAAGCGTGGGGAGCAAACAGGATTAGATACCCTGGTAGTCCACGCCGTAAACGATGTCTACTTGGAGGTTGTGGCCTTGAGCCGTGGCTTTCGGAGCTAACGCGTTAAGTAGACCGCCTGGGGAGTACGGTCGCAAGATTAAAACTCAAATGAATTGACGGGGGCCCGCACAAGCGGTGGAGCATGTGGTTTAATTCGATGCAACGCGAAGAACCTTACCTACTCTTGACATCCTCAGAAGAGACTGGAGACAGTCTTGTGCCTTCGGGAACTGAGAGACAGGTGCTGCATGGCTGTCGTCAGCTCGTGTTGTGAAATGTTGGGTTAAGTCCCGCAACGAGCGCAACCCTTATCCTTGTTTGCCAGCGAGTCATGTCGGGAACTCCAGGGAGACTGCCGGTGATAAACCGGAGGAAGGTGGGGACGACGTCAAGTCATCATGGCCCTTACGAGTAGGGCTACACACGTGCTACAATGGCGCATACAGAGGGCGGCCAACTTGCGAAAGTGAGCGAATCCCAAAAAGTGCGTCGTAGTCCGGATTGGAGTCTGCAACTCGACTCCATGAAGTCGGAATCGCTAGTAATCGTAGATCAGAATGCTACGGTGAATACGTTCCCGGGCCTTGTACACACCGCCCGTCACACCATGGGAGTGGGCTGCAAAAGAAGTGGGTAGTTTAACCTTCGGGGGGACGCTCACCACTTTGTGGTTCATGACTGGGGTGAAGTCGTAACAAGGTAGCGCTAGGGGAACCTGGCGCTGGATCACCTCCTTATACGATGATTACTCACGATGAGTGTCCACACAGATTGATGGTTTATGTAGTTTAAGAGACGATACTGGGTCTGTAGCTCAGGTGGTTAGAGCGTTCGCCTGATAAGCGAGAGGTCGGTGGTTCAAGTCCACTCAGACCCACCAATCTTCCTCCCAGGAGATTGGCAACAGTATCGACACCTTGATGGGGCTATAGCTCAGCTGGGAGAGCGCCTGCCTTGCACGCAGGAGGTCAGCAGTTCGATCCTGCTTAGCTCCACCATCTTTAAGTGTTCTTGAAAAAGAATCTTTAAAAATGGTTCATTTATGAATCTAGCTCTTTAACAATTTGGAAAGCTGACGAATAACAACAATCCCCATCTCTATGAGATGCGTTGTTATTCATTGAAAAGTTCTCAAATCCTAATGACTTGTTCATTAGGTACCAACACACATTCAAGTGTTCTTGGAAACATCCTTGTGATGTTTAATATTTGAGTCCGGCAAAATCGAGTCTGCATCATGTTTAAATAATGGCAGACAACTTTGGTTGTTTGATTGTAAGACCCTTTGGGGTTGTATGGTTAAGTGACTAAGCGTACACGGTGGATGCCTTGGCAGTCAGAGGCGATGAAGGACGTATTAACTTGCGATAAGCCCAGATTAGACAGTAAAAGTCATTTGAGTCTGGGATTTCCGAATGGGGAAACCCACCTGCATAAGCAGGTATCATTATCTGAATACATAGGGTAATGAGGCGAACCGGGGGAACTGAAACATCTAAGTACCCCGAGGAAAAGAAATCAACCGAGATTCCGAAAGTAGCGGCGAGCGAAATTGGACTAGCCCTTAAGCCTTTAATGCGTCAGGTGAAAGTTCTGGAAAGTTCTGCGATACAGGGTGATAGCCCCGTAACCGACAGCGCATTTTAGGTGAAATCGAGTAGGGCGGGACACGTGATATCCTGTCTGAATATGGGGGGACCATCCTCCAAGGCTAAATACTACTGACTGACCGATAGTGAACCAGTACCGTGAGGGAAAGGCGAAAAGAACCCCTGTGAGGGGAGTGAAATAGAACCTGAAACCGTGTACGTACAAGCAGTAGGAGCACCTTCGTGGTGTGACTGCGTACCTTTTGTATAATGGGTCAGCGACTTATATTCAGTAGCAAGGTTAACCATCTAGGGGAGCCGTAGAGAAATCGAGTCTTAACTGGGCGTCGAGTTGCTGGATATAGACCCGAAACCAGGTGATCTAGCCATGGGCAGGTTGAAGGTTGAGTAACATCAACTGGAGGACCGAACCGACTAATGTTGAAAAATTAGCGGATGACTTGTGGCTAGGGGTGAAAGGCCAATCAAACCTGGAGATAGCTGGTTCTCCCCGAAATCTATTTAGGTAGAGCCTCGGACGAATACTACTGGGGGTAGAGCACTGTTAAGGCTAGGGGGTCATCCCGACTTACCAACCCTTTGCAAACTCCGAATACCAGTAAGTACTATCCGGGAGACACACGGCGGGTGCTAACGTCCGTCGTGGAGAGGGAAACAACCCAGACCGCCAGCTAAGGTCCCAAATTACAGCTAAGTGGGAAACGATGTGGGAAGGCTTAGACAGCTAGGATGTTGGCTTAGAAGCAGCCATCATTTAAAGAAAGCGTAATAGCTCACTAGTCGAGTCGGCCTGCGCGGAAGATGTAACGGGGCTAAGCTGTAAACCGAAGCTGCGGCAATGCATTTTATGTATTGGGTAGGGGAGCGTTCTGTAAGCCGTTGAAGGTGAGCTGTAAAGCTTGCTGGAGGTATCAGAAGTGCGAATGCTGACATGAGTAACGATAAAGGGGGTGAAAAACCTCCTCGCCGGAAGACCAAGGGTTCCTGTCCAACGTTAATCGGGGCAGGGTAAGTCGACCCCTAAGGCGAGGCCGAAAGGCGTAGTCGATGGGAAACGGGTTAATATTCCCGTACTTCTTACAATTGCGATGGGGGGACGGAGAAGGCTAGGTGGGCCTGGCGACGGTTGTCCAGGTTCAAGTGCGTAGGCTTGAGAGTTAGGTAAATCCGGCTCTCTCTAAGGCTGAGACACGACGTCGAGCACCTACGGGTGTGAAGTCATTGATGCCATGCTTCCAGGAAAAGCCTCTAAGCTTCAGATTGTAAGGAATCGTACCCCAAACCGACACAGGTGGTCGGGTAGAGAATACCAAGGCGCTTGAGAGAACTCGGGTGAAGGAACTAGGCAAAATGGTACCGTAACTTCGGGAGAAGGTACGCTCCTGTCGGTGAAGTCCCTTGCGGATGGAGCTAACGGGAGTCGCAGATACCAGGTGGCTGCAACTGTTTATTAAAAACACAGCACTGTGCAAAATCGTAAGATGACGTATACGGTGTGACGCCTGCCCGGTGCCGGAAGGTTAATTGATGGGGTTAGACGTAAGTCGAAGCTCTTGATCGAAGCCCCGGTAAACGGCGGCCGTAACTATAACGGTCCTAAGGTAGCGAAATTCCTTGTCGGGTAAGTTCCGACCTGCACGAATGGCGTAATGATGGCCACGCTGTCTCCACCCGAGACTCAGTGAAATTGAAATCGCTGTGAAGATGCAGTGTACCCGCGGCTAGACGGAAAGACCCCGTGAACCTTTACTACAGCTTGGCACTGAACATTGACCCTACATGTGTAGGATAGGTGGGAGGCTTTGAAACCGGTACGCCAGTATCGGTGGAGCCGTCCTTGAAATACCACCCTTGTAGTGTTGATGTTCTAACTTAGACCCGTCATCCGGGTTGAGGACAGTGCCTGGTGGGTAGTTTGACTGGGGCGGTCTCCTCCCAAAGAGTAACGGAGGAGCACGAAGGTGGGCTAATCACGGTTGGACATCGTGAGGTTAGTGCAATGGCATAAGCCCGCTTGACTGCGAGAATGACAATTCGAGCAGGTGCGAAAGCAGGTCATAGTGATCCGGTGGTTCTGTATGGAAGGGCCATCGCTCAACGGATAAAAGGTACTCCGGGGATAACAGGCTGATACCGCCCAAGAGTTCATATCGACGGCGGTGTTTGGCACCTCGATGTCGGCTCATCACATCCTGGGGCTGAAGTCGGTCCCAAGGGTATGGCTGTTCGCCATTTAAAGTGGTACGCGAGCTGGGTTTAGAACGTCGTGAGACAGTTCGGTCCCTATCTGCCGTGGGCGTTGGAAGATTGAAGGGGGCTGCTCCTAGTACGAGAGGACCGGAGTGGACGAACCTCTGGTGTTCGGGTTGTCATGCCAATGGCATTGCCCGGTAGCTAAGTTCGGAATCGATAACCGCTGAAAGCATCTAAGCGGGAAGCGAGCCCTGAGATGAGTCTTCCCTGACCCCTTGAGGGTCCTAAAGGGTTGTTCGAGACTAGAACGTTGATAGGCAGGGTGTGTAAGCGTTGTGAGGCGTTGAGCTAACCTGTACTAATTGCCCGTGAGGCTTAACCATACAACACCCAAAGGGTTTTGATGGACTCAAAGCAAGAACTTTGAATGTGTGAATACAGAACTTAAAAACAGCTTTCCGAATTATTCGATTTGCAAGCAAATCTCACCCTAAAGGGCCGCACTAAAGTGCGTTTGAATTTGCGAGCAAATTGATAAAGAATTTGCTTGGCGACCATAGCGATTTGGACCCACCTGATTCCATGCCGAACTCAGAAGTGAAACGAATTAGCGCCGATGGTAGTGTGGGGCTTCCCCATGTGAGAGTAGGACATCGCCAGGCTTTAAATTTAGACTTTAGGTCTAACCAGTGCGGAGCGGTAGTTCAGTTGGTTAGAATACCGGCCTGTCACGCCGGGGGTCGCGGGTTCGAGTCCCGTCCGCTCCGCCACTTATTCAGAGAAAGCCCTAACAGCGATGTTAGGGCTTTTTCGTATCTGCGGTATTATTTTGGCCTACGACCAACAAGCCCCACTTGAGTACAAACTCAGCAATCCGCACTTATTCTAGACCTCAGTAGCAATGCTGAGGTCATCTTGTATACGCTAAGTTATTTCGCTCTTTGGCTAATAAGTCCATACTCATTGCTTACTACAGACATAGCGCCACAACAATTATCGAAAAGCCTAGGCTTTGTAGTTAATACTTGGACAGTTTCTATTAGAGAACGAGTGGCGTAAAGATTGGCCTTTTGATATCTATTCTGAATGTATGCTGGTTAAGTAGACAACCTAAGTACAGGGAACTGCATGGTTAGTTATAGAGGCGACACAGAAGTGTATTTATTGGTAAGTAAGCTATTTGTCCCTAGAGTGAGAACGAACAGCAGCAACTTTTAATAGCGAGTTTCTCAGGAACTATTCCGGTTAACTATCACCGTAACCTTTCCCTAATAGCCAAGTAATGACAACTCCCAATCCTGTTGATTCTCTATCTTGCAAATAAATGAGCGGCCATCTCTAGGATCTAGTTGTTTATCACGGGAAAACAAAAAAAGCCGCTCATAGAGAGCGGCTTTGAAGTAATTAATTCGATACGGCTTATTTTTTCTCTGATGACTCCGCTGTTTCCGGCTCGGGCTGCATTTCTTTTTCTGCCTGCTTTGCTTTTTCTATCATAGGGGTAATCGTCGAACCTTGAACAAGAATCGAGAACACCACGACAGAATAAGTCATGACCAGAATGATTTCTTTCACGTCGATGAGCTTGTCTTGGATAACCCAAATCCCTGAAGGAATGGAGAGCGCCATCGCCAATGCTAGGCCGCCACGTAATCCGCCCCAAGTTAAAATTTTCACTGACCAAGGGTTGTACTTACGATGACGTTTAAACCCAATGTACGAACAGAACACGCTTAGATAGCGGGCAGCTAGTACCAATGGCACTGAAAACGCCATTAGAATCCAGTCTTCCTTATGGAATTCAAATAGCAACATCGACATACCGATTAATAGGAACAAAACGCCGTTGAGGAACTCATCGACTAGTTCCCAGAAGTGATCGAGGTGATCTTCACTTTCTTTAGAGAATCCGATAAATCGTGTCCAGTTCCCGATCATAATACCGGATACCACCATGGCTAATGGCCCAGAAACATGCAGAACTTCCGCAAACGCATAGCCAGCGGTCGGTATACCTATAGTTAGCAGTAACTCCATAGAGTGATCATCGGTCGCACTGATGAGGCAGTGGAACAGCAGACCAAGTGCAAAGCCATAAACGATGCCGCCAATAGCTTCCTGAATGAACAGCATCGTCACGCTGCCAACCGTTGGTGCTTCAGTGCCAAAAGCGATTGTAAACAGGGTGACAAAAATGACTAGACCAAAACCGTCATTAAACAAGGACTCACCTTCGATTTGGGTTGAGATACGTTCCGGTGCATCCAGTTTTTTTACGATAGCCAATACTGCAATCGGGTCGGTTGGCGAGATTAATGCACCAAACAATAAGCAGTACACTAAGTCGAATTGCACACCTATCAGATGGCAGAATCCGTAAAGCGCGAAACCAATAAAGAAGGTAGAGAATAGTGTCGCTCCCAGTGCGAGCACTGTAATTTCCCATTTTTGGTCTTTGAGGTGAGGCAGTTTAATCCCAAGACCACCTGCAAATAAGAGAAAGCCCAATATCCCCTTTAGCAGAAAATCTTCGAAGTTAATGCTCGACATTGTCTTCGAAGCAATTTCTGTTAAATGAAACCAGTTATTTTGACCTGCGATAAGGATAAGAAGGGATAGAACCATGGAACCAGCAGTGATGGCAATTGTAGTTTGCATTTTGCCTATCTTGCTGTTTACAAAAGCAATTAACATTGCCGCTGCAGATAGAAAACAGAGAGTGTAGTAGACCGACATTGGATTCTCAGCATGTAACAAATTATGAATGAGAATTTTGTTCCTGACGTGATTAAATAGCAAACACTTTTTTGTCATGCAGAGGTGATTAATTTAGTCATTTAGACGTCTAGACTCCTTTTTAATGTGTGATAGGATGGAAAGATAACTAAAGGAATGAGGCTGTACTGTGGGAAGTAATGTAAGGCAACAGATAGAAGCTCAACTAAGAAAACGCATCTTACTGATAGATGGTGGTATGGGGACTATGATCCAGGGCTATAAACTGGAAGAACCCGACTATCGAGGTGAACGTTTCGCCGACTGGCATTGTGACCTTAAAGGCAATAATGACCTTTTGGTTCTGACACAGCCCAAATTGATTAAAGATATTCATGCTGAGTACTTAGAAGCAGGCGCGGATATTCTTGAGACCAACACGTTTAACGCAACGACCATCGCAATGGCTGACTATGATATGGAATGCCTGAGCGAAGAAATCAACTTTGAAGCTGCTAGGCTCGCTCGCGAAGTGGCAGACGAGTGGACGGAAAAAACACCAGATAAACCACGCTATGTGGCAGGTGTTCTTGGTCCAACTAACCGTACTTGTTCGATTTCGCCTGATGTGAATGATCCCGGCTATCGTAATGTCACGTTTGATGAGCTGGTTGCTGCGTATTCCGAATCGACGCGCGCCTTAATTAAAGGTGGCTCAGACCTCATTCTAATTGAAACGATTTTTGATACCTTGAATGCGAAGGCTTGTGCCTTTGCTGTCGACAGTGTTTTCGAAGAGATGGGTGTTAAATTACCGATCATGATTTCGGGAACGATCACTGATGCTTCAGGGCGAACGCTTTCTGGTCAAACGACGGAAGCGTTTTACAATTCTTTGCGTCACGTTCAGCCGCTGTCATTTGGTTTGAACTGTGCTTTAGGTCCGGACGAGCTCCGTCCATACGTCGAAGAAATGTCGCGTATATCCGAAAGCTTTGTATCAGCGCACCCGAATGCGGGTTTACCGAATGCGTTTGGTGAATACGACCTTTCACCTGAAGATATGGCTGCGCACGTTAAAGAATGGGCGGAAAGTGGCTTTCTGAATCTAATCGGTGGGTGTTGTGGTACCACACCAGAACATATTCGTCAGATGGCAGAGGCCGTTGAAGGCGTGACTCCTCGCCAACTACTAGACTTACATGTGGCGTGTCGTTTGTCTGGTCTAGAACCGTTGGCTATTGAAAAAGACACTTTGTTCGTCAACGTTGGTGAGCGAACTAACGTGACTGGCTCCGCTCGCTTCAAGCGATTGATTAAAGAAGAGCTTTACGATGAAGCGTTAGAAGTTGCTCGCCAGCAGGTGGAAAATGGTGCTCAGATCATTGATATCAATATGGATGAGGGCATGTTGGATGCCGAGGCATGCATGGTGCGCTTCCTCAATCTGTGTGCGTCTGAGCCAGAAATTTCTAAAGTGCCTATCATGGTTGACTCTTCTAAGTGGGAAGTCATTGAAGCCGGACTGAAATGCATTCAGGGTAAAGGCATTGTTAACTCTATCTCGCTCAAAGAAGGCAAAGAGAAGTTTGTTAAGCAGGCTAAGTTAATCCGACGCTATGGCGCTGCTGTCATCGTAATGGCGTTTGATGAAGTAGGGCAGGCGGAAACACGAGAACGTAAGCTTGAAATCTGTACCAACGCCTACCGTATTCTGGTTGATGAAGTCGGCTTCCCACCAGAAGATATTATCTTTGACCCGAACATCTTTGCAGTGGCGACAGGTATTGAAGAGCACAACAATTATGCGGTCGACTTTATCGGAGCAGTTGCCGACATTAAACGAGATTTGCCGCACGCGATGATCTCTGGCGGAGTGTCGAACGTTTCGTTCTCGTTCCGTGGTAATAACTATGTACGTGAAGCGATCCACGCAGTATTCCTTTATCACTGTTTCAAAAATGGTATGGATATGGGGATCGTGAATGCAGGTCAGCTGGAGATTTACGATAACGTCCCAGAGAAATTGCGTGAAGCAGTAGAAGACGTGGTACTGAACCGTCGTGATGATGGTACTGAGCGCTTGCTTGATATTGCGGCTGAGTACGCAGGTAAAGGTGTCGGTAAGGAAGAAGATGCCTCTGCGCTTGAATGGCGTACTTGGTCTGTAGAGAAGCGATTAGAGCATGCATTAGTTAAGGGTATCACCGAGTTTATTGTTGAAGATACCGAAGAGGCACGTGTTAACGCCAGTAAACCATTGGAGGTGATTGAAGGGCCGTTAATGGATGGTATGAACGTTGTCGGTGACTTGTTTGGTGAAGGTAAAATGTTCCTTCCTCAGGTGGTGAAATCGGCACGTGTAATGAAGCAGGCCGTAGCGCACTTAGAGCCGTTCATTAACAAGGAAAAACAAGCGGGTTCTTCAAACGGTAAGATACTACTGGCAACAGTGAAAGGGGATGTCCACGATATTGGTAAGAATATCGTTGGTGTTGTACTTCAGTGTAACAACTACGAGATCATTGACCTTGGCGTGATGGTGCCATGTGAGCAGATCCTTAAAGTCGCGAAAGAAGAGAATGTTGATATCATCGGGCTTTCCGGCTTAATTACCCCATCTTTGGATGAAATGGTGCATGTGGCGAAAGAGATGGAGCGTCTTGATTTCGACCTGCCATTACTGATTGGTGGTGCGACAACATCGAAAGCACATACTGCGGTTAAGATTGAGCAAAACTACAAGCACCCAGTGGTTTACGTCAACAATGCTTCAAGAGCAGTTGGGGTGTGTACTTCATTACTGTCTGACGAGCGTCGACCTGAATTTGTTGAAAAACTTGATGCCGATTACGTACGTGTGCGCGACCAGCATAATCGCAAGAAACCGCGCACGAAACCTGTCACTTTAGAACAAGCTCGAGAAAATAAGGTCGCGATTGACTGGGACGCATATACTCCACCAGAGCCAGCCAAACCGGGTGTACATGTTTTCGACGACTTTGATGTAGCAACATTACGTGAATACATTGACTGGACTCCATTCTTTATGACTTGGTCTTTAGTTGGTAAGTACCCTGCCATTCTTGAGCACGAAGAAGTCGGAGAAGAAGCAAAGAGGCTGTTTGCTGATGCGAATGAGCTGCTTGATAGGGTCGAGCGAGAAGGCTTACTTAAAGCTCGTGGCATGTGTGCGCTATTCCCCGCAGCAAGTGTTGGGGATGATATCGAAGTGTACACCGATGAATCGCGCACTGAAGTGGCTAAAGTATTGCACAATCTGCGTCAACAGACTGAGAAGCCTAAAGGCTATAACTACTGTCTTTCCGATTACATCGCACCAAAGTCGTCAGGTAAGAAAGACTGGATTGGCGCATTTGCGGTAACCGGTGGTATTGGAGAGCGTGAACTCGCTGATGAATACAAAGCAGCGGGAGATGATTACAACGCGATTATGATTCAAGCTGTGGCGGATCGATTGGCTGAGGCTTTTGCTGAATACCTGCATGAAAAAGTGCGTAAGGAAATTTGGGGCTATTCGGCGGATGAAGATCTCTCTAACGATGATCTGATACGTGAAAAATATCAAGGTATTCGCCCAGCTCCAGGTTATCCAGCCTGTCCAGAGCATACTGAGAAAGGCTCACTTTGGGAGTTGCTCAAAGTGGAAGAGACGATTGAGATGTCTTTGACCAGCAGCTATGCAATGTGGCCAGGAGCCTCTGTATCAGGATGGTATTTCTCTCACCCAGATTCGCGTTACTTTGCGATCGCGCAGATTCAGCAGGATCAGGTCGAAAGTTACGCTGATCGTAAAGGTTGGGATATGTTAGAAGCTGAAAAATGGTTAGGGCCAAACATTAACTAATTCTCTGCAAGCTGGATCAAAAAAGCACAGCAAAAGCTGTGCTTTTTTATTGATGATTACCTGTCAGATCATGATGGTAGCAAGACCAAGGAATACTGAGAGGCCAATTACATCGGTGACTGTGGTTAATGCCATCCCTCCGGCCAAAGCAGGGTCAATGTTCATTTTCTTCAATAAGATCGGGATGGTTACGCCCGCGATTCCAGCGACCAAAAGGTTGGTTAGCATGGCTGCGGAAATAATGCCACCGAGCATCCAGTTACCTTTCCAAGCTATGACGATACCCCCAATGATCAGTGCCCACATGATACCGTTCAATAGGCCGATTGCTGCTTCTTTCATTAGCAGCTCTCGTTTGTTGGCGTCACCGATATGACCTAAGGCTAGGCCCCGGATCACCAGAGCGACAGTTTGATTACCCGCAACTCCGCCCATTGAAGGAACGATAGTCATCAAGACAGCAATCGCCGCCATCTGATCTAAGGTCGCTTCAAACATGTTTGAGACTGATGCCGCAGCAAGTGCCGCCAGTACGTTCGCCCCCAACCATATGCTGCGTTTACGGGCAGATTTGACCACCGGAGCGAAGGTGTCTTCGTCATCGTCCATACCCGCCATACTCATCATGGAGTGTTCGGCGTCTTCACGAATTACATCAACCACGTCATCAATGGTAATACGACCGACTAGGTGCTGGTTTTCATCAATGACGGGAGCAGACACCCAATTACGGCGCTCAAATAGGCTGGCAATATCGGAGTCGCTCATGGTGACTTCGATGGCTTCGTCTGCATCTTCCATCACTTCAGCGACTTTGATGTCAGGTTGAGTGGTGATCAAAGTTGTGATCGGTAACTGGCCAATCAGCTGGCTGTTTTCATCTATCACATACAGTGCGTCGGTCGCTTCGGGAAGCTCCCCTTTCATACGCAAATAACGCAAGACGACATCGACATCGACATCACCACGAATGGTGATTACGTCGGTGTTCATCAATCCGCCAGCGGTATCCTCGGGGTAAGAAAGCGCGGTTTCCACTCGCAAGCGATCGGCGGTGTCCATTTGTGACAGAACTTCACGTGAGACATCGTCTGGTAGACTACGTAAGACGTAAGCAACGTCATCTGTGTCCATGCCTTCGGTGGCTTCGGCCAGCATCTCGGGTTCCATTTTAGAAACCAGAGCATCTTTGACGTCTTCGTTCAGTTCGTCGAGGATCTCACCGTAATCTTCCGGATCGGTGAGTTGCCAAAGAACCTCGCGACTCTTTCTTGGTGAGGCTTCTAACAGATGGGCAATATCTTCTGGCTCCATGTCCTGTAATTGGCGACGGACATGGACAAAGCGGCCATTTTCTAGAGCATCTGTTACTTCTTGGAGGGCTTGGTGAGCTTGGTCGAATTCAATTTGCTCTGCCATTTATTCCTCCTGACTCTAAATACTTACAATGCGTTGAATAGTAACTTAATTTTAGTGTTTATTTAATAAGTTAATATGAAGGTAATGATTTTTCTTATATGGGAGGGAAATTATTCCGCCTCTTCGAATTTATCTTCAATGAGGTGACAGACGGCTTCCAGAGCGGGGCTTGCATCACTACCCTCAGCACTGATAGTGACATGCTCTCCCTGAGCAGACTCGAGCATGAGTAGTCCCATAACGCTGTCAGCGGTTGCTTCTTTACCTTCATGGTTTTGGATAGTGAGAATCGCATCAAAAGATTGAGCAAGTTCGACAAGTTTAACGGCAGCACGAGCATGAAGGCCCAATCGGTTTTGGATGAGGACGGTTCGACTCTGTTGCTGCATGCGTTATTCCTTATGATGTTTCTCGAGTGTCGCGTGGCGAATCTGAACCTGATGGCCCACTTGAGCGAAGTACTCGCCAATTTGTTGGGTAAGATAAACTGAACGGTGCTTACCGCCAGTACAACCTATTGCGACCGTTAGATAGCTGCGGTTGTTTTTTTCTAGTAATGGTAGCCAGTTTTCGATGAATTTCTGGATCTGCTGTTTAAGATCCAATACATCCTGATGACTTTCCAGAAAAGATTTGATCGGTGTATCGAGCCCCGTCATTGGACGCAATGTGGGTTCCCAATGTGGATTCGGCAGAAAGCGTACATCAAACACATAGTCAGCATCACTTGGCAAGCCATACTTAAAGCCAAATGACTGAAATACCATCACTAAGTCTTTACGCTCTCGACCTTCAACACGCATGCGAACGGTCTCACTTAAGTCATGCAATGATTGGTTGCTGCTATCGATGATCAGATCTGCGTGCTCTTTCAACGGAGAAAGAATACAGCGTTCTTTTTCAATGGCTTGTTCAAGAGAGGTGTTTTCGAGACTGAGTGAAAGAGGGTGTATGCGCCTCGTTTCGCTGTAGCGTTTGAGTAACGTGTCTTTCTTGGCATCCAGAAACAGAACACTGACGTCGGAAGATTTTTTTAGCTTCGTCAGCACATCGGTCACGAGATTCGGTTCGGTAGGCAGATTGCGGATATCAATACTGACCGCTACATTTTGCTTACTTGATTTGACCGATTTGACGAAATTATCGAGTAAATCCACCGGAAGGTTATCGACGCAGTAGTAGCCAAGGTCTTCAAGTACGCGAAGCGCGACGCTTTTACCTGCACCTGATTGGCCACTGACGACGATAAGGCGCATTACTGATTCACCATGATGTCGTAAAGCTCCTCATCAGATTGCGCTTTGCGCAGCTGTTTGAGGACTTGTTTGTTGTTTAATCGTTCTGCCATGCTGGAAAGCGTTTTAAGGTGCTCTTTACACTGCGCATCAGGCACAAGAAGAGCAAAAAGGAGATCGACAGGACGATTATCTATCGAGTCAAACTCGACAGGAGATTCACATTGTATGAGTACAGCAACGGCTTTGTCACTGGATTGCATACGAGCATGGGGAATGGCTATTCCATTTCCGATGCCAGTACTGCCCATTTTTTCGCGGCTGAGCATACACTCAAAAAGTTCAGTGGAGTTTTGACCAGTCTGCTCGGCGACGATCTCACTGATCATTTCTAGAGCGCGTTTTTTACTGGTGCATTGGACTGCACTTTTGGTACAGTCCAATGAAAGGATTTCGCTTAATTGCATGATGTTTAGTGCGTGTTTAGTTTTTCTTTATGCTTGTTGAGCTGTCTGACCAGTTTGTCAACAAGAGAGTCGATTGCGGCATACATACTTTCTTCGTCGGCAGATGCATGGATTTCGCCCTGATTGACGTGAAGGGTAGCTTCAGCGATTTGACGGAGTTTTTCAACTTTTAAAACAACATGAACGTTATTTATGTGGTCAAAGAAACGCTCAAGCTTTTGAAACTTTTCGTTTACGTAGTCTTGCATTGAATCGGTGAGATCAACGTGGTGGCCATTAATATTGATTTGCATAGACTTTCCTTCTCGGTTAGATGCCTAAAGCAGGCGTTTGCGCTGACTCGAAGGGGCAATGCCTAGTGATTCTCGGTATTTAGCTATTGTTCGTCTAGCGACCTGAATCCCTTGGTCAGCGAGTAGAGCTGCAATTTTGCTGTCACTCAGTGGTTTAGCACTGTTTTCAGCAGCAACGAGCTTTTTAATCAATGCTCGGATTGCAGTGGATGAACATTCTCCACCGTTGTCGGTACTGACATGGCTGGAGAAGAAATACTTCAGTTCGAAAATACCACGAGGGGTATGCATGTATTTTTGGGTTGTGACACGTGAAATCGTTGATTCGTGCATATCGACATCTAAGGCGACGTCATTGAGAACCATCGGCTTCATCGCTTCTTCACCATACTCAAAGAAATCGCGCTGATGTTCAACAATACACTTAGCAACTTTGAGTAGCGTCTCATTTCTACTTTCTAGGCTCTTAATCAGCCATTTTGCTTCCTGCAAGTTTGAGCGAATGTATTGGCTATCTGAACTGTTGCCTTTGCCAAGCGCTGCGTATTGTTGATTGACTTTAAGGCGTGGTACTGAGTCTGGATTGATAGTGACCACCCACTTACCATGATCTTTGAACACGGACACATCAGGTATGACATATTCTGCATGCTCTGCAGCGATTCGGCTTCCAGGTCGAGGGTCGAGCTGCTGAATGAGCTTGAGAGCTTCTTTGAGTTCTGCTTCTTTAAGCTTTGCTTCTTTGATGATCAGCTTGTAGTCTCGATTGCCCAGTTGGTCTATGTAGTCAGTCAGCACTAACTTCGCTTCTTTCAACCACGGTGTATCTTCTGGGAAGGTAGCCAATTGGAGCAGCAAGCAGTCTTGCAAGTTATTTGATGCGACACCCAATGGGTCAAATTGTTGAACGCGCTTACGTACGGCTTCGATTTCTTCGAGTTCTATTTCTTCATTATCAAAGCTTTCAAGAATATCTTCGGTTGAAATGGTCAGGTAACCATAGTCGTCTACAGCATCAATGATTGCCATAGCGATGGTGCGATCCGTTTCGCTAAAAGGAGTCAGATCTAACTGCCAAGTGAGGTAGTCGTGCAGAGATTGAGTGGTTTCGCCTTGATAGACTGGCGCATCATCATCTAACGCAATACCAGTACTGCCTGTATTGGCGCTATAGACATCTTCCCAAGTGGTATCAATCTCAAGCTCATTGCTGATTTCAGACTTCTCTATCAGTTCTGAGCTGTCTTTGACTTCTGGCTCAGCGATTTCAGCGTTCGGCTCTTTTTCATCACTCGCTGCTTTGTCTTCAACATTTGAAGTCTCTTCGCTGCCTTCTTCGACTTCTAGCAGAGGGTTAGAATCCAAGGCTTCCTGAATTTCCTGTTGAAGATCTAACGTTGACAACTGCAACAAGCGAATCGCTTGCTGAAGCTGTGGGGTCATCGCTAACTGCTGTCCTAGCTTGAGTTGTAATGAGGGTTTCATTCAGTATTACTTGCCTTAGATGCTATAGAATCTTACCGTTCTTCACTTTAATCATAGACGGAATTGTTCGCCGAGATAAACTTGTTTTACTTGTTCGTTGTTGAGTACTTGTTCTGGCGTACCTTCGGCGATCAAGTGCCCTTGACTCACAATGTAGGCTTTTTCACATACGTCTAATGTTTCACGTACGTTGTGGTCTGTGATCAAAACACCCAGCCCACGATCACGCAGATGTTCTATGATCTTCTTGATATCAATGACCGAAATCGGGTCAACACCAGCGAACGGTTCATCCAGCAAGATAAATTGAGGATTGGCAGCCAAAGCTCGGGCGATCTCTACACGACGACGCTCACCCCCTGATAGTGCCATACCTGCACTGTGGCGAATGTGCTGAATGTGGAATTCTTCCAATAAGTCTTCCAACTTATCTTGGCGCTGTTCACGAGTGAGCTCTTCACGAGTCTCCAGAACCGCCATAATGTTATGTTCTACAGATAGCTTACGGAAGATGGATGCTTCCTGTGGTAGATAGCCAATCCCCATACGAGAGCGGCTATGCATAGGCAAGATACTGATATCCTGCCCGTCAATCGTAATTGAGCCTTCATCGCGAGCGACTAAGCCGACAATCATATAAAACGACGTAGTTTTACCTGCACCGTTTGGGCCAAGTAAACCGACGATCTGCCCAGAAGTGACTTCCAAGCTAACATCGGTCACCACTTTACGGTTACCGTAAGTTTTCGCTAAATGCTCTGCTTTGAGATTTGCCATAATTATTCTTGTACTGCTTGTGGCTGGAGAACCGTAGAGACGCGGTCGCCTTTTTCTTTACCGTCAGCAATCAACTTCTGAGAAGAGATTTTGTAACGGATTTTGGTACCGCGAATGACACTATCATCTTGAGACAGCATGGCCTCATCTATCATGGTGAGTTGGTCATCAACCATAACGTAGTACAACTCTTTTGCTTCACCATAGAGGGTTTTACCGTCATCGGTGAGCTGAGAGAAAGTCGCCAAATCGCCGTATCCTTCGATTTCCTGAATGGAGCCGTCTTTTGGATCACGGGTTACAATGACTTTATCGGCGTTAATATTGATACTGCCTTGCTTGAGTTTTACGTCACCTAGGAAGGTTACTTTGTTGCTCTGCATATCAAGCTGCTGGCTGTCTGAATCAATATAAACAGGTTGATCCTGATCGGTAGACAGCGCCAGCGCTTGTCCTGAAATCAGCAAACAAGAAATTAGACTAAGGTGTGAGAGTTTCATATCTACCTTGTACATGTTTGTATAGGATGGCGTTGTTTTCAGCAAAGTTGCCTTTCATCGCCTGACCTACTGTTTCAAACTGAGGGCCAACCAAGGTGACTTGATTGTCCGCCCAAAAATCACGATTGTCCAACTGGATGCCAAGCACATCCGTCGACATGGTATCAAAGCCAGAATCTGGCAATAAGTTTTTCGCCAATACGTTGTCGTATAATGTCAGCACATGATCCTGGCCGAGAATGCCTCGGTCAGCAGTAACTTCCCATTCTTGGGTTGTGCCTTCTTTGTAAACTTTTAAGACTGGTTGATCAAAAAAGGTATCACCGCTTTTTGCGTAGTGATCGAGTTTTACGGACGTAATGACATAGCTGCGAATCCCTTCTTCGTTGTAAGAGGTATTCACTAAATATTCACCGCTAAACATAGGTAATTCGGTATCCGGTTCTACCTGAATGTCGAATGTCTTACCTTTATCAAACAGGTAATAAGCGGACCAACAAATAACAAATGCCAGTATCAGGTAACCGATACGGGATAAACTCATATACTTAGACCTTTGTGGACATCAAGTTCATTGCGCGCTTGTAAAATGAGGTCACACACTTCTCTGACTGCGCCGTGTCCGCCACGTATTGAAGTGACGTAATTTGCGCGTTGCGCCAGTAGTGGATGTCCGTCAGCGACGCAGACTTTTAAAGCTACTTTTTCCATGACAGGCCAGTCGATAAGATCATCACCGATATAACCGGTTTGTTCTGGCGCAATATTCAATTTGCTGCAAATGTCCTGATAAGCTTTTACTTTATCGTCTTGCCCTTGGTAAATCAGCGAGATTCCCAGAGCTTTCATGCGATTCTCAACAATGCGTGATTGTCGACCTGTGATGATAGCGATTTCGATGCCTGCATTCATCAAAGATTTTACGCCGTATCCATCTCGTGTATGGAATGTTTTCAGCTCTTCGCCATCATTACCCATATAGACTAGGCCGTCAGAAAAGACCCCATCAACGTCGCATATTAACAGTTTAATCTCTTTGGCAATGTTAAACGTGTTTTGTTCCACGGGTTTATACAGGGTTTCAATCAATTTTGACATCACATCACTCCCGCTTTTAATAAATCATGCATATTTAACGCACCGACAACTTTGCCGTCTAGGCATAGAATTAGGCCATTAATGCTTTTCTGCTGCATAAGGTTGAGACCTTCAGCTGCAAGAATATTAGGGCTGGCGGTCGTTGGATTGGTTGTCATGACTTCGCCAATTAAAGCACTGTGAATGTCGATTCTCTTGTCTAGGATACGGCGCAGGTCGCCGTCAGTGAAAATACCGACTAGGTGCTGGTGGCCATCAACGACGGCAGTCATGCCTAAGCCTTTCTGGCTGATTTCCAGCAACGCTTCTCGTACCACAGTATCTGGTGTTACTAGAGGAAGTTGCTCACCCGTGTGCATTATGTCCGATAGCTTAAGTAGCAATTTTCTACCCAATGCCCCACCCGGATGAGAGAGTGCAAAATCTTCAGCTGTGAAACCACGAGCTTGTAGTAAGGCTACCGCTAGTGCGTCGCCCATAGCTAATGTCGCAGTGGTACTGGCCGTTGGCGCTAAACCCAGTGGGCAAGCTTCTTTCGGAACCGTGATTTGTAAGTGATAGTCGGACAACTTAGCCATGTTAGATTCAGGCTTACCTGTCATGCTGATGATTTTGATATTGAGACGTTTAAGGACTGGGAATAGCCCCAAAATCTCAGAAGATTCGCCAGAGTTAGAAATCGCAAGGACAATGTCGCCAGGTTCGATCATCCCTAGGTCGCCGTGTGCGGCTTCACCGGGGTGAACGAAAAACGCTGAGGTTCCAGTGCTGGCTAGACTAGCAGCAATCTTGTTTCCAATATGTCCTGACTTTCCCATCCCCATGACGGCAACCTTGCCTTCTTTATTGGCAAGGATCAATTCACAGGCTTGGACAAAATCGTCGTTAATATACTGATCAAGCTGCTCAAGGGCTTCGATTTCTGTTTTTAATACATCAAGAGCAGCCGAGCGAAAATCAAACATGTCACTCTCCGGCAGGCAAAACTAAATTTAAGCTGTCATGTTAAGGATTAGGTATCCCTGATAAGCAATAAAGCAGCAGAATAATACAGCACCTTCTATTCGGTTGATACTACGAGATTTACCTAATGCCATTGCAACCAACAGCAACGAAATACCCAGCATGATCCAGAAATCACGCCCCATGGCATATTCGCTGAGGACGGAAGGGTTAAGGATGCCTGGAATCCCCATCACGGCAAGAATGTTGAAAACGTTAGAACCAATGATGTTACCGACAGCCATGTCGTCTTCGCCTTTCATTACGCCCGCAAGCGAAGCTGCAAGTTCAGGTAGGCTGGTGCCAACCGCAATAATGGTCAAACCGATAACCAGATCGCTCATTCCGAAGTACTGCGCAATATATACAGCATTATTTACCAGTGTATCTGCAGCGATAGGTAGGATAATCAAGCCAACCACAACCCACATCGCCGCTTTGCCATTACTAACGCCTTCAGGTACTTCTGACTCTTGGTCCTCTAATAATGGATCAGGGCTGCCGCTGTCTTTCTCTTTTTTACTGATTCTAAGCATGGCAAGGATAAAGGCTGCAAACAGGACAAACAGCAGAACACCTTCATAGAAGCCCAAGTGGCTATCCCAAAGTAAAACACCCGCAAGGATAGTGACGCCGATCATTAACGGTAGTTCACGACGCAAAACCGCAGAACTGATAGAAAGTGGCTTTATCATCGCGGTAATACCGAGAATTAAGGCAATATTAGCGATATTAGAGCCTAAAACGTTACCGACAGCGGTATCCGTTTTGCCGTCCAGCGCCGCAGTAGCTGACACCATCATTTCTGGCGCCGAAGAGCCCATCGCTAGGATGGTCATACCGATCACCAATGGAGAAATACCTATATTTCGGGCTAGAGCAGCGGCACCAAATACGAGCTTGTCTGCGCTCCAAACCAGAAAGATTAATCCAACGACGAGAAACGCTATGGCTTCAAACATGATGATCCTTAATTCAGTGTACAACGTGATAAATTTAACCGTTAATTTTGACGGTTTAGGTGCTAAAAGGGAAGCAATTAATTGTTAACCATTTAAATTGACGGACGTATTAGACTTTTAGAATGAAACAGACTTCATTTAAAAAAATGTCAGCCATAATTAATTGAACAGTGCTTTTAATTTTCACACAATGTGCTTATGATTGCCCATTCAATAAGCTATGGCAGGGTTTACCATGTCCTCATCCGATCTCGTAACCGTTAATAATCTGACGTTTTCTCGTGGAGAAAGAAAGATCTTCGACGATGTCAGCTTGCATGTGCCGAAAGGTAAGATCACCGCCATTATGGGGCCTTCGGGCATAGGTAAGACGACTTTGCTGCGCCTGATTGGTGGTCAGCTATACCCTGAGCGAGGGGAAGTATTGTTTGATGGCAAGAATATTCCGTCACTCAGCCGCAAGCAGCTATATAAAGAACGTAAAAAGATGAGTATGTTGTTCCAGTCTGGAGCGCTATTTACTGATCTTAACGTTTTTGACAACGTAGCTTTCCCTCTTCGTGAGCATACCGATTTAAACGAAGAGCTTATCCGAACCTTAGTGCTACTCAAATTAGAGGCGGTCGGGCTTCGTGGCGCTTCTCAGTTGATGCCAAGCGAATTGTCTGGCGGTATGGCTCGCCGAGCAGCATTAGCACGTGCTATCGCGCTTGATCCTGAACTCATTATGTACGATGAACCTTTTGTGGGGCAGGACCCGATTACCATGGGAGTGTTGGTGGAGCTTATACGTAACCTGAACCAAGCTCTCGATGTCACCTCTATTGTGGTCTCTCATGATGTCCCTGAAGTGATGAGTATCGCTGATTGGGTCTATATTCTGGCTAACGGTAAAATCATAGCCAAAGGCTCGCCACAAGAACTGAGTGATAACCCTGACCCGCAAGTTCAACAATTTCTTAAAGGAGATGCGGATGGCCCAGTACCATTTCGTTATCCTGCTCAACCTATTGCGAAGGAGCTATTCTGATGTTGTCTGACTTCGCGAATTTTGTCGCATCGACAGGACGCAGAGCTATGGGTGTCTGCGAGTCGTTTGGTCGTGCTAGTTTAATGCTGTTTGGTGCACTGGCTTCTCGTCCACGCCCAATCCAAAATTTACCTTTGCTGGTGAAGCAACTCTACAGCGTTGGAGTTCAGTCCCTGATCATTATTGTGCTGTCCGGCTTATTTATTGGCATGGTATTGAGCCTGCAAGGTTATGTCATTCTGGTCGACTTCGGGGCAGAAGGCGCATTGGGTCAAATGGTCGCCTTGTCACTTTTACGTGAACTTGGACCTGTGGTGACAGCTTTGCTATTTGCTGGTCGTGCAGGTTCTGCGTTGACGGCTGAAATCGGTCTGATGAAAGCGACAGAGCAGCTATCCAGTATGGAAATGATGGCTGTCGACCCACTAAAACGAGTTATTGCGCCACGTTTCTGGGCTGGTGTGATTTCCATGCCAATGCTGGCCATGATTTTTATGGCTGTCGGAATTTGGGGAGGCCAGTTGGTTGGTGTGGATTGGAAAGGCATTGACCACGGTAGCTTCTGGTCCGCGATGCAAGCCTCCGTCGAATTGGGCCAAGATATTGGCAACAGCATGATTAAGAGCTTGGTGTTTGCCATTACTGTAACTTGGATAGCACTGTTTAATGGCTATGATGCGATTCCGACCTCGGAAGGTATCAGCCGGGCAACGACACGTACAGTCGTACACTCTTCATTGGCGGTACTTGGTTTAGACTTTGTACTGACTGCATTGATGTTTGGGAACTAAGTATGCAACAAACAAGAAAAATTGAATTATGGGTCGGCAGTTTTGTCCTTGCTGGAATTTGCGCAATTCTGGTGATGATTTTTCAAGTCGCTGACGTAAAGGGCATTGGCTCAAATGATACTTACTCACTGAAAGCAGAGTTCGACAACATTGGCAGTCTTAAAGTTCGCTCGCCAGTGAAAGTAGGCGGTGTCGTTGTTGGGCGAGTGACGGATATTGGCTTGGATACAGAAAACTTGCTACCTGTCGTGACGATGGCAATTGGCAGTCAGTATGACCAATTTCCAGAAACCTCCAGTGTTAAGATCTTAACTTCTGGCCTTATTGGTGAGCAGTACATTGGCTTAACTCCGGGCTTTGTTTTTGATGATGAGCAAATGCTGGTGGAGGGTGACTATATTGAAGACACTAAATCCGCTCTCGTATTGGAAGATTTGATCGGCCAGGTGCTGTACAGCGTCGGCGGTTCTGATTCGGCTAAAGAAGAGGAATAATCATGTTGAAAAAGTTAGTACTCACTTTGGTGACATTTGCTCTGTCGTTTACCGCTTCTGCGGCTCAAATAGATAAAACCCAGCCTTACCAGATGATGAAGCAGGTGTCTGAACAGGCGTTTGCCAGATTGAAAGCTGAACAAGATAAAGTGCACCAGGACCCAGACTATCTCAAAGTGATTGTCGAAGAAGAGCTGATGCCATACGTCAATGAAAAATACGCTGCCCTTAAGCTATTAGGCCCTAACCTGAAAGGAGCAAAACGAGAGGATGTTGGTAAGTTCATTGAAGCGTTTCGTGCTTATTTGGTGAGTTCTTATGCTCAGGTATTGACTCAATACACCAATCAGGACATTAAATTTGGCCCAGAGCCAAAATCCAGACCTAAGAAAAGCATTACAGGCGTTAAGGTTGAAATCATCGATGCGCCACGCCCAAACATCAAACTCGAGTTCAAACTTCGTAAGGACAAAAAGAGTGGTGAGTGGAAGGCGTTTGATATGATTGCAGAGGGCATCAGCCTTTTATCAAGCAAACAGTCTGAATGGAGTGGCAAGTTACGTCAGGAAGGTATTCTTGCGGTAGCGAAAGATTTGGAAGATCTCGCTGCACAGCCAATTCGTTTTGAAGGTAAAGAGAAATGAGTGCCAAACAATGGCTAAGTGTGTCTGACGACCACTACCAAATTACTGGCGCGCTGGATAGAGAGTCGGTACCCGCCTTATGGCGCTCATTATGTAACTGGAAGGTGACCAGCTCTACGATTGAAATCAGCCTAGAACAGGTCGAAAGAGTCGATTCAGCAGGTATGGTTATGTTAATTCATCTATTAGAGCATGCAAAAAAGCAAAACTGTCATATAATGCTCAGCTTCGTGCCAAAACAACTGCTAACTTTATTTCAGTTGAGTAATGTCGAAGAGTTTATCGACGGGCATTTAAAGAATTAAACAGGGGTGAATTGTGGATAGCGCAAAAGTACAACAGATTTTAGAAGAAGCACTTAACCTGGAAGAGCTACACGTTAAAGGTGAAGGCAGCCATTATGAAGTGGTCGCTGTTGATGCTAGTTTCGAAGGAATGAGCCGCGTTAAGAAGCAACAACTGATTTACGCTCCATTGATGGAATATATCCAAAGAAATGACATCCATGCTGTGTCCATTAAAGCTTACTCTCCAGAAGAGTGGGCGCGTGATAAGAAGTTGATGTCACTGTAAGGGTTAATGATGGATAAGTTTCGAGTAAAAGGGTCAAAGCAACCTCTGGTTGGTGAAGTCACAATCTCTGGTGCGAAAAATGCAGCATTGCCAATTCTTTTCGCGTCTATTTTAGCGGAAGAGCCCGTTGAAGTAGCCAACGTGCCGCATCTGCGTGATATCGACACGACGATGGAATTGCTCAAGCGTCTAGGTGCCAAAGTAGAACGTAATGGTTCTGTACACGTTGACCCGAGCAGTATTAATGAATATTGCGCTCCTTATGATTTAGTTAAAACCATGCGTGCATCTATCTGGGCATTAGGTCCACTAGTAGCGCGTTTTGGTCAAGGTCAAGTCTCTTTACCTGGCGGTTGCGCCATCGGTGCGCGTCCTGTGGATCTACACATCCATGGCCTAGAACAGCTAGGTGCCACAATCACACTCGAAGATGGCTACGTTAAAGCTAACGTCGATGGTCGTCTGAAAGGTGCGCACATCGTAATGGATAAGGTCAGTGTAGGCGCAACGATTACAATTATGTGTGCTGCGACTTTGGCTGAAGGTAAGACAGTGCTGGATAACGCTGCGCGTGAGCCAGAAATTGTTGATACGGCGGAATTCCTGAATACGCTTGGTGCTAAGATTTCTGGTGCTGGGACGGACACTATCACCATCGAAGGCGTAGAGCGTCTTGGCGGTGGTCAACATGCTGTCGTTGCTGACCGCATTGAGACAGGGACTTTCCTTGTTGCTGCTGCTGTTTCTGGTGGTAAAGTTGTGTGTCGCAATACCAAGGCTCAACTCCTTGAAGCTGTGTTGGCTAAGCTGGAAGAAGCTGGTGCGAAAGTTGAGACAGGCGAAGACTGGATTTCTGTCGACATGACAGATCGCGAGCTGAAAGCGGTGACAGTGCGTACGGCGCCACACCCAGGATTCCCGACAGATATGCAGGCTCAGTTCACTCTGCTTAATCTGATGGCGAAAGGTGGTGGTGTGATCACCGAAACCATTTTCGAAAACCGTTTTATGCACGTGCCTGAATTAATGCGTATGGGCGCTAAAGCTGAAATCGAAGGCAACACTGTGATTTGTGGTGACGTAGAAGAACTCAGCGGTGCTCAGGTAATGGCGACGGACTTACGCGCTTCAGCGAGTTTAGTTATCGCAGGCTGCATTGCGAATGGTGAGACAATTGTTGATCGTATTTACCACATCGATCGTGGCTACGATAAAATTGAAGACAAACTGTCGGCTCTTGGGGCCAATATAGAGCGCTTCCGGGACTCTCATTAACCTCAGCTAACATTTGTAAGCCGAAACGAGAGTTTCGGCTTTTTTATGAGCGCTAGATCAGTTAGAGTCTTGGGCATATGTTATTGACTGTTTTGTTCTTGGAGAACAACCAATGATTGCACTACTACGTGTATTAGCTGTCGCGATTTTTGCAATTGTGATGTTTGTGTTTGGATGCGGCTATTGTTTACTTAGCCCGCGTAACCCAAAACACGTTTTTACCTTTGGTCGCCTGTTTGGCAAGATGTCACGAGTATTTGGCATCACATTAGAACTGCGTTTACCAGAGGACGCATACAAACGTGGCCAGCATATTTATATTGCTAACCACCAGAACAACTGGGATTTGTTTACCGTTTCTTCTGCTGTGACGCCAAAAGTTGTCACGGTCGGTAAAAAGAGCTTGGCGTGGATGCCGCTGTTTGGTCAGCTTTACTGGCTGACGGGCAACATTCTGATTGATCGTGCTAACCGTTCTAAAGCGAAAGGGACGATTGATCAGGTGGTCGACAGCATGAATCAAAGTGACGTTTCTGTGTGGATGTTCCCAGAAGGAACCCGTTCACGTGGCCGTGGCTTATTGCCGTTTAAGACGGGCGCGTTCCACGCTGCGATTGGCGCTAAGTTGCCTATCGTTCCTATTGTCTGTAGCTCTACCAGTGGGCTTAAACTCAACCGCTGGAATAATGGCCATGTGATTGTTGAAATGCTGCCACCTATCAGTACAGAAGAATACGGTAAGGAAAACATCCGAGAGTTGGCAAATTTATGTCGTGAACAGATGAAAGATAAGCTCGAATCTCTGGATAAAGAAGTAGCAATGCTCAATCAGCAAGCGGGCGTAAAAGCTTAACTTCTAGTTAATGAGATAACGAAATTGAGCCTCAGCATAGACTGGGGCTTTTTTATCTCTGGTGATCATCATATCTAAAACAAAAAAAGGTTGGCGCTTTCACGCCAACCCTTTCAGTATTTATTGCTTATCGCTAGATATCGTCACGCTCAATTGGACAGCTCATACAACGAGCACCACCGCGACCGCGACCCAGTTCATTACCTGGAATGGTCAGGACCTCAATACCGGCTTTGTCGTACTTCTCGTTAGTGTAGACGTTGCGTTCATAGCCAATCACTACGCCTGGCTTCACAGTGAGAACGTTGTTCGCGTCATTCCACTGCTCACGTTCCGCTTCATAGTTGTCACCACCTGTTGTGATGATCTTGAGGTAATCGACACCAAGTGCTTCTTCAATCGCGTGAGTGTAGCTTGGAACTTGCTCGACTTTCATTTCACCGTCTTCGCTGTCTCCCTTAGGAGTCAGGCGCCAAGTATCAAGGTCTTTACGCATGATCTCTGGGTAAACGGAGAAAGTGTCAATATCCATATGGGTCATGACCGTATCCAAGTGCATGCAAGAACGGTGTTTTGGCAAATCGATGGCAATCACTTCTTTTGCTTGACCATTCTTAAATAGGTTTGCCGCTAAGTTCTCAACACCTTGTGCCGTCGTACGTTCAGACATACCGACCAACACTGCACCTTTACCGATTACTAATACATCGCCACCTTCAATATTGGCATTGTCATAATGCAGGTCATCATCACCAAAGTATTTGATGAAATCTTGCCCTGCAAATACTGGGTGCCAGCGATAAATCGCTCGTAGATGGTTTGTCTCACGTTGACGTGCTGGTTTCATCATCGGGTTAAGAGAAACACCGCCGTAAACCCAACATGAAGTGTCACGAGTGAAGAGATGGTTTGGTAATGGCTCGATAACAAAGTCCAGCGGACGATGCATCTTAGGTAACATTGACGAAGACTGTATTGGCAGCTCTGAATAAGCTAGGCCACCGAGCAAGATTGTTGCTAAATGCTCATTATCCATATCCGATAAGTAATGACGTAGGTCGCGAGCAAACGTCGGTCCGTAGCGGAAGTCAGAAATCTGAGTATCCAGTAACCACTCCTTGGCTTCTTTCACTGCCAAGGTCTCTACTAGGAGGTCGTGAAGTAGTAATACTTCGACGCCCTGATTTGTCAGAGTTTGTGCAAACTGATCATGTTCTTCACCTGCTGCTTCCACAGCAAGAACATCGTCAAACAGTAGCTCATGGCAGTTCGAAGGGGTGAGGTGGGTTAACGCTCGCTCTGGGCGGGCTAACAATACACGTCTTAACTGGCCTACTTCTGAGCCTACGTACAACTTACTCATTTTGCGTCCTTACAATAATATCCAGTGCGTATTTATGACAAGGTTGTTATCAAGATGCAAGCAGTAATGTTGGGTTCAAAAACTAGTTTTTATTAAATTCGTGGTTTTTAATTCTTTTGTACTGGCTTTTTGTGAGCTTTTTAACTAAAAATTCAACTGTAAAATATGTGCGCTGACTTTGCGACTCTATTCGCCACGCTATAAGAAGAATTTTGACAAATTAAAATTGAATTCAGCATAGCTATTCATAACTTTGCTAGCTGGTGGCAGAAAGGTATATTTCTATGCAGATCTCATTTTTCCTAAGATATGCAGTGATGAAAAATAAAAACGCATAACTAAGGGTAGGAAACTGTGATCGACGACCACAGATAATTCTGAATCACACTGATGATAAAAAAATGTTAAGTTTCCGATGTTGTGAGCTGGATCCGGTGAGATCGTTAATGATTGCCTCAATAAAGATGACGATCCGAATGGATTGCGGGTAGTAATTTCGCTGGATCCATGCGATATTCCGTTGCGGTAAAAATCGATCAATGTTGTCACTATCTGGAGCCGACTTATGTCTCATGAAGACGAATATCTATCAGTTGAAGAATTAATTGAGATTCAAAAGGAAGAGACTCGCGAGATCATCCAAGCCTTACGAGAAGATGGCAGTGATCCAGATGCGTTGTATGAAATTGAACATCACCTGTTTGCAGAAGATTTTGATACGCTGGAAAAAGCCGTTGTTGAAGCGTTTAAAATGGGCTTTGAAGTATTGGAAGCTGAAGAAACAGAAGATGAAGATGGCAACAAACTGTTGTGTTGTGACGCCACAATGGAATCCGCTCTTGATGCAGAAGCGATTGATGCTCAAGTAGAGAAGCTGATTCACCTTGCAGAGAAATACGACATCATCTACGACGGATGGGGTACCTACTACGAAGGCGAAGATGCGCTGTACCCAGAAGAAGATGACGACGAAGAGTAAAGAGTTGTTGAAGAAACCAGCCCAAAGGCTGGTTTTTTTGTCGCTGTAATTCGTCGAGGGATAAGTATCTTTCATTCAGACGATTCTTTATAATCACCCAAACTTGATCTAGCGCAATTTTAATAAGGGAAACATGCAGCTATCACTCGCAGGCTTATGGCAGATCTCTCCGCTTACTGACCTTTCTGTTCCTCAGGATGACATTACTTTCCCTGCAGCGTTGAGCGCGCGCTTACCTGATACATTGTCCGAACAAGAGATTGCGGAGCAAGAGTGGCACTTGATGCACGATATTGAAGTTGACGAGGCTATGCTGGCGTTCCCAGCCGTTGACTTGGTGCTCGGTGGCGTAGATTACCATGCTGAAGTACGACTTAATGGTATCGCGTTGTTTGATTGTGATGGCTCACAGGTGGAATACAAAAAGGACATTCGCCCTTACATGCAGTTAGGTCGAAATCGTTTTGAGATCCTATTTCTTGAAGAGGAAGAAGAACTTCTATTTGAAGAAGACAGGCTGGATATTTGTCCTTTAGGTGAACAACCTCATCAGAAGTTTGACTCACGAGTGGGTATCTGGAAAGAGCCTTACTTACAGTTTATTCGCCATGTGCGTTTAGATCATGTTGTAACCGAGCAGATCTGGCATCACGGCGGTGGTTGTGAGTTTATGGTCGATCTTCACTACAAAACATACTCACCTGGGCTGATTTCTGCTTCAGTTAAGTTTAATGGAATGACGTATCACCTGCCTATTGATGTACGAAATGATCATGCGAGCGCTCTATTCCAGGTCGAAGCGCCGATCTATTTCGATGCTAGTCAGCCTGATCCTAATGATCTGTATCAGCTAGAAGTGATGTTGGATGGTCAAACGCAGAAATTTAATATCGGGCTGAGTGAAGATCTCTGCGTGACCCATTTCCCGGTGTAGTGGTTTTCAAACGTGAGCAGCTTGCTGTGGAAATAGCGGGCTTTGTTTACGCTGCCACACTCGCTCATGGAAATAGTAGGCGAGAGTATTGATACTTGGTTCAATCGCGGCCATAACGCCACCGACTAACCAGCTCCCTGTCAAAAGATAAGCCACACTGAACGCCACACTAAAGTGTACAACGGCAAAGCTAGTGGTTTTCAGTGCTGTAGCGTTCTCACGTTTTTTCAACTGGGGTGAGGCTTGCCACACTCGTTCATGAAAATAAAATGCAACGGTGTTCACCATAGGTTCGATCATGGCAATCAGACTGCCGATCAAGATATCACCCGTTAATAGATACGCGACCGTGAACGCGATTGTGAAGTGAATAGCAGCAAAGGTTAGTGTCTTTTTCATGATGTGATCCAGTCTTTGGTGTTAATAGGATCATTATTGATAATTATTATCATTAGTTAAATTCGATTGAAACTATAATATCAATCGTTAGTAACTATTAAAAAAGGCGCTCAATTGAGCGCCTTTTGTCTTTATTCAATCCACTTAACCTTGCGGTTTTACCACCAAGACATTGATGGGTGAGTTCTGAACCACTTTACTGGCGACGGAACCTAATACCACTTTATCCAGTTTAGAACGTTTATGGCTTGGCATCACAATCAGGTCGGCACCAAGCTTTTCCGCATAGTCGAGAATAGTCGCGTACGCTTTGCCTTCGGCTACGTGCGCTTTATATACGACTTCTTCAGGAATGTGCTGGACAGCGAACTGTTTCAGCTGATTCTCAACGTCATTTTTCATTTTTGCTGCGGCATCCTTTGGAAAGTAGGTCGCAACCATTGACATGTGAATACCTGGTAATACGTTTAGAAGATGAACTTGAGCATTGGAGTGCTTGGCGTGCCAGACAGCCAGCTCAAGTGCTTTATCAGAAAAGCCTTTGTCGTTCAGATCGACAGGAACAAGAATTTGCTTATACATCGATAGCTCTCTATTCAGTCACAACCATGGAAATGGCTGAGATGTGCATCCTTAGTTAATACCAAATCCACTAGGTTTAAGTGGTTTAGTATAAGTGTAGCCTCACTTCCTTCTATGGAGCGAGGCTAACTAAGTTACGCGCTCAGTTCATCCTTACGAGCTCGTCTTCTCTGGTTCATACCTAGACCGATGAGCAGTAGCAGTGCAGGAACGAAGACCCACTCTTTCATTGGTCGATCTGCATCCACTACAACCGAGCGAATTTCCCAGTCGAAATCAACACCAGCTGCTTCTGCTGGGCTACCGAACTCGACCATATCTACCAACATACGGCCATTGCTGTTATTTAACATCAGACCCATAGATGAGATACGATCTTCAGCGGACTTTGCGCTGTCCTCGAATGGCAGTCGGACGGTCTTCGAGATGAAATCGCCTTCAAGGTTCTCACCCGCAACAAGAAGCTCAATCTCTTGACCAACTGGTAGCTGTTCAGTGATTTGCGCGATCTCTGTACCTGGGTGAAGTACTTTGGCTGGGTAAATTTGATCCCACCAGAAACCAGGGCGGAAGAAAGTAAACGTCAGAACCAAGAGCAGAACCGTTTCCCACCACTTGTTCTTCGTAAACCACCAGCCTTGTGTTGCTGCAGAGAATATCAGCATTGCGATGACGGAAGATATGATCGTGAGCAACAAATGCCACCAACTATCAATACCCATCAAAAGAAGCTGAGTATTGAAGATGAACATAAATGGCAAGATGGCAGTACGAATATCGTAGGTGAAGCCTTGAATACCTGTTCGAATCGGATCCGACTTCGCGATCGCCGCTGCTGCAAAGGCAGCCAAACCAACCGGAGGTGTATCGTCTGCCAGAATACCGAAGTAGAACACAAACAAGTGAACGGCGATTAGAGGGATAATCAGGCCGCTTTGTGCACCTAGCGTTACAATAACGGGTGCCATCAGCGTAGATACCACGATGTAGTTTGCTGTTGTTGGCAGGCCCATACCCAAGATAAGACTGATGACTGCGGTAAACAGCAACATCAGGATGATGTTACCGCCAGAGATAAACTCAACAAAGTCCGTCATAACCAGACCGATACCCGTTAGAGTCACCACACCGACAACCGTCCCCGCGGCTGCAGTCGCAACACCGATACCGATCATATTACGAGCACCAGACACTAGGCTCTCAAGTAAGTCAATAAAGCCTTCTTTGGTTTGCTCAGCAATCGATCCTTGTTTAGAAAGTACGGCCATGAGAGGACGTTGAGTAATCAGGATAAAGATCATGAATACTGTTGCCCAGAACGCAGATAAACCAGGAGAAAAACGTTCGACGGTTAAACACCACACCAGCACAACGATTGGTAGCAGGTAGTGTAAGCCAGACTTAATTGTTGGGCCTGGATCTGGTACTTCAGTCAGTTCGGCATCAATCTCAATCGCCCCTTCTTTGGCATATTTGGCCGAGATATTGACTAAACCGACGTAAGATAGAAGTAGCGCAACGGTGACGATTGGTGTAGCAGCATCACCGAAGACGTCTTTCGTCCAACCAATACCGTAGTACACCGCGGCACTGATGACACACAAGCCGAGGATGGTGCCAGTAAATGACAGCAAGCTCGCGATTAGCGTCGGATTGTGACGACGCGGAAGGCCAGTCATACCCGCTTTACACGCTTCTAGGTGAACAATGTAGATCAAAGCGATGTATGAGATTAGAGCTGGAAGAATCGCGGCTTTAATCACTTCTACATATGAGATACCGACATATTCAACCATAAGGAAGGCTGCTGCGCCCATGATAGGTGGCGTTAACTGACCGTTGGTTGAAGCGGCAACTTCTACTGCACCTGCTTTTGTTCCTGGGAAACCGACACGTTTCATTAGTGGGATAGTGAAGGTACCAGTGGTCACAACGTTAGCAATTGAAGAGCCTGAAACTAGACCTGACAAACCTGATGCCACAACAGCCGCTTTCGCTGGGCCGCCTTTCATATGGCCGAGTAGAGAGAAAGCGACTTTAATGAAGTACGCGCCTGCACCAGCACGTTCTAGCATTGCACCAAACAGTACAAACAGGAATACGAATGATGTCGAAACGCCTAATGCAACACCAAATACACCTTCCGTTGTTAGCCATAGGTGCGACATGGCTTTGTTCAGACTTGCTCCTTTGTGCGCGATAACATCCGGCATGTACGGACCGCCAAAGGTGTACAGCAAGAAGACTGCAGCAACAACCATCAGTGGTGGACCCAGTGCACGACGTGTAGCTTCCAGTAGCAGCACCATTCCTATGACTGCAACCACAATGTCAAATGTTGTTGGAGCACCTGAGCGGCCAGCCAGCTCGGTGTAGAAAATATAGATATAAGCAGCGGAGAAACTGCCGGCTAACGCCAGTAGCCAATCCAGAGCAGGGATTCGATCACGAGGAGAAGTTTTCAGAGCAGGGTAAGCGGTAAACGCTAGGAACACGGCAAACATCAAATGTATCGAACGTGCTTCAGTGTCGTTGAGTACGCCAAAATTAAATATGAACGGCAGAGGGGATGCGTACCAAAGTTGGAATAATGACCAACATAGCGGCACAAACCATAAGATGCGGCCAGGAATCCCCAACGGGGCACGGGCACCTGTGTCGGCTTGAGCTACCATTTCTTGCACGTCTTGAGACGGAGATGTTGTCTTCGACATGTACTTAATCCTTATTATAAATGGCCTGTCTTTTTATGATTGTCAGAACCTGATTTTGCATCTTTCAGTTTAGTGAAAAGATGAAATATTGCTCGGTTGTAAGTTTTTGATAGATAGAAATAAAGAGGAGTTTCAAAAATGTGAAACTCCAAATAATACGATATTGCTCAATACCTTAGAGCTTGCTGCACCAAGGAGGTAGTGACCTCCCTGGTGAACAAAGAGAGGTTACTTAAGTAGACCTACTTCTTTGTAGTATTTCTCAGCACCTGGGTGTAGAGGGATAGAAAGACCAGCTTTCACCATGTCTTCTTTCTTAAGGTTTGCAAACGCAGGGTGCAGACGCTTAAAGGTATCGAAGTTCTCGAATACAGATTTTGCAACGTTGTAAGCAACTTCGTCAGAAACGTTTGTTGTAGTTACCATAGTAGCGGCAACACCAAAGCTGTTTACGTCTTTATCTGTACCACGGTACATGCCCGCTGGAACTGTACTGAATGCGTAGTATGGGTTGTCGGCAACGATTTCATCGATTTTCGCGCCAGTCGCTGATACTAGCTTCGCATCACATGAAGTGGTTGCTTCTTTGATTGATCCGTTTGGATGGCCAACAACATAAACGAACGCGTCGATTTTGTTGTCACACAAGGCTTGTGAACGCTCAGAACCTTTTAGCTCAGATGCAAGCTTGAAGCTGTCGTTAGTCCAGCCCATTGCTTCCATTACTACACCCATAGTCGCACGGTCACCAGAACCTGGGTTACCGATGTTTACGCGCTTGCCTTTCAGGTCTGCAACGTTTTCGATACCAGAGTCAGAACGAGCAATGATGTTGAATGGTTCTGTGTGTAGAGAGAACATTGCACGTAGCTCTTTGTACGGGCCTTGTTCAGCAAACTTACTTGTACCGTTGTAACCATGGTACTGCCAGTCAGACTGAACGATACCGAAGTCCAGCTCGCCCGCACGGATAGTGTTGACGTTGTAGATCGAACCACCTGTCGATTCTACAGAACAACGAATGTTGTGATCTTTACGGCCTTTGTTAACTAGCTTACAAATTGCACCACCAGTTGGGTAGTAAACACCAGTTACAGAACCTGTACCAATAGTGATGAATTCTTGAGCGTTAACCGCGCCAGCACCCATTACAGCAGCTGCAATAGCACCAACTTTAATAAGTTTGTTCAATGCCATGAATTTCCCTTCCTTTATTCATTATTAACCCCATAGCAAGTGTAGTCGCTACGGGAGTTTCCTATTATGGAAACGGCATCTTTTTCAATCCGTATGTTGAAAAAGTGGCTGAATAATACCAAAAAATTGGCACATAATTACACGATTGTTAAAAAATATAGCGAAATTGGCTGGTTTTTGCGCGAAAATTTAACCTGAATTAGCAGGTTAAACCACTGGTGAATCAAGGATTTAGCTTAGTGTGTATTTAGAAGAAGAGATTTATCTAAGATGTGATTTGAGTCACAAGAAGAATGCCATCGAGTGACTCAATAATAAGGGGTTATATCTGAAACTTATCCAGTATATTCAAATAGTTCGCAGACTGAATTGAATAATTGTTCCGTGGTCATATTCAGTGTCGGAGTGATGAAGATAGTATCGTCACCAGCCACTACACCTAAAATGCCTTCTGCTTTACCTAACGAGTCCAGCAAGCGAGCGATAAGCTGAGCAGCGCCCGGTCCAGTATGGATAACCACTAAAGCATTGTTTCGGTCAATATCCAGTACCAGTTCACGCAAAGAACTGGATACTGTTGGTACACCCAATTCTGCAGGTAAGCAGTAGACCATCTCCATCTTAGCGTTGCGAGTACGCACTGCCCCGAATTTAGTCAACATACGGGAAACTTTAGACTGGTTGATGTTTTCGAAGCCTTCATTTTTCAGAGCCTCAACAATATCCCCCTGGGAGCCAAAACGTTCCTCTTTCAATAGCGCTTTGAAGGCACGGACGAGGTTATCTTGTTTTTCTGAATGACGCATGGTTCTCTCTCAACCGTAGTTTTATAAAAATCAAGTGAATATTCTCGCATAGCTATGCAAATTGTGCCAATGCTATCCCTAAAATCTGTCTAACGTGTCACTGTAAACGGAGATGTAAGATTGCAATTTTTAATTACTTAACTCTTTGTCAATAAAGGTAAATGTAAGGATAATAAACACTTGTGTGTAGCACGTTGTTACTGAGTTGCGCAAGGTCGCAAAGCTGACGTTAATTGATTGTAATCAGTATGTGATTGCTATAGCTTTGGACAGCGTTGATTTCAAATCACCCCAAGACTTATAAAGAGATTCATCTCAAGGAGAACTACGATGAAAGTAGCCGTTATTGGTGCCGCTGGAGGCATCGGTCAAGCCCTAGCCCTTTTACTAAAAAACCGTCTTCCTGCTGGTTCAGATTTAGCACTTTACGACATCGCTCCGGTTACTCCGGGTGTTGCTGCTGATCTAAGCCACATCCCAACGCCTGTATCAATCAAAGGTTATGCGGGCGAAGATCCAACGCCAGCACTTGAAGGTGCGGATGTTGTTCTTATTTCAGCGGGTGTTGCACGTAAGCCTGGTATGGATCGTGCAGACCTATTTAACGTCAACGCTGGTATCGTTAAGTCTCTTGCTGAGAAAATCGCTCACGTTTGTCCTAAAGCGATGATCGGTATCATCACTAACCCAGTCAACACTACCGTGCCAATTGCGGCAGAAGTTCTTAAGAAAGCGGGCGTTTATGATAAGCGTCGCCTGTTTGGTGTAACAACTCTGGATGTTATCCGTTCTGAAACTTTCGTTGCGGATCTAAAAGATAAAGATCCAGGTGAAGTGCGTGTACCGGTTATCGGTGGTCACTCTGGCGTGACAATCCTTCCTCTGCTTTCTCAGGTAGAAGGTGTTGAGTTCACTGCAGAAGAAGTAGAAGCACTGACTAAGCGTATCCAGAATGCGGGTACTGAAGTGGTAGAGGCAAAAGCGGGTGGCGGTAGCGCAACTCTGTCTATGGGTCAGGCGGCTTGCCGATTCGGTCTTGCTCTAGTGAAAGCACTTCAAGGTGAAGATGTGGTTGAGTACGCTTACGTTGAAGGTAATGGTGAGCATGCACCGTTCTTCGCACAACCCGTGAAGCTGGGTAAAGATGGCGTTGAAGAGATCCTGAGCTACGGTGAACTGAGTGCATTCGAAAAATCAGCACTTGATGGCATGTTAGAAACACTGAACGGCGACATCCAAACGGGTGTGGATTTCGTTAAGTAAGCCATAAACTAATATTATAAAAAGCCGACTTTGAGTCGGCTTTTTTGATCCTTTTCATCCCCTAGGTTGTAAATAAATAAACAACAAGGGGAGAGGAATATGGATATTACTGAAATCGAAAAAGGTATGCTGGTGGAATGCAAACAGGGTGTTGGAAGAGTATTGGCCGTTGATAAGAAGAACCATGCGATTCTTATAGAGGAGCGTGATTCTCATCAGCAGTTTGCCGCTGACATCAGCGAATTAATGGATGACCCACAACTGCATATAGGTTGTGACAAGTACTATTGATTCCTGACCATAAAAAAAGCGAGCTCAATGCTCGCTTTTTTTATGGTATTTGCAAATTACTTACGAACAGCAATAGCTTCAATTTCGATACCCACATCTTTAGGTAGACGAGCTACTTCCACACATGAACGTGCAGGGTAGTTTGCTACGTTATGCTCATCGAAGAATTTACCGTACACTTCGTTAACTGTACCGAAGTCATTAAGGTCTTTTACGAAAACTGTCATTTTAACGATGTCAGTAACAGACAAGCCAGATGCTTCAACGACCGCTTTTACGTTATCCAGAGACTGGCGAGCTTGTTCAGCGATGTCTGCTGATACTTCACCTGTTGCAGGGTTTACTGGGATCTGACCTGAAGTCAGTACCATGTTACCTAGGTCTACACCTTGTACATATGGGCCAATAGCAGCAGGAGCGGATTCTGTATGAAGTACTTTAGTCATTATTATGTTCCATCTGTTGAGGGTTAACGTAATTAAGGGAAGTCAGTGTGCCGTGAAAGCAGAGCGGCGTAAAGAAAAATCCCTGCTATCAGAGAGCAGGGATTGATAATTTATGATTAAGCGACGATTAACGTTCAGTAACGATTTCCCGTGAGAAGACCTTCTCACAATACTTACATTTTAATCGCACGTTATCTTTTTTCTCGAACACTTTAAAGCTGGTTTCTACCGGTTCATCGTGGGTAATGCAGTTACTGTTTGGGCATTCAAAGACGTTGTTGATCTGTTCTGGTAAATCCAGTGCCAGTTTCTTCACAACCTCGTAGTTTTCAATTTGGTTAACCGTGGCATGCGGTGCGTATAAGGCCAGCTTGCTTGCCTGCTCCTCACTAATAAAAACATTTTCAATCTTAAGCAGGTCTTTATGGCCGAGGGCCGAAGACGGCAAATTGAGGCCAACAGTTACGCGCTGCTCTGACTTATCCATTGAAAAGAGCTTGAGAACTTTAATACCAATCTGAGCTGGGATGTGGTCAATAACGGTGCCGTTTTTGATTGCTTCAACCTGCAATTGAGTTTCTTTAGCCATGATTATTCTCCCGATTACAGTGATTGGTTTAAAACAAGGGCAAGTAGGGCTTCACGCGCATAGACGCCATTTTCAGCCTGTTCAAAGTAATAGGCGTGTGGCGTTTTATCGACATCAACAGTGATTTCATCCACACGAGGTAGTGGGTGTAGCACTTTTAGATTATCGCGCGCGCCTTCCAGCAGGGATGCAGTAAGGATGTAGGCGGATTTGATGTGTGCGTATTCCGACTCGTCAAAGCGCTCTTTCTGAACACGGGTCATATACAACACGTCTAGCTCAGGGATGACAGTTTCCATATCTGTGTGCATGCTGTATTCAATGCCAGCTTCATCCAACTCTTCACAAATGTAATCTGGCATCGCCAGTGCCTCTGGCGCGATGAAGTAGAAACGAACATTGTTAAACTTCGCTAGGGCCTGTGTTAGAGAGTGAACAGTACGGCCGTATTTCAGGTCACCAACAAAGGCAACATTGAGGTTATCGAGACGGCCTTGTGTTTCGGCAATAGAGAACAGGTCGAGCAGAGTTTGGGTTGGGTGTTGGTTCGCTCCGTCACCCGCGTTGATGACAGGTACACCATTGGAGAATTCAGAAGCTAATCGTGCAGCGCCTTCCTGTGGATGACGCATAACAAAGGCATCGACATAAGAAGAGATAACCTGAACCGAGTCCGATAAGGTTTCTCCTTTCTTGGCGAGCGAAGTGTTACCGCCATTATCAAAACCAATCACGCTGCCACCGACGCGCTGGATAGCGGTTTCAAAAGACAGACGAGTACGGGTAGAAGGCTCAAAGAAGCAGCTGGCGATCACCTTGTTCTTGATCAGCTCAGGATTAGGCTCTGCTTTGAGTTGACCTGCGGTTTTGACAATCAGTTCCAGCTCTTCACGAGAAAGCTCAGGAATTGAGATAATGTGCTTGTTATAAAGCGTGTTCGTCATAATCATCGTCCCATCTGCAATTTAGGCAATAAAAAAGCCTCCCAATAGGGAGGCTTTAAAAATCGGTGGAAATAGTAAAAAGACCAGCCAGTAAGCGTTTTGGCTTACCTAATGTAAATCGTTTTGTAGAACACGTTTTACGTGGCATTTGGTCACTACCTCCAGACAAATTGCCGAGCATTATACGCTGAAGATTTGTTAACGCAAGCGATTACATCGAAGCTTTATGGTGCAATTTTTGTTGGTGTTATGAACCGAGTGTTGCGACCATCACAGCTTTAATCGTGTGCATGCGGTTCTCTGCTTCATCAAACACAATCGAGTGGTCAGATTCGAACACTTCCTCGGTGACTTCAAGCCCATTCATACCGTATTTGTCTGCTACTTCCTTGCCTATGGTGGTTTCATCATTATGAAATGCCGGTAAGCAATGCATGAACTTGACTTGCGGGTTACCGGTTTTATCTAGGGTGTCCATATTGACTTGATAAGGCTTCATTTGTGCAACTCGCTCATCCCAAGCTTCTGGAGCTTCGCCCATCGAAACCCACACGTCAGTATAAAGGAAGTCGCAATCTTTAACGCCTTCATCAACGCTTTCAGTCAGCGTGATTTTTGCCCCGGTTTGCAGAGCAATCAGTTGGCAGTTTGCCACCAGTTCCTCTTCTGGCCAGAAAGCTTTAGGGGCGACTAAACGAATGTCCATGCCCATTTTGGCAGCCCCCACCAATAGAGAGTTACCCATGTTGTTGCGTGCATCGCCTAAGTAAGCAAACTTGATTTCATGGAGCAGCTTACCGCGACCATGTTCAAGCATGGTGAGAAAATCGGCCAGTATTTGAGTGGGGTGAAATTCGTCGGTCAAACCGTTCCACACGGGTACACCAGCGTATTGCCCCAGCTCTTCTACGATCTCTTGGCCGAACCCTCGATATTCAATGCCGTCATACATTCTGCCTAATACTCGCGCGGTGTCCTTCATCGACTCTTTATGACCGATCTGTGAACCGGATGGGCCGATGTAAGACACCTGTGCGCCTTGGTCGAAGGCTGCGACTTCAAACGCGCATCGGGTACGAGTCGAGGCTTTTTCAAAGATCAGGGCGATGTTTTTGCCTACGAGCTTTTTCTGTTCTGTGCCCGCGTATTTTGCCTTCTTAAGATCCGCAGATAGATCGAGTAAAAACTGGATCTCTTTTGGGGTGAAATCGAGAAGCTTAAGGAAATTTCGGTTACGTAGATTGAAAGCCATGCTTCAGTCCTTCATTGCTCATTATTTTAATAGGACTAGTTAAACATAGTTATGTGATGTTTGTGAATAATTATTTTAAAAATATGGCGGGATATAAATAATATCCCGCTTTTTATGACTATAAATTCTCTTCGGCAAACTCGGCCAGACGACTGCGCACGACGCCATTTAGGTGGACATTAGCGCTGCCTTCGAAGTTCTTGAAGCGTTCAACCATGTAGGTCAATCCTGATGTAACAGGGGTGAGGTAGTGTGAGTCAATCTGCGCCAGGTTACCCGAGCAGACTATCTTGGTACCTTCACCACAGCGTGTGATAATGGTTTTGATTTGCGAAGCGGTCAGGTTCTGACACTCATCCAGCAACACAAATGCGTTTTGGATTGAGCGGCCACGCATAAAGTTGATCGACTTAAACTGTATATTGGCTTTATCGCAGATGTACTTCAGTGAGCCTTCCGTACAGTGGTCGTGCTTATGCAGCGCTTCCAGTGTGTCCGTTACCGCCGCTAACCAAGGCAGCATTTTTTCCTCCTCACTGCCGGGCAAGAAGCCAATCGATTCGCCGATATCTGGCGTATTACGTGTGACGATGATCTTGTCAAACATACCGTGTTCAATGGTTTGCTCCAAAGCGGACGCCATAGCAAGTAGCGTTTTACCACTGCCCGCAGCCCCGGTGAGAATCACCAAATCAATATCAGGATCGAGTAAGGCATCTAACGCCATGCCTTGATAAATGTTCTTCGGCGTGATGTCCCACGCTCGGCGATGCATCATACGCTCGCGGCTGAGATCTTTGAGTGTCACTTTTTCCGGGGTTATTTCTTCCACTCGCCCTGCAAAGTCACTTTCTTCATCAATAACATACTGATTGATGTACGTCGGCTCAAAAGGTTCTCGGTCTAGAGTGTGGAACGTGTGACCGCCAAGGTTCTTACTTTCGACTTCTTCGATATTACTCCAGAAGTCGCCTTCGATTTGTTGGAAGCCTTTAGTTAGGTACTGAACGTCATCAATCAATTGGTCAGTTCGGTAATCTTCAACAAAGCGAACGCCAGCGCCTTTGGCACGCAAGCGCATATTAATATCTTTGGTGATCAGAACCACTTCACGTGGTGCACGTTTGTTTTGCAGATAAAGCACCGCATTAAGAATGCGATTATCACCTGCTTTGTCTGCAAAAGCCTTAACGGTTTCTTGCAGCTCAAAATCGGCGAGAATAGAGATATGTCCGGTGTTTTCTTTATCGCGGTTAATCGGAATGCCTTCAGAGATTTCATCTGGTGTGGCGTCTTTGAACATGGCTTCCATTGCGCGGATGGCCACTCGGGCATCGCGGGCAACGTCGCGTTTGCTGTCTTTGATTCGGTCGAGTTCTTCGAGGACGGTCATAGGAATGACCACGTCGTGTTCTTGAAAGGAATAGATGGCTAAAGGTTCATGAAGAAGGATGTTGGTGTCTAGGACAAAAAGTTTCCGATCCGTGTCACCCATAAGCGTCTCCTTGCCGTGATGCGGCTTGTTTGCCATTCACAATCGCTTGTGATGATGGCCTACCTGCGGTTGCTTGCAGCATGTCGCTAAGTCGCTCAGAGATCGCTGTCGGTTAGCTGATATGCTACAAACCCGTGTTGATCGTCATCCGAAATAATGCATCTCTCGTGCCAGTCGAAAAATTGACACCGTCGCCTGCATTCTCATTTGTGAGTATAAGTCAGATTTCCAACTCTCTTTTTTAGATTTGCCACTCTTTTCTTACACTTTGATGTCATGCAAAAGATAGAGAAAAATTTGTTGTTTTTTGAGGTGTTTGTGCGTGACCAATATCACAGCTTCGAGTAATATGAGCGACCTTTTTGGCGTGACTGCTGACCATTCACTTCCCCGTCAGTTGCCTTTCAAGTCACGCAAGAACAACTAAGATAAATAGACCCATTTTTGAATTAAACAGATGAGGTAGTCGATTCATGACATTTGCTTTGGGCCAGCGCTGGATTAGCGATACAGAAAGCGATTTAGGTTTAGGGACTGTAGTAGCACTGGATGCTCGCACTGTGACACTTATGTTTGCAGCTTCAGAAGAGAACCGAGTGTACGCTCGTAATGATGCGCCTGTTACCCGAGTAACCTTTAACGCTGGTGATGTCGTTGACAGTCAGCAAGGTTGGTCACTTAAGATTGAGCAAGTGGTCGAGGACCAAGGTCTATTTGCCTACATCGGTACCCGCGAAGACAGCGGAGAGCAAGAGGTGATGCTGCGCGAAATTATGCTCAGTAACCAAATCCGTTTTAACAAGCCGCAAGATAAATTGTTCGCCGGTCAGATTGATCGCATGGACAACTTTGTGCTCCGTTATCGTGCATTGATGAACCAATATGAACAGCATAAGAGCCCGATGCGCGGCCTTTGTGGTATGCGTGCTGGTTTGATTCCTCACCAGCTATACATTGCTCATGAAGTCGGTCGTCGTCATGCGCCTCGCGTTTTGTTAGCCGATGAAGTAGGTCTAGGCAAAACCATTGAAGCTGGGATGATCATCCACCAGCAGGTGTTAGCTGGCCGAGCGGAGCGTATCTTGATTGTGGTACCGGAAACGTTGCAGCATCAATGGTTAGTGGAGATGATGCGCCGCTTCAATCTGCATTTTTCGATTTTTGATGAAGAGCGCTGTATTGAGGCGTTTGCTGATTCAGATAACCCGTTTGATACCCAGCAATATGTACTGTGTTCACTGGATTTCTTACGTAAGAGTCGTAAGCGTTTCGAGCAAGCACTTGAAGGTGAGTGGGATCTGTTGGTTGTCGATGAAGCGCACCATCTAGAATGGAGCCCAGAGCAGCCAAGCCGTGAATATCAGGTGATTGAGGGGCTGGCAGAGCGCACTCCAGGGGTACTTCTTCTGACCGCAACCCCAGAGCAACTAGGACGTGAGAGTCACTTTGCCCGTCTGCGTTTGTTGGATTCAGACCGCTTCTATGACTACCAAGCGTTTGTTGAAGAAGAAGAGCAATACGCGCCAGTAGCGGACTCGGTGAGTGCGCTGTTCTCTGGTCAACAGCTTGAGAATAACGCTAAAAATCAGATTACTGAGTTGTTGTCCGAGCAGGATGTTGAGCCTCTGTTCCGCATTATTGAAAGCGATAGCGAAGAAGATGCCAAAGCCGCAGCTCGTCAGGAACTGATCGACAACCTGATGGACCGTCATGGTACAGGACGCGTGCTGTTCCGTAACACTCGTGCAGCGATCAAAGGCTTCCCGGTTCGCAACGTGAACCTATTGCCAATGCCGATCCCTCAGCAGTACACGACGTCTATGCGTGTATCGGGCATGATTGGTGGCAAAATCAGCCCTGAAGCACGTGCGCTGAAAAATCTATATCCAGAAGAAATCTTCCAAGAGTTTGAAGGGGATGATGCTAGCTGGTGGCAGTTTGATTCACGTGTCAATTGGCTGATTGAGAAGATTAAACAAAAGCGCAGTGACAAGATCCTGGTTATTGCTTCTCGTGCTAGCACAGCGCTACAGCTAGAGCAGGCGCTGCGTGAGCGTGAAGGTATCCGTGCCACCGTGTTCCACGAAGGTATGTCGATACTGGAGCGTGATAAAGCGGCCGCTTACTTTGCGCAGGAAGAGGGTGGCGCTCAGGTCCTTATCTGTAGTGAAATAGGTTCAGAAGGTCGTAACTTCCAGTTTGCAAACCAACTGGTGATGTTCGATTTGCCGTTCAACCCTGACTTACTTGAGCAGCGTATTGGTCGTCTGGACCGTATTGGTCAGAGTCGTGATATTGATATTCACGTTCCTTATCTGGAGCAAACTTCACAGGCGATTCTGGCGCGTTGGTTCGATGAAGGTCTAAATGCTTTTGCTGAAACTTGCCCGACAGGTCGCGCGGTGTATGACAAGTTCTCTGATCGTTTGATTGAAATGCTGGCTTCAGGTGACGTGACCGAACTCGATGATGTTATCAGCGAGTCTGCTGCGATGAACAAAGAGCTTAAGTCTCAACTTGAGCAAGGGCGTGACCGTTTACTGGAAATGCATTCCAATGGTGGCGAAAAAGCGCAGCAGATAGTCGATAAGATTGCGGCAACCGATGGTGATACCAATCTGGTGACCTTTGCGTTGAGTCTGTTTGATACCATTGGCCTTAATCAGGACGACAAAGGGGAAAATGCCTTGGTAGTGACGCCATCTGAACACATGATGGTGCCAAGTTATCCTGGTCTGCCTTATGAAGGCGCGACGATTACTTTTGATCGTGAAACGGCGTTGTCTCGCGAAGACATGAACTTCATTAGTTGGGAGCACCCGATGATTCAGGGTGGTATTGACTTACTGATGAGTGAAGGCGTCGGTGCAACCGCGGTTTCTTTACTGAAGAACAAAGCATTGCCAGTAGGTACCATGCTGCTTGAGCTAGTGTATAAAGTCGATGCTCAGGCGCCAAAACGCAGTGGCATCAGCCGTTTCCTGCCGACAACACCAATCCGTCTGATGCTGGATAGCAAAGGCAGTGACTTATCTCAGCAGGTTGAGTTTGAAAGTTTTAACCGCCAGCTTAGCCCGGTAGGCCGTCATATGGCGACCAAACTGGTGTCGTCAGTTCAGGCTCAGGTCCATCAAATGATCACCGCAGGTGAAGCGCTGATTGTCGAAAAAGTCGAAGCTGTACGTGCTGAAGCACAACAAGAAATGCAGGCGAGCTTGAATGCGGAGCTGGAACGACTGCAAGCATTGAAAGCGGTTAACCCAAACATCCGTGATGAAGAGCTTGCAGCGATTGAAGCGCAGATTAAAGAGCTGAATGGCTACATTGCTCAAGCTCAGTACCAGTTGGACTCGCTGCGTATGATTGTTGTGTCCCACAACTGATTTTACGCAACTTGCAGTAAAAGGCCTTCATTTGAAGGCCTTTTTTGTTGGTCGCTATTTGACTACATCAGCCACTTCCACCACACAAATACCGCCAAGAAACCAAACAGGTAGACAAGGCCAGTGATAGAAAGCCATTTCAGTTTATTACTGAGCGCCAAAGGTTCTGGCAACTTAGATTTTGAAACCAGAATATAGTTAAGCAGTGCAAAAAACGGTGTGGTCATAAAGGCCAAAATCATCGCAAAATCAAGCATCGGCAGTAGTGCCGCTGCCCAGAATACGATGATCGACAGTGCTGCTGCGGAGATAAGTAACATCCAACCCTGAGTCACTTTAGGCTTCATTTCTTTTTGCTTACGCAGTAGGCGTTGAGATTCTGAAATCACTCGAGCGTAGCCATCAATCACCGTAATCGTACTGCCAAAAATACAGAAGAACGCAACGGCTGCAATTAGGTAACGTGACCATTCGCCAATAGTTGACGCGTAGAGCCCAACCAGCTGATGCGAAAAGCCCACACCCGATTGAGATAATTCAATATTGCTGCCGTGTAAGACCAAAGTGCCTAATGCAAGGAAGACAATCGCCAGAATCGCCGTACCGATGTAGCCCACATTGAAATCAAACAAAGCAGAACGAGCCGTTACCTTCTGGTGGCGTTGCTGACTTTTAAGCCACATTGATGTCAGGCTGGAAATTTCAATCGGTGCTGGCATCCAACCCATGGTTACAACAATAAAGCCGATAGCGGCAATGGACCAAGGTGAGGGCGCTTCAAAAGCAGGAACCGCTTCGACAGGGTTACCTGCGGCAATAGCGACCGCAGTCAGGGTTGCAATGGTCAGTACCGCCATAATGATTTTGGATAAGGAGTCGAGGGCTTTGTAGTGACCTGCAAATAGAATTGTTAAACAGGTGGCTAAGATGATTAAGCACAAGCTTGTGGTCGAGAGGTCGAAGGGAATGAAGTAACCCAGCAAGCTAGCACTGAAGAGCAGTAAGGCGGCTGTATTGACGATACCGGAAATAACGCTGAGTGCGACAAACAGCCATAGGTAAGGTCGGCCAAGCTTTGCATAACCTTCGACCAGACTTTCTCCGGTTCCCATTGTGTATTGGATACTGGCGCGGAAAAATGGATATTTAAAAAAGTTAACTAACAAAATGAGTGCGGCTAGCTGCCATCCGTAAATCGCCCCGGCTTTTGTTGAAGCCACCAGATGGGAGCCCCCTACCGCGGCAGCGGCCATCATGATCCCTGGGCCTAGCGAACGGACGAGTTGTGACAGAGAGTATTTGGGTTGGCTCTCTGAAGCGGAGATCGTTTCCATTTGTGTTCCTTGATGTTTTTGTTGTTAGTGATTGTGTCTTGTCAATGGCGGGTATGAATATCATATGCAACCAAGGCGTTAAATATTATTTACATGAAAAAAGCTAAAACATACTAGGATGTGGAAACGCTGTCACAGGCATGACTCTGATATACTGGCTGAGTTATAAATCTGATTGAGATGTTTTATGGCTATGCAGCAATACCATCCTCCCACCGAGCCATGGATTGAGCGAGTATTTGAAGATGAAGGCATCCTTGTGGTGAATAAGCCGTCGGGTCTTTTGTCTGTGCCAGGCAGGGCTGAAGAGCATTACGACAGCATGTGGAGCCGCTTGAAAGACATCTATCCTGACATCCAACCGGTTCATCGTCTTGATATGTCAACTTCAGGTTTGATGCTGTTTGCCAAGAACAAGCCCACAGAATCGGCGTTAAAAAAACAGTTTCAGTTTCGCCTCACGCATAAGGTCTACTATGCTCGTGTATGGGGACGCGTTGAACAACAAGAGGGAGAAGTGGATCTTCCACTGATTTGTGATTGGCCAAATCGGCCGAAGCAGAAAGTCTGTTTTGAACAGGGTAAGCCATCAAAAACCTTATTTGAGGTGGCGAAGCGGGAAGAGCAGACCACCATCGTCAGGCTACTGCCTATAACTGGGCGTTCACATCAGCTACGTGTGCATATGCAGGCTTTAGGACATCCGATTGTCGGAGATGAGTTCTATTCACAGGGAGAAGCCTTTGAATTCTCAAGCCGTCTTGAACTGCATGCGGCTGAATTGAGTTTTTACCATCCTCAAGATGAACGTCTACGCAGTATTTTTGTTCCTTGTGATTTCTATCCTGAAGCGGAGGCGTTGATCTTTAACTATTTCGATCCTGTGCGAGAATTGCCGGACTATAAAACGCTGCCGCGTCCATGATTTCATTATAGGCAGCGAAAGGAGAAACCATGTCGCTGCCTAATGTTGTGTTCTTGGATCGTGCGACGATCCCAACTCATATCGAATTACCTCACCTTCCTTTTGATCACCAATGGATTGAATATGATTTCACCAGCCCTGAGCTGGTGGTAGAACGGCTGAAAAACGCTCATATCGTCATCACGAATAAAGTCGTATTAGATGCGGCAGTGTTGCGCCAACTACCGGATCTCAAGCTGATCGCTGTCTCGGCTACTGGCTTCAACAACATCGACATTGATTACTGCCGTGAGCAAAACATAGCTGTCACAAACGTGCAGGGCTACGCCACTCAATCGGTGCCTGAGCATGTGATTGGGATGATATTTGCTCTTAAGCGCAATTTGATGGGCTACCACAATGATATTGCCAAAGGGGAATGGCAACGCAATAAACAGTTTTGTTTCTTTACTCACCCAATTGGTGACGTAGCAGGCTCGACGCTGGGCGTTGTCGGCTCTGGAGCTTTGGGTCAGGCTACTGCCGCGCTGGCGAAGGCGATTGGTATGCAAGTCATTTATGCAGAACATAAAGGTGCGCATCATTGCCGAAAAGGTTACCTGCCATTTGAGCAGGTGTTGATGATGGCTGATGTCTTGACGCTACATTGTCCGTTGAATGAACAGACTCATAACTTGATTGGGCGTCATGAACTGGCTCAAATGAAGCCTGGCAGTGTGCTGATCAATACTGGTCGAGGTGGGTTGGTTGATGAAGCGGCTCTGGTTGAGGCCTTAAAACGAGGCACGATTGCTGGTGCTGGTGTCGATGTATTTAGCCAAGAGCCAGCGGACGACAGCAACCCGTTGCTCGCTAATATGAATCTGCCTAATTTGCTCCTGACTCCACATGTTGCGTGGGGCAGTGACTCATCGATTCAGAAATTAGCGAACATCCTGATGGATAACATCACTGCCTTTCATCAAGGGCAGGAACAAAACCGTGTCGTTTAGTGGCCTTTAGATTGTTGTTGGTGCCACTTGATAAGCCCTTGGTTAAAGATCTCTAATAGCTCTTTTCCTCTAGGGCTTTGTTTGGAGAACATCACGAAACCGTCGTTATTAAGAAAGGGTTTCGGGTGATAGGTAATGTTATTTCGAATCTCTTCTGGTTGCTGGCTCAGATGATACATGCCGATTTGACGTTCTTCTGGATAGATTTGGATACGTTTATGATTAAGGCGCAGCAGATTCTGGCTAGGGTTGTTGACTCGGCTTATGCTGACCTCTTTTGCATCGATTAAGGCATCCAAAGCTTCCCCATAGCTGTAACCTAACCCTCCACCCATCTTGTATCCCTTGAGATCGTCTATCTTAGACCAATCAAACGCTAAGTCTTTGTGATGAAAGAAGACAAATTGCTCTTGCGAGACTGGTTCACTGTAATAGAAATGCTCCGTCCGATCTTCATCAAACATCCATACCGCAGTGGCATCATACTCTCCACTTTGAGCTTTCTCATAAGCTCTAGCCCAAGGATAAAAAGCGAAAGTCACCTCATAGCCTTGCAACGCAAAAACCTGTTCAATGGTTTGTGCGACGACACCATAGCCCTCAAGGTTCTGACCAATAAACGGTGGCCAATCTCCGGCTGTGATCTTGACGGTTTGATGTGTGCTTTCGGCGTAGGCTGACAAGACAAACAAGCATTGAAGCAGGGGAATAACTAACAAGGATTTCTTCAACATCTTGGCTCCTTATTTGGTGGCCTCTAAGTAATTCTAGAAGAGACAGGCTCAATTGGATCATTACTGCTCAAAAGCGAAGTGAAACAAGGTCAGATTCAATCAATAAGCAATTGATATTTCATGGGCAAATGTTTTTGATGTCCACTATATGTAAAATTATTGTGTTAATACTCCATATTATTTGTGATGTACATCAACTGGTTGCATTTTCTTGTTATTAAGACATAGACGCTGGAAATGAAATGTAAGAAATTATTTGTCTTGTGTTTTAGTCAACTACGTCAGGAAATGTAATAAATGGAACAAAAACATATAACAAATCCCGTTGAGTTTAAGGGAAAGGGAGGCGAATTCTTTGGTATTTGGATAGTCAATGTTCTGCTGACCATCATCACTTTTGGTATCTATTCAGCATGGGCGAAGGTCAGAACCAAACGTTATTTCTACGGTAATACCTATGTCGATAATGATAATTTTGAGTACCATGCTGAGCCGATGCAAATCCTCAAAGGACGTTTAGTTGCTGTTGCAGTACTAGTGATTTGGGCCGTGGCGAACGCCTTTTTCCCAGCAGCGAGCGCGGCTCTATTACTGGTTTTTTACATTGCTTTACCTTGGTTGTTATGGAGCAATGCCCGCTTTGATGCCGCAAAGACGAGTTACCGCAATGTTCATTTCTCTTTTGACTCTTCATTGAAAGATGCCTATGTAGCGCTTATGGGGCGCGGTTTAGGTGCTTTGCTAGCGATGGCTATCTATATTGGTGTGGTCGTGGCGGTATCCAGTGTTTCTGCAGTCGCTGCAACGGTATTAGGTATTGCGTCTTTGGTGTTCATGGCTGTGTTGTATGCATGGGTTGTGGCTGGCGCGCATAAGTATTTTTCTAATGGCTATCGATACGGAGATTGGAAGTTCAGTGCGGAACTTGAAACGGGCTTCTTTTTCAAAACTTATCTAAAAGCGATAGGCTTAGGTATTGTCGCGTCGATTGTTCTTTTGATTGCAATGTCTTTGACGGTATTTAGCGGTTTCGATTTTACCGCGCTTCAGAATGGGGACTTCAGCTCGTTGATGGGCGTATCTCAGGTTACGGTGTTTATTGTGGCTTACCTAGCCATCATTACACTGACTATCGGCCTGACAGCCTACACCACAACGCGATTGCGTAATTACATCTTTGATCAACTGCGGGCGAAGTTGGATCAAGAGTCAGACAGTCAATACACCTTTAAGTCGTCACTGACTGCGAGAGGGTACACTTGGTTGGTGATCTCTAACTTCTTACTACAGGTGGTGACGCTAAGTATTGCCAGACCTTGGGTTATGGTCAGAACATCCCGTTATGTTGCTGATAACACCGTGGTGTTTGGCGATATGAGTGCGCTGAAGGCGACAGACCAAGATTCAAATGTCAAATCTGCAGTATCGGATGAAGTGGCACAGGCCTTTGATCTAGGTATCGGAATCAGCTAATGCTATTTGACGGGGTGGCGTTTCCGCCACGCAGCTCGGAGCGTCATCCTGCCAAGTTGGATGTCACTCAAGCCAATGCATTAAGTTTGCGTGTTGACGGGAAAATCATCAGTTGTGATCAGCAATACGCCGATATTAGTGTCCCTGTTGGTAATCTACCCGTGCGTTTTAAGTTCCCCGATGGCTGGGTATTTGTGGTTGAAAGAACGGCAGAAGTCAGCCACTGGCTGGAACGAAATCGCAAAAGCAGTACCATTGATAAGATGGAAACCAACTGGTTAGCGTGGTTGTTGTCAGCGGTAGTGTGTATTGGAGTGGTATTAGGTAGCTACTTTTATGTCTTGCCATGGACCAGTGAGAAGGTCGCTAATGCTATCCCTGATTACGTTGCTGTGGCGCTGGGCGATAAAGTGCTCGAAAGCTTTGATAACAGCTGGCAAGAGAGCGAGTTGAGTTCGCAAGAGCAGCAAGCGATCCGCCAACGTGTGGCTCAGCATGTCACACAGTTGGAAGCGTTACCTTATCCCATTGAGGTGGAGTTTCGCTCCTCAGAGCTTGGCGCCAATGCATTTGCATTGCCTGGTGGGAAAATCGTATTACTCGACGATTTGGTTACTCTGGCTGAGAATGAACAACAGCTCGATAGCATTATCCTTCACGAGCTAGGTCATGTTCATCATCGCCATATGATCAAAAGGTTAGTCCATTCGAGTTTACTTTCAGTTGGAGTTGCAGTGTTAACCGGTGAAAGCTCGGGAGTGGTGGATAACTTGGCCGGGCTAGGGGTTTTCTTCCTTTCCAATGGTCACTCTCGTGACGCTGAACTGGAAGCTGACGCTTATGCTCGACAAGCGATGGTGGATATATACGGCAGTAGTGAACCGATGGCAGAGATGTTTGAGTTGTTCAGACAACAAGAAAGGTTGGAAATGCCAGAATGGATGAGTAGTCACCCTGGTTTTGAGCTGCGCATCCAGGCCGCACGCGAATAACGAATCACAGAGATAAAAAAGGCAGCGAATTCGCTGCCTTTTCTTTATCTATGGTACTGGTTTACAGTGCCGCGATGGTTGTCTTCTGCTCTTCAAGCTTGATTAAGGTTTCTTGGTAACCTTCTAGCTTTTCACGCTCTTTCGCAACAACCGCTTCAGGCGCTTTAGCAACGAAACCTTCATTACCTAGCTTACCTTCGATACGTTTGATTTCGCCGTGCGTTTTCTTGATTTCGCCATCAAGACGAGCAAGCTCAGCATCTTTGTCGATCAGACCTGCCATTGGGATCATCAGCTCAGACTTCTCAACCAGTTTAGTTGCACAAGCTGGCGTCTCTTCACCTTCAGCCAGTACTTTGATTTCATCTAGTTTAGCCAGTGAGCTGAGTACTGTCTTGTTTGCTTCGATACGAGCCGCATCTTTCTCATCAGCGACCTTAACCATTACCGACAGACCTTTGCTAGGTGCGATGTCGTATTCTGCACGTAGGTTACGGATTGCGGTGATGAAGGTCTTAACCCATTCGATGTCTTCTACGATTTCAGCGTTGAAGTTCTCTTGGTTAAACTGAGGTAGTGCTTGAGTCATGATGGTGTCGCCTTCAACACCGTCTACTAGCGGCTTAACGCTCTGCCAGATAGATTCAGTGATGTAAGGTAGCACTGGGTGAGCAAGACGTAGTGTCTTCTCTAACACAGTGATCAGCATGTAGCGAGTCGCTTGTTGCTGAGCTTCTGTACCTTTCCAAAGAACTGGTTTAGTTAGCTCTAGGTACCAGTCACAGAATTGGTTCCAGATGAATTCGTAAAGCGTGTTTGCTGCCATGTCTAGACGGAAGTTGTCTAGGTGAGCGTTAAACTCTTTTGCAGCCAGCTCAAACTGAGATTCAATCCATTTGTCCGCTAGAGAGAACTCTAGGCTCGCGCGCTCTTCAGCAGACAGTGACATGCCACAATCGTGCTCTTCTGTATTCATTAGTACGTAACGGCTTGCGTTCCATAGTTTGTTACAGAAGTTACGGTAACCTTCAAGACGCTTCATATCCCAGTTGATGTCACGGCCAGTAGAAGCCATAGCAGCAAGAGTGAAACGCAGTGCGTCAGTACCGTATGGTTCGATACCGTTTTCGAAAGTCTTACGTGTGTTCTTCTCGATCTTCTTCGCTAGCTGAGGCTGCATCATGTTGCCACAACGCTTCTCTACTAGAGACTCAAGGTCGATACCATCGATCATGTCGATAGGGTCAAGAACGTTACCTTTAGACTTAGACATCTTGTCGCCGTTTTCGTCACGGATTAGACCCGTTACGTAAACTGTCTTGAACGGTACTTGTGACTTACCGTTTTCATCTTTGTTGAAGTGCATGGTCATCATGATCATACGCGCAACCCAGAAGAAGATGATGTCGAAGCCCGTTACTAGCACATCTGAAGGGTGGAAGGTCTTCAGGTCTTCAGTTTGCTCTGGCCAGCCTTGAGTACCGAACGTCCATAGCGCAGAAGAGAACCATGTATCAAGTACGTCGTCGTCTTGGCGAAGAACTACAACAGGTGCAAGGTTGTTGTTTGTACGTACTTCTTCTTCAGTACGACCTACATAGACGTTGCCGTCGTTGTCGTACCAAGCTGGGATACGGTGACCCCACCAAAGCTGACGAGAGATACACCAGTCTTGAATGTCACGCATCCAAGAGAAGTACATGTTTTCGTACTGCTTAGGCACGAACTGGATTTCACCATCTTCAACCGCTTTAACAGCAGGCTCAGCAAGAGGTGCAGCACGTACGTACCACTGGTCAGTTAGCATTGGTTCGATAACCACGCCACCACGGTCGCCGTAAGGAACGGTTAGGTCGTGATCTTTGATTTCGTCTAGAAGGCCTAGCTCTTCAAATTCTGCAACGATAGCTTTACGCGCAGCAAAGCGCTCCATGCCGTGGTATTTCGCTGGTAGCTCAGTTGAGTACACATCACTTGCTTCACCGTTAGTGGTGAATACTTCCGCAGCATCACGAATGTCAGCGTTGAAAGTTAGGATGTTGATCATTGGTAGCTGGTGACGTTTACCGACTTCATAGTCATTGAAGTCGTGTGCAGGAGTGATCTTCACACAACCAGTACCTTTCTCCATATCAGCGTGCTCGTCACCCACAATAGGGATGCGACGATCAACTACAGGAAGAAGAATTTCTTTGCCGATCAGATCTTTGTAACGTGGATCTTCTGGGTTTACAGCAACACCCGTATCACCAAGCATGGTTTCCGGACGAGTTGTCGCAACAACAATGTAGTCTTTACCTTCAGCTGTTTTAACGCCATCCGCTAGCGGGTAGCGGAAGTGCCACATGTGGCCTTTTTTGTCTTTGTTTTCAACTTCAAGATCAGAAATTGCAGTGTGCAGTTTAGGATCCCAGTTTACTAGACGCTTACCACGGTAGATCAGGTCTTCTTCATACAGGCGAACGAATACTTCTTGAACCGCGTTAGATAGGCCATCGTCCATCGTGAAGCGCTCACGGTCCCAGTCTACTGATGCACCAAGGCGACGAAGCTGCTTAGTGATTGTGCCACCAGATTCGTTTTTCCATTCCCAGATCTTGTCGATGAAGGCATCACGACCGTAGTCATGTTTGGTTTTGCCTTCTTCTGCTGCGATTTTACGCTCAACAACCATCTGAGTAGCGATACCAGCGTGGTCAGTACCTACCTGCCAAAGGGTGTTTTTGCCCTTCATACGTTCAGCACGGATCAGAGTATCCATGATTGTATCTTGGAACGCGTGGCCCATGTGTAGGCTACCAGTGACGTTCGGTGGCGGGATCATGATGCTGTATGATTCTTTCGTCGTGTCACCGTGTGGCTTAAAGTAGCCTTTCTCTTCCCAAGCTTGGTATAACGCTTGTTCAATTGAAGTTGGGTTGTATGTCTTTTCCATAGCTATAGATATTCTGCAGATAGGTCTGGTTTAATTCTAAGTCAATCTTTATAAGTGAACTCTCTAGAAGGAGAGCTTAGCTATAAGGATTGACCATTAGTTGTGTGCGATGTCGATCGTTTGTAGCTGATAACCCGCTTGGCGATAGATTTTATATCGTTCTCGCGCCAGTTGCTTGGCTTTTTCTTCGCAAGGGACGAAGTCTACCACCTCTGCAAACTTGTTCGCAAAGGTTGTCTCATTTTCAGCCAAATTTATTACCAATTGTCGGTTCCATGAGGGCTTAACACCTTGGTATCCGATTTCAATGCCTGTGCCATATTTAGGCCCTTCACCAGTGAGGTTATGAGCCAGATATTGTTCGGCATCGACTTGCCAGAAACATTCCGCTAACTGCTCAGCATGCTGCTTATCATGGCAATGGAGATACACCTTAGCGCCCTGTTTGGCAAAGTGACCAGCAAGAAACAAAACGTATTGTTCAAAGCCTTGTCGGTTGGCTTGCGGTGAATCGGGCTTAATGATGTAAAACGTTGCGTTTGGCATAATCATTCCGAATAAAAAAGGGCCTTTCGGCCCTTTAGAATTTGTTCAGAAATTACTCTTCTGTCTCTTGGCCACTGCGGTTCAGTAAGAACTGGACAAGCATTGAGACTGGGCGGCCTGTTGAGCCTTTTGCTGCGCCTGACTTCCACGCAGTACCTGCGATGTCGACGTGTGCCCAGTTGTATTTCTTAGCAAATTTAGACAGGAAGCAACCTGCTGTAATTGTACCGCCAGGGCGACCACCGATGTTTGCCATGTCAGCAAATGGGCTCTTCAGCTGCTCATGGTATTCGTCTGCCATTGGTAGACGCCATGCACGATCGCTTGCTTGTTCAGAAGCGTTCACTAGCTCGTGAGACAGTGGGTTGTGGTTTGAGATAACACCGCTGATGTGGTGGCCCAGTGCAATTACACAAGCGCCTGTTAGCGTTGCTACGTCTACCACACAATCTGGTTCGAAGCGCTCAACATAAGTCAGTGCATCACAAAGAACCAAACGGCCTTCAGCGTCAGTATTAAGTACTTCAACAGTTTGGCCTGACATCGTTGTCAGAATGTCACCTGGACGGTAAGCATTGCTGCCTGGCATGTTTTCACATCCAGCAAGAACACCAATGACGTTGATTGGTAGGTTAAGTTTCGCCAGAGATTTCATGGTACCGAAAACAGATGCCGCACCACACATGTCGTACTTCATCTCATCCATACCTTCACCTGGTTTAAGTGAGATACCGCCTGAATCAAAAGTCAGACCTTTACCAACCAACACGATTGGTTTCGCTTCTGGATCTGGGTTGCCATTGTATTCCATGATAGACATCATAGATTCATTCTTAGAGCCGCGGCCTACTGCAAGGTATGAAGTCATACCCAGTTTTTCCATCTCTTGCTCACCAATAATCTTGGTTGTGATGGTGTCATAGTCATCAGCCAGACGACGAGCCTGAGAAGCAAGGTAAGCAGGGTTTGCGATGTTTGGCGGCATGTTGCCGAGATCTTTCGATGCTTTTACCCCTGAAGCAATGGCAAGACCATGAGTGATCGCTTTTTCACCTAGGTTAAGTTCACGGCGAGTTGGTACGTTGAATACCAGCTTGCGCAGTGGACGGCGAGTCTCTGGCTTGACGCTCTTGAACTGATCAAAAGTGTACAGGCCATCTTTGGTTGCTTCGACTGCTTGACGAACCTTCCAGTAAGTATCGCGGCCTTTAACGTGTAGCTCAGTCAGGAAACATACCGCTTCCATTGAACCTGTTTCATTCAGAGTGTTAATCGTTTTCTGAATAATTTCTTTGTACTGACGCTCGCCCAATTCGCGTTCTTTGCCACAACCGACAAGTAAAACACGTTCAGACAAAACACCTGGTACTTGATGCAGAAGTAGCATCTGCCCTGGTTTACCTTCCAGATCACCACGGCGAAGTAGTGAACTGATATAGCCGTCGCTGATTTTATCGAGCTGTTCAGCAACTGGAGAAAGGCGACGTGGTTCGAATACACCCACAACGATACATGCACTACGTTGCTTTTCCGGGCTACCACTCTTTACACTGAACTCCATGCGTACTCCTACATCCTGAAGACAAATAGAACTAAATGTTAGATAATGGCGTCTTACTTGTTGATTCCTTAATCGGAACTACTTTTAAATAAGCGCGTTAACAGTTAGCCAAAAAATTTAAAAATAAAAGGTTCAACGGGAAATTATAGTGATTCAATTAAAAAAACAAGTTTTGTATAGGTAATTTCAGCGTGATTATTGTTAGATATTTGATCCGCGAGACACTCAAGAGCCAGTTAGCGATATTTTTTATCCTGTTTTTAGTGTTTTTAAGCCAAAAATTGATCAAAGTTTTAGCGGATGCTTCGGATGGAGATATTCCTGCCAGTCTGGTTATGCACTATGTGAGTTTGAGCATGCCGTCAATGGGGCTTTTGATGCTGCCATTGAGTCTTTTCCTCGGTATTTTGCTGACTTTTGGCCGACTGTATGCAGAAAGTGAAATAACTGTCATGAATGCGACCGGAATAGGAAATAAGTTTCTAATCCGCGCCGCACTCTATCTTGCGGTGATCACTGGCGTGATTGCTGCAGCCAATGCATTCGTATTTTCGCCAATGAGTCAGGAAAAGCTGATTCAGTTACAAGAAGAAGTCGAAGCGGAGAACAGTGTTGACCTATTGCAGAAAGGCCAGTTCCAGGGTACTCCGGACGGTTCCTCTGTGGTCTTTATCGACGATATTGAAGGCAAGCAGCTCAAGCATGTGTTTGTAGCTCAGATGCGCCCACGTGATTCAATTCTACCAAGTGTGTCCTTCTCGCAATCTGGTGAGGTGAAAGAACTGAGTGACGGACGTCAGGTTATTCGCATGTACGATGGTACGCGTTATGAAGGTGTGCCAACGCGCGTTGATTACATGGTGACCGATTTTGACCAGTATGAAGGCCTAATTGGCCAGCGTGACGTGAAGCCGAAAGGGCGTGACTGGGAAGCTATCCCGACGATGCAGTTGGTATCTAACCCAGATCCGCGTGCTCAGGCCGAATTGCAATGGCGTATTTCTCTGGTTGTCTGTATTCCGCTTCTGACTATGTTGGTCGTTCCGTTGTCAGCAGTTAACCCACGTCAGGGACGCTTCGCTAAAATGGGCCCAGCGATTCTCATCTATTTGGCGTACTTCCTTTCGATTAGTGCCACTAAGTCGGCGCTAGAAGATGGTTCTATCCCGTCGTTTATCGGTATGTGGCCGATTAACGCGGCCTTGCTGCTGACCGCAATAGGGATCAATTCGATGGACAGCATTCCAATGCGACGCTTTAAAGACAAACTAAGACAAAGAAAGAAGGCAGCATAAGCCGTGTTTAAAATTCTCGACCTTTATATTGGCAGAACCATTATCGCCACGACGTCGCTCGTATTGGCGACCTTTGTTGGCCTGTCTGCCATCATTAAATACGTTGAACAGCTACGTAAAGTGGGGCAGGGCAGTTATGATTTGCTGCAAGCCTTGTTTTACGTGCTACTGAGTATTCCTCGTGATATCGAAATGTTCTTCCCAATGGCCGCTTTGCTGGGTGCATTGATTGGGTTAGGTATGCTGGCGTCAAGTTCAGAGCTGGTGGTAATGCAGGCCGCTGGCTATTCCAAGTTGGATATCGGCCTGTCGGTTCTGAAAACGGCGGTTCCTCTGATGGTTCTGGTGACTTTACTTGGTCAGTGGGGTGCACCTCAGGCACAGAAAATGGCGCGTGATCTGCGTGCGTTCACCACATCTGGTGGTGCGATCATGTCAGTGCGGACTGGTGTGTGGGCCCGGGATGCCAACGACTTTATCTTCATCGGTAAAGTTGAAGACGACAAGCTATACGGTTTGAGCATGTGGCGCTACAACGACGACAAACAGTTGGAAAGTGTGGTGCATGCGGCCGAAGTAGATTATTTATCTGACAACACTTGGGTGATGAAAGATGTGCAGTTGACTGAAATGGCGGATGAAGTGGAAATCACCAAAACCAGTTTGCCTGAGTATCGTTGGACGACCTCTTTAGCGCCTGACAAGCTCGCTGTCGTGACAGTGAAACCCGAAGAGTTATCACTCAGTGGTCTTTATGATTACGTGACGTATTTGAAAGCTTCAGAGCAGGATGCTTCGCGTTATGAGCTGGCTCTCTGGCGCAAAGTGACTCAGCCGTTTTCTATTGCCGTGATGATGTTGATGGCGCTGTCGTTTATTTTTGGGCCGCTGCGTAGTGTTACCATGGGGGCACGTATTCTATCTGGTGTGGTGGCGGGTTTTACCTTCTATATCTCCAGTGAGTTCTTTGGTCCACTCAGTCTGGTTTACAGTATCCCACCAGTTTTTGGTGCTGTGATGCCAAGTATCGTCTTTCTGACAGTGGCTTTAGCCCTCTTGAGAAGAAAGCTCTAAACACTAAATCTGAAATAAAAACGGCTGCCAATGGCAGCCGTTTTACTGTTTATCACAGCAACTTTTTCAATCGATACAGTTCTTCCAGTGCCTGACGTGGCGTTAAATCGTCAGGGTCGATGCCTGAGAGAGCTTCTTCCACTTCGCTTGGCTCCGGAATAAGACTCAGTTGATTAGCAATGTCGACCGCACTGCTGGTAACGCTGCTACTTTCTCCCTGACTGAGTTGTTCAAGCTGCGTCAGCTTCGCTCGGGCATTTTTAATGACACTCTTTGGCACACCAGCCAGCCCAGCTACAGCAAGACCATACGATTTGCTCGCTGCACCTTCTTGAACGGCGTGCATGAAGGCTATGGTATCGCCGTGTTCCACTGCATCTAAGTGAACGTTCGCTAAATGAGGAATCTGGTTTGGCAGTTCGGTCAGCTCAAAGTAGTGGGTGGCAAACAAGGTCATTGAACCAAGCTCTTTTGCCAACCATTCGGCACTCGCCCAAGCAAGTGAGAGACCATCATAAGTACTGGTGCCTCGACCGATTTCATCCATCAGCACTAGGCTATTGGTGGTCGCATTATGGAGAATGTTGGCTGTTTCCGTCATCTCTACCATGAAGGTAGAACGGCCAGAGGCGAGATCATCGGATGCCCCAATACGGGTAAAGATGCGATCGATGGAGCCAATTTGAGCCGATTCAGCCGGTACGTAAGAACCGATATGGGCCATTAGCGCAATCAAGGCAGTTTGGCGCATGTAGGTCGATTTACCGCCCATGTTCGGGCCGGTGATGATCAGCATCTTACGCTGTGGGTTGAGCTCTATCGGATTGGCAATAAAAGGCTCATCCATTACTTGTTCGACGACAGGGTGGCGTCCTGACTGAATGTGAATACCAGGTTCCTGACTCATCACTGGTCGGCAGTAATCTAAGCTGTCCGCCCGCTCTGCAAGGTTTTGCAGCACATCTATTTGGGAAATAGCTGAAGCCAAATTTTGCAGCTTTTCTAGGTGGGGCATTAAAAGGTCAAACAGCTCTTCCCACAATTGCTTTTCAAGCGCCAGTGCCTTCGATTTGGAATTAAGAACCTTGTCTTCATGCTCCTTCAGCTCAGGAATGATGTAGCGTTCTGCATTTTTCAACGTTTGACGGCGTACATAGTGCGGAGGTACTAGGTGGCTTTGTCCGCGGCTGACTTGGATGAAGAATCCGTGAACATTGTTGTAGCCGACCTTGAGCGTATCGATGCCGTGTCGCTCACGCTCATCCTGTTCCATCTTTTCCAGATACTCAGTCGCACCATCGGCCAACTTTCGCCATTCGTCGAGCTCGGCATTGTACCCTTCAGCAATCACACCACCATCTCGGATCACCACCGGTGGGTTCTCTTTAATGGCACGTTCAAGCAGTTCACAAACGGCCTCTTGTGGCGCCGCATATTGCCCTAGCTTGGTGAGATAAGGATGAGCTAGCGTACCCATTGTCTCTGCCAACTCAGGTAGTTGCTGCATAGCATGGCGTAAGCGCGCCATGTCACGAGGGCGGGCGCTGCGCAAAGCAAGACGCGCCAAGATACGTTCGATGTCGCCAATTTGTTTGAGAATCGGGTGTAAGTCAGCAAACAGAGTCAGTTCTTTCAGCTCACTGATTGCGTCTAGGCGATGGTTGAGCGTATTGATGTCACGCATTGGCTGATGAAGCCAACGTTTCAACATTCGGCTACCCATAGGCGTCGCAGTATGATCAATGACCTCGGCGAGTGTATTGTCAGTCCCGCCCGCTAAGTTCTGAGTGATCTCCAGATTACGACGAGTGGCCGCGTCGAGAATGACGGAGTGATCTTGACGATCATAAGTTAGGGAGCGGATATGAGGCAGAGCGGTACGTTGAGTGTCTTTCACGTACTGAATCAGACAGCCAGCGGCGCATAGCCCGAGGTGTGCTTGTTCCACGCCGAAACCAACCAAATCACGAGTGCCAAACTGCTGGTTTAACTGTTGTTTAGCGGTGTCCAGTTCGAACTCCCACACCGGGCGACGACGATTACCGTTACGCGCAGCCATTAATTCTACGGGTTCGAAGTCTTCTGGAAAGAGCAGTTCACGAGGGGCAGTTCGTTGCAGTTCTGCCGCCATCGCTTCTTCGGTTTCCGGTTCCATCAGTTGGAAGCGGCCAGAGGTCACATCCAGTGTGGCGTAACCAAATTTACCATCGTGGTGATAAATCGCCGCGATGAGGTTATCAATCCGTTCTGAAAGCAGCGCTTCGTCAGTGACTGTACCCGGCGTCACGATACGAACGACTTGGCGTTCCACCGGTCCTTTACTGGTGGCCGGGTCGCCAATCTGCTCACAGATAGCCACTGATTCACCGAGCTGAACGAGCTTAGCCAGATACCCTTCTACCGCATGAAACGGAACACCAGCCATAGGAATGGGTTCACCAGCGGAGGCACCACGTTTGGTCAGCGAGATATCAAGTAACTGAGATGCGCGTTTGGCATCGTCATAAAAAAGCTCATAGAAATCTCCCATTCGATAGAACAGCAATATATCCGGATTCTCAGCCTTCAATTTGAGGTACTGCTGCATCATGGGAGTGTGTTTTTGTTCAGCTTTCACGGTTAAGATCTTTTGTTTATTTCTATTGCGGCTTAGGATACGTGAATCACTGATTGGCGAAAAGTCACAATGAGAGTTTTAGATATGAAGGCATTGCAAAAACTATCTCAAAAACTAGGTGAACACCTAAATCATCATAATTTAATCCTTACCACAGCAGAGTCTTGCACAGGTGGTGGTGTATCAGCCGCAATTACCGATATTGCGGGCAGTTCGGCCTGGTTTGACCGCGCTTTTATTACATACAGTAATGAAGCGAAAATGGAGATGCTAGGAGTAGCGGAGCCGACGCTTGTTTCTCATGGTGCTGTCAGCGAAGAGACGGTGATTGAAATGGTGCAAGGTGCGATTAAACATTCCAGTGCCAATATTGGTGTTTCAATCAGTGGTATTGCGGGGCCAGGAGGTGGTAGCACTGAAAAGCCAGTAGGAACGGTTTGTTTTGCTTGGGCCGATGAAAACAGTTGGCTGAAAGTCGCCACTTATCACTTTGATGGTGATCGAGCTGAGGTTCGCCATCAGGCCGTTGAAGTGGCGATGAAAGTACTGTACGAAGAGTTGGAACAACGCAGCACATATTCTGGCTGATAATTTAAAAGTGAATAAAATTAAAGAGATATGATCTAAATCTAAAAAAAATTCACACAGCTATAGACACTGTATGAATCAACAGTATAATGATTTTCATTGATTGCCTCAGAGGACTCTGGGGAAGAAGAGAAGAATTCAAAGATCATCAATGCGTTGATGAACAAATCGGAGAAAGTGATGGACGATAACAAACAGAAAGCGCTCGCCGCTGCGCTCGGTCAGATTGAAAAGCAATTCGGTAAAGGCTCTATTATGCGTCTTGGTGATAACCGCGCTATGGATGTTGAAACCATCTCAACAGGTTCACTTTCTCTTGATATCGCATTGGGTGCTGGTGGTCTGCCAATGGGTCGTATCGTTGAAGTGTATGGCCCAGAGTCATCAGGTAAGACGACACTAACTCTTGAGCTGATTGCTGCTGCACAACGTGAAGGTAAAACATGTGCCTTTATTGATGCAGAACACGCTCTTGATCCTGTCTACGCTAAGAAGCTAGGTGTAGATATTGATGCACTATTGGTTTCTCAGCCGGATACGGGTGAGCAAGCGTTAGAAATCTGTGACGCTCTGGCGCGCTCAGGTGCGATTGACGTTATGGTTGTCGACTCTGTGGCTGCATTGACACCGAAAGCGGAAATCGAAGGCGAAATGGGCGATAGCCACATGGGTCTTCAGGCGCGTATGCTTTCTCAGGCAATGCGTAAGCTGACAGGTAACCTGAAGCAGTCAAACTGTATGTGTATCTTCATCAACCAGATCCGTATGAAGATCGGTGTGATGTTTGGTAACCCTGAAACGACCACAGGTGGTAATGCACTAAAATTCTACGCTTCTGTTCGTCTTGATATCCGCCGCACAGGCTCTATCAAGGAAGGCGACGAAGTGGTGGGTAACGAAACTCGCATTAAAGTGGTTAAGAACAAGATCGCAGCACCGTTTAAACAAGCTGAAACGCAAATCATGTACGGCGCGGGCTTTAACCGTGAAGGTGAGCTGATTGACCTGGGCGTGAAGAATAAGTTGGTTGAAAAAGCGGGCGCTTGGTATAGCTACAATGGCGATAAGATTGGCCAAGGTAAAGCAAATGCATGCAAGTACCTACGTGAAAACCCAGCGGCGGCTCAGCAAATCGATACGAAATTGCGTGAGTTGTTGCTAACACCGGCAGAAATCCAGCCAGACGACGCTGAGCTAGGTGAAATGCCAGAGCAAGAAGAGCTATAAGCACTTATAGCTCAGAGTTTTGAAGCCCTGCAATTTTGCGGGGCTTTGTTGTATTTAGCGTAACCGAATAATCTTTAAGTGCTTATGTTTCAACGCAAACCTCCCACTTTATCCAGTAAAGAAGCTGCCATTCAACTGCTTAGTCGGCGTGATCATGGTGAGTATGAGCTTTATCATAAGCTTGCGATGAAAGGCTATGAAGAAGAGGCGATTCAAGAAGCGGTTAACTTCTGTCTTGAACACAATTACTTAGACGATCTTCGTTACACCAAAAGCCAGATCCGACAGCATGTATACAAAGGTCATGGTGAACGACGTATTCGTCAGGAGCTCAATCAGAAACGTGTCAGTGAGTCCGTTATTGAAAAGGCATTTGAAGAGGAGCCTCAAGACTGGTTTGAGTTGGCGAAACAGGCTGCCGAAAAAAAGTTCAAAGGCGTCAAAGCGAAAGATCAGAAAGAGTATGCAAAACAGGTGCGATTTCTTCAATATCGCGGCTACAGCTTTGAACAAATCAGCTATGCCCTGAGTAATGAAGACGGATCATAAACAGTGTTTATGCGCTCATTTTTTTGATTTGTTGCGAAATTCGCGTTGAAAAGGCTCTTTTCTACAAGAAAGCTAGTCGTGGCTGATTGCTTGATCTACAATACGGCAAAATTCTAACTCGACTATTTTCAGGAAGAGCTGCATGTACATGAGCACTGATGAGGTTCGTAATTCGTTCCTCAAGTTCTTTGAAAGCAAAGGACACCAAATCGTAGACAGTTCATCGTTGATTCCACATAACGATCCAACCCTGCTATTTACTAACGCAGGTATGAACCAATTCAAAGATTGCTTCTTAGGCGCCGAAAAGCGAGCCTACACGCGAGCAACTACGGCTCAGCGTTGTGTACGTGCAGGTGGTAAACACAATGACCTTGAAAATGTTGGCTTTACCGCTCGTCACCATACTTTCTTCGAAATGTTGGGTAACTTCAGTTTTGGTGACTATTTCAAAGAAGATGCAATCGCATTCGCTTGGGAATTCCTGACAGAAACACTACAACTGCCAAAAGATCGCCTACTGGTCACGGTTTACGAGACAGATGACGAAGCATTCGATATCTGGAACAAAAAAGTCGGTATTCCAGCAGACAAAATTGTCCGCATCGGTGATAAAGAAGGCGGCAAGAAGTTCGAGTCTGACAACTTCTGGACAATGGGTGACACAGGTCCTTGTGGTCCATGTACTGAGATTTTCTATGATCACGGTGAACACATTTGGGGTGGCCGTCCGGGCACACCTGAAGAAGACGGTGACCGTTTCATCGAGATCTGGAACAACGTATTCATGCAGTTCAACCGTCATGCCGACGGCACAATGGAACCGCTCCCTAAACCTGCTGTTGATACAGGTATGGGTATTGAGCGCATCTCTGCAATCATGCAAGGTGTTCATTCAAACTACGAAATCGACGTATTCCAAAAGCTAATCAAAGCAGCGGCAGATACCATCGGTTACGAAGACCTATCAAATCAATCGCTACGCGTTATTGCTGACCACATCCGTTCATGTTCATTCCTGATCGTTGACGGCGTTATGCCTTCAAACGAAGGTCGTGGTTACGTACTGCGTCGTATTATCCGTCGAGCGGTTCGCCACGGTAATAAGCTAGGTGCGAAGGGCGTATTCTTCCACAAACTGGTTGGTGTACTTGCTGAAGTGATGGGCACTGCGGGCGAAGAGCTTAAAAAGCAACAAGCGGTTGTTGAAAAAGTGCTACGTATCGAAGAAGAGAACTTCGGACGTACGCTTGAACGTGGTATGACAATTTTGTCTGAAGCGCTCGATAATCTAGACGGTAAAGTGCTAGATGGCGAAACCGTCTTCAAGCTGTACGATACTTATGGTTTCCCAGCAGACCTTACTAACGATGTGGCTCGTGAACGTGAGTTCACTATCGATGAGGCGGGTTTTGAGAAGGCGATGGATGAGCAGCGTCAACGCGCTCGTGAAGCAGGCCAGTTCGGCACTGACTACAACGCGACCATCAAGTCTGATGTAGATTCTGAGTTCTGTGGCTACACGGGTACTGAAGGCAAGAGTAAAGTTGTGGAAATCTTCGTTGAAGGTGAAGCAGCGGAGTCTTTATCAGCAGGCGATCAAGCCATTCTTATCCTAGGTGAAACGCCATTCTACGCCGAGTCAGGTGGTCAGTGTGGTGACGCAGGTGTATTGAAGACTGAATCTGGAGTGTTCAACGTACAAGATACCCAGAAACTTGGTAACGCCATCGCACACCATGGTGTTCTTGCTGAAGGTGTTTTAGCGAAAGGTGATGATGTAGAAGCGGTTGTGGACGCTGAGCGTCGCGCAGCTATCTCACTAAACCACTCTGCTACGCACTTACTGCACGCCGCATTGCGTAAGGTACTAGGTGAGCACGTAACGCAGAAAGGTTCGCTTGTTAAGCCTGAAAATTTACGTTTTGATTTCTCTCATCTAGAAGCGGTAACACCAGCTGAATTGAAAGAAGTTGAGCGTCTGGTTAACGCACAAGTGCGTCGCAACCACAGCATCGAAACCAACATCATGGACATTGAATCTGCCAAGCAGAAAGGCGCAATGGCACTGTTCGGTGAGAAGTACGACGACGAAGTTCGCGTATTGTCTATGGGGGAGTTCTCAACGGAGCTTTGTGGTGGCATCCACGCAGAGAACACCGGCGACATCGGTCTATTCAAAATCACATCTGAAGGTGGTATCGCCGCAGGTATTCGTCGTATTGAAGCTGTCACTGGCGAAGCTGCGCTAGACGCAATCGAGCAGCAAGAAGCTAAGTATGAAGAGAAGCTTGCAGAGTCGGCATCTAAAGCGAAAGCTCTTGAGAAAGAGATCCAAAAGCTGAAAGACAAGATGGCGGCTGCGGAAAGTGCAAACATCATGGGCAAAGCTCAAGAAATCAACGGCGTTAAAGTCCTTATCGCTGCGATGCAAGATGCTGATCCTAAGAACCTGCGTACTATGGTTGATGACATCAAGAACCAAATGGGCAGTGGTGTCGTCATGCTGGCGAACATCAATGGTGAGAAGATTGGTTTGATTGCGGGTGTCACAAAAGATCTTATCGGCAAAGTTAAAGCGGGCGACTTAGTGAAAATGGTTGCTGAGCAAGTCGGCGGTAAAGGTGGTGGTCGACCTGACATGGCTCAGGCTGGCGGCACAGACGTTGAAGCGCTTCCTGACGCAATTAAGTCCGTACAGCCATGGCTTGAAGAGCGCCTGTAAAATCTGATTTGTATATAAATACGCTCAATCAATTGTTTGATTGGGCGTAATTTTTTTCTACTAACCAAGTGGTTTAATAGCTCAGTTACTCTGTGCTGATTAAGCAGCTTGGTTTTTGTTATTAATGCTGCAAACAATATTCAATTGATTGAATGTGGCCTAATGAGACTTTGGTCTTGGGAAGGTGAAGACTGGTGAAAAAGCCCCTTATCGTGCAAAAGTTTGGCGGAACCTCTGTGGGTTCAATTGAAAGGATCCACAAAGTCGCTGAGCACATCATTAAGGCGAAAAATGATGGTAATCAAGTTGTAGTCGTTGTGTCTGCTATGTCTGGAGAGACAAACCGACTATTGGATTTGGCAAAGCAGGTTGACAGCGTGCCAACTGCCCGAGAACTTGATGTTTTGCTCTCTGCTGGTGAGCAGGTGTCGATGGCACTGCTGGCAATGACTTTGAATAAATTAGGTTATGCCGCACGCTCACTTACCGGAGCACAAGCGAACATTGTGACGGACAATCAACACAATGACGCGACGATTAAACACATTGATACCTCAACTATTGAATCATGGCTGGCGCAAGACAACATTGTCATTGTCGCGGGTTTTCAGGGTATGAATGAGAATGGGGACATCACCACGTTAGGCCGAGGGGGCTCTGATACCAGTGCCGTCACTTTAGCGGGCTCTCTGCAAGCAGAAGAGTGCCAAATTTTTACTGACGTCGACGGTATCTATACTTGCGATCCTCGCACGGTTCCTAGTGCCAAGAAGCTGGATGTGATTGATTTTCCTTCCATGGAGGAAATGGCACGTAAAGGAGCGAAAGTGCTCCACCTTCCTTCGGTTCAGTACGCTTGGCGACATAATGTGCCACTGCGTGTTCTCTCCACGTTTGATAGCAATACAGGCAGTCTGGTCAAGGGCAGTGAATGCCAAAAGGCGATCTGTGGGGTCGCAATCCAGCGTGAATTGACAATGCTGAAGGTTGACCGTGATGCATTCTGCGGCTTAGAGAAACAGTGTCAGATGCTGGGTGTCACGATTTGGAATGTGATCGACCATGCAGAATGGGTAGGTGCGGTGATAAAACACGATGCTTATGCCAAGCTGGAACTGGTGTTCGGTGACAAAATCCGTAATAGTGAAGAGGTTAGCCTGCTCACAGCAGTAGGTCTTCAGGTCGAAGGATTGGTTGAACAGTCTTATGCCTTGTTGTCTGAACAGGGGATAGATGTGATGCATTATGCAGTGAATTCACAGTCGTTGATGTTGGTGTTGTCTCCAGAATACGTCGACAAAGCGGCAAACATACTGCATGATGCTTACATTACTTCTGCAGAGGCGCTCGACTGCCAACAAAAACATGCCTTTTTAGGTTAATTAGGCTCGAGAATAGAGTTTACGAAAATATAACTTTTGTTGGATAATAGCCTCGTAGCAAGAAAAATCAGAGATTACTCAAGGAGCACAGAATGCTAATTTTAACTCGCCGCGTTGGCGAAACTCTAATGATCGGTGATGAAGTCACAGTCACAGTACTGGGCGTGAAAGGTAACCAAGTACGTATCGGTGTTAATGCACCGAAAGAAGTGTCTGTTCACCGTGAAGAAATCTACATGCGCATTCAGGCAGAAAAAGGTAATGGTAACACTGCATCAGGCAACTACTAATTACACGAGAAGGCTGACATTATGTCAGCCTTTTTTGTATTGTTGATAGGCATATTTATAGCAAAAAGAGCGAATTAGCATCGCTTTGATTAAATAGCCAACGGTTGGCCAACTTTTTGCTGATTTTGCCAAGAAAATGTTTGACATATTTTCGGTAAATCGTAATATGTGCCTCCGCAAGACGGTGAGGTGGCCGAGAGGCTGAAGGCGCTCCCCTGCTAAGGGAGTATGCGGTTTGTAGCCGCATCGAGGGTTCGAATCCCTCCCTCACCGCCATTCTTGCATTGCTCTTCGGAGTTGCTTTAAAACAAGCATTGCGCGCTCGTAGCTCAGCTGGATAGAGTACCTGGCTACGAACCAGGCGGTCGAAGGTTCGAATCCTTCCGAGCGCGCCATATTTCCTTACCAGGGAATAAAACGGTGAGGTGGCCGAGAGGCTGAAGGCGCTCCCCTGCTAAGGGAGTATGCGGTTTGTAGCCGCATCGAGGGTTCGAATCCCTCCCTCACCGCCATTAATTGGCCTATGGTCAATTTTTTTGTTTTAAAGAAAAATTAGTGTGATATACTTCACAACTCTCTTTTGAGAGAACATTGCGCGCTCGTAGCTCAGCTGGATAGAGTACCTGGCTACGAACCAGGCGGTCGAAGGTTCGAATCCTTCCGAGCGCGCCACTATTTCGTTTAGTAAGTTTAAAGCTTGTTGAACACCCCGTGCGTCCTTAGCTCAGCTGGATAGAGTACCTGGCTACGAACCAGGCGGTCGGAGGTTCGAATCCTCCAGGACGCGCCACTAATTAAGGTCAATGACCTGATATTGTTTATATTGATATCAAATATTGCGCGCTCGTAGCTCAGCTGGATAGAGTACCTGGCTACGAACCAGGCGGTCGAAGGTTCGAATCCTTCCGAGCGCGCCACTACTTCGTTTAGTAAGTTTAAACTTGTTGAACACCCCGTGCGTCCTTAGCTCAGCTGGATAGAGTACCTGGCTACGAACCAGGCGGTCGGAGGTTCGAATCCTCCAGGACGCGCCACTCATTAAGGTCACTGACCTGATATTGATTATATTGATATCAAACATTGCGCGCTCGTAGCTCAGCTGGATAGAGTACCTGGCTACGAACCAGGCGGTCGAAGGTTCGAATCCTTCCGAGCGCGCCATCATATAGAAGCCCTGCTAGAAATAGCAGGGCTTTTTTGTTAACATTTTATTATCATTCTATTAACTTTACTTTCACAAGTTAATGTTTTCTAAGAACTTTTTTTGGGAAACATTATCCCTATCGCAGTAATCATCCGATTTATCTAATAACGTCATAAAATCGGCAGTTATTTATCCTTATATCGTCTCATATTGCAGATTTATGTGATTTGTATGACGCAATCATCCCTAGAAATGTGCAATATCATCAAGACTGCTTTAAACAAAATTGACAAAGTTTAACCAATCGAGATAATCCTAGACCTCTTATCAGGATATTTGACTACTTTTCCTGAAAGAAAACGTCAGCACAGAACTGACGCCAAAAAGGTCATTTAAGACACGAAGTCCCAATAATTGAATGGCCAATATCTTGTCAGGATGACAAAGAAAGGATGCTTAAAATGGAAAATATTGGAAGCCTGCTAGTAGATGCTGCAACCCTGATGCTTACAGGGATGGCCGTAGTATTTATATTCCTAACTATTCTCGTCTATCTCGTTCGGCTAATGTCTAAGCTGGTGCCAGAAGAAGTGCCAGAGCCGATCGCTACACCGAATCAAAATAATAAAATTCAACCAACCTCTTCTGCTATTAGCCCCAAGGTAGTTGCAGCGATTTCTGCTGCGGTGCATCAACATCGCACTTCTACTGCTAAGTAGCATTTAAATGGATTAAAAGGAGTTAATGAGCATGTCTAAACCACTAGCTTTAACCGACGTGGTGCTTCGTGACGCCCATCAGTCGCTGTTTGCTACTCGTATGCGTCTTGAAGATATGTTACCTATCGCAGCGGAGCTCGATAAAGTGGGGTACTGGTCTTTAGAAACCTGGGGCGGTGCCACCTTTGATGCGTGTATCCGTTTTCTAGGAGAAGACCCTTGGGAACGTCTACGCGCGCTTAAAAAAGCGATGCCCAATACACCCATGCAAATGCTACTTCGTGGCCAAAACCTGCTAGGTTACCGCCACTACGCAGATGATGTGGTTGAAAAATTTGTCGAACGTGCGCACGCCAATGGCATGGATGTGTTCCGCATCTTTGATGCAATGAACGATGTGCGCAATTTCCAGAAAGCGGTCAAGGCAGCAGTCGATGTTGGTGCTCACGCACAAGGTACGCTTTCTTATACTACTAGCCCAGTTCACAATACCGACACTTGGGTTGATCTGGCGAAGCGCCTTGAAGATCTTGGTTGCCACTCTTTATGCATTAAAGATATGTCAGGTTTGCTTAAGCCGTATGAAGCGGAAGAGCTGATCTCTCGTATCAAATCATCGACCGATATTCCTTTAGCACTTCATTGTCACGCAACGACTGGCCTTTCTACTGCAACAGCAGTCAAAGCAGTCGAAGCTGGGGTCGATATTCTTGACACTGCGATCTCCTCAATGAGCTGTACATACGGCCACACTCCGACGGAAACTGTGGTTGCGATGCTCCAAGGTACAGAGCGTGATACCAACCTTAAGTTGGACCAGATCGAACCAATAGCTGCTTACTTCCGCGAAGTTCGTAAAAAATATGCGAAATTTGAAGGTCAGCTGAAAGGGGTAGATTCGCGCATTCTTATCGCCCAGGTGCCAGGCGGCATGCTGACTAATATGGAAAGCCAGCTTAAAGAACAAGGTGCGGCAGATCGTATTGATGAGGTATTGGACGAGATCCCGCGCGTGCGCGAAGATTTGGGCTTCATTCCTCTCGTGACACCAACGTCGCAGATTGTCGGCACGCAAGCTGTGATTAACGTGCTAACGGGTGAGCGTTATAAGAGCATCACCAAAGAGACGGCGGGTGTCCTAAAAGGCGAATACGGCGCAGCTCCGGCAGAGGTAAATGCAGAGCTGCAAGCAAAAGTACTGGATGGTGCTGAAGCCATTACTTGTCGCCCAGCGGATCTGCTGGAAGCTGAGTTGGATACCCTCACTGAAGATTTGCTTGCTAAAGCGAAACAAGATGGTATTTCATTGGCTGAAGATACGGTCGATGATGTCTTAACCTACGCACTATTCCCTCAGGTTGGTCTGAAGTTCCTTAAGAATCGCCATAACCCTGATGCTTTCGAGCCCGCTCCAGGTAAAGAAGAGCCAGTGGCAGCACCTGCTCCTCAAGCTGCTCAGGGTGGGATTGAGACTTACAGTGTTAAAGTTGACGGGCAGGTTTACGACGTAGAAGTGGGCCCGCAAGGTCAATTGACATCGGTTGCTCCGGCTAACTCAACGCCTCAACAGGCTTCGCCAGCCCCTGCTGCTCAATCGGGTAATTCAGAGATGGTACCTGCGCCGTTGGCGGGGAACATTTTCAAAGTGAATGTTCAAAGTGGAGCTCAAGTGGAAGAGGGTGAAGTACTTCTGATCCTCGAAGCGATGAAGATGGAAACTGAAGTTCGCGCAGCCCGTGGCGGTATCGTTCAAGACCTTCACGTTAAGGAAGGTGATTCAGTGACGGTCGGCGCACCGCTATTGAGTCTAGCGTAAGGGAGTATCATGGACGGATTAATGACCTTATGGTCAGAAACAGGGATTGCTAATTTCGAGTTTGGCCAGATATGTATGATTCTGGTTGGTTGTATCCTGTTGTTTTTGGCCATTCGTAAAGGCTTTGAGCCCTTACTTTTATTGCCAATTGGCTTTGGTGCCATCTTGGCTAATATACCTAATGCGGGCTTTACTGATGAGGGTGGCTTGCTTTACTACGTCTACTATGTGGGGATTGAGTCGGGGATCTTCCCGTTACTGATTTTCATGGGCGTAGGAGCAATGACCGACTTTGGCGCTTTGATTGCTAACCCGAAAACCTTGTGGTTAGGAGCCGCTGCGCAATTTGGTATCTTCGCGACGTTGTTTGGCGCGATTCTGCTCAACTACGTGCCGGGTATGGAATTCAGCATGCCTGATGCGGCTTCGATTGCCATCATTGGTGGTGCTGATGGCCCAACCGCTATTTTCTTAGCAAGCAAGTTGTCACCGGATCTTCTCGGTGCGATTGCGGTAGCAGCATACAGCTATATGGCACTGGTGCCTATCATTCAGCCACCAATCATGAAAGCGCTGACAACACCTGAGGAACGTAAGGTGAAGATGGCTCAGCTGCGCCATGTCGGCAAAGCTGAAAAAATTCTCTTCCCACTTGCTGTACTGTTGATGACGATCTTGTTCCTACCTTCCGCGACCCCGCTGGTTGGTATGTTTTGTCTTGGTAACTTGATGCGTGAAGCTGGCGTGGTGGATAGGTTATCGAAAACAGCGCAGAACGAGTTAATCAATATTGTCACCATCTTCCTTGGTTTAGGCGTTGGCTCCAAGCTTCAGGCAGAAGAATTCCTCAATGTTGAGACCTTGGGCATTCTTGCCTTAGGTGCAGTTGCTTTCAGTATTGGAACTGCGGGCGGTGTCTTAATGGCTAAGCTGCTCAATAAGTTCTCCAAAGAAGATATTAACCCACTGATCGGTGCAGCTGGAGTATCTGCGGTACCTATGGCGGCGCGTGTGGTGAACAAAGTTGGCTTGGATGCGAATCCGCAAAACTTCCTCTTAATGCATGCAATGGGGCCTAACGTTGCTGGCGTTTTAGGCTCTGCCGTCGCAGCGGGTATTCTCTTAGCATTGGTGAATTAACGTAAGTTATTAGTCAATTTGAGAATAGGCAGTTAACTTGCTGGCAATAAATGGTATATATTCAAAGGGATGCTTTCGCATCCCTTTTTCGTATCGATAGGGAAATGATGAAATGGAAAATAAACAAATCGCGATAACTCAATTTGGTGATCCTGACGTTTTAGCCGTTCAAACTAATGCGGTACCAGAACCTCAACAAGGTGAGGTGTTAGTGAAAGTGGCCTTTGCAGGCGTTAACCCTATCGATGTTAAAACGCGCGCGGGCCTCGGCTGGGCGGCTTCACAGAACAAAGATAATCTACCTTGGGTGCCGGGGTACGATATTTCTGGTGAAGTGGTGACATGTGGAGAGCAAGCAAAGCGATTTGTTGCGGGTGACAAAGTGGCTGGCTTTATTGGCTTTCCACTCCAAGGCGGCGGTTACAGTCAGTACGTATGTGTGCCGGAAGCCGAACTTAGCTTAGTGCCTGAGTCGATCACTCTAGAAGCCGCGGCAGTGCTACCTTTATCTGGGCAGACTGCGGTTCAGGCTTTGGACAAAGCCAGTGTTCAGGAAGGACAAAGAGTGCTAATTCTCGCTGGTGCCGGCGGTGTTGGTCATATTGCCATTCAGGTCGCGGTGGCAGCTAAAGCAGAAGTCTTCACGACTTGTAGTGAAGCAAACCTTGATTACATGGCGACGTTAGGTGCTCACGCCGTGAACTACCAATTCTCTCCTGTTTCCGAACGTGTTGAGGAAGCAGACGTACTGATTGATTTAGTAGGTGGTGATGCTGCACTGGATGCGCTCAAGTGTCTTAAAGATGGTGCTAAAGTGGTTACTGTACCGACTATTACAGCAGAGCTGATCTGTGAAAAAGCCAAATTGCTTGGTTTTGAAGCGACCGGCATGCTAGTTGATCCGAACCCTGAGCAGTTAGATGCGTTGATTTATATGGTCAGTGTTGGGCTGCTTAAGACAGAGATCCAGCATATCTACCCAATGGATCAGGTGATGGACGCGCATAAACAAATTGAAACAGGGCATACGCGAGGCAAGATCTTGCTTGATATGCAATGCTAGAGGCGTTTAACGCCGCGTTTGAAAGTATCGCTCTGTGGTTTTCTGATTCTGCACTCTGGGTTTTATTTCTTTCTGGTTTCCTGAGTGCAACGCTACTACCCGGGGGCTCAGAAGCTGGACTGATCGCTACTCTGAGCCTCAATCAATTTTCTACCCTTTCTATCATCGCTGTGGCTACTGTGGGTAATACCCTTGGTGGTTTAACTAACTACTGGCTGGGTTTATGGCTGCCAAATCGAACTCAAAATGAAAAACATGGTCATAAAGCACTACAGTGGTTGAGCAAATACGGCTATTGGTCCCTTTTATTCAGTTGGTTGCCGGTAATTGGTGACACGCTTTGTTTGGCTGCAGGTTGGTTACGCATGCGCTTCTGGCCCTGTTTGTGGCTGATCATGATTGGTAAAGCATTGCGATACAGCCTGTTAGCAGCCCTTTATTATGGTTTTTTCTAGGAGATGTCATGAGAAAAATCTGGCTAGGTGCATTTTCTCTCGTTGCTCTTTATGGTTGTGCAAACAATCCACTCTCTTCTGATTCTCATTTATCTTCGCTTCCTCAAGGTGTCTCTTTGATTGAGGAAGTGAAAGCTGAACCGGGTAAGGCGATGATCCCTTACTCTAAGTATCAGCTTGATAATGGCCTGACGGTCATTCTTTCTCCCGATGATTCTGATCCTTTGGTTCACGTGGATGTGACCTACCATGTGGGTTCAGCACGTGAAGAAATTGGTAAGTCAGGCTTTGCCCACTTCTTTGAGCATATGATGTTCCAAGGCAGCGAACACGTTGGTGATCAGGAGCATTTCAAGATCATTACTGAAGCTGGGGGAACCCTTAACGGGACTACGAACCGCGACAGAACCAACTATTTTGAAACCGTGCCTTCAAATCAGCTGGAAAAAATGCTGTGGCTGGAGTCGGATCGAATGGGCTTCCTGCTTGATGCCGTTTCACAACGTAAGTTTGAGATCCAGCGTGATACGGTGAAAAACGAACGTGCACAAAACTTTGATAACCGACCATATGGCCTGATGTGGGAAAGGATGGGTGAAGCGCTCTACCCAGAAGGTCACCCGTACTCTTGGCAGACAATTGGTTATGTGGAAGATTTAGATCGTGTTGATGTCAACGACCTCAAAGCGTTCTTCTTACGCTGGTATGGGCCAAACAATGCCGTACTGACGATTGGTGGTGATATCGATGTCGAACAAACGCTGCAGTGGGTGAACAAATACTTTGGTTCCATTCCGAAAGGCCCAGAGGTTAAGCAGGCACCAAAACAGCCAGCGGTGCTGAAGGAAGATAAATACATCACCTTGGAAGACCGTATTCAGCAACCTATGGTTTTGCTGGGGTGGCCAACAACTTACCGCGGTGAGAAAACAGAAGCGTCTCTGAACGCATTAGCCAACGTGCTAGGAAAAGGTGCCAATAGCCTGCTTTATCAAGAGTTGGTCAAAACTCAAAAAGCCGTCGATGCAGGTGCTTTCCAGGAATGTTCTGAGCTGTCATGTAACTTCTATGTGTATGCGATGGCCCCATCAGGAGAGAAAGGCAAACTGAAACCGCTTTATGAAGAGCTGATGCAGACGTTGCAGAAGTTTGAAGACCAAGGGGTAGATCAGGCTCGCCTAGATCAAATTACTGGCATGGCGGAAGCTAGTGCCGTATTTGCGCTGCAAAGCGTGAGAGGTAAAGTGTCTCAGCTCGCTGCTAATCAGACTTTCTTTGGACAGCCTGATCGACTGCAAACTCAGTTAGAGCAAATACGTGCGGTTTCGCCAGAATCTGTCATGAAAGCTTATGAAGACTTCGTTAACGGCCATCACAAAGTGACGTTGAGTGTGGTACCTAAAGGTAAGCTCGATTACGTCGTTAAACCCGCGACTTTCGTCACACCTGAAAGAACGCTACCTGAGCATAAGAAGATCAAAGATCAAGATCTCGCCTATCGTCGTCCAGTCGATAACTTTGATCGTTCAGTGATGCCTGAAGTGGCTGAAGCCGTGAAAGCGCAAATGCCTAAGCTGTACAAACTATACTTCGATAATGGCGCTGAGCTATTGGGTACTCAAAGTAGTGAAACGCCTACGGTTCAACTGGAAATTCGCTTCCCAGCCGGTGAGCGTTATGTTCAGCAAGGCAAAGAAGGGCTGGCGAATCTAACGGCAGCGATGATGGAAGAAGGGACGTTAGATTCAACGGTCGAACAGCTGCAGGCTAGACTCGATAAACTGGGTAGTACTGTATCTATCAGTGCCGCGAACTACACGACCAGCATTTCCGTTTCTAGTCTTGAGAAAAATTTACCTCAAACCTTGGCTATTGTTGAAGAGGTGTTATTTAAACCTGCGTTTAATGAATCCGACTTTGAACGTAATAAACAGCAGATGCTAGAAGGTATTGTTTACCAGCATCAGAAACCAAGCTGGTTGGCGTCTCAAGCTACAAGACAAGTTTTGTTTTCTGGTTCCATCTACCAACGCCCAAATGATGGAACGAAAGAGTCTGTTTCAGCATTGACTCTGGATGACGTCAAAGCGTTTTATCGCCAACATTACACTCCCTATGGCGCTCAGATTGTCGTGGTCGGCGATATAACCAAACGCCAAGTGAAGAATGAATTGGCCTTTTTGGAAAACTGGCAAGGGCAGGAGGCGCCTCTACTACGACCTCAGCTCGTGAATGAAAAGGGCCCGCAGAAAATTTACTTGATTGACAAGCCAAGCTCACCACAAAGCATTGTTCGTTTTGTACGTCAGGGCTTGCCTTTTGATGCGACGGGCGAAGTGTATTTAACGCAATTGGCGAACTTTAATTTGGCAGGCAACTTTAATAGTCGAATAAATCAGAATTTGCGCGAAGATAAAGGCTATACCTACGGTGCTAGTGGCTACTTCGCGGCGAACCGAGAAGTTGGCGCCATTGTTTTCTCTGCTCAAGTTCGTGCCGACTCAACGATTGCTTCTATCAAAGAGATAGAAAAAGAGTTGAGTCAGTACAGTGAAAAAGGCATGACAGATGAGGAAATGAAATTTTTACGCTTAGCAGTCGGTCAACAAGATGCTCTGAAGTATGAAACGCCTTCACAGAAAGCACAGCTGTTAAGTAGTATTCTGGCTTACAGTCTGGACGAAGACTACCTCAAGCAGCGCAATGAAATTGTCGATACGGTGAGTAAAGATACCTTGAATCAGATGGCAGCCAAGTGGTTTAGACCTGATGCATATCAGATCATTGTGGTAGGAGATGCAAAATCGCTAAAGCCTCAGCTAGAAAGTTTGCAAATCCCAGTAGAAGAGCTTGAAATCGTCCGCTAGAGTACACATAAATTAGAGCATGAGAGAGGGTTTTGGGAAGTTCCTGCCCTCTGATAATTCAAACGGTCCAGAAGTAGTTGGGCCAGGACTATAAGCGAACCATCATTTTGACTGATTTTGCTGCGCGACTGGAGCGAGTTGCACAAACCCCTGATGTTTTTCAATCCTTTGGTCGTGGTGTAGAGAGAGAAACTCTGCGTTATAAAAAGGATGGCAGGCTGGCTACGACTCCTCACCCAAAAGAGCTGGGCTCTGCTTACGCGAATGATTGGATTACGACAGACTTTTCTGAATCGTTGCTGGAGTTCATCACGCCTGTATCCAGTGACATCAAAACTCTGACTGCGCAGTTAGAGGACATTCATCACTTTACTCAAACTAAATTGGGTGAAGAGAAAATGTGGCCGCTTTCCATGCCGTGTTATGTCAGCCAAGAAGATGACATCAATCTTGCGCAATATGGAAGCTCTAACTCTGGCAAGATGAAAACCTTGTATCGAGAAGGCTTGAAGCGTCGCTATGGTAGCCTGATGCAAATCATCTCTGGTGTGCACTTCAATTTCTCTTTTCCAGAGTCATTTTGGGATGCGCTTTACGGCCAGCAATCTGAACAAGAGCGTCAGACGACTAAGTCTGAAGCATACTTTGGCCTTATCCGTAACTACTACCGCTTTGGCTGGCTGATCCCTTATTTCTTTGGTGCTTCGCCAGCTTTATGTTCTTCCTTTATCCAAGGAAGAGATACTAAGCTGCCTTTCGAAAATATCGGTGAGACCTTATACCTTCCTCATGCGACTTCATTACGTATGAGTGACTTGGGCTACACCAATAGTGCTCAGAGTGTGTTGAAAATTGGCTTCAACAGTTTGGAAGAGTACTTGGATGGCCTTAATGCAGCAATTCGTACCCCGTCTGCTGAGTTTGCTGAAATTGGGGTTAAGGTAGATGGTGAATATCGTCAGCTAAACAGCAACGTCTTGCAGATTGAAAATGAACTGTATGCGCCAATTCGCCCTAAACGCGTTGCGAAAGGTGGTGAGAAACCATCGGAAGCTTTATCGCGTGGTGGTGTTGAATATATCGAAGTGCGAGCATTAGATGTTAACCCATATAGTCCGATCGGTATTGATGAAGACCAGATTCGCTTCCTAGACCTATTTCTGACTTGGGCGGCGATCACTGAATCAGAGCCGATGGACTTCTGTGAGCAAGCATGTTGGCGTGAAAACTGGAATAAAGTGATCGAGTCGGGGCGTAAGCCGGGGCTAGAGCTGCAGATTGGTTGTAAAGGCGAAATCTTGTCTCTGCAAGATTGGGCACAACGTGTATTCGATGAGATTACTCTGATTGCAGAGAAGATGGATGTCGCAGTTGGCGGTGAAGCCTATCAGTCGGTTTGCCATAAGCTGATGACTTGGATAAATAACCCAGAGCTGACAATTTCTGGCCAGCTTTTGGAAGATACTAAGCGCTTGGGTGGACTGGGCAAAGTTGGCTGTGAATTCGGCTTACAGTACCGCGAAAAACATTTGAACCATGCGTTCCAAGTGTACAGTGCGCAAGTGATGGAGCAAGAAGTTGAACGTTCCCGTGCTGCACAAGTAGACACAGAGCAAGCTGATACGCTCAGTTTTGATGAATTCCTAGATGACTATTTTGCTTATTTAAAGTCATAGGAAAAAATATTGAAAAGGACTTTGCTGCTAATCAGTATCATGGTTATAGGTGGCTGTTCGACGGCGCCACCTAAGAATCAAAGTAATTTGTGTGAGATCTTCCGTGAGCATCAAGATTGGTATGATGATGCGGCAGATATGCAGGAAGAGTGGGGTACGCCTATTCAGGTTGCGATGGCGTTTGTAAAGCAAGAAAGTAGCTTTCGCCATGACGCTCGCCCATCGAAAGATTACTTGTTGGGAATCATTCCTTGGGGTAGGGTCAGTAGCGCTTACGGATACGCTCAGGCGCAAGACCCAGCATGGGAAGATTTTCAAAAAGCGACAGGCCATGGTGGTTCGAGAACCAACTTTGATGATTCATTGATGTTTATTGGTTGGTACACCAGTGAAACCCAGAAGCAATTAGGGATCTCCAAATGGGATCCTTACAATCAATATTTGGCCTATCATGAAGGACGTGGTGGTTATAAGCGTAAATCTTATCAATCCAAACCTTCATTGATCAAAGTTGCTCGTAAAGTTGAGCAGCAGGCAAAGGATTATGGTTGGCAACTCAAACAGTGCCAACAAGAACTGGAAAGCAACCGGAGCTGGCTGTTCTAGCCCGGAATGAAGGAGAAAAGGACAATGCCATTATTAGATAGCTTTACTGTGGATCACACTCGTATGAATGCGCCAGCGGTGAGAGTGGCTAAGACAATGACCACGCCGAAAGGTGATACCATTACTGTGTTTGACCTGCGTTTTACTGCACCAAACAAAGACATTCTTTCTGAGAAAGGCATTCACACACTGGAACACTTATACGCAGGTTTCATGCGCAGTCACTTAAACGGTGATAGCGTAGAAATTATCGATATTTCGCCAATGGGCTGCCGTACTGGCTTTTACATGAGCCTGATTGGCACACCAACAGAAGAGCAGGTAGCTCAGTCTTGGTTGTCATCGATGCAAGATGTGCTAAAAGTTGAAAGCCAAAACAAGATCCCTGAATTAAACGAATATCAATGTGGCACTGCTGCGATGCACTCTCTTGAGGAAGCTAAACAGATTGCTCAAGCTATAATTGACGCAGGCATCAAAGTTAACCTCAATGACGAGTTAGCTTTACCTGAGTCAATGCTTAAAGAGCTGAAAGTCGATTAAATCAGATATAGATAGAACAAGAGGAAGGCAGTGCCTTCCTCTTCTTTATTGAGCTTTAGGTAAGACAACAACTTGTGTCTTGGCCCAAATATCATGGAAGCCACGTTTTTTCGGGTCAATGGGGACAGTAAGGTTGGCCAGCCCAAAGCCTGATGTCGCGATGCGGATTAATGCCTGAGTCACAGAAATTGCGCTACCATCAGCATCGCGAACCTGTATTTTCCATGCTCTCATGCCCAGCGTTTGCCCTGCGCGAGTCCAGAAGAATACAAAGAAGTAGATCCAAACGGCGGCGAGATACAAAGTATAAACTGGTCCCCATATCGGGTGATTGGTGAGAAAGTCGCTGACATCTGCATACGGAGCAGCATTAAATCCACCCATGGCAACCAGCGCATGCAAAACTGCAATCACGATGCCTGCAGCCATCATTTCAATCGCAATCACGATCAGAGCATCATAAAATAACGCACCGAGGCGGCGCATCAATCCTGCTGGTGGCAGGGTATCTGTTGTCGACATAATAATAACTTACCCAAATTTTAGAAGGCGTCAGAATATAGCTTCACTGTGAGTCTGAAAAGAGACTTTGCGCACAGCTTAATAATTTGTGGCGATTTTATCAGCAAACGGCAATCAATTCAGTCTTTTGCACTTGCACGAATACTTTGCTTACGTATAATGCCAGACATCAAAGGGCAAGAGCCCAAAGATGCCGGTGTGGTGAAATTGGTATACACGACGGATTCAAAATCCGTTGCCTTCGGGCGTGGCGGTTCAAGTCCGCCCACCGGTACCATATTTAAGAAGAAGGACGTCCTAGGACGTCCTTTTTTGTTATGCATACCAAGGGCTTCAGCGATTGTGACGTCCGTAGGTGTCTCCCTTCATCTTGTGAAATCCAGCCTTTTATGTAACCCTCTATGTAACCCCAAGTAACCCTGAGTGCAGAGCGGAACTGAACTATGGCTAGGAAAGTAATCCCACTAACCAATACGCAAGTAAAGCAAACTAAGCCGAAAGAAAAAGAGTATTCGCTCAATGATGGCGATGGTCTATCACTGCGAGTCCGGCCAAGTGGCAGTAAATCATGGTTTTTCACTTATCTTGTACCGGTTACTAAAAAGCGTTTTAAGATCAGTTTTGGTAGTTACCCTGAAGTAAGCCTAGCTCAAGCAAGAAAAAAGCGAGATGAAGCCAGAGCACTTGTTGCTGATGGAATTGATCCTAAAGTTTATAAACTGACAACGGAAACACAAGAGCTTGAAGCGATTGAAAATACTTTCGCTAAACAATCTGAACGTTGGCTTGAACTGAAGAAGAAAAACACTTTAGAAAGCACATATTTTAAGCGTAAGCAGATGCTTACCAAGTATCTGTCCAATAAACTCGATCCTCTACCTTTAACCGATATTAAGCCCATGCTAGTGAAAGGTATTCTCGATCCGATTGCTCGGGAAGGGAAAATCGAAACAGTAAAGCGTTTATGTATAATTCTGAATGAAATAATGCGACTAGGTGTTGCTTCCGGTGCAATCGAGTTTAACCCCATCTCAGATATTACAAAACTTTACCCTAATAAAAAGGTTGTTCATAACCCAGCACTAACCCCTGAAGAGCTACCTGAACTCGTGAAAGCGATCCAGAGTAGTAGTACTAAGATAGTAACTCGTTGTTTAATTATGTGGCAACTGCATACAATGGTTCGCCCAGGTGAAGCTGCTAGGGCTCGATGGTCGGAAGTCGATCTGGAAAATAGGGTATGGGTTATTCCCTCTGATACGATGAAGATGAAGAAAGAGCACCTTGTTCCCCTGACTGATCAAATGATCGAAATCCTCGAAGAAGTTAGGCCTATCTCGGGACACAGAGAATTTATTTTTCCTGCAGATAGAAAGCCAAAGGATCATAGTAACCCTCAGACAGCCAATATGGCTCTCAAGCGTATGGGATTTGAAGGAAGAACAACTGCACATGGCTTGCGCTCTCTTGCCAGTACTACTTTAAATGTGGAAGGTTTTAATAGCGATCTTATTGAGGCCGCACTCGCTCATGAAGAAGAAAATAAGATAAGAAGGGCGTACAATAGAACTGACTATTTTGAGCCACGCCGTCCGATGATGAACTGGTGGAGTGAAAGAATTGAGCGTGCTGCTCAAGGGGAAAAATTAGAAGTTGGATTTAAAGGGCTTCGGATTGTGTCAGGGTAACTTATGTGATTTTTGGCCTTTTTAATTCCGACGTCCTATTGTCTGAATTGATCATTGTAATTGCGTGTTTGTCTAGTCTTCTGTGCATTTGTCAAAATCATTTCATGACTATTGGATTTCCTCGTGGCTCATCTTTGCTTATTTGTTTATGGTTCAGACCAAAACTTGCAACATGAGTCTGCTTTGATTTTTGTGGTAATGATAATCATTACCAATACAATTGCTACCATGAAAAACGTGTCTTTTTTAAATGCTGCTTCATCAGTGGACTTAAGCTGTATTCGAGAAACGTGAATTTTGATCACCATCCCCACTTCTTGTTGATATATCTAGTTCTAGATCGGTACGTCATCAAGACTGTCCTATCACGTGTATGGTAAATGCCTTTATACAGCTAAGCGAAGGTGTTCAGCCCCATTAAAGTCGGCGTTCCTCCCGCAAATGTTTATTCCAAAACCTTAAAAATTTGCTGCAAAACGGCTGGTGGTATCGGGTCCTTGCTTTTCACGATGAAATTCTTTAGATCAAGCCGTAGATCACTCAATATTTCCAAAAATTGAAAATAACGCTTTTCAGGGGTGTCTTGCGATTGAGGTTCAGAACTTTTTTGTTGCTCTTTCTCTGACTCTCCCTCGGGCTTTTTGGCGACAAAAAATTGTGACGAAAAAGTCTCTGTTACCTGTATAAAAGTGCCAAGACTGAGATTCCCCCTTTTAGTTTCCTCTGTGTACAACTTAACATAACCGAGTTCTTTGAGGCGTTTTAAAGTATCGGATACACGGCGAACACTCATCCCTAAAACGACCGCCATCTTGGTTTTGCTTATCCCTAATCCAAGGGTATTGCGGTCAACATTCTTGGCTAAAAATGAGCAAACCAGAATCGATGCTTCCGCAGCTTCATAGCGAAGGCTTAGCTCGCTTTTCCAAAATGTGTTGATAATTTTGGTTTGATTAATGTTTCTTTCGGAATAGGTTTCTGTCGGCATATGGCTTCTTGAAATGGGAGCGTACGGTAGCAGAATAATCCACTTTTGACGTGCTAGAGATGGGTGTTTCTTGCATAGATAGGTCTCACGAAATTGTCCCATGGTCTTAACTCGACGCAACTCTTCATTGAAATTGGTTCTCTTTTGGGCACCAAATGGTAGAGGCATTGCTATGAGTTTTTTCTCCTTTTCGTTGTAGAAATAGTATTTGCTTCTGGTATCGAAATCGTTAATCAAATTGATGATATTCACCTCAGCGTCAGGATTGATAGCTGGCGTTTCCAGTATGGTCGGTACTTCTGAACGATTGGCTTCGTCTTTGTCAGTTAGTGTCATTCATTTACCCTGGTTGTATGTAATTTTATCCGTAATCCGACGCTTTTGGCGGGATGTAGGTATATGGCATCATCACTTTTTATGTGAGTAAACTCCAGAAGAAAAAATGCTTGAACCATGATTTTTGATAAAAAATTAAGGTTACCTGGATAGATTTAGCTGATGTGAAGACTCAGTAATCACCTAAAAACAGAGGGAGAGTAAATCGAGGAGGAACGGTAATTAATAATATATATACCTACCCATCTACTCACCTAATCCCACACCTCAACCAACTACCTCATCACTCGATATCTTGGTAGGGGATGGGTTCCCCTACCCAAAGAGAGACTTAGAAAATAACGTCACTCTCAGTACCTATGTCATTAACAAAACATAGGTCACCATCATGTCTAAAAACCTAACCATCACACACGAATCCACTTTCAACGGAAACAAGATATACATCGACAAGGAGGGTTTAGTCGTTGAATACCTAGAAGGGATAGAATCAGTCCTTGAGAAAGCTCTAGAGCAATACGCGAGACTTTTTATCGTTCGAGTAGACCTTAACTTACCAACAGACTTTAGAGGGGATGATTCAGCAGTGATGACTCGTTTCTTCCGATCTCTGAAATCTCAGATAGCGGCATATCGAAGACGTAGTACTCGGTTAAATGGCAAACCCTATCGTGAAACCACCATTCGTTATGTGTGGGCTAAAGAGTGTGATACCTCAACGAGCAGTCATTACCACGTTGCACTTATCTTTGACCGGAACGTCTTTCGTTCTCTAGGGGATTTTGGTGAATATCAGCAAAGTTTGGCTAACCGTATCCGTAATGCTTGGAAGCGCTCTGTGGATGCTATCTATTCAGGCAAAGAGAAATCCGCTATCCATTTCCCCAAACAAGGGCAGTATCACTTGCTACGTAACTCTGAGGAATTTGAGGCGGTGTTTCAATCTGTCTTTTATCGACTAAGCTACCTAGCGAAGAGAAGAACGAAGCACTTTGGCAAACGTATGAACAACTTCGACCATAGCCGTAAATAGCTTAAAAATTACGGTAGTTACAGTTCCTGTGGGATTAATAACAAACCATAGGAACTCATCATGCCAAATCAACTCAAGATGGCTCTTCAAAGAGCTCACACGTCTAAATACCTCACCATCACCAATGACCGAACGTTTAATGGGAAGCCACTTTACTATCACAAGGATGGTCTTGTCCTTGAGCATCTGGAAGACATCGACCGAGTGCTGACGGAAGCACTAGGTCAATACCCTAAGCTTTGTGTCGCTCACTTTACTGTACGTCTACCAAGTGATTTCGATGGAGACCATTCTGAGGTATTCAGTCGTTTCTTTCGTACCTTGGAGTTGGAAACCAATGAGTTGTGCCTAATGAAGTACAGGCGTAGGCCTCACCAATATCACCAAACGGTCATTCGCCATGTTTGGGTCAAAGCCGATGAGTCCACCAGCCTGTACCACCTTGTCTTGTTCTTTGATAAGCGGCTTTATCTTTGTTTAGGTAAAAGTAGGGGTGAGAGGAGTCGCTACTTGTCCAGAGTCAGAAAAGCATGGGATAGCGCGGTCGAAACCGACTATGGTAGAAGATGTTCAGGACTGGCGTATTCCGCTACTGATGACGTGTACGAACTTCTAAAAGGGGATGAAGCGTTCCCATTGCAGTTAAATGAACTTTTCTATCGAATAAGTCGTCTAGCGAAGCCTAACACCAAACACGCCGATAACCGCAGCATGAATTTTGGTTGCAGTCACGACTCACCTTAAAAAATACAGCGCGAGTAATACCTATGTCATTCACACACTCAGAGGTATTACTCATGTCTAACAATACTTACCTTCCCAACATTACCCATTCAAACACGTTCAACGACTACCCCGTGTTTTTCAGTGACAAGGGGTTATACGAATCTGCCTTAACCAGAATGACTGAAGTCTTTGAACAAGCAACGGAGGCGTTTGACGCGGCCTTGGCTACGCGCTTGGATTTGTTTCTACCAGAAGACCATCAAGATACCGACCTCAGCATCATTAACGATTACTTTACGCTGCTTAAAGAAAAGCTCGATACGGAGTCTGTGTTCTATGTATGGCGTAAGCGAGAGGACAAGGTGCCGTCCCACAATTATCGGGTGATGCTGTTTACTGACTACAGCCAGCATTTTGGCCCCGCTATTTGTTGGGATAAACGCAACGAATTGGTTGAGCACCTTAAAGAGGCTTGGCAAGAAGCGATAGAAAAGCACTACAGCGGCAAAGCGCGCTCATTGGTGTTTCTCAATGACCGAGGAAACTATGGCTTGGGGACACGCTGTAGGGAGCAAGACAAGAACATCAAGCGTTGTGTCTTTCATCGCATGAGCAGTCTTGCTGAAGCATGGAATGAGCAGCGTTACTTCTTTGGCTCTAGTGCAGATTAGACACGACTGCATTTTTTTACTGTAGCGGCTTATCTCATGAGTATATACACAGGAGATAATTCCCAATGACAATGAGGTTCTTAAGACTACAAGACGTGATGTCACTAACAGGGCTAGGCCGTTCCACTATTTACAAGTTCATGGATGAAGACATTTTTCCAAAAACCATTCCATTGGGAGGAAGAGCAGTGGGATGGCTAGAAAGTGAAATCGAAGAATGGATGGAATCGCGTCTGAGTATGCGAGACAACCAAGAATCCTTTCAGTAACACAAACATCAAATCACACCATCAACAGGGCGCTGGCTAAGTAAAGTCATGCGCTCTTTTTGCAATTAGAGAGAGATAAAAAATGAGTTATTCAATTTACGTAGACGGCGCAGCACCAAACAACCAACACGGATGTACGCGAGGAGGCATTGGGCTGGTGGTCATGGATGAAGACAATGAGATTGTTCATGAAGAGAGCTTCACCATCAATCGAAAAACCGACAATGCTGAGCTTGAGCTACTGGCCTTAATCGAAGCCTTGGAATACGCAGAAGATGAGGACGTTATCTATTCGGACAGCGATTACTGTGTAAAAGGTTTCAATATCTGGATGGACGATTGGAAAGACCGAGGTTGGCGTCGAGCGGATAAGAAACCCGTCAAGAACCGTCATCTGTGGCAACAAGTGGATGAGCTGAGTTCTAGGAAGTATGTCGAGGTACTTAAAGTCAAAGCACACTCTGGCATTGAGGGCAATGAAAGAGCAGACTTGTTAGCGGTTGAAGCCGCGGCGTTATAAGGTCAGTGGCACGCAGCTTGTGGGATGTCCCCCACAAGCTGTTATTCTTATTTATTATTGGTATTGATGGTTTCGATTGTTTCTCTTAACGTGCCGGTATTGCTTGAGGAACGAGTTATCTCTAATGCTCAACGAAAAGTTTAGAATGCCCATTATCAAGTTGGGTAACCCATTTCTACCTTCGCCGGATGAAGTCTCAGCGTTTTTGGGACTCCCTGTTTCCCCAAGAGAAAAAATAAAGTGGTTAAATGCGTCAGTGGTAAAGAGTAAGCTGCCGACAGACCGCACGTTGGATAATATTAGTAAGGAGGGAATACGGTGGAAATCGATACGTCAGTTTGCTTGGCAACTGGCGAGAGTGTTTGTTCGTAAAGGATGGTCCCTTAACGTTTCTTTTCCCGATGGTGGTATTCATCAAGCAGACTTATCTTTTTGGTGGTCACACACTCTTAAAGGCGTTCAGCAAGGGTTGTCTTCGACGTCTGGTGAGTTGAATCTCGGGCTCTTGGTTAGCTATATCGATAGGCGCTGCGCCGCCTATCAAAAACAGTTGGCTTTTATGCAGGATGCGCCTGGTATCAATGAGTGCAACCAAAGCGAGTTAATCTCAGGCTATTACCTACCAGCTCTCGACTTTACGTTGCTCAGTGAGCCAGAAAAGGTGCTTGTAAAAAACTGGCTCAAATCGCCAAGTGAACTTACCTCAAAAGAAACTGAGCAGGCGATGCTTTGTTTCTGTCATGATTTTTGGTTGTCCTTTATGTCGATTATTGATGCGATGTTTCTTGAAGATTGGGATAAACACCATGAAGAGTACACTCCTAGTTCGTATGCCCGACAATACGGGGTGTTCGGTCAGGTTTTTAAGCGACAAGAGAGCACATTCCTTGGCAAGTTTTTTGGCCTATTAAAAGAGCAGACTAATCAGACTTACGCTCAGTTATCGGAGTATGTTGCCTTACCTTTTAGTGAGCATGAGCGAAATGGTGTGCTAAAGCGCGATGTACAACAAGATCGTTTTAAAGAGTGGCGTAGCGGAAAAAGCCTCCCCTCTGTAAAAGCCTTGAGTACGTTTTTTGACAACATGGATGTAGGGCGTCAAGGTACGGATTTGCTGGTATACGCACTGTTTATGAGAGCGCTTGATAAGGAGGGGGGCTGTGCGCTACCTGACTATCTATACGACAAATCGTTACCAGCGTTACTTCCAACACTACGCTCCCTAGGCTGCACTATGGCAGCCTAGGTTTGCTTCTATTTTTTGCTTGGCGGATAGTTGGTGCGACCTCCACCTGATGGATTTGAGGTGCCATTTTTGGTCGGCCATAGCGGGGCGTTGTTGCCTGATTGTTGTTTATTTCCCATGAGTAGCTCCTTGTATTGAGATTGTCGACGAATATTCGTCAATAACCATCATGCATGAAAGCGGGGAGTCATAGGGAGGTGGGAAAGAGCGAAAGTATGTTGAGGTAGTTAAAGTCAAAGCGCACTCTAGCATTGAGGGAAATGAGAGAGCGGATATGTTTGCGGTAGATGCAGCGAGAAACGACATCGACTAACACAACAATGCGGCTTGTAGGGTGATACCTACAAGCCGCTATTGCCTGTTATTTGCGTTTTTGTAGATAACATATATCTGAAGGGATATGCGATGCGAGAGCAGGGCCAAGTACGGTTCCAGTAAAAAGACAACACGACTTTTCCCAATCTTGGATAGGCCTTTACTCATACATACCCTGTTAATGTCTTTTGGTCCTATCAAAAATCATCCGAATGAGTTGATGATGGAGTTTTCCCGCTATTAGGCAAAACCTTGCAGCTTAGTTCCTCTTTATGTGGCATAACTTATTGATTATCAGTTGAGCAAGTATGAAGGATGCTGCAACATTGAAGGTGTCAAAGGCGACTGTTTGTCGTTTAATAAGCGTTAGGTAATTATAGGAGAATAAATTTGAGATCATTCCATCATTCAGATCCGGTGGCGGACGCATTAGCATTTCTAATCCAACATGGTTTTGTTGCTTTTCATGGTTCAGAAGACCGAATAAAAAAATATCTAGAGGCAGTAGTAAATAGTGCAAAAAAACGAAATATTAAAACCACTGGTCGTTGGCACGAAGTAGGAAAGAATACTGGAGAGGTAACTGACTGCTTTTACTACATATATAATTGGGAACGGTTTCCATTGGAAGATGAAAATAGCAAGCGTCAACTGAACGCAATGCTCGATTCTGTCAAATAGATACTCGTTCGCCTAGTGCTTCTATGCCCGAATACCTAACAAGCAATTTAAGAGGGATTCACAACGCGTGGCACTTTTGCTTCTACTTCAAATTTAATGTTTATGGCACTGTGCGTTAGGTTGGGTGGAGGCGTTGTTCACCTATATGGTCTCCCCCTGTTTTGCAAGTCAGCAGTGTGATTAAAAGTGCAGGTTAACTACCATATATACGGCCTGTTTTAACGGCTATTGCCTTGGCCAAGATGAGGCAGCCGAACACGAAGTCCTAATCACCTTATCGACTTTAAAAGCCAGCGTGAGCACAAGGTTTTCAACGTGTAGGATTTATCCTGTTATTCATCTCACTACGTACTTTGCAAAGGGTTGGTGGTGCATGGTGTTTTATACAGGTTGATACTCTTCGTTTTTGGCGATGACAGCCCAAGCGATCCGCATGAGTTTGTTTGCGAGTGCGACCGCAGCGCGGTTGGCACCGCGTCGCTCTTGCAACTCAAGCATCCATTTACTGAGTTTGTCGGACTTGAACTTGGCTCGTCTTAAAGCAGCTCTAGCACCATGAACCAGTAATGAGCGAATGTAAGTATTGCCCCGCTTGGTAATGCCGAGAAGAATGACATTGCCCCCCGTCGTGTCTTGCTTTGGAACGAGTCCCATCGCAGCAGAAGCATCGCGCCCAGTTTTAAATTGCTGTCCAGAGCCGAGCCATACGGCGACAGCTTGGCTAGTGAGTGGTCCAAAGCCAGGAATAGACATCAGTCGTTTGGCATTATCAAATTGTTTAACGGTTTGGTTTAGTTTCTCTTCAAACCATTGGATCTGTTCATCGATATATAAATAGCGTTCATATTGACGTGATAGAAGTTCACGCAATATTGGCGATAGTTGGTTTTCCACCTCTTCCAATATTTCGGGAATAGCTTGCCTAAAAGACGCTTTTCCTTTGGGAATAATGATGCCGTATTCAGCAACTAATCCTCTAACTTGATTAATTAAACGCGTTCTTTCGGTGACACATAGTCTGCGCATTCGAATCAATGATTGAATATCTTGTTGTTCGATGGACTTGTGTGGAACGGGGTGGGCGCGTTGATAGAGTGCTAGTTCAGCAATTGCTTCCGCATCGTTATAGTCATTCTTCTGCTTACGGCGCTGATTTTTGACATGTTGAGGTGGGTATAGCAAAACTTTATGCCCAAATTTTTCGAATTCCCGAGCCCAGTAATGCGCACCGGAACAAGCCTCCATCGCAGGATACAAGGAGTTTGATTTGCGACGTAGTTAAGTAGTTTACTTCGTTGAAGTTTTTTACGACTGAGGTTCTTTCCTTTATGATTGATTTCAAAAAGAAAGAAGATATTTTTTGCTAAATCGACGCCGATGATTTTATGCTGAGTCATGGTCTTCTCCTTTTGCTTCGGGACCTGAACACTCCAAGCATGGCTGATAGACATGTGAAGTGGTAGGGGGAGACCATCTCATCACCTTAATTGGGCGTTAGCTTGGAGGGAAGTTTATAGTGCAGTGGTTTCAAGAATACAAAGAGTTGGTGTTTTCAAAAGAAACGTCAGTCGAAAAAATAGATAAGGCTATTCGCTTAAAGTTCGAGAATTTGCCTAAGTTTCTCTATAAATATCGATCAGTAGATGAGTACTCGCTCAAAAACCTAGAGGAAGATAGCGTCTGGTTATCAGACCCTAGAAATTTCAATGATCCATATGATTGCTCGTTTAAGAAAAAAGATGAGTTAGACCCATATGATCCAACATTAATTTTAGATATGGCTTTTGAAGCAGGAATCCTATCTAAGGAAGATCAAGAGTCAATTGATGCTATTTTAAATACTGACAACCCCATGACTAAGCTCATGGAACTCAGTTATCCTGACCGTCCGGAGTTTGGCAAAACAATAGGTGATGCTTTAGCTGCTACATTAAAAAAGCGCGGGCTAGGCATGATTTCAGAACTTTCTGAAAACATGAAGCAAGCCTTTAAAGTGTGTTGCTTCTCGGAAGATCCTACATCAATTCTTATGTGGTCTCATTACGCTGATTACCATAAAGGCTTCTGTATAGCCTATGATTTCAGCGCTTTGGGTAATGATGATTTACTGACAAGAATGCTTTATCCCGCCATCTATTCAGAAAATATGTTCGATGCTTCAGGTATATTTTCTCAAGAAAAAACTATCAATAATATTTTGTACATAAATCAAGCTGCTCTTGTAAAAAGCCAAGAGTGGTCATATGAAAAAGAATGGCGTTTAGTCTTCAGTAATGGAATGTTGCAGAAAGAGATGGGCTATCAGGTTCCCAAGCCTAAATATGTAATTCTCGGCACAAAGATAGCCAAAGATGATGCGGATAAGGTAATAGACATCTGTGAACGGAAAGGTATTGAAGTAAAGCAAATGCAAATGTCTCCAGTGCTTTATAAACTAGATTATCACACAGCGAAACTTCGCACATAACAAGCAATTTAAGAGGGATTCACAACGCTTGGTATTTTTGCTTCTACTTCAAATTTAGTGTTTATGGCACAATGCTTTAAGTATGGGTGGTAGCGTTGTTCACCCCTTAATTGGGCTACATGGATTCCCCCGGTTGTCAAACATCGCTAAACTTCAAGTGATGGGTTTTGGACTGCCGCTCTACATTCGGCCTACTTATTGATGGTTCGCAACATCGTGGCCCTGATGACTTTGCGCGACAGCGGTGCCTTATTCGTTAGATGACATCAAAAGTGTCCGCCAAATTACCAGGCTCTCCGCATGTGGTCTTAACCTATCTCCATCATTAGCGTCTGCAATGACCCTGTGGGTTAACTCTTATGCTGTTTAAGTTTTTTACTTAGGCAGCATAGTTCTCATATTCCGTTTGATTGTGTAACAGTGACCAGATGATTCGCGCATTCTTAGCTGCCAATGCGACCACAGCGCGATTCATACCCCTTCGCTCTAATACGCCTCGACACCATTGGCTAAGCCTGTCTTGCTTATCTCCTAAGTTGGCAATGACGGTTCTTGCCCCGTGGACTAAAAGCGTGCGGAGGTATTTGTCACCATGCTTGGTAATTCGACCTAACCTTGGTTTACCCCCAGTTGTGTATTGCTTAGGAACCAGACCAAGCCAGGCCGAGAAGTCTCGACTCTTGTCGAACTGAGCGCCATTAACAATTGACGCCAAAATCGCAGTAGCAGTTTGAGGTCCAATGCCACGAACTTTCATGATGCGTTGTACGTTATCACTGACCTTTGCGAAGGCTTCGAATGCCTGCTCAGTATCTGCGATACGCTGATTGAGAGCGTTGAGATGCAGATAAGCATCATGCAGCACCGCTCTTGCTAGTTGAGGCAGTTCATTGTTGGCGTCTTCAAGCATGAGTGGAACTTGCTTCATTAGAGATGAGCGCGCGACAGGGATGACAAGACCAAACTCTGATAGTAGTGCACGGATGCGATTCATGATGGCAGTGCGCTCACGAACCCAGTGCTCTCTCATGCGGTGTATCGACAGTATGGCTTGTTGCTCAGGAGACTTTATCGGGACGAAGCGAGTCGAAGGACGTTGAACGGCTTCGCAGATAGCGACAGCATCATTGAGGTCATTCTTTCCTTTGGTCCGATAAGGATCGACATATTTGGCTGCCATGATGCGAGTGTCGTGACCAAGTTTGTTGAGAGTTCTTGCCCAGTAAAGCGCTCCACCGCACGCTTCTAAGCCTATGCACATATGAGGAAGGTTTGATATGGTAGTGAGCAATTTAGAGCGGCTAACCGACTTGTGCAGAACGACTTTACCTTTTACGTCAACGACATGAATACTAAAGTGATTTTTAGCTAAGTCGATACCGCCAAAATAAGAATAATCAGACATGGTGCCTCCGGTTTAAGCAATGACCACATGAGTGTGGCAGATCCTCGGGAGGGGGAATCCATGTCATTCGTTATGTGTTTGGAGGTGAAATGGTTAGGGAAGCGACAAAAGGTGATAGCGTAAAATTAGCGGCATTGTCCATTAAAGTCTGGCTAGACACATATGCTAGAGAAGGTATCAAAGCTGAATACGCTGAGTATGTCTTGTCTACTTTCACTGCAACCTACTTCTTAGAAATATTGGATAAGATTAATTATCGTGTGTTTGTAAGTGAAGAACAGGAAGTGATCCAAGGCTATGTAATGGTTAATCTTGAATCGCATTATCAAACGTCCAGTGATGGCTTTGAAGTCGAAAAACTATATGTCGATAACACTTTCAAAGGGAAAGGGTTAGGTCGAAAGCTTTTGAATGAAGTCGAAAATCAGTTGGGTAATAAATACTGGCTTTACACTTGGGTTGAAAATGAATCCAATGGATTTTATGAGCATTTAGGGTTGCGTCGAATAGGGCTTCTGATCTTTGAATTTGCAGGGGCTTCAATAGAAAATAACGTGTATCAGTCAGCCCACACTTAGTATCAAGTTCGAAGTGAGACACTTTCTACAGATGCGCATGAATATCCTCCGTTGGTGTCCTATACCCAAGTCTTTTGCGTGGGCGTGTATTTAATTTGTGTGCAATTTCATTGCAGAGCTTTTGTTTTACGTGTGACATGTGATCGTTTTGGTAAGTGCGAAAACCATTAGGAGTGATGACGCAAGTTACAAGCTAGAAAAATGAGTGCTCTCTATGTAACTCTCTACCTCTTCAATCGGTAGAGGCTGACAGTAGTAATAACCCTGATACACGATACATCCTAATGATTCGAGGTAATCTCGTTGGTATTTCGTTTCGACGCCTTCAGCAACTGAACGCAACCCAAGAATATTGGATAGCGAAATAATCGTCTCAATAATTGATCGGGCGTTTGGCGTCGACTCAAGTTCGCAAATGAAAGACTTGTCAATCTTTAACTGACTAATAGGAAGCTTTTTAAGGTAGCTCAACGATGAGTATCCTGTATCAAAATAATCCAAAGCGAATTCAACACCTAAGGCTTGGACCTCGTTCATGCATTGTATTGCTTGCTCTATGTCATCAATTAACATGGTTTCAGTCAGCTCTAGCTTTAGCTTACCTGCAGGGATGCTATATTTCTCAATTAGCTGTTGAATGACCTTGGGAAAGTTGTTCGAGCGGAACTGCTGGTAGCTGATGTTGACTGAAATCGACAAATGGGATTTGGTCGAGTCACCTTGCCACTTAGCCAACTGCGTGCAAGCCGTTTTGAGTACCCATTCGCCTATAGGCATTATTAATCCTATGCTTTCGGCCAAAGGAATGAAATGATAAGGACTTACTAATCCTTTTAAGGGGTGTCTCCAGCGAATGAGTGCTTCAACACCAATAACGATGTCATCTTCATTCACTTGCGGTTGATAGTAGAGTTCAAACTGCTTCTCTTTTAATGCCGTTCGTAAGTCTCTTTCTAGCTCAAAATTAGAAGAAATCGTCTTTTGCATCTCTGGCTTAAAAAAGCTGACTCTATTTTTACCTGAGCGCTTTGCATTGTACATCGCAATGTCGGCTTGTTTGAGTAAATCGGAGCTTGTTTGAGATGCGTTATTAAACAGTACAACCCCAACACTGACGCTACTACTGTACTCATAATATTCAAACTTGTAGGCTTCAGAGAGTCCCTGGCGCATCCTTGAAGTAATGGATGCGATTTGTTCTTGAGCAGCAAGTAAATCCAACTCAAAAGTTGGGAGTAAAATGACGAACTCATCGCCTCCAAAGCGAGTGAGAGAGTCACGTTTTCGTAAATGATGGAGAATACGTTGTGAGGTTTCCTTCAGCAGGATGTCACCATGCTCATGTCCATAGGTGTCATTTATGGTTTTAAAGTTATCTATATCAAGAAACAAAATGCCATAGTAATGCCCGCTTTGGGCACTACTTATTATAGCTTGGTCGATCTTTTTCACCGCTAAAGAGCGATTGCCTAGTCCCGTCAAAGAATCAAGGTGGGCTAGTGTCACCAGCTCATTTTCCTTTTTCTTTTCAGCGTTGGCGACTGATTGGGTGAGTTTAAAAATCCAAAGCAAGTAAAGAGCGCGATGCTAAGCATCATTCTGTGATAGAAAGTTTCTTGGATTATTTGTTTATCAAGTTTCGATACAAACCAATAATCGAGGTAACTGTTGTATAGTGCAACTACTTGACGCGAGCTCGCTGAACTGGGGTCGACGAAGTTGAAGGTTGAAACAGCACTACTTCCGTGGAGTTTTTTCATTAACTCACTGTAGTAGTGTTGCTCGATAGGCTGAGTATAAAGAGTGCTTTTATCCGTCGTAAATAAAGGGTAGCGGTCTTTACGGATGATTTCGATGATTTGAGTTTGATTTGTTCGATTGTAGTCTTTAAATAAAGAGGATTTGTCAAGTCTAACCCCCGCCGTCATTACCGCCACGGCCTTGTTTGAGTCGTCCAAATAAATAGCTTTACGAACGGGAATGGCCAATGCCTGACTGTCCAGGGTGTTGATGGTATACGTTGGACCCGTATGCAGCTTATCACTGTCTCTTGCTTCCATGTAAGACACTCTAGTTTGTGCCAGTTCCATTAAGTTGGGTAAATGCTCTAGATCGAAGTTGGAGCTGACCACCAATGCCTTACCATCATAATCTGCCAAACCTAGACCAATGAATGCGGGATAGGTCTCCATGGCGTTGTCGAGCAGAGAGTCATGTATTGGGCGGGTAGGAAAACCATTTCGATAAATAAGCTGCTTGCCCAACACCTCTAAAAGGGACTCTTGCGTCTTCAGAAAAGACATGACGGAATTATTGAGCAGTCTTACATGGGGTTCCTGTTTTTTTTAGCGGCTAATACCAGAGATGACCAGTTGTAATAAGAGTAATAAGCAAAGAGCACGATCGAAGACGCTAAAACAACATTAAAAATTACCCAGATGTTGTTGTGACGCCATGCTCTGTTCAGTTTCATTTTTTGGTTACTCGCTGCACTGTGAATCCGTTTTTAAGAGAGTGTCAGTTGTTTAGGTCCCCGTTAACAAAACATGTTGTGACAGGGACCGGTTTTAGGGCTTCACATTACATTATTTAACAGTGATGACTTTTAAAGGGACTGGAATGTAACTATTGACCGTTTCTCCCTGCAAGACTTTATCCGCTATCTCTACGCCCAATGCGCCGATTAACTCAGGTTGTTGTGCGATAGTTGCGGCCATTTCGCCATTGTTGACAGAAGTGATACCTTCATCAGTACCATCAAATCCGACAACTAGAACACTCTTATTAGAGGCTTGAATCGCTTTGATAGCGCCGAGTGCCATCTCATCGTTTTGCGCAAAAACAGCTTGCACTTCCGGGTACGAAGCCAACAAGTTTTCCATCACGTTCAATCCTTTGCTTCGGTCAAAGTCTGCGGGTTGAGAAGAGAGAAGTGTTAATTGCGCTTTGTCTTTGGCATTCATAAAGCCAGCACCTCGTTCACGAGCTGCAGAGGTTCCAGGAATGCCTTCAAGTTGAATGACTGTAGCATTTTTCCCTAGGGCATCCGCTATAAAGTTACCTGCCATTTCGCCACCAGCGACATTGTCTGAAGCGATGTGTGCAGAAACATTTCCTCGTGTTGCTCCTCTGTCTAGTGTTATAACGGGAATGCCAGTACGATTGACCATGCGAATAGCATTGGAAACGGCGTCAGAGTCAGTAGGGTTAATCAGTATCGCCTTCACGCCTCGTACCGTTAAATCTTCCATATTAGAAAGCTCTTTGGTCGGGTCGTTCTGAGAGTCTAATGTGATCATGTCATACCCTAATTCGTTTGCCTTTTTCTCGGCGCCATCTTTCATCGATACAAAGAAGGGATTGTTCAGAGTGGAGACCACTATGGCGAGTGTATCTTTAGCTATTGCTTGGCTACTCATCAAAGTCAATGCGGTCAGGATCAAGCTGGCTGTTTTCATATTCATACCCAGTTAATGTAAAAGTGAATGCTAGCTCGCAAGTTGGATTGTTTAAGAACCTAGCACGTAATCAATGTCGCACATAGACCTATGGCGACTTGACAAGTAAACATCCGTGATAATTCAGGGTAAAGAAAACGTTTAAATTAGCATTTGTTTATGTAACATGTGTCACATATAAGACATTTGTAATATTACTTTTCTCATAACTTGTGTCAATTTATGCGATGTTTATCGCATCGAAACGTTTCGAAATGAATATAACTGGATAAGGTTGGATAATGAACAGCACCTTGAATAAGCTTCCCTTATCGACATTGCTCGTCGGTTCTTTATTACTCGTTGGTATCTTGCCAGTGATCATTTCCTCAATATCTTCACTGTCGACGTCACAACATGCCATGCGCAATAAAGCGTTTAATAATCTCGAGTCGGTTCGCTCTGTGAAACAAGAGCAGTTGACGGAGTTTTTAGACGATAGAAGGAGTGACATGAGTGTTTTGTCTGAGATGGTGAATTCTTTTTATGATCAGTCGGCTTACAATTTAGATAAAGATGTTCGAGATAAGGCTGGTCGAATTCAGTCTTTAGTGTCTCAGTTAGAGACAGAGCTCTCTCTCTTTTCACAAAGCTACGACACGAAAGAAGCGATAAAGGCTTTCAGTCAATCATTTCAACCGAATGAGGCCGCCAAAGATAATGCTCGATGGAGAATCAATGACGGTATTTTTGGTGCTCATGTTGAGACTTATCGCACCAGCTTTGATTGGCATGATGCGTTACTTTTAAACGTTGATGGTGACATTATCTACTCTGCCGCCAAGTTAAAAGACCTTGGTTTGAACGTTTCGGATTCAACAATCGCCTCATCAGGGTTAAATGAAGCATTCACTAAAGCCCAAAAACAAGGTTCGGGCAACAAAGCATTTTGGGGTGATGTTTCCTATTATCCACCTGCGGATGAGTTCTCTGCTTTCCTGGTTGAAGCCGTGACAGATTCGAATCGACAAGGCAAGCTGCTTGGTTACGTGGCACTGCGTTTGCCTGTAGAGCGGGTCGATCAAAATTTGGCCAGTGGCGATACGGCAGCATCAATCAATGAATACACTTTCTTAGTGGGGCCGGATAAAAAGTTAAGGTCAAATGCGCCTTTCTTGACCATGGTGGAGTCACACAAAAACTCCGCGGCCCTAAACATTCACAGTGTTGAAAGCGCTCAAGATGGCTCTGAAGGGATGGCGATTGCACGAAACTATAATAACCAGCTTGTGATGACTCAGTGGAAAACGGTAACCATTTCTGACGATTTGAGCTGGGTTCTGGTAGGTGAGAGAACGATTGAAAGAGCCCTTGTTCCTGTTGACAAGGAAGGGGTTACGTTTTACGAAAGGTATGCAAACCTCTATGGGTACTATGATGTTCTACTCGTAGAGCCTCAAGGGGAAATCTTTCACACTGTTGAAAAAGAACAAGACCTCAATACGAATGTCTTTTCTGGACCATATTCGAATTCTAATTTAGCGTCGCTCATCAAACGCGTATCCGAGAGTAAGCGAATAGGCATCGCTGACTTCGCTCGTTACTCGCCTTCTGGTGATGCTCCATCCTCATTTCTAGCAACCTCTATCTATGACCAGAATGGCGCTATTAAGCTCTATGTGGTGCTTCAATTGTCCTTAGAGGCAATAAATAACATCATGCATTTAGACGATGGTATGGGGGAAACCTCTGAAACTTATCTAGTAGGAGAGGACTTCAGAATGCGATCGGACTCAATGCGGTCCGTGAGCAGTCACAGTGTCAATGCGTCTTTTGCTGGAACAGTAGAAAAAAATGGAATGAACACAGAAGCCGTTAAGTCGGCGTTGGGTGGTCATGCAGAGACAAGGGAAGTGCTAGGGTATAGAGGGGAAAAGACTCTGTCATCTTTTAACTCAATCCACGTTGATGGGTTCAATTGGGCAATAGTGACAGAAATAGAAAGTAATGAAGCGTTTGCTGATATAGCTAAAATGCAGTTTAACACATGGGTGACACTTGGTATTTCTATCATTTTTATATCCTTTGTTGCCATCTACTTGTCAGGTGTTATCAAAAGGCCTTTGGGTGGGGAGCCATTAGAAATGATGGAGCTTGCGAACCAAGTGGCGCAAGGCAAGTTAACCAATACTTTTAGCAATAACACACAAGAAGGCACAATATACTCGTCACTCAGAGAAATGTCGCTGAACCTTAGGGCATTGATTAAACACATTGTTGAATCTAGCCAACTACTCACAACAAGTGCTCAAGACTCATCTAACGTTGCAGTGCGCACCACCCAGGCGATCAAGCAGCAGCATCAAAACATAGAACTTGTTGCTACCGCGGTAAATCAAATGAATGTTTCGTTCCAAGAAGTTGCGACGAGCTCTGCATCTGCTTCTCAGTCTTCACGCAACGCTAAAGAGAAAAGCATCGAGGGAATAGATCTTCTCAATGAAGGAAATCAGCAGATAGAGCAACTCGTTGTTGACATGAGAGACTTGGCGAAAGAAATGGAGCAACTTAAAGTCAGCAGTGCAAACATTGATCAGGTTATTACCGTCATCCATAGCATCAGTGAACAGACAAACCTATTGGCTCTTAACGCTGCGATTGAAGCGGCGAGAGCTGGAGAGCAAGGGCGAGGGTTTGCAGTCGTCGCTGATGAAGTCCGTGTTTTAGCGCAAAAAGCCCAGGACTCTGCAACGGATATTCAAACAATGGTTATGACACTCCAGCAAGCTGCGAACAAGTCTATCTCAGGAATGGAGAAAAATGTATTGCAAGTTGAGGAAGTGAGTCAGCGCTCATTGAACACCAGCAAAACATTTGAACAAATTAATGACGCAGTGACGCAAATCGATGAAATGATGGATCAGATTGCCACCGCAACGGAAGAACAGTCTCAGGTAACCGGTGATATCGCTAAACGAATCGAAGAGATTAGCGAGAGCTCTATTGAAACGGCAGCAAGTACAAATCAACTAATGCAGACCAGCTCTAGTGTCGCTCAGTCAGCAGAGGAACTCAGTAACCACTCTAAAAAGTTTCAAGTTTAATTGGATTATCTTTGTCAGTTCAAACATCAGTTTGAAGACATAGAAACAATGCATCAATCACGGTTTGTGAACTGCCCTCAGCAAGCCGCGGTTGATGCTATTGGTGTTATTGTTGATAACATATACCTACAGCACCTTAGAGTATGTCATGTTACTGAACGGCTAACGTAATGGACAAAGTGATGAGCCCAGCGTTTAATCATTGCCCAATCCCTATAATCTCCGTGACTCACGCCTTTGCTTTTCGCAATCCACTTGAGATAGGAGCGATAGCACCAAAGCATCACCCTAGTTGTTGCTTGTGTATTACATCCCACCTTTATAGTTTTGGCTGAAAGTGACAACTTAATGTCCTGTTTTGTGATTTTGTGTTGTTTACATTCCACTAGGTGCATTTAATGGGTTTGTTATACGTTTGAGTACCTGTGCACACAACACCTCGTAGGATTTTACCCAGCATTACATTGGCGTTTTTAGTGCAACCTTATGGCTTTTCTATATATAAGAGGTATTTGAGGTGTAGCGGTGTATTGATTGAAAAACATAAACCCTTTTGGTTTGTCAATGTACAGTTGTCGACCAAGAGCAAATCAACATCTACCAATGCCCATCTTGGGCGACTTGAATTGTTGTCATGATGACATGGAAAAATGAAGGGACGCTCCTTCTAAATTAGGAAAAAACATGGACACGCAGGCATTACCCGAAGTGTTGCTCAGCCTTTTTGATACATCAAGTGAAGGCTTGTGGTTTATGAGTGACGACAATGTCGTTCAGTTCTACAACAACTCCTTCTACCAACAGTTCGCACTCTCGACAGATTATTTAACGTTGGATGATTGGCTCGCACTTGTTCACCCTGAAGACCGAGAGCGATTGGCGCAAGAAGTGGATGGTCATCAAAAAGAGCAAAGCTCGACACGTGTCAAAACCCGCTATCGGGTAAAAAACACCTCAGGCCGTTATCTATGGATTGAAGCCACGGGGGTGAGAGTGGAGTATCAAGGTGGCTTTGCCATGGTCGGCTCTCACAAAAACGTGTCAGAAGAAGTGTTCCTGAATCAGTATCTCACGCATATGGCTAACCATGACAGTGAGACGGGACTACTGAATCGGCATCAGTTTTTACAAAATGCGTCAAAGCTGAACAAAAATGGTTGGATTCTTGTGTGCTGCCTAACTCAATTGCAACAGTTTCAACGACGAGTGGGGTATGACGCTACAGGCCAGCTCTCCTCAACTCTGGTGTCGACCCTAGATGATGTCTTGAACTTAAAATATGGGTTGTATCGAATCAGTGCAGATGTCTTTGTGGTGACGATGGAGCAAGAGTTGGATGATGAGATGGCGTGTTCATTGATGAGTCAAATCGAAACGGTGTTTCAGCAGAGGCGTATTTGCAGTACTACACTCACCAGCCGGCTTGGCCTTGGGGGGCTGCCCGTCAGTGACTTGGATACCACCCACCCTTTAGAGCAAATCTTTAATCTTTCTGAGTACACGCGATTGGTATGCTCCCCGGTCACCTATACAGGGGAGTCACAACGTGACATTGACCGACACTTTGCCATACAAGACGTATTAGAAGCGGCCATTGACACTCGCCAAATTGTGATAGCGTTGCAGCCAATAGTCGAAGCGTCAACAGGAAACCTGATAAGTTTTGAGGCGTTAGCTCGGTGGGAGCACCCTGAGTTGGGTTCGATTTCACCCGCAGAGTTCATTCCTATCGCCGAGCGGTTAGGGCATATACATGCATTGGGTTTGTTAGTTCTAGAGTATGCCTGCCAATATTTGGTGATGTTTGACTCCACACATAACGCGCGACCTTTAGTCAATGTAAATGTGTCGGCGCATCAATTGCTGAAGGCGAGCTTTGTTGAAGATGTGTGTGAGGTTGTTGCTCGATTTGGTGTTTCCCCTAGTCGTATTGTGCTGGAATTGACCGAATCCTACCTACTTGATGAAGACCCTACCATTACAACAACACTTAATGAGCTTCATATCCACGACTTCAAGTTGTCCATCGATGATTTTGGGGCAGGCATGAGTGCGATTACAAGCTTATTTAGGCTTCCGTTGTATCAGGTTAAATTGGATAGAGCGTTGATTCACGAAGCGATGCGACGTGATGCCTGCCTAAAGCTCATCACTCATTTGTGTGAGTTTGGTCGTACACACAATATCAGTCTGGTTGCGGAAGGCATAGAGACATCGGCGATGTTTAAGACATTAACTGGGGTAGGTGTACCGCATCTTCAGGGGTACTGTCTCTACAAGCCTTGCGCGCCTGAAGTGTGGTTGGAAAAGCGCGCGCTCGTTTAAGACTTAGTGAGGATAAAAATGTTAAATCACACCTGCAAGCTATGTACTTTTGAATCAAAGGTTGATGTACAAGAAACGGTTCCGTTTCAGATAGAGCATGGAGTATGCGAGTTTTGTATGGATGATATCCATCACGCGTTAAAATCCCGCCATCAGTTCAACATGATTGAGCTTCACTTGAGAATCAATTTGCGTAAGCTCAGGTATAACTTACAGCGAATAACGCGCTATGGCAGAGATGTGAGCTCCGAGCTTGAATTCGTTGAATCAGAGGTGAGTGTCATTGAGCGTGAGTTAGGAGAGTTGATGTCGGATTATCCTTCGATTGCTGAAGTGTTATCGGAATATCGAAGTTTATTATGCGTGTATAAGTAGAGAGCGGGTAGCAACTATGGTCATTGCGGAGTTTCGTTTTTTACATTTTGGCTATTCGGGCTCTTTGAGTGTGAGCGACGCCAACTTAGTCAGTAAGATACAAGAGCATATCAATCAGGGGAGGCGTCAAGAGCTGTTTTGATGTTGGTTGTGCTTTTACTCGGAGAGTTTGCATATTGAGGCTTGGGTTGAGAGGCTAACTTTACTTTTGTGGGTGTTGAAAGAGTGGATAAGTTGGCTGTCGATGCTGTGAGAAACGATACCGACTCATGCAACTGGAAAGCCTTTCTCAAGTAAGTCAAAGAGTCAGCGAAATTGATCAAGTTGTTCATTCAACTGCAGCATCTGCAGAACAGACATCCTCATCTGCTAATTAACTCAATCAGTGAGCTGATAACGCAGCTTTTCAGCTCACTGAAATGGAGAAAATTGAGGGACTGTTCGATCAAACTATAATGGGTAAAGAAGTTGAGCGAATAGATGTTGTACAGCTATAACTAGTTATTGTTATGGCTTTTTTAATCAATGCTACAACGTTGACGTAATGGATGACTCGGCTTGTCATTTTATTACCGCAAATCTTTTTTGGGGAAAAGAATTAGCGCTTTTGTGTCAGTGCCTCTGCTAGTAAATAATGGGAAATGTAATGTTAACCGCCGAGTTGTATAGTACTGATTTGTTATTGATAATTGTCAATATCAAGTGACAGAGTTGATATAGAATGTTTCTAAAATTGAGCAGTTGCTCAGTTTATCTATCTATAATTAAGGGATTCAGACACAATGTCCACGGAAGACGAACGAGTACAATACTCAGAGTACGATAACTTAATTTCGACCACTGCACCGAGTAGCCACATTACTTACTGTAATGAAGATTTTTGCCGTGTGGCTGGTTATGAAGAGGAAGAGTTGCTCGGTAAACCGCATAATGTCATACGTCATGCTGATATGCCCAAAGCGGCATTTGGGCAGTTGTGGAGCTATATTCAGTCTGGAGATAGCTGGATGGGTTTGGTACAAGCTTTTCCTCTCTCTCGTATCTTAAAGATTTCGAGTTCGAAACAATCAAAATTGATCGTAGTTTTGTAATGAATTATTCAACCAGTAATAAATCATTAGTGCTGTTAAAGAATATAGTCCAGCTCGGTAATGAGTTGGGAGTAACGGTTGTTGCAGAAGGGGTTGAAACTGCGCAACAACAGTCTGACCTTTACAAGATGGGGTGTTTAACCGGGCAAGGCTACTACCTGACGAAGCCGATGCCAGCTCAACAGCTGGTCTTCAAACTGTTCGAACGTAAACCCGATGATAACGTGTTTGAGTTAGAGCGCCGCGCTTAAGCTTATTCTTGAGACAAAAAAGCACCTCATAATGAGGTGCAAAACTAGAATGGAGTTAAACATGGACTGTAAACAGCGCGTCTCTCGATTCACAACCCATGTCCATACTAATGTGCTTAGATGTCGCTTTGATGAAATTACAGAAATTATTCCACTTCAACGTTGTTTTGTTGAACGAGTTGGATCAAGTTGAATTTGGATTGTGTGCCTTTGACCACATCTAACATAGTCTGGGCAATCGTTTCATCACCGCCAAAGGCTTTCATGACGCTGTTTTTTATTTTATAGACAGAGTAGCCTTCGCTGAGCATCCAGCTTATCCAAAAATATTCGGGGCTACTAGAATCCAGTAGTGTTCTATCACTGAGTGTAAAGCGCTCCATCGACCAGCATCCTTGCATTGGAATTGACTTCAGTCAGTATGATAACAGCTTATGCAACAGTTTTGTCATAAAAATGTCTTGTACTGGCTTGCATTTTCTAATGAAACAGGATGCATTTGTGTTGACAGTGCTGGCGATGTAATTCTGCGATATTAAAAAGTAGCTCGCCAATTCAGTGTTTCGAGAAACAAAACCCTAAGTTGGGTCTATCTCATTGATAAGTCATTGGTATTTTTCCAGAAGTGATTCGCGACGCAATTCGAGGATTTCATCAATCAGATTCTCTTTCGCCGTCAACCCAAAGTGTTGTGCGTAGCTATTGACTTTAGTGACATCATTTTTGCTTAAGCGGTAGACATTTTCCTTTATTAACTCTTGGGCTTCCTTCTTTATCAGCCCTTGTTTTTGCATTAATCGAATGATCTGTTGATCTTTTTCATGTGCTTTTCGCTTCATAGGTTCTAGTTCGGAGCTGCGGAGGATAACGCGAGGTACTTTAGCGACAGGATGTGACAGTTTTATTGCTGTAGGTTTGATTTAATTGACAATCATTTGGCGGAGAATCGGTTGGTCATGGTGCAAAACGATGTAATATTTTTCGCCCATCTCGAAGCCAACAACGCTGTGGTTTTGAGGGGGCATAAACAACAGGTTTTCTGTGCGATGCAAGCCGATGAGGTTGACCACTTGGACAAAACCAACTCTCGGCAATTTACGACCAAGTATGGCGTCGAGTGAGATAACACCTCCGAATGGCTTAAACAGTTTGGTTCCATTGGGTTGAACCGTACAGACATGATCAAAGTTAGGGTACGAGCGAAGGTAGCTAGGGATTTTAAAAATACACTTCCGTTTGGCTTTATCTTCTAACGTAACATAGCTGTCGGTCTTCAAATAAGTCTACCTAGTCAACAATAACCACTTTGATGATAAATCCATTCTATGACATCCATACGACAGATAATCAGGCTGATAAAAGTAGAACGAGTGAGTTATCAAAGGGCTTACATCGCGCTGAGCTTTGCGAGCTCATCTTTGAGATCTTGCTGATTGAGCTCCGCTTGTTGAAGTATGTTGCTCATCGCTATGATTCTTCGTTGCAAGGAATCACAAAGGGTAATCACTATGTCGGGAAGAAATGACGTCCTCTCTTCCCAGGAATGTGCGTATTTGTGTGGAACTGGCAGATTTTTGCCTTGCAGAAATTGTTTAACCACAGGGTTAATAGAACCGGTTGGGTGAGAGCCGCCACTCGCGACGGCAAACTGAGAAGGCAAATGCTGTTTGGCCAACGACTCAGCGATGACACTACGTCCTGCGTTATGCCTACATATAAATAGTATCTTCTGATTCATCGACGTTCCCTTGAGTAACAATTTACATGCTATGCTCTCTAAGAACACCTATACATCAATGTCAAAATGCCCATGAAACTCTTTTTTACCTTTATTAGTAATAACAACTTCGCGATATCCGGGGACTCTTTCTATCCAGTTATTATCCTCAAAAAAACTAAGTAGCGCTGCTCCTAAGTGACCACCAACGTGGAACTTTCTTTCGCTCCAATCTAAGCATGGACAACATTTTTTCCTTCTAGTTTTCTCATCGATATTGATACCTAGTTCTAAAAATTTTTCTTGTCCTTGCTTAGTGATACCTTTGCCATCACTGTCAATCCATTTATTTTTTAATAGTGAATCATACAGTTGAACAGCTATTTCGCCTGCTAAATGGTCATAACAGGTTCTTGCTTGGAGAAGTTCTTGAGGTACTTTGGAATGAGAGGGACGATTTACTTGGAAAGTAATTCCCATCATTTTTTCGAGTAATACAGCGACATTCTTACTATAGAGGCGAAAATATCTGTGTCGCCCTTGGGATAAACATATAACAAGATTGGCTTTCAGCAGGCGGGATAGGTGAGAACTAGTAGTGGATGGTGAAACCTCTGCTACAACGCTTAATTCGGTTGCAGTCCAAGCTTTTCCATCCATCAACGCACATAGGATTTTCATCCTAGAGGCATCCGACATGGCAGCCGCTAAGGCTGCCATGTCGGTTTCCTGACTAAAGTCTATTGTTGCTGAAGAGATATTTTTTTTACTCAAGTTTATACAGCCCAGTCAATTGTTGCATTTTCGGCCAATGTATAGTTGTCAGTTACAAGTATCAATCGATTATCATGATCACTGTACTGAACAATAATGTTAACGCCTTTCTCTCCTAACGCCTTAGATATCGCACCAAGCTCACCAGGTTGTTCTTGTTTGAGTTTTCGTATAAGTGGAGAAGTGACCCCTTTTACTTCAAATCCATGCTCTGTAAGGATGTCCCTCGCTCTTTCTCCATCTTCGATTAGAAAATGGGCATGGCTTTCATTTTCATGAGCAAAAACTCCACCGCCTTCTAGTCCAATTCCATTCTTTCCAAGGACTTCACCAAATCGGGCTAATTCTCCAGGACTATTTTTTAAAATTATATGTATATCATGCATTTTACTATCTCTATGTTATTGTGAACAATATTCTCGTGTTGAGGTTAGGACGTTGATTTTGTAAAAAGAAAAAATAGTAGATTTTCCTTCGTCTTGAGCAAGCTTGTGATGCACATTTTTCTTCCAATGCTTGATGGCTTCTTCATCTTTCCACCAAGATAGAGATATAAATTTGTCTGGGTTTGTTGTGCTTTGAAAACGCTCGATTGATATAAAACCATCGATATCACTGAGAAGTGGCTTTAATTGTTCCGCCAACTGGAAGTATCTGTCTCTCTTTTCCGAAACAGCCATTGCCTCAAATAATACAGCAATCATTTCTTTACCTATCTATGTCACCTAATTGTTGTAGGTACTATAGCTAATGGGAAAAATGATACTTCGTTGATGACCGAAATATGGTTGTTATATTCTTGATGTTGAGGATAGAAGGAGTTACCCAGTTTTTCATATCTGAGCTAATTAGTAGTTCACTAGATTAAGTTGTAGCTCTAAGAAGCTTTTGTCCAAAAGCGGTTTGACAGGATCTTAGGTTCATAAGCAAAAAAATGAATAGGGAGCGTAATTGCTCCCCACTGTTGTTTTTACCGTTGCAGGTGGCATTACTTTTCTTTGATGACTTCACAGCCTCCAGGAACGGTGATGGTCGCTACGTCTTTGCCTGCCTGTTGCGCTGCTTTCACATCCATTTTGTATTGAGTACATTTGCCCACATTGACGTTGACTGCACCCGAATCTGCAGATGGGTTACCGCCCAGTGTTCCACCAGCAAAGGCGGACGAGGTGGAGAAAACTAACGCTGTAGTGATAAGTAGAGATGACTTGTTCATAGTTTATCCTTACGAGTTGGTTGAGTGTTATTGAGGCGTTGAGAGTTAGAAGGTGTAGACAAAGGTGCCAGCGTTGGAAGTGACTTCGATTTCCTTCACGCTGTCCACGGTGCAGTTGTTGCTGTATCCGGTGTACGTTTCGCCGAGCTTTAACGAAACGTTTCTAGAGAGCTCAGAGGCTGTGCCTGCAGGTAATCGGCAATTGCCTCGATTGATAACGACATTGCTTATTACTGTGCTGTCAGCGATAGATTGAACATCAAAGGTCAGTGTTCCCCAGTGAGGGTTGGTGGATATCGACACTTCAATATCGGCGGTGAGGGTTTTCGCTTCTTCCTGTTCGCTACAAGCGGTGACTCCGAGAATCAGCATGCACATCATGATGGCTCGAGTTAAGGTATTCATAGGTATCTCTCCGTAGTGGTGAGTTAAATTTGGGATGCACGGATTTCAGCGTGTTCACGCATGAACCGCTCTAGATTGAAATCAGTGGGATAGATAAAAGAAAACGTCGATACACTGGCCTCATCTATCAAAGGTAGGGCGAGGGTGCGTATCGTAGGTTGACCGGATAAACGAAAAAGCAGCAAGAGCGCGTCACATTGAACCGAGAGTCCCAGTGGTTCGATGAGCGCCTTCTCTTGCTGCAAAACTTGACTCGATATGTTGAGCATACGGTTGTTGAGTAATGCCGTGTGTACCGCATTCAGTACTTGCCGCTGCTCATTACTCCACTCACGAATATTGGGCAGTGCTACATGGATTTTGGCTAACCATGCTTGCTCTTTTGAATGCGCTGAACCCTTGTGGGGTAAGGGTTTGTCTCTCTCCGAGGAGCGACCTTGCCCATAATTCAGTGCATCAGGAACAAGCGGCAGTAAGTACTTATCCGTCAGTTGCCAATAAAGCATTTCCTGCTTGTTGAGCTTCAGTAATTGCTCTGAAGTTTTCCGATAAGCATGAGGCATGCTCATCGAATCACACTCCACGTTAAACACCTCTACAATGACTTCATCGAGGTAGCGTTTAATGCTGCGAGTGGTGCGGTGGATATCGAGTTGGGCTAACTGTTGCTGCAACTCCCTAACGGTAATCCAACGATGTTGAGGAATAAGCATCAGCGTGTGCAGCAAAGCGGATAACCCTTCAATGCTGGTTTTATTGCTCATGACTACACTCTTAATACATCAAAGCTCCAAGACCGGAGGTGGACATTTAATGTCGGGAGAGTAGAGGTGAGTCAGACACATAATGTCCAACGGGGAAAACAGCATCAATCGGCTTCACTAAAGCGTGAGCCGATTAACATTAACGAGGCTTATGCTTATCACTGAGCTCTGCAATTACTGCCAATAATCCAATCAACAGCACCACCAGAAACCCTAACGTTGTCAGAGTTCCGATAGCGCCAAAGAAAGGAGAGAGGGTAAACAAAGTAATAAGAGCGGTGACAAGCTTAATGGTGTCAAGGAGAAGGGAAGTCATGAGCTATTGTGGAGTGACGGCTATCTCGTTATAGGCGTCCGTATCGACATAAGCAAGAAAATTACACTCCCACAATCGATAGAGCTCTTTGGCATCAGGGCTACCTTGTATTGGTAGCCAACCACGATAGGCGACAAAGAACTGCCCAACCCGAAAATCAAAATCTAAGTTTCGTTCTAGCTCTGGGTAATGGTTTCCCATATAGGCAAAGTCAGTGATGTATTCAATGTTCCATTCTCCTGTTGAGGTGTGGCAAATCGCCATCTCAACCGGATGAAACCCCCCGTCATCCGCGCTGTAACTTTTATCGCGAAAGTTTAACACCAGGTAACGACTGGTGGCGAGAGTTTCATTGTCCAACAAATGAGTGGTGAATAGTTTACTAAGCAGTGTATGCAGACTGTTAGAGATAGACAAAGTGGATGCTGTAAAGGTTAATTCAGACATAGTGAGTCCTCCTTGTTTCAGGATTCAAATAAGAAATAACAGAGTGGGAATTAGTGGAACGTGCCGACCATCGTCAGTTGCACGTCATCAAAGACGTTTCTGGAAAGGTGAGGAGCAAAGGCTTTCATCCATACCGATAGTAGCTCTTGTACCTCAGGGTGGGATAAATCCGTGCTCCCCACATCGGGTTGATAGCACCAGCGATTAGCCAGATGAAAGTAAAGCTCAGGCTCAACGGTTGTGCTGTTGTCATCGGGATAAGAGAAGCTTGCAAAGAACACCACCAGCCAAGGGCTAGTGGCTGACTCACGTTTAAACTGTACCTCTATCGGATGCAAACCTTGACGATGTCGGTAGTAACTCATCTGGCGGCAGTTCAGTACGAGTCGCTCGGCGTTCTCTGGCAGAGTGTATTTATTCAGAAGTGCTTCCAGTGACGCATGTAAAGAGTCATCAATGCACAGCTCTCCGTAATGTTGTTCAATCATAACCACCCCCTTTCAGCAAACGAGGTGCAGGTATCGCCTGTCACAATATGGTCAAGGACACGGACATCCACCAGCGCGAGCGCGTCTTTGAGCCTTTCTGTTATCCGTCTGTCAGCTTGGGAAGGTGTTGAATCTCCAGATGGGTGGTTGTGGGCGAATATCACCGCTGCGGCATTCACATGTAATACTGCTTTCACCACTTCACGTGGGTAGACACTGGCCGCATCCACCGTTCCATGAAACAGCTCTTTAAATTCAATCAATCGGTTTTGGTTATCCAGCAGTAATAAGGCAAACACTTCATGCTCATGGCTGCCTAGCTTACAGCGCACGTACTCTTTAGTAGCTTCAGGTTTGGTTAGGGCATCACCACGCACGTAGCGTGTTGCCAGTATCTCAGCTGCATGCTCTAGGATTTCATTTTCCTGATAGCGTTGCTGTTTTTTGTAATCAGAATTAGGGGTAGTCATTACGGGCTCCTGTCGGAATCAATGATGGGGTTTCACATTGATGACATATGCCTGAAGATTTTTGGATTGAGGCGTATGGAGCCAAGGATTAGCAGACCATCTTCTTTCTGCTAGAACTGTCTCGTTAGAAGATATTAGAATATGGCTTTAATTTCGTCATAGTCTCCTGCTCGCACATGGCTAACAAATTTTTGCTCCCAAATTCGATATAGATCCTCCACTTCTGATGACTGGATACGTTGCCACTCCGATTCAACAGTGAAATAGAGTTGGTGACTAAAATCGAAATCAATATGACGTTTTAACTCTGGGTAGTGATTTCCTATATAAGCGAAATCAGTGATGTAAATGATTGTCACGTTTGCTTCATTGGTTATGTTGAGGCCAATTTCAACAGGGTGGCAACCACTGCTTTCAGCACTATAGCTCTTATCACGGAAGCAAACCGTCAAGCGTTGGCTGGAGGCTTCTAAACTATCTAAAGTTAATAACGTTTGACAGTACTTGCTTAATAGCTGATGAAACTGCTTGGATACTGGTAATGAGGTTGAAGTGAAGTTTAGTGTTGTCATGTAATTTTCCTAAGAAGATGTTTAACTAAAGTTTTTAGCCATAGTCGGTTGCCTCTCACCAAAAGAACGTGAATACGGATGTTTAGAAAATAATATTCGAGTAGCAAATTGAGTGTTCAAGGTTGGCGTGCTCTGTGCCGCAAGGAGTTATGCGATAGTTCAGCTAGGCACGAAGATAATATATGCCTGAGTTTTTTTTGTTTCGGTGAGTTAGTCTGAGTCTTGTTGAAACAGCAGTTTGGGAATGTTTAAAGGAGGATTTCCTAATCGGAAAATCTTGGAAAGCACTAATTTTATCGAGGATTAGATAGACAATGAAAAGAGTAGGGATGGTGTATGTCGAGATTACATGTCATTCACTGCTTGCAAGTTAACCAGAAAGCGTACTTAGTCAACCCCCTTTCGATTCATAGATAGGAGCGGTTAGGGTACAATGCTAAACCGTCGAGACAAGTCGTTGTAATAACGCATTTATTCATTTATGTATTTGGTAGCAAAAAATGATAACGAAAGAAGCACAAATTGAACAAGCGCTCATAGATAAGCTGGGCGATCTGAAGTATTCATACCGTGAAGATATCCGAACAGATCGAGCCTTGAAGCAGAACTTTCGTGAAAAATTTGAGGCGTTAAACTTCGTCAACCTTACAGACAATGAATTTGAGCGTTTGTATCAAGACATCATTACGGCTGATGTATTTGAAGCTGCTCAAACGCTACGTGAACGTGGCTACTTTCAGCGTGAGGACGGCACACCGCTGCATTACACCTTAGTGAATATCAAAGACTGGTGTAAAAATGAGTTTGAAGTTATCAACCAATTGCGTATGAATACGGATGAGAGCAATCACCGTTACGATGTGATTTTATTGATCAATGGTGTGCCTACAGTGCAGATTGAGCTGAAGACTTACGAGATTGTGACTCGTCGAGCAATGGAACAAATCGTTGATTACAAAAACGATATTGGTAATGGCTATACCAATACGCTGATGTGCTTCATTCAGATGTTTATTGTTAGCAATGAACACCACACTTATTACTTTGCTAACAACCGTAATGAGCATTTTAGCTTCAATGCTGATGAGCGCTTTTTACCTGTTTATCAACTCGCTAATGAGAATAACCGTAAAATCTCGCACTTACATGACTTTGCCGATGCCTTCTTAGCGAAGTGTACTCTTGGTCAGATGATCAGTCGCTATATGGTACTGGTTCAATCAGAACAAAAGCTTCTGGTTATGCGTCCGTATCAAATCTATGCAGTGGAAGCTATTGTTGACTGTATCCATGAAGGGAGAGGAAATGGCTATATTTGGCATACAACAGGATCAGGTAAAACACTAACGTCGTTTAAAGCGTCAACGTTACTTAAAGATAATCCTGATATTGAAAAGTGCTTGTTCGTAGTCGACAGAAAAGACTTGGATCGTCAAACCCGAGAAGAATTTAATAAGTTTCAAGACGGTTGTGTGGAAGAGAACACCAATACAGAAACGTTAGTTCGTCGTATGTTGTCAGAAGATTATGCTGATAAAGTCATCGTTACAACGATCCAGAAACTCGGCTTAGCGCTAGATGAAAATAGCAAACGCAACCAGAGTAAACTGAAAGAGGGTAAGAAAACCTTCAAAGAGCGATTAGAGCCATTACGAGATAAGCGTATTGTTTTTATCTTTGATGAATGTCACCGTTCTCAGTTTGGTGAAAACCATAAAGCGATTAAAGAGTTTTTCCCTGAAGCACAATTGTTTGGCTTTACTGGTACTCCTATATTCGAGAAAAACTCAACGTATACTCAAATCGATGGCAATGTGGGTTCCTTTAAAACCACTGAGAGTATCTTTGAACAAGAGCTACACCACTATACGATTACTCATGCAATTGAAGACAAGAACGTTCTAAGCTTCCATATTGATTTTTTTGGCAAACATTCTGCGAGCAAACAATTAGCAGACGCTAGCAATGATGAAGCTGAAGCTACGGTGACAAGAGTTACACCTCCACCACGGGCTGTCGTTCAAGAGATATTAGAGAAGCATGATGCTGTGACGAATCACCGCCGATTCAATGCCATTTTAGCAACAGCTTCTATCAATCATGCGATTGAATACTTCGAAGAGTTTAAGAGCCAGCAAGAGCTTAAAGCGTCAGAATCTGAAGACTATATACCTTTAAATATTGCTTGTGTTTTTTCACCACCAGCGCAGCTTAGTGATAAGGAAAAAGAAGATTCAGATTTAAATACACTCGCTCGAAATGTGAAAGATATCCAGCAATTACAGGAAGATCTACCACAAGAAAAAGCCGATAACGAAGTAGAGCCTGAGCGTAAGAAGCAAGCTCTAATCGATATTATTAATAGCTACAATCATCAATACTCAACGAATCATACTATCAATGAGTTTGATCTTTATTACCAAGATGTACAGCAGCGGATTAAAGATCAGCAATACGACAATGCTGATTACCCACATAAAAACAAGATCGATATTGTCATCGTCGTTGATATGTTATTGACCGGTTTTGACTCCAAATACCTGAACACTTTATACGTGGATAAGAACCTAAAACACCATGGTCTTATTCAAGCATTTTCTCGTACTAACCGCGTATTGAATGATAGTAAGCCTTGGGGGAATATTTTAGATTTCCGAGGTCAAGAAAAAGAAGTCAATGAAGCGATTAAACTTTTCTCTGGTAAAAAAGAAGAAGGTGCTGAGCAGATTTGGTTGGTAGATCCTGCGCCTGTTATCGTTGAAAAGTATAAAGACGCAGTTGATAAGCTAGAAGCCTTTATGCAAAAGCAAGGTTTAACTTGTGAGCCTTCAGAAGTGACAAATCTTCAAGGTGATGCGCAAAGAGCTTCTTTTATCAATCACTTCAAAGAAGTACAAAAATTTAAGAACCAACTAGAGCAGTACACAGAACTGGATGACGAACAGAAAGCTCAGGTAGCAGCGACATTACCGATTGATACCTTACGTGGCTTTAAAGGAGCGTATTTAGAAACAGCCAAAGACTTGAAACGCAAGCTAGACACGAATAAAGGGGCAGGAGAGTTGCCTGAAGAGGTCGAACAGCTAGAGTTTGAGTTTGTGTTGTTTGCATCTGCTTTAATCGATTATGACTACATCATGGGATTAATTGCTAAATCGACTCAGGGGACAAGCAAGCAAAGCATGACGCGCCAGCAACTCATCGATTTAATTTGCTCGCAAGCGAATTTGATGTCTGAACGTGATGAGCTGATTGCTTATATACATAGTTTACCTTCTGGTGAAGCATTAGATGTTTCACAAATTCATGCTGGTTATCAGGCATTTAAAATGAAAAAGGCGAGTAATGAGCTCAATGATATGGCTATAAAGCACGGTTTAACCTCCGAGAGTTTACAGGCATTTGTTGGTGGAATTATGGGACGAATGATTTTCGATGGCGAGAAGCTGGGGGATCTGCTGGAACCACTAGATCTTAGCTGGAAAGAACGTACTAAGAAAGAGTTAGCATTAATGGAAGATTTGGTTCCTTACCTACATAAACTAGCCCAAGGGCGTGAGATTTCGGGGTTAGCAGCTTATGAGTAAGTTAGAGGTGGTGCCAGAGTTTAGGTTTTCTGGGTTTAACAAAGCGTGGACAAAGAAACGCTTGAAAGAAATTGGTACTTTTCTCGGGGGAGGAACACCTAGTAAGACTAATCCAGATTTTTGGACGGGACTTATACCATGGGTATCAAGTTCAGATATAACTGATGATTCAATACATCAAATAAAAGTAACAAGATTTATTACTGAAGATGCAATAGCTAAATCAGCAACAAAACTAGTACCAGAAAACACGATACTTTTAGTTTCAAGAGTTGGTGTGGGGAAGTTGGCAGTCACAACTAAAAACTTATGCACTAGTCAGGACTTTGCTAACTTTACTCCCAGTGAAGGTGATGCTTACTTTTTAGCTTATTACTTAAAAAGTAAAAGCACTGAATTTTTAAAGTTTAATCAAGGTATGGCGATTCAAGGGTTTACAAAAGATGATATATCAAACTTTGTACTTTATATTCCTCAGGATCTTGAAGAACAACAAAAAGTAGTTGATTGTCTTTCTTCTATGGATGATTTGATTACAACAAATACTAAAAAATTGGAATCGTTAAAATTACATAAAAAAGGTTTGATGCAAAAACTATTTCCAGAACAAGGGAAAAGTATACCTGAGTTTGGTTTTGCTTGTAATGTCAAATGGATTAAAAAAACATTTGAAGAGGTTTATTCTTTAAAAACTACAAATTCATTATCTAGAGATAAGCTTAATTACGATGATGGCATAGTTAAAAATATTCATTACGGAGATATCCATATTAAGTTCTCAACACTGTTTGATATAACGAAAGAACATGTTCCATTTATTAGTGAAGAAATATCTCTGGATAAAATTAAACAAGAGTCTTATTGTCAAGAAGGTGATATGGTTTTTGCAGATGCTTCAGAAGATATAGATGATGTTGGTAAAAGTATTGAATTAATTAATATAAATGGAGAAAAGTTGCTTTCTGGACTTCATACAATATTAGCGAGACAAAAAGAAAATTATTTAGTTAAAGGTTTTGGTGGATATCTTTTTAAGTCAGAAGTAATGAGAAAGAAAATTCAGAAAGAATCTCAAGGAGCTAAAGTTCTTGGTATATCATCAGGTCGCATCTCCAAGATTGATGTTATTTACCCAATAGAACAAAGTGAGCAACAAAGAATTGTCGATTGTTTATCGTCTTTAGATAAATTGATAGATGCTCAAACAAAAAAAATTGAAGTATTGAAAAAATATAAAAAAGGCTTAATGCAGAAATTATTCCCAGAAATTAAGGAATCTATTGCATGAGTGAACTGATTTATTCTGATCTTGGCAAGGTGTCTGGAAAGTTTAGAGATGTATTTGAAAATGGTGTTCCTCGAGGAAAAAAAACTCAAACAGTAAATCAGATACTAGTCTTTGCTTACAATGGTACTGGTAAAACTCGCTTATCGATGGTATTTAAAGAGTTAGGTAAAGAAGTTATTTCGCGTCCTGCTAATGTCACGGACGATGTCGAAACACCATTAGATGTTGAGGAAACAACAAGAGATACTCTTTATTTTAACGCTTTTACGGAAGATTTGTTTTCTTGGGATAACGATCTAGATAATGATCAACAACGAGTACTAAAGATTAATCAAGACTCTCACTTTTTTGATGGTTTGCAAGAACTTGAGATGGAGAATCGTATTCGTCCTTTATTACAACGCTATGCTGATTTTGATTTTCAAATTGATTACAAGAAATGGACGGTTAATTTTAAACGAGAGATTCAAAATGACGATGATTCACATGAGATTGTTGAACACATTAAAGTTTCTCGTGGTGAAGAAAATATTTTTGTTTGGTGTTTCTTTTTGGCAGTCGCTCAATTAGCTATTGATGGACAAGAAGCTTATAGCTGGGTGAAGTATTTATATATTGATGATCCTATTTCTTCGTTGGATGATCATAATGCTATTTCGGTTGCGAGTCATCTTGCTCAATTGTTAAAAACAGGTAATGGTTCAATTAAGACTGTTATTTCATCACATCATGCACTATTTTTTAATGTGATGTGGAATGAGCTGAATGATAAAGGAAAACTACAGCCGTATTTTCTAAAGCACGATAAAGATAATAAAAAATATTCTTTAAAATATACTAGAGATACGCCATTTTTCCATCATGTAGCATTGTTAGAGCAACTTCACCAAGCTTCTGAGTCTGGAAGTTTGTTTACCTATCATTTTACGATATTACGAAGCATATTGGAAAAGACTGCTACATTTCATGGGTTTAATAATTTTTCTGCTTGTATTAAAAAACAAGCTAACGACCCTGAAGGAATATTGCATGCTAGGTTGGTTAATATTTTAAGTCATGGAAATTATTCTCTATTTGAGCCAATGGAAATGACAGAAGAAAATAAAGGCCATTTCAGGAATATTTTAAGCGATTTTATGGAAAATTATCGGTTTAACCCAGATCTGTTTCCTGATTTAGCAGAGCAAAAAACAGTAACAGAGCAATAACTAGAGATATATTAAGATGACTCAAGAGCAATTAAACAAATTAGGTAAAACTCTGTGGGATATTGCGGACACTTTGCGTGGTGCAATGAATGCCGATGACTTCCGTGACTACATGCTGTCTTTTCTATTTTTACGTTACTTATCTGATAACTTTGAAGCCGCAGCTAAGAAAGAGTTAGGAAAAGACTACCTTGATTTGCCTAAAGATGTACTTAGGGATCTAAAAATGTCTAACCCGCTGGAAGTGTGGTATGACGAAAACCCTGATGACATCTCGTTTTTTGAAACGCAAATGCGCCGTAAATTGCATTACATCATTAAGCCGGAGCATTTATGGTCAAGTATCGCTGAAATGGCGAGGGTTCAAGATGATGAGTTGCTCAAAACGTTAGAAGAAGGGTTTAAGTACATTGAAAATGAAAGCTTTAATAGTAGCTTTCAAGGCTTGTTCTCTGAGATCAACTTAAACTCAGAAAAGTTAGGCAAAAAGCCATCAGATCGTAATGCAAAGCTATGTACTATTATCCAAAAGGTTTCAGAAGGGATTGCTCAGTTCTCTACTGATACTGATATTTTAGGGGATGCTTACGAATACCTTATTGGCGAGTTTGCTGCCAACGGTGGTAAGAAAGCAGGGGAATTTTATACCCCGCAACCAATTTCAACCATCCTCTCGGAAATTGTCACATTAGACAGCCAAGAACCAAAGATGGGTAAAAAGAAGAATTTGAACCGAGTATTGGACTTTACTTGTGGTTCAGGTTCTTTGCTATTGAATGTGCGTAAACATATCACGTCTGCTGGTGGCAGCATCGGTAAGATTTACGGACAAGAAAAAAATATCACTACCTATAACTTAGCTCGCATGAACATGTTGCTTCATGGAGTAAAGGATACAGAATTTGATATTTTTCATGGTGATACGTTATTCAATGATTGGGACGTGCTTAATGAAAAGAACCCTGCTAAAAAGCTTAAGTTCGATGCTGTAGTTGCTAACCCACCATTTAGTTATCGATGGGAATCAGATAGAGCCGAGTTTAAGGAAGATTTTCGTTTCAAAAATCACGGTATAGCTCCTAAATCTGCTGCTGATTTCGCTTTTCTTTTACATGGTTTCCACTTTTTAAGTGATGAAGGCACGATGGCTATTATCTTGCCTCATGGTGTCTTGTTTAGAGGCGGGGCTGAGCAACGCATACGCAGTAAGCTATTAAAAGATGGGCACATTGACACTGTTATTGGTCTACCTTCGAATCTGTTCTTCTCAACAGGTATCCCTGTTTGCATTTTAGTGCTCAAAAAATGTAAGAAGTATGATGATGTTTTGTTTATCAACGCTAGTGATGAAGAGAACTTCGAAAAAGGTAAACGCCAGAATAAACTCCGCCCAGAAGACATTCAAAAGATAGTCGATACGTATAGATTTAGAGAGCAAGAGGAACGCTATTCTCGTCGAGTCTCAATGGAAGAGATCGAGAAGAATGATTTTAACTTGAATATCTCGCGATACGTAAGTACGGCCAAAGCTGAACCTAAGGTGGATTTACAAGCAGAGCATCAGAAGCTGGTAAACATTGAGAAAGATATCAATGAGGCTTTGGACAAACATAACAGCTTCCTCAAAGAACTAGGTTTGTCTCCGTTGCCGAGATAGCGATAGTGTTTGAATGGGTTAGGCTGCATACGCATTAGATTGATGTAGCCATTCTCTACTAGCAAATATAGAGGCTTCGAATAAACACCTTTTAGGTGTACATGGGCTGATTGGCGGTAACTTAAAGTAAAGGCGGTTTTTGCCTCTGTGTACAACGAACTTCACACAATTGAATTTCTAACCAAAAATAATACCTCATCAAATAGTGAGGGTTACTTAAGTATGAATGACTTTTTGTTTATGTAACCCTTTTTGTAGCCCCTTGTACTTCTGTGTTGAAATAAATCATTTAAAATCAATGTTATAATTAAAATGATTTAGTCCGCCCACCGTACCATATTTAAACAACAAAGCCTCGACGAAAGTCGGGGCTTTGTTGTTTCTGGTGTTTATGGTTTCTATTCCAGTAACAACGCGGAGGAGGCAGTCGTCTCGTAGCGTTTCCTTCTTGTATTCGTGCATTTTTACCGTCCCATTTATTTTGTTAGTGCTTTCAGTTGTACCCATAAATATCAAAAATCTTTAATTTTTTCTGCTAGTTAAGCAATTGTTGTCTATCTTTTAGAGAGGAATACTATCTGAAAGGACCCAAACTAATGTATCAACTCACCCCCTATTTATTTTTCGCCGGACGTTGTGATGAAGCTCTGGAGTTTTATTGCAAAGCTTTTGGCGGGGTTGTTGTCACCAAGCAGTATTTTAAGGACGCACCGCAACAAATAGAGGGCGCTGATCCTGATTGGATTATGCATGCAGAATGTGAAGCGTTTGGGATGAAGTTGATGCTTTCAGATGGTTTAGTGGCAAAAGAGCGCTCTGGGAATCATATGGCATTATCTTTGGTATTGGACGATCTCGATGAACAGGCCAGAGTGTTCGATAAGCTATCACACGGTGGTCATATCATGATGCCTCTTGCTGACACTTTTTGGGGAGGACGCTTTGGCAAAGTTGAAGACCAGTTTGGTATTCGTTGGATGCTGCATTGCGATCTGGTTAAATGACATGCAAAGTTTAAGCGGATCACACGCGTACCTCACTAAAGCTTACGAGTGATGAATTCAGGTTTTGAATCATCTAAAATTATAAATTGGTTAATAAAGATTAAGTTGTATATAGATCGTGGCTAGTATCAAAATTACAGTAGACAGACTTCAGCCAGGGTTGCATATCCGACTCCCGGTCAAATGGAATGAGCACCCGTTTTTGTTTAATAGCTTTAAGATTAAAGACGAGGAACAGATCCGTCTGATTCGTCACTTAGGCATTAAGCATGTCTTTATGAATCCGAATCAAAGTGATACTCAACCTCTTCCCCCTTCGACTGAGACTGAGAAAAAGGATGATACCTCTGCAGAGGAGATCGATCTTGAAGCGCAGAAATTATGGAAAGAGAAGCAAGATCGGATTGAAAAGCTCAGTGCGTATCGGCGTAGAGTGATTAATTGCGAAAAAGAGTTTGAGCGCTCACTATCGAGAATGCGGGCGGTCATGAATAAAATTCGCAACCGACCAGAACAGGCTGTGGATGAAGCTGCGCAGTTGGTTGATGATATCGTTGATAAGCTGCTTAGTGATGATCATGTCACTTTACACTTGATGAACGGTAAAAGTGAATTTGAAGATATTTATTTCCATTGCCTCAATGTTTCTGTCATCGCCATGATGATAGCCCAAGCTAAGAAGCTTGAAGCGCAGAAAATTAAAGAAGTCGCTTTTGCTGCTCTTTTCCACGATATGGGAAAAGTCAAAGTCCCCTCTGCAATTGTACGTAAGCAGACCCCTTTAAGTGAACCAGAAAAGAACTATCTTAAACTGCATACTAAATATGGTTTGGATATCGCGAATAATATGGAGAGTTTTCCTGAAAGTGCGCGAACGGTCATCGCCCAGCACCATGAATTGAATGATGGCTCGGGTTATCCAGAAGGCTTGAAAGGGGAGCAAATCGATGAGCTGACGCAAATTATCTCGGTAGCTAATGCTTACGATAATCTGTGCCACAGCAACGTTCCTTCAGAGCAAAAGATACCCTATGTGGCACTTTCTCATTTATATAAGAACTGTAAGAACCTATACAACAACGAAAACCTAAATATCCTAATTAAGTTCATGGGTATCTACCCTCCGGGGACGGTGGTGCAACTGTCCAACGATATGGTGGGGTTAGTGATATCGGTGAATGCACGTAACATTCTTTTCCCAAACGTCCTTATTTATGATCCTTCCGTTCCGAGAACGCAAGCCCCCATCATCGATTTGGCAGAGAAAGAGATAAAGATAGTCAATGCTATTTTGCCAAATAAACTGCCAGATAAAGTTCGTGAGTATTTAAATCCTCGCTCAAGGATCTCTTATTTCTTCGATACTGATGACTAGTTATCCACAGTCTTCTGTGGGTATATTGCCAATAAGGTGATGATAAATTGGTACTAAATAAGCGCTTGAATGATTAATAGTCATTCAAGCGTTTTTTTATCTAAAAAACGATTTTTGTGCTTGCCTTCTTTCCTCGCCTATCTATAATGCGCACCCACTGACACGGCAGACACCACAAGGCTTCAGCAGTGTTAGAGAGGTGAAAAGCTTCTGAGAAAATAAGTTTGAAAAAGTGTTTGACTCTTCAAATTATCTCGCTAGAATGCACCTCCGCTTTGAGAGAAAGTTTCTTGAAAAGCACAGCTCTTTAACAATATAAACCTATCAATCTGTGTGGGCACTCGTTGATGATAATCCAATTAGAAGCTTAGGCTTCAAATTAGGTTTCAATGAAACGAAGTGACCATTGAATCTTCGGATTCAGCACAGTCAATTCAAACATTACTTATGTAATGTTCAGTATTCATTGAGCCGAACAAAATCTTAAATTGAAGAGTTTGATCATGGCTCAGATTGAACGCTGGCGGCAGGCCTAACACATGCAAGTCGAGCGGAAACGAGTTATCTGAACCTTCGGGGAACGATAACGGCGTCGAGCGGCGGACGGGTGAGTAATGCCTGGGAAATTGCCCTGATGTGGGGGATAACCATTGGAAACGATGGCTAATACCGCATAATAGCTTCGGCTCAAAGAGGGGGACCTTCGGGCCTCTCGCGTCAGGATATGCCCAGGCGGGATTAGCTAGTTGGTGAGGTAATGGCTCACCAAGGCGACGATCCCTAGCTGGTCTGAGAGGATGATCAGCCACACTGGAACTGAGACACGGTCCAGACTCCTACGGGAGGCAGCAGTGGGGAATATTGCACAATGGGCGCAAGCCTGATGCAGCCATGCCGCGTGTATGAAGAAGGCCTTCGGGTTGTAAAGTACTTTCAGCAGTGAGGAAGGTGGATGTGTTAATAGCGCATTCATTTGACGTTAGCTGCAGAAGAAGCACCGGCTAACTCCGTGCCAGCAGCCGCGGTAATACGGAGGGTGCGAGCGTTAATCGGAATTACTGGGCGTAAAGCGCATGCAGGTGGTTTGTTAAGTCAGATGTGAAAGCCCGGGGCTCAACCTCGGAATTGCATTTGAAACTGGCAGACTAGAGTACTGTAGAGGGGGGTAGAATTTCAGGTGTAGCGGTGAAATGCGTAGAGATCTGAAGGAATACCGGTGGCGAAGGCGGCCCCCTGGACAGATACTGACACTCAGATGCGAAAGCGTGGGGAGCAAACAGGATTAGATACCCTGGTAGTCCACGCCGTAAACGATGTCTACTTGGAGGTTGTGGCCTTGAGCCGTGGCTTTCGGAGCTAACGCGTTAAGTAGACCGCCTGGGGAGTACGGTCGCAAGATTAAAACTCAAATGAATTGACGGGGGCCCGCACAAGCGGTGGAGCATGTGGTTTAATTCGATGCAACGCGAAGAACCTTACCTACTCTTGACATCCTCAGAAGAGACTGGAGACAGTCTTGTGCCTTCGGGAACTGAGAGACAGGTGCTGCATGGCTGTCGTCAGCTCGTGTTGTGAAATGTTGGGTTAAGTCCCGCAACGAGCGCAACCCTTATCCTTGTTTGCCAGCGAGTCATGTCGGGAACTCCAGGGAGACTGCCGGTGATAAACCGGAGGAAGGTGGGGACGACGTCAAGTCATCATGGCCCTTACGAGTAGGGCTACACACGTGCTACAATGGCGCATACAGAGGGCGGCCAACTTGCGAAAGTGAGCGAATCCCAAAAAGTGCGTCGTAGTCCGGATTGGAGTCTGCAACTCGACTCCATGAAGTCGGAATCGCTAGTAATCGTAGATCAGAATGCTACGGTGAATACGTTCCCGGGCCTTGTACACACCGCCCGTCACACCATGGGAGTGGGCTGCAAAAGAAGTGGGTAGTTTAACCTTCGGGGGGACGCTCACCACTTTGTGGTTCATGACTGGGGTGAAGTCGTAACAAGGTAGCGCTAGGGGAACCTGGCGCTGGATCACCTCCTTATACGATGATTACTCACGATGAGTGTCCACACAGATTGATGGTTTATGTAGTTTAAGAGACGATACTGGGTCTGTAGCTCAGGTGGTTAGAGCGTTCGCCTGATAAGCGAGAGGTCGGTGGTTCAAGTCCACTCAGACCCACCAATCTTCCTCCCAGGAGATTGGCAACAGTATCGACACCTTGATGGGGCTATAGCTCAGCTGGGAGAGCGCCTGCCTTGCACGCAGGAGGTCAGCAGTTCGATCCTGCTTAGCTCCACCATCTTTAAGTGTTCTTGAAAAAGAATCTTTAAAAATGGTTCATTTATGAATCTAGCTCTTTAACAATTTGGAAAGCTGACGAATAACAACAATCCCCATCTCTATGAGATGCGTTGTTATTCATTGAAAAGTTCTCAAATCCTAATGACTTGTTCATTAGGTACCAACACACATTCAAGTGTTCTTGGAAACATCCTTGTGATGTTTAATATTTGAGTCCGGCAAAATCGAGTCTGCATCATGTTTAAATAATGGCAGACAACTTTGGTTGTTTGATTGTAAGACCCTTTGGGGTTGTATGGTTAAGTGACTAAGCGTACACGGTGGATGCCTTGGCAGTCAGAGGCGATGAAGGACGTATTAACTTGCGATAAGCCCAGATTAGACAGTAAAAGTCATTTGAGTCTGGGATTTCCGAATGGGGAAACCCACCTGCATAAGCAGGTATCATTATCTGAATACATAGGGTAATGAGGCGAACCGGGGGAACTGAAACATCTAAGTACCCCGAGGAAAAGAAATCAACCGAGATTCCGAAAGTAGCGGCGAGCGAAATTGGACTAGCCCTTAAGCCTTTAATGCGTCAGGTGAAAGTTCTGGAAAGTTCTGCGATACAGGGTGATAGCCCCGTAACCGACAGCGCATTTTAGGTGAAATCGAGTAGGGCGGGACACGTGATATCCTGTCTGAATATGGGGGGACCATCCTCCAAGGCTAAATACTACTGACTGACCGATAGTGAACCAGTACCGTGAGGGAAAGGCGAAAAGAACCCCTGTGAGGGGAGTGAAATAGAACCTGAAACCGTGTACGTACAAGCAGTAGGAGCACCTTCGTGGTGTGACTGCGTACCTTTTGTATAATGGGTCAGCGACTTATATTCAGTAGCAAGGTTAACCATCTAGGGGAGCCGTAGAGAAATCGAGTCTTAACTGGGCGTCGAGTTGCTGGATATAGACCCGAAACCAGGTGATCTAGCCATGGGCAGGTTGAAGGTTGAGTAACATCAACTGGAGGACCGAACCGACTAATGTTGAAAAATTAGCGGATGACTTGTGGCTAGGGGTGAAAGGCCAATCAAACCTGGAGATAGCTGGTTCTCCCCGAAATCTATTTAGGTAGAGCCTCGGACGAATACTACTGGGGGTAGAGCACTGTTAAGGCTAGGGGGTCATCCCGACTTACCAACCCTTTGCAAACTCCGAATACCAGTAAGTACTATCCGGGAGACACACGGCGGGTGCTAACGTCCGTCGTGGAGAGGGAAACAACCCAGACCGCCAGCTAAGGTCCCAAATTACAGCTAAGTGGGAAACGATGTGGGAAGGCTTAGACAGCTAGGATGTTGGCTTAGAAGCAGCCATCATTTAAAGAAAGCGTAATAGCTCACTAGTCGAGTCGGCCTGCGCGGAAGATGTAACGGGGCTAAGCTGTAAACCGAAGCTGCGGCAATGCATTTTATGTATTGGGTAGGGGAGCGTTCTGTAAGCCGTTGAAGGTGAGCTGTAAAGCTTGCTGGAGGTATCAGAAGTGCGAATGCTGACATGAGTAACGATAAAGGGGGTGAAAAACCTCCTCGCCGGAAGACCAAGGGTTCCTGTCCAACGTTAATCGGGGCAGGGTAAGTCGACCCCTAAGGCGAGGCCGAAAGGCGTAGTCGATGGGAAACGGGTTAATATTCCCGTACTTCTTACAATTGCGATGGGGGGACGGAGAAGGCTAGGTGGGCCTGGCGACGGTTGTCCAGGTTCAAGTGCGTAGGCTTGAGAGTTAGGTAAATCCGGCTCTCTCTAAGGCTGAGACACGACGTCGAGCACCTACGGGTGTGAAGTCATTGATGCCATGCTTCCAGGAAAAGCCTCTAAGCTTCAGATTGTAAGGAATCGTACCCCAAACCGACACAGGTGGTCGGGTAGAGAATACCAAGGCGCTTGAGAGAACTCGGGTGAAGGAACTAGGCAAAATGGTACCGTAACTTCGGGAGAAGGTACGCTCCTGTCGGTGAAGTCCCTTGCGGATGGAGCTAACGGGAGTCGCAGATACCAGGTGGCTGCAACTGTTTATTAAAAACACAGCACTGTGCAAAATCGTAAGATGACGTATACGGTGTGACGCCTGCCCGGTGCCGGAAGGTTAATTGATGGGGTTAGACGTAAGTCGAAGCTCTTGATCGAAGCCCCGGTAAACGGCGGCCGTAACTATAACGGTCCTAAGGTAGCGAAATTCCTTGTCGGGTAAGTTCCGACCTGCACGAATGGCGTAATGATGGCCACGCTGTCTCCACCCGAGACTCAGTGAAATTGAAATCGCTGTGAAGATGCAGTGTACCCGCGGCTAGACGGAAAGACCCCGTGAACCTTTACTACAGCTTGGCACTGAACATTGACCCTACATGTGTAGGATAGGTGGGAGGCTTTGAAACCGGTACGCCAGTATCGGTGGAGCCGTCCTTGAAATACCACCCTTGTAGTGTTGATGTTCTAACTTAGACCCGTCATCCGGGTTGAGGACAGTGCCTGGTGGGTAGTTTGACTGGGGCGGTCTCCTCCCAAAGAGTAACGGAGGAGCACGAAGGTGGGCTAATCACGGTTGGACATCGTGAGGTTAGTGCAATGGCATAAGCCCGCTTGACTGCGAGAATGACAATTCGAGCAGGTGCGAAAGCAGGTCATAGTGATCCGGTGGTTCTGTATGGAAGGGCCATCGCTCAACGGATAAAAGGTACTCCGGGGATAACAGGCTGATACCGCCCAAGAGTTCATATCGACGGCGGTGTTTGGCACCTCGATGTCGGCTCATCACATCCTGGGGCTGAAGTCGGTCCCAAGGGTATGGCTGTTCGCCATTTAAAGTGGTACGCGAGCTGGGTTTAGAACGTCGTGAGACAGTTCGGTCCCTATCTGCCGTGGGCGTTGGAAGATTGAAGGGGGCTGCTCCTAGTACGAGAGGACCGGAGTGGACGAACCTCTGGTGTTCGGGTTGTCATGCCAATGGCATTGCCCGGTAGCTAAGTTCGGAATCGATAACCGCTGAAAGCATCTAAGCGGGAAGCGAGCCCTGAGATGAGTCTTCCCTGACCCCTTGAGGGTCCTAAAGGGTTGTTCGAGACTAGAACGTTGATAGGCAGGGTGTGTAAGCGTTGTGAGGCGTTGAGCTAACCTGTACTAATTGCCCGTGAGGCTTAACCATACAACACCCAAAGGGTTTTGATGGACTCAAAGCAAGAACTTTGAATGTGTAAATACAGAACTTAAAAACAGCTTTCCGAATTATTCGATTTGCAAGCAAATCTCACCCTAAAGGGCCGCACTAAAGTGCGTTTGAATTTGCGAGCAAATTGATAAAGAATTTGCTTGGCGACCATAGCGTTGTGGACCCACCTGATTCCATGCCGAACTCAGAAGTGAAACGCAATAGCGCCGATGGTAGTGTGGGGCTTCCCCATGTGAGAGTAGGACATCGCCAGGCTTTAAATACCTTGTTTGAGATAAATATCTTGAGCAAAATTATGCTGATATAGCTCAGGTGGTAGAGCGCATCCTTGGTAAGGATGAGGTCCCCAGTTCGAGTCTGGGTATCAGCACCAGCAAAGAATTTTGCTTGGCAACCATAGCGCTTTGGACCCACCTGATTCCATGCCGAACTCAGAAGTGAAACGAAGTAGCGCCGATGGTAGTGTGGGGCTTCCCCATGTGAGAGTAGGACATTGCCAGGTTCTTATTTAGACTCCAGAGTCTAACCATTGCGGAGCGGTAGTTCAGTTGGTTAGAATACCGGCCTGTCACGCCGGGGGTCGCGGGTTCGAGTCCCGTCCGCTCCGCCACTTATTTAGATAAAGCCCTAGCAGTTATGTTAGGGCTTTTTCGCATCTGCAGTATGATTTTAGGCCTGTAACTAACAAGTTCCGTTTGAGCGCAAACTAGGACTAGGCATTCCCACTGTCAGCCACTTATTGAGAAACCCAGTCTAAGGACTGGGTTTTGTGTTTTATGGTATATATGATTTTCTATCGAGTTCCAAAAGGACTTGCTTGCTAAACGCTACTTCGTTCAGTTTTCACTTATTCTGGAGCTGGGTAGTAACACCATTCGTATTGGGTTATCACTATTTCTTTTCGTTTAAGTCCCAATCGTATTCATAACTAAACTTACCACTTAAATCCGATAACTCTGGACGGTATTTTGCCAGATGTTGGATCAACTGTTGGTTATTACCAAAGTCATCCGCAAACCAATCATAAATGGAAGATAGTTGAGTTTTACCATTTTTGATGAGCACGCCTTTTTCACTGTTAATGAAGGTGGTCGCAGCTTGCTCAAGTAAGGCTTCTGTATTATCTGCAGTAAATGCCTGAGATTGTAGGTTTGGGCAGCCTAAGCTAGCACAGTTGACCGCATAATGAGTTCTTGGGTCATTCCATATCGGGCGTAAAATTCGATGCTCAATATCATTCAGCGTGAGCTCTTTTCCATTGATGGTAACCACTTCATCTCCCCATGGGCCAAAGCTGAATAACCCACCTAGTTTTGTGATCGATTTGATTGGGTAAGCGTCTAGAATCAAATCGACTGTAATCGCGTTATACAAATTTACCCAGTAAGGGTACTGCTCAGCTTTGCTTAACTGAAGTGGATTGATATGACTCAGTTGCGTTATGTAGTGATTGAGTTGTTGTTTATCTTGGGTACTGACTGATGAGTATTTAAAAAGCGTGTATTCGCCTTCCGTGACTAGGTATTTATCGAGTATTTGTTGCCAAGGCTGATGGTCGACTTTGGTGGTATTGGATTCATTACTCGTATTCCAATAAGGCCAAAGTTCAGATTTGGGAGCAGAGAAAGCGTGGAAAGATATCAAAGTGGCGACAAAAGCAAGAAAGAATCTCATGGTCAGTCCTATTCATAACAGCATTATGATTTTAGACCGAGCCTACAATTGATAACTTTCAAAAATAAAAAAAAGGTTGGCATGAGCCAACCTTTTTATATCGGTTTTAATTACTTGAGAAATGAAGGAATCTTACTTTCGTAATCGGCAATTTTATCTTCGTGCTGGAGTGTCAAACCGATGTTATCTAGTCCGTTTAATAGGCAGTGGCGACGGAACTCATCAATTTCAAATGAGTACTCTTTGCCATTTGCTCGAACCACATTCGCTTCTAGGTCTACTTCAACTTGTGCGCCTTCGTTTGCTTCAACGAATTGGAAGATCTCATCCACTTCTTGCTCTGTGAGACGAACAGGAACCATTTGGTTGTTGATTGAGTTGCCATAGAAAATATCGGCAAAGCTTGGTGCAATCATTGCCTTGATGCCATAGTCTGCCAGTGCCCACGGGGCGTGCTCACGTGAGGAGCCGCAGCCGAAGTTTTCACGAGCAAGTAGGATTGAAGCACCTTGATAGCGAGGTGCGTTCATTACAAACTCTGGGTTTGGCTGCTCACCTGCATCATCTAGGAAGCGCCAATCATGGAATAGGTGTTTACCAAAGCCCAAACGAGAAACTTTTTGTAGGAACTGTTTAGGGATAATAGCATCAGTATCGACGTTCGCGGCATCTAGAGGAACGACTAAGCCTGTGTGTTGTTTAAAACCTGACATTTGTTCTCTCCTTAGTCCAACTCACGAATATCTATAAAGTGACCAGCAATTGCTGCCGCTGCTGCCATCGCAGGACTTACCAAATGGGTACGGCCATCACGACCTTGGCGGCCTTCAAAGTTACGGTTTGAAGTTGATGCGCAACGTTCGTGTGGACCTAGGCGATCGTTGTTCATGGCCAGACACATTGAACAGCCAGGAAGGCGCCATTCAAAGCCCGATTCTTTAAAGATGACATCTAAGCCTTCTGCTTCTGCTTGCGCTTTTACTTGCTCAGAGCCCGGTACGATAAGAGCTTGCACGTTATCTGCAACTTTACGGCCTTTTGCTACTTCTGCAGCGGCGCGCATGTCTTCGATACGAGAGTTAGTACAAGAGCCAACAAATACCTTATCGACTTTGTAATCTGATAGTGCTTTGCCAGCTTCTAGCCCCATATACGCCAATGCTTTTTCTGCCGATGCTTTCTCGACAGGGTCTGCGAAGCTTTCTGGTGCTGGGATAGGTTGATCAACGGCGATTACCTGACCAGGGTTTGTACCCCAAGTCACCTGAGGTTTGATTTCCGCGGCATTTAGAGTAACGACTGCATCAAACTCCGCATCATCGTCCGTTTTGAGTGAAGACCAGTATTCAATAGCCGCTTCCAAATCATTGCCTTGTGGCGCGAATTTACGGCCTTTAATGTATTCGAACGTGGTTTCATCTGGTGCGATTAGACCTGCCTTGGCGCCAAGCTCGATAGCCATGTTACACACTGTCATACGACCTTCCATCGTAAGATCAGTAATGGCTTCACCACAGAACTCAACCACATAGCCCGTACCGCCTGCTGCTGTTGTCTCACCAATGATGGCTAAAACGATATCTTTCGCTGTGATGCCAGGATTAACCTTACCTTTCACCTCAATCTTCATCGTTTTAGCACGCGCCTGTTTCAGGGTTTGAGTTGCTAAAACATGCTCAACTTCAGAAGTACCGATACCAAAAGCTAGCGAGCCAAATGCGCCGTGAGTGGCTGTGTGAGAGTCACCACAAACAATCGTCATGCCAGGTAACGTAATACCAAGCTCAGGGCCCATTACATGCACGATACCTTGGTATTTGTGGTTAATGTCGTAAAGGGTTACCCCAAACTCTTCACAGTTCTTTGACAGCGTTTCCATCTGAATGCGTGCCATCTCACCAGACGCATTGATGTCTTTAGTGGTAGTGGAAACGTTGTGGTCCATGGTGGCAAAGGTCTTGCTGACCTGACGCACCTGACGACCTTTTTCACGCAGGCCATCAAAGGCCTGAGGTGAAGTCACTTCGTGTACCAAGTGGCGATCGATATACAAAATTGGGTTCTCACCCTCGGCGGCTACGGCAACGTGTGCGTCGTAGACTTTTTCATACAGTGTTTTGCCCATTATTACTATCCCGTGTATAGCTCCTGACAACGGCTTATCAGGAGCGAATAATTATTATGAATTTAGAATGTACTCAGCGATTTTATCGCCCATTTCTGAAGTTGAAAGAGCTGGGTTATCACCCGCTAGGTCGGCGGTCAGCTCTCCAGCAGACAGTGCTTTAGATACTGCTGCTTCAATATCTTGTGCAGCAGCTTCTTCACCTAGGCTGTAACGCAGCATTAGTGCAGCAGAAAGAATCTGTGCAACAGGGTTTGCGATGTTTTTACCTGCGATGTCTGGTGCACTGCCGCCTGCTGGTTCATACAAGCCAAATTGGCTTTCGTTCAAGCTGGCAGAAGGTAGCATGCCCATAGAACCAGTGATCATTGCACATTCGTCAGAGATGATGTCGCCGAAGATGTTTGAACACAGCATGACGTCAAACTGAGATGGGTCTTTGATTAGCTGCATGGTTGCGTTGTCGATGTACATGTGTGACAGCTCGACATCTGGGTAGCTTTTGGCCACTTCTTCGACCACTTCACGCCACAGGATAGAGCTCTGCAGAACGTTCGCTTTGTCGATTGAGCAAACTTTCTTATCACGCAGGCGAGCTGATTCAAACGCAATTTTCGCGATACGCTCAATTTCAAAACGGTGATAAACCTCGGTATCAAATGCTTTTTCATTTGCACCTTCGCCTTCACGACCTTTTGGTTGACCGAAGTAGATACCACCTGTCAGTTCACGTACCACGACGATATCGAAGCCATTGCCAGAAATATCTGCACGTAAAGGTGAGAAAGCTTCTAGGCCTTTGTGAATTTGTGCTGGGCGCAAGTTACAGAACAACTGAAAGTGCTTACGCAGAGGTAAAAGAGCACCGCGTTCAGGCTGATCATTTGGCGGTAAATGTTCCCACTTAGGGCCACCGACTGAGCCGAATAGTACTGCATCTGCTTCTTCACAGGCTTTTACTGTGCTGTCTGGTAGTGGGCAACCATGATTGTCGATAGCAATACCACCCACATCGTGCTGGTTGCGAGAGAAGGTAATACCGTGTTTCTTTTCGATTGCGTCTAGCACTTTGTGTGCTTGCTGCATTACTTCTGGGCCAATGCCGTCTCCTGGTAGAACGGCAATATTGTAAGATTTGTCTGTCATGGTAATCCTTTAATTTTTATATCTTTTGTTCCAGAGATGACTCGCATCCCTAGAGTCTACTTATACTGTTGCGATTTTTTTCTGCTTGATTTCAGCAATCTTATCTGCACGGTGAATGCTGTTGATTACGTGCAATAATGCTTGACCAGAAGCTTCTACGATGTCGGTCGACACACCAGTACCATGGTATTTACGACCTTTGTAGTTGGCGATAATATCTGCCTGACCAAGCCCGTCTTCACCTTCGCCTTTCGCGGTTAAATCAAACTTGTCTAGCACGATATCATATCCGGTGACGCGATAGATACATTGGTAAAGCGCGTCAACAGGGCCGTTACCTACCGCAGCTTCAGACGTCTCTTTATCACCACATTGCAGCTTGATGCTTGTAGTTGCCATGACGCTACCTGACTGAACGCTTAGGTAGTTCAATTTGTAGAAATCATCTTCTTCGCGAAGATTTGAGAAATGCATCAAGGCTTCCAAATCGTAATCGAAAACTTGGCCTTTACGGTCAGCTAGCTTTAAGAAGTCTTCATATAATGCATCTAGATTGTACTCATCTTCTTTGTAGCCCATGGTATCCATGTGACTTTTCACTGCTGCGCGACCACTACGACTTGTTAGGTTTAGTGCTTGGTTCTTAAGGCCGATAGACTCAGGCGTCATGATTTCGTAGGTGTTCTTGTTCTTTAGCATGCCATCTTGGTGGATACCTGAAGAGTGACTGAATGCGTTGGCACCAACAATTGCCTTATTGCTCTGGATTGGCATATTACATAGCTGGCTGACCAATTTACTGGTGCGGTGAATTTCGTCGTGTTTAAGGCCTGTGTGGACACCCAAGAATTCCTGACGTGTCTTGATGATCATGGCAATTTCTTCTAGAGAACAGTTACCGGCGCGTTCGCCGATGCCGTTGATGGTGCCTTCGATTTGACGAGCACCTGCTTGAACGGCTGCGATAGAGTTCGCAACCGACATGCCTAAGTCATCGTGACAGTGAACCGAAATAATGGCTTTATCGATATTCGGAACGCGATCAAACAGAGTTTGGATAATTCCGCCAAACTCGTTTGGCACTGTGTAACCTACGGTATCAGGAATGTTGATCGTGTTGGCGCCAGCGTTGATAGCGGCTTCAACCATACGGCACAAGTTATCAATTGGCGTACGGCCAGCGTCTTCACAGGAAAATTCAACATCGTCAGTGTATTTACGAGCGTGTTTGACCGCTTTGACCGCCATCTCGACAACGTCATCATAACTGCGGCGTAGTTTATCTTGAACGTGAACGGTGGAAGTGGAAATGAAGGTATGAATACGGAATTGATCTGCAACTTTTAACGCTTCACCTGCTGCGTCAATGTCTTTTGCAACGGCACGTGCAAGCGCACAGACTCGACTATCTTTCACGTGTTTGGCGATGGTCTGTACTGATTCAAAATCACCAGGAGATGAAACTGGGAAGCCCGCTTCAATTACATCAACGCCCAGCCTTTCTAGCGCATAGGCAATCTGCAGTTTCTCTTTAACTGTCAAGCTTGCTGACAACGCTTGTTCGCCATCACGTAACGTGGTGTCGAAAATAATGACTTGATCGTTCATGTTTGCTTCCTTCCTGACTCGTGTGTTTGCCACACAGTTAATCGTTTTCTTCCGGTATTTAGGTATAAAAAAACCCGCATCTGCGTGCGGGTTTCTGATATCTCGTTGTGGTTATTTTTCTTCCACAGCCTACCCGCGCGATCGTGTCACGATAAGGAGGAGGCTCAGCAGGATAGAAAAACGCTTCATCATTGTTAACGGTTCCTATTAGGGCGTTAAATAAACCACAAAATTAAGTTAACAAATTAGTACCGCACTCCACCGAGTACGTCAACCCTAAAGTTGTTTTTTTATTCATCAATAGTCAAATGAACTGATTTGTGGAGTTAAACCATATTAGGGATGCTGAAGATATTGTTCTGCTATTCGAGCAGTGAATGGCAAGATGAACGAGATGATTAATCTCTGGTTCATCTCACTATACCTATGATGTGACTTCGCATGTGATTACAGGAGAAAAGTACCGTGCGTGCCGTTGAGCCCATCATCAAATTTGACTTGGCATTGTCCTCATTTTGCTTAGGTCATCGCTTTAACCTGCCGCTGGCTAAGCTGAGTCGCCTGATTTCTCATACTGGAGATGGGCATCTGTATTTGCTGATTGGTCTGATTGCGTGGGCACTGGATACGACCACAGGTGTCGCTTTTCTTAAAGTCGGCATTCTGGCATTTATCATCGAATTACCCATTTACTGGGCTTTGAAGAATGGCTTCCGGCGCCGTCGTCCCTATGACCGTTCCGAATCACTCACTTCGTTTATTCAACCGGCGGATCAGTATAGCTTGCCATCCGGTCATACTGCGGCTGGATTTTTGATGGCTACATTAATCGCGAGCTTTTACCCTCAATATGCGATTGCAGCGTATGGCTGGGCAGCAGCAGTGAGCGCCTCACGGATTTTTCTAGGTGTGCACTTTTTTACTGATATCGTTATAGGGGCGGGTTTGGGCATTGCGTGTGCCAAGCTGGCGTTGATGTTGACGATGTAACTGAATCAACCTGAAAGCTTCACTGATTTGTCACTTACTTCTCTTAATTTGAACGCAGAACCGTCGTTGCAAGGAGTCGGTAATGCGTTCAATCGAACCAATCGCCAAGTTTGATTTGGCATTCTCACTGTTTTGTCTACAACATAAATTCTCATACCCGCTCTCTCGATGGAGCAAAGCCATCTCTCACACGGGGGATGGGCATTTGTATGCCGTGATCGGCCTTGTTGCTTGGTGGTTTGGTGGAGAAGTCGGTACACTCTTTTTACTGGCCGGTTTACTTGCATTTGTTGTAGAGCTACCTATTTACTGGACAGCTAAAAACCTCTTTAAACGTCGTCGCCCAGAAGAGCTGTCAGAGCTGGTGACGTCATTCATTACGCCTTCAGACCGTTACAGCTTGCCTTCAGGGCATACGGCAGCCGCGTTTTTGATGGCGACGTTAATCAGTTATTTCTATGTCGAACTCGAATTGTTTGCATTCGTTTGGGCTGCGTTGATAGCGACTTCAAGAATCTTACTTGGAGTGCATTTTCTGACAGATGTCATTCTGGGCGCTTTTCTTGGAATCGGTTGCGCTCAGATGGCATTGGCGATTGTGATAGGAGGTTAGGCTAATGAAAATATTGTATGGCGTGCAAGGGACGGGTAACGGACACATCGCCAGAGCTAGAGCAATGAGTCATGCTTTGAACCAGCGCGGTATTGACGTTGAATTCCTTTTCTCAGGCCGAGCAGAAGACAAGTATTTTTCAATGGAAGCGTTCGGTAATTATCACACTCGCCGTGGCCTCACTTTTGTGACCGAAAATGGTCAGGTTAATTATAAAAAAACCTGCTTGAACAACAATCTGTTTGCTTTTTATAAAGAGGTCAAACAACTGGATTTAAGTCGATTTGACTTAGTACTCAACGATTTTGAGCCAGTCTCTGCGTGGGCGGCCAGAAGACAGGGCAAGGCATCCATTAGTATCAGCCATCAGAATGCATTTCGTTATTCTGTACCACTCAAAGGGGCTAGTTGGTTAGATAAGAAAATCATTCACTATTTTGCCCCAGCTCAGCACCACATCGGCTTACACTGGTATCACTTTGATCAACCTATTTTACCGCCTATTGTTCACACACAAAAAGAGCAGGTTGCTGGTGAAGATTTTGTCCTCGTTTATTTGCCATTTGAGAGTATCCATGAGATCGCAGATCTGTTACTGCGTTTTTCCAAGCAACGATTTGTGTGTTATCACCCTGATATCATCGAAGAGCAGATTGTCGACAATGTGCACTATTTGCCATTGAGCTTTCATGGCTTCCAGTATCACCTCAATCGCTGCAATGGCGTGATAGCGAACGGCGGTTTTGAGCTGCCCTCAGAAGCATTGACGCTAGGTAAAAAGCTATTGCTTAAACCTCTGTCTGGTCAGTTTGAGCAGATGAGCAATGTCGCCACATTGGAAGATCTTGGCTTGGCAAGTTGTATGGATATGTTGGATGCCTCGATTGTTCGCCAGTGGCTTGACGAAGAGCAGGCCGAAAGTGTCAGTTACCCTGATGTTGCAGAGGCGATCGCAGACTGGCTGGTGAAAGGTGACTGGGAAAACAAAATGGAGCTGACACATCGCTTGTGGGAGAAAGTCGATTTTCCTAGCTACGTGACTAACATCTAGCCCACCACTCAATCATTAGAATCTTGACAGCATCAATCTATTGATGCTGTTTTTGTATCTACCCTAGGACTTATTTTTCCTACCAATAGTTCCCGTCAAGCTCTTAGCATTCATTCTTAAACTTAATTCATTGGCTAAATCTTTACAGTATGAGTGATTTATACTTTTTTATATGTTGCTTAAGGTTATGATTATTAAGCTTAATTTTATGACTTAAGTAAAAAATACTGATTAATTATCAATCTTGTTGCTAATGATTGATTGATTCGTTGATAGTAGAAATCCGCCAGGAGTCATCTGACGGATAAATATAACAAAATACGGGTTATCTATTCCCAACCAATATTCATTTTAAGAACCATTTATACATTGACGAATACAAGAGGCTTGCCTGATGATTGATAAAAAAGAGTCTATGAGTGCGATTGCTAGCTACCGAATGGAAAGCACTCTACGTGGAGTAGATCTAAACCTTCTGACTGTGTTTGATGCAGTAATGCAAGAGCAAAATATTACCCGTGCTGCTCATAACCTTGGCATGTCTCAGCCAGCGGTAAGTAACGCAGTAGCTCGTTTGAAAGTAATGTTTAACGACGAGCTGTTTATGCGCCAGGGTCGTGGTATCCAACCGACTCAACGCGCTCGTCAGCTATTTGGCCCTGTACGCCAAGCATTGCAACTTATCCGTAACGAGCTACCAAGCTCAATTTTCTCGCCTGAAACATCAACGCGTTTGTTCAAACTGGCGATCTGCAGCCCATGCGATATGCGCTTCGCTCCTAAGATCATGTCGACAATTCATGATCAAGCGCCAAATGTACAGCTTCACCTTGATGCGGAATTTGATCGCCAGCTGGCTGAAAGAATGCGCTACCAGGAAATCGACTTCGTGATTGATTACGCTCGCTTTGATGAGCAAGGTTTCTCAAGCACTGAAATCTTCCAAGATGAGCTAGTGGTAGTGGCGTCTAAGTCTCACCCACGCATCCAAGAAGCAGTAACGGCGGACCTTCTGAAAGGTGAGCGTCATGCGAAACTTTCTCGCGTACATGGTCAGCGTAGTTTCTCTGAGCAGGCGTATCGTGATTTAGATGTGCAGGCATACTACGAAGGTACGAGCCTGAGCAACGTACTTTACGTTGTTGGTCAATCTGAGCTCGTGACGATTGCACCACGTTGGATGGTAGAAAATGCAGCGAACAAAGATCAGCTACAAGTTCTGGACTTCCCATTTGAAAACGGCAAGATCAGCGGCTTCCTGAGCTGGCATGAATCAAGTGAGAAAGATAAAGGTCACATCTGGCTACGTGACCAGTTAATGATGATCTGTGGTGAAGTAGTTGCTCTAGACTAATTTACTGTTATTTAAGAGATCAATAAAACCTTGAGTGGCTATTCGCCATTCAAGGTTTTTTACTATTTAGTTGGTAACTTTGATGCCTGTCAGTTGCCTTTTGTGACCTGAAATGTACACTTGTGCGCTCAAAAAAGCTTACAGGTGTAAGCTTAAAGGTAGTTAGAGATGGCCAACTTAGATTTTCATATTGTAAAAAAAATTCGCGAACAAATTGCCAAAAGCGGTGACCGTATTGCTCTTAAACATAAAGTGGGTGAGATGTGGAACGGCATTAGTTGGAAGCAGTTTGGCCAGCAGATAGATGCATTATCGCTTGCGTTATTGACGCACGGCATAAAAGTCCAAGACAAAATCGGCATCTTTGCCAACAATATGCCTCAGTGGACCATCACGGATTTCGCGGCACTTCAAACCCGTGCGGTGACAGTGCCTATTTACCCTACCAATACCGCAGCGCAATCTTCCTACATTCTGCAAGACGCTGATGTGCGTATCTTATTTGTCGGCGAACAGGCCCAGTTTGATGCGGCTGTGTCGATTTTTGAACAATCCCCGCAATTGGAATTGGTTGTGGCGATGTCGGACGATGTTGATGTAGGCGATTATGATTTTTCTCGCTCTTGGCAGCAGTTTGTCTTTGCTGCTGATAAAGCCATGCAGAGCGAATTAGATACTCGCCTCAATGATGCCAATATTGAAGACTTGCTGACCTTGATTTACACCTCAGGTACGACGGGTCAGCCAAAAGGGGTAATGCTGGACTATGGCAATGTCGCCGCTCAACTCGAAGGTCATGACGCCCGATTAAGTTTGTCTCAAGATGATGTTTCGCTCTGTTTCCTACCTTTATCACACGTGTTTGAGCGAGCATGGACATTCTACGTATTGTATCGTGGTGCTACCAACTGTTACCTGCAGGATACGATGCAGGTTCGTGAAGCGTTGAGTGAAGTTCAACCGACAGTGATGTGTGCGGTTCCACGTTTTTACGAGAAAATCTTCTCAGCTATTCATGAAAAAGTCTCCAAGGCTCCGATGATTCGCAAGGTGCTGTTCACCTGGGCTGTGAATATGGGCGCTAAAATGGCCGCCTGTGATCAGGAAGGGCGTCAACCCTCTTTAATATTGAAAAAGTCCCATCAGCTGGCTGACAAGTTGGTGCTGTCCAAGCTACGCGCTCTACTGGGTGGTCGAATTAACTTTATGCCATGTGGTGGTGCGAAGTTGGATGAGACGATTGGTCGCTTTTTCCATGCGATGGGAATCAACGTCAAGCTTGGCTATGGCATGACAGAAACGACAGCGACGGTGTCGTGTTGGTCAGACAATAGCTTCAACCCAGATTCCATAGGTATGGCGATGCCTGGTGCACAGGTAAAGATTGGCGAAAACAACGAAATTCTCGTCCGTGGCCCTATGGTGATGCGTGGTTACTACAAGATGCCGGAAGAAACGGCAAAAACGTTTGATGAGCATGGCTTCCTCAAAACTGGGGATGCGGGTCATATTGATGAAGACGGCAACCTGTTTATTACCGATCGCATTAAAGAGTTAATGAAAACGTCTGGTGGTAAGTACATTGCACCGCAGATGATCGAAGGAGCAATCGGTAAAGACCACTTTATCGAGCAGATCGCCGTGATTGCGGATACGCGTAAGTTTGTTTCTGCGCTTATTGTGCCGTGCTACGACAGTTTGGAAGAGTACGCGAAAGAGTTGAACATCAAATACCATGATCGTGTTGAGCTGATTAAGCATCATCAAGTGGTAGAAATGCTCGAAAAACGAGTGAATGACCTGCAGCAAGAGCTGGCGAAGTTTGAGCAGGTTAAGAAGTTCAAATTGTTACCAAAAGCCTTCTCGATGGATGAAGGTGAATTAACCCCGACTCAGAAACTGCGCCGTAAGGTTATTAACGACAAATATCAGGACGAAATCGAAGAAATGTACAGTGATACAGCAATGAAAAAGTAAATCTCTGACAAGTTAAATTTCGAAGTGTTTAAAAATCCCTCAATCGGTTCAAACTTGCCGGTGAGGGATTTTTTATACCTGAATTTTACGACCTTTTACGGTGAAAATATCGTGGAGATACAGTGTTGAATAATATTTTACTCTGAATTTTTTGGGTTAATTTGTCATATTTTCTGATTTTTATGCTTCGGCTGGTGTTCTTTCCTTATATTAGTTTGATAAATAGCATCTTGTTTAAAATGAGAGTTAAGTCGCATTAGATCCTTTGATAAGAAAACGTTACATTTGTTGCGTGAACTTGTTTTCTGTTACGACAGAACAAGACATAGCCGAAAAAGTGGAAGTATTTCGATTTAGGCTACGAATAAGCCCTAGACTATGTAAAACCAGCCCAATTAGTTGACCTTATTAATTGGTAAACTGGTGAGGAGAATAATATGGCAGCAATGTTGTCCGGTGCGGAGATGGTTGTTCAATCTCTGATCGAAGAAGGTGTTGAACAAATTTTTGGGTATCCAGGCGGTTCTGTTTTGGATATCTACGATGCTCTTCATGCTAAGACAGATCAAATCAAGCACGTCCTAGTTCGTCATGAACAAGCCGCTACCCATATGGCAGATGGCTATACTCGTGCAACTGGCAAACCAGGCGTGGTTCTGGTGTGCTCAGGTCCAGGCGCGACCAATACTGTGACAGGTATTGCGACCGCGTATATGGATTCTATTCCTATGATCGTGATTTCAGGTAACGTGCCTAACAACCTGATTGGCAATGACGCTTTCCAAGAGTGTGATATTGTCGGCGTCTCGCGTCCGATTGTTAAACACAGCTTCTTGGTAAAGAAAGCAGAAGATATTCCTGAAATCATGAAGAAAGCTTTCTATATTTCGACAACAGGGCGTCCTGGCCCGGTTGTTATCGATCTGCCCAAAGATGTGATGAATCCGCAGATCAAACTGCCATACGAATATCCTGCCAGTATTTCAATGCGTTCATATAAGCCAACCACGACGGGTCACAAAGGCCAGATCAAAAAGGCCTTGAAAGCACTACTTGCGGCGAAAAAGCCGGTGCTTTACGTCGGTGGCGGCGCCGTAATTTCTGAAGCGGATGAGCAGATTTTGAAGCTGTCAGAGGCATTAAACTTACCTGTCGTTAGTACCTTGATGGGGCTAGGTGCCTTCCCGGGTACGCATAAAAACTCTCTTGGTATGCTGGGGATGCATGGTGTGTATGAGGCCAATATGGCCATGCACAATGCAGACTTAATCTTTGGTATCGGTGTGCGATTTGATGATCGAACCACCAACAATCTGGAAAAGTATTGTCCGAATGCCAAAGTAATGCATATTGATATTGACCCGTCATCTATCTCGAAGAACGTCAAAGCAGACTTGCCTATTGTTGGCTCTGCAGAGAAAGTACTGGCGAGTATGGTGTCACTGCTGGAAGAGCAAGGTGCTACCAATGATGGCGAAGCACTTCAAAGCTGGTGGGATGATATCCAGACTTGGCGTGACCGTGAGTGCCTGTCTTATGAATCCACGCCTGAGCGAATTAAACCGCAACAGGTGATTGAAGTACTACACAAGCTGACGAATGGCGATGCGTACGTTGCTTCTGACGTTGGTCAGCACCAGATGTTTGCAGCACTTTACTATCCGTTTAATAAACCACGTCGCTGGATTAATTCTGGTGGTCTCGGCACGATGGGCTTCGGGCTGCCAGCTGGCCTTGGGGTTAAATTTGCTAAGCCTGATGAAGAGGTGGTAGTGGTGACCGGTGATGGTAGTATCCAGATGAACATTCAGGAACTGTCGACGGCGCTGCAATATGACATTCCAGTCAAGATCATTAACCTGAATAACCGTTTCCTAGGTATGGTGAAACAGTGGCAAGACATTGTTTACCAAGGAAGACATTCTAACTCATATATGAGCTCCGTTCCGGACTTCGTTGCGATTGCAGAAGCGTACGGACATGCGGGGATTCGCATTGAAACTCCAGACCAGCTTGAGTCTGGTTTGAAACAAGCATTAGAAATGAAAGATCGTTTAGTGTTTGTTGATATCAATGTTGATGAAACTGAGCATGTGTACCCAATGCAAATCAAAGGCGAAGGTATGGACAAGATGTGGCTAAGCAAAACGGAGAGAACATAATATGAGACACATTATTTCACTGCTAATGGAAAACCAACCGGGCGCATTATCCCGAGTGGTAGGTCTGTTCTCACAACGTGGTTACAACATTGAGTCGTTAACCGTATCACCGACAGATGATGAAACGCTGTCGCGTTTGAACATCACAACGATTTCGGATGACATGCAGCTTGAACAGATTCAGAAGCAGCTTAATAAGTTGATTGATGTACTGAAAGTTCAGGAAGTCACCGAGCTTGATCATATTGAGCGTGAGCTGATGATGGTTAAAGTGAAAGCCAGTGGTTTTGCTCGTGCAGAAGTAAAGCGTACAGCGGATATCTTCCGTGGACAGATTGTTGATGTCACCGCTTCTCAATACACGGTTCAACTGGCGGGTACCAGTGAAAAGCTGGATGCGTTCATTCAAGCTATTTCAGAAGTAACTGATGTCATTGAAGTTGCGCGAAGCGGTGTGGTGGGGATTGCACGCGGTGAGCGTTCACTGAAGCCTTAACTTGATATTAGTTGTTAAAGAAAAGCCTTAGTCATGGACTAAGGCTTTTTTGTTTATGGGCTATTTGTTGAGAAAGCTAACTGCTTTGTCTGGGAAATCGGTAAACAGGCCATCTACTTTGACCTGATTGTAGAAGATATCCATCATGCCCTCGAAGTTATCCGTATAACTTGGAATACGGCCTGGATCTGCTCGGAAAGTGTATGGATGAACATCTAGGCCTGCTGCTTTTGCCTCTTTCATCAACGGTTTGATAATAATGTTGTCTTTGGTTGATTCATCATCGACCAACATAGGTTTCCAAGGACCAATGCCTTCGGCGTACTTGGCAACTTCCTTCATTGCGCCTGATTCGAACATCCAATCATAGCTGTACGGGGTTGCCGTATCGCCTTTGTAGACCATGGTTTCGTTCCAGTCAGTGTAAGCCATCAGCTGCACTAACTTGAGATCCATATCCATACTAGGCATGAGTTCATCGTTAATGCGTTTGAGCTCATTGGCGTCAAAGCATTGCAGGTATACTTTGTCATCCTGACTGTCATAGCCGTACTGCTTTAATAGCTTAAGCACTGCGGAAGAGATGTCTTTGCCTTCATGACGGTGGAACCAAGGGGCTTTGATTTCAGGGTAGATACCAATATCGTAACCAAGCGTTTTGTTGAGCCCTTGAATCAGCTCAATTTCTTCAGCCAGAGTAGGGACGCTGAAATCGGATTTCCACATCGGAAAACGAGTCGGATAACCCGCAACTTTATTGCCATTGTCGTCAATATTGAACCCTTCTGTCACCTTTAGGGTTTTGATTTCTGCAAGCGTAAAGTCAATTGCATAATAGCGGCCATCGGCGCGAGCACGATCAGGGTAGCGCTCAGCGACATCGGTGACTCGATCTAAATAATGATCGTGGAGAACAACCAACTGATCGTCTTTAGTCATGACAACATCTTGCTCGATGTAATCCGGTTTCATTGCGTAAGCCAAAGCTTTTGCTTCTAGAGTATGTTCTGGTAGATAGCCTGATGCGCCGCGGTGAGCGATAACCAGAGGCTTAGCCAATGTTCCAGCAGATAGGCTAAGAGCCAGAAATGTAGCGCAAACTGACGTTGTTTTCATTCTTCATTCCTTGATTGAAATGAGGCAGCGATGCTGCCTCTTTGATGAGTATTAAGCGAGTGCTGCCTTTTCGGCTTCTTTCTGTTTATGGTGAGCACGTTCGCCAACAAATGCATAAATTAGACAAATAATCGACGCGATACAAGATGCTACGAGAATGATAAATCCACCATCCCAGCCAAAGTGATCCACGGTGTAACCCAGAATCGCGTTCGCAGCCACTGCACCGCCAAGATAACCAAATAGTCCGGTTAGACCAGCAGCGGTACCTGCGGCTTTTTTCGGTGCAAGTTCAAGAGCATACAAACCGATCAACATAACCGGACCGTAAATCAGGAAGCCAATGGCAACCAGCGCCATCATGTCTACGGCAGGGTTACCGGCTGGGTTGAACCAGTAAACCAAGACCGCAACTGTCACTAAGGCCATAAACAGGATACCGGCTGGGGCGCGACGACCTTTGAACAGCTTGTCGGAAATCCAACCACACAATAAGGTGCCTGGAATACCCGCCCATTCGTAAAGGAAGTAAGCCCATGAAGATTTATCAACCGTGAAGTCTTTCGCTTCTTTGAGGTAAACCGGCGCCCAGTCAAGCACACCGTAGCGAATGAGATAGACAAACGCGTTCGCAATGGCGATTGACCAGAGTAGCTTGTTAGAAAATACGTACTTAAAGAAGATTTCTTTGGCGGTCATTTCCTTTTCATGCGATTTATCGTAGTCGTCTGGGTAGTCGTTTTTGTATTCTTCAATGGGTGGTAAACCGCAGGATTGTGGTGTGTCGCGAACTGTCATCCAGATAAATATGGCAACCAGCGTGGCGAAAAAAGCAGGAACATAAAAAGCGGTACGCCAGTCGTCATTAAATGCCCATAGCCCAAGGATGAAGAGAGGACCAATCAGGCCTCCGCCTACGTTGTGGGCGACATTCCATACTGAAACGACTTCCCCACGTTCTTTACGCGACCACCAGTGAACCATGGTTCTACCACAGGCAGGCCAACCCATCCCTTGGAACCAACCATTTAGGAAAAGCAGGATGAACATTGCAGTGATGCTGCCCGTTGCCCAAGGCATGAAGCCGAAGCAAAACATGATCAGCGCGGACATCAGCAAGCCACCACTGAGGAAATAGCGCGGGTTTGAGCGATCGGAGACGCTACCCATTAAAAACTTAGATAAGCCGTAAGCAATCGAAACTGCCGCTAAAGCAACACCAAGATCGCCACGGCTAAAGCCTTGTTCGATCAGGTAAGGCATTGCCAAGCTGAAGTTCTTTCGAACTAAGTAGTAGCCAGCATAGCCGACAAAGATACCGATAAAGAGCTGCCAACGTAATCGGGAATAAGTGCTGTCGAGCTTATCGGAAGATAAGCGGTCGATGTGCGCCTTAGGTTTGAAGATTCCAAACATAGGGACCTCATTGTTATTGTGCGATGGTAAGTAAAGGAAAAGCGAACGAGCAAAATGTATTTCGTTCGAAAGTGTTGGGCATTGTATGAATAATGAGAGTTATTTCTGTGATAAATGTTGCATAAGTATTAAATTTTACGAAAATACAGAAAGTTAGTCTGAAAAACTTCGACTTTGATTCCGTAATTGCTAGTTTTCGTGATAACTAAGAAGCTCATTAATGAACAGTTTTTGTTCACAAGAGAACATTATGGTGTGATGTTTGGTAAGGGCAGAAATGTGGAGTATTAAAAAAGCCACTGCAACGGCAGTGGCTTTGAAAGCGTTGAGGTTTTATTTAGTGAAGGATACGCGCGCGTAGCGTGCCTTCAATACCTTTGAGTTTCTTAAGTGCTTCTTCAGAGCGGCTGGTTTCAACATCGATAACGACATAACCGATATCGGCGCTAGTCTGTAGATACTGACCCGCGATGTTGATGCCTTCTTCTGCGAAGATAGTGTTTATCTGAGTCAGGATACCTGGGCGGTTTTTGTGAATGTGCAATAGACGAGAACAGTCACGGTGCTCAGGTAGAGACACTTCAGGGAAGTTAACACTTGAAAGCGTCGAACCGTTGTCAGAGTATTTCGCCAGTTTACCTGCCACTTCGACACCAATGTTTTCTTGGGCTTCCTGTGTTGAGCCACCCACGTGTGGTGTCAGGATGACATTGTCGAACTTCTGCAGTGGTGATTCAAATGGGTCTGCGTTAGTTTTAGGCTCGGTTGGGAAAACGTCAATCGCAGCACCAGCAAGATGACCAGATTCCATCGCATGACAAAGCGCTTCGATATCAACCACAGTGCCGCGCGCTGCGTTGATGAAAATCGCCCCTGGTTTCATACGAGCAAATTCTTCTGCACCCATCATGTTTTTGGTGCCCGCGGTTTCTGGAACGTGCAGAGAAATCACATCACACTTGTTCAGCAGTTCACTCATGGTATGTACTTGAGTTGCATTACCAAGTGATAGCTTGTTCTCAATATCGTAGAAGTAAACACGCATCCCGAGGTTTTCCGCGATGATACCTAGCTGCGTGCCAATGTGACCATAGCCGATAATACCTAAGCGTTTGCCTCGTGCTTCGTACGAGTTGTCGGCGCTTTTCTTCCAGATGCCACGGTGTGCTAGGGCGTTCTTTTCTGGAATCCCGCGCAGTAGAAGCAGGACCTGACCGAGAACCAATTCCGCCACACTGCGTGTGTTCGAGAATGGGGCATTAAACACTGGAATACCACGAACGGCGGCTGCATTAAGATCGACTTGGTTGGTACCAATACAGAAACAACCAATCGCCACTAGCTTTTCCGCTGCGTTGATCACTTCCTGCGACAGGTTAGTGCGGGAGCGAATACCGATGAAATGAACATCCTTTACCGCTTCTAGCAATTCGTCTTCCGGTAACGAGCCTTTGTGATATTCAATATTGGTGTAACCAGCAGCCTGCAGTACTTCTACCGAAGATGGGTGAAGACCTTCAAGCAGGAGGATCTTAATTTTGTCTTTTTCCAGTGAAACTTTGGCCATTGTCTTCGTCCTTAAAATGGAAATTTGGGGCTTAACTGGCGCACAAGCGGTGTAATGTTATTAAAGCAAACGTTTTGTTAGCAAAAAGCCTGACGCAAACGTTTTCCTTGTGCGTCTTCTGCTCACTAAGTTAACAAAAAAAATACACTTTGGGTAAGAAAATTACGGAATAAGGAATAATTTTTATAGGATAAAAGACGAAAACGGCACCTAATGGTGCCGTTTGTAATGAAATAACCGAAACTAGCTTCAATTAATCTTCGATTTTTGCCCCTTGAGGCGTGCCAGTGATCACCACATCCGCACCACGGTGAGCAAATAAGCCAACCGTCACAACACCTGCGATAGCATTGATTTTATCTTCCATTTCTTTCGGGTGGGTGATCTGCATGCCATGCACATCCAGGATAACGTTGCCGTTATCAGTCACCACGCCTTCACGGTACACAGGGTCGCCACCAAGTTTCACCATTTCACGAGCGACGTAAGAACGCGCCATTGGGATGACCTCTACAGGTAAAGGGAACTCACCCAGAACGTCAACAGCTTTGGTGCCATCTACGATACAGACAAATTTATCCGAAATAGCCGCAACAATTTTCTCGCGTGTTAGCGCCGCGCCACCACCTTTGATCATGTCGCGTGCTGCGTTGATTTCGTCAGCACCGTCAACGTAGACATCTAAGTTCGATACTTCATTACAGTCAAAGACTTCAATGCCTAAACCTTTCAGCTTTTCAGTCGATGCTTCTGAGCTAGAAACTGCACCTTTGATATCGTCTTTGATTGTACCGAGTGCATCGATGAAGTGATTTACCGTAGAGCCTGTACCAACACCGACAATGCTGTCTTTTTCAACATACTTAAGTGCTGCCCAACCAGCTTCTTTCTTCATTTCATCTTGAGTCATGCCCATCTCCTGAATGAGGTTTGAATTTAACGTTTGCGGCGCGATTATATAACCAATCTAAGGCTATTCCCAATCCCAGATCTGCTTTGGTGTCACTATTTTTGGTAAAGGCACATCCCAAGATTCAGTGGGCAGTTGCTCGACCTGTTGGCAGTCATGCGCGAGGCCTATGGGTTTAGGCCCAGATTGATGATGGAACCAAGGCTCCAACGTTCGGTCGTAGTACCCTCCACCCATGCCGAGACGATGTCCATGGTGATCAAACGCTACTAGTGGCGTACAGATAAGCTCGAGCTGACGGGCGGGAATGATTTGGGTTTGATCCAGTTTAGGTTCTTGAATCTTATAGCGATTAAGTACCATAGGTGTTTCAAGATCGTAGCGTAGAAACAACAAATGTCCGGCTGAAAATGGATGGATAACAGGGAGGTAAATCGTTTTTCCTCGCTGTCTTAACCAGTCAATCAGTGGGGCGGTATTGATTTCACCGTCAGCAGACAGGTAAAGGGCAATGTGTTGAGCTGAAGAGACTTCCGGCAATTGAGCAAATTGGGCAATTAAATCCAACCCCGCTTTTTGCTGGGTTTCATCATTGAGTTGATTGCGCTTGGTGCGGATTAGTTTTCTGAAATCTTGTCGAGAAAGAATCATAAGAGTACCCATGGTTATTGGGTACCGAGGAGGATACCCCAGAGTGCCGTTGGAGATTTTGACCCTTGAACCAGCTGGTTCAAGGCGGATCAGCAATGATAACCGTAGGCTTCTCGGTTCAAGCCGAGCTTGCTCAATAGCTATCAAGTACTAACCCTTAGGGATTGCTTATCGGCTCAGGGACTTAATCCCCTCACGAACACTCCAGGGTAAATTCTTGCTTGCGGTAAAGGCTATTGCTGTCCTGGCTTTACTTTACTTAGTGCATCACTGAGTGATGCCGTGAGCTTTTCCAATTGCTCATTTAACGCATTTTGCTGTTGTTCATCTACTGTATCACGGCTTTCGAGCTCATGACAGACGTTCAAAGCGACAAAGGTGAGCAGTTGAACTTCGTTGGTAATCTTTGTCTTGGCAGCCATGTCTTGTAAACGCTCATCAAGGTGCTGAGCGGCGTTACGTAAAGACTCTTCTTGTCCAGACGGGCAGTTAACCCGGGTTAGTTTGCCTAAAATTTCGACTTCAACTGCTTGATTACTCATACCGACTCTAAATGCGTTAGTAGGGGTGATATGCAGACAATCACCGAGGAGGAAACTATAGGAAAAGGCTTGTTAAGATTCAAGCTTTTCCCAATCAAGGTGCACAAATCATGACGCAATAACACAGTAATTGGGCAAATTGTGTAAAAGCTATCCACAATTGCGCAATCGCTCGTTTTCGCTGGCCTTGGTAAATGGTAGGATTGGCTTTATTTAGCAAATTTAGGTCTCTTTCATGAGCGAACGCAATCTTCCAGAATACCTGACATTAGCAAGTGAACTTCAGTCTGCTGGTCTGGCGGTGAACCCTGCGGAACTGCATGGCCTTTTAGCGGGAATGCTAAGCGGTGGTTTAAGTCTGACAGACAAAAGCTGGCAACCGCTAATCTTTGATTACACCAATGATGGTATGGGCTGGCCTGCTAAGTCACTGCAATTAGCTCAGGCGACATTGGACGCAACCATCGTAGAATTTACCGGTTCAGGCATGGATATCTCGATGTTGATCCCTGATGAAGATGCCAGTGCAAGCCTGTTTGATACCGCTGACGGTGTTGCTGAATGGGTGAATCACTACATTTCTGGCTTAGGCCTTGTGAATGCTGATCTGAAAAAAGCTTCAACGGATGTTAAAGAAGCGTTGGCAGATTTAGAAGAGATTGCCAAGCTGGGCATCGATGAAGATGACGATATGCAAGAGCAAGCTCAACTGCTAGAGCAGGTGATTGAACATGTTAAAGCGTGTGCGCTGACGATTCACGCTGAATTTGGCCAAAAGCCGGTAGAGCAAAAGGCTCCGACCATCCACTAATCAGGACTCCCCATGAAGCAGTTTGATGTTGTAATTGCTGGTGGCGCAATGGCGGGCATGACGCTGGCACTGGCGATCAATAAACTCTCTCAGCAGCCGCTGTCTATCGCGGTTGTCGAGCCTTACCAAGTCGACCATCAGGCTCATCCTGGCTTTGACTCTCGTTCTATTGCTCTGTCGTACGGTACTGTGAATATTCTTAAGCAATTCGGGCTGTGGGAAGACATTTCAACCTTCGCGACTGCTATCCGCCATATTCATGTTTCTGACCGCTCTCATGCAGGTATGACTGAGATTGATAACCTCGAAGTTGGCGTTGAAGCTCTGGGCTATGTTGTCGAACTAGCAGATGTTGGCCGTCTCTATCATGAAAAGGTCGCTCAGGACTCTAATATCACTTTACTGTGCCCAGCCTCGGTTAATCAGATCGAACGACAGCAGCAATGCGTTCACATCGAACTAGATAATGGCCAAACCATCAGTGGGAAACTGCTGGTGGCGGCGGACGGTGCGATTTCGACCTGCTGTCAGCAAATCGGGCTCGATTTCAACGAGCACGACTTCGAGCAAGTCGCGGTCATTGCTAACATTAAGACGGCAGAGCATCACCAAGGTCGCGCTTTCGAACGTTTTACCTCTTCTGGACCAGTGGCTCTATTGCCAATGAGCGAACATCGCATGTCTCTGGTTTGGTGTTTAAGACCAGATGATGCACAGCGCGTTATGTCGCTCGATGATGATGCCTTTCTAAAAGAGCTCCAGCACGCATTTGGCTGGCGATTGGGGAAATTGGAAAAAGTCGGCCAGCGGGCTGCGTATCCATTGTTGTTACGTTATCGAGAGCAGAACACCTCACATCGATTTGCCATTGTTGGTAATGCAGCGCAAACATTGCACCCGATTGCTGGCCAAGGGTTTAACCTTGGGATTCGTGACGTAGCGACATTGGCTGAGGCGATAGCCAGTCATAGCGGCGATCCCGGAGATTATTCGGTATTGAGCCAATTTAAACGCCGCCGCGAAAATGATCGCAGTGCGACGATTTCACTGACATCGTCTCTGGTTCATATTTTTTCTAATGATTATCTCACACTACGTATTGGTCGAAATCTCAGCTTGGCCGCGATGGACAATATTCCGGTGTTGAAAGCGCCTTTATTAGCAAGAACTTTAGGCTTAGTTGCTCGATAGCAGCTTGAATGAGGATTGAATTCAGATGATGCAAAGCGTTGATATTGCAATTGTCGGTGGTGGCATGGTTGGCCTGGCTTTGGCCGCAGCATTTAAAGATACCGATTTGCGTATTGCGGTGATAGAAAGCCGAGTACCTGATAGCGAATTAGCGGACTTACCGGATGTTCGCGTGTCAGCCTTGAGTCGTTCAAGTGAAAACATATTGCGTAATTTAGGGGCTTGGAATGGCATTGTAGAGCGCCGTGCTGCGCCATACTCGGCGATGGAAGTCTGGGAACAAGACAGCTTTGCTCGAATTGAATTTGATGCGCAAAAGCTAGCTCAACCCGATCTCGGACACATTGTTGAAAATCGTGTGATTCAGTTATCACTACTTGAGCAGGTGAAGAAGCAGTCAAATGTCAGTTTGTTTATGCCTGCACAGTGTAGCTCAATGGCGGTTGGTGAAAGTGAAGCTTGGCTCACTTTGGACAATGGTCACGCATTGACAGCTAAACTGGTGGTCGGCGCGGATGGTGCCAACTCTTGGGTTCGCAAACAACAGGATATTCCGTTAACGCACTGGGACTATGGACATAGCGCTGTGGTTGCAAATATCTGGACAGCAGAAACGCATGACAAAGTGGCTCGTCAGATCTTTACCCCACAAGGACCTCTGGCTTTCTTACCTATGGGAGAAAGTAATATGAGTTCGATTGTTTGGTCTACAGAACCGAATCGAGCAGAGAGTTTAGTCTCGATGTCCGATGAAGAGTTCAACAAGTCACTGACGGCAGAATTTGACGCTCGACTGGGCTTGTGTGAAGTCGTTGGTCAACGTTTCGCTTTCCCGCTCAAAATGCGTTATGCGCGTGACTTTGCCGTTGAACGGGTCGCTCTAGTAGGGGATGCCGCGCACACTATCCACCCATTAGCCGGGCAAGGCGTTAACCTTGGTTTGCTTGATGCTGCGAGTCTAGCGCAAGAAGTGATGACCTTATGTCGTAAAGGTGAGGATATCGGCACTAAGCGTAACTTGCGCAGTTATGAACGCTGGCGTAAATCTGAAGCTGCGAAGATGATTGCTGCGATGCAAGGCTTTAAAGATCTGTTTGCTGGTGATAACCCTGCGAAAAAGCTAGCGCGAGGCATTGGCATGGCTTTGGTAGGACAATTGCCAGGAGCGAAAGATGAAATCATGAAGCGCGCCCTTGGCCTAAAAGGGAATCTTCCAGTATTAGCGCAATATCATGAAGCGACCTTACCTTGATGGAATCTTAAATGACAAAGGGTTGGCGATTGCCAACCCTTTTTAATTCTTGCCTACGCGTATGCACAGCGTAGTCTCATAATTTCCTGATTCACTTCCTTGACCGTTTGGAAGTGTCGCCGTTCGGCTTTTTCCGGTAAGACAAGCTTACCGTTATCAAATTCAAACTTACCAATACCGTAGATATAAATTCTTCCCTTAAATAGCCGACTTACGTGTTTAGCAATCATACCTGGTGTATAGCGCTTAAACAGTCTCATAGAGTAATCCTTATGTTTAGCAAGCACTGCAAAGTATACGATTTTCCGCCTGTTATTTATGTGATTATGGTGGAGGAATATGCAGTAAAATGAGTTTGTTTGGATATTTGTGTTGTTGTAGGCAAAACGCCCGATAAATATCCATTTTATTGTGACAATTACCTCACTTATGTTCTGTGATGGGAACTCGTCTTGGTTAATCATTCAGCGCAATAGTTAACCCGAGATTTATGACATTTCTAAGAATAGTTTAACTTTTTTATAATATGCCAGCTTACGGTAAATTTTTTGCATAAAAAAAGCCCGCATAATTGCGGGCGAATAGTCACAGATGCATTACACAAAAAGTGGATGTCCTGAAACAATCAGTGGATTCACTTTTTCGTTGGAGAAGGATTTGTGTGTTTATTACTATTCAAACGCTCAGCAGCTAAACACACCAAGCAATACATCATAATTCGCTCGCACTTTAACCAACGAAAATAAGCATAAACTAAAATATTATTTTTGACTATATATGCTTTCGATTTGAATAATAATTTAAATTGAATATGTTTCTTATTGAGATCTTTGTCACATTGAAGTGCAAGTTGTATGACGTGATATAAGAGGATTTGAAAGGCTTATCAACGGCAGATGTCTGCGAGTACTGGATTGCAGAGACGAATGAGATCATCTCGTGTCAATGCTATCCCTGCCATGTTGGAGCCACTGCTTATGGTAACCGTCTCCTCATTCAGGAGCTGGCGATCAAAGACAATCGGCATCTCTGTCGGCAACAGCAGAGGCGTTACTGTGCCAATCTGGTAGCCAGTCAGTTCTTCAACCATGGAGAGATCAACGCAGGTCATTCGGCGGCAACCGAGTAATGCTCGCACTTTTTTGGGATCAACAGATTGGTCACCCGGCGCGCAAGCCAGCGCATACAAATCGCCCATATCGCGTAATAGCATGGATTTGACCATCTGAGCTGGTCTAACCCCTCGCTGCTGAGCCGCGTCTTCAATGGTGATGGCTGGGGACTGATGGGGCAAGATACGGAAAGAAACCCGCTGCTCGGTCAAGTAGCGGGTTAGTTTTGTCTCAAACTTATTCGTCATCTTCAAGAGAATACGGCAGTGCTTGCATAGTCCAGACCGAATCTGGCGTATCTTTCAAACGGAATTGGGTATCAGAATCAAGGTTATTGGGTAGTACGATAAGGCCGATGCTTACGCCATCATTGAAGCGGTAGCTACTCATCAACTGGCCAGCGCTGCGCCAATTATCACCCACAGAGCGTTCTATCTCCGCACCGGCTTTGATCTCGGATGCAGAGTGGCCTTTGACGATTTGTAATGCGCGCTTATTCATACCACGGTACTTGGCACGAGCGACGGTCTCTTGGCCTGTGTAACAACCTTTGCTGAAGCTAATTCCACCCAGAGCTTGGACGTTAAGCGCTTGAGGAATATGCTCGCTTTGCTGCTCTTGTGTGACTGCAGGTATAGCGGCTTCAATATCCAGACGAGTCCAGATGTTTTCACAAGCTTTGGTCGCATTTATTGATTGGCATAGTTGTTCCGCAGTAGTGGCATCAATGGCCAGCAACCAGCGTTGCTGATCAATTTTAATCGCGGTACCACCTTCGATAGTTCGCACATCACCGCGTTGTTGCGAGAGCTCTTCAACGACATGGTTCGCTTTATCGCCAATTAAGCCCAGCAATACATCGGTACTTTGTGCAAATTCTATTTTGGAGAAAATAGCGTATTTTTTGAGTTCAGCGAGTTCAGTCTCAATCGCGGAGCTTGGCTGTAGCATCGCGTAACCGCCTCGGTGGTGGAACAAGCGGAATACGCTCCACACTTTTCCTTTTGCATCACAATGCGCGCCAAAAGTAGCGCTATCTTCGGCTAGTTGAACAACATCACAGGTCACCTGACCTTGTAGGTAAGACTTTTTATCATCGCCTTGTGCGGTGATCATTCCCCACGACGTGAGGTGGGTGAGTACAAGTTCGGGAAGAGAGTCATTGCTAGAAAGAGAAAGTGGAGCAAAGTCGTGTTGCCATTCCATGATGTTTACCTGAATGCTATCGAATAGTACTATGTTAGCGCTTAAGCACTAACGGAAACAACCTTTCAGCTGTATGGATTTATGCCGTAAATGTGTTAGCTAGCTCGGGAGTGTGACTGAGTTAGTAGTTGTCGGCAATTTTGATTGTTAAACTCGGCGCAAACAACCGAACAGGTGAGGAATTAGAATGTACACCACCGAAGAAAAAGCGCGAATTAAATGGGCGTGTCGCCGCGGAATGCTGGAACTGGATGTTGTCATTATGCCTTTCTTTGAAGAGTGCTTTGAAGAACTGAAAGACAATGAGCAGCGTGACTTTGTGTCTCTGCTTGAATGTGATGACCCAGACTTGTTTACTTGGATTATGGGCCACGGTCGCAGTGAAAACTTAGGTCACGCTTCTATGGTCGACAAGATTGTTGCCCACAACCTCAGTAAAGTGCGTTAGGCTCTTCGCCTCCACGTCATTCGTTTCACAACAGGCCAACATCAGTTTCCTGATGTTGGCCTGTTGTTTTTTGATTACTTCCGAACTCCCGCTGACGGCTACCGTCTTTACGGTGGCGTTACTCCTTAAATATCATAGTCAAACAAACTGGTTTGCTGAGCCGATGCAAGGGGGCTTAGTTTTCTCTTCTACGGATTCCTGCGAAATGGATGGTGAGCCCATCGAGATACAAAGAAGTATTTTGAGCTTAGCCTGGTTCGGAATATTGATCTGGCCTAAAGTTGGCCGCAAGAGAATAATTTGGCGAGACAGTGTTAAGGAAGAGCACTATCGGCAGTTATTAGTGATATTAAAAAGGGAGCATTAAGCTCCCTTTATTATTAAGAATCGATTTTCTCTGGTTCAAGGATGGTTGGGCCGCTGTCTGGGGCCAGTTCCGGATAGTCGAGCGTGTAGTGTAAACCGCGGCTTTCCTTGCGCTCCATTGCACAGCGCACCATCAGTTCCGCGACTTGAAGTAGGTTACGTAGCTCAAGTAAGTTATTAGATACCTTGAAGTTACTGTAGTACTCGTGCGTTTCTTGCTGCAGCAACTGAATACGACGTAGCGCGCGTTCTAGGCGCTTATCGGTACGAACGATTCCCATATAGTCCCACATGAACAGACGCAATTCGTGCCAGTTGTGCTGAATCACAACCTCTTCATCAGAACAGCTAACCTGACTTTCATCCCATGCTGGAAGAGAAGGAGGAAGTTCGGCAGTATCCATTCGGCGGATAATATCGTTGGCCGCTGACCACGCATAAACAACACACTCTAGCAGTGAGTTTGATGCCATTCGATTGGCGCCATGTAATCCGGTATAACTCACTTCGCCAATGGCATAGAGTTGAGACAGATCCGTTTCACCTTGTTTATTGACCATTACGCCACCACAGGTGTAGTGGGCCGCAGGTACAACCGGAATCGGTTCTTTGGTCATGTCGATGCCAAGGTCCATCAGGCGTGTGTAGATGGTCGGGAAGTGCTTCTCGATGAAATCTGCTGGCTTGTGGCTGATGTCCAAATACATGCAGTCAGCCCCAAGGCGTTTCATTTCAAAGTCAATCGCACGCGCGACGACATCACGAGGAGCTAACTCTTCTCTCTCATCAAAGTCTGGCATAAAGCGAGTGCCGTCCGGACGACGCAGGTAAGCGCCTTCACCACGCAGAGCCTCGGTGAGCAGGAAGTTTCGTGCTTCAGGGTGATACAGGCAAGTTGGATGGAATTGGTTGAACTCCATATTCGCAACCCGGCAGCCTGCTCGCCACGCAATCGCAATACCATCACCAGAGGAAACGTCAGGGTTAGAGGTGTACTGATAAACCTTAGACGCGCCACCTGTTGCCAGTACTACAAACTTGGCTCGAACCGTTTCAACGTGTTCTTGGTTTCGGTTCCAGATATAAGCGCCGACAATTTTCTTGCTGTCGCCACCGACTTTATCTTCGCAGATTAGATCGAGTGCGTTGTGTCGCTCTAGGACCGTGATATTTGGGTGGTTGTGAGCGTTATCTTGCAAGGACGTTTGCATGGCCATACCGGTAGCATCCGCGGCATGCAAAATTCGACGGTGGCTATGACCCCCTTCACGCGTCAGGTGGTAACGAGGTTTTTCGTCACTGTCACCATCTTCACGATCAAATGGGACCCCACCATCGATCAGCCACTGGACACACTCTTTGGCATTTTCAGCGATAAACTCAACGGTTTCTTGCTCACAAAGGCCAGCGCCAGCTATTAGTGTGTCTTCTACATGCGATTCAATACTGTCTGACTCGTCAAAAACAGCGGCAATACCACCTTGAGCGTAATATGTAGCGCCTTCACTTCTTGGCCCCTTACTCAATACAATGACTTTGCCATATTCCGCGACACGTAACGCTAACGACAGACCGGCTGCGCCACTACCCACCACTAACACATCACATTGATGTTCACGGTTTGCGTTCATAAAACTTTTAAATTCCCGAGTTAAGTTGTACTGGCGCCAATCCAACTTTTTAGCGTCAGCTACAGAGCGTTCCCGCTCTTAAATCAATTTAAAATTGCAATATGGACTCTGAAAATACCAGAGTTAGCTCACTATAGTAGCACTGGAGTGAATGCAATTCTTCGTAAATAACATTGCTTTTGAACTCTTTCGTCCCCACAATCTGGAACAGAAGTTACTGGTCCATCACTTCTCAAATAAAATTCGAAGAAAGTTTGAACTTTATATTCATTACTGAGTCACAATAGTGCTCAAGTAAGCAGTGGTGTCAATACTACATTTTGCATAATTAATGCTCATATCTGACAAGATAGGGGTTAATAACAATAGGAGTACCCGCTCGAATGAACGAGCAGCTGACCGATCAAGTGTTAATTGAGCGAGTTCAGAATGGAGATAAGCAAGCATTTAATTTGTTGGTCACTAAATACCAAAACAAAGTATGTAATCTTATTTCTCGCTACGTCAATAATCCGGGGGATGTACCTGACGTAGCACAAGAAGCATTTATTAAAGCGTATCGCGCTATACCAAGTTTTCGTGGCGAAAGTGCCTTCTATACTTGGTTATATCGAATCGCTGTTAATACTGCGAAAAACCACATCGTCGCTCAGGGTCGTAGACCGCCTGCGCAAGATGTGGATACTGAAGAAGCTGAATATTACGAAACTGGTAGTGCATTAAAAGAAATTTCGAACCCTGAGAACTTAACGTTGTCCAAGGAATTGAAGCAAGTAGTTTTTAGTGCGATCGAAGCACTACCTGATGACTTAAAAACCGCAATGACGTTGCGCGAGCTTGATGGCTTGAGTTACGAAGAAATCGCTGCGGTGATGGATTGTCCTGTTGGAACGGTGCGCTCGCGTATCTTCCGAGCTCGTGAAGCGGTTGAGAAAAAGATTCAACCCCTTTTGCAACGCTAGTACCAGTAACGTTAATGGTGAAAAGAATGGCTGACAAAGAGAAACTTTCAGCACTCATGGATGGAGAGTTGGTCGATAAGGCTTTAATCGGTGAATTAGAGCAAGACCAAGCTAGCCTACAAACCTGGAAAAATTACCATTTAATTGGTGATGTGATGCGAGGTGAAGCACCGGAGAAACCGGAGTGGAACATTGCAGACAGCGTTGCACTTGCGCTAGAAGATGAGCCCGCGCATTCAACGTTCACCTCTGGCAAGATTGCCGACATTAATGAACAACGCATAGAAGCGCAGCCGACGCCTTCTCAAGCGCGTCGTCAGTTGCCAGCTTGGCTCAGCCAATTTGGTCAGGTGGCGGTTGCCGCGTGTGTGTCACTTGCTGTGATCTTAGGCGTACAACAATATGGTGGTAGCGACCCTAGCCAACCGGAAGCGGAGCAATTGCCTGTTCTGCAGACGATTCCATTTGCAGGCAGTGCTGAACCAGTGAGCTTGACACGTTCTTCGGTGGAACAGCCAACAGCGTCAAGTGAAACTAACGTGCAAGAGCAGCGCCGTCGAATTAACGCCATGCTTCAAGACTATGAATTACAGCTTCGCCTCAATAGCGATAACGCTGTAGAGCATAATGACAACCCAGAAACGGTAGTTGAATGAGAAAATTTCTGATCAGTGCGCTGACACTGTTCAGTTTGAGTTCGCCACTAGCCTTTGCAGAAGAAAAACCTGCAGAGGCTTTGTTGCATCAAATGAACGAAGCCAGTCAGCATCTCAATTATGAACTGTCTTATATCCTGATTAAGAAAAACAGCATCGAACCTTTGCTGTATCGCCACGCTCGCAGCGAAGGTCAGCAACTCGCTCACCTTGTTTATCTAAGTGGACCTGTACGTGAAGTGATTCGCCGAGGTGATGAGGTCAGTTACATTGAGCCTGGTGTTGAGCCGTTTACCATTGAGTCCGGTAACATGGTTGCCCCGACTATCCCGCTTCTAAATTCTAATGTTGATGAGCTGAGTGAGATTTACGACTTTATTCAAGTCGGTCGAGCGCGTGAAGCGGGTGCGGCTTGCCAAGTATTGAGAATTGCTCCGAAAGACGGGTTACGCTATTCCTATATCCTGTGGATCGATGAGCAAACTAAGCTTCCACTAAGAGCTGATCTGGTTGATCGTGATGGCGAAGTGCTGGAACAGTTCCGCACCATTTCCTATAGCGTCAATGATCAGATTTCTGACATTCTTAGCGGTTTGAATACCGTTAAATTGCCCGACGTATTGTCCCTGCCAAAAGGCGAGCTAGAGAAAAGCTTTTGGACGGTCGGTTGGATTCCGAAAGGGTTTGAATCCAAAGAGTTGAACCGTTATCGAATGGCGAATACTAACCGCATGGTCGAAACTCAGATGTACACTGATGGTCTGTTCAGTTTTTCCATCTATGTGTCTGAGAGTGACAATTACTCACTTAAAGGCCAACTGGTTCGTCAAGGGCGTCGCACACTTCATAGCTTCGTAAAAGGTGACAAAGAGATCTCTGTGATCGGAGATATTCCGCCAGCAACCGCTAAGCGAATTGCTCAATCGGTCACCATCAATAAACAAGCGAGTGCCACGCAATGATGACCGCTTTAGCGACAGTATCTGCAGTGAAATCAGGGCCTAAGGGCTATGATGTGGAGCTGAGTTGTGAACAGCAAACCAGCTGCAGCAGCTGCTCGTCGCAAAAAAGCTGTGGTACCGGTATTGTCTCAAAAGCGGTGGGAAACAAGTCTCTGCACTGGCACCTAGTGACCAGCAAACGGGTTAAAGAAGGTCAGGTGGTGGAAATCGGCTTGCCGGAAAAAAGCCTGCTGCAATCGGCCGCAGTGGTTTATCTAGTGCCGTTGTTTGCCATGATTCTAGGCGCTGCGGTTGGACAGTGGCTATTAGCGCCTGCGTTTGGTCTTGGCGAAGGTATTGCTATCCTGACATCTGCTATCTTTACTGTGGCAGGCATTTATGGCGCAAAAAGTCTGGCCGTTAATTTTGAACGCCAGTCGCTGCGAGAAGTCATATTACTTCGGGTTTTGGGAGATCCAATTAGCTAGTGCGAAGTGCACAGAAATTGGGTAGAATCTGCCAACTTGATTGAAACGCCGTCACAAGACGGCTTTCTTATGTCCCTATTTTAAAGAGTTTAGTCACACCAAATCATGAAGCACATTCGTAACTTTTCGATTATCGCCCACATCGACCATGGTAAGTCGACCCTATCAGACCGTTTGATCCAAGACTGTGGTGGATTGAGTGACCGTGAAATGGCAGCTCAGGTTCTGGACTCCATGGACCTTGAACGTGAGCGTGGCATCACTATTAAATCTCAAAGTGTGACACTCAACTATACCGCTAAAGACGGTGAAACCTACCAATTGAACTTCATCGATACTCCAGGGCACGTTGACTTCGCCTACGAAGTTTCTCGCTCTCTAGCGGCATGTGAAGGTGCGTTGCTGGTGGTTGATGCTGGTCAGGGTGTTGAAGCTCAGACGTTGGCTAACTGCTATACCGCGATCGAAATGGATCTGGAAGTGGTACCAATTCTGAACAAGATCGATCTACCTGCTGCGGATCCTGAGCGAGTAGCAGAAGAGATCGAAGAAATTGTTGGCATCGATGCGATGGAAGCCACGCGCTGTTCGGCTAAGACGGGCCTAGGTATTGAAGACGTACTAGAAAACATCGTCTCTGCGATTCCGGCACCAGAAGGTGATCCAGAAGCGCCACTGCAAGCTTTGATCATTGACTCTTGGTTTGATAACTACCTAGGTGTTGTCTCTCTGGTCCGTATTAAAAATGGTGTCCTGAAGAAGAACGATAAGATCAAGGTGATGAGCACTGGCCAAGTTTGGGGTGTGGATCGTCTTGGTATCTTCACACCTAAGCAGGAAGACACGACGGAACTGCAAACGGGTGAAGTAGGTTGGGTTGTCTGTGGTATCAAAGATATCCTAGGTGCGCCTGTTGGTGATACGCTAACGCTAGCTAAGCACGGTTGTGAAGATCCGCTACCAGGGTTTAAGAAAGTGAAGCCTCAGGTATACGCCGGATTATTCCCAGTCTCTTCGGATGACTATGAAAACTTCCGTGATGCACTAGGTAAACTGAGTCTAAACGATGCGTCTCTGTTCTATGAACCAGAAAACTCAGCTGCTCTAGGCTTTGGTTTCCGCTGTGGTTTCCTCGGCATGCTGCATATGGAAATCATCCAAGAGCGTCTGGAGCGTGAGTACGATCTCGACCTGATTACCACTGCGCCAACGGTAGTGTACGAAGTAGAGCAAACGGATGGCGAAATTCTTTACGTTGATAGCCCAGCTAAGCTACCAGCAGTGAATGATATCGAAGAAATTCGTGAGCCGATTGCGCGTTGTAACATCCTTGTACCTTCAGATTACTTAGGTAATGTGATTACTCTATGTGTTGAGAAGCGTGGTGTTCAGGTTGATATGGTTTATCACGGTAACCAAGTAGCTGTGACTTACGATATTCCGATGGCGGAAGTGGTACTCGATTTCTTTGATCGTCTGAAGTCAACGTCTCGTGGTTATGCGTCTCTGGATTATAACTTCCAGCGTTTTGAAGCGTCTAACATGGTTCGTGTTGATGTACTTCTTAACGGCGATAAAGTGGACGCACTGGCATTGATTACGCACAAAGATCAATCTCAGACTCGTGGCCGTCAGCTCGTAGAGAAGATGAAAGAATTCATTCCACGTCAGATGTTTGATATTGCGATTCAGGCTGCGATTGGTAACCATATTATTGCGCGTTCAACGGTTAAACAGCTACGTAAGAACGTAATCGCAAAATGTTATGGCGGTGACGTGAGCCGTAAAAAGAAGCTACTGAAGAAGCAGAAAGAAGGTAAGAAACGTATGAAGCAGATCGGTAACGTAGAGCTGCCTCAAGAAGCCTTCTTAGCGATCTTACACGTAGGTAAAGATTAATTTGTTGGGTAACGACTCAATATAAGAACTTGTTAAGTGAAAGGGTTTCGGCTCTTTCACTTTCGTATTTTTGAGGTAAGGGAAGTCAATGGCAAATACATTTTCACTGATCTTGGTTATTGTCACTCTGGTCACTGGTATTGTTTGGGTGTTGGAAAAGCTGGTGTTTGCGAAGAAACGTCAGACTAAACTCGCTGCAGTTGAAGCTCAGACAAACGGACTGGATACTGCAACTGCTGAACAAGTGGAAAAGCAGCCATGGTGGATTGAAAACAGTGTTTCAATTTTCCCTGTCATTGCGGCTGTTTTGGTATTGCGCTCGTTTATCTACGAACCGTTCCAAATTCCTTCAGGCTCAATGATGCCGACCTTACTGGTTGGGGATTTTATTCTGGTTGAGAAATACGCATACGGTCTAAAGGACCCAGTGTGGCGTACACAACTGGTTGAAACGGGTAAGCCAGAGCGTGGTGACATCGTAGTATTCAAATACCCACCTCAGCCAAACATTGACTACATCAAGCGCGTTGTTGGCCTACCGGGTGATACGGTGCGTTACAGCAGCAAGAAAGAAGTGTGTGTTCAACCTAAAGGCGAAAGCCAATGTACTCAGGTGCCGTTGTCGAATGTGGAAGAAAGCCCATTTATCCAAGATGGTGTGCCACTGATTCAACTGAATGAAAAACTGGGTGAAGTTGAACACCAAATTTTGGTGAACCCATTACGCCGCGATCGCGTGTCGGCTTATCAGCCACGTGGTGGTGTTAATGAGTGGGTTGTGCCAGAAGGTCAGTACTTTGTGATGGGTGATAACCGTGACAACAGTGCAGACAGCCGCTACTGGGGCTTTGTTCCAGAGGCGAATCTGGTTGGTAAAGCGGTTGGTATCTGGATCAGCTTCGAGTTCGAACGCAGTGCAGATAGCTTCTTACCATCATGGATCCCAACTGGTGTTAGGTTTAACCGCATCGGTGGTATTAACTAATTTCTCGTTATATTTGATGTCGCAGCCGTCTTGGCTGCGTCAACTCAACTATAGAGAATGAAAAACAATTTAATGAGAGAGCATGAATTCTCCTATTGCCAAACTAGAGAAAAAGCTCGGCTATCAGTTCAATGATGCAGAGCTTATTAACTTAGCGCTGACTCACCGCAGTGCTCATGGAAAACATAATGAGCGTCTTGAGTTTCTGGGCGATTCAATTTTAAGTTTTGTCATTGCTGACGATCTTTATCACCGTTTCCCGAAAGTGAATGAAGGGGACATGAGCCGTATGCGTGCGACACTTGTTCGTGGTAATACGCTGGCGGAGCTAGGTCGAGAATTCGAACTAGGAGATCACTTAAAATTAGGTCCAGGTGAATTGAAGAGTGGCGGCTTCCGTCGTGACTCAATTCTGGCTGACGCTGTTGAAGCTATCATAGGTGCAATCTACCTAGACAGTGATATTGAAGTGGTGCGTGGCATTATCCTTAGCTGGTATAAGCAACGCCTTGAAGCGATTCAACCGGGTGTTTCTCAGAAAGACCCTAAAACGCGTCTTCAAGAGTTCCTACAAGGGCGAAGAAAACCACTGCCTGTCTACACAGTGACTAATATTAAAGGTGAAGCACACAACCAGCAGTTTACTGTGTCGTGTGAAGTCGCAGGTGTCGGATCGCCTGTAATAGGTAAAGGCACCAGCCGCCGCAAGGCAGAACAAGCGGCTGCGGAACTAGCACTAGAGCAACTGAGCAATGACTGATTCAACAGATAACAACGAATTCGATATCGATGCGTTTTTCTCATCGAGTGGTGAAGTGAGTTCACCGGAAAACCAACATTGTGGCTTTGTTGCTATTGTTGGTCGTCCAAACGTGGGTAAATCAACGCTACTGAACCGAATTCTTGGGCAAAAAATTTCGATCACTTCTCGTAAGCCCCAAACAACACGCCACCGCATTATGGGTGTCGATACTGAAGGCGATTATCAGGCGATTTATGTCGATACTCCAGGTCTTCACATTGAAGAAAAGCGTGCGATCAACCGCTTAATGAACCGCGCTGCCAACTCATCATTGAGTGATGTGAACCTAGTGTTTTTCCTTGTTGATGGTACTCACTGGACCAAAGACGACGAAATGGTGCTGACTAAGCTGCAGAAGTCGAACTTCCCAGTGGTATTGTGTGTCAACAAAGTCGATAACGTACAAGACCGTAACGACGTTATGCTGCACATGATGGACATGTCGAAGAAGATGGAATTCGTTGATGTGGTGCCTATCTCCGCGAAGCAAGGCAAAAATATCGATGTTCTACGTAAGCATGTACGTGAGCATCTGCCAAAAGCGGCCCATCACTTCCCAGAAGAGTATGTTACTGACCGTTCTCAGCGCTTTATGGCGTCGGAAATTGTACGTGAGAAACTCATGCGCTTCACAGGTGAAGAGTTACCTTATTCGGTGACGGTAGAAATTGAACGTTTCGATTACAACCCTGAAACTGATGGCTTCCATATCAATGCACTGATTCTGGTTGAACGTAATGGCCAGAAAAAAATGGTGATTGGTAAAGGCGGTGAGAAAATTAAGACCATAGGCCGTGAAGCTCGTCTGGACATGGAAGAACTGTTCGGCCGTAAAGTGTATCTAGAAACGTGGGTTAAAGTGAAATCTGGCTGGGCTGATGATGAACGTGCATTGCGTTCATTGGGCTACATCGACGATTTATAAGCTTGGCAGCGAATTCACTTCGCTCCAACATGAGTTAGAATAAGGAGCCATCAGGCTCCTTATTTTTTATGTAACATTCATCTGGCAATCTCTATGACCTCAGAAGGCTTACAGCGCTGCTTTGTTCTTCACCGTCGCCCTTACAGTGAGTCGAGTTTAATTCTCGATGTTTTTAGTGAGGAGTTCGGTCGTGTCACTTTAATGTCTAAAGGTGCGCGCAGTAAACGCTCAAACCTCAAAGGAGCGTTGCAGCCTTTTACGCCTCTATTACTTAAGTGGTCGGGTAAAGGATCGATGAAGACACTGCGTCAAGCGGAGCCGATCAGTCTGGGCTTGCCACTGACGGGGATCAACCTTTATTCCGCCATGTATGTCAACGAGTTGATTGGCCGAGTGCTGATGGCGGAAGTGTCAATGCCAGCCCTGTTTCATGATTACCTGCATGCTCTTACTGAACTGGCTCAGTGTGAGAATCCGGAACCGGCATTGCGTCGTTTTGAACTGGCACTGCTGTCTGCAATGGGGTATGGCGTCGACTTTCTGCATTGCGCGGGTACTGGAGAGCCGATTGAACCTGAGATGACCTATCGATATCGAGAGCAGAAGGGATTTATCGCTTCAGTTCGACGTGACAATCTGACTTTCGTCGGGAATGAACTGATTGCGATTAGTGAACGAAGGTTCACCACAAAAGAACAACTTAAAGCGGCAAAACGCTTTACACGTATAGCATTAAAGCCGTATCTTGGCGGCAAACCATTAAAGAGTCGGGAGCTATTTATGCAAATCTTAGCGCCCAAATCACGGAGTATTGGAAAATGAGCTCAATCTATCTGGGTGTTAACATCGATCACATTGCCACATTACGTAACGCGCGCGGTACTAAGTACCCAGATCCTGTTCATGCAGCGGAAGTCGCCGAGCGTGCTGGAGCAGATGGCATTACCATTCACCTTAGAGAAGACCGCCGCCATATTGTCGATCGTGATGTACGTATCCTAAGGGAAACGATCCAAACTCGTATGAATCTTGAAATGGCTGTGACGGATGAGATGGTTGAAATTGCTCTGCAAACCCAACCTGAATACGTGTGTTTGGTTCCAGAAAAGCGTGAAGAGCTGACCACCGAAGGTGGTTTGGACGTGGCGGGCCACGTAGAAAAAATTAAAGCGGCAACCAAAATACTGACGGAAGCAGGCATTAAAGTTTCTTTGTTTATTGATGCTGATCGTGAACAGATTGATGCAGCAAAAGCGTGTGGCGCGCCTTACATCGAGCTGCACACTGGTCATTATGCGGATGCTGAGAATGATGAAGATCAGCAAGATGAACTGAAGAAAATTGCAGCTGGCGCAAGCTATGCGGCTGACTTAGGTATCACCGTGAATGCAGGCCATGGTCTGACTTACCATAACGTAGCTCCGATTGCTGCTATCCCTGAAATCTATGAACTAAACATCGGTCATTCTATCATCGGTCGTGCAGCATTTGATGGCTTGCATAAAGCGGTGGCAGATATGAAAGCACTGATGGTAGAAGCGCGTAAGTAATCACAATGGCAATCGTTGGTTTAGGAACAGATATTGCGGAAATTGAACGTGTTGAAAAAGCGCTGTCCCGCAGTGGTGAAGCGTTCGCCCGACGTATTTTGACTGATATCGAGTTACAACGCTTCCAATCGCTGAAGCAGCAGGGGCGTTTTTTAGCCAAGCGCTTTGCTGCCAAAGAAGCGGCGTCAAAGGCATTGGGAACTGGCATTGCATTGGGGGTGACGTTCCATGACTTCACCATTACCAATGATGAGCACGGTGCGCCACTTTTGTCGTTGTCTGGTAAAGCTCTAGAATTTGCCCAAAAAAAACAGGTGGAGAATATCCACCTGTCTATTTCTGATGAACGTCATTACGCCGTTGCTACCGTTATCTACGAATCTAAATAAGGTGCCGCACTCGCGGTGACCTTCTCCATTTCATCTTGCAGTTCAAACAACTCTGGCTCAATATCTTCTAGGCTTGCACCTGAACGCAGAGCTTTCTCTATTGTGGCACAGACTTTTTTCAGCCTTGGGACACCGCAATATGAGCTGCTGCCGTGGAGCTTATGTACGTGATGAACCAGCGTTTCGCTGTCAAAGTCATCTTCTTCCAGCGCTGCTTCAACCACACTACTAACTTCCGGAATAAAGTCGACCAGCATTTGCAACATATCACGGGCAAGATCTTCTTTATTGGCGGATTGTTTTAGCGCCGCTTGCCAGTCGATGATGATGTTGTCATGTTCGATCACTGCTGACGAAGAGTGTTCTGAAGGCTCAACATCGGACGGCAAGTCGAGCTTCTCCATTTCAGATTCCGTGGTATTTGGGTTCCAGTGCATTAACACTTGTTGCAGCACATGTTCTTCAATTGGCTTGGTGAGATAATCATCCATGCCCGCTCCGAGTAGTCTGTCACGTTCGCCACTCATCGCGTGCGCGGTGACGGCGATCACAGGAGTGTTGGCATTAAGTTCAGTTTGCTTGATTTTGCCACAAGCGGTTACGCCATCCATGTGTGGCATCTGAATGTCCATCAGGATGATATCGAAATGCTGGGTTTCCGCTTGAGCTACTGCATCGAGGCCGTTGGTGCAAGTCACCACTTTTTCGACCCGCTCCTGGAGGAGGGCGCTGATCAGTTTCAGGTTTGCTGGGTTGTCATCGACGGCCATAACCGTTAACGGTAGCGTCTCGTTGTATGCCGGTTCAATCTCAACCATTGGCAAGCTTTCTTGATTGGCGGCTAACGTTTGTAGTAGTTTTCGTCGAGATAATGGCTTGGTGATGCAATGAACATGGTGTGTCTGGATAAGGTGATCCGACAGAGCCAGAGCAGTACTAGGGATACCCACTACCACTTGAGGCGCACATTGCTGGGCTTGCTTCACCCACTGTTCAACCAGCTCAGCTTCGTTGGTTTTGTTCGGTGCGAGATTAAGTAGCACATAATCGAACTGACTGGCTTCTTCCGGGATTGATGAGCGGTAGGTGACAATTAGCCCTTCTTGTACCAGGGTTTGCTGCGTCACCGAGGCTGCTTGCATGTTCGGCTCGACGAGTAGCAGGGTGCGTTGTCGCAGTACTTGAGTTTCCAGCAAATCGCTCACTGGCATGTCTGTTGAGTTGAGTCTGAGCGTAAACCAGAAAGTTGAGCCTTGGTGCAGGCGGCTGGTTAAGCTGATTTCTCCCCCCATCTGACTCACGAGTTTTTGGGTGATGACCAGACCAAGCCCTGTCCCGCCGTAGCGGCGAGAAATGCTGGCGTCTGCTTGACTGAATGCTTGGAACAGTTGAGCTTGCTGGCGCTCGGAAATACCAATACCGGTATCGCGCACCATAAACTGTAATTCAACCGCATCTTCTTTTTGAGAACGCAGCTCGACACTGATGTCGATGTTGCCTCGCTCGGTAAATTTGATCGAGTTACCTACTAGGTTAGTGAGTACTTGCTGGATTCGCAGCGGGTCACCAACTAAGCCTGCCGGGATCTTAGGATCGACTTTAAGGGTTAGTTCTAGGCCTTTTTCATGGGCGCTGGTAGCTTGCAAGCTCACTACTTCCTCGAGGGTTTCCTGGAACTCAAACGGAATATTCTCCAGTGCCAACTTGCCTGCTTCCAGTTTAGAGAAGTCCAAAATGTCATTGATGATATTGAGCAGGTTATTGGCTGACTTTTCGATGGTCTGCAAATAGTCCGCTTGGCTGTTGGTCAATTTGGTTTTGAGCATCTGACGAGTAAAGCCAATCACGCCATTCAACGGTGTGCGAAGCTCATGAGACATATTGGCAAGGAACTCGGATTTCACGCGTGCTGCTTCCTGCGCGCGTTTCTTCGCAATATCCAATTCAACGTTCTGAATTTCAAGCTGTTCGAGTGTTTCCCGTAAGTCCGAAGTCGCCTGATCGATACTGTGTTGCATCTCCACATGGTATTCCGACAGCGAAACCGCCATGGCGTTGATACCATTTTTGAGAGAATCAAGCTCACCATGCATCTTACCTTCAATTCGAACATCGAGGTGACCGCGACGAATTCTGTCGACCATGTTCTTCATATGAGAAATCGGTCGGGTGACGTCATGCATCAGGCGATAAGCAAACACCGCTGATAGTCCTAACCCGGAGAGCAGTACTAAAAACGCAGAGAAAATCTCTTGATACTGTTGCAGGCGCAGGGAAGAGAGGTCGAGCTCTACGGCAATGTAGCCAAGGGCTGGATTGGTATCTTGCCCTTTAGGCGTCGATATCAAACCGGACTCGGCAATGATCGGCGCGCGCAAAATCAGTGTGTTCTCCTGAAGATCAGACGTCACCAGCAGAGGAATAGGTTCATTGCGTGGAAAGGTGAGGGACTCAAAGTTCGGATGAAAGTTGGAAGTAACGAATAAATCGTGGTTGTAATCGAAGACGGCGATACTGCGAACAAACTTTGAGTTTTTCCGGTGCGCATAACTGATAATTCGACGGACAGATTCGCGGCTGTTGTTTTTTAGTCCCTCTTCGCTGGCAATCGCCAGAGGTTCAATAATACTTAAGCCTGAATTGATGACCTGCTTTTCCAAGTCGTGATAGCGATTAAAGGAGAAAAACGCACTCAGTAACAGGCCAATGATCAACGTCGGCGCGAGTGTGAGGGTAATAACGCGGGCGCGTAAGCCATATCTTGTCATTATTGTCTAAACATCGTGGTGTGGATATGGGAAAATAACTTCCACAAATAAAAGAAGCCGTCGAATCCTTAAGCATAATAAACTCGTTCGGCTCAGACAATGATTCAGGCCTGAAAAGGTGACGCCTGGACAGCAATACAGAGCAATAGTTAAAAGGCACAGAGCAAAGCATGGCGCGTTTCTTCCAACCGAAAAAGAAAACTCAACTCAACACTAAGCATCAATCGTTGAAAATCGAAAAACTCGATCATCACGGTGCAGGCATAGCCTATCAAAATAAGAAGCCAATTTTTATTGAAGGGGCACTGCCGGGAGAGCAAGTGTTAGCTCAGTTGACCGAAAGTAAGAGTAAGTTCTCACGAGCGACGCTGATTAAGGTGCAAACGCCGAGTGAACAACGAGTTGAGCCTTTCTGCCCACATTATCAGCAATGTGGGGGCTGTAATATGCAGCACCTGAGTAGTGAGCACCAGCAGATGCACAAACAGCAAACGCTGAGCCAATTGATGAGCAAGTTTGCTGGGCAGAGCCTCAACTTAGAGGCCCCGATAGTGGGCGAATCGGAAGGCTACCGTCGCCGCGCTCGCATCAGTGTCATGGTGGATAAAAAAACGCGTCAACTGAAATTTGGTTTCCGTAAAAAGCAGAGTAAAGACATCGTCACTCTGACTCACTGCCCTGTTTTGGCGCCGGAATTGGATGAGTTATTGCCTGATTTATATGCGCTGCTATCACGCTTTTCTCAACAAGAGAACATTGGCCATGTCGAGTTAGTGAAAGCAGATAACACGCGCATTCTGGTTTTGCGCCACCTCAAGCCACTGAACAATAAAGATCATGATGCACTGCTTGAATTTGCCAAGCTCAATCAGATTACGCTTTATCTGATGCCAAACAATGAACAGTTGATGCTTGAAACAGGTGAAGCGGGTGTTTATCAGGAAACTGGCGTCAACATCCCGTTTGAGCCAAATAATTTCATTCAAGTTAATCAACAAGTGAATGCGCAGATGGTTACTCAGGCGTTGGATTGGCTGGCGTTATCTGAGCAAGATCGAGTGTTAGATTTGTTTTGTGGGTTAGGGAACTTCAGCCTCCCTATCGCTAAGCAGGTAAAAAGCGTTATCGGTGTTGAAGGGGTCGATGAGATGGTGAGTAAAGCTACTCATAATGCTCAAGTTAACCAGATTGATAATGCTCAGTTTTATCAGGCAAATTTGGAACAAGATATGTCTGGTCAGCTCTGGGCGAGAGAAAAGTTTGATAAAATACTGCTCGATCCAGCACGAGCTGGCGCTAGTGGAATTGTCGAGCAAGTTTCTGCGCTAGGTGCGACAAGAGTCGTTTATGTTTCTTGCAATCCTGCTACTCTAGCCCGAGATTCTCAGAGCTTGCTAAGTCAGGGATTCGAGTTAAAGAAACTGGGTATGTTAGATATGTTCCCCCATACCAGTCACTTAGAATCAATGGCGCTTTTTGTGAAGGATTAATGCGAACTTAGCCCGTGGTGAGCAGTCTCAACACGGGGTAGGTCGAAGATAAAAAGTATTACAGGACGAAGACGATGGTTGCGGTAAGAAGCGCACATTTGAATCAAGACGAACAGTTTGAACTAGATAATTGGATTGCGAGCCTAGAGCAAGACAATAAAGTGTCGAAACGCCTTAAAGAGGTATATCGACATTGTGAAACCATTCTACAAGACAACGATCAAGGCCCACTGCTGTTATGGCGTGGGCGTGAAATGATCGAAATTCTCATTACTCTCTCCATGGACAAAGCCACCTTAGTGGCTGCTTTGTTGTTTCCAGTGGTGTCCAGTGGGGCTTATGAACGTGAAGCACTGGAAGAGGATTTCGGCAAAGAAACGATCAAATTGATTGATGGCGTTGAGGAAATGGCGGCACTGGGACAGCTCAATGTCACTATGGAAGGCAGCGCTGCCTCGGCTCAAGTAGATAATGTTCGCCGTATGCTATTAGCGATGGTCGATGACTTCCGCTGCGTGGTCATCAAGCTTGCTGAACGCATCTGTAATCTGATCGAGGTAAAGAAAGCCCCGGACGAAGTGCGCCAAGCTGCGGCGAAAGAGTGTTCAAACATCTACGCGCCTCTGGCAAACCGTCTTGGCATTGGTCAGTTGAAATGGGAAATTGAAGATTACGCTTTCCGTTATCAACAGCCTGATACCTATAAACAGATCGCGAAACAGCTTTCTGAGCGTCGCATCGTTCGTGAGCAGTACATTACGGATTTTGTGGATGACCTCTCGAATGAAATTACCTCTTCAGGCATCAATGCAGAAGTAAGTGGGCGTCCTAAGCACATTTACAGTATCTGGCGCAAAATGCAGAAGAAGAGTCTGGCATTTGACGAACTGTTTGATGTTCGCGCTGTTCGTATTATCGCCGACAAACTTCAGGATTGTTATGCAGCACTAGGCGCTGTTCATACCAAATACAAACACCTACCAAGTGAATTTGATGATTACGTTGCGAACCCAAAACCGAACGGGTATCAGTCAATCCACACTGTGATTCTTGGCCCTGAAGGGAAAACCATCGAGATCCAGATTCGTACTAAAGACATGCACGAAGACTCGGAGCTTGGCGTTGCAGCGCACTGGAAATACAAAGAAGGTGGCGGTGGCCGAAGTGGCTACGACGAGAAAATTACTTGGCTGCGTAAACTGCTTGATTGGCAGGAAGAAATGTCAGATTCCGGCGAAATGCTTGATGAAGTACGTAGTCAGGTATTTGATGATCGCGTTTACGCGTTTACGCCTCGTGGCGATGTGGTCGACCTGCCTATGGGCGCGACGCCACTTGATTTTGCTTACCACATTCACTCAGAAGTCGGGCACCGTTGTATCGGCGCCAAAGTTGCAGGGCGTATAGTACCGTTTACCCATAAACTGACGATGGGCGATCAGGTCGAAATCATCACGGCTAAAGAGCCGAATCCATCTCGTGACTGGCTGAATCCATCAATGGGATTTGTCACATCTGGTCGAGCGCGCGCTAAGATCAATGCTTGGTTCCGTAAACAATCACGTGAAAAGAACCTAGAAGCGGGCCGAGAGATTCTTGAAGCCGAGCTGGCCAAAATCAACGCGACACTGAAAGACGCCGAGCAGTATGCGTTGAAGCGCTTTAACGTCAACAGTGCCGACGAATTGTATGTTGGTGTCGGCAGTGGTGACTTGCGTATCAACCAGATCATTAACCACATTAATGCCTTGGTGAATAAGCCCACTGCCGAGGAAGAAGATCAGCAAGCGCTAGAGAAGTTACAGGAAGCTGAAACCAAAGCGCCTGCGCAAAGCCGTCCTAAGAAAGACGCAGTGGTTGTGGAAGGGGTTGATAACCTGATGACGCACCTTGCGCGTTGCTGTCAGCCGATTCCAGGGGATGAAATCGCAGGTTATATCACTCAAGGTCGAGGTATTTCGGTTCACCGCGCCGACTGTGAACAGCTTGAAGAGCTGCGTCATCACGCTCCAGAGCGTATCATCGATACCGTTTGGGGCAGTGGTTTTGTTGGTTCTTACATCCTGACCGTCCGTGTGGAAGCGATGGAGCGTAGTGGACTACTCAAAGACATCACCACCTTGTTTGCCAACGAGAAAATCAAAGTCACCAGCATGAAGAGCCGTGTTGATTACCGTAAGCAGCTATCGATTATGGACTTTGATCTAGAGGTCACTAACATTGAGATTCTGCAGCGTGTGTCGAAGCGAGTTGAACAGATTAAAGATGTTATGTCGGTAAAACGCCTCGGCTAGTTTTTACGTCGTATTTGGCTTTCTAACAGCGTTAACTTCACTATACTCGCTCCATCACATAGGCAAGCTATGTTCAGGAGTCTCGTAAGTTTGTTGCCTTGTTAGAAGAGCCAACTACTTAGTAAAAAAGAGTAGTCATTCCCTAGAGTGAAACGAGCGATTGGGGATGACAATAAATTTTTAAAGGTGAGTGGTTGTACCGCTCACCTTTTTCTTTAGATAGGTTTAAAGGAACAAAGATTATGAATCACCCGATTGAACGACTAGAAGCGATAATGTCGCAGCTTCGTGACCCTGAGAATGGTTGCCCTTGGGACCTAAAACAAAGCTTTGACACAATTGTTCCTCATACCATTGAGGAAACCTACGAAGTGGTGGATGCGATTCATAATCGTGACTGGCCGAATTTGCAGGAAGAGCTAGGGGATTTGTTGTTTCAGGTGATTTTTTACAGCCAACTGGCGAAAGAGCAGGGGCTGTTTGAATTCTCAGATGTTGTTGACACAGTGAATGAGAAGCTGACTCGCCGTCACCCCCATGTTTTTTCTGATGTTGAATTTGAATCGGACGAAGAAATCAACGCCAACTGGGAAGCGGAAAAAGCCAAAGAAAAAGCCGAAGTCGGCAAAAAAGAGCAAAGTATCCTAGACTCAATACCGAGTTCGCTCCCGGCCCTTTCACGAGCGACCAAAATTCAGACAAAGTGCGCTAAATTTGGTTTTGATTGGGACTCACTAGGTCCGGTTGTGGGCAAGGTGCGCGAAGAGGTCGATGAAGTCATGGATGAGGCGCTGCAAGTTGCCCCCGATGATGAAAAAGTAGAGCTTGAGCTTGGGGATTTGTTGTTTGCGGTCGTCAACTTAAGCCGTCATCTTGGACAAAATCCTGAATCGGCATTAAGCAAAGCAAACCTCAAATTCTCTCGTCGATTTAAAAGTGTTGAGAAGATGGTGGCTGAGCAAAGTAAGCAGTTGACGGACTTCGATTTACAGCAACTTGATAGCATGTGGGATGAGGTGAAACGGCGAGAGTCGCAACAATAAACCCAGTGTATCGAGCTGCTCGAATTTGATTTGAAGCAAAAAATAAAAAATTACAGTGTGATAGATTTCACGTTGTGGCGATAAGGGTCTTCTGGTATATTTATCTCCCGTCCAGAAGAAATCCATTTCCCTCATTCAACCAATTTCAGGTTAAACATGACGACAAATTACATTTTTGTTACTGGCGGGGTTGTATCCTCTCTAGGTAAAGGTATTGCAGCAGCATCTCTTGCCGCTATTCTTGAAGCTCGTGGTCTTAAAGTGACTATGATGAAGCTTGACCCTTACATCAACGTTGATCCGGGCACAATGAGCCCAACTCAGCACGGTGAAGTGTTCGTTACGGAAGATGGCGCAGAAACTGACCTAGACCTTGGTCACTACGAGCGTTTCATTCGCACCAAGATGACTAAGCGCAACAACTTCACTGCCGGTCGTGTTTACGCAGATGTTCTACGCAAAGAGCGTCGCGGTGATTACCTAGGCGCAACGATTCAGGTTATCCCTCATATCACTAACGCCATCAAAGACCGCGTAATCGCAGGTTCTGAAGGTCATGACGTTGCTATCGTTGAAGTGGGTGGTACGGTTGGTGATATTGAATCACTACCATTTATGGAAGCAATTCGTCAGCTGGCTGTAGAGCTAGGCCGTGAGCGTGCTATGTTCATGCACCTGACACTGGTTCCTTACCTTGCCGCAGCAGGTGAAGTGAAAACTAAGCCGACTCAGCACTCAGTTAAAGAGCTGCTGTCTATCGGTATCCAACCAGATATTCTTGTTTGTCGCTCTGATCGCATGATCCCAGCGAACGAGCGTAAGAAGATCGCTCTTTTCTGTAACGTGCAAGAAAAAGCGGTTATCTCTATGAAGGACGTAGATTCAATCTACAAGATCCCTCAATTGATCAAATCTCAAGGTCTTGACGACCTAGTTTGTTCTCGTTTCGGTATTTCTGCTCCTGAAGCTGATCTGACTGAGTGGGAACAGGTTATCTATGAAGAAGCAAACCCAACGGCAGAAGTGACCATTGGTATGGTCGGTAAGTACATCGAACTGCCGGATGCTTACAAGTCAGTCAACGAAGCGCTGAAACACGCAGGTCTGAAGAACCGTTTGAGCGTTAAGATTAAGTACGTTGACTCACAAGACGTAGAAACCAAAGGTGAAGAAGCGCTGGAAGGTCTAGATGCTATCTTGGTACCTGGTGGTTTCGGTGATCGTGGGGTGGAAGGCAAGATCCGTGCTGCGCAATACGCTCGTGAAAACAAGCTTCCTTACCTAGGTATTTGTCTGGGTATGCAAGTGGCACTGATTGAATACGCGCGTAACGTTGCGGGTATGGAAGGTGCACATTCAACAGAATTTAACAAAGAGACGAAGTACCCTGTGGTAGGTTTGATCACAGAGTGGGTAGACGGCGAAGGTAAAGTTGAAGAACGTACCGAAAAGTCTGACCTAGGCGGTACGATGCGTCTTGGTTCGCAGCTATGTCACCTAGAGAAAGGGACTAAAGCTCGTGAACTCTACGGTAGCGCGACGATTCATGAACGTCACCGCCACCGTTACGAAGTGAACAACAATCTGCGTCCAAAAATTGAAAAAGCGGGCCTAAAAGTGTCAGGCCTGTCAGCAGATAAGAAACTTGTGGAAGTTATTGAGAATCCAGCTCACCCATGGTTTGTAGCGGCTCAATTCCACCCAGAGTTCACTTCGACACCTCGCGATGGTCACCCACTATTCGCAGGGTTCGTAAAAGCGGCTGGTGAATTCCAACGCGGCGAATTAGAGAAGTAAAAAGGATACGGGCAGTGGCGAAGGTTGTGCTGCTGCCTTTTAAATTTGACATTTATATTTGAACGAGAGGAAACATTAATGTCTAAGATCGTTAAAGTTCTAGGTCGTGAAATCATCGACTCACGTGGTAACCCAACTGTAGAAGCTGAAGTACACCTAGAAGGCGGTTTCGTAGGTATGGCTGCTGCTCCATCTGGCGCATCAACTGGTTCACGTGAAGCTCTTGAGCTACGTGATGGCGATAAAGCTCGTTTCCTAGGTAAAGGTGTTCTTAAAGCTGTTGAAGCGGTAAACGGTGAAATCGCTGAAGCTCTAGTTGGTAAAGACGCTAAAGACCAAGCTGCAATCGACGCAGTAATGATCGAGCTAGACGGTACTGAGAACAAATCTAAGTTCGGTGCTAACGCAATCCTAGCTGTTTCTCTAGCTAACGCTAAAGCTGCTGCTGCGGCTAAAGGCATGCCTCTATACGAGCACATCGCTGAACTAAACGGTACTGCTGGTCAGTTCTCTATGCCTCTACCAATGATGAACATCATCAACGGTGGTGAGCACGCAGACAACAACGTTGACATCCAAGAGTTCATGATCCAACCAGTTGGCGCTAAGACTCTTAAAGAAGGTCTACGTATCGGTGCAGAAGTATTCCACAACCTAGCTAAAGTTCTTAAGTCTAAAGGCTACAGCACTGCAGTTGGTGACGAAGGTGGTTTCGCTCCTAATCTTAAGTCTAACGCTGAAGCTCTAGAAGTTATCGCAGAAGCTGTTGCAGCTGCTGGTTACGAACTAGGTAAAGACGTTACTCTAGCGATGGACTGTGCGGCATCTGAGTTCTTCGACAAAGAAGCTGGCATCTACAACATGAAAGGCGAAGGTAAGACTTTCTCTTCTGAAGAGTTCAACCACTACCTAGCTGAGCTAGCTAACCAATTCCCAATCGTTTCTATCGAAGATGGTCTAGACGAATCTGACTGGGATGGCTTCAAGCACCAAACTGAACTACTAGGTAGCAAGCTTCAACTAGTTGGTGACGACCTATTCGTTACTAACACTAAGATCCTTGCTGAAGGTATCGAGAAAGGCGTAGCTAACTCTATCCTAATCAAGTTCAACCAAATCGGTTCTCTAACTGAGACTCTAGCTGCAATCAAGATGGCTAAAGACGCAGGTTACACAGCAGTAATCTCTCACCGTTCTGGCGAAACTGAAGATGCAACTATCGCTGACCTAGCGGTAGGTACAGCTGCAGGTCAAATCAAGACTGGTTCTATGAGCCGTTCTGACCGTGTTGCTAAGTACAACCAACTAATCCGTATCGAAGAAGCTCTAGGCGCTAAAGCTCCTTTCAACGGTCTTAAAGAAGTTAAAGGTCAGTAATTCATAGTTTGCATTATTAGCTTTAAAGCTTTAATGAATGCCTCACTTTTTAGTGAGGCATTTTGCGTTTTAGAGCTTAGGAACTATGAGACGTTCTGACCGTGTTGCTGCTACACCTAAAAGAAAGCAACCAACTAATCCGTATCGAAGAAGCTCTAGGTGCTAAAGCTCCTTACAACGGTCTAAAAGAAGTTAAAGGTCAGTAATTCATAGCTTGAATTATTAGCTTAAAGCTTTAAAAACGCCTCCGGTTTCGGGGGCGTTTTTGTTTTTAGGGAAGAGACTAGGCAGGGGTAAGTCAAGCAGGCACTAACGCTAGGTTTTTCGGGTTTTGCCTTTCTTTGAATGCAATGTTTAACCTCTTGTTACCCGAACGGCTTCTATTCGGCGTTTCTCCATTTCTCCTCGTATTGCGGAACCTTTGAATCCATCTTGTATGATGTCTTGAACGTTAACCGCCAGTGCTGCTTGGTATGCCTGCTCAAAAATAGTTTTTTGAGGGTACTCAATATCTTCGAAGCCGGTACGACCGCGGCTGTCAGCCATGCAAGACAGCAAGATTTCTTCTAAACGTTCGGGCTTACGCCATACATCAAAGCCATTGAGGATCTTGATAATGGTATCGGCTCTAAGCTCTGCTGCTCGGTGGATATTGGAGTGTTGCTCACACACCATTAACGCAAGATCGCGATATTCATTCGGAATACGGACACGCTCACACAGTTTTTTGATGATGCTAAGGCCCGTGTGACAGTGCTTCTTGTGGCTCGGCCACTCATTTTTTGGGGTCACTCCCTTGCCTAAATCGTGCATCTGCGCGGCAAAGCGCACTCTGTTAGAGGGGCTGAGTAGGGCAGCCTGTTTCGCCACTAAAAGGTTGTGAATACCGGTATCAATTTCTGGGTGCCACTTTTCTGGTTGAGGTACACCAAACAAGCGATCCAATTCAGGAAGTATCACTTTGAGGGCACCGCAGTCACGCAGGACCGATAGAAAAATCTGTGGATCTTGGGTTGATAGCGATTTGTGCCATTCCTGCCACACACGTTCAGCCGTTAAATGAATTAGCTCTCCAGACTGGACAATCTGAGCCATTAGCTGTTGAGTTTCTGGGGCGATGGTAAAACCAAGGTGATGCAATTTCGCCGCGAAGCGCGCGACTCTAAGTACGCGAAGAGGATCTTCTGTAAAAGCATCTGAAACGTGGCGAAGAACGCGATCATTGAGATCTTTTTGGCCGCCGTAAGGGTCGATAATCCGACCTTGCTCATCTTCTGCCATTGCATTGATAGTCAGGTCTCGGCGAATCAGGTCCTCTTCAAGGGTGACATCAGGAGCAAAATAACAATCAAAGCCTTTGTAGCCTGAGCCAGTTTTGCGTTCGGTTCTTGCTAGGGCATGCTCTTGCTTGGTTTTAGGGTGTAGGAACACAGGGAAGTCCTTTCCAACAGCAACAAACCCCTGGTCCAGTAATACCTGAGGCGATGCGCCAACCACGACCCAGTCTTGGTCGTAAACGTCGATTTTCAGCAGTTTATCGCGGACTGCACCACCAACCAGAAATATTTGCACAGATGTCTCTCTTAAATTCGGATTTTAGAATTGGCTATTCATGCCAGCAATGGTACTTTTCTTATCGGTAAATTCCCAGAGACGAGAAGTATGTATAAACAACATTTTGGATTCACAGAGCTGCCGTTTTCGATTGTGCCGAATTCTCGTTTCCTGTTCCAAAGCCAAAGGCACAAAGAAGCGCTGTTTCGCTTACAAGTAGGCCTTGGCGAGGGTGGGGGCTTTGCGATGTTGTCTGGTGAAGTTGGTACCGGGAAGACAACCGTTGCACGCGCATTGCTGAAATCACTCGGTACGGATACTCAGCCTGGTCTAATCCTCAACCCTACCTTTTCAAGCATAGAGTTGCTTGAAGCAATCTGCGATGAATTTTCGATTGAGTATCAATCTGGCGCAACGCTCAAACAACTGAATCAGAAGATTCATGAATTTCTGCTAAGTACATATGCGAATGGTATTCAGACTTTGCTGGTGATCGACGAAGCACAGCATTTGTCCGCTGAAGTGCTAGAGCAGTTGCGCTTATTGACTAATCTTGAAACGGACAACCAGAAGCTACTCAAAGTGCTACTTGTTGGCCAACCAGAGTTACAACAGAAATTGCAGATGCCTCAATTGCGCCAGCTAGCGCAGCGTATTACGGGGCGATACCACCTGTTGCCATTGGATAGCAAAGAAACCGCCAGTTATATTCAGTATCGTCTTGAATTGGCGGGTGGCGAAGCGAGTTTGCTTTCTGCTAAGTCGCTCAAGCATATTGCTCAGCAGTCGCTGGGTATTCCACGCCTGATTAATCTGATTTGTGATGCGGCTTTAAAACGAGCTTACAGCATCGGAGAAGCGGTACCGAGCCATTCAAGTGTTGAAGCGGCTTGTGAAGAGGTGATGAGTTTTCAAACCTCGTATCATCAGCCCGCTCAACCAGTGCCTTCATTGCCACAGCGTTCTCCAATTGGTATTGCCGCTGCCGTAGGAGCTGTACTGGCTGTCGGTAGTTATTGGTTAGCTCCAATGCTTTTCAGTGCGTCGATTGAAGCGCACCTAAGTGAAGCGTACCCAGCGTCAAATGTGGAAGCGATAGAAAAGGAAGTTTTTCCTGTTGAATTACAATCCACTCTTGCTCGTGCAACGGATTTCCAGCAGGGTATTGCGGAGCTTTATCATGTGTGGGGGCTGAATGCGTCTGTGGCTGAGCGTCTTTGCCAGCAAAGTGACCAAAGTGCGTTCCGTTGTACTCAATCACGCGGCACGCTGAATACGCTCAGACAAGCTAATGTTCCCGTGCTTTTGTCTCTCAGCAAAGACAGCCTGCAAAGTTATGCTGTGCTATATAAGCTCACACAGAATTCTGCTCAGCTCTTGTTAGGAACGGAGCGAATTGAACTGCCTATCTCCAAGCTCAAGGAATTATGGCAGGGGCAATATCACCAGATCTGGCAAGGTTACTGGCATCAGACTTTGAAACCTAATATGTCAGGACGTGCGATCGCTGAATTGGATGATCGTTTGTCTAAAGTTCTGGGTGAGCCCGAAAGAGAGTCCGATGTTTATGATCAGGAACTGATGCGTAAGGTTGAGCTTTTCCAGCAATGGCAGGGACTCCATGTGGATGGCATTGCCGGACGAAGAACCTTGCAGCGTCTTGAAAAGTTATCTCAAGAGCATGCCCCTTCGTTAACTGCCTCAGAGGAGAAAGCATAATGTCAAAAGTACTGCAGGCTTTAGACCACTCTGAGCAAAACCATCAGACATTTAACGGCGTGAATCATTACCAATCAGTCAATGATGTGCGACCTCGACGGACGGTATCAGGCTGGTTGTTAGCTACGGTTATTGTTGCCCCTGCGTTGGTGACGGGAGCTCTAAGTACATATCAGAGTTACCTCGAGCAACGAGGGCAATGGCAGGCGAGCCATCAAGCGAAACCTCAAGTGCTAGAAGTCCCGTTTGCGTATCAGACTTTGCCTTACCCATCATTTAGCGAGCTTCGTGAAACTTACGAATATGCTAAGGCTGACACTGGTCATATAGAAGTGGCAAGCGAAGAAACTCAACCACCAGTGGTTCAACCTCAAGAACCTGTTCTACCGCGCGTTCAGCCGCCTGCTCAGTCACAAAACAGTACACTATTGGATGGTTTAGATTTATCTGGCTTATCACCTGAACTGGCTATGCGGGTTGAATCTGCACTGGAGTCGAGTGCAAACCCAGAGCCGAAATATGATGACAGTGAGGCGTCCGATCTAGCGATACACAGCCGCCAGTGGCAAGGAAAGCTGCCACCGCTGAATTTCCAGACACACGTTTACTCAAGCAACCCAGACAAACGTTGGGTGAAAGTCAATGGGACCGAATATCGCGAAGGTGACTGGATTAGCAATGACATTCAGTTGCAGCACATTGAACCGCAACGCAGTGCGATTTCATTTAAAGGCTCGGTGATTGAAGTGCCAGCTTTATATGACTGGAAAGGATAATAAAAAAGGTCGCCAAGGCGACCTTTTTTGATGTTCTGTATTTAAGCCCAGCCAGATGGAGAGCGTTTTTTGCGTGGAATAATGTGTGGCAAGAGCAGGCCAAATAGTAATCCAATACCCGCTACACCACCACCGTACATAAAGTACTTCAGTAGTAGGTCATCTTTCTGCGTATCCAGCTTAGCACGTAGATTACGGACTTCTTCTTGTGAGGCTGTCAGTTGTTGACTGATTTCACCGTAGCTCTTCTCAAGGTCGGCAATCTGGCGATTACGGTTTTCTAGTGAATCCGCTAGACCTGCTTTTTCTTGGTCAGCGCTAGATCGAGCATTGGCAAGCTTTCCTTTAACATCTGCCAGTTCTTTCTCTAGTTTAGGAAGACGAAGCGCCATGCTTTCTTGTCTTGTGACGAAACGGCTTTCTACCCAGCCTTTGCGACCTTTGGCGTCTTCAATCTGGGTGTAGCCAGTATCTCGGTTGGTCGAAAGTTGCTTCACTTTGTCACCGGCATCGACACTGCCGATAATGCGGAATTGGTTGCTAGGACCAGAGTGCATGTAGGTAAATAGCTTATCAGAAATGTATCGGTCTTGAGCCATTGCTGCTGGAACAGCGAGCAGTGATGCTAGAACGAAGCAAACCAGTTTTTTCACGGTAAATCCTTTAACAGTCTTTTGTCTATAACTTGCTAGTGCCAAATAGTAAGTAGTTTCCCCAGTCACTGCAACAAAGAAGGGAGGCTGAGCCTCCCTTTCTGTGGATTTGAGTCAATAATGACAGTGTGTTAACACATCATTGACTTGCTCATCAGATGAACATTGCCTGAATTGCGTAGAAGAACACAACCGCAAGTAGTGCACCTGCTGGCAGGGTCACAATCCAAGATGCAACGATGTTACGTACAACACCTAGGTTCAATGCTGCGATACCGCGAGCAAAACCAACACCTAATACCGCACCAACTAGTGTTTGTGTGGTCGAGATAGGAAGACCAGTACCTGATGCCAGAACAACAGTACACGCTGTTGCTAGCTGAGCTGCGAAACCGCGGCTTGGTGTCAGTTCAGTGATGCCTGTACCAACAGTTGCCATTACTTTGTGACCAAGCGTCGCCAGACCAACAACGATACCGAAACCGCCAAGAGGTAGAATCCACCAAGCGATGGTGCTCTTAGTTGTGATTTCGCCCATGTGTTCAATGGTAGATACAACTGCAGACAGAGGGCCAATCGCGTTAGCAACGTCGTTTGAACCGTGAGCGAATGCCATTGCACATGCTGTGATAACCATAAGTACGCTGAAGATACCTTCTACGCCAGCGAAACCGTGATCATCTTCGCGGCTTGAGAATTTCTTCTGAATGTAGAAGTAACCGCCCGCCATAACCAGTGCAGATACCGCAGCTGCCCACATCCATGCTTCGCCGTCAGAAAGGTGCAGACCAACGTGCTTAAGGCCTTTTTTGATCGTTACCAGCGCAATCACCATGGTAGTGATGAACATGTAGACTGGGACGAAACGTTTAGCGTTGAAGAGTGGTTTCTCGGTATCAAAGATTAAGCGCTGGGCGCTGACGAAAATCACGTACGCAAAGAAACCTGAGATGACTGGAGTAATGATCCAGCTACCTACGATGCCTTGAACTGAGCCCCAATCGACCGCTTCGGTACCCACAGACACACAGGCAAAGCCGATGATGGCACCAATGATCGAGTGAGTAGTTGATACAGGCCAACCCATATAAGAAGCAAGAAGAAGCCATGTACCTGCCGCAAGAAGGGCTGACATCATACCGAAGACAAGAACGTCCGGCTGGCTAGCAAAGAGTGACGTTTCGATTACGCCTTTACGGATAGTGTCGGTTACTTCACCGCCTGCAAGGTATGCCCCCGCAAATTCAAAGATCATCGCGATAATGATCGCTTGTTTTACGGTTAGCGCTTTAGAGCCTACCGATGTACCCATCGCATTGGCTACGTCATTCGCGCCAATACCAATAGCCATCATAAAGCCAAAAACTGCTGCAATAATAATCAGGACAGTGCCGTAGTTCGCAAGGATATCCATCGTAATACCTAGTTGTTGATAACAAGCGGAGCAAATTCGGCACGAAAAAACCCCTTCGGCGTCTCATTATTTAACGCCTATCAGGGGAGTGCTATTAAAATGCTCTTCGTTATTTGGTTAACTTATTTGTTTATGAGCGAGACAACATTAGCTCTAGACGCGCACCAACACGTTGCGCCTGATCAGCTATGCCACCTACCCATTCAAGAATCTTATAAAGGAACATTACATCGATCGGATTCAGATCGTTTTCAACCGCCATCAGTTGTTGGCGAAGTTGAATCTGCATCGCGTCAGTATCGTCCTCAATCACATCCAGTTGATGGATCATTTCAGCCACAAGCGTTACTTCGCGGCCTTTAAATCCAGTTTCCAATAACTCATCGAGCTCATTGATGACTTTTTGCGCCTGATTCGCTGCATCGAGACAACGTTTAACATACGCAATGAAGTTTTCTTGGAGAGGCTCTGGGAAAGTCAATTGACGACCGTATACACGGCCAGCAATATCTTTTGCTAGGTTTGCCAGTTTGTCTTGCTGAGTCAGTAGTTCAAGCATGTCGCTACGATCTACTGGCATAAACAAACCGCGAGGAAGTTTAAGGCGAATTTCGCGCTTAAGTACGTCAGCTTCTTTCTCAAGGTGAGAAATCTGTGCACGAATTTCTGATGCTTTTTCCCAGTCACCCTTTGAACTGACTTCAAAGAAATTCACTAGGTGAGAACAACATTCGTTGACACACACTACGTGGCGCTGCAAAGGCTTAATTGGGGACTTTGCAAATAACCCCATAATTGTATTTACTGGCATGGTCATTCAACCTAATTAATATAACCTAAAAATAACATACACCATTCGTGGTGAAATGTTGAACGATGGCTATAAAGGCGCGCATGTTAACGCATTAAATCCATCATTAAAACTGTTTTAGATCATCATTGCTGCGATATTTCTTTCTTGCCCAGTACGAAAATTGGCAATATCCTGTTTGTATCTGCTTTAAAAGGTATAACTATGGAAACCGAGATAGAACTGAAGTTTTTTGTTTCTCCTGATTTTTCAAATGCTTTACGAGATAAAATCTCCCAAACCAAAGTACTTCAGCACAGTTGTCGTGAGCTAGGAAATACCTACTTTGATACTCCCGACAATTGGTTACGCCAGCATGACATTGGCTTAAGAATTCGCCGTTTTGACGATGTGTATGTCCAGACGGTCAAGACGTCCGGACGTGTGGTGGCAGGTTTACACCAGCGACCTGAATTCAACGCCGAGCATGACAGCAATGATCCGCTTCTTTCTCTTCACCCATCAGATATCTGGCCGACTGGCAAAGACACTGAAACGCTGCAATCCGAACTTACCCCGCTTTTCTCGACAAACTTCACTCGTGAGCAATGGTTGATTGCCATGCCAGACGGCAGCCAAATCGAAGTCGCTTTCGATCAGGGCAAAGTAGAAGCAGGTGATAAAGAAGACCCGATTTGTGAAGTAGAGCTAGAGCTGAAATCAGGCCAAACAGACGCTCTATTTACGCTTGCGCGTAGCTTCTCTGAAGAAGGGGGCATGCGCCTTGGTAATCTCAGCAAGGCGGCTAAAGGTTATCGTTTAGCAAGTGGTTACACTGGCGATGACGTCAAACCGCTGGCTTTAGTCAGTACGGACAAACACGACACGGTTGAGTCTTGCTTTATCAACTCTTTGGAGCATGGTTTGTCACACTGGCATTACCACGAGCAAATTTATGTTGAGCGTGAATCGGTAGAAGCCTTGAATGAAATTAAAAGCTCTATCAGTTTTATTCGTCAACTGCTGACGGTATACGGAGGCGTGGTCCCTCGTCGTGCTAGTGCATTAGTACGTCAGGAACTCAAGTGGCTTGAGCAAGAGCTAGAATGGTTAAATGACTATGACTATTTAGAAGCGTTACTCGACGATAAAGGTCATGCTCTGCGTAAGCTTGATGCGCGTAAGTTTCTGGTCGGTGAGCTGAAATTGGTTCAAGAAGCCTTGCCTGATCGTGAAGAGATGCTGACGTTACTCAATTCCGCCAGATACACGGGTCTTTTGCTTGATCTCAGTCGTTGGATCCTGACCCGGGGCTGGCAGCCATTTCTTGATGACAAAGCGCGCGACAAGATGGCACTAACGGTTGAACCTTTTTCTGTGAAGCAGTTGGATCGCACTTGGGCTGAGTTAATGGAAGCCTTTCCGCCAGAGCGTGCGCTGAACAGTCAGGACTATATTGATCAACAATATCGCCTGATGCGTAACCTTTATACGGGGGTGAGCTTCGCGAGTTTGTTCGATTTTGAAGAGCGCAACAGTTTCCGCCTACCATGGAGCGATTTACTCCACGGTATCGATGATCTCCTTAAACTCCGCACGTTAGACAATATGGTCGATAAGCTGGAAGGTGATGAACAAGAACAGCTTCAGCGCTGGTTGTCTCGCCAAGAGAGCTCCATTCTTCATGCCATGGAACAGACTCGCATTATCTGTATTGAAGCGGAGCCTTACTGGCAAGACTAAGTGGATAATAGTGATTTGTGAAACGGGAGCTTTACGGCTCCCGTTTTTTTTCTTCCTGCTGTTCTAATCGGTCTAGACGGCGCAGAATTTCATCTTGCTTTTGTACCAGCTCTAACAATAGCCGCTCTTTGTTTTCAGAACGTCTTGCTTGAACTTCCGTCGGTGAGGTGATCAGCGAAGTGATCAAACCTGAAATCATACCGAAAATGCCAACGCCACAGATGATCAACCCAGAGGCTAAGATTTTACCTGCGTCCGTGACAGGGAAATGATCCCCATAACCCACCGTTGAAATGGTGACGAGTGCCCACCACATCGCATCGCCGCCAGTTTGAATATTGGCATCAGGTGATTTGCCTTCAACAAACAACATCATACTCGAGCCTATGGTCAGCAAGACCACCATTAACAACAGAATCGATGCAAGGGTTGTTTCTCGGCGATTTACCAGCAACTGCTTGATGAGAAAGTTACTTGAGCGGATGACTAGAATCACGCGCAAGATGTGGAACAGGCGCGCAAAGCGCAACGGCTCAATCATAGGAATACTAGCTAGGAAGTCTATCCAATGCCGTTTCATAAATTGCACACGATCTGTTGCGCGGATCAAATCTATGCTCAGTTGAAGGAGAAAGACGCTACAGATAATAAAGTCTAAGCCGATAAGAACCTGACGCGTTTGGCTGCTTAGAGGGAAAAACAGCAGGCCAGAGATCACAAATAACGCCATGAAAGACAGGATTAGTGACAGTAAGCTCATTGGTTTTGTATCAGATTTGATATCATTTCTATTCATACGAGGCTCAAAATAAATACATATTCGCTATCTAGATGATGGTAACGAGCGATAGTTAATAGTGTCCTGACAGTTATCAGGAATAAAAACAATATATAAGACTTAGCGGAGAACTAACAATGACCAAAATGGCATTTAAGCCATGGGAGCGAGTGATCACGGATATTCGTCTGGTTCCCAAGATGGTGATGTTGATGGTGTTCAGTACCATTCTGATCATCGGCAAGCAATTATGGGATGCGAGCACCTTCTATGATTCTCTTCTCGCCGCTACTCAAAACGCTCAGGTTGCTCAGGAACATTACGAAGCTTACATGGTACAGGTGGCCTGGCAGACGGCAGCCATGATCGTGGTATTTGTCGTTTTACTCTTGTTTGCAGCACGTATCATGCTGCGTCAGACACAGTATCTTAGTGACTCTATCAAGTTAATGGCGGACCGCAATCTATCGGTACCGATTGAGATGGACTGTAAAGACGAATACGGTGATGTGGCACGTGAACTGGAAAAGACACGGATGCAACTGCAGGAAATGATCAAGCTACAAATTGACGCATCACAAGAGCTTGCAGGGCTGACTGAAGTCATGACTATGAGCATGTCAGAAACCAAAGAGTCAGCACAAGAAGAGTTTAACGAGATTGATCAACTGGCAACGGCGATGAGTGAAATGTCGTCCACAGTACAGACTGTTGCTGATCATGCACAAAATGCTTCCTCGCTAACGGAGAATGCGTCTGGTCAGGCGGAAAGTGGTCAGCGCTTTGTGCAAGGGACAGTGCAGAAAATCAGTGATTTATCGAAAGACATTTCCGCCTCTGCTCAAGCTGTTAATCAGGTTGAAGAGAGCGTCGAATCGATTGGCAGTGTGGTTGGTACGATTCAGGGAATCTCAGAGCAGACCAACTTACTGGCACTGAATGCGGCTATCGAAGCGGCACGAGCGGGCGAAGCCGGTCGAGGTTTTGCAGTCGTGGCTGATGAAGTGAGAAACCTTGCGCAGCGTACTCAAGGAGCGACGGTCGAAATTCAGGAAATGATCACTCAACTACAATCCAGCGCGAGCTCTGCAGTGGAATTGATGGAGAAGAGTGTTGTTGAGGCGGCTGAGGGCGTTGATTTGGTTACTAATGCTGGGAGCGAGCTAGACGGGATTGTTGCTCAGGTCAATCAAATCAACGACATGAACTTCCAGATTGCGACGGCAGCGGGTCAGCAAAGCAGCGTCGCAGAAGAGATGAATCAGAACTTGACGAACGTACGTGAGCTGGTGGAAGCATCGGTGACTGTGGTATCTGAATTGCTCGAAACCTCGGAAATCATGCAGAAAAATGCTGAAGCTCTGGATGCCAAGATCACATCCTTTAAAGTCTGATCGCCAGAATAGTACGAATAAGCGCCCACTCATTGTTAGTGGGCGTTTTTTATTGGTATAAAATCCCTATCAACGAATTTATCGACCCAAGGAAGAACCATGCAATTGCCCGCGAGTCTTGCTTCTGTTTCCCAGACTGCTCTGGAGTCCTTACTGCAACATCAGGCTATTCAAGAGTGGCCTGACTCTTATCGTGAGGAGCTCAATTATGTGGCCGGATTGAGTCAGTTTATTGTCGATACCCTGCAGCAAGATGAGTATTTGCATCAACACTTGCCAAAGATGTTAGAGGTAGAGTCTCGACACGAAACATATCGACAGCGTTTGGCCGAGTTATTGGCTGGATGCAGTGATGAAATGCAAGGTCACCGAGTACTCAGACAGTTTCGTAATCGAGAGATGACATACATTGCATGGCGTGACTTCATAGGTAATTGGAAGCTTGAGCAAAGCCTAGAGCATCTGTCTCAGTTGGCAGAAGCAATGATTTTCGAAACCTATCAGTGGCAGTACAAAGCGTGTTGTGAGCTGTGGGGCACGCCATGCAATGATGCAGGTGAGGCGCAGCCTATGCTGGTTATTGGTATGGGTAAACTGGGTGGTGGTGAGCTGAACTTCTCTTCAGATATCGATCTGATCTTTACTTATCCGGAGAACGGTGAGACTCAAGGTGCTCGTCGTAGCATTGCCAATGCTCAGTTTTTTACTCGTCTAGGACAACGCATAATCAAAGCGCTCGACCAGCAGACCTTTGATGGCTTCTGTTATCGCGTGGACATGCGCTTGCGTCCTTTTGGCGACAGCGGTCCATTGGTGATGAGCTACGCAGCGCTCGAAGATTACTATCAGGAGCAGGGGCGCGACTGGGAACGCTACGCAATGATTAAAGCGCGAGTGATGGGGCGTGAAATGTACCCACAGTATCAAGAGTTGCGTCAGATGCTGCGTCCGTTTGTGTTCCGTCGCTACATCGACTTCAGTGCGATTCAGTCCCTGAGGCGTATGAAGTCGATGATCAGCAGCGAAGTGCGTCGACGGGGGTTAAGCAACAATATTAAACTCGGCGCGGGCGGCATTCGTGAAATTGAGTTTATCGCTCAGGTATTTCAGTTGATTCGTGGTGGCCGTGAGCCGAATCTGCGCCAACGCGGGTTGTTAGTGACCCTCGATGCGATTGAAGAGTTGGAGCAGCTGACCAGTGAAGAGGTTAATAACCTTAAGCTGTCGTATAAATTCCTGCGCCGGTTAGAGAACCTGTTGCAGGCAATGGCCGACAAGCAAACGCAAACACTGCCTGAATGTGAGAATGAACAATTGCAACTCGCTGTTGCAATGGGGTATCCAGATTGGACCTCGTTAATCGAACAAGTGCGTCAACATATGCACAACGTCCATCAAGTATTCAATAATCTTATCGGCGATGAGGAAGAAGAGTGTTCAGAAGTCGCCAAGCACTTCCATGAACTATGGGACATGGCGGAAAAGCCCGACGTAATTGAAGCGGTTCTAGAACAGGACATTGGCACTACTGAGGCCGCTGAGATGGCGTCGACCATCATTCAGTTTAAGAAAGACTTAGCCAAGAAAACGCTGGGCCCAAGAGGCAGGGAAGTGCTCAACCGCTTAATGCCGAAGATATTCGCGGCCATATATTCTCATCAGGATGCCAAATTTGGTTTACCTCGCGTCCTGCATTTACTACATAAGATAGTGACCCGAACAACTTATCTGGAATTGCTGGATGAGCACCCAGCGGCACTGACACAACTGGTTCGCCTTTGCACGGCCAGTCCAATGATTTCAGAGCAACTTGGGCGTTATCCGATTCTGCTTGATGAGTTGATTGACCCTCAGCAGTTATACAATCCCGTACCATTGGAAAGCTACCGCACTGAACTGCGTGATTTCCTTGCTCGTATCCCGGAAGACGATATGGAGCAACAGATGGAAGCACTGCGTCAGTTCAAGCAGATCTGTATTTTACGCATTGCTGCTGCAGACATTGCAGGAGTGCTGCCTGTCATGAAAGTCAGTGACCACTTAACTTACCTCGCCGAAGCGATTGTTGAGTCTGTGGTGAATCAAGCGTGGCTGCAAATGGCGGAGAAATATGGTGAGCCGACGCACTTAAAAGACAGAGAGGGTCGAGGCTTTGCTGTGATTGGTTACGGCAAAGTGGGCGGCTGGGAGCTGGGGTACAACTCGGATCTGGATATCGTCTTTATGCATGACTGCCCAGTTCATGCCTATACCGATGGCAAAAAAGAGATTGATGGCCGTCAATTTTACTTACGTTTGGCGCAGCGCATCATCCATATATTCTCAACAAGAACGGCATCAGGCATCTTGTACGAGGCGGATACTCGCTTACGCCCTTCAGGGGCTTCGGGCTTGCTAGTAAGTCCGGCAGATGCATTTGATGAATACCAGCATAATGAAGCCTGGACATGGGAACACCAAGCGTTAGTGAGGGCTCGGATGATCTACGGCGATCAACCTCTACAACAGGCATTTTCTCAAACAAGGCACGACATCTTGAGTTTGGCGCGAGAGGAATCAAAGCTCAAAACGGATGTGGCTGAGATGCGGGTGAAAATGCGTGAACACCTTGGTGGGAAAAAGTCAGGCCGTTTTATGCTCAAACAAGACCCTGGTGGTATTACCGATGTGGAATTTCTTGCTCAGTATCTGGTCTTAAGATTTAGTCATGAAAAGCCTAAGCTGACTCGATGGAGTGATAACGTCCGAATCTTTGAATCCATGATGGCACAAAGCATTCTGGATGAAGCCCCTGCGATGGCATTGACTCAGGCATACACAACGATGCGCGATCAAATTCACCATCGCAATTTGCTCAATCTCGATGCGGATGTGGCTGAAGAAAAACTGACCAAAGAGCGAGAGCTGGTTAAAGCGCTTTGGCATGAGTGGCTAGAATAGGTTTAGGGTCCTTATCCCCTGTGTTAAACTCTTGCCCGAATTAGAATTTGGAGACCCATAATGAAACCAATCCTACCGAACTATAGTGATTCTGGTGTATTGATCATCGGTGACGTCATGCTTGATCGTTACTGGTATGGCCCTACTGGACGCATTTCCCCAGAAGCCCCAGTTCCTGTAGTAAAAGTAGAAAATAACGAGGAGCGTCCAGGCGGTGCAGCTAACGTAGCAATGAACATTGCTTCTTTGGGCGGCCATGCGCATATCGTAGGTTTAACTGGGATTGATGAGCCTGCCAAAGTGCTCAATGAGACGCTGTCTGCACTGAAAGTAAAGTGTGACTTTGTGGCTCTGCCAAACTATCCAACTATTACTAAACTTCGTGTTTTGAGCCGTGGTCAGCAGCTGATTCGCCTAGATTTCGAAGACAAATTTGAAAATACCGATGCCGAGCTGATTTTAGACCGTATGGAACAGGCATTGCCAAAAGTGAAGTCGGTTGTTCTGTCTGATTATGCGAAAGGTGCATTGGAGCACGTTCAGCAGTTTATTCAGAAAGCACGTGCTGCCAAGGTTCCTGTGTTTATTGACCCTAAAGGCGCAGACTTTGAACGCTACCGTGGTGCGACATTACTGACTCCAAACATGGCAGAATTTGAGCTGGTTGTGGGTAAGGTAAAATCTGAAGAAGAACTGGTCGAGAAAGGCTTAGCGCTGATTGAAGAGTTCGACTTTGAGGCACTGTTGGTGACGCGCAGTGAACACGGTATGACATTACTACGCCGCGGTCAGGAGCCGTTCCACCTGCCAACTCTTGCCAAAGAGGTCTATGACGTTACAGGTGCCGGTGATACTGTGATTTCTGTCCTTGCTGCGTCAGTTGCTGCGGGTAAACCGCTTGATGAAGCTTGTGCATTGGCAAATGCAGCCGCAGGTGTCGTGGTTGGTAAGCTGGGTACATCAACGGTATCAACCATTGAATTGGCGGAAGCGGTTCATGGTAGTCAAGACACTGATTTTGGTGTCATCACTGAACAGGCTCTGATTGAAGCGGTCAAGAACGCACAATCGAAGGGCGAGAAGGTAGTGATGACCAATGGTTGCTTCGACATTCTGCACGCTGGACACGTTTCTTACCTGAACCATGCTGCTGAATTGGGTGACCGCCTGATTGTCGCTGTGAACACGGATGAATCTGTTAAGCGTTTGAAAGGCCCTGGTCGTCCGGTTAACCCAACAGATCGCCGTATGGCGGTTCTGGCTGGTCTTGGTGCGGTTGATTGGGTTGTCCCGTTTGGCGAAGAAACGCCTCAACGCCTGATTTCAGAAGTATTGCCAGACATGCTTGTGAAAGGCGGTGATTACAAGCCTGAAGAGATTGCGGGTGGTAAAGAAGTGATTGCCAATGGAGGTGAAGTTAAAGTACTTAACTTTGAAGATGGTTGCTCAACGACTGAGATCATTGATGCCATCAAAGGTGGCAAAGGCTAAAGGCACATTCGGCAGAGTGTTATTAAGCTCTGCCTGAATCAAAGTTTGCTCATAAGTTGTTACCATTTTAGTCACAGCTGACAAAGAAAAAACAAAAAATGGAGCCAATTGGCTCCATTTTTCTTTCTTCATCTCGGTGATTACTCTTCTAAATCACCACAGAATCGGTAACCTTCACCATGAATTGTCGCGATGATTTCTGGCGTACCAGAGACTGACTCAAAGTGCTTACGGATACGACGGATAGTCACATCGACAGTACGGTCATGTGGCTTAAGCTCACGACCAGTCATCTTCTTAAGCAGGTCAGCACGTGTCTGGATCTTGCCAGGGTTTTCACAGAAGTGAAGCAGGGCACGGAACTCAGAACGTGGTAGCTTGTAGCCATCGCCACTTGGGCTAACCAGTGAGCGACTATTGATATCCAATACCCAGCCGTTGAATTCGTATTTCTCAACGCTACGTTTCTCTTCCGTTGCTACACTGGTGCTCATCGAGCGGTTTAGCAGGTTACGAGCACGGATAGTGAGTTCGCGTGGGTTGAACGGCTTAGTAATGTAGTCGTCTGCACCGATCTCAAGACCAAGGATCTTGTCGACTTCGTTGTCACGACCAGTCAGGAACATTAATGCCACATTTGCTTGCTCACGCAGTTCACGTGCAAGCAGAAGGCCATTTTTACCTGGAAGGTTGATGTCCATAATAACCAGATTTACCTGGTTGTCAGACAACACCTGGTGCATCTCTTCACCGTCACTGGCCTCGAAAACAGCGTATCCCTCTGCTTCAAAAATACTCTTTAGAGTGTTACGAGTTACTTGCTCATCTTCAACAATAAGAATGTGCGGGGTTTGCATTGGCGGTACCTAAACTTGTGAAAAAATTGTGCTAATAGAATAAATTCTAGGCAAAAACCTAACATACAGGTAATGTGATGTTGATAATAAACCAAAGACTGTAAAAATACATTGTTTCTTTGGTTGCCCGCCTTCCTTGGTCCCAATTCGCTTCTTGAGGTCCCTTTTCCTCACACGTTCTATTAGTCTTTGAGGCGGATTCTATAATGTTAACAGCATGCTAACAACGTCAGAATGTTAATTCCATGCACTTTGTTGATTTATATCAAGAGTTCGAATGTAACAAATATTAATAGTCTAAAACAAATGTAAAACTGTGGTTTATATGATGGTTGATGCACAACTTTGGCAAGAATATTCAGACCCTTACTTCAAATTCATTCGCTCGCCGAGCTGTCATCAGTTTGCCATTATCACGGCGTGGAACCCCGCCAGTCAGTGGCAGTCCAAACAACAAAATCAGCGAAATAATCGCTACTTAGTTCAAGAATTTAGCCATACTTACTTTGTTGAAGTGTTAGTGGGAGATGAAAGTTTCGGTTGGGCTGAAGAGAGTTTCGCCGTCGATATTGATGAGCTACAGGCACTAGAGCTAGGGCGTAAATATCAGCAGAACGCGATTTACTATGTTGATGGTAATGAGCTGTTTTTACTCTCCTGTCTGGCTGACAAAGCGAAAGTCAGTTTAGGTGAGTGGAAGTATCGATGCAGATAAGAAATTAAAGCCATATTCATGGAGGAAAAATGAAAGATATAACACCGGATATATGTGATAAACATGAAGATAAAGTAACGTCGTTGGATTTGCCCCTACACACTTTTGGTAACAAAAGTGCATTCTGGGGAGAAATTGTCACGGTGCGCTGCTATCACGATAACTCCAAAGTGAGAGAAACCTTAAGCCAGGACGGTAAAGGCAAAGTGCTGATCGTCGATGGGCATGGTTCCTGCCAAAAAGCCTTGCTTGGTGATCAATTGGTGATCCTAGCGATTGATAACAATTGGGAAGGCGTAATTGTTTATGGTGCGATCCGTGATGCAGCTGCAATGGCGGAAATGGAACTGGGAGTCAAGGCGCTCGGAACCAGCCCATTTAAAACGGAAAAGCGTGGGGCGGGTGATACGAATGTGACTTTGACGATACACAACCAAATGATCCAGCCTGGCGACTACGTCTACGCCGACTGGAATGGAGTGTTAACCTCTACAGAATTGTTGGATTGGAGTTAGAAGCGAAAGCCGATACCGACTTCCAGCTCTTGTTGCCACTCTTGATGTTCGAGAGTGGCATGGAGATCGAGATTTTCAGTCAATCTCATGCGACTTGAAACTTCTGCGGCAATGACTTTATCCGTCCCCTCTGCCGTGTTTTCTTCGTTGTAAGAATGCAGGGTACTTTTTACCGAGACTCTTGGCGTTATCTGATAGCTTACACCACTTAAAAATCCACTTTCGTTGGTATTACTCCCTTGATTAACACGGGCTCCTACATACAAATCAATGTTATCAAACACATTATAAGAGTAACCGCCATCAATCTTCCAAGTATCAAAGTCGTGTTGATCGGTCTCACTGGAGAGGAATAGCTTATGTGGGGATGCTTTTTGCTGTGATGGTAAAGCAGGGAGCTCTGTAGCCACTGACGAGCACGCAACAAGAGTAAGCAAAAGGCTTAGTGTTTTTTTCATTTGCCACTCCTTGGTCGTTATTTATCCACTGCAAGATCAATTAAAGCATAAAACAAAAGCACTGGGAGAATCTTTTTCAGCTAAAACTGGATCTAATTAATATGCACTCTGACTCATTTTGTTTTCTGATGAGATAACTTATTGAACTGGCTCACAGAAGCCAATTAGGCCGAAGTGTAAACAAAAAATAAAAACTTTTCGTTGACTCATGCTAAACAAATAGGTTAAACGTATGGGTAAGCAAACACACAATCGCAACAAAATTAAACTATGCAAAACCACAGCCACCTAGTAATGACCACAACCATTATTATTACCGACATTACACATGTTGGGGCAGGCTGCTAAGCGAAAGAAATTCAAAAAAAAGGCCTGTATCCCACAAGATACAGGCCTTTTTTTATAACTAAATTTACAGATATTTGGAGGAAGGGATGCGTGTTTTAAAGTTTGGAGGCTCATCATTAGCAGATGCTGATCGTTTTTTACGAGCAGCAGATATTATTGCTAATAATGCTCAGCAGGAAGAGGTTGCTGTTGTTCTCTCTGCACCAGGTAAAACAACCAATAAACTGGTTGCCGTTATTGATGGAGCGTTGAAAAATGGTGAGGCCGAGCTGCAAATCGCTGAGTTGGAAGACTCTTTCCGCGATCTGTATCAGGATATCAAACAAGTCCTGCCTAACATTGATGGTTCAGGCTATGACAACCAAGTAAAAACATCTCTGACTCAACTGCGTCAGTTTGTGCACGGTATTAACCTGCTGGGTATGTGTCCAGATAACGTCAATGCTCGTATCATTAGTAAAGGTGAGCGTGTATCCATTCAGCTTATGAAAGCGGTATTGGAAGCAAAAGGCCAACCCGCTAGCCTGATTGATCCAGTTAAATACCTTTATGCGAACGGTGAACACTTAGAGGCTATGGTTGATGTTGAGGTCTCTACTCAGAATTTCCGTCAAAATCCACTGCCTAAAGGCCACGTCAATATCATGCCTGGCTTTACTGCAGGTAATGAAGAGGGCGAACTTGTCACTCTAGGTCGCAACGGCTCTGACTACTCGGCTGCAGTATTAGCAGCGTGTCTGCGTGCTGATTGCTGCGAAATTTGGACAGATGTCGATGGCGTCTACAACTGTGACCCACGCCTGGTTGATGATGCGCGTCTACTGAAATCACTTAGCTATCAGGAAGCGATGGAGCTGTCTTACTTTGGCGCTTCCGTACTTCATCCTAAAACTATTGCTCCGATTGCCCAATTCCATATCCCATGTCTGATCAAAAACAGCTTTAACCCACAAGGAGCGGGCACGTTAATCGGCCAAGATACTGGGGAAGACAAGCTTTCCATTAAGGGTATTACCACGCTGAGCGACCTGACTATGGTCAATGTTTCAGGTCCTGGTATGAAAGGCATGGTAGGAATGGCGAGCCGCGTCTTCGGTGCCATGTCTTCAGCGGGTGTCTCAATTGTGTTGATCACTCAGTCTTCTTCCGAGTACAGCATCAGTTTCTGTATTGAAGCGGAAGATAAAGCCATCGCTCAGCAAGCTCTCAGCGACTCGTTCGAGTTGGAGCTCAAAGATGGTCTTCTTGAGCCAGTTGAGTTTATGGACGATGTAGCCATTGTTACTCTGGTTGGTGATGGTATGCGCACTTCTCGCGGCGTCGCATCTCAGTTCTTCTCATCTTTGGCAGAAGTGAACGTTAACATCGTGGCTATCGCCCAAGGCTCATCGGAACGTGCGATTTCTGCTGTGATCCCCGAAGATAAGATTTCTGAAGCGATCAAAGCGTGTCATGAGAACCTGTTTAACTCTAAACACTTCTTGGATGTATTTGTGGTTGGTGTAGGCGGCGTTGGTGGTGAGCTGGTGGATCAAATTCAGCGTCAGCAAGCGAAACTGGCGGAAAAAGGCATCATTCTAAGAGTTTGTGGTTTGGCGAATAGCAAGGGGCTACTGCTCGATAGTGAAGGTCTGCCTTTAGAGCACTGGCGTGACCGCATGAACGACGCAACTGAAGAGTTTAGCCTCGCGCGATTGATTTCTCTCGTCCAGCGCAACCACATTATCAACCCAGTGCTGGTGGATTGTACCTCTTCGGAATCTATCGCTAACCAATATGCGGATTTCTTGGCAGCGGGCTTCCACGTTGTCACACCAAACAAAAAAGCCAACACGGCGAGCATGGCCTATTACCATCAGCTGCGCGATATTGCCCGTAGTTCACGTCGCAAGTTAATGTATGAAACAACAGTTGGCGCTGGCCTACCAGTGATCGAAAACCTGCAAAATCTTATCTCCGCAGGGGATGAACTTGAGCGCTTTAGCGGAATTCTTTCTGGTTCGCTGTCCTACATCTTCGGTAAGCTTGATGAAGGTATGACGCTAAGTCAGGCAACCAATATTGCTAAAGATAATGGCTTTACCGAGCCAGATCCACGTGATGATCTGTCTGGTATGGATGTCGCTCGTAAGCTACTAATTCTTGCACGTGAAGCCGGCATGAATTTAGAACTGGAAGATGTGATTGTTGATCAAGCATTACCACCAGGTTTTGATGATTCAGGCAGCGTAGATGAGTTCATGGAACGATTGCCTGAGGCGGATGCGTACTTTCAAGAGTGGTCTGCCAAGGCTGCGGAAGATGGCAAAGTGCTACGTTATGTTGGAGAAATCAATGATGGCCAATGTCGTGTTAGCATTGCTGCCGTTGATGAAAATGATCCTATGTTCAAGATCAAGGATGGTGAGAACGCATTGGCCTTCTACAGCCGTTACTATCAGCCAATTCCACTGGTATTGCGTGGTTATGGTGCGGGTACAGAAGTAACTGCTGCTGGGGTATTCTCAGATGTGATGCGTACTTTAGGATGGAAACTAGGGGTTTAAAACGAATGAGTAGTGGTATGGATGTGGTGGTTTACGCCCCAGCGTCAATAGGTAACGTGAGTGTTGGTTTTGATGTGCTCGGTGCTGCGGTATCGCCTATTGATGGCACCTTGCTTGGTGACCGAGTGATGGTGAAAGCTGGAAACGAGTCTTTTAGCCTCAAAACAGCGGGCGATTTTGTTTCCAAGCTACCGGAAAACCCTAAAGAAAATATCGTTTATGATTGTTGGCAAGTGTTCGCCAGAGAGCTAGATAAGAAAGGCGTGACTCTGTTACCTCTTGAAATGACGCTTGAGAAGAACATGCCGATCGGTTCTGGGTTAGGCTCCAGTGCCTGCTCTATTGTCGCGGCTCTGGATGCGTTAAACCAGTTCCATGGTAATCCGTTGGATAAAACTGAGCTATTGGCATTAATGGGTGAGATGGAAGGGCAGATATCTGGTGGCGTACATTACGACAATGTCGCACCATGCTATCTGGGTGGTGTTCAACTAATGCTTGAAGAGCTCGGCATCATCAGTCAGGAAGTGCCATGTTTTGATGACTGGTACTGGGTAATGGCGTACCCGGGTATTAAGGTATCAACGGCGGAAGCTCGTGAGATCCTACCATCTCAATATCGTCGTCAGGATATCATTGCTCATGGTCGACACTTGGCCGGCTTTATCCATGCTTGCCACTCGAACCAGCCAGAGCTGGCGGCTAAGATGATCAAAGACGTGATCGCTGAACCGTATCGTGAGAAACTGCTACCGGGCTTTGCTGATGCACGTAAATATGCGGCAACAGCAGGCGCTCTGGCGACGGGCATTTCAGGAAGTGGCCCGACGCTGTTTAGTATTTGCAAAGATAAAGATGTCGCTGAGCGAGTTGCTCGCTGGTTAGAACAAAATTACGTACAAAACCAAGAAGGATTCGTCCATGTTTGCCGATTAGACAAGCAGGGCTCGAAAGTAACAGGAAGTGAGCTATGAAGCTTTACAATATAAAAGAAAATGATGAACAAGTTTCCTTTGGCCAAGCCGTTCGCCAAGGGTTAGGCCGTAATCAAGGTCTGTTTTTTCCATCGGAATTGCCGAAATTTGATGATGTTGATGCGCTGCTAGCAGAAGACTTCGTCTCTCGTAGCACTAAAATTTTGTCAGTGTTGATTGGTGATGAGCTGAGTGAAGATCAAGTTAACTCTATGGTTGACGCGGCGTTTCAGTTCCCTGCACCAATCAATCAGGTTAAAGATGGTGTCTATGCCTTAGAGTTGTTCCATGGTCCAACTCTAGCCTTTAAAGACTTCGGTGGTCGCTTTATGGCGCAATCTCTTGCGGCGGTATCAGACGGCGGCAAGATTACTATTCTGACCGCAACCTCTGGCGACACTGGTGCAGCCGTGGCACACGCTTTCTACGGTATGGAAGACATCAATGTTGTGATTCTTTACCCGAAAGGCAAGATCAGCCCACTGCAAGAGAAGCTATTCTGTACGCTTGGTAACAATATTCACACCGTAGCGATCGATGGTGACTTCGATGCTTGTCAGGCACTTGTTAAGCAAGCTTTCGATGACGCGGCATTGCGTGAAGAAATTGGTCTAAACTCTGCAAACTCAATCAACATCAGTCGTTTGATGGCGCAAATCTGTTATTACTTTGAAGCTGCAGCGCAAATGAGTAAAGAGCAGCGTGAGAATCTTGTTGTGTCAGTGCCAAGTGGTAACTTCGGTAACTTAACCGCTGGTCTATTGGCGAAAGCGCTGGGTCTGCCAATTAAACGCTTTATTGCTGCAACGAACGCCAACGATACTGTGCCACGTTACCTAGAGACAGGTAATTGGGAGCCAAAACCAACAGTTGCGACGACATCGAATGCGATGGATGTAAGCCAGCCAAACAACTGGCCGCGCATCGAAGAGCTATGCCGCGTGAAAGAGTGGGGACTGGAGACATTAGGTAAAGGTGCGGTTTCTGATGAGCAAAGTGCGCAGTCAGTGAAAGATTTGCACTCGCTCGGTTACCTATGTGAGCCACACGGTGCCATTGCATACCGCGTCCTGGAAGAGCAATTACAAGAAGGCGAAACGGGTCTATTCCTTTGTACGGCTCACCCTGCGAAATTCAAAGAAGTCGTGGATGAGATTTTGGACTCCGACATTGATTTGCCAGGTCCGCTGGCAAAACATGCCGCGATGGAACTGCTTTCTGAAGATCTTGCCAATGACTTTGACTTGCTGAAAGACGTTCTGCGTCGAGTTCAAAAGTAATTTGTCACTGAAAGCAAAAAGGTCACCTCGGTGACCTTTTTTTGTGTGCCTTGAGCGTTTTAATTAACGATTGAGCGCAAATGTTGGTAGAGACAAGTGCCAGCGAATCGCGCCTAGGCGAATCAACAAAGTAGAAAAGACACCGGCTAAGAATGCAGTGTCAGGATCATGTCCCATCGCCAGCGCTGTGGTGTGGAATACCCCGCCAATAATACACGCCGTGGCATAGACTTCACTTCTTAGTACCATTGGGACTTCCCGAGCGAGTACATCACGGATGATACCGCCGCCACACCCGGTAATCACACCCATGATGATCGCAACCAGTGCTGAATCCTGATAGGCCATGGTTTTATCAACACCAATACCAACAAACACCGCAAGACCTATTGCATCACATACTGGCAAAATCCACCAAGCTAAGCGTTTAGGGCGGCGAACAATGATCATCGTTAGCAGACAGGTGATCAAGATGGTCCACAAATAGTTTGTGTCAGTAATCCAGAATACTGGGGTGGCACCTAATGCCATGTCACGAATTGTACCGCCTCCAATAGCGGTTACGCTGCCAAGTACGGCAACACCAAAAGGGTCCATTTTGAGTCGGCCGGCAAGCAGCACTCCTGAGACAGCGAAAATGGCGGTGCCGAATAAATCGACACTGTATAGCAGCATGGAATCCACGGGATTAATATCTCTTACAAATGCTCAGTGATCCTGAGGAATAAAAACGACGGCGGATTGTATGGTATCAGAGCTAAGCAGTGTTAGCGATTTTGCCTGACGGTTTCGAAGTGCTCACAAACTTCTTCGATTGCATTCAGCGTTCTGGGGGTCGGTCGGTTGAGCCAGTCTGAATTCAGTGACCAGACGTATCCGTTTTCAACCGCAGACAACTGTTTTTTCCAGTCCAGCCAAGGGTTCCCTTTTGCGATGGCATGCTCTGAGGTAAAGATGACTTCTGGGTTACTTAATACCACTTGTTCAGTGCCAACTTGTGGGTAGGGTGCGGCACTTTGTTCAAACACATTCTCACCACCACAAAACGAAAATACTTCGCTTGGCCAATTCCCTTTTGCAACGGTAATTATCGGCTGTTCGCTAAGCTGATAGAAATACCTTACTGGGATGTCCGTTTGATAGCGCTGCTTAAATTTCGCAAGCTGATTTCTGTATTGTTTCGCTGCACTGAGTCCGACAGAAGGATCTTGCGAATATTGACTTAATTGTTCGATGTTGTTGGCAATGTCATCCAGTGAGCTGGTGGTCGAGTAGTAAATGTTGATACCAAATTGCTTCAGCTTTTCCAATTCTCTAGCAGGGTTACCGGCAGGCCAAGCGATCACAAGATCAGGCTGGAGCGCAATAATACGTTCGAGCTTTATACCTTGGTAGTTGGAGACTTTTTCAAGCTTTGTTGCCTGTTCAGGGTAATCGCTGTGTTCACTGACTGCGATCAGTTTGTCACCCAACCCCGCAGCAAATGCCATTTCGGTCGCGTGAGGGGCCAAGCTAATAACGCGTTCCACGGGAGCTGCGTTAACCAGCGCGGAAACCAGTAATGTAATGAAGGTAAGCAGCCGTATCTGCATTTAGATTCCTTGATAAATGAGGCCCATGATAGCGCTTTGTACCATGATCCAGGCGAACATTCGCCATGCCAGCAGGCGCTGTACTTGAGCTATATGTATGGCAGACGGCGCAATTCGGCCTCCCAGCTTGCTGCGAACCGATTTTTTGCCGTCATAAATAGCAGGTCCACCGAGAGAAAGCTCTTGTTTCGCACCGACGGCGATGATCAACCATGATGGGCCCGGTAGCGGCCAAGTCGCTGCTTGTTGCTTAAGCAGAGCCCACACTTCGCTGGTTCTGTTTCCCAATGCAATCATAACGGCGAATAAGCGTAATGGGATGTAATCCAAAACGGCGACAGCTCGAATGACAGGGAGGCCAAAAGGTGAAAACTTCTCGCGTGAGGGTGACCAGGCTCGAGCTAGTTCTACCGTCATACGATAAATGAAGGCGCCAATCCCGCCTGTAATGGCGTACCAAAATAGCACTGCGACCACATTGCGACCGTATGACATGATGAGGGTTTCTGTGCCCGCTTTGCCTAAGCCGAGAAGAGACAACGACTCGGTGGAGCGATTCACCATGGGCTTGAGTAGCATTTTAGCGTGCTCTTTATCTTCTCTGGCCAGTGCTTCGACAAAATGGGCGGTGAATTTATCGGTATTGCGCCAGTCTATAGCGAGTAATAACAACGCAAGCTCAAACAGCTGGGCTTGCCACACCAACGGCTTTAACGCGATTAAAACAGCGAGCATAGGGACGATCATCAGCAACCAAGCCAGAGTGCCTGAGATCATGCTTTGTGAATAACTGGAATTGGTATTGACCTTGTCGGCCAGTTGCTCAGCAAATTTGTGCCATAAAATTGCAGGGTGTGCTTCACGGGGAAAAGGGAGGATAAGATGAAACAACAAAGCGCCCCATAACACTAGGAGCGCTCCGTTTGAGTATAACTGATTAAAAAGTTCTTCCATGAGTATCAGCCACTCGCTATTGATTATGCTTTAAGCAACTCAACCATTTTGAAGACCATTTCAGAAGAGCTCTTCGCTGCAAGAGGCAAGAACTCTTCGAAACTCATTGGTGACTCTTTGTCAGCTACGTCTGAAATAGCACGCACAACAACAAACGGTACTTTAAATTGGTGACAGGCTTGAGCAATTGCAGAAGCTTCCATTTCAACGGCAATCACCGATGGAAAATGTTGGCGGATAAACGCTTGACGCTCAGCGGTGCAGACAAACGTATCACCAGTACAAATCAGACCTCGTACAGCGTGCTTGTCTTCCATTTGTGACAGTGCTTTTTCCGCTACGTCCATCAGCTTCGCATCCGCAGTGAAAGCTGCAGGTTGCCCTGCCATTTGACCAATTTCATAGCCAAATGCCGTTACATCCGCATCGTGGTGACGAACTTCTGTGGAAATAACCACATCACCTAAATTCAATGTAGAATCAAAGCCACCTGCGGAACCTGTATTGATGACAACATCTGGTTGGTATTCATCAAGCAATACTGTGGTGCCTACTGCTGCTGCCACTTTACCGATACCAGATTGAAGTAGGACTACGTCTACACCGTTCAGTTGACCAGAGAAGAAAGTGCAACCCGCTTTTGATACTTCTTTGCAGTTTTCAATAGCTTGCTTAAGAATAGAGACTTCTTGCTCCATTGCACCGATGATGCCGATTTTCATAAGGAATCCTGTTATTTCAGATAGGTAGCTTTTAATCCGCTAAGTGTAACAGAAAAGGGCAATAACGGAATGGACTTCGTCTCCGCCTCTCGTGCGAAGTGCGCAAATACCTATTGCTTAAGCAACGAGCATCCCCTATAATTCGCGCTCCTCGTGTCGGCTGAATCAGAGATTGGCTGGCACAACGTTTAACCTACTCTTATTAGGAGAGAATTATGTCTCTGAATGCAGAAACTAAAGCAGCAATCGTTGCAGATTACGCACGTGGCGAAGGCGACACTGGTTCACCAGAAGTACAAGTAGCTCTACTTACAGCTTCTATCAACCACCTACAAGGTCACTTCAAAGCGCATAAAGGCGATCACCACAGCCGTCGTGGTCTTCTACGTATGGTTTCTCGTCGTCGTAAACTTCTAGATTACCTAAAAGGTAAAGATCTAGATCGTTACCACGACCTAATCAAGCGTCTAGGCCTACGTCGCTAATTAGCGACTGCATAGAGCAGTTTGTCAGAAAAGGGGCTTTTTGCCCCTTTTTTGTTGCCTAAATTTAGCCAAATCTGTTTTATCCCGTTATAATACGCACGCCCATACTCATGTTGTTTGAGTATTAAAAGCAAAAACTCATTGCATTACAGTCAACCTCGTCGACCAAAAGGTCGCGACTATTAAAAATGACATTGCCTCTCCTTAAGTTTCGGATAGCAACAGTGCGTTTTTACTAGTCGCGATTTGTAGTGCCTTGAGTGTCAATTAACACTATCTGAGCCCCATTTGGATGCCTCAGAAACAAGGAATAACAATGTTCGAAAAACCAGTTGTTAAAACGTTCCAGTACGGTAACCACACGGTTACTCTAGAAACTGGCGTTATTGCACGTCAAGCTACAGCAGCAGTTATGGTGACAATGGACGATACTGCGGTATTCGTATCTGTTGTAGGTAAAAAAGAAGCGGTAGAAGGTCAAGACTTCTTCCCTCTAACGGTTAACTACCAAGAGCGTACTTACGCTGCGGGTAAAATCCCTGGTGGTTTCTTCAAACGTGAAGGTCGCCCTTCTGAAGGTGAAACGCTAACGGCTCGTCTAATCGACCGCCCAATCCGTCCACTTTTCCCGGATGCATTCAAAAACGAAGTTCAAGTTATCGCGACAGTTGTATCTGTAAACCCAGACGTTCAACCTGACATCGTAACTATGATCGGTACATCAGCGGCACTGGCTATTTCTGGTATCCCGTTCAATGGTCCTATCGGTGCAGCACGTGTTGGTCACATCGACGGTCAACTTGTTCTTAACCCAAGCAACACTGAACTAGAAACGTCTAAGCTAGACCTAGTTGTTGCGGGTACTGAAGGCGCTGTTCTTATGGTTGAGTCAGAAGCTGACAACCTAACTGAAGAAGAGATGCTATCTGCTGTTGTTTACGGTCACGATCAACAGCAAGTTGTGATCAATGCGATCAACGAATTCAAAGCTGAAGTTGCTACTCCTGCTTGGGATTGGGTTGCTCCAGAAGAGAACACAACGCTTGTAAACAAGATCGCTGAACTTGCTGAAGCTAAGCTAGTTGAAGCTTACCAAATCACTGAGAAGATGGCTCGTTACGACCGCATCCACGAGATTGCTGGTGAAGTAAACGAAGTTCTTCTTGCTGAAGATCCAGAAGCAAACACAAAAGAAATCCACACTATCTTCCACGATCTAGAGAAGACAGTGGTACGTCGCAGCATCATCGCTGGTAACCCACGTATCGACGGTCGTGAAAAAGATATGGTTCGTGCGCTAGACGTACGTACTGGTGTTCTTCCACGTACTCATGGTTCATCACTATTCACTCGTGGTGAAACTCAGGCGCTTGTAACTGCGACTCTAGGTACGCAGCGCGATGCTCAGATCATCGACGAGCTAACTGGTGAGCGTAAAGATCACTTCCTACTACACTACAACTTCCCTCCATACTGTGTAGGTGAGACTGGTTTTGTAGGTTCTCCTAAGCGTCGTGAAATCGGCCACGGTAAACTAGCTAAGCGCGGTATTGCTGCAGTAATGCCATCTGTAGACGAATTCCCATACACAGTACGTGTAGTATCAGAAATCACAGAATCTAACGGTTCTTCTTCAATGGCTTCTGTATGTGGTACGTCTCTAGCGCTTATGGATGCCGGTGTTCCAATCAAGTCTTCTGTTGCGGGTATCGCAATGGGTCTTGTTAAAGAAGGCGACGATTTCGTTGTTCTTTCTGACATCCTTGGTGACGAAGACCACCTAGGTGACATGGACTTTAAAGTAGCAGGTACTAACACTGGTATTACTGCACTTCAGATGGATATCAAGATCGAAGGTATCACTAAAGAGATCATGCAAATTGCTCTTAACCAAGCGCAAGGTGCACGTAAGCACATCCTATCTGTAATGGATGAAGCTATCTCTGGTGCTCGTGAAGATATCTCTGAGTTCGCTCCGCGTATTCACACAATGAAGATCAGCGCAGAGAAGATCAAAGACGTTATCGGTAAAGGTGGTGCAGTTATCCGTGCTCTAACTGAAGAGACAGGTACAACTATCGAAATCGAAGACGACGGTACAATCAAGATTGCTGCAACTGAAGGTACAGCTGCGAAAGAAGCAATCCGTCGTATTGAAGAGATTACTGCAGAAGTTGAAGTTGGCCGCATCTACACAGGTAAAGTTGCTCGTCTAGCTGACTTCGGTGCATTCGTAACAATCCTTCCTGGCAAAGATGGTCTAGTACACATATCTCAAATCGCTGACAAGCGCGTTGAGAAAGTGTCTGACTACCTAGCTGAAGGTCAAGAAGTTCAAGTTAAAGTTCTTGAAATCGACCGTCAAGGCCGTGTTCGTCTAAGCATGAAAGAAGCAGTTGAAAAGACTGAAGAAGCATCTGCTGAAGAGAAACCAGCAACAGACGCATAATGCGATATCGCTAAGTGGGCTGGTTTGGTGAATTAGCCTATTTTGCTAAAAGCATGTTATAAAGGGAGCACTACGCTCCCTTTTTTAATGCGGCCGATACTGAGCAGCGGGCTCAGCAACAGGAGTACTTATTTGTGAAATGGTTTCAAACCGCAACACTTAGTTTAGCGTTATTGGTGACGGCAGGTTGTGCCACTACATCAAATAACAGTGCTGAGTGGCTTTACCCACCAATGGCTGTGCCGTTGCAAGCAAGCGTTCAGCAAGAAGTGCAGATCGCTCGTTTGAGTCAGTTACTTCAACGTCAGGATCTTCCTAAAGAAGTCCGAGCTAAAATGCTTTATGAGCGTGGCAACTACTACGACAGTGTAGGCCTGCGTGACTTGGCCAGATTAGACTACAATCAGTCACTGTCGCTTAACCCTACGCAGCCAGATCTGTTTAACTTACTGGGCGTTTACTTCACTCAGGTCGGAGAGTATGACGCTGCCTATGATGCGTTTGACTCTACTTTGGAACTTGACCCTGCAAACTCCTATGCTGCCCGTAATCGTGCGATCGCATTGTATTACGGTGGTCGTATCGATCTTGCATTAGAAGATATGACAGAGCATTACCAAGAAGATACGGCAGACCCTTTCCGAGCGCTTTGGTTATATATTGTTAAATCGGAAAAAGATCCTCAGGCAGCCGCTGCAGAGCTAATGTCCCGTTATGAGCAACGTGACGAACAGTGGGGCTGGGTGCTAGTGGCAATCACTTTAGGTGAAATCTCGGAAGATGAAGCCTTCAAAGCGATCTTAGTCGGTACACGCGACAATACCTTGTTAGCGCAACGTCTAACAGAAGCCTATTTCTACCTAGGCAAGCGTTACCAGAGCCAAGGTGACTACGCGAGCGCGATCTCCCTCTACAAACTCGCTATTTCGTTTAATGTGTATGAGTACGTTGAGCATCGTTATTCGTTCTTGGAATTGACCCGAATTTACAATGAGGTCAAAGAAGAACAGTTAGCCAAAAAGGCTCAGGATCAACAACAAGCCTCCAACTGAACCAATATTGAATGATAAAGCCGCTGCCTCGCAGCGGTTTTTTATTGCCATCTATTTCTACTGACACTAAAATAGTTAGCCTTGCTAACTAATTAGACTGAGATTTTATGGCTCTGGAAAATTGTCTGATTGAATTGGAACGTTTTTGTGCCAAAGCGTGGCGAGTGCATGCTAAAGAAGACCCTTTATCTCTATTGAGTTTTAACGAGTATGACTACTTGAGGGTTATCGAAGAATTTCCTGAGGGAATTCGCATCACTGACCTAGCCAATGAGATGAAAGTAACCAAACCGTCCGCGTCGAATATGGTCGCGCGGTTGCAAAAGAAAGGATTGGTTTCACGTATCTCTTGTCTGCAGGATGCACGTTCAAAGCGAGTCATACTGAGTGAGCAGGTGTTAAAGGATTTATCGAAAGAACAGTTAGTTTATCAGCATATTGCGCAAGCAATGAGCAACAAACTGACGGAACAAGAAGCAGGGCAGCTTGTATCTCTGTTGGAAAAGTCACTAAAAGGCTAACGGATTCAACAATTTTCAATTTAACTATTTAGTTAGCCTGGCTAACTTATGGTGAGAGAAATGCAAACTTCCATATATAAACAGTTTTGGAAATACACAATTCCAACCGTCGCTGCCATGCTGGTCAATGGCTTTTATCAGGTGGTCGATGGTGTATTTATTGGTCGCTATGTTGGCGCTGATGGGCTCGCAGGAATCAATGTTGCTTGGCCTGTGATTGGCTCAATTCTAGGAATTGGTATGCTGGTGGGCGTGGGTACCGGGGCGATGGTGTCGATTCGTCAAGGTGAAAAAGACGCACTAGGCGCGAAACAAACTCTGGCGACAGGTTTGGTGCTCTTACTGGCGTTAACTCCTGTGGTGTCTGGGTTACTGTTTTTCTTCGCTGATGATTTCTTGCGTTGGCAAGGGGCTGAAGGACGTGTGTTTGAGTTGGGATTACAGTATCTGCATATCCTGATAGGTGCCAGCGTATTCACCCTTGGCTCGATTGCCATGCCATTTTTGCTACGCAATGATGACAGCCCAAATTTGGCGACTATGTTGATGGTTGTAGGAGCGCTAATCAACATTGTGCTCGACTACCTATTTATTGCTTGGCTAGGTTGGGAGCTGACTGGTGCGGCGATTGCGACTGGAATTGCTCAGATGGTTGTGACCTTATTGGGAGTGGGGTACTTCTTCTCACAAAGAGCCAAACTTCGCCTACGAATTCATGAGCTTAAACTTAAGTTAGCGCTAGTGCCTCAGATATTTTCCATCGGTACATCCAGCTTTTTTATGTACGCCTATGGTTCGATGATGGTGGCGTTGCACAATAGCTTGTTTGCTCAATACGGCGATCAGCTCTTGATTGGTGCTTATGCTATTTTGGGCTATATCGTCACAGTGTATTACTTGACTGCTGAGGGTATCGCTAACGGTATGCAACCGCTGGTAAGTTATAATCATGGCGCACGTCATCAGGCCAATATTCGCAAATTACTCAAAGTGGCGATGGTCAGCTCGGTGGTCATCGGTATGGCGTTTGTTCTTTTGCTGAATATCTTCCCACGCGAATTTGTCTCTGTATTTAACTCAACGGATACTCAATTGGTCGATAATACGATTCTTGGTATTCGATTACACATGTTTGCACTTGCGTTGGATGGATTCCTTGTGGTTGCCGGAGCCTACTATCAGGCGATCAATAAAGGCAGCAAAGCCATGTTTGTCACCATAGGTAATATGCTGATTCAGCTACCTTTCTTGTTCATAATGCCTAAGCTGATGGGTGTGCCGGGCATTTGGATTGCTTACCCGCTGTCAAACATCGCGTTGAGTATTGTTGTGGCGATGATGCTATTAAAAGACATTCGACGTTATAACGTACAACCACCAGAGCAAGCTTTGGCATAACATGTAAACATTACTTTAAATGGAATCCGGTATAGGTAAGGCTTGTACCGGATTTTTCTTATCTGGCATAGGTGCAATGTCTGAAATTGTTGCAGTAGAGCTTTAGCACTATGTCTCGTTTTGTGTCGAGAGATGCATACTCGTGCCGAATGTTGATCGCATTGTTGTTTGGTATTTATATAATTCACTGGCTAGTCTTAGTAATGAGACAGATTATCTTGTCGAGTCTCTATAATGTAACGGCTAAGTTTTGGTGCCTCTGGAGGCACAGCATTAAAATTTGAATCAATAGGGATACATTTCATGGCTAGTCAGTTCCGAATGGACTCCATTCCTGGTTCACTTATCGTTGTCGGTGGTACGTATGAGCCCTGGCTGTCGGTGTTAGAGCAAGTAGGATGGCGTTGTACTCAGTGTGCAGATTTACGCAAAGCGGACGCTTTGTTCAGCGAAACAGGGCCTTGCATTGGCATCGTCGACCTTAGTCATGACGAGTTCAGTCTCAATGGTATTGCGAATTTGGTGAGTAACCATAAGCAAGTCCGTTGGCTCGCATTTATCCGTGAATCGCAATTAAGTTCAGATACCATTTGCCAGTTTATCGTTAACTTTTGTATCGACTTTTTCACTGCGCCAATCCCGGATGCTCAGCTTCTCAGCACTATTGGCCACCAACTTGGTATGCTCAAGTTAGAGAAAAAAGTCTGGCCACACTATGGCAGTAATAATGACATGGGGCTGATCGGAGAGTCGATCCCAATGAAGCGTCTGCGCGATCAGATCAAACGTATCGGTCCAACTGACGTCAGCATTCTGATTTATGGTGAGAGTGGTACCGGTAAAGAAACCGTGGCTCGCGCCGTGCATAAAACCTCTTCTCGTGCGCAGAAAGAGTTCATTTCCGTCAATTGTCGAGCTATGTCGGAAAGGCGCCTTGAGAGCGATTTATTTGGTATTAACCGCGACGATGCCTCTGAGCCTTCGATTCTAGAAAAGGCGGATGGCGGCACCATACTGCTTAACGATATTCTTACTCTTCCCAAGTCTCAGCAGTTGAATTTACTGCGATTCCTTCAGGAAGGTACTATTGAGACAGTGAATGGTCGTCAGGAAATCGATGTGCGTATTCTGGCAGCCAACTCGGCGGATATCGAAAAAGCCCTGATTGATGGTGATTTTAATGAAGAGCTTTATCACTACATCAATGTCTTGCGTATAAACGTGCCAAGTTTAAAAGAGCGTGCGGGGGATATCGCGATACTCGCGCGTCATTTCCTTCAGGAATATTCTAAGGAATACAACGCTCAGGCTCGCAGTTACACAGAAGAAGCTACACGTGCTCTGACGCGTTATCACTGGCCGGGCAATGTCCGTGAGTTGATGAATCAGATCAAGCGTATTGTTCTGATGTCTGAGACAGTGATGTTGGATGAGGAACACCTCGATTTGCCTAAACGTAGCGATGGCAAACGCAGCTTGAAGAGTATCCGTGAGCGTAGTGAACGTGACGCACTTCTATTGGTGCTTGAATCTCATTCTGGTCAGGTGTCAATGGCAGCGAAAGAGTTGGGTGTATCGCGTGCCACTATGTACCGATTACTTAACAAACATAACTTAATCAGTGATACGACAGTGTAATTAGCTGTTTTATTTACATAAAGCCACACTCTCAGCAGTGTGGCTTTTTTATTTTCATAGAGCATTAATTGTTGAAGCTTATATCACCTAGTGGAATATCTTATATTCATGAGTTTGATGTGGTTATTTTTAGGTTAAAAAATTGTATTTTAATTTTATGCAACAAAGTGGTTGAAATATCACCGTCTATGCATAGAATTTAACCGTGAGCACAAGCTCACATATCGAAACACTTTTCTATTTGGATTAATACATTGCTAGGAGGCGCACAATGAAACATTTCAACGTCAATTCATTGATTACTGCGTCTTGCGATCAAGTATCGATCATGGCGGCTAAACAAAATAAGCCCGCTTCATTTGATCGCCGATCTACCCAAGTAATGTAATTAGTCCGTATCCATTTATTTTTAATTGGCTGCGGGAAAGCAGCGAATTAAAAATGTCCTCATTTTATCAGTCTATTCGTTGATCTTTTCCCAGCTGTCTATCATCCAACTGGAGAACTATCATGAGTCATTCTGTATATCTAAAACTTGCTACGCTACTAGTAAAAGCTGATCTACGTCGCGAAGAGCGTGAATGGAAACGTCGGGTTCGCCGCAGCGCGTTTCAGATTCCATGGGAAAATGCCCATCTGCTACGCGATATTGGTTTAGAACAAGATGGTCGTCCTGTAGGTCAAACTGAACCAGATAGCGTCAAAGCCGAACGTCGTATTCGTCATCTTCGTCGAGTACTCAGTGCGCGAATACCTACGTAATAAAAAGGGCCAGTTTGCTTCACTGGCCCGAACCTTATCACCAGCTACTGATACAGTAGCTGGTTTTTCACTAAGGACAAGGATTGGAATAAGTCGTGCCAATTGCCTGAAGTCCTTGAAGCAACTCTTCATTTAATACGACATCAAGACTGTCAATGTTCGATTTAAGCTGCTCTAGATTCGTTGCTCCTATGATGTTGGAGCCAACGAAAGGGCGCTGATTGACAAACGCCAATGCCATTTCTGCCGGATCAAGCCCGTGTTCTCGAGCTAAATTGACGTAGGCTTCAGTCGCTTGGATACCTTGCGGTGTAAAGTAACGGACAAAGCGTTCGAATAGGGAACAGCGAGCGCCATCTGGTCGAGCATTGTTTAGGTATTTACCACTCAGGCAACCAAATGCCAATGGTGAATAGGCAAGCAACTGAACACCTTCATAGTGACTGATTTCAGACAAACCGATTTCAAAACTACGATTGAGTAGGTTATACGGGTTCTGAATTGAAACAATACGCGGCAGTTCATGTTTCTCTGCCAGGCGCAGTAGCGTCATTACTCCCCAAGGTGTTTCATTGGAGACGCCGATGTAGCGCACTTTGCCCGCTTTTATCAGGTCTGCCATGCTTTCGAGCGTTTCAATCAGAGTGACTTCTTCATGCTCATCAGGGTAGGGGTAGTTGAGTTGACCAAAGCAATTGGTCCGGCGCTGTGGCCAATGTAGCTGATAAAGGTCGACATAGTCGGTTTGCAGACGTTGTAAACTGTCATCAATCGCCTGATGAATATTACGCCGATCCAGACTCATGTTATCTCGAATGTAAGGGACGTTTCTTGGCCCTGCAATCTTCGTCGCCAGTACGACTTTCTCTCTCTTACCTGATTTTTTCAGCCAGTTGCCAATATATTGCTCAGTGGAACCTTGGGTATTCGCTTTAGGGGGGACGGGGTACATTTCGGCGGTATCGATGAAGTTCACACCACGTTCGAGTGCATAATCCAGCTGACTGAAAGCGTCTTGTTCCGTGTTTTGTTCACCAAAGGTCATGGTGCCCAGACAGATTTTACTAATTTCAAGAGTGGAATGAGGTAACTTGTTGTATTGCATTGAACTTCCTTACTCAATTTCTCTTTGTTATCCCAATATAGGGCATCGTCACATTAGAAGAAACGGTAATCGATAACAATTTCGCAAAATTTGTATAGTTAACTAGAATTTAAAAGTGGAGGTGAGCTATGCAAAAAAGCCAATTAGATAAATGGATTCATGGACATCACAAAGACAGTTATCAGCCACCTAAGGTGTTTGTTATTGGTTGTTCGGATCTCTCACATTACCTTCTTGCAGTGGAATACAAGCATAAACTGGAACCGATTAAACAAGATGATGAGCCGATTCACTTTGAGTCTCTCGACTCTGTCAAAGAAGAGCTATTACGTTTGGGAGTTGAAAGGGCTTATCTAAGGTTACATAACGCTTATGATGAATGTGGTGCTGGAGATGGCCCGCTTTATCATGATGTTGAACTGTCATTGACCACGCATTAGATCAAACAAAGTTTTGTTCAAGGATCTGAGCCGTAAATTGAGTTCGAAGATAGAACCCTCGCGGCAAAGTCATTATAGGCTTGCCGCTCGATCCATACGCTTCGGTCAATACTCTGCTATTCGCGGCTTTTGGTCGCAGTTGCAGGACTTCACCATGTCGAGCGGTAATTTGTTCTACATGTCCCAGTACGATCAGTTCCATTAATTCTTCCCAATCCGTTTTGAGCTGTAACTCTTCGCTTTCACTTGGTGACCATATTAAAGGTGACCCTACCCGGCGCTCAGCAAGTGGGATCTCTCGCTCCCCTTCGACAGGAACCCAAAGCACTCGTGATAGCTTGTTACGTACGTGACTGGTTTCCCAAGTCAGTCCTTGTACTCCCATCAATGGTGCGACACAGACAAAGGTGGTTTCCAAAGGTTTGCCCGTATAGCTGATCGGGATCGTTTTCAGCTCGATCCCGAGCTGTTCAAAATCTTGTTGGGGTTTGCTTCCCGCAATTGCGCCCAGATGCCATTCCAATAGTTGACCCACCCAGCCTTTATCTCTTCTGAGATCTGGTGGAACTGTTAGGTTCGCCTCATCCGCCAGTTCCTTAAAACTCACGCCAGCAATATCTCTCGCTCGATCGAGCAGTTCGGTTTCTGATTTAGGTTCGGGCTTCATGTGGATCATCGGGGTGGTCAAACGTGGCCGTTATTGTAACGGAAATCGATCCAAATGTGGCTGATTGAAAGTTGATCTTAGTGTCTAAAAGATCATCAGTTAAGGGGTTATCCACAGGTGTTGTTGAGATTGGAGGGGTTTTTATCAGGAGTGTATGAATTAACAGTGTTTTAGGGGCAATAATTTGCTTGAGTTTTTGGTCATAAGTTGCCTTGCTGAGTTGGTGGTGTGGATAAAAGTCTCGGTGGTGGATCTTTGACCGATCTGAGTGAGTGTTGTTTTATCGATCGGTATCTTGGTGATTACTTTGATTGTTTTTATTTATCTTTATGATTTATATGTATTTTATTTTTGATGTTTGAAAACTTGTATTAAACCTGATGTGATCATGGATAAAGAATGATCACTTTCTCTAAGATTCTTCACATGGTTATGCACAGAAAAGGTGAATAAATGTGGACTATGTCTCACCTTTATGTGAATAACCGTGTTTCGGGTTAAAAGTTATCCATAAAGACTAAGTTACGCCATATTTTACGTATCAGTCACACTAGTAAGTTTGCTACATCTGGGGATATGTGGAAAAATCACTGTAATTAAGAATTTATTAGAGGTTGGCCAGTGATAGATGGCGATGGTTACCGCTTAAATGTGGGAATTGTAATCTGTAACAACCATGGTCAGGTCTTCTGGGCTAAACGATACGGGCAACATTCTTGGCAATTTCCTCAAGGGGGAATTGATGACGGCGAAACACCTGAACAGGCAATGTTTCGCGAGCTATATGAAGAGGTTGGTCTTACTAAAAAAGACGTAAAAATTGTGGCAACTAGCCGTCATTGGTTAAGGTACAAACTACCAAAGCGATTAGTGCGCTGGGATTCAAAACCTGTCTGTATCGGACAAAAACAGAAATGGTTCCTTCTTCGTCTGGATTGTGATGAATCACGAATTAATATGCAGCGAGGAAATTCCCCTGAATTTGATGGTTGGCGTTGGGTAAGTTATTGGTATCCAGTCAGGCAAGTGGTGTCTTTTAAGCGCGATGTATACCGTCGAGCAATGAAAGAATTCGCCTCTGTAGCGATGCCGTTTAAAGAGCGCAGAGCTAAGGGTAAGCGTAAACACAGAAGAGGATAGGCATGCTTTCTCAACTAAGGGACATAGTTGAACAGGTATCTAAAATCGAAGATGTGCATCAGGCATTGAAGGTTTTAGTTAAGCAAACTTGCAGCGCGATGAATACAGAGTGTTGCACTGTCTATCTCGCTAACGAAGAGATGCAGCGCCTTGAGTTGATGGCGACTCAAGGCTTGCGTTTCAAAGGCAATAAAATCCACATCAACTTCAGCGAAGGTTTGGTCGGCTTGGTCAAACGCAGCGCTGAACCTCTCAATCTTGCTGAAGCTTCTCGGCATCCTAATTTCAAATACTTCTCTCAACTTGGCGAAGAGGTCTACCAAAGCTTTTTGGGCACCCCGATCATCTATCGCAAGCAGGTGCTTGGTGTACTGGTGGTCCAACAAAAGCAACCGCGCCAGTTTGATGAGATGGAAGAGTCTTTTCTGGTCACATTAGCTGCTCAGCTAGCGGTGATCATTGCTCATGCTCAAACTCAGGGGCATTGGCGTCTCGAGAAGAAACTTCATACCATCAAAGGTATTCCCGCATCCTCCGGTGTGGCTATCGGCGAGTTTTGGTGGGATGACACACAACCAGATTTAGCGGATGTGTATCCGGCTTCGACCTTGGACATTGACCGTGAGCAAGAGTGGTTACTGCTGGCGATTGAAGATGCGTTGAGTGATTTTCGTCGTATGCGTAAAAAGCTCGATAGCGAAATTAACAAAGATACCTTAGCGATATTCGATCTGTTTACGCACTTGTTGAATGATCCAATGTTGCGAAAGGACCTCAAAACGCAGATTCAAAAGGGGGATCGCGCTGATTGGGCGTTGAGGCAAGTGGTTGAGAGCTACTCTAACCGTTTTGCTCGTATGTCAGATGTGTATCTCAGAGAGCGTGCACAGGACATAAAAGAGCTAGGTCAACGTTTACTTTTCTTCCTCCACAATACCGAGAAAGATCAGCCTTCTATTGAAAAGCCCGTTATATTGGTTGTACGCGAGTTAACAGCAACCTTGCTGGCTTCGATTCCTAAGGAAAAGCTCCTTGCGGTAGTCTCCCTCGAAGGGGCGGCAAACTCTCACGCGGCAATTCTATCTCGTGCGCTGGGTATTCCTGCAGTGATGGGGGTGACACTTAATCCTAAGCCGATTAATGGCAAGCGTGGCATCGTCGATGGTTACAGCGGTAAGATTTTTGTCTCTCCAGGTAAGCAGCTACTCAAAGAGTATCGCGAGCTGGCTCATGAAGAGAGCGAGCTGGCGACCATGGTCAACCAGCGAATTCTTGAACCGGCATGCACCAGCGATGATGTGCGTATTGAAGTCATGCTCAACGCTGGTTTGAGCGCAGATGCGAACATTGCCGTGAACCAAGGGGTCGATGGGGTCGGCCTATATCGAACCGAAATTTCTTTTTTGCTTCAACATCGTTTTCCTTCTGAAGACGAACAAACTCTTCAGTATCAGTCAGTCCTGAATACATACCCCGACAAGCGCGTGGTCATGCGTACGCTAGATGTTGGTGGAGATAAAGCGCTACCTTACCTGCCAATTGAAGAAGATAACCCTTTCCTTGGTTGGCGTGGCATTCGTTTTACGCTTGATCATCCAGATATCTTCCTGATGCAAATTCGCGCCATGATGCGAGCCAGTGCGGAGCACGATAATTTGAGCATCTTGTTGCCAATGGTATCAGGGGCTCAAGAATTGGATGATGCGATTGATTTGATAGAGCGTGCTCATCAAGAAGTCGCTGAATTGGATGAACGAGTTAAAATGCCAGCTATTGGTGTGATGATCGAAGTACCATCAATGATTTATCTGTTGCCGCTGATTGCGGAAAAAGTGGATTTTGTTTCTATTGGTACGAACGATCTGACGCAATACTTACTTGCCGTGGATCGCAACAATGCGCGAGTCTCGGATGTGTATGAGTCGATGCATCCTGCTGTGATCATGGCACTGAATCATATCCAACAGACTTGTCAGCAACTTCAACTGCCGGTGTGTATTTGTGGTGAATTAGCGGGTGACCCTATCGGCGCGCTTCTCATGGTGGGGCTGGGTTACCGTAGCTTGAGTATGAACACGTCGAATGTTGCTAAGGTGAAGTACTTACTGCGTCATATCGATAGTACGGAATTACGCGAACTTGCTGACAAAGCTCTGATGCAGCCTTATGGCAATGACATTTATACTATGATGCAAACTTTCTTTGAGGAGAAAGGCTTTGCAGGCTTTATCCGTGCTGGTAAACGATAAGGAAAAACGTGAATATTGAATTTTTAGTCTTGCTGCTCCTTCTTGGTGGTATTGTTGGAGTGATGGCAGGACTGCTTGGCATCGGTGGTGGTTTGATTGTGGTGCCAGCGTTGCTCTTCTTGCTTCCTATGGCTGGGATTGATCCCGCGATTAGTATGCAAATCGCTTTGGCGACCTCTCTGGCTTCCATTATTGTCACTTCAGGTTCTTCGGCATTTAATCACTTCAAACTCGGTAATGTGGATATGTATGTGGTGAAATGGCTGATGCCCGGCGTGGTCGTGGGCGGTTTTCTCGGCGCGAATGTTGCGGAGTGGATTCCTTCCCAGTACCTACCGAAAGTGTTTGGCGTGATAGTGCTGTGCTTAGCGGTGCAAATGCTGTTTTCGATAAAGCGCAAGAGCCAGAAAATCATGCCTGGCAACAGTGCCACTGTAGCGATTGGCACTGGGATTGGGATGGTGTCGAGCTTAGCAGGTATCGGGGGCGGGTCGTTGTCTGTGCCATTTCTTAATCGACACGGTATTGAAATGCGTAAAGCGGTCGGCTCTTCTTCTGTGTGCGGTTGCTTTATCGCCATCTCAGGTATGATAGGTTTCATCTTGCATGGTTATCAGGCACAATCATTACCAGCTTACAGTTTGGGATATGTTTATGTGCCAGCACTGATTGCCATTGCTTCGACATCCATGTTGACGACTCGCATCGGCGCTAAATTGGCGACATCCTTACCGACGGCAACATTGAAAAAAATCTTTGCGGTCTTTTTAGTCTTTGTTGCCGGAACTATGTTGCTGTAACGGACTCTCATCTAATTATCTGAATACCAAAAGAGTAATTATTCTATGTCTCAGGGATACCTTGAATTTCCTAATATCGATCCTGTTCTGGTTTCGATCGGTCCACTGTCAATTCGCTGGTATGGGCTGATGTATCTGGTCGGTTTTGCGTTTGCTTTATGGCTAGCCAATCGACGAGCAGATAAGCCAGACAGTGGATGGACGAGAGAGCAAGTCTCCGATCTGCTGTTTGCTGGTTTCCTTGGGGTGGTGATCGGCGGACGAGTCGGTTACGTTATTTTCTACAACTTTGATTTGTTCCTCCAAGACCCTCTGTACCTGTTCAAAGTGTGGACCGGAGGCATGTCATTCCACGGTGGACTGCTTGGGGTCATCACGGCAATGTTCTGGTATGCCAAGAAGAATGGTCGTACTTTCTTCGGTGTTGCTGACTTTATCGCGCCATTAGTACCTTTTGGCCTCGGAATGGGGCGCTTAGGTAACTTCATGAACAGCGAATTATGGGGCCGAGTGACGGATGTGCCATGGGCGATTGTCTTCCCTAATGGCGGCCCTTTACCTCGCCACCCATCTCAGTTGTATGAAATGCTTCTTGAAGGCATTGTGTTGTTCTTCATCCTTAATTGGTTCATCAAAAAGCCACGCCCTCTCGGTGCGGTCTCAGGGCTATTTTTAGCAGGATATGGTACATTCCGTTTCCTTGTTGAATACGTTCGTGAGCCTGATGCCCATCTTGGTTTGTTCGGTGGATTTATCTCTATGGGACAGATCCTATCTCTACCTATGGTTATCGTTGGTATCCTGATGATGGTATGGGCTTACAAGCGTGGTCATTATAAAGATGAAATTCCACAACAAACGAAGTAAGGAACGGGTGTGAAACAGTATTTAGATCTCTGTCAGCGAATTGTTGAGCAAGGTGAGTGGATTGAAAACGAACGTACAGGCAAACGCTGCCTGACGGTTATCAACGCTGATCTGACTTATGATGTTGGCCACAACCAGTTCCCATTAGTGACAACGCGTAAAAGCTTTTGGAAAGCCGCGGTGGCTGAGCTACTCGGTTATATTCGTGGTTACGACAGTGCGGAAGATTTTCGCAAGCTCGGTACCAAAACTTGGGACGCTAATGCAAACCTAAACCAAGCTTGGCTCAATAACCCTTATCGAAAAGGTGAGGATGACATGGGCCGCGTTTATGGTGTTCAGGGGCGTGCTTGGGCTAAGCCTGACGGTGGTCATATCGACCAGCTACGTAAGATTGTTGATGATTTAACGCGTGGGGTTGATGACCGCGGCGAAATCCTCAACTTCTACAACCCAGGTGAGTTCCATATGGGGTGTTTACGCCCTTGCATGTATAGCCATCACTTCTCGTTGTTAGGTGATACGCTTTACCTCAATAGTACTCAGCGCTCATGTGATGTGCCTCTTGGCCTGAATTTCAACATGGTTCAGGTGTACGTGTTCTTGGCTATTATGGCTCAGATTACAGGTAAAAAACCGGGGCTGGCTTACCACAAGATAGTGAATGCTCACATCTATGAAGATCAGCTTGAGTTGATGCGTGACGTTCAGTTGAAGCGAGAGCCTTTGGCATCACCTAGGTTCCATATCAACCCGGATATCAAGTCTCTAGAAGATTTGGAAACTTGGGTCACGCTGGATGATTTCTGGGTTGAGGGCTACGAGTACCATGATCCGATCCAATACCCATTCTCAGTGTAATCAGCACGAGTTGTTAAAGAGCCGCCTATCGCAGGGCGGCTTTTTTAAGCGAGAAAGAACGGGCGGCACCTTATGGAGCGTTTTGTTACTGGAAAGTGGGATCGAGCGTCGCCTCGTTGAAAACTAGTATTGTTCACTTAACCACAACTTAGCTCTTTAGCTCATCCGCAGGATGAAACCCCGTTCCCTTCTTCATCAGCTAAGCGTAGACAAACAAAAAAGCCCGCAACCTAGGTTGCGGGCTTTGAATAAGCGATGGTGCTTTGAATTAAGCAGTCAGTGCTAGGATGCTACCTGGCAGTACAAGGAATACCGCAATAAGGTAACCAGCCACTACAGCCTTGTTCTTCACTGCCATATCAGAGATGATGTCAGCGGCTTTAACTGGTAGTTCACGTAGGAACGGAATACCAAAGATAAAGACTGTGGCTAGGATGTTGAACGCTAGGTGTACCAAAGCAATTTGTAGAGCGAATACTGCGAACTCACCTGATGCTGCTGTTGCCGCCAATAGTGCGGTAATACATGTACCGATGTTGGCACCTAGAGTGAATGGGTATACGTCACGAACTTTCAATACACCTGAGCCAACCAGTGGAACCATTAGGCTGGTTGTTGTTGATGAAGACTGAACCAGTACAGTAACCACAGAGCCAGAGAAAATACCGTGAATCGGGCCACGACCAATAGCGCTCTTTAGAATTTCACGAGCACGGCCAACCATTAGGCTCTTCATCAGTTTACCCATCACAGTGATAGCAACGAAGATGGTTGCGATACCAATAACGATAAGTAGTACGCCACCAACAGTATCACCAAATGTAGCAAGAGGCTCTTTCACTGCGCTTACAACAGGCTTAGTGATTGGCTTGATGAAGTTCAGGCCTTTCATACTCATGTCGCCAGTCGCTAGGAATGGTGACACTAACCAGTGAGAAATTTTCTCCAGAATGCCAAACATCATTTCCAATGGTAGGAAAATAGCAACGGCCAGAAGGTTAAAGAAGTCGTGAATTGTTGCACTTGCAAAAGCACGTTTGAACTCTTCTTTATCACGAATGTGACCAAGGGAAACTAATGTGTTGGTTACTGTAGTACCAATGTTTGCACCCATAATCATTGGGATTGCGGTTTCTACTGGAAGGCCGCCAGCCACTAGACCAACGATAATCGATGTCACTGTGCTAGAAGATTGAATAAGAGCTGTTGCGACAAGACCGATCATCAGGCCTGCTACTGGGTGAGATGCGAATTCGAACAAGACTTTAGCTTGATCGCCTGTTGCCCATTTAAAGCCACTGCCTACCATAGATACTGCTAGAAGCAGTAGATATAACATGAATGCCAAGTTAGCCCAGCGTAACCAGCGAGTAGTGCTCGATATAGGCGCCGCTGTAGTAGTAGCTTGGTTCATAATTTTTCTCCGTGGACCGTATTAAGTTTGTATTGGTCGGTTGTTGAAACTGTGGGCGATACTAGATGGGAAATATTTCATTAATATTACAGTTGTGTGTAATAGAAAATTATTTATCTGGACACGGGTTTAGTGCATGTATTTTTAAATTTACATGCACTTTAAGGTTTTGATAAATAATGAAATTTTTGTTTGTTTTTGAAGTCTTAAGATTTGTGTTTAAAGAGGGCTTATTTCACAAAATCGCAATTTTTAGCTAGCGATTCTGACACAAGGCTGTCATATAACTTTTTTGTGTTTTCGGTAAAACTATCTACTTTTAAATAAAAGAAAGGTTTTTTCGAGTTATTGTTGTCATCTGAAGGTTCTGCTATAACCATAGCCATATGTAATACAGAGAGATTTTTCATGTCGCACTTAAATTACAACCATCTCTATTACTTTTGGATGGTATGTAAACAGGGTTCAGTGACCAAGGCGGCCGATGCTTTGTTCCTTACTCCTCAAACGGTAACAGGGCAAATTAAAGCTCTAGAAGAGCGCATGGATGGCAAACTGACCAAAAGAAATGGCAGAAGTATTGAGCCCACGGAGCTGGGACAGCTAGTGTTTAAATACGCTGATCGTATGTTCGGTCTGAGTTACGAGATGCTGGATATCGTCAACTATAGCCAACGCTCTAATATTCTGTTTGATGTGGGGGTGGCGGATGCCTTATCTAAACGATTGGTCAGTAAGATTTTAATGACTACAGTGCCACCCGATAACAGCATTCATCTGCGTTGTTTTGAATCAACGCATGAAATGCTGCTTGAGCAGCTTGCTCAACACAAATTGGATATGATTTTGTCTGATTGCCCGGTCGACTCTAGTCAAAGCCCTGGTTTGTACAGTAAAAAACTGGGGGAGTGCAATATGAGCTTTTTTTCTAGTAGCACTGTGGATCAGGCGCGTTTCCCGGCAGTATTGGAGCAAAGAAAGCTGTTGATACCGGGTAGCCGCACGGCAATGGGACGTAAGGTCTTACAATGGTTTGATCGACAAGGTCTTCAGCCGAATATTCTGGGAGAGTTTGATGACGTTGCATTAATGAAGTCATTCGCTCGTTACCATCATGATGTCATCTTTCTTGCACCTTCTTTATATGTATCAGAGGTAGAAAGTGATTTACCTTTGCAGTTGATTGGACACATCGATGAACTCAAAGAGGAATATTACGTTATTTTTGCTGAGCGAATGATTCAACACCCAGCGGTGAAGAATGTCTGTGATGCAGACTTCACGAATCTCTTCCAGTGAGGTTCTTTTTCATTTCTACAAATAGATTACTGGATGTAAATAGATTAGTATCAGCTATAAATGTATCAATTTATAAATTGCAGGCTGAGATTTGTTGATGTTTTGTTGTTTCAAGGGGTACTAGCCGATGAATTTACAAGAAATGGAAAAGAATTCTGCCAAAGCGGTGGTACTACTGAAAGCGATGGCGAATGAGAGGCGCTTGCAGATTTTATGCTTATTGCATAACCAAGAATTGTCAGTTGGGGAATTGTGTAGCAAGCTTGAGCTGAGTCAGTCTGCGTTGTCGCAACATTTAGCCTGGCTGCGCCGTGATGGCTTAGTGAATACACGTAAAGAAGCACAAACTGTGTTTTATACATTGAGTAGTGAAGAAGTGAAGTCGATGATCCATCTATTGCACAGTTTATACTGCAGCGAAGCTATGGATTAGGTGTGACATGAGAGCTGGGCGGCTCAGTACTGAATTTGAGATATAAAAAAACCGGCGCTAGCCGGTTTTTTCTTCACTGGGGAATCAGAGTTCTATTAAAGAGCTTTGATTGCAGCAGCGAAACGAGACTTATGACGAGCTGCTTTATTCTTGTGAATAAGGCCTTTTGTTGCCATACGGTCTAGGATAGGTGTAACTACAGCGAATGCAGCAGTTGCAGCTTCTTTGTCGCCTGCTTCAATAGCAGCAACAGTTTTCTTCATGTAAGTGCGCATCATAGAACGACGGCTAGCGTTGTGCTGGCGACGTTTCTCAGCTTGGATAGCGCGCTTCTTAGCAGATTTACTATTTGCCAAGGGTCTAACTCCCAAAAACTTAAGTTCGGTGACAATTTAAGGGCGAGGAATATCCCTCATTTGCGCTTAAATGTCAAATGATTTGTGTAAAAACCAATCGGAGCCAAACAAATTTTGGATTAGATAGGTCTTCACGGTTAAGATGGCGGGGATTCTATCAGTATTTTTTTTTCATTGCTAATACTAATCTGCTCTAGCCCCGACATTCCTGTCATAGAGTGGAGCCTTATTGAAAGTATTGCAGGATTCCCGAGGTAGCTGTGAGTAAACGTCTGCTCAAGTCAGGCATGATTGTTAGTGCTATGACTTTGATTTCTCGTGTGCTTGGTTTAGTGCGCGATGTAGTAGTGGCGAATTTGATGGGGGCGGGCGCCAGCGCTGACGTCTTCTTCTTTGCCAATAAAATTCCGAATTTCTTACGTCGCCTGTTTGCTGAAGGGGCGTTTTCTCAGGCATTTGTACCAGTATTGACGGAGTACCATGCCGCAGGTGATATGGATAAAACCCGTCAGTTGATTGCCAGAGCTGCGGGTACTTTAGGTGTACTTGTCTCTATCGTTACAGTGCTGGGAGTTTTAGGCTCTGGTGTGGTCACGGCACTATTTGGCTTTGGCTGGTTCCTGGACTGGATGAACGGCGGGCCATCGGCTGAAAAGTTTGAGTTAGCGAGCTTCATCCTCAAGATCACCTTTCCTTATTTATGGTTCATTACTTTTGTCGCGTTATCTGGTGCGATTCTTAATACCATGGGTAAGTTTGCGGTATCGTCTTTTACGCCAGTGTTTCTCAATGTCATGATCATCCTCTCGGCGTGGTTTATTTCGCCGAATATGGCGCAGCCTGAAATCGGTCTTGCTATTGGGGTATTCCTTGGTGGCTTGGTTCAGTTTTTGTTCCAGATCCCTTTCCTTATTAAAGCAGGCGTCATGGTTAAGCCTCAATGGGGATGGCGTGATCCTGGAGTAGTGAAAATCCGCACTCTAATGATCCCTGCTTTATTTGGTGTATCGGTCAGTCAGATCAATTTGCTGTTTGATACCTTTATTGCCAGTTTCCTTCAGACAGGCTCTATCAGCTGGCTCTACTATTCTGATCGCCTGTTAGAATTCCCGCTTGGATTGTTTGGCATTGCCATCGCAACGGTCATTTTGCCGGCACTATCACGCAAGCATGTCGATTCCCACAGTGACGGTTTCTCACATACGATGGATTGGGGAGTCCGCATGGTGACACTGCTTGGTATTCCAGCGATGCTAGGTTTGATGGTATTAGCGAAACCTATGCTGATGGTGCTGTTTATGCGTGGTGAGTTCAGCCCTCAGGATGTTCAGTTTGCTTCGATGTCTCTGGTGGCCTATGCCTCTGGCTTGCTCAACTTTATGCTGATCAAAGTGCTAGCGCCGGGGTATTACTCTCGCCAAGACACTAAAACACCGGTCAAATATGGCATCATTGCTATGGTGACCAATATGGTCTTTAACGCCATTTTTGCTTGGTTCTATGGCTATGTTGGTTTGGCAATCGCAACGGCATTGTCTGCGTTTGTTAACATGTCTCTATTGTATAGAGGCTTACACGTGGCAGGTGTTTACAAGCTGACGAGCCGCACGGTCGCTTTTGTTGCTAAGCTGGCTTTGGCTGGAGGGCTGATGGTTGCAGCGATTCTCTGGCAATTAGAAGACATGTCAGTGTGGCTGACGTGGAGCCTGTTTGAGCGAGTGATGTCACTGACCATTTTGATTGGATTAGGTGCGGGTGTTTACCTGGTATCGCTCCTCATAATGGGTGTGCGTTTAAAAGATTTAAAAGCAGCGACAGAATAAGTAGGATTAGTATATAATCCGTCAGTTTCACGCTTTGCTAATAATAAAAGAGACAGGAATTAGAAGCTTCCAATGGAATTGATCCGAGGTATTCACAATATCAAAGCACACCATTCTGGGTGTGTCCTGACGATAGGAAACTTCGACGGTGTGCATTTGGGTCACCAAGCAGTACTGCGTCAAGTATCTGAACAGGCAGCCAAATTAGGTTTACCTGCTACGGTCATGACTTTTGAACCTCAACCTTTGGAATTGTTTGCAAAAGAGAAAGCACCAGCACGATTAACTCGGCTGAGAGACAAATTTGTTCAACTGAGCAAATTGAACATACAACGCTTACTTTGTGTGAATTTCAACAAGCGCTTTGCTAATCAGACTCCGGACGAGTTTATTAGCGACTTGTTGGTGAAGCGATTGGGTGTTAAGTTTCTCGTCGTTGGTGATGATTTCTGCTTTGGCAAAGGCCGAAAAGGCAACTTCAAGATGCTCAAAGAAGCCGGTGAAAAACATGGTTTTGAAGTGGTGAGCACACAAAGTTTCTGTCTTGAGCAATTGCGTGTCAGCAGTACTGCGATACGCGAAGCATTGGCAAGCGATGAGTTGAACTCAGCAGCAGAAATGCTGGGTCGAGATTACAGCATCAGTGGTCGAGTATCACACGGTCGCAAGTTAGGAAGAACCATTGGTTTTCCAACCGCGAATATCCCACTGAAGCGTTGCGTGTCACCTGTATCGGGCGTTTATGTCGTTGAGGCCTTAGGCCTTGGAGGCAAACCAATTGGGGGCGTAGCAAATATTGGCAACCGACCAACCGTGAACGGGGTTCGCCAGCAACTAGAAGTGCATTTATTTGACTTTCAAGCCAATTTATATGGCAAGCAGCTAGAAATTGTACTTTTACATAAGCTTCGCGATGAGCATAAATTTGACTCATTTGAAGCATTGAAACAACAAATTGAATTGGATGCTGAAGCAGCAAGGGTGTGGCTGCGTCAGCGTAATCGCTAAACGGTCTAGTCCACCGCTTGGCATAATGTCTAACATTCGCCCAACACAACGGAATTAAGAATCGATGAGTGAGTATAAAGATACCCTGAACCTTCCTGAAACAGGGTTTCCGATGCGCGGCAATCTGGCGAACCGCGAGCCAGAAATGCTTAAGCGTTGGTATAAAGAAGACCTTTACGGCGAAATCCGTAAAGCGAAGAAAGGCAAAAAATCTTTCGTTCTACACGATGGCCCTCCATACGCCAACGGTGACATTCATATTGGTCACGCACTAAACAAGATTCTTAAAGACATTATTATTAAATCCAAAACACTTTCAGGTTTTGACGCTCCTTACATTCCTGGCTGGGACTGCCACGGTCTACCTATTGAATTAATGGTAGAGAAAAAGGTTGGTAAGCCAGGTCAAAAAGTGACAGCGGCTGAGTTCCGTCAGAAATGTCGTGACTATGCTGCGGGTCAGGTAGAAGGTCAAAAAGAGAGCTTCAAACGCCTAGGTATCATGGGTGAGTGGGATAAGCCATACCGCACTATGGATTTCGCAACAGAAGCGAACATCATCCGTGCGCTAGGTAAAATCGCAGATAACGGCCACCTACTAAAAGGCTTCAAGCCAGTTCACTGGTGTACTGACTGTGGTTCTGCTCTTGCAGAAGCGGAAGTAGAGTACAAAGACAAAGTATCTCCATCTATCGACGTACGCTTTAAAGCGGCAGATGAAGCTGCGCTTCTCTCTAAGTTCTCATTGAACGAAGGTCACGAAGGTGAAGGCGAGATCTCGATCGTTATCTGGACAACTACACCATGGACACTGCCAGCAAACCGCGCAGTCTGTCTACGTGATGATCTAGAGTACGTATTGATTCAAGTCGAAGGCGATTCTAAAGAGCGAATCATCGTTGCTTCTGAGCTAGCGAAAGACGTGATGGATCGTGCGGGTATCGAGCACTTCCATAACCTTGGTTTTGCCAAAGGTAGCGATCTTGAACTATCTCAGTTTAACCACCCGTTCTACGATTTCACCGTTCCTGCGATCCTTGGCGATCACGTAACAACGGATTCTGGTACTGGTGTGGTTCACACAGCACCTGGCCACGGCCAAGAAGACTTTGCAGTCGGTAACAAGTACAACCTAGAAGTCGCTAACCCAGTAGGTTCAAACGGCGTTTACCTGCCGGATACTGAGCTGTTTGCTGGTCAACACGTGTTCAAAGCGAACGATGCAGTTGTTGAGACGCTAAAAGAGAAAGGCGCGCTTCTACATCACCACGCTTACGAGCACAGCTACCCGCATTGTTGGAGACACAAAACGCCAATCATCTTCCGTGCAACGCCACAATGGTTCGTCTCTATGGACCAAGCTGGCCTACGTGCAAAAGCACTAGAGTCAATCAAAGGTGTTGAGTGGATGCCAGAGTGGGGCCAAAGCCGCATCGAAGGTATGATTGAAGGTCGCCCAGAGTGGTGTATCTCTCGTCAACGTACTTGGGGTGTACCAATCGCTCTATTCGTTCATAAAGAAACGGCAGAGCTTCATCCAAATACGATCGAATTAGTAGAGAAAGTCGCTCTGCTGGTTGAAGAAAAAGGCATCCAAGCTTGGTGGGATCTAGAGATCTCTGACCTACTAGGTGAAGAAGCGGATAAGTACGAGAAAGTACTGGATACGCTAGACGTATGGTTCGATTCAGGTGTGACTCACTACTCAGTGGTTGATGCTCGTGAAGAGTACAACGGCGCGTCGGCAGACCTATATTTAGAAGGCTCTGACCAACACCGTGGTTGGTTCCAGTCTTCGCTCATTTCATCTATCGCGATGAAAGACGAAGCGCCATACAAGCAAGTGCTTACTCATGGTTTCGTGGTTGACGGTCAAGGCCGTAAGATGTCGAAATCTATCGGTAACGTGGTTGCGCCAAAAGATGTAACTAACAAGCTAGGTGCTGACATTCTGCGTCTATGGGTTGCTTCAACGGACTACACGGGTGAAGTGGCGGTTTCTGATGAAATCCTAAAACGCTCTGCAGATGCGTATCGTCGTATCCGTAACACTGCGCGTTTCTTCCTTGCCAACCTAAGCGGCTTTAACCCAGCCACGGACCTTGTTCCTGCTGAAGAAATGGTGGCGCTAGACCGTTGGGCTGTAGGTCGTGCACTGGCTGCTCAAGAAGAGATCGTGAAAGCGTACGGTGAGTACAACACTCACGCAGTAACACAGCGTTTAATGCAGTTCTGTTCTATCGAAATGGGCTCATTCTACCTAGACGTAATTAAAGATCGTCAGTACACAGCGAAACTTGGCGGCCACGCTCAACGTAGCTGTCAGACTGCGCTTTACTACATCGTAGAAGCGCTTGTTCGTTGGATGGCGCCAATCATGTCGTTCACTGCAGACGAGATCTGGAACGAGATGCCGGGCGAACGCGATAAGTTTGTATTCACAGGCGAGTGGTACGAAGGTCTGTTTGGTCTAGTTAAAGGTGAAGAGCTTAACAACGAATTCTGGGCTGAAATCCAAGCGGTTCGTGGCGGTGTGAACAAACTGCTAGAAGATGCTCGTAAAGAGAAGACCATTGGTGGTTCTCTGCAAGCAGAAGTGACCCTTTATGCTGATGATGCACTAGCGGCGAAACTAAACAAGCTTGAAGATGAACTGCGTTTTGCGTTACTGACATCAGCGGCGGTTGTGAAACCTCTAAGCGAGAAGTCAGAGGCTGCACAAGCAACTGATGTTGAAGGTCTGTTTGTTGAAGTGAAAGCAACGGAAAACGAGAAGTGTGACCGTTGTTGGCACCACACTCCAGACGTAGGCACAATCGAAGGTCATGAGAAGATTTGTGGTCGTTGTGTGTCTAACGTTGATGGTGAAGGTGAAACACGTCGCTTCGCGTAATTTATAGCAACTAGAAGTTGAACTTTATTGAGATAATATAGCCCCAGTACTGACTGGGGCTACTTTTAGGAATTGTATGAGCGAACAAGCACTCACTTTGAAGCAATCAGGCGTGCGCTGGTTGTGGCTAGCATTGGTTATCTTTCTAGCAGATATCGGTATTAAGCTGTTTGTGATGGATAACATGGGTTATGGCTGGGCGAATCGTATTGAGGTACTGCCTTTCTTTAATCTGCTTTACGTACATAACTACGGTGCTGCATTTAGCTTCCTTAGCGATCAGGCTGGCTGGCAACGTTGGTTGTTTACGGGTATCGCTTTTGCGGTAACCGCTATGCTGACTTACTGGATGAGTAAACTGCCAGCAAAAGAGAAATGGAATAATGTAGCTTATGCCATGATCATCGGTGGTGCGGTGGGTAACGTGTTTGATCGTGTGGTACACGGTTATGTTGTCGATTACCTAGACTTTTTCTGGGGTGACTACCACTGGCCAGCGTTTAATTTGGCAGACAGTACGATTTGTATTGGTGCTGCAATGATTATCCTTGATGGATTTCGTAAAAAAGACGCTGAAAAAAAAGCGTAAGCTGATAATGTTCGAATAACCCTAAGCGCTGTCTGTTGATTCAGAGAGCGCTTTTTACTATAACGAAGCCTCTATTGAATAGAAGCCAATATCTCCAATAACAAGGAAACAGTATTGTGACCACTATTGTCCAGGAATCCGCAGTAACGCTGCATTTTACAATCAAACTTAAAGATGGCTCGGTTGCGGATAGCACGCACAACATGGGTAAGCCTGCCAAGCTCGTTATCGGTGATGGCAGCCTAAGTGAAAACTTTGAGCAATGCTTGCTAGGACTTGAAGTGGGTGAGCAAAAGGCGATTGAGCTGAAAGCGGAAGATGCCTTTGGTGCGCCGAACCCAGACAATGTACATCATATGGATCGTGCAAGATTTGTTGGTGATGCAGAAGTTGAAGTGGGCACAATCATGGCTTTCTCTGGCCCTGATGGTATGGAAATCCCTGGAATCATTACCGAAATTGCGGGTGACTCAGTGACGGTTGATTTCAACCACCCGCTAGCAGGGCAAGATGTGACTTTTGAAGTTGAAATTTTGTCAGTAGAATAGCGGCCTGAAGCGATAAAATAATCACTATGAGCAATGAAATGAAAATTCTTTTAGCCAACCCACGTGGCTTTTGTGCAGGTGTTGATCGCGCGATCAGCATTGTTGAGCGTGCATTAGAAATGTATCAACCGCCGATTTATGTTCGTCATGAAGTTGTGCACAATCGATTTGTGGTCGAAGGTCTTAAGCAAAGAGGCGCTATCTTTGTGGAAGAGCTTCATGAAGTGCCAGATGACAATATTGTGATTTTCTCTGCTCATGGTGTGTCTCAGGCTGTTCGTAAAGAAGCGAAAGAGCGTGATCTGACCGTCTTTGATGCGACTTGCCCACTGGTAACCAAAGTTCATATGGAAGTGGCTCGTGCAAGCCGTCGTCATATGGAAGTGGTCTTGATCGGTCATGCTGGACACCCAGAAGTCGAAGGTACAATGGGCCAGTATGCCAGTGAACAAGGTGGTATGTACTTAGTTGAGACGCCAGCGGATGTGGCCGCTCTCAAAGCAAAAGTCAAAGACCAGAGTAATCTGCATTACGTAAGTCAGACGACATTGTCTGTAGATGAAACCGCTGATGTTATAACTGAGCTGCGTCGCGTCTTCCCAGAGATTCAGGGGCCACGCAAAGACGATATCTGTTACGCCACACAGAATCGTCAGGATGCAGTACGAGAAATGGCAACAGACGTTGATGTAGTGATTGTTGTCGGTTCTAAAAACTCATCTAACTCGACTCGTCTGAAAGAGCTGGCTGAAAAGCTGGGTACTCCAGGGTATCTGACAGACTGCCCGGAAGATATCGAGCCCGAATGGTTTAACGATAAAGTGAAAGTAGGTGTAACGGCGGGGGCGTCAGCGCCAGAAGAGTTGGTTAATCAGATTCTGGAACGCATCAAAGAGCTTGTTGGCACACGTTCGGTAGAAGAAGTACTCGGCCGTGAAGAAAACATGTTCTTTGAAGTACCAAAAGAGCTACAGATTAAACAGGTCGACTAGAGACTTGAAAGGATAACAAGGCGACACTAAGTCGCCTTTTTTACATCTGATTTAAATGCAGAAAACTGGCTTTAATCTGATTTTTCGCTATCGTGAGCATTTTGCTCATCGACGCTTGTTTAGCAGTTTCAGACAAAAGAAAAGGCTCCCTAAGGAGCCTTAATCAATATGCCAATCTATAGACTTAAGCGGTTTCAGTCGCTACTTTTGGCTTGTCTTCATCCGCTAGGTCAGTTTCCCCTTTGCCTTTAGACTTTTTGATGACGTAGGCCGTTGTCGCAAGTGAGAACAAGATACCAGCGATGGTAGAAACGTTCATTGGTAGACCAAACCCTAGCGTGCTGTTGTTTAGGATAAAGGTCACCACGACAGTCGTCATAAAGATTGCTGGAATCGTAGTGATCCAGTGCAGCTTGTTGTGACGAAGTAGGTAAGCTGAAGCCGTCCACAGCATCATAACTGCTGTTGTCTGGTTAGCGAAGCCGAAGTAACGCCAGATAACACCGAAGTCTACCTGAGTTAGGATGCCACCAATCACGAAAAGAGGGACAGCCATCAGTAGGCGGTTACGTAGCGTTTTCTGTTCCATGTTGAAGTATTCAGCCAAGATCAAACGGCTAGAGCGGAACGCAGTATCACCGGATGTAATTGGTAGAATCACGACACCTAAGAAGGCAATCACACCACCAAATACACCAAGCAGGCCAAATGAAGAACTGTATACTACGTTACCTGGGCCGCCGTTTTTCACAGCTTCAGAAAGCGCATCAAGGTTACCGAAGAAAGATAGAGCAATCGCACACCAGATAAGCGCAATCACACCTTCACCAATCATGGCACCGTAGAAAACGAATCGACCATTTTTCTCATTCTCCATACAACGAGCCATCAAAGGTGACTGAGTAGCGTGGAAACCAGAGATAGCACCACATGCGATGGTGATAAATAGCGCTGGCCACAGTGGCATGTCGTTCGGGTTGAGGTTAGTGAACATATCCGTTACTTGGAAATCGCCCATTACGGTGTGCTCGCTAGATAGTGCCACTGCTGTCATCAAGCCAACCGACATAAAGATCAATAGAGCGCCAAACAGTGGGTAAAAGCGACCGATGATTTTGTCGACAGGAACGATAGTGGCGATGATGTAGTAAGCAAAAATAGCAATGACCATGGTCGTCATGCTGACAGACAAGCTAGTCTGGTCGTTGATCAGGTTAGTGATCATTCCTGCAGGTGCAGAAACGAATACCACACCGACCAGAAGCAATAGGACAATGGCAAAGATATTCATAAAGTGTTTTGCACCATTGCCTAGATAGCGGCCTGTGATTGTTGGCACAGAAGCGCCACCGTTACGTACCGACAGCATGCCGGAGAAGTAGTCGTGCACGGCACCAGCGAAAATACAGCCAATGACAATCCATAGCATGGCCGCTGGGCCGTAAAGCGCGCCCATGATAGGACCGAAGATAGGGCCAACACCAGCGATGTTCAGAAGCTGAACCAGATAGACTTTCTTAGTCGACATTGGAACATAGTCGACGCCATCAGCTTGTGTGTGGGCTGGAGTTTGGCGTTTTTCATTGATGCCGAAAACTTTCTCAACAAATGCCCCATAAATGAAGTATCCACCTATCAAGGCTGCAACACAGGTTAAAAACCACAACATAGCACTCGTTCCTTAGTGATAATTTAATAAGTTCAGTCTGGATATTACGCTGACCCGAAGCAATCCACATTCGGATCTCAATTGAGTGGTCGTATACCCAATTGAGTGGTATTTGGCACCATTAAGCGGTTTTTCCTCTTTGCGAGTGGCAATGTTGAGGATTTAGTGGTTTCATTAATAGAGTTTCTATAAAAACAAGGAAAAACAATGAGAAAACTCATTTTTCTGATGTTGGTATCGACCTTGATGGCTTGCGCTGCCAGTACTGAACAGCTGGCCAAGGAAGGAGATTGGTATGAGATTGGGTACCAAGACGGCGTACGTGGTCAAGCTCAGCGTCCGTATAAAGAGTTGGCCAGTTTGGGCAGTGTTAAACAGGGCGACTATGATCAGGGTTACCTGAGCGGAATTAAAGAATACTGCAACCCGAATGTTGCCTATCAGATTGGTTTAACGGGGCAATATTATGAGGGCGTGTGTGAAGGCACGGCAGATGCGCAGAAGTTTCGAATGGAATGGAAGCGTGGTTGGGATGAACACGCTAACGAGTATTACTAAATAAAAAGGCTTGGTATTTACCAAGCCTTTTTACGTTAATGATTGTGATTTTCTACTGCTCGTCTCAGGAAGCCTTCCTGATGTTGGAGCTGGTTTCTGGCACTGTCGATATCCATTCCGGTCAGGATCATTAAGATGGCAAGCTTTACGTCATATTCCGTTTGCTCTAATACCGTGACTGCTTGCTGCTTATCACACTCAGTCGCCTGCATGACGATACGAGCGGCACGTGCGACCAGCTTCTTGTTGGTCGCTTTCACATCAACCATCAAGTTTTGATAGCTTTTGCCCAGTCGAATCATACTGGCTGTAGTCAGCATGTTGAGAACCAGCTTCTGCGCCGTTCCCGACTTTAATCGTGTTGAACCTGTTAACGCTTCAGGGCCTACTACTGGGCTAATCGCGATTTGTGCGACTTCTGCAATGATGGAATCCGGGTTACATGATAGAGCCACTGTAGTCGCCCCAAGGTCGTTGGCGTATTCCAGCGCACCAATAACGTAAGGCGTTCGACCGCTAGCGGCAATTCCTACTACAACGTCTTTGTCGCTGAACTCAATCGACTTCAAATCATCAACGCCAAGCTCTGGCGAATCTTCCGCGCCTTCTTTGGCTTTGAGGATAGCATCCGGGCCGCCTGCAATCAGGCCGATGACCATTTGATCGGAGACGCCAAACGTAGGAGGACACTCCGAGGCATCAAGGATCCCCAAACGTCCGCTGGTACCAGCGCCCATATATACTAATCGGCCACCCGATTTGAATGCTTGGGTGATTTTGTCCACCGCCTGAGCAATTTCAGGCAGCACTTTTTCTACCGCGAGTGGAACGAGTTTATCTTGCTGGTTAATTCTTTTAACGATTTCCAGAGAAGGCAGCAGGTCAATATCCATCGTTTCTGGGTTACGACCTTCAGAAACCAAATGGGAAAGCGCTGCGATTAGTGCATCGTTGGTCATAATCGTCCTTATTTAATCGGCAAAGTACATCACACCAAGAGAAGCAGGATGGCTCGCTCCGGTGACTTCTGGCAAATTGCTTGGCAGGTTGTGAATGCGGCGATAGGCAAGCCAAGCAAATGCCATCGCTTCCATATTCTGACTGTCGACACCTTGTGAGTCTGTAGAGTCAACAGACCAAGCAGGTAGTAGTGCTTTCAGTCGATTCATCAACAGTGGATTACAGGCGCCACCGCCACAAATCAATAGTTGTGGCGTCTCACCCAACGAGAACTTTTCTACCTCGGAGCTAATGGTTCGCGCGGTGTATTCGCACAATGTTCGCTGAACATCTTCAGCGGAGCAGTTATGGTTGCTCAGAATAGCCTCTAACCAAGGTAAATTAAACAGCTCTCGCCCCGTGCTCTTGGGTGCTTTTTGCGCAAGATACGGTTCTTGAAGTAGGGTGTTGAGCAGTGTTGTATCTACATGGCCTTGTTGTGCGAATAATGCGTCTTTGTCGTAAGGCTGGCCTTGGTGCTGGTGACACCAAGCGTCCATCAACATATTGCCCGGCCCGGTATCGTAACCGATGACAGGGTGATCAGGGCGAAGCACAGAGATGTTGGCAATCCCGCCAATATTGAGCACTACTATGCTCGATGTATTTGATTGAAACAGCGACTGATGGAAGGCTGGAACCAGTGGTGCGCCTTGCCCACCCAGAGCCATGTCTTTACGCCTGAAATCGGCAATTGTTGTAATGCCGGTTCGTGTTGCAATGATATTGGCATCACCGATCTGAGTCGTAAACGGCGCGTCACCTGTTGGCTGGTGGAAAACCGTCTGACCGTGGTTACCGATCGCGGTAATTTGCTCTTTACTGTGACCTGTTTTTTCAAGTAAAGCTAACACTGCATCGGCATACAAATGGCCTAGTTGGTGATCCAGCGTGCCTACCTGTTTTAAATTGGTTTGTTGGCCGAGACAGATATCGAGCACTTGCTCTTTGACCGCCAAAGGTATTGGGTAATCGGCATGGTCGATTAACTGGATGTGTCCGTCACTTACTTCTACCAGTGCGACATCAATACCATCCAGACTGGTGCCAGACATGATGCCAATATAAAGCTCTTTATCCATTACGAATTTCCACCTGTTGTCTGGCTAACAGAGTTGCACCATCAAGCGCATCTCCTATTGAAGTGATTAGGCGTGAGCGCCATTCATCACTGATATGTTGCTGATAGTATGCGCCCAAACTTCCTAAAAAAGCGATATCTAACTCATTATTTTCACAGCACTTTGTCACAAGCTCATCAATATGATTCTGCCCACGTCTAAGAATCACATGGCTTACTGGGCAGCCTTGATGCGCGTGGTCCAAAAGGGCAGGGACCAATTGCGCAAAGCGTGAAGCATTCGCTGTGGTCAGCCATTGCAAAATATCACCGCGCTGGCTTCCCAGATGCTGAGATAGATAGTCGGTCAACGGGCTAGTAGTTTGCTGTTCAATGGCTTCAATTAATGCCTGTACGGCCTGTTGCCCTAGCCAAGCGCCACCACCTTGATCGCCAATTGGAAAGCCCCAACCGCCATACATGTGAGTTGAGCCATCGGTCTCTAGCCGGGTAGCGACACTGCCTGTACCAATGGCGAGGCAGTTCACGGCTTGACCTTGATTGACACCCAATAAAGAAATATGAGCATCGGTTGTAACTAAGCGGTTAGGGTATTTGAGTAGCGACTGCTCAAGTGCTTGTCTTGCATTGACGTTGCCAGCGCCGGCAACGCCAATGACAATGAATACCTGCTGAGGCGTCAGTTTTACTTGTGCTAGGCAAGTTTCAATTGCCTCCCGTATTTGATGATGCGCTTGCTCTTTTTGTTGAGTTAGAGAAGACGGGCCCACAGTCAAGATGAAAGCCGGGTTAGTCGCTAGCGAGTCTAAAGCTGTCAGACGTAAGGCGGTTTTGGTTCCGCCTCCGTCGATTGCAAGTAAATGCGTAATCATAGTCGAGCCGTTTGCAACTGCTCTTGTGGCTGTGTTTTACCACACAAGCAGACACCAAATGAAACTAAGGTACCGATACAAAGCTGATAAGGGAACGCTAAGCTCAGCCCTGCCCAATCTGGATTGATGAGCCCGAGCGTGTTGTCCCAAACGTAAGCCTGCAGCAACAGTGTGGTCAGGAAGCCAGCGACCAGTGCCATCGCAACCGAACGCTCACTGCCTCGGTCCGTAAACAGAGCGGTGAAATAGACACCAAGGAGACCCGTGTAGGCAAATACCATCACACTGAGTGCGAACGCGAGCAGTGGCATGTCCGTGTATTGCTGCCAGTAGAAACACAAGATTCCCATGCTACCCAGTGCAACTGCCGCAATTGCCATTCCAAATCGACCGACTTTGACATAGTGGACGTCATCTTGCTGGCCATCACGAGCTTCTTTCCATGGCTTGTACAAGTCTTGAGTGGCCACGGAAGACATTGAGTTAAGACCAGAGTTCAGCGTCGATAGCGCCGCAGCGACAACCCCCACCGTCACGAGGCCACGTAAGCCTGCTGGCATTTCGTTCAGCACGTAGTACATAAAGATAGTGACATTTTCGCCATTGAAGCTTTGTACGACATCTTGCCCTTCGACTCCCATCAGATCAGGACGCTGGTAGAACACATACAATAGCAAGCCAATGGTCATAAAAATCAGAACAATCGGCAGTGAAAAGATAATTGAATTAACCATTGCCTGTGAGCCTTGTTTGGCGGTCTTACAGGTTAAAACGCGTTGAGTCATATCTTGATCGAGGCCAAACGCACCGATATTCAGTAGCACGAAGCCAGTGATACAAGCCCAGAAGCTAAAGGTTCCTGCTGGTGAGAAATCAAGGCTAAAGTCGAGCAAGGTAAGCTTTGAGTCTTGTTCTGGCCCTGGGTTCTCTAACACGTGCATGATTTGGCTAAAGTCTGCTGGAATTTGACCCAGCAGGTAAATAATTACAGCCAGCGCCGCGCCGACGTAAACAATTAACTGGATCAGGTCACTCCAGATTACAGAGCGAATCCCACCCATGTAAGTGTAAGCAAGGCCAACAACGACCAAAATAACAACCGAAGCGATAACGCTGGTTGGGTTGATGTTGGTAAACAGAATCATCGAGACCGCAATCGCTGCCATATACAGTCGTGAGCCAGAAGCAAAAACGCGTCCAACCAGATACATCAGCCCGGCACGCTGTTTGGTTTTCTCGCCAAAACGTACTTTGAGTAATTCATAAACAGTCGACACTTTATTCTGGTAGAAGCGTGGGATCAGAATCCAAGCAACGAACAGAGCGCCGAGAATACCGCCTATATTGGTGGCTAGGTAAGTTAAGTCACCACGGTAACTGGAATCTGGGCCGCCCAGAAATGTTGCCGCTGACTGAGATGTTGCCAGAACGGAAACGGCCACTACCCACATTGGCATACTATTCCCACCAAGGAAGTAATCCTTAGTGGAAGTAATTTTGACTCGGCTGAAATGCCAGCCAGTATAGGCAATGATCGCAAAGTATAAGGCGAACACAGCCCAGTCGAGAGAGGTAAATAAAGAATTCATCGCAGCTCCATAGCCTGAATCATGTAGGGAATCTATTTATCGTTTTTTAGCAGTATGCTGATATGAATAGTTCATTCCTAAGTCTATTCTTTGATGGAATAATGACCGCTTTGATTCTATGATCCTGTTCTCAGTTCACGCGTTAGTTTATTCCAAATTTCTGTTTGGACTGGAATAACTATTCCCCAGTTTAACGCGGCTGAGTACACTGAAAATCAAATAGAGGAGGGGAAGATGAAAGTTTTAGCTCGAATTCGTGCACTGTTACCTCAGCTTTCACCAGCAGATAACAAGATAGCTCGATATTTACTCGAATACCCTCAACAGGTAAAACAGTTCTCTTCTCCTGAGCTGGCAAAAGCCATCGGTGTCAGCCAATCGACAATTGTGAAATTTAGTCAGAAGATCGGCTACAGTGGCTTCTCCGATTTGAAAATTCGCTTATATGAGAGTGAATTGGCGTATCAACCCAGTTCAAAGAAAGCGATTCACGGCACCATCTCACGCAGCGATAACATGGCTCTGGTGATGGCTAAGTTATTATCGAGTAAACAGCAGTCACTTGACCGAACTGTAGCACTCAATGATGCAGACACGATTCAGCAAGCGGCAGGCTACCTGCACTTAGCCGGAAAAATTCAGATTGCGGGCGTTGGCGCTTCTTCGCTGGTCGCCAAAGATTTGAGCTACAAGCTGACCAAAATTGGCCATGCGGTGCACTGCGAGTACGATGCACATATTCAGATAGCCAATGCCGCAGCGCTGAGTGAGAACGATGTGCTGGTTGCGTTGTCGTATTCCGGGCGAAGTCGAGAGGTGCTGAGCATTGCTCAACTGGCACGCAGTAAAGGCGCTAAGGTGATCATCATCAGTCAGCTGGCTCCGACACCATTGGATAGATACGCCGACATCAAACTGATGACGGCGGCAGATGAGGAGCAGATAAGAAGCTCTTCCATTACAGCACGAGACAGTCAGCTGCTGATGACAGACTTACTCTTCATTGCGTTAACTCAGCAGGAAGAGAGCGCTGACCAATTAATTGAACAAAGTAAATCCGCTGTTGCGGTTTTAAAACAGTAAGGAATGATTATGGGACCTTTATGGGTTGATGTAGAAGGTTGCGAACTGACCGCAGAAGACAGAGAAATTCTTGAGCACCCAACCGTCGGTGGCGTCATTCTGTTTGCCCGCAACTATCACGATAATGAGCAGTTGCTGGCCCTGAACAAGTCGATTCGTCAGGCTGCGAAACGTCCGATTCTTATTGGCGTCGATCAGGAAGGCGGCCGAGTTCAACGTTTCAAGGAAGGCTTTTCCCTTATCCCTGCGGCGGAATCCTATGCCAAGCAAGCGAATGGCGAAAAGCTGGCTGAACAAGGCGGTTGGTTAATGGCGGCAGAACTGATTGCTCATGACATCGATCTAAGCTTTGCTCCGGTACTGGATAAAGGTCATGAGTGTAAGGCGATTGGTAGCCGCTCATTTGGTGAAGATGTCGATACCATCATCCGCCACAGCAATGCTTACATGCGCGGCATGAAAGCGGTGGGTATGGCAACGACAGGCAAACACTTTCCCGGCCACGGCGGTGTGATTGCGGACTCGCATCTGGAAACCCCTTATGATCAGCGAGATACCATTCTCGAACAGGATATGGCGATTTTTAAAGCTCAGATTGAGGCGGGGCTATTGGATGCGATGATGCCTGCGCATGTGGTGTTCCCTCATTATGACGACCAGCCTGCCAGTGGCTCTGAGTTCTGGCTCAAGAATGTGCTGAGAAAACAATTGGGCTTCAATGGCATTATTTTCTCTGATGATCTGACGATGGAAGGCGCATCTGTAATGGGTGGCCCAGCTGAGCGTGCTCATCAGTCTCTGGCATCGGGCTGCGACATGGTGTTGGTGTGCAATAAGCGTGATGCGCAGATTGAAGTGTTGGACAATCTGCCTGTGATGGAAACGCCACAAGCAACTGAGCTATTGAAGAAACAATCTTTCACTTTGTCTGAGCTGCGTAGCAGTAATGAGTGGAAGCAGGCTTCCGAAGCCATGAAACGCGTTATTGGATAAGTTAAAAGTAACGAGAGAACTAGAGCCGCAATAGCGGCTCTTTTTAGTGGAAGCCGAGCATTTCTTTTAACGTTTTCAGGTAGCGACGGCTGACGGGAATCGGGTGATCACTGACAGTGATGATCTCTGCCAATCCGTTCTCTAACAATTTGATTTCTTTGATCGCTTTGATGTTAACCAGAAACTGCCGATGACAGCGTACCAGAGGCGTTTTTTCTTCGAGCACTTTGAGCGTCAGCTGTGAAGTGGCTTTTTGTTCTTCTGTCTGGACATGAACGCCGCTGATATCACTGTAAGCAAACTCCACATCTTGAGTCGGAATGATGACAATCCGATTCAGGCCAATACAAGGCACCTGATCTAGGCTAGATGGGGTGATCGCTGAGACTTGTTCCTGAGTATTACTGCTGACTGACCTAAGAAGGCGTTTAATGGTTTTGTCCAACCGACAGGTATCTACCGGTTTCAATAAGTAATCGAACGCATTGTCTTCAAACGCCTGAATAGCGAACTCATCGTAGGCGGTGACAAACACAACTTTTGGCATGGTTTCAGGATCAAGCATCCCAAGTAGCTCAATGCCTGTGATTTGCGGCATCTGAATATCGAGAAAGACCACATCGGGTTTAAGCTGGTTAATCTTTTTCAGACCTTCAATCGCATTACTGGCCTGATCTATGACAGTGATTTGGCCCGACTCTTCAAGCAGCTCAGTCAGCTCTTCACGCGCAAACAGTTCGTCATCTATGACTAAAGCAGAAAGCATATCCGTGTCCTAATTCATTTTCTTTTCGGGAATGAGGAAGCTCATTCTCGTCAGTTGGTCTGGCGTCACATCAATATTGAGTGATGCCGCCTGACCAAACTTGTTGGTCAAACGCTTATCGACGATTTGCATCCCCAGCCCCTGATGATTGTCGGCTGGTGGTGTGTAACTGCCTGCATTGTCTTCCACACACAGCTGATAACCCTGCGCAAGTTTTTGGCTGTAAATGCGGATCTTTCCTCCTTCCAGTAGGTTTGATATGCCGTGCTTAATGGCGTTCTCGACTAAAGGTTGTAGGGTAAAGGTCGGCAGTTTGCGCTCCAGCAATGCGGAATCAATATCAATATCCACTTCTAATCGGTCGGTAAAACGCGCTTTTTCGACGGTGAGATAAGCGTTAACGTGCGCCAATTCTTCTTTAAGAGTAACCGTTTCTACATCTTGTTTGAGGTTACTCCGGAAGAAATGTGACAAGTGCTGAATCAACTCACGAGCTTTAGGAGGGTCGCGACGAATGACGGCACTGATGGTGTTTAGCGCGTTAAACAGAAAGTGTGGGTTTACTTGCGCATGGAGCAATTTTATCTCTGCTTGAGAGAGTAAAGTGCGTTTCTGTTGGTAGTCACCAAATAGGATCTGACTGGAAAGCAACTGTGCTATCCCTTCGGCCATCGACATATTGATGGTCGAAAACAGCTTACGTTTCGGCTCGTACAGCTTAATGGTGCCAATTACTTTATCTCCTGAGTGCAGAGGAATAATCAGCGCAGAGCCCAGTTTGCAACTTTTAGAGATTGAACACTGATATGGCTTGTCTTTGCCATCGAGGTAGATGATGTCGTTACGTGAGATTGCATCGAGTGTACTTTGCGAAGAGATCGGCGTTTCTGGTTTATGGTGATCGTCACCAATGCCCACAAACGCGAGGATCTTCTCATTGTCAGTGATCGACACGGCGCCCACATTGGTTTCTTCGTAAACGATTCGAGCAATCTTTTCCGCATTTTTCGTGTTGAAACCAGAAGCGAGAATACCAACCGACCGTTCGGCGATATTCAATGCCCGGCGCGAGAAGGTGGCGGAGTACTCTTCAAAGATAGTTTTTCGATCCTGCAGTATGCTCATAAATAGCGCTGCGCCGACTGAGTTTGCGATGATCATTGGGGCGGCAATCGCAGAGACTAATGAATATGCCTGATCAAATGGTTTAGCGACGATCAAAATGATCGCCATTTGGGCGATCTCTGCCACTAAGGTGACCGCAAACACCACGCTTGGGTTAAACAGTTGGGCACCTTTGCCCCGCCTGAGCAGGTAGGTGTGTAACAAGCCACCAATCAAACCTTCCGCGGTGGTCGAGATAGCACAAGCAAGGTCGGTAAACCCGCCAAGCGAGTAACGATGCAAACCGCCAGTTAACCCGACAAAGAAGCCAACCACAGGCCCACCAAATAAACCACCCATCACGGCTCCGATCGCACGCGTGTTGGCAATCGCATCATTGATCTGCAAACCAAAGTACGTCCCCATGACACAAAACAGAGAGAACAGTACATAGACGCTGAGTTTGTGTGTCAGGCGGTTAGAGATACTCAGCAATGGCAGGAAAATGGGGGTCTTACTTAGCATATAAGCAAGGACTAAGTAGACACACATCTGCTGAAGTAAGGAAAGAATGAGATCCATGAGTGAAGTAATATGCTGGGCTATAGGCTTATTTTAGAAAAGATAAGTTGAAGAAAACATGCATGAGTCGAAGTTTTTCAACTAACTAGCTCAAATTACAGTTGTGTAAATAAATATTTACATTGTGTTTTTTTATATGTACACCTTGAAATTTGTTTTTAGGCTGTTATTTTATGCTTAATCCAGCCCAATAGAGATGCTTTAAATTGGGTGTAAAAAAATATATACAGGTTTGAATTATGCAAAAAAGTGAATTGAGCAACATTAATATTAGTGAAGAACAAGTTCTGATTACACCTGAAGAGCTGAAAGCCAAGATACCACTGAGTGATAACGCTCGTCGCTTTATTCAGGAGTCTCGTCAGACTATCGCTAACATTATTCATAAGAAAGATCATCGACTACTAGTGGTTTGTGGCCCTTGTTCAATTCACGATCTGGACGCTGCGAAAGAATACGCTAAGCGTCTTAAAGCATTGTCTGAGCAGCTCAGCGACCAGCTTTACATTGTTATGCGCGTCTACTTCGAGAAACCACGTACCACAGTGGGTTGGAAAGGTTTGATCAACGACCCGCATCTAGACGGTACTTTCGATATCGAGCACGGTCTGCACGTAGGGCGCAAACTGCTGGTTGATCTAGCAGAGATGGAGATTCCACTGGCGACCGAAGCGCTGGATCCGATCAGCCCTCAATACCTCGCGGACACATTCAGCTGGGCAGCAATTGGCGCACGTACGACTGAATCTCAGACTCACCGTGAGATGGCGAGTGGTCTATCTATGCCAATCGGCTTCAAGAACGGTACTGATGGTAGCTTAGCAACAGCCATCAATGCGATGCAGGCTGCGTCTTCAAGCCACCGCTTCATGGGGATTAGCCGTGAAGGTCAGGTTGCGTTACTGACAACTCAAGGTAATCCAAATGGTCACGTGATTCTGCGTGGTGGTAAACAAACCAACTACGATTCAGTGTCAGTCACCGAGTGTGAGCAGGATATGTCGAAAGCTGGTCTGGATGCCTCTCTGATGGTCGATTGTAGCCATGCTAACTCGCGTAAAGATTTCCGTCGCCAGCCTTTGGTTGCAGAAGATGTGATTCACCAAATTCGTGAAGGTAACAAATCGATTATTGGCCTGATGATTGAGAGTCATATTAATGAAGGTAATCAGTCATCCGATATTCCTCTCAACGAAATGCAATATGGCGTTTCAATTACCGATGCCTGTATCAATTGGGATACAACTGAGGCACTATTGCGTCATGCACATACAGAACTGGTCCCATTCTTGGAAGATCGTCTGAAAGGTTAAGAGAAGAATAACAAGGAACATCATGGCCGTTGAATTGAATGAATTGCGTGATCAAATTGACGCAGTAGACAAACAAATTCTGGATTTATTGGCACAGCGACTGTCTCTGGTGGAGAAAGTCGGTGAAGTGAAAAGCGAACACGGTCTGCCGATTTATGCACCAGACCGTGAAGCGGCCATGTTAGCTTCACGTCGCGAAGAAGCGGAAAAGAAAGGCGTACCGCCTCAGCTGATTGAAGACATTCTTCGCCGTACCATGCGTGAGTCTTACGCGAGTGAGAAAGATTCTGGTTTTAAGTGTTTGAATCCAGAATTGCGCTCCGTGGTGATTGTTGGTGGTAATGGCCAACTGGGTGGTCTGTTTGGTCGTATGTTCAAGCTGTCTGGTTATGATGTCAAAATACTTGGTAGCAAAGACTGGGACAAAGCGGATGAAATGCTGGTGGACGCTGGCCTAGTGGTAGTTACTGTACCAATTCATCTGACCCAAGGCGTGATTGAGAAGCTAGGAAAACTGCCAAAAGATTGCATCTTGTGTGACTTAACCTCGATCAAGTCTAAACCGCTGCAAGGTATGCTCAATGTGCATCAAGGTCCTGTTGTTGGATTGCACCCAATGTTTGGTCCTGATGTACCGAGTTTAGCTAAGCAGGTTATTGTGTACTGTGATGGCCGTGGTGAAGAGCATTACCAGTGGCTACTGAAGCAGTTCTCTATTTGGGGAGCGAGTTTATGTCAGATTGATGCCTCAGAGCACGATCACGGTATGACTCTAATTCAGGCATTGCGTCACTTTACGTCTTTTGCTTACGGTCTGCACTTGAGCCGTGAAAACCCGAACATTGATAAGCTGTTGAAGCTAAGCTCACCAATCTACCGCTTAGAGCTGGCGATGGTTGGGCGTCTTTTCGGTCAGGATCCAAACCTATACGGCGATATTATCCTTTCTTCAGACGAAAACATCGAGATGATCAAACGTTTCCATCAATGCTTTGGTGAAGCACTGAAAGTGTTGGATGGCAAAGATAAGCAGGCGTTTGTGACAAGCTTCAATAAAGTAAGCGAGTGGTTTGGTGATTACTCTCAGCAGTTTATGCATGAGAGCCAGAATCTACTGAAGCAAGCGAATGATTCCATTCATCGTGGTTAACCTATAACTCCTAACCAGATACCGTAAGAGCTGCCCTAGGCAGCTCTTTTTTATTGTATGGTGAGAGTATTGGCTGGGTTTTCGTCACGCTTTACCGTATTTACCGGGTCATCCTGATAAGGATGGTTAGTCAGGTTGACCTGTAATCTGACCGTGTTGTCTATCAATTCAACCAGCGGTGCCCATTTCACTTTCTTCTCTTTTTCAAACAGATAGTTAAAGTTTTCTGGAGTCCAATCCATAGTGTATTGAGGGTTCAGTGCTCGGCCAAGAAATCGAATCTCATAGTGAAGGTGAGGGCCGGTCGAGTTTCCTGAATTGCCACACGTCGCAATTAATTCTCCCTTGCTCACAAACTGACCACTGCGTACTTTAAATTTTGCAAGGTGGGCGTAGGAGCTCATAAAACCAAATGAGTGCCTCAGAGTAAGGAAATTTCCAAAGCCTTTTGAGCTTGGGCGAACTGTTTCCACAACGCCATCGGCTGGAGCGTAGATCGCCTCGCCACGCTTACAGGTCAGATCGATTCCCGTATGGGTATGACGTTTGCCCGTGATTGGATTAATGCGTCGACCATAAGATGAAGAGATGCGCAGATAGTCCATCGGTGTATCGTTCGGGATCATGCGAAACATGGTGGCACGTACGGCAGAGTCCACTGCTGCAGCGTCAATACGATTCGCCAAGTCGTACTCTTCAGCCTGCGTATCGTCAGCAAGGCCAAGAACTGACTCCACATCATAAACTCGCTTGCCTAGGGTATGGATTTGATCGCGCTTTTCTTCCAGTTCTTGAGACAAAGTATGAGTTTCATTGACCTGCTGTTGGTATTGTTGCTCGGCTTGCTCAAGTTGGTTGCGCAGTTGAACGACTTGAGATTGAGAAGAATTCTGCTGCTGCCAGCTGTAATAAGCGACAGTCGCGCTGAAGGCAATCGCACTGATTGAACCAGCAATAGTCAGAAGAAGGGCTTTTCTTGAAACGTGAAAGTGTTGCTCCCCAGATGAAGAGGGGATAGAGATTATTATCTTTTTGGACATACTGCTTAGTTAGGTGTATTCACCTAAATCTGACAGGTGCTCAATGTCTCTGTGTAGGAGTTCATCGTCACCGACATTCAATTCAATTAACCGCTTCAGATGTCCGATACTTTCAATGTCAATATGATCAATACTCAGACGGATCACATTGTTATTGAGGCCCACAATTTTGCCGACCAGCTCAATCGTGATATCGCTGTCTTGAAGCGAAAACTCTACATCTACCATACTGTCGACATCAAGCGAGTCTGCGTCATCTGACGTCAGCAGCAGTCCATGCAGGGATAAATCACACAAAGAGGATTTCACCACTTTGTTTTCTTGAGATAGCAACGCTTGTGTCTGGTAAACAATGCGCGAAAAGCGACGGCGTTCGATCATAGTTGTCTCTCTTAATGGTATCCAGTAAGGCTATCAAATCAGAAGTGACTGCTATACGTGTCGGTTCGCATTATTGATTCAAAACACGGTAACAACCATAATTATTGTGAACCAATATACAATAAAGGCCGCTAATATTAGCGGCCTTTGCACAAATTTCAAGCAAGATTACTTAGTAATACGCTTGTATTTGATTCGGTGCGGTTCCGCTGCTTCTGGACCTAAGGTCTTCTTCAGCCACTCCATATACTCAGTATAGTTACCTTCGTAGAAGTTCACCTGACCTTCATCACGGTAGTCGATGATGTGCGTTGCGATACGGTCTAGGAACCAACGGTCGTGCGAGATAACCATGGCACAACCAGGGAACTCCAGTAGTGCTTCTTCTAGTGCACGCAACGTTTCAACATCAAGGTCGTTGGTTGGTTCATCGAGTAGCAGTACGTTGCCGCCCGCTTTAAGCAGTTTAGCAAGGTGCACACGGTTGCGTTCACCACCTGATAGTTCACCGATGATCTTTTGCTGGTCTGAGCCTTTGAAGTTAAAGCGAGAACAGTATGCACGTGCAGGAATTTCAAAGTTGTTGATCTTGATGATATCTGCGCCTTCAGAGATTTCCTGGAAGACAGTCTTGCTGTCATCCATGCTGTCACGGAACTGGTCGACAGACGCCAGTTTGACCGTATCACCCATCTCAATGGAGCCCGAATCTGGCTGTTCTGTGCCACTCAGCATCTTGAAGAGGGTAGATTTACCTGCACCGTTGGCACCAATGATACCGACGATGGCGCCTTTTGGCATACTGAATGAAAGATCATCAATAAGAACACGGCCGTCGAACGATTTAGTCAGGTTATTCACTTCAATAACCTTATCGCCTAGACGCTCACCTGGCGGAATGAACAGCTCGTTAGTCTCATTACGTTTCTGGTGATCACCGCTTTGAAGTTCTTCAAAACGTGCCATACGTGCTTTTGATTTCGCCTGACGACCTTTCGGATTCTGACGAACCCATTCCAGTTCTTTCTCAATGGTTTTCTGACGAGCTTTTTCCTGAGACGCTTCTTGTTGTAGACGCGCGTCTTTTTGCTCTAGCCATGAGGTGTAGTTACCTTGCCATGGGATACCTTCACCACGGTCAAGCTCTAGAATCCAACCTGCAGCATTGTCTAGGAAGTAACGGTCGTGCGTGATAGCAACGACAGTACCAGTATAGTCAACCAGGAATCGCTCAAGCCAAGCGACTGATTCCGCATCCAAGTGGTTGGTTGGCTCGTCGAGAAGCAACATATCTGGCTTCTCAAGTAGCAGACGACAGATAGCCACACGGCGACGCTCACCACCAGACAGGTGCTCGATCTTTTGATCCCACTCAGGAAGACGCAGTGCATCTGCCGCACGCTCAAGCGCGTTATCTAGGTTGTGGCCATCTTTAGCTTGAATCAGTGCTTCCAGCTCGCCTTGTTCTTTTGCAAGCGCATCGAAATCAGCATCTGGTTCTGCGTACGCAGCGTATACTTCGTCAAGACGCTTCATTGCACCCGCAACATCGGATACCGCTTCTTCAACGATTTCACGTACGGTCTTAGACTCGTCTAATACAGGCTCCTGCGGTAGGTAACCGACATTCAGACCTGGTTGTGGACGAGCTTCACCATCGATATCAGTGTCAATACCCGCCATGATACGCAGTAGGGTCGATTTACCCGCACCGTTCAGACCAAGAACACCGATCTTGGCACCAGGGAAAAAGCTTAGCGAGATGTCTTTCAGAATTTGACGCTTAGGTGGCACGATTTTGCTCACCCGCGACATGGTATATACGTATTCAGCCATTGCCGATCGTTCCTAAAATTTCAATTCACGTAGAGAGGCATTTTATACCAAGATGGGGGGCTTTGTTACCTTCGAAATGAGGATGATGAGGAACTAATCGGCCTTATTGATGGATAAGTGAACAATTCATTTATAGCGATGCCACTTATGTCACAGTTGTGTGAATTTATTATTATTTACATCTATACGCTTTACATGGCTGCTTACAATAAGCATAAATTAATAAACACACTAATTATTCTCAACAGGACGAGAATTTATGATGCTGACGTTTTCAAAGTCGCTGCATCGCATTCCTTCATCGATTCTGACCTGGGTCTCGATGGTTTGCAGCGCAAGCTTAGCCACTTCAGCAATGGCAAGTGATCTCCAGCAACAACGGAAAATTTATGACCAGGCGCAAGAATACCTCGACAATAATCAGGTAACTCAATATCAAGAAATCCGTAATAAAATCAAAGATTACCCTCTAACACCTTATACGGATTACCGTGCTTTTTTAGTTGATATCGGGCAACACTCACCGGCGGAAGTAGAAGCGTTTATTGATACTTATAGTACGTTACCATTTTCAGCTCGCATTCGAGCTCCATACATCGACAGTCTTGCCAGACAAAAACAATGGCAAAAGCTGGCAGAATTTCAGACCGTAGAACCACGCGGTGAAACGTATCAATGTCACTACTATCATGCGCTTTATCGAACAGGTCATAAGGACCAAGCTTTTGAAGGTGCAGAGAAACTTTGGCACTCCGGGCAGAGTATTGCTGATGCTTGTGACCCGCTGTTTGAGGTTTGGGACAAAGCGGGGTTAAGAACCGATCAGCAAATTCTTGAGCGTATGCTGCTAGCGTTTGAAGCACGTAATGGCTCGCTAATGAACTACCTCAAAAAGCAGCTCAACTCTGACAAAGCACGTAAGCAAGCCTCTGATATGAAGGCGTTGTTTAATCGACCAGAAAATGTCGTTAACTTTGCTCGCCAGCACAGCGATAGTGATTTCAACCGTTCTCAGACAGGGCTTGCGTTGAAAAAGCTGGCGCGAAAAGACGTTAGAATGGCGCAGCAAGCGTTTGATCAAGCCACCTCTGCGCAGAAAATGCCTTTAGACGAGGCGCAGAAGCTGGCTGATTATATTGCCTTCCGATTGATTAACACCGATTCCGAGTCTTTGGCGCAATGGCGCGATAAAAAGATAGAAACGTCCAGTAATAATGATTTGATTGAGCGCAGGGTTCGCTTAGCGATTCAAGAAGCAGACTGGCATGGTGTGGAAGATTGGATAGGACACCTGCCAGATAAAAAGCAGCAAAGCCTGCGCTGGCAATATTGGTTAGGACGCAGTGAAGTCGCGTTGGGGGATATCACCAAAGGCAGCCAGCGTCTTGAAAATCTGGTGGGTCAGCGAAACTTCTATAGCGTTGCGGCCGCGAAAGAGATCAAGCGATCGATCAATTACCCAGTTTCCACCATCTCTTTTGAGCGGCAAGCGGTCAAACCGTTTATGACAGCCTTAGTGCGCATCGAAGAGCTGATTGAACGGGATAAAATTGCCGCAGCGAAAAGCGAATGGCGTTGGTTGCTCAATCGAGCTAATGCTGAGCAAAAAGAGATGCTAGCGGCGTACGCCTCCTATAAAGACTGGTCTCATTTGACCGTTACGGCGAGTATCAAAGCCAAAATGTGGGACAACCTAGAGCTGCGTTTCCCGGTGGCTCATCGCTGGTGGTTTAACTTCTATGGCGAAAAGCACAGCATTGATCCAATCACTCTGATGTCATTGGCGAGACAAGAGAGTGGTTTGGATGTTGAAGCGCGTTCTCCTGTTGGTGCGCGCGGTATCATGCAAATTATGCCATCAACGGCTAAGTACACTGCGCGTAAATATCAGCTGTCGTATCGCAGTAGCAATGACTTATATGAGGTTGGCAAAAACATAGAGATAGGCAGCCACTACCTGAAAGGCTTACTCGAGCGATACGATAATAATCGAATTTTCGCGCTTGCTGCGTATAATGCTGGACCACACCGAGTGAAAACCTGGCGTGAACGTACCCAAGGCAAACTGGATGCTTACGCATTTATTGAAGCCATTCCATTTAAGGAAACCCGTGGTTATGTGCAGAACATTCTGATGTTTGAAACATACTACCGTAACCTGTTAGGGGTCGATGGGGCGTTTCTCAATCAGAATGAGATTGATACCAGATACTAGTTTTATGACGTCCTAGGCAGCGAGAGCAAATGGCAACACAACCTGAGTACACCGACTGGCAACAGATCTTAGATTTGATTAAAACGAGCAGCGAATCCGACCAACACGAGATGTTGCTGACCATGCTGCTCACACCCGATGAGCGCGAATCTTTAATCGCAAGGGTCAATATATGTCGCGAATTGCTTAAAGGTGAATTGTCTCAGCGCCAAATCAGTCAGATGCTAGGGGTAGGTGTCGCCACCATTACTCGCGGCTCCAATGAGCTGAAGTCGAAGAGCGAAGCAGAAAAGGCTGAAATCTCAGCCTTACTTGAACCCAAATAAAGGTGCCATCGGCACCTTTGTTTTTATTAGGGTCTGTTGACCTTTTGAGCTGATTTTTGCAGCAGTTTGTGGGTTCTTTATACAAGGCAGAGGATTTGAAACGTAGTTGCCCTACCTGATAAGCCGATAACGCAGTAGAAAGGAACCACAAACGCTGCCCAGAGGGTTCGGCTAAAAGCGTTTTACTCTTTGTTGAGAGGTGTTTTGCTTAGGTCACTAGGCGACAAACCTCTCGCCGCGACTAAAACGCTTTTATCTCGAACAAAATTTAACCGCAAAAGGTCAACAGACCCTAGAGATTAGCGGGGAAGTGCTCTGGATTGGTAAATGGAATTAATGCCAATATCAACGCCTGATGATACACACTGCTACGCGTCAACTGGTCTTGCGTCAGTAGGCTAATGGCGCCACCTTTCTGTTTAATGTTGTCAGTGCCAAACACTTCGTCCATTACATCACCCAGCTCATTAGCCTTAGCCAGTTTTTCAATCACAACCGGTGGTAGCATCAAGCTAGCAGAGCGAGACTCACCACGATGTGTTTCTGACTCAATCACCATCCAAGCAAAGGTCACATTACCTTCAATACCAGCCTCGAGGCCAACATAATAGTCGCCATTGGGTTGAGACATTTTAGCGTTGCGGACTCGGTTGAGCGCACCTGTGTGCGTTTCTTCATTGCTCATTGGTTGATCGGCCACTTCACTAGCGACACTCACACCGACAAACTCGAACGTTTGTGAGTCAAAAGCTGCCTGAAATGCGCTTTTGACCGCGTTAATTTTGGCTGGGTTAAGCGAAGCGACAATAACTTTCTTCACCGACATGCTGGTTTCCTTGTGTGGATGAGTCGAGGAATTTCAGCTCAGACAATGAAACAGGAGGAGAAAGGAAATACCCTTGCATGTAGTCACATTGATTCTCCGCCAGCCATTGGTGCATTTCCTGCGATTCGATGCCTTCAGCGGTCACTATCATTGACTGTGAATGGCACAAATCCACCAGTGGCTTCACCACTTTCTGATTATTGGTTTTGATCAGAGCGGTGAGAAATTCACGGTCGAGCTTAATTTTCTGTACCGGGTATTCTACAAGCTGAGTGATAGATGTATAGCCGGAACCAAAATCATCAATTGCTAACTTAAAGCCCATCAATGACAGTTCATGTAGCAGAGAGTAGCTCTGGGAATCTGTGGCAAAAGTTTCTGTGATTTCAAAATCCACCAAGCCGGGAATTACGTGATATTGCTTAGCGGCGTGCTGTATGTCTCGCGCCAATTGCAAAGAGTCCAGTTCTGCAGAAGAGAGATTGATTGACAGTTGAATCGGATGATCAAAACAGTTTTGCAGGGCGACAAAGTCTTTAAACGCCTGAAGTATGACCCAGCGATCAATCTTACCAAATAACCCCGTTTTCTCTGAGATAGGGATAAACTCGCCCGGATTGACCTTGCCCATTTTGGGTGACTCCCAACGCAATAGAGCCTCCACGCCAACAATGGTCTTACCCGAGCGATCAAAATAAGGCTGATACATCAGATGAAACTCATCATCGAATTCACCGTTTCTCAAGGCGCGCTCAATCTGAGTACGGCGACGAACAATCTGATCCAGCTCTTCTGAGTAACGTGCAACCTGGTTTTTCCCCGCACGTTTGGCCTGATACATCGCGGTGTCTGCATTAGACAGCAGCTTTGCTAAATCCTGACCGTCTTGAGGGTAGCTCGCAACCCCGATACTAGCGGTAATAGGAAAGCTACCTAGAGGCGAGCTCTGAGGGTTTTGAATCGGCTCTAAAACCGCTTGGGCTACCTTATCTGGGTAACTGTTCTCGTGTGCAGAAGCGATGAAAATGGCAAACTCGTCACCAGATAACCTTGAAGCGATACACTTCACGCCATAAGACAGTTCATACTGATGACAGATTTCACGAATATGGTCGGCAAAGTTCACCAGCAACGAATCACCCAAATGATGCCCGTATTTGTCATTGACGTACTTAAAGTTGTCCAAGTCGATATACAGAATCCAAGCGTGGGTGTGGAGCAGTTTGTTGGCAATTGTACGCTCGACATAGACTTGAAACTGGTAGCGATTGGCCAGTTGTGTCAGGTGGTCGTTCTCCGCCATTGCTTTGGTTTTCTGGTAACTTGAATTGAGCTCTTTGTACATATCATAAAAACGAACCGACAAACGGCCGATTTCATCGTCGCTGCTGAGCCGTTCAATGTTATGGCGCTTACGTTGTTCGACTTCTTGAAGTTGGTGTTCAAGACGGGTAATTGGACTGATGACGCGGCGATGGAGCAGAAACAGTAGGATCAGGATCGTTGCCGCAGTGGAGGCGCCAAAGAACAACAGCAGCCTTTGTTCGATCTTATGGAGCTTTTCAGCCAGCAGATATTGCGCAGGATCCAACACCGCATAGAGGCTGGGCTTGAGCTCGACCGACTGAGTTAACCCTGATTTTATGATTGGTTGGTCAGCGAAAAATATGCTGCTGTCATTATCAAATTCGATGATGTGTTTTAGTTGGTCAAACTTATCCAAAGACAGATAAACAACGATAAAAAATACCTGATCGGTATTGTAACTAAGCGGAGAAATCAGCGTATTGGTATCAAGGACATCGTAGCGTACTAAAATGCTCTGCCCTTGGTGGTTTTGCGTGAAACCGGTGTAGGACGTGTTACCCGTGCGGCGGTATGTTCGATCCACAAAGCGGAACACATTCTGGTCCAGTTTAGAAAAAGGATCGGACTGATTATCTGCATAGAACTGCGGGGCGCGATTATGATTTAGAATCGCGACGGCAATATCGTTCTGCTTGTTGGCCTGCAGATTCTCTATCGTTGTCTGCAGGTTATCGATCAGCTCCATCTCCCGATATGGGTTGTCCTGCTGACCAAAGTAATGACGGATAATGTCACTCTTGGTTAAGGTGAGGGAATAGCTGTTCAGCAGTGCCACTGATTGGCGAAAGTGACCTGCGAGCTTTTCCATCGTTAACTGGAGATAACTGTTTTCGCGTTTAATTAACGCATCTTTTTGGTTGTTGTATATGCCGTAGCTAGAAAACGCAGCACTGATTAGGATGACTGGGGAAACTAGCAACAGAACTCTAGTACTGAGCTTCATGACGTTTCAGAATGCGATTTATTATTTTTGCTCGTAAGCTGATATTTGATGCCGAGAGTTCGCTATCTACGCGCCCTTGCTCGACTCGCTGTTGTTCTGGAAACAATGATGCATCATCTAGATACCAATCCGGCATCTGTTTTAACGCCGTTAAGTTTGGCGTTGCAGCTTTGATGTCTGTTGCATTTGTTGCAGCAATAGTGGGATCCATAAGGTACTCAAGGAAGGCTTTAGCCTTCTCCTTATTGGTTGAATGGCTACTGACGGCCAAACAGTCAACCCACAAAAACAACTCACCTTCAGGAACGATGAAATCCCACTGATTACCAGTGTAGTAGCGATTTAATGAGTATTGGTCACCACTGTAAGCCAGAGCCATTGCCAGCTTTGCAGCATTTCTATTACTACGGATGTAGCTGAGAATGTATTCGTAGGTGAGGACTTTATCGCTGAAAGATTGCAATTCGGGGTAGGCTTGCTGGAAGAGCGATTCTTGTTCTTCTGTTGGAGAGATCCCCAAGCTGTAAAATACTGGTAGAAAGCTTTCGACGCTGTCATTGATCATGCCAATCCGCCCCTCTAGAGCCTTCGGTGGATGGACAAATTCTTGCCAGCTGGTTGGAGGCTTTTTCACTATGTCTTTTCGATAAGCTATTCCCACTGTTCCCCAAAAGTAAGGAACAGCGTATTTACCACAGGCTTGAAGCCATTTGTCGTCGTTATGGTGACGATTTTTCAGTTGGGTAAGATCTTCAAACGATCCTAAACGCCCATATATTTGAGCCGAAACATTATCCAAAACCACGAGATCAAAAGGTAGCTGAATACCTTTCATCATCAACAGGCTACGTTCATCATCATTATCAAAATGGGACAGCTTCAGCGGTGTGCCTGTGCTCGATTGCCAGCTTTCGATGACATTCGGTGAGAGCGTATCTTCCCACATGTAGACGTTGAGTGGAGAGTTTGCGTGAGTAGAAAAACTGGGCACGGAAAGTGCGACGGTAAGTAGAAATAGTGATCTCATATCAGCTAGGAAGTGGCCTTCTGACCCATGAATGGATAACGCCTATCAGAGTGATATGTTGAAAGGACTGACACACACCTAATATGCAACTAAGAAGCGGAATATTAGGTTCATTTATGAATAGTGTCAGTCCTTGTAAGTAATTTATTTGATCTGCATTGTTTAATTACTGAAGTTTCACTGTCGTTGGCTTGACATTCTCACTTGGGTAACAACCCAAAACTTTTAAATGTTTAGTCAGCTGCGTTAGCTCATTCAGGGCTTGCTGCATCTCTTCGGATTCAAGGTGAGATTCGAGATCAACATAAAACATCTCTTCCCAAGGGTTCCCCATAATTGGACGTGACTCCAATTTGTTCATGTTGATTCCGTACTTTTGTAGTACCAGCAAGGTCGCGACCAATGAACCGGCGTCTTGGGAGGTTGACATGATGAGTGTCGTTTTTGCTGGTATCTGACTGGACACTTCGACAGGTTTACGTGCCACTATAATGAAACGGGTGTGATTCTCTGTTTGGTTGGCAATGTTGCCTTGGATCGGTTGTAGGCCGTAGAGCTTGCCACTCGAAGCATTACCAATAGCGGCAACATCGCTGCGGCCCATTTCTTTAACCTTCTGCATCGCATCAGCTGTGCTAGCACAAGACTCCAACGTGACACCTTTCATTCGGCTCAGGAACTCACTGCATTGTTGATGAGGCTGTGGGTGTGAGTAGAGTGTTTTTATCTCTTCTAAACGAATGTCCGATGTTGCTACTAGGCAATGTTCAATCGGCAGGGTCATTTCACCAACGATATACAGCGTTGTATGTTGCAGCAGGTCGTAAACTTCATTAATGGAACCAGAACTGGTGTTTTCAATCGGCAGTACGCCATAATCGGCATGACCAGATTCAACCGTCTGTGTCACTTCTTTGAAGTGCTCACAATTGAGCTCGATCAGTTCTGTATTTTTACGGCTGAAATACTCACGGCTAGCAAGATGGGAATATGAGCCTTTAGAGCCAAGAAACGCCACACGAGCCAGCGGCTTACGGCTCAATTCAGGGTTGGCTAGATTCTGCAGGTAAGATTGTTGCAGTAAAACGGAGTCTTCAATGATGGTGTGGAACAGCTTAGTAATGTACTGAGCATCAAGTTCGTACTTGTCACGACCTGCGTTGATCAGTTTCACCAACAGCTGCTGTTCTCGGCTTGCGTCACGAACCGGTTTGGATGTCTGAACTTTACTCTTAGCCACCTCAATGCTCATCTTTCTTCGTTCAGATAAGAGCTTCAACAGTTCGTCATCCAGCTCATTTAAACGTAAGCGAATTTCATCGAGTGAGTATTTTTGTTCGGTCATCCTACATTCCTTCATAAAAAAAGCCTCCCGTTTGGGAGGCTTCCTGTTCGTTTTTGACTTTTCTTTCGAAAACGAGAGAGCCTCCAAGCTTAGTGGAGAAAAAAGAAGTCAAAAAAGAACAGGTTGTTGTGAGTCATAAATTATTACTTTTGTTGTGATGCTGCCAACACAATAAGCAACCGCTTAGTGAGCGTCAAGCAAAAAAATAGCGCCTTTCGGCGCTATTTTTTAAATCCTCCGTAACTCATCAATATGAGTTAACAATTATTCGCTTTCTATCTCTTCAAGCTCTGGTTTCTCTGCGCGTCGTGCTTCAGGCTTGTGACGAAGTTTGTTGAGCTGACGTTCCAGTTTTTGTTCTACCTCATTGATAGCAACGTACAGATCTTCGTTGGTTGCAGACGCAACAAGCTGGCCTTTGGGGACGGTAATGACAGCTTCAAATTTCTTCTGTTTATTCGGCTCCTCACTGAAGCTTGCCTGACATCCGATGATGTCTACTTGCCATTTTTCCAGCTTTTTAAATTTGCTCTCGATATGAGCTCGGATTGCAGAGGTGGTTTCGATGTTTTTACCAGTGATGTTTACTTTCATAGATGTTTTCCTCTGTAGCATCCCTTATGGGTTAACTTCAGATTACTCGCCTAAGCTTAAAATAATGTGACTCAAGTCACCTTTTTGTTGGTGTGTTTTTAGATTGAAATTAAACGTGATCTATCTCAAATACTTGGTTTGTTTGACGTTGAAAAAGCTTGTACCCCAAAAAAATATCGCTAGATTGGAGAAGGTAACATACTAAAAATCATCCGCTTTTTAGGGCTCTAATTCGACCTGATAAAAATGGCTGGTTAATTGTTGCTCAACTACCAACGTGACTCTCTTCGCATTCTCTTCTGTAGTTTCCCGAACCTCTTCTTGATGTACTTTCCCGGTCAGCGCTACTGATCGATATTAGGAACGAAGAGATCTGGTGTGCCTGCACTGCTAGATTGGTGTTGACGCTGCTCTTTTAGGGCATTGAGCTGCTTGTAAATGACAAAATAGCGATTGATGTTGGATACATAGTGAACCGGTTCACGGCCAATATTCCGTCTCGCCATGATCTCCACATGCCGGAACCATCGATTGGGATCATATCCATTCTGCTTGGCCAAACTGCGCATCTTACGAATATTGGCAGGCCCAGCGTTGTATGCTGCCAAGGAAAAATAAACCTGATTATCGGGCGTGATGTCATCATCACTAAAATAGCGATCTTTGAGAAAGCGCATGTATTTCACGCCAGCATGGATATTGTTATCAACTTGATAGATGTCGGGAATGGCGACATTAGGATCCCTAGCAGTGCTGGGTAATACCTGCATGACGCCTACTGCGCCTTTGTGTGACACCTTACTCTGATCTAAACCGGACTCCTGAAACCCTTGGGCTGAGATCATCAATGGGTCAAAGTCATATTGTTCGGAGTAGTTGGCGAAGATGCCTGATAACGAGTCTAGGCGAGTAATATGATCAGGGTTTAGAATACGCTTCAGCCAGCCTGTTTTATCAAGATATTTGCCGTAAATGACGTTACCTAACAAGGTGCCTGAACGGGTTTTCTTTAGATACTGGTTAACGAACGACTGTAAATCGGGGCTATTTTTGCGCATCGCCCAAGCAATCTTGCCATCAACTCTGAGAGGAGCTTGGTCGTGCACCTCAATGTTTTCCATTACCTTCAGCCAAAGCTCAGTTTTGTGGCTGTCCAAAACTGTGGCATCGATGTGGCCTTGATTAACCAATTCAATAATTTCAATATCTTGTAGCGTTTCTTCTACAAAGCGAATTGTGACGGGTTGCAAGTCATGCTCATCGAGCAATTGATTCACTTTTTGTAAGCTTTCGAAGTAACTGGAGCTGGCTCGAACCCAAATCTCTTTACCACTGAGTTGAATCAAGTCAGTAATTGGTGGGGTGGAACTACGAGTGACGAGCAGCTCACTGACGCCTTGTAAAACTGGAATGCTAAAATCGATATGTTTTGAGCGATAGGAAGTGATAGTCAGGTTTGCAACGATCAGATCGCCATAACCTTTTTCTAATGAAGGTAGTAACTCGTCTCTTTGTACCGGAATAATCTGCAGATTGAAGTAAGAGGAACGTTGTCTGAGTTCTTTCTCAAAGTGATACAGCAGCTCAGCAAGAATGCCTTTAGGTTTGCCCCCTTCAATATAATAAAAGCCGAGATCGGCAGAAACCAATACACGTATAGCCCCTTTCTTTTCGAGCTCAGTCAGGTCGCCAAAGTAAGGATCTTTTTGTAATGGTGACAAAGAAAGCGCTGCCGCTTGGTGGGAGATGGCGGCGAATAAAACCAGAATTAAGACAACTCGACTCATGAAGTACCCTCGATAGATCATCTATTAAAGGTAGTTCTTAACAAGTCACTCAGCAAAATAGGCAATAAAAAACCGCCTCAGTGTGGAGGCGGTTTTCTTTAACTTCTAAGTAGTTACTGAGGGTTTAGCTCGATAAGTTGCCTAGTGCGCTTAGCGGCATCTTCTAGCCCAAGTTTTTCATAGGCTTCTAGTTGGATCTCAAGTGACTTACGAGCCGCTTCTGTATCCGGGTAAGTCTTTTGCAACTCTTGTGTTCGGTTAATGGCGGCGATCCAAGCTTCACGACGCAGGTAGAAGTCTGCCGTTGCCAGATCGTATTCCGCTAAACGATTTTTCAGGGCAAACATACGTTTTTGAGCGTCTTCTGCATAAGGGCTATTTGGATAACGTTCTAGCAGCTTTTTGAAATCAGCAAAGGCTTTTTTCACTGGTTCAGGGTCTCGATCACTACGGTCAACATTGAATAGATCGTGCATAAAATTACGATCCTGTGCCATGTGAGTCAGACCACGCATGTACAAAACCCAGTCAAGTTTTTCGTGAGTTGGGTTGAGACGAGAGAAACGTTCAATCGTCGCAAGACCAAGCGCTAAATCGTCGTTTTTGTAGTAGGCATAAATTAGATCCAGCTGAACCTGCTCGGAGTATGCGCCAAACGGGTAGCGAGAATCCAGCGCTTCCAGTTTGTCGATGGCTGTTAACCAGTTGCCACTTTGCAGCGATATCTGTGCTTCTGAGTAGAGTTCCGATGGCGGTATATCCGGGACGATTTCTTCGCTGCTAGAACAGCCAACCAAAACGGATAATGCCAATAAGCCAGATAAAGTATGCTTTTTCATGTCAGGATTCGATTCCTTGAGATAAATATTTCTTGCGCTTCCGTTACTTTCTTGCCGGTAGCAGATACAATGGAGCGATATTCTTCCACACTAGTGACAATTAGTCTCACAGTTTTTAAAAAAGTTCGATATGGCTCAGCAGATTGAATTAACGCATACAGTAAAAGATAGTCAATTAGGTCAACGTCTTGACCAGGCGATCGCAGAATTATTCGCCGACTTTTCCCGCTCTCGCCTGAAAGAATGGTTGGTCGACGGCAAAGTTCAGGTCAATGGTGAGGTGGTTACCAAACCCCGCACGAAAGTGATGGGCGGTGAAATTATTACGTTACAGGCCGAACTGGAAGACGAAGAGCGCTGGGAAGCGCAAGATATCCCATTGGATATCGTTTATGAAGATGACGATATTATGGTCATCAATAAGCCAAGAGATTTTGTAGTTCACCCAGGTGCCGGTACTCCGGATGGGACGGTCTTAAATGCTCTGCTGCATCATTACCCTGATATTGCCGAAGTACCTCGAGCGGGTATTGTTCACCGTCTTGATAAGGACACTACAGGTTTGATGGTGGTAGCGAAAACAGTACCAGCACAAACTCGTCTGGTTCGAGCACTGCAAAAGCGCAACATTACTCGTGAGTATGAAGCGATCGCGATTGGCCGTATGACTGCGGGCGGACGAGTAGAGCAGCCGATTGGCCGTCACTCAACGAAGCGTACTTTGATGGCGGTTAGCCCAATGGGTAAGCCAGCGGTTACGCACTATCGAGTCGCAGAACATTTTCGTGAGCACACTCGTATTCGTTTACGCCTTGAAACTGGTCGAACTCACCAGATCCGTGTGCATATGTCTTACCTTCAGCATCCGTTGCTGGGTGACTCTGCTTACGGTGGCCGTGCGCGAATTCCTTCCGGTGCTTCAGAGGAATTGGCGGAAATGATCCGTAAGTTTGATCGTCAAGCGCTCCATGCTGTGATGCTAAAGTTTGATCATCCAGTGACTGGAGAAGAGCTGGAGTTCCACGCTCCAGTACCAGACGACATGGTCGAAATGGCTGAAGCGCTTCGCCAAGATACGCAGCACCACGGATTAGAAGACGAATTCTAAGATGGACATTATCATCCCTAACTGGCCTGTGCCGAGCAATGTTAAAGCTTTTGCCTCGACTCGACAGCAAGGCTTTTCTTCTGGTGTTTATCAGGGGTTAAACCTTGGCGCTCATGTTGGGGATGAACTTGCGATTGTTGAAAAGAACCGCCGATGGTTAGCGCAGCAATCTCAGATGCCGACGGCACCAATCTGGCTTAATCAGACGCACTCTACGGTTGTATTGGAAGCTGACAAACCAACACAAAATGTGCTGGACGCTGACGGCCTCTTTACCCAACAGACAGGCGTAGTGTGTTCTGCTATGACCGCTGATTGCTTACCCGTTTTGTTGGCCAATACCGCTGGTACGCAAGTGGCTGCGGTTCATGCTGGCTGGCGTGGTTTGGCTGATGGGATTGTTGAAAATGCTGTGTCGAAATTTGACGGGCAGGTGATGGCCTGGATTGGCCCGGCAATCGGCGCTTCGGCGTTTGAGGTCGGTCAGGACGTATTGGATGCATTTGTCTCATTCGACTCTGCGGCTAAAAAGGCATTTGTACCACGCGAGAAGCCGGGGAAATGGCTGGCAGATATGAACATGCTTGTTACTCAACGCTTGAATAAAGTGGGTGTGACTGACGTTTATTACAGCGAACTGTGCACTTATCTCGATCAGGATCGCTTCTTTTCTTATCGCCGAGATGGTTCCACTGGAAGGCAAGCAACATTTATCTGGCTGGAAAAGTAACTCTCAGAATTGCTAAGGAAACTTAGTTCTCTCCCCTTGAAAATCGATTCTTGCGTATCCATCTTTCATACTGTCTATAAGAGTATTCTCCGTTAAGGTTAGGAAGGTAGGTATGCGTCTCGACAGATTCACAAGCAAATTTCAAATCGCGATATCTGACGCACAATCGCTCGCGCTGGGGCGCGATCACCAGTACATAGAACCAGTGCACTTAATGGTCGCGCTGATGGATCAGAATGGCAGCCCTATTCGCCCATTACTGACTATGCTCGATGTCGATGTAACCCATTTACGCTCTAAGCTGAGTGAGATCCTTGATCGTTTACCTAAAGTAAGTGGTATCGGTGGGGATGTTCAGTTATCCAGTGCGATGGGCACGCTTTTCAATTTGTGTGACAAAGTCGCGCAAAAGCGTCAGGACGCCTACATTTCCTCAGAAGTTTTCCTCCTTGCTGCCATTGAAGATCGCGGACCACTCGGTGAGCTTTTAAAAGAGTTAGGTTTAACCGAAGCTAAGTTGAGTGATGCCATTGATAAGGTACGCGGTGGGCAAAAAGTTAATGATCAGAATGCTGAAGACCTACGCCAAGCCTTAGAAAAGTTCACCATCGATCTAACCGAACGAGCTGAGCAAGGTAAATTGGACCCGGTCATTGGTCGTGATGACGAGATTCGTCGTACGATTCAAGTACTGCAGCGTCGAACCAAAAATAACCCAGTGATTATCGGTGAACCGGGTGTCGGTAAAACCGCGATTGTTGAAGGGTTAGCACAGCGCATCATCAATAATGAAGTTCCAGAAGGGCTACGTAACAAGCGAGTCCTGTCGCTTGATATGGGCGCTTTAGTTGCTGGCGCGAAATACCGTGGTGAATTTGAAGAGCGTTTGAAGTCGGTTCTTAATGAGCTGTCTAAAGAAGAGGGCAATGTCATCCTCTTTATCGACGAGATTCATACCATGGTTGGAGCTGGTAAAGGTGAAGGCTCTATGGATGCCGGCAACATGCTCAAACCTGCTTTAGCACGTGGAGAACTTCACTGTGTTGGTGCCACTACATTAGATGAGTATCGCCAATATATTGAAAAAGATCCGGCATTAGAGCGCCGTTTCCAAAAAGTGCTGGTGGATGAGCCTTCGGTTGAAGATACGGTGGCTATTTTACGTGGACTGAAAGAGCGCTACGAGCTGCATCACCATGTAGAAATTACCGACCCTGCGATTGTTGCTGCGGCGAGTTTATCTCATCGTTATGTGTCTGATCGTCAATTGCCTGATAAAGCGATTGACTTGATTGATGAGGCTGCATCAAGCATCCGCATGCAGATCGACTCCAAACCAGAATCACTCGACAAGCTGGAGCGTAAAATTATCCAGCTTAAAATTGAACAGCAGGCGTTGACCAATGAACATGATGAAGCAAGTGAAAAGCGCTTAAGTAACCTCAATGAAGAATTGGAAGACAAAGAACGCGCATTTGCCGAGCTTGAAGAAGTGTGGAATGCAGAAAAAGCGGCGTTATCAGGGACGCAGCATATCAAGAGTGAATTAGAGCAAGCTCGAATGGATATGGAATTTGCTCGTCGAGCGGGTGATCTCAATCGAATGTCTGAGCTTCAATATGGTCGTATTCCTGAATTAGAGAAGCAACTGGATCTTGCGACTCAAGCAGAGATGCAGGAAATGACCTTGTTACGTAACAAAGTCACAGACAACGAGATTGCTGATGTATTGTCGAAGCAGACTGGTATTCCTGTCTCAAAAATGTTGGAAGCGGAAAAAGAAAAGCTTCTGCGTATGGAAGAGGTATTGCACGCTCGTGTTATTGGCCAAAGCGAAGCTGTAGAAGTGGTTTCAAATGCTATTCGCCGCAGCAGAGCGGGGTTGTCGGATCCAAATAAACCTATAGGCTCCTTCTTATTCTTAGGTCCGACAGGTGTTGGTAAAACAGAATTATGCAAAACGCTGGCAAGCTTTATGTTCGACAGTGAAGATGCCATGGTTCGAATTGATATGTCGGAGTTTATGGAGAAACACTCGGTTGCTCGCCTAGTGGGTGCACCTCCTGGATATGTTGGCTATGACGAAGGTGGTTACCTGACGGAAGCCGTACGTAGAAAACCTTATTCAGTGATTCTGTTAGATGAAGTTGAAAAAGCGCATCCAGATGTGTTCAACATTTTATTGCAAGTGCTTGACGATGGCCGTTTAACTGATGGACAAGGTCGCACCGTCGATTTCCGCAATACGGTTGTCATCATGACATCCAACTTAGGTTCGGCGAGAATCCAGGAAAACTTTGGTTCTTTGGATTATCAAGGAATGAAAGAACAGGTGATGGAAGTGGTCAACAAACATTTCCGTCCAGAATTTCTCAACCGTGTCGATGAAAGTGTTGTTTTCCATCCACTTGGTCAGGAGCATATTAAGTCGATTGCGTCTATTCAATTGCAGAGACTGTCCAAACGTATGGAAGAAAGAGGTTATGCGTTAGAGGTTTCAGATAAAGCGTTGGATCTTATTGCCCAAGTTGGTTTTGATCCGGTATATGGTGCTCGACCTCTGAAAAGGGCAATTCAGCAAAGTGTTGAAAACCCACTGGCTAAAGCAATACTGGCTGGAAAAGTCGTGCCAGATAAACCCGTTAAGCTACTGGTCAGTAAAAATCAGATTATTGCCCATCAATGATGAGGTGTATAGGAAAGGGCGCTTGGGAGCCCTTTTGCTTTCATTTATGCCGCTTTGATTAAATTGCGAGCGAACGAAGTAAAAACTACAAGTTTTTTCAATTTCCCTCTTGTACTGTCGAGTGAACTCCCTATAATGCGCCCTTGTTGTCACGGGATGCTAAACAAATCTCGCCGATGATAAGACGGCTTGAAGTTAATCATTTAACTTTAAGAGAAATAACAAAAAAAAGTGTTTGACACTATGAGTTATCTCGCTAAAATGGCCGTCCGTTTTGAGCAAAGCTTAAAACAAAGTTCTTTAACAATATAAACCTATCAATCTGTGTGGGCACTCGTTGATGATAATCCAATTAGAAACTTCGGTTTCAAATTAGGTTTCAATGATACGAAGTGACCATTGAATCTTCGGATTCAGCACAGTCAATTCAAACATTACTTATGTAGTGTTCAGTATTCATTGAGCCGAACAAAATCTTAAATTGAAGAGTTTGATCATGGCTCAGATTGAACGCTGGCGGCAGGCCTAACACATGCAAGTCGAGCGGAAACGAGTTGTCTGAACCTTCGGGGAACGATAACGGCGTCGAGCGGCGGACGGGTGAGTAATGCCTGGGAAATTGCCCTGATGTGGGGGATAACCATTGGAAACGATGGCTAATACCGCATAATAGCTTCGGCTCAAAGAGGGGGACCTTCGGGCCTCTCGCGTCAGGATATGCCCAGGTGGGATTAGCTAGTTGGTGAGGTAATGGCTCACCAAGGCGACGATCCCTAGCTGGTCTGAGAGGATGATCAGCCACACTGGAACTGAGACACGGTCCAGACTCCTACGGGAGGCAGCAGTGGGGAATATTGCACAATGGGCGCAAGCCTGATGCAGCCATGCCGCGTGTATGAAGAAGGCCTTCGGGTTGTAAAGTACTTTCAGCAGTGAGGAAGGTGGATGTGTTAATAGCGCATTCATTTGACGTTAGCTGCAGAAGAAGCACCGGCTAACTCCGTGCCAGCAGCCGCGGTAATACGGAGGGTGCGAGCGTTAATCGGAATTACTGGGCGTAAAGCGCATGCAGGTGGTTTGTTAAGTCAGATGTGAAAGCCCGGGGCTCAACCTCGGAATTGCATTTGAAACTGGCAGACTAGAGTACTGTAGAGGGGGGTAGAATTTCAGGTGTAGCGGTGAAATGCGTAGAGATCTGAAGGAATACCGGTGGCGAAGGCGGCCCCCTGGACAGATACTGACACTCAGATGCGAAAGCGTGGGGAGCAAACAGGATTAGATACCCTGGTAGTCCACGCCGTAAACGATGTCTACTTGGAGGTTGTGGCCTTGAGCCGTGGCTTTCGGAGCTAACGCGTTAAGTAGACCGCCTGGGGAGTACGGTCGCAAGATTAAAACTCAAATGAATTGACGGGGGCCCGCACAAGCGGTGGAGCATGTGGTTTAATTCGATGCAACGCGAAGAACCTTACCTACTCTTGACATCCTCAGAAGAGACTGGAGACAGTCTTGTGCCTTCGGGAACTGAGAGACAGGTGCTGCATGGCTGTCGTCAGCTCGTGTTGTGAAATGTTGGGTTAAGTCCCGCAACGAGCGCAACCCTTATCCTTGTTTGCCAGCGAGTCATGTCGGGAACTCCAGGGAGACTGCCGGTGATAAACCGGAGGAAGGTGGGGACGACGTCAAGTCATCATGGCCCTTACGAGTAGGGCTACACACGTGCTACAATGGCGCATACAGAGGGCGGCCAACTTGCGAAAGTGAGCGAATCCCAAAAAGTGCGTCGTAGTCCGGATTGGAGTCTGCAACTCGACTCCATGAAGTCGGAATCGCTAGTAATCGTAGATCAGAATGCTACGGTGAATACGTTCCCGGGCCTTGTACACACCGCCCGTCACACCATGGGAGTGGGCTGCAAAAGAAGTGGGTAGTTTAACCTTCGGGGGGACGCTCACCACTTTGTGGTTCATGACTGGGGTGAAGTCGTAACAAGGTAGCGCTAGGGGAACCTGGCGCTGGATCACCTCCTTATACGATGATTACTCACGATGAGTGTCCACACAGATTGACGGTTTATATAAATTAAAGAGGGGCTATAGCTCAGCTGGGAGAGCGCTTCGCTGGCAGCGAAGAGGTCATCGGTTCGATCCCGATTAGCTCCACCAATGATTTCTATTAAGAAATTCTTAGTGTCCCGTTCGTCTAGAGGCCTAGGACACCGCCCTTTCACGGCGGTAACAGGGGTTCGACTCCCCTACGGGATACCATCTTTAAACGCATTAGTAATAGTGCTTTTAAAAATGGTTCATTTATGAATCTAGCTCTTTAACAATTTGGAAAGCTGACGAATAACAACAATCCCCATCTCTTTGAGATGCGTTGTTATTCAATAAAAGTTCTCAAATCCTAATTCTTTGAATTAGGTACCAACACACGTTCAAGTGTTCTTGGAAATTTGAGTCCGGCAAAATCGAGTCTGCATCATGTTTAAATAATGGCAGACAACTTTGGTTGTTTGACTAGAAGACCCTTTGGGGTTGTATGGTTAAGTGACTAAGCGTACACGGTGGATGCCTTGGCAGTCAGAGGCGATGAAGGACGTATTAACTTGCGATAAGCCCAGATTAGACAGTAAAAGTCATTTGAGTCTGGGATTTCCGAATGGGGAAACCCAACTGCATAAGCAGTTATCATTATCTGAATACATAGGGTAATGAGGCGAACCGGGGGAACTGAAACATCTAAGTACCCCGAGGAAAAGAAATCAACCGAGATTCCGAAAGTAGCGGCGAGCGAAATTGGATTAGCCCTTAAGCCTTTAATGCGTCAGGTGAAAGTTCTGGAAAGTTCTGCGATACAGGGTGATAGCCCCGTAACCGACAGCGCATTTTAGGTGAAATCGAGTAGGGCGGGACACGTGATATCCTGTCTGAATATGGGGGGACCATCCTCCAAGGCTAAATACTACTGACTGACCGATAGTGAACCAGTACCGTGAGGGAAAGGCGAAAAGAACCCCTGTGAGGGGAGTGAAATAGAACCTGAAACCGTGTACGTACAAGCAGTAGGAGCACCCTCGTGGTGTGACTGCGTACCTTTTGTATAATGGGTCAGCGACTTATATTCAGTAGCAAGGTTAACCATCTAGGGGAGCCGTAGAGAAATCGAGTCTTAACTGGGCGTCGAGTTGCTGGATATAGACCCGAAACCAGGTGATCTAGCCATGGGCAGGTTGAAGGTTGAGTAACATCAACTGGAGGACCGAACCGACTAATGTTGAAAAATTAGCGGATGACTTGTGGCTAGGGGTGAAAGGCCAATCAAACCTGGAGATAGCTGGTTCTCCCCGAAATCTATTTAGGTAGAGCCTCGGACGAATACTACTGGGGGTAGAGCACTGTTAAGGCTAGGGGGTCATCCCGACTTACCAACCCTTTGCAAACTCCGAATACCAGTAAGTACTATCCGGGAGACACACGGCGGGTGCTAACGTCCGTCGTGGAGAGGGAAACAACCCAGACCGCCAGCTAAGGTCCCAAATTACAGCTAAGTGGGAAACGATGTGGGAAGGCTTAGACAGCTAGGATGTTGGCTTAGAAGCAGCCATCATTTAAAGAAAGCGTAATAGCTCACTAGTCGAGTCGGCCTGCGCGGAAGATGTAACGGGGCTAAGCTGTAAACCGAAGCTGCGGCAATGCATTTTATGTATTGGGTAGGGGAGCGTTCTGTAAGCCGTTGAAGGTGAGCTGTAAAGCTTGCTGGAGGTATCAGAAGTGCGAATGCTGACATGAGTAACGATAAAGGGGGTGAAAAACCTCCTCGCCGGAAGACCAAGGGTTCCTGTCCAACGTTAATCGGGGCAGGGTAAGTCGACCCCTAAGGCGAGGCCGAAAGGCGTAGTCGATGGGAAACGGGTTAATATTCCCGTACTTCTTACAATTGCGATGGGGGGACGGAGAAGGCTAGGTGGGCCTGGCGACGGTTGTCCAGGTTCAAGTGCGTAGGCTTGAGAGTTAGGTAAATCCGGCTCTCTCTAAGGCTGAGACACGACGTCGAGCACCTACGGGTGTGAAGTCATTGATGCCATGCTTCCAGGAAAAGCCTCTAAGCTTCAGATTGTAAGGAATCGTACCCCAAACCGACACAGGTGGTCGGGTAGAGAATACCAAGGCGCTTGAGAGAACTCGGGTGAAGGAACTAGGCAAAATGGTACCGTAACTTCGGGAGAAGGTACGCTCCTGTCGGTGAAGTCCCTTGCGGATGGAGCTAACGGGAGTCGCAGATACCAGGTGGCTGCAACTGTTTATTAAAAACACAGCACTGTGCAAAATCGTAAGATGACGTATACGGTGTGACGCCTGCCCGGTGCCGGAAGGTTAATTGATGGGGTTAGACGTAAGTCGAAGCTCTTGATCGAAGCCCCGGTAAACGGCGGCCGTAACTATAACGGTCCTAAGGTAGCGAAATTCCTTGTCGGGTAAGTTCCGACCTGCACGAATGGCGTAATGATGGCCACGCTGTCTCCACCCGAGACTCAGTGAAATTGAAATCGCTGTGAAGATGCAGTGTACCCGCGGCTAGACGGAAAGACCCCGTGAACCTTTACTACAGCTTGGCACTGAACATTGACCCTACATGTGTAGGATAGGTGGGAGGCTTTGAAACCGGTACGCCAGTATCGGTGGAGCCGTCCTTGAAATACCACCCTTGTAGTGTTGATGTTCTAACTTAGACCCGTCATCCGGGTTGAGGACAGTGCCTGGTGGGTAGTTTGACTGGGGCGGTCTCCTCCCAAAGAGTAACGGAGGAGCACGAAGGTGGGCTAATCACGGTTGGACATCGTGAGGTTAGTGCAATGGCATAAGCCCGCTTGACTGCGAGAATGACAATTCGAGCAGGTGCGAAAGCAGGTCATAGTGATCCGGTGGTTCTGTATGGAAGGGCCATCGCTCAACGGATAAAAGGTACTCCGGGGATAACAGGCTGATACCGCCCAAGAGTTCATATCGACGGCGGTGTTTGGCACCTCGATGTCGGCTCATCACATCCTGGGGCTGAAGTCGGTCCCAAGGGTATGGCTGTTCGCCATTTAAAGTGGTACGCGAGCTGGGTTTAGAACGTCGTGAGACAGTTCGGTCCCTATCTGCCGTGGGCGTTGGAAGATTGAAGGGGGCTGCTCCTAGTACGAGAGGACCGGAGTGGACGAACCTCTGGTGTTCGGGTTGTCATGCCAATGGCATTGCCCGGTAGCTAAGTTCGGAATCGATAACCGCTGAAAGCATCTAAGCGGGAAGCGAGCCCTGAGATGAGTCTTCCCTGACCCCTTGAGGGTCCTAAAGGGTTGTTCGAGACTAGAACGTTGATAGGCAGGGTGTGTAAGCGTTGTGAGGCGTTGAGCTAACCTGTACTAATTGCCCGTGAGGCTTAACCATACAACACCCAAAGGGTTTTGATGGACTCAAAGTAAGAACAGATTGAATGTGTAGAGAACACAATAACAGCTTTCCAGATTAAAGAATTTGCTTGGCGACCATAGCGTTGTGGACCCACCTGATCCCATGCCGAACTCAGAAGTGAAACGCAATAGCGCCGATGGTAGTGTGGGGCTTCCCCATGTGAGAGTAGGACATCGCCAGGCTTTAAATTTAGACTTAGAGTCTAACCAGTGCGGAGCGGTAGTTCAGTTGGTTAGAATACCGGCCTGTCACGCCGGGGGTCGCGGGTTCGAGTCCCGTCCGCTCCGCCACTTATTCGAGAGTCGTCTCTTTAAACACGAATTTTAGGGGTGTAGCTCCAATTGGCAGAGCAGCGGATTCCAAATCCGCGTGTTGGGAGTTCGAATCTCTCCACCCCTGCCATTTTCAAGGCTCTAGTCGAAAGACTGGAGCCTTTTTCATTTCTCAAAGCATCATTACTTCAACTGGTAGATTGCGAAGTTCCCATAATTATCAATAGCGTGGGCCAGTTGTAAGAATTTTTGCAGCGTAAGTCCAACCATCTTCAAAGCTCAAACTAGGTTCCTCCGACGAAAAGACCACATTGGTGGGAGTAGCAGTCTTCCAAGTTCAAGAGAATTGAGCTCTCCTCGCTTATGGGGTGCTCTTAGTACAGCTCTTTAGTCCAACATGCTTATTAAGACTGACTTCATAGTCGGGACTAAGCCATTACTGATATGCCAGCATTCATTTCAGTTAAGGTAGGCTTCTTGATTCGAAAATCACACCGTTAATCTGACCTCAAGCTCCTTGTTTTCTAAGTCTTGCTTAAAACAAGCGATGTCTAAAAAGATGCTATATCACGATATCGAAGACGGGGTAATGCACTGAAAACTGTTCATATTGATTATTCTCATAACGAAGAAATAAAAAAGCCCGCTCAACAGAGCGGGCTTGATGATTCAGCTGTGACGGAGCTTAATATTATTTTAGCAATGCTTCATTGCCATTTTCGCGAATGTGCTTAAGGATACCTTTTACACCACGAGCGCTTGAAGCTACAACATTACCTGATTTTACGTAGTCAGTGCCGCCAGCAAAATCAGTAACAATAGCCCCGGCTTCACGAGCAATAAGCTCACCAGCGGCAATATCCCACGGTTTAAGGCCAAGCTCAAAGAAACCATCTACACGGCTTGCTGCAAGGTAACATAGGTCTAGAGCAGCAGAGCCAGTACGACGGAAATCAGAACAATCAACGAATAGTGCTGACATAATCTTAAAGTAGGACTCTGAATGCTGTTTCTGTTTGAAGGGGAAGCCCGTTGCTAAAACAGTTCCTTGTAGGTCTTTTACTTGCTTGACGCGGATACGAGCATTATTAAGTTGCGCGCCAGAACCTCGTTGAGCGGTGAAAAGCTCATTCAGCATTGGGTCGTAAACACAAGCAACTTCTGTTTTGCCTTTGATGCGTACAGCGATAGAAACAGAGAAGTGAGGTAAACCTTTTACAAAGTTTGTAGTGCCATCCAGTGGGTCGATGATCCATTGTACTTCATCATCTTTACCTTGAAGAAGGCCTGACTCTTCACCAATTACAGTGTGATCAGGGTAAGAGGCTTTGATCGTATCGATGATGATAGCTTCTGCTTCTTTGTCTACGTTAGTAACGAAGTCATTGACGCCTTTTTGAGTCGATTCAATCTTCTCAGCATTTTCTAAAGATTTAGCAATATGGTTGCCTGCTTTTCGTGCAGCACGAATAGCAATATTAAGCATTGGATGCATACTAATTTCCCAACGGATGTTAAAGAACAGAAAAACGGGCGGCAGTATATCAGATAAACACCGAAATGGAAGTGGTTATTTTTTGAACTTTTGGTTTTATTACCGCAAAGGGTCTGACCATTTTACTCAGGTGTATGGTAATATCGCGCAGTTCGAAATTACGTCTTGGAAAACACCAATGCTAAACAATGTCAAAGTTGTACTTGTCGGAACCTCTCACTCTGGAAACATTGGCTCGGCCGCACGAGCAATGAAAGTTATGGGGCTGACTAACTTAGTACTTGTTGACCCACAGTGTGAGATAGATGAACAGGCAATAGCACTTGCTGCTGGCGCAGCAGATATCGTCCAAGCGGCACTGATCGTCAATACATTAAATGACGCTGTGGCTGATTGTAGCCTTGTTGTAGGTTCAAGTGCGCGTTCACGTACTTTAGAGTGGCCAATGTTAGAGCCCCGTGAATGCGGTAAGAAATTTGTTGAGCAAGGAGCAATGTCTCAGGTTGCATTAGTGTTTGGCCGTGAGCGTACCGGATTAACAAACGAAGAGCTTCAGACGTGTCACTATCATGTTTGTATTCCTGCTAATCCAGAGTACAGCTCTCTCAATCTGGCGATGGCTGTTCAGACACTCAGCTACGAAGTTCGCATGGCTTATTTAGAAAAGCAGCAGAGTCAGTATCAGCCTAATGAAGTGGCGGAATACCCAAGACATAAAGAGTTGGAAATGTTCTTTTCGCACCTTGAAAAAGTGGCCACCAAGACCCAATTTATTAGCGATGAGCAACCGGGGAAAGTAATGAACAAGCTGCGTCGGCTATTTAATAGAGCTCGACCTGAAGCGCAAGAACTGAATATTCTGCGTGGTGTACTGACCTCAATTGAGAAAAAAATCAATCAGTAAATTGGCCATAATATCTGTACGGTTAAATACCTGACTAAAATAGTCAATTATATACTTGACCATTTTAGTCAGGTATGTAAAAATCGCCATCACATAAACAGTGTGGATATGGTGTTATATGAGACTTACATCTAAAGGAAGATACGCAGTTACAGCCATGTTAGATGTGGCTCTGCATTCGCAACAAAACCCAGTGCCTTTGGCTGACATTTCAGAGCGACAAGGGATCTCGTTGTCTTACTTAGAGCAGCTATTTTCAAAGCTACGCAAAGCGGGCCTTGTGGCTAGTGTTCGTGGCCCAGGCGGTGGTTACCGTTTAGGTGAAGACGCTCACTCTATTGCTATTGGTACAGTGATTGCTGCAGTAGACGAGTCGGTTGATGCGACCAAATGCAACGGTAGAGCAGACTGTCAAGGTGGAACTCGTTGCCTTACTCACACTCTTTGGCGTGATTTAAGTTCACGCATCAGTGACTTCTTAAACAACATCACTCTCGGTGAGTTGATGACGGATAACGAAGTCCTAGAAATTTCAGACCGACAAGATCTTGGTCTTGCGGTAAATCATGGGTTTTCTAACAAGAATTCTAACACCGCGCCCATCGGTGTAAATGTCCGCTCTTAAGCGGTTTGCCTGTTACATTGGAGTAGAGAATGAAACTGCCTATTTATCTAGATTACTCAGCGACTTGTCCTGTTGACCCTCGTGTGGCTGAAAAAATGGTTCAGTACATGACAATGGACGGTACGTTTGGCAACCCAGCATCGCGTTCACATCGATATGGCTGGCAGGCAGAAGAAGCAGTAGACACTGCTCGTGAACAAATTGCTGATCTACTGAACGCAGACCCTCGCGAAATCGTCTTCACCTCTGGCGCGACAGAATCAGATAACCTAGCTATTAAAGGCGCAGCTCATTTCTATTCTAAGAAAGGTAAACACGTAATTACGTGTAAAACTGAGCACAAAGCGGTTCTGGATCCATGTCGCCAACTAGAGCGCGAAGGTTTTGAGGTAACTTACCTTGAGCCTGAGTCTAACGGTTTGATTGATCTTAAGAAGCTTGAAGCCGCAATGCGTGAAGATACTGTATTGGTTTCTATCATGCACGTGAACAACGAAATTGGTGTGATTCAGGATATCTCTTCTATTGGTGAACTTTGCCGCGAACGTAAAGTTGTTTTCCACGTTGATGCCGCGCAGTCTGCGGGTAAGTTACCAATCGATGTGAAGGAAATGAAAGTAGACCTTATCTCACTGTCTGCTCATAAAGCGTATGGCCCTAAAGGTATCGGTGCACTATACGTTCGTCGTAAGCCACGTATTCGCCTAGAAGCACAAATGCACGGTGGTGGTCACGAGCGTGGTTTCCGTTCAGGAACACTAGCTACTCACCAAATTGTTGGTATGGGTGAAGCGTTCCGTATTGCTAAAGAAGATATGCAAAAAGATTTCGACCATGCTCTTGCACTTCGCAACCGACTATTTGATGGTGTTAAAGATTTAGAAGCTGTAACAGTTAACGGTGACTTTGAGCAACGTGTTCCTCACAACTTGAACGTTAGCTTTGCCTTTGTTGAAGGTGAATCTCTACTGATGTCGCTTAAAGATCTAGCGGTATCTTCAGGTAGTGCATGTACATCGGCAAGTCTAGAGCCTTCATACGTGCTGCGTGCTCTTGGTCTAAACGATGAATTGGCACATAGCTCTGTTCGTTTCTCTTTCGGTCGCTTTACGACTGAAGAAGAAATTGATTACGCAATTGAACAAATTCGTACCGCAGTAACTAAACTGCGTGACATGTCTCCTCTATGGGATATGTACAAGGAAGGAATTGACCTAGATACAGTTGAGTGGGCTCACCACTAATTTCAATCAGGTTATTCCAAGTCAGTTAATAGAGGATTCGAGGTAAATATCATGGCATATAGCGAAAAAGTAATTGATCACTACGAGAACCCACGTAATGTTGGTTCATTTGATAAAGAAGACCCAGCGGTAGGTAGCGGCATGGTTGGCGCACCAGCTTGTGGTGACGTAATGAAGCTTCAAATTAAAGTAACACCTGAAGGTATTATTGAAGATGCGAAGTTCAAAACATACGGTTGTGGTAGTGCAATCGCATCTAGCTCACTGGTTACTGAGTGGGTAAAAGGCAAGAGCATTGATGAAGCAGCAGCAATCAAGAATGCTGAGATTGCTGAAGAACTTGAGCTGCCTCCAGTTAAAGTACACTGCTCAATTCTTGCTGAAGATGCAATCAAAGCAGCGGTTGCTGACTACAAGAAAAAACACCAAGAATAAGTAATCTGTATATAATGGGAGCCTAAAGCTCCCATTCCGTTCGCCAATCAATAAACTAAGGTGCAGTATGGCCATCACAATGACAGAAACCGCGGCAAGTCGCGTTAGAACATTCCTAGAAAACCGAGGTAAAGGGATCGGTTTACGTTTGGGTGTGAAAACGACAGGCTGTTCTGGTATGGCTTATGTTCTTGAGTTTGTTGACGAGCTTAACGAAGAAGATTCAGTATTCGAGCATTCAGGCGTTAAGGTCATTATTGACCAAAAGAGCCTAGCGTATTTAGATGGTACTGAGCTTGACTACGTTAAAGAAGGGTTGAATGAAGGCTTCGAATTCAACAACCCGAATGCTAAAAGTGAATGTGGTTGTGGTGAAAGCTTCAACGTATAATTGATAGCGCCTGCAGGTATTGCTTGCAGGTAGATTACCAAGGACCGAATTCTCCATGAATTACTTTGAATTATTTGGGCTACCAAGTCAGTTTCAGCTGGATGGTAGCCTTCTTTCTTCACAATTCCGTGAACTTCAAAAACGCTTCCATCCAGATAACTTTGCCAGTGCTTCAGAGCGAGACCGTCTTATGGCGGTTCAGAAAGCATCGGAAATCAACGATGCCTATCAAGTATTAAAGAGCCCTCTGTCTCGTGCAGAGTATCTTCTGGCAGAAAACGGTGTTGATATTCGTGGTGAGCAACAAACCATGAGTGATCCTATGTTCCTAATGGAACAGATGGAATTACGTGAAGAGCTTGAGGATATTCCATTTAGTTCAGAACCAGAAGACGCACTATTCGATTTTGACAACAAGGTGAGCAAAATGTACAAGCAGCACCTGAAATCGGTAGAGCAGGAACTGAATGATGGCCTTTGGCAACAAGCCGCTGAGCGTGTACGTAAACTCAAATTTATCGCCAAATTAAAAAATGAAATCGAGCTAGTGGAAGAGAAACTCCTCGGCTAGTTAAAGATAAGGACCAACCATGGCACTACTTCAAATTGCAGAACCGGGTCAAAGCTCTGCACCCCATGAGCATAAACTGGCAGCTGGTATCGATCTCGGTACGACGAACTCATTGGTAGCTTCTGTTCGCAGCGGAGATGCAGCGACATTGAAAGACGATCAAGGACGCAGTATCTTGCCATCGATAGTCAATTATGCCGGTGAACAACCTGAAGTAGGTTATGAAGCTAAAGCACTGGCGGAAACTGATCCGCAAAACACCATTATTTCAGTGAAACGACTAATTGGCCGTTCATTGAGTGACATTCAGACTCGTTACCCAAATCTACCTTATCAATTTAAAGCGAGCGATAATGGTTTGCCGGTACTTCAAACAGCAGCTGGTGACAAAAACCCGATTGAAGTATCAGCAGAGATTCTCAAATCATTAGGTAAGCGTGCTGAACAAACGCTTGGCGGAGAGTTAGCTGGTGTTGTGATTACCGTGCCTGCTTACTTTGATGATGCTCAGCGAGCTGGTACAAAAGATGCGGCTAAACTGGCAGGTCTTCATGTTCTGCGCTTATTAAATGAGCCAACTGCAGCAGCGATTGCTTACGGCCTAGACTCAGGCCAAGAAGGCACTATCGCGGTTTACGATCTGGGTGGTGGTACATTCGACATCTCTATTCTGCGATTATCCAAAGGTGTCTTCGAAGTTCTGGCGACTGGTGGTGATTCCGCATTAGGCGGAGATGACTTTGACCACCTTCTTGCTGAGTTCTTGATTGAAAAAGCAGGGCTCCAAACGGAGCTAACTGCGGAGCAGAACCGCATTGTTTTAAATGTTGCTACAGAGACCAAAATTGCATTTTCACAGCAAGAGAATGTAGATGTTGAGGTGCTTGGTTGGACTGGTTCTGTATCCCGTGATGAATTTGAATCTTTGATTCGTCCACTAGTGAAAAAGACGCTGATGTCTTGTCGCCGCGCACTAAAAGATGCTGAAGTAGACACAGATGATGTACTAGAAGTAGTGATGGTTGGAGGCTCGACTCGTACACTGCTGGTACGTGAAATGGTCGGTGAATTTTTTGGTCGTACGCCACTAACAAGCATTAACCCTGATGAGGTTGTTGCGATCGGTGCGGGCATTCAGGCTGATATTCTCGCTGGTAACAAGCCAGACTCTGAAATGTTGCTTCTTGATGTGATTCCACTGTCTCTAGGTATTGAAACCATGGGTGGACTGGTCGAGAAAATTGTTCCACGCAATACCACGATTCCGGTTGCCCGAGCGCAAGAATTTACGACATTTAAAGATGGTCAGACTGCAATGAGTGTTCACGTTGTTCAAGGCGAGCGTGAAATGGTCGATGACTGCCGTTCGTTGGCGCGTTTCTCATTGAAAGGCATTCCTCCAATGGCCGCTGGTGCTGCTCATATTCGAGTGACTTACCAAGTTGACGCTGATGGCCTTCTTTCGGTCACCGCAATGGAAAAGAGCACAGGGGTTCAGTCCGAAATACAAGTTAAACCGTCTTATGGTTTGAGTGACGACGAAGTGGCAAATATGCTGCGTGACTCAATGACGTATGCGAAAGACGACATGATGGCTCGTGCACTGGCTGAGCAGCGAGTGGAAGCTGATCGTGTCATTGAAGGGTTACTTGCTGCAATGCAAGCAGACGGTGATGACTTACTGTCTGAAGCGGAAAGAGAAGCCCTGATTAAATCGATTGAATCATTGATTGAACTGCGCAATGGCGACAGTGCGGATGCCATTGAACAGGGAATCAAAGACACTGATAAAGCGAGCCAGGATTTTGCTTCGCGCCGTATGGATAAATCGATTCGAGCTGCACTGTCAGGTCAATCGGTAGATGATATTTAAGAGATAAGAAGTTATGCCTAAGATTATAGTATTACCACACGAAGATTTATGCCCAGAAGGTGCGGTACTAGAAGCAGATACTGGTGAAACTGTACTGGACGTGGCGCTGAAAAATGGTATCGGTATCGAGCATGCGTGTGAAAAATCATGTGCGTGTACTACCTGTCACATTGTGGTTCGTGAAGGCTTTGACTCTTTGGAAGAGAGTGACGAGTTGGAAGACGACATGCTGGATAAAGCATGGGGCTTAGAGCCTGAATCACGATTGGGTTGTCAGGCTAAAGTTACCGACGAAGACTTGGTGGTTGAGATTCCTAAGTATACATTGAATCACGCATCAGAAGATCACTAATCTCTCATATAGGAAGTGTAATCATGAAATGGACAGACTCACGAGACATTGCGATTGAGCTTTGTGACAAATTCCCAGAAGTGGATCCAAAGACAGTACGTTTCACCGATCTTCATCAATGGATTCTAGAGCTGGAAGATTTTGAAGATGAACCTAACCGTTCGAATGAAAAAATTCTTGAGGCCGTGATTCTGTGCTGGATGGATGAAATGGATTAGAACTGACCGGAAAAGTCTTTCTAGTTAACAAATTTTACTAAAAATAACGGGCCTTAGTGCCCGTTTTTTTATCAAATTGACATTTTAACCCTACAAAATGCTAACATCCGAACGTTAAGCTAAATGGCGTAGACAGCGCTAATTAAAAGACAAGGAGAAACCATGTCTACACAGATGTCAGTATTTTTGAGCCAAGAAGCCGCCGCTCCGCATTGGGGTGAAAAAGCCATTCTTTCATTTTCTGAAAGCAGCGCAACGATCCACCTTGGAGAAGGTCATGATCTTGGCGCCGTTCAGCGTGCGGCTCGTAAGCTGGATTCTCAAGGTGTCGCGTCTGTTTCTCTTGAAGGTGCAGGCTGGGATTTAGAAAGTGTTTGGGCATTCCACCAAGGTTACCGTGGACCTAAAAAGAAAAACACTTTAGCGTTACCAGAATTAGTTGAAGCTGCTCAGGCTGAGCTAGAAGCACGCATTAAAGCGACTGAATTTACCCGCGATATTATTAATAAACCTGCCGAAGAAGTAGCGCCTCGACAACTGGCGACAATGGCCGCTGAGTTTATCAAGTCGGTTGCTCCAGAAGGCACAGTAAAAGCACGCATTGTGAAAGATAAAGACCTGCTAGCCGAAGGCTGGGAAGGCATTTTTGCGGTAGGACGTGGTTCTGAGCGCACTTCAGCGATGCTGCAACTTGATTACAACCCAACAGGTGATGAGAACGCACCGGTTTGGGCGTGTCTTGTAGGTAAGGGTATCACATTTGATTCTGGTGGTTATAGCATCAAACCTTCAGGTTTTATGGCAGCAATGAAAGCCGATATGGGCGGTTCAGGTACGATCACTGGTGGTTTAGGTCTGGCAATTATGCGTGGCTTGAACAAACGTGTGAAACTGATTCTTTGCTGTGCTGAAAACATGATTTCAGGCCGAGCGCTGAAGCTGGGGGATGTTATTACCTATAAGAACGGTAAAACGGTCGAGATCTTGAATACTGACGCAGAAGGTCGCCTAGTTCTAGCTGATGGTTTACTTTATGCCAGTGAGCAAAACCCTGAGTTGATCATTGATTGTGCAACACTGACTGGCGCTGCGAAAAACGCACTGGGCAATGACTACCACGCATTGATGAGTTTTGACGAAGAGCTTTCTCAGCAGGCGCTATCCGTAGCAAAAGAAGAGAAAGAAGGCCTATGGCCTCTGCCGTTGGCAGACTTCCACCGTGGTATGTTGCCATCGAATTTTGCTGACCTATCTAACATCAGCAGTGGTGACTATTCTCCAGGTGCCAGCACGGCAGCTGCTTTCTTGTCTTACTTTGTTGAAGACTACAAAAAAGGTTGGTTGCATTTCGACTGTGCTGCCACGTACCGTAAATCAGCAACGGATAAATGGGCTGCAGGCGCAACTGGCGTTGGTGTGCGTACCCTAGCTGGTTTATTGATTCAGCAAGCAAACAAATAATTCTAAGAGGTCTTGAATGACCTCTCGAAACAAAACAAAGAAAATAAAAGGATACCTTATGGCTCTAGAAAGAACTTTTTCTATCATCAAGCCCGATGCAGTAGAACGTAATCTGATTGGTGAAATCTATCACCGTATTGAAAAAGCGGGCCTTCAGATTATCGCTGCGAAAATGGTGCAGTTAACTGAAGAGCAGGCGAGTGGTTTCTACGCAGAGCATGAAGGCAAGCCTTTCTTCCCAGCTCTGAAAGAATTCATGACTTCCGGACCTATCATGGTTCAGGTACTTGAAGGTGAGGATGCTATCTCGCGTTACCGTGAGTTAATGGGTAAAACCAACCCTGAAGAAGCGGCATGTGGTACGATTCGCGCAGATTACGCATTGAGCATGCGCCACAACTCAGTACATGGTTCAGACAGTCCTGAATCAGCGGCTCGTGAGATTGAGTTCTTTTTCCCACAGGCAGAGATTTGCCCACGTACCTAATTGAAATCTAGCCCTAACCTGAGGTGCTGCGTAAGGTTATATACGCAGCACTTTTTGTTCTAAAGAAGGCTAGGTACGCGGGTTGAATTGACCAAGAAAGCTCACCATTTACTGCTAGTATTGGTGAGAAAAGTTTTTTTTATTCACATATGCACGCAAAGCTATCAGTCTTGACAGATTGTGATATACTCTGCGCGCAATTTATACCTTATAAACAGAGTAAGACAATGGCAGATTTATCAAAGTACAGAAACATTGGTATTTTCGCGCACGTTGATGCGGGTAAAACTACCACCACTGAGCGTATTCTAAAGCTTACTGGTAAAATCCACAAAACTGGTGAAGTACACGACGGTGAGTCTACAACTGACTTCATGGATCAGGAAGCTGAGCGCGGTATTACTATCCAGTCAGCAGCTGTAACTTGTGAGTGGAATGGCCACCGCCTAAACGTTATCGATACTCCGGGACACGTTGACTTTACAGTAGAAGTATACCGTTCACTTAAAGTTCTTGACGGTGGTATCGGTGTATTCTGTGGTTCTGGTGGTGTTGAGCCTCAGTCAGAAACAAACTGGCGTTACGCGAACGATTCAGAAGTATCTCGTCTGATTTTCGTTAACAAACTAGACCGTATGGGTGCAGACTTCTTCAATGTTGTTGACCAAGTAAAGAACGTTCTAGGTGCCAACCCACTAGTAATGACTCTGCCTATCGGTCGTGAAGACGATTTCGTTGGTGTTGTAGACGTACTAACTCGTAAAGCGTACGTATGGGATGACTCTGGTCTTCCAGAAAACTACGAAGTTCAAGACGTTCCAGCTGATATGGTTGATGATGTAGAACAGTACCGCGAAGAGCTAGTTGAAACTGCTGTAGAGCAAGACGACGACCTAATGGAAGCTTACATGGAAGGTGAAGAGCCTTCTATCGAAGACATTAAGCGTTGTATCCGTAAAGGTACTCGTGACCTAGCATTCTTCCCAACATTCTGTGGTTCTGCGTTCAAGAACAAGGGTGTTCAGCTAGTACTAGACGCTGTTGTAGATTACCTACCAGCGCCAACTGAAGTTGATCCTCAGCCTCTAACAGATCCAGAAACTGGTGAGCCTACTGGTGAAGTTGCAACTGTTGATGCAGACGAGCCACTAAAAGCACTAGCATTTAAGATCATGGACGACCGTTTCGGTGCACTAACGTTCATTCGTATCTACTCTGGTCGCATGAAGAAGGGTGATACTATCCTTAACTCTGCAACTGGTAAGACTGAGCGTATCGGTCGTATGTGTGAGATGCAGGCAGACGAGCGTAACGAACTTACTGAAGCACAAGCTGGTGATATCATCGCTGTAGTAGGTATGAAGAACGTTCAAACTGGTCACACTCTATGTGATCCTAAGCACGAATGTACTCTAGAAGCGATGATCTTCCCAGAACCAGTAATCTCTATCGCTGTTTCTCCGAAGGACAAAGGTTCAACTGAGAAGATGGGTATCGCGATCGGTAAGATGGTTGCAGAAGATCCATCATTCCAAGTTGAGACTGACGAAGACTCAGGCGAAACTATCCTGAAAGGTATGGGTGAACTTCACCTAGACATCAAGGTAGATATCCTTAAGCGTACTTACGGCGTTGAGCTAGAAGTAGGTGCTCCACAGGTAGCTTACCGTGAAACTATCACTCAACCAGTTGAAGATAGCTACACGCACAAGAAGCAGTCTGGTGGTTCTGGTCAGTTCGCGAAAATCGACTACCGCATCAAACCAGGTGAGCCAAACTCTGGCTTCACGTTCTCTTCAACAGTTGTTGGTGGTAACGTACCTAAAGAATTCTGGCCTGCAGTAGAGAAAGGCTTTGAAGGCATGATGGAAACTGGTGTTCTAGCTGGCTTCCCAACTCTAGACGTAGAAGTTGAACTATTCGACGGTGGTTTCCACGCAGTTGACTCTTCAGCTATTGCTTACGAAATCGCTGCTAAAGGTGCATTCCGTCAGTCTATGCCAAAAGCTGGTGCACAGCTTCTAGAGCCAATCATGAACGTTGACGTATTCACTCCAGAAGACAACGTTGGTGACGTAATCGGTGACCTTAACCGTCGTCGTGGTATGATCAAAGACCAACAAGCTGGTACTACAGGCGTTCGTATTAAAGCTGACGTTCCTCTATCAGAAATGTTTGGCTACATCGGTCACCTACGTACTATCACTTCTGGTCGTGGTCAGTTCTCTATGGAGTTCGCACACTACGCAGCTTGTCCGGCAAACGTTGCTGAGCAAGTAATCGCAGAAGTTAAAGAGCGTAACGAGAAGAAGTAATTCTTTACGTTAGCTAGATAGCTTAAAAGCCCCTGAAGTGAAAGCTTCAGGGGCTTTCTTTATTGGGGCTCCTTTTTCTGTTTTCTCACCTAGGGCTGCGAGAATCAATGATCTCCAAGTCACTAGGGTGCTCTTTCTGACATTCTTCGACTTGGCTGAAAATCCAGTCACAGAACTGACGGATTTTCTCACGCTTAAAATAGGCGCTAGGGGCACAAAGGAAATAGTTGTAGTCCGTTCTCTGAGCGAGGTTCCCTATGCGGACTAATTTGCCTTCTTCAATGTATCTCTGAGCCAGGGTATGCTTGGCTAAAGCCACTCCTTGTACGGCCAGTGCTCCTTCCAGAACAAAATGCGAACCGTTGTATTTTAACGTCGGTTTCGAGGTCTTATGACCAACGTTTTGTAGCCATATTCCCCAATCGAGATCTCGCCAATAATCTTCGATCAGATCCGCGCCCGTTAAGTCACTAAGATCATAAATACCATGCCTTTCTTGGTAGATTGGGTGGCATACAGGATAGAGCAGCTCTTCAAGCATGAGCTTGGATGTTAGATTCGGGTAGTTTCCCGGCCCATAACGAATGCATAGATCAAGGTTAGATCGTTGAAAGTCCACTAGTTCGCTGGTGGGTTCAATCATGAGTTCTTGTTCTGGGTGTAGAGCTCTGAAATGACCGATTCTCGGTACAAGCCAGTGTTGAGCAAAAGAAGGCAGTGTCGAAATAGACAATAAGTTTGGGTTAGGATCCGAATTGATTTGACGAACTCCATCCTGAATGTGCTCAAAGCCTTTTCGAGCTTGCTGATAAAGAATTTCGCCTTCCGCAGTAAGCTGAACTTTTCGGTGCTGGCGCACAAAGAGTTCTACGCCCAGAAACTCTTCTAGCTGACGTATTTGTTGGCTGATTGCAGCGGCAGTGACAAACAAATGTTCAGCGGCTTTCTTAAAGCTACCTAATTGTGCTGCTGTGTAAAAGTAATACAGTCCTTGTAAAGGAGGGAGGCGATCTTTCACTTAAGTTTTCCTTAACTAAAGGTCAAATTCCATCGTTTGAGAGTGATGCGATATTGTCCGATTATTAAGTCGAATCTTAATAAAGGCAAGGTGAAGTTATGGAAACTACTGCTAAATCTCCAACGTGCTCAATTGATGAACGTCTTTCCTTAAGACAGAAATTCTTAACTAAAATCAAAAGATGGCGACGAAATTACCGTACTCGACGCCAGCTCAATCACTTGTCTGGGCACATGCTACGTGACATTGGTGTTGAGCATGAAGAGGCGGCACGTGAATCTCGCCGGCCATTTTGGGATGACTAGCTCTGTTGATCACTGATTTCACCCTGGAGCCAGTTAACAAACGCTTGGATACGTTTTTTACGCGGAGAATCTTCACTATAGAAAAGGTTGAACTGGATACCCGGTGTCATGCCTATATCAAAAGGTTTGACTAACAGGCCTCGTTCAACGTAATCACTGGCGAGAGAGTCAGAAGCAAGACAGGCTCCATGGCCAGACATCACGGCTTTCATCGCATGGTCAAAGGTACTAACTTCCATCCAACGAACGGAGTTTTTGCTCATGCTGACACCTGCTTGAGCGAACCATGACTCCCATGGATAGCCTCCTGATTCATAGTGAATTAGCCAGCATGCTTGTAGTTGAGATGGCTTTTTTAAATTAATAGACTTAGCAAGGTGAGGAGAGCAAAACGGATAAATCGTTTCTTCGAATAAAAACTCTTTGTGGAAGGATTTGTTGCTTTCTATGTCGAGTTGTTCGCCTTGCCAGATAGCGAGATCCGCATCACCTTGCTTTAAATTTGGTGCATCACAGCTAGTAAGGATGCGAATCGGAATGTTCGGGTGCTGAGTGGAAAACTTCCACAGCCTAGGTAGTAACCATCGGGAAGCAAACGAAGGCGTTGAATTAACGCACAGTAGGCCTTCTATGGGTTCACTTTGGATCTGATTTAACCCTGTGATGATATGTTCGAAACCATGAGATACGTGCTTGAAGAGTATTTTGCCCTGTTCAGTCAAGCGCATTTCTCGTCCGTCACGGACAAAGAGTTTGCAGCCTAGTCCATCTTCCAATTGACGTATTTTTTGGCTAACCGCAGCTTGACTGATGAACAGCTCTTCTGCTGCGCGGCTATAGCTATTAAGTCTAGCGGCCACTTCGAAATAACGTAGACCTGGTAGATGATGCAACCTTGCATCCATAATAATTCCTTGCGTTGAGCTCCCTTATGGCTAAGCATCATAATCTCAATTGATAAAAAAGCAAAAAGGAGAGCTCTCGCTCTCCTTTTACCTATAGATTTTTAGTCTTCCCAGACGACGAGTTGACCCTTCGGCCAGTTATGACCCACGTCGTGGTATTTTTGCTCAAGGACATGACGTTTGATTTTCAAAGTTGGAGTGAGGATGCCATTTTCAATACTCCAAGGGTCTTTGATCATCAGAACCCCTTTAATCTGTTCATGAGACTCTAACTCTGCATTCATTCTTTCCACTACCTTCTTTGTGGTTCTTTCATATCGCGCACGATCGAAGTTAGGGAAATCGTGAGGGACTACCAATAGGATAGGAGCCGGGAGACCTAGTCCGATCAAACACATCATCTCCACACGGCTGTATTCAAATAGTTTTTTCTCAATTGGTACAGGTGCAACGAATTTACCTTTGGCTGTTTTGAAGGTGTCCTTTTTACGGCCCTGAATGGTTAAGTAGCCATCTGCGTCGATAAAGCCGATATCCCCAGTGTGTAACCAGCCCTCGGAATCAAATGACTCTTGAGTAGCAATATCGTTTTTGTAGTATCCAGAAAACAGACCTTTGCCACGAACCATGATCTCTTCATCTTCTGCGATCTTAAGCTCGATCCCTGGGCCTGCATTACCGACTGAGCCAATTTTATCTGCTCTGAATGGGTAGTTGAGGGTACTGTATGCGAATGACTCGGTCATTCCCCAAGCTTCGGTGATGTTGAGGCCAACGCTATGGTACCAGTTAAGCAAGGCTGGAGAGACGGGAGCAGAACCACAGCCCAAAACACGAGCCTGATCCAGTCCAAGACCGTCAGCGAGTTTCTTCTTAATCAAGGAGTTAACAAAAGGAATCTTGAGCAGGATATTGAGTTTCTTCTGCGGTAGTTTGTCTTGAATGCGTTGCTGGAATAAGGTCCAAAGGCGCGGCACCGAGATAAATAGTGTAGGGCGGTGCATTTTGACGTCTTCGATGAAAGTATCAAGGGATTCAGGGAATGCAGTCGGGACTCCACCCATGATGGAAGAACCAAAGATGTACACGCGCTCAGTGATATGCGCCAGCGGCAAATAAGAGAACAAACGGTCATTTTCCTGAATGCCGATATGATCGATCAGTTGCTGTACTGACCAGCTAAATGCGCCATAGGTGAGCATCGCGCCTTTTGGTAAGCCGGATGTACCTGATGTGTACACCAGCGACATTAACTTATCATCGTAGTGTTCAGGACGAGCATTGCTTGGCTGAGATTTAGCAATTAAGTCGTTAAAGCTGTGCTGACATTTCGGTGCTGTATCGTATGGAAGCGAAATGCTGATTAGATTTGGCATTGCATCCAGTACTTGCTGAGTTGCAGCAGCATCGTCAAGCTTACCGCCAATTAGCGCTTTACTTTCACTATGAGTGACGCAGTACTCAATGGTGTCGGCCCCCGCTGTTGGGAAGATGGGGACGCTGACAAAATCGCCCAGCATCATTGCCAAGTCGCAAATGAACCATTCAGCACAGTTTTTCGAGACCAGAGCCACTTTATCGCGAGGCTGTATACCTAACTCTTCTAAGGCAGACACCAGCTTTAGTGCTTTGTCAGCAACTTCTGCATAGGTGAACTCGACGAATTGACGGTTAATAATTTGTTTTAGATACACTTCATTTGGGCGTTCCTCTGCCCAGCGAAGGATCATTTCATTTGGTGGTGGGAGAGCACAAGTCGTTTTGCTTAACTCGTTAGGCTGAATCATTTTCTAACTCCATGTTATTGGCAAAGTTATGGTATTTTTTATATTGTTAACAGCTTGTTAACTTTAGCACGCGGGGTGAAAAAGAGGGAAGTATTAGAGGGTAGTTCAACAGGAACTTGTGACCGTGATGTGAAAACTAATGTAGCTGGCGGTAGATGGCCGGACTGAAGCCCGTTTTTTTCTTAAAGATGCGTGAGAAGTAAGACACATCGTTGTAGCCACATTGAAAAGCTATAAATGAAATCTTCTCTTTTCTCTTGTCACTAAGTAATTGTTTAGCAAGACTAATTCTTTTAAGGGTGAGGTAGTCTCTGAAACTGACTCCAATCGATTTATGGAAGAATTTTGAGAAGTATGTAACAGAGTAATGGCAATACTCTGCAATATCTTCCTCTCTGATGGTTCTAGATAAATTTTTATCTATGTATCTTAGGATTTCGACCAGATCTTTGCTGATGTGTTTTTGTTCAACAATCGCTGATACTTTGTGTATCTCAAGAATTTCCTGATGTTGATTGAATTGGTGATACACTTGGTTGCTGAGTTTTTCAGCCCAAGACTTCATCTCGCCTTGATTGAGGTTGAATGTGGAGAAAACGACATCGAGCTCTTCCACATCATGATTGAGTTGGTCTTTATAGATGACAACTAAGTGTTTGTTGAGGTTTTGACATAGCTTAGCTGCGGTAAGAAATAGCGAATGGAAATTTTCTTCATAAAAGAAGAAGCAGAAGTGGATATCATTTTCGCTTAGGACCGAAACATCATAGCCGTAATCGAGAAGGAGGAAACGTCTTTCTAAATCTCGAACGACGTCCTTGGTGACGTAACTTATTGATTGGCCTAGCCAGTATCCTTTATGTAAAACATCCACTATGCGCTGTTTCCTGTCTTACTATCCTCACTATCACTAGTAATGGTAGGTGAGTGGTAGTCGAACTCAACCAGAACGATACAATTCACTAGTGTTAGTAATGCTCATATTGATTTAATTATAATTATGGCTACTCATAAATATGATGAAGGTCTTACTTTTGTGCTCTGGCGGTTTTGTCAAGTTTCAGAAGTGAGACTGGGTTAAACAAAGGCACCATCTAATAAACCATTAGATATTCAATATAAAATAAGTAAATAAAAACAATATATTGTGCTGAATATGGTTAATTAAAATATCATGAGTATTTATTCTAAATTAAAACATCATCGATGTTTTTCTTTTAATAATTCGCTGAGTGATGAATTAAATATGGCAAAAAAGTGCAAAAGATAGTTAAAAAAATCCTAACTCTTATTTCCTGTAAAACCTAAATTAACTTTAAGCGTGACAGCTTGGTGTACTTTTAGAAAGGAGACAGGTCATGAATAAAGTACTAGTTAATATCAAAGCATTTCTTAAGGATGAAGAAGGGTTGACTGTTGTTGAGTATGTTGTTGGTGCAGGGCTAATAGTTGCAGGTCTTACTGGGATATTTACAACCTTTAGTAGTACGTTAGAAACTCAGCTAACAGGCGTATTTGGCTAAATCACAGTCGTGTATGACTTAACCACGACTGAGGAACAAATGTACAGGCCCATGATGTATATTATGGGTCCTTTGTACGTTTGTGAGGAGGGTGTGGTGATGAGTGTTGTTGAATTTTGTCGTGATGAAGAGGGGCTTACAGTCGTAGAGTATGTAGTGGGAGCTGGCTTGATTGTCGCTGGGTTTGCAGGATTGTTTATTGCCATCAGAGGTATTTTATCTGCGGAGTTTGCGACTATATTTAGCTAAAACTTATACGCAAGGGACGGTTAAATGAACTTATTTATTTGGATAGTCTTGTTTGCTGTAGCCGTCTCAGACGCAAAAGAGCATCGAATTCCTAATACCTTATTATTAATAATTTTGTTTTTAGATTTAATAAATAAACTTTTTATTATTCAAGATTATCCACTTTTATTATGGTCGGTTGGTACTGGTATTACTTGCTTTATTTGTGCACTGATTCTTTACTTTTTGAAGGTGATGGCACCAGGTGATGTAAAACTTTTGGGTGTTGTCGGGTTTTGGCTAGGTCCAGAACATATAACACAAGCGGTGTTTTGGATTGCAATTTCCAGTGTTGTTGTTGGTATATTTTTCGCACTATTGCGTTTAGCTGAATCCCCTGAGAAAGCCAAAGTACTTTTTTCAAAATATTCGCTATTTGCTTTGTATGGTGCTTCGGGAACCAAAATGCTTGGGCCACCTAAACAGAAAATGAGTGACCACTATCAAATGCCATTTGCCCCCGTAGTTGTAATTGGAATTGCGATTTATTTTTATTTTCTGAATTGATGACAAGGAGTCATTATGGTTCAGGCGACGACTCAAGTTCGACACAGGACCGAGCTCACTCCACAAGCTAAAGAGCCTCCTGTTCCAACCACCTTTGACGATCTGGGTGTGCCCCAAGCTGTGGTGGAAAATCTAGTCGTAAAACACTTGGCTGCCTACCCTAAATCAGACATCTTACAACTCACCAAATTACTGTGTATCAACAGCCATTTAATCGAAGACATTATTGCCGGACTCAGAGCTAAGTCGTTAGTCGAAGTTTTTCAGGCGACGCCAGCGAGCTTCACAGCTCAATCGAGCGGTCATGTTCGTTATGGTTTATCAGAATCTGGGATTCAAGAAGCAGACATTGCATTTGTAAAAGATGCCTACTTAGGGCCTGTACCTGTCTCACTCCGTCAATACAGCCAAATGGTCGAAGCGCAAGACGTTCGAGCACAAATGGTAAATCGGGCCGACGTAGAATACGCATTGTCAGATGTTCTTGGTGCTCAACGCATGGTGGGTGTGCTTGGGCCTGCTATCAACTCAGGCAGGGCATTACTTTTGTATGGCAGCGCAGGTTCAGGGAAGACGTTTGTTGCAACCAAGATCCTTAACTCACTTAATACATCGATTTACGTGCCATATTCTGTTTTCGCGGCGGGCAACATCATCAAAGTTTTTTCACCCCAGCATCATAAGCGAGTGCGGAGTGAAGAAATACATTCCATTTCGTTTAAAGAGCACTTCGATCGCAGGTGGGCGCTGTGTGAACGTCCTAGTATTCAGGTTGGTGGTGAGCTCACCATGGACATGCTTGAAGTCAATCACAGTGAACACAACAAAGTGTGGTTAGCTCCGCTGCAAATGATGGCCAATAACGGTATTTTCATCATTGACGATTTGGGCCGACAACCCATGCCCGTCGATACTCTACTCAATCGTTGGATTGTGCCGATGGAGTATTTTTACGATTACCTCAATTTACCTAATGGTCAGCAAATTTCCATTCCATTTATTCTGACGCTCGCCTTTTCTACGAATCTCGATCCAGAAAAGATCAGTGATCCTGCGTTTTTGCGTCGGTTAGGCTACAAAATTCAATTTGGACCACTTCTAGAGCATGAATACCGAGAGCTCTGGGACATCATTTCCAGTTCGAAAGATTTGTCTCTCGCAGAGGGATGTTTTGACACTTTGTTTGAATTACACCGTCAGCACGACGTGGGCTTTTATCCCTGTCTACCCAAAGACATCGTAGGGATCAGCCGAGATATCATTGTATTTGAAGAAATTGACCCCGTTATCTCCCCTGAAATCATAAATCGCGCCTGGGAAGTCTATTTTACTGCTGATGGTAAAGGAGGAGGCGCTCGATGAGTCGAAATCAAGTTATTTTGCTTTTTTTGCTGTCTATCGCATTTGGCTTAGGGGCAGTATTTTTTGCTAAGCAGTGGATGGACAGACAACTTCAGCCACAAACCGAAGTAGAAGTGGTAGAGAGAGAACCGGTTGTCGTCGCTGCTCAGGAAATCCCAGCAGGGAGTGTTATTGGTGAGCAGCATCTGACGAGCAAGCTGTTGGAGAAAGATTGGCGTGACGAGTTTCAGTTCACCAGCTCAGAAGAGTTAATTGGTCAAGTCGTTGCAACCAGTATTTTTCCCGGCGAAATCATTAACCAAAATCGTCTTACCGTGCCTGGTGAAGGCTCTACTCTGGCTGCATTAATTCCTGAAAATAAACGAGCTGTGACGATCAGGGTGAATGACGTCATTGGTGTGGCAGGGTTTCTTCTTCCGGGAAATAAGGTCGATATTTTAAGTACTGTAAAATACAGCGAAACATCAGCGTCAACGTCGACCGTTTTGAAAGACATTAAGGTACTTGCGGTAGATCAAACTGCTCGAACCAAAGACAACAAACCCATCATCGTGCGAGCTGTGACGCTGGAAGTTACACCAAGACAAGCGGAAAAATTACTCACGGCACGCAGTAAAGGGGAAATTCAGCTGACGCTGAGAAATCCTCATGAAGAAGAAAAAGCGGTCAAACGCTATGTAGCGCCAAGTGTCACCATCATTAAAGGCACACAGTCTAGCAATATCCGAGTCAAGGATTGAGGTGAGCTATGAAAAACATAATTACTCTAATGATTATATTAGTGCTGAGTTCGTTCCAATCACACGCTGCAACTCAGTCGAGCAAAGTGGTTAAAGTCCCTCATCATAAATCGACCCATGTCACTTTAGTTGGAAAAGCAAAACGGGTATCACTTGGTGATCCAGAAGTGTTGGATATTGTGATGCTTAAATCCAATGAAGTCTTCTTGATCGGTAAAAAATTGGGTTCGACTAACCTGATGGCTTGGGATAGTCGAGGCCGATTAATTGAGTCCATCAATATCGAAGTGACGCATGACCTCAACAGTTTAAAAGCCAAGCTATTCGAATTCCTTCCCGATGAAGAAATTGGTGTGCACAGCGCGCAAAATAGACTGATACTCAGTGGCCTAGTCAGCTCTCAATCGGCGATGAACATTGCTTTAAGAGTGGCAGAAACTTATGCCGCTGGCCAAGAAGTCGACAAAGAAACGGAATCTCTGAGTGAGCAAGTTTCAAAAACAGGGGTCATCAATCTGCTTACTATTGGCGGAGCACAACAGGTGATGTTGGAAGTTACGGTTGCGGAAGTGCAGCGTACGTTAGTCAGAAAATTTGACTCTAATTTTCATTTCTTTCAGTCGAGTGGTGACTTCAATTGGGGGGGCACATCGGCAGGGGGATCCATTGACGATGTGAACAATGTTGTCGCGCCGATTTTTAATGCACCGACTATTGAAAATACGGGGTTGCTAGGAACACTGATAGACAGCAATACCTTCTTTACATTCGCCTTGGATATTGCCAAGCAGAACGGTACGGCCAAAGTCCTTGCTGAACCTAATCTTACAGCGCTGAGTGGTGCGAAAGCTGAATTTTTAGCTGGTGGGGAATTTCCTATCCCTGTACCTGATGAGGACGGTATTACAATCGAATACAAAGAGTACGGAGTAGGTTTAAAATTCATTCCTACGATACTCACAGATCAGAAAATCAACCTTAATCTTGCGGTGGACGTGAGTGAAATCGCCAATTCTGCCACATTAACCCTTGCCCCTGGTGGTACGAACGCCACCTATGTCATCCCCCCGATTACACGTCGTAGCGCATCGTCGACACTGGAGTTAGCGGATGGGCAGACTATTGGGATAGCTGGTTTGTTGAGTGAGAATGTAAGGGACTCTGTTGCTGAAATGCCGGGTTTCAGCGATATCCCAATTCTTGGACAGATGTTTAATAGTCAGGAATATATCTCAGGTGAGACTGAGTTGGTGATTCTGGTGACTCCACGCTTGGCTAAACCTATTGATCGCAACCGGGTGACGTTGCCGACAGACTCGTTCGTTGAGCCAAATGATTTTGAATACTATTTGCTTGGTCGAGGTGCCTATCTTGAACCTGCTGATGCATCGAAACCAAAAGCAGAGCGTAGTGCGCCCATGGTGGATTATTCCAAAGGTGGCACTGAAGGTACCTTCGGACACAGTTTATAGGAGGCAATATGATTTATCGATATTTACAGATTTGTATTTTATGCCTGCCTTTCACGCTACTAGGTTGCGTTAACAATGCAGACCGCCTCGGCGAGCATGTTGCAAAAATAGCATCTGAGCAGACTTATAACCCGAATGCGAGCAGAGATAATCTTGAGGTGATCCCGACAGGTAGTGGTGAGCGGATGGAAGGGGCTTATCAAATTTATACTGGTAAGCAGGACTCTGAGTTGTCAGGCACAGATAGCCAAGTTATTGAGAATTTTGGCCAAGGCTCAGGGAAAAAATAGTGTCCTAGAGAAATAGCTTCGATAACTTATGGTCGAAACTATGACATAAGTCACGCTGTTTTCTACAATTAGACTAATAAAAGAGAATGCAGTCAAAGTTAATCCAGTAGATATGAAGGGTTATAGAGACTGGAATGCTTTGAAGTATGTTAATACTTCATCTAGCGGGCTGCTAGGAGAAAGGGTATGGGAGAAGCGGTTAAGCTTACACCAAATGGAGATTGTCCTATCAGATTGAAAACCAATTTAACAATTTGGGTATTTTACTCGTCTGATGCTTTTCACCTGCACATTAGCCATGAATTGTCTAAATGCCAGAGCGTGAGTTTTGAAATGATCTCATTCCATGGCTTAGTTGTGAGTAATCTATCTCACTTCTCTCCTCCTGATTTGATTTTCGTTGAAACTGGGCCGAATTGGGCACAGAAAATTGTCGAACTGCAGCAATATGAAGCCCCTGATTCTGCCGAAAGTGGTCATGAAGCTTCCTTAATTGTCTTTGGTAATGAAAATGATAACGGTGCATTGAAAATAGCGCTGAGAATTGGAGCGGCTGATTTCATTTCCGATAAAGCGATGCTCGACGAACTGGTACCTCTGCTGAAAAATGTTGCTGAAGATAAAGTTGCTAACCGTCATCTTGGCGAGCTGATGGTGTTTATGAACACTAAAGGTGGCGCAGGTGCCTCTATGATTGCTTTGAACACTGCAATAACCATTGCCAAACAGAACCCTGAGCATGTCTTATTGCTCGATCTGGACATGCAATTTGGCGTCATCGAAGACTATCTAAATATCCACAGTACCTATGGTTTGGCTGATGCAATCGCCAATGTAGCCGACCTTGATGACGTCTCACTGGGCAGCTTGGTTACTAAACATGAATCGGGCCTGCATGTTATCGGTTTTAAACGTGAAAGTAGCCATGAAAATTTTGAAAAAGCGAACCAACTGAATAAGCTGATTCCGGTGTTAAGAGAACAGTACCCGTATGTGATTGTTGATTTATCACGTGGGCTCGACCGAACATTTACTTCCGTGATTTCACCTGCCACCAAGGTGTTCATGATCACACAGCAAAACTTAGTAGCGATTAAAAATACAACTCAACTTCTCAAGTTACTCACCTTTGAACTAGGCGTATCCAAAGAGCAAATGGAAGTGGTCGTGAATCGCTTCGAAAAGCGTCAATCGATCAAGTTAAAGGATATCCAGGACACGGTAGGTAATATCCCTATTCATACCATACCCAATGAATTCAAAGTCGCGATTGAAAGTGCCAACTTAGGGCGCCCTTATATTCAAGCTAGAAAGGGGAGTGCGATTGCTAAGTCTGTTAGGAAGTTAGCGGCTACCTTGATGCCAGATAATGAAGTGAAAAAAGGTTGGTTCAAAAAGTTGTTTTCTTAGCGAGCATATTTTAAGAGGGAACTTTTATGTTCTTTAAAAGAAAAAACATCAATCCAGAATTGCAGCAGAGGGTCGCTGAAGCAGAGGCCGAAGAAAATCAACAGCAAGCTATGGTCGATGACAAGCCAAAAGAAAGCGTCTCGCTAGAGCTGCATCAGTCTCATGAACCTGTCGATTCTTATCGAGAAAGAAAAAAGCTCGAAGCGGAAGCAAAAGAGCACGCTGTTGAGGAAGCGCGTAAGCAGTTAGAGCAAGAGTTAGCGGTTAAGCATTATTACCACCAGCGACTGTTAGAAACATTGGACTTAGGACTTTTGGCGAGTCTGGAAAATGACAGAGCGCGAAAAGAACTGCACGACGCGATTGTTCAACTGATGGCGGACGATCAGACCCATGCATTAAGTGCGGAAGGTCGTAAGCGTGTGATTCAACAAATTGAAGATGAAGTCTTCGGCTTAGGGCCCCTAGAGCCTTTGCTTAACGATGCAACTGTCTCTGATATTCTGGTCAATGGCCCGAAAAAAGTGTTTGTTGAACGTCGTGGTAAGTTAGAACTGACTCCTTATACGTTTCTCGACGAGCGTCACTTACGTAACATTATCGATCGAATTGTGAGTCAAGTTGGGCGTCGTATTGATGAAGCTTCGCCTATGGTGGATGCACGATTGGTGGATGGTTCACGTGTTAACGCCATCATTCCCCCTTTAGCCCTCGATGGTGCCTCGGTGTCAATCCGTCGTTTCGCAGTCGAAAAACTTAATATGGAAAACCTATTAAGCTTCAATTCTTTGTCACCAGAAATGGCCAAGTTTGTTGAAGCCGCGGTTAATGGTGCTCTCAATGTACTGATTTCGGGTGGTACAGGTTCGGGTAAAACCACCACATTAAACATTTTCTCTGGCTTCATTCCCTCTGATGATCGAATTGTGACCATCGAAGACTCCGCTGAACTGCAGTTGCAGCAACCTCATGTTGTTCGCCTTGAGACTCGCCCTGCCAATCTTGAAGGCAAAGGGGAAATCACTCAGCGTGACTTGGTTAAAAACTCCCTTCGGATGCGACCTGATCGCATTGTGCTGGGGGAGGTCCGTGGCGCTGAAGCTGTTGATATGCTAGCGGCCATGAATACCGGGCATGACGGTTCTTTAGCTACGATTCACGCCAATACGCCGCGCGATGCTTTGTCTCGTGTCGAGAATATGTTTGCGATGGCAGGTTGGAACATGTCGGCTAAAAACTTACGGGCTCAGATCGCTTCTGCAATTCATTTGGTTGTGCAGATGGAGCGTCAGGAGGACGGTAAGCGTCGTATGGTCAGCATTTGTGAAATCAACGGTATGGAAGGTGAGATTATTACCATGTCGGAGATTTTTAAATTTCACCGTAAAGGCTTAGATGAAGATGGCAATGTGCTAGGGTACTTCACGGCGACTGGTGTGGTACCTCAGTGCCATGATCAGTTGTCGAAAAAAGGGCTCCATCTGTCTTTCGATATCTTCAATGAGTCATACTCATAAGGAGAAGAATTATGCATCAGGACGCAACATTCTTTTTCATACTCTTGTTTTTTGCTGTGGTGTTTATTTCACAAGCGTTGATTTTGCCTGCAGCGGGGAGCAAAGCTAAGCACAAAGAGTTGTCCGAACGTCTTAAAGAATCCCAATCGAAGCTCGATGAAGAAGCCTTGTCTTTGCTCCAAGAGCACTATCTTAAAAGTTTAACGCCGTTAGACAGAAAGCTGGTTCGGTTTGAGGTGTTCTCTTCACTCAAAAAAATGATTGAGCTTTCCGGTTATGATTGGAGTTTGACACAGACTTTGACAGTGACATCGATTCTATCAGTGTGTGGCTTCTTTATTGTTCTATTGATAAGCCAACCTGTCTATGTGGCTCTAGCAGTAGTAGTTGCCATCTGGGCATTTCTTTATTTCTGGCTCAGCAAGAAAATATCGGACCGCCTTTCCGCGTTTGAAGGACAGCTACCGGAGGCATTAGATATTATGCGCCGTATGCTGCAAGCGGGACAGCCCGTTACTCAAGCCTTCAGTGAGGTTGGGGAAGAGATGCCAGCTCCAATTGGTGTTGAGTTCAAAAATACCTTTAATCTTTTGAATTATGGCTATGACATGCGTATGGCGATCATGCAGATGGCAGAACGAACGCCGACCGTTTCCATGCTGGCGTTTTCCAGTGCAGTGCTGCTGCAAAAGGAGACCGGGGGTAATTTATCTGAGAATCTGGAAAAAGTGTCTAGGGTATTGAGAGCTCGTTTTAAGTTGCAGCGAAAAATTAAGACATTATCAGCAGAAAGCCGTTTATCTGCATGGATTTTGGTGTTGTCACCATTTGTGCTGTTTCTTTTCCTCAGTTTTGTTAACCCTGGTTATGTTGAACCCCTGTATACCGACCCCAGAGGCATGAAGCTGATCAGTGGTGGTGTCGTTAGCTTATTTATCGGTTCTCTGTGGATACGGAAAATCATTAATTTCGAGGTGTAGACATGGAAACGATTCTGGAACAGTTTGCAGTTTACAACTTAGACGAGCAGACAGTCTTTTTGAGCCTAATCCTCTTGGCGACGGTGTTGGTGGTGTTCACCCTGTCGCTGTTGCTGGTCGGGCCTAAATCGCCTCTAAAATTAAAGCTTGAACAACTCAGGCAGTCTACTCGTTCAGACAAACTGAAAAAAAGTCGCAGGCTGGATCATACCTTAGAGTCACTGGCTCCTGTGATGAAGCCTTCTAACTCAAAAGAGAGCGAGAGTATACGGCAAAAACTCATGCATGCTGGCTATCATGATGCGAATGCATTGACGGTTTTCTATGCGTTTAAAGGCATGACAGTCGCGGTCGGTTTAGGGTTAGCGGCAGGCTTTTACTTTCTTACCCCAGACATGGCGATGCTGAATTTAGTCATGGTAGCGAGTGTTGGGGGCGGGCTTTATGTGCCCAATATACTTCTCGGACATTTGGTCAAAAAGCGTCAATCAAGAATTCGTGGTGGTATCCCGGATGCATTAGATTTAATGGTGGTGTGTACGGAGTCGGGTTTGGGATTTAATTCAGCACTTCGCCGCGTCGCTGACGAGGTTGCAATCTCTCATCCAGATTTTGCTGATGAGCTGGATACCGTATGTGTCAAAATTAATGCAGGTGTGGAAATGTCAGATGCATTTAATGATTTGATTGAGCGTACTGGGCTTATTGAGATTGCGGGTCTGGTCACCATGCTGGCACATGCCTCGCGCATTGGTGGTAGTTTGGCACAAACATTACGTGAATATACCGATGATTATCGGGACAAGAGAAATCAAGAAGTCGAAGAAATAGCAGCGAAGATACCGACTAAAATGATATTTCCTCTGCTGCTCTTTATCTGGCCGTGCTTTTTCATTGTAGCGATCGGCCCTTCTATGCTGCTATTCACATCGACCCTAGGAAACTAAAAGGAGTGGAGCAATGAAAGGATTTCATCTGATAGTGCTCACCCTATCTGGAGCGCTGCTAACGGCTTGCGCATCGAATGAGCCGAGTATTGATACGTCGCTTTATGAAGGTAAACCCATTGACTCTTTGACTTCAGACGAGCCACCGAAAACAGAAAAAGAAGCCATTACTCGGGGCGATGATGCTCTGAATGCTGGCAATGTTGATTTGGCTTTGTATGAATACATTCGCTCGTTGGCATTTGAAAATGGCCAATTTCACGACCGTTCGCTGTACAACATTGGTCGAATTCACCAATCTCGCAACAATATACCGATGGCGCAAAAAGCGTATCAGCTGGCGCTGAAAGAAAATCCGAATAATGTGAAGGTGCTTGAACAGCTCGGTACCATTTACAGCCGCTCGGGCGATGTGGAATCTGGTGGTAGTTATTTCCTCAAAGCGATTAATGCCGACCAAATTCGATTGGGGAGCAAAAAAACACTCAGCGAGGAAGATTTAGCGACTTCGAAAGAGATAGCTATGTTGAAAACAGATAACTATTCTCCAGAGTTTGCCTACATGGGGCTAGGAGTCATTGCCGATATTGATACTGATCATAAGCGAGCTCAGGCGTTCTATAAAAAAGCGCTAAGTATCAAACCAAATTCGGTAAAAACCTTAACCAACGTAGGTTACTCATTTTATATGGAAGGAGATTACCGCAAAGCACAGAGGTTTACTTTAGAGGCTCTGGATAAAGATCCGACCAATGATAAAGCATTGAATAACCTTGCTCTGATTTACTTAGGCAAAGGCGAAATTACCCGAGCGATCAACGTTTTTTCACAGCATATGGGTAAGCCGGAAGCGTTGAACAATGTCGGGTATTTTTTAATCCTACAAGGCAAGCCAGACAAGGCGATCCCATACTTGCAGCAAGCTATCGACACAAAAACGTCTTACTATAAAGTCGCCAACGAAAATCTTGAACGCGCGTTAGCTATGGTGCGGGAAGAAAAAAACAAAACTGCTGCGGTAGCGGAATAGAAAAGGGAGAGCCAATGCTCTCCCTTTTTGTCTCTCAGTGATTTCAGTTGAGATAGCCACCTGCGATACCTGCGGCCATAAAGAATATCACCATCCAGACAATAGGCAGTTTGAGCTGTTTAAGCAGATAGAAGCCCACCAAAACAAAAGAGATATCAATTGGGCTCATGACCGCGCTGGCAAATACGGGCTGATAAAGTGCAGCTACCAAGAGGCCAACAACGGCTGCATTCACGCCGTTTACGGCGCCAGACACTTTGGGCATTTTAGCCAGCGACTGCCAATTTTTCAGTACCCCTAAAAGTAGTAAGAACCCCGGCAAAAAGACACCCATAGTAGCAATCAGTGCGCCGGCGATTGGTGCTTGAGGTAGTAACTCATAACCAATGTAAGTGGCAAAGGTAAACATCGGCCCAGGCACGGCCTGAGCGGCGGCATATCCTGTTAGGAAAGCGTCTTGGCTAAGTTGGTCACCGACAATATTTTGCAGTAATGGCAGCACCACATGGCCGCCACCGAATACTAGGCTACCTGCTTGGAAAAAGTCATTGAATAGTCCCAGAGCGGGCACATTGGAAGCGACAAAAGGCAAGCCCACAATAAGAACAACGAAGAGAGTCAAGGGGAGAATTGAAGGCTCAAAGCGTGTCTGGACAGACTCTTCCTGATTACCCAAATACTTCATGCCGATAAGTGCTGCGATCACTAAAACCAGCATTTGGGTCGCGATACCGGGAAGAACTAACAGTGAAATTGCGGTTAATAAACAAAGCGATACTGAAAGTTTTTCCTTGCAGAAGTTTTTGTACATTCCCCAAGTGGCGTCTGCAACCACAACAACGGCCAACAGTTTCAAACCATGCACAATATTCTGAAACAGAGAAGTTTCTGTCAGTTGGCTACTAAGTACCGCCAGCGCCAGCATGATAAGAACGGAAGGCAGGGTAAAGCCCAAAAATGCCATACAGGCACCCGGTAAACCGCCACGTTTGTAACCGAGAGCAAAACCTACCTGACTTGAACCAGGGCCCGGAAGGAATTGACTGAGTGCGACGATTTGCGCGTACTCTTTATCGTCTAACCAGTTTAGTTTTTCGACAAAATTGTTACGAAAATAGCCGATATGGGCAGCTGGGCCGCCGAAGCTTATCCAACCAAGCCAAAAAAAGGTTTTAAAAATAGACAACATGGTCTGGTAACTCTTAGAACAAATACTGCGCATACTTTAAGAAATGTACTAAAATGATTCCAATTAATAGTTTTAATACAATGTATGAATAATATGGGATTGCTGTGAAAGAGTTCAACTGGAAAGGGATCGACCTCAATTTACTTGTGGCGTTTCAGGCTTTGTACAATACCCAAAGCGTTAGCCTTGCAGCGCAGCAGTGTTATGTGAGTCAGTCTGCTATGAGTCATACCTTGCAGCGTCTTCGAGCATTGTTTGATGACCCTTTGTTTGAACGTATTGGCACACGCATGGAACCGACACAGCGCTCTCATGATATGGCTCCGGTAGTTCATAATTTGTTGGCAAGCATTAAAAATGATCTGCTGACAAAGCAGCATTTTGTTCCACAAGAGTACAGTGGTGCGTGGAAAATTGGTCTGACGGATTATGCCGAACAGTTGTTTGCTGCACCGCTTTATGATGCGATTAAACGTCATTCCCCTCTCTCTCAAATTAGTTTTTACAACGTTAATCGCAGTAATTACCAAGACATCGCTGACAGTGAACATCTCGATATGGTTATTGGCAGTATTACCAATCATGGCAGTCGGTATTTGTCACAACGCCTATATACGGAGCAGCACCTCTGTTTATACGATCCTCAATGTTTCGAAGTAGAGCTGCCGATGACGCTGGAGCAATTTGTGTCAGTCGAGCATGCCTTAGTCAGTCCCGATGGCAACTTGCAAACCCAAGTTGATGAGCGATTGGCAAAGCTAGGACTTCAGCGCCGTGTTGGGGTCGCCTCTCGCAACTTCTTAACCATCAGGCGGTTGCTGATTGGTCGGAAGCTGATATGTATTGTCCCGAAGCGTTTTGCTGAGATGGAGATGTATAGTCACAGTCTACAAGCGGTCGAACCTCCCATTGAAGTGCCGGATTTTGAAATTAAAATGTTGTTTCTAAAAGCGCTCAATAGTGACGAAAAGAATACCTGGGTTCGACATGTTGTTGCCGAAACCATTTGTTAGGAAAGGTGGGAGGATTTGAGTGTGTGGAGTGAGCCGACTGATTTCCAAATCACTAGTGTAAGAATAGCACTCAGATAACCGTCAATGGCATAGTGCCAAGCGAGATGGACCGAACCAATCTGTATGACCAAAACATAACCCCACATCAAATAACCTAACTTCTTGTGCAATTTTTGGAATGCGAGTGCCATTGTTACTGCGACTGAAACATGCATGCTCGGCATGGCTGATATACCACCGCCAATACCAGAATTCTGGTTTGAATACATTTGCCATAGCATTTCCTGAACATCCAAGGCCCAAAGAGGAAACCAGTGGTTGTCGACCAATAATTGGCTCTGTGTTTCCAGCCGCTCGATTAAAGGTAAATAGTATTGATGCTCTGGGTTGAGTAAGTGCATGTAACATGGGCCCGCGGAGGACATCAGTACTGCTGCAACACCGCCTATTAACAACCAACTAGTAAGAAACGTAATAAGAAACTGGTCTCTCAATTTTTCGAGGTCACGGCGAATGATGAAAAACAGCACGCTCCCCCACATTAGAAGAAACCATAAGTGGTATAAAAAATTAATCACGCTACTCGCTAACGCATTGCCAAACACTTGATGCGTGATTTGCCACGGTGAAATGCCGAAATGTAGCCATTTGTCCAGTTGGTAAAAAAGCTCATCAAACTGAAATGGATTGAGTTCAGGGATCAAGGGTTTTAGAAACGTGTAGCTGGAAAAGGTCAGGTTCAGTGCCAATACAAGTAACGCAAAGCTAATGGCTTTCGACAAAGGTTGAAAAAATGAACGCATCGCTCTGAAAAAGTAGAGTGTTGGGTGAGGTTTTCGATGGTAAAGCAAATACACATAGTAGACGCAGCTCCACACTAGAAAGGTGACATAACAGACTTGGACTAGCGTCGCCAAGTAGATGATAGGATCAAATTCAAATCTTGGGTCATCCAGATAAAGTAGTGATAAAACATACAAACAAAGAGTGGTCGCAAACACATACCCATAAAGCACCCGATCCCGGTACAGGTCTGATTGTATCTGTTGCCACTGAGTGATTACCTGTGCTTTGTCCACTGCTGCCTATATCTATGATACGAATGAGCCTGACTTTAAGTGTAGAGCAACTTGTGGGGCTTCGAGGCGGTAGCGCAGCTACTTATGACTCACCACCAGTGGCCGTTTACCATCACAGGCGCCCTTCTCTAATTGATTAAGTGGGTTGGCGTCTTTCCAGCCCCAGCGATGATCTTCTCGACTTAGCTTACGATACTGGGTAGGTGTGACTTCCATACAACGACGGAAGGTGTCGTAAAAGCGGCTGATGGAGTTAAATCCTACCGTAAGGGAAATGTCGAGTATGGTTCGTTCCGTATCACTCAGCAGCGCACGGGCGTGATTAATTCGCATCGCAGTGATGTATTGCTTGATGGTCATTTGCATGGTGCGCTGAAAAATAGTCATGGCGTAATTGACGTGCAACCCTGCATAGTCAGCGACCTTTTGTGCTGTGAGCGGAGTGTTGTGGTGGGTCGCAATGTACTCCAGCATCTGGCTGACATAAAACTGCGAGTGCTTTGAAGTATTGCTTTTCGCGGCCTTATCTGTGCGACCTGTTGAAAGCTGCTGCCAACCATCGAGACAGACGCGTTTGAGCATCAATCCAATTTCATCGGTGACTAACTGCTGGCGACTTTCCGACGGGTGTTGACTCTCTTTTGTCCAGCGAGCAATTTCAAATTCGCTGATTAAATTACAGGACTTAGATTGCAGCACAGCGCCATGGGTAAGTTGGCTCACCAGATCGCGGTTAAGCGGCCAAGACATAAAATGATGAATTGGAATATTGATGATGCCCATGTTGTGGCTTGCGCCAGGGTCAGTGAGACGGTGCGGCACCGAAGCCCAAAAGAGTCCAATACTGCCATTTTTGAGGTGAATTGGGCTGCCATTCATCATGTACTCTACGTCGTCACCAAACGGAATATTAACTTCGATTTGCCCATGCCAGTGATAACCGGGCATCGCGTGTGGCGCACGCATCTCCACATCAATTTTTTCGTAAGAGGAATAGAGTGACAATGGACTGACCGAGACACATTCTGAGGAGTACTGCTCTTGAGCAGTCACAGAGAGTAGATCGTTAGGCGAGGGCATGTCGGCTCCTTACGAAATGGTAGTTACAGGGTTGTAACAGACCTTTGTTTGGTAAAAAGAGAGATAGTTCAAAAGCTGAATAAGTCGCCCATTTTGTGGCTGAGAACGTAGCACGGCTAACATTTTGCCGTTATTGACGGTGGTTTTTCGATTTAAATGCTCAATCAATCCCGAATATCTCTTAAAGACTCCTAAAAACACTTTTTCTGTTACATGAGGCATTAAATCTTAGTAAATGAGAGAGTGATGAGTTGAACCGAGACGACTTAATCATAATCAAGTCAGTAATGTGGATGCATGACCTAGACCTATCAATAAAGGATCACATGAGCATGAACAGTCCAAAAATTACGTTTATCGGTGCCGGCTCGACCATCTTTGTTAAAAACATTCTTGGTGATGTATTTCATAAGCCAGCGTTAAAAAGTGCGCATGTAGCGCTAATGGATATCGACGAGATTCGTCTTGAAGAGTCGCATCTTGTCGTCAGTAAGTTGATGAATTCTGCAGGCGCCACAGGCACCATTTCTTGCCACCTTGATCAGAAAGAAGCGTTGCAGGACGCGGACTTTGTTGTCATCGCATTTCAGATTGGGGGCTATGAGCCTTGCACCGTGACCGACTTCGAAGTGTGTAAGCGCCACGGGTTAGAGCAAACCATTGCTGATACCTTAGGCCCGGGCGGTATTATGCGTTCGTTACGCACCATTCCGCACCTGTGGAGTGTGTGTGAAGACATGAAACAAGTCTGCCCGGATGCCACCATGCTGAACTACGTGAACCCAATGGCGATGAATACCTGGGCCATGTACGAAAAGTATCCAGAGATTAAACAGGTTGGCTTGTGTCACTCCGTGCAGGGGACGGCAGAAGAGTTAGCACGCGATCTGGATTTGGATTACGCCGACTTGCGTTATACCTGTGCGGGCATCAACCACATGGCTTACTACCTGACGTTTGAGAAGAAGGACGAGCAGGGCAATTACGTTGATATCTATCCAGATTTGCTCGATGCGTTTGAGCGTGGCGAGGCTCCTAAACCAGGTTTGCATCACGATGGCCGTTGTACCAATTTAGTTCGCTACGAGATGTTCAAGAAGCTGGGCTACTTTGTCACGGAATCTTCCGAGCATTTTGCTGAATACACGCCTTACTTTATCAAGCCAAATCGACCGGATCTGATTGAGCGCTATAAAGTGCCAATTGATGAGTATCCAAAACGTTGTGTTGAACAGATTGCTGCATGGAAACAAGATTTAGAAGACTACAAGCAAGCTGACCAAATCACAGTGAAAGAGTCTCAGGAGTACGCCAGTACGATCATGAACTCGATCTGGACAGGTACGCCAAGTGTTATCTACGGCAACGTCAAGAATGAGGGTTTAATCGACAACTTACCGCAAGGCTGCTGCGTTGAAGTCGCTTGTCTGGTTGACGCCAATGGCATTCAGCCGACCAAAGCAGGACGCTTGCCGAGCCATTTAGCGGCATTGATGCAGACTAACGTTAATGTTCAAACGCTGCTAACCGAGGCCATCTTGACAGAAAACCGTGAGCGTATTTATCACGCTGCGATGTTGGATCCACATACCGCGGCTGTTCTCGGTATCGATGAAATCTATGCGTTGGTGGATGACTTAATCGAAGCACATCAGGGATGGCTTCCTGAATGGGTTTATCAATAAAAATAATAATATCCCTTTCAATAACGTGAATCATATACGCTTCCAGTGATGGGAGCGTTAAGGAGCAAACATGAGTATTTCGATGAGCACCAAACTCAGCTATGGGTTTGGTGCCTACGGCAAGGATTTCGCCATCACAATCGTCTACATGTATCTGATGTTTTACTATACGGATGTAGTCGGTATTTCAGCGGGCATTGTTGGCACCATCTTTTTGGTGGCGAGAATCTGGGATGCAGTCAATGACCCACTCATGGGCTGGGTGGTAAACAATACCCGAACCCGTTGGGGGAAATTCAAACCCTGGATTCTGATTGGTACCCTAACGAATTCTGTCGTCTTGTACATGGTGTTCAGTGCCCACCTGATTGAAGGCCCATGGCTTATCGCCTACGCAGCCATTACCTACATTCTATGGGGTATGACTTACACCCTGATGGACATCCCTTTCTGGTCTTTGGTACCAACGCTGACGATTGATAAGCGAGAGCGTGAAGAGCTGGTCCCTTTCCCGAGGTTCTTTGCTAGCTTAGCGTGGACGGTAACCGCTGCGATTGCGATGCCATTCATTAACTATGTTGGTGGTGAAGACAACAAAGGCTTTGGTTTTCAGATGTTCACCCTGTTACTGATCGTTTGCTTCCTGATCTCCACTTTTGTCACTCTACGCAACGTAAAAGAGCGTTACTCAACCACCAAACTCAATAAAGCTCAGCCTGAAGAGAAGGTATCTCTGAAGAAAATGCTGTCGTTGATCTACAAGAACGATCAGCTTAGCAGCCTGCTGTGTATGGCTCTATCTTACAACCTAGCGACCAACATTATTACCGCCTTTGCCGTGTACTACTTCACCTATGTTGTAGGGGACGAGAGCCTGTTCCCTTACTACATGGCGTACGCTAGCATCGCTAACCTCATTACGCTGGTCCTATTCCCTAAACTGGCTCAGTGGTTCTCTCGCCGAGTTCTTTGGGCCTGTGCGTCTGGCTTCCCGATTATCGGTAGTGCAGTGTTGATCTACATTGGCATGAACGATACCCAAAGTGTGCTGCTTATCTCTACTGCAGGTGTGTTCCTGCAAATAGGTACCGCACTGTTCTGGGTGCTTAACGTAATTATGGTTGCCGATACGGTTGATTACGGTGAAGTGAAGCTTGGTGTGCGTTGTGAAAGCATTGCCTACTCAGTACAGACTCTGGTAGTAAAAGCGGGCTCAGCGTTTGCGGCTTTCTTTATAGGTATTGCCTTAACCGCTGTGCACTACGTGCCTAATGTAGAGCAAACGCCGGAAACCATCTTTGGCATGCAGTGTATCATGATTGGCTTACCAAGTTTGTTCTTTGCTATCGCGCTGTTTATGTACTTCCGTTACTACAAATTGAATGGCGCGTATCATCAACAGATCCAGCAACAGTTGATGGAAAAATATGAGCTAGTCGACAACGATGAGCATAATGAAGACATCGTTTCTTCCGACAAACCTCAGCCTGCTCAGGCGTAATCTGTTCAGCCCTTTTATCCAAAGGGCTGCTTTTCTAATTTCTGAACATCCCCATGGAATAGGGAGCTAAACAAGATGAAACACTCATTGATTGCCAGCATGATCCTAGGAGCTCTGCTGAGTGGAGCGGTGTCTGCTAACACTTTACCTGAGACAGTACTTGCAGCTGGAGAAAACCACAGCGTTCTGGCTAACCCAGGGTTTGAAGACAGTGGCCTAGGTTGGCATTACTGGTTTGCCAATATCAAAGACGATAAAGCGTTTGAAGGCCAATATCGCGGCAGAATTGCCATTGGTGCGGGACACAGCATCAGCCAGGTAGTCACTATACCTGAAACGGGCTTTTATCAGCTGTCGGTTCAGGCGATCAGTCCAGGCAAAGATGCCCGCGTTGAATTGACTAACCTTGGCGATGAGGCTTTCCTGAGTAAAAAACTCAAAAAGAGTCACGACTACAAGCACAATAAAATTAAACAGATTCCGTTGGAGAGGGGTGAGCAGATAAAGCTACGTTTCACAGGGTCAGATGTGGGCAGTGTCAGTATCGATCAGGTTGAACTGGTAAAAAGCACTAAATCCAAGTCGCCACGTTTTAATCAAATCATAGGGTTTAAGGCTAAAGGGCAATCCGGCGAGAGCATCATCGATAAAGAACGCAGAACCATCGAGTTTGAACTGCCGTATGCGAGCGACGTCTCTGAAGTAGCGATTGCTAAACTGCTTGTGTCTAAAGGCTCTCGAGCGTCTGTCGAGCAGGGGGAAGTCCTCGATTTCAGTCAGCCAGTTCACATCAAACTTAAGGATGAAAAAGGGCGGGTTGAGAAGTGGGAAGTGCGTGCTCGGATTAAAGCGAAGCAAGTCACCGTTTCGTCTTCCAATGATAAATTGCAGGACTCGTTTGACTGGGCGAAAGAGAAGACACGTCAGTTTGTGATGACGGGGCAGCACGACTTGATCAACCGTGATGAAAACAACAATGATGGTACGGGCAGCGCGGATTACTTACCTTCCTATTGGGCGGGTTACTTTGATCGTACGGCTTTCTACTCTCGGGACTTTCTTCACCAGTCGGCTGGCGCTAAGTTAGCGGGCTTAGATCGTGAAAACTTCTCTATGTTCAAAACCTTCGCTAAGCATTCTACTGAGTCGAGAAAGTGGTACACCCTATGGGCGATCAACTTTGATGGCAGCCCACACCTGATCGACTACGAAGACGATGACTGGTTTGTGCGTGAGGTCCCGGCGCAGTTTGAATTTCTTGAGAAGGCTTGGGAGCAATACCAATGGACGGGCGATAAGCGCTACATTGAAGACAAAGACCTATGGCGTTTTTACACCAAAGTGATGACCGATTATATCGCACTGCATGACGATCAGGATCCAAACGGCATCGCTGAAGGTTATGGTGGTATTTTTGAAGGCTCGGCGACCTATAACGAACGGGGTGAATTCCCGATTGAAGCGGGTGACGGGATTGGCTCTCAGTATCAAGCAACGGTGGCTTATGCGGCCATGCTTAACGCCAGAGAAGAGTATAGTGAATCTCGACAATGGCAACAAAAAGCCCAGCAACTGAAAGACTACTTTAATCAGGAGTGGAGTATCGCTGACCCAGAAAAGCCTTTGGATAACTACGTCAACATAGTGCAGAAGGATGGCTTGAGGCTGAACGACTTTGGTAAAGAAAACAGCTGGTTTATGCCGATGAAGCTGATCACCGAGCCTGGTGAGCGTAATGACCGATATCTAGACTTTATTTCGCAAAGTCTCGGTGATGGCATTGGCTCGACGCCGGATGCTCCGAATAATATCGAGGCGTACAGCTATATCCCAGAGACCTATTTTCCGTACAACCGCAATGAGGAAGCTTGGAAGTGGATGCAGTACATCATGGATATGAAAGATTTACCTCATGAGCGTCCGACACAAGGCACCAATGGCGATTATCCAGAGATCTCGTTTACTTTTATCGCCAATACCATTGAAGGGCTGATGGGGGTGAAACCAAACGCGGCAGACAGTCATCTGATTACGGCATCGCATCTGACGGCGGATATTGACTGGCTTGCGGTTGACTACTTACCAATGGGCGAGCATGAAGTCGCGCTGCGCCATGAGGGTACTGAAAAGTCGACACTAACCAATAACAACAATAAGCCGCTCACGTGGGAAGCGTGGTTCTATGGAGACTATCCAACGTTGGTGGTCAATGGAAAGACCGTTGAGGCGAAACACAAAGTGGTTAATGGTCAGAAGGTGAGCTACGTACTGGTTAATGTGCTAGGGAAAGAGTCACATTCGGTGTCGAAAAGCCGCTAATTTACTTAAATTCTAATTGAAAGGGCGCGATTAAGCGCCCTTTGTTGTTTGTTACTTTTCCGAGGTAAAGAAATCGTTGTAAAGCATATACAGGTGAGCAGCACTCCAAGAGAAGTTCGGAGCACCTTGTTGAGCGCCGGTAAGCGGATTGTAGTTCTCTCTGATTGGGCCGTCTTGAATCAAGCCATCGGCATTGTCGAAGAAAGCCGTGGCCATCTCGACTGCATCATCACGGTAACCGTATTTCTCCATTCCTTTAAGGCCAAAGTAGAATTGGTCGACCCACACACGTCCACGCCAGTAGATATCAGCTCCAAAGGCAGGGTTAGACAGCGCTGCGGTACCCAGAGGCACGTAAGTGTTGAACTCTTCGGTATCTTTCATCACTTTCACCACCGCATCGGCGTGTGCTTGAGTTGCTGCGCCATTAAACAGTGGTGACCAGCCCTCTGGCCCTTTGCCACGTTCAACGATCGGTTTGCCTGCACAACCATTGGCAAGTGGCTTATCTTCGATGCGAATGTCGTAGAAATAGCCACTTTCTTCATCGAACATGCAGGTATTGATGTAATCAGCCAAGTGTTCGGCTTTCTCGCGGAAAACTTTTCCTTCGTCTTGCTTGCCTATGATGTCCGCCATTTCAGCAAGGAACTGATTATCGCTGTACATATAGCTGGCTTGATCGACCGACTCCTGCAGTAACGAGTAACCTAGTAGGGTGCCATCTTGTGCTCGGTTCTGAGCGAATTGCACATCCCAATCACTACGTTTTCCACCCTTCTCGACGTACTTGTCCAGCTGCTCCTTGTCGATAAAGCCAAATACCGCCGCATCGTCGCGGCCAGATTCCCATGACGCCGCGGTTTGGGCCGGGATTTCAATATGGTCGTACTGGCCATTGGCAATGATTGCTTGATATTGATCGAGCCCGCTAAAGGTTTGTTCTTTGTCGCCACGAGTGACGGTAAACAGCATCTGACCGTCAGGGGTGTTATGGGCTTTGTCACGAGCGGCGCCATACTCAGGTACACCATTACCATTGTTGTCGCGATTACGTAACCACCAGTTGTGGTAAGCGACCAATTTAGGGTACATCTCTTCTAACCACGCTTTATCACCGGTTGTTTTATACACTTCCATGACTGCCCATGTGGCTAAGCTCGGCTTAGTGTTGCGTTCATTCCAGTTACCACCATCGCCGCCACGCTCAGGGCTTAAGTTGTAAGCCAGTAAGTCAGGTACATAACCTTCATCCCACGGGCGAACAGGATCATCGGCCTGAATCTGGTAGGCGAACATGGCGCGAATATTGTCTTTCGCCACTTCTGGGTTGAAATGCGCCATTGCGTAGGCTTGTTTCCATGTGTCCCACGGCCAAGTTTGATTACCAGAGAACCAACGTGCGGTCACCGATGGAGTGACAGAATCAAATTTCATCGCACCAGCTACGCCACGCCAGTTACCATTCAGCGTCTCCATCGCTTTGACTGCCACTCGCTCTTGTTCTGGAGTAGCATTCGGGTTGGTTAGCCCTTTCTCAAGGTAGTGTTCCCAGCGTTGAACGGAGGCTTTTTGATATTTGTCTGGGTGGGTGAGTATGTCTTGTATTTTGCTCTGCTCAGCTCGGTTTTCTTTTGCTGTCAGCACATGCGTGTATGTGGTGTAGAGGGTTGTAGAACCAGAAACATGCGCTTTGGAAACAAACTGATGACCCTCGATTTCGGTCTTCATCGGGATGGACTTGTGAATCTGATATTCAGATTCACCTGAAGTCAGCAATGTCCATGTTTCACGGACTTTACCAAACGTCACTTTGAGGCCATCATCGGTTGCGACAATCTGGCGGTCATAATTTGGATAAGCCTGATCGATGGTTTTATCGGATTGAGGCTTGCCTTCTTTGGCGTGGTATTTTTCCAGCAGTTCACCATCCCACACTAGATCAAGTGGCTGCTCTGAAGTGATCTTAGTTTCAAGCAGCGAAGTGCGGTTGCTAGCAAAACGAAGCGTCATCTCGATTTGTACATCGTCAGAATGCAGCTTTTGAACCAAGGCGCCGGGCAGGCTGTACGCTTCCATCTCAAAATCTACTTTCTGGCCATTTTTGTACACGGTTAAGCGGTCGAAGTTGTTGGCCATAAAGTTGATGTATTCTTCAGTCAGTAATGCGGTCCCCGGAAAACCACCCATACCGTCTTTATTGTCTGGTAACAGGTGCCCATGCCACGCGCCCAAATCGAAGAAAGGGTTAAAACGCTGGTGGTCATCAAAATCATAGTCACGCATATATTCTGGAGAACCAGTGCGATCAATGACGTTCTTGAATTCCAGTGCCTGTGGTGTTGGCTCATTGGTGACTGAAGCGCAGCCAGAAATGGCCACAGCGGAACTTACAGCAAGGGCGATAAAAGTTTTACTAAGGGTCATGTCATTTTCCTTGGTCAAAGGTCTGAACGTTGTTTGAGAAGATTTTATCCGCCATGAACACAAGGTTTAACCGAACTTTAGTTAATGTGTGATCTTAATTTAGTAAAGTTTTACTTGATGGGTGATTACATCGAACCTGTTAATGATGGGCAGAGAGAGCATTATCGAGCTAGGTGCAATTGATTGATTCGTCTGCAAGATAAAGAATGGGCAAGCATGTGCGAGTGCTTATATGGGGGATGTTTCAAGAAAGGTAACGGGTCGTTATTGTGAAGCCTAGCGCTATAAGCACCAATGAATCCAAAACAAAAAGCACCTCGCGGTGCTTTTTAGAGATTGTTAGGGCTGCTCGGCTTGCTGCCATAATTGATTGAGCCAGGCTTCGCTGGTGATCTGCGTGTCTCTGCATTTGACCATATATGGCTTGCCGCTAAACCAACTTTTAGACGCCACTTCGCTAATAAACACCTGAATATCCGTAACATCATCTTTAGCGTAGTGCCATTTTTTACGAATATGTTCCGCAGCCTGCTGCTGATCATATGACTCGCCGTTACGGATAAAGGTGCAAGGTGATTGCGCGATTTGCTCTATCAAAACGTCGACATCTTGCTCGACATTCGCCGTTGCGGGAAGAGCCAATATGCTCACGAGTAAGAGAAGGTATTTAAGCTTCATTGCAGCCTCTTTTTACAAATTCCACCAAGGTTTGATTGGCAATGGCTGGGAAAGCTCGACCCGTTGACCAAACTCAGGGCTCACCATGGTTACACCGCGTTCTTCACTGATCTCCATCGCTTGCTGCATTGGCTCATTCCAATCGTGCATGGCGAGGTCAAAGGTACCGTTGTGAATTGGCATCATGACCTTACCTTTTAAGTCGATGTGTGCCTGAACGCTTTGTTCTGGGAACATATGGATGTCTGCCCACAGGGTGTTGTATGCCCCTGTCTCTATCATGGTGAAATCAAACGGGCCATATTTATCGCCAATCTCTTTAAAGCCAGAGAAGTAGCCAGAATCACCACTAAAGAACACTTTATGTTGCTGTCCATTAATGACCCAACTGCCCCACAGGGTGCCGTCGCGATCGGTTAAGCCGCGGCCAGAGAAGTGTTGTGTTGGTGTCAGCACATATTCGACGCCATTGTGAACATGTGATTCCCACCAGTTAAGCTCAATGATCTTCTCTTCTGGGACATTCCACTCTCTCAATGTTTGACCAATTTTAAGTGGGACAAGAAATACGTCGACTTTGTCTGTCAGCGTTTTGATCGATGCTTTATCCAAGTGATCGTAATGGTCATGGCTGATCAGAACGGCATCAATGTTTGGTAGCTCTTGTAATGAAATCGGCGGTTGGTGAAAACGCTTTGGTCCTGCCCACTGCACGGGTGATGCGCGTTCACTAAATACAGGATCGGTCAGGATCAGCTGCTGATCGATCTTCATTGCAATACTCGAATGGCCCAAACGATATAACACGTCTTGCTGTTCATTGGCTAACTGATCAGTGCTGATCGCGTGGACTGGCAGCTCAAAGGTTGGCGTTGGGTTAAGGCGTTCAGTGGTGAAATAAGCTTTCGTGATCTTAAGAATGTCACCAAATCCGCTTTTGTACTCTAGCTCCGTATTAGCAAATTTCTTGGGATATTGCTTACCAGAAGCCTTGTCAGAACTGGTACAAGAAATGATTGAGGTAGTCATAATTATCGCTCCTACAGTGGCTAACAATACGCGTTTCATATGGTTTATCCTAAAGTAAACTATACGGTGTAGTTTACATGCTTTGCTTTTAAAGTAAACTGCTTGGTGTAAAATAGATCGCAGCGGAATGAAGTAGGATCGTTAACTCTATGAAAGTGAGAAAAAAAGGTCGTAGCGAAATTAAACGTGAAGCGATATTGGTTGCGGCAAAACAGGCTTTTCAGGAATTTGGTGTGCAAAATACCAGCATGGATAAGCTGTCTGCTATGGCAGAGGTCTCTAAGAGAACGGTTTACAATCATTTTGAATCGAAAGAAGCGATTGTCATGGAATTGCTGTCAGAGCTGTGGCGAACTTCGATGGCAGATCATGAAGTTGCAGGTCTTGTTGAATTGGATTTAGAGCAGCAGCTTGTTGCTCTGCTTGAAAGTGAAATCAACGTGGTGACTGACCCTCACTATGTTGATTTGGCGAAAGTCGCTCTGGGGTATTTTTTCTATAAGCCTGATGAGCTTAAAGAACAAGAAGAGAAGATGTCGAAGCAAGAGACAGCGTTGTTTCGTTGGCTGAATGAGCAAGCAGAGAAGCAAACCCTTGCGATGGACGATATCGTTGTCGCGAGTACCCAATTGCATAGTTTGGTCAAAGGCAGTGCGTTTTGGCCTCAGGTTCTCGGTATGAAAGCGTCTCTGAGTAAGCAAGAGTCGAGGGTGCTGGCTGAGCAAACCGCAAGATTGTTTATGAGTCAGTATCGCGTTTAAACAAAATTAGAAAAGCCCTTACCATTTTAGGTAAGGGCTTTTTTATGAGTCACGTTTAAGCCTAAGTATTAAGGCTGTTTAGCGGCTTCTAACTTGACCTCTTTACTCGCTTGCTTTTTTTCAAAGCGAGAAATCCACCACCAAGCAATACCTGAGAATACCGCTGTCATAAATACGTTGATGAAGAAAGCGCGAACCAAGTCAACGCCAGTTGGGAAGGCGGAAGCCGTCATACTGATTACAAAGATGGCAATCAGAATGGAAACCACACCCATACCAAACTTGCGGGAACCCATGCGGAAATCACGCGGCGTATCGTCGTGTTTCCAGCGGAAGATGAAGTAAGCCACCATGATAAAGATAGGCGGTAACATGGCGGTGCCCGCTGTCAGGTTGATGGCTTGATTCATCATGTCCTGCACGGACTCAGAGCCAAAGCCGTTCACCACTAGCATTACGACAACGAAAGCAAACTGCCACCAAGCGGCACGAACAGGAACCCCATGTTCATTCAGCTCGGTTGTTTTCTCACCGTATACGCCCTGCGGAATTTCAGAGAAGTGAATTTTTACTGGTGCCGCTGTCCACATCATCATTGAACCAAACATGGCAATGAACAGTACGATACCCACGAAGCGGCCAACCATGGTTTCGGAGACGTTGAAGTAGTTCGCCATACCGGTAAAGATTTCGACCATACCGCCCGCATAAGTGAGGTCTTCACGAGGAACAAACACGTTAACCAATAGAGAGCCAACAGCGTACATGGCACCAATCAGTACACCGGCGATAATGATGACTCTGATAAAGGCTTTTTGACCGCCTTTGACATCTTTCAGGTACGCTGCTGCTGTTTCTGCACCGCCCGCCGCTTGGAAGATCCAACACATGATACCTATGGTTGCCCAGTTGATGGTCGGTGTCATGGCTTCCAGCGTTATTGGCTCTGCAGGTGTGTAATCGCCGCCGCCAAGCGCCATTAATGCACCCAGCACGTAAATACCAAACAAGGCAAATACCCCGTAAGCGACGATTTCTGAAATCTTGCCCAGCCAGCTCGCGCCTTTGGTTGAGATATGTGTCGCCGCTGCAAACAGGACGATAGAAATCAGTGATGTCACCATAGGTGAGAAGGTGTATTCATAGCCGAGCATCGCATACGATGCGTAGGCAATCACGTTGGGCAGTAATGAGACGAACCAGAACAGGTTTACGAACCAGTAGAGGAACGAACCCAAATAGGCATTTTTGGTGCCCAAAGGTTGCTTGAGCCAGTCGTACATCCCCGACTCAGAGTTTTTGTTCGCCGAGACAAATTCCGCGATGATGAACACGAAAGGGATAAAGTAAATGATGGTCGCCAGCAAGAATACTGGGGCAGAACTTAACCCCAGTTCAATGTTGTTGTTTACGATGTTACGGACGTTAAATACCGCCGCAAAGGTCATCGACAGCAAGGCAAATTTTCCAATTGTGCCGCGTAGAGATTCAGACATAATGTCCTCCAATGAATCACGTCAATTATACGCCCAATTGCTCGTGAGCGTGATAGTTGCTGTGGGCCAGATTCAGTGTCTGGCCCGATTATTATTCAGGGTTATTTGTTGAGGAAGTAGCCGTCTTCAACGGTGACTTTAAGTACCACTTTCCTTACGGCGTGATCGCCGTGAAAGCGGTAAGCGTTGTGGTTATCGAAGATGGCGACTTGGCCTTCCACCAGCTCGCGAGTATCACCTTGGCCGGAAAAGTATTCTCTGTCTGTCTCGTCGCGATAGTTGTCGACAAGCTCAAGCTGAGATTTTTCAGCAAACTCAACCGTCTCTTTTCCTGCTAGGTAGTAATGAATATCGAAGTAGCGACGGTTACCTTCAAAAGTTTCAGTGTGACGAGCCACTCCATCTTCAATCATGTAAACCAGAGAGTCGCCAATTGAATGCATCACGCCATCTTTGATGTTGGCGATGTTTTCAATCGCTTCAATGCAGCGGTTCCATTTACGACCATCGCGGTAAACGACTTTGAATTGCGCTAAGTTTTCTAACACGATCATGGTTATGCCTCGTTTCGCTGAGTGGGAGTAAAGAAATCGTGACCAAAGTTATGGGCGGCTAGGTCTTGCGCACTGCAATCTCCGGCCTGCAATGGCATCAGGGTGAGGCCATAGCGGAAGGTATCCATATACACTCGGTATGAATCGAGGACTTCGCTGCCCCAAGAGTTAGAACCAAGTCCCATCAATTTATGGTCGAGGTTGAGGGTGATGTAACCGCTTTTTTCTAGCTCCGTCGTGTGTTGCGCCTGATGCAAGTTTTGGTTGGTGTAGAACCAAGCGCTGAAGTTGATCTCTTGTTGCGGTTTTACCAGTAATCCCATGCCGTCACGGTTGGTTAGTGCTGCCCAGCGAACATGTTGGCGATTGCCATTGTTTTGTGGGTACGGATAGTTTTCGAACATGTCAGCGACTGTGCTTTGGTAAACATCGATCAGGTTGGCTTGTTTGCTGTCTTGGTAGTTCTCTTCAGGGCCGCGACCGTAGTATTTCACTTGGTCGAAGTGACCGTTGATGCCAAGGTCCAAGCCAATGACAGGTATCACATGCGGGTAATCACCGTAACGTTCGCCGCTTAGTTCAAGATTCAGCTGACCTTCGGCATTGATTTGGTAGCGGTACTCGCAGCGCATGCCAAAATCAAACACGGGCGGCGCAATAATGCTGGTGGTCGAGATTTCTATTTTGCCGTTCACTTGCTCAACATTTAATGTGCGGAAGTGCTCTTGCATGATTTGCAGGTGCGCTGGTTCCCATAGACCGTCATGCTCTTGTTTATGGTTATCGATCATTGGCTTAAAGAAGTTGAGCTTAGGCTCTGACTTGACCAGTTCTTCACCATTAACCAGCCAAGAGGTCAGTTTACCGTTCACTTTCGAGAAGTTGAGAGCGAAGTTGTGGCCCGAAATCAGATAGCTAAGTCGGCTCTCTTCTACGTGAAGTGGTGTCGCGTTGTGATTGGTAAAAATTTCTTCAACAGCAGTGCTTTGCTTGAGCGGGTACTGGTAAACGGCAATCTCATGATTGGCTTCGCTGTAAAGCGTGCGAGAATCTTTGCGTACTGTGAAGTTGATGAAGGCTTCACGCTCATCCAACTGTGGAATGGCAATGTCGATTTCACGCTCAGAATTAGCGGCAAGATCGTCTACCTTGAACTGAACGCTGCGCAGCGTTTCACCTTCAGCACGGATATCTGCGGTGATGGTGTAGTCATTGAGATCGCTAAACCACAATTTGTTTTCAACCTTGAACTTGCCAGCTCGTTCATCAACCGCACGGATTTTCACTGGTGCAATAACTTGCTTGTACTCTTTCAGGCCCGGGCCAGGAGTCTGATCTGGGTAAACAAGCCCGTCCATACAGAAGTTGTAGTTGTTCGGGTAATCGCCGTAGTCTCCACCATACTTGTAGAATTCCGTCCCGGCTTCATCACGAGCGAGAATGCCGTGGTCACACCATTCCCAAACATAGTGACCTTGAATGTGGTCGTGTTGGTAGAACACATTCTGGTATTCGGTTAAACCGCCTGGACCATTGCCCATTGCATGTGCGTATTCACAGATGATGCGCGGTTTCTCGTGTGGGAACTCACCAAAGTAATTCATCAGCTGCGCACGGGAGTACATGGTGGAAATGACATCGACCACTTCCGCATCACGGTCTTCTTCGTAATGGACTAGGCGAGTGTCATCAATGGCTTTGGTCGCCTCGTACATCGCACGAATATTGCAGCCGTAGCCTGATTCATTACCCAGCGACCACATGATGATAGAAGGATGGTTTTTCTGAGCGTGGACGTGGCGTTCTGCGCGGTCTACGAATACAGCTTCCCACGCAGCATCGTTAGTGATGCGGCTTAAATCCCCGACGTTGGCAAAACCATGAGTCTCAACATCGGTTTCGGCCATCACAAACAGACCATAAATGTCACATAGCTCGTAGAAGCGAGGGTCGTTCGGGTAGTGCGCGGTGCGGACGGAGTTGATGTTGTGCTGCTTCATCAACACCAAATCTTTCTCTACGCGATCCATTCCGACAGCACGACCTTTTAGGTGATCGTTGTCGTGGCGGTTAACACCATGCAGCATCACATATTGGTTGTTGATGTAGAACAGCCCATCGCGTACTTTGATGTCGCGGAAACCAACACGTTGAGGGATGACTTCAAGGGTTTTACCTAGCTGATCTTTTAAGGTTAAAACCAGTTGGTAAAGGTATGGGTTTTCTACTGTCCAATGGATGGGAGCGTCGATCTCAAGCGTAAAACTCGCCTGCGTTTTGTTGTCGATGGTCAGGTTGCTGCATGAATCTTGCGCAACGAGCTGGCCTTTATCCATCAGTGCATAGTCAAGGGCGTAGCCTGAGGCTTGCAGGGCTGATAGGTTTTCTATTTCGACTTGGCAAGAAAGTGTCGCCGCGACGTAATCGTCGTCGAAATCAGTGCGAACCGTTATGTCTTGGACGTGAACTTGCTCTTTTCCGAGCAAATAGACGTCGCGAAAGATACCTGCTGTCCACCACATGTCTTGGTCTTCAATATAGGTGGAGTCAGCCCACTGCATCACTCGTACTGAAAGCAGGTTTTCACCTTGTTGAACATAGTTAGAAATATCGAATTCAGCGGTTAAGCGGCTGCCTTTACTAAAGCCTACGTATTCGCCGTTTACATACACTTCAAAGTAAGTTTCAACCCCATCAAATTTGATGATGGTTTGCTTGTTTTTCCAGTTCTCACCGAGTGTGAATGTGCGTTGGTAAGCGCCAGTTGGGTTGTCACTTGGAACAAAAGGCACATCAATTGGGAATGGGAAACCTTCGTCTGTGTACTGAAGGTCGCCGTGGCCTTCCATTTGCCACATATTAGGAACCGTAATCTGGCCCCACTGTTCCATCTTTTGTGAGTAGAACTCTTCGGGTACCAACAGTGGGTTAGTAAAGAAGTTAAAGTTCCATTGACCACTTAGCAGCATAAAGTGGCGGCTTAGTTCACGCTGGAATGTTTGAGCGGTTTTTACTGAGTCGTACGAGAAGAAGTAAGCACGTGGTGCCATACGGTTCTCATGCAAATGTAGGAAGTTTTCCCAGTTGTTCACGTTCGTTCTCCCTCGGCTAAGGCAGCTTGTTTACGCTTTGAAAAAGTCTGGTGGTGAATACACTCACACTGATTCAAAGTGAATTGGCTATGCCGACGTAATAGTGAGTAAAAGTCTTTTTTTGACTATCTGGAAAATATGTTAGTAAAAATTTTACTAAAACAAATGTGTGAAAACGTTTTACTTTAACTTGATCACTAATTATTGAGCGATCTATCTGAAAGCTGTGATCTGGGTAAAGGAGTGATTACCGAGAGGGTAAAAATCAGTAAAACAGTGACGTAGTGTGGATGGCTATTTGTTGCTGATAATAAAAAAGCGCTGAAAATCAGCGCTTTATATAACGGAAAAGGGGAGTGGCGATCAAGATTTGGTCGTGTCGCGAAGCTTGAGTTTACTTGGAACATAGACCTGAAGTGGTAATGCTCGACCATCGCGAACTTTTTCTACCAGCAGGTTAACGCCCTGAATCCCCATCATCTCAGAATGAATCCGCACGGTAGACAAAGACGGGAAGGTAAACTTAGCCGTCGGAATGTCATTCACACTGATTAGAGCTATGTCCTGAGGAATGCTTAGGCCTTGCTCATGAATAGCACGCAATACGCCGATGGCAATCGAGTCAGAGGCAATAAATAGAGCGCTCGGGTGGTCATTCTTTGCCAGTATTTGTTTCGCTAAATCGTAACCAGAAGAGCTGGTGAAATCACCACGATAGATATCGTCTAGAGAGACTACACCCTTCAGCTGACCGTATTCGGCAAAGGCTACCTCACGAATGTCTGGTGTGTCAGTGGTATCTTGACCGCCGATAAAGCCGATACGCTGATAGCCTTGGTCGATAAAGAAATCGGTAATCTCTTTGCTGATGCGCACTAGGTCAATATCGACGGAATCGAAGGGTGACTCGCTATCACTGAAATCCACATAGCAAATATTGTCGGTGAGTTTTTCAACGTCCTTTAGCACTTCGGCGCTACTACGGCCGACTAGGAGAACACCTGTGATCTTATTGCTCTCTACTGATACTTCGCTGTCGTAACAATTGGTCAATTCGATGCCCAGTTTGTCACATTGGGTTTCTATACCATGGCGAATCGAGAGGTAGTAAGGGTCGTTAACTTCCGCTTCCTGCTTGTAATTGTATACCGCCAGAAAGTGGTGCTGCTGTTTTCTGGCCAGAATCGACTTTTTTGAGCTGCTGGTTTTGTATTCCAGCTTTTCGGCAATTTCCAGAATCCGGTGTTTGGTTTCTTCTTTGACGCTCAATGTCGGATCGTCATTGAGAACTCTGGAGACGGTCGCTAATGAAACGCCCGCTTCTGTTGCAATATCTTTTAATGTAGCCATGTGTTTTTTCCGTTGGCGAGCCCAACTCCTTTGGGCAAGTCACTGTTTCCGCCATTGTAAACAATCCTCATACGCTTGTAATAATTTTTAGTAAAAATTTCTGACCAGGAATGTGTAAGGCAACAGAGTGTCACTGTGAGCAAGTATTCCACTAATTAAACTTAACAATATTGCATTTACCTATTCGCTTTTACTTGATTGGCTATACTTGAGTCTAAATGATAATTTGTGGAAACGTTTACACAATGAGAGTTTGATCACGGAAAGTGATCCTTGTTGATTGCTAGACTTTTCAGCGAACCGAAGATCACACACTAGGCGTTTAGACAGAGAGGCAAGAGTGAAAGTACTAGTCACAGGTGGAATGGGTTACATCGGCAGTCATACCTGCGTGCAGATGATTGATGCGGGCATGGAACCGATCATCATTGATAACTTATGTAATGCGAAACAGGCGGTGTTAGATCGAATCGAAGCGCTTACAGGCCTGCGACCGTGCTTTCATCAGGGCGACATTCGTGACGAAGCTTTTCTGGATAGCGTTTTTGAGCAGCATCAGATTGGCGCGGTCATTCACTTCGCTGGTCTGAAAGCGGTGGGGGAGTCAGTCCAAAAACCACTTGAGTACTACGACAACAATGTGAATGGCTCTTTGGTGCTGGCGCGTGCGATGCGCAAAGCTGGTGTAAAGAGCATAGTCTTCAGTTCTTCCGCGACCGTTTATGGCGACCCTGAGGTAGTTCCGATTACGGAAGACTCGCCAACCGGCGCCACGACCAACCCTTATGGCCGTAGCAAATACATGGTGGAGCAATGCTTAAGTGATCTTTTCGCAGCCGATGATAGCTGGAGTATTACCTTATTGCGTTACTTCAACCCGGTCGGGGCTCATCCGTCCGGCACTATGGGCGAAGACCCGCAAGGCATCCCAAACAATTTGATGCCATTCATTGCTCAAGTGGCCGTTGGGCGCCGAGAAAAGTTATCGGTGTTTGGTGATGATTATCCAACCCCAGATGGCACTGGAGTACGTGATTATATTCATGTTATGGATTTAGCCGATGGTCATATTGCGGCCTTAAAGTCAGTCGGTGAACAAGCTGGGCTACACATCTATAACCTAGGTACGGGCCGAGGTTCCAGCGTACTTGAGATGGTGGATGCGTTTGGCGCTGCTTGTGGAAAGCCAGTGCCTTACGAGTTGTGTCCGCGTCGACCGGGTGACATTGCGGAGTGTTGGGCAAGTACTGAAAAGGCCGAGCAGGAACTGGGCTGGAAAGCGACGCGCAGTGTGGCGGAGATGAGCGCGGATACTTGGCGCTGGCAATCGGACAACCCGTCCGGGTATCCCGATGTTTAGGTGCGACTGATCCTGATTGAAATGCAGCACAAGATTGAATTTTTTAAGTTGAGTAATTGAGATGTCGAAGATTGAGTTTAACCCTGTGGATCACCCACATCGCCGCTACAACCCACTGACAGGTCAGTGGATATTGGTCTCACCACACAGAGCGAAACGCCCTTGGAGTGGTGCTGATGAAAGTCCAGCGGTTGATGAGCTTCCGCGCTATGACGAGAAATGTTTTCTGTGTCCGACAAACGAGAGAATCTCTGGTGATGTAAACCCGGATTATCAGGGGACGTATGTGTTTACCAATGATTTTGCCGCTTTGATGACGGATTCGCCTGAGGCACCGCAATCTAACAGCCCATTGTTTAAAACTCAGGGTGCTCGCGGATTAAGTCGAGTGATCTGTTTTTCTCCAGACCACAGCAAAACATTGCCAGAGCTGCCAGTGGAAAAGATCCGCGGTGTTATTGATACCTGGAATGAGCAAATTGAAGAGCTGGGTCAAGAGTACGTGTGGGTACAAGCGTTTGAGAACAAGGGCGAAACCATGGGTTGTTCACAGCCTCACCCGCACGGACAAATCTGGGCCAATAGCTTTTTACCCAACGAAATTGAACGTAAAGAGCATCACTTAAAAGCGTATCACGACGAACATGGCTCCAATCTTTTGGTCGATTACGTAGACGCTGAGCTAAAAGATGGTTCACGTATTGTGGTCGAAACCGAGCATTGGGTGGCATTGGTGCCGTACTGGGCGGCTTGGCCGTTTGAGACCATGTTATTACCGAAAACTCATATCCGCCGCATGAATGAGCTGAGCGAAGCGCAGCGTGATGATCTTGCCGTAGCAATCAAAAAGCTCACGAGCCGTTATGACAACCTGTTCCAGTGCTCTTTTCCATATTCCATGGGCTGGCATTACGCGCCTTTCTTTGAACAAGGAACGGATATTGAACATTGGCAATTGCATGCGTTGTTCTACCCGCCACTACTGCGCAGTGCCTCAGTGCGTAAGTTTATGGTCGGGTACGAGATGCTCGCGGAGAGTCAACGTGACTTGACTGCTGAACAAGCGGCGCAGCGCCTGCGTGACGTCAGTGATGTGCACTACAAAGAAGGATAATTCCGCTCTATTTTGAGCGGTAACCTTTACCCAATAGAGATGTGACGAATCAAATTTTCGGTGGTGACTATTGATCACTGAAAACTAACAACTTAAGGCTAGGAATCTAATATGTCAGAACTCACTCAAGCAGTAAAAGCATCGTTTACACAGGTGCTGAATTACCAACCCAGCCACATTATTCAGGCGCCGGGGCGAGTCAACCTGATTGGAGAGCACACCGATTACAATGATGGTTTTGTCCTACCATGTGCCATTAACTATCAGACGGTAGTGGCGGCTGCAAAACGAGATGACAGTCGAGTCCGTGTCATTGCGGTTGATTATGATGATCAGGTGGATGAGTTTGACATCACTGAAGAAATCACTTTCCAACAAGACAAGATGTGGGCGAATTACATCCGGGGTGTGGTGAAGTTTTTACTGCAGCGCGGTTATGACATCCAAGGTGCTGATCTTGCCGTTAGTGGTAATGTCCCTCAGGGGGCTGGGCTGAGTTCCTCGGCTGCACTTGAAGTCGTGATTGGTCAGACGTTTAAGGTACTCTACAACCTTGAAATGACTCAGGCAGAAGTTGCACTTAATGGCCAACAGGCAGAAAACGAATTCGTCGGCTGCAACTGCGGGATTATGGATCAGATGATTTCGGCTGAGGCAATGGAAAACCACGCTATGCTGCTGGATTGCCGTTCTCTGGAAACACAGCCCGTTTCTATGCCAGAAGACGTGGCCGTGATGATCATTAACAGTAATAAACAGCGCGGTTTAGTGGGGAGTGAATACAACACCCGACGTGAGCAGTGTGAGACTGCTGCACAGCGTTTCGGTGTTAAAGCGTTACGTGATGTCACCATTGAGCAATTTAATGCACAGTCTGACATACTTGATGACGTTGTTGCCAAACGCGCTCGCCATGTCATTACTGAAAATGACCGTACGCTTGAAGCCGCTGATGCATTAAGAGCCAATGACCTTACACGTATGGGAGAGTTGATGGCTCAGTCTCATGCTTCGATGCGCGATGATTTTGAGATTACTGTGTTTGAGGTCGACACTTTAGTTGAGATTGTTAAGTCCGTGATTGGTGAGCAAGGCGGTGTACGTATGACAGGTGGTGGCTTCGGCGGTTGTATTGTGGCTTTAGTACCGCCCGCACTAGTAGATAAAGTGACGGAAGCGGTTGAGAGCCAGTACCACGCGGCGACAGGGCTAAAAGAATCTATCTATGTTTGTCAGGCTAAAAGTGGTGCTGGCTTAGTCGAAGTCTTATAAGGACCAACCATGAAATCATCCTTATTTGTGACAATGACTGAGCAGCCAGCTTTTGACGGTCAGCCTGCTCAGCTTGTGGAATTGACCAATGCTGCAGGGGGTAGCATTGTGTTGATGGACATCGGAGCCACCTGGCTCAGTTGTCAGCTACCTTTGGCGTGCGGCGAGCAACGTGAAGTCTTACTTGGTGTAGGGGCCATGTCTGACTTTCAAGCTCAACAAAGTTACTTGGGGGTAACAGTAGGGCGCTACGCAAACCGCATTGCCAAAGGTTGTTTTGAGTTGGAAGGGAAGACACATCAGGTCACAACCAATCAGGCTGGTAACTGCTTACATGGTGGTACAGTCGGAATGGATAAAGTGCGCTGGAAAATTGTCGAGCAAAGTCAAAGTAAGGTGGTGTTCAGCTATCAGTCTAAGGATGGCGAGCAGGGCTTTCCTGGCAACTTAGATGCGTCCGTTTGCTATTCGCTGAGCGAAGACAATCAGGTCGAAATTCGTTATCTGGCAACGACAGATAAAGCAACGCCGGTCAACTTAACCAATCATGCCTACTTTAACCTTCATGGTGCTGAATCCGGTATTGACGGACGTGAGCATCTTCTGCAAGTCGACGCCGACTATTACTTGCCGACATCCGAAGTTGGCATTCCACATGGTTCATTGTCTTTAGTGGATGGTACTGGGTTTGACTTTAGATGGCAGAAAGTCATTCGTCAGGACTTTTTGCTTGATGGGCAGCAGCGAATCGCCAAGGGGTATGATCACAGCTTCTACTTCGATCCTAAACGCAATAAACGTCAGCCTATCGCCCGTTTATCGAGTCAGGATGGCAAAGTGAAGATGAGTGTAATCACCGATAAACCCGCGCTTCAACTGTATACGGGAAACTGGTTAGAAGGCACACCTAGCCGCAGTGGGAGTGCGTATTCAGACTACGCTGGGGTGGCGCTAGAAACTCAATTTTTGCCTGACTCACCCAATCACTCAGAGTGGCCTCAACCTAGCTGCATTCTCAAACCGAATCAAGAGTACTGTTACTCCACGGTTTACGCTTTTGAGTGTTAAAAATAGAAGGCTAAATATCAAGAAGGCGCTGAGACAGCGCCTTCTTTGTTAATTGCTATAGCCGCTCAACGGAATTTCGTCGTACCACCGTTGGCGAGAAGATAATGGTGTCATTTTCGACAGGCTCTTGACGAGCATACGACAACGCAAGGCGTGCGGCCTTATCTGCCATCATTTGAATTGGGTAGCGTACGGTACTCAGGCGAGGGTGGACGTAGCGAGCGATCAGCCCATCATCAAAACCCATCATCGATACCTGCTGTGGTACCTGAATCCCATTTTCATCCAGAACGGACAAAGCGCCAGCGGCCATGTAGTCGTTGTAAGCGACAACGCCAGTGATCTCTAACGATTTGGTTAGCAGATTGGTCATTGCAATCTCACCACCATCGTTATTCGGCTCACCGTATTCAATATAGCTACTCGGCAACTCAATATTATGATCTCGCAGTGCTGCAAGATAGCCCTCAACCCGTTGTTGTGAATCTTCAATCCCGTGGTTAGAAGCGACACAGGCAATCTTGGTATGACCGTGACGAATCAGGTACTCCGTTGCTAGGTAAGCTCCTTTATGGTTATCGAGCGAGATACAACGTTCCGCCAATTGAGGAATATGACGATTGATGATGACCATACCTTTGACTTCTTTGGCGTAGCTAATCAGCTCTTCATCGGAGAGACCTTTAGCATGGATGACGAGGGCATCACAGCGGTTGTTGATCAGAAGTTCGATCGCTTTTCGCTCTTGCTCAGCATCGTGATAACCGTTGCCAATCAAGATATGTTTACCGTGCTCATGAGCAACCGTGTCAACAGCTTTGACTAAAGTTCCGAAAAACGGATCGGAAACATCACTAACCAGCACACCCATGGTATTGGTACTTTGACTGACCAGTGAACGCGCTGCTGCGTTGGGGCGATAACCAAGCTTATCCATCGCTTTGGTGACTGAGTCAACGGATGACTGGCTGGCTTTAGGGGATTTATTAATAACGCGTGAAACCGTTGCGATAGAGACTCCCGCTTCTTTTGCCACATCCTTTATCGTTGCCATGCTTTACCTCATAAGTTGAACCTGAACATTAAACACTGTTTGTGAAAATGAAGCAATTTGAGACACTTTTTACTGCGATAAATGCGATCTTTACCACTTGTTATGTAAGAGTTAAGTGTTAATGTAAACGTTATCTTTTAGTAAAATTTACTTGGAGTTTTATCATGGATACGATCGCTTACACTGACTTTTCAAAACTGGAGATGCGAACAGGCAAGATCATTGAAGTTGCCCGTCATCAAAACGCCGACAAACTGTACATTGTTCAAATTGATGTTGGGGAAAGGCGACTACAGACCGTCACAAGCTTAGTGCCTTATTACACGGAACAAGAGTTGATGGGCAAAGAAGTGGTGGTGCTATGTAACCTAGCCAAAGCTAAGATGCGTGGCGAAACCTCTGAGTGTATGTTGCTATGTGCTGAAACCGATGATGAGTCAGAAAGTGTTTTGCTGACTCCCGAACGAACAATGCCGGTGGGGACGCGTGTTGTTTAGAAGTGGGCTCTATATCTTGTTCAAAACTTCATACTGAAGGGAGCATTACGCTCCCTTTATTAGTTTATCAATCACCGGATAATGGTGTTCTTCTACACCAGCAAGGTTGCCATACTTAGGCGCATGTCGGTCATCTTCTCTTGGGAAGTGCCAGCCGATGGTGTGCTCAATAAATTGTTTGGCAAACTGCTCGGAAATTTCCAGACAGCCTGCCAATACGGTATCGACATAGGTTTGCATGATAGGACTCAGGTTACATGGTGGTTCTGGGTTGTCTTTGATATACACCCAGACCTGATCATTGGCACGAAACGGGTTATCGCACTCAAGCTGTGAATGGGGCACTTCCACTCGATGGTAGCCTCGCTCGCGAACATCAAATTCACTCAGCTCATCTTCGCTGATTTCAAGTAGTACTCCATTGACTAAGCCTTCGCCTTTATTTACGACTAGTGGCGAAAGGATATAACTGTCATCCACTTTACCCCAGTAGCGTTTGAAGCCATGAGCAATGGCAGGCAGAGCTTGCGCTGTTTTTCCTGTCAGTTGTCTCGATGCGGAGTTCATTAAACTGCCGTAGCCAAAGATGTAAATTGCCATGTATTTTCCCTCTGTGTTCAACAAACAACCTAAAGGTTTTTACCACAAAAGAAAAGACCCCGTAAAAACGGGGTCTGAATAGCGCGCAAAATAGGGGGATGGCGCTTAAGGTGCTTAAATGATTAAGCGGTTGCTAGCTGTGCTTTCGCTTTACGCATCTTCTTAAGTGAAATACAGGTTAGGGCGGTCACGACTGTACCTGCCGCCATACAAACGAGTGCCATCAGTGGTAGGTTCATTGCGCCAAGTAATGCGACGACTGGGCCACCGTGCGCGACGCTGTTGGTGATACCAAATGAGAATGCCATTACGGCCGCGACCATAGAGCCAAGCACGTTAGCAGGAATCACAGACATTGGGTCTTGCGCGGCAAATGGAATTGCGCCCTCTGAGATACCGACTAAGCCCATGGCACCAGCCGCTTTACCGGCTTCGATTTCTGATTCTTCAAAGAGATTGAATTTACGACCAAGGAAAGTGGCTAGGCCCATACCAAGAGGCGCTACAGGAATCGCACATGCCATGGCACCCATAAATTGTGTCTGACCACTGGCGATCATACCCACGGAGAACAAGAACGCGACTTTGTTGAACGGCCCACCCATATCAAAACCAGCCATACCACCTAAGACAATACCCAGCAGAATCACACTGCCAGTACTCATGCTGACTAACATCGCATTCAGGCCGTCCATCAAGCTTGCAATGGGTGCACCAATGACGAAGATGAACAGGCTGGAGATAAACAAAGAGCCTAGGATTGGTGCAATCATAATAGGCACCAATGGCTGAATAAATTTATGGTAGTTGATGCTCGTCAGCCATTTGACAAAATAGCCAACCAGTAAGCCTGCAACGATGGCGCCGATAAAGCCTGTGCCAGCTTCTGCACCATAGAAAGAACCATTGTTGGCAATCCAGCCACCGATTAATCCTGGTGCGAGCCCTGGACGGTCTGCAATCGCATAGGCGATGTATCCCGCCAAGATAGGGATCATCAAGGTAAACGACACCACGCCGACATCCAGTACTTTTTGCCACATGCTGCCTTCAGGAATTGCCATTCCCGCTGACGTCGGCTCGCCACCAATGGCCAGCGCGAGAGCGATCAGTAGGCCACCTGTAACCACAAATGGAATCATGTGTGAAACGCCGTTCATCAGGTAGCGGTATAAATCGCTACGTGCATTCGAAGAGGCTGTTTCAGTCGTTTGGCTTTCTTCACTCGCTGTATAGAGTGGTGCTTGTAGCGCTTTTTCTATCAAACCCTTAGCATCGCTGATAGGGGCTTTGACGCCTGCCGTGATGACCTTTTTTCCCGCGAAGCGATTCATATCAACCTGTTTGTCACAGGCGACAATGATAGCATCAGCCATAGCTATCTCTTCTGAACTCGGCGTGTTTTTGACCCCGATAGAGCCATTGGTTTCGACCTTGATTTGATAGCCAAGTTCAGCGGCGCCTTTTTCTAAGGCTTCGGCGGCTAGGTAAGTGTGCGCAACGCCTGCTGGGCAGCCGGTAACACCGATTAAAAAGCCTTGATCGGCTTCTGGGTTATCTTGCAGAACTTGTGGTTTGGCGAGCAGTAATTCTAACGCTTCTTCAGCAGAACTAGCCTGCATAAAATGTTCAATAAAACCTTCTTCGATCAGTTTGGAAGAGAGTTCGGCCAGCACCTCGATATGATGATCGGCACCACCATCAGGCGAGGCAATCATAAAAAATAGTTTACTCGGCTGACCGTCTTCTGCGCCGTATTCTATCCCTTGGCGGCTAATACCAATCGCGACAGCAGGTTGGGAAACCGCGGCACTTTTGGCATGAGGCAGCGCGACGCCATCTTCAAAGCCTGTGTTGCCAATCTCTTCTCGAGCCTGAATGTCATTGAGGAATTGTGTTTTGTCGCTGATGCGGTGGTTGTTGCTCAGCAGTTCGATCAGTTCTTCGAATACTTCTTGCTTGGTTGTTGCTTGGAGATCTAAGCAAATCAACTCTTGATTGATTAAGTCTGTGATCATCTCGTTTACCCCGATTGGTTCCGATCTATGCGGAACTTGTTTTTTATCTGAGGGTAATTGTGGGGGATTAAGTCAAGGATTTTTAGTGTACCAGAAATGCATTTACTGGATTATTGTAACTATGGATTTGGAGTGTGATCGAACTCAATTATTGATTTAAGTGTAATTAGTTTATTTTGTTTGGTATTAATCTTTAAATATCATGAATTTAATTGTTTTTATTGAGTGTTTCTATCTTTGAAAGGAAAAATACAAATCGTAAAAACTAGAGTATAGTAACCTCAATCTTTACTGCTTTTTTGTTGATGGAAGTCACGAAAAGTGATTGTTTGAGAGGGACTATGAGTCATATATTCCATGAGTTACTCGATAATGTTATTCATGAACGGGAGCATTTTAGTCGTATCTGGTTTGCTGCAGACAAACTCACGCCCCCGGCTTTTAGCTATCAGGTGAACTTTCCGCGGCTTGAGCTCGTTTTAAGTGGCGAGTACCTCAATCAACTTGAAGATCCTGAACAAGGGATTGCGGACATTAGCGTATTGAGTGGAGATGCACTCTATATACCTCCTAACTGTTGGAATAAACCGAACTGGGAAAACGAATGCTCGGTACTGAGTTTGCTGTTTGGCCGGCGCCAGTTAGGTTTTAGCTTGGTGAGCAAGCGTGCGGGGGAAAGCGGTTTCTATGACATCCAGAAATATTCTGTACCGACCCGAACTGGGCACGCGGTTGATCATATTTTGCAGGCATTGAACGCACTAGCTCAGGAACCTCAAAAAGCTCCGATGGATGAACATTTGCTGGTGGCTCTGCTCAGCTACTGCCAGTCAATGCTACAAAAGCCTGATGGCAGTTCGAAAAGCCACAGTGAAGATCTTTACCAAGGGATTTGTATCTATATTCAAGAGAATTTTCATCGGGCGATTACCCGGACGTCGATTGCTTCGCGGTTTAACATTTCCCCCAATCACTTGTCGCGCTTGTTTCGCCAACAAGGGCATATGACACTGGCCGACTACATCACCTGGGTTCGAATTGACCGTGCTAAGTTTATGCTCAAGCGCTATGACTTCCGCCTACAGGAAGTGGCGAACCGTTGTGGCTACGCAGATGCCAACTATTTTTTTCGAGTGTTTAAGAACAAAGTGGGTATGACGCCGAGCGAATATCGGGCGAGTTAGGCTTGTGCCAGCTTATGGGTAAAAAGAGCTTTTAACGCTTGTGGTTCGTGGCTGGTACGCAGCAATTGGCAATAGTCTGGATCCAGCAATGAGCGAGTCAGGCGCGTAAAGGCTAGCAAGACATCACGTGAAGCGTTATGTGGTAAAGCGATAGCAATGATCATACTGACGCCACCCTGAGCTGGAGAGTTCCAGTCTAATTCTTCTGTCAGCGACACAATGCTGACACTTGGGATATCAATCGCTTCACTCATGATGTGAGGAAGGGCGATACCATGCCCAATAGCGGTTGAAGAGGTTTGCTCTCGCTGAGCAAACTGTTCGCATATCAAAGCAGGGTTTGAGCTGGTAATACATTTTGTTGCGATGCTGAATGCCGCTGACTTAGTGTCAACATCACTGTGGTGGTGTAAGTAGCTAAGTGGAAAATCGAGATGAAAAGTGGGCAGATTGCTGAGCAGCGCAATATTGGTTAATTGGTTACTCTTATGCGCAGTATTGACCAAGGTGAACTGATCGCTGATGAAATTGGTAAACACCATGCAGGCCAACTCTGCATCGGAGCCTTCAATGTGTATCTGACATAAATCGAACTCCTGACTGCCCAACGACATGATCTGCAAAGGGTGCTCGATATTGGCTCTTTCCCACTTGGTGACGTTAAGTAACACGACCACCGAGCGAAACATCCCGCTCAAGGCCTTGAGGCGATTGATTTTCCAACTGGCAAATCCATCCTCAGGGAGAACGAACGTAATGCGACGCTCAATCACAGTGATTTGCACCTGTCGAGCACGGCATCAACATTGGTCAGCACTTCTTCAATGGTAACAACATGGATTTTACAACCCGTGAAGCGCGCCCGCTGTTCTATTTCTATATCTGAAGCAATCAGAACCAAATCTGCGCGCATGATATCTTGAGCGGAGAGAGGGTTTTCAATCCCCATTGCACCCTGAGTTTCGACCTTGATCTGCAAGCCTTTTTTAGGTGCAGCTTTACTCAATGCATCGGCAGCCATGTAGGTATGAGCAATACCGGTAGGGCAGGCGGTTACAGCAACAATTTTCATCTAAAACCTCACAATGTCCAGGTGGGTTATTGTCAACTTCTGACGACTTGGGTCAATGATTCAGATCTTCAAAACTTGTATTTTTATTACTCTCTCGTGTCTTTATGACCTGATTTTATGGGGTCATAAAGACACAAATTTTTCTTAACATATTGAATTACGGTTGATTTAACACTGGAATGAATATTGCTTTTAGATAGTTAGATTCAATATTTGGAGTGACCATTGTGCTCAATATTACTGACAAAAAAGTCGAAGAAGCCATTCCGCCGATTTTACGTCTGGGGTTCCGGCCCTTCTTTTTACTTGGCGCCGTTTATGCTGTTATTGCTGTCGCCTTGTGGGTATGGATGTTTCAAAACGGCCAGCCTGCGGCGTTAAGGGTACCTGCTTTGTGGTGGCATGTGCATGAGATGTTGTTTGGTTTCTCGATGGCGATTGTGGTGGGGTTCGTTTTGACCGCAGTTCAAAACTGGACGGGAATCAATGGCACCAAGCATTATAGATTGGCGCTACTGGTTGGCTTGTGGCTACTTCCGCGTGTGCTGTTTTGGACACCTGCACCTTTGTGGTTGATTTCATCGATTGAGGCTCTGTTTATCGCTTTTGCCGCGTATGAAGTTGGCCGTCGAGTGATCAAAGCCAAAGGGTGGAAAAATCTGTTCTTTGTACCTTTATTTGTTTTGGCGATTGCGGCGAACTTTGCTAGCTACGCGACCATTAAGGGGATGCCGCCGTTTCCTTCTTCAGCGGTCTGGCAGGCAATGTTGTGGTGGTTTACGATTTTACTGTCGGTAATGGGTGGGCGAGTGATTCCATTCTTCACTGCACGGCGATTTAATTTTGAGAAACCACAGCCGATGACTTGGCTAGAATGGACGGCAAACCTCCCGCTGATCAGTTTATTTATTCTGAGCTTTTTCCCTGTCACTTTTGCTCAGCTCGGGCCTTCTCTTATGGTCATTTCCGGTATAGCACATTTAGTTCGTGTGATGAGGTGGCAGCCGTGGCGCACCGTCAAAGAGCCGTTAGTGTGGGCGCTGCACTTAGCTTACTTGTGTATTCCGGTCAGCCTATTATTAAGAGGGTTACTCGATAACCCATTTGCGGGCCACAATATGTTACATTTGTTTGCGATTGGAGCGCTCGGCGGCTTGATTCTGGCGATGATCGCTCGTGTAACCATGGGGCATACTGGGCGAGCAATTTATCAGGGCCCAAATATGGCGTTAGCGTTCGCTATGCTGACGGCTGCTGCGTTAGTTCGTAGTGTTGGTGTGGTTCTGTGGCCAGCCCAAATGATGTTGATGATCGATATCAGCGGGTTGTTGTGGGTGCTGGCGTTTACTCTGTATGTGATTAAGTTCGGCCCTATGTTGCTAAAAGCGAGAGTTGACGGTCATCCAGGTTAAGTAGGTAACGGCTGCCTTCGCGCGCAGATCGATTCACTTAGCAGAAAAAGAAAAAGGGTTGATGCATACACATCAACCCTTTTTCTATTCGGCTACCAGCTTAGTTATTGCTGTGTAGCTCAGAGTTCAGCTCTACTGCAGTTTTGTTCGCCAGACATTCAATCTGACCAGTCACTGAATTGCGACGGAACAGCAAGTCAGACACGCCAGCTAGGTCGCGTGCTTTCACCACTTCCACTTCGTTGCCTTCTGAATCCAGCATACGAACTTTAGCACCCGCAGTGACATACAGACCAGACTCAACAGTACAACGATCGCCCAGTGGGAAACCAAGGCCTGCGTTTGCGCCTAGCAGTGAACTTTCACCGATAGAAACGACAACTGAACCACCACCAGACAGTGTACCCATGATTGAAGCACCGCCACCGATATCAGAGCCGTTACCAACCACAACGCCAGCAGAGATACGGCCTTCAACCATGCTCACACCCGTTGTACCCGCGTTAAAGTTGATGAAACCTTCATGCATAACGGTTGTGCCTTCACCAACGTGAGCGCCAAGGCGAACGCGTGAAGTATCAGCGATACGCACACCAGCAGGTACCACGTAATCAACCATTTTAGGGAATTTGTCGACACAATCGACAGATAGGTTGCGGCCTGCTAGGCGTGCTTCAATTTGGCGATCAGCCAGTTCTGGCAGATCGATAGGGCCTTCGTTGGTCCACGCAATGTTGTGCAGTAGACCAAAGATACCGTCAAGCACAGTACCATGAGGTTGAACTAGGCGGTTAGAGATAAGCTGAAGCTTCAGGAAGCCTTCAGCAACAGAAGCTGGCTTCTCATCTGCTGCAAGAACAACAAGTACTAGCGGTTGTGAAGACTCCGCTGCTTTAGCTGCGAATGAGGCGTTTACAGCATCACCGTTTGCTTCGAATGCGCTAGCAAGTTCTGCACTTTGTGCCGCAGAGATTTCGATTGCTTGGTTGCCTTGCTCGTAACCTGCTACTTTTGCGACTGAGTCTACCAGTGTGTCAGACGGGTTAAGAACTGGGTTCGGGAAAAATGCTTCAATGATTTTTCCATCGCGGTTTTTGGTTGCCGTACCGAAGGCTAGAGAAAAGTAAGCCATGTTGAATCTCCGTGTAGTAATCGTCAGTCAGGAAGAGTGAACTTGAACTCTTCCTCCAAATCAGTTGAGTTCATCATAAAGAGAGCTTTTTCGACTTTAAAGAGCAGAAACAGATAAAGTCTGTAGGTCGATACGTTTTGTCTCTTTAGCGATATCTTGTCTTTTTATCTATATAGGTAAGTTGTGAGAGCGATAATGGTTATTGAGTGTGAAAGCAAAATAAAAAGAGCCCGAAACTGAGTTTCGGGCTCTTTAAATAAGACTTTACTTTTAACTGATTGGCGTTTGCTTTTTAGCTTTATATTGTCCAACCAAGACACCCGTTGAGCTTGGGTGCGAAAGCAAAATTACTTGCTTAGGTCTTCTGCGTGCTCAGATAGGAACGCTGCAACACCTTTTGGAGATGCGTCCATACCTGCTTTACCTTCTTCCCACTGTGCAGGACATACTTCACCGTTCTTCTGGTGGAAGTTTAGAGCGTCAACCATGCGTAGCATTTCGTCGATGTTACGGCCTAGTGGTAGGTCGTTGACAACTTGGTGACGTACAACGCCTTCTTCGTCGATTAGGAAAGAACCACGGAAAGCAACGCCTGCTTCTGGGTGCTCAACGTCGTATGCTTTACAGATTTCGTGCTTAACGTCAGCAACTAGTGGGTACTTAACTTGACCGATACCGCCATCTTCGATAGCAGTGTTACGCCATGCGTTGTGAGAGAACTGAGAATCGATAGAAACACCGATTACTTCAACACCTTTAGCTTGGAAATCAGCTAGACGGTTGTCGAAAGCGATTAGCTCAGATGGGCAAACGAAAGTGAAATCTAGTGGGTAGAAGAAAACAACCGCTTTCTTACCTTTAGTGAACTCTGCAAAGTTGAAGTTATCAACGATCTCACCGTTACCTAGAACAGCTGCAGCAGTAAAATCTGGGGCTTGACGACCTACTAGTACCATTTTTTTGCTCCTAAAATATATGGTTAGTTCCAAACCAATTGATTCGTTTTTGGTTTGGTCCGTGTTTGTACGCGACAAACTATAGTACAGATTGTAGTATGGAAAAAAGCGAAATAAATAGATTGAGTTAATCGAAAAAAGCGATAATGCTAAACCATTATCTTGATCACTGGATGAGCAGTAGTTACATATAGAATTATGAATAAGTGGCCTAGCCTCAAGCAATTACATTATTTGATAACCCTTCACGAAACACGCCACTTTAGTGAGGCGGCGGAACGGTGCTTCGTGAGTCAGTCAACGCTCAGTAAAGGTATTCAAAACCTCGAGGAGCTGATTGGTTGTCCTCTTTATGAGAAGAAAGATAAGAAAAGCCCGTTAGTGTTTACACTGGCGGGGGAACAAGTTGTCCAACAAGGGCGTGAACTTCTGGCAAAAGGGCAAGATCTGGTGGAACTTGGTCGTCTTTGTCAGGGAGATGAAATGGAAGGGCAATTGCGTGTTGGCTGTATTCCAACCATTGCGCCTTTTTTACTCTGTGATTTGGTGCAGGAAGTGAACCAGCGCTTCCCTTTACTGAATTTACTGCTAAGAGAAGACACCACAACCAATTTACTGGCGGCGCTGCGCCACGGTGAATTAGATGTACTTATCTTAGCTTTGCCAGTTGATATAGACGGCATGGAAAGCAAAATCGTCGGTAATGATCCATTTCGGATGATCATCAGCCGTAATCAGGCCGACGCGATTCAGACCCCGATTAAGTACGATGACTTACCTGATGAGTTTGTGTTCTTACTGGAAAAAGAACACTGCCTAACAGAACATGCCGTTTCTGCCTGCCAGCTGACTAAGAAAGAGAAGATTAACCCATTCTCGGCAACCAGTTTACATACCTTGGTTCAGATGGTTGCCAATGGGTTAGGAACCACCTTTATCCCCCAGATGGCAATCGATCACGGGTTGATTGATAACCAGAACTTAGTGGTTGTTGATGCTCCTGGGCAGCAAGCACATCGCCATATTGGGCTAGTTTGGCGCCCTAGTTCTTCAAGAGTGAATACTTTTAATCAACTGGCACAAGTCGTGTCAGAGCTGCTTTAGCGATAAGTATTAGACCAAATCTCGATGATACCTTCCAAAAGCACACTAGTTTTAGTGTGCTTTTTAGCATTTTATTCTGTTGGTGAACTTTAACTTGTAAAATTTTACAAAGAAATCTTGATGAAGCTTTCATTAAATTGTGAAATTTCACAGTGTCAATTTTACAGCTCACTAAAAACACTCTGTTTGACCCGCCTCCGTAATAGCCACGAAATCCCCTGTCTGATAAAGCGATGCCTGATTTACTCGTAAGTTAAACGCGTGTTTGAAACGGTTTTACAGCTCTAATTTCACTGTAATTAAATTACGTAACTAGTTACATTTTGGTGATCAAAATCAACAACTTATGGGCAGCGGAATAAAACTTTGAATTTAGTCGATAGGCTACTTTAGGACTTTTGCTCTACTGCATGTTGGTGTAGTTTAAATGAAGGCTCTGTAAGACTTATGTCTAGATTGAAAAGGCAAACCAAGTTAGCCAAGGTAGAGCTCACAAGACAAAATAAACGAAGAAAGCAGTGATCAATTAGGATGTTTGATTGTTGTTTTATAGTTACAAATGTAACTCTTCGAAAATTAGAGCAACCACTGATACAACCCATAACAGTCATCGTTGTATCGGAGCGTTAAAGGAAGAGAATATGCTTGCCAACACACCAGATAGAGAAAAAACAACAGCCGAAGCCCAAGAAACCTTACACCAAGAAGGCATGCTTGAAGTGACTGGTACCCTTTCACCAGAACATCAGGCGATTTTCCCTGTTGAAGCCCAAACCTTTTTATCTCTTCTGTGTGCTCAGTTTGCCAGCCAGACCGATACACTGCTTGCTCAACGTGAAGAAAAGCAAGCACGTATCGATGCTGGGGAACTGCCAGACTTTCTCGAAGATACACAAGATATCAGAGAAGGTAGCTGGAAAATTCTCGGGATCCCTCAAGATCTGCAAGACCGCCGCGTAGAAATCACTGGTCCTACTGACCGTAAAATGGTGATTAATGCGCTGAATGCAAACGTGAAAGTGTTCATGGCGGACTTTGAAGACTCGATGTCCCCCGCTTGGGGTAAGGTGTTAGATGGTCAAATCAACCTGCGTGACGCAGTAGATGGTGAGATCAGCTACACCAATCCGGTTAATGGTAAGCAATATGAGTTGAAGGATGATCCAGCGGTTTTGATATGCCGAGTACGTGGTTTACACCTAAAAGAAAAACATGTGACGTTTAATGGTGAGATCATTCCGGGAGCTTTATTCGACTTTGCGCTTTATTTTTACAATAACTACAAAGCGCTAATGAAAAAGGGCAGTGGCCCTTATTTCTACCTACCAAAACTGCAATCGCATAAAGAAGCTCAGTGGTGGAGCAAAGTGTTCCATTTTACTGAGGATTACTTTGGTCTAGACACAGGTACTATCAAAGCCACCGTGCTGATTGAGACACTGCCAGCCGTGTTTGAAATGGATGAAATCCTATTTTCGCTTAAAGAACATATTGTTGGTCTTAACTGCGGTCGCTGGGATTACATCTTTAGCTACATCAAAACACTGAAAAAGCACCCAGATCGTGTCCTTCCGGACCGTCAGGTTGTGACCATGGATAAGCCGTTCCTAAATGCCTATTCGCGTTTACTTATCCGTACCTGTCATCGTCGTGGTGCATTTGCAATGGGAGGAATGGCAGCATTCATTCCAGCAAAAGATCCACAGGAGAATCAAAAGGTTCTCGACAAAATTCAAAACGATAAATCACTGGAAGCAAATAACGGCCATGACGGTACTTGGGTAGCTCACCCTGGATTGGCCAATACTGCAATGGAAGTGTTTGGCAGCGTGCTAGGCGAGAGAACCAATCAACTTGATGTTTCTCGTTCGGATGACGCGCCGATTACTGCCGATGATCTGCTCGCGCCTTGTCAGGGTGAACGAACAGAGCAGGGCATGCGCCACAACATTCGAGTGGCACTCCAATACATTGAAGCTTGGATCTCTGGCAATGGCTGTGTCCCTATCTACGGCTTGATGGAAGACGCCGCAACGGCAGAAATTTCCCGAGCGTCGATCTGGCAATGGATTCAGCATGGAAAAGCGCTCGACAATGGCCAGGTGGTAACCAAAGCCTTGTTTGAGCAGTACCTCAGTGAAGAAATTGACGTCGTGAAAACTGAAGTTGGAGATGAACGTTATCAGGCGGGTCGTTTTGAAGAAGCGGCTGAACTGATGGCCAGATTGACCACCAGCGACGAACTAACGAACTTTTTAACCATTCCAGGTTATGACTACTTGGACTAATGAATCAATAACAACATCAGTAACGTGAACATTCCGAGGCGGAGATGGATGTACCGCCAGAGAAAAAATAAAAACAGCGCCCGTATTGTCAATAAATAGCAGCGCACATCAATAGAGGGATAGACCGATGACTAATTTAACTCGCCGCCAACAAATCGAAGCTCTTGAAAAAGACTGGGCAACTAACCCACGCTGGAAAAATGTAAAGCGTCCATATACAGCAGAAGAAGTCGTAGAACTGCGCGGTTCGATGGTGCCAGCCAACACAATTGCGCAGCGCGGTGCAGACAAACTGTGGTCTTTGGTCAACGGTGATGCTAAGAAAGGCTACGTAAACTGTTTGGGTGCACTGACAGGTGGTCAAGCGGTGCAGCAAGCGAAAGCGGGTATTGAAGCGATTTACCTATCAGGTTGGCAAGTAGCGGCAGATAACAATACTGCATCGACTATGTACCCTGACCAATCACTTTACCCGGTTGACTCAGTGCCTTCAGTGGTTAAACGCATTAACAACTCATTCCGTCGTGCGGACCAAATCCAATGGTCTGGCGGTAAGTCTCCTGCTGATGAAGGTGGTATCGACTATTTCCTACCAATCGTTGCAGATGCAGAAGCCGGCTTTGGTGGCGTACTCAATGCATACGAGCTAATGAAATCGATGATTGACGCTGGCGCGGCAGGTGTTCACTTTGAAGATCAGCTAGCATCCGTGAAGAAGTGTGGTCACATGGGCGGTAAAGTTCTTGTTCCGACTCAAGAAGCGGTTCAGAAGCTGGTTGCAGCTCGTCTGGCAGCTGACGTAGCTGGCACTACTACGTTGGTTATCGCTCGTACGGATGCAAACGCAGCAGACCTACTGACTTCCGATTGCGACCCATACGATAAAGACTTCATTCAAGGCGACCGTACTCAAGAAGGTTTCTACCGTGTACGTGCAGGTATTGACCAAGCGATTGCTCGCGGCCTAGCTTACGCACCATACGCTGACCTTATCTGGTGTGAAACGGCAACACCGTGTCTGGAAGAAGCGCGTAAGTTTGCAGAAGCGATTCACGCTGAATACCCAGATCAGCTGCTTGCGTACAACTGTTCTCCTTCATTCAACTGGGAGAAAAACTTGGATGCAGAAACCATTGCTAAATTCCAGCAAGAGCTCTCTGACATGGGCTACAAGTACCAGTTCATCACACTAGCGGGCATTCACAATATGTGGTTCAACATGTTCGAACTTGCGCATGACTACGCACAAGGTGAGGGTATGCGCCACTACGTTGAAAAAGTACAGCGCCCTGAATTCCAAGCAGCAGAGAAAGGTTACACCTTCGTTGCACACCAGCAAGAGGTGGGTACAGGCTACTTCGACAAGATGACCAACACCATCCAAGGTGGCAACTCGTCAGTCACGGCTCTGACTGGCTCAACAGAAGAGGACCAGTTCTAAAGTATCCCTGTCATGATGACCAAGGCTCTCACTTGCTAGCCTTCGGTCATCGATATTCTGTTTAGGCATAAACTTTGACATGCTTTGAGCGACATTAAGTCGCTCTTTTTTTATTCAGATATTATTATTTGTATCATTATAATTTATATAAATTCCTTACAAGCTTCAAAATGGGCATTCGTTCTGTAAATATTTTGTTGTCTGGTTATTGTTATTATTGATAATTCACGGCCTTGATGATGACTAATAACCTTATATTATGCGCCGTTTTGCTGTTTTTATTTGTACTCTGTTCTACTCCATCACCGTTTTTTCTTCTGAGTCCGGAGTGTCATCAAATGTTATTTCCTTACCGAGTGGTCCGGGGACAATACAAGGGTTAGGTGAAGGGTTTAAAACTAGACTAAATACAGGTTCATCAACGGATACATTATCTATTCAACTACCTAAAGGTAGGAATGATTACTCGCCAAAGCTATCTATACAGTACGATAGTGGATATGGGAATGGTATTTTAGGTGTTGGAAGGAAATTATCTCTTCCATTTATTCAAAGAAAAACAACAGACGGCTTACCTTCTTATATTGATGGTAATGATTATTTTGTAAATAATGATGGTGAAGACTTAGTCGCGATTTCTAAGGACGAGTATAGAGCAGAGATCGAAGGGAAATTTCTTCGCTATGTAAAGTTCGGGAATGAATGGAATGTATATCTACCAGATGGTTCTTTGTGGAAGTTTGGTAAAGAGCTAGACTCCACTATCTCTAGTGGGGAAAAAACTTTTCGTTGGTATATTGAAAGCATGCGTGATGCAAATGGAAATCTCGTAGAGTTTAAATATACAAAGCTTGACGAAACGACGGCCGTTTACTTAGAGAGCATTAGCTATAACGATGGAATCAGCAAAGTGCTTTTTGAGTATGAAATTAGGCCTGATATTTTACTTTCTTATAGATCAACATTCTCTGTAGAAACAAGGTTTAGAATTGAAAACATATCAACTTTTAATTACGGGGAGAAGGTTTTTAGTTATGAGTTTAAATACGATAGCATAACTGATTGGAACTCTCTTTCACGTTTAGTAAAAGTTAGAAAAAACGCAGGTGATGGCTCTATTTATGGCCCTCCTACTAGTTATACTTATACCAGCTTTTCTATAGATAATCCTGTAACAAAGTATGTACCATCAGCAAAAACAATCCCATTATCTAGCCCTGATACTGACTTTATTGATATTAATGCTGATGGTTTACCTGATGTAATAAATACTGGCGCATCGAAACATACATATTGGTTAAATCAAGGTCTCGGCGACAATCAAGACGTTTCTTTTTCTCCGATGGAGAGAATGGGAACCTACACACGTTTAAAGCTGTCAGATAAACGTGTTAAGTGGGCTGATGTTGATGGTAATGGTCGAGTCGATATCCTAACGCTAACTTCAGTTAGCGGACAGTCCTATTCACTTAACACATCTCATAGCTGGGAGGTATCTGCGCGCTACGGCAGAACTGGGATTAATGCAGACTCAGATTCAGCAAAAATTGTTGATTTAAATAATGATCGACTCCCGGACATTTTTTCGACCAACTCTAGTTCATCGGGCACCGTTCATTCCCATACCATTTCGGTTAACAATGGTAATGGTTGGGATATAGCAACTATGATGCAGATGCCTTTCGGAAGTGAAGGCGTCAAATTAGGTAGCCCAGATACTTTTCTCGCAGATATCAATGGGGACAATCTTTCTGATCTTATTCATATAGGTAGAACCAAAATGACTTACTTCCCTGGCAAAGGAGTGAATGGTTTTGGAGAAGCTATTAATGTCGCTGACTTTAGTGCCATAGGAAAGCAATTGTTTGATACCCGGAGCTTACGACTCTCCGATGTTAACCATGATGGTATGGTAGATCTCATTTACCTAAATGGAAAGACAGTGACATTGTGGCCTAACACTGGATATTCGGATGATTCGTCCGAGTGGACATATGGAAAAGGTCAAACTATCGAGCATGACGGAGGATTTGCTCCAACTGTCGTTAAATTTGCTGATATTGATGGTGATTCTGTTTCCGATATTGTTTGGTATCGTCCGGGAAAACGTGACAGGTCATTTTCTTATATTTCACTTGCAAATGGAGTTCAAGCCAACTTATTAGCTAGTATAGATAATGGTATAGGTTTAATAACGAATATTTCTTATGAGCCTAGCTCGAGTCAAATGAAAAAAGAAGAAATGAGGGGAAGCCCATGGAAGGTGGTATCTCCAATTTCCATTCCTGTTGTTAATAGCACTATAACTATTGATAAAAGCCGCCCGAAAAAACATCAAGCTAATACACTTTATAGATATTACGATAGTTTTTATTCCCCAGGTGAAAGGCGTTTTACGGGGTTTCTCAAAACTAAAGTGATAGAGCCATCTACTCCAAATACTCAAGGTTTAATTACTAAATACGAATTTCTTTCAGGTAAAGAGAAAAAATCCTTGAGAGGAAAAGCTGTTTCAATAACTGTTTCTTCACCAGATAACAAAGTCTATTCACAAGAGAAATTTGACTGGGATACGAAAACTCTATTCAGTGATACATTTGATGGACGTCAGGTTACTTACTCACATTTATCTAAGTTAGAAAAGCAAGTTATTGAGAAAGGCACGAAAGAGCCCGTTACTCTCGTATGGGATTACGAATATGACAATTATGGAAATCAGACTAGGGAGATGTTTTGGGGAAGATTAGATAACAAGTTTGTTGATGAAAAAGAAACCTTACGTACATTCAGCTCCAGCAATTCAGAATCAGTAGACAATTGGCAACTAAATCGCCTAACTGAAGAAATTGTGCAAGATGGCTCTAAAAAGGTGCTTTCTAAACAACAATGGCTATTTGACGATGAAACGCATGCTTTAAGCAATTTAGGACGAGTTACAAATGGTAACCTGACATCCCATGTTCAATGGGTTAATCCCGCTTATTCTAGTGAACGGATTTATACCTCGCGTTATAAGCACGACCAGTATGGAAATACCATTCAGATATTAGACCCGTTATATGGAATTGAGCCGGGCCACTATAGGAGCATTCGTTTTAAAGATGGCCTCTATCCAGTGTCTGAGGTTATTCAGTTAGGGGGTATTGGACTGTCTGTTTCCGCTGGTTTCGATATGACGCACGGAGTAGTGAGTCGTTATACAGATTTTAATCAGAATACAACGTTTTACGAGTATGATGGTTTAGGGCGGCTTATTTCTGTTGTTAAACCGAATGATAGCACCTCCATGCCAACGCGATCCTTTAAATACGGATACCAATCAGAGTTTGAAGACTCACATGTCAACTGGATTGAAACAGAGCAGCGAATTGAAGCTGGAGGAGTTGCGAAGAGAAGTCGATCATACTTCGGAGGCTCTGGTGAACTGCTGATGAAGGTCGAAGAGTCAGAAGACGGATTTAGGGTAAACAAGCGTAATGTTTACGATGCGAGAGGAAATGTTGTTCAAGAATACCTCCCTTATTTCTCATCAAGCCTTAGCTTTCATACTTGGGAGCATCAAGATCCTATCGAAAGCAGCTTTGATGGGCTTAACCGTTTACTAACGCAAAGCTTCCCGGCAACAGCGACACAAAGTTCTACTTATACGTCTAGGACATACTACCCCTTGGCACTTTGGGTGCAAGACACAGCGCAAACATTATCTGGAGGAAAACACTCAGGGGCTGGAAAGCATATGTATTTTGATGGGTTAGGGAAGCTGCGCTTGATTTCTGAAATAGTTGGTGTCGATGAGTCGGGGGAGAGAGGAGGTCTTCAAGAGTGGAACACTCAATATGATTTTGATGGGCTAGGCAACTTTACTCGTTTGATTGATGCTTATGGCAATGAACGACACATGGTGTATGACGGGTTAAACCGAGAGGTGTACGCTAGTGACCCTAACCGAGGAGAGATTTGGCGTCGTTATAATTCCGCTAGCAAGTTGATTACTGAAGTCGATTCGAGAGGAGTTAAAAGGCTTTATCAATATGATGGTGCAAACAGAATAAGTGCTAAATATTACCGTGCGAGTGAGGTTGTACCAAGTAGCCCTTACGAAGAGCTGTCTTTTGATTTAATGGGAGCTAAAGAAATTGCTCAGTATCGTTATGATAGTGATGGTGGCCGAAAGGCCAACTTACTTGGACGTTTATCTTCGGTAAGCAATGAGTCAGGCTCAGTTGCTTACGGTTACGACACCAATGGTAATAGGAATTATATCGCTAAGGAGGTAAAAGCTTTTGGGACAACTTCTAATATTCATGTAATGCAAAAAGAGTTCAATAGTGCAGGTCAAATAGTTAAAGAAATTTTCCCTGATGATACTTTTCTTAGCTACGTCTTTGGTAAAGGGGGGGAGCTCATAAAGTTAGGCGGTGTTGCTTCTCAATTGACGTATTCAGCTTCCGGAAAAATAACGTCGATGAAGTTAGATAATGGGACAACAAGAAGCTTTGCTTATGACAATTTAGATCGGTTGATTGAAACTGAAACGTGGAGAGATGAAGACTCCGTTTATCTTCAATCATTACATTATGAATACGATGAAGCGTCTAACATCACGTTTATTGAGGACCAAAGAACTCAGTCCGAAAAGTCGATTATTGCAAAAGAGTTAGGGGAAGCATCTCGCTGGAAGATGCTGGATCAGACACAGTCGATTGAGTATGACGATTGGTATCGAATTTATAGCAACCGAAATGTAACTTCTAGCAGACAGTATCGCTTTGACCCTATTGGAAACTTAATCCAGTTATCTGAATCCAAACAGGCTACAGGTTCAAATGTTGTTCGCAATATGCTTTATGGAGGAGAGGCATCAGAGATTCCGGGTGTTCACTCAGATTCTAATAAGAGGTCAGGCCCCAACGCTCTGACTCAAGCAGGTAACCAAAAGTATAGCTATGATGCGATCGGGAACCGAATCAGTTCCGGAGATCATACTCTGGAATGGGATCATTCTAGCCGTATGATCTCTGCGACTAGCTCGAGTATGAGCGCCAAGTATGCCTATGATCACCATAATCAGCGTACTGCCAAAAAGTTTACCGATTCGTCGGGAAAAGAACACATTGTGTTTTATCTATTTCCCAATGTCGAAATTCGAGATGGACGTATATATAAGTACGCTCGTATTGAGAATCAAAGAATTGCTGTGTCAACTCAGGCTTCAGGAACATTTTCGGCGGATAAATATTTTATTAAGCAACATCAACATTCGACTGAACTGACATTGGACCAAAATGGTGGCGTGCTAAGCGCCTTAAGTTATCAGCCTTTCGGTAAAGTCAGTGCTGAATTGGGACGTGGTAGTGAGGTTCATTATCGGTACTCAGACAAAGAAAGGGATTCTGAGACTGGCCTCGGCTATTTTGAGCAAAGGTATTTGAATACGTCTCACGGGCAATTTATTACTCCCGATCCTGTTTTTTATCACTCAGACCGGTTCACCGATCCTCAGCAATGGTCACCATATGCTTACGCTCGCGGCAACCCTATCATGTACCATGACCCTGAAGGTGAGTTTATTGTTCACCTTGGAGCTGTCGCTCTGGGGGCCGCTATTGGGGGAACCGTTAACGTGGCTATGGATATGCTCGCGGGTAAGGAATTTAGCTGGAATAGTTTTGCAACAGGAGCCATAGCGGGTGGTGTTGGAGCGATAGGTTTTGGGAGTGGTGCTGCGGCTAAAGCACTTTCAGGTTGTGTATCTGGGATCGCGGCAGATTCAGTGATAAATAAAGGTTTTGAGCCAGACTCGGCAGCAACAGCTTGTTTAATCGGGGCGACCGTTGGCCCTTCTAGTAATACAGCGGTAAAAAAGATGTGGAATGACGCTAAGCCTTATGGGCAATTTTTACAAGGCTCTGTGCCTAATAACCTACAAGGACGTGTAGCGACAGGAATGGTACCTAAACAGGACCCTCATACTGTTGCAAAAGAAGTAGCAATGAGCACGACACTTTCTACAACATTATCTGCAGTGGTAGCCAGTGGTAATAATGAAACTAGTGACAACAATGGCACAGGCTCTGGTGGAGACAAAAATGATAATAGAGCCAGAGGACATAGTACCTCAAATTCTAATGGTGTTGAAAATGTGCAAAGTGATGCGACAGAGTCGTCAGTAAATAAGTCGGAAGAGTAGTGATGAGATTGATTGTACAGAGAATTCTATGGCTTGGTGCGCTAATGTTTTTATTGTTTTTATTGTGGCACCTATTTTATTTTGACGTAGATGGATACTGTCAGGCAATAAAATATGAGATGTATTTTAGTGCTAGTGTTGAAAATTATTTATGTCAATCGATAGAAAAAATACATGTGACAGTTTTTATTTCTAGTTTTATTATATTCCCACTTTGTCTAGTCATAGGCTGGTATGACAATTGCTTTTTACCCAAGGATATCAGCAAGTCAAAAATAATAATGGTTTTCATATCTGCTTTGGTGTTTTTATCTCTTAGTCTTATTTTATTATCATTTTATGACTCATTTATTTACCTAAGAGAGGTCAACAGTATTTGGCATTCTAAAAATAGCGAGGATGCTGATTACTTTGACTTGCTAATTTCGTCTTGTGCATTGAATTTGGTTTTTGGTATCGGGATTATTAAGTCTCTAAAAGATGAATATGAATATAAGAAATATAACAGAATGAATGATTGGCTATAATGCCAATTTGTCTATAACTCAAAAGTAAAAGATAAAAAATGAATTATACTAAACAAAGTTTGGTAGGGCTTTTTATGCTCTTAATAATGTTATCTGCTAGGACATATGCTTCTGATACTATCGAGGAGTCGTATCCATATGGTGACGAGTTTATTTATTATACGTGCCCTGATGGGTTTAATAAAAAAGGAAATAACTGTGAGAAAGAGGTATTTGAACCTATATCACTAAAGTGTGAAGATGGTTTTTCATTGAGTGCTGATAAGCAAAAATGTACCAAAACAGTGACACAAACTCTAAGTTATTCTTGCCCTTCTGGCTACCAAATGAACGGAAATTCTTGCCGTAAAACTTTGACGGAAAGGTATTACTCACCAGCTAAAATTGCTCCAAATGGTAGTAGGTATTACCCTAATTCCTCTTTGGTATATAGGAATAGCTCTGGTAAGCAAGTAATTTATTGGAAAGGGAGTAAGGTTTATGAAGGAGGTTATCTTTCATCCTATAGACATGCAGATGGGTGGGTATATGGGATTAGTCGAGTTGTCAAAAGTGGTAGCTGGTATTCTGATAGTGAGGTTATACGGAAAAAAGTTGTGGATAGACCTCGTCTAGAGCACTGTTCTAATGGTTATACTCAAAACGGGAGCTTATGTTCAAAAGTGCTGCTTGAACCATCTATTCATTTTTGTAAAAAAGGTGTGAACGTTGATGGTCAGTGTACGATAAATCTGTCTCAAATAGCTCAAAAGCACTCACCCATACAAGATGTTATGTCATCATTGTACTCTAGGTATTCTAGTAACCCAGAGGTTAAAGATACGGCAGCTTTTCGTTATTTAGAACGAATGTACACTTTAGACCCTGAAACTGGGGATATTATTTCTGCTATATCAAATAATGAAAAGGTATCAAGTTATAGTGATTTGTGGGGCGCTGTAGAGAAAGACAAAGCTGATAATGCTATTGAAGTTCTAGAAGGCTTCTTATCACTTAGGCCAGATCTCGCTTACCTAGAATCAGCGCTAATAGATGTTTACTATGATAGAGCAGCGGCTGATTATATTCTCGCGAATCGCTCAATCGATGAATCTAGAATACGTTGGATTGAGCAATCAAGTCTTTCTGATATTGAGTTGAGCCGCCAAGAAGCGGTCGATATTCTTCAGCGAACATTAGTCGAATACTGGAATCTGGTTGAGAATCATACACAAGCATTTATCACCGCAGTTCCCAAGCGCGATTTGCAAAGTGCGATTTATTTAAATGGGGAAGGTCAACACTCGCCAGTTTATGAGGGAGAGCCCTTAGTTGTTGGCTATAAAGATGTAGTTCTTGTGTATCAAGTGATGAATAAGCTGGTAGAGCAACAATCTTATTTGAGTAAGGTTAAAGCTATATATGCGGATTCTAGTGAGCAAAAAGTCCAATTAGCGAACGAAGCGCAAACTGTACTCGAACTGGTTTTAAATAAGGAGTCTCAGTTAAGTGCACTATTGGAGAGTCATAGTGAAACACATTTCATGCTGTCGTCAGAAAAGGCTAAGCTTGAAAGTTATTCTCAGCAGCTTAAAGCAATAATTCAATGGTTAAGAGGTAATGGCAACTATTTGGGGCTTCCTGATGATTTTGTCTTACTGTTACAGGGGTACAAGCCACAAGGTAGCGTTGTTCATGATTCATTTGACGCGATAGAAATTATGCTTGAGGGACAATATGGACTAGTCACAACAGCTCAGCAAGCACTCATTAAAGCACAGGAAGCACGTGCTAATTACAAATATCAGAGAGATATATTCAGACAAACATTTTCTAAAGAACAACGTGTATTGAATGATAGATTGTTTGCGCTTCTCGGATGTACTCTAGAAAAAGGTGATTCTCGTTCGTGTGACTCTCAATCTCAGTCGAGCCGAAAAGGTAGCTTGATTGTTCAGCAACAGGTGAGCATAGAGGCAGCAAAGCTAGCTGTGCAGAGAGCCGAAACGGCGCATCAATCCATCTCTGAGAATATTTCAATTGAATTAGAAAGAATTGAAAAAGAAAAGCAGGTTAGTAATGCAGTAGAAAAAATTGCAGTTTTGTTTGGTAGGAATGAACTTCTTCTTAGTAAATTAATTAAAGACAGTCAAACTTCTGCAACCAATATGCATGCGGTTATTAATTCTGAGAGTACAAAGCAATCTTTAGAGACTCTAAAAGGATTCGTGAATAGCTCAGGTCAAATTGACATGCCTGTTTTGCTGGCGGCGCTAGAAGATTTAAAATCAAACCTAAAAAACATGCCAGCTGATCAATCAGATCATTATACTCAGACTTTAGCTGTTCTTGAGCGTGCTGCGATTAGGGGCTTAGAACGTGGGCTTTTAGATATAAACTCTGAAGCTAGAATCAAAGCACTCACCTTGGAGTTAGAAACGACAAAAGTCGATATTGCTAAATCTCTTGTTTATCTGGAACAAGAAGTAGAAAGATTGATAGGTTTTAGCTCTGAAGCTCGTCGCTTAATTGCTCAGTTGAATCAGAATGAGGTACGCCAAGCTGAGAGGTATTATGCAGATCCACTTCACTATAGTGAGTTGACTGCTGAGACACTGCGAGCTGAGTTGTACTTTGTAGAGCTACAGGAGTGGCTTTTCTATGCCGTTCAGGCATTGGAATATAAATGGCAAGAACCTTTTTACGATCGAACTAGGGGGTTCGATAAAAACTCGGTGTTTGAGATTCAGGATATTCAGCAACTTGTCGATTACTTTGCTTCTCTCAAGCGCTTCGATGATGTGAGGAACTTTAGAGCAACTCAAGAAGCGACTGATACCGTATCGTTGAAAAAGCATATCTTTGGGTACGTTGATACTCTGAGAGGAAAAACAATGTGGTACCCATCGCCTGACGGAACAGGAGAAATGCTTACTGCTGACGAAGCTTTTAAAGCTAAACTACAGCAGCTTTCTAGACGAGTCGGGACCGATTATTGGTTCACAGCTGAGTTTAGTACAGTTAAAGAGCTACCTAGGACCAATTTCTTCCAAGGGCCAGTTGTTGCAGATGAAGGAGATCTGACTTGCTTGTTAGATGCTGGTACATATTTGGATAAGATTGATGCAGTCTCCCTTAACCTAGTTGTAAGCCATGATGTTTCTGGAGAAGTATCGACACCTGCCTATTTAACCTACGGCGGGAATAACTATATGCGTAGTCGTATACCAGGTGCTCTTACAGACAACGAAGATGGTGTTAAGGACGAGCTAATTGCTTATTCTGCTCGTTTCTGGGATGTATCCAATGGTGGCTTTTTCGCAAAAGATAGTTACCGCCAGCAGATGAAAGCAAATATCATGCTTAGCTATGACAAGAATTCAGAATTGCTAAACCCTACATATTCGTTTAAAGAAAGAAGTGTAGCAGCTTCAGGGTGGAGGCTTTCCGTAAAGCTAAGTGATAGATATGGTGATATTGTTGACCTAGAAAGTATTGATGATATTGAAATGCGCGTTAAGCACCGCTTCCAGTCACGCAATGCTGAAACTTGTGGCGGTGGTGACCTAGGGCCACTCCTATTACTTAAATAATTTGGTAAAGCACAGAGCCTCATAATAACTTATGAGGCTCTTTTTTATTATCACTCAACTTCTTCAGGCTCGGCTTCTTCTTGCAGTTCTAGCAAATTGATAGCGATGGCAACAAAGTCACTGTCAGTGATAATACCGACTAACTGACCCTTTTCGACCACAGGTAGACAGCCAACCTTGTGCTTCTGCATGTAGATGGCGCTTTCTTTCAATCCTGCTTGAGGAGAAACCGTCATGACACCTGTTTTCATCACTTCATAAAGTGGTGTATTGAGAGTGAAGGACTGGTTTTCTGGGATTTGCTGTAAGCTCGATTCTTGTGCGGCCAACACGTCACGTTGAGAAACCACGCCAAGTAGCTGCTTATTAGCGTCGACAATTGGAACGTGGCGAATATCTAGTGCTTCCATGGTATGTTTTGCGTCGGCAAGTAGGTGTGAACGCAGCAGGGTATGGGGGGTGCGCGTCATCATGTCTTCGACTTTTATCATGGCTGCCTCCTGAGTGATAGAGTTATTGTTTTGTTCTCTTTTAATATAGTAATTTTCCACTCGGGAGTATGAGAGCTGGATAGATTTTTATTCCGATAACCTTGAAAAAAATGTGGCGAATTATGTACAGAATATCCAGCAAATTTTACAGCCTTCCTCGATACACCTGTTAATTCAATATTGATTACAATAATTCACATCTCAATCCTTGCTATTGCGCTTGTGCGGCATATACTAGTCGGCTGCGAAAAACTCGTCGTCTGTTTGTGACAGAATCAGTTCGACTTCCATCACGACGTAAGAATCCACGACAAAAGATTAGTAACATGCAAGTATCAGATTTCCACTTTGATTTACCCGATGAGCTGATAGCTCGTTATCCTCAGCCTGAGCGCACCGCGAGCCGTTTGCTTCAACTTGATGGCAACAGTGGTGAGCTAAGCGATGGCACGTTTACGGATGTACTTGAGCAAGTGCAGCCGGGCGATCTTGTGGTTTTCAATAATACTCGTGTGATTCCAGCGCGTATGTTTGGCCGTAAAGAGTCTGGCGGTAAGCTGGAAGTGTTGGTTGAACGTGTGCTGGATGAAAAAAGCATTCTGGCTCATGTGCGCTGTTCTAAATCGCCTAAACCGGGTTCAACCATCTTAATTGGTGAGAACGACGAGTATTCTGCACAAATGGTTGCCCGCCATGACGCCTTGTTTGAATTGAAATTCAATGCTGAGAAGAACGTGTTGGCGGTTTTGGAAGAGATCGGCCACATGCCGCTTCCACCTTATATTGATCGCCCAGATGAAGATTCAGATAAAGAGCGCTACCAAACGGTTTATAACGAAAAACCGGGGGCAGTGGCTGCGCCGACAGCTGGTCTGCACTTTGATGAGGCGCTGCTTGAGAAAATCAAGGCGAAAGGTGCTGAGTTTGCTTATGTGACTCTTCACGTAGGTGCCGGTACATTCCAACCGGTTAAGGTCGAAAATATCAACGATCACCACATGCACGCAGAGTATGTGGAAGTACCCCAAGAAGTGGTGGATGCGATTAACGCTGCGAAAGCGCGCAATAGTCGAGTCATTGCAGTGGGTACAACATCGGTACGTTCCCTAGAAAGTGCTGCTCAGGATGCATTGAAGAAAGGCACTGCGCTTGCGCCCTTCTTTGGTGATACTGAAATCTTTATCTACCCAGGTTACGAATATCAGTTAGTGGATTGTTTAATCACTAACTTCCATCTGCCAGAGTCGACACTGATCATGTTGGTCAGTGCATTTGCAGGTTATGAAAATACGATGAACGCGTACAAACATGCGGTAGAAAACAAGTATCGTTTCTTCTCGTATGGTGATTCGATGTTCATCAAGAAAAAAACGGACTAGCTGCCTCTTACGCTAGTCAGCTTTTTTGAAATTTAGTTATTTACGAGTGCTAGCAGTAAGCTAGGACGCAAATCAATAGGTTGATTTGTATCTCGCATGGAAGGCGACCGCTCCCTAATGGGGATAACCCCGAAAATATCGTCAGACTGTTTCTCTGACAATTGGAGGCTTCGTGAAGTTAAAATTTGATCTTAAGAAGAAAGATGGTGTGGCACGTCGTGGTCAACTGACCTTTGAACGTGGCACTGTTCAGACACCTGCGTTTATGCCTGTTGGTACCTACGGTACTGTTAAAGGTATGACGCCTGAAGAAGTTAAAGGCACAGGTGCTGAGATTCTTCTTGGTAACACTTTCCACCTTTGGTTACGTCCGGGGCAGGAAATCATGAAAATGCATGGCGACTTGCACGATTTCATGAACTGGCACGGTCCTATCCTGACAGACTCAGGCGGTTTTCAGGTATTCAGCCTAGGTGACATCCGTAAGATCACTGAAGAGGGTGTACACTTCCGTAACCCTGTAAACGGTGACAAGATTTTCATGGACGCAGAAAAGTCGATGGAAATCCAAAAAGACCTTGGGTCTGACATCGTGATGATCTTCGATGAGTGCACGCCATACCCAGCGACGCACGCAGAGGCGAAGAAGTCGATGGAAATGTCGCTGCGTTGGGCTCAGCGCTCACGTGATCATTTCGATAAGCTAGAAAACCAGAACAACCTATTTGGTATCGTTCAAGGTGGTGTTTACGAAGACCTACGTGATGTATCGGTGAAAGGCCTGACGGAAATCGGTTTCGACGGCTACGCAGTCGGTGGTTTGGCTGTTGGCGAACCAAAAGAAGACATGCACCGTATTCTTGAGCACACTTGTCCACAGCTTCCGGAAGACAAACCTCGTTACTTAATGGGTGTTGGCAAACCAGAAGATTTAGTAGAAGGTGTACGTCGCGGTATTGATATGTTTGACTGCGTAATGCCAACGCGTAATGCCCGTAATGGTCACCTATTTGTGACTGGTGGTGTGATCAAGATCCGTAATGCGAAACATAAAACGGATACAACACCATTGGATCCAGAGTGTGACTGTTACACTTGCCAGAATTACTCTAAGTCGTACCTACACCACTTAGATCGCTGTAATGAAATTCTAGGTGCTCGCCTGAATACCATTCACAACTTGCGTTACTACCAACGTGTGATGGAAAGTATCCGTAAGGCGATTGATGAAGATTGCTTTGATGAGTTCGTCAAAGAGTTCTATGAGCGTCGTGGTCGCGAAGTGCCACCACTGGCGAAAGAGCAGTAATTGACTAGATAAAAGAATTAAAGCCTTTGGCATTTCGCCAGAGGCTTTTGCTAATAAAGTAGGCAGACGCAGTGAATTTTTGAGAGAGTGATCTCTAATAGTCACTCTTTCTCTTGAAACTCAAAAGCGTAGGCCCAACTTGGAATATTAATAAAAAATAATAGAGGATTGTTTTAATGATTATTTCTCCAGCTTACGCAGCAGAAAGTGCACCAGCAGGCGGCGGTTTCGAAATGCTAATCATGCTTGGTATGTTCGCGGTAATTTTCTACTTCATGATTTACCGTCCACAAGCTAAACGCGTGAAAGAGCACAAGAGCCTGATGTCTTCTATGGGCAAAGGTGATGAAGTTCTGACTAGCGGTGGCCTAGTGGGTAAAATCACTAAGATTGCAGAAGACAACGACTACATCTCAATCGAGCTAAACACGAATAACGAAGTTGTGATCAAGAAAGATTTCGTTACTGCAGTGCTACCAAAAGGTACGCTGAAGTCTCTATAAAACAGCTAAAGGATCCTCGCTGTGCTTAACCGCTATCCGTTATGGAAGTACTTGATGGTGGTGTTTACCATCGCTATCGCCGCATTGTATGCACTTCCAAATATCTACGGTGAAGATCCGGCAATTCAAGTTACAGGGGCGCGTGGCGCCTCTGTAGATATGTCAACGCTGGATTCTGTCACTGAAGCTCTTGATGAAAAGGGCTTATCTCATAAATCCATTGCTCTCGAAAATGGATCCATTCTTGTACGCTTCAACGATACCGACACTCAGATCAGTGCGCGCGATGTCATCAATGAAGCTCTGGGTAAAGACAATATTGTTGCTCTTAACCTAGCTCCTGCAACTCCAGACTGGTTAGAAGCAATTGGCGCAGCGCCAATGAAGCTCGGTCTTGACCTTCGAGGTGGTGTTCACTTCCTGATGGAAGTAGATATGGACGCTGCGATGGAGAAACTGGTCAGCCAGCAGGAAGAAGCTTTCCGTAGTGAACTGCGTGAAGAAAAGATTCGCTACCGTGCGATTCGCCCTTCAGGCAAAGAGGCGGTTGAAGTCTTGCTGCGCAATGAAGAGCAGCTTGCGGATGCCAAACGCTTACTGCAGCAAAATCATCCTGATATGACCTTTGTTGACTCAGACTCTGATGGTCGTTTCACTCTGACTGCCACTTTTACTGAGCAACGTCTGACCGAAATTCGTAACTACGCTGTTGAGCAGAACATTACTATTCTGCGTAACCGTGTTAACGAACTGGGTGTTGCTGAACCACTTGTACAGCGTCAGGGCGCAAGCCGCATTGTTGTTGAACTACCAGGTGTTCAGGATACCGCTCGTGCGAAGGAAATTCTGGGTGCGACGGCAACGCTTGAATTCCGCGAAGTCGACGACAAAGCAGACCTCGCTGCTGCAGCCAGTGGCCGAGCGCCAGCGGGCAGTGAAATCAAACAAGACCGTGATGGTCGTCCGGTTGTGCTTAAGAAACGCGTTATCCTAGGTGGTTCTAGCATCACTGACGCGAGCTCAAGCGTGGATGAGTATGGCCGCCCGCAAGTTAACATCTCGCTAGATAGCGAAGGTGGTAACAAGATGTCAGCGTTCTCTAAGAAGAACATTGGCAAGCTGATGGCAACCGTGTTTGCAGAATACAAAGACAGTGGACGTAAGACGGCAGATGGTCGCGTTATCCTGACTAAGCATGAAGAAGTGATCAACCAAGCAACGATTCAATCAGCGCTTGGCCGTAACTTCCGCATCACAGGTATCGACTCGGCGGCTGAAGCGCACAACCTAGCGCTACTGCTTCGTGCAGGTGCTCTGATTGCACCAATTTCTATTGTTGAAGAACGTACGATTGGTCCATCGATGGGTCAGCAGAACATCGACATGGGTATCATGGCGTGTATCTGGGGTATGGCGGCAGTTATGCTATTCACGCTGCTTTACTACCGTAAGTTTGGTCTGATTGCCAATACTGCTCTTATGGTAAACCTCGTACTGATTATTGGTGTGATGTCGATGATTCCTGGAGCAACGATGACGTTGCCTGGTATTGCCGGTATTGTTCTTACAGTCGGTATGGCGGTTGATGCTAACGTCTTGATTTTCGAACGGATACGTGAAGAGTTACGTGACGGAAGAAACCCTCAGCAGGCGATCCATCAAGGCTATGCGAACGCATTCAGTACCATTGCCGATGCCAACATCACCACTTTGATTACCGCAATAATCCTGTTTGCTGTAGGTACAGGCGCAATCAAAGGCTTCGCGGTGACACTGTCTATCGGTATCTTAACGTCTATGTTTACTGCCATCATTGGTACACGTTGTATCGTGAACCTGATGTACGGTGGTAAGCGCATCAACAAACTGTCGATCTAAGGCTAGGAATTATTATGTTTCAGATTCTAAAAGCAGACAAATTGATCGACTTTATGCGTTGGTCGAAATTCGCCTTCGTGCTGTCGATCCTGATGATTGGCGCGTCGATTTTTACTCTTTCTACTAAGTGGTTGAACTGGGGCCTAGACTTCACTGGCGGTACGCTGATTGAAGTTGGCTTTGAGCAGCCTGCTGATTTGGAAGAGATTCGTACTGCGCTGGAAGCAAAAGGTTTTGGTGACGCAACGGTTCAAAACTTTGGTAGTGCTCGTGATGTGATGGTTCGTTTGCGCCCTCGTGATGGTGTCGCAGGTGAGACTTTGGGTAACCAAATTCTTTCTGCCATCAAGGAAGGCACTGGTGAAAGCGTTGAAATGCGCCGTATCGAGTTTGTAGGGCCAAACGTAGGTGATGAGCTAACAGAAGCAGGTGGTCTGGCGATCATCGTTTCTCTTATCTGTATCCTGATTTACGTTTCGGTGCGATTCGAATGGCGTTTAGCGGCTGGTGCGGTACTTGCTCTGGCACACGACGTTATCATTACGCTTGGCGTGTTCTCCTTGATGCAAATCGAGGTTGACCTGACAATCGTTGCAGCCTTGCTGACGGTAGTGGGGTACTCGCTCAACGATACCATTGTTGTATTTGACCGTATTCGAGAAAACTTCCGCAAGATGCGTAAAGGCGAACCAGCTGAAATCATGAACAGCTCAATCACACAAACATTGAGCCGTACCTTGATTACATCCGGTACCACCTTATTCGTAGTCATTGCTCTGTTCACGCAAGGCGGCGCTATGATTCATGGCTTCGCCACTGCACTTCTACTGGGTATCACTGTAGGTACATACTCCTCAATCTATGTGGCTTCGGCACTGGCATTGAAACTGGGTATTACTAAAGAGCATCTGATGCCGCCTCAAGTTGAGAAAGAAGGCGCAGAGTTTGACGAAATGCCATAAGGCAAAATGTGTTGTATGAAAAAGGCCGCTGACTTGTCAGCGGCCTTTTGTTTTTATCGGCGTAATTAACCACAGTCTGAGTTAATCGTATTTCATTAACAGTGCCTGATTGACGCTAGGCAAAAGCATGTTTTCTTTAGTGACGAAAATGGTCTCGGTAGCGATGTTTTTGGAATACTCTTGGCCCAGAAAGGCTTGGTATACGGTATAGACACTTTTGTAGCCCATTTCGAAAGGTTGCTGGATGATAAGCCCATAAATAGAACCGTCTTCGAGTGCATTCACCAGAGAGTCATTGGAGTCAAAGCCGATGTGGATCAGTCCCTCTGGGGCAGAGACGGTGTCCAGAGCCATAAGTACACCTAACGTAGTGGATTCATTAGGTGTAAATATGCCGTCCAATTCAGCAATCTGACTTTGAAGAATTCGCTCCGCATTTTTACGAGCTTCTCCAATTTTAGTATCAAGATAACCATCGACAGCCACGACGAGCCCAGATGAAGTTGCGCCATCGACAAAGCCCTTTTCACGAGCATCGGTAGAAATCACGCCTTTCTTCATTCTGAGTAACGCGACCCTTCCTTTGTTACCTAGCTTTTTAGCCATTTCTTTTCCCGCGAGGACGCCTGCTTGATAATTGTTAGTGGCAATCACGCTGACCACATCAGGAGAGCCAGTATCTCGATCAAAGTAGACTGTGGGTACACCCGCTTCTTTCAAGCGGGCGACATCATAGGCTCTATCTCTGGTATTCGGTGCTAAGACTAAGCCAATACAGGCATTCTCCATGACTTGATCGATGATGAAGCGCTGAGCACTGACATCAGATTCATCGTGGGGACCACGAAAGTAAATTTTAATGCCTAGTTCCTGGCCTGCTTTTTCACTACCTGCTTTGACCGACTTCCAGAAATCATGCACTGAGCCTGCTGGGACCACGCCAATGCAATCCTGAGCAAACGAAAAAGAGCTGTATGTGAGGACAAGCAAGTACATCAATCTTCGTGTCATAGTGTTTCTCCTTCTACCCATCTGGCACTCAAGAGTTGATGCGATAGGGGTTAACATTAACCCTAGTTGATGTGCGTTAAGATCATCAAGGAGTCCAATCGACAAGACATTATTGTTGGAGTTGATATGATGGAGAAAAGACTAAAAAGGGAAGTAAGTTATGCCACATTTACGTTTTCGTGCTGTCGAGCCGCAAACGGTTCAAACCTTATCGAAATCTCTGATTGATGAGTTGCAGCCGCACATGGATTGCCCTCGTGAAGATTTCACATTCGAGTACATCTACACTACGTTTTATCATGAAGGTGAGGTGAGTCAGGCGTATCCGTTTGTTGAGGTATTGTGGTTTTATCGTGGACAGCAAACTCAGGATGCCGTTGCAGAGATCATTACTCAGCAAGTGCGTGGGATGATTGGTGAAGATGTGGATGTCGCGGTGATTTTTACCGCTCTGGATGCTAAAGCTTACTACGACAACGGTGAGCATTACTAAACAGAAACGTTAGGAGATAGTACATGGGATTGGCAATCAAAGGATGGTTGAAGCAAGCTGGATTCATTGTACTTCTCCTTTTTACATCTTCGCTTCAAGCCAGCCCTTGGGAGAGGATTCAATCACCTTCGACGCAATCTCCTCAAGCGATTGGTAGCTATGCCAACGGTTGTCTCACAGGCGCGGCGGCACTGCCTCTTCAAGGGGAAGGCTATCAAGTATTACGCAGCCAGCGACAACGTTACTATGCTCACCCGCAGGCTGTTAGTTTTGTTCAGCGTTTAGCCGCTCTGGCTGCGAAGCGCCTTAACACTCGTATTCTGATTGGTGATATCTCCTTACCTCAGGGAGGGCGCTTCTCCTCTGGGCATTCAAGCCATCAGACGGGGTTGGATATCGATATTTGGCTCAAGCTGGCTGATGATAAGCTTTCTTCGCAGCAGCTTAGCAAGCCCGAACCAATGAGCGTGGTCAACCTCCAGCAGTATCAGTTAGTCAAACGAAACTGGGACCAACGCCATTTTGAGCTGATAAAAATGGCGGCGAGTGATGAGGAAGTTGCACGCATCTTTGTTCACCCTGTCATCAAAGAAAAACTGTGCACACAAGAAGTATCGGCTGAACGGAGCTGGTTGAGAAAAGTACGGCCGTGGTGGGGGCATCATTATCATATGCACGTCAGGCTAAAATGCCCTGAAGGGAACATCACCTGCAAACCACAGGCTGCGCCTCCGAAAGGCGATGGATGTGGCGCTGAGTTGGCCAGTTGGAAACCACAGCCTAAACCTGCCGCTCCAAAAGTCGCAGTAAGTAAACCGAAGAAGAAAAAAATGAAAGTGATGCCGATGGAATGCCAGCAACTGCTGGAAAGTATTTGATCAGGGTTACTCAATAGAATAAAAATGCCGCTCAATGGAGCGGCATTTTCTGTTTAGGCTAACCCTTGGATGATGACGAACTTTTCTAACAACTCTTCTTCAGTCTCGACATGATTTGGGTCAGTGATGATGCACTTAGTGATCGGGCACACCGACTGACAGGTCGGCTTCTCATAGTGGCCTTTACACTCAGTGCAAAGATCGGGGTCGATCTCAAAGATAGTATCACCCATGGTAATCGCGCCGTTTGGGCACTCTGGGTCACACATATCACAGTTAATGCACTTATCCGTGATCAACAACGCCATGGTTATTTACCTGTTGGGTTACGGGTATCCTGACCATTATTAAGATTGCGCATTAACAGACCGTATTCTAAGTCCATGTCCTGAGGTACAGGAATAAAAACAAAGTGGCCGTTTCCTTTTGCGTCATCAACGGGTTGTGATTTACGGTTTTCCATCGCTTCGAGGGTAAAGACAACGTTGCCTTTCGGTGTCATAAGCTCAAGGCTGTCACCAATAACGAATTTGTTCTTTACTTCAACTTCAGCTAGATCACCACGACGTTTACCCGTGAACTCACCGACAAATTGCTGAGCATCAGATACGGAATAACCGTAGTCGTAATTTTGGTAAGTGTCGTGCGTATGACGACGTAGGAAACCCTCTGTATAGCCACGGTGAGCTAGGCTCTCAAGTGTGGTCATCAGGCTTTCATCGAATGGCTTGCCCGCGACAGCATCGTCGATCGCTTTACGATAAACCTGAGCGGTACGTGCACAGTAGTAGAATGATTTAGTACGACCTTCAATCTTTAGTGAGTGGACACCCATTTTAGTCAGACGCTCAACATGCTGAATGGCACGCAGGTCTTTCGAGTTCATGATGTAAGTGCCGTGCTCATCTTCAAACGCCGCCATCTTTTCTTCTGGGCGGTGGCTTTCAGAAAGCAGTACCACTTCGTCGGTTGGTTTACCTAGACCAAGTGTTGCCTCAGGGCGTTCATCTTGCACTTCAACGGCTTGCGCTTCGTTAGGGTCGAAGGCTTCAACGATATCGCCAGAGTCGTTCTCTTTGCCTTTTTCGACGTTGTATTCCCAACGACATGCATTGGTGCATGTACCTTGGTTAGGGTCACGCTTGTTGATGTAACCAGATAGGAGACAACGACCAGAGTAAGCCATACAAAGCGCACCGTGAACGAACACTTCAAGTTCGGTTTCAGGACAGTGCTCGCGAATTTCTTCGATCTCTTCCAGAGAAAGCTCACGAGAAACAATCACACGTTCAACGCCATTGGCTGCCCAGAATTTAACCGTTGCCCAGTTGACGGCGTTGGCTTGAACTGACAGGTGAATTGGCATCTCTGGGAATGCTTCACGAACCATCATAATCAGCCCCGGATCCGACATGATGAGCGCATCAGGACCCATTTCAACCACAGGCTTAAGGTCACGGATGAAGGTCTTTAGCTTGGAGTTGTGTGGCTGGATGTTACATACCACGTAAAGCTTTTTGCCTTGAGCGTGCGCTTCGTCGATACCAATTTTTAGGTTTTCGTGGTTGAACTCGTTGTTACGTACGCGAAGGCTGTAACGAGGCTGGCCTGCGTATACCGCGTCTGCACCATAGGCAAAGGCGTAACGCATATTTTTCAGGCTACCCGCTGGTGACAGTAGCTCAGGTACGAATGCTTTCTCAGTAGTCATGTGTAATTCTCTTAGTCTGATCTCAAGTCAGGTCCATTCCACCTTATGGAATTGGGGCGCAAATTTTACGCCAAAACGTGACCTGTGACTAGAAAAAAGTCCATAACTTAGGTGAGGAGATTACAGATAGGCGCTCGAACACGTCGAGCACCTAGAGAGGAGGTTAAGCGTTAGGGTGAGGTAATCCGCCTAAACACTCGTATAAGTTCGGCAGGAAGGCGCTTAACTCGCCGCACATGAGTGAGAAGTCAGCGTCAAATCGTGCAGCCTGATCTTCACGAGGAATATCATCATTCTGATCTTTCAGTTCATCAGAGAATTTAAGGCGCTTGATACTGCCATCTTCTGCCAGAATGAACTCAATACGCTCTTGCCACCAAAGAGCCAGTTTAGTGACTACCTTATCGGCATCGATGTGACTGCGAATTTCGTCTGCCGTCAGTTCTTGTTTCTTACAGCGGATCACACCGCCTTCTTCGAGAACCGACTTAAGTTCAGCTTCGTCCAACATTTGCATTCCAACTGGAGTTTCGCCCGTTTTCACCCATTCAGTTAATGTGGTTTCAACGGCTTTCTCTGGAATGGCTGGCACGACAGGTAGGCTACCCATGGTCTTACGCAGAAGGGCGAGCACATCTTCCGCTTTCTTATAGCTGCTGGCATCTACCAAAATAAAGCCTTCTTTAGGCAGAATAAGAACAAAGGTATGGTTGCTGCGGCTGAATGCGCGCGGTAGCAAATCCATGACAATGTCATCTTTGAGATTATCTTTCTCTTTTTTCTTCAGAGGTCGGCCTTCTTGTGCTTCCATCGCCTCAACTTTTGCATTGAGTGATTCTTTGATCACAGACGCTGGCAGCATTTTCTCTTCTTTCTTCGCGCAGATCAGAATGCGGTTTTCAGATACGTGAGTCATCATGTCGCCATGTTTACCCATAGCAGTGACCCAGCCAAACTTTTGCTTGTCCTGACTACCACACGGTGTAAAACGAAACTCTTCAAGCTGCTTTTCCAGCTCGTCTGCTTTGAATTCAATATCTCGGTTAAAACGGTAAACCAGACAGTTTTTAAACCACATACACTTTCTCTATACCTGAAGTTTGGTCGCTCATCATAAAGACTTTTGCTGCGCTTGTCCTAATGCAAGCGCGCAATAGTGGGATGAAAGTTATATGAAAATTTGTTTTCAAAGGTCACAAAAGTGTCATAATTGATGGTAATAATGCCTATCGTTGCAAAGGGTAAATACCCGATTAAATTCAACTAACTCAAAGGTTATTCAATTATGTCTAGAAGGATTCTGGTTGTTGAAGACGAAGCACCAATTCGTGAAATGCTTTGCTTTGTTCTTGAGCAAAAAGGTTACCAAGCGGTCGAAGCTGAAGACTACGATAGTGCGGTGACTAAGCTAGCTGAACCCTTCCCAGATCTAGTATTGCTAGACTGGATGCTACCTGGTGGCAGCGGCATCAACTTCATCAAACATATGAAACGTGAAGAGCTGACGCGCAACATTCCAGTTGTGATGTTAACAGCACGTGGTGAAGAAGAAGACAAGGTTCGTGGTCTGGAAGTCGGCGCAGATGACTACATCACTAAGCCATTCTCGCCAAAAGAGCTGGTGGCGCGTCTTAAAGCGGTGATTCGCCGTGTGACGCCAACGGCACTTGAAGATGTGATTGATGTGCAGGGCTTGAAACTGGATCCAGTCTCGCACCGTGTAACCGCGAACGATCAGCCACTGGATATGGGCCCAACTGAGTTCAAGATGCTGCACTTTTTTATGACGCACCAAGAGCGTGTTTACAGCCGCGAGCAACTGTTGAACAACGTATGGGGAACCAACGTGTATGTTGAAGACCGTACTGTTGATGTACACATTCGTCGTCTGCGCAAGGCGTTAGAAGCGGCAGGCCATGACAAGTTGATTCAGACGGTACGTGGTGCAGGCTACCGTTTCTCAACCAAGGCATAATTTAAATTTACCATCTGGAGAGGTAAGTGGTAGAGCGGTTAACTTGGAAAAAGCTAGCCTGGGAGCTGGCTTTTTTTTACACCCCTTGGGTGATTGTCGGATGGATTTTCGGTCATATGCCGTGGTTGCTTCTAGCTGCCACGGTTTTGCAGCTTGTATGGCATCTGCATAATCAGATGCGCCTGTCGGCGTGGTTGTGGGATGAAAAGCGCCTGACACCACCATCGGGAAGCGGCAACTGGGAGTCGTTATTTAACGGTATCTACCGCTTGCAGCAGCGCCAGCGTAAAAAGCGCAAAGAGCTGACCAATCTGATTCGCCGATTCCGCAATGGTGCTGAATCCTTACCGGATGCGGTTGTTGTGTTCCGTAGTGAAGGCAACATTGTTTGGTGCAACAAGCTCGCCCAACACTTACTCGGCTTCCGTTGGCCGGACGATTCAGGTCAGCCGATTTCCAACCTTATCCGCACGCCAGATTTCATTAAGTATCTTAATAAACAAGATTTCTCTGAGCCGCTTGAAATGCGTTCGCCACTTAATGTCGAGCGTATGCTTGAGCTGCGTATTGTACCGTACACCGAAGGTGAGCACCTGATGGTGGTACGTGATGTGTCTCAGCTTAAGCAGTTAGAAGGCATGCGTCGTAACTTCTTTGCCAATGTCTCTCATGAGCTGCGTACGCCAATGACGGTGTTGCAAGGCTATCTTGAAATGACTGAAGACCCGGATATGGTTGTCGGCCCGATGTGGACCAAAGCCCATGGCGTAATGACCGAGCAGCTCAATCGTATGAACAGCTTGGTTAATCAATTACTCACATTATCTAAGATTGAAGCGGCACCAATGCATGAACTGGAAGATGTAGTGAACGTCCCAGCAATGCTAGATGTGTTGGAGAAAGAAGCGGCGAGCCTGAGTGGCGATCAGCAGCATAAGCTGAACTTTGATATTGATAACAGCCTGCGTGTACTTGGTGATGAAGACCAATTACGTAGTGCCATTTCAAACTTGGTTTATAACGCGGTGAAATACACGCCAGCAGGAGCGGATGTTCGAGTGCGTTGGTATCAGACTGCGCAGGGTGCATGTTTAGAGGTGGAAGATGGAGGCGAAGGCATTGAACCTCAACACCTACACCGACTCACTGAGCGCTTCTATCGAGTGGACAAAGCACGATCTAGAGATACCGGAGGAAGCGGCCTTGGTCTGGCGATCGTGAAACACGCTTTGACGCATCACGACTCGCATCTAGAAATACAGTCCGAAGTGGGTGTCGGCAGTAAATTCTCATTCGTTCTACCGCCGCGCTTGGTGGTGAATTAATGAAGTTAGCGCTCACTACTCTTATTGTTTCTGCCTGCTTTTCCTTTGGTGTTCAAGCGGCTTCAACGAGCCTATCTGAATATCAAAAAGTGCCCGGTATTACCGGGAGTTTAACCAGTGTTGGTTCTGACACATTAGCAGGCATGACAACCTTGTGGGTAGAAGAGTTTAAGCAACTTTACCCGAGCGTGAATGGTCAGGTGCAAGCCTCTGGTTCTTCAACGGCTCCGCCAGCGTTAACCGAAGGGACTGCTCAATTCGGGCCAATGAGCCGACCGATGCGAAATCGGGAAATTGAAGCCTTTGAGCGTGAACACGGCTACAAGCCAACAGAACTCAGAATTGCCATTGATGCGATTGGAATCTTCGTTCACCGAGACAACCCGCTGAAAGGGCTCAACTTTACACAGCTAGACAATATTTTTTCTGCAACGCTGCGTTGTGGCGGGACTCAATCTATTTCTACTTGGGCTGAGTTAGGGCTCGATTATCATTGGGCTAAACGCAGTATGCAGTTGTTCGGTCGTAACTCGGTCTCTGGTACTTACGGATACTTTAAGAATAATGCGCTGTGTGGCGGAGACTTTAAAAGTAATGTCAATGAACAGCCAGGCTCAGCGTCCGTTGTTCAATCCGTTGCCTCTGCGATCAATACTATTGGGTACTCTGGGGTAGGTTACCAAGTCTCTGGAGTGAAACTGCTTCCCATTGCTAAGCAGGGTGAGGATTACATTGAGGCGAGTCAGGAAAACATCCTGACAGGTAAGTACCCACTATCACGCTATCTCTATGTCTACGTAAACAAGAACCCGTTTAAACCGCTACCGCCGATTGAGCGAGAATTCATTCGCTTTATGTACTCACAGCAAGGGCAAAAACTGGTCGAAAAAGATGGCTATGTGCCGATCTCCGAAGAGATTGCACGCAGTGAGCTGGCAAAAGTAGGTATTGTCGATTAAGCGTCTGATTTGATGCTCACCGCTGTAAGCGTATCTAACTTACTTTGTTAAGCAACCCGATAACACTACCAATGGTTATCGAGCATCTCAGGCTATACAGTTAGAAATTCAGCGCCCAACCCGCGTTGTGCCAGTATTCTTGTTCAGTCATCAAATCAGCATGCAGCAGTTTGTTGTGCTCTAGCCACTCGTCATCGTCTGAAATCAATGTCCATGTATCACCGTCTATGCTCAACATCAGTTTTGGCAAAGCGTCTTCGTTACGTTGACCGTTGAGTAAGATCGCGAGGCGTAAGATACGAATCACACCAATGATGTGTTTTTTCTTGAATAACGTGAACTCTTCCATTTCATGTAGCTTAAGCGCCTTACGCTGAAAGCGGACTAGCATGGCCAGCACCGTTTGTTGTTCGCGGTTAAACCCTGGCATGTAGGTGTGACGAAGAATATAAGCGGAATGACGATGGAAGGCTTGTAAACTGATGCTGAGGCCGACTTCATGAAGCAGGGCGCTCCAGTCGAGCAAATCAAATAGCTCTGAGCTCTTTTTGATACCGAGATCCTGATGCACCTGTTGCAGGAAAGATTGCGCCTGATGTTTAATTCTTGCCGCATGGTCAAGGTCAACCAAATGCTTGCTGGCTAGGTTTTCCGTGGTTCTCATCCGAATATCTGATCGTTTAAAACCATCTTCCATTTCGAACAGCAAACCTTCACGTAACGCACCTTCTGAAAAGTGTATTTCGTCTATTTTGAGGTCTTTAAAGATCGCCATCAGAATGGCCACGCCGGCGGCAAAAACAGGCTTTCTGTCTGGTGTTAACCCACTGAGATCAATATCCTCAATCGTGGGCCATTCACACAGCTTTTCGACTAACTTGTCGAGACGCTTAGCGGTGATGATGCCATCATCGTAGCCCATGCCAATCAAGACTTCTCGAATCGCTTTAATCGTACCCGACGAGCCAAACGCAATCTCCCAACCTTTCTTACAGTAACGATGAGCAATGGATTCTAATCTTTGTTCGGCTGCGAGTATTGCTTTAGCAAAATTTTTGCGCGAGAGCTTGCCGTTAGCGAAGTAAAGCTTGGTATAGCTGACGCAACCCATTTGTTTACTGTTGATCAGCTCCGGGTCAAACCCCCTGCCAATGATCATCTCAGTACTGCCGCCACCAATATCAACCACGAGTTTTGAGTCTGACTCTGGCTGGGTGTGTGCTACCCCAAGGTAGATTAAACGTGCTTCTTCGACGCCGGGGATAATTTCAATAGGGAATGGCAGCACTTCTCTCGCACGTTGGAGGAAAATGTGGGCATTGTTGGCTTGACGAAGAGTATGTGTAGCCGCAATACGTACATTGCATTCCTCGAAGCCTTGTAGGCGTTCCGCAAACATAGCAAGGCATTCAAGGCCTCGCTCAATCGAAGCATTATCTAGATTTTTTTGAGCATCTAAGCCAGCAGCGAGGCGAACTCGCTGCTTATGTCGGCTGACCAGTTGCAGATCTTGGTCTACGACACGAGCCACCACCATGTGGAAGCTGTTAGAGCCAAGGTCAATTGCGGCAACATCACGAATTTCCGGAGATTGAGTCATGAGTAAGGGACTGTTCTTTACGTTTCTTTGTTTGTTTTTCTACATTTTTAAGATAGTCATAAATAGCAATCTGCGAGCGAACTTTCTTACGGTTACCTCTCGGAACATAGGTATTGCTCATTTCTTTGTCTATCCAGCGGGCCTTTACTGTATCGGTAAAGTGGATGTTAATGATATCAATAATTCGCTGTTTAAGACGTTGGTCACGCACTGGAGCAGCAACTTCGATGCGGTAGTCGATATTGCGTGTCATCCAGTCAGCGGAGGAAATGTAAACCTGTGGATCTCCATCATTGTGCGTGATGATGACCCGCGGATGCTCAAGAAAACGATCAACGATGCTGATGATCTTAATGTTTTCACTGACTCCTTCGACCCCAGGTACCAATGAACACATCCCGCGGATAATCATCTTGATTTCTACCCCAGAAGCACTGGCACCGTAGAGCTTATTGACCAGACCTTTGTCGACCAGATTATTCACTTTCAGTGTAATGGCGGCCTTTTTTCCAGCTTTAGCATTGGCGATTTCACCATCGATTAGACGATAGAGTTGTTTGCGTGAGTTACGTGGTGAAACTATCAGGTGTTCAAACCTTACTGGACGGTATGGATTTTCGATATAACCGAAGACATTGCGTACTTCATTAGTGATTTCTGGGTCAGCAGTCAGTAATGAGAAATCGGTATAAATACGGGCCGTTTTTTCATGAAAGTTACCAGTTCCGATATGGGCATAGCGGATGATTTCATCGTTTTCTCGTCGGCTAATGAGTAGGAGTTTGGAGTGGATTTTCAGACCCGGAGCACCAAAAATGACTTGCACGCCAGCTTCAGTGAGGACTTTTGACCATTCAATATTGGCTTCTTCGTCGAATCGAGCTTGCAGTTCTACAACGACCGTTACCTGCTTGCCATTGTGTACTGCATCGATCAACGAGTTCATCAGACGAGAGTCTTTGGCGACACGGTAAATATTGATCTTAACGCTGAGCACTTTAGGGTCGAATGAAGCTTGGCGGACTAACTCAGAAATGTGCTCAAAGCTGTGGTATGGGTAGTAAAGCAGGATGTCCTGATTTTTGATCGCATCAAATTTGTTGGCATAGCCGTCGAAATCGGCGCACTTCATCGGTGGCAATGGCTTGTTTTCCAAATACTCGCGTCCGACATTGGGAAAGCCGATGAAGTCTTTGAAATTGTGGTAACGCCCACCGGGAATCAAGCTATCGTAGTTGGATATTTGCAGTTTGTGGCACAGAAACTCCAGCATTTCTTCCGGCATGTCACGTTCGTAAACGAAGCGGACCGGCATTGCCGTCAGACGCTGACTGACCCCTTCTGACATCTGCTCAAGTAGGCTATGTTCCACCTCATGGCTAAGGTCATATTCCGCGTCGCGAGTCATTTTCATCGCGTAACCGTTTAGCTCGTCATAATCAAAAAAGCCGCTAAACAACTCATCAAGGCAGTAACGAATTATATTGTCGAGTAAGATAATGGTTTTGCGTCGTTTGCCTTTCTGCTCGGGAACCATCACAAAGCGGGGCAGGTGATCGGTCGGGATCTCGATCAACGCATATTGCTTCTGCTCTTCTTTACGCAGTTCAACCGCGATGTAAGCGTACTCATCTTTAAGAAACTGCAGGACATCAATATCGTCTCGCATCAGAAGAGGGGTGATATGTGGGAGAACCTGATTGCGGAAATACTTTTTGACCCACTTTTCTTGCGACTCGTTGAGCTGAGTTTCATTGACGAGAAAGATACGTCGGCGCGCCATGTCGCGGATCAGCTCAGCGTATAACTCATCGAAGCGTTCGTTAAGTTTGAGAGCCTTGGTCTGCATTTTAGTCAGCAAGTGTTTGGAATTGTCGTTACCACCACGTTCCTGATTAATTAGGATTCGACGTTTCACATCGGCAAATCGGACTTTATAGAATTCATCTAAATTATTGGAAAATATACCTAAAAAACGAATTCTTTCGATGAGAGGCACCGTTTTATCTGCGGCTTCTTGGAGCACACGTTCATTGAAAGACAACCAACTCAATTCTTTTTCAATGTAAAGCTTTTCTGCACTCATAACCTGACCTTTACTGACGAGCCTAACCAAATTTAGGTGGTAAAAATGGAACTGGCTTAGAAATTAAGGGGTTTGTATGACACTTTTATTGCATGATCTTATTGCATTATTTTCAGTTGTTTATTGCGATCTGTAATATAATTGTCACCTAATCGAAATATTATACCCATGGGCAAATGCAGGTAAGTGAGAGAAATGGCCAAAGCCGAATTTTCATTGCGAGAACGTGATCGAAAGCGACTAATCAAAGATCGTTTAGTTCGGTTAGCGGTATCGACAGGTGGTGTCGGTGTTTTGGCTGCGCTGGTTTTGATCTTCGTTTATCTGGCAATGATGGTCCTGCCTCTTTTCTCTGACGCAAAATTCACTCCAAATGTTGCTATCCAGTCTATTACCACTAAAGCGCCAGTGGCTGCTGGAATTGATGATTATGGCGAGCATGCCTATGTGGTATCTGAGGCCGGTTATGTTGATTTCTGGTCGCTGACGAGCTGGTCACAACAGCCCAGTTTATCGGTTGAACTAGGCGCTCAGTATTCACTGTACAGCTCGGGCAACCCAGCACAGGGTTGGTTGGGTGCGGCAATGGCTAACGGCCAAGTGTTATTATATCGACCTGAGATGACCAGTCTTCTGCAGGGTGAGCAGCGTATATTTTCTCCCGAAGTTGATAACTTTTCTTTAGATTTTGATTTGCAGACAGAGTCAGGCTCAGCTCTAAGGTCGTTTGCTTTTGCTGTGGATAACAATGTCACCCTAGCTGGTTATTACCAAGATAACCGTGTTCGAATTCGTTGGCGTGATGCTAATCAGCAGATTCAGAATTTCGAGTTTCCTAAGCCATTTGTTGCTCTCGACCAGTTGCTTCTTACGCCTGATGGCAACACGCTTTACCTGAGAACCGGCTCTGAAGTCGTGATTGCCAAAAAAGGTATTGAAAGCTTCGTAGTGCGCGAAGTGGTCGATTTGAGTCAGGGCGAGGGCAAACACGCGGTGACGGATATTAAACTGCTGTCAGGCGCATATTCTTTGTTGGTCAGTCATCAGGATGGGTTAGTCTCTCAATGGTTTGATGTGTTGAGTGACGGGCAAAGACACCTCACTCAGATTCGTGATTTTAAACTGGCGTCGCAGCTGCAATTCTTGCTGCCTGATACGTACCGCAAGGGTTTTTACAGCTTTTATATCAATGGCACGGTGCAGAGCCATTACACCACCAGCGAAAAACTGGTGATTTTTAAACGAGCTTACGATAAAGCGCCGCAATTGGCGGCAATGTCTAACAATGAAAAGCACCTGCTAACCCTGTCCGACTCACAGCTCAATGTGGCTTACGTTGATAATCCATTCCCGGAAATCTCTTTATCTTCGCTGTGGCAGAAAGTCTGGTATGAAAGTTATCCAAAGCCGGAATTTGTTTGGCAAACCACATCGGCGAACGATGAGTTCGAAGCCAAATTCAGCCTAGTGCCCATCGCATTTGGTACGTTAAAAGCAGCAGCATTTGCCATGATGTTTGCTGTGCCGATTGCTGTATTAGGCGCAATTTACACAGCTTATTTTATGACGCCATCCATGCGCCGAGTGGTGAAGCCTTCGATTGAACTGATGGAAGCGCTACCGACCGTGATCATTGGCTTTTTAGCCGGGCTATGGTTCGCACCGATTGTAGAGAGCCATCTGGCGGCTGTGGTGTCGCTGATGTTGTTCTTACCCATTTCAACCGTTGCCATCGGGGCGATTTGGCACAAGCTGCCACGCACCTGGAGCAGTCGGTTCCCCAATGGTTTGCATGCGCTGATTCTGATGCCTGCGATGATGTTGTTTACTGTCGTGATTTTGGGTCAGAGTGGCAATATTGAACAGTGGTTGTTTAATGGTGATGTCCGTGCGTATCTTGCCGAGCAGGGAATTGGCTTTGATCAGCGTAACGCGCTGGTGGTCGGTTTTGCAATGGGCTTTGCCGTCATTCCTACCATTTTCACCATTGCAGAAGATGCGATTTTCTCGGTGCCAAAACATCTATCAGACGGCTCTCTGGCGTTAGGTGCTACGCCTTGGCAAACCCTGATTCATGTCGTGCTACTCACCGCAAGCCCAGGTATCTTTTCTGCCATCATGATGGGGCTGGGGCGTGCCGTCGGCGAGACCATGATTGTGCTCATGGCTACAGGTAATACGCCAATCATGGATTGGAATATTCTAGAAGGTATGCGCACCCTGTCAGCCACTATCGCAGTTGAAATGCCTGAGTCTGAAGTGGGCAGCTCTCACTATCGTATTCTGTTTTTGGCGGCGCTGATTTTGCTGGTGTTTACTTTCGCGGTTAACTCGCTCGCGGAATGGGTTCGTCAAAGGTTAAGGGATAAATATCGTGCGCTGTAATCGAAGTTATCCGAGGGGCATTGATCGTGTTTAAGTGGCTAAAGTCCGGTTCACCTTGGGTCTGGCTAACAGGCGGAGCAGTCAGCATTAGTTTGCTGTCAGTGCTTGGTTTGCTGCTGCTTATCGGTTGGAAAGGTTTGTCCTATTTCTGGCCTGCTCCCCTTTATCAGTGGAAAACTGAACAGGGTGACGTCTTGATTGGTCAGCTTTACGCTGAAGAATATGTGCCGATTAGCCACTTACGCGAAATGGACATTGCGCTCACTCCTGAAGTCGAGGAGAAAGGCTTAGTTCAAAGACTGAGTATTAAGATTGCCAATCGGGATATTTACCCTGCTGACTTTGTTTCTATTCTGGAAGTCGACTTACTTGAACGTTCAAAGCCTGAAGGTTGGGCGGTGATTGAACGGACCCGAGGTGGGGACTTTTACGGTCAACCGAAAGGATATTTTACTGCTGATGGCAAGGTAAGCGAGCAGGCTAAAACCGATGTTGAAAGCGCGCTGGTATTTGCCGATAAGCAACGTACTAAAATTGATCGCTTGGTAGAGAAGCAGATCAAAGTGATCAGTGCTCAGGCTGACAGGTTGCGCTTAGAGAAGAAAAGACGTGAACTGAATGGTCGCTTAGATGCTGAATTCATCAAACGTTACGACGCTCAATCGAGCATGTTTAGCCTGCAGCTCGCGGAAATGGAATCTCAGCTGGATGCACTGAGATTAGAATTAGAGCAGCAAGGCCTGATTGTCGAAGATATGAAGGGCAATCAGTACCGAATCCCACTTAGTCGGATTTTGGATGTTTGGTATCCAAACCAAATGACGATAGTTGAAAAAGTGGCTCAGTGGGCACATCAGGCATGGAAATTCTTATCCGATGATCCTAGAGAGTCGAACTCTGAAGGTGGCGTATTTCCGGCCATGTTCGGTACGGTTCTGCTGGTATTGATCATGTCGATTATCGTTATGCCATTGGGCGTGATTGCTGCTATTTATCTCCACGAATACGCGAAAAATAATGCTTTTACTCGTTTGATTCGTGTCGCGGTTATAAACCTCGCTGGTGTCCCATCAATTGTTTATGGGGTATTTGGACTCGGCTTTTTTGTCTATACCTTAGGCGGCTCAATCGATTCCCTGTTTTATGCTGAGAAATTGCCAACGCCGACATTTGGTACGCCGGGTCTCCTTTGGTCAGCGTTAACATTGGCGGTACTGACGCTCCCTGTTGTGATCGTGGCTACCGAAGAAGGTTTGACCCGCATCCCGAGCTCCGTCCGTCATGGTTCTTTGGCGCTCGGTGCAACTCAGTTTGAGACGATGTGGCGAATTGTATTACCAATGGCAAGTCCTGCGATCATTACTGGACTGATTCTGGCCGTTGCCCGTGCTGCAGGCGAGGTAGCGCCCTTGATGCTGGTGGGGGCGGTAAAATTGGCGTCTAGCTTGCCAGTTGATAGCCAATTCCCATTTTTGCATCTGGATAGAAAATTCATGCATTTAGGTTTCCACATCTATGATGTTGGTTTCCAAACCACTAATATTGAAAGTGCAAGGCCGTTGGTTTACGCGACGTCGTTCTTGCTGGTGAGTGTCATCGTCGGACTGAACCTGACGGCGATCAGTATTCGCAATAACCTACGCGAGAAATATCGAACTCTGGGGCAAGATTAAGAGATGTTTTCAGTCAATCAGACATTGGGCTATCAGGCACCATTAGACGTGAACAACCTGAGTGATGAACAGACGGCGATTGCAATCGAAGACCTAAACCTGTTCTATCAGAACACTCAGGCACTGAGCGATATCTCCATGCGCATTCCTAAAGGTCAGGTGACGGCGTTTATCGGGCCTTCAGGGTGTGGTAAGTCGACGCTCCTACGTTGCATCAACCGAATGAATGATCTGGTTGAAGGGTGCCGCGTGGAAGGGAAAGTGAAACTGCATAGCAAAAATATTTATCACCCACAGGTTGATGTGGCGACACTACGCCGCCGTGTTGGAATGGTGTTTCAGCGCCCGAACCCATTTCCAAAATCGATATATGAAAATGTGGTGTATGGCTTACGCTTGCAGGGTATTCGCAACAGTCGAGTTCTCGATGACGCTGTTGAGCGCTCTCTGCGTGCTGCGGCGTTATGGGAAGAGGTGAAAGACAGGCTGCATGAAAATGCGTTTGGTTTGTCTGGTGGTCAGCAGCAGCGTTTGGTGATTGCCCGTGCAATTGCGATTGAACCTGAAGTATTACTTCTTGATGAACCGACCTCTGCGCTGGACCCAATTTCCACTCTGACGATAGAAGAACTGATCAATGATCTTAAAACCAAATATACTGTAGTTATTGTTACTCATAACATGCAGCAGGCTGCACGGGTCAGCGATCACACGGCGTTTATCCATATGGGTAAGTTGATCGAGTACTCAGATACAGATTCAATTTTCACGTCACCATTGAAAAAGCAAACGGAAGACTACATCACAGGTAGATACGGTTAATAAGGGAGATACAGATATTTCATGAACTTTGGACGTCACATATCAGGACAGTTTAATGTCGAATTAGAATCCATCCGAACCCACGTTCTGACGATGGGAGGGCTGGTTGAGCAGCAGTTATCTTTTGCTATGCAGGCACTGCACAAAGAGGACATTGAGCTAGCGCGTAAAGTCGTGCGTGACGATCACAAAGTGAATGCGATGGAAGTCTCTATCGATGAAGCCTGCACACGAATTATTGCCAAACGTCAGCCAACGGCCAAAGACCTACGCTTGATCATGGCTATCATCAAAACCATCACCGATCTTGAACGTATTGGGGACGTGGCAACCAAAATGGCGTATGTGGCGATTGAAAGTCCGTCATCTCAAGAGCAGATGTTTCAGGTGTCCCTTGAACCACTTTGTCGTCAAGCGATAGGCATGCTGCATCAGGTTTTAGATGCATTTGCTCGTATGGATGTCGATTCGGCTGCGGAAGTGTATAAGCTGGATGATAAAATTGATGCGGAGTATGAAGCCGTTATCCGCCAGTTGATGACCTATATGATGGAAGATCCGAAGAACATTCCCCATATTCTACAGGTTATGTGGTCTGCACGCGCGATTGAGCGAGTAGGGGACCGCTGCCAAAACATCTGCGAATACATCATCTACTTTGTTAAAGGCAAAGATGTGCGCCACCTGGGTGAACAAAGCATTGATGATGCGCTGCGCTAAACACGCAGCGAAATACTGTTTCTTCTAATGGCTTAGCGAGCTTCAGTATTTTTCAGGAACAAAAGTTTGTTCTTCAATGGGAGCGCGGATGTAACCCTCTTTACTGAGCTCAGGCAGTGAGATTTCTGGATAGGTAAGTTCCTGATAATCAATTTGCTCCAGTAAGTGACTGATACAGTTTAAGCGAGCGCGCTTTTTGTCATCAGAGGGCACAACCCACCATGGGCACTGTTTGGTGTCTGTGTAGGCAAACATTTTGTCTTTGGCTGCAGAATACTCCGCCCAGCGATTGCGTGACTCCAAATCCATTGGGCTAAATTTCCAGCGTTTTACCGGTGTATTAATCCGTTCAAGGAAGCGCTTCTCCTGCTCTTCATCTGAAACTGAAAACCAATATTTGAGTAAAATAATCCCAGAACGCTGCAACATACGTTCAAATTCGGGGCATGATCGCAGAAATTCGTCATATTGTTCTTGGGTACAGAAGTTCATGACTTTTTCGACGCCTGCGCGGTTGTACCAGCTACGGTCAAATAAAACCATTTCACCAGCAGCAGGAAGGTGCGCCACATAGCGCTGGAAATACCATTGGGTCTTTTCTTTCTCGGTTGGAGCAGGTAGGGCTGCAATGCGACAGATACGAGGGTTGAGCTTTTCAGTGATACGTTTGATGACGCCGCCTTTGCCTGCCGCGTCTCGGCCTTCAAAAATCACAACGACTTTGAGACCCTCTTGCTTGACCCATTCTTGCAGCTTAACCAATTCAACTTGAAGCCGAGCCAGTTCCTTTTCGTAAAACTTTTTATCCAGTTTGCCTTTACTCATAAGACTCTCCTTTTGCTATCAAAAGGTTAGCATTTCAAAGTCAGGCGGGAGAGAAGAATTACGAAGAAGTGAGAGCTTTTACTACCTTTTCAATCGCTTGTGGATCCGTGACCGGGACAACAAGGTCATCAATATTCTGATTGCCCATTTTGGCTTGATCCGCGATGAGCTTCATTTTGCTTGGCCGTGTGGATTTACCCGATAAATGCACTTCCTGAACAGCAGATTCAGAAACGATCTTGCAGACATTTTCTGCGTTTAGGCCTGCGCCTGCCATAATTGAGAAGCGATTGTCAGCAAGCTCTACCATATGACGAAGAACATCAAGGCCTTGTTCGACGTTAGTAGCAAGTCCCGATGTAAGAACACGTTCGCAACCAAGTTCGGCAATATCTTCAATAGATCTCTGATAATCGGCGCATTGGTCAATCGCGCGATGGAAAGTGACGCCTAGATTGAGGGATTTGGCTTGGTTGATCAGACGTTTAGCGGCGTTCATATCAATATGACCATCCGCACTCAAAGTGCCAAGAACCACACCATGTAAACCAGCATCGGCAGCCGCTTCGATATCAATCAACATGCTTTTAATCTCTTCCTCGGTGTAGAGAAAGTCGCCCTGACGAGGACGAATCATGGCATACACAGGCACGGATGAGAGTTTGCCCGCTTGTTTCATCAAACCAAAGCTTGGTGTGAGGCCACCTAGTGCCAGTGATGAACAAAGTTCAATACGGCCTGCACCACCTTCAATTGCACGGTGAAGGGATTCAATGTTATCGATACAGACTTCGACAATATAACTCATCTCAATTTTCTCATGACGACTAGACGGTAGAAATAGTAACTCAGAGATGAGTAGGGAATTAGGGTAAACGTGAGGCGATTAGTTTCCCCTAAAACAAAAAACCTCAGCAATTGCTGAGGTTTTATACATTTGTTTAGCGTGATGTTATGCTGCGTCTTCTTGAGCTGAATCTTCTTCAGCGTCTTCAACCGCTTCAATTTTCTTTTTCTTTGGCGCAGGTTTACGTTTAGCTCCAAGTGCGAAAAGTACTTCTTCTTTGTTTTGTGCCAGGAACATAGCCAAGTCTTCTTGCTTGCCTTCATCTTCCAGCAACTCACTTTTACCTAGTAGCTCAAAAAGCTCATCAGCCATATCAAGCATTTTGTCATAGGCGTCAGCTTCCGCTTTAGAGGTAAAAGTCATTTTCTCTTCTCCGTTGCGTTCTACCACGTACTTGACGATTACAGCCATGGTTGGTCCTCTAACTCAAAATTAATGGAATTCATTACTGTCTGTTTATACAGTTTTTAACCAATTAAGTCCAGATAGCGAGCTCAACTCTGAGAGCTGAGCAATGTGTTTGCTGATAGTATGAGCAATTGGTTGATTATCTAAACAAACTTAGGGCAGAAAAAGCGTGAACTCTTGTGCGATTGGGAGAGTGTTCAGTCTGGCTGAATGCAGCATGAAAGCAAATTGCTCATCGCCATGTTAGCCACGGCATGGATCATTTCTTCTGAAATATCATCCACCGAGTGGACGGATAAACCGTTAAGAACAGTCGCAAGGTAGTGGCTCATTACTCTCGGGTTGGCGCCTTCGATCAATTGACCTTCTTGTTGCGCTTTTTCAAACCTTTGGTGGAGAGTCTCTCCCATCTCATTGCGGCTAGCCATCAGGGTTTGCTTGATGGTGCTGGCTTCTGAGCTGCAAGCCAGTGCGCCCTGTATCATTAGGCAGCCTTTTGGTTTTTCATCGCAGCAGTGTGCTTGAGCAGAGCCAGACAGAATACCAGTAATGACGTCGCGGATGTTTTTCTGTTCAAGCGCCTGATAGAAGAACTCGCTTTCACGTCGCTTGTACATATCAACGGCCTGCAGGAAGAGCTGTTCTTTGTTGCCGAAAGTCGCATACATGCTGGGTTTATTAATCCCCATAGCTTTCGTTAGGTCTGTGAGTGATGCACCCTCATACCCTTGATTCCAAAAAACTTTTAATGCCTCTTCTAACGCTGTCTCTTGGTCAAAACAGCGTGGTCGGCCAGAAGTTCCGCCTGTCATAAATCTATCTGTCACTTATTCCTGAACTCCCTTAAATGGTAATGCGGCTGTCATACGTTGTCTATATGCAGTAATCATTCATTTTATAAATTTATCTTGATCTAACTCAAAACTTGAGATTATTATACCGATCGGTACAAAAATAACGGTAAGGATAGCGAGATGGTAGGTAAACACCTTAGAAATCCTCTTCTACTAATCTCAATTGCAGCACCTTTGGTGTTGTCGGGATGTCAGGATTCACACGCAGAATCAGCTGCGACAGCGCCACCACCGCCTGGGGTTGAAGTGGCTCAGGTATTAATTGAAAAAGTCACTGAGTTAGATGAGTACTCAGGTCGTCTGGAGTCACCTCAGACAGTTACTGTGATGCCTCGCGTTTCGGGTTATGTCGATAAAGTTCACTTCCAAGAAGGCAGTGTGGTTGAAGCGGGAGATGTACTGTTTTCCATCGACAATCGTCTGTTCGCGGCTGAAGTGACACGCCTTAAAGCGGAGCTCAGCAGCGCTCAAACTAGCCTTAATCAGGCGATCAAAGACTATGAACGTGCTCAGCGTCTGAGCAAAACCAAAGCGATTTCTCAGGAAACTGTGGATGCCCGATTTGCGGATAAGCAGCGCAGTATTGCCAGTGTATCTGCATTAAAAGCCGCGTTAGCTCAAGCTGAGTTGGATCTGGAATTCACTCTGGTTCGCGCCCCTATCGACGGTAAAGTTTCTAACGCTGAAATCACCAAAGGTAACTATGTGACGACTGGCCAAACTGTGCTGACCTCGTTAGTTTCGACTTCTCATATGTACGCCTATTTTGATGTTGATGAGCGTAGCTACCTGAAATATCAACAGCTTAATAACCTTCTACCTGAAAATGGTGAAGCGGAAAATGTAGTGCAGATGGCGCTAGCGAATGACACCGGTTATCCGCATGTGGGTTACATCGACTTCGTTGATAACGCGATTGACGAAACTACGGGTACGATTCGAGTCCGCGCTGTGTTTGATAACGAAAAGCAAAACTTACTTCCGGGTATGTTTGCCAAGTTACGTATTGCAGGCTCAGCGAGCTACCAGGGCGTTCTGATCGATAACAAAGCGATTGGTACTGATTTGAATAACAAGTATGTATTGGTGCTTGGCGACGACAACGTAGTTCAGTATCGCGCTATCTCACTTGGTGAAGGTGTTAACGGCTTGCGTATTATCGCTTCTGGTTTGAACGCGGGCGATAAGATTGTCGTCAATGGCCTGCAGCGTGTACGTGCCAATATGCCAGTGACGCCAAATGAAGTCTCTATGGTGGATGAAAACACTCTCGCGAGCATTCGCCAGCAACAGGCGCTACTTGATCAGCAGCGCAATGAGCTTCTGACTTTGCAAGTGAACTAAGAAGGAATCATTGCAATGTTTTCTCAGTTTTTTATACGTCGGCCGATTTTCGCTTCCGTATTGTCGATATTGATTTTTATCGGCGGTGCGATCTCAGTGTGGCAGTTGCCTATCACTGAGTATCCGGAAGTGGTGCCGCCGACCGTTGTCGTGACGGCGACCTACCCGGGAGCAAACCCTAAAGTTATTGCCGATACCGTTGCCTCTCCACTCGAAGAAGAGATTAATGGTGTGGAAGACATGTTGTACATGTCTTCGCAGGCGACATCAGATGGTGTAATGACCTTAACCGTGACTTTTGCCATCGGTACCGATGTGGACAAGGCACAAACACTGGTTCAAAGCCGAGTGGATCGCGCTTTACCTCGCTTGCCAGAAACTGTGCAGCGCTTGGGTGTGGTGACAGAAAAGTCCTCACCGGATCTGACGATGGTGGTTCACCTAATTTCACCTGATGAGCGTTATGACCTGCTATACCTAGCGAACTATGCGGCACTGAATGTCAAAGATGAGTTGGCTCGTATCGAAGGTGTTGGTGCGGTTCGATTGTTTGGTGGCGGTGAGTACAGTATGCGTATCTGGCTGGACCCAAACAAAGTAGCCGCTCTCGACATGAATCCAAGCGAAGTGATTGCCGCGATTCAGGAACAAAACCAACAAGCTGCGGCAGGTAGTTTGGGTGCGCAACCAAGTGGCGACTCTGACTTCCAGCTATTGATCAATGTGAAAGGTCGTCTAAGCGAAGTTGAAGAGTTTGAAAACATCATCATCAAAGTGGGTGAAGATGGTCAGGTTAACCGACTCAGAGACGTAGCGCGTATTGAGTTAGGCGCAGAGACATATTCTCTTCGCTCAATGTTGGATAATCAGGATGCGGTTGCTATTCCTATTTTCCAAGCTTCTGGCTCTAACGCGATTCAGATTTCTGATGATGTACGAGCGAAGATGGAGGAGTTGTCGCAAACCTTCCCACAAGGTGTGAGTTACGAGATCGTTTATGACCCAACAGTGTTCGTGCGTGGCTCAATTGAAGCAGTCGTTCAGACATTGCTCGAAGCTGTCTTGCTGGTGGTACTGGTTGTCGTTCTATTCTTGCAGACTTGGCGCGCTTCGATCATTCCATTGGTAGCAGTACCTGTATCACTGGTTGGTACGTTTGCCTTTATGTATCTGATGGGGTTCTCGCTCAATGCCTTGTCCCTGTTTGGTCTGGTATTGGCGATTGGTATTGTCGTCGATGACGCCATTGTTGTCGTCGAAAACGTTGAGCGGAATATTGAAGAAGGTTTAGCACCGATTGCCGCGACTGAAAAAGCGATGCGAGAAGTAACGGGGCCAATCGTTGCAACGACCTTAGTCTTGGCGGCGGTATTTATCCCGACGGCGTTTATGTCTGGTCTAACCGGGCAATTCTATAAACAGTTCGCTTTGACGATTACTATCTCAACCTTTATTTCAGCGATTAACTCGCTGACCTTAAGTCCTGCGTTATCAGCGCTATTGCTACGTGGTCACGATCAGCCGAAAGACTGGTTAACCCGCGCTATGGACAGATTGTTTGGCCGCTTTATCTTTGCACCGTTCAATAAGCTATTTAATCGTGGTGCTATGGTATACGGCTACGCGGTGACCAAGACCATCCGTTTAGGGGCCTTGATTGGCTTGATGTATGTTGGCTTGCTTGGCTTGACAGCTTATCAGTTTGATCAGACTCCTACGGGCTACGTACCGGGGCAGGATAAGCAATATCTGGTGGCGTTTGCACAATTACCAGATGCAGCATCACTGGATCGAACTGAAGCGGTGATTCGTGAAATGTCGGAAATCGCACTGGCGCAGCCGGGGGTCGAACACTCTGTAGCTTTCCCAGGACTGAGCATCAATGGCTTCACCAATAGCCCGAATAGCGGCATTGTGTTTACACCATTGGCCGACTTTGATGAGCGTCAAGATCCAAGCTTGAGTGCCAACGCGATTGCGATGCAGCTTAACCAGAAGTTCGCTTCGATTCCAGATGCCTTTATCGCTATTTTCCCACCACCGCCTGTACAGGGGCTGGGTACTATTGGTGGCTTCCGTCTCCAAATTCAGGACAGAGCAAACCATGGCTATGAAGCTTTGTATGGTGTCACTCAACAAGTGATCATGAAAGCTTGGGCGCATCCAGCATTGACTGGCGTATTCTCAAGCTATCAGGTTAATGTGCCTCAGCTTGATCTGGACGTCGATCGTACCAAAGCACTCAAGCAGGATCTGTCTCTTGACGATGTGTTCTCTACACTTCAATCCTACATGGGTAGTACCTATGTCAACGACATCAACCGTTTTGGCCGAACTTATCAGGTCAATGTTCAGGCTGATGAAGAGTTCCGTCAGACACCAGAGCAAATCCGTCAGCTTAAGGTTCGCAATGCCGATGGCGATATGATTCCTCTGGGGGCTTTTGTTGATGTTAACTACAGCGCAGGCCCAGATCGTGTGATGCATTACAACGCGTATACGACGGCTGAAGTGAACGGTAGCCCAATGCCAGGCTTTAGCTCAGGTGAGGCGCAGGCAGCGATTGAGCAGATCCTTGCTGAGACTTTACCTATTGGCATGACGTATGAGTGGACAGAGCTGACCTACCAGCAGAAGTTGGCTGGTGATACTGCTACGCTGATTTACCCTCTGGTAATCTTGTTGGTGTTTCTTGTGCTGGCGGCTCAATATGAAAGTGTTCGTTTACCTATGGCGATCATATTGATTATCCCGATGACATTATTGTCGGCGATCAGTGGTGTGATCATGTGGGGTAGCGATAACAACATCTTTACCCAGATTGGTCTGATTGTACTGGTTGGTCTGGCGACGAAGAACGCTATCCTGATCGTTGAATTTGCTAAGGAGTTGCAGGACAAAGGTCGTACTGTCATGGAGGCGGTTCTAGAGGCATCGCGTCTGCGTTTACGCCCGATTCTGATGACATCGATCGCTTTCATTATGGGGGTCGTACCTATGGTGTTCTCTACCGGTGCGGGTGCTGAAATGCGACAAGCCATGGGGATCGCAGTGTTCTCTGGCATGATTGGTGTCACGGTATTTGGTCTGTTACTCACGCCACTGTTCTATTACGTGCTGGCAAAACGTAGCCCAGCTAAGCAGAAGCAAGAGGAACAAAAATTGGCGCTTGAGCCTGCAAATGAATCCACTGTCTGATCTCTCTGATTTGAGTGATTAGAAGGGCAGCCCTGGTGATTGGGGCTGCCTTTTTTTATTGCCAGTTATGACAGAAGTCGATGAAGGATTTGAGTAGCGGGCTTTGATACTTTTCTTTGTGTACCAGCAACCAGAAGCGCCTTTTCATATCCAGCGGTAACGTCAGTTCGACCACTCGACCACTACGAATCGCGGGTTCCGCCGACAAGCGCGATAAACAGCCCAGGCCGAGGCCAGCAGAAACGCTGTTGATCAGTGCTTCAGTGGTGTTGAGCTGAAACGCTTCTTGCCAGTGTTCAAGGCGTGGTGCAATCACGCGTAAGAAAAACTCCCGTGAACCCGAACCGGGCTCGCGCAGAATCCATTCGCTGTTTTCCAGCTCTCCGATTGGGTGTTGAGGAGATTTAGCAAAGGGAGAATCTGGCGCACAAATGACACACATTTCATCTTGACCAAACTGAGTGGAAATTAGTTGAGGATGTAAGGTTTTGCCTTCTATTAATGCCAGATCCAGCTCATAGTCGACCAGTTTTTCGCAGATCAAAGCAGAGTTTGAAATAAATAAGCTCTGCGATTTGTGGCCTGTCTGCTGGCGAAATTGGTTGAGCATATAAGGGGCGACTTGATTACCAATCGTATCACTGGCGCCAATTCTGAGCAGCCCGCTTAGGGTTTGGTCACCGTCAAACAGCTGGTCGATATCCTGAGCGCGATGCAATAGCTCGTCTGCCAGTGGCAGTAGTTTTTGCCCCTCCTGATTGAGAACAAGGCGATTATTGACCCGATCAAATAATGAGTGACCGAGCTGTTTCTCCAGTTCTGATAACGCCATACTGACGGCGGCTTTGGATAAAAACAGCGCTTCCGAGGCGGCAGTCAATGTGTCGTGCTGAGTAATGGCAATGAACACTTTCAACTGTTTAAGGGAGATATTGGCAGCCATAATAATAACGTTAAACTATTCTGAACGAGTGTTTTAAATAATTAGATATATTCGAACATTTAGCAAGCGTATTATTGTCTCTGTAGAAGAAAGAATGTGAGGCAATGATGATTCAAGCGACAAAAGCAAAAGTGATGGGTGCACCGACACCTATGGCAGGATTAGCGCTAGGGATTGCCAGTTTAGGTTGGTGCTGGGAGAACTTTGCGCCTTTAAATGGTTATGGCCAGTTGGGCGGGGCAGCGATAGCAAGTGTGTTACTCGTGGTTCTGGCGGTCAAATTTCTGTTTCATAGACATCTGCTGAATCAGGACTTGGCGCATCCTGTTGTTGGTAGTGTCGTCCCTACATTCGCTATGGGCACTATGGTGGTGTCGAATTCACTCGGCCATTTTTCCCCAGTGATGGGTGATGTGCTTTGGCTAGGAGCGGTTGGCCTGCATATTGTTTTCCTTGTCAGCTTTATCTACCACCGAATTCAGGAGTTTGAACTGCATCACATGGTGCCAAGCTGGTTTGTACCACCTGTGGGCATTATTGTCGCGGATGTTTCGTTTTCGGGGAACCCTGACTTGGCTGTGATTGCGCATGGTGCATTGATATTCGGCATGTTGGCGTATTCTGTGATGCTACCAATGATGATTTATCGCTTTATGTTTACCCATCAGGTGCCTGATGCAGCCAAGCCAACCTTAGCCATTATGGCTGCACCCGCGAGCTTATCGCTGGCAGGATACCTGACAGTTTCAGCACAGCCATCGCCTGTGATTGTTGGTTTGTTGTTTGGCATTGGTGTATTGATGACAGCGATTATCTACCTCGCATTTTTCAGATTGCTGAGGTTACCATTTAGCCCTGGTTATGCCGCGTTTACTTTCCCGATGGTTATAGGCTCAACTGCGTTATTTAAGCTAGCAGGGTGGATGCAGCAGACAGGTATTGACGCTCGGTATGTTGAGCAGGTGCATACTCTAGCGAGTCTGGAGCTGTTAGTGGCGACTGGAGTTGTAGGGTATGTAGCATGGCGTTACTTCAGCTTCTATCAGCCTCATAAGGTCATAGTGCGTAATGCGTAACCTTTTGATGCACTGACAAGCGTATAATTATCAAGAAAGCTATGCACTTATGCTAATCTCAACCCAATTGCGGCAAGAATAGTGTGAGTGCATTTTGTTTACTGTCTACCATTCCAACCAAGTTGACGTTTTAAAATCCTTACTCGTCGAGTTGGTTCGGCTCAATCCATTAGAAAACCCATTCGAACAAGAGCAAATTCTGGTTCAGAGTCCGGGTATGTCGCAATGGCTGAAAATGGAGCTCGCTAAAGAGTTTGGTGTTGCCGCAAACATTGAATTCCCGCTGCCTGCCACCTTCATCTGGAATATGTTCACTCAGGTGTTGCCTGATGTGCCACAGCGAAGCGCCTTCAACAAAGAAGCCATGACCTGGAAGTTAATGTTTATTCTTCCCAGCCTTCTTGAACAGGTGGAGTTTGAGGCACTTAAGCGCTACCTAGTGGATGACGATGATCAGAGTAAGCTCTATCAACTTGCCGAAAAAATCGCTGATATTTTCGACGGCTATCTGGTTTATCGCCCTGAGTGGATTGCCAGTTGGGAAGCAGGCCAAGTTGTAGCTGAGTTGGAAGAAGAACATAGCTGGCAGCCTATTCTGTGGCAGGCACTGTACGATCACACTATTGAGCTAGGGCAGTCGCCCTATCATCGTGCCAACCTTTACGAACACTTCATCGATACGCTGGAAAACTACAGCGGTAAGTTTGATCATCTGCCGAAGCGATTGTTTGTGTTTGGCATCACTTCGCTACCTCCTCGCTACATGGATGCGCTGAAAGCCATCGGTGAGCATATTGATGTCCATCTGATGTTTACTAACCCCTGTCGTTACTACTGGGGCGAGGTACGCGATCGTAAATACCTCGCGCGCTTGGCTGCTCGGCATCGACAACATCTGGTATGGAAGCAAGACCATTCCGAGCTCGAAGGTGAAACACAGCAGCTGAAAGGCGATATTGAGCAAAACCTTGATGACGAACTGCACACCAATGTGGTGGGCAACAGCTTACTCGCGTCAATGGGCAAGTTGGGCAGGGACAACATGTATTTACTGTCTCAACTGGAGTCTCATGAAATTGAAGCTTTCGTTGATATTGAGCGTGACTCTCTGTTACACCATTTACAGGCCGATATCCTTAATCTTGAAGAGCATCAGGATGACAATACCCTCGATGACAGCCATCACAAGCAAGTGATTGATGAGTGGGATCGCTCGGTCTCATTGCATGCTTGCCACAGTCCAATGCGTGAAGTGGAAGTACTGCATGATCAGTTGCTGGCGATGTTTGATGCCGATCCAAGCCTAAAACCACGCGATATCATTGTTATGGTGGCGGATATTAATGCCTACAGTCCGGCCATTCAGGCGGTGTTTGGTAATGCGCCGGGTGAACGATTTATCCCTTATTCCATCTCCGACCGAACGGCTGATCAGGAAAGCCCGATCTTGCATGCGTTTATGCAGGTTGTGAACTTGCCAAATACTCGCTGCCTTGCTTCTGAGTTACTCGAATTGCTCGAAACGCCTGCTATTTTGGCGCGATTTGGTTTGAATGAAGATGAATTCATTCAAGCGAAACAATGGGTCGAAGAGTCGGGCATTCGCTGGGGGCTCAATCACCATACTGGAGAAGAATTTGATTTGCCCGAAACCTCGCAAAACACTTGGCAATTTGGCATTCAGCGCATGTTGCTCGGTTACGCTATGCCTGAATCTGCTGGGTTGCTGGAAACCGAAAGCGGGCTGTTGTCCCCCTATAATCAGGTCCAGGGGATGGGAGCAGAGTTAGCGGGGAAACTGGCTCATTTCATCGAAACCGTCAGCCATTACCGTAGCCAATTGGCTCAGACTCAGTCCATTGAACACTGGCGTGAAACCTTGACGGTTGCGCTGGATGACTTCTTTAGCGTCGATCTGGAAGGAGAAGCGGCGCTTAAGTCTATTCGGGATACGTTGACGTCATTGAAAGATCAACTTCAAGAAGCGGCGTATGAGCAGGATCTGACGCCAAATATTGTCTCTCAATACTTGCACAACAAACTCTCCGGAACCCGAGTCAGTCAGCGCTTCTTAGCAGGCCAAGTGAATTTCTGTACTCTGATGCCAATGCGCTCGATCCCATTCCGCACTGTCTGCCTGCTTGGAATGAACGATGGGATTTATCCGCGAACGGTTCCGCCTGAAGGGTTTGATTTGATGAATGGCCGGGCGAAGCCCGGCGACCGCTCTCGTCGGGATGATGACCGATATCTATTTTTGGAAGCCTTGTTGTCAGCGCAACACACGCTCTATATCAGCTATGTGGGTCGCTCGATTCAGGACAATACGGAGCGCGTACCGTCAGTATTGGTGTCTGAGTTGATGGAATATTGCCAACAAAACTACTGTCTGGCAGGAGATGAAGCGTTAGCAGTGGACGAATCGGGTCAACGCCTGTTGAACTGTATTAGTGCCAGTCACTCTATGGTGCCGTTTAGCCCGAGTGCTTTTGTTGAACATAATGCCAGTTACGCTAAAGAGTGGTTGCCTGCGGCGAATCGACAAGGACAGGTTGGTGGCCAGTTCAATCGCCAGTTAAGTGATTACCTATTGGATGCAGTCTATCCGCTTGAGCTGGATTTGGTTGAGTTACAACGCTTCTGGCGTTTACCTGTGCAGTATTTCTTCAATCGCCGTCTCAAGGTGGTGTTTGAGCCTCCGTTACCTGTAATGGAAGATGATGAGCCATTCGTTCTCAATGGCTTAGAAAGCTACCAAATGCGCGATAGCCTGTTGGAATTATTGCTTGAACATCAGCTCAGTGGTGCAGGAGATCAGCAAGCTATCATTAACGATTTCATCGCACATCAACGTGCTCAAGGTAAGCTACCAGTAGGCGCATTTGGTGATATCGAATTTGAAACCAATCGAGTACAGGCTGAAGAGCTGGTAGAAAAGCTCACTTGGTTATGTGGCTCACCGAGCGACGATCTTGAAGTGAAACTGACCTTTGATGTGCTGGGAGAAGGAAAGCCTGTTCAGCTGACAGGTTGGCTAACTCAAAGCTATCAATCGGGCTTAGTTCGTTTTCGCAGTGGGCGAATACGTGCTCAGGATTATCTTGCTGTCTGGATCGATCATTTGGCTATGAACGCGATGGGGCATCAGCAATGCTCGCATATGGTGGGTTATGACCGCAAAGAAGGAGCCGTGCACCTCACGTTTCCGCCTCTCGAGAGTGCGGCTGCTGCTCACTCGACGCTGGGAGAGTTGGTTCGCTTGTTCTATCAGGGAATGACAACGCCTTTAACGTACTTCCCGAATACCGCTTTAGCTTGTGTAGAAGCGGGCTTTAGCCGTGGTAATTGGGCTGATGATGAAGAAAAGTCACTCAAGAAAATGGCAGACACATTTAACGATGGTTACCTTAGTCATGGGGAAGGCGCGAACGCTTACATTGCTCGTATCTGGCCTGAATGGAGCGATGAGTTGGCGATGCAAGTCAGGACGTTGACGGCATTAGTGTTACAAGCGCCGAGACTGGCAGTGAAAGATAATCAAGAGATAGAGAAGTAGGTGGCCGCCAGGAAATCATTATTGGTGTAGGGCGTTTTCTGTACGGCCACAGGTCAGAGGGACCATGATTCGGTTGCTTAGCGTCAGGTATTGCCTGCGTAAGTCGTGCAGCGAATACTATCGGTAAGACTCGCCGCTTGCCGTGAGAGAGGTCTCATAAAATCCTATCTTGAATGGGATTTTTATTGATAAATATCATTTTAAAGTCTGGATCACATTTGGATCTGGAATAAATGCATCAAGGGCACGAATTTTATGACATCCACGTCAATGGTAACGTCACTGGATACCATGACTTTTCCGCTTCATGGCGCGCGTTTAATTGAGGCGTCAGCCGGAACCGGAAAAACCTTCACTATTGCTGGCCTGTACCTCAGGTTGTTGCTTGGTCATGGCTGTGCGGAAAGTAAACACCAGCAGCCGCTAACGGTGGACCAAATTCTGGTGGTGACCTTTACTGAGGCTGCGACCGCCGAACTGAGAGACCGGATTCGAGCCCGAATTCATGATGCGCGGCTGGCCTTTTCTCGTGGTCAAAGCGGTGATCCCGTGATTCAACCTTTGCTTGAAGCCATTGACGATCATTCTCAAGCGGCTGAAATTCTCCTTCAAGCGGAAAGGCAGATGGACGAAGCGGCGGTCTATACGATTCACGGTTTTTGTCAGCGCATGTTGACTCAAAATGCGTTTGAATCCGGTAGTCGCTTTAATAACGAATTCATTACTGATGAGAGTCACCTTAAAGCTCAGGTTGTGGCAGACTACTGGCGACGTAATTTCTACCCACTACCGCTTAATCTCGCCGGTGAAGTGCGCCGAATTTGGGGGGCGCCTGCCGAACTGTTGAAAAAGATCAGCCCTTATTTAACCGGGGCACCTTTGCAGCTCTCAGTGCCAGCAATGCAAGGCAGTATGGCTGACCTGTATAGCCAAAACCTCAAACAGATTGATGAACTCAAAACAATTTGGCGCGAAGGGCAACAAGACTACCTTGCTCTAATCAGCGACTCGGATGTCAACAAGCGTAGCTACACCAAGAAATCATTGCCTGCTTGGCTTGAAGCGGTGGACATGTGGGCAGCGAGTGAAACCACGGGCTATGAGTACCCGGATAAACTAGAAAAGTTTGCGCAGAATATCCTGCAAGAGAAGACCCCTAAAGGGCAAGCGCCAAGCCATCCCGCTTTTGTTGCTATCGAGCAGTTTCTCGCCAAACCTATTAGTCTTGAAGCACCACTGCTGGCACACGCCATAGAACAGTGCCGCGAGATGTTGGCGAAGGCCAAGCAGCAGAAACAGTGGCTGTCGTTTGATGATCTGCTGACTCAGTTGTCCGCAGCGATTGATGAAGATGATAGTGAGCTGCTTACGCAGCGAATCCGCTCTCTCTATCCGGTCGCCATGATCGATGAATTTCAGGATACCGACCCGCTTCAATACAGCATATTCAGCCGTATCTATCTTGAGCACCCTCAGTGCGGTTTGTTCATGATTGGTGATCCCAAACAGGCGATTTACGGTTTTCGTGGTGCGGATATATTTACCTACATCAAGGCACGTAATCAGGTCTCCTCTCACTTCACTCTTGGCACCAACTGGCGGTCGAGCTCAGACATGGTCGCGGCGGTGAACCAGGTGTTCGAAACGCCGAGCAGCCCGTTTGTTTATGACGATGACATTCCGTTTATTCCGGTTAAATCGAGCCCGAATGCAGACAAACGCCAGTGGATGATAGATGGACAGCGCCAACCGGCAATGACTTACTGGTTACAAGAAGCTGAAGAGAAGCCATTGGCGAAAGGTGAATATCATCAAGCCATGGCGCAGGCCTGTGCCGATGAAATCCATCGTATTTTGTCGGCGGCTCAGAGCGAGCGTGCGTTTTTTGATGATGGAAAGTCTCAACACGCAATTCAGGCCGGAGACATTGCTGTGTTGGTTCGAACCGGCAGTGAAGGTCGAATGATCAAACAGGCCTTGGCAGAGCAGGGGATTGCCAGCGTGTATCTGTCTAACCGAGATAGTGTATTTGTCTCACAGGTGGCAGAAGACTTACAACGATTACTCCAAGCGGTGCTCACTCCGGAAAATGATCGTGCTTTAAGAGCCAGCCTTGCTTCTGAGCTGTTTGCTCTTGATGCCGGAACCCTCGACAAACTCAATAATGATGAAAATGAATGGGAAAATGCCATCAATGAGTTTAAGGAGTATCGCCGCTTATGGAGTCAACGTGGCGTATTGCCGATGCTGCGTAGCGTGATGAGTAAAAGACACATCGCAGAACGATTGCTTGAAGAAGATAATGGCGAGCGATCTCTGACGGACTTTATGCACATAGGAGAGCTGCTTCAGCAAGCCAGCCAAGAGCTCGACAGTGACCACGGTTTGCTGCGCTGGTTAGCTCAGGCCATTAGTGATGCCCGCAATGGTCTCGGGGGAAGTGAGGAGCAGATCCAGCGTTTGGAATCGGAGCGCAATTTGGTGCAGATCGTCACCATCCACAAATCAAAAGGGTTGGAATACGATCTGGTGTTTTTGCCGTTTGTGTTCAGCTATCGAGAGGCGAGTGAAGCCAAGTATTACGATAGTGCTTCAGACAAAACCATTCTGGATATCACCAAACAGGACGCCTCATTACAGCAAGCTGACAAGGAGAGGCTGGCGGAAGATCTGCGCTTGATCTACGTGGCGCTCACTCGCGCGGTTTATGGCTGCTTTGTCGGTGCGGCGCCGCTACGTAATGGTCGCTCGACGAAAGAGCCTACTGGCGTGCACCACAGTGCGATGGGGTACTTATTACAAAATGGTGAGCCAGGTGGCATCGCCGATTTAACCGCTGCGTTGCAACAGCACGCTCAGGAGCTGAGTTGTGTCCAGTTGGCGGATTTACCAGAGAGTGTGAATGAAAAGCTCGTTACTCGCGAAGCAGAGAAGCAAGCGCTGCATGCCAATGAATTGCAAAATGAAATCGATCGTAACTGGCGCATCACCAGTTATTCCGGTCTGGTTAAGCAGGGAGCCAGCCACCATTTTGACGATGCTGTGACGGACATATTGTTATTGGATGTCGACTCTTCTGATGAACAGCAGGAGGAAGAGCAGCTTGAGCCTGAGAAAAATATTTTTACTTTCCCGAAAGGCGCCAGACCAGGAACCTTCCTTCACACCTTATTTGAAGAGGTTGAGTTTACCGAATCTGCAACCTCAGACAGCAATAGCGAAATCATTGTTAATTTGATGGAAAGTGAGCAGCTTGACCCTGCTTGGTTGCCGATACTTCAACAACTCGTCGATACTGTATTGGCAACGCCGTTAGATGGTAAGCAACTGAAACTCAATCAAAAACAGCCTGCCCAACGTTTAGTTGAAATGGAGTTCTTGTTGCCGATTGAAATACTGACTGCACCCGCATTGAATCGCGTCATTCAGCGTCACGACCCTCTGTCTGCCAAAGCAGGCGATCTGGGCTTTCATTCCACACAGGGTATGCTGAAAGGTTTTATTGACTTGGTGTTTGAACATCAGGGCAAGTATTACGTACTTGACTGGAAATCCAATTACCTTGGAGATAATGTCGCTGACTATCATGGCGAGGCCCTGAAAACGGCCATGGTGGATCACCGCTATGATCTCCAATATCAAATCTATGCGCTGGCTTTACACCGATTCCTGCGAACTCGCGTACCAAATTACGATTACCAGACTCACTTCGGCGGAGTCTATTACCTGTTTTTGCGCGGTATGGACGGAGCAAGTGAACACGGCATTTTCTCTGCACGGCCGACACTTGAGTTTCTCGAAGACATGGACAGTCTGATTGATGGCCGTCCTATCGAACCGAAACAGTCCAGCTCTGGTCAGATGGAGTTACTCTAATCATGCAAGATCTCTTTTCGCGTCTTCAGCCTCTGGCGAGCAAAGGTTCAATCCGACAGATTGATTATCAGTTTGCTCGATTTATTCTTGCTCAAAGTAAAGATGAATACGTTGCTTTTGTTGCGGCAATCCTCAGCTGCGAGCTAGGTAAGGGGCATATTTGCTTGCCACTGTTTGACTGTTACGGACAGCCTGTGGATTTGGCAGCCAAATTGGGGCTGTTTGGTGATGCGGCTGTTGAGCTTAATCAAATGCTACAAAAGGTAGATTGGCCATCACTACTTCAAGCTTCATCTTTGGTCGGAGATCAAGGGCAGACATCGCCAATGATTTTTGACGGTGAACGACTTTACCTGCATCGTTATTGGCATTACGAAGTTGTACTGGCAAATCGCTTGAACAGCTTTGGGTCACCTATGATCCTAAAGCCTACTGATGCTCAAAAACTGGCAGAGTTGTTGAATCACCTGTTTGCCAGAAACTATCGTTACCTCTTTACTGATCTGGCCTCCGCGCAATCTGATGGGAGTTCTACACAGGTACTGAGACAGCAGTTAGTCTGCGATCATCTTGATGTAGTGAGCAGCGAACAGCTCGATTGGCCTACCATAGACCAAAAGCTCCTTAGTGCGACCAAAATAGAGCATTTGAACGTGCTGGATCAGTTGGTACCCGTGTCGGTCTGTGTTAACTGGCAAAAGGTAGCGGCAGCTGTGGCATTGACGCGACGCTTTGCGGTGATTTCTGGTGGTCCGGGTACCGGAAAAACCACCACCGTGACGAAATTGCTTGCCGCTTTGATCACTCAGGCTCAGCAAGCTGGCGATGCTCCGGTGATTAAGCTCGTCGCTCCGACAGGTAAAGCGGCTGCGCGATTGACGGAATCTATCGGTAAGGCGGTAGCAGAATTGCCTGTTGAACCTGCGCTTAAAGAGCAAATCCCAACCGACGCCAGCACTTTGCATCGCTTGCTAGGAGCTGTGCCAAACAGTGTTGAATTTCGTCACAACCAGCACAATCCACTTCACCTCGATATCTTAGTGGTGGATGAAGCCTCTATGGTGGATCTGCCTATGATGTACAAGCTGGTGGATGCACTGCCTAAACATGCTCGTTTGATACTGCTCGGTGATAAAGATCAGCTTGCGTCGGTGGAAGCTGGGGCGGTGTTGGGAGATATTTGTTCCTTTTACCAACAAGGCTACAGTGCCCCTCACGCTGGTGTGATTGCTCAGCTTACTGGCTACCAGACACTAGCCCAATCCTCCAATACTACGGCGACTATTGCTGATAGTTTGTGCATGCTGCAAAAGAGCTACCGATTTGATGCCCGTTCAGGTATCGGACAATTAGCGAAAGCGATCAATTCCGGCTCAATGCAAAAAGTCGATTGGGTCTGGCAGCGAGATTTCGAAGACATAGCGAGATTTCCTATCGATGGTCAGCACTACAGTCAGATGATTCAAACATTGGCACAGGAATACAGCCATTACTTAAAGAGAATCGGACAAGTGGTGGTGGATCCCAACACTGAACAACCAGAAACCACTCATCAGCGCGCAAAAGATGCGCTGCAGCTGTTCGCAAAATGTCGTTTGCTGTGTGCCGTTCGGGAAGGAGATTTTGGCATCTCAGGACTTAATCAACGCATAGAGCGAGCATTAAACGCACGTAAAATGATTCAGGTTCAGGACGAGATTTGGTATCACGGAAGGCCCGTTATGGTGGTACGTAACGATCACGCATTGGGTTTGTACAATGGTGATATTGGCCTTTGTTTACGTGATAACTCGGACGGAGTTGAGCGACTGAAGGTGTTTTTCGAACTCCCTGATGGCTCGGTTAAAGCTGTGCTTCCAAGCCGAGTACCTGAGCATGAAACGGCCTACGCGATGACGATTCATAAATCACAGGGCAGCGAATTTGAGCACACCTTGATGATATTACCACCGGAATTTACACCAATTCTGACTCGTGAGCTTATCTACACGGGCATTACGCGTGCAAAACAAAAATTGAGTTTATATGTGGATGACAGAGTTTTGGCGCGAGGGGTGAAGATCAGGACTGAGAGAGCAAGTGGCTTGGTAAACCGTTTATAACAATTACCATCCATGGCTATTGAGAGGAGTTATTGAATTGCCTGGCTGAAAGAGATACTGCGGATGCCGTACTTCTGCTGGTAGTTCAATATAAATGCTTTTAAACCCTTACTGACAGGAAAGACGCAGTGGACGTCCAGCCCTTCCAGAAGTTCGTTATCAGCCATATCCCAGAAACTCTGGATCGAGTTACAGATGATGGTTTTCATCGGTCATTTGCTCTTAGTGACGTTGTTATCTACCTCAAGCAATCCGTGCGACTTATCAGGCTTAGGTGCCTGTAAGTTGAAGACGAGTCCAATCGGGCTCCCCTTTTTCCCGTAGCGGGTTATTAGGGAGCTCGAATTTTAACCAGTTAATGCGACAAAATAAAGCGGAAAAATTGATCTAAATAGTGACAACAGCGTTTCAGTGATGAGACAAGACAAAGAAACTGCCTAACTCTTTGTCTTATCACTATGCATTACAGTTCAATCGCTAGAATCTTCGATTTTCTTTGGTAGTTGTAGAGGTTTTGCTTTTGCGAAGGAAGAAAATCAACAGACATTTCATAGAAGCCTTGTTCGCGGAACCAATGTAGGCTGCGTGTCGTCAGAACGAAAATATGCTTAATCCCCTGAGCCTTCGATTGTAATTTGATATGGTTGAGCAGCAAGACGCCACGATTACCATCACGGTATTCTGGATGAATGGCGACGCACGCCATCTCAGCCATTTTTTCCTGAGTGTATGGGTAAAGCGCTGCACAGCCGATGATCAGGCCATCTTTTTCGATGATGGTGAACTGATGAATCTCTTGTTCAAGCTGCTCGCGAGATCGCCTCACCAGTACGCGCTGTTCTTCGAGAGGACGAATTAAATCTAGTATCCCGCCAATATCGTCGATGTCAGCCTGGCGAACTTGCTCGGCACTCGCTCTTACGATTTGAGTACCGATACCATCTAAGGAGAACAACTCCTGAATTAAGGCACCATCAACTTTGTAGCTCACCAAATGGCTGCGTGGGACGCCAGCTCGACAGGCGGTAGTGGCTGCACGCAGAAAGCGGATAGTACCTGAGGCACTGTCTTCGCTATTGCCGCTGTCTTGTTCAAGTTTTTCGAGAAACTGCTCTGCTTCACGCGGGAAGAGCTCAGCAACAGCATTTCCATTCTCATCAATGACCCCTTGTTCCGAACAAAAGCCAATTAACTTGTCAGCATGTAATTTGAGTGCAACTTGAGTTGCAACTTCTTCGGATAAAAGGTTGAAGGATTCACCGGTTACTGAGCTGGCAATTGGGCCAAGTAGCACTATAGAGCCTTGATCGAGTGTACGGTTGATGCCTTCGACATCAATTCGACGAATTCGACCACTGTGACAGTAATCAACCCCATCATCAATACCAAGTGGTTGTGCAATGACAAAGTTACCGCTCACGACGTTAAGCTGAGTACCGGCCATAGGCGTATTGCCCAAACTCATCGACAGCTGGGCGGTAATGGCTAACTGAAGTTGTCCTGCGGCTTGCATGACGATATCTAGGCTAGTTTCATCAGTAATACGAACGCCTTTGTGATAGGGCGTATCATGTTGGAATCGGTCTAGAATTCGATTGATTTGCGGGCGCGCGCCATGGACGAGGACGATCTTGACCCCCAAGCTATGAAGCAGAGCCAGATCGCTGATAATATTAGCAAAATTGTTATCAGCAACCGCTTCGCCACCTAGCATGATGACCATGGTTTTGCCACGGTGGGCATTCACGTAAGGGGCCGATTGGCGGAAGCCTTTGACTAAAGCGGTATTACGAATCTTCACTATTTATCCAATAAAGATGAATTTATATGTGATTATATTGCAATTTTATTCCCTTGGCGGCAAGGGCTTTTTGGGAGAGAGCGCCAAAAAACGTATCAACTCAATAGCTGGAGATATTTTTGAATGTTATAGGTGTGGTGAGAACCATACTTATTTCTAGCAAAGTTAAGTAATTAGGCTAACACTTAACGTAATAAATAAACTTGTCATTAGCTGGTTAATGAAGTTCAAAGTAGGCGTCAAATTTGAAGAAAAAGAAATTGTTAGAGCGTGGAGTATTGATTGCTGCTGTTGTGCTGGCCGTAGCTGCCATCTTTGTATCCAAAGTGCTCTACGACCGATATCAGGATATTACACATCCTAATTCAATGGTTTATGGAACATGGGTCGAACAGGGTGTGGCGCCTTACTCTGCAGACCGCTTCGTGCTCAATGAAACCGGTGTGGTGATTGACGGTGGTGTGGTTAACACGCGTTACCGCTTTAACGGGAGCTATGTTGAATTTCAGGTGGGCGAAGAAAAGCGTCGTTACCAAATCCTTAATCAGAGCTTCAGCCAGATGAGACTGATTTCTGAACCGCATTATCAGCCTATTTATCAATTGTCAGAAAAGTCCAAAAATAACATTCGTTAACGTCTATCTGATTGCGCTAACCGTTTGAGTTTGTCATCCTTTGTTACAGGCTTGAAAGGAATAAACCTGTGTTCAAAAAATATCTTCCAATTGTGGCAGCCAGTGTTCTCTTTGGCTGTGCACAACCGCACGATCGTGCTCAACAATATCTTGATGGTGAATTTAATTCGATTCTGAATAAAACCGCAGTTGTAGAATCGGACAAACCACGGGATTTCACTGAATTTACCAAACAGTCTCAACAAGTCGTTGAAAACTCACCTTCTATGGCTCGGGTTTATCAGCCTTTGTATGAAAAGCTCAATGAATGGGTATTACAGAGTGGTGATCCTGCGCAGTTAGCTGACTTTGGCATTCAAACTGCCCAGCTAGGCGGCGGTGATAAGCAAGGTAACGTCTTGTTCACCGGCTATTTCTCACCAGTAATGGAATTGCGCCACGAACCGAATGAAACCTACAAATACCCAGTCTATGGCAAACCAGAGTGTGACGCTGATTGCCCGACGCGCGCTCAAATTTATGACGGTGCATTAGAAGGACAAGGACTGGAATTAGGTTATGCAGCGAATATGATCGACCCATTCCTGATGGAAGTGCAGGGCAGCGGCTTTGTTCATTTTGAAGATGACGATACGCTGGAGTATTTTGCCTACGGTGGGAAAAACAACAAAGCTTACGTCAGCATTGGTAAGGTGTTGATAGAGCGAGACCAAGTCCCGCGCGAAAAAATGTCGCTGAAAGCTATCAAAGAGTGGGTGATGGCAAATGATGAAGCGACCGTTCGTGAGTTACTTGAACAAAATCCATCTTATGTGTTCTTTGAGCCCCGAGCGGACGCTCCGGTGACAGGTACAGCTGGGATCCCATTACTGCCAATGGCATCTGTGGCGGGTGACCGTTCGATTTTCCCTATGGGAACACCTATTCTTGCTGAAGTGCCATTGCTCAATGCCGATGGCACTTGGAGTGGTGCCCATCAGTTACGCCTACTAATTGTTCTCGATACTGGTGGTGCGGTGAAGCAGAATCACCTCGATTTATACCATGGTATGGGGCCGAGAGCAGGAACTGAGGCGGGTCACTATAAGCACTTTGGGCGAGTGTGGAAGCTGGGGCTGGAAAACTCGTCAACTCAAGCGCCTTGGGCATTGCCTCCCGAGAAGTTACAATAGCTTTTCTCATCTAGACTTTTTAATAAAGAGTGCGTATAAATCGCACTCTTTATTTTTGTACCATCACTCGGCGGAAGAACAGCACCATGCGCGAACTTGATACTCCGGCTTCAGACAACTACAACCAACGCTTCGGCGGCACTCGTCGTCTTTATGGCAATAGCGAAGTGGAGATCCTTCGTGCCGCGCACGTTTGTGTGATCGGCATTGGCGGCGTAGGCTCTTGGGCGGTTGAAGCATTGGCTCGTACAGGCATCGGTGAGTTGACCTTGATTGATATGGATGATGTCTGTGTTACTAACATCAACCGTCAGATCCATGCCATGAGCGGTACGGTGGGACAGAGTAAAATTGAAGTGATGGCCGAACGCGTCAATCTTATCAATCCAGAGTGCAAAGTTAATCTGATTGATGACTTTATTACGCCAGACAACCAGCATGAATATCTGTCAAAAGAGTTTGATTACGTGCTTGATGCGATCGACAGCGTGAAAGCGAAAGCTTCACTGCTGGCGTATTGTCGTAGCAACAAGATTAAAGTGATCACTACCGGCGGTGCAGGTGGGCAAGTCGATCCAACCCAGATTCAAGTTGCTGACCTGACCAAAACCATCCAAGACCCATTGGCGAAAAAAATTAAAGATACTTTGCGTCGTCACCATAATTTCCCCAAGAATCCGCAGCGTAAATTTGGCATTGAGTGCGTATTTTCAACGGAACAACTGAAGTACCCTCAGCCAGACGGCAGTGTGTGCGGTGTTAAATCTACAGCGGAAGGGCCAAAGCGTATGGACTGCGCCAGTGGATTTGGGGCGGCGACGGTCGTTACCGCAACATTCGGCTTTGTGGCGGTTTCGCGCATTGTCGAGAAGCTGATTCAGAAATACCGTAAATAGTTCGTTTGGAGATTCTTATGTCCTCATTCCCACAGTCACCTTTTGGCACTGATATTCAAGCAGAAGACATCGTTACGACTATGCAAGGCTTTAAAGGCTGGGAGGATCGTTACCGTCAGGTCATTCAGTGGGGGAAGAAACTTCCTGCGATGCCTGATGAGCTGAAATCTGAGCAAGTCACGGTTTCAGGCTGTGAAAGCCAGGTTTGGCTGGTGAGTGAAAATCTTGATGGTGTGTGGCATTTTTGCGCTGACTCCGACGCACGTATTGTGCGAGGCCTTATTGCGCTCGTTATGGCGGCTTATAATGGCAAAACCAGCGCAGAAATTCAGGCATTCAATATTGATGAGTACTTTGAAAAATTGGGTCTCATTGCCCATCTCAGCCCATCGCGAGGCAATGGTTTAAAAGCGATTGTTGAACAGATAAAACAAGTCTCCCGCTAACCGCAACCCGCCGATTTGGCGGGTTGATTGTTTCTGTATGAAATTTAATCACTGAGATATTAATGCCTTAAAAAATACAGGGTGTTAGACCTCTTGTTGTCGCTGAATAAAGGCTGTACAATTCGCGCCCTTAATTAATGTTACGTCGTTTCGTGAGGCCACATGACCACTGAAAAAATCAATCTACTCGACTTTGATCGCCAAGGAATGCGCAAGTTTTTTGCTGAAGAGCTAGGTGAAAAAGCATTTCGTGCCGAGCAGGTGATGAAGTGGATCTACCATTTTGGTGTCGATGACTTCGAGAAGATGACCAACATTAACAAGAAGCTGCGTGAGAAATTGATCCATCGGTGTGAGATTAAAGCCCCTGTGGTGGCGGAAGCTCAACACTCTTCAGACGGGACAATTAAGTGGGCGATGAAGGTTGGCGACCAGGACGTAGAAACGGTTTATATTCCTGAAGATGATCGTGCGACTTTGTGTGTGTCGTCTCAGGTTGGTTGTGCATTGGAATGTAAGTTCTGTTCAACCGCTCAGCAAGGCTTTAACCGTAATCTGAAAGTCTCTGAGATTATTGGTCAGGTATGGCGTGCAGCACGTGAAATTGGTTTGGAAAAAGAGACAGGCCGTCGTCCTATCACTAACGTTGTGATGATGGGGATGGGTGAGCCACTGCTAAACATGAAAAACCTGATCCCAGCATTGGAATTGATGTTGGATGATCTAGGTTTTGGTCTATCTAAACGTCGCGTTACGGTATCGACTTCTGGTGTGGTATCGGGTCTGGATCAAATGACAGGTCAAATTGATGTCGCGCTAGCGATTTCACTTCATGCACCAAACGATAAGTTGCGCAGTGAAATCATGCCAATCAACGACCGTTGGGATATTCAAGACTTCCTAGCATCTGTGCGTCGTTACATCGCTTCTTCCAATGCGAACCGCGGTAAAGTGACTGTGGAATACGTGCTACTGGACCATGTAAACGATGATATGGACCATGCGCGTGAATTGGCTGAGCTGATGAAAGATACGCCGTGTAAGATTAACCTGATTCCGTTTAACCCTTATCCGGGTTCTCCTTACAAAAAACCAAGCAACTCACGCATTGACCGTTTCCAGAAAACATTAATGCAATATGAGCATACAGTGACGGTTCGTAAAACGCGTGGTGATGATATTGATGCCGCATGTGGTCAGTTGGTTGGTGATGTGATTGACCGTACTAAACGCACCGCAATGATTCGTGCCGCTAAAGGTGACACCATCGCAGTAAAAGCAGTTTAATTGAGTGTTTTGACGACAAAGCCAGGGCTCAGCTCTGGCTTTTTTGTAAATTGGTGTTGCTAAATAATGTCAAAATCAGGAAAAACCTTGAGCTGCTTGTAATTTATGCGCCTTTTCTATGTTGTTTCATCTCTGATATCTATTAGAATTAAACTTTAGTGCTTTAGAGGTAATACCTCTGCGATTGAGTGAAGTACTTTTATGCAATTTGGTGAGGCAATATCCTCAAAAATTTTGGATTTTGAACAAAACCAGCACAACTAACGAAAAACGATAAACGTGCGATTGGCTCAGAATCCCCTGAAAAGAGACGTTAAAACATTATGAGTGTTGAACAGCAAACACCAGTACAAGAAGAGAATAAAGTCGAAGCGGGTACGATTTTAAAACAAAAACGTGAAGAGCTCGGCCTGACGCAGCAACAAGTGGCGGATCGACTACGTTTGCGTCGCTCCATCATTGAAAACATCGAATTGAATCAATTTGAAAGTGAACAGGTGGCGACCTTTACTCGTGGTTACCTCCGTTCTTATGCACGTGTCGTGGGCATTAAAGAATCTGTGGTGTTGTGCGCATTAGATGATTGTGGTGAAGCGCAGCACGAAGAGCATGAGATGCAAAGCTTTTCGCAGAAGACCAATAAAGAAAAACACGATAGCCGCATTATGACTCTGACATGGGGCATTTTTGCCATTATTGTCGGTATCTCTTCCGTTTGGTGGTGGCAAAATCAAGAAAACAGCGCAGTTGAGCTGACCACTGCAACGGAACAAGAAATGAAAATCGAGCAAGAGCTGGCTGAAAACAATGAGCTAGATTTTGCTGCGGTTGAGCCAAGCCTGATTAATGAATCACCAGAGGGCCAGCAAGTGGTTGAACAGCCACTTGAAGAGGTCACTACTCCGGTTGAAACAGCAACGGCTGAGCCTGAAATCGTTGAGCAGCCAACTGAAGTTGTCCAAGCAATTACTGAGCCTGCTGAACCTGAAGTCGTCACGGAGCCAGTCACTGAACCGGTTGTTGCCGCTGAGCCGAACCAACCAGAGAAAGAAACCGAAAATTCTTCTGAACCCGTTGTCGCCAACCTCTTAGAAATGTCTTTCAGCGATGACTGTTGGATTCAGGTGAAAGATGCGACAGGTAAAACACTGGCGACAGGTATTAAGAAAGCCGGTCAGGATTTACAAGTGAGCGGTGAAAGGCCTTATAACGTGATTTTGGGTGCCCCAGAAAACGTTTCAATGACATTATCAAGTGAACCTGTCGACCTTTCTGGGTATACTTCAGGCAAAGTAGCAAGATTCACCTTACCTTAGAAATAAATATGCAACACGAATCTCCTATCAAACGTCGCCCATCGACTCGTATTTACGTGGGCGATGTGCCTATTGGTGACGGTGCTCCGATTGCAGTGCAGTCAATGACTAACACCAGAACAACAGACGTCGAAGCGACTGTTGCACAAATAAAATCACTGGAAAATGTCGGTGCTGATATCGTTCGAGTGTCAGTTCCTACTATGGATGCGGCTGAAGCCTTTAAGCTAATTAAGCAGCAGGTCAACATTCCGCTGGTGGCTGATATTCACTTTGACTACCGTATAGCGCTGAAAGTTGCTGAGTACGGTGTTGACTGTCTACGTATCAACCCGGGTAATATCGGTAACGAAGATCGTATCCGTTCAGTCGTTGATTGCGCGCGCGATAAGAATATTCCTATCCGTATTGGTGTGAATGGCGGCTCTCTGGAAAAAGATATCCAGATGAAGTACGGCGAACCAACGCCTGAGGCGCTGGTAGAGTCTGCAATGCGTCATGTTGATATTCTGGATCGTCTAAACTTTGACCAGTTTAAGGTCAGTGTAAAGGCGTCAGATGTTTTCCTTGCTGTGGATTCGTATCGCTTGTTGGCGAAGAAAATCGATCAGCCACTTCACTTAGGTATTACAGAAGCGGGCGGTGCTCGTGCGGGTTCTGTGAAGTCTGCAGTTGGTCTGGGTATGCTATTGGCAGAAGGTATCGGTGATACGCTGCGTATTTCTCTGGCAGCTAACCCGGTTGAAGAGATCAAAGTTGGCTTTGATATTCTTAAATCTCTGCGTATTCGCTCCCGTGGTATCAACTTCATTGCTTGCCCAAGCTGTTCACGTCAGGAGTTTGATGTGATTAGCACGGTTAACGCGTTAGAAGAGCGTCTTGAAGACATCATTACTCCGATGGACGTGTCTATCATTGGTTGTGTCGTCAATGGCCCGGGTGAAGCAGAAGTCTCTCACCTTGGTCTTGCTGGCAGCAACAAGAAGAGCGCATTCTACGAAGACGGTAAACGTCAGAAAGAGCGTTTCGACAATAATGACCTTGTTGACCAGCTAGAAGCTAAAATTCGTGCAAAAGCTTCAACATTAGACGAAGCAAACCGCATCGACGTAAAAGTAAAAGATTAATCTCAACGTAACCAAAATTACGGTAAATATTGTGGCAAAGAAAATCCAAGCAATTCGAGGCATGAACGACTGCCTTCCAACTCAATCACCACTGTGGCAAAAACTTGAAAACGCAGTGAAGAATGTAATCAGCGCATACGGTTACAGCGAAGTGCGCATGCCAATCGTTGAGATGACTCATCTATTTAGCCGTGCTATCGGTGAAGTCACGGATGTGGTTGAAAAGGAGATGTACACCTTTGACGATCGCAATGGTGACAGCCTGACTCTTCGTCCGGAAGGGACTGCTGGTTGTGTGCGCTCTTGTATTGAGAACAGTCTGATTGACCGCTCTGAGCAGCGTCTATGGTACATGGGGCCAATGTTCCGTCATGAACGTCCACAGAAAGGCCGCTACCGTCAATTCCACCAGTGTGGTGTAGAAGTATTTGGTCTGGATGGTCCAGATGTCGATGCTGAACTTATCATGATGACAGCACGTTTGTGGCGTGAGTTGGGTATTGATAAACACGTTCGTCTTGAGCTGAACTCTATCGGTTCTCTAGAAGACCGTGCTAACTACCGCACAGCTTTGATTGCCTTCCTTGAGCAACACATCGATGTTCTGGATGATGACTGCAAACGTCGTATGCACACAAACCCGCTGCGCGTTTTGGATACTAAGAACCCTGACGTTCAGGCGATTCTTGGTGATGCGCCACGTCTTTCAGATTATCTTGGTGAAGAGTCCAAACAACATTTTGCTGGTCTTTGTGAACTTCTTGACGCTGCAGGTATCGAATACACAGTAAATGAGCGTCTGGTTCGTGGTCTTGATTACTACAACCGCACGGTATTTGAGTGGATCACGGAAAGCTTAGGGGCTCAAGGCACGGTATGTGGCGGTGGCCGTTATGATGGTCTAGTCGAACAGTTGGGCGGTAAAGCAACGCCAGCTGTCGGTTTTGCAATGGGTCTTGAGCGTCTGGTTCTCATGCTAGAAACACTAGAACTGACAGACGTTCGCCGCTCTGTTGATGTCTACATGGTTACTGCGGGCGAAGGCACTATGATGGCGGGCATGAAGCTGGCTGAGTTACTACGTGAGCAAGTTCCAGGCATTCGTGTGATGAACCATTTCGGTGGTGGTAACTTTAAGAAACAATTTAAGCGTGCCGACAAGGTAGGTGCAGCAGTGGCGCTGGTTCTTGGTGAAAACGAAGTAGCAGATAACACTGTGGTACTGAAAGACCTGATTGGCGGCACTCAAGAAACTTACGGCCAAGCAGACGTTGCAGCTAAGCTGGCAGAGTTGGTTTAAACGCATTCAAATTTGAAGTGGTGATTCTAGTCACCACTTTTTAGATTCAAGAGGACAGGAAGTGGAACTCTACGATACTGAAGAACAACAAGTAGAAGCGATCAAAGATTGGTGGAAAGAAAACGGTAAAGCGGTCATTTTCGGCGCGGTTATCGGTCTGGGTGGCCTATTTGGTTGGCGCTACTACCAAGATTCAGTGACAGCAGCTCAGGAAGCTGCGTCTGAAAGTTATACCAAGGCTGTTCAGGAACTGGCGGCCAAAGGTGCTGAAGGCGAAGGTGCGGTTCAGAGCTTTATTGATGCTAACAAAGAGACTCAGTATGCAGTCCTTGCAGCTCTTCAACTAGCGAAAGTGCAGGTTGAAGCGGGCAGCTTAGATGAAGCACTTGCGCAGCTTGAATGGGCAAAAACAGCGACTGAAGACCAAGCACTAATTTCTGTTATTTCTTTCCGTCTTGCTCGCTTGAAAGCAGAACAGGGTGAATTTGATGCGGCTGTTTCTGAACTAGCTGCAATTAATGATGAAAGCTGGGCTGGACGTGTTGCTGAGCTGAAGGGGGATATCCTTCTTCGTAAAGGTGATGCGGAAGGTGCGTACGCAGCTTATACCGAAGCACAGCAAGCGGATGATGCAAGTCAGACTATACAAATGAAACTGGACGACCTGGCGAAGTAATGGTGCTGTGCATGAATAAAATGCTGAAAAAAGCCCTCACTGCGGCGGCCATTTTGGGTGTTCTTGCTGGCTGTGCCAGTGAAGAAGATACCATTATCATGGCGCCAGTGCCTCAGGTTGACAGTGAATTCACTCCGAAGAGTGAATGGAGTGCCAGTGTTGGTGATGGCGTATCAAACTACTTCTCTAAATTGTCTCCTGAATATGCTTATGACAAAGTCTTTGTTGCAAGCCGTGAAGGTATTGTGAAGGCACTGAGCCCTGAAAATGGCAGTACCTTGTGGCAACAAGATCTTGAACAGAATGTTCCCGCTCGCTTATCTGGTGGCATCACTGCAGGTTACAGCCAAATTTTTATTGGTAGTGAAAACGGTCAGGTGATTGCCCTGAACGAAGAAACCGGTGAAGTGAACTGGCGTGTAGATGTTGAAGGTGAAGTGCTAGCGGCACCTGCGACGGAAAGCAACTTAGTTATTGTTCACACTGCAACGGGTATGTTGATTGCTCTGGATCAGGCAACCGGTGATATCAAGTGGACCATCAGCACAGAAGTGCCAAGTCTGACTCTGCGCGGTAACAGCGCTCCTGTGACGGTATCTGGCGGTGTATTCTGGGGAACAGCGAATGGTCGTCTAGCGGCTGCGATTGCAGAGCGTGGTCAGCTGATTTGGCAACAGCCTATCGGTACGCCACAAGGAGCAACAGAAATCGATCGTCTAGTCGACGTTGATGCTTCTCCACTGGTTCTTGGTAGCACACTGTATATTGTTGGTTATAACGGTCAGTTGACCGCTATTGATCTGCGCTCGGGTAAGTCAGTCTGGAAGCGTAAATACTCGTCATCTACTGATCTTGCCAGCGATGGTGGTCGTCTGTTTGTTGTGACAGATAAAGATTATCTGGTTGCCGTTGATGCACGCAGTGGCACAGAGCTTTGGAGTAACGAGCAACTTGAACACCGTCTATTGACCGCACCGGCACTCATTAATGGCTATGTGGTTGTGGGCGATAGCGAAGGTTATCTGCATTGGCTTGACCGAGATACTGGCGAATTTGTTGCACAGCAGCAAATCAACAGCAGCGGTTTCGCAGTTGCGCCAATTAATGTGCCAGATGGCTACATTGCAGTAACACGTAATGGCGATGTAAAGAAACTGAGCATTACCAAGTAATCGTGTGATATAATTCACATTCGGCTCCTGGCTGGTAACAGTTGGGAGCCGTTTTATTGGATAGAACAAAATAAAATCTGTAGTTATAGGTAAACACTGGTATTGGGATTAGTCATTACCTATAACTACATAGAAAGTATATTGTAGAGGTTGTTATGGTACCTGTTGTTGCTCTGGTAGGGCGTCCAAACGTTGGTAAATCAACGTTGTTTAATCGACTGACTCGCACGCGTGACGCATTAGTCGCGGACTTCCCTGGCTTAACTCGTGACCGTAAATATGGCCAAGCTAAGCTTGGTGAACACGAATTTATTGTTATTGACACTGGTGGTATCGACGGTACTGAAGAAGGTGTTGAAACTAAAATGGCTGAACAGTCGCTTGCGGCGATTGATGAAGCTGATGTTGTACTGTTTATGGTGGATGGCCGTGCCGGTCTAACTCCATCGGACATCGCGATTTCTAATCACCTGCGTAAGATTGAAAAGCCTTCAATGCTTGTCGTTAACAAAGTTGATGGCATTGATGCGGATGCAGCCTCGGCTGACTTCTGGCAGCTAGGCGTTGAAAGCATGTACCAGATTGCTGCGGCACATGGCCGTGGTGTGGGTGCATTGATTGACCGCGCACTAAACCCATTTGCTGAGAAAATGGCGGAAGAAGCACGAGGTGAAATCGAAGATCTTACAGACTTCATTGACGAAGATGAAGAGAAGCTTGATTACACTGAAGAAGAAGCAGAAGCGGAATTTAAGCGTCTTCAAGATCAACCAATCAAATTGGCGATTATCGGTCGTCCAAATGTTGGTAAATCGACGCTCACTAACCGCATCCTTGGTGAAGAGCGTGTAGTTGTGTATGACATGCCGGGCACGACTCGTGACTCTATCTACATTCCGATGGAGCGAGACGGTCGAGAGTATGTTCTTATCGATACTGCGGGTGTCCGTCGTCGTAAGCGTATCAACGAAACAGTAGAGAAGTTCTCCGTTGTTAAGACTTTGAAAGCGGTAGAAGATGCTAACGTTGTACTGCTTGTTATCGATGCACGCGAAAACATCTCAGACCAAGATCTTAGCCTGCTTGGCTTTGCATTGAACGCAGGTCGTTCGATTGTCATTGCCGTTAACAAGTGGGACGGCTTGGATATGGACGTTAAAGAGCACGTTAAAAAAGAGCTCGATCGTCGTCTTGGTTTTGTTGACTTCGCTCGTATTCACTTTATTTCTGCTCTTCACGGCACTGGTGTTGGCCATTTATTCGAGTCTGTTCAAGAAGCGTATAAGTCAGCGACCACTCGTGTGGGCACTTCGGTTCTGACTCGTATCATGAAAATGGCGACCGAAGATCACCAGCCACCATTGGTTCGTGGTCGTCGCGTGAAGCTGAAATATGCACACGCAGGCGGTTATAACCCACCAATCGTGGTGATTCACGGTAATCAGGTTAATGAACTGCCGGATTCTTACAAGCGCTATCTGATGAACTATTACCGTAAGTCATTAGAGATCATGGGCACGCCAATTCGAATTCAATTCCAAAACAGCGATAACCCATTTGAAGGCAAGTCAAATAAGATGACCTTGTCTCAAGAGCGTAAACGTAAGCGCTTGATGAGCATGATGAAAAACCGCAAGAAATAATATAGAACAACAAAAAGCGCCTTTAAATAAGGGCGCTTTTTTTATACAGGATAGCTAGATGTCTGTTACACCTACAATTACACGCTTTTGTCACGATACGTGGCAGCTTGCTTCTCAGGTTCAACGCGTTGAATTGGGACAAGATTACCTTTACCTCATCACCGAAATGACCCCATTCCACCCCGTAAGTCATATCTGGCCTGATCATCCAGCGGATAAAGGAACCATTGACGGTCACGTGGTGATTGATTGTTTGGTTGGCGCTGTTGAACTCAGCAGTGATGAGCTCTACGTTGGCAGTGCAATCCCAGTCAAACGCGATGAAGAAGGATGGGCATTTGTTGTTGTGCATTGCCTAGATAAATCGGTCACAGGCCTTGTGGCTCAGCAGGAGGTCACACTCGTTGTAGACAAACCGTATCAGCAAGCACTGAGTCGGGGACACAGCGCTGGGCATATCGCCTATTTGGCGCTTAACAAAGTGTTAGTGGAAAATGGTTACTGGCGCAAAGAGGCAGATCGTAAAGACCCACACGGCTACTACGACTTTAACAGCTATGCCCAAGAGGCAAGCTTTGTGAGTGAAGATAAGTGTATCGATACATACCGTCTTGGCAAAACACTGCGCAAGCGAGGGCTAAACAGTGCAGACATGCTGGCTGATTTAGAAAAGATACAATCCTGGGTTAACCAGCAGATAGCACAATGGTTAACTGTCGATTCTGATATCGAGATAAAATGCTGTGGCAATGCGTTAACAGATTCACGTTATTGGCGATGTGATCTTGGAGAACAGAACCTTGCTGAAATCCCTTGCGGTGGTACACATGCTAAAAACCTCAATGAATACAAAGACATTGTGGTTAATTTGATTCAAATTGATGCGCAAAATATTGAAATGCACACTAATGTAATCGCGGCATAATTATAATGCGATCATTTTATTAAATTCTAAATGCCTGGGTTTTTGCGCTTTATTTGGGTTTTAATATTGTTTTAAATTCAAAAACAGCACATGTAACTTATGCTTTCGGTGTGTGGTTATATAAATATTCTTTTGAGGGGTGATCGCTGATCAAAATGGATTTAGCCGATGATCTCATGAAGATCTTTACCCCATAATATAGATGTCAACTCGATAATCAATTATTCAGTATGCTAGTGTGGCTAAGGTCTGATTATAAAATGACCTTATATGTTACTTTGTTCTGTTAATAATAAAAACGAGTCAGCCTTATGAGTTATAACCGACTTCTGCATGCCCACAGAGAGGTCAATAAGTTGCTCACCAAGCTTGCATTAGGAATGGGGAAAGCAGAACTCAATCGCAGAGTGGTTGATCTGTCCGAGCATTGGTTTGGTGAACGCCGTGCGTCCATTTTGCGTCTTGATGAGCCGACACAACAATTGCATTTGGAATATGCGCCTAGTTTGCCTGATTTCTACAATCAGGCGATAGAAGGGGTTGAGATTGGGGAAAACGTCGGCTCTTGTGGTGCAGCGGCTTTTCTCAAGCGAACGGTTGTGGTGGAAGACATCAATCACCACCCTAACTGGGCGCCTTTTCTCTCTATTACTGAAAAAGCTAACCTTCGCGCTTGCTGGTCGGTACCTATATTAGCGAATGATCAGACTGTGATGGGGACATTTGCGATATACAGCTCGCAACCTTCTAAGCCAAGCGAAGAAGAGCTGGAAGTTCTAGAAATGTTGGCTTCTCTTTACGCTGTCGCGTGGGAAAAATATCAGCTTGAACAGCAGCTTCACTATCACGCTAGTTATGATTGCTTAACAGGTTGTCTGAATCGACGAGCGTTGCTTCAGCGAGCCTCTGATTGTCTCAACACCAATTTAACTTACGTCGCATGCTTCTTTGCCGATATTGATAAGTTCAAGCAGATCAATGACAAGAATGGACATGAAGCAGGGGATGTTGTGCTAACAGCAGTTGGCCACGTTTTCAAACACTGTTTTTCAGAGTCAGGCATTAGTGGACGCTATGGTGGCGATGAGTTTGTCGCGTTTGCGTTTTCAGATGATGAAGAAGCTCTCCGGATCCTGCATACCGAGCTCAGAGAAAGTTTGGCAGAGATTACTCCACTGCATACGATTGAAGTCAATGTGAGTGTCGGGTTGTCTATTGTGAATATTGAACGCCTAGACTCTATCGAGTGCTTGATTAAACAAGCGGATAAGCAGATGTATCAGATTAAGCATCACCACTGAGAGTGACTTAGATCATAGTATCTGGAGTGCCTCAGAATATAAGCTCTCAGTAGAAGCATCGATTAAGAGAATTCAATATGAATCCGTGTCCAGTATGTCAGAAAGAGCTAGAGTGGCAAGGTCACTACCACTGCAATGACTGTGCGAGTGATTACATCAAGGTTGGCTACTGCCCTGAGTGTAAAGACAAGCTAGAAAAACTACAGGCTTGTGGTTCCGCCAGCTATTTTTGCCACACTTGTAACGAACTTAAGTCGAAGTCCAGAGTTGGCTTTCAGTTCATTAAACAGGCTTAAACGACGGTAGAGTGTATCTCTCCGTCAGATAAACGGGTGACCAGAGTATCACCCGTTTTTGTCTCGGCCGCTTTAGTCAGCACTTTACCTGAAGCATCTTGAGTAATGGAGTAGCCACGTTTTAACGTCGCGAGCGGGCTGACAGTATCCAGTTTCTCAGCAGCCAGTGCGAGTTGGTGGCTAGAGTTAAGTAGCTTTCTGTCCATCGCATCTATCAGAGTTTGCTCAAGTCTTTGTAACGACAGCTTCTGTTCATTGAGCCGCACCACTGGAGAATGGAGTTGTAGCTTATATTGCTGGCGTTCTACATTCTGGCTGCGGGTAGTCAGATAGCGTTCCATTGAGCGTTGCAGACGAACATACAACTCGTCGAGCTGTTGGCTTTGTCTCTGAAGTTGATGAGACGGGTGTTGACGTTCCAGTCGGTGCTGTAGCGCCGACGTGTTTTGTTTATGCTTGGTCAGATAATGACGAATAGCACTATGAAGTTTGTGCTGACGAGTATTGATGGCTTGCGCTTTATGGCTGTTATCTCGGCTGACTAATTCCGCTGCGGCTGACGGCGTAGGTGCACGCATATCGGCAACAAAGTCGGCGATAGTCACATCAATTTCATGTCCAACAGCACTGATAATAGGTATCTGACTGGCTGCAATTGTACGTGCAACAATTTCGTTGTTGAAACACCAAAGATCTTCCAAAGAACCGCCGCCTCGACCAACAATCAACACGTCACATTCGTTGCGACTATTCGCACAACCTATCGCCTGTGCGATCTGAATGGCCGCATCCTCTCCTTGAACCAATGTAGGGTAAACCACGACAGGTAACGAAGGATCACGCCTCTTAAGGACATCAAGAATATCGAAGAGGGCAGCGCCGGTTTTGGAGGTCACTACGCCAACGCGTTTTGGATGCTCCGGCAATGTTTGTTTGCTGGTTTGGGCAAACAAACCTTCACCGGCCAGCTTCATTTTCAGTTCTTCAAACTGCTGCTGAAGTCGGCCATCACCCTCAGGCTGCATACTCTCGATAATAAGTTGGTAGTCACCACGAGGCTCATACAATGACAGACGAGCTTTGACTAAAACCTGATTGCCATTCTGAGGTTTAAAAGTCACTCGGCGATTGTTGCCACGGAACATGGCGCACTTAACCTGAGCACGGGAGTCTTTGAGAGTAAAATACCAGTGGCCTGAAACGGGCGCAGAGAAGTTTGAGATTTCGCCTACCAACCACACAATACCCATTTCATTTTCTAGTAACAGGCGAACTTCAGAATTAAGACGAGATACAGTGAAGATGTTTTGATTGGTCAGAGATGACACAGCTAATCTCATAGGCGTGAGTATGGAAATTAGCGGCAATATAATACATAGCAAGGGGGTAATTGCAAGAAAAAAATTAAAAAAACTTGTGGTCAAGCGATTGCGTTAGCCGTATAATCCGTCCGCAATATCTAATCCAAATGCAGCCTAGCTTCTCCGCTAACTGCCCTCATTATGCGAAACGATGAGACCGGATTGTTCTTTTACTCCTCTAATTGTGAGATATTGCAAATGCTAAGAATTGCCAAAGAAGCGCTGACATTCGACGATGTTCTACTAGTGCCAGCACACTCCACCGTTCTCCCAAACACAGCTGATCTTCGCACTCAGCTGACGAAAAACATCACCCTTAACATTCCGATGATTTCTGCCTCTATGGATACCGTGACGGAAGCTCGTCTGGCTATCGCTCTAGCGCAGGAAGGTGGCATTGGCTTTATCCACAAAAACATGTCGATTGAGCAGCAAGCTGAAATGGTTCATCAGGTTAAGATTTACGAAGCTGGCGTGGTTTCACATCCGGTTACTGTAAACCCTGATGCAACAATTGCAGACGTTGTGGCTCTAACAGAAAAGCATGGTTTTGCAGGTTTCCCTGTCGTAACTGACAACAATGAGTTAGTTGGTATCATCACTGGCCGTGACGTTCGTTTCGTAACTGACCTTTCTAAGAAAGTTGAAGTCGTTATGACACCTAAGGAGCGTCTGGCGGCAGTAAAAGAAGGTGCAACTCGTGAAGAAGTGCAAGAGAAAATGCATGAAGCACGTGTTGAGAAAGTACTGGTTGTGAACGATGAGTTCCAACTAACCGGTATGATTACAGCAAAAGATTTCCATAAAGCAGAACGTAAACCAAACGCATGTAAAGATGCGCAAGGTCGTCTACGCGTTGGTGCAGCAGTTGGTGCTGGTGCAGGTAACGAAGAGCGTGTTGCAGCCTTGGTTGAAGCGGGTGTTGACGTTCTACTTATCGACTCTTCTCATGGCCATTCAGAAGGCGTCCTAAACCGTATTCGTGAAACTCGTGCGGCTTACCCAGATCTCGACATCATTGGCGGTAACGTTGCAACGAGTGCAGGCGCTAAAGCGCTGATTGAAGCGGGTGTCAGTGCTGTGAAGGTTGGTATCGGCCCAGGCTCTATCTGTACCACTCGTATCGTAACTGGCGTAGGTGTTCCTCAGGTTACTGCTATTGCAGATGCGGCAGAAGTTGCGAACGAATACGGCATTCCAGTTATTGCAGATGGTGGTATCCGTTTCTCCGGTGATATCTGTAAAGCTATCGTTGCTGGCGCATCATGTGTGATGGTTGGTTCAATGTTCGCTGGTACCGAAGAAGCACCAGGTGAAGTCATTCTATACAACGGCCGTTCTTACAAAGCTTACCGTGGTATGGGTTCTTTAGGCGCGATGTCTCAAGGCTCATCTGACCGTTACTTCCAGTCTGATAATGCTGCCGACAAACTTGTTCCTGAAGGTATCGAAGGCCGTATCGCATACAAAGGTCGTCTAAAAGAGATCGTTCACCAACAAATGGGTGGTCTACGTTCAAGCATGGGTCTTACTGGCAGTGCAACCGTTGAAGATATGCGTACTAAGGCTGAATTTGTACGTATTTCGGGCGCTGGCATGAAAGAATCTCATGTACACGACGTTCAAATTACCAAGGAAGCACCAAACTACCGTCTAGGTTAATTTTTACTGTTGTAAAAATAAAACCTACACACCTGACGTAAACGTTTGCTTTTTCCTTGAAGCATTAATAAGAGGCGAGTACACTCGCCTCCGTTTTAATAACTTAGCTTATAAGACTGCTCAAAATGACTAAAAATATTCATGACCAACGTATTCTGATCTTGGACTTCGGTTCTCAGTACACTCAGCTAGTAGCACGCCGTGTACGTGAAATCGGTGTTTACTGTGAACTGTGGAGCTGGGACGTTGAAGAAGCGGATATTCGTGAATTCAATCCAGACGGTATCATCCTATCTGGTGGTCCAGAAAGCGTAACGGAAGATAACTCTCCACGCGCGCCTCAATATGTATTTGACTCTGGTGTGCCAGTACTAGGTGTATGTTACGGCATGCAGACTATGGCTGAGCAGCTAGGTGGTAAAGTTGCTGGTTCAACCGAGCGTGAATTCGGCTACGCACAAGTCAAAGTTTCTGGTGAATCGGCACTGTTTAAAGATCTTGAAGCAACTCAAGACGTGTGGATGAGCCACGGTGACAAAGTTGTAGAAATTCCAACGGACTTCGTAAAAGTCGGTGAGACAGACACTTGTCCTTATGCGGCAATGGCCAATGAAGAGAAGAAATACTACGGTGTTCAGTTCCACCCTGAAGTAACGCACACTAAGCAAGGCAAGCAAATGCTTGAGAACTTTGTTCTTGGCGTATGTGGTTGTGAAGGGCTTTGGACTTCAGAATCGATCATTGAAGATGCCGTTGCGCGTATCAAAGAGCAGGTAGGTGACGACGAAGTCATCCTAGGCTTATCGGGCGGTGTGGATTCATCTGTCGTTGCAATGTTGGTTCACCGCGCTATTGGTGACAAGCTAACCTGTGTATTCGTCGATAACGGTCTGCTTCGTCTAAATGAAGGTCAGCAAGTGATGGATATGTTTGGCGATCAATTCGGTCTGAACATCATCAAAGTTGATGCGGAAGAGCGTTTCCTTGCAGCTCTTGAAGGTAAGTCGGATCCAGAAGAGAAGCGTAAGACTATCGGTCACGTATTTGTCGACGTATTCGATGAAGAATCTAAGAAGCTGAAAAATGCGAAGTGGCTTGCTCAGGGTACTATCTACCCAGACGTCATCGAGTCAGCGGCATCTAAGACAGGTAAAGCACACGTAATCAAGTCTCACCATAACGTTGGCGGTCTGCCAGACGATATGGAAATGGGTCTCGTTGAGCCTCTGCGTGAGCTGTTCAAAGATGAAGTTCGTAAGATTGGCCTAGAGCTAGGTTTGCCTTACAACATGCTTTACCGCCACCCGTTCCCAGGTCCTGGTCTAGGTGTTCGTGTTCTTGGCGAAATAAAGAAAGAGTACTGTGACTTGCTACGTCGCGCAGATGCTATCTTCATTGAAGAGCTACATGCAGCGGATCTTTACAACAAAGTATCGCAAGCCTTCACGGTGTTCCTACCAGTACGCTCTGTTGGTGTAATGGGCGATGGCCGTAAATACGATTGGGTGGTTTCTCTACGTGCAGTTGAAACGATCGACTTCATGACGGCACATTGGGCGCACCTACCATACGATTTCCTTGGTAAAGTATCTAACCGTATTATCAACGAAGTTGACGGTATTTCGCGTGTGGTTTACGACATTTCGGGTAAACCACCAGCGACGATTGAGTGGGAATAATCCTGTTCGTTGATGCAAAACGCTAAAAGCCAGCCCTCGGGCTGGCTTTTTTAATGGTTTAATAATTATATAGTGTAATGTTCTGATAAATTCACATTGCTGACTGATGATGACAGTGTCATTGGATTCTATATCGGTGAATTATTTGGTGTTTTTGAATCCAAAAGACATTTTTATTGGCCTAGACCGTTTCTTATTTCGTTGTAACTACAAAGTGACTCGCAACTTAACATCAGGCGAGTTCATTCACCGTGATTCTTGATCTGACTTTTTCTAATCTCTTTTCAGTTTTATAAAACAAGGAAAAGTGAGATGAAGAAAGTAAGTTACTTGGCCGCCGCCGTATCTTTGGCTGCCATATCGTCCAGTTGGGCGATGACCAATATTCAACCTGACCCGCAGAATCCGAATGGTTATGTGGTTGCCCGCGCTGACATTCAGGCGGCAGAACAAGCACAAACTTCCGATCCTATGTACCAGATATGGTCTCAGGCACTTACTACAGCACCGAATAGCGTTGTTGAGGCGATTGAGCCCAACCTTGCCACTAATCCGGATAACGTTAAGCGCGCTGAACGTGTGTTTCCTCAGGCTGAGTGGGATTTTCTGACTAATATGGCTGCGCCTGAATATACTTATACCCGCTTCCTACGTGCGATTGGTAAGTTCCCTGCGTTTTGTGCTGAGTATACGGATGGGCGAGATTCCGATGCGATCTGTAAACGTTCGATCGTGACGGCATTTGCCCACTTCGCGCAGGAAACAGGGGGGCATATTGCCAAAGATAATCTGTCGGATAACCCATTAGGTCTTGAAGAGTGGCAACAGGCACTTGTACACGTGCGTGAAATGGGCTGGTCAGAAGGTCAGGAAGGCTATACCACTGGTTGTGGCCAGAACGATTGGCAAAACAAAAAATGGCCGTGTGCTGCTGGACAGGGTTATTTTGGACGTGGTGCTAAGCAGCTTTCTTACCACTTTAATTACGGCGCGTTTTCCGAAGCAATGTTTGATGGTGATGCGTCTGTTTTGCTCAACAACCCAGGCTTAGTTGCCGACTCTTGGTTGAACTTAGCATCTGCGATCTGGTTCTTTTTAACGCCACAAGCACCGAAACCAGCGATGTTGCATGTGATTGATAAAACGTGGTCGCCTTCTCAACGTGAAATTGAAGCGGGGATTGGTTATGGCTTTGGCACCACCATTAACATCATAAATGGGGGCATTGAGTGTGGAGAACAGAATAAGAATAAAGGGCAACCCGTTAACCGCATAAGATATTGGGAAGGACTGTCGTCTTATTATCAGATTCCAATCGAAGCCGATGAAAAGAATACCTGTTGGCAACAGACTCCATACGGCAGCCTTAATCTAAATGGTGCGACTGATGTGTTGTACACCAACTGGGATGGCAACTGGAAGTACTATGCTGATCGTCCGGGTGGTTATTCATTTGAGTGTGAATTAGTTGGATTCCAGACCGCTTACTCTGCGCTGGTACCGGGTGACTACGAAAAATGTGTGACTAATTTGTACGGCTCTCACGCGAGTTGGCCTGAAGTGCGTGTTGTTGACCAGTTAGACCCGGTTGACCCTGATCCTGGCACAGGAAAGGCTTGGAGTGCTACTAAGGTGTACAACACAGGCGATGAAGTCACCCATGAAGGGGCGACGTATAAAGCGAAATGGTGGACACAGGGAGATAATCCGAGTGCTGGTGGGCCATGGGAATTAGTTTCCGGAACGCCAAAGGAACCAACACCGGAGCCTACGCCAGATCCAACTCCGAATCCTGACCCTACGCCAGTGCCTGATACCTTTATTCAGTGGCAAGCAGGTGTAACTCAGGTTGCTAACGGTGATAAAGTTACCCATGAAGGTAAATGTTTTGTCGCTAAAAACGGACCGGGCGTTTGGGACACGCCAACTCAGTCGAACTGGTTCTGGGATGAAATCTCTTGCCAGTAATGTAAAAGGTTCGTGACTCATTAACTAAGCTCCTGCAATAAGCAGGAGCTTTTTATTTGCGACTACTAAGAACAATGAACAGTGGTTTCAAGCAACTGTTCATTCTATTGATGGCGTAGCCTGCCATTGCTTCTAGCTTTATGGGATGGTTTTCGGAATCTTAGATTGCACATTCCAGATCTATCTTTTTTATCGAACGGAATTAAACTTCGCGCGTAAATTTTATTAATTTTTTTGAAAGGTGTGCAAAATGTCAACAAAACTGGCTAACCCAGCTCCACTTGGTCTGATGGGTTTCGGTATGACAACCATCCTGCTAAACATTCATAACGCAGGCTTCTTCCCAATTGACTCAATGATTTTGGCAATGGGTATTTTCTATGGTGGTCTGAGCCAAGTGATTGTCGGCATGATGTGCTTTAAACGTGGTGATACGTTTGGTACTACCGCGTTTACTTCTTATGGCTTGTTCTGGCTAACATTGGTTGGCTTGATTGTTATGCCTTACATGGGTTTACCAGCAAGCCCTGCACACTTTATGGGCTGGTACCTAGCTCTGTGGGGCATCTTCACGGGTTTCATGTTTATCGGCTCTCTTTGCTACCCAACAGCGAAGCAAGTGGTTTTCGGCTCGCTAACTATTCTGTTTTTCCTACTTGCCGCACGTGATTTCACGGGGAGTGAGCTGATTGGCACAATTGCAGGTTTTGAAGGTATTTTCTGTGGCGCAAGTGCAATCTATTTCGCGATGGCTCAAGTACTGAACAACGAATATGGCCGTACTATTCTGCCTATTGGTGAGAAAAATGCATCGGTTGCAACAGAAGCTGTTGCAGCGTAAAGAATATTGCTTGCATGGCTAATGGCCGTGTTAGAAATATATTTGGGAACATAAGATGAAAGGGGTTAGCCATAGGCTAACCCCTTTTTTTACCACTGCTTTTTATCTTAGATATCCAAATTAGGTTGAAGGTTGCTCAACAGGTTTGGACTCTTCTTCTGCTGTAGGCTCTTTGCCTGTCTTACGACGGTATTTATCTTCCCAGTAATCTGCACCTTTGATGCCTAGTTTTACAGGGTTGAACGTGTACTCTTTCACACCTTGTTTCTGCTGCTCTTCATAATCATTTAGAGCCTTAAGTGCAGGCTTCGCCATGAAGAAGATAATCAGAATACCGACGATGTTTAGCCATGCCATCAGGCCAACACCCACGTCACCCATTGCCCACGCAAGGTTTGCAGTCTTAACTGTACCGTAGAACACAACGGCAATAAGTGCCAATTTCAGTACGAACATCAAGCCGTTAACTTTGATGTGGCGACGGATATAGGCCACATTTGTTTCCGCAATGTAGTAGTACGCAAGGATGGTTGTGAAAGCAAAGAAGAACAATGCAATCGCAATGAACGGCTTACCAATACCCGGTAATGCACTTTCAATTGCCATCTGAGTGAAGACAGGGCCATTCGCCGCAATGTCCGCTGCTACGTTCTGAACTAGGAAGCCTTCTGCACCGTGTACGTTGTAAGCACCAGTGATGATAATCATAAATGCTGTCGCCGAACATACTAGTAGCGTATCGATGTAGATAGAGAACGACTGGACTAGACCTTGCTGAGCTGGGTGGTCAACACTTGCTGCTGCAGCCGCGTGAGGACCTGTACCTTGACCCGCTTCGTTTGAGTAAACACCACGTTTAACACCCCAACCGATAGCCGCACCAACACCTGCCATAGGTGTGAACGCATCACCAATGATCATTGAGAATACGCGTGGTACTTCGCCGATGTTTAGAAGGATGATGATGAAGGCCGTTACGATGTAAGCCAGTGCCATGAAAGGAACCACGATTTGTGTGAAGTTCGCGATACGCTTAACACCACCGAAGATGATGAAGGCTAGGATTACGGAGATAACAGTACCTGTTAAGATTTTCGCAAAGCTGAATGTGCCGATCGCTGTCTCGATCATTGCACCTGAGCCAAACGCTGCCTCAACAGCATTACCAATACTATTTGACTGAACACCTGGTAGTAGGAAACCACAAGCGAAAATGGTCGCGATAGCGAAGATCCACGCGTACCACGTCTGACCCATTGCTTTCTCAATGTAGTAAGCAGGACCACCACGGAATTCGCCGTTGTCTTCTTCTTTATAAATCTGCGCTAGTGTTGATTCTGCGTATGCTGTTGCTGCACCAAAGAATGCAACAACCCACATCCAGAAGACTGCACCAGGACCACCGAAACCGATAGCCGCTGCAACACCTGCAATGTTACCTGTACCTACACGTCCAGAAAGTGAGACGGCGAGTGCCTGGAAAGAAGAAATGCCCTTGGACGAGCTTTTACCTGAAAGAAGCAGACGCCACATTTCACCGAAGTGACGAACTTGCACGAATCGCGTCATGATTGAGTAGAACAAACCAGCGCCAAGACACAAATAAATCAGTGCCGGACTCCAGATGATTCCATTCAGAAAATCAACTAATGACTGCATAAGTATTTTCCCTGTTTAGTTTTATAGTGGTGGTTTTCTGAACAGGATATTAACCTTTTTGTAACTCCGATGTTAACCAATTTATACTTTAAAGTTTGTTTGCGTGAGCTCAGGCACAAAATGCTAAATAAATGTTAACGAGTGGTGTTATTGTAGTGTGGAATTTCAATTTGCTTGAGAATTGAATTGATATGACTAAATCCACAGCGCACTTAGGAATATGCGCCGTGTTTGGTAGCTCGTTTTTTGTACTGTTAGTGTTGGTTCTTGCAGATATTTATACTATTTACCGTACCGATATGAACTTAGCTCTTTATATTGAAGGTTATTCGACCTTGTGATGACCTCAGTTAGAATGTCGGCTGACCCACAGGCCATCGTCCAACCTAAGGTGCCATGACCCGTATTCGTGAACAGATTCTCGATCTTTGTCTCCCCAATAATGGGTGTCCCATCAGGTGTCATTGGGCGAAAGCCTGTCCAGTATTCTGCTTGAGTTAAGTCCGTGCCCTGAGGAAATAGGTTAGCAACGACATGATTTAAGGTCGCCAGTCGTTTGTCTGGTAGAGCTGGGTCAAATCCGGCTAACTCGGCTGTACCCGCGACGCGTATCCGGTTTTCAAATCGTGTGACCGCTACTTTGTACGTTTCATCCATAATGGTTGATTGCGGAGCAAAGTCTCGATTGATCACAGGTAAAGTCAACGAGTAACCTTTTACTGGGTAGAGTGGGATGTCTATCCCGACTTGTTCAAGAAGGCTTTTTGAGTAACTGCCCATTGCGACCACAAACTTGTCGGCTTCGATTTCCCCCTGTGATGTCGCGACAGAGGTGACCTGATTGCCCTGAACGTTCAAACGTTGAATTTCAGTGTTAAACAGAAACTCGACGCCAGCGTTTTCTGCCATTGCCTGAAGTTGCTGGCAAAACAGATAGCAATCTCCTGTTTCGTCATCTGGCAGATAAAGCCCGCCAGTCAAAGTACCTTGAATATTGGCTAGCCCCGGCTCCTGAAGCAGGCACTCCTTGGCATCCAGCAATTGATAGCGAGTACCACTCTCTTCCAGTAAAGCAATGTCCTTCTCTACGGCTTCCAATTGTTTATGGTTGCGGAAAATTTGCAGTGTCCCTTGAGTGCGCCCTTGATAATTGAGGTCGTATTGCTGGTTTAACTGCGCTAAACACTCTCGGCTACGATTGGCAATCGCCAACATACGGGCTTTGTTAATCCGGTACCTGTCCAGCTGGCAATTTTTCAGCATTTGGCTGGCCCAATGGAGGAGTTCGGGGTTGAGACTAGGTTTGATTTTTAGCGGAGCGTGTTCTTCTAATAGCCATTTCATTGCCTTGAGTGGCACACCAGGTGCAGCCCAAGGGGATGAATAGCCATAAGAGATCTGCCCGGCGTTAGCAAAACTGGTTTCTTCCGCGGCGCGGGGCTGACGATCAACGACAGTGACCTGGCAACCAGCTTGAGATAAATACCAAGCGCTGGTTAATCCTACCACACCACTGCCTAAGATAACGACTTTCACACTCGACTCCACAAATTAACGATTTTGCTAAGCGTGGTGGATTTACATCTGATTAACAATCGATAAGAATTAACAGTACTGTTTAGAAAAACTAAAAGCTTTTATGAAATCTGTTCTGCTTAATGGCATCAATCTGGTGTGCATCGTCGCTAAACACAGCAGTCTGACCAGCGCTGCCCGTGAGCTCAATCTCACTACGGGAGCGGTCAGTCAGCAACTGCAGGCGGTGGAAGAGCGCTTAGGCTTTAGTGTGTTTGAGCGTCACGCAAGAGGTATCCGCCTGACCGAAAAAGGGGATAAGCTGGTTCAGTCAGTGACGCCACATTTGGCGGCAATTGAGGACAATGTCTACAAATTGACGCATGTTACCGACAGTAAACAGATACGGCTTAAGCTCACTCCTTCTCTGGCCTTCAAATGGTTGGTGCCGCGTTTAGACGATTTTCAGAAGCGTCATCCAGAGATCCAGATCCACACTTTTGCCGAAGGAGCGTTGGTGGACAGTGAGAGTCGAGACTTTGACATAGCCATTGATTATGGGCCTTTGCCTTACAAGTTGCCTCAAGCAGAACTATTGATGGAAGAATCTCTTTTACCTGTGATGAGCCCGGGGTATTTTCATCACTTTTCACACCTCTGTGCGTCGGGCACGGCCGAAGACTGGCAGCAAGTGACTTTGCTTCATGATGCCATGCCTTGGAGCGATTCCGCGAAAGATCAGGAGTGGAAATACTGGGCCGCACAGCACAGTCTTGACTTCGACACTCATCAGGGCCACTTCTTTAATCGCACCGACATGGCAATGTCTGCGGCGGAAGCGGGGTTGGGAATTGCGTTAGCTCGAATGGCTCTTTTGGGAGATGAGCTCAATCAAGAAAGGCTAGTCGCACCGTTTCCTGCTATTCGTGCCAATGCGGGCTATTTCATTATTACCCACCTTGATAATCCTCATACCCGATTGTTTAAAAGTTGGCTGAAACAACAAAGTCTTATTGATTAAGTTGTAAATTGCGTTTGCGAGTGCATATGCACCCACTACACTTAAAAGAGTCAGTGAGCGTCAGTTTGCTGACGTGCTTACGGGGTAGCGCATATGAAATCTACACAAGGCCAATGCAGCTATCAAAATCCTGATGGCTGGTGCTGCGATCAACCGTGTGGAGAGTCAGGACTATGTTACTGGCATGATCCCAAAGTCGATAAAAGCAAAGATGATATAAAAGACAAGGTTGAACAATGGGCCGCAGCGGGTAAACCTTTAGACGGATTTCAGTTGGCAAAAACGAACTTGGTTGATATCAATTTGGTCAATCGAGGTTGTAAAGAAGGCTATTCATGTCGCAACGTGGATTTTTACCGCGCGGATCTGACCGATGCACACTTTTTCGGTCTGGATTTGCGTGGCTCCTCCTTAATGAAATCAAAGATGTTGGGAGCAAATCTTCATTGTGCAAAGTTAGATAACTGCAACTTATTGGGAGCCGATCTCGGCCGGGCGAAGCTGGAAAATGTTGAGTGGGGGAGATTCCTCAAGCAAGAGCAGCAAGCCAGGCAGGCACGTAAAAAGCGAAAGTACAAAGAAGCTGCCTCTCTTTATCAAGAAGCGGAAGAAGTATGTCGCAATATACGTAAACAGTGCGAAAAGCAGGGGCTGTTTGAGATGGCTGGCGATTTCTTTAAGCGGGAGATGCGTTTTCGTCGCTATCAGATGCCTAAGTTCAGCATAAAACGGATCGTTTCTAAGGTCGTTGATCTGTTTTGTGGTTATGGCGAGGATCCAATGCGAGTTGTGGGTTTTTCCATTTTTCTGATATTAGTTTGTGCGATGGCGTATTTCTTTTTGGATACCACAGGTGCACACCCAATATACGAAGACCTTAGCGGATGGCAGTTCTACCTGTTTGAATTCCTTAACTCGCTTTACTTTAGTGTCGTTACGTTTACCACTCTGGGTTACGGGGATATCTCCCCCGTGGGGTTCGCGAGGTTTATCGCTGCCTTTGAAGCGTTTCTCGGCAGCTTTACCATGGCGTTGTTTGTGGTGGTGTTCGTGAAGAAAATGACGCGTTAGAGACTGCGATAATGTTGTGCCAACCAGTTTTCAGCATCGATCTCATCCGCTTTAAACTGGTTGGAAAAGTGCTCTATCAGCGCAGATAAATACTCGCCAGAGTCACACATGGTATCAAACAATAAATCTTGGGAAGCGGCCAATGCTCCAGCTTGAGGCTTTGCTTTTGCTGCCAGTAGCACAGGAACCATATACAGCTCTTTATTGAGAGGCGTGAGATCTTTCAACTGTCGGGTTGTCTGATAAACTCGGGCTATAGACCCTGCCTTATAGTCACTGCTCTCAAGCTCAAGTTGAATAACAAATACGATCCCACGATAAAGCACCACAGCGTCAATCTCTTCTCTCTCTAGACCCATTGGTAAGCGTAATATCACTTGTCCGGCTAAATGTGGCAGCGCAGTTAGTTTCTTTCGCAGCAGGGTAATTTTGTCTTGCCACACTTGTTTCGTATATGGCGTAAACAACGAGAGGTCCGTTATGTTGGCTGTATCCAGTTGACGACAAAAGGTATAAAGAGGCGTATTTAGCAGAATCTTCTCAGTCATGGTTTTCAAGGGTTTAGTGTGAATGCATTCACAGTATGATTAGGTTTTGAACACAATGTGGGTATTTATTGATAAGACATTAATTCCACATTTATTCGCTTGCCCAAGGAAGGTATATGAAAGACGAAACCTTATCAATTCACTTTGGTTATGAAACTGACCCAACCACTAAATCGGTTGCTACGCCTATCTATCAGACGGTTGCCTACGAGTTTGACAATGCTCAGCATGGTGCTGATTTGTTTAACCTTGAAGTGCCGGGGAACATCTACACTCGGATTATGAACCCGACCAATGATGTGCTGGAAAAACGTATGGCAGCGCTGGAAGGGGGGATTGCAGGCCTGGTTGTTAGTGCGGGGAGTGCGGCAATCAACTACGCGATTCTGACACTGGCTCAGGCAGGAGATAACATTATTTCGACACCTCAGCTTTATGGTGGTACCTACACGCTGTTCGCCCATATGTTGCCAAACCAAGGTATTGAGGTGAAATTTGCGAAAGACGATAAACCAGAAAGTCTTGCTGAACTGATCGATGACAACACTAAGGCGATTTACTGTGAAAGTATCGGTAACCCGGCAGGTAATATTATTGATTTAGAGCGGGTTGCGGAGCTGGCACATGCCAAAGGTGTTCCTGTGATTGTCGATAATACGGTTGCGACTCCTGCCCTGTGTAAGCCGATTGAATTTGGTGCTGATATCGTCGTTCACTCCTTAACGAAATACGTCGGCGGGCATGGAACGACATTAGGTGGGATCATCATCGATTCCGGTAAATTCCCTTGGGCGCAGCATAAAGCCCGTTTCCCTGTTTTTAATCAGCCAGAACCGTCTTACCACGGCGTGGTGTACACCGAAGCGTTTGGTGAGGCAGCCTTTATTGGTAGGGCTAGGACAGTACCACTACGTAACACTGGGGCTGCGTTATCACCAATGAATGCATTTATGCTGATCCAAGGGTTGGAAACACTGTCGCTACGTATGGAGCGCCATACAGAAAATGCGCTCAAGGTTGCAGAGTTCCTCAACCAGCACGATAAAGTCAGTTGGGTTAGTTATGCGGGCTTGCCAACTTCAGATCATTACCCGCTGGCTGAGAAGTACATGAAAGGTAAACCTTCGGCGATTCTGTCTTTTGGTCTTAAAGATGGCTACGACGCTGGGGTACGTTTCTATGATGCACTGAAAATCTTTAAGCGACTGGTCAACATCGGTGATGCCAAATCCCTGGCTTGCCATCCCGCTTCCACTACCCACCGCCAGCTAAGTGAAGCAGAGCAACAGCAAGCTGGTGTTTCGCCGGAAATGATTCGACTTTCTGTGGGCATTGAGCATATCGACGATATTCTTGCCGACTTGGAACAAGCGTTGAGTGCATAACGGCTAAAGCACTGGGAAATCCCAGTGCTTTCAATCAAACCTTATTTTCCTTCCACTCTTTGATATTGGTTTCGTGATATTTAGTTCAACTATTTCGCAACATTGCCGTTATAGTAAAGTAGACATTGAGTTCACCTTTCTATACAGATACTTACCAGTGTCTTTGATTCTACAACTGCAGCTTTAAGAGAGCATTTCTTTCTGGTTTAAGGAAAGTTCACCACTCGGGGCTTATACTAGGAGAGGTAACCAATGCTTCATCATAGTGTGAGCGACACAAGAGCTTGCAATGAGATTGATGAATTCTTCTGGCATTTATATTGATAAATGAGATAGTTTTACTTGCGCCTCAAGCATTAACTAAAAATACAAATCCCGAGGCGGCAGATTAAAGGTAGTTACGCAGGCGAGAAACACTCTGCGTAAGTGTGAATGATACCGGGAATGAGTAAAATCAACTATGAGCGTTTCAAGCAGTACAATTCTTACAGAAAGCGGCACCAATGAACTTGAGATTATTGAGTTTCATTTAGTTAAACAGATGCCCGATGGCTCTAAAAAGACCTGTTATTACGGCATTAACGTTGCCAAAGTGCGTGAAGTCATACAGGTACCGGAAACGACCGATTACCCGAATGCTCAGCCACATATGGTTGGTGTATTCTCTTCCCGAGATATTCTTACTCCTCTGGTCGACCTTGCTGGCTGGTTAGGTGTTCCAACGAGCAAAGATTTAGAGAAGAAGTTTGTCATTGTGACGGATTTCAACCGCATGACTAACGGCTTTCTGATTGACAGCATTAGCCGCATTCATCGTATTTCCTGGAATGATGTTGAGTCACCAAGCCAATTCCTTGAAGCTGGTGAACAGGATTGTGTGGTCGCAGTTGTGCGTAAAGATGGCAACCTGATTATGATCCTTGATTTCGAGAAGATCATCGCAGACATCAACCCAGAACTGAGTATGGAAAAATACGATGTTAAGGTGGATAAAAGTGTCGATCTTAATCAGAAAATGGTGGCGAAGCGTAATGCGAAGACTGTTATGGTGGTCGATGACTCTGCCTTCATTCGCAGCTTGATTCAGGACACATTAAGCTCGGCGGGTTATAACATCATTGCATGTAAAGATGGTGGTGAGGCGCATGAGAAGTTAATGGAAATTGCGGAAGTCGCTAAGAAAGAAGAGATACCTGTTACTGAGTTGGTTGACGCTGTGGTGACGGACGTTGAAATGCCTCGTATGGATGGCATGCACTTAGTCAAACGCTTACGTGACTCTGAAGCTTACAAAGAGCTACCGATTGTGATGTTCTCGTCACTGATGAGCGATGACAACCGGGCCAAAGCTCTGGCATTAGGTGCAAATGATACTATCACCAAACCAGAGATTGGTCGTATGGTCGCAATGATGGACCAATATATTTTCTAAAGACTGTGTTGCTCTCCTGAGAGCGATTTACTGTTTTGTCTTTCGAGCTGGGCAACTTCGTTGTCCAGCTCTTTTATTTTCGATGCCATTAATGTGTGGCAATGCTCCGCCAGCTTTCGTGCGTCTTCGATTTTATACCCAGAGACATCAATGGGTTCGAGCATTTCGGAAATCACCACACCATTGTCACGACGATTTAAGTCAATCTTGTTATGGGTAGTGCTGACACACATGGGGGTAATCGGAACCCCAGCTTCAATCGCCATGCGAAATGCGCCAGTTTTAAAAGGTAACAACCCTCGACCTTTGCTGCGTGTTCCCTCGGGGTAAACCCAAACGGACAGATCTCGTTGATGAATGGCTTCTGCTACTTGTTTGATGGTATCGCGTGCCTGTGACTTGTTTTCTCTGTTAATCAGTATATTGCCAGTAATCCAGTAAAGTTGACCGAAGAAAGGAATCCAGAGTAGATCTTTTTTCCCCAAGGAGACGGTTCTAGGGCGCAGCATCCCCGGCGCTGTGACAAAGTCGTACACACTTTGATGATTAGAGATATAAACGCTATTGGCTGGCGTTGGGGCTCTATCTAATCCACGTTGTATCAATTTGAGGCCGATGAGCTTGTGTAGCTGATTAAACCAACGACAGAAAAAGTAGACATGCTTTGGATTTCTTGGGCTGAACAAGCAATAAATCAAAGCAAACAGAGTAGTGAAGACAACAAAAATCGCAGCCAAAATCAGGCGAATAATACCAAGCAAAACACTTTCCCTCTTTAATACGAGTACGTCATGAGACCGATGGAAACCATTCGGTTTAAGCTAGAGTTTTCAATCTATTTAACTAAATTGCAACAGAAATTGAGTTCAGTTGGGGGAAACTTCATCGAGATTTCAATATTAATATGCAATTAACTTTATATTGAGGTAGGTATGGTAGCACGTCTCTGATCCAATATAAGAGGATATCAGCAAAGAGCCGCTATCAAGCTGACGAGAGTGGGGGACGGTTGTGCCCATTGTTTTACAATCATTGTGTTTGCAAAGCCGGAAAAGATCGACTTCTTGCTGTAATAGTAATATCCCATTATTCATTTTAATGACTAAATTGTCATTTTGTCATTTCCTGTAAAGTCAGAGCTTCCATAAGCTCTAATTGTTAATAGTGTCACCTTATATATCATTGGAATAAAAACTCAAATAAAATAGCTATAAATGCATGTTTTGTTATTAACTAATTGCTTTTTAAGGTTTTTTATTAACCATTTAATGTTAACTAGTCCTGTTGTTTAGTTGATTTCTTGCCTGTTTGTGAATGTTTTATTTTATAAATTATTGGATGTTTTATAAGCATACTTTATAGCTAATGCTCTCTTGAGTAGTTATGAAGAATGACTGTTCATGAGGATAAAGTGAATAATAATAGCTCAAAAAGGATCAGAGCAAATGCACAACATGATAAATAAAACCAAAGGGATATTCGTCCTATCATCAATGACAGTGGCTATAGCTGGTGCAACGTCTGCTTTCGCAGCGTCACCAATGGGCTTTAATGAAGCGGATCTCCCGACTAAATATATAGTCAAGTTCAAAGAAGATGCACCTGCACCATTCTCAATGGCTAGTTCAGCAGTCGCTCCATCGAAAGCGCGCGAAGCGGTGTTAGATGAAGTGAAAGCTCGCAAAGTAGAGAAATTGGGTAACCAAGCACTTTACAGTGTGGAAGTGGATGACAGCGAGCTGTCGGCACTGCGTGAGAATAGCCAGGTTGAATATGTTGAGGTCGATCCTCCACGCTACCTACTGAGCGAAACCACGCCTTGGGGCTTCAGTGCCGTTAACGCTCAATTGTTAAGTGACTCCAATGCGGGCAACCGTACTGTGTGTATTATTGATTCAGGTTACGACATCAGTCATAACGACCTGAGCGGTAACCGTGTCCAAGGTACCAACGACAGTGGTACAGGCTCATGGAGTTCTCCGGGTAATAATAACGCTCACGGTACTCACGTTGCAGGTACCATCGCTGCGATTGCTAACAACGAAGGCGTTAAAGGCGTGATGCCAAACCAGAACGTCAATCTGCATATCGTGAAGGTGTTTAATGAAGCGGGTTGGGGCTACTCTTCAAGCTTAGTGAAGGCGATCCAGACCTGTGCGGATAATGGCGCCGATGTAGTCAACATGAGCCTCGGTGGTAGCCAATCGAGCCGAACAGAACGCAACGCACTTCAGTCGATATACGATGATGGCGTACTGCTGATTGCTGCGGCAGGTAACTCAGGTAACACAGCGCACAGCTACCCAGCTTCTTATGATTCTGTGATGTCAGTGGCGGCAGTGGACAACAAAAACCAGCATGCGGCCTTCTCTCAAGCAACCGATCAGGTAGAGATTGCAGCACCAGGTGTGGCGGTACTGTCAACCGTAACTGTCGGTGAAGGTGTGCTTTCAGATATTACGATTAACGGAGTGAGCAACTTCGACCGTGGCGTCGTTCCACATAACCGTAAGATCCTAAAAGTCCCAGCTGACTTTGATAACCCATACAAGTCAGCTCCAATTGCAGGCACTTTTACCGCGCCTCTTGCGGCTTGTGATATCTCGTCAGGCAGCTACAACTGTGGCGACATGTCAGACAAGATCTGTCTGACTGAGCGTATTGATAATCAGGCGACGGGCGTTCGTCCAGAAATCAATCCGGTGAAGGCATGTTACAACGCAGGTGCTAAAGCTGCGATCGTATACAGTAACCAAGAATTGTCAGGTTTACAGAACCCATTCGTACTGGATGACAACGACGACTATCGTATGGTATCTGTCACAGTTGACCGCGAATTCGGTCTAGAGCTGGCGAATCAGCTTGGTCAAACGGTCACAGTTAAAACCACTATGGGCGAAGACTACGAGTACTACAATGGTACATCTATGGCGACGCCACACGTAGCAGGTGTTGCCGGTCTAGTATGGAGCTATCACCCAACGTGTACAGCGCAACAAGTACGTAAAGCACTGACAGCATCGGCAACGGACATCGATTCTGAAGGTCGTGACAACCGTACAGGTTATGGTTTGGTGAATGCGGATGCCGCGAAGACTTACTTGGATTCTGGCTGTAATGGCCCACTCGATCTAAGTAAAGTACTTGAGAATGGTGTTGCGAAAACTTCGCTATCTGCAGGAAGCAAATCAAGCACAATTTACACGTTCGACGTTCCTTCTGATGCGACTCAAGCGACCTTTAACCTGAGTGGAGGTACGGGTGATGCGGATATGTACGTGCGTTTTAATGGTACGCCTAGTACCAGTACTTATGACTGCCGTTCATGGGAACAAGGTAACGGTGAAAGCTGTTCACTGAACGTAAGCTCTGCGGGTACTTATGAAGTATTGGTGTACGGCTACTCGGCGTACAGCGGTGCCTCTCTGGTTGCAACGCATAACGGTGCAGATTCTGGGAACCAAACGCCATCAAGCTTTACTAACTCAGATACCATCGCGATTCCAGATAACAACAGCGCAGGTGCGACTAGTTCATTGGATGTATCACGCTCTGGTGATGCGGGTACGGTATCTGTTGAACTGGACATTAGTCACACATACATCGGTGACTTACGTGTTACGTTAACGTCACCGACAGGTGGTCAAGTGACACTGCATGACAATACTGGCAGTTCGGCAAACAACATCCAGGAGACTTACCAAGCTGACTTTAGTGGCTTTGAGTCTAAAGGAACTTGGAAGTTGAATGCGGTAGACAGCGCTAACCAAGATACGGGCAGCATCAATAGCTGGACACTATCATTTCAATAAGGAGTGAGTATGAAGAAGCAAATACTAACGTCATTGCCATGTGTTGGCGCTCTCAGCCTACTGGCCGCGACTTTCTCCGCCAATGCAATGGCAGGAAATCCGGCGTTTCCCCCAGTGGATAAGAGACCTGCTCAGGCAGCGGCAGAGCAACCGCGGTTCTTTGTGAAGTATCACGAAGGCAAAGAGCAGCAAGCTAGAGAGCTTCTTCATTCTAATGACATTGAAGTCGTCGACGCACTGGATAATCAGCATGTGCTGGTGGTGTCGGCCACTCAGGATCAAATCGATAAGCTGAGCAATGAGGAGCTGATTGATTATGTTGAGCCTGAGCCTATTCGACGTCTTTACTCACAATAACCAGAGCGCCCCTAATGGGGCGCTTTTTTATGCCCTTTCCAGTAGTGATCTCACATACTGATTACGGTGGTCTGAAATGCCTCGACGGCGACACTCCTGCGCCGCTTTACGGAAGTTGCCTGCGTGAATATGCTGATTAAATTTCACAAACGTATTTTTAAGTTTGGGCATGCCTAAGTTAAAGATCATATCAAACAGCGCCAGCTTAACGTTGTCTGGTAAACGCTCAAAGTTTGTCTTGCCATAAATAGCCCACAGTTCGTTCTCAAAGCTCTCGATGTGCTGCTCCATCATGGTAAACATAGCTTGGTCACTCAGAATCAAGCCTGTGTGTTTTTTGTAAAACCCCGCACCGTATTTTTGCCCGTAGGGAAGCTTCCGTATCCGTGTGAACTCTCTAATGATCTCTGATTTTGTAGCTCGTTTTCCCGAAGATAGATGGAGAAACTCCAATTCTGCGGCCTGATGAGTATTGGCAATCAAGTGCCCAATACCGGTTGTCACGTGGCCTCGGGTGTCGAGGTACATGTGAGGCACCTTACCTTCATATTGTTCAAGGTTGTGGCAGAGGGTGTGTTTCAATTGGAAGCTACCAGCCGGGCGGGATGATCCTAACCGTTGTTTTGGATTTTTTTGTCCCGGTACGCATCCCAACAGCATGGCTTTGACTTTATCTTTGGCCTGTTACTTCCAGCGTTTCTTGAGCGATTTGAAATATGATTTTCCCGGTATCAAGGTGATGACTTCTACTAATGAAAATGACTAGCGATTATAAACAGCGCTATGCGGGGTGACGTCGAGAAAAGTGTTAACGAGTGTGTTGAATATCATGAAGATAACAGATCGTCTAATCGGCATTTATCTCAGTTAGATTACGGGGAATGAATAAATTTTTCTGTCTGTGATTGGTTGCGCATTCCTGATGAGGAGAAGTGATTGTTAATAGACAGTAAACAAGCGTGGCGGCACAGTAGTTCTATACCTATCTTCGCCTCTAAAGGCTTCTCAAATTATGAATTCAAATCACCTTCAGTCACGTGTGATCATGGGATTTGCTATTGCTATGGCTGCTATCGTAACCCTGTTCCCTCAGTTTAGTGTGTATAAAATAGCAGAGCTGACTAACCTAGTTATTGCTCAACTTGATGATGAAGTGATCTTACTCTCTACGCTGGCATTTGTTACTTGCGCGGTGTTGTGTCTGTCGCCTTTAGGAAAGGTGAAATTGGGAGACCAACAACCAGAATTTAGCTTCATCTCTTGGCTCGTTATGCTCTTTACGACAGGCATGGGCTCAGGGCTGATTTTCTGGGGTGTCGCCGAGCCTATTTTCCACTTTGCCAACATGCCGCCTGTAGAGCTGGTCAATGATGTGCAAGATACGGCGCTGGCCCTGACGTATTTTCATTGGGGGGTACATGCATGGAGCCTCTATGCGCTGGCAGGATTATTGATGGGATGGTTAGCTTACGTTAAACAGCGGCCAATGCGTGTGAGTGCCTCGTTTTCTCGTCGCCGAACGGGTTGGCTAGGTATTGTTGACCTGATCGCTGTGCTGGCGATTTTGTTTGGTATCGCTGGCGTGCTGGCCAACACCATGGCGCTGGTCGAGCAGGGTGTGAGAAGTTTGACGGGTACGACAGCTGACCTGACTAACCTGCGTATTGGGCTAACCATAGTCATTGGCGTGCTGTTTACTTTTTCTAGTGTGCTTGGGCTTGAACGTGGGATTAAGCGGCTGAGTAGCTTCAATATTTGGCTGATGGTCGCGTTGCTAGGTTTCGTACTTGCGAATGTTGATATGGCGGGTGTGATTGGTCGTCTTGCCAGTTCGCTGAAAGCGTACATCGCGATACTGCCACAGGTTTCGTTGTCAGCCATTGAAGGTGGGGAGAAGTGGAGTCAAGGATGGACGGTGATCTACTTAATTTGGTGGATTGCCTGGGCACCATTCGTAGGGCCTTTTATTGCGCGTATCAGCCGTGGTCGAACCGTTCGACAGTTTTTGTTTTGTACAATCATGGTGCCTACTTTGGCGTCGATTGTGTGGTTCTCAAGTTTTGCCGGAGCGGTGTTTGAAAGCAGTTACCTCAATGAGGTGGTTTCAGCGGTGCAGCAGGATTATACGAAAGGTCTATTTAGTTTCTTTGAACACTTACCATTAAGTGGTGTTCTTTCTATTACGGCGTTAGTGCTGTTGCTGACGTTTGTTATTTCCAGCTCGGATTCAGCTATTTATGCCGCAGGCATGCTGACGGGAGATGAGCGTATCAGCAGTAAAGTTAGTTGGTCTGTCATTGTTGTTGTGATGGGCCTAGCGCTGGTCACCATTAACGATGTTGACCTGAATAAACAGGTCGCGATTGCTGGAGCAATCCCATTTACCTTAGTCATGGTGTGTCAAGCCATTGCCGTGTTGATTGAAAAGTGGTTACCGGACAAGTTTGCTACACGAAGTGGTTCAGGCTCCCAGCCACAAATATGAGCCGATTGCCGTAAAGTGAAATGGAGCAATCACGGGTTTAGCCATTGCTCCATTTCAATCATTTTAAGTGAGCGCTTCTGACTTGGAGCGGCCTTGTTCTGCTGTGTTTGCTGACATGTGCAGGTAGGTTGTTTGGGCAGGCAGAGCAAATTCTGCATGATTCGCTTTAACAATTTGCTCGATACGCATCAATAGATCTTGTTGCAACTGCAAGAACTCATTTCTGTCTTTGGTATCAATATGAGCCAGTACATCAATGTTTAGGCTGTATTCACCAAAGGAAGAAAAGTGGACACGTAGCGGGGACTCGAGAACATCGGGGTGGGCGAGAAGTGCTGTTTTTATTTCATACGCAATTTGCTCAACCTGAGGCATAGTTGTCTCATAACGCAGACCGATCTGAGTGGAAAATGGGTAGCGATCACGGCGAGTGAAGTTGACGATTTCCATCTTAACCAGATCGCCATTGGCAATAGTTATTTGGGTACGATCTTTCGCTCGGATTCGTGTCGACCGAACACCGATACGTTCAACAACACCAGAGACTTGGCCAATTTGGCAGTAATCACCAACGGATAATGATTTGTCCATAAATAGAATTACGCCACCGATCAGGTTTTCCATTGTCGGACGAATCGCTAGAGCGATGGCCATACCGCCAAGGCTCAGCCCGGTGACGATACCGTAAACCGGAACGCCGATACGACTTAAGCCATAGCCAAAGATTGACACTGCCAGAGCGGAGCCGACTAAAGTGCCGACAATTTGTGTCACGCTTTGACGCAGATTAGAGGCATGTTCACCTCGGTTAGGCAAAACCGTGCAGGCTTTATAGCCAATCAGGTAGGCTGACTGAGTCACTAAAAGCCAGATCAACAATTCACCAGAGACGTTTAATGTCGACATCAGCTTACCTGTCATATTGATTTCGTGGCTGATCAGGTACAGAAAACCACCAATCCCCAAAGCCATAAAAATAGGCGTCATTATGGTGTTGCCAATATAGCGATAAACCGCATAACCGTAAGCGAATAACACTACACTCACTATCGCTAGTGCGAGCCATTGCCATATTGCTTGATCGGAAAATTCTTCCATGAATACATCGGGGAGGGCTTCAATGTAACCAAACCAAGCGGGAGGAATCAGCTTCCCGGCACTCAAAGAGTAGTACTGGTAAAAGTCTTCTACCGTACCGTTACGATTAGGTAAGTGTTTGACGAGCTGATAGCTAGAGTAGAGTTTATCGACGGTTTGAGCGGAAAAAAGGTATTTGCCATCGGCTTGCTTTTCAATGATCAACTGAGTATGAGGCAATCGCCAGTAGCTCAGCTTGCTTTGATCCGGAATCGATGCAGCTTCAAATTCAGGTAGACGGTCGAGGATTTCTTTCATCAACATGACGGACTCGAGTGCGACTCGTTGCTGGCTCGACTTGGGTACTTCAGACAAGTCAAAGCATTGCATTGCTTTGTTGAACAGGGCGTACACCGATTGTCTGGCCGCCTCTTTCTCTGTTGCTGGTAAAGAGGGTAGTTCAAGCAGCGTTTGATTCGCCTGCTCGACTAAATGTGTGAAGCTGAGATAGGTTGCTTGTGGGCTACTGGTGTCAGGTGGCGCCAATGGAAATCGCTCTGCAGCAAATGTATAAAAAGAGGAAAAACATAGGCTAAAAACACATAAAACTCTGAATACAAAAGTCATCACTGAGGCGCACCTTAGTTATTGGTCTATTGGTTCTCATTAATCTATTTAATGTGTGGTTTGTTGCATAGCTAAACCAATGTTCTCACTCCACTTTCATGAAAAAGTGCGTTCTAAATCTTTGAGAGCGACAGATATTGCTACCCCTTTAGAGGTGTGTGCATAATTTGAACCAGCAACCATACTTAAAGCAATTCATTGAGCATGAAGAGTGTGTAAGTTATGTGGCCATTTGACAAAAATAATGAAGAACCTGAACAAAAGCTTAGCCTTCAGCATCACAATCATCTGATTGTTGCCTCCATGAGCAAGTCGTTAGTGACCATTGAATTCGATACTCAGGGGCACATCCAAAATGCCAGTCCATTGTTCTTACAAGCGATGGGTTACCAACTGGAAGAGCTAATGGGTAAGCATCATCGAATATTCTGTGATAAGAGTTATACCCAGAGCGCTGATTACACTCAGTTCTGGCAATCTTTGGCGAGAGGTGAAGTGAAATCAGGTACTTTTGAACGCTACAGTAAAACGGGGGATTTGGTCATTATTGAAGCGACTTACTTTCCCATTTTTGATGACACTGGTAGTGTGAAAAGTGTGATGAAAATTGCCAGTGACGTCACTGAGAAAGTTAAGAAAGCTCAGGCGGATAAAGATCTTATTACGGCGCTTCATCAAAACTTTGCCGTGATTGAGTTTCAGCCCGACGGTACCATTCTTGATGCGAATAAGAACTTCCTCTCTGGTTTGGGTTACGCAATTGAGCAGGTTCAGGGGCAGCATCACCGCATGTTTTGTTTTGATGATTTTTATCAGGAAAACCCAAACTTCTGGCGCGAACTGGCTCAAGGTCGTGCTTTCTCGGGCCGATTCTTACGTAAGACCAGCTACGGGGAGGAGTTGTGGATTCAGGCATCTTACAGCCCAGTGCGCAACGAGAAAGGAGAAGTGTATAAAGTGGTGAAATTTGCTTCAGACATCACCGATGATGTGAATCGCGAAATGGCGATCTCGGAAGCGGCAAACATCGCTTATTCAACCGCACTACAAACTTCGCAAGTGGCTCAGGAAGGCAATCAGGTCTTGCATGATACGGTGGGGATTTCGCAAAGAATGATGGATAACCTTACGGTATCGATCAGTCAGGTTGAGGAGCTAGCATCGCTTTCGGATGATGTCTCTGAAATTGTAAAAACCATAGGCAGCATTGCAGAGCAAACCAACTTATTAGCGCTGAATGCTGCTATTGAGGCGGCACGCGCAGGTGACCAAGGCCGAGGGTTTGCTGTGGTGGCCGATGAAGTGCGTAAGTTGGCTTCAAGGACATCAGAGTCTACTGAGGAAATCACGCAGGTGGTCAACAAAAATATGTCACTGACCAAAGAAGTCACGCAGGCGATGAATGATGTCAATTATGTTGCTCAGGAAGCTAGCGGCAAGATTCAAACCGTCTCAGAGACGATGGACGAGATATATACAGGTGCCGAAAGTGTCGCCTCTGCAGTGAACAGTTTCAAAGGCAAAGAAAGTTAATGAAAACCACATCGCAATAACTCAGTAGGAAGTGGTTGGCTTTCTATTGAGTTTTTCTATCCGTTTTTCAACTGATTCCCAGCGTTACTTTCATTCCTAACACGCACTTGAAAGCTTCTCGGAGTCAGAATCACAATTTGACGTAAATTCAGTGCTTTAAATATCTCGCCTAATCAGTCAATTCGCTAGAATAAGTCCACCTTCAAGGAATACGTTGAGATAAGTGAAATGAAAAAACATTGGTTGGGCTTGCTCGCTGCCTTATTGAGTTCGACGGGGTACGCTAACGTCGCACCTGTTTCGGAATGGCAATGTGACATGATGAAGAAGCAGGGAGTATTGAGTGAAGGTGCTCCGGTAGGCTGTGATAGGCTTTCTAAAGTGGATTTCGACTTCGTCACTTTTGATGGTCAAACGAAGCAAGGCAGCATGATCGTGTTCGATGTTGTTGCGCCTTCCGTTGAGCGGATTTTTGCAGAACTGCATAAACGTCAATTTCCTCTTCATTCGGCTCGTTTGATGCGTGAATTCAAAGGTGATGATAATGCTTCGATGGCCGCGAACAATAGCAGCGCTTTCAATGCGCGCCCCATCACTGGAGGGTCTAGTTGGTCGAAACATGCTTACGGCGTCGCCATTGATATCAACCCGGTACAAAACCCATTTCTAGAGTTTGGACCAGATGGAAAAATTACGGTAAAACCGATTCAATCAGTAGATAACTACATCAACCGAACTCGTTTTCGAGCTCGAAATGAGATCGAACGTCAGGGCATGGCCGAAGACGTCACAGAGCTTTTCGCACATCATGGGTTTCTTATCTGGGGCGGTGATTGGAATACGCCGATAGACACTCAGCACTTTGAAATCGGATCGCGTCAATTCATTGAGCAGTTGTTAAACCAACCTAAACCCGATGCAATGGAAACATTCAACCAATACATTGCGTCATATCGCCATTGTTTCGAGCAAAATAAAACTGAGGGAAGTGAGAAAGCGCGAGCAATGTGTGCGTATGAAATAGTACAAGCGTTTTAATCTCGCTGATGCGCTGAATACAAAAAGGCCCAACTCGTAAGAGTTGGGCCTTTCCAAACGTTTGGTGGAGCTGGCGGGAGTTGAACCCGCGTCCAAAAACCATTCATCATTGGTACTACATGCTTAGTCGATCTTTAAATTCACCAAGTACCTGCGAACCGACACGCCAGTAAGTGACTATCCTGAATTAAATTTCGCCGTTCATCTCTCAGGCGGGAGAATCCGGGCTAGCGCGTTTGGGTTTGATCTCTCGTTGGTCCCCGTCTTACGTGCGGAAGCTAGGGCGAGAGAGCTCTGAGCAGGTTATTAAGCTGCTAGTGCGTAGTTTTCGTCGTTTGCGACTATTTTTTTGCGGCTTTTTACGTGGCCAACCGCCCCACGGCATGCACCTCAGACTGCAAAATTCCTGTCGAATCCTAAATCAGCCCCAAAGTGTTCTTCGCATAGTACCAGAAAAGTGTAACCTGTCTAGACTTGTGCGTTTAAGTGCTCAATATTAGCGCAGCGAACTCTTCATTACGCGAGCTTTTTCTCTCGCCCAATCTTTTTCTTTCATATCAGTACGTTTATCGTGCAGCTTCTTACCTTTTGCCACACCGATTTTCATCTTCACCCAAGAGCGAGACCAGTAGAGCGAGAGTGCAGCAAGCGTCATACCTTCACGGTTAATTCGACCAAAAAGGTTATCAAGCTCACGACGGCTCATCAGTAGTTTACGAACACGTGTAGGGTTCGCCACAACGTGTGTCGATGCTTGGTTAAGAGGAGTAATAGTCATACCACTCACAAAGGCTTCACCATCTCGCATAAATACGTAACTTTCTGCGATGTTTGCTTTGCCTTCACGAAGTGCTTTAACTTCCCAGCCTTGAAGCTCCATGCCAGCTTCGATTTCATCATCAATGAAATATTCGTGGCGAGCTTTCTTATTGACAGCGATGGTATTGCTACCCGCTTTTTGTTTCGATTTTTTCTTTGCCATAATGGCTGCATTATACGGTTAGGAACTTAGTTAGGAAATCCCTTTATTTGCGCTGAGTGCAAATAAAAGTAAAATTGGTGCATGCCTGCTGTCTAGGTGTGCGCTATGAGGAGTCTATATGAAGCAAGTCAGCCGTTCTGCGCTGGTGTCGTTCAGTGCTGAACAGATGTTTAAGCTGGTAAATGATGTGGCCAGTTATCCTGAATTTTTACCCGGTTGTTCAGGCTCCCGAGTGATTGAATCCAGTGGTTCTGCCATGGTTGCTTCCGTTGACGTTTCGAAAGCAGGGATCAGTAAAACGTTTACCACTTCAAATGAGCTGATCAGTGGTGAAGCGATCTTAATGAATTTGGTTGATGGCCCTTTTAAGACATTGAAAGGGGGGTGGTTTTTTACTGCCTTAGACGATAAAGCCTGCAAGGTTGAGCTTAAGTTGGAGTTTGAATTTTCCAGCAAAATGATCGAAATGGCTTTTGGTAAGATTTTTAACGAGCTGACCAGCAATATGGTGAATGCGTTTACTCAACGCGCTAAACAGGTTTATCCGTGCTATGAGTATTGAGTCTGACATGATCCACGTTGAAGTGGTTTACGCTCTCCCTTTAGAGCAACGGGTATATACCTTAGTGGTCAATAAATCGATGACGGTTGAGGAAATCATTAAAGAATCTGGTGTTTTAGAACAATACCCAGAAATTGATCTGACCAAGAACAAAGTGGGAGTGTTCAGCCGCAACGTTAAGCTCAACGCTACGATTCGTGATAAAGACCGTATTGAAATTTATCGCCCACTGCTTGCAGACCCGAAGGAAATTCGCCGTAAACGCGCTGAACAAGCCAAAGAATCAGGGGCAGCAGATCCAGTCACTGGCGGTAAAAAGAATCCACTTAGGAAGGAAGATTGAGCGTATTTAGCTTGTAAGATAACCACCTTTCTTCTGGTTGAATTGCTTTATGCCAAAATAAAAGGGTTGACGCTATGCGCCAACCCTTAAAAACTTCTCGCTTCTCGCTTCTCGCTTCTCGCTTCTCGCTTCTCGCTTCTCGCTTCCTTAATTGATTCCTTCAAAGAAATCAGAGCTAGGTGGGAAGTCACCAGTCACATCGACCAATTGGCCTTTATCGTTGAAATTGACAATCAAGTCCTTCTGCACCGAATCTTTGTGCCCTTCGGTATGGTGGTAAATGTAGTACCAAGTATCTGGGTAACCGTTTTCAATTAGCATTGGTGAGCCCATCACAAAGCGTACCTGCTCTTTGGTCATACCAAACTTCAGTTGATCAACAGCTTGTTGCTCAACGTAGTTACCTTGGTTGATGTCAATTCGGTATACCAGCTTTTCTACCAGAGAGCAGCCAGTCAACAGTGTCATAGAGAGTGGTACAGCGATTAGCCACTTTTTCAATTGCATACGGATAAATTCTTGTAACGGATATTTCTCAAATTGGGCTGATAATAAACAAGCTGAGCGCTAATGTAAAAAGCTCATCTTGTTTTGAACTGTTTCAGACCACGATTTTTGAATTTAGTTGCAAACTCGTACCAAAATTTCCCTAAGTCGGAACTTTGGCTCTAAGTTGAGAATCAGCCGTAGAGTCTATCAAGCCGCAATTAGTAACTCTTTTGCATTCGCCAAGGTTGACTCGGTAATTTCACTGCCGCCAAGTAATCTGGCCAACTCGGATACACGCTGTTCGTTGTCTAATGAATGCATCTGAGTTTCTGTTTTTCCGGCTTTGGTTTGCTTAGCAACAAAGAGCTGTTGATGGCCGCACCCCGCAACCTGAGGCAGGTGAGTGACACACAGAACTTGAGTCGATTCACCAAGCTTACGCAGCATTTTCCCGACGACAGCGGCAGTTGGCCCACTGATGCCCACGTCGACTTCATCGAAGATCAAACTTGGGGTATCGACTTTCTGTGCTGTAATGACTTGAATCGCTAGAGAGATTCGAGACAGCTCACCACCAGACGCTACTTTTGCGATAGGCTGCATAGGCTGACCTGGGTTGGTTGAGACCACAAAACAGACATTATCCATTCCGAGTGGAGAAGGGTGAGTACACTGCTTATCCACTTCAATACAGAATTGCGCTTTTTCCATGCTGAGCTCGTGCATGCTAGCAGTGATAAGCTTGTTGAGCTCTTTAGCGTAGCGACAGCGAGATTTGTGAAGCTTCTCCGCTGAGGTCAGGAAAGCCTGATATTTGGCTTCGACTGCTTGTTCTAGTTCTTCCAGCTTTTCATCGGAGCAATCTAAAGCCTCAATTTGTGACAACAAATCTTGGTGATGCTGATACAGCTCATCAGGAAGTACATGATGTTTACGTGCCATCGACATGACTTTTGAGAATCGTTCTTCAACAAAGGCCATACGAGCAGGATCAACATCTATGTTATCGAGATAGCCACGCAATTCACTGTTGGCTTCTTCGATTTGGATGATGGCTTCTGAGAGCATGTTTGGCAGTTCTGCAAGCGCTTCATCCAATTCAGCAAGCTGGATCAGGGAGCTACTGGCTGATTGGAGAATACTAAGCGCATTAACTTCTTCACCTTCGTAAATAAGCTCGATGGCTTGTTGGCAGGTGGCGGCGAGTTCTCCGCTGTTAGACAATCTTTTGTGTTCCTGTTCGAGTTCTTCATATTCATCCTCGCCAAGAGAGAGCTCGTTAAGCTCTTTGATTTGGTATTCAAGCAGTTGTTTTTGTGCAAGGTTAGCTGCACTATTTTCTTTTAACTGCTTAAGGTTGTTATCGGCCTGGCGCCAATTTTGGTAGGCGTTACGAGTACCTTTTAAAAGGTTTGTATGGCCTGCATATTGGTCCAGCATAGCCATCTGGTAGTCACTTTTCATTAGTTGATGGTGCGCATGCTGACCATGGATATTGATCAGTAATTGCCCAAGAGTTTTTAGTTGTGAAAGTGGTACCGGGCTGCCATTAATAAAGGCTCTTGAACGGCCTTCTTTATTGATGATGCGACGCAAGATACAGTCACTACCTTCCAGCAGATCGTTATCTTCTAGCCAACGCGTTGCGTGAATGTTGTTCTCAAGGGAAAAGGCCGCACTGACTTCGGTTTTCTCTTCCCCCTGACGTACCATGCCGGCTTCCGCCCGACCACCTAAGCAAAGACCTAAAGCGTCAATTGCAATAGATTTACCCGCACCAGTTTCTCCAGTGATGGTGGTCATGCCGTGAGATAGCTCCAGCTGTAGAGATTTAACAATAGCGAAATTATTAACACTTAGATGAGCCAGCATTTTTTGTACCTGTTTAAATGAACAATACTGTATAGGAAAACAGTATATACTGTTTCTTTATACAGTAAAGGTGGTGATGAAAATTTTTGTGAGCGGGATCAGGAGTGTGTTTTGCTGATGTGATTGTTGAGTGGGAGCCGTTGAGTTACGAAGGCTTTCAACAAAAAGGGCTGACGCTTTTCGTCAACCCTTAAAACTTTTCTCAATTAGAACAATTTGCTCGACCATCCTAGTTTGTTCCGCAACACATGGTAGTAGCTGTAGTCTTTAGGATGGATGAGCTTAAGAACATTAGGGCTCTGGTAGATGTGGATTTCGTCACCCGGTGAAACAGGTAAAGAAACTTGTCCATCACACCCCACTTCTTGGGTGCCACGGTTATCCGGTGAAACAACCAATTTGATACGACGCTTACTGTCAACAACCAACGGGCGGCTTGATAACGTATGGGGGAACATAGGAACTAGCGAAATTGCATTAAGGCTCGGTGACAGAATCGGGCCGCCACCAGACAATGAATAGGCCGTTGAGCCTGTTGGGGTAGAGACGATCAGCCCATCCGCCCGTAGCGAAAAGGCAAAACTCTCATCTATATACACCTCAAATTCGATCATATGGGCAACTTGGCCTGGGTGTAGCACCGCTTCATTCAATGCGGCGTTGTGGCTTTTTATCTGACCGTGGCGATGGACTTCCGCTTCCAGTAAAAAGCGCTCTTCTTCGATGAACTCACCTGCGAGGACTTTCTTCAGCGCCGACTGAAAATCTTCTGGATTGAGATCAGTGAGAAAGCCAAGGTTGCCTCGGTTGACACCGATAACCGAAATATTAAATCGAGACAGGACTCTTGCGGCACCAAGCATATTGCCATCCCCGCCAACCACAATGGCGAGATCGGCGGCTTTGCCTAACTGAATCAGGCTCGCAAAATGTTCACTTGGTACGTCGTCTAGAATTTCAGCCAGTCTGTCGTCAATAAAAACCTGATACCCTTCCGATTGAAGCCAGGTATAAAGCTCTCTATGAGTCTGAATGGCTTGCTGATCTCGGGGTTTACCAATGATGGCGATCACTTCAAAAGGCTTTTTCATAGGTTTTCCGCACTAAATAGGCTTGATTCGACAATCTTCATCCCCATAATAATGGCAAGTTAGCTATTTATGCGAATTTTTATGTATCTAAACGCGATAAACGTGACGGTTTAGATACAGATGGAATTGAATTCTGGAGATATCATGAGCAACGAAGAAAACAAGATCAAAGAAGAAGAGCTACAGCAGCAAGACACTGCGCAAGAAGTTGAAGCAGAAGTTGTAGGTACTGACGCTGATATCGAATGGAACGAAGCAACTGAACAAGACGAACAAGAGTCTAAAATTGCTCAGCTTGAAGCAGCACTTCTTTCAAGTGAAGCGAAAGTTAAAGAGCAGCAAGATTCTGTTCTGCGTGCTAAGGCGGAAGTTGAAAACATGCGCCGTCGTACCGAGACGGAAATTGACAAGGCTCGTAAATACGCATTGAACAAGTTTGCGGAAGAGCTACTACCTGTTATCGACAACCTAGAGCGAGCGATCCAGGCAGCGGATACAGACAACGAAGCGGTGAAGCCAATTGTTGAAGGTGTAGAGCTGACACATAAAACGTTTGTTGATGCTGTTGCGAAATTTGGCCTGAAGGAAATTAACCCAGAAGGTGAAGCGTTCAACCCTGAAATGCATCAGGCGATGTCTATTCAAGAGAGCCCAGATCATGAGTCAAACACTGTGATGTTTGTTATGCAGAAAGGCTACGAGCTGAATGGTCGTGTTATTCGTCCTGCCATGGTGATGGTAGCGAAATAACTGCTTAATCCAAACTGATTAAACTTAAAAAGAGAGGCTTCGGCCTCTCTTTTTTGATCTCGTCAGAGCTCTCAGAACGACCAAATTAACACATTGATATAGTGAATTATTCTTGGGTTAAAGTTTATACGAAAATTAATTTCCGATTAGAAATATGTAACATTATCGTAAACAAACACTTTATTTTGTAACTTTTGTGTGTATTATGTGCGAACTCTGCCGTAAAACTCGGCGGAATAAACTATAAAATCATAAAATATAAACACAACATTCTGGAGACGAATGATGGATAAATCGCTTTCAAGCAAGATATTTGTAGGCTTGTTCGCTGGCCTACTGATTGGTACTGCGATTCAGTACCTGTTTAGCGGAATTGCTATCTTTGACACATACCTACTGGGTGCCGCAGAAGGCGCTGGTGGTATGTTCGTATCCCTGATCAAACTTCTTGTTGTTCCACTAGTATACGTTTCTATCGTGTGCGGTATTGTGGACCTGAAAGACATCACTGCGTTTGGTCGTCTTGGTGGTAAAACTTTTGCCCTTTACATCTTTAACACCATCATCGCGATTACTGCGGCGTTGACTGTTGGCCTTATTTTCCAGCCGGGTGCTGACGCGAATCTAGCGGGTACGATTTCAGAAACTGTTAAGCTGACGACGACTGAAACACCTGACATTTTCTCACTGGTCGTTAACATCGTACCGAGCAACCCTGTTCAGGCATTCGCTAACGGTGACATGCTGCAAATCATCTTTATGGCAATCCTGACTGGTCTTGCTATCCAAGCACTTGATTCACGCGGTGGCCCTGCGATCCGCACGTTCAAGATGGCTAACGAAATCATGATGAAGCTAGTTGGTCTGGTTATGAGCCTAGCGCCATACGGTGTATTCGCTCTAATGATTCAATTAGGTGCAACGCTAGACGCGAACACGCTAATGTCTGTAGCCGGCTACGTAGCACTTGTTGTCGCAATGCTAGTGTTCTGGATCTTCATCTTCTACCCAATGGCAGTAGGTATCGCGACAGGTACTTCACCAAAGACGTTCCTGCGTGCAACTCGTGAACAGATCCTGTTCTCCCTATCTACAGCGAGCTCGAACGCGACTATTCCTGTAACTATGCGTACTCTGACTGAGAAACTTCAAGTTTCTAAATCGGTAGCAGGTTTCGGTGTCCCACTTGGTGCAACAATGAACATGTCTGGTGTATCGATCTACATCGCACTGGCAACTATCTTTGTTGCGAACGCATTTGGTCAGCCAATCAACACTGCTGACGTCTTCACTCTAGGTCTAACTATCCTGCTTCTATCTATTGGTGCTGGTGGTGTTCCTGGTGGTGGTGTAGTTATGGTTGGTGTTCTTCTTCACCAACTAGGTTTACCACCTGAAGGTCTTGCAATCATCGCCGCAGTTGACCGTATCAACGATATGTTCTGTACATCTTCTAACGTAGTGGGCGACACAGCTGTAAACACTATTGTTGCTAAAACAGAGGGTGAAATCGGTAAAGACGAAGCTGAAGTTGAAGCACAACCTGCACAAGCGAATGCTTAATCTTTAAAGTGTCGGAATTTGAAAGCGAGGCCAAGTGCCTCGCTTTTTGTTTTTAGCATGTAGTAATGACATTAATTGGGCTTTGAGCATTACCACTTGAGAGAACGAAGATGTAAGTGTTGGAGCACCACTTATTGAAATTATGACTTCGGAATCCGGTCTATTCGCTTATCCTCAAATCTTTTTTCACTTTTTTTCACTTCTTCCCTTGAAAAGCTATTTACAGCCCTTATCTATTGGGCATAAGTGAAGCAAACAAAATTATTTTAGTTTGTGAGTAAGGGTTGAAACCCTATTCTCCATCCCCACATAGGGGATATAGCAAAACGAAAATAGAATTTATTCGGAGATAGCCTGATGGGTAAAATCATTGGTATTGACTTAGGTACTACTAACTCTTGTGTTGCTGTTCTAGACGGTGACAAGCCACGCGTAATCGAAAACGCGGAAGGCGAGCGTACAACAGCATCAGTTATTGCATACACAGATGGTGAGACGCTAGTAGGTCAGCCAGCTAAACGTCAAGCGGTTACAAACCCAACTAACACGCTATTTGCAATTAAGCGTCTAATCGGTCGTCGTTTCGAAGACGAAGAAGTTCAGCGTGACATCGAAATCATGCCTTTCAACATTGTTAAGGCTGACAACGGTGATGCTTGGGTTGAGGCACAAGGCCAGAAAATGGCGGCTCCTCAGGTTTCTGCTGAAGTACTGAAGAAAATGAAGAAAACTGCAGAAGACTTCCTAGGTGAGGAAGTAACTGGCGCAGTTATCACAGTACCTGCTTACTTTAACGATGCTCAGCGTCAAGCAACTAAAGATGCTGGCCGTATCGCAGGTCTAGAAGTTAAGCGTATCATCAACGAACCTACTGCAGCAGCTCTAGCTTACGGTCTAGACAAGCAAGGCGGTGACCGCACTATCGCAGTATATGACCTTGGTGGTGGTACATTCGATATCTCTATCATCGAGATTGACGAAGTTGAAGGTGAGAAAACGTTTGAAGTACTAGCAACTAACGGTGACACACACCTTGGTGGTGAAGACTTCGATAACCGCATGATCAACTACCTAGTTGAAGAGTTCAAGAAAGAGCAAGGTATCGATCTTAAGAATGATCCTCTAGCAATGCAGCGTGTTAAAGAAGCAGCAGAAAAAGCGAAGATCGAGCTTTCTTCTACTTCTCAAACTGACGTAAACCTACCTTACGTAACTGCAGATGCGACTGGTCCTAAGCACATGAACGTTAAAGTAACGCGTGCGAAACTAGAATCTCTAGTTGAAGACCTAGTACAACGCTCTCTTGAGCCACTAAAAGTTGCTCTAGCTGACGCAGACCTTTCTGTAGGCGACATCACTGACGTAATCCTAGTAGGTGGTCAGACTCGTATGCCTATGGTTCAAGAGAAAGTGGCTGAGTTCTTCGGTAAAGAAGCTCGTAAAGACGTGAACCCTGACGAAGCAGTAGCAATGGGTGCTGCAGTTCAAGGTGGTGTACTTGCTGGTGATGTGAAAGACGTACTTCTACTAGACGTTACTCCTCTGTCTCTAGGTATCGAGACTATGGGCGGCGTAATGACTAAGCTAGTTGAGAAGAACACAACTATCCCAACGAAAGCGAACCAAGTTTTCTCTACAGCAGAAGACAACCAGAACGCGGTAACTATTCACGTTCTTCAAGGTGAGCGTAAGCAAGCGATGTACAACAAGTCTCTAGGTCAATTTAACCTAGAAGGCATTCAGCCAGCACCTCGTGGTATGCCTCAAATCGAAGTAACTTTCGACCTTGATGCGGATGGTATCCTGCACGTATCTGCGAAAGACAAACAGACAGGTAAAGAGCAGAAGATCACTATCCAAGCTTCAGGCGGTCTAAGCGACGACGAAATCGAGAAAATGGTTCAAGAAGCAGAAGCTAACAAAGAAGCGGACAAGAAGTTCGAAGAGCTAGCAGCTGCACGTAACCAAGCTGACCAAATGATCCACGGTACTCGCAAGCAAGTTGAAGAAGCGGGTGACGCACTTCCAGCTGAAGAAAAAGAGAAGATCGAAGCTGCAATTACTGAACTTGAAGAAGCAAAAGGTGGCGACGATAAAGAAGCTATCGATGCGAAAGTTCAAGCGCTTATGACGGCAGCTCAGAAGCTGATGGAAATCGCTCAGCAGCAAGCTCAGGCTCAACAAGCAGGTGCAGAAGCTGGTGAACAGCCTAAGCAAGAAGAAGACGTTGTTGACGCTGAGTTTGAAGAAGTTAAAGACGAGAAAAAATAATTCTCGATTCTGACTTAACTTAAAGTAATATGCGGGCGTTTGAGGGAACTCACACGCCCGCCTGTTTGTAAATACGCTGTCTTTCCAGATAAGCACTTTTGCACAAAGCCTTTATCTAGAACGATACAAACACCAAGCGACAATCGGTCGTTTGCAGTAATAAATTGGTGACGAAGAACATGTCAAAACGTGATTTTTACGAAGTATTAGGCGTAAGCCGAGATGCATCAGAACGTGATATTAAAAAGGCGTACAAGCGCCTTGCAATGAAATTCCACCCAGACCGTAACCAGGGTGATGAGTCTGCTGCAGAGAAGTTTAAAGAAGTAAAAGAAGCGTACGAAATCCTACTGGATCCTCAGAAAAAAGCAGCCTATGACCAATATGGTCACGCAGCCTTCGAACAAGGCGGCATGGGCGGTGGTGGCTTTGGCGGTGGTGCTGGTGCTGATTTCGGTGACATTTTTGGTGACGTGTTTGGTGATATCTTTGGTGGTGGCCGACGTGGTGGTGGCCAGCAGCGCGCGCAACGCGGTGCAGACCTGCGCTACAACATGGAACTGTCGCTAGAAGAAGCGGTTCGTGGTGTTTCAAAAGAAATTGAAGTTCCAACGCTAGTTAACTGTGACGTTTGTGATGGCAGTGGCGCGAAGAAAGGCTCGTCCCCTGAAACGTGTGGAACCTGTCACGGTCATGGTCAGGTTCAGATGCGTCAGGGCTTCTTTGCGGTTCAGCAAACCTGTCCTACCTGTCATGGTAAGGGCAAGATCATCAAAGATCCTTGTAACTCATGTCATGGTCAAGGCCGCAAGCAGAAGACTAAAACGCTTAACGTTAAGATTCCTGCTGGTGTTGATACTGGTGATCGTATTCGTCTTTCTGGTGAAGGTGAAGCAGGAGAAATGGGCGCTCCAGCGGGTGACCTATACGTACAGGTTCATGTGAAAGAGCACCAAATCTTTGAGCGTGATGGCAACAACCTTTATTGTGAAGTGCCTGTCAGCTTTGCAATGGCTGCACTGGGTGGTGAAGTCGAAGTACCAACACTGGATGGTCGTGTGAACCTGAAAGTACCAACCGAAACTCAAACGGGTCGCATGTTCCGTATGCGCGGTAAAGGCGTGAAGGGTGTTCGCGGCGGTGGCGTTGGCGACCTTATCGTTAAGCTGGTTGTAGAAACTCCGGTAAATCTAAGTACTCGTCAGAAAGATCTATTGAAAGAGTTTGAAGAGTCTTGTGGTGGTGAAGCGGCAACGAAGCACAAGCCAAAAGCGGAAGGCTTTTTCAATGGCGTGAAGAAGTTCTTCGATGACCTGACTAGCTAAAAAAACAAATTCTACATAAAGCCTGCAACTGCAGGCTTTTTTATTGCCAGCAGCTAAGAGGAAACGCTTTATTGCTAGCATCAAGGCTGAGGTAATCAACGTTGTATTCTTGTAAGCAAGAGTCTAAATTTTGTTGGCTGTTTGCTTGCGCTGTCGCTTTGACAATGTACGCCGCATTGGCGCTACTGGTTACGCTAAACACAAAGCGACTTTGCTCGGAAAGGCACACCGTACATTTCCCACTCGATATTACCTTATGCCAATCATATTGGCCGTTATAGCTTGATTCTAATTCGAGTTGGATACGGGCGAGATCCGCAATAGCGGTGATGCGGTGAGACTTCCGTACCTGATCCAAATAGCTTGGATAGGCGAACATCGCCAAGATACCAATCAGAGTAACCACGATCAGTAATTCGAGTAACGTCATCCCAATTAAACTTTGTTTACTCTGTTTGCAGTTATTTACGCCAATCACTTCGAGCTCTCCTAGTACCCACCTCTGACCTATTGTTATGCGCTGTTAATATCAAGCCAAGTATGGTTCTCGACACTTTTAAATTTACATAGGGATTTGGGAAATGCCTCGTGGCTTTACGTTACTGGAGTCCGTTGTCACTCTGTCTGTGATGAGTTTGTTACTGGTATGGGCGGTTCCTAATTTTAGCTCAGTATCTGATACCACTAAGATGATGAGGCTCGCTAAAGAATTGAATGGCTTCGTCTTAATGGCAAAATCTCAAGCGATCTTGCGCCGACAGCCTCTATGGATACATCTCACAAGGTCAGGTGATTCTTGGACGTTGAATTTGACGGACAGCGAAGATGAGGACAATGGTTTAGTTCTTATGCGTTTATCTGGCGAGCCGTTTACTGGCATCGAACTGGCGACGACTTACAGCTCAAATCAAGTCAGTTTTGATGCCACACATGGACGACCCAAAAGCGGGCGGTTTACATTTTACCCTAAGTTATCTTCGGAAACTGCTCTTGAGCTCAGAACGCATTTTCGCTCAGCCATTGTACGAGTATGTGCGCCTTCGGGCATTACTCTTGGTTATCAGCCATGTTAAGGCGAGGGCAATCGGGGTCTAGCCTAATTGAGCTTCTTGTTTCTACTTCGATTTCTCTCATGGTCATCGCCATAGCCGTGAGTATGCTTCTCCATAGCCAACGCCTCTCCGCTGTCCGCGCTAAAGAGCTAATGTTGCTGCAAAGCACGAACAGTGTTCTTCAAATGATGAAATTAGATTTGTATCGAGCGGGTTATGGTAGCGTGCTGGGTGATAGTGTCCGCTTATCTGGCGCAGCACAAACTTACTATATTAAGCACGGCGAGCAACACACTATGCTCGCGTACGCCTACCTGTCAGGCCGCTTAGAATCTGAGACAGCATACACGAATGTGGTTTACCAGCGGCAGAGCGAGTCAAAGGAGGTTTTGAGAGTGTGTGAGAAGAAGCTATCAAGAGCTATGTCGGCTTTAGAAGCAGAAAACTTCACCACACATTTTGGTAATACCTGTAACACAGTGTTCGATAGTAATCGTATTGTTGTGACCGAGTTTGAACTGGATTCCGAGCCTTTAGCCGGTGCTACCCATACTTCTTCATTACTCAATGTTCAACTCAGTACCCATTTACGCTTTGCCCCAGAGGTATCGAAGACGCTCACCTTTTCCATTAAACAGAGGAACTGGTGACATGACATTTCAGCGAGGTACTGCAACCCTTTTAATCACAAGCCTTTTGCTAGCTGGCGTGCTCATGATTGTCATGGGCAGTTATAAAGCCTTATTCTACCAAATTAAACGCAGTCAAAATGAAGTGGAAAGTCGCCATGCACATTGGCGCGCAGAGGGCGGGTTAGAGTGTGCGATTTCCTCTGTTGTTGGAAAACAAGACATACCAGAAGAGCTGAATGACTGTCAGATCCAGCTGAGTTTGGATGCGCTTAAGATAGAAACGGGAACACCACATATTGTTCGTGCAACCAGTGGTTTCTTAACCTTAAGTAAATCGTTTCTTCTGCCCGAACTTCAAATCAAAAGTCCAATCACTACAACCTCTCATTTATTGGTGAATGGTGGACTCAACATAGCGCCGCACGTGAATCAACGCGTTAGCGAGTTCCGCTGGGCGTGTACTTCGGTTCGTTATCAAAATACTTTCTATGCGCACAGCTATGACACCATACATCCATATCAAGCAACCGATATCTCTCGCTATTTTCCTGAGAGTCATGGCTCAGGTTTGCATCAGTGCAGCACAACTCACTACACAGATTTCAGTTGGCAGCTAGCTTTAACTCAGAGTGACTTCGAGCATGTGGAGCAGCTTGATGTATTTCAGGAAGTTTTTAATGTGCCACGTAGCCATTGGTTTGAGGTTATGTCAGACACCAGCTTGTTCGGTTATGTGCCAAATGAGCTTAAAAGTACCATGCCACGCTTATCGAGCGAGTTATCCAGTGCGAAATATATAGAAAATTGCGGTCAACAGATTACAAATCTTATCAAAGCATCTCATGAGCTTATTTGGGTATACGGTAGCTGTGAACTTAGCGCAGATGACCTGCAATCCATAAACCTTGCCATTGATACGCATTTGAATGGAGGCTTGATACTGGTGCTTCACAATGGCATCGCTTCAATTTCAGGAAACCAAGCATTGAAGGCCATGATTTATCACTTTGTTTCTGAGAGTCCGTCTGCTGGGTTTGTTGATTGGGGACAATCAAACAACAATCCATTGTTTTCGGCACTGATTGCATCTTTGAACGAGCATGCTTTGCTGAACACAGTAGATCAACAAAAAGTGAGTTATTTTCAGAGTGGTAATGTTTATCCGTTAGGTGGTTTAGTGTTGGATGCTCCTGATAGCTATGCCTTGATCAACAATGATCTATACATGCAGTTCAATAAAGATGTCACGGCCTCGGCTGCTCGACATTTTCATAAGGTCAAATGGAGCAATGGTAGTTGGCATGATTTCTAACCAGAAAGGTGTCAGCTTGTTTGAGGTGCTATTGGCTCTCTTGCTTGTCAGCGGTAGTGCTGTCGGTTTAGTCAAATTACATACCTATATCGAAATGAAATCCGATTGGGCTCAACGGTCTATTGAAGCGCTCTACTTGGCAGAGTCTGAGCTTGAACAATTCACCACGCATGGATCAACGGTGAAGGGAGGACGTTATCTATTCGACGATATAGAACAAGATGCCTGCTATTCGCAAACTCAGTGTCAGCCGTTATCGGCTGATTACTTTCAAACGCGATGCGAGGCTCGCTCCTCGTTACAAAATGGGATTGAAGTTAAGCACATTACCGTGGAAGTGTGTTGGTTCGATCGCCATGGAAAACAGCAATCCATTGAGCTAATGACATCAGTTTCCAAATTCAATGAATTTAGTATGTAGACTATTTTATATTCAAAATAAATTATTGATATTTTACTTAAAAGTGTTCTCTATATTTTTCAAAATGGTTTCAAATCTGTTTCATTATATGGGTGGCTAGTGTTTTTACTTTGTTGCGTAGTAATGGCAATTTTGCAAAATATGTCTCCAAATATGGAAAAACCTCTGGAATCTTGTGCTTTTGAGGGGGCAATTTAATAAAATGTGTAGCTGAAAAATAGGTCGTCACAACAATTATTACAGGCCTAAGGCAACAACATCACATATGGAGTTACCATGAGTAACCAAGCAGTAAATAAAGCACCATCGTCCAAGCCGAATGGCATGGATCGCTTTCTTAATTTTATAGAACGAGCTGGTAATAAAATCCCGGATCCGGCCATTCTGTTCTTCTGGGCACTGATCATTACTTGGGCTGCGTCTGCACTTTTGTCGAATGTTTCTTTCGACCTTCTAAACCCTCGAACTGGCGAAGCTCTTACCATCACTAACCTTCTGACAGGTGAAGCACTAGCAAGTTTCCTTGCTAACATGGTGACAACGTTCACTGGCTTTGCACCACTTGGTATCGTTCTAGTAGCGATGTTGGGTGTAGGTGTTGCCGATTCTTCTGGCTTCATCACCACTGGCCTTAAGAAGATGCTGAACTTCACGCCAGCAAAACTTCTTACTCCAATGCTAATTCTTGTAGCAATCGTATCGCACACTGCTGCTGATGCGGGCTACGTTCTGGTTATTCCTCTTGGTGGTATCATCTTCCACGCTGCAGGTCGTCACCCTCTAGCGGGTATCGCGGCAGCGTTCGCAGGTGTATCAGGTGGTTTCTCTGCAAACTTCATCCCTTCAGGTATTGACCCTCTATTGGCTGGCTTTACTCAAACAGCCGCGCAGGTTCTCGATCCTGAGTACGTGGTTAACCCTCTAGCGAATATCTTTTTTACTGGTCTATCTTCAGTAATCATTGTGGCTATCGGTTGGTATGTAACTGAAAGAATCATCGAGCCACGTCTAAAGAACACTCCAATCGACGAAGACGCAGAGAAAGCACCAGATCTAGGTTCTTTCACTGAGCTTGAGTCTAAAGCGTTTCGTTACGCGGGTTGGGCTATGATGGCGGGCATCGCACTTCTTGTTGTGGCGCTTATCCCAGAAAATTCTGCACTGCGTTCACCGGAAGGTGAGATCACAGCGTTCTCTGCGCCAATCATGAAGTCTATCGTTCCGTTGATCTTCATCCTGTTTATCATTCCGGGTTACGTTTACGGTCGCGTTTCTGGCACGTTCAAGACAAGTAATGACATCATCAAAGCGATGGCGGACACCATGTCTACGATGGGCGCATACATCGTAATGTCGTTCTTCTGTGCACAATTCCTATCTGCATTCGCGCAATCAAACATCGGTACTATGCTAGCGCTATACGGTGCAGAAGGTCTGAAAGCGATGAACCTACCAGGTGAAGCAACAATCATTGGTATGATTCTTCTAACGGCTTCTGTAAACCTTCTAATCGGTTCTGCATCAGCGAAATGGGCACTGATTGGTCCAATTCTGGTGCCTATGCTAATGGCTGTTGGTATTTCTCCAGAACTATCACAAGCGGCATACCGTGTGGGTGACTCTGTTTCGAACATCATCTCACCTCTGATGGTATTCTTCCCTCTAGTGGTTGTTTACTGCCAGCGCTACGTGAAGTCGACTGGTATTGGTACGCTAGCGTCATTAATGATGCCATTCTCGATTGCTATGCTAATCGGTTGGTCAATCTTCCTAGTGGCTTACTGGATGTTAGGCATTCCGCTAGGTATTCAAGCACCATACACTTACACAATGTAAATACGGTCAGATTTGGCGCTGTAGCAGTTATTAACTGCGCAACACCAACTATTTAGGTATTAGGATTTTAAAAGCGCTGGTCGAAAGACTGGCGCTTCTTTTTAGTGCTAAGAAGTAGTTTATGTGAGGTGCTCTGCGTCCTGCTTTCACTTCCGCGTTCATACGGGTAGAATTTGCTACCCCTAGCCGTTTACTTATACAACCGGAGCTTCCTTTTGTCAGATTCACAGTTTTCCCCTCAAGACGAGTTTTTCATGCGCCGTGCTATGGAGTTGGCGGCTCAGGCCGAAGCTGAGGGAGAGGTTCCAGTTGGGGCCGTACTAGTGAAAGGTGGTGAGATCGTTGCTGAAGGATGGAATCAGTCAATTGGTCATCATGATGCGACGGCTCATGCTGAAATGCAGGTGCTGCGTAAAGCCGGCCAAGTACTGGAAAATTACCGACTGTTGGATACAACATTATACGTTACGCTAGAGCCATGCCCTATGTGCGCGGGGGCCTTACTCCATAGCCGAGTGAAACGCATTGTTTATGGTGCTCCGGACTTAAAAGCGGGGGCTGCAGGAACAGTACTCAATCTGTTTGAACATCAAGCGGCGTATCACTATGCCGATATTGAACAAGGACTGATGGAAGAAGAGTGTCGAGGCCAGCTTCAGGCGTTCTTTAAGCGTCGTCGTAAAGAGAAAAAAGCGCAAAAACAAATGAAGCGTTCAGAAGGGTAGGGTTTTCAGCAAACACCTGATTCAAGGTGTTTGCCAACTGGTTTATGCACAAATTAGCTGCATAAAAGCTCGATGACGGGCAATGACTTTCTTCTTGTTATTGCTGAGCATTCTTTTACGGCGGTTTGCCGCAACGGTTTTATTAAGGCGTTTTGACTGCATTTTACGTCTACGCATAAAACAACCTCCTACTGTGGGTTAGAACTCTATGATTGCTTTCTGTATCGAAGGCATTGATTACGTTATGTAACTCGTCTTTTACCAGCCAATTGTTACCATTTAAATAATGCTACCGAAAAGGCTGGCTCACGATACTATGTTTGGGTCAGGCAAGTAAAATTCAAGTGCCCAACCATTAATCAATGGCTGGGCACTTTAACGGTTTGTTTCTATTCTTGTATTTCTTCAACTGGCGCCGCTGAAGATACCGCTGAAGCTGCTGAGATAGGGCTGTCTGGCACTTCAATCACGGCGAGATCATCAATGTTGACATCACTGTTGTCCGTGGTCTGCTGTTCGACATGGCCGATGATACTCTGGTAATAGCGGCGAATATTCTCGACGTAGTTTCTCGCTTCATCACCGCGTGCATAGCCATAGCGGGTTTGGCTGTAGTACTTTTTCTGGCGCAGCAACGGCAGGCGATCTTTCACATCAGCCCACGCATCTGGGTTACCGCCTTGCTTCTTCGTGAGTCTTCGGGCATCCATCATGTGACCATAGCCGACGTTATACGATGCAAGGGCAAACCAAATTTTTTCATGCTCATCAATGGAGTCGGGGATGCGAGACACCATTCGTCGCAGGTAATCAACACCTCCACGAACTGACTGCTTAGGATCGAGACGATTGGTGACGCCAACACTTTTAGCGGTTGGCAGTGTCAACATCATCATGCCTCGTACACCTGTCGGAGATTTAGCAAGCGGGTTCCAGTGCGATTCCTGATAAGCCAGTGCCGCCACGAGTCGCCAGTCAAACTCATCTGAGTATTCTTTAAACAGAGGTGACCATTGTGGAAGCTTAGAGTCGAGCGCACGAATAAAAGCTCGGGTATCAACGTAATCGAAGCTGCCAATATGACCGATATACTTTTCTTCTAAAGAGGCTAGGTGACCAGATTGTTTGGTGTAGCCGAAGAATTCGATCATAAGCGCATAAAGGCTTTCATCTTCAGAACGACGAACAAACCAAGAGATTGGCTGATCTTCTGTCAGCTCGAATGCGAGCGCAATATCGGGATAGATACGTTGTGATAAAGAGACTTCGACTGAATCGGCAACAGTGAACATCAGCTCTCCATCAGATACTTGTTTTAGTAGATCACTCACTTCAGCATCTGGGTCAACTTCAAAGGCAAAGTCAGGGTGCTCTTCTTGTTTGATGGCGCTCAGAGTTTGTTTAACGTGAGAGTCACTGATGATTTTAAGGATAGGAAGCTCTTCACCATCATCTGTTGGTACGGGGTGGATATTGAGGAGTTGCTCTAGGTTGCGTGGTCGTTTCTTACCTTTTTTATACACAACTTGCTGGCTGACGTAGTAGTAAGCGGGGCCAGGTCGGAATCGCTCCATACGTTCAGGTGACTGAGTCAAACCTGCAGCAATAATGTCGATTTCACCTTTGGCTAGCGCAGGATATAACGACGAGATACGGTAGGCTGGTTTCATTTCCAACTGCACACCAAGCTCATTGGCGAATTCGCGGGCCAGTTCGTAATCCAAACCTGCTGGGCCATCAGGACCGATATAGTAAGACAGCTGGTTATTCAGAGTGCCGACACGTAACACACCACGCTCACGTATCTGGTCTAAATCACTTTTGGGCTCTGACTCAATTTGACAGCCGGATAACATCAATACAGAAAACAGCAAGGCGCTGATTGATGTCCAACGGTTCAAGTAATGCTTCTTCATTCACATCATTCTCATACTTCCAGTAGGGCATTTATATCAAAGTGTCATAACAAGGCAAGACAATCAGAGTCACTTCGGGTTAAAGATTTAAAATTGGGATTTTTGCTGTAATTCAAATTTGACGAAAAAAATGACGCAAACGGTTGCTTTTGGTGTTACATCACAAAAATAATTCCTTTATAATGCGCCCGCAAAGGAGAGGTGAAATCGGCATAGGTTTTTAATCCTTAGGGAATAGCTTCGAAGTAAAACAGTCTAACCCACTGAATTTATTCCAATATCACCTTAATCAATTGCATAAGAGACCTAAGCACATGAGAATTTTGCGTGGCTCCCCAGCTCTTTCTGAGTTTCGTGTTAACAAGCTTCTAGAGCTTTGTCGTGAATTAAGCTTACCTGTAACAGGTATTTACGCTGAGTTTGCTCACTTTGCTGAATTATCAGCAGATCTTGATTCTCAAGAAGTTGAGAAGTTGGAAAAGCTCCTAACTTACGGTCCTACAATTGAAGAGCACGAGCCTGCAGGTCTTCTTCTACTTGCTACTCCTCGCCCTGGCACTATCTCGCCTTGGTCTTCAAAATCGACTGACATTGCTAATAACTGTGGTCTAGATAAAGTCGTTCGTCTAGAGCGTGGTACGGCTTACTACATCGAAACACCAGCAGAACTTTCTGAGCTTCAACTCGTTGAGCTAAAGGCGATCCTTCACGATCGTATGATGGAAGTAGTTTTCACAGATTTTGACTCTGCCGCTGCACTTTTCCAAGTTGCGGAACCAGCACCAGTTGCTGATGTTGATCTACTTAATGGCGGCCGCGCTGCGCTTGAAAACGCAAACGTTACCCTAGGTCTTGCACTTGCTGATGACGAAATTGAATACCTTTACGATGCGTTCGTAAACAAGCTAGACCGTAACCCAACTGACATCGAGCTCATGATGTTTGCACAAGCGAACTCAGAGCACTGTCGTCACAAGATCTTCAATGCAGACTGGACTATCGACGGTGTTAAGCAAGAAAAGTCTCTGTTCAAGATGATCAAGAATACCTTCGAAACCACACCAGAAAATGTACTGTCTGCTTACAAAGATAACGCAGCGGTAATGGTAGGTTCAGATGTAGGTCGTTTCTTCCCGAACCCAGAAACTCGCCAGTACGGTTACAATCAAGAGAAAGCGCACATCCTAATGAAGGTGGAAACGCACAACCACCCAACGGCTATCTCTCCTTGGCCGGGCGCATCTACTGGCTCTGGTGGTGAAATCCGCGACGAAGGCGCAACAGGTATTGGCGGTAAGCCAAAAGCCGGTCTAGTTGGTTTCACGACATCTAACCTACGTATTCCTGGTTTTGAACAGCCATGGGAAACAGACTTCGGTAAGCCGGGTCGCATCGTTAACGCACTAGATATCATGCTCGAAGGCCCACTTGGTGGCGCGGCGTTCAACAACGAATTTGGTCGTCCAAACTTACTGGGTTACTTCCGTACTTACGAAGAAAAAGTGAACTCTCACGCCGGTGAAGAGGTTCGTGGTTACCACAAGCCAATCATGATTGCTGGTGGTATGGGTAACATCCGTGACGAGCACGTGCAGAAGAAAGAGATCCCAGTCGGTGCAAGCCTAATCGTTCTTGGTGGTCCTGCAATGAACATCGGCCTTGGTGGCGGTGCAGCATCTTCAATGGCGTCTGGTCAATCCGCAGAAGATTTAGACTTTGCTTCAGTACAGCGTGAGAACCCAGAGATGGAGCGTCGCTGTCAGGAAGTGATCGACCGTTGTTGGCAACTTGGCGATGCTAACCCAATTGCGTTCATCCATGATGTGGGCGCGGGCGGTATCTCTAACGCACTTCCAGAGCTTGTAGACGATGGCGAACGTGGTGGTATCTTCCAACTGCGTGACGTACCAAACGACGAACCAGGCATGAGCCCACTTGAGATCTGGTGTAACGAATCTCAAGAGCGTTACGTAATGGCAGTTGCGCCAGAGAACATGGAAGTATTCGACGCAATCTGTAAGCGTGAGCGTGCACCATACGCAGTAGTCGGTGTTGCAACAGAAGAGCGCGATCTGAAACTAGAAGATTCACACTTCGACAACACGCCAATCGACATGCCAATGGACGTACTTCTAGGCAAGACGCCTAAGATGCACCGTGATGCAAAAACGCTAAAAGCGAACAACCCAGCAGTAAACCGTGACGGCATTGAGCTCAACGAAGCAGCAGATCGCGTTCTACGTCTTCCAACGGTTGCAGAAAAAACATTCCTAATCACGATCGGTGACCGCACGGTGACTGGTCTTGTTGCGCGTGACCAAATGGTTGGCCCGTGGCAGGTTCCAGTAGCAAACTGCGCAGTAACCGCAGCAAGCTACGACACTTATCACGGTGAAGCGATGTCGATGGGTGAGCGTACACCAGTTGCCCTACTAGACTTTGGTGCTTCAGCTCGTCTGGCTGTTGGTGAGGCAATCACGAACATCGCTGCGACAAACATCGGTGATATCAAACACATTAAACTGTCTGCAAACTGGATGTCTCCAGCAGGTCACCCAGGTGAAGATGCAGGTCTTTACGAAGCGGTTAAAGCGGTGGGTGAAGAGCTATGTCCAGCACTTGGCCTAACGATCCCTGTGGGTAAAGACTCAATGTCGATGAAGACCAAGTGGGAAGAGAATGGCGAGCAGAAAGAAGTTACTTCGCCACTATCTCTGATCATCACTGCGTTTGCTCGTGTTGAAGATGTTCGTAAGACAATCACTCCGCAATTACGCACAGACAAAGGTGACACGTCACTGGTTCTTATCGATCTAGGTAACGGTCAAAACCGTCTAGGCGCAACAGCACTAGCACAGGTTTACAAGCAGCTTGGTGACAAGCCAGCAGACGTAGACAACGCAGCACAACTAAAAGGTTTCTACGAAGGCGTTCAAGCACTTGTTGCGAACGACCAAGTAGTGGCATACCACGATAAGGGTGATGGCGGTCTATTCGCTACGCTTGCTGAGATGGCATTCGCAGGTCACTGTGGTGTTAAAGCGGACATCGCTGACCTAGGTGATGACGCACTAGCAGCGCTATTTAACGAAGAGCTAGGAGCAGTACTTCAGGTTAAGAATGATGATCTAGACGCTGTATTTTCAACGCTAGCTGCGAACGGCCTTGAAGCATGTTCACACGTTATCGGTTCTGTTGAAGCGTCAGACGAGCTAGTCATCACTTCTGGTGACACAGTGGTTCTAGAGCGTAACCGTACTGAACTACGTACTATCTGGGCTGAGACAACGCACAAGATGCAAGGTCTACGTGATAACCCAGCATGTGCTGACCAAGAGCACGAAGCGAAGAAAGACAACTCAGATCCAGGTCTGAACGTGAAACTAAGCTTTGATGTGAACGAAGATATTGCAGCGCCATATATCGCGAAAGGCGCTAAGCCTAAGATGGCAATCCTACGTGAGCAGGGCGTTAACTCTCACGTTGAGATGGCAGCAGCGTTCGACCGTGCAGGCTTTGAAGCGACTGATATCCATATGAGCGATATCCTAACGGGTCAAGCTGTTCTTGAAGAGTACCAAGGCCTAGTGGCTTGTGGCGGTTTCTCTTACGGTGACGTACTAGGTGCGGGTGAAGGTTGGGCGAAGTCTATCTTGTTCAACGAGCAAGCTCGTAACCAGTTCGAAGGCTTCTTCCTGCGCGAAGATACGTTCTCTCTAGGTGTGTGTAACGGCTGTCAGATGCTATCGAACCTGAAAGAGCTAATCCCGGGTGCAGACCTATGGCCACGCTTCGTTCGTAACGAATCTGAGCGTTTTGAAGCTCGGTTCAGCCTAGTGGAAGTGCAGAAGTCTGATTCTGTCTTCTTTGACGGTATGGAAGGTTCTCGTATGCCAATCGCAGTGTCTCACGGTGAAGGCCGCGTAGAAGTACGCGATGCAGACCACCTAGCGGCGATTGAAGCATCAGGAACGGTTGCAGTGCGTTACGTGGACAACCACGGTAATGCAACTCAACAATACCCGAACAACCCGAACGGTTCACCAAACGCAATCACAGGTCTAACGACTCAAGATGGCCGCGTGACTATCATGATGCCGCACCCAGAGCGTGTATTCCGCACAGTGGCGAACTCTTGGTCTCCAGAAGGCTGGGGCGAGAATGGCGCTTGGATGCGCATGTTCCAAAACGCACGTAAGAACATCGGTTAATCGACTTTAATCGTCACTACAAAGTAAACGCGCAGATCGTAAGGTCTGCGCTTTTTTATTTGTTGAAAAATCTATAGCCAAGGGCTCTTTTTTGCGCTCTAATACCGCGCTTGCCAAGGGATGGCTAAATCCCTCAATACTCCATTAGAATCCCTTAGGAAATGAATATGTCGAACAACAAAAAATTTGCCATTCGTGTGACTGAAAAGCGTAACGGTTGGTGTGCAGAAATTACTCGCCAAGTGACTTCACGTAAAACATCTGTATCTAAGCGAGAAGCAGGCTTTGAAACAGAAGCTCTAGCGCAAGAATGGGCGGACAAAGAGCTAGCTGGTTTTATTCAAAACCAAGCGGCACGTAACGAACGAAAAGGCGAAGCACGTAAAGTTCGTGTTGAACGTGAAGAGCGCCTAGCGCAAGAAGCCGCTGAAAAGAAAGCACGTTACGAAGAAGCGAAGCGCGCAGCCGCAGCGCAAGCTGAATTAGATGATGAAGATGACTTTTTCGACGAAGAGTAATCACTTCTAATAAAAAACCGCCTGCTTAGGCGGTTTTTTGTATCCGATAACGCTTTGATTAGCGAAATTGTCCTGCTTCTGGTAGGAAATCAAAACCTGCGGAAGCGAGTTTAGTCTCCAGTGCTGACTTATCGATATCAAAATACGTCGCCAGCTTATCTAAATCACCACCAAAGTCATCTCGTAGTTTCATGTTGACGATGCTCATCAGCATTATTGGATCCATCGTCTCAAAGTTCGCCAAGTTCATTATTTATCCTCGAAATCTGAAATCAGCAGATTCGCTGCGGCAAACGCCGCTTTGTCTCTTACATGTTGCGGTAGACTAGTATCCGCCGCAATATCGTTTAACGCTCGTAGTGAACAAGTAATCGCTTTAGGCACATAGGCTTGGTCGCCACTGCCGATTTGCGCGTAGAGCTCGCGGACTAAGTCGCAGCAATCATATACTTTCATGTTGTTAACCTAATAATTAAATGAGAACTGCTCTCAAATATACACAGGCTGTCAATGAAACTCAAAGCAGCTGTTTGTTCTGGCTCAAACTCTAGGCTGAGCTGCTGGATCTTTATTCGCTTTGGCTTAGTTTTGCAGTTGTTGTTCAAGCTGCAAAGTCACTTCTGGTGCTAGTTGTAACTGCTTGGCTAACTCCTGCAAATAGGTTTTCTCCATGAAATTCTGTTCATCGACAACAATTAGAGACGCGAGATAAATCTCTGAAGCTTGTTGTGGTGATTGAGCGAGCCGAGCAATTTCGCTTGGATCGAGAGGTTTGTTTAGCTCATTGTGTAGCATGGTCTGTAACCCAGCATCCGCACCTGCTTCTTTCAGCGTGGATTCTATGCGCTGCATTTCTTCTGCATCGACATGACCATCAGCTTTTGCAGCAGCAATCATAGCTTTGATGATGAGCTCGTTATGAATAGCATCGTGGGCATTAAAATCTTCTTGTGATGAAGCGGTACTTTGTTTGCCCTGCCAGTTATTGTAAACGGTATAAGCCAGTGCCCCTAAAGCCGCCGCACCACCAATTTTGAGTGCATTTTTGCCGACCTTTTTGCCAAGTTTTTTACTTTTTTTAGACCCCATGAGTAGGTTGACTAAGCCACCACCCACAGCGCCTGCTCCAAGGGACTTTAGCGTGTTCGAACCGGACTGTTGCTGCACTTTTTGTTGACCCTGACGAACAAGGTCTGAGTTTAACGCTTGATTTAATAAACCTTTCAAATCCATTCCGGACCTCCTTAGTTTTGTTCAGACTAAATCAGGTGAGATGAATAGAAGATTAATACGTGATAACAAAAAGGCGAGCATTCAGCTCGCCTTTTCATATATTGTTTTCCGAAATGTTATTCTTGGGCGTACCCATGAGTTCCCAGTAGCTTGCCATCAAGATAAGCTTCCTTCTCATCTTTCATTACCAAACGTTCTTCAACTAGCCACTGTACGACCAGAGGATAAATCTTATGTTCTTGCGTTTGAACACGTTCGGTTAATGTCTCAACTGTATCTTCATCGAAGATAGGCACTTTAGCCTGTAGGATTACCGGCCCACCATCCAGTTGTTCAGTAACAAAGTGAACACTGGTGCCGTGTTCTTCATCTCCGGCATGAATGGCTCGCTGGTATGTGTTCAGGCCTGGGTATTTCGGTAGTAGAGAAGGGTGGATATTGATCATTCGACCTCTGTAGTGGCGAACGAATTCGCCACTTAAGATGCGCATGTAACCCGCGAGTACAATGACATCTGGCTTGTATTCATCAATCTGCTTCATCAATTCATGATCAAACGCGTCGCGTGTATCGAATGATTTCGGATCCAAAGAGTGTGCGGCTGCACCTGCTTTCTTAGCACGCTCTAAGCCATAAGCTGTTGCTTTGTTTGAAAAAACAGCGGTCACTCGGCCAGTACTGATCTTGGTTTCACAAGCATCAATAATCGCCTGTAAGTTCGAACCATTTCCTGAAACTAAAACAACAATACTCTTCATAATTTATTTGATCTCTACTTGTTCTTCATCTGCACTTGCATTGGCGATTTCACCAATAATCCATGCTTTCTCGCCTTCTGCTTCAAGCAACGCCACTGCCGCGTTTGCTTGTTCTTTTGGCAGCGCAATCACTAGACCAACACCACAGTTGAATGTGCGGTACATTTCATGAGTGGTCACATTGCCTTTTTCTTGCAGCCAGTTGAAGATCACCGGCCATTCCCAGCTATTGCCATCGATAACGGCTTTGGTGCCTTCAGGCAGGACACGAGGAATATTTTCCCAGAAACCACCGCCAGTGATGTGAGAAATGGCATGGATATCATGCGCTTCAATCATTTTAAGCGCAGATTTAATGTAAATTTTTGTTGGCTCTAGTAAGTGCTCACCAATAGTACGACCCGCTAACTCTTCGTTTTTATCCGCGCCTGATATTTCGAGAATCTTACGAATGAGTGAATAGCCATTTGAGTGAGGACCACTTGAACCTACCGCGATAAGCGCATCACCTGCCGCGACTTTGCTGCCATCGATAACGTCTTCTTTTTCAACTACGCCGACACAGAATCCCGCGACGTCATAATCTTCGCCTTCGTACATGCCAGGCATTTCAGCGGTTTCACCACCAATTAGAGCACAGCCAGCTTGAATACAACCATCTGCAATGCCAGTAACGACGTCGGCAGCAGTGTCTACATCCAGCTTGCCAGTTGCGTAATAATCTAGGAAGAATAGCGGCTCAGCACCTTGAACAATCAAGTCATTAACGCACATAGCGACAAGATCGACGCCGATGGTGTCATGTTTGTTCATATCCAGTGCAAGGCGTAGTTTTGTACCAACACCATCAGTACCTGAGACAAGTACCGGCTGCTTATATTTTGTTGGTAGCTCGCACAAAGCACCAAAACCACCAATACCACCCATTACTTCTGGGCGACGAGTACGTTTAACGGCACCTTTGATGCGGTCTACTAGTGCGTTACCTGCATCGATATCTACGCCAGCGTCTTTATAGCTAAGAGAAGTGTTATCAGCACTCACAAGGAAGTCCTCAGTTTGAAAGTTGGATATGAAATCGGCGCTATTCTAACAGCGGACAAACCAATATAGCAAACGTTTGCGCTGGTTTTTTCTTTTGTTCTATCGCAAGAAATTGAGAACGAAATCGTTTATAATCTGAAGGTTTGTTTAAAAATCACCTATGTATCCGGAGATGGAAATGAAAGTTGTTGAAGTAAAACACCCTCTTGTTAAACACAAACTTGGTCTAATGAGAGAAGGTGAGATCAGCACTAAGCGCTTTCGTGAGCTAGCAACTGAAGTTGGTAGCCTACTGACTTACGAAGCAACTGCAGACTTTGAAACTGAGAAAGTAACCATTGAAGGTTGGAATGGTCCAGTAGAAGTAGACCAGATTAAAGGCAAGAAAGTAACGGTTGTGCCAATCCTGCGTGCAGGTCTTGGTATGATGGATGGTGTTCTTGAGCATATGCCAAGCGCTCGTATTAGTGTTGTTGGTATCTACCGCGATGAAGAAACACTAGAGCCAGTACCATACTTTAACAAGCTTGCTTCAAACATGGATGAGCGTATTGCTCTGGTTGTTGACCCAATGCTAGCTACTGGTGGTTCGATGATCGCTACGATCGATTTGCTGAAAGAGAAAGGCTGTAAGTCTATCAAGGTTCTTGTGCTTGTTGCTGCTCCAGAAGGTATTGAAGCGCTAGAAAAAGCACACCCAGATGTTGAACTGTTCACTGCGGCTATCGATGAGAAGCTAAACGACAAAGGCTACATCGTTCCTGGTCTTGGTGATGCAGGCGATAAGATCTTCGGTACAGTATAAATCGAAGATTGAAAGAAAATTATAAAGGGAGCCATTGGCTCCCTTTTTATGATCATGTTGCGCTAAACGACTATTTCTTCAAACTTAATGTACCGCCTGTACGAGGCTTGTTTGATGGTCGCTGAGCGGGCTTATCTGACTTTGGCTTGTAGACGCTTTTGCCTTTATTGGTGCTCGGTTTAGATTTGGAATCGGATTTTCCTCCCCGCCCTTTTTTAGAATTAGGAGCATGGCGAAATTCTTCGGCATTTTTGCCCTTGAAGGTGCGCTGCTTTTGATTACGGCGAGCTTTCGACTCCTGATTTTCTTCACGACTGTCGAATAGTTTGGCGTCAGTTGCTTTGCGAATGTTGCGACCACGTGCATCCACTTTTGAGGCGTCTTCCGTTCCACTCGATGACTCACACATAGCGAGAATTTCTCCGATCTCGTCGTCGCTTAGGTAGCGCCACTGACCGTTCGGGATTCCATCGAGGGTGATATTCATAATGCGAACGCGACGAAGCTTGAATACTTCGTAACCCAGAGCTTCACACATACGACGAATTTGTCGGTTCAGGCCCTGAGTGAGGACAATGCGGAAAGAGAACTTTGTTTCTTTACTGACTTTACACGGAAGCGTTGTGGTATCGAGGATATCCACACCCGAGCTCATTTTTTTGATGAACTGTTCAGTAATGGGTTTATCGACACGGACAACATACTCTTTTTCGTGATTGTTGCCGGCACGGAGAATCTTGTTGACGATATCACCGTCATTGGTCAGAAAGATCAAGCCATCAGATGGTTTGTCTAGACGACCGATAGGAAAGATACGCTTCTTGTGGCCAATGAAATCAACAATGTTGCCGGGAATATCACGTTCAGTGGTACAGGTGATGCCAGTCGGCTTATTCAAAGCGATATAAACAGGCTTGTCTGTTACGGCGCTGATCGGCTTATCATCAACGCAAACATCGTCGCCCGGTAGAACTTTAGTCCCCATTTCAGGGACTTTGCCATTAATCGTGACACGACCCTGTTCAATCAGGCGGTCGGCTTCGCGGCGTGAGCAAAAGCCCGTCTCACTAATGAATTTGTTTAAGCGTTTGGCATCTTGTGACATGTTGTTCTCTCTAACGTTTCACAACGGCATTAATCTAAAAATGAAAAAGCAGCCCGTTAGGCTGCCTGAACATTCTAGCACTGTTATGCCATCTGAGTAAGTTTAATATTACTTAGAAGATATCTTGGTTAACCAAGACGCTTTTGATGACGTTCTCGGTTTTCGAGTTTCTTATCTGAACTTTTGCGCAGCATGACATAAACGGCGCCGCTGCCACCATGAAAGCGCTGTGCACTATGAACGCATTGTACGTCGCGAATTTGTTCTAACCATTGTGCTACATAGCTTTTCATTAGGGCTGGTGGATTAGATTTCTCACCACGGCCGTGAACGATGACGACCGTTCTGATATCCATTTTTATGCACTGTTTGAGGAATTTAACCACTTCATCCCGAGCTTCCTTCAAGGTGCGGCGGTGCAAATCAAGACGGGCTTGGATGGGGTATTTGCCCAAGCGTAACTTTCGGTAGACGCCTTCCTGAACACCATCTCGCTTAAACTCGATGAGGTCTTCAGGCTTCAGCATGGGAGCATGGTCTACTGACAAATATTCTGGGTCATCTTCGGTTAACCAGATAGCAGCTTCGCGTTTAGCAAGCTGTGCTTCAGTGACCTTATGGTGTTTTTTATGTTCGGTTGTATCTTGTTTGATTGGTGTTACGTCACCCATCATTTCTTGGAACAAAGCGAAATCATCATCGTGAGACATAACTGCATCTCAGAGTAGGGAATCGGTAAACTTATTATACCTATGACAGCCAATAATGGTGCAGAGATTTAGGTTACTGGAAATAAAAAACCGAAGTAGACAGAGAATCTACTTCGGTGCATAGCGATACTCTATTCGAAAATAGGGCTAAGCGATCTAGTGAGGAGATTTGTCGTTCATTACTTTGTATATGAAGTAACCGCCATAAAAAAGCATAAGACCTAAAGCCCCAAAGATGACTAGCATTGAAGATAGTCCAACTGCATTACCAAACAGGAGATTCAGCCAAAAGTCCATGTTTCCTCCAAATCCAAAATAGTGATGACATGGATTAAATTAATAGACGGTTACAATACCGGCACTGATCTGGATCAATTGTATGGTTTTGGTTGCGTATTTGTTTCTTGTGCTGTGTTTGTGCTCACATTTTATCACCCATTGGTGGTGTTTTAGTCAAACAAGCCTAAATGTAAAAAAACTTAGTAAAATGGCTTGCGTTAACGATCAGAATCCGTAATATACGCCTTCGTTGACGGGCAATCAGCTCGAAGAAACATCTCGGTGAATAGCGCAGCTTGGTAGCGCATCTGGTTTGGGACCAGAGGGTCGGGGGTTCGAATCCCTCTTCACCGACCACATTAAGAAAGCCTGCTTCTAAAGCAGGCTTTCGTCATTTTAGAGCATGGATAACAGGATTAGAACCCGAGTGAGGTTCGTCTGATGTTAGAGCCTGGCTCTTCACGAGCATATATAAGAAAGCCCGCTATTTGAGCGGGCTTTTCTCTTTTCAACAGCAAACTTATTGCTACAACGACTAATACTCAAATTCACAGTTCGCGGCCTTACTCTGCGAAAGCTGTGAGATCTTAAAACCGCTGTCTTTGAGCAAGTTCAAAACACTTTGCTCACCAATCAGATGTAATGCACCGACAACCATCACGTAAGAGCCCTTGCGTTTGGGGGACCAACTTGGTTCTGACATTTGTTTCGCCCAGTCGATATTTCTCTGGGTCATAAAACTCTGTTGAAACTCTGGAGACACTTCTGTCAGGCTGGCGAATTCATTCAACTTATCCAAATCACCCGCTTTCCAACTTTCTATCAGGCAGTGAGTGGCATCTTCTGAGTGGTCAAACTCTTCAATAGCGCTAACCAATAGCTCTTTACCCGCTTCTTTTTGTCCTGTAAGTAAATCAATCTGAAACTGAATCGACTCCAAACTAATAACGGGAATGTCTTGGAGAGTAGCTTTGTACATCAAATGAGTATCGATGCCATAAGCTGCCTGGTAGCCGAGGTACTCGATTTGTTTCATCTGTAATGCGAGCGCGGTTGCCCATGGCGGGGACAGCATCAACTGTTGTTGGTCCATGTTAAGTAGATTAGCTATCCCTTTAAGCTCGCTTTGCTGTGCAGGGCTCAGGACATCTTTGGTCTGTAATGTTACAGGCGGGTAGCTGACCCCTTGTGTTTTGCGTATGTCTGTTTCCATGATTAACCCGTCACTGGACTTAAGCCGTTCAGTGATAGTTTGAGGCAGTGGGTACATGCTTTCATCTCCGACATGCACTGAACCCAGAATTAAATAGTTGAGTTTCCCCTTCTGAGCCTGCCAGTAGAGAGGTTCTGCTACAGAGGAGGTTGAGATGGCCAGAGTCAGAAACAGTAGACAAAATTTATACATAGGGTCTGTCGCCTTACGGAAAATTTGTTGAAATGGTTAGGTTTTGACGTGGTTTAACGAGAGCAAACTGCGTCTAAAATCACACTTTTCTATTTTACATCCTAGCTTAGCGTAATCGGATGATTGCTGTCTTGTGATCTAAGTCCTAATTCATTTGTTGTTGTTATGAATAGGTGCGATCAAATTCTCAGTAATACCGTCAAATGATTTGTGTTGATTTTAACGTAGATTGTAAGTTTTTGTTTTTAAATATCATTTTGTTTTTATAAATCTTGAGTTTTGAACACGATCACTTTCACTAGAGTTTAATTTTACGACTAAAAATAAATCGAGATATGTTGTTTCTATTCTTAGTTTTCGAGCTGACTTTTTCGGCTCTATTTACGTATTGGGGTAAGTAAGATGTTTAAACAAAGTCTGATCGCGGTATCGGTTGTCGCATCACTAGCAGGTTGCTCTGCATTTCAATCTAATGAGCAAAGTGTTGTTAATTCGCTCGCCAGTAATCTTGATATTCAATATGAAGTGTTGACTAACCACGGCGCAAATGAAGGTCTTGCATGTCAAGACATGGGCGCTGAGTGGGCGTCTTGTAACAAAGTAAACATGACGCTAGTTAACCAAGGTGAAGCGGTTGACTCTAAAGATTGGGCTATTTACTTCCACAGCATTCGTCTGATTTTGGATGTTGAAAACGATCAGTTCAAAATCTCTCGCGTAACGGGTGACCTACACAAATTAGAACCAACAGATAAGTTTGATGGTTTTGCTGCGGGTGAAGAGGTTGTGCTTCCTCTTGTTGCTGAATACTGGCAGCTATTTGAAACTGACTTCATGCCAGGCGCGTTCGTTGCAGCACCAAATGCAGAGCCTAAGATGATCGCTTCTCTTAACACAGAAGATGTTGCATCTTTCGTGACGGGCCTTGAGGGTAACAACCTAAAACGTACGCCAGATGACAACAACGTATTTGCAAACGCGGTGTCTCGTTTCGAGAAGAACGAAGACCTAGCAAAACAAGACGTATCAACCACGTTACTACCAACGCCAATGTCTGTTGAAGCAGGTAAAGGTACGGTAGATATCGCGGCGGGTATTGCGCTGCCTAAAGACGCATTCGATGCGACTCAATACGCAGCAATTCAAGATCGTGCAGAAGTGGTAGGTGTGGATGTTCAAGGCTCCCTTCCTGTAAGCATCACTGTTGTTCCTGCAGACTTCACCGGTGAATTAGCAAAATCTGGTGCTTACGAAATGAGCATCAAAGGCGACGGTATTGCGATTAAAGCGTTTGACCAAGCAGGTGCTTTCTACGCAGTACAATCTATCTTTGGCCTGGTAGATAGCCAAAATGCTGATTCTCTACCACAACTGTCTATTAAAGATGCACCGCGTTTTGATTACCGTGGCGTGATGGTAGACGTGGCTCGTAACTTCCACTCTAAAGACGCAATCCTTGCAACGCTTGACCAAATGGCAGCGTACAAGATGAACAAACTACACCTTCACCTAACAGATGATGAAGGCTGGCGTTTAGAAATCCCGGGTCTGCCTGAGCTGACTGAAGTGGGTGCTAACCGTTGTTTCGATTTGGAAGAGAAAAGCTGTTTACTGCCTCAGCTTGGCTCAGGTGCAACATCAGACAACTTTGGTTCTGGCTTCTTCAGCAAAGCAGACTACGTGGACATCTTGGAGTACGCGAAAGCGCGTAACATCGAAGTGATTCCTGAATTCGATATGCCAGCACACGCTCGTGCAGCAGTGGTATCAATGGAAGCACGTTACGACCGCCTAATGGAAGAAGGCAAAGAAGCAGAGGCAAACGAATACCGCCTGATGGATCCTCAAGATACATCGAACGTAACCACGGTTCAGTTCTATAACAAGCAAAGCTTCATCAACCCATGTATGGAATCTTCAACTCGCTTTGTTGATAAAGTGATTTCAGAAGTAGCAGCAATGCACCAAGAAGCGGGCACGCCACTAACAACATGGCATTTCGGGGGTGACGAAGCGAAAAACATCAAGCTAGGCGCTGGTTTCCAAGATGTGAACGGTGAAGACAAAGTAAGCTGGAAGGGTACGATTGACCTGTCTAAACAAGACAAGCCATTCGCACAATCTCCACAATGTCAGACGCTAATTGCAGACGGTACGGTAAGCGACTTTGCCCACCTACCAAGCCACTTCGCAGAAGAAGTGTCTAAGATTGTGGCAGAGAAGGGCATTGCAAACTTCCAAGCTTGGCAAGATGGTCTTAAATACAGCGAAGGTGAGAAAGCGTTCGCAACAGAAAACACACGTGTTAACTTCTGGGACGTTCTATACTGGGGTGGCACATCATCAGTGTACGAGTGGTCTAAGAAAGGTTACGAGGTGATTGTTTCTAACCCAGACTACGTGTACATGGACATGCCATACGAAGTTGACCCGAAAGAGCGTGGCTACTACTGGGCAACGCGTGCAACAGACACTCGTAAGATGTTTGGTTTTGCACCAGAGAACATGCCTCAGAACGCAGAAACTTCTGTAGACCGCGATGGCAACGGCTTTACTGGTAAAGGTGAAATCGAAGCGAAACCTTTCTACGGTCTATCAGCACAGCTTTGGTCTGAGACTGTACGTAACGATGAGCAGTACGAGTACATGGTATTCCCTCGCGTACTAGCGGCGGCTGAGCGTGCATGGCACCGTGCGGACTGGGAAAACGACTACAAAGTGGGTGTTGAATATTCGCAAAACTCTAACTTAGTGGACAAAGCGGCACTGAACCAAGACTACAATCGCTTTGCCAATGTACTTGGCCAACGTGAACTGGCTAAGCTAGAGAAAGCGGGTATCGACTACCGCCTACCTGTACCAGGTGCGAAAGTAGAAGATGGAACGCTTTCAATGAACGTTCAGTTCCCTGGTGTGAAGCTTCAATACTCTCTAGACGGCAAGAACTGGCTAACTTACGCAGACAGTGCTCGTCCAAGTGTGAAAGGTGAAGTGTTTATCCGCTCTGTATCTGCGACAGGCGAGAAAACCAGCCGTGTGACTAGTGTGAAGTAATTTTCGCGGGAAAAGGAAACAAAAAAACGCCCGACCACTGATTGGCCGGGCGTTTTTATATCTGAAGCGGCGATTAAGCGACTTGAGTTTGCTGCTCTTCTATTTGCTCAGCATTGCTGATTGGCGATTCTGCGCCGTGCATCCATCGAACCAGTGTGTTTGAGAACAAGAGCAAAATGATACCAGATATGATCGCGGTTACCGCGATGCCACTAAAGATAGCGAATGCGCCAAGTTCGCCAACATGTGAGCCAACATAGCCAGCAACATAGTTAGCAATCGCATTACAGCCGAACCACGCGCCCATCATCAGAGAGGCCAGACGGAGTGGGGCTAACTTAGTCACTAATGACAAACCGATTGGAGACAAGCAAAGCTCACCGAGGGTATGGAAGAAGAAAGCGCCAACTAGCCATAGCATGGAGGTTTTGACAGTGGTGTCGCCACCTTGCTCCATCACGGCTCCGACCATACATAGGAAGCCAAGTGCGAGGAAGAACATAGCGAGAGCGAATTTGACTGGTGAGTTAGGTTCACGTTTCCCCAGCTTAACCCAAAGCACTGCAAGCAAGGGAGCAAGCGTAATGATGAAAAATGGGTTGAGAGACTGGAACCAAGCAGCAGGCACTTCGAAACCGCCGATCATACGATCTGTGTACTGCTGAGTGTAGATGTTCATCAGGCCACCCGCTTGTTCAAAACCAGCCCAGAAGACAATCGTGAACAGACTCATCACTAAAATAACTTTGATGCGGTCAAATTCTTCTTTCGTCAGAGGCTCTTTCTTAGAGGATTTTTTGATTGCCAAATCTCTCTTAGCTGCAGGCTCGCGGCCAATGTCACCAAGCCATGACTGCGCAAGACTCATCTGCATAACCAGGCTAATAAGCATACCGATACCCGCGACAATAAAGCCAGATTTCCAACCAAATTCATCGGTAACAGAACCTGCAATGACGCCCGCTAGCAGCGCACCTAAGTTGATGCCCATGTAGAAAATGGTAAACGCACCATCGCGACGATTGTCACCTTCCTGATACAGGTCACCCACCATCGTTGAGATGTTTGGCTTAAATAGGCCATTACCCGCAATTAAAAGCGCAAGGCCGAGGTAAAAGGTGTGTACAGTACCTAGCCCCAACATATCTGCTGGCATGGCTAAGGTGAATTGGCCGACGGCCATTAAAGCGCCACCAATAAGAATAGAACGGCGTTGTCCGAGGTAGTTATCGGCTAGCCATCCGCCAATAAGTGGAGTGATGTAAACGAGTCCAGTATAGATGCCGTAGAGATCCAAAGCATCTTTAGTCGACCAGCCTAAACCACCGTCAAGTGTTGCATCGGTAAGGTAAAGAACAAGGATTGCACGCATTGCATAGTAGGAAAAACGCTCCCAAAGCTCGGTACCGAACAAAAGGAACAAGCCACGAGGGTGGCCAAAAAATTGTTGATGTTGGTTTGTCATAAGTATTACTAATAATTGTTATTAAAGAATTTTATTTGTTGTTACGTATACTCCTTAGTGGATATATCTGCAATGACTTGAGTTATAAGTTTTATTTATGGTTTGAGTTTAAGTTGCTGATATAAAAGAGATATTTTTCTGGATTGTTTAAAAAATAACGTGCTACAAACTTAGTTTCCAAAATCGAGGTTATTATTTTTACAATACGCTGTCACATTAGAAAGCAAACAGAAGTAGGTGGTGCTTAGAGAGGGCGGCTGGTAAGTGAGCAAACTGGTTGTGTTTCAGTAATTGAAGAAGTTTGTAGTGCAATAAAAAAAGAGGCTCAATGAGCCTCTCTTGAATTTATCTTGATTAATATGAGTCGTTATGAACACTTTGTACAGCACGACCTGATGGGTCAGCCATGTTCTTGAATGACTCGTCCCATTCAATCGCCTTCGCTGAAGAACAAGCTACTGATGGGCCACCAGGGACACATTCTGCCGCTGATGGAAGCGGGAACAGCTCTTCAAAGATTTCACGGTACACGTAGCCTTCTTTTGTGGTCGGCGTGTTGTAAGGGAAGCGGTAAGCCGCCGTCTCCATTTGCTGGTCAGAGACTTTTGCTTCAGCCACTTCTTTGAGTGTATCGATCCAGCTGTATCCGACACCATCAGAGAACTGCTCTTTCTGACGCCATGCGATTGAATCTGGTAGGTAGTGTTCGAAACACTCACGCAGGATGTGTTTCTCCATCTTACCGTTACCACACATCTTATCTTCTGGGTTTAGGCGCATTGCCACATCGATAAATTCTTTATCTAGGAAAGGCACTCGACCTTCAACGCCCCATGCCGCAAGTGATTTGTTCGCACGTGCACAGTCGAACATGTTGAGAGCAAGCAGCTTACGAACCGTCTCTTCGTGGAACTCTTTTGCGTTTGGCGCTTTGTGGAAGTACAAGTAACCACCGAAGATTTCATCGGCACCTTCACCAGACAGTACCATCTTGATGCCCATCGCTTTTATCTTACGACCCATTAGGAACATTGGCGTTGAAGCACGGATGGTTGTTACGTCATAGGTTTCAATATGATAAATAACGTCACGGATGGCATCGAGACCTTCTTGAATCGTGTAGGTCATCTCGTGGTGAACCGTGCCGATCTTGTCAGCCACTTCTCGTGCTGCTTTTAGATCTGGAGCGCCTTCAAGGCCTACCGCAAACGAGTGAAGTTGCGGCCACCATGCTTCTGATTTTTCATCGTCTTCAATACGCATTGCAGCAAAGCGCTTTGCAACCGCAGAAGTGATCGATGAATCTAGACCGCCTGAAAGTAGCACACCATAAGGCACGTCAGTCATAAGCTGGCGTTTAACCGCCGCTTCTAGCGCTTCAGTCAGTTCTTCTTTGCTGGTGGAGTTACCTTGGACTGCAGCGTACTCATTCCAGTCACGGATGTAGTAGCGTTGAGGCTCTGCATCACCACTGCCGAAGTAACAACCAGGAGGGAACTCGCTGACGGTTTTACAAACTGGCACCAGTGCTTTCATTTCAGAAGCCACATAGTAGTTACCGTGCTCATCGTAACCTTGGTAAAGAGGAATGATACCAATGTGGTCGCGACCAACGAGATACGTGTCTTTCTCCTCATCGTACAGAACGAATGCGAAAATACCGTTGAGCTCTTCTAGAAGATCGGCGCCCATCTCTTGGTAAAGCGCTAGAATGACTTCACAGTCAGAGTCGGTTTGAAAATCGTACTTACCTTCATAGCGCGCACGGATTTCTTTGTGGTTGTAGATTTCACCGTTTACAGCAAGGATGTGTTTCTTATCGGCACTGTACAGCGGCTGTGCACCACTGTTCAAGCCGACAATGGCTAAACGTTCGTGAGCTAGAATTGCTTTTTCTGAAGAGTAGATACCTGACCAGTCAGGGCCACGATGACGAAGTTTCTTAGACATTTCTAGCGCTACAGGGCGAAGAGCTTGAGCGTCACTTTTGATGTCTAGAATACCGAAGATAGAACACATACAACTTCCTTATAAACCTTATTTAATCTGCTGACTTCAATTTGCCATTTTGATTAAAAAAATCAACAGTCACTAATGAAAAAGTTTAACTAATAAGGTTGTTGTTAAATTTTATCTAATATTAACCTTTATTTGGTGAATGAAATTCATGTTTGGTTCGTTTTTTGAACGATTTGAGATGTCAGTAAAGAAAAAGGCAGCGTGAGCGCTGCCTTTATAAAAGAGAAATTAGGGGGTATTGAAGGTTGGTTTAAGCTGTTCACACACATGTCGAGCAAAACCGCTGCCCGCTTCACTGTAGATGTTGAACGCAGCGTCAACGCCTCCCTCATTCAGGCTTTCGAGTTGGTCAGGGTAGGCGGCAATAGCAGCAATTTGTCCTTTAAACTCTTTTTTCTGTAGCTGCTCTAGTGCAATTTGGTTCCCTTGGTGATGAGGCATAGCGAGAAGAACCAATTTTACGTTGGCCGTATCGAGAATGCGCTCCCAAAAGTCTGGGTCGGTCGCATCACCTGCAATGACGTTACGACCCTCCGCTTGATGCTGGAGCGCCGCATCGTCTCTCACCTCGATACCTAAGCTAATTTTACCGTAGCGTGCACGCAGCTCATCGTAGGCACCTGTGCCAATGCGTCCCATGCCGAGAATAAGCACTTGCGCATTCCCCGGATTGATAAGCTGATCTCGTGTGTGGAGCTTTTCTGCTGCATGCTCTTTTAACCAACGGCCAGAGCGGCGGTATAACTCGTGACCTTTACGATTAAGTGGTGATGCCAGAACAAAGGAAATCGACACTGCCAGTGCTAAAGCGACCAGTATATCACCTCCCATCCAGCCCATTTTAAAGGCCAGTCCCCCTACGATCAGACCAAATTCACTAAAGTTAAATAGGCTTAAAGTGGTCAAAAGTGAGGTCCTGACGCGGAACTTAAACGCGTTGAGTACCACAAAATACAGGATGCCTTTCAATGGCAGTAATAGCAGGAACAAGATTGCTAGGGCAAAGCCTGACATGGTTGGTTGTTCTGCGAGTCCGATATTAAGGAAGAAACAGACTAGGAACAGCTCTTTCAAGTTAAATAGCGATTTGGACAGCTCAGAGGCCTTATGGTGTCCAGCGAGAAGCATACCTAGAATCAGAGCACCCAAATCAGGTTTCATGCCTACAAGCTCGAATAACCCAGCCCCTACGACAAGCGCAAAGAAAATACCGAATAGGACCAACATTTCACCGTGGCCAACCCAGTCGAGCATCTTATAAAAGGCAGGGCGCAATAAAGGTAAAGCAAAGAGAGCAATGGCATACCACTCAGGTAGTTTGCCAGTTGACGCTGTTAGGAAGACTACAGCGAAGATGTCCTGCATGACCAGAATGCCAATGGCCATCGTACCGTAGGTTGAGTTCATTTCGCCTTTTTCTTGCAGTGACTTAACGGCAAATACGGTACTGGAGAAAGAGAGAGCGAAACCAAGCAACAATAATTGCTCAATTGACATGCTGGCTAGGGAGCTGACACCGAGAAACTTAAAACAGAATAGGGCAGCGCAAAATAGTAGGGTAGATAAAAGGTTATGTAGCGTTGCACCTGCCCAAATTTCTTTAGACAACAGGGTTTTGATATCGAGCTTTAAACCAATAGTGAATAGCAGCAAAGTGACGCCAAGATCGGCCAATGTCACTATAGTGTCATTACTCTCAAAGCCGAAAGCATGCAAACCAAAACCAGCTAGCAAGAAGCCAACCAAAGGCGGCAAGTTGCATTTGAGCGTTATGAATCCGGCCAGAAATGCGGCAGAGATTAAGATGAGTTCCATATGATTCTTATTCTTGTCCTAATAAAAAACGGGCTACATATTGTAACCCGCTATTGTAGCTCAACTGATTGCTTACTAGATCAATCTTCGAGCAATTTTTGTAACAAAACGCCGTTAAGCATCGCACGTTTTATCATTGCAAACGCGCCAATGGTAGGCTGTTTGTCAATTTCTGAAGCCACAATAGGCAGGCCGCTGTGGAAGGTGGTCAGTGATTGGTTTTCCACGTTGCGACGAATGGCTGGAAAGATAATCTCTTCGCAGCGAGTGATGTCCCCTGCGATAACAATTTTCTGTGGGTTGAACAAGTTGATCGTGATAGCAATCGCCTTACCAAGCTGATTGCCAACACGAACTAAGCTTTGCTTAGATAACTCATCACCCATATTGGCATGGTCACAAACGTCTTGGATGGTGATGGTTTCGAGTTCGGTCAAACTTGATTCATAACCCTGCTTGATCAATTTATTCACTCGATCAACGATCGCCGGGTTAGCTGCAACAGTTTCTAAACATCCAAAGTTGCCGCATTGACATTGTTCACCAAGTGGGTCTATTTGAATATGACCAATCTCTCCGACGTTGCGATTGAAGCCAAGGAAAACCTGACCATTAACGATGATACCAGCACCAGTACCGCGGTGAACGCTGACTAGGATAGAGTCTTGGCAATCTTTGCTGGCACCAAAGTAATGCTCAGCCAGTGCCATTCCGCGCACATCGTTACCGACGAAACATTGAACATGGAAGGTGTTTTCGATCAGCTCTGCTAACGCAAGGTTATCGATGCTGATATTCGGCATGTATTCGACAACCCCAGTTTCTGGGTTGACTAGGCCAGGCAAGGCAACACCAATCGCAATCAACTGATTGATCACGGTTTGGTTAGATTGAATAAAACTTTTTAGGTGAGAAGTCAGACCGTCGACTAAGTCTTCTTGAGTGGTGTAGAAGAACTCTTGATATTCGGATACAAGTTCTTTGCCACCAAGGTTATACAAACTGAACTGAATATAATCGCGACCTAGACGCACTGCGACAGAATGAAAGGGTTCGACTTCAGTGGTTAGTGAGATTGCTCGGCGTCCGCCGGTAGAGGCCTGTTGAGCGACCTCTTTGATAAGGCCGCGCTCGAGTAATTGGCGGGTAATTTTTGTAACGCTCGCAGGTGCCAACTGACTGACGTCAGCGACTTGGATTCGCGATATTGGCCCTTGCTGATCAATCAGCCGGTAAACTGCTGCGCTGTTTAGCTGTTTTACTAAGTCTACGTTACCTATTTGTCCGCCATTCATTCTTAACTTTGCTCGTATTGTCCATTAACAACCGTCGCCTGAACTTTGAAGTCACGATCAAATATGGCCAAATTTGCAACCATGCCTTGTTTAACTCGGCCTAGCTGCTCTTCGACCCCGATTGCTTTCGCGGGGTATAAGGTTGCCATACGAAGTGCTTCATCCAGAGCGATACCGACGTGCTCAACGGTGTTCTGTACTGCTTCTATCATTGTCAGTGCTGAGCCGCCTAGTGTGCCGTTTTCATCAACACACTTACCATCTCGGTAATATACTTTCTTACCAACAAAAATAAAGTAATCCATGTCAGCGCCTGCAGGAGCTGTGGCATCTGTCACTAATACTAATTTTTCGCCCTTAATTTTGTGAGCGATACGAATGTTTGCATAATCGACGTGGAACCCGTCCGCGATGACGCCGGCATAGACATCAGGTGTGTCGTAAATAGCGCCAACTACGCCTGGTTCGCGGCCCACCATCGGGGTCATGGCGTTAAACAAATGCGTGGCAAACGTAATACCTGACTCAAAGCCTTTTCTTGCTTCAGCATATGTCGCGTTGGTGTGACCAATAGCAACGATGATGCCTGCTTCCTTAAGCTGTTGAATATGCTCTGGGGCGTTATGTTCAGGAGCCAGTGTAACCTTAGTGATGACATCTGCGTTTTCACAGATGAAGTTAATCATGCTGTCGTCAGAAGGGCGGATGTAATCCACACTGTGGATACCTTTTTTCATTACGTTTAAATATGGGCCTTCAAGGTGTAAACCCAGAGATTGGTTTTGGTACTGCGCATGATAATCGCGCGCGGCTGCAATCGCTTGGCGCATGTCTTCATCAGAGGATGTAATAAGAGTCGGTAAGTAACTCGTGCAACCCGACTTTAAGTTTGCCTTATGCATAACCTGCATTGTTTCAGCCGTGATTTCATCATTGAACATGACTCCGCCACAACCATTAAGTTGTAGGTCAATGAAGCCTGGGCTGACATTTGCGCCATTTAAATCAAGAGTTTCAAGGCCTTGAGGAAGGTCAGCTACCGGGCATACTGAATCTATCAGTTGGTCTTTGATGACTACTGCGTGGTCAACAAGTACGTCGTTGCCGGTGTAGATCTTACAGTTAGTTAGCGCATACATGGTTAGCTAATCCTTATAAGTTTGATTTTTAATACTTCTATTCGTCCAACTGAAACATTTACCACGTATCTTTATACTTTATTTGTGAGCTTCAATTAGGTCGCAAAATATCTTTAGCAAGCAGAAAATATTCTATATGAATTTAGTTTTATCCTCATCTAAGAGCCTACTGAGTATAGAGAAGATAACCGATACGAAATCTGGTAAACCCCTTGCTCTGTCAGCGTGATGTCGATGAGTACATCTTAAGAATACCGTGAATATTGCGTGTGCGTTGCTATTTTTTTGTATTGTAAAATAAGTTTTATGATCTCGCTAGCAAAATCCTTGAACTATGCCGTTTTCTGGTGATTATGATCACAATTGATAAGGTTTTAATTTGCGGGGCAAAATTAATGGCATAAACTGAGCAGGACTAAATTGAGCGACTAAAAAAAGTAGCTCAGCCAAAATACAAAATCCTATAGGGGGAACTTAAGGTGAATATTCTTGGATATGCGCAAAAGTTAGGTAAAGCTCTTATGCTACCTATCGCAACGCTTCCAGTTGCGGCTTTGCTCTTACGCTTAGGTCAACCAGACCTTCTTGATATTGCGTTCATGGCGCAAGCTGGTAACGCAATCTTTAGTAACCTGCCGTTGCTATTCGGCCTAGGTATCGCGATTGGTCTGTCTAAAGATGGCTCTGGTGCTGCGGGTCTAGCAGGTGCGGTTGCCTACTTTGTTCTAACTGCAACAGCAACGACAATCGATGCTTCAGTTAACATGTCATTCTTCGGTGGTATTTTTGCGGGTATCATTGCAGGTCACTCATACAACGCTTTCCATGCAACACGTCTTCCAGAGTGGCTAGCCTTCTTTGCGGGTAAACGTCTTGTACCTATCATGGCTGGTCTATTCGCAGTTGTCGCGGGTGCTATTTCTGGCGTTGTTTGGCCAACGATTCAGGGCGGTCTAGATACATTGGCGCACGCAGTTTCTACTTCTGGTGCGATTGGTCAGTTTGTCTACGGTACGCTAAACCGTGCGCTAATCCCTGTTGGTCTTCACCATGTACTTAACTCTTACTTCTGGTTCGGTATGGGTACATGTCAAGAAGTGTTGGTGACAGGTGCTCAGGCGGCAGGTCAAGCTCTTCCTTCTCTACAGCAGCTGTGCGTGGACCCAAGCATTGCTAAGACTCTAGTTGCTGGTCAGACTCACACCTTCGAATTTGCTAACTCTGTAACACCAGAAATTACAGCAACAGTGAAAGAAGTAACTGAAACTATCAAGTCTGGTGATCTAAACCGTTTCTTCGGCGGCGATAAGAGCGCTGGTGTATTCATGAACGGTTTCTTCCCTGTAATGATGTTTGGTCTACCAGGTGCAGCACTTGCAATGTACCTAGCGGCTCCTGCTGAAAAGCGCAGCCAAGTGGGCGGTGCGTTGTTCTCTGTTGGTTTTTGTTCTTTCCTTACAGGTATCACTGAACCTCTAGAGTTCATGTTTGTTTTCCTAGCGCCTGCACTGTATGCAATCCACGCTGTATTTACTGGCCTGTCACTGGTTGTAGCGAACATGTTCGGTACTCTGCATGGTTTCGGTTTCTCAGCGGGCCTAATCGACTTCATCTTGAACTGGGGTCTAGCAACTAAGCCATTCACGCTACTACTGATTGGTCTTGGTTTTGGTGCGCTTTACTTCTTCACTTTCACGTTCGCGATTCGCGCATTTGACCTGAAATCTCCAGGCCGTGAAGATGACGATACAGAAGTGGCGGCTACTGCAAGCGGTGACGCAGGTAAAGGTGATCTAGCTCGCCAATACCTAAAAGCGTTAGGTGGTCACGAGAACCTAACAACGATTGACGCTTGTATCACACGTCTGCGTCTGACGCTGAAAGATCGCTCAGTTGCGAATGAAGATGTGTTGAAGAAACTTGGTGCTAAAGGTGTAGTGAAACTGGGTGAGAACAACCTTCAAGTTATTCTTGGTCCTTTGGCTGAAATTGTGGCTGGTGAGATGAAAGCCATCGGTGTAAACGAAGATTTATCTGACGTAAAACTGCCATAATCACATTGAATTACACTGGATAAGACAAAAGCCTCCCTTCATGGGAGGCTTTTTGCATTTAGTCTTAAGTGCCGAACTGATGAATTCCTGAGCAAAGCCGGTAAGCAATCCCATCAATTTGCTAATTATTGCCATTTAAACTGCGGTTATAGTTGTGTAACTGCAAAGAATTGTGGATCATTAGCCGTTATATATCTGGTATTGCTAAGAGCCGTCCCAGAGAACTTTTATCTGACAATACTAAACAATTGAGGTGCTATAGATGAGTGAAGCTGAGGCTCGTCCATCGAACTTCATTCGCCAAATCATCGATAAAGATTTAGCGGATGGTAAACACACTAGCGTGCATACTCGTTTCCCGCCGGAACCGAACGGTTACCTGCATATTGGTCACGCTAAGTCAATTTGCTTAAACTTTGGTATTGCTCAGGACTATCAGGGTCAGTGTAATCTGCGTTTTGATGACACTAACCCGGAAAAAGAAGACGTCGAATACGTTGAGTCTATTAAGAATGATGTGAGCTGGTTAGGCTTTGAGTGGGATGGTGAAGTATGTTACTCATCAAACTACTTCGATAAGCTTTACGGCTACGCGGTTGAATTAATTGAGAAAGGCTTAGCGTATGTTGAAGAGCTAAGTCCTGAGCAGATCCGTGAGTACCGCGGTACACTTACCCAGCCAGGTAAGCCAAGCCCATATCGTGATCGTACTCCTGAAGAAAACTTAGCGTTGTTTGAGAAAATGCGCGCTGGTGGTTTCGAAGAAGGTAAGGCGTGTCTGCGCGCTAAGATTGACCTAGCGTCATCTTTCATTGTGCTGCGCGATCCGGTTCTTTACCGTGTACGTTTTGCTGAACATCACCAGACAGGTGATAAGTGGTGCATTTATCCAATGTACGACTTCACACACTGTATTTCTGATGCGCTGGAAGGCATTACGCACTCTTTGTGTACGCTGGAATTCCAAGATAACCGTCGTCTATATGACTGGGTGCTGGAAAACATCACCATTGATTGCCAGCCGCATCAGTACGAATTCAGCCGTCTAAACCTTGAATACACAGTGATGTCTAAGCGTAAGCTAAACCAACTTGTAACTGAAAACCTCGTTGACGGTTGGGATGACCCACGTATGCCAACGATTTCTGGTTTGCGTCGTCGTGGCTTCACGCCTGGTTCAATCCGTGAGTTCTGTAAGCGTATTGGTGTCACTAAGCAAGACAATATGATCGAGATGGGTTCGCTAGAATCTTGTATTCGTGATGATCTTAACGAGAACGCGCCACGCGCGATGGCGGTTCTTGATCCCGTTAAGATTGTTATCGAAAACTACGATGAAGATAAGGTGGAAACACTAACCGTAGCTAACCACCCTAACAAACCAGAAATGGGCGAGCGCGAAGTACCGTTCACTCGTGAGGTTTGGATCGAACGTGAAGACTTCCGTGAAGAAGCTAACAAGAAGTACAAGCGTCTTGTTTTAGGTAAAGAAGTTCGTCTACGCGGTGCGTACGTGATCAAAGCTGAGCGCATCGAGAAAGATGCTGAAGGCAACATCACTACAATCTTCTGTACTTATGACGCCGATACTTTAGGCAAGAACCCAGAAGATGGCCGTAAAGTGAAGGGCGTAATTCACTGGGTATCGGCTGATAAAGGTCTGCCTGCTGAGATTCGTCTATATGACCGTCTATTTACAGTGCCTAACCCAGCTGCGGCGGATAACTTCGCAGAAACAATCAACCCAGAGTCGCTAGTTACGATGAAGGGTTTTGTTGAGCCAAGCCTAGTGTCTGCTGAAGCGGAGAAAGGTTACCAGTTCGAACGTATGGGGTACTTCTGTACTGATGCGAAAGACTCTAAACCTGAAGCACTAGTGTTCAACCGCACGGTTGGCTTACGTGATACTTGGGCTAAGATTGAAGCGAAATAAACTTCGTTTAATAAATACTAAACAATGAAAATGCCCGTCATAGTACGGGCATTTTTTTATCCAAAAATTGTCGTGTGGCGACATAGCATTTCTCCTTGTCTGAGAACGTGAACTCAAGGTCAGTGAAGATTCTCAACAAGTAAAAAAACGTTGCATAGAAAAAAACGCTCCCGATTGGGAGCGTTTTATTATTTCTTCTTGTGAGCGTCTGGGTTATCTCGACAGCTACCATCTGCGCACTTGCCGTAAAGGTACAAACTGTGGTTTGTCAGAATCACATTGTATTGTGAAGCGATCTCTTTTTGGCGTTCTTCGATAATGTCGTCGGCAAACTCAATAACTTCACCACAGTCCAGACACACAAGGTGATCATGGTGGTGTTGAGTGGACAGTTCAAACACTGACTTGCCGCCTTCGAAATGGTGGCGAGTGACAATACCTGCATCATCAAATTGGTTCAGAACTCGATATACTGTTGCCAGGCCGATCTCTTCACCAAGATCAATAAGCTTTTTGTACAGTTCTTCGGCGCTGATATGTTGGCATTCCGGCTGTTGTAATACTTCTAAAATTTTCAGTCTCGGAAGGGTAACTTTTAGACCAGCGTCCTTAAGAGCTTGGTTATTGTCTGACATATACTTTCCTGTTGATGATCTGCAGTAAATAACAGAGTTCAATATTCCTATCATTATAGGGTAGTACAAGATAACAATAAACCACGAACTTCAAAGGGTTACTAGTATTTTTTTGTAAACTCGCGCAACGTCACTGATAAAACACGTCAGACCAGTTACAATTAATTAACATCTTGTTGTTAACACTCTATTTTCAGGGATGGAAGAATGAATAAATCGCTGGCAAAAATATACAAGCCCGGAATTGTAAAATTTGCCCTTAACATATGGCCACCCTTTTGGGGGGCTGGGATTCGGATCATTTCCATCAGCGAAGATTTCCGTCAGGTAAAGATGAAACTTAAACTGCGCTGGTGGAACAAGAACGCCAATCGGACTCAATATGGCGGAAGCATCTTTTCTCTCACTGACCCTGTCTACTCGTTGATGCTGATGGGAATTTTAGGTGAGCGCTATTTTGTGTGGGATAAAGAAGCGAGTATCAATTTTATTAAACCGGGACAAAGCGATCTGTATGCGGACTTTATTGTTCCTCAGGACTTACTTGATGACATCTTAAGTCAAACGGCCAACGGCGATAAGTGTTTCCCTGAGTTCATCATTTATGTCAAAGACAAAAATGGCAATGTCGTCTCTGAAGTCCAACGTAAACTGTATGTTCGTAAGAAGCCCCAATATCGTGAAGACGATGAAGGTGAAGAACAAGTGGCATAAAAAAACCTCCGCAAGGGAGGTTTTTTCAAAATTTCGGGCTTAGCCTTCTAGTTCGGCTAGGCACATTTCTTCGTGAATCTGTTTACACCAGTTGCTCACGCGTTCGTCAGTTAATTCTGGCTGACGATCTTCATCAACACATAGGCCGACAAACTGACTGTCATCACCTTCAACTAGGCCTTTTGAAGCTTCAAACTCGTAGCCTTCAGTCGAAGTGTGACCGAGAATAGTACCGCCTTTCGCTTCGACGATATCACGTACTGTGCCCATTGCATCACAGAAGTACTCTGCGTAATCTTCTTGGTCTCCGCAACCAAAGATAGCAACAAGCTTAGTTGAGAAGTCGATTTGCTCAAGCTCAGGGAAGAAATCATCCCAGTCACATTGTGCTTCACCGTAATACCAAGTTGGGATACCAAGCAACAGAAGATCGAAGTTATCGATATCTTCTTTACTGCTTTTCGCGATATCTTGTACGTGAACTAGTTGTTTACCTAGTTGCTTTTGAATCATCTTTGCAACAGCTTCAGTGTTACCTGTGTCGCTACCAAAGAAGATACCTACACTTGCCATAGATTCGTTACCTTTACTATTTTCTGTTGTGGCCAATCAAAGAGGGATCAACCCAACCCAGTTCCTTCCCAGCTCAGCTGAATGAGGCCTTTAGCGACAAAACCAGCGCAGCCCAGGAACAGAACGAGCCAAACTATACGACGACCGAAAGGTGGAACATTCCCCGCTTTGAGGACATCTTTTATCGCCATACCAATAAAGAAGAAGATAGACGCAAAAAGTAAATCGAGACCAATTGACTCGAGCATGTTCATATAGTCGTAAAGCATGGAATCCCTTTATGCCAGATTACTTGCGCCGCACTATACCACTGTTAAAAGATAAAGTTAACGGGCAGGGCGCAACAGACCTCTCATTCTGTTTTTAAGCGATAAATTTGCGTATAGCGCGCAGAACTTCCTGAGGCTTTTCTGCGTGTAACCAGTGACCAGTATTGGCGATGACATGCGCCTTTACATTGGCAAACTGTTTTTGCACTTCACCTTGATGCTCTGCTGTGAGGTAGTCTGAGTCTCCACCTTTCACCATCAGAGTCGGAGTGGTGATTTTATCTATTGGATTCCAACCTAGAATCTGAGAGTAATTGTCCCAAAGACTGGCAACGTTAAACCGCCATTCTAAATGCTCACCATTGTTGTATAGCGACTTGCCAAGAAACTGCCTGACGCCTTCCATCTCGATATGATGCGCAAGAATGTCCAGAGCTTGCTTACGTGAAGTCGGTTTCTGTTCAAGTACTGCTTTTAGGCCCGCAAAGACATTATCGTGTCGACGTTGGCCGTACGCGACTGGCGCCATATCTAAGACCAATAGTTTTTCAACTTGAGCTTGGGCAAGCCCTGCTAATTTCATTGCCACTTTGCCGCCCATCGAATGACCAATCAGAATGTAGCGTTCAAGGCCAAGGTGTTGCAGCGTGTTTAACACGTCTTGAGCCATCAACTCATAATTGTGTTGAGAGGATTGAAAAGACAAACCATGATTGCGCAGATCAATGCTGACCACCTGAAAATCTTGGCGTAAATCTCGGGCTAGCAGACCAAGGTTATCTAGGTTGCCAAATAAGCCGTGGATCAAAACTATGGTGTGACCCTCACCTTCGATTTTGTAGTTGAGCAGTTGTGACATTTTACTATATTCGTGACTGGTTTAACGTAGCGCCTCATTCGGCCATTGATCTGCTTCAGATAGCAAATCTGGAACTCGCATATTGAGGGGACTTGGGTATATAATCCCACAGAGTTTAAACATAGAGATTGTGAAAAGCGAATGAAAACAATTGAGGTTGATGAGGATCTATACCGTTACATCGCAGGTCAAACCCAACACATCGGTGAAAGTGCATCAGACATTTTACGTCGCCTTCTCGCGGTTGATGAGCAGAATCAACCATCAACACCTGTAGTGCAAGCCGCACAACCTAAAGGAATTGTGGTAAGCCGTGATGCTGCAAAAGAAGAGAAAGTAGACAGCGTAAAAGCAATGCGCTCGCTGCTCATTTCTGATGAGTTTGCTGGTCTGAAAAAGGCCATCGATCGATTCATGTTGGTATTATCGACTCTGAACCGCATTGACCCGCAGGGATTTTCAGAAGCAACTCAAGTCAAAGGTCGTAAGCGTGTGTATTTTGCTAACAATGAGCAAACGCTGCTAGAGAGCGGTAACACGACAAAACCAAAAGCGATTCCTGGCTCGCCTTTCTGGGTGATTACTAACAACAACACCAGTCGCAAGCGCCAAATGGTTGATCAGTTGATGGCGAGAATGAACTTCCCCGCTGATTTAATTGAGAAGGTCACGAACTCAATTTAAGAATTCTGATTTAAACCTCATAATGTTCAAATAGCTCTGAGTATTATGAGGTTTTTTTGTTTCTGATAATTTTTAAGAAAGGATGTCAAAATGGCTATGCACCCACGCGCTGGACAAAAAGCCCAACAGCAGGATCTGCATAATATCCCTGCACTTGTCGCGAACTATTTTCTACTTCAACCTGACCCTGCTAATCCAGAGCACAAAGTTGAATTCGGCACTTCTGGACACCGCGGTACAGCGGACAAATCTACCTTCAACGAAAATCATATCTTGGCGATCGCTCAAGCGATAGCTGAGGTGCGTGCTGAGAAAAAAACGACAGGGCCTCTATTTGTTGGCAAAGATACGCATGCTCTGTCGGAGCCTGCCTTCTCCAGTGTTGTGGAAGTGTTGATTGCAAACGGTGTTGAAGTTGTTGTACAGCAGGATAATGGTTACACGCCAACGCCAGGGGTGTCACACGCGATTTTGACTCATAACCTTAAACATCAAGATAAGGCGGATGGCATTGTTATCACGCCTTCGCACAACCCGCCGCAAGATGGTGGTATCAAGTACAATCCAACGCACGGTGGTCCGGCAGAAGGTGAATTGACTCAGGCGATACAAGATCGAGCAAATGTCCTGATTGCTGAGGGCTTGCAAGGTGTTAAGCGTATGCCATTAGCGGAAGCAAAAGCATCAGCGCTTTTCACAGAGAAAGACTTAGTTAAGCCATACGTTGACGATCTTGTGAATGTGATTGACATGGATGCAATCCAAAAAGCAAACCTCAAGATCGGGGTTGATCCACTTGGCGGCAGTGGGATCGACTACTGGCGACAAATTGCAGCGGCGTATAACTTGGATCTCACTCTAGTCAGCGAAGCGATTGACCCTTCTTTCCAGTTTATGTCTCTGGATAAAGACGGCGTTGTGCGTATGGATTGCTCGTCACCTTATGCTATGGCTGGTCTGTTGGCGTTGAAAGACGAGTATGATCTCGCTTTTGGTAATGATCCTGATTACGACCGCCACGGTATCGTGACGCCTAAAGGTTTGATGAACCCGAACCATTTCTTAGCTGTGTGCATTGATTACCTATATCGCCATCGCCAAGGTTGGGGAAGTGACGTTGCAGTGGGTAAAACACTAGTTTCCAGTGCCTTGATTGACCGTGTAGTGGCAGACTTAGGCCGCGAACTGTGTGAAGTGCCAGTTGGTTTCAAGTGGTTTGTTGATGGCTTATATCAAGGTAAGTTCGGCTTTGGTGGTGAAGAAAGTGCAGGCGCTTCGTTCTTGCGTAAAGATGGTACACCATGGTCAACAGATAAAGACGGCATCATCCTTTGTCTGCTAGCTGCTGAAATCACGGCAGTCACTGGTAAGAACCCACAAGAATATTATGAAGAGTTGGCAGCTAAGCATGGCGAGTCTCAATATAATCGTATTCAAGCCGTAGCAAGCGGGCCTCAAAAAGAGGTACTGAAAAAGCTGTCTGCAGAAATGGTCAAAGCAGAGACGCTAGCAGGAGATAAGATCACTGCTCGCTTGACGCATGCGCCTGGTAACGGTGCTGCGATTGGTGGCCTCAAAGTCACGACTGATAACGGTTGGTTTGCGGCGCGCCCATCAGGTACGGAAGATATCTATAAGATTTACTGTGAAAGCTTTAAAGGTGCTGAGCACTTAAAGCACATTGAATCCGAAGCGCAAGAGATCGTGAATCAAGTGTTTGCAGACGCTGGCTTGTAAATTAAATACTTAAGCTGAAGAAAAAGGCTGACCGAGTGTCAGCCTTTTCTTTTTTGCGGGTTAGAACTCTCATTATATGGAGAGAACTGCGCTTCATTTGGCTATCCGTTAGGCCAGTGGTCTGGAACCACAAACCAAAATTGCCCTTGTTCAGTTTGTGCATGAACAAATCGGCCATCAGGTTTGGTAATTGGCTGCTCAAAACCTTGCCTACCTGTTGCCCAGAAAGGTTTGTCTAGCTGGTATAAAGGCTCATCAATGAGTTCCCACTGGCTTTCATAGCACCAAAACCCTGATATTTGGGTTGTGTCGATCTTATAGCCTAGGCAGTGTGTGGGAATGGGCTCGGTGGAAAATGGATTAATATAGAGCCTCCCCTGAAGCAGGAGATGCTCAGTTAAATTGTCTAATTCAGGGTACTTGGATGAAAATTGCGTTGAACTGCTCATTTTTAATTGATGAGAGAGCATGCGATCAAGTTTCTTATCCAGTTGGTCGTGGGCGTTAGGGCCGTACCAAATGCCTTGATGCAATAAATAGAATTTAATTGCCACTTCCCAGTGCTCTAACTGATTCGAACTTTCATTTTTCAAAATCAGATCGATGGCCCCAAGTGTCTGGCCATTTTCCCGATGGATTTGGACTTCTTCTAGCTCTACAGAATATCGACCACTATTGACGAGAAGTTGGGTACATAAATGTTGGTATAGAAAACCGAGTCTAGGGTTACCGTGATAATTTGGGTCACTTAAGGGATGTACCGGCAAAGTCTGCAGAGACTCGAATGGTGGAGTCAGCGTAAACAGAGATGGTGAAGAGGCAATCCAATGGTAAAAACGCTGTAGCTGATTCATCTCTGATCCTTTAAAACAAAATTGACGCTATTGTAACCGCAACCGATTGAAACTAGCATCCTTTATATAGTTGCAATACACTTTGCAAATCGTGCAGTTACTGGAAGTCACAATGAACAATATACAGCTGGAACAGATTCTTAACGAAAAACTTTCTCCTCAACTCATCAAAGATTATGCACCGAACGGTTTACAGGTCGAAGGTAAAACAGACATTAAACGTGTGGTAACGGGGGTGACGGCCTCTCAAGCTCTGATTAACAAAGCGGTTGAGTTGAAGGCGGATGCATTGCTTGTTCATCATGGATACTTCTGGAAAGGAGAACCTGAGCCTATTCGTGGAATGAAAGGGAATCGCATCCGAACGCTAGTCAAAAATGATATCAACTTGTTCGGCTACCACTTGCCCTTGGATATTCATCCTGAACTCGGTAACAACGCAGAGCTAGCACGATTATTAGAGATTGACGTGGAAGGTGGCCTGGAAGGACATCCGCAATCATTGGCAATGTTTGGTCGTCTGGAACAGCCGATGACTGGTGCAGACTTCTCAGCCAAGATAGAAAAAGTACTGAGCCGTACTCCTTTACATATTTCACCTGATAATGCAGATAAAGTAATTGAAACTGTAGGTTGGTGTACCGGTGGTGGGCAAGACTTTATCGAGTTAGCAGTAAAACATGGTCTGGATGCGTTTATTTCGGGTGAAATCTCTGAGCGCACTACCTACACAGCCAGAGAAATGGATATACACTATTTTGCAGCAGGGCATCATGCAACAGAGCGTTATGGTATCAAAGCTCTTGGTGAGTGGTTAGCTAAAGAACACGACTTGGATGTTGAGTTTATCGATATTGACAACCCAGTTTAAGGTTCACAATCGCTAAAGGAGCAGAACCAATCGGAGGCTGTACTTATGAATAGAGCCTCCAATATGGACGAAGCGATTCAAACCGCGCTTTATAACTCCCAAAATATTAAAAGGGTTGATGCGAAAGCATCAACCCTTAATTTTTCTAGCTTCTAGCTTCTAGCTTCTAGCTTCTAGCTTCTTATTCGCGTTCGTGAATAGGCTTGAAGTTACGCTGAGTTTCACCAGTGTAAAGCTGACGCGGACGACCAATGCGGTTCAGTGGATCACTGTGCATTTCGTTCCAGTGAGCGATCCAACCAATTGTACGTGAAAGTGCGAAGATTACTGTGAACATTGAAACCGGAATACCAATCGCTTTCAGAATAATACCTGAGTAGAAATCTACGTTCGGGTACAGCTTCTTAGATACGAAGTACTCATCAGACAGAGCAATACGCTCAAGTTCCATTGCTACATCCAGTAAAGGATCGTCAATGTTCAGTTCTTTCAGAACGTCATGACACGTTTCGCGCATTACCGTCGCACGTGGATCGTAGTTCTTGTAGACACGGTGACCAAAGCCCATTAGGCGGAATGGGTCATCCTTGTCTTTAGCACGATCAATGTACTCAGGAATGTTGTCGACACTGCCGATTTCTTCCAGCATCTTCAGACACGCTTCGTTAGCACCGCCGTGTGCAGGTCCCCATAGTGATGCGATACCCGCGGCAATACATGCGAATGGGTTTGCACCTGAAGAACCAGCAAGACGAACCGTTGAAGTGGAAGCGTTTTGCTCGTGGTCTGCGTGAAGTGTGAAGATCTTATCCATCGCACGTGCAACCACTGGGTTTACTTCGTATTCTTCACATGGGTTAGCAAACATCATGTGTAGGAAGTTTTCCGCGTAGCTTAGGTCGTTACGTGGGTAGATAAATGGTTGACCGATAGAGTACTTGTAACACATTGCAGCAAGCGTCGGCATTTTCGACAGTAGACGATAAGCCGTGATCTCGCGGTGAGTGTCGTTGTTGATGTCTAGTGAATCGTGGTAGAAGGCTGCCAAAGCGCCAACTACACCACACATTACTGCCATTGGGTGTGCGTCACGGCGGAATCCGTGGAAAAAGCTCGCGATCTGCTCATGCACCATAGTATGGCGAGTGACAGTAACTTTGAATTGCTCGTATTGTTCTCGTGTAGGGGCTTCACCGTAAAGAAGGATGTAACATACTTCTAAATAATCAGCATTATTAGCTAACTGATCAATAGGGTAACCACGGTGCAAAAGGATACCTTTGCCGCCGTCGATGTAGGTGATTTGAGATTCACAGGATGCAGTGGCAAGAAAACCTGGATCAAAAGTGAAATAACCATTTGCTCCAAGTTTACGAACATCAATTACAGGCGTGCCAAGGGCACCTTCCATAATTGGCAGTTCGATAGGCGCTTGACCTTCAACATGAAGGGTCGCTTTCTTATCTGCCATAACAATCTCCTTTGTTTATTATTTAATCCGTCCAGGATGTTTGTGTGACATTTTTGTACGTGTGTTCGTTATCAAAGTCAATTTTTCTCCTCCGACTTGTGCACTTGTTTTGATTTTTTATACGTATAAGGTTAAAAATCTGTTCTGTGTAGCAAAAATTGTTACATCAATTGTGCTAAAATGTTTCCAGCCGTATAGTGGCGCCGTAAATTTTGGTGGAAACCTTATAAATTCAAGGTTTGAAACAAATGTGAGGTGATGTTTCAAATCTTGTTGTTAACAAATATTTTACAAATTTACCCCGGTTTTTTGCCTGCTTGTTGTTAAATAAATGTTAACTTTTGTAGGTTTGCAATCAAATTTCGTTCATAACAATAAATGCTTCAATGGAGCTGAGTGAGCAAGCCCGTGAAAGAAAGAAAGTCAAGACCTGTTAATTTAGATTTGCAGACTATCAACTTTCCGATCACAGCAATCGCATCTATCCTGCACCGAGTTTCAGGTGTAATTACGTTTGTCGCGATCGGGATACTTCTTTGGTTATTATCCATTTCCCTGTCTTCCCCTGTAGGTTACGCACAAGCTGTCGACATCGTTGACGGTTTCTTTGTGAAATTTATTTTGTGGGGTATTTTGACGGCTTTGGCCTACCATATAGCAGGTGGTATTCGTCACTTGTTGATGGACCTAGGTCATTTTGAAGAGCTGGAATCTGGCGCAATGAGCGCTAAGGTTGCATTCGCAGCGACGGCCGTTCTGTCTGTACTTGCGGGGATTCTGGTATGGTAAAACACATTTCATCTTTTGGTCGTAATGGTGTGCACGATTTCCTACTAATTCGTGCAACTGCAATCATTATGACGCTTTATACTATCTATCTGGTGAGCTTCTGTGCTTTCTCAGATATTTCTTACGTATCTTGGACACAGTTCTTCGGTGGGACTTTTACTAAAGTCTTTACCATGCTTGCGTTGGTATCCGTTCTTATCCACGCTTGGATTGGTCTATGGCAAGTTCTTACAGACTACATCAAATGCGCTAAGCTTCGCGGTTTTCTACAGCTAGGCATCATTGCAGTGCTATTTGGTTACTTCTTCTCTGGTCTATTTATTCTGTGGGGTGCGTAAGTGTCTATTCCAGTTCGCGAATTTGATGCCGTAGTAATCGGCGCTGGTGGTGCAGGCATGCGTGCTGCGCTACAAATTTCTGAGCAAGGCCTGACTTGTGCTTTGCTATCTAAAGTATTTCCTACTCGTTCACACACTGTTTCTGCTCAAGGTGGTATTACCGTAGCACTGGGCAATTCACACAAAGACGATTGGCAATGGCACATGTACGACACCGTTAAAGGGTCGGATTACATCGGTGACCAAAATGCTATCGAGTATATGTGTAAGAATGGTCCTGAGTCGGTTATTGAATTAGAAAAAATGGGTCTTCCATTTTCTCGCTTTGATAACGGAACGATTTACCAACGTCCTTTTGGCGGCCAGTCGAAAGAGTTTGGTGGCGAGCAAGCCGCTCGTACCGCTGCTGCCGCTGACCGTACTGGTCATGCACTGCTTCATACTCTGTACCAACAAAATGTAAAACACAAAACCACTATCTTCTCTGAATGGTACGCGCTTGATCTGGTTAAGAACCAAGACGGTGCCATCATGGGTTGTACAGCAATCTGTATGGAAACGGGTGAGATTTGTTACTTCAAATCTAAAGCGACCGTTCTAGCCACTGGTGGTGCTGGTCGTATCTACGCTTCAACGACTAACGCACACATCAATACTGGTGATGGTGTTGGCATGGCACTACGCGCAGGCGTACCAATGCAAGACATGGAAATGTGGCAGTTCCACCCAACAGGTATTGCAGGTGCAGGTGTACTTGTGACCGAAGGTTGTCGTGGTGAAGGTGGCTATCTTCTTAATAAAGATGGTGAACGCTTCATGGAGCGTTATGCGCCTAACGCGAAAGACCTAGCGGGTCGAGACGTTGTAGCGCGTTCAATGATGATCGAAATCCGTGAAGGCCGCGGCTGCGATGGCCCATGGGGTCCTCACATCAAACTGAAACTGGATCACCTAGGTAAAGATGTTCTTGAGTCTCGCCTACCAGGTATTTGTGAGCTTTCACGTACGTTTGCTCACGTAGATCCAGTTAAAGAACCAATCCCAGTTATTCCAACTTGTCACTACATGATGGGTGGTGTACCAACTCAGGTTTCAGGTCAGGCTATTAAACAAGCGGCTGACGGCAGCGAATCTGAAGTTCAAGGTCTTTTTGCGTGTGGTGAAATTGCTTCGGTATCTGTTCACGGTGCTAACCGTTTGGGTGGTAACTCACTGCTTGATCTGGTTGTATTTGGCCGTGCTACTGGTTTGCACCTTGGCGAAACGTTGGCGGCTCAAACAGAAGCTCGTCCTGCGACAGAATCTGACATTGAAGCCTCTCTAGCGCGTACTATGCGTTGGGAAAACAGCACAGGTGGCGAAGATCCAGTACAGATTCGTAAAGATCTACAAACTTGTATGCAAAACAGCTTCTCGGTTTTCCGTGAAGGTGACGCAATGGCAACGGGTCTAGAAGAACTAAAAGTTATTCGTGAGCGCTTGCAAGACGCACATCTTGCCGATAAATCGTCTGAGTTCAATACTCAGCGTATCGAGTGTCTGGAGCTAGACAACCTAATGGAAACAGCGTTCTCGACAGCAGTTGCGGCAAACTACCGTACAGAGAGTCGTGGAGCACATGCTCGTTTTGATTACCCAGAGCGTGATGACCAGAATTGGCTATGTCACTCTATTTATAACCCGGAAACAGAAGCGATGACTAAACGTGATGTCAACATGACGCCAGTTCATCGTGAAGCTTTCCCGCCGAAAGTACGTACATACTAAGGGAGGAATAAATGATGAAACTAAACTTCTCTTTGTATCGTTACAACCCAGATGTCGATGATAAGCCATACATGAAGGATTATATCCTTGAAGTAGACGAAGGCTCTGACATGATGGTTTTGGACGCCTTGATTCTGCTTAAAGAACAAGATCCAACAATTGCATTCCGTCGTTCGTGTCGTGAAGGGGTTTGTGGTTCAGACGGCCTTAATATGAATGGTAAAAACGGTTTGGCCTGTATCACTCCACTGTCTGCGCTAGCAGGCGATAAGCTAGTGATTCGCCCGTTACCTGGCTTACCAGTTGTTCGTGATTTGATTGTCGATATGACTCAGTTCTACGATAACTACGCAAAGGTTAAACCATTCTTGATTGATGATGATGCGTTGCCACCATCACGCGAGAACCTTCAATCTCCTGATGAACGTGCTCATTTAGATGGATTGTACGAATGTATTATGTGTGCGTGTTGTACTACCTCGTGCCCATCGTTCTGGTGGAACCCAGATAAATTTATCGGTCCTGCAGGGTTGCTTGCTGCTTATCGTTGGCTGATCGATAGCCGCGATACTGCAACAGATGAACGTTTGTCAAATCTTGATGATGCATTTAGCGTTTTCCGTTGCCATGGCATCATGAATTGTGTAAGTGTTTGTCCTAAGGGACTAAACCCAACGAAGGCTATCGGTCACATTAAGACAATGCTGGTCAATCGTTCGGTTTAATAAACAATAAAAATTGCCGATCACTCTGGTGATCGGCTCTTTATAGCTCGGCATAGACCGAAGCAAACGTGAAAACTACTGGTTAAGGGAAAATATGCACAACGGCGTGATGAAGGCATGGCTCGAGTCTTCACACTTGGCTGGCGCCAATGCAACTTATGTAGAAGATCTCTACGAACTGTATCTAAGTGATCCCGATCTGGTAAGTGAGGAGTGGAAACGTGTATTTGATGGCTTGCCTAAGCCTTCTGAAGAGGTTGTTGAGCAGCCTCATTCGCGTGTCCGCGACTACTTCCGACGACTCGCTCAAGAAACAAAGCATTACAATGTCCAAGTTAGTGATCCAGATGTCGACGCTAAGCAAGTAAAAGTTCTTCAACTTATTAACGCATACCGTTTCCGCGGTCATGAAGCTGCAGAACTTGATCCACTCGGTTTATGGCAACGTCCAACAGTGGCGGAGCTAGACCCAGCATTCCACAATCTCACCGAAGATGACTTCGAAGAATCGTTTAACGTCGGTTCTTTTGCAATTGGTCAAGAGACCATGTTGCTGAAAGACATCTACTCCTCTCTCAATAAAATCTACTGTGGCTCCGTTGGTGCAGAATACATGCACATGACAGACACTGAGCAAAAACGTTGGATCCAGCAACGTTTAGAATCAGTGGTAGGTAAGCCTTCTTTTTCAAAAGAAGAGAAACAAGAGTTTCTTGAAGAGCTGACCGCTGCAGAAGGCCTAGAGCGATACTTGGGCGCTAAGTTCCCTGGTGCGAAGCGTTTCTCGCTAGAGGGTGGTGATGCGCTCATTCCAATGACGAAAGAACTAATTCGCCACGCTGGTAAAAACGGCATGCGCGAAGTTGTTATTGGTATGGCACACCGTGGTCGCTTGAATATGCTGGTCAACGTTCTAGGTAAAAAGCCTCAGGATCTGTTCGACGAGTTTGCGGGTAAACATGACGAAACATGGGGTACTGGTGATGTTAAGTATCACCAAGGTTTCTCTGCAGATTTTGCTACCCCAGGCGGCGATGTGCATTTAGCACTGGCTTTCAACCCGTCTCACCTTGAGATTGTTAATCCAGTAGTTATTGGTTCGGTTCGCGCGCGTCAAGATCGTCTTGGTGATACTGAGGGAAGTACTGTTCTTCCTATCACTATTCATGGTGACTCTGCAGTTGCAGGTCAGGGTGTTGTTGCTGAAACATTTAACATGTCTCAGTCTCGTGGTTTCCGGGTTGGTGGTACTGTTCGCATTGTTGTGAACAACCAGGTTGGTTTCACTACGTCAAACCCGAACGATACGCGTTCGACTATGTACTGTACTGATATTGCGAAAATGGTACAGGCACCAATTTTCCACGTTAATGCTGATGATCCAGAGGCAGTTGCATTCGTGACTCGCATTGCTCTTGATTATCGTAACGAGTTTAAGCGTGATGTTGTGATTGATTTGGTTTGTTACCGTCGCCATGGTCACAACGAAGCGGATGAGCCAAACGCTACTCAGCCATTGATGTATCAAAAAATTAAGAAGCATCCAACGCCACGTAAGCTTTACGCTGACGTGTTAATTGAGCGTGGGGACTTTGGTATTGATACCGCTACTCAGCTAGTAAATGAATATCGTGATGCTTTGGATCGTGGTGAAGTCGTTGTTAAAGAGTGGCGTCCAATGGCTCTTCACTCTGTCGACTGGGCTCCGTACATTGGGCATGATTGGGACGTTGAGTGGGACAGTGAGTTCCAAAAAGAACGTTTGCTAGAGTTGGGACAGCGCATTTGTCAGTACCCAGAAAGCCACAAGCTACAGAGCCGTGTTAACAAGCTATACAATGATCGTAAAGCGATGTTAAGTGGTGAGAAAGCGATTGACTGGGGTATGGCAGAAACACTGGCATATGCGACTCTTGTTGATGATGGTAAGCGTATTCGTATTTCTGGACAGGACTCGGGTCGTGGTACTTTCTTCCACCGTCACTCAGTTCTGCACAACCAAACGGATGCAAGTACATTTGTGCCATTGGCCAATATTCATGACAAGCAGGGTCCGTTTGAAGTTTATGACTCTGTTTTGTCAGAAGAGGCCGTGCTGGCATTTGAGTATGGATATGCCACAGCAGAGCCAAGCGGCCTAACTATTTGGGAAGCGCAATTTGGTGACTTTGCTAATGGTGCTCAGGTAGTTATTGACCAGTTCATATCCTCAGGTGAGCAAAAATGGGCGCGTCTGTGTGGCCTGACAATGTTGCTGCCACATGGCTATGAAGGTCAGGGACCAGAGCACTCTTCCGCACGTTTGGAGCGATACCTACAGCTTTGTGCTGAGCAAAACATGCAGGTTGTTGTGCCATCTACGCCAGCTCAGGTGTACCACATGATTCGCCGTCAGGTTGTGCGCCCGATGCGCCGTCCTCTTATCGTGATGTCTCCTAAGTCATTGCTTCGTCATCCTCTATGTACGTCATCTATTGAAGAGCTTGCGGAAGGTACCTTCCAGCCAGCGATTGCTGAGATAGACAAGTTGGATGCTAAGAAAGTGAAACGCGTCGTTTTCTGTTCAGGTAAGGTGTATTTCGACCTATTAGAACAACGTCGTAACAACGAGCAAGAAGACGTAGCGATTGTGCGGATTGAGCAACTTTACCCATTCCCTCTGGAAGAGGTTAAAGCTGCCATCGAGCAATACACAAATGTAGAAGATTTCGTTTGGTGTCAGGAAGAGCCGCAAAACCAAGGTGCTTGGTACTCAAGCCAACACAACTTCCGTGCTGCTATTCCGGCAGGTGCAGATCTTAAATACGCTGGACGTCCAGCGTCAGCATCACCTGCAGTAGGTTACATGTCAGTACACTTGAAACAACAGAAAGCGTTGATTGAAGACGCACTTACCGTGAATACAAAAGCTTCAGACTAAGAACTGAAGTTAAAGGAAGAAACAGATATGACAATTGAAATTCTGGTTCCAGATTTACCTGAATCTGTTGCTGATGCGACAGTAGCAACATGGCACAAACAACCAGGTGACGCGGTAGAGCGTGACGAAGTTCTGGTTGACATTGAAACTGATAAAGTAGTTCTAGAAGTACCGGCTCCTGAAGCGGGTGTTCTAGAGGCTATCATCGAAGAAGAAGGTGCTACCGTTCTTTCTAAGCAACTGATTGCTAAACTTAAACCTGGTGCTGTTGCTGGTGAGCCAACAAAAGATACGACTGAGGAAGCGGAAGCGTCTCCAGATAAGCGTCACAAAGCGTCTCTGAGTGAAGAAAGCAACGATGCGTTGAGCCCAGCTGTACGTCGTCTTCTTGCTGAACACAACTTGGAAGCAAGCCAAGTGAAAGGTACAGGTGTTGGTGGTCGTATTACGCGCGAAGATATTGAAGCGCACCTTGCGAATGCCAAAGCTGCACCGAAAGCAGACGCTCCTGTAGCCGAAGCGCCAGCAGCTGCTCGCAGCCAGAAACGCGTTCCTATGACGCGTCTGCGCAAAACTGTTGCAAATCGTCTGCTTGAAGCGAAAAACAACACGGCAATGCTGACTACGTTTAACGAAGTAAACATGAAGCCAATCATGGATCTTCGTAAGCAGTACAAAGATCAATTCGAAGAGCGCCACGGCATCCGTCTTGGTTTCATGTCTTTCTACGTGAAAGCGGTTACCGAAGCACTGAAACGTTACCCAGAAGTAAACGCTTCTATTGATGGCGATGACATTGTTTACCACAACTACTTCGACATCAGCATGGCGGTTTCTACGCCTCGTGGTCTAGTTACTCCAGTCCTAAAAGATTGCGATACGCTAGGTTTTGCTGATGTAGAAAAAGGCATCAAAGAATTAGCGATCAAAGGTCGTGACGGCAAGTTGACAGTAGACGAGCTGATGGGTGGTAACTTTACTATCACTAACGGTGGTGTTTTTGGTTCACTAATGTCTACGCCAATCATCAACCCGCCGCAATCAGCGATTCTTGGCATGCACAAGATCCAAGAGAGACCAATGGCTGTTGATGGCAAAGTAGAAATTCTACCTATGATGTACCTTGCACTTTCTTACGATCACCGTTTGATTGATGGTCGTGAGTCAGTTGGTTTCTTGGTTACCATCAAAGAGCTACTGGAAGATCCAGCACGTCTACTTCTTGACGTGTAATTAACTCAGGCACCAGATTGATTTTGGTAATCTGGTGCCTAAAGTTTCTAAGGCTGAGCACGCTCAACGCTCAGCCTTCATTTGAAGCACTCGTTATTGAATTGGATAGCTAGTGGTTTAATTGAGAAGACCCTACAGACGTTAGGTCGTTTCGATCAAAGCGTCATGGACATAATAATCCCTCAAGGGAAAACAAACGGAATATCAAAATGAATTTGCATGAATACCAAGCCAAACAGCTGTTTGCAGAATTCGGTTTGCCTGTACCGGAAGGCTATGCGTGTGATACCCCTCAAGAAGCTTTCGAAGCTGCGGGACGCATTAGCACAGAGAAAAAAGTTGTTAAATGTCAGGTTCACGCTGGTGGCCGCGGTAAAGCGGGTGGTGTTGAACTACATGACACAAAAGATGGCGTAAAAGAATTTGCGCAAAAATGGCTAGGTAAGAACCTGGTAACTTACCAAACAGATGCAAATGGTCAGCCTGTTACAAAAATCCTTGTTGAAGAAGCGTCTAATATTGCTAACGAACTTTACCTTGGTGCGGTTGTTGACCGTGCAAGCCGTAAGATCGTTTTCATGGCTTCAACGGAAGGCGGTGTTGAGATTGAGAAAGTTGCGGAAGAAACGCCGGAGCTAATCCACAAAGCTGCGATCGACCCATTGGTTGGTCCTCAAGCTTATCAGGGCCGTGAACTTGCGTTCAAACTAGGCCTAGCGGGTGACCAGATCAAGCAGTTCGTTAAGATCTTCATGGGTCTTGGTACTATGTTTGCTCAGTACGATCTAGCACTACTAGAAATCAACCCACTAGTTGTTACTGGTGAAGGTAACCTGCTTTGTCTAGATGGCAAGATTAACATCGATTCAAACGCTATGTACCGTCAGCCTAAGCTGCGTGAAATGCACGATCCTTCACAAGAAGATGAGCGTGAAGCTCATGCTGCTCAGTGGGAACTGAACTATGTCGCTCTAGATGGCAACGTTGGCTGTATGGTTAACGGTGCGGGCCTAGCAATGGGCACAATGGATATTGTAAACCTACACGGTGGTAAGCCAGCTAACTTCCTAGATGTAGGTGGCGGCGCGACTAAAGAGCGTGTAGCAGAAGCATTCAAGATCATTCTATCTGATGACAATGTAAAAGCAGTACTAGTAAACATCTTCGGTGGTATCGTGCGTTGTGACATGATCGCAGAAGGTATTATTGGTGCAGTTAAAGAGGTAGGTGTAAGCGTACCTGTTGTTGTTCGTCTTGAAGGTACTAACGCAGACCTAGGTCGCGAAGTTCTTGCTAATTCTGATGTTGATATCATCGCTGCTGAGTCACTAACTGACGCAGCTCAGAAAGTTGTTGCTGCTGCGGAGGGCAAATAATGTCTGTACTAATTAATAAAGACACCAAAGTAATCTGTCAGGGTTTCACTGGTGGTCAAGGTACTTTCCACTCTGAGCAAGCTATCGCATACGGTACACAGATGGTTGGTGGTGTATCTCCAGGTAAAGGTGGTCAAACTCACCTTGGTCTTCCTGTATTCAACACTGTACGTGAAGCAGTAGAAGCAACTGGCGCAACAGCAACAGTTATCTACGTTCCAGCACCTTTCTGTAAAGATGCAATCCTAGAAGCGATTGATGCAGGTATCGAGCTTATCGTAACGATCACTGAAGGTATCCCTACAACAGATATGATCGACGTTAAAGTGAAGCTAGAAGAAACTGGCGTTCGCATGATCGGTCCTAACTGTCCAGGTCTAATCACTCCTGACGAGTGTAAGATTGGTATCATGCCTGGTCATATCCACAAGAAAGGTAAAGTAGGTATTGTTTCTCGCTCTGGTACTCTAACGTATGAAGCGGTTAAGCAGACTACAGATGAAGGCTTCGGTCAGTCTACTTGTGTTGGTATCGGTGGTGACCCAATCCCAGGTTCAAACTTCATTGATATCCTAAAACTGTTCCAAGAAGATCCAGAAACTGAAGCTATCGTAATGATCGGCGAGATCGGTGGTACAGCAGAAGAAGAAGCAGCGGCGTTTATCAAAGAGAACGTGACTAAACCTGTAGTTTCTTACATCGCTGGTGTTACTGCACCTCCAGGTAAACGTATGGGCCACGCTGGTGCAATCATCTCTGGTGGTAAAGGTACAGCGGAAGACAAGTTTGCAGCTCTAGAGGCAGCAGGCGTTAAGACGGTTAAGTCTCTAGCAGACATCGGTAAAGGTCTACGTGAAGTAACAGGTTGGTAATTCACCAGTCTGCCTAAACAAACAAAGGCTTGGCATTGCGCCAAGCCTTTTTTATTTTCTGGCCCTAAACCACCTTCTTTAGAAGGTGGTGATCGTTCTTTTGGGCTTTGCCCGAAGAACGCTCATGTTCAAGATGTCCTCGTTTGCAACCAACAAATGAAGGAAATAACGAACATGAGCAGATATGAATCCGCTTCACACGTTTATCATCGGTGCCAATATCATATTGTTTGGACACCTAAATATCGACTAAAGATTCTGAAAGGAAATTTAGGCAAAGAGCTGTATCGAAGTATCTACGTTTACAGCAATATGAAGAAATGCAAGGTTGTCGAGCTTAACGTCCAAATTGATCATGTCCATTTAGTCGTGAGGCTTCCGCCGAGCATGAGTATCTCAAATTACATGGGGTTTGTTAAAGGTCGTACAGCGATTAGGTTGTTTAACAAATTTCCGTATTTGAGAAAGAAAAAGCTCTGGGGTAATAAGTTCTGGCAACGAGGTTACTTTGTTGATTCGGTAGGGATGAACGAGGAAATTATACGTAGATACGTCAGGCACCAAGATCGTGTGGGGAAAGAAGAAGAGGAGCGACAAATGCTTCTAGGGTTAGATAAATAGCAGTGAGCCCCCTTATAGGGGGCCAACCAAAGCCACCTGCTATGCAGGTGGATTTTTACTCTGGGTCTTATCAGCGAGATAAACTCACTTACGAGTTCGCCATCTTCTCTTCTAATAGTGCCAACCTAGTGGTCAACTCAGCGACTTGTTTTTCCAGCTCAGTAATTCTGCATGCGTCATTAGCTGTTTTAGCAGCGACTTCTACTTTGGGAACACGGTTAGCACTTTTCCAGCTTTTAATTGTCGTTATAAGAGCGGGCATAGGGATGGCTGTACTAAGGCGTGCTTTCACCAAGGCGACGGTTGGCTCCTTACCCTCTTTTTGGAGCTGTTCTAAAACTTCCTTAAGCTCCTGACTAACATCTTGAGTGAGCATATGACCTCCTTGAATGCGTTTAGCGTCATGATACTCAACGTATCCTGTGAATGCGAATAGAAAATGCACGCTTGTAATGTGCGAGATCTCTTACGCTTAGTGTGCGATAAAACAGTCTTACACAGGTGTGATAAACGCATTGTTATTTTATGTTGTTGAATTTGTTTGATATTAAATCTAAATAGCGTATTTATGTAACCTGAGCATTCGTTTATCGCATTGCTTATAGAAAGAGGTAGGGTAAATTACCAAGTGTTGGACGGGATGCTGACACGGAACAGGAACGTTAAGGACTGAACATCTTCGGGACGAAGATTTGGCTAGTAAGGAGTGCTAGTCAGCAAGGAGCGAAGGATACTGTAGGGAAGCAGTTACTGATGGGAACTCAGTACTAAGGACGGATAGGGCCCCTCTGGGAAGAGGCGTGACATTATCAGGATGATGCAAAGGACACCGCTCAGGGAACTAGTGACGTGCGCTAACAGGTCAGTTAGCTATCAGGACGATTAGGACACCGCTAGGACGGCGAAGCCAGGATAACACTGAAGGATTCAGTGACTATTAAGGAAGATGCATGGAGCACCTTTTGTGGCCGGACTGCTACGAGTAAGACTATAGCCCCGATATTTGCGTATCGGGGCTTTTCTTTAACCTTAGGCATAACTCACACTAACAACGTCAAAATAACAATCTAGATCAATAACTAAACCTATCAGTTGGTATAACTTTTCGGCTTTGTTTCTACGTTTGGAAACAAAAAATAGCCCCTGTGCTTCGGGGGCATGCTGTCAATAAGGATGTGTTGTGACTATCGTAACTCGCCGAACATTACTGGTGCCATACAATGAATCATTACAGTCAGAATTCTTGATGCTTAACTGTTGTGCCAAGAATCGAGCTGAGATGAATGGACCGCACACTGTTTCTTCAGCAAAACAACTTTTCCAGCAAGTTTTACATGATCACACCATTTATGCGTTGGCTGTTTTAGACAGTCATTCACGAGAATATATCGGGCATGTATTTATCTATCATTTGGATAGTGGGCCGGAATTAGGGTATATCTTTGATAAAGCCTATTGGGGGAAGGGATACGCCAGTGAAGTACTGAAGGCCTTTTTCCCTAAGGCGGTGCGGGATCTCAACTTAACTCGCGTATCAGCAACAGCCAACATTGAGCACACGCCATCGATTCGTATTCTAGGCAAGCTGGGTTTTGAGTTATGCGGTCAAAATCGTGATGCATTTGGCCCGTATAATCAGTATGTATTTACATCCGATGAGGTGGCAGATCGACCTTTATCAGTCGAAAGCCTTGCATGATCAACTTGCCTTGGTAGCAGTCATCACCAAGCGATGAAAACTCAAATTGATAAACAGAGTGCCAACGCCAGATTCCGTCTGGCGTTTTCAGTTTATGACCTTTTAGCGCGACGCTGATCAATTGCAAATCGAGCTGCTTACATTTGTTGGCCGCGATTGATTTGGCTAACTCAGCTTGTCTTCTCTGTTGCCAGAATAAAAAACAGCCGAATACCAATCCCAGAATGGCTAGAAGGTCACCGATCATCTTTTAGCCCTTAGTCGCTTGTTGAAGTTTTACCAGTGCCTCTGCCAGCTCCTGAGATGGTGCAGAATGAAGCAGGGGTAATAACACCATTCTCAATTCAGGCAGCATCACCAGATCGGCAAACAGTTGATTAAATAGTGCCTGATTTCCAGTCTGAGCTAAACGCAGAAGAAATTGCTGCGCACGTTGTGGGTCGCGGAGAAGGTACCAACTGCGGCCTGCTACACCAATCAACACTTCTTGATGACTTAAGCGAGGAGACGCGAGTATTTTGTCGAGTATCACTCCTGAATACGACGTGTTAGCTCCAGACAATGCACGAGCGAGAGCGCCGAGGAGGAAGATATCTGGGTCTTTGCTGTCTATCTGCTCAAGGGCCATTTCTTGTAAACGCTCTGCCAGTTTATCCGGCAAAGGAGTGTGCTCCAGCGCTCCTAACAAGGCATAAAGGGGCTCATTAGGCAGGTGCTTTAGTGCTTTACGTAAGTTGACGCCGTTTTGGTTGTGTCCAAGGCGAGCACAGATATCGGTTACACCTTGAAGGCCGACGGTCTGCCATTTGTCCCAGCCGAGACCTCCAGAAAAGTAGTGCTGTGCGTGCTCATAGTACTGACTGCATGGTAAGTCGAGTTGAGCTCTTATCTGACTGTGAAACACAGCCATTTTATCTTCAGCAGGCTTATAGGTATAAGGGTTATTCGATAGCTTTTGTTGCTGCTCTTCCGTCATTTCCTGACTCAAGCGCGTTCCCATCGCCTCAACGACATATTTAATGAAGTTGCCTACATCAGCCTGCTTCAATAGACCACGCTCATCCAGCTCAAACTTTAAAAACCAAATCCACGGTTGCTTGTGTTCATTCCAGTAAGCAATCGCGAGATGCGCTTTGCGTTGTAAAGGGAACGGATAGGGTTGAAGGCCTTTTTCTACATCGGCAAACACTTTGCTGTCTATGTGTTTGATTCGGCGCCCTAGATCGTAAACCTGATATTGGCATTCACTATTGGTTAATAACTGGCTGAGGGTATGAATGGTGTCCATTGCTGAATAGTCCTAACTTTCTTTCCTCTATAAATGGTACTCTTATGCCTAATTTCAAGGTTTCCCCTCAGGTTTATGACAAAAGAACAGCAATTAGTACCACTTCTAGACCAGTTACCCTCTGTCATGCGCGAGCTAAAACTATGGCAACGACACAAGCCTGCTGACCAAGCACTACAAAGTGCTGAACCTTTTGCGGTCGATACGTTACAACCAGAACAATGGTTACAGTGGGTATTTTTACCAAAAATGGCATATCTTCTTGAGCAGAAGATGCCTTTACCCGCGGGCTTTGCGATTACGCCTTACTTTGAAGAGTGTTGGAAAGAGCATGGGGCATATACTCCATTACTTGATCTACTTAGAGCGATAGATGAGGCCTGTGCGTGATATTAGATATTGTTTTTCAGGACGAGTACTTTGTTGCCGTGAACAAGCCTGCTGGGATGTTGGTTCACCGTAGTTGGTTAGATAAACACGAAACTCAGTTTGTGATGCAGACATTGCGTGACCAAATTGGTCAACATGTATTTCCACTTCATCGTCTTGACCGACCGACGTCGGGTGTACTGATTTTTGCGTTGTCGAGTGATGTGGCCTCTCAAGTGATGCCTATGTTTGCCAACCATGAAATGGTCAAGACCTATCACGCCATTGTGCGAGGTTGGATTGAAGAGGCGGGACGATTAGATTATGCCTTAAAGGTTGAGCTGGATAAGATCGCCGATAAGCATGCGAGCCAAGAGAAGGAGGCTCAGGAAGCGATCACCGATTACCACACATTGGCAAAAGCAGAGATCCCTTATTCAACAGGAAAGTTTCCCACGACTCGTTACTGTTTGATGGAATTAAAGCCTCTGACTGGGCGTAAACATCAGCTCAGACGACATATGGCTCACCTTCGTCATCCGATAGTCGGTGATACCACGCATGGCGATGGCAAGCACAACAAATTGTTTAGAGAAGTCTATGACTCCCACCGCTTGCTTCTGCATGCCTCAAGCTTAGAGTTTGTGCACCCGTTTACTAACCAAACGGTGCTGATTAAAGCGAAAGTCGATGATACATGGCAGAAGATTTGCGATGAGTTTGCTTGGCAGATGCCTGAATAGAATGAAAAAAGCTCTCGAAAGAGAGCTTTTTAGCAGTAATGTAAGCTGAACTGAGCGCTATTTTTCGAGGTAATTTCGAATTGACTGCTCAATGCCTGTGGCATCTAATCCGAGCGCTTGGTGCAGCTCATCTTGAGTTCCTTGAGCAATGAATTGGTCAGGAAGGCCTAAATTCAGTACTGGTTTAATGAGTTTTTCTTGCATCATAAACTCAATCACACCAGCACCAGCGCCGCCTGCGATGGCATTTTCTTCTAATGTGACAATCACATCATGCTCATCAACAAGCTGTTTGATCAAAGCTTCATCAAGTGGTTTGACAAAACGCATATCAGCAACAGTCGCATTGAGTTTTTCAGCCGCTTCCAGTGCATTGCCTAAGAAGGTACCGAAGCTGAGAATCGCCACTTTTTCACCTTTTCGTACGACTCGGCCTTTGCCAATTTTTAACGCAGTGAAATCTTGCTCAATTTCAGTTCCGATGCCGCTCCCACGAGGGTAACGTACAGCACTTGGCCCAGTGTGCTTATGTCCTGTGTAGAGCATTTGGCGACATTCATTCTCATCACTTGGTGCCATGATGACCATGTTTGGAATACAACGCATAAAGCTCAGATCGAACGCACCTTGGTGAGTCTGACCGTCAGCACCGACTAACCCAGCACGGTCAATCGCAAACATCACTGGGAGATCCATGATGGCGATGTCGTGAATTAACTGGTCGTAACCGCGTTGAAGGAAAGTAGAGTAAATTGCGACAATTGGGTTGTTGCCCGCAATCGCCATACCTGTTGCCAAGGTGACGGCATGTTGTTCCGCGATCGCGACATCAAAATACTGCTGTGGGTATTCTTTAGAGAAGCGAACCATGCCGGAACCTTCACGCATCGCTGGCGTGATGGCCATCAATTTCGGGTCCTGAGCGGCCATATCACACAAAAAATCACCGAAAATTTTAGAGAAGGTTGGCTTGCTGCCGCTGCTCTTTGGCAATGAAGTATGGGCAGGGTCGAACTTAGGCACGCCGTGATAACCGATAGGGTCTTTCTCTGCAGGCTCGTAACCTTTGCCTTTCTTAGTCATGATATGAAGGAATTGCGGACCTCTTAGTTCACGCATGTTCTTCAATGTTTTGACCAGTTCGTTAACATCGTGACCGTCAACCGGTCCAATGTAGTTAAAACCCAATTCTTCAAACAGAGTGCCGGGTACGACCATGCCTTTAAGATGTTCTTCAGTGCGGCGAACCAGTTCTTTGATTGGTGGAACGCCTGACAGTACTTTTTTTCCGCCTTCACGAATAGAGGTGTAGAGGCTGCCAGAAAGCACCTGAGCAAGGTGGTTATTCAGTGCTCCGACATTTTCAGAGATCGACATCTCGTTGTCATTCAGCACGACTAGCATGTCCGAATGAACGTCGCCTGCGTGGTTCATAGCTTCAAATGCCATACCTGCGGTAATTGCACCATCACCAATCACGCTGACCACTTTGCGGTTTTCACCTTCTTTCTCCGCGCTGATCGCCATACCTAGCGCAGCGCTGATAGAGGTTGATGAGTGACCGACAGATAGCGTGTCATACTCACTTTCTTCGCGCCAAGGAAAAGGGTGCAGCCCGTCTTTCTGACGGATAGTCGACATTTGGTCTCGGCGACCTGTCAGAATCTTGTGCGGATATGCTTGATGGCCAACATCCCAAACCAGTTGATCAAACGGGGTGTTGTACACATAGTGAAGCGCCACTGTAAGCTCCACAGTACCTAAGCCTGAGGCTAGGTGACCGCTGGATTGACTGACAGAGTTCAGTAAGTAGGTGCGTAATTCGTCACACAGCGTAGGCAAAGCTTCCTTAGGAAGGCTACGTAGTTCATCTGGAGTATTTGCCAGAGCCAGTGTTGGATATTTTGAAATATCAAGAGTCATATAAATGCGCGCTTTTAGTTTAGTTCTTGCGCTCGATGACGTATCGGGCGAACTCTTCGAGTAATTCTGTATTGTATGGGATTGCTTCTAAAGCTTGAAGAGCTTCCGTTAACAGAGTGTGAGCTTTGTTAATAGCGCCTTCTAATCCTAGCAGTGCAGGATAAGTACTTTTGTCTAAATCCTGATCAGAACCTTGAGGTTTACCTAAGGTCTCTGTGTCACTGATAATATCTAAAATGTCGTCTTGAACCTGAAACGCTAGGCCAATAGCGTCAGCAAACTGGTCTAACTGAGGTAAGATTTCAGAGCCTTTCTGCCCTGCAGCAAGCGCTCCAAGCCGGATTGCACATTTCATTAGTGCACCGGTTTTATTACGGTGAATGTTTTCCAACTCTGCAAGCGATACCTTTTGACCTTCTGCCGATAGGTCCAAAGCTTGTCCTAGGCACATACCATTTGCGCCGGATGCTTCTGCCAGTGCTTTCACCATCTTTATACGATAGGTTTCTGCTTCAGGGCTCAATTCGCCATCAGCAAGAATAGTAAATGCCAAGGTTTGCAGGGCATCGCCAGTCAGGATCGCTGTAGCTTCATCGAATTTGATATGGCAGGTTGGTTGTCCACGACGAAGCTCATCATCGTCCATCGCAGGTAAATCATCGTGGATAAGCGAGTATGCATGGATGCATTCAATCGCCGATGCTGGGGTATCTAACTCTTCCAGCTTACAGCCCAACATCTGGCCTGTGATATAGACCAGAAACGGGCGTGCGCGTTTTCCACCTAATAGCAGGCCGTAGCGCATAGCTTCAATCAGAGGCTGTTCCTGATGAGGAAGCTGGTTTAGCCAGCGCTCTAATTGTCGATTGTTTCTTTGTTGTAGAGAGGTTAACGCCTCGTGCATAGGAGCAATTCTTCTGTGGTAATTATTCTGGCTGAGTCGAGAACTCTGAAAGCGGGGTCTCATCGTCGTTCTGTAGTAAGATACTGACGCGTTGTTCTGCATCGCTTAGCTTACTCTGACCTTCACGGGCAAGCGCGATACCACGTTCGAACTTTTTCAGTGCGTCATCAAGAGCCAGATCACCGTTTTCAAGGTGTTCAACAATAGAGTCGAGTTCTTCAATTGCTGCCTCAAAGGACATGTTTTCAGGTTTCTTGCTCGCCATAATATTTCTACATTTGAAAAGATGCACGAAAGTTACCTTAGCAGGTAATGATGGTCAAATTTAACCGAGGAAAATTGACAGAAAAATCGAGTTGGCGCGGTCAATATTATCTATAAAGGTCACGTCACTGCTTTAGTCTAGTTTACTCTGTCGCCATAACATCTATATTTGTGTGAGTGCGATACCAATAAAACACTAAAGATCTGAAGATGTTGCCGATATAATTTACCAGAAGCTTAAAAGATAGCATGAGGAGTGCTTTGTGGATTTAGCAACGCTGATAGGGCTCATTGGCGGCTTTGCTTTCGTAATCATGGCGATGATTCTGGGCGGAAGCATAATGATGTTCGTCGATGTGACCTCTATTCTAATCGTAGTTGGTGGCTCGACCTTCGTTGTCCTGATGAAATTTACCATGGGGCAGTTTTTCGGCGCGGCTAAGATTGCGGGCAAAGCCTTCATGTTCAAAGTCGATGAACCTGAAGATCTGATTGCTAAAGTGGTCGAAATGGCGGACGCCGCACGTAAAGGTGGCTTCCTGGCTCTTGAAGAAATGGAGATCACTAACAACTTCATGCAGAAAGGCATTGATTTACTGGTCGACGGCCATGATGCTGACGTCGTGCGTGCGGCACTGCAAAAAGATATTGTCCTGACTGATGAGCGCCATGACTTTGGTGCTAGTGTATTCCGAGCTTTCGGCGACGTTGCTCCTGCAATGGGGATGATCGGTACGCTAGTTGGTCTGGTTGCCATGCTGTCCAACATGGATGACCCGAAAGCGATCGGCCCAGCCATGGCGGTCGCACTTCTGACGACGCTCTACGGCGCAATCTTATCTAACATGGTGTTCTTCCCTATTGCTGACAAATTGTCACTGCGCCGCGATCAGGAAAAACTCAACCGTCGCCTAATCATGGATGGTGTGCTCGCTATTCAGGATGGACAGAACCCACGCGTTATCGACAGCTATCTGAAGAATTACCTCAACGAAGGTAAGCGCGCTCTTGATGTAGATAACGAGTAAGGTCGCTGGTATGGAAGAGGAAGAACCAAAATGCCCACCCCCCGGTTTACCGTTATGGATGGGAACATTTGCTGACTTGATGTCACTGTTGATGTGCTTCTTCGTACTTCTGTTGTCATTCTCTGAGATGGACGTACTGAAGTTCAAGCAGATTGCAGGTTCAATGAAGTTTGCGTTCGGTGTACAGAACCGACTGGAAGTAAAAGATATTCCTAAGGGTACCAGTATCATTGCGCAGGAGTTTCGCCCAGGCCGACCTGAGCCGACCCCGATTGATGTCATCATGCAGCAAACCATTGATATTACTCAGCAGACACTAGAGTTTCATGAAGGTGAATCAGATCGTGCTGGTGGTACGCAGCGTGATAAAGGTAAGCAAACAGGTGGTAAGTCACCGGACACTTCGACACAGGATAGTCAAAACTCTGAATCAGACAGCGAACAGCAGCAGTCAGCGGAGCTTTCTCAGGAGCTGGAAACCTTGATGGAGAGCATCAAGAAAGCTTTGGAGCGTGAAATTGAGCAAGGCGCGATTGAAGTTGAGAATTTAGGCCAGCAGATTGATATCCGTATTCGAGAGAAAGGGGCATTCCCTGAAGGTTCTGCATTCCTTCAGCCTAAGTTCCGTCCGTTAGTCAGACAGATTGCGGAGTTAGTCAAAGATATTCCGGGGATAGTGCGTGTCTCTGGTCATACAGATAACCAGCGAATTGACTCTGAGTTGTATCGCTCCAACTGGGATCTTTCCGCTCAACGAGCTGTATCAGTCGCACAGGAGATGGAAAAAGTTCGTGATTTCTCTCATCAGCGTCTTCAAGTCCGCGGTATGGCAGATACGCAGCCGCTTGGGCCAAATGATACCGAAGCGCAGCGTTCACGTAACCGCCGCGTTGAAATCAGTATTATGCAAGGGGAACCTCTCTATAGTGATGAAGTTCCATCCTTACCAAGTACGAACTAAGAAAAGACGAGCGAAATGCTCGTCTTTTTTATGGTCTTTGCTTCATGTATAATCTTGCGCCCTTAGAGGCAGCTTAAAGCTAAACACAGCTGCTAGGCTCCGTTGAGCGTGAAAATAGCGAAACAGTTAACTTGTGAAGTGAATTATGAAATTTATCGTAAAGCCCCATCCAGAAATTTTTGTAAAAAGTGAGTCTGTGCGTAAGCGCTTCACAAAGATTCTTGAATGTAATATCCGTAACATTATTAAGAGTCGTACAGAGTCTGTAGCTGTTTTCAATCGTCGCGACCATATTGAAGTCACATCTGAAACGGATGAATTCTACAAAGAAACAGTGGAAGTGTTGACTCAAACTCCAGGTATTCACCATGTTCTGGAAGTTCAGCAATCAGAGTTTAAAGATTTGCACGATATCTTCGAGCAAGTACTTGAGCTCAATCGTCCTAGCCTTGAGGGCAAAACCTTTGTTGTTCGAGCTAAGCGTCGTGGTAAGCATGATTTCACTTCTATTGAGCTAGAGCGTTATGTTGGTGGTGGTCTGAACCAAGCGATTGAAAGCGCGAGCGTGAAACTGCGTAACCCAGATGTGACGGTTAAAGTGGAAGTGGCAAACGAGAAGCTCAACCAAGTAATTAAACGTCACAAAGGTCTGGGCGGTTTCCCGCTAGGCACTCAGGAAGACGTATTGAGCCTTATCTCTGGTGGTTTTGATTCTGGTGTTTCAAGCTACCTACACATCAAACGTGGTTCTAAAGTTCATTACTGTTTCTTTAATCTTGGTGGTCCAGCACACGAAATCGGTGTTAAGCAGGTATCTCACTACCTTTGGAACAAGTACGGCTCTTCTGCCAAGGTACGTTTTATCTCGATTGATTTTGAGCCAGTTGTGGCTGAGATTCTCGAGAAGGTCGATGATGGTCAAATGGGCGTTATCCTCAAGCGTATGTTTATGCGTGCCGCTGGTATGGTTGCTGAGAAGTTTGGTATTCAAGCTTTGGTAACCGGTGAAGCATTGGGCCAGGTATCAAGCCAGACGCTCACGAACTTGCGCCATATTGATAACGTGACAGATACGTTGATTCTGCGTCCGCTTATCAACTGGGATAAAGAAGACATCATCAACCTAGCGCGCGACATCGGTACTGAAGATTTCGCGAAGACTATGCCTGAGTATTGTGGTGTGATTTCGAAGAAGCCAACAGTGAAAGCAGTCAAAGTTAAACTTGATGCAGAAGAAGACAAGTTCGATTTCAGTATTCTTGAGCAAGTGGTTCGTGATGCCCGTCAGATGGATATCCGTGATATTGCTAAAGAAACGGAAGCGGCAGCACCGGAAGTAGAGCAGGTGCAGGCGGTTGAGCAACACGCGATTGTTCTTGATATCCGTAGCCCAGAAGAAGAAGAAGATAATCCACTTGAGATCGACGGTGTTGAAGTGAAACACCTGCCTTTCTATAAGTTGGGTACACAGTTTGGTGATTTAGATCAGTCTAAGACTTACCTGCTGTACTGTGATCGTGGCGTCATGAGCCGCCTACAAGCGTTATACCTTCAAGAGCAAGGTTTTGCTAACGTTAAGGTTTACCGCCCTTAATAGAGGCTTTATGAATCTAGAAAGCGCAAATCGTTCATTCGGTTTGCGCTTTTTTATTTGTATGGCTCTTGATGACTTTGTCATGATACCAAAATGGTATCTAGGGTAAGTTAAACAGATAAAAAAACACCGCCATAAGGCGGTGCTAAATAATTTGACAGACAGGTCAAAATAAATACAGGAAGTATGTGTTTCGTCTCTAGTTAGAGAGGCGAAACTTGGTAGAAACCTACCTAACTCGAAATACGAGTTTGCAAACACAACATCGCAACAATATGCCAATTGATTCCACGAAGGAATCAAGCCGTTCTGGCTCTTGCTGCGGGAGGAAATATAGAATTTCTCTGGTCGTCAGGCAATGGACATTTTATAATGTTTCAGATTAAAAAAACTAATCCAATTTATGGAAGGGCACCATGTCTAGAAGATTGCCACCTTTGAACTCCCTGAAAGTGTTCGAAGCTGCTGCACGTCATTTGAGCTTTACTAGAGCTGCGGAGGAGTTATTTGTGACTCAGGCTGCAGTTAGCCATCAAATCAAAGCGTTAGAAGAGTTTCTTGGCCTGAAGCTCTTTAGAAGACGCAACCGTTCATTACTGCTGACGGAAGAAGGTCAAAGCTACTTTCTGGATATAAAAGATATTTTTACTTCTCTTTCAGAAGCCACAGATAAAGTGCTAGAGCGCAGTGAGAAAGGCGCATTGACGATCAGTTTGCCGCCAAGCTTTGCGATCCAATGGTTGGTTCCGCGTCTGGCTGACTTTAATCAGCAGGAACCGGATATTGATGTTCGTATTAAAGCGGTTGATATGGATGAAGGCTCCCTTACCGACGATGTTGACGTGGCAATTTACTATGGTCGAGGAAATTGGCCAGGTCTGCGTGCGGATAAACTCTATCAGGAATTCCTTATTCCGCTTTGTTCACCATCCCTGTTATTGAGCAATAAACCATTAGAAACTCTAACTGACTTGAAGAAACATACTCTGCTACATGACACTTCACGTAAAGACTGGAAACAGTTTGCGAAAGAACATGGTATTGAAGGGATCAATGTCAACCACGGGCCTATCTTTAGCCACTCTACGATGGTGTTACAAGCCGCTGCTCACGGGCAAGGGGTAGCGCTAGGCAACAACGTGTTAGCTCAACCAGAAATGGAAGCTGGGCGATTGATTGCGCCATTTGATGAAGTGTTAGTGTCTAAGAACGCGTTCTACGTGGTGTGCCATGATAAACAGGCCGACATGGGGCGTATTGCTACATTCCGTGACTGGATGCTTGCCAAGGCACAAAGTGAGCAAGAGGAGTTGCTTGATGACTGATTTCCTGATTGATGGTGAGCAAGGCAACCCTGTTTTTATTTTTGCTCACGGTGCGGGAGCTGGTATGGAGCATGATTTCATGGCGGCAGTGGCAAAAGGGCTAGCGCATAAAGGGATACAAGTTGTCCGCTTTAACTTCCCTTATATGGTGAAACGTGCCGAAGATGGTAAACGTCGTCCGCCAGATCGAGCGCCTAAGCTTCTGGAAGCGTATCAGGCTGTGATTGCCAAGTTTTCTGATGTACCGGTTGTGATTGGTGGGAAATCCATGGGCGGGCGCATGGCCAGCTTGCTTGCTGAAGACGGTAATGTAGCAGCGATTGCTTGTTTAGGTTTTCCTTTTCACCCGCCGGGTAAGCCCGAAAAGTACAAAGGTGAGCATCTAGCGACGCTCGATAAGCCGTGTTTAATCCTTCAAGGAGAGAGGGATACTTTTGGTAAGCAAGAAGAGTTTAAAGATTTCGCTCTCTCAGATGACATCAAGGTGAAATTTATCCCTGATGGCGATCATAGTTTCAAACCTAGAAAGAGCTCTGGTCACACCGAAGCGGGCAATATCGCTTTGGCGGTTGAGCATTTAGCTGATTTTATATTGGAGAGCTATGGTGAAAAGTAAGCAGTTACTTACCGTTGGTGGAATATTTGCCGGAGTTGGCGTCGCACTTGGCGCTTTCGCCGCACACGGGTTAAAGCAATCATTATCACCTTATTTACTGGAGGTCTTTAATACAGGCGTCCAGTATCAATTTATTCATGCCCTAGCGATTTTGCTCTGTGGAGTCTTACTCTCGATGGGGATGGCTGAGAAAGCGCAAAAATATTTCGCCCTTGCTGCAAATTGCTTTATCATCGGCATCTTTTGTTTTAGTGGCAGCCTCTATGCCCTTGCATTAACCGGAATCAAATGGTTTGGACCTATTACTCCATTTGGCGGTTTAACCTTTATGCTTGGCTGGGGACTGTTTGTTTTCGCAGCGTTACAGATTAAAGAGGTGAATCAGTGAAACACTTAATGCTCTACTGCCGAGCTGGTTTTGAAAAAGAGTGTGCTGGAGAGATTCAGGATCGCGCTACCCAACTTGAAGTGTTTGGCTTCCCTCGTGTAAAAAACAACACTGGTTACGTACTGTTTGAATGTTATCAGCCGGGTGATGCAGAACGTCTGGCGAAAGAACTCGACTTTAAGTCGCTGATTTTCGCACGTCAGATGTTTGCGGTTGCGGTGGAGATTAAAGACCTTCCACGTGAAGATCGTATTTCTCCTATTTTAGAGGAACTCAGCGAGGTTGAGTCTTTCCCGCGTTGTGGCGATATCCGCATCGAAACGCCGGATACCAATGAAGCGAAAGAACTGCTTAAGTTTTGTCGTAAGTTCACGGTTCCTATGCGCCAAGCCATGCGTGGCAAAGGCATTTTGTTCCCGAAAGACAGCCCTAAAAAGCCTGTGCTGCATATTTGTTTTGTTGCTCCTGGCCACTGCTTTGTTGGTTACTCTCTGCCAAGCAATAACTCACAGTTCTTTATGGGGATTCCACGTCTCAAATTCCCAGCAGATGCACCAAGCCGCTCAACGCTTAAGTTAGAAGAAGCGTTTCATGTCTTCATTCCACGAGAAGAATGGGATGAACGTCTTGCTGCTGGTATGTGGGGTGTCGATTTAGGCGCGTGCCCAGGAGGCTGGACTTATCAGTTGGTTAAGCGCTCGATGTTTGTTCATGCGGTGGACAATGGCATGATGGCCGACAGCCTGATGGAAACCGGTCAGGTTAAGCATCATCAGGAAGATGGCTTCAAATTTGAGCCTGCACGTAAAAACGTGACTTGGCTTATTTGTGACATGGTTGAGAAGCCGTCTCGCGTTGCTCAATTAATGGGTGAGTGGATCATCAGCGGATGGGCCAAAGAAGCGTTATTTAACCTGAAATTGCCTATGAAAGGTCGTTACGATGAAGTTCTAGAAGATATTGAAAATCTCAAGATCTTCCTGATTGAGAACAAAGTGAAATTTAAGCTTCAGGCGAAACACCTTTACCATGATCGTGAAGAGATCACGGTTCATGTTCAGTGCTTATCAAACATCTCACCAAGATAAGAAAACGCTCCCTCGGGAGCGTTTTTTACATTTACTCAGATGTAGGCCACATCTCCCAAAGCTGAGACTCCATTGAATTCTCAACGCTATCACTAAGTAGTGAGAAGAAGTCCAGCCCGGTTTGTTGTTCGACATCGTCAATAGTGGTGACAAAGCTTGCCAGTTCGCTACTGGAAACATCACGATGTGGGACTACAAACGCAATTGCATCGTTGAAGTAGGGGTCAAGAATGACTTTATAGAATGCACTTGGAATCACGACATTGTCGCCAATGCTGCTTTCACCGCCTTGATAAATTGGCCCAGTCACGACGTACAGTTCGTTATATTCATTGGCGAGATCGCGGACATGTTCCTCCAAAATACGCCAGCCGACTCGATTAAAGCCCGGAAGCTGAGGTGACATATTGCTCATCAAAAAGCTTTGTGTCATTGATTCCTGACTAAAGTCCATTGTTGCTGAAGGGGCAAGGTGTCCACGGTCGTAACCAGAGCCACTGTAATCGGCGAGGGTTGAGCGTGCGTAATCAGGCAGTTCAGTGTCCTCTTTGAAACTGTTACTGCGTTTATAGCTGGCGTTCACACTGTCTGCCGTAATGTGGTAAGCAACCCAGTCTGCGTTTTTCATCTGGTAGTTGTAGCCTACCGCGTAGCCGTCGCGGCAAAGGACTTGATCAGATTGATAGGAAGGTAAGCCAACGTCGAGGTGCTGACCGCAGGTTTGTGCTACGGCTGGCAGTGAAAAGACAACAGCAAGACTTAGTAAAATAGTATTTTTCATTATTATGCTCCTTGTTATTGGAGCTATGAAAAATAGAGAAATTAGTCAGTAGTGCTGTGATGTTGATTGAAATTTAATCAACACTCAATCTGGTATTGATTAAATGAATGTTAACTGTGTGAAAGCAAAGGATTTCACAACAGATTTTATAAACATTGTTTTATAATCAAAGGCTTGATGTTAGTCAGGCGTTAGGTTGTTGGAGTATTGGCACCGGTAAAGCGAATATCTTGTAGATTGAAACCTAACTCAATGTCTGTTTTCAGTGCAGAAACTTTTTTACATCGGCGGGCTGAATCAATGTGCTCATCCAGTTTCTTGCGATATTTAGCAACCAGCTCATCGGATGTATAGGCTTGTTCAATATCTTCAAACTGTGTAAGGATTTCTTTGGCCGCCTTCGGGCCAACACCTGGAACTCCTGGCACTTGGCTAGAACTCACGCCTGCCAGCCCCCAGTAGTCAGCCAGCTGAGAGGGTTTGACGCCGAATTCTTTATCAATAAAAGGTGCATCAAGCCAGCGATGTTGAAAGTAATCGCGGATCTGTAAAGTTGGTGACAGCAACTGGCAGTAGCCCTTATCTGTTGAAATGATCGTCACCTTTTCTTTGTGGCTCGCCACTTTCATTGCCAATGTTGCCACCAAATCATCTGCTTCATCGCCTTCAGACAGCAGAGAATCAATCCCCAGTTCCCACCATGCTTGCTGAATTGCATCCAAGCCGTTAAGTAACGGCTCTGGCATGGGTTTTCGGTTTTGCTTGTATTCAGGGAGGACGTCAGCACGCCAACCTCTTTCTTGGAGGTGATGATCGAATACCGCGATGATGTGCGTTGGTTGCGATTCGTTGATGATTCGATTCAGTGTTCGTGTCGTTGTGGTAATGGTTCTTGCTATGTCGTTTGGGTCTGGTTGCGCTGAGTGGACACGTCGAATGAGATTCAGAGCGTCGATAATAACAAGATGAATAGACATGAAAATCAAAAAAATAAGGGCTGAGAAGCCCTTATTGTAAAGCATGGGGGAGAGATTGCCAGTTGTTAAACTAGGTCTTAATTTGGTAACAAGGCTCGTACGCGGTTCCACCGGGCAATTTCATGCGATCTTGCTCGACAAAGTCACGCAGAAGTTTATCCATTTTCTTCATTAGCGTAGCATCGCCATCAAGGGCAAATGGACCATGCCGTTCAATCTCTCGAATCCCTTCGGCTTTGACGTTACCCGCAACAATGCCTGAGAAGGCCTGCCTTAGAGCCGCTGCCAGGTTTTCCGGACGCTGATTGAGATGCAGATCCAGGCTGGCCATATTGTCATGTGTTGGTTCGAATGGCAGCTGAAACTCTGGCTCAATCTTCAGCGACCAGTTGAAACTGTAAGCATCGCCTGTGTCTTTACGATGTTGGCGAACATCGCTCATTCCACGTTTCATGATTTGCGCGACTTTTTCTGGGTCATCAACCACTATTTCATAATGGCGCTGAGCTTCTTCGCCTAATGTCTCGCCAATGAAACGGTCAATGGAGCGGAAGTACTCTTCACTTTCCTTTGGACCTGTTAGGACGATAGGCAGAGGCTGGTGGGCATTATCTGGGTGCATCATGATGCCAAGAATATAAAGCAGCTCTTCTGCTGTCCCTGCGCCGCCAGGGAAGATAACAATGCCATGTGCCATACGCACGAACGCTTCGAGACGCTTTTCGATATCTGGCATGATGACCAGTTCGTTGACGATAGGGTTTGGTGGCTCAGCCGCAATGATGGATGGCTCGGTTAGGCCTAAGTAACGTTGATCGTAGTAACGCTGTTTTGCGTGACCAATTGCAGCGCCTTTCATTGGGCCTTCCATCGCACCAGGGCCACAGCCTGTACAGATGTTAAGCTCGCGCAGGCCTAGTTCATGGCCGACTTCTCGCGTGTACTGATATTCCGTACCGTTAATGGAGTGACCACCCCAACAGACCACTAGGTTAGGCTCAATACCAGGGGTTAAGGCGCCTGCGTTACGCAAGATGCCAAACACTAGATTGGTAATGTGACTAGCATTGGTTAAGTTGAGGCGTTGGTTGTCTGCAAGGTGCATGTTGACGTAGACAATGTCACGCAACACGGAGAATAAATGCTCTTGAATCCCTTTGATGATGTGCCCATCAACAAAAGCGTGCTCAGGGGCATTACTGAGTTCGAGTTTGATGCCGCGTTCACGGCGAACCACGTTAACATCAAACGACTTGTATTTATCGAGCAGTTCTTTGGAGTTATCTGTGTGGCTACCTGAATTCAGCACCGCAAGCGTACAATTTCGGTAGAGCTGATACAGATCACTGGCGGCAGTTTTCTTAAGACGCTCAACTTCGAGTTGAGAAAGCAGATCCATACTACCAGCCGGACTGATGTGAGTGATCATAGTGACCTCCTTGATGAGAGAAAACTTCTCTACAAAACCCTTCTTATTGTTGTTGTGCCTCAGCGCGATAATGGCTGCTAATCAAGCGATGGAATCGCGAGAGGTACTATCAAGCTTAGCACGCTTTGACGGATATAAAAGGCTAACTGATTGATATATCTACATCAATCAAGGCATGAATGGCTTTTGGGAAGGAGGAGGGGGTAGGGTTATTTCCAAACAAGCTGGTTAGGGCCAATGGTTTTGGCTTCGTTGAGAACGCGATTTAAACGCTCCAGTACTTCCTCTGGCGTATCGGATTCTTTAAAACCAGTGCTGGATGCTGACATGGTAATGACCAAGTTTTGTTCGCGAAATTTGAACGGCAGTTTGGCCACTTTGCTCTGAATGCTCTGGATAGTATTAAAGCAATCATTATCTGAGCTATCTGGCATCAGTACGATGAACTCTTCACCTGAAAAGCGGGCGACAGTGTCGGTGTCAGACAGTTCTTTCTTGATGGTACGAGCGATGATTTTTAACGCCTTGTCTCCGGCGGTGTAGCCGAAGCTGTCGTTAATTGCTTTAAAGCCATCAATGTCGAGCAAAATAATACGCAAGTTGTTCTGCGAGCGTATCCAGCGTCGATATTCCAGCTCTAAGCGGTCATTAAACGCTGTGCGATTGTAAACCTTGGTCAAAGGATCTAAGAGGACGCGTTGAGCTTGATCTTCCAGACGTCGACGGTAATCTTGTGTCACCTCGAATAAAGCTTCTAACTGACTCTTGCCATAGCCCATACGTTCGATCAGTGCTTGTTCACGTCGCTCTGCATGATGAAGACGTTCAGAAAGAGAACTTAGCTTGGCTAATAATGGGTTGAGTTGAGTTTGCAGCGAATCGAGAGAGCTAGCCGTGTCGACTTTGGCCTTAGTCTCAGCAACTAATTCATCCAGCTCACCATTCATTTCCTGACGATGTTCAAAGTAGGTTTGACTTTGATCGACATTCTGCGAAGAGCTTTTCAGCGTTGAGGAGAGGGAAGCATTAACTTGCTCGAGAAATTGTTCTGAGGTCTTGCGCTCGTATTTTGTGCCTTCGATAACCAGCTTAAGTACTTGCAGAGTCAGTTCAATCAACACGTGTGTATTGACACCGAGGAGCAGCTTAGCGCGGATATCTGTCAGTAAGTCACCAGATTCGCCTTCAAAGTCCAGTTCAGTAATGACATGCTGAAGTTCATCAGAAAGTCGCAATAGCAGTTCTTTATCAGCACTATTGGTAATTTGATTGATGGCAGTATCAGGGTTGGAGGTGATGATTTTCAGGGAGCGTTCGTAAATGGCAAGCAGCTTCATTGCCGAATCGGCTTTCGGGCGTTCGACACCGTTGGAATAGCTGAGCAGGTCACGCAGGTCACGCTTTACTTTGGCAGGTAGCCCAGTCACACGTAACAGGGTTTCACCGCTGTGTTTTATCTGGGAATCCAGATGCTCCGTTTGTTTTTCCATAGCCACACTCTGTTGCTTAAGCAAGCGCTCAAGTACTGCCAACTTCGGGATAAGAGAACTGACATCTTTTTGTTGCTCTATGGCTTGTCTAAGTTCGGTTAGCCCTGACTTCAGTCTTGGATCTTCACCGCCGCATGCATCACTCAGTGATGCAATGATGCGCTTCAATACCTTTTGTTCTCTTTTAAATTTGAACGAGGTATCTCTTTGTGTCAATCGAACTTGCTCTAATTGAGATTTCAGATTGTGCAGCTGTGACTGAATATCTTGCTCGAGGACGCCCATGAAAATCTATGCTTATGAAGATAAGATCGAAGACGATCTTATTAATTAATCAAACGATAATAACAAATAAAATTACCGCGTCACGTTCAACACGGTCTGTTTGAGCAGCTTTTACTCATCTTTTAATAATTTTTTGATGCTCTCCTCATTCTTGTAAGAAGAGTGAACTTTTATCAGCCCCTGACTGATGGAATGTTTGCACGCTTTGCGAATATTACCGGTTGCTAGGCTGGCCGCAGGCGCATTCTCTATCGCTTTCAGATACACCCACTGGCTTGAATGTTCTTTCATACTCAAAGTACGAGCAGCGCTGGTCGACATGAGCAAAATATCCAGCAATTCTTTGTCATTGATTGCAGTGTAAGCACGAGGCAAAAACGGGTAATCGGCCATGCCCATACGAATGATATTATTTAGCCCATACTTCTGCGCAAATTCATCTACCCAGCTTTGAATCTTTTCAAACACCAGCTCCGGGTCGGCCATGCTATCACTGTTCGGCTCTATGTAGAGTAGGTTCGCATCAGAGAAATGATACACCCTTGCTGGGCGTTGTACCTTCCCTCTGAGGTACTGACCGAAGGCTTTCTCAATCTTGAGTCCATCTGAGTAGCCATGTTGTAAGTACATATTGCGCAGGAAGGGCACATCGATCATCACAAAGCGCAGTCGATCATTCAGTGGCTCGTGGATCAGTTCACCCACATGCCACTTTTCAAACTTGTGGCTGCTCGCTTCCAACGAGGCAGGCAGCTTGGCGTTGAGCATACGAAGGTTTTTTAGACCTGAGCGGGAGTGAGTATAGAGATCATCATTCAGTTCATCGATTTCATCTTTTTGCACACTCATGATGTGGCCACGGCGGAGTAAGAAAATAAACAGCAGTGCGCAGGTGACGAACAATGTAAACGAGATCTTCTGGAACTTGCGATATTCGTTTTCGGTTTGCTCCAGTTGCTGTTTCTGCCCCACGAGGTGCAGTGTCTGTTCAACAACGTCTTTCTGTTGTCGAAAGTCATCTTCGTTGATCAGATCCGATTCTTGCTGCTCAATATTCGCCAGCGCGTTGTATTGCTGGAGATATTGTAACGCGGCTTTGTAGTTGCCTAGTAGTTCATTACCTACGTTAAGCATCTGATAGGCATTTTTCTGTATCGAGAGATCTTCGAGCTCGACTGCGATGTCTAATGCTTTGGTGGCTTTGGCGACGACCTCTTGGGGATGCCTCTGATGTGAGGCTAAACCTGCCTCCAACAGCAACGCTTGTGCTTTGAGCTTTGGAATATCAACATAGCTCAGCAGCTCTTCGGCACGCTCAAGATATTGCTCGGCAAGAGGGAAGTTGACCAGTTGCAAGTAGGTGGCTGCCAGTGCGAGACGAATGGCGATGACGTTTTCAATATTATTCTGGATACGCTCGTGATCGATGGCATTGAAGTAGTGCACTAACGCGAGGTTGTATCTGCCCTGATGGTAATAGATATCGCCCATATGTTTGAGAATTGGAGGCAGAATCGGCGAGTTTTCATAGTTGTCGTAAAAATCGGCAGCTTGCGAAAAGTGATCCGTTGCTTTGTCCAGTACGCGTCGCTCGTAGAAAAGTTGTCCTAGTAGGCGATTCACTTCAGCCAGCTGTAGACCAGATGTATCTTCAATTGCGCTCCAGTAGCTGGTTAGCAGCTCTGATAGGGCTTTGTTGTAGATCTTATGAGCCAGAAAGTGCTTGCCCAAGGCGATATGGTAGGCAATGACGGTGTGCTTATTATTCGACTGTTCGATATAAGGGATCACGTCCTCGTACAACTGATTGGCGAGCTCGATCTGGCCTTCAGCAGATGCGATATCTGCTTTGAGCATTGTCAGCTGATAATTGAGCCCCTTAGCCAGTTGTTCTGGATTCTGGATGGCATTAAACGCTTGCTCAACCTCCGCAATATCCTTTCTAGCGGTTTCTGCATCACCATCGATTTGCCAGCGCAAGCGAATTTCGAGCAATCGTAAATCAAGACGTAAGTATGGGAGGCGATACTTGGATGTCAGTGCTTTGGCTTCATGCAGATATTTCAGCGCTGCATCGGTATTACCCAAGTTGAATTCAGCACGGGCAAGAATTTTCAGTGCGTCGATGGTACCGCCGGGCGTTCGCACTCGGCTATCGGAGTCATCACGGGAAATCGCCGACGGGCTTTTTTCGGTTTGGTCGGTCAGTTTGCGCTGAGCGAGATAACTGGTCGCAAGCTGTTTGGACTGTTTTGGCACAATATCTACCAAGGTACTGGCTTCATTGAGCATGGCCGATGAATACACGGTTGACGCCATCACTTGAGATGATAGCAACAAAACCAATAGTCCAAACAAACGTTCCCAGCGCAAAATCTGCATTCTGTAGTCCAATCCTTATTGACGTGCCATACGTTGGTTATGAGTAGGCAGAGCCTGCTCGGTTGAACGGTAAGGGTTGATATCCAGACCACCGCGGCGCGTGTATCGAGCGTACACGGTTAGCTTTTCTGGCTGACAGTATTTCATAATGTCAGTGAAAATACGTTCGACGCACTGCTCATGGAACTCATTGTGTTCACGGAATGACACTAGGTAGCGTAACAGAGCTTCACGATTGATTTTTTGACCCTGATACTGAATCTCTACACTGCCCCAATCTGGCTGGTTAGTGATCAGACAGTTGGATTTGAGAAGATGGCTATGCAGACTTTCCGAGACGTGTTCTTGTTCGGCGGCACCTTCTAGCAAGCTGGTATCAAACTCGTAGCTCTCAATCTCAATATCCTGATCATCAATGCAGTCACCGTCCATTGTCACGACCACACTGTCGGTATAGTCGACGACAGAACGAATAGTGACTGAAACCTCTTCACCTGCACAGTGGGAGAGATCCTTCGCTAATGTTTGTTCAACCTGATCCCATGAGCTAAAGCGGGTTTGGTTAAAGCTGTTGAGGTACAACTTAAAGGACTTGGATTCAATCAGGTTAGCACTGGTCGCAGGAATCGACACGTCGCCAATGGCTACCTGTGGCAGGCCTTTCTCGTTCAACCAAGACAGCTCGTACAGTGTCCAGATATCACAGCCCTGAAATGGCAACTCATCACCCAGATTCAGGTCATCGCGGTTTAAGCTGCGTGGCACAGGTTGAAGTAAAGAAGCGTCGTATTGGTTGGCGTATTCGGTTTTTTGACCGAGCGTTAATCCCGCCAGTTCCTTTGCGTCAGAATATTTGCTCATACTTTGCATAGATTTGGATTAGAATGGCGAGAATTTTACGCAATCCTGTCGTTAAAAGCGAACATTCGAAGACTCAATTGGAGAATCTAATGGCTGAAACTGCCTTGCAAGCGCTGCGCTCGTTCAGTGAAAAGTACCGTCAGAGCTGTCTTGACACCCATGGACATTTGCCAAGAAGCGAAGAGCTGGTGGATCTCGTGTCACCTTGCGTTGAAGCAAAGCAAACTCATCATGTTGAATGGCAGGCATATGAGCGTGAGCATCCAGCGGATTTCACTAATGTTGAAAACGGTATCGAACTGACACTCCATCAAGACATTAAAACCTTCTATGGTTCGCAGTACAGTGCGGATATGGAGGCGACTTGGAATGGGAACGAGCTGACGCTACTTCAGGTATGGAGTGATGAAGATTTTGTTCGTTTGCAGGAAAACATTCTTGGTCACCTAGTCACTCAGCGTCGACTTAAACTGAAGCCCACGGTTTTCATCGCAGCAACTGATGCGGAATTGGACGTGATTTCCATTTGTAACCTGACGGGTAACGTTATTCTCGAACGATTAGGTACTGATAAACGCGATGCTCTTGCAGAGAATGTAGCGGAGTTTTTGGCTAACCTAGAGCCAGCGGTATAACCATGTACGTTGTTGAATTACAGTTTGAGTGTTTTGATAACACCACTATTTCTGCTGTCGATAAAGCGATTAATGGCCTGATGGATGCGTTGCGTTATAACGGTCAGGTACTTGGACGTGAGTTCCCTATCGTGATGGGGGAAGGGGAATTTTTTGTTCGGGTAGTATGTCCTGAGCAGGAAAGCTTGCACCCTAAATACCATTCGGATTTTGTTAACGTCTGCATCGAACGTTTGGCAGAGGCGTGCTTACTGGCGCCTAAGGCTCGTTTACTTGGACGAGATTTGAATTCAGAGCAAGCCGCTGAAGAAACAACTCCTGAATGGCAAGTGCTCTACACCACATATGTGCATACCTGTTCGCCTTTGCGCAGTGGTGAAAGCTTGTTACCAATTCCTCTTTATCGTAATGGCCCGACACTCAATGGCGACCATAAAGCGGTCATCAAATGGCAGACTGAGTGGCAGGCGTGCGATGAAATCCAGATGGCTGGTGCTTGCCGAGCGGAACATGCGGCATTACATGAAATTTGTGATGCCAACAGTGTCCTTTTCAAGCGTGGTTGGGATTTGCGTGGTCGAATCGAGTATGTGACGGAAATTCCAACCTATTACTATCAATACCGAGTTGGTGGCAAAAGTCTGACAGATGAAAAACAGCGTAAATGCCCTAAGTGCGACGGAGAGTGGTTATTGGATGAACCACTGCATGACATTTTCCATTTTAAGTGCGATGAATGCCGAATTGTCTCCAATATTTCTTGGAATCACATCAAATAGTGCATCTTAAATGAAAAAGACCCGTGTTATTACGGGTCTTTTTTTTCCTCTTGCTCAGTGGGTTTTTCGTCCTGAGAGCGAGCTTTTTTGTCCGTTTGTCCAAACTTCATTTTGGCTGTGTACTTCAGTGCAGCAATATTACCTATGATGACACTCAAGACGATAAAGATGATCACCCAAGGGTTGGTGAGTAGTTCCATTAATCCACCTCATTGGAGATATTGGTGACAAATTGATTGTAGATCGTTTCGAGATTCGACAACACCACTTCCTCACCCTGTATTCCACTGTTTATCAGCTCTTTTTGAAGTGTCTCCAGATTAAGCTGGGATAAACAAGACGATGCGGTTGCATTATGACTAATGTGCCATGGCTCTGCTGCGACACCGCCCTGATCTTTTGCATATGGAAAAAAGAAACCAAATTCAGTCAGAGACTCCCTAAGCCAGCGATAAAAATCTGCCTGATGGCCTGTTAGGTATTCCCATGGCTCAAGCTGCAACTGGATGTCTTGAGGTAGACTGCTGCGATCAAATACATCGAAGTCACACCCCCAGTGATGCCGGCTGGCGCCTGGAAGTGCAGACCAACGTAAGATAGCCATAATCTTTTCTGAATCAGAAAGTCGTTGGCTATCTAGAGGTTGGCTGTTTTGATCAAGAATGGCTGTTTGACCAGCCATCTTTCTGTTCCAGATAGCTTTCTGGCGCTCAAAATCGCGGAAACCGCTGGCAATATTGAGGTTGAAACCAGCCTGAGCAGCAGCTTGTCGCAAAGATTGTAAATCGTTTTCAACATTAGGGTGAACTGCGAAAACCTTCTGACCAAACATAGTGTCAGTCAGGTGAGTTGAAACTTTGCCAGTCAGCTGCTCAGGGGTCATGTTCACGCCAGAAGGTTCTCCAGAGTTTTCTGATACATCTTGGTCAGCTTCTCAAGGTCGTCCACTTTCACGCACTCGTTCACCTTGTGGATGGTCGCGTTAACTGGGCCTAACTCCACTACCTGACCACCCATACGTGCAATGAAGCGACCATCGGATGTGCCTCCGGTGGTGAGTAGGGCTGGTTTGGTTTGATTAACGGTATCAACGGCGTCAACCACAGCGTCGAGAAGTGCGCCAGTATCAGTCAGGAATGGGTCGCCGTTGAAGGTCCACTTAAGCTCGTAGTCTAAGTCGTGTTTATCAAGAGTATCAGTGACGCGCTTAACGATCATGTCGTTGTTAAGCTCGGTACTGAAACGCAGGTTAAACTGAACATTGAACTCGCCCGGGATCACGTTAGATGCACCAGTGCCCGCATGCACATTCGGGATCTGGAAGCTGGTAGGTGGGAAGTAGTCATTGCCTTTGTCCCACTCGGTTGACGCCAATTCATGAATCGCCATCAGCGACTGGTGAACGGGGTTCTTAGCTAAATGCGGGTAAGCTACGTGACCTTGAACACCTTTAACGGTTAAGTCTCCGGTGATAGAACCTCGACGACCATTTTTCACTACGTCACCGACGAGTTCAGTACTTGATGGCTCGCCGACAATACACATATCGATGTTTTCGTCGCGCGCCATTAGGGTTTCGACAACACGGACTGTACCATTGATAAATGGGCCTTCTTCGTCCGAAGTAATTAGAAAGCCAATTGAACCTTTATGGTCAGGGTGTTCGGCAATGAACTGCTCAACAGCAACAATCATACTTGCTAGAGAGCCTTTCATATCGGCGGCTCCGCGACCATGTAGATAGCCGTCAACCATAGTCGGTTCGAATGGAGGCGTATCCCATAGCTCGACATTGCCCGCTGGCACAACATCAGTGTGACCAGCAAACGCAAACAGCGGTGCTTCTGTGCCACGACGTGCCCAGAAGTTTGTGGTGTCTTCAAACACCATCACTTCAATTTCAAATCCTAAAGCTTTCAGGCGTTCAATCATCACATCCTGACAACCTGCATCCACAGGTGTTACCGATTGGCGGCTAATTAAGTCTTTTGCAAGCGCCAAAGTAGGGCTGTCTGTCATCCTTGAATTCCTTTTGCTTAAGAGAAAATGGCTGAGTATTGATCGGCTTTAAAGCCAAGATGGTAGTCATCACCAGAGACTAAAATTGGGCGTTTGATCATCGCCGGTTGCTCTACCAGCAGATCAATGGCGTTGGCTTCGTTCAGGCTGTCTTTCTGTTCCTGAGTTAGCTGACGAAAAGTCGTGCCGCGTTTGTTAAGCACATTTTCCCAGCCTAGTTGCTGGCAAAATGTTTCAACCATTTGTTTATCAACGCCCTGTTTACGGTAGTCATGGAATTGGAATTCCACACCTTCTGCTTCCAGCCATTTTTTGGCTTTTTTGATGGTATCGCAGTTCGGAATTCCGTACATGGTGATTGTCATAGTTAAACCTTTGAGAGTGACTTATATAAAGTTATTAGAAGCTTTTTGGCATCCTAGCAGGAACTGTAATCAGAGACAAAAGTGTCTCAGATATATTTCATCTGACAAAAAAAATGTGTTTCAAAAGTTGAGGATCGATGAGTTATTGATCAAACGCAACACACCGCATAGCAAAACAGAAATAATGACTCTAGAAATTTATAGGAGGTATCAATGGAATTGAGTCCTGTTTTTGCAAGGCGCTTATATTTAGCATTACTGGTCCAAAATCTCGATAGGCCGAATGTGCCAAAACTGATTGAGAAAACGGGCTGGCCACGCCGGACGATTCAAGACGTAATCAAAGCTCTGCCTGGTATTGGCATCGAACTGATGTTCATTCAAGATGGCCGCAGACACAACGATGGGTATTATCAGTTGTCTGACTGGGGGCCTTTTGACAGCCAGTGGGTATTAGACAGAGAAGCGGACATTGCCGCTAGTCTAGGGTTTTGTGCCTAACGGCCTGTTGGGCAGTTATAGGCACTACCCAGTATGGTAAAAGATGTCGTGAAGTCTTGTGGCGACATCATATAAACGGTATTCGCGCCAAGTTGACTGGCGCGATTTTTTATCTGATTAACCGCTCCCTGAACCATGACATCGTTAGGGTAGAACAGGTAGGTATACCAGTGTCCTTCACTGCCAGTCAGATCGCCCTGCCACTGACAGTTCGCGGGATCGAAACTGCTGTCCATTCTGATCTGGACGCTGCTGGCATCCTTATTGAGTTGAGAGATTGGGGTTGTGCAGCCTGCGAGTAAAGTAATCGGCAAAGCGATGAAGCATAGCTGACTAAATTTGAGTGACATAAATAATAAAACCAATCCAACTGAGGGCTAATAATGCCCATGGTAGCATATTGGTTTTTGCTTGCGCTTCTACTGTGGTCACTGTTTCAGCTTCTGGCTGCGCGATGGCAGAGCGTTGGGCTTGTTTGGCTTTTTGCGCTTTTTTCTTGGCTTTATCCGCTTGACGAGCCTTATCTTTGTGTTGCTTTTTGTACTGAGCGATGCCTTTTTCTATTCCCTGAGCAATCAACTTAGTCTGTTCTTTAGTTTGGCCCGGTTTCTGTGTCGCTTTGGCGATTTTCATCGCTTCTTGTTGTGTTTCCTGAGAAGGAACGACTTTATTTTTCATGAGGGTTGTTACCGCGAGATCAAAGATAGCGTTATCTTAACACGATATAATTCTGCCTATCATTGAAGTTATTCCTTTGTCGATGGAACGGATAAATGAAGCGTATCTTGGTGACCAGTTTAGTCATTTCACTCCCCGTGTTTTTGTGGCTACGGGGTGAAGCGCCACAACCTCAACAACCTGTGCTTTCTGCTCAAACTCATGATGCGTGGATGCAAGATATCCAGAATCAGCTTAAACAGGATCCCAATCAGGCGGAGTTGTGGTTTCAACTGGGACACGGTTATCTGAATAAACAGGACTTTTCCTCGGCACTCACTTGTTTCGATTATGCGATTCGCCTAAGTCCGGAAGCTAGCGCCAATCAGTTTGCTGCCAAAGCGACTGCGCTTTATTTCGAACGATCTCAGCGTATGACTGATGAGGTGAATCATCTACTGGCAAAGGCACTGGAGTTGGATGCCAGTAATGTGACGGCTCTGACCTTAATTGCCAATGATCATTTCATCAGTTTTCGCTATCAAGAGGCCATCGATACTTGGACTCAACTGTTGGACTCTCAGCGTCAGGATATCGACCGAGTTGCCGTAATTCATTCGCTTAATCAAGCAAAAGCCATGTTAGACCGAGAATAAATCGACGGCGCGTCTTGAAAACAAAAAAACCTCCCGTGTCAGGGAGGTTTTTTATTAGTAGTGAGTGTCTAGTACGTCGCCTCTTCGCGTTTCTGGGCGGATTTTTCCCACTCCGGCACAACCGTTTTAAGGAAATGTTGTTTATCGCTGTTCATTTTTTCCATGTCCATGCCAAGAGCCTGCTGGGCTTTGGCCTTAGTCGAAATGTCCGGCAGTTCAACGGGCTCTGTTACGCCTTTGGTTGCGAGTAAGCGCACCAATTTTGTACGGGCATCCGCCGCACGGTCGACCGCTGTACCTAACACTTCAAGTGCCACTTCTGGCGCATGCATGTGAATACCATGAGAGGCGATCGCGTAGTCCCAACGCCACTGAGCATGACGAATATCCTGAAGAATGTCTTTCATTTCATCTTCAGTCGCGCCAGCTTTCCATGCTGCTCCAGCTTCAAAGTGTGCGGCGACGATCTGCTTCTCTGCCGTAAGCTTCATGTTGAGTACCTGAGCTTTGCGCGATGAAACGATGTTCTTCAATTGATCTTTGCTTTGCGTATGGCAGTTGGCACAGGTGTCTTCAAAGCGGTCAAAGGGGTTACCCACTTTATGATCGGTATAGATGGTGCCATCTTCTTTGGTGACTTTTGGCATATGGCAGTCCACACAGGCAACTTTGTTCTTACCATGAATGCCGTCACGCCAGGTTTCATAGCCAGGGTGCTGTGCTTTCAACATCGGTGCTTTCGATACTTTATGCGTCCAGTCTTTGAAGCCAATAGAGTCATAGTACTCTTCCATTGCCGCGACGTTGGTGCCTTTATCCCAAGGGAACTTGACCGATTTTTTGGGCCCAGTGAAGTAGTATTCGACGTGACATTGGGCACAGACTGTCGCTTGTTGGTCGAGGCGTGACTGTTCTTCAAAAGGTTTGTCGATAGCTTGGAAAGCACGTTCTACATAGGGCTTAGTTATAGCTAAAGCGGGCTCGCCATTTTTGAATGATTCACTGCGGGTATCATGGCAGTCAGCACAGCCAATTGGGTTAACGATCTGATCGCCAAGTCGTGCCCATTTGCCATCGAAATAGCCGTCTTCGCCACGTTCATCGATCACTCGGCCTACATCAGGGCTTTTACAACTCCAGCAAGCCATCGGCATTGGGCCTGATTTTTCGTCACTTGGAGCGCCAGTCCTCAGTGTTTGGCGCACGTCGTCAATGGCATAAAAGTGGCCGCGGGCTTTATTGTAGTCTTTGGCAAAGCCATAACCTGCCCACATGATGACCATATTGGGGTCATCGGCGAGAGCATCTTCAATATGGTCACTTTCTGATGTTTCTTTCCAAGATTGGTACTGATCAGGGTGATGTTGTTCATAGGCCTGATTTCGCGGATCGATAAGGCCTTTTTCATCAGATGCAGCAACGCTGGTGGTACTGATAACAGTACCCGCCAATATTACTATTGCTGCAACGGATTTTGGTATCCAGTGCAATTTATTCACAGTGCTATCTCCATAATTCTGTTTTATTAGCAGCGTTGTGAACTGGCTAATTCCAAATTAAGAATTGGAGAACTGAAATAAATTGTAATAAAAGGAAATATTTGTAAAAACTCACGAATAACCCTTCATTGCTTTAGATCAATTTAGGTCAGTGATCTGGCTCAAAGTTGATTTTTAATAACCCTAAAGGGGTAGGCTTATTGTTAGGTATGGATAATGAAATTCATTATCATCAATGACTTATGGCTATTAACCATGTATAAAATAAGGTGATAAGGATCGAGGTTTTGTGCAAAAAATCTACTACTAAAGAGTAGGCTGAGTAAAATGTAATCGATAGCGTTGTGGCTTTTCCAAAAATAAGAATTGATCTCATTTAGTGGTGATTTAAATACCGCTAAAGGGCATTGGTTTTGACCAGACTGTTTATTTTGAGCGTGGCTCAAAATCTGTTCTGGAATAAGGAAAGGATAAAATGGGCAATATAAAGTTGGCCATAGTCATAATGCTGAAAACCATTCTTGCATTCTGCCTCTATGGCTATTCTCTTCATGCCGTTGCTGCTGATTCTTCTGCCCCTACAGCCGAAGAAAGCTCGACTCGTCATGAAGTTACGCTTATCCGGGACAAAGATTACAAATGTATTCAATGTCATAAGGATTCCAAAGAATCACTTCAGCAATCTCATGGTGAAAATGCTCATGAGATTCTAGGTCGTGAAGTGAATTGTACTAACTGTCATAGCAACATCGGGCCTGACCACCGTGAAGGTGCTCCGCAAGTCATCAAGTACTCATCTGCACAATCTCAGCAGGGAACAGACAAAACCTACCTAGACCCTGACGCCATTTTGAAGGCCAATAGCCAGTGTACTGATTGTCATAAGCCGAAGTATCTGCGTGAAGATAGCTGGACACATGATGTGCATGCCAAAAACCTCACCTGCTCTAACTGTCATGATGTTCATGCCAGTAAAGCAAAAGTCCTTGGTTTGGAGCGCAAGCAGAAAATCAAGCTGTGTGTCGACTGTCATTCAGACTTCAATCAGTTGAAAGAGGAGCAATGATATGAGTTGTTCTAGACGAAATTTTTTAACTGGTGCTGGCGCCTTGATTATGACCACAGGCGTAGCCGGGACTGCGATGATCAGCAGTCGTAAGACGTTAGCAAATGTCGAACAGGTCGATGACAAGCTCTATGGCATGATTCACGATGAGACCGCCTGTATCGGTTGTACCGCTTGTACTGAAGCTTGTCGCGAGGTCAACAAGGTACCAGAAGGGGTGTCGAGACTGGAAATCATTCGTAGCGAGCCACAAGGCGAATTTCCTGATGTGGAATATCGCTTTACCCGTAAATCTTGCCAGCACTGTGAAAACCCACCTTGTGTGTATGTTTGCCCGACGGGCGCAGCATATAAAGATGAGAAGACAGGCATTGTCGATGTGGATAAAGACAAGTGTGTCGGCTGTGGTTACTGCCTTGCCGCGTGCCCTTATCAAGTGCGCTTTTTCAATCCCGAAGACCATTCCGCAGACAAGTGCAATTTCTGTCGTGATACCAATCTTGCCGAGGGCAAATTACCCGCCTGTGTAGAATCTTGCCCGACCAAAGCCTTGGTGTTTGGCGATCTCAACGATCCGCAGAGTCAAATCAATCAAGTGTTAAGTAACCATGTGGTCTATCGCGATAAAGCGCACTTAGGTACCAAGCCTAAGTTGTACAAGATCCCACACAACAAAGGGGAGGTTTCATGATGAACGGTATTGAAACGGCTTTCCATTTCGATTCATTGGTCTGGGACTGGATCATTGCCATTTACTTGTTTCTTGCGGGAATGTCCGCTGGGGCTGTGATGATTGGCTTGTATCTCAAACGCCGCGTAATTGAAGGTGACCCTGCCAATAACGGCATCCTTAAAGCCGTCGCTTGGCTGGCTCCCTTTGGCATTATTGCCGGTTTGACCATATTGATTTTCCACCTCACCAAACCTTTGTCGTTCTGGAAGATTATGATCTACTACAATCCGTCTTCAGTCATGTCGATGGGGGTAATTCTCTTCCAAGTTTATATGGCGGTCTTATTCGTTTGGATTGGTGTGATTTTCCGCCACCAGATCATACAGTTCTGCGAAGGCAAGCTTCCGGGTGGGCTATTAGACTGGGTTGATGGTGTGTTGATAAAAGTCGGTAAGATAAACAACCCTGTCGAGTTGTTTCTGGGTGTGTTGGCGATATTGCTTGCGGCTTACACTGGTTTTCTGCTCTCTGCACTGAAAACTTACCCGATGCTGAACAACCCTGTGTTGCCGATCCTGTTCCTGTTTTCCAGCCTTTCTTCGGGCGCAGCGGCATGTTTGTTGTTTGGCATTCTAGTGTTCAAAGAATCGGCACACAGCCCAAGTGTCCGTTGGGTGCATGGGTTTGAACGTCCGGTTGTGTTATTCGAACTGTTTGTGTTGGTGACCTTCTTTACTGGCCTGATATTCAGTGGCGGTCAGAATGAAGTGGCGGCTTGGAATGCGATCGGGGGAGGCTTCTGGTCAAACTGGTTCTGGTTTGGCGTTGTGTTGATTGGGATGTTACTGCCGCTGACTCTCAATGCCGTTACGCCAAACGAAGTGCGCCATAACGGCAGTTACATCTTCATAGTGACAACGCTGAGTTTGGTCGGGGTACTGATGTTACGTACCTTTATTCTCTACGCCGGTCAGATGACGGTGGTGTAAGCATGTGGGGAGAGATAGGACATTTTGCTCTGATATGGGTTGCTGTTTCGAGTTCAGTTTGCGCTGTAGTCTGGGCGCGGCAGCACTATTTTGATCAAGGTGCAACGTTCTCTCTGATATGGCCTGTCAGGCTCAACGCAGCAATGGCTTCGTTGAGTCTGATTGTTCTGGCGATTTTGTTTGCCTCTGACCGATTTGAATTCGAGTACGTGGCCACTCACTCTAATATTGAGCTACCACCACTCTTCAAGCTGGCTGCTGTGTGGGGAGGCCATCAAGGTTCCATGCTGTTTTGGGTGTTTACACTCAACTTGTGGGCAGGTTTGATTTCATTTATTCGTCATTCTAATGGGCGATATATCGCCCATGTTCTGTGGATCATGACATTGTTTATTGCAGCGTTTTCATGGTTTACCTTACTCTCTTCAAATCCGTTTGTTTACGCTCAAACCTTGTTAACTCAGGGGCGCGATCTCAATCCTATGCTTCAGGACGTGGGGCTGATTTTTCATCCTCCGCTGTTGTACCTTGGCTACATTGGTTATTCCACTGTACTGGCATTTGCGTTGGCGGCGTTGATGCAAAAACCGTATGACAACCAATGGGTCACACTATGTAAACCTTGGGCGATATCTGCGTGGGCATTTCTCACGCTTGGGATACTGGTCGGTTCATGGTGGGCCTACAATGAGTTAGGCTGGGGAGGATGGTGGTTCTGGGATCCAGTTGAGAGTGCATCATTGTTGCCTTGGCTGACGGGGACAGCTTTGCTGCATAGTATGGTGGCCTCTAGGCGCCATCAGCAGTTGATGGTCTGGACGTTGATCTTAGCTTCGGTGACATTCAGCCTTAGTATTCTCGGTACCTTTATCGTCCGCTCGGGAGTATTGACCTCGGTGCATGCCTTTGCGGTTGACCCGGGAAAAGGCATTGCGCTTCTTGGTATTTTGGCTGTTACCTTGTTCGCCTCTTTTGCCCTTTTAATTGACCGAGGGGAGACCATACGAAGCCAAAAGTTGACGGCTATTATCAGCCGATCTTATCTCGTGCTTCTTGCGATTGGCCTGCTGGTGATCGCCACGTTTACTGTTTTCCTTGGTACTTTTTACCCCATGGTTTATGAGTTGCTGCAACTGGGAACAATATCAGTTGGCGCCCCCTATTTTAATACATTGCTTCTACCTTTATCGGCTCTGGCGCTAACGGCAATGGGCTGGGCTCCTTTTCTGAGTTGGCAATCAGGGCTGGTGAACTCATGGCAACGGATGGTCGTGTTTTTTGTCTCCTCATTCTTTGTCGGTGCAATGTTGTATTTTTGGCAGGTGGAAACGTGGTCATTCGCAGTCATGTTGATTTGGGGGCTGGCGTGCTGGGTGGTGTTTAGCCATCTGTGGTGGGCTGTCCGTTTAGGTAAGCTCAATTTTATGCTCTTGGCTCATATCGGGTTGGCTATCGGCGCGATAGGGTGTGTTATGAATGCGGAGCACTCATCTCAGCTAACTCGCAAACTTGGTCCAGGAATGTCAGCAGAGTTTCGCGATTGGCAAGTTGAGTATCTGCAAACGGAGTGGCGTGTAGATAAAAACTTCACGGCAGAGCAAGCACAGCTGCGTTTTACTGATGCTGAAGGTCGAGCGTTTGAGCTCAAACCTGAGCGTCGCCATTATCCCGTTCGAGTCATGAACATGAGCGAGCCTGCGATTCACACGACTTGGCTTGGAGATTATTATGTGACACTTGCTGCCAAAGTCGACGGGCACAGCTACGCGGTCAAAATTCAGTACAAAGCATACATCTGGTGGATCTGGGGTGGGGGATTATTGGCGACGTTTGCTGCATTTTTGCCTCTTATCACCAAACTTTCGCCGAGAATAGTGAGAACAAAATATGGCGTCGTCCAAAAAGTCTAAATTCATCGTCCTTTGCGTCTCGCTGTTAGTGTTTATCCTAATCCTCGGGGCGGCACTGAGTGAAGACACTTCCAACTCAGGCAGTCACGCTGTTCGAAAATTTCCAGTGAACGAGGTTGAGTTACTGGCTGGGAATGAACGGGTTCAGGCTAAGGCGTTATTCCAGTCAGAGTATCAACTGGTTAATGTCTGGGCATCGTGGTGCAGTATTTGCCGTGCGGAACATGATTTTCTTAATCAATTGAGTGAGCAAGGCATTGCTGTGATCGGACTTAACTACAGAGACCAAGCAAAGGCAGCAAACCAGTATCTGGCTCAATTGGGTGACCCTTATCAAACGGTGATCTACGATCCTCAAGGGGAGTTATCTATCGATCTGGGTGTGGTTGGCACCCCCGAGACATATCTTATCAATCAGGCCGGGGAAATTGTGTATAAACACTCAGGGCTGCTCAACCCTAATATCTGGAAGGAGCAATTTGCCCGCTTCTTTACTGAGGAGAAGAGTTGATGAGAGCGCTTTATTACTTGATCCTGTTGCTGTTTGTTCAGAGTAGTTACGCGGGTGATGAAGAGCTATTTGTTGCGGTTTCAGAACAGCAAATATCCCAAGTTGAGTTGTTTGAGTTTACCTCTCCAGAGTTACACGAAAAAGCGTTACGTTTGGCTAAGTCCTTGCGTTGCCCGCAGTGTCAAAATCAAAATCTGATCGAATCCAACTCCCCCATAGCAAAAGACTTGCGTCTGATTGTTTTCAATAAGATCAATCAAGGGGAGAGTGAGCAGGAAGTGAAGGACTTCATGACGGCGCGCTACGGCGAATTTGTGTTATATCAGCCTGAGTTTACCGTCCGCAATGCTCTGCTTTGGTTCGCGCCGATCTTATTACTTCTGATGTTTATCACTTTATCAATAAGGCGAGTGCGGGTGAACTCTAACAATATCGGATGAGTTTTATAGGTAATATCTGATAGAAAAATACCTCAATTGGTATAGAGTGGAGTTTATTTTCTCAACCGCAGTTACCTATCAGTGCGATACGCTTTAGAACAATACGATAAACATGGTTTTCTCAAAGCCCCTAAATGGCTTTGGCTTGGTTGGCTTTTTCTCGCCAAAGCGTGGGTGGTGTTTGTTGTCGCCGGTGCAAGCCGAGAAAGCGGCGCTAAGATCCTTAATATTGTCTATCCCGATCATTCAATGTTGTATCTGGGGTTGGCGATGGGGCTGCCTAGCATTGCGTTAATGTGGATGATCAGCTTGCGCAGCCCGGAACGCAAATGGATAAGCCATTTAGTCAGTTGGGGTAAAATGATTACCATGCTGGCGATTGGCGGCCAGTTTGTTCAAACTCTTTATCACGTCTACCTAGAACATGGCGCTTTCCGCTGGGCGAATGCCGCTACCTTGCTATTTCTGCTGTGGTTTATGCTTTATATCTATAAGAGTCGCAGCGTACGCGATTGTTTTTCTGCGCCGCCATCCGATTGACGTAACGGGTGATGATCGCTATCAATACACTGAAAACAGAACATAATACACTGAGCAAATATGTAAATGTGAGGACATAAAAATGACAATCCCTCAAAGTGCCATCCTTCCTGAAGCAGGACCTTTCGCTCAATACACGCTGCTTAAGGTGACACAGGAACCTGCTGCCGTACTGGAACAGCTACAGGCTCTACCAACACTTGTAGAAGAGCTTAATCAGCAGCAGCCTGGGGCTGAATTGACTCTTTCCGTTGCGTTCAGCAAATCATTCTGGTCAAAGTGTGACGCCGCGATGCCAGACGAACTGATTGATTTCCCACAGCTCGGTGAAGGCAGCACCTTAGCGCCGAGTTCTGATGTGGATGTGCTTATCCACTGTCATTCGAATCGTCATGATTTGCACTTTTATCTGCTGCGCACATTCTTTGCACAAGCATCAGATAACGTAGTGGTGGTTGATGAAACCTATGGTTATCGCTATCTCGACTCTCGAGACATGACGGATTTTGTCGATGGGACAGAAAACCCGAAAGATAGTCAGCGTCATGAAGTGGCAATTATTCCTCAAGGAGAGTTGGCTGGTGGCAGTTACGTTATGGTCCAGCGTTTTGTCCATGACCTGCCTTCTTGGAATCGACTGAATGTGTCTGCCCAAGAAAAAGTCATCGGGCGAACTAAACCGGATTCGATTGAGTTAGATAATGTGCCAGCTGCGTCTCACGTTGGTCGTGTGGACATTAAAGAAGAAGGTAAAGGCCTGAAGATTGTTCGCCATAGCTTGCCTTATGGCAGTGTGTCGGGTGAGCATGGTCTGCTGTTTATTGCCTACTGCAATACGTTACATAATTTTAAAGCCATGCTGGAAAGCATGTATGGCGAGACCGATGGTAAAACAGACCAGTTATTGCGCTTTACTAAAGCCGTGACAGGAGCATACTTCTTTGCCCCGTCTGTAGAGATGCTAAACGGGTTAAAGCTTAAGTAAGTCAATGAAAGCAAACTAAAGCCTGCAAACTATACCGACTATAAACCGAGCCAACGCGCTCGGTTTTTTTGTGCAAAAAGGCTAAAGAAAATCTCTTCAGGCCGATATAACAAATAACCCTGTTGAGGAAACACTATCTATCGTTATGGCAATCACTGTTAATACCAACGTATCAGCAATGACGGCGCAGCGTTATCTTACGAATGCGACGGACATGCTGAACCAATCACTGGAGAGGCTATCTTCAGGGAATCGTATTAATAGTGCCAAAGACGATGCAGCAGGTTTGCAGATCTCGAATCGACTTGAGTCTCAGATGCGTGGTTTGGACGTCGCAATGCGCAATGCGAACGACGGCATATCCATCATGCAGACAGCCGAAGGTGCGATGAACGAGACAACCAACCTTCTTCAACGCATGCGTGATCTTTCATTACAATCGGCGAATGGTTCGAACAGTCGAGCAGAAAGAGATGCATTACAGGAAGAAATGGCGGCTTTGAATGATGAATTGAATAGAATTGCCGAAACCACCTCTTTCGGTGGTCGAAAATTGCTCAATGGTTCATTTGCCAGTTCTTCTTTCCAAATCGGCGGCAGTTCCGGTGAAGCGGTTCAGGTATCTTTGAAGAACATGCGATCCGATAGTATAGAGATGGGGGGCTTCAGTTATATCGCTGCTGGAAAAGCGGACAATAACTGGCAGGTTTCTCAGGGCAGCCAAACGTTGGTGATGGAATATACCAATGCCGAGGGCCAGCAGGAATCGATTCAGATAGAAGCTAAAGCTGGCGATGACATCGAAGAGTTAGCCACATATATCAATGGTCAAACGGATAAAGTCTCGGCCTCAGTAAATGAAGATGGGCAGCTGCAGGTCTTTATGGCAGGCAAAGAGACATCGGGTACTATTTCCTTTTCTGGCAGCCTTGCAGGTGAACTGCAAATGGGGCTAGCTGGTTATGAAGCGGTTGATAATCTGGACATTTCTAAAGTTGGCGGCGCACAGCGAGCGGTATCTGTAATAGACACCGCGCTTAAGTATGTTGATGGTCATCGTGCTGAACTAGGGGCGATGCAAAATCGCTTTAATCATGCGATTAACAACCTAGGCAACATCAACGAAAACTTGGCCGCGTCGAATAGCCGTATAAAAGACACCGATTACGCCAAAGAAACCACCCAAATGCTTAAGCAACAGATTTTACAGCAAGTTAGCACATCAATCCTGGCACAGGCTAAACAACAGCCAAATCTAGCCCTAACCTTATTGGGTTAATTATCAAAAAAAGAAAATATTATCGACTGAGTGAATTAAAGCTTTAGCGAAAAATTGCGTTTTTTAAAGTTTTTTCGTATTTGGTCAACTTTCCTCCTCCAAAAGCATTTTTTTCAAAAAAAACTTAAAAAAATACTCAAGGTTCTCGAAATTGAGCCGTTAATAAAAGTAACTTTGAGAGAACTACTTTGGTTTTCCGAGACGTCGGAAACCGGTTACATCGGAAAATCAAACGGAGAAATCACCATGGCAGTGAATGTAAACACTAACGTAGCAGCAATGACAGCACAGCGTTACCTAAATGGCGCTAACAATGCACAACAAACTTCAATGGAACGTCTATCTTCTGGCTTCAAGATTAATAGCGCTAAAGATGACGCAGCAGGTCTACAGATCTCTAACCGTTTGAATGTGCAAAGCCGCGGTCTAGATGTTGCAGTACGTAACGCGAATGACGGTATTTCTATCGCGCAGACTGCTGAAGGTGCGATGAATGAAACGACTAACATCCTGCAACGTATGCGTGACCTTTCGCTACAATCTGCGAACGGCTCTAACTCTAAATCAGAGCGTGTTGCGATTCAGGAAGAAGTTACAGCACTAAATGACGAACTTAACCGTATCGCAGAGACAACCTCTTTTGGTGGTAATAAACTACTGAACGGTACTTACGCGACGAAATCTTTCCAAATTGGTGCAGACAACGGTGAAGCCGTGATGTTGACTTTGAACGACATGCGTTCAGACAACGTTGGCATGGGCGGTACAAGCTACCAAGCAGCAAATGGTAAAGATAAAGATTGGACAGTACAGGCCGGTGCAAACGACTTGGCTATCACACTGACCGATACTGACGGCCAACAGCAAACTATTAATATCAATGCAAAAGAAGGCGATGATATTGAAGAGCTAGCGACATACATCAATGGTCAGACTGACATGGTAAAAGCGTCTGTCGACCAAGATGGTCAACTACAGGTATTCGCTGGCACTGATAAAGTTGAAGGCGCAGTAAGCTTTGGTGGTGGTCTTGCTGGTGAACTGAGTATGGGTCAAGGTCAAGCAGTTACTGTTGATACTATTGATGTAACATCTGTGGGTGGTGCTCAGGAATCTGTAGCAATTATTGACTCGGCACTGAAATATGTAGATAGCCACCGTGCTGAGCTGGGTGCATTCCAGAACCGATTCAACCATGCGATTAGCAACTTAGATAACATCAACGAGAATGTGAATGCGTCTAAGAGCCGAATCAAAGATACGGACTTTGCTAAAGAAACAACGGCACTGACTAAGTCGCAAATTCTTTCTCAGGCTTCAAGCTCAATTCTTGCTCAGGCAAAACAAACGCCAAACTCAGCTCTGAATCTTCTAGGCTAAGTTTAAAACCTTCGAAAAAAATCCAGCTTCGGCTGGATTTTTTTTCGTTTATATAATCCATTGATTTAAAAGATGTTTATAGCTTGTTGATACCCATCACAGAAATTTTTTTTAAAATTTTTCTAAAGGATATATTTCTTCCGCCGTTAAAAGACTGAGAGAAATGAGATGCACCAAAGTGAGGTGAGAGACGCTGAGGTGCATCACCCTTAATGCCTAAGGAGATCAATATGGCAATTAACGTAAACACCAATGTGTCTGCGATGACTGCTCAGCGATACCTTAATGGTGCTGCTGACGGCATGCAGAGATCGATGGAGCGTCTATCATCGGGTTACAAAATAAACAGTGCTCGTGATGACGCTGCAGGCCTTCAAATTTCCAACCGTTTAACATCGCAAAGTCGTGGTTTAGACATGGCGGTGAAAAACGCAAACGATGGTATCTCCATTGCACAAACCGCTGAAGGTGCAATGAATGAGACGACCAACATCCTTCAACGTATGCGTGACTTGTCACTGCAATCGTCAAATGGTTCGAACTCCCGTTCAGAGCGTATTGCGATTCAGGAAGAGGTTACGGCTCTTAACGATGAATTAAATCGTATCGCAGAGACTACCTCGTTTGGTGGTAACAAGCTCCTCAATGGTACGTTTGGTAGCCAATCATTCCAGATCGGTGCGAGTTCAGGTGAGGCAGTAATGCTCACTATGGGCAATATGCGCTCAGATACATCAGGAATGGGTGGTAAAGCCTATATTGCGCAACAGGGTAAAGATACTGACTGGGCCGTCTCTCAGGGTTCAACAGACCTTACTCTGGACTATACTGATGTACATGGGGAAGCCAAACAGTTAACCATAAATGCTAAGGTTGGTGACGACATCGAGCAGCTTGCGACTTATATCAATGGTCAGAGTGAAGACGTGAAAGCGTCGGTCGGTGAAGAAGGGAAGCTACAGTTGTTCGCTGCGAATAACAAAGTAGCGTCGGACGTAACAATTGGTGGTGCGTTAGGCGGTGATATTGGTTTTGGTGCCGCTGAAAACAAAACGGTTTCCGACGTTGATGTTTCTACCGTAGCAGGGTCTCAGATGGCAGTTTCTGTTATCGATGGTGCTCTGAAAACGGTTGACAGTCAGCGCGCGGAACTGGGTGCATTCCAGAACCGTTTTAGCCATGCGATCAGTAACTTGGATAACATCAACGAGAACGTTAACGCGTCTCGTAGCCGTATCCGAGATACTGACTATGCGAAAGAAACGACTCAGATGACTAAGTCGCAGATTTTGCAGCAGGCAAGTACCTCTGTACTGGCGCAGGCAAAACAATCACCATCGGCAGCTCTTAGCTTATTAGGTTAATCGATAGGTTCGAACGAGCTTATTGGTAGGTAACGTGATTACCAACCTATAAGGTGGAAGGGAGATTGTTATGGAAATACCATCCTACACATCGAACGTCCAGCCTTACGGCTCAGAAAGTGGCACTAAAATTGCTTCAAAATATGATGGTGCACAGCAAGTTTCCTCGCGGAAAGAACAGGTTTCTACAGCCGAAGTGAGAGAGCAAGCTGCTGAAGCTGTTAATCAAGCGATAGAAGCGTCTCAACAACGTGAAAAGCTTAACAGGGAAGAGCGGCAACGTATGGTACAGCAAATGAACGAGTTCATTGCGTCCATCAACACTGGCCTATCTTTTCGGGTCGATGAAGAGTCGGGAAGAGATGTAGTTACCATTTATGAAGCGGATACTGGCGATATAATTCGTCAGATACCCGATGAGGAAATGTTAGAAATACTGCGACGCCTGAGGGATCAAACAGCCCGGTATTCATCGGGGTTGTTGAACCAGACGGTATGATCGTATTTTGAGGTGATTGAATGAGCTTTGGCCCTGTAGGGATGAATTCTGGCATGGATATCAATGCCATGGTCAGCAAAATTGTTGATTCGGAGCGCGTACCTAAGCAGCAACGAATCGACAATGAGCGTGGCAAAATTGATTCCAGTATCAGTGCCTACGGTCGGCTCAGAGAGTCGTTGGATACGATGAAAAACTTGATGGCGAGCTTTCGTCAAGAGAAAGCTTTCGCCGCAAGAAAGGTAGAATCTACGGATGATACCGTTGTATCCGCGACGGCAACCACTGAAGCTATCGCTGGTAGATATGCTATCGATGTGTTGCAGCTTGCCCAGAGTCATAAAATTGCGTCTGACGTATTACCGGAAGATGCGAAATTTGGCCCGGGTAAGCTGCAGATTTCTCTCGGTGAAAAAAAGTTCACCGTTGAGGTTCAGGAAAATTCTAAGCTGGTTGATATTGTTCGCGGTATCAATGGTAGCAAAACCAACCCCGGCGTTCGTGCATCAGTCATCAATGATGTCGAAGGCCCACGTCTTATTGTCGCTTCAAGTAATTCAGGTGAACAAAACGCACTCAAACTGAGTGTGGAATCGGCACCGGATAATCTTCTTAAAAGACTCGAATACAAAACACTTGAACAGCGCGTTAAAGACCTTGAGCAAGCTCGTGCGGCTGCGCAAGATCTACTCAAACCACTCACTGCTGAAGAACAAGCCGTTGCCGATCGCATTGCTGAGCAAAATATCGAGGCGGCAAAGGTTGTCGATCAAGAGATTGCCGATACGTCCAAACAAGCGGCAATTGCTGCCGATGCCAATGCGGCAAAGGATGCAAGTGCTGGTAATGAACTTTCAGATGCAGCCGCTGCAGCCGCTGCTGCGGCCGGTGCCGAAGCTAATAAGTACTTAAAGCCAGAAGAGCGCATTCCTGGCTGGACCGCGACCGCGTCCGGTACATTGCTTGACTCGTATTGGGAGCCAGAGCCTCAGCTAGATGCAAAAGCGCTGGAAAAAGCCCCTGATGTTCCCGGTTGGAGTGTCACGGCTTCCGGTACACTGACGGATTCTTATGTAACACCAAAAGAAGCGCAGGCCGCGTTAGATGCGAAACAAGCTGCGTTGGAAGATAAGCTAGCTCAGGAAAAAGCATCACTTCAAGCGCGTGTTTTGGCAGGCGAATTAACCCCTGAGCAAGCTAAAGAGCTTGAACGTGCCAAACTGCCAAAAGAAGAAAGGGAATATCTGGAGCGAATAGATCAGGCTCAGGCTGACCTGAAATCGGCGCAGGAGTCATTTGACGCTTATCGTGGTATGAGCCAAGTACAAGCGGCACAGGATTCGAAAGTGCTGCTTGATGGTGTGGCTCAGCTTTCCAGTGATAACAACATTATTGAAGATGCCATTGAAGGTGTAGACCTAACCTTAAAAGGCCGTTCTGAGCGTGGCAAGACACCGTCAGAGATTGATATCGAATATGACCGTCAGGGCGTACGAGACGATATTGAGCAGTTCGTTTCGGCATACAACCAGTTCTATCAGGTCTCTCAAGAACTTTCCGGTGTAGATCCACGAACTGGAGCCGCAGGCCCACTGGCGGGTGACAGTGTGGTTCGCAGTGCCGATTCAAGACTGAAGTCGGTGTTTTCATCACGAGTTGAACCTGCTCCTGAAGATCTTAAAACATTGACTGAGTTTGGTATTACAACGACACGTCAGGGTACACTGGAAATCAACTACGACATGTTGGATCGCCAGCTCAATAACAACTTCAATAAGTTAGAAGATTTCTTTGGCGGCAACCAAGGGTTTGCAAAAAAAGTTGAAGATGCGATTCAGGGTATCACTGGTGTCACCGGCTCAATTCGTACTCGTGAGCGGAGCATGGTGGAACAAAATTACCGCCTTGATGATGATCAGGCATCTCTGGATCGTCGTATGGATAGCTTAGAGAAACGTACACACGCCAAATTTACGGCGATGCAGGACGCGACGAGCAAGATGCAGTCTCAGCTAGCAGGTATGATGAATGCACTTGGCGGATGATTTTTTGGCACAGATCTCATTTCTTGGTGATCTTGATCACGATATTACTAGTAATCTTTCAGCAGCTGACATTAATACTGAAGAAATCGTTCAGTTGGTCGATAAAAGGGAACAGTTATTGCTAACCTTGATCAGTACTATTAATGAGCACCAAGAGTTAGCGCAGTTACCAGAGTGGCAGAGTGCCATTGAGCGCACTCAGTTGACTGTTGAGTTGATGCAGAAGAAAACCGCTGAGCTTGGCAGTAGTTTGCAAAAGTACCGCTACGGCAATAAATCGGTGCAGCAGTACAAGAAATTTATATAAAGAGGATTGTTATGCGTGGTTCATTACAGGCTTACAAGAAGGTATCGGTAGATAGCCAGCTCAGTGCTGCCTCCCCGCATAAAATTGTTCAAATGCTGATGGCGGGTGCTATCGAGCGCTTGATTCAGGGTAAAGCGGCAATGGAGCAGGGCAATATTCCTGTTAAGGGTGAGAGACTGGGTAAAGCCCTAGACATCATCATTAGCTTACGCAGCTGCCTATCGATGGACGATGGCGGTGACATTGCCCAGAACCTGGATCAGTTGTACGAGTTTATGATTACCCAAATTACTGAGGCAAATCACAAGAATGATCCTCAACCCATCGATGACGTGATTGATATTATTCGTGAGATTAAATCAGCATGGGAGCAAATCCCACCTGAATACCACAATCTGACTGCGACTGATGTAGGAATTTAAGATATAAGTTTAATTTATACTGTTGTATTGAAATATCTTGCATAAAAAGCTTTTGGGCAAACGTCACATCGCCTAATTGCTTGGTTGCCTTTATTTTTTTATCAAATAGAATAGAAGCCACTTAGTAGCCTAGTGGCTTATTTTGTTGCTGAAGTTTATAAATTGTCTATCACTAATCCTGTTCTATAGTTAGGTTAGTTGTTAGAAACAGAAATAACAGCCACAACGTTTCAAGATAAAGGCAATAATTCTCACCTATGCAAGGTTTAGCAAAGCTGCTCGTAATTGAAGATGATGCTCAAGCACGCATCAATCTGAGTAATATATTAGAATTTGTCGGAGAACAATGTGAGGCGATCAGTTCCGCACAACTGAGCGACGTTAACTGGTCGGATGTTTGGGCTGGCTGCATTGTGGGTTCGCTTCAAGGCCATAACTTCTCTACTCAGTTGAGTACACAACTCTCCCAAGCTAACCATATTCCTTTACTTATCGCGGGAACGCATTCTTATCCAGTCGAAGAAATGACCAATTATGTTGGTGAACTGGAATATCCTTTAAATTACCCTCAGTTAAGTGAAGCGCTTCGTCATTGTAAAGACTTCCTTGGTCGCAAAGGCGTCAACGTTGTTTCTTCTTCACGAAAAAACACCCTGTTCCGTAGCCTAGTTGGGCAAAGTATCGGTATTAAAGAAGTTCGTCACCTGATAGAGCAAGTCTCCGCTACCGAAGCGAACGTTCTTATTCTTGGCGAGTCGGGAACAGGTAAAGAAGTCGTTGCGCGTAATATTCACTACCATTCTGCACGTCGAAACGGGCCATTTGTACCAATCAACTGTGGTGCTATTCCTCCTGACCTACTCGAAAGTGAGTTGTTTGGCCACGAAAAAGGGGCCTTTACTGGGGCGATAACCTCTCGTAAAGGGCGATTTGAACTGGCAGAAGGTGGCACATTATTCCTTGATGAGATCGGTGATATGCCGATGCCAATGCAAGTTAAATTGCTGCGTGTGTTACAAGAACGTTGTTTTGAGCGCGTTGGCGGTAACACCACTATTCGTGTCAATGTTCGCGTGATTGCGGCGACTCACCGTAATTTGGAAACCATGATTGATGATGAGTCTTTCCGTGAAGACTTATACTACCGTCTCAATGTGTTCCCAATCGAAATGCCGGCACTGCGTGACCGGATTGAAGATACACCATTGCTGTTGCAAGAGTTGATGACGCGAATGGAAGCGGAAGGCGCTCAGCCAATCTGCTTTACGCCACGGGCTATCAACTCACTGATGGAGCACAACTGGCCGGGCAATGTTCGCGAGTTGGCAAACCTTGTTGAAAGGATGATCATTCTTTACCCAAACAGCTTAGTGGATGTTAACCATCTGCCAACTAAGTATCGTTACAGCGATATCCCTGAATTTCAGCCAGAGCACAATGTGTTTGCTTCTGTTGAAGAGCAGGAGCGTGACGTGCTGCAGGACATTTTTGCCGAAGATTTCAGTCTTGATGAGACCGATGGCTTGCATGAAAACTCCAATGCACCTCAAGAGTTACCACCTGAAGGCGTTAACCTTAAAGAGATGCTAGCCGAGTTGGAAGTCAACATGATAAACCAAGCGTTAGAGGCTCAGGGTGGCGTGGTTGCCCGTGCCGCTGACATGCTTGGAATGCGTCGAACAACTCTGGTTGAGAAGATGCGAAAATACAATGTGCAGCGATAAATTGGGTATTTTCGACGCTGTCAAAATATCGACTTTACATTAAGTTCTTGAAAAATATAAAAAATAGCCTGGCGTGCTTCTTGCATTTCAGGCTATTGTAGTTTTTAAGGCAGAAATACGACATGCAATCAGCTCAGGCGATCATGAATCAGCAACCACTCGGAACACTCGAAGAACAAGTTGAACGATACAAGCAGGTATTGGACGTTATGCCAGCAGGCGTGATTCTTCTCGATACTCAGGGTGTTGTTCATGAAGCGAACCCAGAAGCGCAGCGTTTGTTAGAGATGCCGCTTATTGGGCAGAAATGGTTTGAAGTGATTCAGCAAGCATTTGCTCCGCGCGAAGATGACGGTCATGAAATCTCTCTTCGCAACGGCCGCAAAGTGCGCTTGGCGATTTCAGCATCCACAACAGGTCAGCTGATTTTGATTACCGACCTGACAGAGACGCGTTTGCTGCAATCTCGCATCAGTGATCTACAGCGTTTGTCCTCGTTGGGTCGTATGGTGGCGTCGTTGGCGCATCAAGTCCGAACGCCTCTATCCAGTGCGATGCTCTATGCGTCCAATCTGGCGGCTCCGAACCTACCGCCAGCAACGAAAGATCGATTTCAGAATAAATTGATGGATCGCCTGCATGACTTGGAAAAGCAAGTCAATGATATGTTGTTGTTCGCTAAAGGGGGCGACAATAAGGTGGTGAAGCCGTTTACGATTGCTGAATTGGTGAGTGAGTTTTCTCCTATGGTGGAAGCCGCACTGAAAAATAATCAGATTGATTATCACCTTGAAGTTGAGCAGGAAGAAACGCAACTGTTAGGCAATGCGAACGCGGTGGCATCAGCACTGAGCAACTTGGTGATGAACGCAATTCAAATTGCCGGTAAACAATCACAAGTCGATGTCTTTTTCCGCCCGGTAAACAATGAGCTGAAGATTTCCGTTCAAGACAGCGGGCCGGGCGTTCCAAAAGAACTACAAAACCAAATTATGGAACCTTTCTTTACGACACGATCACAGGGAACAGGACTTGGATTAGCTGTTGTCCAGATGGTATGTCGTGCTCATGATGGAAGGTTAGAATTGATTTCCGAGGAAGGTGATGGTGCTTGTTTCACCATCTGCATTCCTCTTGATCGTGCTCCGCAAGCTAACCACGATGTAATGACTGGAGAAGGATAATGGCACAAAGCAAAGTACTAATCGTAGAAGATGATGAAGGTCTACGCGAAGCCTTAGTCGATACCTTGGCGCTAGCCGGATATGAGTGGTTGGAAGCGGACAGCGCGGAAGATGCGTTAATCAAACTCAAAGCTCATTCAGTCGATATCGTTGTTTCTGATGTACAGATGGCAGGTATGGGTGGCCTCGCTTTACTGCGCAACATCAAACAACATTGGCCCAATCTACCAGTATTGTTAATGACGGCTTACGCCAATATTGAAGATGCTGTCTCTGCTATGAAAGATGGTGCGATCGATTACATGGCTAAGCCGTTTGCGCCTGAAGTCTTATTGAATATGGTCAGTCGTTACGCTCCGGTTAAATCCGATGATAACGGTGACGCTGTGGTGGCGGACGAGAAGAGCCTCAAGTTGCTTGCTATGGCCGATAAAGTGGCAAAAACCGACGCTAGCGTTATGGTGCTTGGCCCAAGTGGTTCGGGTAAAGAGGTAATGTCTCGTTACATCCATAATGCTTCGAACCGCAAAGATGGGCCTTTTGTTGCGATTAACTGTGCCGCGATTCCTGACAACATGCTGGAAGCGACATTGTTTGGCTACGAAAAAGGCGCCTTTACCGGTGCGGTTCAAGCATGTCCAGGTAAATTTGAGCAGGCTCAGGGCGGGACAATTCTTCTCGATGAAATCAGTGAGATGGACCTGAACCTTCAAGCTAAGTTGCTTCGTGTTCTGCAAGAGCGTGAAGTCGAGCGATTGGGTAGTCGAAAGAGCATCAAGTTGGATGTTCGTGTATTAGCTACCAGTAACCGTGACTTAAAGCTCTATGTTCAGGAAGGTAACTTCCGTGAAGATTTGTACTACCGCTTGAACGTTTTCCCGCTAGCGTGGCCAGCACTTTGTGACCGTAAAGGTGATATAGAGCCTCTAGCCAACCATTTGATTGAACGTCACTGTAAAAAGCTAGGCCTACCTGTACCGACATTATCTGCCAGTGCAATGAATAAGTTGCTGGCTTATTCATGGCCGGGGAATGTTCGTGAGTTAGACAACGTTGTGCAACGTGCATTAATCCTCAGTGAGAACGGCAATGTGTCGAGTGACCATATTTTGCTGGAAGGATTAGATTGGCAGGATGCGGGCAGTTTGCAACAGGTCGTTGAAACCGGAGAAATCACAGCTCCTAACATTAAACCAATTGCGGAACCAGATAACGCATTCGCGACCAGTGCTGGTTTAGGTGGTGAACTTCGTGAACAGGAATACGCCATTATTCTTGAGACTTTAACCGAGTGTAACGGTCGTCGTAAGGAGATGGCTGAAAAATTAGGCATTAGCCCACGTACATTGCGCTACAAGTTAGCAAAAATGCGTGATGCGGGGATTGATATTCCAAACTAACGTGCTATTTTCGACGCTAAAATTGATATGGCATGTAGATTGCAACGTCATATTTACAACAAGAATTGTAGTCAAAGAGTTGACGTCCGAGGTATTCAATGAAAATTGATGGTTTTCAAGGCGAAATGCAAGCAATGATGTTCGAAGCAACGAACACAAAACCTGCCGCGACTGGTCATACAGTCGGTGCTGATTTTGGCGATTTGCTCAACAATGCCATCAACAACGTTAATGGGCTGTCAAAAACCTCTAGTAACTTGCAAATGCGATTTGATCGTGGTGATGAAAATGTGTCGTTGTCTGATGTTATGATTGCCCGAAACAAGTCGAGTGTTGCATTTGAGGCAACGATTCAAGTACGTAACAAGCTCGTCGAAGCGTACAAAGAATTGATGAACATGCCAGTTTAAGTGATAGGTACAGTCTGTGGCAGAACAAAATCAATCAACGGATCTTGCGGTTTCGGATGGTGGTCCTGACACCGCAATGGTAGCAACATCAGATATGGATACTGATGTTCAAAATCCGGACTTGGATGAACAAAGCACGTCCAAATTTGACATGGCAGTCGGTGATTTAGATCTCCTACGTCAGGTCGTCCTCGTTCTCTCCATTTCGATTTGTGTCGCACTGATTGTGATGTTGTTCTTCTGGGTACGTGAACCTGAAATGCGACCTCTTGGGGCCTATGACACCGAAGAGCTTATTCCTGTCTTAGATTATCTCGATCAAGAAAAAGTCGAATATAAACTGGATGGTAACACCATTTCTGTTCCCGCCAGTGACTACAACTCGCTCAAACTGAATATGGTTCGTGCTGGCTTAAATAATGAAAGACAAGCCGGTGATGAAATCTTAATGCAAGATATGGGTTTTGGAGTATCTCAGCGTTTAGAGCAAGAGCGCCTCAAACTGAGCCGCGAGCGCCAGTTGGCCAAAGCTATCGAAGAGATGAAACAAGTGCGCAAAGCTCGCGTGCTGCTCGCATTACCGAAGCAAAGTGTCTTTGTCCGTCATAATCAAGAAGCGTCTGCTTCTGTTTTCCTTACTCTCCGTACCGGTACGTCACTTAAGCAAGAAGAAGTTGACTCTGTCGTTGACATGGTTGCTAGTGCTGTTCCGGGGATGAAACCGACCCGAATTACCGTGACAGACCAACACGGTCGGCTACTTAGCTCAGGCTCGCAAGACGCAGCGTCAGCCGCGCGTCGTAAAGAGCATGAGTTAGAGCGTAAGCAGGAACAAGCCCTGCGAGACAAAATTGACTCCGTACTCATCCCTATTCTTGGCTTTGGTAACTATACCGCTCAGGTTGATATTCAACTCGATTTCAGCGCGATAGAGCAAACCCGTAAAAGCTTTGACCCTAATACCCCATCGACACGAAGTGAATACACTTTGGAAGACTATAATAATGGTAATGTCGTTGCTGGTGTACCGGGTGCGCTGAGTAACCAGCCTCCTGCTGACGCTTCTATCCCTCAGGATGTGGCACAGATGAAAGATGGTTCTTTGATGGGGCAGGGTTCAGTGCATAAAGAAGCGACGCGTAACTTCGAACTGGATACCACCATCAGTCATGAACGTCGCCAGTCCGGAATAGTCAACCGTCAAACAGTGGCGGTCGCGATCAAGAATCGTGCGTCGGTCAATCCGGATACTGGTGAAACGACTTATCAACCATTGTCGGATGCAGAGTTGCAGTCGATCCGTCAGGTATTGATTGGTGCCGTTGGTTTCAGTGAAAGCCGCGGTGATTTATTGAATGTACTGAGTATGCAGTTTGCTGAACCAGAAGTTGAAGTGCTTACTGATGTCCCGATTTGGGAGCATCCGAATTTCAACGATTGGGTTCGTTGGTTTGCCAGTGCATTGGTTATTATCGTTGTCGTATTGGTTCTGGTTCGCCCAGCGATGAAGAAACTGCTCAACCCAGCTTCGGATGACGATGATGATCAACTATACGGACCAGATGGGTTGCCAATTGGTGCTGATGGTGAAACTAGCCTGATTGGTGGAGATATGGATGGCGGTGAGCTGTTTGAGTTTGGCTCAAGCATTGACTTGCCTAACCTCCATAAGGATGAAGATGTGCTGAAAGCAGTTCGAGCGCTTGTTGCTAACGAGCCTGAGCTAGCGGCACAAGTAGTGAAGAACTGGATGGAAGATGCCTAACGAAGTCGTACCTCAGGGAGAAGGCGGTGGTGAAGTTGTCGAGAACACCGTGGATATCGAAACGATACCGGGCGAAGAACGCGCGGCGATCCTTCTACTCAGTCTGAATGAAGAAGACGCTGCGGGAATCATTCGTCACTTAGAGCCGAAACAAGTACAACGCGTTGGTAGTGCAATGGCACGTGCTGCTGACCTAAGCCAGGAAAAAGTCGGTGCAGTACACCGTGCTTTTCTGGAAGACATTCAGAAATACACCAATATCGGTATGGGCAGTGAAGACTTTATGCGTAATGCACTGGTTGCGGCCCTTGGTGAAGATAAAGCTAACAATCTTGTTGATCAAATTTTGTTGGGTACTGGTTCGAAAGGTCTCGATTCACTCAAGTGGATGGATCCTCGTCAGGTTGCCAGCATTATTATCAACGAGCACCCTCAGATTCAAACCATTGTTTTGTCCTACCTCGAACCGGATCAATCTGCAGAAATCTTATCTCAGTTTGCCGAACGTGACCGTCTCGATTTGATGATGCGAATTGCGAACTTAGAAGAAGTACAACCATCGGCACTGGCTGAGTTGAATGAAATCATGGAGAAACAGTTCGCAGGTCAAGCTGGTGCGCAAGCAGCCAAAATTGGCGGCCTGAAGGCAGCAGCAGAAATCATGAACTACATGGACAACAATGTCGAAGGTATCCTGATGGAGCAGATTCGCGATCAGGACGAAGACATGGCAACTCAGATTCAGGATCTTATGTTTGTCTTCGAAAATCTTATCGAAGTCGACGACCAAGGTATTCAGAAGTTGCTGCGTGATGTCCCACAGGATGCATTGCAGCGTGCACTTAAAGGTGCCGACGATGCTCTTCGTGAGAAGATCTTCAAGAACATGTCTAAGCGTGCCGCTGAGATGATGCGTGATGACCTTGAAGCAATGCCGCCAATCAAAGTGTCGGATGTTGAAGCCGCACAGAAAGAAGTATTGGCAGTGGCTCGTCGTATGGCTGATTCTGGTGAGATTATGCTGGGCGGCGGTGCCGACGAATTCTTGTAAAGTAAAGGGTTAAGGTTTCTATGTCTGGGGAAAGAAAGCGTGGTTTTTTGCGCTTAGATAATGATGAACAAATTCAGAAGCCTGAGCGTTGGGGGATGCCGGACTATACGTCTGACACTCACAAGCACGCAAAAGAAACGGCGATGAATTACGACCCAGGCTGGATGCCGACCTTGTCTGAGCCTGAAGAAGAAGCCCCCAAAGAACTGACTGAAGAAGAAATCGAGCTCATCAAGCAGCAGGCTTATCAGGATGGTCTGCATCAAGGTCAAGAAGCTGGTTTTAAACAAGGCTACGATAAAGGCAAAGAGCAAGGCCAACAAGAAGGTCATCAAGAAGGGCTGGAAGCAGGTAAAGTAGAAGGCATCGAAGCAGGGCAAGAATTTATTCAGCAGCAAGTCCAGACATTTGTTGGACTGGCGAATCAGTTTGCCCAACCTCTTGAGTTGATGAACGCTCAGGTTGAAAAGCAACTAGTCGATATGGTGCTGACTTTGGTTAAAGAAGTCGTCCATGTTGAAGTTCAGACCAACCCTCAGGTTGTTTTGGATACCATCAAACAATCCGTTGAATCTCTGCCAGTATCAGGCCATTCCATTACGCTCAAACTTCATCCAGAAGATGTTGAAATCATTCGCACTGCTTATGGCGAAGAGGAATTGGAATTTCGTAACTGGACACTGATGTCAGAGCCTGCACTGAATCGCGGAGATGTGCAGATCGAAGCGGGTGAATCGAGTGTTAACTATCGCCTTGAAGACAGAATACGTAATGTGCTGCAAAGCTTTTGTGGGGTAAATCGCCACCAAGGTGGTGAGTAATGTTAGCACTGGCTGAACGCCTATCTCAGTACCAAACTCAAGGGTTAACTTGTCGCCCTGTTGCTTCAGGGAAGTTGGTTAGAGTTGTTGGATTAACTCTTGAAGCCACCGGATGCCGCGCTCCTATCGGCAGTCTCTGCAAAGTTGAAACCATGCATGGTGAGATGGAAGCAGAGGTGGTTGGTTTCTCTGGTGATAACCTCTACTTGATGCCCAGTGAGCAAATCACGGGTGTCTTACCTGGCGCTAAAGTTACGCCTTTGACGAGTGAAGCCGGTTTGCCTGTAGGCATGGAGCTACTTGGTCGCGTTATTGATGGTGTTGGTAATCCGTTAGACGGTCTTGGCCCTTTGTATACTGAAAAGCGAGCAGCCTTCAACGCCGATCCTATTAACCCTCTTGCGCGCAAACCTATTTCTGAGCCTCTCGATGTTGGTATCAAAGCCATCAACGGACTTTTGACGGTTGGTAAAGGTCAGCGTATTGGTCTGTTTGCTGGTTCAGGTGTGGGTAAGTCGGTCACGTTGGGTATGATGACTCGAGGAACGACCGCTCAAGTGGTGGTTGTAGGCCTAATTGGTGAGCGTGGACGTGAAGTAAAAGAGTTCATTGAAGAAATCCTTGGAGTGGATGGGCGTCAACGATCAGTTGTTGTGGCGGCACCTGCTGACTCTTCACCACTGATGCGCCTCAAAGGCTGTCAGACCGCACTGACGATAGCAGAGTATTTTCGTGACCAAGGGTTAGATGTACTGCTGCTGATGGACTCTCTGACTCGATTTGCGCAGGCTCAGCGTGAAATTGCCCTATCTGTAGGCGAGCCGCCTGCAACTAAAGGTTATCCACCTTCGGTATTTGCGAAACTACCAGCCTTGGTAGAGCGAGCGGGGAATGGCGGTCAGGAGCAGGGTTCTATCACGGCATTCTTTACCGTGTTGACGGAAGGGGATGATCTTCAAGACCCAATTGCAGATGCATCGCGAGCAATTCTGGACGGTCATATTGTGCTATCGCGTGAAATGGCTGATGCAGGCCATTATCCTGCCATTGATGTTGAGAAGTCGGTCAGTCGTGTCATGCCACAGATTACCTCTGAAGAGCAGATATTGATGTCCAAAGCGGTACGTCAGGTGCTGTCTGTTTGTCGTAAAAATCAGGATTTGGTATCAATTGGCGCTTATAAACCGGGATCTGACCCGGCAATCGACAGTGCGTTTACTTTAAAGCCTCGACTGGATGGTTACTTACAGCAGGCTATGAAAGAAACGGTTCCATACGACATGTGTGTCAATATGCTGCGTAATCTTCTTCAGGGAGATTCGTAATTTATGGATAATGCGCTGGATTTTCTATTAAGTCAGGCTCAGGAGCGAGAGAACCAAGCGGTACTTGCACTCAGTCAAGCGCGAGTTGAATTGGATGGTTATTATCAGCAACTAGAGCAGATAGAAAACTATCGTTTGGATTACTGTAATCAGCTGGTTGAACGAGGTAAGCAAGGGCTTACAGCCAGCCAATATTCTCATCTTAACCGCTTCCTCACGACATTAGATGAAACTCTGTCTAAGCAGAAACAGGCAGAAGAGCATTTCAAATCTCAAGTAGAAAGCTGTGAGCAAAATTGGCTGGAGTGTCGCAAACAACGTCGCTCTTACGAATGGCTGATTGAGAAAAAGCAGACGGAAAAAGAACGCTTACAGAATATTCGTGAGCAAAAACAGATGGATGAGTTCTCTACCCTTCAATATTCTCGCCGTACTTCGAACTAATATCACGTTAATACCCTCTTCTCCTTTCTGATTGGCGCACTTCTTGCAAAATTTCCCGTTAAATAACGTGTTGCCGCTATTTGCTATTCGAATGATTGGCCGTGACTGTTCTCTCAATTATGCGTGAGTGATCTATTTATGAATGTGAATCTAACTCCGGTTTCCGATACGCCTAAAACATCGAGCTCCGCTTCTCCATCAGTTGAAGCAGGAGACGAAACACAGCAGTCCGAAGGCTTTTTTTCCAAACTGGCGGCTTTAATCAAGGGAGACTCTGGCGAGAAAAAAGTGTCAGAGTCAGACTCTGCAAAAGCTGAGCAAGCGAGTGATGGCGAAGAAAGCACTAAAGCACTTCTAGAACAAGAAGTTAGTGGTGACGAAGAAATTAGTATTGATGATGGTGAAGGCGCTGAATTTGGAAAAGTAGTAGCAGCAGATACAGACGGTGCTGTGGCTGATGAGCTGTTAAAATCTGACGATAGCAAGCAAAAGCAAAGTGCAGCGACTGACCTTGAATCTTCGGCAGAAGGTAAGGTCTCTGTTAAGGCTGATGGAGACGCAGAGAAGATAATCTCAGAAAATGAAGAATTGCTCGGGCGATTGAATGAAGCTAATAAAGCCCTGCAACCTAAAGACGGCAACGATTTGCCACAGAAATCTCAATTAGTGGCTGAGGGTGAAAAATCGGCTAATCCGCTTAAGGTAGAGAAAATTGGTGAGCAAGCGCTAAAGAGTGCGGCTAAATCCGATGTTGAGGCAGAAACCAATCTGAAGTCTAACACCATTAAAGACGGCGCTATACCTCTTGAACAAAACAAGCTAGCCTCTGAGTCTGTATCGCTAAAGCAGCAAGTGGGTGAAGAAGCTGTCGTCATTCCTGAAAACGCCAAGCGATTCATTGAGCAAGATGGCGGTCAAGAACCAGAGTTGGCATCAGCAGCAAGTAAAATTCAACCAGAGCATGTCGCTGTTGTAGGTAGTGTGGGGGCTGCTGCTAGTCTTACCCAATTAGTCGATAGTAAAGCGGAGATGACCAGCCCTGAGATTGAGCTTCTAAAACAAGAGCTTAAAGCTCAAGGCTTAACCGACAAAGAAATTGAGCAAGTCGTGGAAGCCGCGAAAGCTGAAGCTCAAGCACAATTAGCCGCGACAAAAGGGGCTGAAGTGGTTCAACCCTTGAAAGCGACAGCGGAAAAACCGGTTCAAGCTAAAGCAACTCAAGTTCTGCAAGCAGCTAGTGATGCGACTTCAAACAGTGTTGATGAGCCTACCGTCGCAGCAGGAGCTGTTGCTGGAGCGGTGGCCATTCCATGGGCTGTTTCTTCAACAGAAACAGGGGTAGAGGAATTACAAATTCAGTCGGATGCCAAACCTAAGGCGCAACAAGCCCATTTAGCTCAGTCTGTACAGCAGGCATTGCATAGCTCTTCAGCTACAACGATGAGCGCCGCTCAAAACAATCTTCAAGCGACTCAGCAGGCTTCGGCTATGCCATTACCTAATGAATTAGCGGCAAGTCAGCTTCAACAAGCGGTCGCTAATCCAGCTGTGAGTGAGCAAGCGATGCTAAAAGCGGTAATGGGGGCAAAAGCGGCGGGAACTTTGGGCAAATTAGCTACAGTGGAAGGCAAGCAGGGGCAGGGCCATGAAGCGGGATTTGCACAACAGCTTTCTCAAGCAGCAGGACAACAAGGTTTGACGGTACAGAATCAGTTACGTGCCGAACAAGCAGCCGCGCAAGCACCAATGCAATTGAATCGTGAGATTGCAGGCGAGCAAGTTGCTGAACGTGTGCAAATGATGATGTCGAAAAACTTGAAAAATATCGATATTCGCCTTGACCCACCGGAGCTGGGGCGTCTACAAATCCGTATGAATATGACTGGAGATGGGGCTACCGTGCACTTTACAGTCGCCAACCAGCAAGCGAGGGATGTTATCGAACAATCTATGCCGCGCTTGAGAGAAATGTTAGCTCAGCAAGGGGTCCAACTGGGGGACTCTTCAGTGCAACAGCAATCTTCTGGTCAGCAACAAAACCGCTATGCGGCTGGAAATGGTCCGGAAACTGGTCAAGGTGACGGCAATCAAGCCTTCTTAGGTGAAGAAAACCTTGAACCAGACGTCAATCTTGATTTGAATGTCGCAACAAAGCGTGATGGAATTAGTTATTACGCTTAAACTGTAGAAAAGTAAGAAAAATAGAGAAAGATCAGATATGGCAGACGAAGAATTAGAAGCAGAGGCACCCAAAGGTAAAAGCAAGCTGTTAATTATCATCATCGCTGTTGTCGTTTTGTTAGTTGGTGGCGGTGGTGCTGCGTTTTTCCTGATGGGATCAAGCGAACCAGAACAGATGGAAGAAACTACTCAACAAGAAGTGGTTGTTTCTACTGACCCCGTTTCTTACGTCAATATTGCGCAGCCGTTTTTGTTCAACGTGACTGGCGACAAAAAAGATCGTTTAGTTCAGATAAAAGTGCAGTTAATGGTGCGTGGAACTGACAATGAAAACCTTGCACGTTATCACTCTCCACTAATTGAAAGCTCGCTACTTGGCACATTCGCATCAGCGACCGTTGATCAACTTCGCAGCGTCAATGGCCGTGTTGAGCTTCGTGATAAAGCGACAGAAGATATTAAAGCGAGCCTGACTCGTGCGGTAGGCCAGCCCGTGATTGAGCGCGTGTTGTTTACCGACTTTGTAATACAGTAGGTGAAGAGTGACCGATCTATTAAGCCAAGACGAGATTGATGCGCTACTCCATGGTGTCGACGATGTTGATGAGGTAGAAGAAGAGAGTGGTGGTGCCGCGGCGGATCCCAGTGCGGTAGACTTTGACTTCTCCTCTCAAGACCGCATTGTTCGTGGTCGAATGCCGACACTGGAGTTGATCAATGAGCGTTTTGCGCGTCACATGCGTATCAGCTTGTTCAATATGCTGCGAAAAACCGCTGAAGTGTCGATAAATGGCGTACAAATGATGAAATTTGGTGAGTACCAAAACACTTTGTACGTACCCACCAGTTTGAACATGGTGCGCTTTAGGCCACTGAAAGGGACAGCACTGATCACCATGGAAGCACGGTTGGTGTTTATTTTGGTGGAAAACTTTTTCGGCGGTGACGGTCGTTTCCATGCACGTATCGAAGGTCGAGAATTTACGCCTACCGAGCGTCGAATTGTTCAACTGCTGCTTAAAATCGTTTTTGAAGACTACAAAGAAGCATGGTCGCCAGTGATGGGGGTCGAGTTTGAATACCTCGATTCTGAAGTGAACCCAAGCATGGCGAACATTGTCAGTCCGACGGAAGTGATTGTTGTCAGCTCTTTCCATATCGAAGTCGATGGTGGTGGTGGTGACTTCCACGTGGTGATGCCTTACTCCATGGTTGAACCTATTCGTGAGCTTCTGGATGCAGGTGTCCAGTCAGATAAAATGGAAACGGACGTTCGTTGGAGTACAGCGCTTCGCGAAGAAATTATGGATGTTCCGGTTAACTTCCGAGTTAACTTGCTGGAGCAAGACATCTCACTGAGAGACTTAATGGAGCTTCAACCGGGCGACATTATCCCAATCACTATGCCTGAAAACGCTACTATGTTTGTTGAAGAGCTGCCTACTTTCCGTGTGAAGATGGGACGTTCTGGTGAGCAACTTGCGGTTCAGGTGTCTGAGAAAATCAAGCGCCCAGATGTGGTGAAAACCGATATCGCCTTCCTGGGTAAAGACGTCATTTCTGAATTAGAAGAAGATGACGGTGAAATTGAAGATTAATACAAAAGTAAATAGGTAACAGGTATGGAACCGAGCGACGATCAAAAACTGGCGGACGAATGGGCTGCGGCATTAGGCGAAGACCCTGATGCGCCAGAGGTAGATGTAGATGAGGTTATGGCCGCTCAACTTGATGAGTTGCAAGACACCGGGTCACCTATTTCAGAAGACGAACGCCGTAAACTCGATACAATTCTGGACATTCCGGTAACGATTTCTATGGAAGTCGGCCGTTCACAAATTAGTATCCGTAACTTATTGCAACTCAACCAGGGTTCAGTTGTAGAACTGGAACGCTTGGCTGGTGAGTCATTGGACGTTTTGGTTAATGGTACCTTGATTGCACACGGTGAAGTGGTTGTGGTCAACGACAAGTTTGGTATCCGTCTGACTGACGTAATAAGCCAGACTGAGCGAATTAAGAAGCTAAGGTAGGTTATGAGACAACAGTTAAAAGGAGCGTTACTGTGTGTCCTGACACTTCTCTCTCCTGCTGTTTGGGCTGAAACTGCGACAAGTAATCAATTAGATTGGGCGACCACGTTTGGGTCGCTCTTGTTCGTTGTGGCGTTCATTCTCTTTTTGGCTTGGTTACTGAAACGCATGCGTGTGCCTGCGATGATTAACCAAAGTGGGCTGAATATCGTGCGCCAGATTCCAGTCGGCACCCGTGAACGAATCATGATTGTGCAGGCAGGTGAAGAGCAGTTTTTAGTTGGAGTGACAGCACAGTCTATACAACTGATTTCCAAATTGGATACCCCTTTGACTCAGGAGGAGCTGAACAAATCTGCATTGGCGGGCAGTCCTTTTGCCACTCAATTGACTCAGCTATTAAAAAAGAATGATAAACACTAGTCGATTCGCTTCACTGATACTGACTATATGTCTGAGCTTTTTTTCAGTAACTTCGTTTGCTGAGGAAAGTATCGCAACGCCTATTCCTGACAATGCCGCACCATCGCAATCGGTAACCGTCTCTGCCATGGAGAAAGAGCAGGGCGCAGCAAGAACCATCTCAACGGGCAGCTTCACCGGTGGCGGTGGAGGCATTCCAGCGTTCACTATGACCACTAACCCAGATGGCAGTGAAGACTATTCGGTTAACTTACAGATTCTAGCCTTAATGACCATGTTGGGCTTCTTGCCTGCCATGGTTATTTTGATGACGTCTTTTACGCGTATTGTCGTGGTGATGTCGATTCTTCGTCAGGCGATGGGTTTGCAACAAACGCCTTCCAACCAGGTCATCATAGGCATCGCGATTTTCCTGACCTTCTTCATCATGTCGCCTGTGTTGAACGAAATCAATGACAAGGCGATTCAGCCTTATATCAACGAACAAATTACGGCTCGCCAGGCCTTTGATGTTGCTCAGGCACCGATGAAAGACTTTATGCTCAAGCAAACACGAGTCAAAGATCTGGAAACCTTTGTCAATATCTCTGGCTCGGATGCAACTGCTCCTGAAGATGTTTCAATGGCCGTATTGATCCCAGCATTTATCACGTCTGAATTGAAAACGGCTTTCCAGATTGGCTTTATGCTCTTCTTGCCATTCTTGATTATTGATTTGGTGGTTGCTTCGGTTTTGATGGCTATGGGTATGATGATGCTTTCTCCAATGATCGTTTCTCTACCGTTTAAACTGATGCTGTTTGTCCTTGTTGATGGCTGGAACCTGATTTTGTCGACCCTAGCCGGCAGCTTCGCCTTATAGCGGGAGGAAAGCATGACGCCTGAAGTATTTGTCGAGTTATTCAGAGGTGCATTGTGGATGGTGCTTCTGATGGTGTGTGCCATTATCATTCCCAGCCTCCTTATTGGTTTGATTGTCGCGATTTTTCAGGCCGCCACATCGATTAACGAACAGACGTTGAGTTTCTTACCTCGTTTGGTGGTGACTTTGCTGGCGTTGATGTTGTTCGCTCATTGGATGACACAGATGTTGATGGAGTACTTTTTCTCGATTGTTGAGCGCCTGCCTCAGGTTCTCTACTAAGGCGGTTTCACGTGGAGTACCCAACGAGCCTGATACTCGACTGGATAGCCAACTACTTCTGGCCTTATACCCGAATTGCTGCCATGTTGATGGTCATGTCGGTGACAGGGGCTCGTTTTGTTTCTACTCGTGTCAGACTCTACCTTGGTTTGGCAATCACATTTGCTGTAATGCCAGTTATTCCAGCTGTGCCCGACACCATAGAGTTGCTCTCCTTCCAAGGGTTCATGACCCTCTTAGAGCAGATCATCATTGGTGTCGCAATGGGCACCATTACTCAGTTCATGATTCAGACCTTCGTCATTCTCGGTCAGATCCTAGGTATGCAAGCGAGTTTGGGTTTTGCTTCCATGGTCGATCCTGCCAATGGGCAGAATACGCCATTGCTAGGTCAGCTTTTTATGTTCCTTGCTACGATGTTTTTCCTTGCAACCGATGGTCACTTGAAAATGATCATGCTGGTGGTGATGAGCTTCAAGTCGTTACCTATTGGTAGCGGTTCACTGAACTCCGTCGATTTTAGGGAATTAGCCCTTTGGCTAGGGATCATGTTTAAAGTCGCACTGAGTATGTCTTTGTCTGGGATTATTGCGTTGTTGACGATTAACTTATCATTCGGCGTTATGACTCGTGCAGCACCACAGCTGAACATCTTCTCTCTGGGTTTTGCGTTTGCTTTGATCGTCGGCTTGTTACTCTGTTGGTACATTATTGCCGGGCTCTTCAGTCACTATGAGCTATTCTGGTTGCAAGGGGAGCAGCAAGTGTGCAGCTTCATACGCTTAAATTGTTAGGGGGCTGAATTGGCAGAATCAGACGGTCAAGAACGCACCGAAGACGCCACGCCCAGGCGCTTGCAACAGGCTCGTGAAAAAGGGCAGGTTGCAAGGTCAAAAGAACTAGCGTCGGTATCTGTGCTTGTTATTGGCGCCATTGCCTTGATGTGGTTTGGCGAGTCACTTGCTCGTGCGTTGTATACAGTCATGGGGCGTCTGTTCGACCTCTCTCGTGATGAAATTTTTGATCTGCCAAAGTTGTTTGATATTGCTCTTGGCTCGATGGGGAGTTTGCTTGGCCCGCTGCTGTTGATTCTTGTTGTCTTGTTCATTGCCGCTTTAATCGGCGCAGCAGGGATCGGCGGTATTAGCTTCTCAGTTGAAGCAGCGATGCCCAAGTGGTCAAAAATGAACCCACTCAGCGGTCTGAAACGAATGGTAGGTCTGCAAAGCTGGGTTGAACTACTTAAGTCGATTCTGAAAGTGACGTTAGTATCTGGTGTTGCTTTCTATTTGATTGATGCTGCGCAGGAAGACCTGTTTCAGTTGAGTATGGATGTCTATCCGCAGAACATTTTCCACGCGTTAGATATCTTGCTTAACTTTGTACTATTGATCAGTTGTTCGTTGTTGATTGTCGTTGCGATCGACATTCCTTTCCAGATCTGGCAACACGCCAATCAATTGAAGATGACCAAACAGGAAGTCAAAGACGAGTATAAGGAAACGGAAGGTAAGCCTGAAGTTAAAGGGCGGATACGTATGTTGCAACGCGAAGCCGCTCAACGTCGAATGATGTCAGAAGTCCCACAAGCCGATGTAATTGTCACTAACCCGGAGCACTTCTCTGTGGCTCTGCGCTATAAACAGGATACTGATAAAGCGCCGATTGTGGTGGCGAAAGGTACCGATCACATGGCGCTAAAAATACGAGAAATTGCTCGTGAACACGACATTTATGTTATTCCAGCCCCTCCGCTTGCTCGAGCGTTATATCACTCTACGGAATTAGAGCAAGAGATCCCTGATGGTCTGTTTACAGCGGTGGCGCAAGTACTGGCCTATGTGTTCCAGCTTAAGCAGTACCGCAAACGTGGTGGCCAGCGTCCGCACTTTAAAGCGTCAGAGTTACCGATTCCACCAGACTTAAGGCAATAGAAGCTGGCTTCTATTTATGAGTGTGTTTCTATTTTTCCGGTATCGACAGCAGAACCAACAAAGCGCCGTCACCACCAAACTCTAATGGTGCTTGGTGAAATGCCATCACATCAGGGTGCTGCGCCAACCAAAGCGGCGTTTTCTGCTTGAGAATATGCTTACCAATGCCGTGTTGAACACACGCACACGAAATTTCATTTTTGATGCAGTATGCGATCATCGAGCCGAGTTCACGCTTCGCTTCATTTTGTGTCATACCGTGCATATCTAAGAACACATCCGGGACGTACACCCCACGGCGAAGGCGTTTCACCTCATATTGAGAAACATCATCGCGGGCATAGCGAGTCGGGCCGTCTTCGTTGAGAAGTGGCACGAACTCATCAGAAAAATAAAACTCTGTATCGCGGGCTTCACGCGCGCTACGTTTGATTTCTTTTTGCTTAGTATTTTTTTTTGGCTGCTGGACTATGGTATCCTGTCGCAACTTTTTTACGCCTTGTACTGCATCCCTGAAAAGGGCGAAATCATCATCAATTTCGGTGTCTTTTTTGCTCATTGGGTCATAGATACATAAATAAAATGCTATTGGCAGTATTGTAGCGCTTTTCGGAGGCAATTTTGGATAAGATTTTTGTAGAAGAAGCGGTATCAGAGTTACACACGCTTCAGGATATGATTCGTTGGACTGTGAGTCGTTTCAACGCCGCAAACCTATTTTATGGTCACGGTACTGATAACGCATGGGATGAAGCGGTTCAGCTGATCCTGCCAACGTTGTACTTGCCAATTGATGTGCCTCCGCATGTATTAAACTCTCGTTTAACCAGCAGCGAGCGCCTGCGCATTGTTGAGCGCGTTGTGAAACGAATTAATGAGCGTACTCCAACCGCTTACCTGACCAACCGAGCTTGGTTCTGTGGTTTAGAGTTTTTTGTCGATGAACGTGTTCTCGTGCCTCGTTCTCCAATTGGTGAGCTGATTCAGGCAGAGTTCCAACCTTGGCTAATCGAAGAGCCAACACGCATCATGGACCTGTGTACCGGGAGTGGCTGTATCGCGATCGCCTGTGCACATGCTTTTCCGGATGCAGAAGTTGATGCCATTGATATTTCGACAGATGCACTGCAGGTTGCCGAACAGAATGTTCAGGACCATGGTATGGAGCAGCAGGTATTCCCTATTCGCTCGGATCTGTTCCGTGATCTGCCTAAAGAGAAGTACAACCTGATTGTGTCTAACCCACCTTATGTGGATCAAGAAGACATGAACAGTTTGCCTGATGAGTTTACTCATGAGCCTGAGCTTGGCCTCGCTGCGGGTACGGATGGCCTGAAACTGGTGCGTCGTATTCTGGCTAATGCGCCAGATTACCTGACGGAAAACGGTATTCTTATCTGTGAGGTGGGTAACTCTATGGTTCATATGATGGAGCAATATCCACATATCCCGTTCACTTGGCTTGAGTTTGAAAATGGTGGCCATGGTGTATTCATGCTGACGCGTGAACAAATGCTGCAACATGCAGAAGAGTTCTCTATCTATAAAGACTGAGTATTATTCAGCTCGCTTGATTTGATAAAACGCCGGACAGCCCTGTCCGGCGTTTTTTATTGGTAAAGAAAAGCAAAATAGATCGGCTTTAGGGCTTTACATCAAATCGCAATAACGCCACTATGAATTTACGAACAATTGTAATGTACAGCTTTGTTTACAGAGCTGAAGAAATTTGAGGAAGTAATGGCAGGAAACAGTATCGGACAGCATTTCCGAGTGACGACATTCGGAGAAAGTCACGGTATCGCACTAGGATGTATAGTCGACGGGTGCCCTCCAGGGCTGGAAGTAACTGAAGCAGATATTCAGACGGATCTGGACCGTCGTCGTCCGGGTACTTCTCGTTATACCACTCAACGTCGCGAACCAGATGAAGTGAAGATTCTGTCTGGCGTATTCGAAGGTAAAACCACGGGTACTTCGATTGGTCTGTTGATTGAAAACACAGACCAACGCTCAAAAGATTATTCGGAAATTAAAGATAAGTTCCGTCCAGGTCACGCTGACTATACCTACCACCAGAAATACGGTGTGCGTGATTACCGAGGCGGAGGCCGCTCTTCCGCACGTGAAACCGCTATGCGTGTAGCTGCGGGTGCTATCGCTAAGAAATACCTGAAGCAAGAGTTTGGTATCGAAATCCGCGCTTACCTATCTCAAATGGGTGATGTGTCGATTGAGAAAGTGGATTGGGGCGAGATCGAAAATAACGCGTTTTTCTGCCCAGATGTCGACAAAGTTGATGCGTTAGATCAGCTGATTCGCGATCTTAAAAAGCAAGGCGACTCGATTGGTGCCAAACTACAGGTTGTCGCCACCAACGTACCTGTTGGTTTAGGCGAACCTGTGTTTGACCGTCTGGATGCTGATATCGCTCATGCGCTGATGAGCATCAACGCGGTCAAAGGTGTTGAAATCGGCGATGGATTCGACGTTGTTAGCCAAAAGGGCAGCGAGCACCGTGATACTTTGTCTCCAAACGGTTTCGGTAGTAACCATGCTGGTGGCATTTTAGGTGGTATCTCGACTGGTCAGGATATTGTTGCGAACATTGCGCTAAAGCCGACGTCTAGTATCACCGTTCCGGGTGAAACCATCACCAGAGAAGGAGAGCCTACTCAGCTGATCACCAAAGGTCGTCATGACCCATGTGTTGGTATTCGCGCAGTGCCTATTGCAGAAGCAATGCTGGCAATTGTAGTGATGGATCACTTACTTCGCCATCGAGGTCAGAATCACGGTGTGACGACAGAAACACCTCAGATTTAATGAATAGAAACGGCTTCCACAAGGAAGCCGTTTTTAATTAGGCTTATTGTTTTGCTGAAATCCAGTTGTTGATGTTGCTTTTCATCACTTCCATCGGTTGCTGCCCGTAGCGTAGCAGTTGGTCGTGGAATTCAGCGTATTCAAACTTATCTCCTAGCTCTTGTTGAGCCTTTTCAAGCAATTCTCGGATAACCAGATAACCGGACTTATAAGAAACCGCCTGACCGACATAGGCGGCGTAGCGGAAGCTTTCTGACTCTATATCACCTTCGCCGAGCGCGGAGTTGGCGTGCATATAATCGCGTGCTTGCTGAATACTCCAGCCGTTAGCGTGAATGCCGGTATCGACCGCCAATCGCATATTCCTCAGCTGTGCTTCGTTTAGACTGCCAAAGTACTGTAGGGCGTTACACTCTTGCTCATCCGTATAGATTCCACCTTGGAACTGGCTATAGTCAGTGTTGGGAGCGCACATGCCTTTGCCGTTAACAAACGTCGGCTGATTCTGCTCGTTAAGCTCTCCATAAATGCCCATTTCGATACCAAGCCACTCGGTGTAGAGCGCCCAACCTTCACCATAGGCGGTGTACCAGATATCCTGCATATAATCGGGCAGATTAGCAGGTGGGTATTCCTGCGCGTACGCGTTTTGGAAATGATGACCAGGCGCCGCTTCATGTAACAGCAAGGTCGAGACATTCCATTTTTGCAGGCTGTAATCTGGGTTAGTGTTGAGAGTGAACACATTGTTATCGTAAGAGGCCACACCATCATACATCTCGCTTTCAGCAGGGGTTGGCTCTATGGTGTAGTCGGCTTCGATAGGTTTAAAATAGCTGGCAACGACACCGTTGGCATTGTCTTTAAACACGTAATAGTCTGTCAGCGCGTTTTCACAGGCAGAAGGAGAGGACGCGCTGCTGCAGACTGCTGCGTATTGCTTGTTTGTTGTTTGTAGACCATCTCGGCCATAAAAGAATTGCTCGCTGTTGAGGTATTTAAAAAACTCGCCGAGATTGATCTGACCTGAGTCCGTCGCGAGTTCAAACGTCCGAGGTGAAACGTCTCCTGTTGCTGGATCACGATACGCAGCTTCCACGATGGAACCGCGCTTGGCCACCACCACTTTTGCCACGCGAATCATTTCCGCTTTAGCTTCTGCGACCAGTTGTTCACCCATATTATGTAACTCGGCGGCTGACTTTCCGGTAGTACTGTTTCGGTCTAGGTGCCACTGATACCAGCTCTGCCCATTGGGTAAATCACCCCAGCCAATATTCTTGTCGGTGAGTTGGCCTTCACCGCGAGCGCTTTTAACGTACTGATTGTGTAGATACGCTAACAGCTCTTGGGTTGCCCGCTGTGCTTTCTCAACTTCCTGCGTGTATTGATTGATAAAAGTTGGCGTATACCCTGACTGAGTTTTTAAGTCGTTTAATCCTATCTTGAGCATGGCAAAATTATTGTAGCTAATCGTGTCCACGCTGTTTTGATATAGGCGCTCAGCAAGAATGGCGGGTAGTTGAATACCCTGCTGCGTAGCTTGCTGGTATTGGCTGTGTAAGCCCCTGACCCAGGAAGTGTACTCTTTGAGTATGGTAAGTTGATCTTGGTACGTTTGTTCACTGTCTGAATCATCAATCGCAGCGCCCGCTTCTTCGGCATTCCACTGGATGTAGTTGTAAAAATGCGTGACTGGGACATCGAAGTTGCCAAAACGTGTATTGGCGAAGCTTGCACCACGAATCGCAATGGTGCGGTCAAAGCGGAACGTGTCGTAATAGACCTTTTCTTCATCGGTTAAAGCGCTTCTTTCTATTTCAAGAAGCTTGTCGAGATAGATACGATCCAAAGACTGACGTGCGGCAGCCATCTGATCATTGATGATACCAAAGTGAGTGCTATCCAGAGATTGTGATTCATGTTGGTAGCTGTCAAGTAGTGCCGTCAGCTGGGTGGAAGCATCATTTGTTTTTGGCGTGGAACTACAGCCAGCCAAGATGACGGCTAGCGTTATTGCCGATAGGGTAATACGTTGTTTGTTTCTCATCTTCAGACCTTTCAGCTTATTTTAAGTGACGGCAAGGAAAAGAATGGAGAGAGATTAACGATAGTGAAGTCGGACTCTTCCTTGCGGGTGACCAGAGTAAAATAAGTCGTCTGCTGTGTTTGTGCAAAAGGTCACAGGACAAATTAACGGATAATTAACCCGTCACGCACTCATAATTGAAAGTTGCATCAATATGTTAGCGATTGGTGAGCAAGTACGTCGTTTTGAAGAGGCGTTATTAAACCAATGAAGAGATTTGCAGAATACTTGAATGTACTTTCATCGCACAATCGCGCTTCGATGGCAGGTTTTGGTGGTAAATCCAAGTTGGCTCACAAATGATTCTTAGCGGTAAATATTCGGGCGAATATTATTCATAGATAGGCGACAAGCTAGAGAATAAAACGCCCCGAGAGTGGGGCGTTGTGAATTAGTGCAGAGAACCTTCAGTCTCTAGGTGGAATGAAGGCAGACGCCATTTAAAGCGAACCGCAGCCATGCGCAGCATGTAGCCTACGACTAGCGTTGAGATGGTCGCGGTGACGTCATTAATACCAAACTCCAGCAAGGCTAAGTAAAGGCCTGAAGCAATCAGGGCGACAGACGCGTATAACTCTTCGTGCAATACAAGCGGTGTTTGACGGCAGATTAAGTCACGTAATAGCCCACCAAAAACGCCTGTTACCAGTGCCGCTACCATACAGATCATTGCATGATGGCCCATTGCTAACGCCACTTTAGTACCGATTATGCTAAACACAATCAGGCCCAGCGCATCGAGGCGAATGAACAACCCTTTAAACTTGATGATCCATTTGGCTAATCCCGTGGTTAGCACGCCCGCAATACAGGTGATCGCGAGAAATTGTGGATTCTCTACCCAGCCGAGCGGGTAGTGGCCGAGGAGGATATCGCGCACTGTTCCACCGCCAATCGCTGTTGCACTCGCAACGAGCATAACCCCAAACCAATCCATTTTTCTTCGACCTGCACTGAGTGCGCCGGTCATGGCTTCAGCCGTGATGCCAATGATATATAAAATGCTCAATAACATTGTTTTGCCCTACGTGACTAGCGGATTGGAAATTTGCCATTCTGTAACCAATAAAAGGCAGTTTAGTGGGAAATGTGATCTGTGACGAATGAGATTTTATGAATGTGAAGGGGGCTTTCGCATAATTATTTCTAATGTCAGTAGTTGGTGTAGGGATTTGCAATTGGGATCAAAAATGCGAGAATGCCGAGCGCTGTAATTTAAACCATGATTTTATCCCCATGAGCCACAAATATCAGGATCTGATCAACATTTTTAACGCCACTTTTCTAAGTGAATATAATACGCGTTTGGAGTTAGGGGGCGACGAGCCTATTTACCTGCCAGCGGATGACAGTCAGCCTAATCACCGGATTATTTTTGCTCGTGGTTTCTATGCGTCAGCACTTCACGAAATCGCGCATTGGTGTGTCGCAGGACCAGAGCGTCGCTTATTAGAGGATTTCGGCTATTGGTACGAACCGGATGGACGCACTGAAGCGGTTCAGGCTGAGTTTGAGAAAGTAGAAATTCGACCTCAGGCGTATGAGTGGATCCTCTCTCTTAGCGCAGGTTTTCCGTTTACAGTGAGCTGTGACAACTTAAACGGAGACTTTGAACCTGATCGTTTAGCCTTTATGCACAAAGTTCATACGGAAGTCGGCAAGATATTTGAGCAGGGTATGCCACTGCGTGTTCGTATGCTTTCAGATGCATTACGGTCTTTTTATCAACAGCCTGCGCTGGATTATTCCATGTTTGAAGTAATGTAAAACCAGCCGCAGTATGCGGCTGGTTTGCTTTTCGTTACTGAATGAGCCAAGTCGATTCGGCTTGGTTGTTGTGATTGAGCGTATAGACCAATGGCGCAGTGTTGGGTTCCATGACGGAAACTACCGCAATCAATGATTCGCAATGATTAGGTACTCGTAGTTGATAACTGCCTGTTCCGGATTGCAACGCAGCTTTCAAAAGGCACTTGTCATAGTCAACAGACTCCACGTTCCCCCCAGCATTATCACAGACGGAGATGTAAACCTGAGAGGCTGAAAGGTGAGGTAGGCTGACATCTATGTCGACCTGATACACCGAAGAAAGATTATTGTCATAATCGATACGCACATCGGCCAAAGTGTTGGAATCTTCATCGGTTGATGCTGCAGCGGCTGAAGAGCCCGTTGATGAACCTGAAGAGCCTCCTTCACCACCTCCGCCGCCGCCACAGCCGGAGAGAGAAACAAGTATTACCATTGCAAATAAGTGCGTCAGTTTGATATTCCACATAATCGTTTCTCCTTTAGTCGATATAAATTTTGCCGTCTACAGAAGTTTCGTACCAGGTCGGTTCAGTTTGACCTGTGGCGTCTTCGGCGTAATCGTCAAATTTGGTGTAAGCCTCTAAAATATTGACCTGTTCGTATGGATGCTGCCAGGTTGTAGGGATTTCTATACCCCAAGGTAGACCTTTGTCATCGTGGTAGTGGGTATCGCCACTTGATGCATCGACACCGTAAGACTTGTATCGCGTGTCAAACTTACTGGTCGGGGATTGGTTTTTGAGGTGAATTTCTAAACCTCGTCCTGGGAACCCGCCTGTCAACTGATAACCAATATCACCGTAATAATGACCAGGTGCTGCAAATATAAATGGGTCATACGGGAATTCTGGCATGGTTGATGTGTCGACTGCATTTTCAAACGAAAAGGTGAGGCTCCAGCTTGGACGATAACTCGTTCCGCAGTTTTCTTGAGTTCGGAACATAGTGCACTCTTCAGCTTCACCAGGCTCAGTAATATCCCACAAGTCTTCGTGAATGATGAATACCGCGTCGACAGTGTCTGTTTCTAGTACGGTCGCGGTTTGCAACTCGTTATTCACGTAAAGTTGTACTGAATCTGATTTAACGTCTTCTTTTGCGACATTAGGCAATCGAATAGCAAAACCTGAGTGGTAGTTACCGCCGAGAGCGGCGACCTGACCTTCAATCTTCATGCGAATGACTTGGTCGTTGAGCTGGTACTCCGTGTATTTAACGTTCATCAGGACGTCGTTCATGTCATAGTCGCCGCTTCTTGGGTACTGATCTTCATAGGCGAAAGAAGTATAACCACCACCGCTGGGGTATAGTTCGGTCACTACACCGCTCTCCGTGATGTCGACTAGGTAGTCTTCCACCTCACCCGCGGGAACACCGCCGCTTGGACCAATGCCCGATGTGTTGGAAATTCTGAATCGAGCCCAAGTCTCTCCGGTGACAGCCCAAGTTGGCACAGTAAAGAAGATGTCGCCAGTGCTATCGTTCATCGATTGGTCGCTGATGATGATTTCGTTAGACTCAAACTCACCATCTCGGTCGAAATCAATCCAAGCATTGAGCACTGAACTGTCAGATGTACCTGCAGCCGTTGCGATGATTTTACTGGTTTGTCCCACCTGAATTGGGACGGGGAATTGGATACCGTCATCATCGTCCGAACCATCTGAAGTATCATCACTGAGCGGATATGGGCTACCGTCGGTCTCTCCATCAATAACAGAACCTAACTTAAGATCTGACATACCATGACGCGCACCAGAAGAAGCGAAAGTCGTTTTGTAACTGTCTGGCGCATCGCCGAAATCGGTGTATTCACTGGGTTCGACTGGAGCGAGAGCACAGCGAGCACCATCGTTGGAATTACTGGAAGGGCCATAAGCAAAAAATTCTGCGTTGGAGCTGTTTCCATTGATAGTTACTTTGAAGACATACCCATTGCTGTTGTTGCTGGCGTAGAAATTACCATCGACATCGAAATAGACCGCACCAAAAGTAAAGCGATATCCGAGTACATTTTTATCTAACAGTTGGTTTAGTCGATTGGAAGTGCCAGCGTTGACATCAATCTCCCAAAGGTAACCATTTGAATCGATGGAATAAGCCAGGCTGTTGTCAGGATGAAAGGCCAAATCGTATATTGAAGGATTACCGAATTGGCTAGGCGGTGATGAAAGCTCCATGACAAGAGTATCTAAATCAATTTTGTAGAGCCCGTAATTAGGTCTATAGCCGTACCAGGCGTTCTCATCAAGAGATACGTCACCAACGTAGATAGAAGTAGGGGCACCAGATGGCTTGCTGACATTGAGCAACGTTTTTGTAAAGGTGGAATCAATGCGAGAAAGTGAGGCTGTGCCATAATCCCAGCCGTAAATGAAGTCGTCATGTTTGCTATAACCCACACCATTTAGCTTTGCAGTATCTAAATTGGAATCCAGTGTGACGTAGCTACCGACGTCGATGTTGACACCATAGGCGACTGGCGTGCCTGTTGGATTCTGAATCAAAAATGCTTGAGTCGGACACGAGGTGAATGGTGTCTCTGCAAAGGCGAATGATGCTTGGAACAAAGCACTGGCTACCACCGATATGTTTAAAGCCGTTTGTTTTCTTTTCATGGGTTCTTCCTCGCTGAACTTCGTTGAATAGTTGAGGAAGTGCACAGCGCGTGCCATGCTGCCAGCCCTTGATATAACTAGGGTTTGCGTTAATTTTCTCAATGTGAGAAGCTCTGCATTCTTTTTGAGAATCAAACTGACCCGGGCAATAGAGCATTATGATTATTGAATTTGAAGAGAAGCTACTAGAAATGATTGATGCGCGTATTGAGACCGCATCTGATGATGAGTTGTTTGCTGGTGGGTACCTACGTGGACATATTTCTCTATCTGCTGCTTCGTGTGAAGAAGAAGGCGTCAATGATATAGAAGAACTGAAAGTACGTATTCAAGGCAGTCTGGATGACGCACGTTCCGAATTGAGTCCTGCCGATCGCACTATCGTCAACGACCTATGGTTAGAGTTAGTCAATCAAGCCTAACCTCTACAGATATCTTTTTATTAAGGGCTTGTTCGAATATTTCGAACAAGCCCTTAAACATTTTATAGTTGTTGGTTTTCTGTTCGCTGGATATGCTCTTCTGTACATAGTAAGGAGAGAGTCAGGAGACAGAATTATGAAAATCGTCGCTTTTGGAGCTTCAACCAGCTCAACGTCTATCAACAAAACGTTAGCAACTTATGCTGCTCATCTAGTTGAAGGAGCAGATGTGACTATCTTGGATCTTAACAGCTACGATGTTCCGCTGTTTAGTGAAGATAAAGAAAAGGAAATTGGTCAGGCTGAGGAAGCAAAAGCGTTTTTGGAGGACATTGCTCAGGCTGATGCGTTGATTATTTCTTTCGCAGAGCACAATGGTTCTTACCCTGCTGCGTATAAAAACCTGTTTGATTGGGCAACACGTATTGAGCGTAACGTATTTGCCAATAAGCCAGCCATTTACCTGTCTACATCACCAGGCCCTGGCGGTGCGTCTAATGTTTTAGCTGCTGCTACAGGTTCTGCTCCATACTTTGGTGCTGAAGTGAAAGCCTCTGTATCTATTCCAAGCTTTTACGACAATTTTGACTTGGAGTCCGGGTCATTTAAAAGTCAGGAAGTGGCTGAGCAAGTCAAAGCTGCAGTATCAACGTTACGCTGATCTTAAGACAGAGAGCTTATAGGGAATGACTCGGTAAGCTCTCTTTGTCACTTTAGAGCTCAGTGATGGCTTTGCCTTTTCTCAATTTTCTTACCCACATACGGCTTGGATGAAGCTCTTCCAATACATCCACTGGTAGCGGTAGTGGGTCACCACATATCTGTGAAGCTAAGGTTTCTGCTAAGAGCGGTGCGGAGCTTAAGCCGCGCGATCCCAGACCAAGCATACAGAATAGGTTAGGGTAAGACGGCGCTTTTTCTGCGTCTTCCAGCTTAGTGGTTTGCAGATTGTGGTAAACCTGCTTGGTTTTGTCTAAATCTCCGACACTGCCAATAAATGGCAAGTGGTCTCGGCTCACACAACGAATACCCTGGCGTGATTGGTTACCTGAGGTGTCGACTTGGTGGGGCCAGCTTTGTTCTGGGACACATTTACGTAGCTTGTCTCCGTTACCTTGTTGGGCGACGGGGTCAAACTCACGATTCAGATTCTCTCTGTCGTAGCTCGCACCAATGCAATGAAATCCGTTATTCGGGTTTACCGGCGTCATATAGCCGTCGTAGCAAAGCACCGTTTTGAGTTTGCTGAGCTCACTGTTGGTCGGAATATGGCTCACCTGACCTTTAACCTGACCAAGAGGTACGTCTTTCGTCTGAGGTAATTCACTGAACTGATGACCATTGGCTACCACAACAGTATCGTGAGTGAAGGTTTTGTCACCGCTGCTTAATGTCCAGCTAGCGTGTTCTTCATCCCAACGCATATCGTCTATCTTAGTTTGATAACGTCCTTCAAACAGTGGAGTTTGGGATAAATGTTCAATCAACTCTTGAGTAAACTGAGCTGGGCATAGCCATCCGCCAAGTGGGTAATGCACGCTGCCCATATTAACCGGCAAACCAAGTATTTGGTTGGTTTGTTCAACGCTAAGTTGGCGGATAAGACCATTATCAAAATTACCACTCAACATGCGTTCCAGCTTGGCTTGTGATTTTTCATCCCACATCAGTTGAGTCACGCCACACCAATCATGGTCAAAGTTAGTTGATTGAGCCGCTTGTTCAATAAACTGGCGAGCAAACAAAAAAGCCGGAGCAAATACGCGAGAGACACCTGTGTGCGAACCATTCAGTAGTGGGTAGACTGCACCCTGACGATTACCCGACGCTCCTTGCGCGGCTTCGGAGTCTTGGCAATATAGGGTTACTTTTATTCCTCGGCGGATGAGCGTTGTTGCTAAAGTGGCACTGGCAATACCTCCGCCAATAATCGCTACGGACTGAGTCGAGCCACTACTATCGCGATGGAACCAAGGCTTATGGTTAGTGTGAGGCTCCCGCTGGGCTAGGTGTCCGGCAATCATGTCACGTTTGGTGCCAAAGCCTTTGACTTTTTTCATTTCGAAACCGGCTTCAATCAACCCACGTCGCACGAAGCCCGCCGCAGTGAAAGTGGCACAGGTACAATCTTGCTTAGCGAGTTTGGCCATGCCATCGAACAGTTCTTGATTCCACATTTCAGGATTCTTGCTGGGAGCAAAACCATCAAGAAACCATGCATCAATCAACCCTTGTTCACCAACAGGGACTTTTGGCATGCAATCTTTTATATCACCAAACCATAGGTCTAGGGTTATCGCGCCGTCTTCAAGGACAATTCGGTGGCACTCTGGAACCGCAATCGGATAATATTGCTGTAATTTTCTTGCGTATTCAGCCAGTTCCGGCCAAGCTTGGTGAGCTTTAATCAGGTCATCTTTACTCAGAGGGTACTTTTCGAAACTCACAAAATGCAGCTCTTTTAGTGGCGCATCCGGGTTTTGACGCCTAAATTCTTCAAACCATTGCCAAACTGCGAGGAAATTCAGACCTGTACCAAAGCCTGTTTCTCCGATGACAAAACGACGCTGGTCATAATCTTGCCATCTTTGTGGCAGATGATTTTGATGAAGAAAGACGTAGCGGGTCTCTTCAAGGCCGTTTACGTTGGAAAAATAAACGTCATCAAACTGGTCTGATACTGGGGTTCCGGCATCGTTCCAGCCCAGCTGAGCATTGGTAATTGAGGTCATAATGTCTGAATTTTTGTGATGAAGACGATAAAGTTGTGGCGATTGTACGGTTTTCTGGGAAAGCTGACCACTTTTCACAGGTAACTTAGTTATCATCTAGCAGATTTTTGAATTATAGGAATGTCATAATGAAACGAGTCGTAATCACCGGTATGGGTATTGTTTCAAGTATCGGTAACAACGTCGAAGAAGTTTTAGCGTCTCTAAAAGCAGGTAAATCTGGCATTACTGCCTCTGAGCAGTTTAAAGAACAAGGTCTACGTTCACAGGTTTGGGGTGATCTGAAAATCAACCCATCAGAGCATATTGACCGTAAACAGATGCGCTTTATGGGTGATGCGGCTGCGTATGCATACCTATCAATGCAGCAGGCAATCGAAGATGCTGGCCTGACTGAAGAACAGGTTTCTAATGACCGCACAGGTATCGTAGCTGGCTCTGGTGGTGCTTCTGCACTGAACCAAGCATTGGCAGTAGATACTATGCGTGCAAAAGGCGTGAAACGTGTGGGCCCTTACATGGTTCCTCGTACTATGTCCTCTACAGTTTCTGCGTGTCTTGCAACGCCATTTAAAATCCGTGGCGTAAACTACTCAATGAGTTCAGCGTGTGCCACTTCTGCACACTGTGTTGGTCACGCAATGGAGCTTATCCAGCTTGGTAAGCAAGACATCGTATTCGCTGGTGGTGGTGAAGAGCTAGATTGGTCTCAAACTATGATGTTTGACGCGATGGGCGCACTATCTACTAAGTACAACGAAACGCCAGATAAAGCTTCTCGTACTTACGATGCTGATCGTGATGGTTTCGTTATCTCTGGTGGCGGCGGCATGCTGGTTATCGAAGAGCTAGAACACGCTCTGGCTCGTGGCGCGAAAATCTACGGTGAGATCGTTGGCTATGGCGCGACGTCTGATGGCTACGACATGGTTGCTCCATCAGGTGAAGGCGCAGTGCGTTGTATGAAGATGGCGATGCAAGACGTAGACGCAATTGACTACGTGAACACGCACGGTACATCAACACCAGTTGGTGACGTAAAAGAGCTAGGCGCTATTCAAGAACTGTTTGGTGACAACAGCCCAGCAATTTCTGCGACAAAAGCGATGACAGGTCATGCTCTTGGTGCGGCTGGCGTACATGAAGCGATTTACTCTACGCTAATGCTAGACAACAACTTCATCGCACCAAGCGTGAACGTTGAAAATCTGGATGAAGCGGCTCAAGGCCTAGACATCGTGACTGAAACACGTGATGCAGAATTGACAACAGTAATGTCAAACAGCTTTGGTTTTGGTGGTACAAACGCAACATTGGTTATCAAAAAATACCAAGGCTAACTGAACGGCTGGGGTTTCCCAGTACACAGGTTTCCAGAGCTTGACTACGCTTTGATACAAAACGTAGTTGAACAGACGCAGACTCTGACCCATGGAGAGCGGGTCGGGATCCTTTTGTTCTGGAACTTTGCCCGGCTTATGCCGGGCATTTTTCTTTCTGCCGCTAGTGCTCGACAGAGACAGCGCTTTTCTGCACAATCACTGCAATTCTCAAATCAAATCTCTTAAGCCATGAAAATCCTAATTGATGAAAATATGCCTTATGCTGAGCAGCTTTTTAGCCAGCTGGGCGAGGTTGTTTTAAAATCCGGACGTACTCTGAACGCCGATGACTTGGTCGATGTAGATGCGTTGATGATTCGCTCTGTTACTAAAGTGAATGCAGAGCTTATTTCTAAAGCGAATCGACTGAAGTTTGTTGGAACAGCAACCGCTGGTATGGATCATGTTGATCAGGCGTTACTTAAAGAGAAAGGCATCTTTTTCACCGCGGCACCTGGGTGCAACAAAGTCGGTGTAGCTGAGTATGCGTTCAGCGTTATGATGGTACTTGCGCAGCAACAAGGCTTTTCAGTATTTGATAAAACCGTTGGAATTATTGGCGCAGGTCAGGTGGGTAGTTATCTACAGCAATGTTTGGAAGGCATCGGTATTAAGGTGCTTATCAATGATCCACCTAAGCAAGCGGCGGGAGATGAGCGTAATTTCACCCCGTTAGATGCATTGTTTGAGCAAGCGGATATCATTACGACTCATACTCCAATCACCCGTGATGGTGATTTTCCGACTCATCATCTAATCAATGAAACTGTGTTGAATAAGTTACGTGGTGACCAAATTTTAATCAATGCGGCGCGCGGGCCAGTCGTTGACAACGCTGCGTTGAAAGCTCGTCTGAGAAAACAAGATGGCTTTATTGCGGCATTGGATGTGTTCGAATTCGAGCCAGAGGTTGATATGGAGCTTCTGCCTCTGCTAGCATTCGCAACCCCCCATGTTGCCGGTTATGGTTTAGAGGGGAAAGCTCGCGGGACAACGATGATTTTTAATAGCTTCTGCGAGTTTCTGAATAACGATTTACGTGCACATGCCAGTGAACTTCTGCCTACAGCTCCAGTGCCGGAGTTAGTATTGGACAGAGCTTGGGAAGAAGCCACGCTGCACAATCTGACGCAACTTGTCTATGATGTGCGTAAAGACGATGCATTGTTCCGTCGTGAAATCAGTCAAACCGGTGCGTTTGACTTGATGCGTAAGAACTACTGGGATCGCCGTGAATATAGTGCAGTCACGCTAAGAGGAAATGCAGAGGCTAACCTGCAACCACTAGCGAAATTAGGTTTTCAAATTGAGGTAAGTCAATGAGCCAGCAATATAACGTTGCCATTTTAGGTGCGACCGGCGCAGTCGGTGAAACAATTCTCGAAGTACTGCAGGAACGTAAGTTTCCTGTTGGTGACCTTTTTCTGCTAGCCAGTGAACGCAGTGAAGGCAAGACTTACCGTTTTAATGGCAAAACCATCAAAGTCGAAAACGTTGAGAACTTTGATTGGTCTCAGGTACACATCGGCCTGTTTTCCGCTGGAGGAGAACTATCGGCTAAGTGGGCGCCAATCGCCGCCGATGAAGGGGTGATTGTCATCGATAATACCTCTAACTTCCGTTATGAGTATGACATTCCTTTGGTTGTGCCTGAGGTTAATCCTGAAGCGATTGCCGAGTTCCGTAACCGCAATATCATCGCTAACCCGAACTGTTCGACGATTCAAATGTTGGTAGCACTTAAGCCGATTCATGATGCCGTGGGCATCGATCGTATTAATGTCTCGACTTACCAATCCGTTTCTGGCGCTGGTAAATCTGGTATCGATGAGTTGGCAGGCCAAACTGCTAAGCTGCTTAATGGCATGCCGGCTGAAAATGAGCAGTTCTCACAGCAAATTGCTTTTAACTGTCTGCCGCAAATTGACCAGTTTATGGAAAATGGCTACACCAAAGAAGAGATGAAAATGGTGTGGGAAACGCAGAAAATCTTTAATGACTCGTCAATCACGGTTAACCCGACTTGTGTGCGAGTGCCTGTTTTCTATGGTCATGCGGAAGCACTTCATATCGAAACTCGTGCACCTATTGATGCTCATGAAGTGGCTAATTTATTAGAGCAGACCGAGGGGGTTGAAGTGTTCCATGGTGAAGATTTCCCGACACAGGTTCGTGATGCGGGTGGTAAAGATCACGTGATGGTTGGTCGTATTCGCAACGATATCAGCCACCATAGTGGTATCAACTTGTGGGTTGTAGCAGATAACGTTCGCAAAGGCGCAGCAACCAATGCGGTTCAGATTGCAGAAGTTCTGATTCGCGATTACTACTGAGCGTATTATTAACACTTATAGCAAAGCCTCACCATCGTGTGAGGCTTTTTTAATCAGATTCCTAAATTTAGTGTGAGATTAGTGCGAATATGGCGGCAGCCACACATTTTTTAGCTATGCACCTATAGTTTTAGCGTGTTTATCCGATATATTTAACAGATCATTACATTAAAATTTATTGAGCACATAGCTGAGCCTTCTATGCTTCGAATTTTTAAGCGTCTGCTGCTGCCTGTTGCATTAGTAGCCGTGACTCAGACATCGATTGTTAGTGCAGAAACTATTCGCCTTAAGGGACCTGACGGCGAGATACAAGCATCGCCGCAATATTCTGATTTTGTCCCCCAAGATCTGCGTAACAACGAGCCTTCTCGCTTTTATGGACCAACTACTTCTCAAGAAACACTTTGGGCTATTGCCAGCCGTTTGCGTCCATCAGCTAGCGTTTCTGTACAACAAACGTTACTTGCTGTGTATCAGCTAAACCCTCAAGCGTTTGAAAATCAAAACATCCACGAGCTTATTCCAGGCAGTACACTACGAATTCCTTCGTTGGCTCAAGTTCAAAGCGTTTCGACACAAGAAGCTGTCAATGTTATGGCGGCCCATCAAGCACGCTTGACGGATATTCCTGCGGTTTCTCGCCCAACCCCGCAAACCTCGCCTCAGCAACAACCTGAAGAAATGAAACCATCTGACGCTGAAAAGCCAATGATGGATGATACCAAACCGGCAATGCAGCCAAATGCGGATTTAGCAAAAATAGCCAAGCAAGAGCAAAAAGCGCAAGTTTCGACTTTGGAGAAACAACTCGAAAGTTCAGAAGGCGAGTTGATGGCTCTGGAAGAGAAAAATCATAAGTTGCGCTTGATGTTGGCTGATGTTCAGTCCGAAGTGGATGTGCTGAAAGATGAGCTGGGTGATGAGTCTCGCATTCGCAATGAGGTAGAAAAATTACTCGAAGCGGAACGTCTGCGACTTGCCGAAGAGCAGAAAATGCAACCCTCTCCGCTCGATGAACTGCTCTCTAATACTTGGCTTGTCGCTGCGCTGGCTATCATCCCAGGCTTGCTGATTGGCTTGCTGATCATGATCTTGCTGGGTCGCCGTAAGAAAGAAGATTCAGAAGCACAAACCGCGACCGAACAAACCGCTGAACCTGTTGCGCCAATCGCTCCGGATTCTCTTAATGAAGAAGTGGATGATGATTTACTGCTTGATGATGACTTGTTTGGTGAATCAACCGACGATGAAGAAGAGTTGTTCTCGGATGATTCTGGTTTAGATGAAGGTAAAGAAGATGGCGAAGTAGATGTCTTTGCCGACTTAGAAGATAACGATCTCGATTTCAATCTTGAAGGTGAAGATGGCGAAGACCCATTCGCGGGCATCGGGGACGATGGCGAGCTAGACGAAGCGCTTGCCGATATGGATATGAGCTCCAATGGCATCAGTGTGAATAGCGAAGATAAAGCACTGGGCCTTGAAGAAATGGAGCGAGCCCTGGATGAAGTTGTTATTGAGGATGAGTCACCAGAAGGTGAATTTGATTTATCAGATGATGACGATGAGATTTCTCAAGACGAGCTAGACTCACTGCTGGCATCAGATGGAGACTCGGAAGATCTTGGCACCGATGAGTTGGATCAGTCACTGTTAGACGACTTGTTCAATGAAAGTGACACTGATGATACGAGTGACGATCTGGACTTTGACTCGTTGCTTGATGAGGCTGATGGTGGCTTTGATCTGAGTGATGATGATGCTGGGAGCACCGATACAGATGAGCCTAGTCTAGCGTCAGATAGCGAAATTGATGACCTCTTTGCTCAAGTGGAAGCTCAGGCAGACCTAGAAAAGCTTGAAGCTGAAGCACTTGATGAGACTGCGCTTCTGGATGAAATGGTGGAAGAGCCAACACCAGAAGTCAGTGAAAACAGTACAGACTTACTCGATGAGCTGATTGATGATGGTGAGGAGACAGATCCTAGTTCAGATAAGGCGCTAGATGACTTCTTAAGCGACGATCTCGATCTTAGCGATGATAATGTCTTCGATGAACTGATCACCGATGACAGCAATGAGCTTGATGCAGAGTCAACCGAAACACTTGATGAGTTTTTGTCTGATGATCATACCCAAGATGTAAGCTCACTTGAAGATAGTACAGAGTTACTGGATGATTTATTCGAGACACAATCTGAGCAACAACAGCAAGTTACTGAAGAACTCGGTGATGAAGGCACCGACCTGTTTGAAGAGTTGCTAGAGATTGAAAAGCAGAGCGATGAATCGGTAGAGGAAGAGAATGAAGATCTCACTCTGAGCAATGAGTTGAACCAAGATGTTGCGCTTGCTGACGCTGTTGAGTCTTTGGATGACATTGCTGGTACAGATAAATTCTCCAGTGAAGATTTTATCGATGACATGTTGAGCGCTGCGCCCGAAGGTGATCCATTGCTCGATGAGCTTGATTTGGATGAACCCGATTTAAGTGAAGCAGTATCTGAGGAAGCTGTTGCACCGCAACCTGAAGATGATTCAAACTTTGCAGAGCCAGAGCCAGAGCCAGAGCCAGAGCCAGAGCCAGAGCCAGAGCCAGAGCCAGAGCCAGAGCCAGAGCCAGAGCCAGAGCCAGAGCCAGAGCCAGAGCCAGAGCCAGAGCCAGAGCCAGAAGAGGATGATTGGCTGACTTCAGCGATTGATGAGGTGGAAAACCCTGAATTAGCCGAAGAGTCTGAGTTTGATTTGGCTGAGGACGAAAATCAGGATGCTCTTTCAAGCGATGTAGAACCACTTGAACTCGATGAGCCGGAAGCTACGGGTTCGGAGTCCGAGCACGAAGATGATTGGCTGACGTCTGCTATTGATGAAGTCGAAAACCCAAGTTCTGAACTGGAAGAGAGTCATGAAGTTCCGGTTACTTCTTCAGCAGAGTTAGATGAGAGTACTGCCATTGCTGCTGAAGAAAATGCGCCTGTTGAGGAAGATTTACTTGCTCAGCAGGAGCAAACGGACACACCATCTGAAGAGACTCCAGAGACTCCAGAGACTCCAGAGACTCCAGAGACTCCAGAGACTCCAGAGACTCCAGAGACTCCAGAGACTCCAGAGACTCCAGAGACTCCAGAGACTCCAGAGACTCCAGAGACTCCAGAGACTCCAGAGACTCCAGAGACTCCAGAGACTCCAGAGACTCCAGAGACTCCAGAGACTCCAGAGACTCCAGAGACTCCAGAGACTCCAGAGACTCCAGAGACTCCAGAGACTCCAGAGACTCCAGAGACTCCAGAGACTCCAGAGACTCCAGAGACTCCAGAGACTCCAGAACCAGCAATAGAACAATCAGCGGCCCCAATGCCTGAAGCTATTCCAAATGAATTTGGGGTTCCGGAAGATGATGATTGGCTGATTGAAGATGAAGCGTCCGAAGCAATATCTGATGATCTCATGGCTGATACGCCTGCTGCTGAAGAGCCAGAGCTTGAAGCACCTGCCGCTGAGTCAGAAGAGTCGCTAGCGCTGGATGATTTAGATCTTCCAGAATACAGCGAAGAAGACGCACTAGCGGATGTTGCAGAAGAGCCGGAGCTTGAAGCGCCTGTTGCTGAGTCAGAAGATTCATTGGAACTGGACGACATAGAGCTTCCAGAGTACAACGAAGAAGACGCACTAGCGGATGTTGCAGAAGAGCCGGAGCTTGAAGCGCCTGTTGCTGAGTCAGAAGATTCATTGGAACTGGATGACATAGAGCTTCCAGAGTACAGCGAAGAAGATGCACTAGCAGACGTTGCCGAAGAGCCAGAACTTGAAGCACTTGTCGCTGAACCTGAAGAGTCGTTAGCCCTAGACGATTTAGATCTTCCAGAATACAGCGAAGAAGGTGCACTAGCAGACGTTGCCGAAGAACCAGAACTTGAAGCACCTGTTGTTGAATCTGAAGAATCGTTAGAACTGGATGATATAGAACTTCCAGAATACAGCGAAGAAGACGCGCTAGCGGATGTTGCAGAAGAGCCTGAACTTGAAGCACCTGCCGTTGAATCTGAAGATTCATTAGAACTGGATGATTTAGATCTTCCAGAATACAGCGAAGAAGACGCGCTAGCAGACGTTGCTGAAGAGCCTGAGCTTGAAGCTCCTGCCGTTGAATCTGAAGAATCATTAGAACTGGATGATATAGAACTTCCAGAATACAGCGAAGAAGATGCGCTGGCCGATGTTGCCGAAGAGCCGGAGCTTGAAGCACCTGCCGTTGAATCTGAAGATTCATTAGAACTGGATGATTTAGATCTTCCAGAATACAGCGAAGAAGACGCGCTAGCAGACGTTGCTGAAGAGCCAGAGCTTGAAGCACCTGTCGCTGAACCTGAAGAGTCGTTAGCCTTAGACGATTTAGATCTTCCAGAATACAGCGAAGAAGACGCACTAGCGGATGTTGCCGAAGAGCCAGAGCTTGAAGCACCTGCTGCTGAATCTGAAGAATCGTTAGAACTGGATGATGTAGATCTTCCAAAATACAGCGAAGAAGACGCACTGGCAGATGTTGCAGAAGAGCCTGAACTTGAAGCATCTGTCGTTGAATCTGAAGAATCGTTAGAACTGGATGATATAGAACTTCCAGAATACAGCGAAGAAGACGCACTGGCAGATGTTGCCGAAGAGCCAGAGCTTGAAGCACCTGTCGCTGAACCTGAAGAGTCGTTAGCCTTAGACGATTTAGATCTTCCAGAATACAGCGAAGAAGACGCACTAGCAGACGTTGCCGAAGAGCCTGAACTTGAAGCACCTATCGCTGAACCTGAAGAGTCGTTAGCCTTAGACGATTTAGATCTTCCAGAATACAGTGAAGAAGATGCGCTAGCGGATGTTGCCGAAGAGCCAGAGCATGAAGCGCCTATCGCTGAGTCAGAAGAGTCTTTAGCGCTGGATGATTTAGAGTTACCTGAATACAGCGAAGAAGACGCACTAGCGGATGTTGCTGAAGAGTCAGAGCTTGAAGCACCTGCCGTTGAATCTGAAGAATCGTTAGAACTGGATGATTTAGATATTCCAGAATACAGCGAAGAAGATGCACTAGCGGATGTTGCTGAAGAGTCAGAGCTTGAAGCACCTGTCGCTGAGCCTGAAGAATCGTTAGAACTGGATGATTTAGATCTCCCAGAATACAGCGAAGAAGACGCACTAGTAGATGTTACTGAAGAAGCTGAACTCGAATCTTCTCCTTCCGAGTCAAAGGGCTCGCTAGAGCTCGATGACTTAGACATTCCAGGATATATAGAACAAGGAGCGTCGGCGGACGCAATTGAGGAACTAGACCCTGAAGTAAATACTGTTCAACAGGAGGAATCTCTTGAAGTCAACGAGCGGGACTTGCCTGAATTTGACGAACAAGATGCGTTAGCCGAAGCGTTCGATAGTGGTTCTGATGATGTTGACTTCAAACTTGATGAGCTCGAACTACCATCTCTTGAAGAGATTCCATCTGAGGCCATGGATCGTTCTGATGAAGCCGAGGAATTGGCGCATCACGCTTTCAATGAAGCTGCATTTAATGAATTGCTTTCTGAAAGTGAACCAGAACAAACTGCTAGCTTTGACTTTGATAAACCTGTCGATTCAGTCACTTCTGATAGTGCAGGGATGGATATTGAAGCCATGCTGGAAGTGGGGGGAGAAGACTGGAACGGCTTTAGTTTATCCCCTGAACAACAAGCTCAAATTACTGATGATATACCGGAAGATCAACAGGGTGTCTGGGATGATGGTAATCGTCCTGAACAAGCTCAAATCTTAGATGAAAACTGGGAAGACCAAGAAGAGCTGGGTGATTTCAATCCGCAAGAAGGAGAGTTCCGTACCATTGATGAGCTGATGGCTGAGGTTGAAAAAGAAGAGCAGCAAAGCTTTGAAGAAGAAGAGTTGAAGCTTGATGTCGGGTTAAGTGACTTCCCAGACGTTATCGGGGATACCGGAGATGTTGATGTTGACAACAATTCAGAGGCGTCTGGCAAACTTGATTTAGCTAAAATCTACATTGAGATGAATGATGCTCAAGGCGCAATTAAGTTGCTAGAAGAGGCTATTGTGGATGGTAGCGACGAGATTCGCCGAGAGGCGAAAAACTTAATCGATGCGATCAACGGTCGATGAATGAGTAATCTACAAGGGGGCGCTGAGCCCCCTTATCTTTTTTTGCAAAAATGTTTATACTTCCCGCCCCATTTTCAAAGAGAACACCCTGATGAGAATTGCGTTAGGTATTGAGTATAACGGTACTCATTACTATGGTTGGCAGCGACAAAAAGAAGTGAAAAGCGTACAAGAGAAACTTGAGCGTGCTCTGAGTATCGTTGCAAACCATCCTGTAGAAGTGCAGTGTGCAGGGCGCACTGATGCGGGCGTTCATGGAACGGGTCAAGTGGTCCATTTTGACACTAGCGCCAGCCGAAAAATGGTTGCGTGGACAATGGGTGTCAATGCCAATCTACCGAATGATATTGCAGTTCGTTGGGCAAAAGAGGTGCCTGAAGAGTTCCATGCTCGTTTTTCCGCTACAGCACGGCGTTATCGATACATCATTTTTAATAGCGCATTCCGACCAGGCATTATGTCCTCTGGTGTTAGCCACTATCACGGCGAGTTAGATGCTGAGAAGATGCACCAAGCTGGTCAATATTTGTTGGGTGAGAACGACTTCACGTCGTTCAGAGCGGTACACTGCCAGTCCCGTAGCCCTTGGCGTAACATTATGCACTTGGATGTGACTCGTCACGGACAATACGTAGTGATTGATATCAAGGCGAATGCCTTTGTTCATCATATGGTGCGTAATATTACCGGAAGCCTTATCTGTGTTGGCCGCGGGGAACAGAAACCAGAGTGGATAAAGTGGTTGCTCGAAGTGAAAGATCGCAAGCTTGCGGGAGCAACAGCGAAGGCAGCAGGCCTCTATCTGGTTGATGTTGATTATCCAGCAGAATTTGAATTGCCAAGAGTGCCAATTGGGCCACTATTTTTGCCAGACAATTTGAACTAATTCGTGATAAATTGTCCAACTAATCAGTTCTTTAGGGCGTGAGACATTAGTGTAAGAAATAGGTACAACCAGTTTTTTGTCTACACTTGGCATTTTATATGCTTTAATCCTCTCGCGTAAATTCAGAATTTTTGTCCTTCGCAAAGTGCGGAGGCGATGAGAGAAAAAGGTCTTCCATGAGTTGGCTTGAAAAGATTTTAGAAAAAAGCAACATTGTTAGTTCACGTAAAGCGTCCATCCCTGAAGGTGTGTGGACCAAGTGTACATCTTGTGAACAGGTGCTTTATCACGCTGAACTAGAGCGTAACCTAGAAGTATGTCCGAAATGTGATCATCACATGCGTATGAAGGCGCGTCGTCGTCTGGAAACATTTTTGGATGAAAACAACCGTGTTGAACTAGCGGATGAACTTGAGCCACAAGACAAGCTTAAGTTCAAAGATTCAAAGAAATACAAAGATCGTATCTCGGCTGCACAAAAGAGCAGTGGGGAGAAAGATGCCCTTGTTGTAATGAAAGGTGAACTATTAGGCCTTCCTGTTGTTGCTTGTGCATTTGAATTCTCTTTCATGGGCGGTTCAATGGGCTCTGTAGTTGGCGCTCGTTTTGTCCGCGCTGTAGAAGCGGCTATTGAGAGCAACACAGGTCTTGTTTGTTTCTCTGCAAGTGGTGGTGCACGTATGCAAGAGGCTTTGATGTCTCTAATGCAAATGGCGAAAACCAGTGCTGCACTTGAGCGTCTGTCTCAAAAAGGCCTGCCGTTTATCTCAGTCATGACTGATCCGACGATGGGTGGTGTTTCTGCAAGTTTGGCAATGCTAGGTGACGTAAATATCGGTGAACCTAAAGCGTTGATCGGTTTCGCTGGTCGTCGTGTTATCGAACAGACGGTACGTGAAGATCTTCCGGAAGGTTTCCAGCGCAGCGAGTTCTTGCTTGAGCATGGTGCTATCGATATGATCGTTGATCGCCGCGAAATGCGTCAGCGTGTTGGTAGCCTGATTGCGAAAATGACCAACCAACCTTCGCCTCTAGTGGTTTCTGTGAACGATTCACAAAATGAAGCTGCTTATTCTGTACCAGAAGCGGACGAAAAAGGGTAAAGTAACAAACTAACAAACAACCACAATTACTTGGTTAGAGTTAGATGAGTCAAACCCAAATTCCTCAAGCCACATCCCCTCTTGCGATGTGGCTTGATTATTTAACAAACATACACACCTCTGCTATCGATCTCGGTCTAGATCGTGTTCAGGCTGTCGCCGAGAAAACCAATCTAGTTAAACCTGCTCCTACTGTGATTACTGTCGCGGGGACCAATGGAAAAGGTTCCACTTGTGCACTTATGGAAGCCATATTGCTTGATGCAGGTTACTCCGTTGGTGTTTACAGTTCTCCCCACCTAATTCGTTATAACGAACGTGTCCGTATTAATGGCCAAGATCTGGCTGATGAGAAGCACACAGAAGCGTTTGATTTTATTGAAAAGCAACGTGGTGATATTAGCCTAAGCTTTTTTGAATATGGGACTTTGGCGGCGTTGCGCCTTTTCCAAACTGAAAAAGTGGATGTCGTATTGCTAGAAGTCGGGCTAGGAGGGCGATTGGATGCCACTAATGTTGTTGACCATGATGTTTCGGTGATTACTAGCCTCGCTATCGACCATGTTGACTGGCTCGGTGATGACATCAATGTGATTGGCTATGAGAAAGCAGGCATCTACCGAAGTGGTAAGCCCGCAATCTGTGGTCAGCCCAAGGCGCCTTCTACTGTGGCAGCGCATGCTGATGATATTGGTGCAGAACTTTATCAAGTGGAAATTCAGTATAACTATCAAGTTGTCGATGAACATACTTGGCGTTGGACGCATGGCCCATACGAGTTAGAAGCGCTTCCTATCCCTGGTTTACCTTTGCAAAATGCAGCAACCGCTTTAATGGCACTCGCGACAGCAAATCTGGACTTGTCGGACATCAACATCGTTAAAGGCCTCAACAGCGCTAAGCTACCTGGTCGAATGCAGGTGGTGAGTACGAAGCCTATAATCATCCTCGATGTGGCACACAACCCGCATTCTGCTGAGTATTTGGTTGAACGCATTCAACAGAAGTACTTGGATAAAAAAATCCACGCTGTGGTTGCGATGCTGCACGACAAAGATATTAAGGCCACGCTTGAAGTGTTGGCTCCGGTTGCCAGCCATTGGTATCCAGCGTCGTTACAAGGGCCAAGAGCTGCAAGTGCAGCGGAACTTTGTGAGTATCTTCCTGATGGCAATGACCGCTTTGAAGCTCCTGTCGACGCATTTAAAGCCGCGTTGACAAAGGCTGAAGCGGAAGATGTCATTCTGGTTGTAGGTTCTTTCCATACGGTTGGTGAAGTACTCGAACACTGGCAGAGTCAAGGAGAGTAAATGGCAAGTAAGTTTCAAAATCGTCTGGTCGGCACCATCATTTTGGTGGCGATCGGCGTGATCGTATTACCAGATGTCCTTGATGGTAAAAAAACGCATTACAAGGAAGAAGTCGCCAGTATTCCGATTAAGCCAGAGCTTGATAGCGATGTAGAAAGCTTCGAAGTTTTGGAGCCCATTGATGATTCTGCAAGCCTACCTGAAACACCAGTTGAAGTTGTTGTGCAAGAACCTGAGGCTCCTGCCTCTGCTGAAAAGGTGAATGATGAACCTCTGCCTGTCGTAGTTAAAGAGGTTCCTGAGCGCAATGAATATCAGGACAGTGCTTGGATTATTCAGTTGATGGCGTTGAAGAACGCAGAGAATGCGAAAAACGTTGTTAAAGACCTACAAAAACGCGGTTATCAAGCACACACTAAACTCGAAAATGGTTTTACTCGTGTGATTATTGGCCCAGATGTGTCAAAGAGTAAGCTAGAGCGACAAGTGACTGAGTTGGAAAAAATTACTGGCTCAAAAGGTCGATTGCTCAAATTTAAGCCATTAAATCCATAAGAAAACGTTTGCGTCAGCGTTTTTTCTGTTAAAATGCGCGCCAACTTAAGATGTAAGAACAGATGAATTCGTTAGATATTGTCATTTTAAGTGTGATCGGCCTGTCGGCAGTGATCAGTTTAATTCGCGGCTTCGCAAAAGAAGCGTTGTCTCTGGTTATTTGGTTTGGGGCGTTTTTTATCGCCAGCCAGTATTACGCAAAATTGGCGGTGTACTTTTCCAATATTCAGGACGACATGTTTCGAAATGGAGCAGCGATAGCAGCCCTGTTTGTTTCGACACTTATCGTAGGTGCGATCGTGAATTACGTTATCGCCCAATTAGTACAGAAAACAGGCTTGTCAGGAACAGATAGAGTACTAGGAGTCGTCTTTGGTGGCTTACGAGGTGTTCTGATTGTTTCAGCTGCACTATTTTTTATGGATGCGTTTACATCGTTTCCAGACTCAGAGTGGTGGAGAAGTTCGCAACTGGTACCGGAGTTTAGCCGTATCATTGCCCCTTTCTTCGAACACTTACAAGCAACATCGAGTTTCTTATCTGGCGCGTTATAGCGCCAGCCATTGTCGCAAATCGAGGGTTAGGACATGTGTGGTATTGTTGGAATCGTGGGTACAACGCCTGTAAACCAGTCTATCTATGACGCACTGACTGTGTTGCAGCATCGTGGCCAAGATGCCGCGGGTATTTGTACCATAGAAAGCAATCGTTTTCGTCTGAGAAAGGCGAACGGTTTAGTTAAGGATGTGTTTGAAGCAAAACACATGCAACGCCTTCAGGGAACGGTGGGTATTGGCCATGTTCGCTACCCAACAGCGGGTAGTTCTAGCGCATCTGAAGCTCAGCCCTTCTATGTTAACTCTCCTTTTGGTATTACTCTTGCTCACAACGGTAACTTAACCAATGCAGCGGAAGTTCGTGAAAAACTGTTTGAGAAAGACCGCCGTCACGTAAACACCACATCGGATTCCGAAGTTTTACTGAATGTTCTTGCCCACGAAATTGATACAGTGAAAGGCAATGTAGCCGCAGAAGATGTATTTCGTGCTGTGACTAATGTTCATCGTACGATTCGCGGTGCTTACGCTGTGTCAGCAATGATCATAGGTCACGGTATGATTGCTTTCCGCGACCCAAATGGTATTCGTCCTCTGTGTCTTGGTAAGCGCGAAGTCGGAGACTCGGTTGAGTATATGGTTGCTTCTGAATCTGTTGCATTGGATGCCGTTGGCTTTGATTTCATCCGTGATGTAGCACCAGGTGAGGCGATATATGCGACTTTTGATGGTCAGCTACACACTAAACAGTGTGCGGATAACCCTACCTTAAACCCTTGTATCTTCGAGTTTGTTTACTTCTCTCGTCCAGACTCCTTCATTGATAAAATCTCTGTTTACAGTGCACGTGTAGAAATGGGTAAGAAGCTTGGCGAGCGCATCCGTGATGACTACAGTCATCTAGATATCGATGTGGTTATTCCGATCCCTGAAACGTCATGCGATATTGCGTTGCAGATTGCTCAAGCTATTGATAAGCCATACCGCCAAGGGTTTGTTAAGAACCGCTATGTGGGCCGTACATTTATTATGCCGGGTCAGCAGCAACGCAAGAAATCCGTTCGCCGTAAGCTCAATGCTATCCGCTCTGAGTTCAAAGACAAAAACGTTTTGCTGGTGGACGACTCTATCGTTCGTGGTACCACATCTGAGCAAATCATTGAAATGGCGCGCGACTCTGGTGCGAAAAAAGTATTTATGGTCTCTGCAGCACCGGAAATTCGTTTCCCGAACGTTTACGGCATCGACATGCCAAGCGCGAACGAGCTGATAGCACATGGTCGTGATAACGACGCTATTTGTAAGCAAATCGGTGCCGATGAGCTAATTTTCCAAACATTAGATGATCTTGTGGCAGCGGTGGGCATGGGTAACACTGATATCACTAAGTTCGAAACGTCCGTCTTTAATGGCGAGTACGTGACAGGAGATATCGATCAGAAGTACCTCGATTTCCTAGAGTCATTGCGTAGTGATGATGCAAAAGTACAGCGCGATATTCAGCAAGAGCTGGCTAACCTCGAACTGCACAATGAAGGTGCTTAATCTAAGATTCTCGTTTAGGTAACAAAAAGGGTTGGCATGTGTGGCCAACCCTTTTTCATTTTAGCTTCTAGCTTCTAGCTTCTAGCTTAAGCCTTTACTCGATATAGCTGTGACAACATAAACATAGCGGTGGCACTGATGACCACAGAAGGCCCCGCTGGAGTATCGTAATGCCATGAGAGGCTAAGGCCTAAGAGCACAGCGACTGCACCAATAAAAGAGGCAGTTATGGCCATCTGCTCTGGAGTTCTAGAGAATCGCCGCGCAGTAGCCGCAGGAATAATCAACAGTGAAGTCATGATCAAAGCGCCTACGAATTTCATACCGATGGCAATCACAAGGCCAACCATAATCATCAGAACTAAACGCATTAAGTCGACATTGTGACCTTCTACCGCGGCGAGATCCTCGTTAACCGTTGTTGCAAGCAGAGAACGCCAAAAATAGACCAGTATTGCGGAAACGAGCGCTGCGCCTGCATATATATAAACGAGGTCCGTTGGGCTAACAGCGAGTAAATCACCAAACAAGTAACTCATCAGGTCGATTCGTACATTGTCTAGAAAGCTGACCGCCACTAAGCCAAGAGATAAGGCACTGTGTGCCAGAATACCCAGCAGCGTATCGGTTGCGACCAATTGCTGTCTCTGGAGGGCGACAAGAATAAAGGCGAGAGCCAAGCAGCAGACAATCAGGGCAAAATACAGATTGACGTCAAGAAGGAAGCCTAATGCAAGCCCCATCAAGGACGCGTGAGCCAAAGTGTCGCCAAAGTAAGCCATTCTTCGCCATACAACAAATGACCCCAGCGGCCCCGCGATGGCTGCAATCCCCAAGCCTGCGAGGATAGAAGGTAATAGAAACTCAATCATGATGGTGACCGTGTGAATGCTGTGAACAGGTAGACGCTTCGCCAGATACAGGATCACCCGCTAAATCATGGTGATGATGTTGATGCTGGTGGTGGTAAAACGCAAGAGACTCATTTCTCGTTTCGCCAAACAGAGCAATGTAACTTGGATGTTTGGTGATGTCGGCTGGCGCGCCTGAACAACAGATATGGTGATTGAGGCAAATGACGTCGTCAGTTTTCGCCATTACCAAGTGTAAGTCGTGGGATACCATGAACACCGCGCAGCTGAAACGATGGCGAATAGTATCAATTAACTCATATAAATCAATCTGCCCTTGGACATCAACACCTTGAGCTGGTTCATCAAGAACCAGCAAGTCTGGTCGTTGGAGTAGTGCTCTTGCTAAGAGAACACGTTGGCTCTCTCCACCAGAGAGAGAATGCATGTTCGCTCGCATTAAGTGTTGTGCACCGACAAGTTTCAACGCATCTTGCAGTTCTTGCTCACTAAATTTACCCGCGAGCTTCATGAAACGTTTCACATCCAGAGGTAATGAGTCATTCAGCCTAAGTTTTTGAGGGACATAACCAATTTTTAGGTTCGGCGTCTTATTGACTGTCCCGCTGAACTGTTTTTGGAGACCTAACAACACCTTTACTAGAGTGGATTTACCCGCTCCGTTAGGGCCTATCAATGTTGTTATTTCTCCTCGCTTAAGGGTAAGACTAATATTATCAAGGACTTTGCGTTTTCCGAATTGAACACAGACTTGTTGAAGTTCGACCAGTGCCGACATGAATGGAACTCATTTGCAAATAACTATTGTTATAATGTAACATTTGAAAAACTTTAACGCCAGAGACTAGTGGTATTGATTTATGAAACACCTAATTCCTTTGCTATCCATTTTTGCTATAGGTAGTGCAAACGCCAGTGAAATACTGACCAGTATCAAACCCATTCAGATGATTACCTATGAAATTACGCAAGGTGTTTCTGAGCCAGATTTATTGCTTGAGTCCAACACTTCCCCACATGATTACGCGCTGAAACCATCTGATGTGAAGCGAGTTAGAAAAGCCGATTTAGTCGTTTGGTTCGGTAATGACCTAGAACCTTTTTTAACTAAAGTTCTTGAGGGTCAGAAGAATGTTTTGACCATCAGTGAAGTGGATGGTTTGAACCTTCGCGAGTTTTCAGAAGACGGACATAATCACGATCATGACGGGCATAATCATGGCTCGCACGATCCGCATTTCTGGTTAGGGCATGAACAAAGTATTAAGGCTGCTGAAGCGATTAGCCAGAAACTTTCTGAGTTAGACCCGACCAACAAAGATGTTTATCTAGCGAATTATCAGGCATTTGTGAAAAATGCTAATCAGTACGATGAAAAGTGGCGAGCGTCGCTAGAGCCAGTAAAAGAGGTAGGTTACTACGTATTTCATGATGCCTATGGTTATTTCGAGCAGGATTATGGCTTGAATCATTTGGGTGAATTTACGGTTAGCCCTGAGAGAAAACCTGGGGCTAAGACACTCATTAAAATCAAGAAAGCGTTGGCAAAAGGGGATGCTAAATGTGTCTTTGCTGAACCTCAGTTTACTCCAGCTGTTGTTGAGTCTGTGACGCGTGGTAGTCAAGCCAAGCAAGGGGTACTTGATCCTATTGGTACTAATGTTCAAGTTGGACCAGGCAGCTACTTTACTTTTATTCAGTCCATCACAGACAGCTTCACTGAATGTCTTAGTAACTAAATATTTGTTTGATATGCCATCAAAGGGAAGCACTGCGCTTCCCTTTTTTGATTGATCCAGATAAGAAAACGCCGATTTTTTGAAGCAGCATCTTGTTTATGGTTGGAAATCCAAGATAATTATTATCACAAAATAATTTGATGACTCAGTTCAATTAGCTTTGAGTCTTGATCTGGGTGGATCATTCGAAACGCTTAGATATGGAATGTTATTGACTGTCCAATTTTGCTGCAAGGGAATCGCTAGTGAAACAAGCCGTTTGTTTTCTGTCGTTTTTATTTTTGACTCGTGTCGCGATGGCAATGGATCTCCCTTTGTCAGTCTTCTACCCCTTGCCAACGCAATCTCAGGGTAAAGCGTTTGCCGCTAAAGAACTTTTTCTCGCTGACAATGGAGGTATCTGGTTTCAAGATGTTAGAAATCAGGTGCTGTTTTTTGATGGGCAAAACATTTTGCCCAAGTCAGGTTCTGCACTCGATTTTGAATCAGAGCAAGTTGCCTTTCTCGGCAGTGCTTTTTGGTCATTTGCGGGCAATGAGATTTATCGCACCACCCCTGGTAAAAGTCGAGAACTGATATTCAGTCTCACGCCGGGTACTGAGATTTTACGAATAGGGGTATCGAACCGTTACGTTTGGGTCTCCGATGCTTCAAACTTCTACACCTATCACGTTGATAGTGGAGAGTTTTTTTCTTACTCCTTAATGGAGCTGTATCAATACAACCAGTCTGCTCAAATCAGCATTACCGATGCCAAACTGATTAAGTCAAAGTGGGTACTGGCAACAAACTCCGGAGTGTATTTGTCAGATGGTAGCCATTTCGAACATGCCCCTCGCTCCGGCACGAGTCATATAGAAACCCTCTATTTTTCCGAAAATCGTCAAGAGTTAGTCGTCGGCACTCGACACGGGGCAATTCTTTTCAATTTTAACCATCCTGACGCTCCACTTAAACGAATCCCAGGTGGACATGTTTTGAGTATTGCGGAAACGCAAAAAGGCTACTGGATAGGTACCGAATCCGGTTTGCAATCGTACTCTTTTGCATCACAAGAGAGTGCCTATTTCGCCAGAGAACACACACACAGCCATGCGTTGTTTGGTGAAAAGGTTTACTCATTACTCAATGATCATCGAGGGGGAATGTGGATTGCCACTGAACGAGGCATTCATTACTTCTCATTGTTTGCTCATCATTTTAAGCGTTTTCCTGATTTGATGTTAACCCGCGGATCAGCGTCAGAAAAACTGATTCAACTGACTAAGAAGAAGAGTCGTAGTGGGTTTTGGATGGTCACCAATGTGGGTGTATATTCACTAAAATTGAACCATAAGGCGTCAAGAAAGCTGCTTTATAAAGGTAGAGTGAACGATGTTATCGAGCATAATGGCGTGCTCTGGTTAGCCACTGAGAATGGCGTCATCTGTATTGATAGTGTATCCGGTACTGTGATTGCGGACCGTTTACCTAACTTTTTAAAAACATCGTCAGTTGAGTTGTTGGAACTGGATAACAACGGTAGAATCTGGGGAGCCAGCGACCATAAGTTATGGCGTTTTGATACCCAAAGTCGCGAGTTGATGCAATATGGCTCTGAGTGGATGCTGAACAAGTATTTACCAGCGCAAGTTACTCAGATGGCAGTGGCTGACAATGGCAGTCTAATCTTGGGCACTGATCATGGCACCTATGTACTGATCAACGGCCAAATCCACTATGTTAGTGCCTCAGAACACTACGGGCGTGTGGCTAGTATAAAAGAAGTGAATGGTGGTGAAATCTGGGTGGCGAGCACTTACGGATTGTATCAATTAGACGCAGCCAGCTTGCAACTTAAGCCTCTGACTATGGTGGATGATCATATCACGCCTAAGTGTTTGATTAGTAATCGCAATGGTGTTTGGATGACTTCTTCTGCTGGTCTGACCCATTATGCGAAGAACGGGCAAATAGCAGCACACTATGGTGAGCCGCTCGGTTTAGTGAATAACGAATTCCAGTCAGGACTATGCAGCTCTGGTTCAGAAAGCCTACAAAATCTATTAATTGGCTCAAGGCGAAACCTTATCAAGGTTGACACCAAAAGTCTTAGTGCTAGCAAATCTCCCAACGTACAGGTGATATACAGCCAAGTGGTTGCTAATCAGGATTTGTACTCTCTTGGTGGGAGTGTTTTGGGGGCTCCACATGTGACATATGGAGAATCGATTGCGTTTCAGTTTGGTGTGCTTCCACAGGTCAGTAATGTTTCCCTGCAATATCGACTGGGAGAACAGGATGAATGGCAGAATCTCGAAGGAATGAAGCTGACCATTGAACATATCCTTCCCGGTGACTACGCGCTTGAGGTGCGTGCTGTAAATAATGGCATGGCGCAGGGTGCTATCGAGCCGTTTGTTTTCTCAGTTGACGAGCCTTGGTATATCCGAGGGTATGCGATTTTCTCCTACGTGACAGCCGTATTTATTCTGCTAGCGTTTGTTATTTATTGGCGCTCTCGCATGATGGCAAGAACCAATAAAGATCTGAGGTCTCAGGTAGCGCTTAAGACTAATCAACTGCGTCATCAAAGCCGAATCCTGCTAACTAACAACGATCAATTAAGAAAACAGCTACAAATCCGACGCATCCTTTATAGACAATCAGTGCAATCGTTGCGGGAAAGGCTGCAAGGTTGTGCATCACAGACGACCACAGATTCAGAACAAGGCAAACAGCAATTATTGAGATTTGTGATTCACGAACTGGATCTATTGCTTAACGTACGCGCGGCTAATGGCGATGCCTTGCCAGTTTACAACCTGTCTTTGGTATTGCGCTCTGCATTGGATGGTTGGCAAGAAGAGCTTATTAAGGCTGGTTTATCTGTGGAGGTACACTCAGAAGAAGATAAAGACAAAGACATTTACGTCACTCTCGATGTTTTTAATCTCGATAGTGTGTTTAATCTTTTGATTGATAATCTGATTAAGCGCTCATATCGAGGGCAAGTTGTGTTGATGAGGTATCGTATCAATGACGGAGAAGTCTCTTTTTCCATGACCGAACAAGGTGCAAAGCTTGATGATGCTTCTGTGACGCCCATTGAGTTGTGGAATGAAATCGAGTCTTTGGTCAAAGAAAATGGTGGTAGCTTCCATCGATACAGCTCCGATGAACGAAACTTAATTGAGTTTGTGTGGCCAGTTGGAAATGAATTTGAAGAGAACTCGATTGTTCAACTTACCGACACAGGCTTATCTGAAGAACAGTCGAAAGACCCGTGGATTGAAAAACTGGAAGCCTTAGTCGTCCAACATTATTCAGATCCGGAATTTGGTACGGCTTCAGCGGCTAAGCAAATGTACGTGTCCGAGCGTAGTTTACAGCGTCGATTTAAATCGGCTGCAGAACGTACGTTTATGGATTACGTGACTGAGGTGCGGCTGGACTATGCTTGTCGACGTTTGCTGGCTGGTGAAAAAATCTCAGATGTAGCGTTTGAATGCGGGTTCAATGACCCTTCCTATTTCAGCCAGCGATTTAAACATCGTTTTGGCGTTTCCCCTTCTCAGTTTATTGAAGATCAAGATCGGTAGCTTGTTGCTGTCCACGACTTAATTGAACCAGAAAACTAAATAAAATGAGTTGTGTTAGGCAGGATGAACTTAGCACACTGATTGGCGTGATGCGTGATGCGTGATGCGTGATGCGTGATGCGTGATGCGTGATGCGTGATGCGTGATGCGTGATGCGTGATGCGTGATGCGTGATGCGTGATGCGTGATGCGTGATGCGTGATGCGTGATGAAAAAAATATCGTGGTATAGCCGGGGGGACTATACCACGGGTGCCAATGACACCTTCGCTTGCTGCCGGAGTGGTGCGGGTAGCACCACCTCTGGAATTCAATGTCTTCCAAGGAGCTGTCCTTGTCGACGTGCTTAACTATAAAACTATCGACTTATTTTACTTATAAAATTAACGCCAAGGTTACATGATAAAAGCGACATTGAATCTATATGATTGATTTATAGTTATTTTTTGATTTTTGTTAGTAAGGATTTGAAATGGGCAGTGTTTATTAACTGACCGGAAATGATTGTTTTTAACGGAATTAACGGGTGTTTAATTGACGAAAGTGACGTTCCATATTCGCAATGTTTGATTTCAGACAAGATTTACAAAATTTACACAGGCTAAGATCTAAAGTCTTAATAATAATATTTCTCATTTTTATCTTTAATTGGCCTGTCTATGAAACTTTCAGATTTAACACAAGGGCAAAAAGCAACGATCACCGGTTTTTCAGAGCTTTCTAATGATGTTAGGAAAAAGCTTATGGTGATGGGGTTGCTTCCTCAAACTCCAGTCACGCTTATTCGTAAAGCCCCAATGGGCGATCCTCTTCAGGTCGAAGTCCGCGGTGTGTCTCTGGCAGTCAGAACCAATATTGCTAATTCAATTCATGTGGAGGCCAACTGATGAAGTACAAAATTCTGACTGTCGGTAATCCGAACAGTGGTAAAACAACCCTGTTTAATGGCCTGACAGGTGCCAAACAGCAAGTAGGTAACTGGGCAGGTGTGACGGTTGAAAAGAAAACAGGTCGTTACAGTCATTCTGGTGATGAATTCATGCTCACCGACCTTCCTGGTATCTACGCATTAGATAGTGGTAACGATGGCAACAGTATCGATGAGTCAATCGCTTCACGTGCGGTCTTGACGCATCCAGCGGATCTAATCATTAACGTTGTTGATGCGACGTGTCTAGAGCGCAGCTTATATATGACGCTTCAGCTGCGAGAGCTTGGCAGACCGATGATGGTTGTGCTGAATAAAATGGATGCATTGAAGCGTGAACGACAAACTATCGATGTTAAAGCGTTAGAAAAAATGCTGGGCTGTCCGGTATATGCTTTATCCGCAAACAACAAAAATCAGGTTCAACGCCTGAAAGAACGTCTACATAAAGCGGTGGTTCAAGGCGTTGCGCTGAACGAACTGAAGATTGGCTATGATGTAGAATTTGAGCGAGCGATAGACCAAATCCAACCTGTTTTTGTCAATCATTCTGAGGTTTCCGCACGCGCTCTTTCTATTCGAGCTTTAGAGCAGGATCTGTTGGTCTTAAACAATCTTTCTTCTGAGGAAAGAGACAACATTGCGAAAATTCAGGGCGGTCTCGACCTAGATATCGATCTCATGGTTGCCGATACGAAATATACTTTCCTCCATGAGCAGTGTAAGAAAGTGCGCCGGACTGAAGGCAAGCTTAGTCATAGCTTTACGGAAAAGGTGGATAACGTCATTCTTAATAAATGGGTAGGCGTTCCATTTTTCTTTGTCGTTATGTACCTGATGTTTATGTTCTCTATCAACATCGGCAGTGCATTTATCGACTTCTTTGATATTGGTGTCGGCGCTTTGCTGGTTGATGGTGGGCACTATTTGTTAGATGGTCATCTGCCTGTTTGGTTGGTGACATTGATTGCGGATGGCGTGGGTGGAGGTATCCAGACCGTCGCCACTTTCATTCCTGTGATTGCTTGCTTGTATCTCTTTTTAGCAATCCTGGAAAGCTCAGGCTATATGTCTCGTGCTGCTTTTGTTCTCGATAAAGTGATGCAGAAGATTGGTTTACCGGGTAAAGCCTTCGTTCCATTGGTTCTTGGCTTCGGTTGTAACGTACCAGCCATCATGGCAACACGAACATTAGATCAGGAACGTGAACGCAAACTTGCTGCCTCAATGGCGCCGTTCATGTCTTGTGGTGCTCGTCTTCCTGTATATGCATTGTTTGCCGCCGCGTTTTTCCCTGAAAGTGGCCAGAATATCGTATTTGCTCTTTACCTACTGGGGATTGCTGCGGCTGTATTCACTGGGTTGGTGCTAAAGCATACGCTCTACCCGGGCTCAAGCGACAGCTTAATCATGGAAATGCCCGATTACGAATTACCAACGATACAGAATGTACTGATAAAAACGTGGCAAAAACTGAAACGCTTTGTCCTTGGAGCAGGTAAAACTATCGTTGTTGTTGTGACCATTCTTAGCTTCCTCAACTCTGTCGGTACTGATGGGTCATTTGGCAATGAAGACAGCGAGAATTCAGTGCTGTCTAAAGTTTCTCAGGTGGTGACGCCTGTATTTGAACCGATAGGCGTTCATGAAGATAACTGGCCGGCGACAGTTGGTATTATCACAGGTATTTTTGCCAAAGAAGCGGTAGTGGGAACTTTGAACAACCTTTACGCGCCAAGTGAAGGAGAAGAAGGTGAGTTCAATCTCATGGCGAGTTTGGAAGAGGCAGTTATGTCTATCCCGGAAAACTTAGCTGGATTGAGTTATTCCGATCCATTGGGTATTGAAGTGGGTGATTTGACCGATAGCTCTACTGTGGCAGAGGAGCAGGAAGTTGACGCTTCTATTTTTGGTAACCTGAACCAATATTTCGTCTCAGGCCATGCCGCGTTTGCTTACTTGATTTTCATCTTGCTGTACACGCCGTGTGTCGCGGCTATGGGAGCTTATGTCCGTGAATTTGGCCAGAAATACGCGCGCTTTATTGCTGTATGGACTATGGGTCTTGCTTACGGCGGTGCAGTGCTTTACTACCAGACGATGCACTTCACAGACCACCCAATCTACAGTGCAGCCTGGATAGCCGGAGTCATTTTGGTTTCCTTTGCGACTTATCGCGCGTTGAAAGCGGCGGGGCAGAAGCAGATGCATTATGCTGAGGCACAAACAGCATGATCTTACAGGAGCTGAAACGGCACATCGAGCAGCAGGGCTGCGTTAGCCAGAAAGAGCTCGCGAAGAAATTTTCAATGAGCGAAGACGGTGTCGATGCCATGCTGGCGGTATGGATAAAGAAAGGGAAGATATCTCGCTTGGTCGATACCAATAAAGCTCAGAAAGTGACCCGGGTCAGATACTCCGCGAATGGTGCCGATGAGTTATCTCTCACGGTGACCATGTAAAGAAAATGCCGCTGGTAACAGCGGCATTTTTTTATGCTTTTTTAAACAAGCTACTTAGTGATAAGACATTCTGAATCTTACTGAGTATCGCTTGTTGTTCCTCTTCAGAACGAAAATCCCCCTGAGTATTTCCCCATACGGGCCCTGGCCAGGCAACATCATCCTTAAAACGTGCGATGTGATGGACATGAAGTTGCGGAACCATATTACCAAGCGCACCTAAGTTGAGTTTATCTGGGCGAAAAGTTGCTTCTAATGCTTGGCTTACCGCTTGTGATTCGAGTAAGAACTGTTGTTGCTCTTGCATTGGCAAGTGATGCAGTTCTTTTAAATTTTCCCGTTTAGGAACAAGAATGACCCAAGGAACAGCGTTGTCCTTGTGGAGCAGGGCAATCGTCAAAGGAAAGTGGCCAATGACGCTAGTATCCTTTGCCAGTTGTGGGTGGAGTTCAAAACTCATGATTCATTCCTATTAGTATTTTTAGCCAGTATACGCCAGATAAAACAAAAGGTTGATGCTTTCACATCAACCTTTATTTTGTATCGCTAAAGCCCTAGCTTACATGCGTTCTAGCGTATCAATACCTAGCAGAGAAAGACCTTGCTTGATGGTCTTCGCTGTCAGTGCTGCCAGCTTCAGGCGACTCTGTTTAACAGACTCATCTTCTGTGTTCAGAATTGGGCATGCTTCGTAGAAGCTTGAGAACTGGCCTGCAAGTTCGAATAGGTAACTACACATGATATGCGGTTGACCTTCACGAGCAACTGACTGCACCGCTTCTTCAAATTGAAGTAGCTTGGCGATAAGAGATTTCTCTTTCTCTTCGGTGATCTGAATGTCACCAGCCAGCTCATCCATAGAGATGCCTGCTTTGGCAAAGATAGATGCAACGCGCGTATAAGCGTACTGCATGTATGGCGCTGTGTTGCCTTCAAATGCCAACATGTTGTCCCAGTCAAACACGTAGTCAGTCGTACGGTGTTTAGACAGGTCTGCGTACTTAACAGCAGCCATTGCTACAGTGTTGGCGATGTTTTGCTTTTCAGCTGTTTCTAAGTCTGGGTTCTTAGACTCGATAAGTTTGATTGCACGCTCTTCTGCTTCATCTAGTAGGTCCGCCAAACGAACTGTGCCACCTGCACGCGTCTTAAATGGACGGCCATCTTTACCTAACATCATACCGAAAGCGTGGTGCTCAAGAGTTACCTCTTCTGGTACATAGCCTGCTTTACGAACGATTGTCCATGCTTGCATTAGGTGTTGATGCTGGCGTGAGTCAATAAAGTACAATACGCGGTCTGCACCTAGCGTTTCGTAGCGGTATTTCGCACAAGCGATATCGGTAGTGGTGTACAAGAAGCCGCCGTCACGCTTTTGGATGATGACACCCATAGGCTCGCCGTCTTTGTTTTTGTACTCTTCAAGGAATACAACTTGTGCACCGTCATCTTCTTGTGCAAGACCTTGTTCTTTCAGGTCTGCCACAATACCAGGAAGCATGTCGTTGTACATGCTCTCACCCATTACGTTTTCACGAGTTAGAGAGACATTAAGACGATCGTAGTTGCGCTGGTTTTGGATCATGGTGACATCCACCAGTTTTTTCCACATCTCTGCGCAGTATTCGTCACCGCCTTGAAGTTTAACTACATAGTTACGCGCCTTAACTGCAAACTCTTCATCTTCGTCATAAAGCTTTTTCGACTCGCGGTAGAAGGCTTCAAGGTCAGCCAGCTCCATTGAAACTTCGCCAGACTCTTGCTGTACACGCTCTAGGTTGGCGATAAGCATACCGAACTGAGTACCCCAGTCACCGATGTGGTTAGCACGGATCACTTTATGACCAAGGAATTCGAGAGTACGAACCACAGCGTCACCGATGATTGTTGAGCGCAGGTGGCCAACGTGCATTTCTTTAGCAACGTTTGGCGCAGAGTAGTCAGCAACGATAGTTTTTTGCGCTTCAGCTGCAACACCAAGACGAGAGTCAGATAGTGCAGATTCAGCTTGTTTAGCAAGGAATTCTTCGCTCAGGAAGATGTTGATAAAACCAGGGCCTGCAATTTCAGTCTTGCTTGCAATACCGTCAAGGTCTAGAACATCCAATACTTTTTGAGCAAATTCGCGTGGGTTTGTGCCTAGTTTCTTAGCAACGCCCATTACACCGTTTGCCTGGTAATCACCAAACTGTGGCTTTGCTGATTGACGAACGGCTGCAGGACTGCCTGCAGGTGCGCCAGCGGCTTCAAGAGCCTGAGATACTTTGTCGTTAATAAGTGCTTGGATATTCACACGCGCTTCCTTCAATTCTTGGGAATTGGTTGGATATGCATTGAGTTATTCAGCTTCGTCAGACGCTATTGCTGAATAATATCCACTCTGGTGGAATGAATGCATATCTCTATAGAGTTCATAATTTGGCGCACATAATACCAACTTTATTGCTTTTCTTATAGGGAGTGTTCTGGGAAATTTTCTACTTTTCCTTAGGTTCTTGCTAGTATTGCGGAAAAATCAACGTTTTGGATAGATGAAAATGTCTCAAAGACTACTGGATGCTGAATTGATGCCTTCACAAATGAAAGGCAAGATTGAAGATTTTATGCATAAAATTCAAGGTTTAAGCGAGAAACTGCATATTAATTTACGTCCTTTTAAGGCGGATCATATTGCATTACGTATCAATGACTTGGAATTGGCAAAACTGGCTCATCAAGAATGGTTAAAAGAAGGCTGTGAAATATCAAATGCGGTGATAAATGGTCGTCCGATCATTGTGATTGAATTTAGTCAGCCTTTGAAGGCGTTAAATTGGTCGATTGAGTGCTTAGAATTGCCTTATCCAGCCGAGGGGAAAAGCTATCCGCAGCAGTCATGGGAGCACGTCGAGTTCGTTGTGCCTTCGCAAGCTGAAACAGCAGAGGAATTTTTGCAGGGCATCAAGCAACAACAGCCAGAACTTGCGAAACACTGGAATCAGCTGGGAGAGCAGGGAATTAAGGTGAAATTATCGAGCCCGAAAGGAGAGGGCGAGCGACTCAACAACCCAACAGTGGCATTTAAGCACGATGGAATTTGTATCAAGCTTCACCCACATTCATTGAAAAAGATTGTCGAGTCGGAGCAATCAGCCTAAATCGATGTCTTTTGGTCTCAATTGAAATTCCTCAATCGAGCCAATTTCAAAACCTAATTCAAGCGGAGCGGACTCATGATGTGCGTTCCCTTGAGTGTGCATAATGAGACGGTTCGCTGTTCTGGGTTTGAGTTCGTTCACGACAAAGCGAATCATGTCAGCGCGAGTAAGTGTCTTGAGTTCTTCCAACACCACTTCTTTTTGGTTAAAGCCACGATCTTTATTACCTATCGCAACCCATAAACGTTGAGCTCGACTGCGTAAGGTGGTGTCTGGCGTTGCAATCTGGTTCCACAACCCTCGTTTACTGCTGTGCCATTGATATTCGTTGAGCTCAAGAAGCACCATATAGAACGCATTGAGAAACTCGTCAATCGAGCTAATTAAATCGACAGGGGCGGCATTGGGAGATTGTACATAGAGCACAATACCCGGATGACGATTGAGTGGTAAGTTCCCTGTTCCTACCATATAACCCAGCTGTTGCTTGGTACGTATCTCATGGAAAAACGTAGCTGACATCAGGTGATTAGCTAGCGAGTAGAGGGCGATGTTTCGTGGTTCGATATCGTCACACTGGTAGTATACGACAACGGCAGAATCTTCCTGATTACATTCCACCGAACGTTGGAATGTCCCGTTTTTACCAAGCATCACAAGAGGACGAAGTGCTTCCTCATATTGTTGATTATGGACTCTCAGCGCGTCTTTGAGTGTCTCGCCGAGGCTGATTGCGTCAGTGCGAGTCCAATCACCATAAACAAACATCTCGACATGCAATTCGGCCAAAATTTCCTGAACGAACTCGGCTAATTCTTCGACATGAATGGTTTCAAGCGCTCCCAACAATGCCACGTAAGGTGGGTTATTGGGTTGCAACAGGCCAGTCATGGCGTTGAACAACTGAGAAATGGGTTTGTCTTGGGCTGCGTTACGCCAGTTCCTGATTAACTGAGTTTTGATGGTCTCAAAGCGTTTGGCACTGAACTCACGTTTAGCAAAGCGGTTGAGGATCATTTTCATCAACTCGGGCTGCTTCTTGCTAAATCCGGACAGTGTTAACGTCACGCCACCTTGATGGGCATACATGTTGTAGCCCATACCGGCAATTTCCGCCTGATAGGTCTCTTTAGCCAGCGAATCGAGAAACATCTCTACACATAAGCGTGTTTTGACAATGTTTCTCGGATTAGCGACCGCATGCGGGCTATCAATCGCTACATAGATAACACCTTTAGGTACGCGGAATTCATGGTCTTGGAGGTGCCATAATTTGAAGCCTGGAAGCTCTTCAATGATTTCAGGGATATCAGACCGAGAATCGATGGGCTGCGGATCTAAGTCGTAACAAATAAACGGGTTCTTTGGCGGCAGGCAAAAGCTCAATTCGCTTGTTGCTTTATAGTAGGCTAACTTCTCTGAATTAAATGGAGTGACAGAGTAGGGAGATGCGTACCATTGGGCTTGCTTATCATACTTGAAGCCCTGCGCAATTAGAGTAATGCGAAGGTTCTCAGGCGTTAAATATTGCAGCAGCTCTTTGAGCAGAGGTTCGTCATACTCATTCATCATAAAGTCGCCGTAGATTGTATCTTCTGGCGCGTAATGTTGCATATTGACCACAAGGTGACTGACCAAGTCTAATGGTCGTGTCGGCTCTTGAAAGCGGAAAGCCGACTCGAGCACGGCCTGCTTTTCAAGGTAACGCCACTCATCAAACCCATCGCGGCTTAATAGTGTTAAATAGGAGAAGATCGCCTGTACAATTTCATCAACACAGCCAAGCCCCTCTGTGGTTAACGCGCAGCTAACCGTAAATTCACGATAGTTGCTGCCACTGGTGCCACCACCGGCAGAAAGGGAAGTTATCCAACCAGCTTCCTTCAACGCTAACATCAGGCTGCCTTCACCCTCATAACCAAGCAAATGCGCGAAATAAGAGAGAGGTTTCTGACGATAATGCTCATTCATGCTTGGCATTGGAAAGGTCAGAATCAGTTTGCGGATTTCTTTGATTGGCTCCACATTCACCATAATGCTGGTGGAGTTTTCGTCCGTATAGGGTGTGCTGATAGATTTACCCGCCAGACCATGGGTTGGGATGGACGAAAATCTTTCTTCCACCCAGAGCGCAAGCTCGTCTGGAGATTGAGGACCCATAACGGTTAGCGTCATCAAATCCGCAGAGTATTGCTGATAGTGAAATTCGACAATCTCGTCACGGATCGACTGCCCATCACGATCACCTAGTGTTTCTAGGTTACCGACCGAAAACTTGGCAAACGGATGTTCTGGATTCACCAGCTCCTTGTGAACCTGATACAGACGACGAGAATCATCTTTAAGTTTGAGCTTATATTCAGATTCAACCGCTTGGCGTTCTTTATCTAGCGCTTCAGGGTTAAACAGTGGTGCAGTAAAAAATTGGCTAAACCGGTCGAGGCTATCCTCAAAGGCTGAAGGAGTAACGTCAAAAAAGTAGCAAGTGTGCTCGGTGCCAGTCCAAGCATTATTGCTGCCACCGTGCTGATTAATATAGCTTTGAAACTCCCCGACTTTAGGGTATTTTTCTGTACCCAAAAACAGCATATGTTCTAGGTAATGAGCGAGCCCCTGACGATCCATCGGGTCATCAAAATGCCCTACATTGACTGCAAGCGCGGCGGCTGATTTTTGTGCATCGCGATCCTGAACCACCAAGACTCTGAGCCCGTTTTCCAACGTGAGGTAGCGATATTGGTTGGTGTCATTTGGGCTTATATGCACAAGGGTCTCTCCGCTGAAGATGCTTAGATACTAGTATGTACGGGATGTGAACGAGTGCCAACTATCTCTTTGAGAAATATAAGCATACGTAATTTAATTATCCATTCCTTAAGATTGTTAAGAAAGTCGAAGTCTTTAGCAAGGTACTTGATATAATTATTTTTAAACGGACAGCAAAAGTCCGTGTATTAAAGAATAACAATTGCGGTTAGTAAGCAGTCACCGATTTAGGAAGAAGCCATGAAAATATTTATAATGCGCCACGGAGAAGCAGAGCATTACGCAGCTTCTGACGCTGAGCGTGCGCTAACAGAAAGAGGACGCACTGCCTCAGCCGCAGTGGCCAGAGCTTGTGCAGAACAAGGCTATGCCCAGTTTGATAAAGTACTAGTAAGCCCTTACTTGCGGGCCCAACAAACCTGGCAGGAAGTATCCCGAAGTTTCAATGCCAAACAAATCCAAACATTTGAAGATATCACGCCATATGGTGAATCGACACATGTGGCCGATTATGTGGCAGCGGTTGCTGAAGTGGAAGGTCTTGAATCGATCCTTTTAGTCTCACACTTGCCATTGGTCGGCTATCTGACGGCGGAATTTGTGCCAGATATGGTGCCACCGATGTTCCCTACCTCCGGTATCGTATGTGTTGATTACGATCTGAATAAACGACGTGGTGAGCTGATTTTTAATATCCAACCTTAAAGTACATTGCTTGTGTAGGAAGTAATGTAATTCAATGAGTTACAGCTTTCTGCGACTTTTCTGTTTAGCCATAAAATTGACAGGACTTATGGACTGGAACTTGCATAACCGCCTAAGTCCCTTAATTTTGGTTAAATTATAGATTTCTCTTCTATGAAGTTTACATTGCCGTTCGCGGATAAGTTACCTCCCATCCCTCAGAGAGCGATGCCAGCGATAGGTGCGCCTGTCATGGTATTGGCGACACTGGCGATGGTTGTGCTGCCAATACCGCCATTCCTGCTCGACTTATTCTTCACATTTAACATCGCACTGGCGATGGTGGTGTTATTGGTCACAGTCTACACCCGTAGGCCATTAGATTTCGCTGCGTTTCCAACCGTACTTCTTATCGCGACCTTACTGCGCCTAGCGTTGAACGTTGCTTCAACTCGAGTTGTTTTGTTGTATGGCCACGAAGGTACCGGAGCGGCAGGTAGTGTGATTGAAGCGTTTGGTAGCGTGGTGATTGGTGGTAATTATGCCGTCGGTCTTGTTGTCTTCCTCATCCTGATGATCATCAACTTTATGGTTGTGACCAAAGGTGCAGGCCGTATTTCTGAAGTGAGCGCACGTTTTACCTTGGATGCTTTACCAGGTAAGCAAATGGCGATTGATGCTGACTTGAACGCAGGATTGATCGATCAAGACCAAGCGCGCACTCGTCGCCAGGAAGTGACGAAAGAAGCTGACTTTTACGGTTCGATGGACGGTGCATCAAAATTTGTTAAGGGTGATGCCATTGCAGGTATCCTGATTTTGTTTATCAACATCATCGGTGGTCTATCGATTGGTATGGCCCAGTATGGATTGGCATTCAGTGACGCCATCCAGATTTATACCTTGTTGACTATTGGTGATGGCTTGGTTGCCCAGATACCGTCGCTACTCTTGTCGATTGGTGCCGCAATCATGGTAACTCGTCAGAACACTGACGAAGATATGGGACAGCAGGTTGTGTTCCAGATGTTCGACAACCCGAAAGCACTGATGATTACCGCTGGTATTCTTGGCGTGATGGGTGTCGTTCCTGGTATGCCGCATTTTGCGTTTCTGTTGCTTGCGATTTTAGCAGGTGCTGGTGCGTACTGGATTCATCGAAAACAGAAACAGGAAGCGGAGAAATCCAATCTACCAGCCACCACAGAGCAAGATGCTCCGACACCTAAAGAATTGTCTTGGGATGACGTTCAACCCGTTGACATCATTGGTCTTGAGGTAGGTTACCGCTTGATCCCGTTAGTGGACAAAGACCAAGGAGGCGAGTTGTTAGAACGGGTTAAAGGGGTTCGCAAAAAGCTTTCTCAAGATTTTGGTTTTCTTATTCCTGCGGTCCACATTCGCGACAACTTGGAGCTGACTCCCAATAGTTATCGGATTACTTTGATGGGCGTTGCAGTAGGTGAAGCAGAGATTCGCCCTGATATGGAGTTGGCTATTAACCCGGGGCAGGTATATGGCATGGTGGAAGGCGAACCAACCATTGACCCTGCTTTTGGTCTTGAGGCGGTGTGGATCAAAGATGAGCAGCGAGAGCACGCCCAAGCACTTGGTTATACCGTCGTGGACTCTTCTACCGTTCTTGCTACTCATTTAAGCCAACTACTAACGAACAACGCTTCAAATCTGATTGGTCATGAGGAAGTGCAAAACCTGCTAGAGATGCTTGGACGAAGTGCGCCTAAATTGGTAGAGAACTTTGTGCCGGATCAGCTTCAGCTTGGCGTTGTGGTGAAAGTATTACAGAACTTGCTTAATGAAGCGGTACCTATCCGAGACATCCGAACTATCGTCCAAACCTTGGCTGAATATTCAAGCAAGAGTCAAGAACCTGACATCCTCACAGCAGCCGTTCGCATTTCTTTAAAACGATTAATTGTTCAGGAAATCAATGGAATAGAGCCAGAGTTGCCAGTTATTACATTGATTCCAGAGCTGGAACAAATATTGCATCAAACAATGCAAGCATCTGGGGGAGAGTCTGCAGGCATCGAACCAGGTTTGGCAGAACGACTACAATCTTCTTTAACTCAGGCAACTCAAGAGCAAGAGTTGAAAGGAGAGCCAGCCGTCCTTCTGACCTCTGGCGTATTGCGTTCAACATTGGCTAAGTTTGTGAAGAACACAATCCCATCGCTGCGAGTGCTCTCTTATCAGGAAATCCCAGACGAGAAACAAATACGTATTGTTCAAGCCGTTGGTAACTAGCAGTAATGCGTGAATAGATGGATATCTACTTTGAAGATTAAACGATTTTTTGCCAAAGACATGCGGACCGCCTTACTCCAAGTCAAAGGGGAGTTAGGTGATGATGCGGTTATCATGTCTAATAAAAAAGTCGCTGGTGGTGTGGAGATTGTTGCGGCGGTCGACAATGAGACAGCCGCGGCGCGCTCAGGCGCTAACTATAACTCCCAACCTCGCTACAACAACTCTCAGGCCGCTGCGAATATGAAGAGCGCGCCAGCTCCCAAGCAACGTCAGTTAGACGAAGATAGAGTGAGTCTGCAAGGTAAGGCGGACTCAGGCCGCTCCATGACGAAGCGCTTTGCTACCATGCTTAAGCAATACAGTAATGGTGCTGGAGAAGCCGATGGCAATGAGCCAGAAAGTGCGGACTCACTATCGGCATTACTTAAGAGACAATCTGCTGCTCGAGGGGATAATAACGGCGTTCAGGTACGTGAAGACTCTCCGTTAGCCCGACTCATTGCAGAAGACCGAAGCGCAGAGCGACCAGCTCCACGTCTTGACCCGACACGTTATGAACGCAGTCGTGCCGAAGAGCAGAATGTGCGCGGCGAAGATCTTGAAGATATGCGTGAAGAGATGACGTCAATTCGCCGACTTCTTGAGCATCAAGTATCTGGACTTATGTGGCAGGAAGTTGAGCGCCGCGAACCTCTTCGTGCGATGTTGATTAAACGACTTGAACGTATGGGGGTTTCTGCTGAGCTAGCGGATCAACTCGCATGTTATATTCCTGAAGATACGCCACCAACAAAAGCATGGAAAGCGTTGCTGGGTCTAGTTTCGGACCAAATTCCTATTTCCAAACAGGATATTCTTAAGCGTGGTGGCGTGGTTGCCTTACTAGGGCCTACAGGTGTGGGTAAAACGACGACGGTTGCCAAGCTTGCAGCAAGAGCTGCAATGGAGTTTGGCTCAGACAACGTCGCGTTAGTTACAACGGATACTTATCGTATCGGTGCACACGAGCAATTATCGATTTACGGTCGCATTATGGGATGTGCTGTAAAAGTTGCTAAAGATTCCAAAGAGTTAGCCGATGTAATATATCAATTGAGAAATCGTCGCCTAATTCTGGTTGATACAGCAGGTATGGGACAGCGTGATGTTCGCTTATCAGAGCAGCTTGATACGCTCATGCATGAAAGCGGTGAAGTGATTCATAGCTACCTAGTTTTACCTGCTACCGCGCAGCGAAAGGTACTGCAAGAGACCATCGACCACTTTAAGAGAATTCCACTTTCGGGTTGTATTCTCACCAAACTGGATGAGTCGTTAAGCCTAGGGGAGTTTGTCAGCGTCGTAGTACAAAACTCATTACCTGTGGCTTATATCGCGAATGGACAGCGAGTTCCAGAAGACATAGTGATAGCGCAGCCTAAGTACATGGTTGCGAAGGCAAATGAATTGTTAGAGAAGTCGACAGATGACGAACCTCACTATTGGAATAGTGAATCAGAAAGGTTCTAGGCGGCGGACGATTATGACTAAGAATATGATACAAGACCAAGCAAGCGGACTACGCCGCTTAACACAACCTTCACTGACTAAAGTAATTGCGGTTACTGGTGGTAAGGGCGGCGTGGGTAAATCAAATGTGACTTTAGGCCTGGCGATATGTATGGCGCGCCAAGGCAAAAAGGTCATGGTGCTTGATGCTGACCTTGGTTTGGCAAATGTTGATGTAATGCTGGGTATACGGTCGAAGAAAAACCTCGGCCATGTATTAGCAGGCGAATGTGACTTACAAGATGCTATTGTTGAAGGACCGTATGGAATAAAAATTATTCCGGCGACTTCTGGCACTCAGTCAATGACCGAATTGTCTCATGCGCAACATGTCGGTTTAATTCGTGCTTTTGGCAGCCTAGAAGATGAGATGGACGTGTTACTCATTGATACTGCTGCCGGGATCTCAGATATGGTAGTGAGCTTTTCACGCGCAGCTCAGGATGTGGTAGTTGTGGTTTGTGACGAACCGACTTCTATCACGGATGCATATGCTCTGATCAAACTTTTGAGTAAAGAACACCAAGTTCAACGATTTAAAATTGTTGCAAATATGGTCAGAAGCTATCGTGAAGGGAGAGAATTGTTCGCAAAGTTGACCTTGGTCACAGAGCGATTCTTGAATGTTAGCCTTGAGCTCGTAGCATGTATTCCATTGGATGATAAAGTTCGACAAGCTGTGAAAAAACAAAAGATTGTCGTGGATGCATTCCCTCGCTCGCCAGCGTCATTAGCTTTGGGATCGTTAGCAAATAAAGCGCTAACTTGGCCAATTCCTAAGACACCGAGTGGACATCTGGAGTTTTTTGTAGAACGCTTACTTCATAGAACAGAGATGTTAGAGGAACCATTTGGTGAATAAGGCATTGACCTATGACCAATACGCAAATCAAGACAGCCAGCGAGCATTTTTAGAAAAATACTCGGTGCTGGTAAAGCGCATTGCTCACCATTTGCTCGGGCGATTACCTCCGAGCGTACAGGTCGAAGACCTAATTCAAGCCGGAATGATCGGCTTATTAGAAGCTCAAAAGAACTACGACGGCAGTAAAGGCGCCAGTTTTGAAACCTATGCTGGCATTCGCATCCGTGGTGCTATGCTTGATGATATACGCCGTGGGGATTGGGTTCCCCGCTCAGTACACAAAAACAGTCGAGAAATCAGTCAGGCCATTGCGCAGTTAGAAGGTGAACTCAATCGGGACCCAACCGATGCAGAGGTCGCCAAGCGCTTAGAAATGAGCCTTGAGCAATACCACAGTGCATTAACGGATATTAACAGTTCTCGTCTCATTGGTATTGACGATTTAGGTGTGTCAGAAGATGCGATATCGCACGAAGATGCTGACGAAGAAAATATCCCTTTTCAGGGCGTCGCAGATGAATATTTTCGTACTGCACTAGTAGAATCAATTAAATCACTTCCTGAAAGAGAAGCTCTAGTACTTTCGCTTTATTATGATGAAGAGTTAAACTTGAAGGAAATCGGCGAAGTTATTGGTGTTAGCGAGTCGCGCGTTAGCCAAATACTAAGCCAATCAATGCAGCGTCTACGCACAAAGTTGAGTGTTTGGACAAATAATGACTAAAAATCACTGATATCGAACTCAGTGGAGGCAATTTTGAATAAAAACATGAAGATCCTTATTGTTGACGACTTTTCAACAATGCGCCGTATCGTTAAGAACTTACTTCGTGACTTGGGTTTCAATAATACTCAAGAAGCGGATGACGGCTTAACGGCGTTACCAATGCTTAAGAAAGGTGAGTTCGACTTTGTAGTAACAGACTGGAACATGCCTGGTATGCAAGGTATCGACCTTCTGAAGCATATTCGTGCCGACGAGGAGCTTAAGCATCTACCTGTTCTTATGATCACAGCAGAAGCGAAGCGCGAACAAATCATTGAAGCTGCGCAAGCAGGTGTTAATGGCTATATCGTTAAGCCATTTACCGCAGCTACACTAAAAGAAAAATTAGATAAAATCTTTGAGCGTTTATAAGTCAAGGAATTGACGACGTAACGCGAAAGGCCAATTCAGAATGATTTCATTAGAACAGGCAAAGCACCTCGTAGAGTTGTTAGAAAACGATCAGCAGAAAGAAGCTGACCAACTTGTCAAAGACATACACGAAGGCTCTTCTAATCCAATGCTACAGGAAATAGGCGAGCTGACGCGTGATCTTCACGAATCTATCAAGCAATTTAGCATTGATGAACGCATGAGTGAGATTGCGAACGATGAAATCCCTGATGCTAGGGACAGACTCCAGTATGTCATTGATAAGACAGAAACTGCGGCGAATAAAACCATGGATGCTGTTGACCGCTGCATGCCAATAGCAGACAACCTGCATGAAGGGTTGCTCCAGGTCCGCCCTCAGTGGAACGAATTAATGCATGGGCGTATTGAACTTGCAGAATTTAAAGCTCTGTGCCATCGCATTGATGGTCTACTTGGTGAAGTAGAAGGAGATAGCTCCGAGCTTAGAGGGCAGCTAACAGAAATTCTAATGGCGCAGGATTTTCAAGATTTGACAGGTCAAATCATTCGTAGAGTGATTACCCTCGTTAATGAAGTTGAAAAGAGACTAGTGGAAATTCTGACAGCGTTTGGCGCAAGTCAACTACAAGACGCTGCAAACGATAAGAACAAATCATCGATAGACCCAGAGGGGCCAATACTCAACCCTCATGAAAGGGAAGATGCGGTTTCATCACAAGACGAAGTCGACGACTTACTCTCAAGTCTTGGGTTTTAGAGGTAACTTATGAGCTATGAATTAGACGAAGATATTCTACAGGACTTTTTGGTTGAAGCTGGCGAGATACTAGAGCTTCTTTCTGAACAGTTGGTAGAACTAGAAAACAACCCTGACGACAAAGACCTTTTAAATGCAATATTTCGTGGTTTCCACACTGTCAAAGGCGGGGCGGGTTTCTTATCATTAACCGAACTGGTTGATACCTGCCACGGTGCTGAAAACGTGTTTGATATTTTGCGTAACGGTCAGCGTCAGGTAACAGCAAGTCTAATGGATACCATGCTGAATGCACTGGATACTGTTAACGAGCAGTTTCAGGCAGTACAGGATAGAGAGCCTCTGACTCCAGCAGACCAAGCACTGCTTGATGAGTTGCATCGTCTAAGCAAACCTCAAACTGAAGATGAAGCGGAACCTACGGCAGAAGCGCCTGCTGCTCCAGTGGTGGAAGAGCCTATTGTCGAAGAGCCTGTCGCTTCAGAACCAGTGGCAGCATCACCAGAAGCACCTAGTACGCAAGCCGTGTCCGCTGGTTCTATTGACGAAATTACACAAGATGAATTTGAAAAATTATTAGACGAGCTTCATGGTGAAGGTAGTGCACCAGGGACCTCTGAAGCCGCTGCAGCAACAGAAGCTCCGGCCGCTCCGTCTGTGCTTGATGGTGATATGAGCGGTGACATTACTGATGATGAATTTGAAAAGCTTTTAGATGAGCTACATGGTAGCGGGAAAGCTCCCGGTGAAGGTTCGGCAGCCACTCCTGCCCCGCCACCGCCGAGTAAACCTGAAACGCCTGCACCTGCAGCTGCTGCCAGTGGTGGCGATAGCGATTTAATGACAGACGCTGAGTTTGAAAAGCTACTTGATGATTTACACGGTTCAGGTAAGGGGCCTTCAGTTGAAGAGCTTGATGCAGCAACTAAGCCCGCAACACAAAATGTAGAGCAAGGCCCAGAACCTGCTAAGCCGGCTTCAGCCCAAAAAGCTGCGGCACCAGCTCCTAAGGCGGCAGCACCTGCAGCTTCAACAGTTGCATCTGCCCCAAAACCAAAAGAGAAAGCTGCACCGCCGGCTAAAAAAGAAGCTGCGCCGCCAGCGACACAAGCTAAAAAACCTCAAGCGGAAGCAACGGTTCGAGTCGATACATCAACACTAGATACCATTATGAATATGGTCGGTGAATTGGTGCTTGTTCGTAACCGACTACTAAGTTTGGGCCTCAACAGCAATGATGAAGAAATGTCAAAAGCGGTAGCGAACTTGGATGTTGTTACTGCTGATCTTCAAGGCGCTGTGATGAAAACACGCATGCAGCCCATAAAGAAGGTATTCGGTCGTTTTCCTCGTGTTGTTCGAGATTTGGCTCGTAGTCTGAAGAAAGATATTAATCTTGAGATGCGTGGTGAAGATACAGACTTGGATAAAAATCTAGTTGAAGCACTAGCGGATCCACTGATTCACTTGGTACGTAACTCTGTCGACCACGGCGTTGAAATGCCTGATGACCGAGTCAAGGCCGGTAAGCCGAGAACGGGTAAAGTTATCCTGTCTGCTTCTCAAGAGGGCGACCATATCGAATTAGCCATTGTAGATGATGGTGGTGGTATGGACCCAGATAAGCTTCGAGGCATTGCGGTCAAGCGCGGTATCATGGATGAGGATGCAGCTTCTCGCTTGACCAATAAAGAATGTTTTAACCTGATCTTTATGCCTGGCTTCTCTAGTAAAGAACAAATCTCAGACATTTCTGGTCGTGGTGTGGGTATGGATGTGGTGAAAACCGCTATTAACACCCTTAATGGCTCCATCGACATCGATTCAGAAATGGGTAAAGGAACTAAGATTACGATTAAAGTTCCGTTAACTCTGGCTATTCTTCCTACCTTGATGGTCGGTGTTGCTGGACATCCGTTTGCGCTACCACTGGCAAGCGTGAATGAAATTTTCCACCTCGACTTGAGCAGGACTAACGTCGTAGACGGTCAGTTGACTATTATCGTTCGTGAAAAATCGATTCCGTTGTTCTACTTACAGAATTGGTTAGCGCCTCAAGCTGGAGATGTAGAGCTTCGTAAAGGTCATGGGCATGTTGTGATTGTCCAGATCGGTAGCCAACGTGTTGGTTTTGTTGTGGATACCTTGATTGGGCAAGAAGAAGTGGTTATTAAACCGCTTGATAGCATGCTTCAAGGCACGCCAGGAATGGCAGGTGCAACGATTACCAGCGATGGTCATATCGCTCTAATTCTGGATGTGCCGGATTTGCTTAAGCAGTATGCAGCTGCTTCTCGAATCTAAGTCGTAGAACAAAAAAGGATTGCTATGGCGATTAAAGTTTTAGTGGTAGATGATTCGAGTTTTTTCCGTCGCCGAGTCAGTGAAATAATCAATTCAGAGCCTAGACTAGAGGTGATGGATGTTGCGACCAATGGTAAAGAAGCGGTCGAAAAAGCGATCAGATTGAAGCCAGACGTCATTACTATGGACATTGAAATGCCAGTCATGGACGGTATAACAGCCGTTCGTGAGATCATGGCAAAAAGTCCGGTTCCAATTTTGATGTTCTCTTCTTTGACTCATGATGGTGCTAAAGCAACGTTAGATGCGCTTGATGCAGGTGCATTGGACTTTTTGCCGAAGAAGTTTGAGGATATTGCACGTAACCGTGATGATGCAGTTTCTCTGTTACAGCAGCGCGTAATTCAAATCTCGTCACGCCGTACCTTTATGCGTCGCCCTGCGGCAAAACCAGCACCAACGGCTACTCCGACGGCAAGGCAACCTTCTACGTCGACAGCTCCCACGCAGCGACCGACGCGCCCAGCAGCGACCGCCTCTAAGCCGTCTTCAGCTGCGAGATTTAAAGCAAGTGGCAAAAAATACCAGCTGACTGCAATCGGAACTTCCACCGGAGGGCCTGTTGCACTACAAAAAATACTTACAAAGCTACCTGCTAACTATCCGCATCCAATCGTGTTGATTCAGCATATGCCAGCAACGTTTACGGCTGCGTTTGCGAGTCGTTTAAACTCGCTATGTAAAATTCAGGTTAAAGAAGCGGCCGATGGCGATGCGCTCAAACCAGGAGTTGCATACCTAGCGCCTGGTGGTAAACAGATGATGATTGACGGGCGCCCTGGCTCTGCAAAGTTACGTGTCATCGATGGCGGTGAGCGAATGAATTACAAGCCTTGTGTTGATGTAACCTTTGGCAGTGCAGCGAAAATCTATTCTGATCAAGTACTTTCAATGGTTCTGACTGGTATGGGAGCAGATGGAAGAGAAGGCGCTCGTATGTTGAAAAGCGCAGGCTCAACAATTTGGGCGCAAGACGAAGAGAGTTGTGTTGTCTATGGCATGCCTCAAGCTGTGGCTAAAGCGGGTATTTCCACCGAAGACTTACCATTAGAGCGCATTGCTGAGCGCATTCTGGTAGAAGTTGGCCTGTCGTAGAGGTATCGCATGATTGTTTGGAGTATTGCAAACCAGAAAGGCGGTGTTGGTAAAACGACAACGACGATCACGTTGGCTGGTTTGCTTAGCAAACAAGGAAAACGCGTTCTACTTGTAGATACGGATCCGCATGCATCTCTGACTACGTATTTAGGTTATGACTCCGACGGTGTGGCTTCAAGCCTGTTCGATCTTTTCCAACTCAAAGAGTTTAGTGAACAAAGCGTTTTACCTTTGGTCATGAAGTCAGATATTGAAGGCATTGATTTAATACCTGCCCATATGTCGCTTGCGACGCTTGACCGTGTAATGGGCAATCGCAGTGGAATGGGGTTGATCCTCAAGCGAGCTCTAATGGCAATAAAAGAGCATTATGACTATGTGCTCATTGATTGCCCGCCGATTTTAGGGGTCATGATGGTCAATGCGTTGGCTGCGAGCAATCGTATATTGATTCCAGTCCAGACAGAGTTCTTGGCGATGAAAGGCTTGGAGCGTATGGTTCGAACATTGGCGATTATGCAAAAATCGCGTAATCGTGAATTTAAAGTAACCATTGTTCCGACAATGTATGATAAGCGAACGCGAGCATCATTGCAGACATTACAGCAACTGAAGAAGGATTACCCTAATCAGGTTTGGACATCGGCTGTACCGATCGATACCAAGTTCCGAGATGCCAGTTTAAAACATCTTCCAGTTTCACATTTTGCATCGGGTAGTCGGGGTGTTTTCGCATACAAGCAACTGTTGATCTATTTAGAGAGGTTAGCAGTGGATGAGTAGCAATACTTTACTCTCAAGTGAACAAGCGCTGGATGAGTATTTTTCAGCGTTACTCGACGAATCAATTGAAATTGAAGAATTGTCAGAGGTTCCCGAAAGCGCTCCAGATACCTTACCAGCGCCGGAAGAGATGGAACTGGAGCCCGTTGTTCAGTCAGTTGAAGAGAAAAGCTACTATTCAGCACCAACTGCGGAAGTAGAAGTTCCCAATTTAGATGATGTGGAAAGACTGCTGGAACAACTGGAGTCCACCAACCCTGTTGCAGAGCTTCAGCTTGAAGAGGTGATGGAGCAAAACACGGTTCAGATTGCTGAAGCCAAAGAGGTTGCTGAAGAAGTTCAGGATTGGGAAGTTGAAGTTCCTGACTTAGACGAGCCGAAAGTTGAGGCTGAGTTGGACGCTTCTGACCTTGTTGAAGAAACCATCCAAGTAGAATCAGAAGCTGAAATTCAAATTGAAGAGCCAGAAGTTGAATTGGCAGAAGAAGCTTCTGTCGAACCTGAGACTCAAGCTGGTGGCAGCGCATTAGGTATTTGGCATTCGACTGAGCGTGACGCAGAGTTTCAGGTACTTTACTTTGATGTGAATAGCGTGACTTTTGCGGTTCCCCTAGACGAACTAGGTGGTATACACCGAATAGCGGAATTGAATCATCTGATAGGGCGTCCTGAATGGTATTTAGGCCTCCAAACAAGCCGAGAGGCTCAGCTAGATGTGGTAGACACGGCAAAGTGGGTGATGGCCGAAAAGCTGATAGATGATAGCTATAAGGATGAATATCAATACATAGTGATGCTAGATGAAAGTATGTGGGGGCTCGCTTCAACACAGCTAAAAGGAACAGAATCGCTTAATCCAGAGAAAGTCCGCTGGCGCAAAACGGCAGGGAAGCGTCCGTGGCTAGCTGGAATGGTTAAAGAAAAAATGTGTGCTTTGATCCATGTTGAAGCATTGATAGCTATGCTTAATGCAGGACTTGATGTAAAAGCCTTAGATAAATAAAACATTTATGCCGATTTAGGCTTAGAGAGGAATAGGTATGTCTCAAACTAATGAAGTCGAAGTAAGAAAAGATCAGTCCAATGACGAAGTACTTCAGTGGGTGACGTTCCAGCTAGAAGAAGAAACTTACGGTATCAACGTAATGCAGGTACGTGAAGTACTTCGCTATACAGAGATTGCTCCTGTACCGGGCGCCCCTGATTATGTTCTAGGTATTATTAATCTACGTGGTAACGTCGTAACGGTAATCGATACTCGTTCACGCTTCGGCTTGATGGAAGGTGAAATTACCGATAATACGCGCATCATTGTGATTGAATCTGAACATCAGGTGATTGGTATTCTAGTGGATAGTGTTGCGGAAGTGGTTTATTTGCGTTCTTCTGAAATTGATACCACGCCAAGTGTTGGTACTGATGAAAGTGCTAAGTTCATTCAGGGTGTGAGCAACCGCGACGGTAAGCTACTAATCTTGGTTGATCTGAACAAACTTCTGACTGACGAAGAATGGGATGAGATGGCTCACCTGTAATGGATGCAGTTGTATTTGCAAATGCTCCTGTGATCGCAGGAGCTATTGCGTTAGTTGTACTGTTGTTTGTATTGGCTCTTTTTCGAATTAAGAAAAGTCAGCGGCTAATGGCCGATCATTGGCGGCAACAGAATCGCCACCTCGATAAAGAGCTGCAGAAGGCTACAAAACAACTGCTTGAAGTACGCTCTGTGGTTGTCGGCTTAGGGCAACGAGTCAGTGAGCAACAGGATCTCATCCAGCACCTGAATGAAAGAATATCAGAACTAGAACAGGAAGATGGTGATGGTCGATTGTACTCGAGAGCCACAAAAATGGTTCAGTTAGGCGCTGACGTTAACGAGCTTATTGAAGAGTGTGAATTGCCTAAAGCTGAAGCTGAATTGATGTTATCCTTGCAAAAGAAGATTGCAGGGAAAGAGAAGATTCCTCCCCTAAGAGCTGGCAATGAACAACGAAAAACATCAGTGCGGCGAAAAAGCGCGAGAAAATAACGATTGAAAAAGGATGCAAACAGCATCCTTTTTTTGTGTTCATTTGTAACCATTTAGTGGTAGTTAAATGGGGCTGTGATAGATTATTAACAGAATCTTACCGAGTTTCGTGATTCGTATGGGGCTAATTCTATTTTGTGTGAGTACGGCTGTGGTACTATACCCGCACGAAATTTATGTAGTGAACGTTCATGTTAGAAGTATCTCAACTGACTGCCATCAGAGATGAAAGAATTCTCTTCGAATCCCTATCTTTTACTATAAATTCCGGTGAGTTAGTACAGATTGAAGGCCGAAATGGTACGGGCAAAACAACGTTGTTGCGTATCGTAACTGGGCTCGGAGATCGTGATAGTGGTGAGATTTTCTGGAACGGCGAAAATATTGAGTCAAACCGAGATGCTTATCATCAGGATCTGCTGTTTTTGGGCCATCAAACAGGTGTGAAGCGTGAGCTAACTGCTTATGAAAATTTAAGGTTCTATCTCAATATTCATTCTCGTAAGCCTGTAGGTAAAGAGACTATCTATAGCGCTTTGATGAAAGTAGGGTTAGTGGGTCGTGAAGATGTACCCGTTGCTCAGCTTTCTGCTGGACAACAACGTCGAGTTGCATTGGCCCGTTTGTGGCTGAGCGACCATAAACTTTGGATCTTGGATGAGCCGCTGACGGCGATTGATAAACAGGGAGTGAAAGTTCTGGAATCTCTCTTCCTTAGTCATGCTGAAGATGGTGGCATTGTGATACTTACAACGCATCAGGACATGTTCGCTGACAATCCAAAACTAAGAAAAATAAAACTGGGTGATTAGCTATGTTTGCAACAATGAACAGCATTATTCGACGTGAATTGCTTATAGCGTTTCGCCGTCAGGCAGACATATTCAATCCACTGTGGTTTTTCATCATAGTGATTACACTTTTCCCACTCAGTATTGGCCCAGAACCCAACCTGCTAGCTCGTATTGCTGCTGGTATTGTTTGGGTTGCGGCATTGCTGTCTGCACTGTTATCTCTTGAACGATTATTCAGGGATGACTTTCAGGATGGTTCACTGGAACAAATGATGTTAATGCCTGTCCCATTGCCTATAGTCGTGATTTCAAAAGTGATTGCACATTGGGTTTTGACAGGCTTACCGTTGATTCTGATTAGCCCTTTGCTGGCTATTTTACTTTCTCTTGATATGAATTCTTGGCTGGCTGTTGTTACAACATTACTGATAGGTACACCAACGTTGAGTTTTATAGGTGCTATTGGTGTCGCGTTGACAGTCGGTCTACAAAAAGGGGGCGTGCTACTCAGCTTGTTGGTTTTACCGCTGTACATTCCCGTATTGATCTTTGCGACCTCGGCTATTGACGCTGCTTCACTTGGAATGGCGTATAACGGTCAGCTTGCAATACTAGGGGCGATGTTTATGGGAGCTATGACACTGACACCATTTGCGATTAGTGCTGCGTTGAGAGTAAGTGTCAATTAATTGTTTTCGATCAAGCACGAAATTTCCCCCTTTCTATAAATTACAAAACTAATAATTGTCAAAAAAAAGTCCAAGAGACGTAAATAAGACAACACTGAAGTAAGAGTGAGAACGACGATGTGGAAATGGCTCCATCCTTATGCCAAGCCCGAAACCGCTTATCAGCTGTGTGGTAAGCTATTGCCCTGGTTTTCCATATTAGCCCTACTGTGTTTATCGGTAGGAACGGTATGGGGACTGGCCTTCGCCCCTTCTGACTATCAACAAGGTGATAGCTTCCGGATTATTTATATCCATGTCCCTTCTGCGATTTGGTCTATGGGTGTTTACATGTCTATGGCGATTGCTGCGTTTATTGGCTTAGTCTGGCAGGTCAAGCTGTCAGACATGGCCGCCTCTGCAATGGCTCCAATCGGTGCGGTTTATACCTTCATTGCTCTGCTTACAGGGGCTGTATGGGGTAAGCCGATGTGGGGTGCATGGTGGGTATGGGATGCACGTTTAACCTCTGAACTGATCCTCTTGTTCCTTTACCTCGGTGTCATCGCGCTTTATCACGCGTTTGATGATCAGAAAACAGCAGCCAAAGCGGCAGGTATTCTGGCGATTGTTGGTGTTGTGAACTTACCGATTATTCATTTCTCAGTAGAGTGGTGGAATACCCTACATCAGGGAGCGACTATCACTAAATTTGCAAAACCTTCCATCTCTAGCGATATGCTTTGGCCTCTATTGCTGAACATTTTCGGTTTTGCATTTTTCTTTGGTGTAGTGACGATGATTCGTCTACGCAATGAGATTATTAGCAAAGAGAGTCACCGCCCGTGGGTGATTGCTTTAGCTCAGGCTAAATCTCAGCGAGGTAACTAAACGATGCATTTTGAATCTTTGAGCGATTTTTTCGCGATGGGCGGTTATGCCGGCTATGTTTGGAGCGCTTTTGGTATCACATTCTTTTCGATGTTTGTTCTGCTTCTGGTCAGTATCCGCCGTGGTAAAAACCTGTTGAATGAAGTGCAGTCGAAGGTAGACAGGCAAGCGCGTATTGATGCGGCTAAAAATTTGGAGAACACATTATGAACCCTAGGCGAAAGAAAAGGCTGGGCATTGTCTTAGCAATTTTCATTGGTATTAGCGCTACCGTTGGTTTAATGCTTTACGCACTAAATCAGAATATGGATTTGTTCTATACACCAACAGAGTTGGTTGACGGTAAACCTGATGGCACCAAACCTGAAGTCGGCCAACGTCTACGAATTGGCGGTATGGTGGTTGAAGGTTCGGTTCGACGAGACCCTGAATCACTGCGTGTTTCTTTCGATTTGCATGATGTCGGCCCTAAGGTCACCATCGTCTATGACGGTATTCTTCCAGATCTGTTCCGTGAAGGGCAGGGCATTGTTGCTCAGGGTGTGTTGAAAGATGCGACGACCGTTGAAGCTTTTGAAGTGTTAGCAAAGCATGATGAAGAATACATGCCGCCAGAGATAGCGGAAGCGATGAAGAAAAATCACCAACCGCTTGAGTATACAGAACAACAAAAACAAGGAAGCGGTCAATGATTGCTGAAATTGGTCATTTTGCAATGATCGTTTCACTGGCAATGGCAGTGCTGTTGAGCATACTGCCGTTAGTCGGTGCGTCTCGAAATAATACTATGCTGATGAACACCGCAAGACCTCTGTCTTGGGGCATGTTCCTGCTACTTCTTTTATCTTTCTGTGTGCTGCTTTGGGCGTTCTACACCAATGACTTCACGCTCAACTATGTTGCTACCAACTCAAACAGTCAGTTACCTTGGTACTATCGCCTGACAGCGGTTTGGGGAGCACATGAAGGCTCTTTGCTTCTTTGGGTTTTGATTCAAGCCGCTTGGACAGTTGCCGTTGCGACATTTAGTCGTGGCATGCCACAAGAGTCGGTTGCTCGTGTTCTTGCTGTAATGGGCATGATTACGGTTGGATTCTTACTGTTCATCATCGTTACATCTAACCCGTTCCTACGTACCTTGCCATTCTTTCCTGTCGATGGTCGTGACTTAAACCCACTGCTTCAAGACCCAGGTTTGATTATTCACCCACCAATGCTTTACATGGGTTACGTAGGCTTCTCAGTTGCGTTCTCTTTTGCTATTGCGTCATTGATGACAGGTCGACTTGATACGGCTTGGGCTCGTTGGTCTCGACCTTGGACGACAGCGGCTTGGCTATTCCTGACTCTAGGTATTGCACTAGGTTCTTGGTGGGCGTACTACGAACTCGGCTGGGGTGGCTGGTGGTTCTGGGATCCAGTAGAAAACGCCTCCTTTATGCCTTGGCTTGCGGGTACAGCGTTAATGCACTCATTAGCTGTAACTGAAAAACGCGGCACCTTTAAAGCTTGGACTGTGCTTTTGGCAATCTCCGCGTTCTCGCTGAGTTTATTAGGTACTTTCCTAGTACGTTCGGGTATTTTGGTTTCAGTTCACGCGTTTGCATCTGATCCATCACGCGGCATGTTTATTCTCGGTTTCCTAGTGTTTGTTATTGGTGGTTCGTTACTGCTGTTCGCTCTGAAAGGGGCAACCGTTCGTGTCCGAGGTAACTTTAGCTTAGTTTCACGTGAGAATGCCCTGCTATCAAACAATGTCTTGTTGATTGCTGCTTTGGTGGTGGTTTTGGTCGGCACATTGTTACCGCTAGTTCATAAACAGATTGGCTTGGGCTCAGTGTCTATCGGTGCACCATTCTTCAATATGTTGTTTGCGTGGCTGATGATTCCTTTCTCTTTCTTGCTAGGTATCGGTCCGCTGATTCGTTGGAAACGAGATAGCTTATCAAGCTTGATCAAGCCTATGCTGGTTTCCGGTGTAGCGTCACTTGTACTTGCAGGTGTGTTTGTTTACTTGTTTGCCGATTTCTTCCAGTTTATGGCTTATTTAGGCTGGGTGATGGCGTTGTGGATTATCTTCATGCACGGTTTTGAGTTGCATGAGCGTGCGACTCACCGTCACAGTTTTTCTGTTGGTATCAAGAAACTTCAACGTAGCCACTGGGCTATGATGATGGGGCATATTGGGCTTGCTGTAAGCATCATTGGTATTGCGATGGTTCAGAACTACAGTATCGAGCGAGATGTACGTTTGGCTCCTGGTCAGCATTACAACATTCAAGGCTATGACTTCTACTTTGAAGGACTTCGTGACAAAGATGGCCCTAACTATGATGGTTATATTGCAGACTTTGAAATCACTCATAACGGCAAGTACATCAATACACTTCATGCAGAAAAACGCTTCTATCGCACTGCACGCTCGATGATGACAGAAGCTGCGATTGATCGTGGTGTGACTCGTGATTTGTATATCGCGATGGGCGAACGTCTAGACGATAACAAGTCTTGGGCAGTACGTATCTATTACAAACCGTTTGTTCGCTGGATCTGGGCTGGTTCATTGCTAATGGCTCTAGGCGGTGCTATTGCAATCAGTGACAAGCGTTATCGTTTCAGAAAAAGTGCAAAAACGCAGGAGGCATAATGAATAAGAAATTACTATTCATCCCACTGTTGGCGTTTTTGGGGTTGGTGGCAGTTTTCGCCACCCAACTTGTTAAAAACTCACATGGCGATGATCCTACCAAGCTAGAGTCGGTACTTGTCGGCAAATCGGTTCCTGAGTTTCGTCTTGAAGATCTCGCCGAGCCAGGCAAGCTTTACGATCAGTCCATCTTTAAAGGTGAGCCACTACTGCTAAACGTATGGGCGACTTGGTGTCCAACTTGTTATGCAGAGCACCAGTACCTGAATGAGTTAGCGTCGCAAGGTGTTAAGATCATTGGCATGAACTACAAAGATGAACGTGATAAAGCCGTTCAGTGGCTGAATGAACTTGGTAATCCATACCTGATCAGCTTATTCGATGGTAACGGAATGCTTGGTTTAGATTTGGGCGTATATGGTGCTCCAGAAACATTCCTTATTGATGCGCAAGGCAAAATTCGTTATCGCCATGTCGGTGATGTGAATGACCGTAACTGGAACGAAACACTGAAGCCGATGTATGAGCAAGTTCTGGCGGAGGCTGGACAATGAAAAAGATGATATTGGCTCTGTTTGCTGCGATGACTTTGTCTTTGGCAGCACATGCCACAATCCAAATCTATGAGTTTGATGACTTGGAACAAGAGCAGCAGTTCAAAGAACTCGGGAACACCCTTCGTTGTCCTAAGTGTCAAAACAATACTATCGCGGATTCCAACGCAGAGTTGGCTGTCGACTTACGTCAAAAAGTGTATGAAATGACCAAAGAAGGTAAGTCAAAACAGGAAATCGTTGATTATATGATTGCTCGTTACGGCAATTTTGTTACCTACAATCCACCATTCACAATGGCGACATCAATTTTATGGCTAGGGCCGATTTTTGTCGTGGTATTTGGCTTTGGCTTTATTGTCCTAAGAGCTCGAGCACGTAAGGTGCAACCTGAACAGGCAGAATCTTGGGATAAAGAGAAAGAAGCGCGCTTGAAAGAGCTGCTGGATAATAAGAATGATGGAGATAAGCAGTAATGACACTATTTTGGGTAGCTTCAGTCATTCTTGTGGTACTGAGCTCACTGCTGATTGCTTTGCCGATCATTAGAAAAAAAGCGAATAATGATGAAGCATTGCGTGATGAGTTAAACAAGGCGTTTTACAAAGACCGTTTATCGGAGCTCGAAGAAGAAGCCGAAGAAGGGTTAGTTGAAAACCAACAAGATCTGATCGACGATTTGAAACAATCGCTATTAGACGATATCCCGGAAGATCAGAAAGTCGAGCGTGAAAACGGCATCTCACCAATGGCAGTGCTTATTCCATCGGTTCTTTTGGTTGTAGTGTTGTCTTACACCATGTACATGAAATTCGGTGCTTCGGATGAAGTTGTGGAATGGCAGCAAGTGAGTGCAAATCTTCCTGCTTTGTCTAAAAAGCTTATGGCACCAGAAGGTACGGCATTGAGCGACGACGAAATGCAGGATCTGACTCTGGCACTTCGTACCCGTCTGCACTACCAACCTGATGATTCTACAGGCTGGTTGCTCCTTGGTCGTATTGCACTAGCCAATAGGGATGTGGAAACGGCAATTGGGTCAATGAAAAAAGCGTACAGACTTGAACCAGACAACGCAGATGTCAAATTGGGTTATGCGCAAGCTTTGATGTTGTCTCAGGATGATATCGATCAAGACAAAGCACGTAAGATTCTTGGTCAGCTGGTTCAGAGCGATTACGTTGATTTACGCGTATTCTCATTGTTAGCTTTCGATGCATATGAACGCAAAGACTACCCAGCAGCAGTTCGCTACTGGAGTGTTATGCAGCAGATGATCGGTCCGCAGGACAGTCGTTATGAGATGCTCTCTCGCAGCATTGAAAATGCTCAGAAACAAATGGGTGATCACGTTTCGAGCGGTAAATCTGTTTCTGTCTCTATCGCGTTGAGCGCTGAGGTTCAGGCTGATCCCAATTCAGCGCTGATCGTTTCAGTTCACACTGCCGATGGTTCTCCGATGCCAGTAGCTGCTGCCAGGTACCCGATGGGCTCTTTCCCAAGAACCGTTGTTTTGGATGATGGAAACAGCATGTTGCAAGACCGTAAACTGTCTTCACTTGAATCTTTGATGGTAAGAGTGCGTCTAGATAGCGATGGAAATGTGGCAACCAAACAAGGGGACTGGTTTGGAGAGAGCGAAGCCGTTAAAATGGGCGAACCTGTTGAAGTTATAATTGATAAGCAGTATCAATAGATACCCCTTATGAATGTACGAAGGCCGGTGACTACACCGGCCTTTTTTATGGAAATTATAATAATGAAGAGCTTTAAGTCTCAGATATGGGTGATTGCTTGTACGTCAATTTTTCTATTTGGCTGCGCGGGCTCACCTCAGGAAAGTGAACACTCAACGTCAGCCGAATCTGAGGTCAATGACCCATTTGAGGGGTTTAACCGCACGATGTGGACAATTAACTATGACTATTTAGACCCTTACTTCGTTCGTCCGGTTTCGTTGGCATACGTTAACTACGTGCCTGATCCTCTGCGTCATGGCGTATCCAACTTCCTTGGCAACTTAGATGAGCCAGCAAGTATGGTGAACAACATCTTAATGGGGAATGGTGAGAAAGCACTCGATCATTTCAATCGCTTTTGGATTAACAGTACCTTTGGGCTTTTAGGCATCATTGATATCGCGTCTGAAGCGGGGATCACCGACCATAATGAGAAAGCTTTCAGTGACGCCGTTGGCCATTATGGGGTAGGTAATGGGCCATATGTGATGGTACCAGGCTATGGTCCTTGGACTGTGCGCGAATCTACAGACATTGTTGATGGCTTATATGTCCCACTGTCATTACTCAATTTCTGGGCTGGGCTAGGTAAATGGGCGCTCGAAGGTATGGAAACACGCGCTGCATTAGTATCTCAAGAAGCGATGTTGGAGAACTCTCCCGATCCTTATGCGCTTACACGCGATGCATTTCTTCAAAGGCAAGACTTTAAAGCAGAAATCGAGCCTAAGGACGATTACGATGCAGATGAAGAAGCTTACCTAGATGAATATCTGGATGAAGATTTCTAATTAAAAAGGCTTGGTTATGACCAAGCCTTTTTTCTTTGCGGGATAATTTATTTAGAATTTGTAATTAGCTTGAACACCGATTAGCCAGATGTTGCCTTTAGTCTCGCCGACGAATTGGCCTGCAACATTTTGTGCTTCATCATCCGATGCGTATCCACGTGATTCGGTGATTGGTGCATCTTTCGCAAGGATGTAGGTTAATCCGCCATCCAATGTGAACTGTTTAGTAAACTCGTAGCTTGCACCAAGGCTCAGCCATGTACGATCGGTTTCTGGAATGGTAATTGTACGGTTTTTATCACTAACTGCTGACGTGTCGTATGCCGCGCCTGTGCGTAGAGTTAGTTTTTGGTCAACCTGATAGGTAGCACCGATAGCAAAGCGGTAATTGTCTTCCCAATTTTCAACCTTAACCATTTTAGTGCCATAGGTATCAAGCTGTGCTTCAAGTTTCTCGAAGCTGCTCCAATCTGTCCAGTTTAAGCTAGCATGGATCGCCAGTTTTTCCGTTAGCTGATGGAAGCTTGCTATTTCTGCAGTTGCAGGTAAGGCGAGATCCATAGAGCCGTTGTCACGGTTCCCGTCCCTAAGGGCTGAGTCAAAACCAATACCCGTTGCGTAGCCCTCAAGTTTAAGATCAATTTCAGATTTGTAAGTAAAACCAACTCTATGCTCTTCATTAATTTGCCAAGCTGTACCGACTTGCCAACCCCAAGCGGTATCATCACCTTCCATGTACTTTAGAGTAGTGCCTTGCGGCTGTGACAATACATTGTATTGCGGTGTTTTTGCGCCAAAGCTGCCTTCACCTATTACGTAGCGGATACCACCACCAAAACTGAACTGCTCATTAAGCTTGTAAGCAGCGTTCAGGTTGGCTTCCATGGTTGTGACGCTAGCTTCATTACCAAAATGTGCTGCTGCAAAGTCATCGCCTAGATTAGTTTCCATGCCGTAGTTGGTACCCATTGCAAAACCGACAGCGACTTTTTCAGAGTACTTGTGAGAGATATAAAAGTTAGGAATAACGGCATCATTCGCGAAATCATCGGAAGATGCATTAGATGTAGGAAGTAAAGGGCTTAAAGACTTTGAGCCATCCACACTACCACTAACATCAACATTAGGATTTACATAGATAGCACCGACAGAAATCTGAGTACCTTCGAGATAGGTTAGCATTGCTGGGTTGCGCCACTGTGCGCTCGCGTTGTCGGCCATAGCTGCTTCACCAGCGTATGCACGACCTAAACCTGTTGCTGAATATTCAGCGAGCTGGAATCCTGCTGCGTTTACTGATGCAGATGCTGAAAGAAGGCTACCTGCCACTGCAAGAGATAAGAGAGTTTTGTTTGTTTTCATTTTTATGTTCGCTGAACGTATTGATAATTTGTCGTGCGATCATAAGTTTAGAGCTATTACTTTAAAAATTAAAAACAGTGTTAACTCTATATTTGGCATAAAATATTGTAATGTGGTCATATCCCTTTCTAATTGACTAAATGTTAATGGCTTGTTTTCGATGTTGAGCGTACATACGTACTATGAAAGGGGTATTTTTGAGTACATGTGTAAGCTGAAAATAGAGTAGAAACAGTGGGTTGAGTAGAGTGTAAGACTTGCTGTAAAAGAAAAGGGTCAGTTTCCTGACCCTTTCAAGAGATAAATTATGCTAACTTTCTAACTTAGAAGCTACGGCTGTACTGTAGGCCTAACAAGATAGCATCCGCACGAGTTGTACCAGTTACTTCTGAAAGAAGTAGGGCAGAGTTGGTTGGGCTATATGTTGTTTCTTCGACTTTAACATCCTCACCCATGAGATAAGTGAAGCCAAAATCGATGTCAGATTTTTCATCTAGGTGGTAAGTAAATCCAGCGGACAGCCAGTTACGGTCTGAGTCCGGAACAGAGATAGAAGTCACTTGATCTTGGGCACTTGTGTCATGCATATAACCAGCACGCAATGTCCAGTCTTGGTTCAAGTAATATGTACCACCGATAGCATAGTGCATACCATTTTGCCATTTGTAGTCATTAATATCACCTGCTTTGTCCGCGACTAACTTATCGAATTCACTCCAGTTTATCCACTGTACGCTATAATGCACAGCGTATTTGTCATTAAGGCGATGGTAACCTGAAAATTCAGCCATATCTGGTAGTGGCATATGTAGCGTATCGGAGGTGTAAGTAGTACCCAGCTTGGTAATATCACCTTCTGCTTCTAAATCAGGGCTATAGCGGTAAGAAAATCCGAAACGGTTTTTATCATCCATTTCATAAACTGTACCGACATTAAAACCCACAGCCCAACCGTCTGCTTTAGTATCAAGTGCTGTAAATGAAGTTGATGCTCCGCTAGTTAAAACGCTAGATAGAGTCGGACTAGCTGTACGTTGAAGCTTACCTTCACCATAAATAAAGTCGATGCCGGCGCCAAAACTCCATTGCTCATTTAAACGGTAAGAACCAGCAACGCCGAGGTTCATACTTTTTACATCTGTTAGACCGCCGTACTCTGAAGCAGCAAATGAGCTATCGAACTCTGTTTTCGTGCCAAAGTTGGTGTATGCGTTCACACCCCAAGCAAACTTGTCATTTACTGGGACGATAAGATGAATGTTAGGGGCAATTGATGTATCGCCTGCATCATCATAGTTAGAAGCGGAAGTTGTGTAACCTGTGCCATTGAATACTCTATATTGAGCATCTTTTACTTCAATTTGAGACGTAATTGAAACGAAACCTAGAGATAGAGACATTTCATCAAACAATGCCATTGTCGCTGGGTTACGAGCCATTGATGAAGCGTTATCAGCAATTACAGCATCACCAGCGAATGCTCGGCCAAGGCCTGTTGCTGATTGAGCATTAAGTTGGAAACCTGCAGCGAGAGCTTGCTGAGAAGCCATTGTAGTTGTGGCAATGGTCACTGCTAAAAGTGATTTTTTAAACAGACGCGTCTTGTTCATTTTTGCTTTTTCCTTTTTTGTTCGTCTCTACCGGACGTTATACTCGAGCAAAAGCTCAGTGGTGGCTGATACTAGACTCAAGTATAAAAGATAGAAATCCGACCATTGCCTAATTGGATGATAAAATTATGGAAATGATGTGTATCTGGCAAGAAAATGCTGAAAAATTCTTCTTTTTAGAGCTTGAGCTCTAATTTTATGCTAAAAAAATGGCTTAAACGATTCGTTCAAGCCATGAGGTAGGTCACAAAATGTTAAAATTTGGTTAACTCATCGGTTTGATGATAGTCATCAGATTTTCGGCGATTTTGGCAACATCTTCACCTTCTTCTCCGACCAAGATTAAACTGGTCTGACCGACAGGTTCTACAACACCCGCCATACCTTCTTTCTCGAAGTCGACCGTCTTGTCTGAAGCGATGCCCGTTAAGAACAAGGTAACTTTACCTTTTTCACCACGGAAGACCATGTGAAGTGCATTCGACTTACCAAACCCACAATGATTTAGGTAGTAGACGTGGTAAGGGAAGTTTTCACCAAGCTGATGATCGAACGGCATCATCTTGGCGTTTATTTGTGATGAAGCGACGTTTTCATCTAAATTTTGAACAAATGGCTTTTCATCGATGACGTGCTTAATGGCTGTATCAGCTAGGCTAGCTTGTGCTGGAGATACAACGATGTTCCCCCAATTCACCTGTCCAACGAGCAAACCAAAAACAAAAGCAATCGATGCTGCCATGGCCATGGCACGTTTAGCAAAGTTCGGTCTAACTACGTTTGATTCTGTGCTTGATGTCTGATTGAATAATATTCTGTCGGCCAGATCTTCAGGGACATCTACATTCATTGCTTTGGCAATCTGAGCGTCGAGATCCAGAATATCATCGGCGAACTTGCCATTGGCATCATTCGACTTCATTGCTTCTAAGATATCGCTGTCCCGGTCTTTAGGATCGGACATGATGCGACGACGAAATTCTAACTCATCCATTTTGCTGCCCTCTGTGACTGTTTTCTGTATCTAACATGTCTTTCAATTGATTTCTTGCTCTGAACAGACGAGTCATCACAGTATTCTTATTCAGACCTAGTATCTCACCAATCTCTTCACCGCTAAAGCCACCGACGACTTGTAAGAAAAGTGGTTCGCGATATTCATCTTCCAGCTTCATGATCTGTGCCTGGACCCATTCCGACTGATGGTGTGGGTCATCGCTGACCTTTGCATCATTACCATGATCATCAATATCGACCAGATCAAACTGTTTTCTTTCGAAGCGGCGAGCATTTTCTCGTCTCAAAATAGTAATGAGCCAAGATTTTGCTGCTTTTTCGTCCTGTAAGCTATCTAGAGATTTCCATGCCCTTAGGCAAGTTTCTTGTACCAAATCCTCTGCCACAGACTGATCTTTGCACAACCAGTAAGCGTAGCGGTACAGATCTCTGTGATACGCTCTGACAAGCGCTTCGTACTTTCTTTGTCTGTCCATATCCGAGTTGACCGGACTACTGGACTTTTTCTTCCCAAAAAAATTGATGACTGACACATGAGCCTCCAAATTTGCTCTGTGGTTTTTGTTGTACGCCTGTAAGTAAAGGCTATAGCGTGAGACCTAAATCAAACGGGTATGTCCAACTTTATGTGCAAGCGAATGTTCTCATAGCTACTGATAGAGTGAAAGTGAATAGGATTATTTTATAAAATCGAATTAGGGGGATAAATACACCTAAACTTGATCTATTTCAAAATCCGATGAATTTCAAAGGTTATAGTACTCCTTGTCATCTAGTTGGTCTTATGACTAACAAGTTGAGCAAGATGACACTTCCTTTTGAAGGCTGACTTTACTTTCTCCTAATCAGGAAACTGATTATTTTCAATTGGCGTAAGTTAATTGTTTTATATATTCCGACCACACAGTTCTGTGTGGTTTTTTTTTGCCCACACTTAATTCTTGTATAGCAATTATAGATGATAGAGCTTTTTGCTCACAGATTGTCTGGACTAAGTCTTTGTCTGCAAGCTATTTGTTCTATAAATGACTGCTGCGTTCAGCTTTAGTTCATTCTCTTGGTTTAAATTGCTTTTCCATCCTAAGTCACGTTTATTTAAACGGTTGTTTGATTGTGTTAACATTCTGATTACAATGTTTCTGGTCAGACCTCTCATTCTTAAAGGAGAAACAATGGGCAAGCAGGAAGTGAAAACGCGTTCCGGAGAGCGCGTCGCAGTCGTCGCTGGTTTGCGTACGCCATTTGCACGCCAAAGTACTGAGTTCAGCCAAGTTCCAGCGGTTGATCTAGGTAAAATGGTAGTGAGTGAAATGATGGCTCGCACCGAGATTGAACCAAAGTTGATTGATCAAGTGGTATTCGGTCAGGTTGTGCAAATGCCGGAAGCTCCGAACATCGCACGTGAGATTGTACTGGGAACGGGAATGAACATTCATACCGATGCTTACAGTGTGACGCGCGCTTGTGCGACGAGCTTTCAGTCGGCAGTGAACGTGGCAGAGAGCATTATGTCAGGCACAATTGATGTGGGTATCGCGGGCGGTGCGGATTCTTCTTCTGTTTTACCTATTGGCGTTTCTAAAAAGCTTGCCGCGAACCTACTGGCGCTGAGCAAAACCAAGACCATGGGTCAAAAGCTCAAAATTCTTAAAAGCCTGTCGTTTAAAGATCTGATGCCAGTGCCTCCAGCGGTTGCAGAGTACTCAACAGGCTTGTCGATGGGCCAAACTGCTGAACAGATGGCGAAATCACATTCGATTACCCGCCTAGAGCAGGATGCGTTAGCGCATCGCTCGCATACTCTTGCGGCTCAGGCTTGGAATGACGGGAAAATAGAAGGGGAAGTCATGACGGCATTCCCTGAGCCGTACAAAAAGTGGCTCTCGCAAGATAATAATATTCGCCATGATTCTACCCTTGAAGGTTACGCGAAACTACGCCCTGCTTTTGATCGTCAATATGGCAGCGTAACCGCCGCCAACAGTACTCCACTTACAGATGGCGCAGCGGCAATTATGCTGATGCGTGAAGGTAAAGCGAAAGAGCTGGGCCTTGAAATTATGGGCTACATCCGCTCTTACGCATTTTCCGCTATTGGCGTTGAAACCGATATGCTGATGGGGCCTTCTTACTCAACGCCGATGGCGCTCGACAGAGCGGGTATCGAACTGTCCGATCTTACCTTAATTGACATGCATGAAGCATTCGCTGCTCAAACCTTATCCAATGTGAAGATGTTTGCTTCTGATAAGTTTGCACAAGAGCAACTGGGCCGCTCTAAAGCGATTGGTGAAATCGATATGGATAAGTTCAATGTGCTTGGTGGTTCGATTGCCTATGGTCACCCATTTGCAGCCACTGGCGCACGAATGATTACTCAGACGTTGAGAGAGCTAAAACGTCGAGGTGGTGGACTGGCGCTGAATACAGCGTGTGCCGCAGGTGGTTTGGGTGCAGCTATGGTTTTGGAGGTTGAGTAATGAGCGAGCACAAAGCGTTTGAGTTAAAAATAGACGAACAAGATATCGCCTGGCTGTCTATTGATGTTCCGGGTGAGAAAATGAACACCTTGCAGGCAGCGTTTGCTCAGGAAATGGAAGACATCTTTACTCAACTGAAGGAGAAAAAATCCTCAGTAAAAGGTTTGATTGTCCACTCTCTGAAACCTGATAACTTCATCGCAGGTGCTGATGTTAGGATGCTAGATGCATGTAACAGCGCGTCAGAAGCTCAAGCTTTAGCTGAGCAAGGCCAGCAGATGTTTCAACAGCTATCTGACCTACCTTATCCTGTTATTGCTGCCATTCACGGTCCGTGCTTAGGAGGTGGTTTAGAGCTTGCTCTTGCATGTGATTACCGTGTTTGTACAAATTCAGATAAAACCCGTTTAGGCTTGCCAGAAGTGCAACTTGGTCTTCTGCCGGGCTCTGGTGGTACGCAGCGACTGCCACGTCTGATCGGTTTGTTGCCATCTCTGGATATGATTCTTACAGGTAAGCAGTTACGCGCTAAAAAAGCCAAGAAGCTTGGTGTCGTGGATGCTGTGGTACCTGAGACTATTTTACTTGAGGTAGCGAAGAGCTTTGTCGAAAAGCATGCCGGAAAATCGCGAGCTAAACGCAAGGTTTCAACGAAAGAGAAGCTAATCGCTAATACCGGTCTTGGTCGTAAAGTGATCTTTGAACAAGCATCTAAGAAGACCATCGAAAAGACTCGTGGCAATTACCCAGCGGCAGAGGCAATCCTAGAAGTGATTCGCCACGGCCTAGAGAAAGGGTTTGAGAAAGGCCAGCAAAAAGAAGCGCAGCGCTTTGGTGAGTTAGTGATGACCTCAGAGTCGAAAGCACTTCGTTCTATTTTCTTCGCGACAACAGAAATGAAGAAAGAGAATGGCAGCGATGCTGAGCCTAAAGCGATTGAACGTGCAGCGGTTCTTGGTGGTGGCCTGATGGGTGCTGGAATTAGCCACGTCAGCGTCTCGAAAGCGAAAGTTCCAGTGCGTATTAAAGATGTCTCTAATGATGGTGTTCTTAACGCATTGAAGTACAACTACAAGTTGTTTGATAAGCAGCGTAAGCGTCGCATTATTTCTAAAGCACAACTGCAATCCAAAATGCTTCAAATGTCAGGTGGTACAGATTTCACCAGTTTCAATCACGCGGATGTTGTCGTTGAAGCCGTATTTGAAGATTTGAACCTGAAGCAGCAAATGGTTGCTGATGTGGAAAAGAATGCGAAAGATACCACCATTTTTGCTACTAATACCTCTTCGCTGCCTATTCATCAGATAGCGGACAAAGCGCAGCGACCTGAAAACATCGTAGGTCTTCATTACTTTAGCCCAGTAGAAAAAATGCCGTTGGTTGAGGTGATTCCTCATGAAACAACGTCTGATGAAACAATCTCGACTGTAGTTGAGTTTGCACGTAAGCAAGGTAAAACGCCGATTGTTGTTAAAGATTGCGCTGGTTTCTACGTGAACCGTATTCTTGCTCCGTACATGAATGAAGCAGCGCAAGTGTTGATGTCTGGTGAGCCGATAGAGCAACTGGATAAAGCTTTGCTGAACTTTGGCTTCCCAGTAGGCCCTATCACCTTGCTTGACGAAGTCGGCGTCGATATCGGTGCTAAGATTATGCCGATTCTGGTTGAAGAATTAGGTGAACGTTTCCAAGGTCCTGACGTGTTCGATATCTTGCTGAATGACAATCGTAAAGGGCGTAAGACAGGTAAAGGTTTCTATACCTATAAAGGTAAGAAGAAGGAAGTCGACAAGTCAGTGTATAAGCTATTGAGCTTATCACCAGAGTCTAAGATGGCAGAGAAAGACATCGCGATGCGCTGTGTGCTACCTATGTTGAACGAAGCGGTTCGTTGTCTGGACGAAGGCATTATTCGTAGCCCTAGAGACGGTGACATTGGTGCTATTTTTGGTATTGGCTTCCCTCCTTTCCTTGGCGGCCCTTTCCGCTACATGGATCAGATTGGCGTGAAGAAACTGGTAGAAATGATGAACGAGAACGCACAGAAATATGGTGATCGTTTCGCTCCATGTGACGGTTTGTTGACCCGAGCGGGGTTAGAGAAATCGTTCTACGAGTAATACACGACTAGATGACAATCAGGCGAGCCGTAAGGTTCGCCTTTTTTGTAACCTGAGGTTATGATCAAACCAAAGCAATTATAAAAACTCAGTAAGGATTTCAAATGGATGCTTTAGATTTGTTGCTCAACCGCCGTTCAATAGCAAAACTGTCTGGCCCAGCGCCAGAAGGTCATGTGCTTGAGAACATAATCCGCGCAGGATTGAGAGCCCCGGATCATGCAGGCCTGACGCCTTGGCGCTTTGTTATTTCCCAGGGAGAAGGGCTGAACAAGCTGTCAGACATTCTGGTTTCAGCCGCCAAAGCAGAGAGCAGCGAAGAAGCGGTAATAGAGAAACTGAAAAATGCGCCATTCCGTGCACCTATGGTTATCACAGTGATTGCCAAAGTTACCGAGCACGAAAAAGTACCGGCATTAGAGCAGTACTTATCTGCGGGTTGTGCGGTTCAGGCGATGCAAATGGCGGCAGTTGCTCAAGGTTTTCAAGGTTTTTGGCGTTCAGGCAAGTGGATGTTCCATCAAGCGGTTCATCAAGCATTTGGACTGGAAGGCGACGACGAAATTGTCGGTTTTCTCTATTTGGGTACACCAGCTTGCACACCGATGAAGGTACCAGAGCGCGACCTGAGTAAGTTTGTTGAGTATCTGTAGGGATTAGGAAAAGAGCTTGGTTTGTCCAAGCTCTTTTTTTCATCTAGTGAATATTGTAGGCAATAACAAAGTCGATAAGTAAGCGTACTTTTTCTGGTAGGTGATCTTTATGATTGTAAAGCATATAGATATCGCGGGGGTTTGCACTCCAGTCTTCGAGTACGCGCGTTAAACTGCCATCTTCAATGTACTTTTTAAGCATAGCATCTGGCATAAGGGTGATCCCTAATCCGTTGGAACACGCGCTGCGTACGACATCCAGAGTACTTGCTTGGAAGCGTCCTTTGTCATTGTTGACGACGGTTTCACCGTTGCTGTTGGTTAGTTGCCATTTAAGAAGAGGTGCGCCTTTTAATAGGGAATGATTGTGCAAATCTTCTGCATGTTTTGGAGTAGGGTTGTTTTTTAGGTACTCAGGACTGGCAACTAAGATGTCCTCAACTGAGCTTATCTTACGCGCAATCAGGCTTGAGTCTCTCTGAGGGCCAACACGGAAAATGACATCCCACTCTGTCGGATCAAGTTGATCAGCATGATTGCTAGTCGTTAGTTCAATGTTGATGTCAGGGTAGTGTTTCATAAACTCATTCAGCATAGGCATCATTCTACGCTTAGTGAGGTTTGAGGGAGCGGAAATGCGGATTTTGCCTGCAGCGCCTCGGCATTCGTCAGTGATCTCTTCGGCTGCAGAGGTTAATCGGTTAAGTAGGGGAGAGCATTCGTTGTAGAAACGTTCACCGGCTTCCGTAAGGGAAAGTTTACGTGCATGGCGGTTTAATAACCTAAGGTTAAGTGCCTCTTCTAACGCTTGTATGCGTCGTGTGATTGTTGCAACGGGAATCATTGTCTTGCGAGATGTCGCAGTATAACTCCCATTTTCAACGACTAGCCTAAAAAGGTTGAGATCATCTAATTTCATTACGTCCGACACATTTTTTTACGAATTTGGGTAATTTATATCTATAACAGATGTCAAAGGTTGAGTCACATCAACAAGTTTTACGATCTTTGACATTGCATACATATAGTATGCAACAAGGGCGCAAAGTGGAAGATTTGTATAAATACACTTTCGCGACTACTTTTAAATGAGTGTTTGAAACAATTTACAAAAACAATAATAACAGCAGTTGTACGTTTTTAGTTGCGTGAGGCGAAGGTTTATGCATAAAACATATGAAGTGGCGACAACGCCCTCAACTCAGCTGGCTGCCAGCCAAAAATTGATCATGCTAGTCGATGATGATCCTGTCTTCCGTAAGATCACTTGTGGATTCCTTAAGGCTCAAGGTTATCAGGTTGTCGAAGCTGAAAATGGTTTAGAAGGTCTGAAAAAGTTAAGAAGCGCTGAGCCAGATCTCATCCTTTGTGATCTGTCTATGCCTGTTTTAGACGGTATCGAATTTGTTGAAGAGGTGAGTTTAGAGTACCCATCTCTTCCTTTAATTGTGGTGTCAGCAACAGATGAAATGTCTGATGTTGCTAAAGCACTTCGCTTTGGTATTAAAGATTTCCTACCAAAACCAATTTCTAATCATGAGCACCTTGCGAGTGCGATCGAAAATACACTTGATGATTCAGACAACCATCTGTGTGACCAGCGTGATTTCGCCAGTCAATGGTTTCGTGTAGACAGTGGCGATATGCCTGAAGAGCAGGAATTACATTGGCACCTAGAATATCTCGAAGATAATCCCATGGCTGCGAAAGATTTACTTCACGCATTACTTCCAGATAAGGATACCTCTCAGGGGGATTGGAAGTGCAGCTACCGCTTGTTGCAGTCAACAGATGTTATGCCTTTGGTGTTCGATTATGCGTGGCTAATGAATGGTCAGTTTGCGTTTTATCTTGTTGATTCAGCAAGTGAAGGCCAGCATGGTGCGGCAACTACTTTACTAGTCCGCGCTCTATTCCATGACTATTTACGTAACCTTAAATGTTTTAACGCGGATCTCAAAGACATTGCAGATTTGCTGGAGAAAGGTTTAGCCTGTTCAGACTGTGCTAGCCCAGTACATGCCATGTTTGGTATTGCTGATGTCTCTGAAGGTACTTTGTCTATTTTGCCGGCAGGGCTGGATGCCCAATGGTCTAATGGCTATTTTTCTCAGCACATCCCGGCGGGTGTGAGGCTAGGGGATAGTTGCGCGAAGAACTTTATTACCACCGATTTGCCAATACAGTCTGCTTGCCAGCTAACTTTGAGCTGTCTTGGGTCAAGTAGTTTCAGCTTGGACATTTTCCGCGGAGGCAGTGCATAAGCGCTGCCTCGTTATTGAGCTCAATATCGAAATAACCCTTCTTTTGCTCGGTGTTTATGAGCAAGAGATTAAGGTATAGTCCGCCAAAACAAAAATGACCCAATGTTTTAACGAAAGTTTAACTCGTGGTTTGAAAAATCGTCACTTACATTAGAGAAGTAATCCCATGGCAGACAAAGATTTCAAAGAACCTTATAATATTTTCTACTTTCTAGGTTTTATTGCAGCTCTATTGATTCCAACACTACCAGCCACGTTAACTTGGATTCGTGTAGTAAACGGATACGCGGGCTTCTAACTGATTTCTCGGAGCTTACCATCAGTATTCAAAGATTTGGCTTAAATATTGTTGGTGGCTTAAGTTTGTGCCTAGGCTTTCTGGGCATATTCCTCCCTCTTCTTCCAACGACTCCTTTTATTCTTCTTGCTAGCGCTTGTTTTATGCGCAGTAGTCCAACTTTTCATCGTTGGTTGCATGAACACAAAACGTTCGGACCTATTCTAGACAATTGGCATCAGCATGGTGCTGTAACCAGCAAAGTAAAAACACGTGGTGCTATCTGTATGGTCGCGAGCTTTACTTTTTCTATTTGGATTGTTCCTCACTTTTGGTTAAAGATTATGCTGGTGGTCATGCTGATCATCTTATTGACTTGGTTTATTCGTTTGCCTGTGATTGAGCGCCTTGCTGACAAGCAAGAAAATCACTAAGATTGCAGGGAAGTGTGCCCGCTCTTCGAGTGGGCGTTTGTTATTGTAGGCACAGATAATTTAAGTCAGCTGTTAATGACCCAATTGTGCTGAGAACCCCGCTAGCGCTTGCCACATAATGACACAATAAAGTACAAGCTTAGCCAATCTAAGAAATGAGTTATGACAACTGAAACAATCTCACTGATCAAATCTAGCATCAAAAGTATTCCAGATTACCCAAAGCCAGGCATTCTATTTCGTGACGTGACTAGCTTGATGGAAGACGCTCCTGCTTACCAAGCGACGATCCAACTATTAGTTGAAAAGTACAAGGACATGGGCTTTACCAAGATTGTTGGTACAGAAGCGCGCGGTTTTCTTTTTGGCGCTCCTCTTGCACTTGAGCTAGGGCTAGGCTTTGTGCCTGTTCGTAAGCCGGGTAAATTGCCACGTGAGACGGTTGCACAATCTTATGAGCTTGAGTACGGCACTGACACACTGGAAATTCACACTGACGCGATTGCAGAAGGTGATAAAGTGTTAGTTGTTGATGATCTGCTTGCGACTGGTGGAACGATTGAAGCTACCACTAAACTGATTCGTCAGTTGGGTGGCGTTGTAGAACATGCTGCATTCGTTATCAATCTTCCAGAGATTGGTGGCGACAAGCGTCTAGAAGGTTTAGGCCTCGACGTATACAGTATTTGTGAATTTGACGGCCATTAATCGGATATATTCATGAGTTATCTTGCTTTAGCTCGAAAGTGGCGACCTACAAAGTTTAATGAAGTTGTAGGGCAACGCCATGTTTTGACAGCATTAGAAAATGCTTTAGCCCAGAACAGGCTTCATCATGCCTACTTGTTTAGCGGGACACGTGGTGTCGGTAAAACGACCATAGGTCGATTGTTTGCCAAGGGGCTGAACTGTGAAACAGGGATTACCGCTACGCCATGTGGCATCTGTGATACTTGTAGAGAAATCGATGAAGGTCGATTTGTCGATCTATTAGAAATCGACGCAGCGTCACGCACTAAAGTTGAAGATACTCGTGAATTGCTTGATAACGTGCAATACAAACCTGCACGTGGTCGATTTAAGGTCTATCTAATCGATGAAGTTCACATGCTCTCGCGCCATAGTTTTAATGCGTTGCTTAAAACACTTGAAGAGCCGCCTGAGTATGTGAAATTCCTTCTGGCGACAACCGATCCTCAGAAACTGCCAGTTACCATTTTATCTCGCTGTTTGCAGTTCCATCTTAAGCCAATCAGTGTTGATAATATCCATGAGCAATTGGATCATATTTTAAAGCATGAGCAAGTTTCTTCTGAGCCCCGAGCGCTTGGAATGATTGCGCATGCCGCAGATGGCAGTATGCGTGATGCACTAAGCTTAAGTGATCAGGCTATTGCATTGGGGAATGGACAGGTGCTTGCCGACAGTGTGGCGCATATGTTGGGTACACTGGATACCGATCAGGCGTTGCATTTGCTTGAGGCGATCAGCTCAAAGCAACCTCAGGTTGCGATGGACAGTTTATCGGCTTTAGCGCAAAACGGTGTTGAATGGGATGGGCTACTCCAACAGCTTGCGACTCAGTTACACCGATTAGCAATGTATCAGGCACTGCCTGCGACCCTAGACAAGGCGCAACCTGACGCAGAAAAAGTAGAGCTCTTGAGCCGTGCGTTAGCACCTCAAGATGTTCAGCTGTATTATCAAATTGCTTTGAAAGGCCGCCAAGATCTACCTTTAGCGCCTTCAGAGCGCATCGGCCTAGAGATGATTGTGCTGAGAATGATGGCATTCAGACCGTCGGCAAAACCTCATGCACATGCTATCTCGACAGATGTTGTTCAGTCAGAACCGTCGACACCAGTTTCAGTCTCTCAGCCTGTCTCTAGTGCGCCTGCTCCCAATGTAACGCCGCCTGTCGCACCGACTCCTTCCTATTCGCAGGAGCGAGAAGAGTTACCTCCGGCTGGTTACATGCCTGAGCAATATAGTCCTGAGCCTATGGATTACACTCCTCCGCAGTATGAAGCACCGGTTCAACCTATGCCTCAAGAGCAGCAGGTTCCGCCTTCAGTGCAACAGAACCAACTTACGTCGCCTGTGAGTGGATTGCGTCACCAGCTTCGTTCTCAACGCAAAGGGATCAATCAAGGAAATACGCCAAAAAAGGCTAACGCGACATCAGCAAAAAAATCAGATTCTGTTCTTGACCGAGTTGCTCAGCGACACTCAGGAACTATGCCGGTGTCGCCATTGTCAAACTCACAGTCGGTAGCGACACCTGAGCTGGATAAGAATGAGCCTTATCAGTGGAAGCCGACACTGCCTCAAGTCGAAAAACAGGGCAGTGAACTTACTCCAACTCAGATAAAAAAGGCGTTGGAACATGAAAAAACGCCTGAAATGGCCCAAAAATTGGCAGAAGAGAGCTTAGAGAAAAATGAGTGGGCGAAGCTGATTAGCCAGTTGGATACGGCAAAGCTGACCGAACAATTGGCTCTGAACTCTCATTTTGAAAAACAAGGCCCATCAATTGCACTGACATTAAGGCCTCAGCAAGCGCATTTAAATACTGAGCGCGCGCAAAGTGAGTTACTCGAGGCAGTCAACAGAGCTACCGGTGAGGAATGCCATCTTACTGTTGAGGTAGGTGACAGTGGAGAAACACCTTTAGAGCTGAGAGAAAAGCTTTATCAAGGCAGATTGCAACAGGCTTTTATCAGCCTAGAAAATGACAATCATGTCCAGTTTATAGAGCAGCGATTTGCTGCTGAACTGGATAAAGACAGTGTACGACCAATTTAAGTCTGGGGTTGAAAACTTACACTTCGACCCCATCTATTAACGAAATAAGCTAAATAACCAGAGAGATAATCATGTTTGGTAAAGGCGGTATGGGCAATCTAATGAAGCAAGCCCAGCAAATGCAAGAGCGTATGCAAAAGCTTCAAGAAGAAATTGCAAATATGGAAGTGACAGGTGAGTCTGGTGCTGGTCTAGTAAAAGTCACTATCACGGGTAGCCACAGTGTGCGTCGCGTTGAGATTGATGAAAGTCTGATGGAAGACGACAAAGAAATGCTAGAAGACCTTATCGCTGCTGCTTTCAACGACGCTGCTCGTCGTGTTGAAGAAACTCAGAAAGAAAAAATGGCTGGCGTGACTGGAGGTATGCAACTACCACCAGGCATGAAAATGCCTTTCTAATCGATAGGGTTAGTTAATGCGCACCAGTCATATGCTGGAGCAATTGATGGAGGCCTTACGTTGTCTGCCTGGGGTTGGCCCCAAGTCAGCTCAGCGTATGGCCTTTCATTTGTTACAGCGCGATAGAAAGGGTGGTTTGCAGCTAGCGGATGCGCTAAGCCAAGCAATGACGGAAATCGGCCACTGCAATGAATGTCGCACTTTTACCGAAGAAGAAACATGTCATATTTGTACCAATCCTAAACGTCAGGAAAATGGTCAAATTTGTGTGGTTGAAAGCCCAGCTGATATAGCTGCAGTGGAATCTACAGGTCAGTTCTCTGGCCGTTATTTTGTTCTTATGGGCCATTTGTCACCACTTGACGGAATTGGTCCGAGTGACATAGGCCTTGATGTGCTCGATTACCGCTTACGCCGAGGGGATGTATCTGAGGTTATTCTCGCAACTAACCCAACGGTCGAAGGGGAAGCAACGGCTCACTATATCGCTGAATTGTGTAAGGAACATCAGGTTCAGGCGAGCAGAATTGCTCATGGTGTCCCTGTTGGTGGTGAATTGGAGCTAGTGGACGGAACAACGCTTTCACATTCCCTATTAGGCCGACAAAAGCTGTGATTCATATCGGATGATTGAAAAAGCCACTCTTGCGAGTGGCTTTTTTGTTATTTCTTTTTAGTGTGAAACTGCTCACAAGCCAACATAGTGTTCTCAATCAAGCTGGCCACTGTCATTGGCCCAACGCCACCAGGAACGGGAGTAATAAAGCTCGCGCTTTCCTTTGCGTTTTTGTAATCGACGTCACCTACTAATTTGCCAGATTCTAAGCGGTTGATACCGACATCGACTACCACGGCGCCTTCTTTGATCCAATTACCTGGAATAAAGTTAGGTTTACCCACAGCCACTACCACCAAGTCTGCTTGACGAACATGGCTTTCTAGATCTTTGGTGAATCGGTGGCAAGTGGTCGTTGTACAGCCAGCTAGCAGAAGTTCAAGCGTCATAGGGCGGCCAACAATATTGGAAGCACCAACAACAACAGCATGCATACCGCGAAGATTAATATTGTAGCGGTCAAGTAACGTGATGATGCCTTTTGGTGTGCATGAACGAAGCTTAGGAATGCGCTGAGCAAGACGACCAACGTTATAAGGGTGGAAACCATCAACGTCTTTTTCTGGGTGAATACGCTCTAAAACATGTGTTGCATCGATACCAGCGGGTAATGGCAGCTGGACCAGAATGCCATCAATTTCTTCGTCAGCATTCAACTCATCGATTAGAGACAGCAACTCTTCTTCTGATGTTGAAGCGGAAAGATCAAATGATTTTGATACGAATCCTACTTCTTCACACGCGCGGCGCTTGCTTCCAACGTACACTTGCGACGCTGGATCTTCACCGACCAGCACAACAGCCAGGCCAGGCGCTCTTAAGCCCGCATTAACCCGAGCTTTTACACGAGCGGCAACTTCCGATCGAACGGTTTGAGAAATAAGTGTTCCATCAATATTTTGAGCAGTCATGGCGTTCCTTTAAATAGAATGGCTATTTAGTTGCTGCGCATTGTCGCAAAAAATTTGACGAACATCTATAAGCAAACGTTTGCTTTGGGGTGTTTTTAATCAAAATGAAGTTCGGTGACCTTTTTTTAGTCATTCAGATCAGAATGTTAAGAAAAGACCTTGTTTTAAGGACTCGAACTCGTATAATCCTTTTCCTGTAGCGCGCCCTTAGCTCAGTTGGATAGAGCACGTGCCTTCTAAGCATGTGGTCGCAGGTTCGAATCCTGCAGGGCGTGCCATTTATTTAGAAACCCTGATAGCTTAAAGGCTGTCAGGGTTTTGTCGTTTCGTAGAAGGATGAAAATTGGGTTGTAACCATTGCGTGATGATTGCACTAAATTCGACCTGTACATAAGCTGAGCTTTTCTGTAGCATAGCGTTCCTTCTCAAAGTACCTAAATTGATTAAAGCTTGAACAGGGCACCATACGTTCAGACAACATGCGCAGTATCCATACTAAAATTAAACCCGAGTTTGAGCCTCTCCTGTCTGAGCTAGCATTGCATGCATTGCTTCATCTGCACACCAATCATTCTGCACATGCCTTAGGCCGAAAATCGCGCTCGGACATTAACGACATTCTTTCTGCTTGGCTGAACAAAGCGGCTAATAGCAAGAAATATAAGCCTTTTAAGAAGAAAGTTCGTTCTCTGGTTAGCCACGCTCGATCTCAGCATCTGGATATGGAATCAATGCTAGGCAATCTGTTCTCGCCCATTCATGGCGATGAATTGCCGCATCTAGATAGCTTTTTACTGCTGATTAACATGCTGGAGAAAGAGCTTAATACGACGGTATTGGTGTCTAGTGCAGAGGAGGTGGACTTAGCCTTTAATCCTAAAGGTTGCCTATTGTGTGTGCTGTCACCGGATTTGAATACGCATTTTGACAATCGTAATCGTCTATCTGCTGATATTTCAATGCTATTTCGTGGCACTCGTGGCGAAAAGCATGCCATTCTTCGAACCATTTACACTTCTGCAATTTTTGAACATAAAGTTGATTACGAAGATGATAACTTTGTGCGTATTAGCTTAGGCTTGAAATAATTAATTGCTTCCCACCTGTTCGAGCCTAAAATTCGATTGTTGTTATTTGATTCGAGTTTCGCGAATTTTAGCCGCAATTTAACTACAAAGTTTGCACTGGAGCCAATTGTTTACACTTTTTAAAACTCAAAAAAACTAGCCTAAGCTCTCAAATTTTTCAGATTGTCATAAAAATTTAATCTTGGTGTGTATTGAGAAAAGTCTTCGAATTCATCATATTGTAATTAAGATGTAATAAAAACAACGAGGAGAACGTATGCAGCATCAAGAAATGATCCAACCTTCTAACTTTGGCGTTATCAGCCGTACTTGTCTATTTTCACTTGTTGGTATTGTGGGTGTTTTTGCTCTTATCTAACATTGGACGTCAGTGAAGCTAAGCCTTAATAGGTGTGTAACTACTTACTTTTAAAATCATTTATTAGGGCAGCTTTCAAAGCATATTTTTCCGCTTTATGCTACTTTTTGCGATAACAGCTTTGTAATTGGACTGCATATGTCTTCTCTGTCGTCGCTCAACCTTAACTACCGCTTTAGTCAATTTCCTTCAGCATTCTATACCCATGTTCAGCCGCAAGCGCTCGACAACAGTCGCTGGGTGGCTTGGAACAGTGAGCTTGCTCGCCAATTCAGCCTACCTTTGCAAGCGCCACAAGACTCACTGAAATCTTTTCTTGCTGGCGAACTTAAACCTATGCCTATCCCTTGTTTGGCCATGAAGTATGCGGGTCATCAGTTTGGTATCTACAACCCTGATTTAGGTGATGGTCGGGGATTGTTACTGGGCGAAATTTCTAATCAGTCAGGCATCTTATTTGACATCCACCTTAAAGGTGCTGGATTAACGCCTTATTCGAGAATGGGCGACGGGCGCGCGGTATTGCGCTCCACGATCAGAGAGTATTTGTGCAGTGAGGCAATGGCAGGCTTAGGGATCCCAACGACGCGTGCGTTAGGGATGTTAACCAGCGATACTCTTGTTTACCGTGAAAAAGCCGAACAGGGCGCGCTTTTACTGCGAATGTCTCAAAGCCATATTCGTTTTGGGCATTTTGAGCATTTCTTTTACACCAACCAGATAACAGAACTGAAGTTGTTAGCTGATAAAGTGATTGAGTGGTACTGGCCCGACTGCATCGAAGCTGACAAGCCTTACTTAGCGATGTTTGAACATGTTGTAAAAGGAACGGCGAATTTGATTGCGCACTGGCAGGCTTACGGTTTTGCACACGGCGTGATGAATACCGACAATATGTCTATTCTTGGCGAGACGTTTGATTATGGCCCGTTTGGGTTTCTTGACGATTATGATCCTAGTTACATCAGCAACCACTCTGACTACGAAGGCCGTTATGCGTTTGATCAGCAACCTAGAGTGGGATTGTGGAACTTATCGGCCCTTGCCCACGCGTTAACCCCGCTCATTGAGAAGAACGACTTAGAATCAGTACTGGAGCAGTATGAAGGCATACTTGGCAAGAGTTTCAGCCAACTAATGCGAAGTAAACTCGGCCTTCAGAGCAAGCGAGAAAAGGACAGTGAGCTCTTCCAATCGATGTTCAAATTGTTAGAGAAAAACCAAGTCGATTACACACGCTTTATGCGTGAGGTATCCAATCTAGACCGTAAGGATCCCCAAGTCGTGGTCGATTTGTTTTTCGATCGTGAAGCGGTAAAAGTATGGCTTACAGACTATCTTGCCCGATGTGAACAAGAGGTCGATGAATTTGGTTCTCCTAATGAGGCATCAGAGCGCTGCGAAGCCATGCGGCGCGTAAACCCTAAATACATATTGCGTAATTATCTCGCTCAACTTGCGATTGATAAAGCGGAAGAAGGCGATTTTAGTGAAGTGAACCGAGTCGCTGAACTACTCAAATATCCTTATGATGAGCAGCCGGAAATGGACGAGTACGCTAAGCTGCCACCCGAATGGGGGAAGAAAATGGAGATCAGCTGCTCTTCCTAATTGACCTCTCTTGTGAAAAAGCACTGAATTACTTTTATATTTGTTAATAGGTTGTGATCTGAATCTGTTTTGTGATCAAATAATCCAATATTATCAATCTGCCCCATTCCTATTAATCTCTAAACTAGAGCCAGACATCGTAAGTAATAATTGAAGTGAATGAACGCAAAGATACTTGTTGTAGATGATGATCTAGAAATACGGGAGCTGTTGGGTGAATACCTGACCAAAGCGGGTTATCAGGTCAACTCCGTGGCGGATGGCGATGAATTAAAAGCGCACCTCGATCAAGAAGGCTACCCTGATATGGTGCTTCTTGACGTGATGCTACCGGGTGATGATGGCTTTACTTTGTGCCAACACATTCGTCGCGACTCTAATGTACCTATTATTATGCTGACCGCAGTGTCGGACGAAACTGATCAGATCATTGGTCTGGAAATTGGTGCCGATGACTACATTGCCAAGCCATTTAATCCACGTCAGCTCATCGCTCGAATCAAAGCAGTCTTGCGACGAGTTCAAATCAATGAAGAAAAAGGTTCAGACGCTCTACCGAAACAGATTACGTTTGGTGACTGGCAACTTGATACCTTAGCGCACAAAATTACCCATAGTGATACTCAAGAAGAACACGATCTGTCGGGCAGTGACTTTGCACTCTTAATGTTGTTTCTCTCGCGTCCGAATGAAGTTTTAGATCGCGATACGATCTCTTTTGCGACCAGAGGACGAGAGGCACTTCCTTTTGAGCGAGGTATTGACGTCCAGTTGAGTCGCTTGCGTCAGCGTCTGGGTGATAGCGGAAAATACCCGCAATATATTAAAACTATGCGCGGAAATGGCTATATCCTCGCCGTACCTGTCAGTATTGAACATTGATAGATGAACACTCTGTTAAGTAGGCTAAAACCCAATTCCTTGGTAACCCGTACTCTAGGGTTAGCGTTATTAGCGGTGATATTAGCGCAGGGTATTGCCACGGCGATCTGGTATACCGAATCGAAGCAAAAAGAGCTGGCGGGTATTCAGTCAGCCTCTGAAAGCATGGCGAACATGTTTGCTTCAACCGTGACGTTTTTCCAATCCCTACCGACGCGGTATCGTCATATTGTGCTGGATCAGATTCGTAATATGGGTGGCACGCGTTTCTTTGTGTCATTCAATAAAGAAAAGCTGATTGTTGAGCCCATTCCAGATACACAATTAAAAAGAGCCTCTCTTTCTGCGGTGGAATCTGTGCTCAACGACAAGTTACCTAAGGTGTCTTCGATATCTGTCGACTTTTCTCATGCGCACAATCTTCGTCTACTAAAGAATGATATCTACCTTAGTGATTTACCCAAATCATGGGCGCATCATACTTTAACATTATCGCCCATCGATCCTCCCGTTCTGGTGGTACAGATCGAGCTCAAGAGCAATGAATGGGTCTACATCGCCGCGTTACTTCCCGCACCTTACGTCACATTGGATGACACCTTAATTGGCCGAGAGCAGATCCTGTTTATCTTCTTCTCGACGACCTTGTTGCTTGGTCTGACTTATCTATTAATGCGCCGACAAGTCAAACCGTTAAAGCGTTTAGCAAAAGCGGCCAATGAAATGAGCATGGATATTGATCAGCCGCCACTAGGTGAAGAAGGGGCGAGTGAACTGGTCACCGCGACTCGAGCGTTTAACAGAATGCAGCAGCGTATTAGGCGCTATGTGGCTGATAGGGAGCACCTGTTTTCGTCCATATCCCATGATCTCAAAACGCCGATCACTCGATTACGTTTAAGAGCTGAGCTACTTGATGACGACAAAAAACGTCATAAATTCAATCAGGACTTAGATGAGCTGGAGATGATGGTCAAAGGCGCACTTCAATGTGTGAAAGACACTGATTTACACGAGAACAATGCCTTTATTGATCTCAATGCCATGATTCAGTCGGTAATCGAACCGATGAACTTTAAGAGCGATTGTGTCACTTTTACTCCAATCGAAATGGAACCTATGGTGGCTAAGCCCTTAGCCATTAAGCGAGTGTTGACCAATTTAATCGATAATGCGGTTAAATATGGAGAGAGTGCCACTGTGTCGATTGAAGTGACGGATGAATGGATTTCCGTCTCGATTGACGATGTTGGACCGGGCATACCAAGTGATAAGCTCGAAGCCGTTTTTGAGCCGTATTTTCGCTTAGCTTCTGATGACCAGGGCCACGGTTTAGGCTTAGGTATCTGCCGTAACATTCTGCATGGGCATGGTGGAGATCTCATTATTAGCAATCGTCCACAAGGCGGTTTAAGAGCGCAACTCTTTATTCCACCGACACTTGAAGTTTAATGTAACATTGTTGTTACATTCCTATTACGGTTTGTTTCAATCTAATCTGTGCAAATCTATACACTCATTTTCGAACACATGAAACAGGGGCTTTTTCGCTGTCAGCCCTGTGTCTAATCCAATACATGGAAGATAATAATGAAAATGAATAAAACCCTACTTACCTTATCCCTTTTATCAGCGGCTTCTATGACTCAAGCGGGTGAAGTTGAAGTGCTTCACTGGTGGACTTCGGGGGGCGAAGCTAAATCCATTTCTGTTCTGAAAGACATGTTGGAAGAGCAAGGCCACAGCTGGAAAGATTTTGCGGTTGCTGGTGGCGGTGGTGAAAGTGCGATGACGGTACTGAAAACTCGCGCGGTGTCAGGCAACCCACCTTCAGCGGCGCAGATCAAAGGTCACGACATTCAAGAGTGGGGTGGTCTGGGCTTTCTGACTAACCTTGATGACGTTGCAGAAAAAGGTAACTGGGATGGCGTTGTACCAAAAATGGTGACCGACGTTATGAAGTGGGACGGTGATTTTGTGGCTGTACCAGTCAACGTTCACCGTGTGAACTGGCTTTGGGCAAACCCGGCGGTATTTGAAAAAGCGGGCGCAAAAGTCCCAACGACCTTGGATGAGTTTTTTGTCGCAGGTGACAAAATTAAAGCAGCAGGTCTAATCCCGCTGGCTCATGGTGGTCAGCCATGGCAGGACGCAACCGTGTTTGAAGCGGTTGCGCTTGATGTTCTAGGTAGCGAAGACTACGTAAAAGCCTTTGTTGAGCTGGATATGGACGTTCTGTCTGGCGATAAGATGGTCGAAGTGTTTGCCAAATTCCAGAAAATGCATGATTACATCGACTCGAACTCGCCGGGTCGTGACTGGAATGTTGCGACTTCTATGGTGATCAATGGTGAAGCGGCGATGCAAATCATGGGTGACTGGGCGAAAGGCGAATTCTCAGCAGCCGGCAAAGTGGCAGGTAAAGATTATGTCTGTGTGCCAGCTCCGGGTACCGCAGGTCAGTTTACTCATAACGTCGACAGCTTTGCTTTCTTTGAGCTAGGCGAATCAGGCAACCAACAAGCGCAAAAAGCGTTGGCAGCCACCATTCTTGACCCTAAATTCCAAGAAGTGTTCAACCTGAATAAAGGTTCTATTCCAGTGCGTCTGGATATGGATATGTCGAAGTTTGATAAGTGTGCACTGGATTCAATGGACGAGTTTAAAGCGACGGCGAAATCCGGTGATCTCGTACCAAGTATGGCGCACGGCATGTCAACAACCAGCTACGCACAAGGCGCGATCTTTGACGTTGTGACTAACTTCTTTAACGACAAAGATGCCAATCCGCAAGACGCCGCGCAGAAACTGGCGAAAGCAGTAAAAGCGGCGATCTAACGGCGCTTTATTCTGTCACCCCCAAGGGCAGGCAGGCTTGTGGGGAGCCTGCTTGTCCTTTCATTCTAAGACTTACTTTCAGGGAAAGTGTCACAAGGATTCGTTATGGAGCATGTTTTGACTGGGTCAAAAAGTCAGTCTGTTTATAAGCCAAGCTTTGCTGACAGGCTACAAACCTGGCTACCGAAGATCGTATTAGCACCGACCATGTTGGTTACTGTGGTGTGTATTTACGGTTACATCTTCTGGACTGCCGCACTATCTATGACCAACTCTCGATTTCTACCTAGCTTTAATTTTGTCGGTTTTACCCAGTACGAAAAGCTAATGGATAACGACCGTTGGATCACTTCGATTTCAAACTTGGGCATTTTTGGCCTGCTGTTTATGTTGATCGCAATCGGCTTAGGTGTCGGTCTAGCAATATTGTTAGATCAAAATATTCGTCAGGAAGGGGCGATTCGTACTATTTATCTCTATCCGATGGCGTTGTCGTTCATTGTTACGGGTACGGCTTGGAAATGGATTCTAAACCCAGGTCTGGGCATCGAGAAACTGATGCACGACTGGGGATTTACAGACTTCAAATTCGACTGGTTGGTAGACTCTGATATGGCGGTTTACACGCTAGTCATCGCTGCAGTATGGCAATCTTCTGGTTTTGTAATGGCGATGTTCCTCGCGGGTCTTCGTGGTATCGATTCATCGATCATCAAAGCCGCTCAAATTGATGGTGCTAACCTACCGACGATTTACGTAAAAATTATTCTTCCTTGCCTAAGGCCTGTGTTCTTCAGCGCGGTAATCATTACATCGCATATAGCGATTAAGAGTTTTGATTTAGTGACCGCAATGACGGCTGGGGGGCCGGGTTATTCCTCGGATTTACCTGCATTGTTTATGTATGCCCATTCATTTACGCGTGGTCAGATTGGCCTTGGTGCTGCCAGTGCCATGATGATGCTAGCCGGAATTCTTGCCATTCTGGTGCCGTATTTGTATTCCGAGCTTAGGGAGAAAAAATCATGACCAATAACATGAATTTTGCTCGCCTGTTCATATACTCAGCGCTGATTTTCTTCTGTCTGGTTTACCTGATGCCATTGTTTGTCATGGTCATCACGTCATTCAAAACCTTACCAGATATCAAAGCGGGTAATTTGATGAGCCTACCTAAAGAGTGGGTGTTTGATGCTTGGTATAAAGCTTGGGACGGAGCTTGCACTGGAGTGAAATGTGAAGGTGTGAAAGGTTATTTCTGGAACTCTTTCCAGATGGTGATACCTGCTGTTGCGATCTCAACCTTACTTGGCGCTTTCAATGGCTATGTTGTGACTAAGTGGCAGTTCCGTGGTTCGAACCTCTTCTTTAGCTTATTGCTGTTTGGCTGTTTTATCCCATTTCAGGTGATCTTGCTGCCTATGGCGGCGGTACTAGGAAAGTTGGGCTTAGCGAATACAACGGCGGGCTTGGTGACCGTTCACGTTATCTACGGTATGGCCTTTACGACGTTGTTCTTCCGCAACTTCTACATCAGCATTCCTGATGAGTTGATCAAAGCAGCAAAATTGGATGGGGCGGGTTTCTTTACCATCTTCTTCAAAATCTTGCTGCCACTTTCAACGCCAATCATCATGGTGACCGTGATTTGGCAGTTCACATCGATCTGGAACGACTTCTTGTTTGGTGTTGTGTATTCAGGATCCGATACACAGCCGATTACCGTAGCACTTAACAACTTGGTGAATACCAGTACAGGTGTGAAGGAATACAACGTGGATATGGCCGCAGCCATCATCGCCGCTCTACCGACGTTGCTGGTTTACGTGTTGGCAGGAAAATATTTTGTTCGTGGCCTGACCGCCGGATCAGTAAAAGGATAATCATAATGGCAACTTTAGAACTCAAACAGATCCGTAAAACCTACCCAAAAGCGGAACAGGAAACCCTTAAGGGAATCGATATCAGCATTGACTCGGGGGAGTTTCTGATTTTGGTTGGCCCATCGGGCTGTGGTAAATCAACCTTGATGAATACCATTGCTGGCCTAGAGGGTATCAGTTCAGGTGAGATCGTGATCGATGGCCGTGATGTCTCAGTCGTGGAGCCAAAAGATCGTGACATTGCGATGGTTTTCCAGTCATACGCTTTGTACCCGAACATGACAGTGCGTGGCAACATCGCGTTTGGCCTTAAGATCCGTAAAATGCCGGATGCTGAGATCGATGCTGAAGTGCAGCGTGTGGCAGAGATGCTACAAATCGACCATTTGCTGGACCGCAAGCCGTCTCAGCTATCAGGCGGTCAGCGTCAGCGTGTTGCGATGGGACGAGCCTTAGCGCGTCGACCTAAGTTATATCTGTTTGATGAACCATTATCGAATCTGGATGCAAAACTCCGTGTCGAAATGCGTCATCAGATCAAACGCCTTCATCAGCAACTCAATACCACCATTGTTTATGTTACTCATGATCAGATTGAAGCCATGACTTTGGCTGATCGCATTGCCGTGATGAAAGATGGTGAATTGCAGCAACTGGGCACACCTCAGGAAATCTACAATACGCCCAACAATATGTTTGTTGCCGGTTTTATGGGATCACCATCGATGAACTTCATTAAGACCATGGTTGATCTTGATGATGAGCAGCAGCCTGTGATTAAAGTTAAAGGTGGTAACGATCAGGAACACCATATCCGTTTACCTAACTCAATGCGTGAGCAAGATGGTAAGGAAGTTGTGATTGGTTTACGCCCAGAGCACATTACAGAAAAAGAAAATGAGGAATCGAGCGCTACCACGCAACTTGATCTGCAACTTGAGGTTCTGGAACCCACTGGGCCAGATACTATCGCAATGATTAAGGTTAACGATCAGGAGGTGGCATGTCGACTGTCTCCGGAGTTTGATGCTCGTGTTGGCCAGGTTGCTCCTCTGCATTTTGATCTTTCAAAAGCGGTATTCTTTGATGCGCAAACAGAACAAAGGATTGAGTTCCATTAATAAGATTGAACACACTCCCAATCAGTACGGGGGAGAATCGGACTGGCTTGCTGTCCGAATTGGGAGTGTGTTCGCCCTTAATCCAGCTAGATAAAAATGATTATTAATAAAAATATTAATACCGACTATGCTTATAGCATCAACATGAATATGAAATTCGTGTTTGTCTTGAGAGTGGGAGCCAGTCTGTCTCCTTGCTGACTCTCAAATCTCATGTAATAAAAATGGCAGCAGGGCGCTGCCATTTGTTTATCTAACGTTTGGGCAATGTTAAATATGTGTAAAATGACACATTCGAGAAGTTTCGATGTGTCATTTCCCACCCATTTTTATCTAATAAATCTGTTTATAATTATTTTTCCGCATAGGACTGAATTTAATTCATTGAAATATAAAGATTAAATTTATTTTCATAAGTTGGCTTAGTTATTGCCCTTATAAATATATCAACACCCAGTGATGGGGTTGTTCTATTAACAAGGAGAAAAACAATGCTAAAGCCTTTGACCCTACTATCTGCTTCGATTCTCGCTGTAACCAGTTTTAATGCGGCCGCTAACTGTGACCCAGGCGAGACTGTGATCAAGTTCAGCCACGTAACGAATACAGATAAGCACCCTAAAGGTATTGCGGCTTCACTGCTGGAAAAACGTGTTAACGAAGAGATGAACGGAAAAGTGTGTATGCAGGTTTTCCCGAACTCGACACTTTACGATGACAACAAAGTACTGGAAGCGCTTCTAAACGGTGACGTGCAACTTGCTGCCCCTTCTCTTTCTAAGTTTGAAAAGTTCACGAAGAAATACCGCATTTTCGATCTGCCATTCCTATTCGAAGACGTTGACGCCGTTGACCGTTTCCAAAACTCAGAGTCTGGTGAGAAGCTGAAAAATGCAATGAAGCGTCGTGGTCTGCAAGGCCTAGCTTTCTGGCATAACGGCATGAAGCAAATGTCGGCAAACAAGCCACTACTGTCACCTGAAGATGCTAAAGGTCTTAAATTCCGTGTTCAGGCTTCTGATGTATTGGTAGCGCAGTTTGAGCAACTAGGTGCGAACCCACAGAAGATGTCGTTTAAAGAAGTGTATGGCGGTCTACAAACTAAGGTTATTGACGGCCAAGAAAACACTTGGTCAAACATTTACGGTAAGAAGTTCTTTGAAGTTCAGGACGGTATTACAGAAACCAACCACGGTATCCTAGATTACCTTGTGGTTACCTCGAACGACTTCTGGAAAAAACTCCCAGCAGATCAGCGTGAACAACTGAATACCATTATTCAGGAAGTCACTGCACAGCGTAATGCAGAGTCAGCTAAGGTGAACCTAGCTAATAAGAACAACATCATTGAAGCGGGTGGTGAAGTTCGTACATTGACGCCAGAGCAGCGTCAGCAATGGGTTACTGCGTTGCAACCTGTTTGGAAGAAGTTTGAAAAAGACATCGGCTCTGACCTAATCGAAGCTGCATTGGCTTCAAACCAGTAACACGATAATAAAAACATCCCTGACTATTGGCCCTCCGAATCGGGAAGAGGGCCTTTTTTACCCTGCAATACCTGTTAGGCGCGGCCAACGGGTGATCAAAGCGATGTAACTATGGAACAGTCAATTTTTGCCAGAATAGGAAAGGTGACAGATGCTATCGAGGAAACGCTGATTGCGTTTTTCTTGGGAGCAATGACACTGCTGACCTTTGCTAATGTAATTTTTCGATATGTCTTTAACGACAATATTCTTTGGGCTCTTGAGCTCACCGTTTTCCTTTTTGCCTGGATGGTTCTGGTCGGTGCGTCTTATGGCGTAAAAAAACACTTTCACATTGGTGTCGATGTCATCATCAACATGGCACCAGACCAACTGCGTAAAGTCTACGCGTTACTTGCAGCGGCTTGCTGTTTAGCATTCTCAATTCTTCTTCTGGTTGGTTCTTGGAACTATTGGTATCCGTTTGTCACTGAACGGGCTTGGTATGAAACCGACGATATTCCAATGCCAGAAATATTGCAGTTCCTAGCTGACTGGCTGAATGAAGGTGAGCGCTACGAAAAGCTTCCACGCTTTATTCCTTATATGGCGCTGCCAATTGGCATGGCGCTGATGACATTCCGTTTTATTCAAATCACCGTACAAATTGCAACAGGCAAACTAGACCGTTTGATTGCAGGTCATGAAGCGGAAGAAGAACTTGAGGCGCTAAAAGAAGAGCTCAAAGACGCTGGTGAAGCGATGGAGCCGAAAAAAGCCGACGATAAGAGCAAGGAGAGCTAAGCCATGGATATTTTGTTTTTATTCGTAATGGTGGTTGGCTTTATGCTGATTGGTGTGCCAATCGCTGTATCGCTTGGTCTATCGAGCATCCTGTTTTTGATGATGCACTCTGACGCTTCTTTAGCCTCAGTAGCCCAAACTCTGTTTAACGCGTTCGCAGGCCACTACACCTTACTCGCTATTCCATTCTTTATTTTGGCATCAAGCTTTATGTCGACAGGTGGTGTGGCTAAGCGAATTATTCGTTTTGCTATTGCAATGGTCGGTTGGTTCCGTGGCGGATTAGCGATGGCTTCTGTCGTCGCGTGTATGATGTTCGCCGCGTTATCAGGTTCGTCTCCGGCCACGGTTGTTGCCATCGGTAGTATCGTTATCGCAGGTATGATCAAAAACGGTTACTCCAAAGACTTTGCCGCTGGGGTGATTTGTAACGCGGGTACGTTAGGTATATTGATTCCACCGTCAATCGTTATGGTTGTATACGCCGCTGCGACGGACGTGTCGGTTGGTCGTATGTTCCTCGGCGGTGTGATTCCAGGTCTTCTGGCGGGCGTGATGCTGATGATCGCTATCTATATTGCCGCGCGTGTTAAAAATCTGCCAAAACAGCCATTTGTTGGCTGGGGTGAAATGTTTGATGCCGCGAAAGACGCAAGCTGGGGTCTACTACTGGTTGTGATCATTCTAGGCGGTATCTACGGTGGTATTTTCACGCCGACTGAAGCTGCAGCGGTTGCAGCGGTCTATTCTTTCTTTATTGCGAATTTCGTCTACAAAGACATGGGTCCTTTCGCAGAGAAAGAGAATGGTAAACCAGCCATCGTCAAGATTTTCCAAGCATTTGTCCATAAAGACACTAAGCATACGCTGTATGAAGCGGGCAAGCTGACTATTATGTTGCTGTTTATCATTGCAAATGCCTTGATTCTTAAGCACGTACTAACAGAAGAGCGCATCCCGCAGATGATTACTGAGTCGATGTTATCTGCTGGCCTTGGGCCGATCACCTTCCTAATCGTGGTTAATGTCTTGCTTCTGATTGGTGGTCAGTTTATGGAGCCGTCGGGTCTGCTGATCATTGTTGCTCCGTTGGTGTTCCCAATTGCGATTGCACTGGGCATCGACCCTATTCACCTAGGTATCATGATGGTCGTGAACATGGAAATCGGGATGATCACACCGCCTGTCGGGCTCAACCTGTTTGTGACGGCCGGGGTCGCCAAAATGTCGATGATGCAAGTGGTCAAAGCAGCACTCCCTTGGGTGGCGGTGATGTTCTTGTTCCTCATTATCGTTACTTACGTACCATGGGTATCGACTTGGCTTCCAACGACACTAATGGGGCCTGAAATCATAACCAAGTAAACTTGCCCAGAATTCTAATGATAAAGCCTCACTGTCGATGTGAGGCTTTTTTTGCTCGGAGCGATTCGGTCTATAGTTAAAGAGGAATAGCTACTGTAATTGTGGCTTAGTTGTTTGTTGTAAGAATCGAGTGAGGACATTATGGAAATGCACCAACACTCAATGCGTGATTTGTTTCAGCAACTTGGATTAGCGAGCTCTGACGACAGCATTCGGGAATTTGTTAATCACCACAGTGGGCTGGTGGTCGGCACTGCACTGCATGAAGCCTTTTTCTGGTCGCCTTCACAGGCCGCGTTTCTAAAAGAAGCGATAGAAGAAGATGCCGATTGGGCAGAACTGGTCGATCAGCTCGATGTGATGTTGCGGACCTAAATTAAAAAAGCCAGCATCTGATGCTGGCTTTGTTATTGCTACGATTAATCGGCTTTGTAGTTGGCCTTGTCTAGCCCGTAACGCTGCATTTTGTCGTAGAGCGTTTTTCTCGCCAGACTGAGTTTGTCCATGGTTTGTTTGATACTACCCCCAGACTCAAGCAAGGCTTGCTCTATTGCACTTCTTTCGAACTCAGCCACTTGTGTCGCCAGTGAGAGTGGTTGATTACTTTGCTCGATACTTTCCCCAAATTGAGTCAGCTTACCCAGCAAGACGAAACGTTCGGCGGCGTTTCTTAGCTCGCGGACGTTACCGGGCCAATCGTGGCTTAAAAGCTGACTCAGCGCGCTGTTTGGAAGCGCAGGGGCGCTTTTTCCATAGCGTGAAGCGGCAACCAACAGGAAGTGGTGGAACAGAGCCGCGATGTCTTCTTTACGCTCTCTCAGTGCAGGCAAATCAAGCGTGACGATGTTAAGGCGGTAGTAGAGATCTTGACGAAATTCCCCTGCCTCTGCCGCTTTCTTCAGATCCATTTTTGTAGCAGCAATGACTCTTATATCCAGTGGTAACAGCTCATTCGAGCCCACTCGTTCAATTACGCGTTCCTGAAGGACGCGTAACAGTCGTATTTGTGCCTGCATCGGCATGGATTCAATCTCATCAAGGAATAATGTTCCGCCCTGAGCATGCTCAAACTTACCGATACGTTTAGTTTCTGCACCAGTAAATGCTCCTTTTTCGTGGCCATAGAGTTCACTCTCGATGAGGTTTTCAGGCACTGCGCCACAGTTGATGGCGACAAAGTTCGCGTCGCGTCTTGAACTTTGTTCGTGAATCGAACGAGCAACCAGCTCTTTGCCTGTCCCAGTTTCACCAAATAAGAGAATATCGGCGTCGGTATCGGCAATATGTGAAATGGTTTCTCTCAGCATTTGGATAGACGGTGTGTCACCTATGATCCGAGGGCCGAGGGTCTGGCTTGCTTTGAGACTACGCTTGAGTTCCTGATTCTCCAGAGTGAGGTCACGCTTTTCCAATCCTCGTCGTGTGGTATCGATCAGCCGGTCGATGGGGAAGGGTTTCTCGATAAAGTCATAAGCCCCATTTCTGAGAGCATTGACCGCCATGGATATATCTCCATGGCCCGTAATGAGAATGACGGGAACATCTTTGTCCTGATGTAGTACCGTTGAAAGCAGGTTTTCACCGGAAAGACCGGGCAAGCAGATATCGGAAATGACTACTTTTGGCAAACCGTCCTGCTTAATGGCAAGAAGTGCATCTTCGGCACTGGAAAAAAATAGTGCGGATATTTCTTCTAACTCGAAGCTCTGCTCTATGGCTAAGCGAATATCGCTTTCGTCATCGATAAAAAAGACGTCGTACATCAAGATTCCTTTGCGTTGTCTCTTACAGTCGAAACATGAAATGGTAGCTGTATGGCAAACCTTGCTCCGCCATATGGTGAGGTTTCCACGGTTAACTGGCCATCCATTGCTTTAATAATCTGTTGGGAAATCGATAGGCCCAGACCCAAGCCATTTTTCTTCGTAGTAAAGAATGGCTCAAATAGGTGCTTAGCTTGATCTTTTTTAATCCCAGGGCCGTTGTCATCGATGTAGATCATGATCGATGCCTCTGTTTGTTCAGTGCGGAGTTCGACAATGCGTTCGTCCTGTTCTTCCACAGCTTGCGCAGCGTTGGTGATTAGATTAATCAAAACCTGTTCCAGCTGAATCGCGTTTACCTCGGCGGAGCCTGTGGTGTGATTAAAGTGCGTGGCTAATTCTACCCGATAAGATTTTATCTGAGGTGCAACCAGTTCTTTCGCTGAGAGCAAAATAGGTTCGATATCGAGAACGCTTTTGTCGCTGGTGTCTGATTTGCGTGTAAAGGATTTTAATTGATTGCTGATTTTGGCCATCCGGTCAGTCAATGCTGAGATTCGACTGAGATTATCGTCGACACGATCAAGTTTGTTCTTATCCAAAAAGCGGCGGCCATTGTCTGCAAAGCTTCGAATCGCGGCTAGTGGATTATTTAACTCATGGCTAATACTGGCAGACATTTGACCAAGAACCGCCAGTTTAGCGGCTTGGATTAATTCGTCTTGTGTTTGACGCAACATTTGTTCGGTGCGAGAACGCTCTAACACTTCGGCCTGTAATTCTGACGTTCGTTCAAGAACCAGAAATTCCAGCTTTTGTTTTGCTTCAGACTGCAGTTGCTCAAACTGGCGCTTTTTGAGATGCCTTTGGTAGGTAAGTTGCAGTGTTAAAAATGCAATTACAAACAGCAGAGTCAGTATCAGAGCGAAACTTAGCGTAGACCAAAAAACCGTTATCTTTTCAGTCAATACACGAATGGTAAGATCGAGCAAGGAAAGCGTGCGACTGGAGACAATGTAGTCGCCTTGTATCCAGCCGAGCAAATGGTTTTCGAGTTCAGACTGAGCCTTATCGAGCTGTCCAACCAGCCCGAGAGATTTTATGTCTTTATCTAGGTATTGACGGCTGTTAGAAATTTGATTCCGTTCCGCTTCTGTCAGAGTGAGCAGGCTTTTAAATAACCACTGCGGGTTACTCGACATGAAAATCACGTCGTAGCTGTCGGTCGCAACAAACGTATTTTGCTTACCCTTCCAGTTCTCTTCGATTGCAGACAGGTCCATCTTGACCACAATAACGCCGGCTATTTCACCTGCGTACACAACGGGGAATGAATAGTAGTAGCCTCTTTGCCCAGACGTTGAACCAAGTGCGAAATACTGGCTGGAGTTGCCTTTCACCGCTTCTGAAAAATAGGGGCGCCACGAAAAGTTTTTGCCAATAAACGAGCGCTCCAAATTCCAGTTGCTGGCAGCAATGGTGTTGCCGACCCGATCTATCAGATAAGTATCGGACGCTTGGATGATGTTATTGACGTTTTCTAGATAGCGGTTTGTGATGTCAAGTTGAGCCGGGTTGTCAGGCTGCATTAAGGCAGAAATTAGCTCAGTATCTTTAGCAAGTAACTGGGGGAGGTGGGCGTACTTATCCAGTCTTGAGGCGATATGGCTAGCAAAGCGATCAAGTTGTGCCTGATGTTCGTCGAGTAGGGATTGATAGTGGTAATTCCATACCCATTGAGAGCCAACAATTAGGCAGAACAGGTAAAGAATGAGCAGGTAGGCATTTGCCCGACGAAAAGGTGACATTACATTCCCTGTAACTGAGGTACTACTGATAACTTAGGGTAATGTTTTTTGTTACGGGTGTGTTTAGTTGTGTAACGAAAATGAGGAACAAAACCGGACTTGGATCTAGTTTTCTCGTTTAATTCAGAAAAAAGATTAGTTTCTCTTGAAAAACCGATTAATGTCCCCATTTCTGGAACGGCTAGCTGTTTGATTGATGTTTTTTATAGCAGTTAACTGAGTTTTTAGGGTAAAGCCTGACCTATGTTAGTGATCGGCTCGACAGTGACCGACGAGGTCGGTAGAATGCTGCGTCTGAATTTTTATCCTGAGGCTAATCGGAGATACCTTTCACCAACTTGGTTGGAAAGATATCGCTAATTAGTCCGGTAACTGACTCGTTTGGTTATCGATACTCGATTTACGAAGAGTGCTCTTAGAGCGCAAACAAGGATGGGTCCTGAACTTTTCAAGGTTTTAGGGCACATACGCTCAGCTCAGTCTGAGCCAGTTTTGAGGTTAATGAATAATGCAAGTTACTGTTGAAACGCTAGAGGGCCTAGAGCGCCGTCTAAACATTACTGTTCCTGCTGCTAACATCGAAGATGCTGTAACAGCTGAACTACGCAACATCGCTAAAAACCGTCGTTTCGATGGTTTCCGTAAAGGCAAAGTGCCTCTGAAAATGGTTGCGAAGATGTACGGCAAAGCAGTACGTCAAGACGTAATGGGTGAAGTAATGCAACGCCACTTCATCGAAGCGATCGTTAAAGAAAAAATCAACCCAGCAGGCGCACCAACTTTCGCTCCAGTAGAGAGCAAAGAAGGTGAAGACCTAGTATTCAACGCAACTTTTGAAGTTTACCCAGAAGTTGAGCTGAAAGGTCTAGAGAACATCACTGTTGAAAAGCCAACGACTGAAGTTCAAGATGCTGACGTTGAAGAGATGATCGAAACTCTACGTAAGCAACAAGCTACTTGGGCAGAAGTTGATTCAGCTGCTGAAGAAGGTACTCGTGCAACTATCGATTTCGTTGGTTCTATCGACGGCGAAGAGTTCGAAGGTGGTAAAGCTGAGAACTTCCCACTAGAAATGGGCGCAGGTCGCATGATTCCTGGTTTCGAAGACGGTATCACTGGTAAAACAGCGGGTATGGAATTCGACATCGATGTAACATTCCCAGAAGATTACCACGCTGAAAACCTAAAAGGTAAAGCAGCTAAGTTCGCGATCAAAGTGAACAAGGTTGAAGCACGTGAACTTCCAGAAATCAACGATGAGTTCGTTTCTAAGTTCGGTGTAGCTGAAGGTGGCGTTGACGCTCTTAAAGCTGAAGTTCGTAAGAACATGGAGCGTGAGCTTAAGCAAGCAGTTAAAAACCGCATCAAAGAGCAAGCGATTGACGGTCTAGTTAACGAAAATGAAATCGACGTACCAGCTGCACTTATCGATCAAGAGATCGGTACACTACGTCAGCAAGCTGCACAGCGTTTTGGTGGCAACCCAGAAGCAGCTGAGCAACTTCCACGTGAACTGTTCGAAGAGCAAGCTAAGCGTCGCGTAGTTGTTGGTCTTCTTCTAGGTGAAGTAATCAAGTCTGAAGAGCTAAAAGCTGACGATGAGAAAGTGAAAGCGCTTATCGAAGAAATGGCTACAGCATACGAAGATCCATCAGAAGTAATTGCTTACTACGAGCAAAACACTCAGATGATGGACAACATGCGTAACGTTGCGCTTGAAGAGCAAGCCATCGATGCAATCATCGCTAAAGCACAGGTTTCTGAGAAAGAAGTTAGCTTCAACGAGCTAATGAACCAACAGCAGCCAGCTTAATAAGCAATATCTTGCGTAGAAGGTTGACGGAACGTTAACTATTCTGCTAACAATGGTCCGTATGATATTTATCATCCGGGCCATTTATTTTAGGGACATAAGAATATGAGCTACCAAGAAAAAAATGCAATGTCACCAATTTTAGACGCGCTGGTACCAATGGTGGTTGAACAGACTTCCCGCGGTGAACGTTCTTACGATATTTACTCTCGTTTATTAAAAGAGCGCGTGATTTTCTTAACTGGTCAAGTGGAAGACCACATGGCAAATCTTGTCGTGGCGCAGCTGCTTTTCTTAGAATCTGAAAATCCTGATAAAGATATTTTCCTCTACATCAACTCGCCGGGCGGCAGTGTAACTGCAGGTATGTCGATCTACGATACGATGCAGTTCATCAAGCCAAACGTTAGTACAGTATGTATGGGCCAAGCGTGCTCAATGGGTGCTTTCCTTCTTGCTGGTGGTGCGCCAGGCAAGCGTTATGTACTACCAAATTCTCGCGTGATGATTCACCAGCCTCTGGGCGGTTTCCAGGGCCAGGCGTCTGACATCCAAATCCACGCTCAGGAAATCCTGACCATCAAACAGAAACTGAACAAGTTACTTGCTGAACACACAGGTCAACCTCTTGAGGTGATTGAGCGTGACACTGACCGTGATAACTTTATGGCCGCTGATCAAGCTGTTGAATACGGTTTGGTTGATGCAGTGCTAACTCATCGCGGTGAGTAATAATTGCCAGAGCATTTTGGCTATAATTGATATACACTCAGATCATAAAGAGTAAAGGCTAAGAGGTTAGCGAATGACAGACAAAAGCAAAGAGAGCGGTAGTAGTAAGCTTCTTTACTGCTCTTTCTGCGGCAAAAGCCAGCACGAAGTTCGCAAGCTAATCGCTGGTCCATCCGTTTACATTTGTGACGAATGTGTCGATTTGTGTAACGACATTATTCGTGAAGAAATCAAAGATGTTCTGCCGAAGAAACAATCGGAAGCACTGCCAGTGCCAAGAGAGATTCGTGAACACCTTGATGATTACGTGATTGGCCAAGATTACGCTAAGAAAGTGCTAGCAGTAGCCGTTTATAACCACTATAAGCGTTTACGTAATGGAGACACGACAAGTGAAGGTGTTGAGCTCGGTAAGAGTAACATCCTTCTTATTGGTCCTACGGGTAGTGGTAAAACACTACTGGCTGAGACATTAGCGCGTTTCCTAGATGTACCATTTACAATGGCGGATGCCACTACGCTAACCGAAGCCGGTTACGTAGGTGAAGATGTTGAAAACATCATTCAGAAGCTACTGCAGAAATGTGACTATGACGTAGCAAAAGCCGAACGCGGCATCGTGTACATTGATGAAATCGATAAGATTTCACGTAAGGCTGAAAACCCATCAATCACTCGTGACGTGTCCGGTGAAGGTGTTCAGCAGGCGTTGCTAAAACTGATTGAAGGTACTGTGGCTTCAGTTCCACCTCAAGGTGGGCGTAAGCATCCTCAACAAGAATTCCTTCAAGTTGACACATCTAAGATCCTATTTATCTGTGGTGGTGCATTTGCGGGCCTAGATAAAGTGATTGAGCAGCGTGTTGCGACGGGTACAGGTATTGGTTTTGGAGCTGAAGTCCGCTCTAAAGACGAAACGAAGACAGTAGGTGAGCTCTTCACTCAGGTTGAACCAGAAGATTTGGTTAAATATGGCCTGATCCCAGAGTTCATCGGTCGTCTACCTGTGACAACAACGCTAACAGAGCTGGATGAAGAAGCACTGATTCAGATCTTGTGTGAGCCTAAGAACGCGTTGACCAAACAGTACGCAGCGTTGTTCGAGCTAGAAGACTCTGAGCTTGAATTCCGCGAAGACGCTCTACGTGCTATTGCGAAGAAAGCGATGGAACGTAAAACAGGTGCTCGTGGATTACGTTCAATCTTGGAAGGCGTCCTGTTGGAAACCATGTATGAGCTTCCATCCATGAATGACGTTAGCAAAGTCGTCATTGATGAATCAGTGATTAATGGTGAGTCTGACCCACTGCTGATTTACAGCAACTCGGATAATCAGGCCGCGGGCGCAGAATCTTAATCAGATTCACATAAATTAATGAATAATTTAAGGAGGTAATCATTTACCTCCTTTTTTTTATTCTTTCATTGAATCCAACCAATTAGCCCCCATATACTGCTCATAAGACTAAGCGGAAGAGAGAAGAATATGAACTTGGAACGTTCCGAACGTATCGAGATCCCCGTACTACCTCTAAGAGATGTAGTCGTTTACCCGCACATGGTAATTCCTTTGTTTGTTGGACGTGAAAAGTCGATTGCTTGCCTTGAAGCGGCAATGGATAACAACAAGCAAATACTGCTAGTTGCGCAGAAAAAAGCCGAAACCGATGAGCCAGCAAAAGACGATTTGTTTGATGTTGGTACCGTGGCAACCATTCTTCAATTGCTAAAGCTGCCGGATGGGACAGTAAAAGTGTTGGTTGAAGGCCAGCAACGAGCAAAAATTCATAAATTTGAAGAAGACGAATTCTTTACTGCTGACGCAGAATATCTGACGACAGAGCAGCTCGATGAACGCGAAGAAGAAGTGATTGTTCGCAGTGCGATTAATCAGTTTGAAGGCTTCATCAAGCTAAACAAGAAAATTCCACCTGAAGTTCTAACATCACTCAACGGTATCGACGAAGCGGCTCGCCTTGCTGATACGATTGCTGCTCACATGCCACTAAAACTGGCAGATAAGCAAATCGTGCTGGAAACGTTGGACGTGACCGACCGTCTTGAGTTCCTGATGGGGCAGATGGAATCGGAGATTGACCTGCTTCAAGTTGAAAAACGTATTCGTACACGCGTTAAAAAGCAGATGGAAAAATCTCAGCGTGAGTACTATCTGAATGAGCAGATGAAAGCCATCCAGAAAGAACTGGGTGAGACTGAAGATGGTGTTGATGAGTTTGAAACGCTGAAGCAGAAAATCGTCGACTCTAAGATGCCGCAAGAAGCGCGCGAAAAGACCGAGCAAGAGCTACAGAAGCTGAAGATGATGTCGCCAATGTCTGCGGAAGCAACGGTTGTTCGTGGCTACATTGATTGGATGCTGGGTGTACCGTGGCACAAACGCTCAAAAGTTAAGAAGAATCTGGCAAAAGCCGAAGAAGTGCTGAATGAAGATCACTACGGTCTGGAGCGCGTTAAAGAACGTATCCTAGAGTACTTAGCGGTACAGAATCGCATTAACAAGTTGAAAGGGCCTATCTTGTGTCTAGTAGGGCCTCCAGGTGTTGGTAAAACATCCTTGGGTCGCTCAATTGCGGCGGCTACTGGCCGTAAATACACTCGCATGGCGCTGGGTGGTGTACGTGATGAAGCTGAAATCCGCGGTCACCGCCGTACTTACATTGGTTCCATGCCAGGTAAGCTGATTCAGAAAATGTCCAAAGTCGGTGTTAAAAACCCGCTGTTTCTTTTGGATGAGATCGACAAAATGTCTTCTGACATGCGCGGCGATCCTTCATCAGCTCTATTAGAGGTACTCGATCCAGAGCAAAACAACGCATTTAACGATCACTACCTAGAGGTGGATTACGACCTATCTGACGTGATGTTCGTTGCGACGTCTAACTCAATGAACATTCCAGGTCCTCTGTTAGACCGTATGGAAGTAATTCGTCTATCTGGTTACACCGAAGACGAGAAACTCAATATTGCGAAACGTCACTTAGTAGAGAAACAGATCAAACGTAACGGTTTGAAACTGGGTGAAATTGAGATTGAAGATTCTGCAATCATCGGCATTATTCGTTACTACACACGTGAAGCGGGTGTACGTAGCCTAGAGCGTGAAATCTCGAAGATCTGCCGTAAAGCGGTGAAAAACATCCTGCTCGACAGCAGCCTTAAAACGGTCACTGTGAACATGGATAACCTAAAAGAGTACTTAGGTGTTCAGCGTCACGATTACGGAAAAGCGGACGACAGCAATCGTATTGGTCAGGTAACGGGTCTGGCTTGGACTGAAGTCGGTGGTGATCTTCTCACGATTGAAACAGAAGCGATGCCGGGCAAAGGTAAATTGACTCAAACTGGCTCTCTTGGCGATGTGATGCAAGAATCGATTCAAGCGGCGATGACAGTAGTTCGTTCTCGTGCGGTGAAATTGGGCATCAACTCTGACTTTTATGAGAAACGTGATATTCATGTCCACGTTCCTGAAGGTGCAACGCCGAAAGATGGCCCAAGTGCAGGTATCGCAATGTGTACAGCGCTTGTTTCTAGCCTGACAGGTAACCCGGTAAAAGCTGAAGTGGCAATGACAGGTGAAATTACCCTTCGTGGTGAAGTTTTACCTATTGGTGGTTTGAAAGAAAAACTACTGGCGGCACACCGTGGAGGCATCAAAACGGTACTGATTCCTAAAGATAATGAGCGTGATTTGGAAGAGATTCCAGACAACGTTATCGCTGATCTTAAGGTGATTCCGGTGCAATGGATTGATGATGTTCTTAAAGTTGCGCTAGAAAAAGACCCGTCAGGTGTCGAAATTGCTGCTGTAAAATAGTGATGTGCAGCAAAAATAAGTAAAAGATTACGCTGATAAGCATAAAAAGGCTTGTCAGCGTTTTTTTTGGACGCTAACGTTACCCACATAGCTTCAGGCCTTGTTGTATAAGGGGTTGGAGTTACTTTAAAATTGAAATGGAACGAAAGCTGCCTTTAAAAATAATAACAGGTGGCGCAAAGGGGAATCACAGTGAATAAAACACAATTAGTAGAAAAAATTGCAGAAAACGCTGACCTTTCAAAAGCTTCAGCAGGCCGCGCTCTAGACGCATTCATTGAAGCTGTGGGCGACACTCTTCAGTCTGGCGACCAAGTTGCTCTAGTTGGTTTCGGTACATTCAGCGTACGTACTCGTGCCGCTCGTACAGGTCGTAACCCAAAGACTGGTGAAGAAATTCAAATCGCAGAAGCAAAAGTTCCTGCGTTCAAAGCTGGTAAAGCTCTAAAAGACTCTTGCAACTAGTCTGAAAATTGCCGATAGCGGCAGTTTTTATCGAACCTTTTTAAATTATGCGCATCATACTGATGCGCATTTCTTTTTCTGGTATTATCGCGCTATCTGATTTTAATTATAACGTACGTCGTGTTAGCAACGATTAGAGCTAGTGCGGTCTACACGCGGAGAGTGTTTTAAATATGATGGATCGATTACGCGAAGGCGTTAATAGCATCGCGGTTAAAATTATCCTTGGATTAATCATCCTATCTTTTGTCTTTGCCGGTGTTGGCAGCTACATCGTTGGCGGTAGCAATAACTCAGCAGCAAAGGTTGGTAACGTTGAGATTGGTCGTGGTGAGTTTGAACAAGCTTATCAGAACGAACGTAATCGCATGCAAGCTCAGCTTGGTGATTATTTCTCAACTCTGCTAGCAGACCCAAACTACGTTGAGTCTTTCCGCAAGTCAGTGCTTGACCGAATGATTAACGATTTGCTGCTAGAGCAACACGCTGAGTCTTTAGGTCTACGTGTCAGTGATTCTCAAGTTCGTAGCATGATTGTCGATATGCCACAGTTCCAAGTCGATGGAAAGTTTGACCAAGAGATTTACCAAGCGTCTCTTCGTCGTGCAGGCTTCTCGCCAGATAGCTTTGCCGAATATCTGCGCAGAGACTTGGTTCGCAATCAACTCCTGACTGCAATTCAGGCGAGCGACTTTTCTCTTGAGGGAGAAGTGGAAGCTCAAAGCAAGCTTTTGACTCAAACGCGTGAAATCAAGAAAGTAACGCTTTCATTGTCAGACTTTGCATCTAAAGCTGAATTGTCAGAACAGGAAATTAACGACTACTACACTCAAAACCCAGAGCGTTATACTCGTCCTGAACAGGTTAAAGTGGCGTATGTTGAGCTTTCTGCTCAGCAGTTGAAAGACGCTATTGACGTTTCTGATGAGCAGGCAAAACAATATTACCAAGAGCATCTTGATAAGTACTCATCGGAAGAGCAGCGTCGTGTTAGTCATATCCTGATTGAAGGTGATGACGAAGCGAAAGCTCAAGCGATTTTGGATGAGCTCAATGCTGGTGCAGATTTTGCGACGCTAGCAGAAGAGAAATCTGATGACTTTGGCAGTGCTTCAGAAGGCGGCTCTCTAGGTTGGATCGAGCGTGATGTTATGGACCCAGCATTTGAAGAGGCCGCGTTTGCTCTGAAGAAGGCTGGTGACGTGACAGGTTTGGTGAAATCTGATTTTGGCTATCACATCATTAAACTGGACGAGTTGAAAGATTCGGTAGCTAAGCCATATGAAGAAGTGGCTTCAGAAATCAAGCAAGAGCTAAAAGATCAGCAAGCGATCGACCAGTTCTATGAGTTACAAAGTCAGCTAGAAACGGTCGCATTTGAGTACCCTGATTCTCTGGATGATGCTGCTGACGCAATCAAAGCTGAAATTCACACGACAGACTTCATTTCTCAAGCTGATGCGCCAGAGTTGTTAAAAGCACCTGCTGTAATGCAGGCCATTTTAAGCCCTGAAGTAAAAGAAGACGGGTTGAACTCAGAAGTGATTGAAGTGGCACCTGAACACGTGATTGTTGTTCGTGTAGAAGATGCGCGTGACGAAACAGTGCTTCCACTAGACGAAGTTCGTGAGCAAGTGACAACGGCGCTGGCGAAAGTGAAAGGGGAGCAAAGCGCAATTAAGCTTGCCGACAATTTGGTTGCAGAGCTGAAGAAGGGTAACAAAGACCTAATGACTGAAAATGGTCTTGCGTTCAGTGACTCGGAAAACATTGATCGTAGCTCTCCGTTGGCTGATGTTGTCTTCTCGATGAAGAAGCCAAGTAGTGGTCAAGTGGAGTTCGCTCAAGCTAAAGATTTCAACGGTGACATCGTTGTGGTTGAGCTGACCAACGTGAAATCTGATGTTAATGCGCAGTACAACGAACAGATTGGTACTCAGTTAACCCAGATGAACGCACAACAAGATCTTTCTGGCTTAATCAATATTCTTCGTAAAACTATCGATATCGAATATTACGTTGTGACTCAGTAATCCTAGTTGATGTAATTGATAGACTACTCATAACGGGCTGCATTTGCAGCCCGTTTTATTATGCGCTGTTTTCTCTACTCCTATTGTTAGGTTCCTCTACGGTATCTATTCCACCAAGTGACATAGAGGAATATGGGAAATGCTACGCATACTTTGGACGAGTCTTTTAATGGTGCTCGCGGTATATAGCCCAACTACTGTATCGGCTGAAAAAACCACCAACTCAGAATACGCTGGAATAGAGATTACAGTGAATGTTAATACGGCTGAAGCGGCTGAATTAGCGGCGCTACTAACTGGTGTTGGTGCGAAAAAAGCTGAGGCTATTGTTCAATATAGGGACGAAAACGGTCCCTTTTTGAAGGTGACTGATTTGGCTTTGGTTAAAGGTATTGGCCCCGCTTTAATAGACAAAAACCTCAGTCGTATAAAGTTGTAAATTGATAGAGCGCTAAGCGCTCTATTTTTTGGCTTTTTACTGTCAATACTCTCTGGTGCGAAGAGGCGAATCCCACTATAATTCACGCCGAATATTGGTCAGCTCAATGGCTATTATTTTCAACTAATGTGGAGTAAAACATGTCGTCTCATACGCCGGTTGTAACCGTTGATGGACCAAGTGGTGCAGGTAAAGGCACTCTCTGTATGCTTCTGGCGAAGAAGCTTGGCTTTCACTTACTGGATTCCGGTGCGATTTATCGAGTATTGGCTTTAGCTGCGATTCATCATGGCGTTGACCTAGAATCTGAAGATGCGCTTGTCCCCTTGGCCACTCATCTAGACGTACAGTTCATCGCAGAAGGTGACTTAGTGAAAGTCATCTTGGAAGGCGAAGATGTTTCAGGTGAGTTACGCAAAGAAGAAACCGGAATGGCCGCTTCAAAAGTAGCTGCGTTTCCTCGCGTTCGTGAAGCTTTACTGCGTCGTCAGCGTGCTTTTGCTGAAGGCTCCGGCCTTGTAGCTGATGGCCGTGATATGGGAACTGTAGTGTTCACTGAAGCTGAAGCCAAAATCTTCCTTGATGCTAGTGCTGAAGAGCGTGCGAACCGCCGCCTTAAACAGTTGCAAGGCAAAGGGTTAGATGTTAAATTTGACGACCTTTTGAGCGAGATCCAAGAGCGTGACGATCGAGATCGTAACCGCCAGGTGGCGCCATTACGCCCCGCTGAGGATGCGCTGTTGCTAGATTCTACTTCGATGAGTATCGACGAAGTGGTAGAAAAGGCACTACAATATATCGAATCTAAGCTAGTCGTTTAGGCGGCTAGGTCAGAGCGTTGGTCGCATGGATGATGACTGGCGAATTTAATAACCCCACGCGGTAGGATACCCGTGGACGTTTAATTTATTGAAGATTAAATAAATGACTGAATCTTTTGCTCAACTCTTTGAAGAGTTTCTAAACGAGACTGAATTCCAACAAGGTACTATCGTTAAAGGTACTGTAGTAGCTATCGAGAACGGTTTCGTTCTTGTGGACGCTGGTCTTAAGTCTGAGTCTGCAATCCCTGCTGAACAGTTCAAGAACGCTGCTGGCGAACTTGAAGTTGAAGTTGGTTCTGAAGTAGACGTAGCGCTAGACGCTGTTGAAGACGGTTTCGGTGAGACTCAACTTTCTCGCGAGAAAGCGAAGCGTCACGAAGCTTGGATCGTTCTTGAGAAAGCTTACGAAGAAGCTGAAACTGTTGTTGGTATCATCAACGGTAAAGTTAAAGGCGGTTTCACTGTTGAACTAAACGGTATCCGTGCTTTCCTTCCTGGTTCTCTAGTAGACGTACGTCCAATCCGCGACACTGCTCACCTAGAAAACAAAGAGCTAGAGTTCAAAGTTATCAAACTTGACCAGAAGCGTAACAACGTAGTTGTTTCTCGCCGTGCGGTAATCGAGTCTGAGAACAGCGTTGAGCGTGATGAGCTTCTTGAGTCTCTACAAGAAGGCGCAGAAGTTAAAGGTATCGTTAAGAACCTAACAGACTACGGTGCATTCGTAGATCTAGGTGGTGTTGACGGTCTTCTACACATCACAGACATGGCTTGGAAGCGCGTTAAGCACCCTTCTGAGATCGTGAACGTTGGTGACGAGATCCAAGTTAAAGTTCTTAAGTTCGACCGTGAGCGTACTCGCGTTTCACTAGGTCTTAAGCAGCTAGGCGAAGATCCATGGGTAGCAATCGCTAAGCGTTACCCAGAAGGTCACAAACTATCTGGTCGCGTTACTAACCTAACTGACTACGGCTGTTTCGTTGAAATCGAAGAAGGCGTTGAAGGTCTAGTACACGTTTCTGAAATGGATTGGACTAACAAGAACATCCACCCATCTAAAGTTGTTAATGTTGGCGACGAAGTTGAGGTTATGGTTCTTGAAATCGACGAAGAACGTCGTCGTATCTCTCTAGGTCTGAAACAGTGTAAAGCTAACCCATGGCAGTCTTTCGCTGAAGCGCAAGCTAAAGGCGACAAAGTTACTGGTAAGATCAAGTCTATCACTGACTTCGGTATCTTCATCGGTCTAGAAGGCGGCATCGACGGTCTTGTTCACCTATCTGACATTTCTTGGAATGTTGCAGGTGAAGAAGCAGTACGTGAGTACAAGAAAGGCGACGAAATCTCTGCAGTTGTTCTAGCAGTAGACGCAGAGCGTGAGCGTATCTCTCTAGGCGTTAAGCAAATGGAAAATGACCCATTCAATGCTTACGTTTCTGAGAAGAAGAAAGGTGTACTAGTTAACGGTACTGTTACTGCAGTAGACGCTAAAGGTGCAACTATCGAGCTTGAAGAAGGCGTAGAAGGTTACATCCGCGCTTCTGAAGTTTCTCGCGACCGCGTAGAAGACGCTTCTCTAATCCTAAGCGTTGGCGATAGCGTTGAAGCGAAGTTCACTGGTGTAGACCGTAAGAACCGCGTAATCAACCTATCTGTTAAAGCTAAAGATGAAGCAGAAGAGCAAGAAGCAATGGCTTCTCTGAACAAAGCAGATGACGCTTCGTTCGGTAACGCAATGGCTGACGCTTTCAAAGCAGCTAAAGGCGAATAATATCTCGCTTTATTGAAAAAGGAGCCGAAAGGCTCCTTTTTTATGGATTGAGCTAAAATAGTCTTAATACCAATCTCAGCAAGTGACTCTGATAAAACGCGATTTGGAATTGCGCAAATTGTTGGTTTGTGTCTAGAATTGATAGCAAGTGTTTGTTGGAATTGGTATTACTTACTATAATAAGTGATAAACTACTCTACGAGGGAAACTATGACTAAGTCTGAACTGATTGAGAGACTCTGCGCTGAGCAAACCCATCTTTCAGCGAAAGAGATTGAAGATGCTGTGAAAGACATTTTAGAGCATATGGCTTCGACACTAGAAACTGGCGATAGAATCGAAATTCGTGGATTCGGTAGTTTCTCTCTGCATTACCGCGAGCCTCGTGTAGGCCGAAACCCAAAAACGGGCGAGAAAGTAGAGCTGGAGGGCAAATACGTCCCTCACTTTAAACCAGGCAAGGAATTACGAGAGCGCGTTAACCTCGACTAATTTCAAAATACTTATTATTGAGGCGGCATACGTAGTGTATGCCGCTTTTTTATGAAATGAAATTCTGAGATAGGCATGGTTTGTTCAAGGGTTTTACTGCATAATCGTATCGGCAGATATCGACTTAGGTGATAGAACATGAAAATTATAAAAATTGTTATCGTGCTGGCCCTATTTTTAATTGCACTGGCTTTAGGCTCTCAGAACCAGGAAGTAGTCAACTTTAACTACTTAATGGCACAAGGTGAGTTTCATCTTTCGACACTACTAGGTGTAGTGTTTGTGACTGGCTTTGTTTTGGCTTGGATTATCTTCGGTAGTTTACATCTACGTTCTCAAATGCAACTACGCAAGCTGAAAAAACAAGTGAAAAAACTTTCACCTCCAGAGAGTGAACCTCAACAGGTTAAAGCCCAATAAGTTGTATAGGTAGGCTTTTTACTCAATGTTAGAAATACTCTTCTTGTTACTACCAATCGCAGCAGCATACGGTTGGTATATGGGTAATCGCAGTGCCCAGCAAGACAAGCAGAAGCACTCCAACCAAATCTCTCGTCAGTATGTGACGGGTCTTAACCTGCTATTGTCCGATCAATCGGATAAAGCGGTAGACCACTTTATCGAACTTCTTCAGGTCGACAACGAAACGATAGATACACATTTGGCCTTAGGTAACCTTTTCCGTTCTCGTGGAGAAGTCGATCGCGCCATCCGTATTCACCAGAATTTAATTTCTCGTTCTGGGCTGACCATAGACCAAAAAAACATAGCTCTTCAGCAACTAGCTAAGGATTACATGGCATCGGGCTTTCTTGACCGCGCAGAGAAAATCTTTGAGCAGCTCGTTGATGAACCTGATCATCGTGAAGCAGCATTGCAACAGCTAGTGTCGATCTACCAACAAACACGGGAATGGGGCAAAGCGATCCAATACGCGACCCAGTTGGTAAAATTAGGTAGAAAACGTATGCGTACAAGCATCGCACATTTTTGGTGTGAGCTTGCAATGCAAGAAAAAGCGGATGGTGATAATAGTCGCGCAATTCAGCACTTTAAGCGCGCACTATCTGAAGATCCAAAATGTGTTCGTGCCAGCATCGCCCTAGGTAAGCTCTATCTTGAGGTTGAAGATTATGCTCAGACCATTAAGTACATGGAGATGGTGATTGAGCAGGACATCGACTTTATTAGCGAAGTACTCCCAACATTGGCAGACTGTTACCATCATTTAGGGCAGGAAGAGGAGTTACTGGACTTTTTACGCCAATGTATTGTCTCCAAGGCTGGCGTCTCGGCAGAGCTCATGCTTGCTCAAATGGTTGCTCAACATGAAGGTTCTGGTTCTGCGCAGGAGCTACTCACTCGTCAGCTCGTTAAAAATCCAACCATGAAAGGTTTTTATCGTTTGATGGATTATCATTTGGCCGACGCGGAAGAAGGCCGAGCAAAAGCGAGTTTGCAGACGTTGCAAAAACTGGTGGGAGAGCAGTTAAAAGTTAAACCTCATTACCGATGTCGTAAGTGTGGTTTCTCTACCCATTCAATGTACTGGCATTGTCCATCATGTAAAGGTTGGGGAACCATCAAGCCAATTAGAGGCCTTGATGGTGAATAAGAAATTCGATTGGGGATTCCAATCAAGAAAATAGCAGCGGTGATCCCGCTGCTTTTTTTAGGCATGTAATTAGTTAGTAGGAGATGAAATGATTGACCAAAAAGTTATTGTTGCACTGGATTACGACAATCAAGCTGACGCCCTTACTTTCGTAGACAGAATTGATCCAAGCTCTTGTCGATTGAAAGTTGGTAAAGAAATGTTCACGCTGTTTGGTCCTGATTTCGTTAAAGAGCTACACAAGCGCGGCTTTTCAGTATTCCTGGATCTAAAATTCCATGATATTCCGAACACATGCTCGAAAGCAGTGCGAGCAGCCGCGGAGCTTGGTGTATGGATGGTGAATGTTCATGCGAGTGGAGGGGAGCGCATGATGGCGGCTTCACGCGATATCCTAGAGCCATATGGTAAAGACCGCCCGTTACTGATTGGTGTGACTGTGTTAACCAGCATGGAGCAAAGTGATCTTACCGGCATCGGACTCAACGTTGAGCCAAAAGAGCAAGTTATTCGTCTAGCAACATTGACCAAAAACTCTGGGTTGGATGGGGTTGTGTGCTCTGCTCAAGAGTCTTCAATGCTGAAGAGTGAGTTAGGGCGTGAGTTCAAGTTGATTACACCAGGCATCCGTCCAGCAGGGGCTGCTGTAGGGGATCAGAAACGCATCATGACGCCAGTCGATGCAATTCAAGCAGGTTCAGATTATTTAGTTATCGGTCGTCCAATTACTCAAGCTGCAGATCCTGACAAAGTCTTGATGGATATCAACCAGTCACTCAGTATCTAGAGTTTTGTAAATCGCCAGTTTGACTGGCGATTTTTTTTCGTTACAGGTACAACCTCTCGATATTATAAACATTCATGCTAGTTATTAGTCTGCTTTTCGTTTAGCTTGGATTTAGTGACTATAATGAACCTCTAAACAAGGAGTTGGTTATGACTGATACATTATCGGCGTCAGTTGGCGCTAGCGAAGCTTTGACTGATGCAGCAACCAAAAAAGTAACACCAGCAGATGTGGCTAAGGTGAAAGCGGAGGTTTTAAAGCGCATCGAACAATCCACTCACTTATCTCAGGGCTTCCGTCTGGTGAACCAAGCGGATTATCAGTCTGGTCTCGCAGAGCTCAAAGCCAAATTGAAATCGAAGAGCTTCCAACGAACTGAAGAAGGCAAGATGTGTAAGCTGATGCTCGACATATTGACCGATGATGCTCATCTTGCGGAATATCTAGACGAAGATTTGTCCCAGTATTTAGTGACCAATGATGCAGGGAAGAAAGTACTCGATACAAGCGCGATGGATTTTAAGGCTAAAAATCAGGTTGCCAATGCTAAGTTAAAGCGCAAGCAGCTGTTCCTTATGTTCAAAGAGATCATTCAAGCTCAGGTCGAATTGAATACCTTTGCTCAAAGATTGAAAGTGGCATTTGGCGCTGAAATCAGCTTTCCTCCCGGTGCTTACGGCGGTATTAAGAGCTACAGTGGAGCCTTGGCAAAAATTACCACCCGAGAGCGTACTAACGATGTTGGCGACTTAAAGGACTGTGCTCGTATTACAGTGAAAGTAAAAAGCTTTAGAGACCTTCAGGGGGCGAAACTGTTCATCTGCCGTACTGAGGAGTTCAGGGCTGTTGCTCAATATCAAAAAGCATTGAAAGACCGTTACCAGCTCGCTAAATCGGGCTCTAATTTAGAGCGATTTAATGTCGAGGCCGATGGCAGTGGCTATAAGGATATCAAGTTCTTTCTTAAGATGAGTAACGGCCAAATCGCTGAACTACAGCTCAATATCCCGGGTATGCTGGTTGCGAAGAAAAAAGCACACATTATCTATGATATCGCACGGACCAATCAGGAAGCATTTGACTCCAGAGCCGAGTTTCAGGTCGCTAGCCAAGAAGTTCTCGATAAAGTAAAAGAGAAGATGAACGATGACTGGTTTGGCTTTATTCGCTCAAAACTGTCAGGTGTCGACAGCGATGCTAACTGCATTGAATCTATGATTGAAGTTTTACGCAGCAAAGGGAGTTTGGTGATTGGTGCCAATGAAGCAGAGGCACTCAATCGAGTGAGTAAGAAGTTGTATGCTGCTGGGTTGGGCAATGCACTTTTGGACCCGAGTCCCGCCTCCAAATAAATAATCTAAGCAAAAGAAAGGATGCCAATTTGGCATCCTTTTTAATATTTAGTGCAGAGTGGTTAGTTTTTAAGGGGAGTACCGCTGTGGAATTTAAAGTCGCTATCAGGACTGGTGATTAAGTCGGCTTCGAGTTGACCAAAGTAAGCGACTCTATGTGAGATATCTTCGCCAGCGATCTCTTCAGCAAGGCTTAAGTAGTCCTGATAATGGCGTGCTTCCGAACGAAGCAGCGAGATATAGAATTTAGCAATATCTTCATCCATATGAGGAGCGAGCTTTGCAAAGCGTTCACAGGAACGTGCTTCAATGTATGCTCCAATGATCAATTTGTCTATGAGTGTTTGCGGTTCGTGAGTTGCCATACTTGCAAGTAGCCCTTTTGCGTAGCGGCTCGCTTGTACAGGTTCGTAGGCAATGCCTCGGCTATCCATAATTTCCAAAACCTGATAGAAGTGATGTAACTCTTCTTTGATTAGCAACACCATTTTGTCTATCAAGTCCTGACTATAAGGCGAATCAGATTTGGCCATGATCGCTTTCGAAATATTGCTCTTACCCTTGAGAGTTTCCAAGCTACCTGTTTTTCTATAAGCGAAATCTTCGTAGGGCTTAAACCAGTTCAGCAAGTTGTGAGCGCTGCTTTTGTCTACCGCATACTTACGAATTAAATACATTGCCGATTGGCCAGCCTTAAGCTCACACAATAAATGATCGATAAGAACGGTTTTTAGGTTATCTGGTTTACTGGCTTCGGTGATCCACTCTTCCGGTGTGGCACACTGAAGAAAACTGTTGATTGGTTCCAGTAAGGTGTCGTAGCTTTTCAAATCGATCATGATGTTATTCAATAAATAGAAAAGGCCGCATAAGCGACCTTTTGGAAACGGACTGAGTGGATTATATTACCATTTTTTCTTTTCGCCAAAGAGCTCGTCCATATCATTTTTGCGTTGGTCTTCTTCAATCTGATGAAGCTCTTCTGCATTTTTAGATTGACGTTTCTGCTCTAGGTCATCGTACATTTCTTGAAGCTTTTCTCTGGCTTGATTCGAGTAATTATCGTTTTTATTACTCAGAGCATCGAGGCCTTTACGCAGTAACTGAATCGCAGTGCCAGGTTGACCACGAACAATAGCATCATTAGCGCGTTTAATTACGTTCTCGATGTTAATACGAATCTGAATTGTCTCTAGACGAGCGTTTTCAGCGACATAAGCTTGAGTCTCAAATCGGCCTTTATTATGTTCACTACGGATAGTGTCACGTAAACGCTTCACCAGCTTCAACATCACTATTGCTTGCTTGTCACTACTTGGCGTCTTGAACGAGGTGCTTTCGCCCCCTTTTTTGTCGTTCTTTAATTGCTGTATTTGCTGCTTAACATGTTCAACACGTTGTTCCAGCTGCTTATTCTTTGGATCCAGCTCAAACATGCTTTCGACAGCGTCAAGAATTCGAGTATTCAGACAAACCAGTAGTTCTTTGCTGTACGGCATGTGGTGTGCGTGGCCAATCAGCTCTTCTGTCGCATCGATGATGGCGAGGTATCTGGCACCTTCTTGCTTTCTTGCAGTTTCAACTTTGACTTTGTACTGGAGCATGATGTTATAGCCAAGCACTAACACCAGTAAGATGGCAACTAAAGCTATGATTAACCCAATATTCATAAATTCCGTATCTTATGTTTTGTTGGCTAGCGAGTAAGGATACACGATTCTTAAGAACCACTGCACCTGTTTTGTATTATTACGTTTCCATGGCTAATTATTAACGAAAACTCTGATCTATGGGTAATTTTTGAGTTATTGCTTACAAAAAAGTCATCCAAATCAGAATTTACTCTTTATAAAGTACCCAAATAGTCAATTGTGCTATCAATTTTAACCAAGAGGCGTTATAACTAAATATTATAAACTATATTTGCTCAGAATGGGGCGTCGAGTAAGGGATTACGGGGTCGAGAATGAAGTTACAACAACTGAAGTATATTGTTGAGGTAGTTAACCACAATCTGAATGTATCTGCTACTGCCGAGAGTTTATATACCTCACAACCTGGCATCAGTAAGCAGGTCCGTTTGCTTGAAGATGAGCTTGGCATTCAGATTTTTGAGCGAAGTGGTAAACACCTGACTCAAGTGACTTCAGCGGGCGAAGATATTATCCGCATTTCTCAGGAAATTCTTGCACGTGTTGAAAGTATTAAAGCGGTTGCTGGAGAGCACACGCATCCTGAAATGGGAACCTTGAATATATCGACCACCCATACTCAAGCACGTTATGCGTTGCCGGACGTAATTAAAGGTTTTACCGCTCGATATCCTAAAGTGTCGCTTCACATGCATCAAGGTACGCCGACACAGATGTCTGAAGCGATAGCTAAGGGAACGGCAAATTTTGCGATTGCGACGGAAGCTCTGCATTTGTATCAAGATGCCATCATGCTGCCTTGTTATCACTGGAATCGTTCAATTGTTGTACCCAAAGAGCACCCTTTGGCTCAGAAAGGTAAAATCTCAATTGAAGATCTCGCCTCTTATCCGTTGGTTACATACGTGTTCGGCTTTACCGGACGTTCAGAATTGGATACAGCCTTCAATAAGGTCGGCTTGACGCCACGAGTAGTTTTCACTGCGACAGACGCCGATGTGATTAAGACCTATGTTCGTATGGGGATTGGGGTTGGCGTGATTGCTAGCATGGCTATCGATAAAGAGCAGGATGAAGATTTAGTTGCGATCGACGCTAGCCATATTTTCGGTGCGAGTACGACCAGCATTGGTTTCCGCCGAGGCACTTTCCTTCGCTCGTACATGTTCGATTTTATGGAGCGATTTGCTCCGCATTTGACTCGTCCAGTCGTTGAGCAAGCTCTCTCTCTGAAGTCGAGCTCGGAAATTGAAGAAATGTTTAAAGATATTGAACTACCGGTACGCTAGAAACTTTCTTCTCACCTTGCTTCCCTCTAGAATAAACCCTTGTCAGGGGGAAGCATGCAAGACACATTTCAACAACTCGATTCATTTCTCTTATCTCATCAGAAATTTTGGCGCTTTGAGCCCTTCTTTTCTAGCTATGATGATCAATTACCTTGGCAAGCTGAACACCCTCAGTTGTGCCAATGGCTTACTGAACTTTGCCCTCAACAAATTGAAGAGTTGAAATCTGCCCCCGAGCAACTCCATAAAGCCCTTGAGCAATTTATCCCTGCTCTATCTATCGTTCATGACCTCACTCAGCTCACCAGCTCTGCTTTATACGGTTTGCAATTGGAACGAGGTATTGAAACAGGAGTTCCGGGCAGAAAGCTTGAACAGATTGTGTCGATGGGGGAGGCGGCGTTACGCTCTCACCAAGGCAGTGAATGGCTTGAATGGTGCTCAGGTAAAGGCTTCTTGGGCCGTATACTTGCCAGTCAAAGTCAGCAGCCAGTGACCAGCTTCGAATTTCAACAAATGCTGTGTGATTCGGGTCAGCAAGAAGCGGATAAACAGAACTTACCCATGAGGTTTGTCCAAGGAGATGCGCTTTCCGCTGACGCAAAGCAAGCACTTAACCCTAAACAGCATGCGGTTGCATTACATGCATGCGGCGATTTGCATGTTTCTTTGATTGAAAAGGCAGTTTCGGTTGGATTGCCAGCATTAAGCATCTCGCCTTGTTGTTACCACCTTATCCAACAGGATAAGTATTGCCCTTTGTCTAAGCTTGCTTGTTCGTCAGCACTTAAGCTAACAAAGCCAGAGCTGCGTATACCACTTCAGGAAACCGTTACAGGTGGTGAGCGAGTTAAACGGCATCGCTTTCTCGAAATGAGCTACCGGCTCGGTTTGGACCTGCTATTGAAAGAAGTCGGTGGTCATCAAGATTACATACCAGTACCAAGTGTTAAAAAGTCCTTGTTGGCCGATGGATTCGGCGCTTTTTGCCAATGGGCGGCCGATCAGAAACAGCTGGATTTGCCAACGAATGTGTCGTTCGCGGAATTTGAAGCGAAAGGTGAACAACGTTATTGGAAAATGGAGAGGCTCAGCCTTGTTCAACAACAGTTTCGTCGCAGTCTGGAAATGTGGTTGGTACTAGATAAGGCTTTGTATCTTGCAGAGCATGGTTACCAAGTATCTGTTGAAGCTTTTTGTGCTAAAAAAATTACGCCGAGAAATATCCTGATTCAGGCGATTAAAAATTAGCCGTATACACACCTCTAAGTTTGTTGATTAATTGTTAAAACTCCCTTCCAATTTTTCTAAGTTATTGGTAATAATGAATGATGTGCACAGAAAATGTGCAACTCAATCAATAATTATATAAACACTAACCGCACACAACATCACATCAATAATGCTGTAATCAAGGAGTCGAGATGAAAGCAGGAAAAGTTATTGCTACCGCTGTATTGGCAGGAGCAGCACTACTGTCATCAACAAGCATCATGGCGAAGACAGCCAAAGTAGCTGTATCACAGATCGTTGAACACCCGGCACTGGATGCCACTCGCCAGGGGCTTATTGATGGCTTGAAATCAAAGGGCTATGAGCAAGGAAAAAATCTCGAGTTTGACTACAAAACGGCCCAAGGCAACCCTGCGATTGCCGTACAGATTGCTCGTCAGTTTGTCGGTGAAAAGCCTGACGTTTTAGTTGGTATCGCTACTCCGACCGCACAAGCATTAGTATCAGCAACGCGCTCAATTCCTGTTGTATTCACGGCCGTTACGGACCCAGTAGGCGCTAAATTAGTCAAAAGCATGGAGAAACCAGGAAAGAACGTCACGGGCTTATCTGATCTTTCCCCAGTGAGTCAACATGTCGAACTGATTAAGGAAATCATGCCAGATGTGAAATCCATCGGTGTTGTGTTTAACCCTGGAGAAGCGAATGCTGTCACTTTAGTGGAACTACTCAAAGAGAGTGCAAAAGCGCAGGGTATTGAAATTGTAGAAGCTACGGCGCTAAAGAGTGCTGATGTCCAGTCTGCGACTCAGGCAATTGCGGAGAAGTCTGATGTGATTTATGCACCGACAGATAATACTGTTGCCAGTGCGATTGAAGGTATGATTGTAGCGGCGAATCAGGCCAAGACACCTGTTCTGGGTGGTGCGACTTCATATGTTGAAAAAGGCGCGATTGCTAGCTTAGGTTTTGATTACTATCAAGTTGGCGTTCAGACAGCAGACTATGTTGCGGCGATTCTTGAAGGTTCGGCGCCAGGTTCATTAGACGTTAAAGTTGCCAAAGGGTCTGATTTAGTCGTTAATGAGACGGCGGCGAAAAAGCTGGGTGTGACGATTCCAGCATCAGTACTTGATCGCGCAACTAGCGTTAAGTAACCCAAAAAGAGAACGCGCTATGCGTTCTTTTTTTTAAGGCAGAAAAGGGAGTTGTTATGTCTGCTTTTGCTTTTTTTGGTGCGCTTGAGATTGGCCTGCTTTACGGGTTAGTGGCATTGGGCGTTTACCTGACTTTTCGGGTATTGGATTTCCCCGACCTCAGTGTTGACGGCAGTTTCCCTATGGGAGCCGCTGTGGCTGCGACGGCAATCGTTGCGGGTATCAACCCTTGGGTTGCAACCGCAATGGCTATCTTAGCGGGAGCGGCAACCGGCTGGGTGACGGCTTTTCTAGCGGTTAGGTGTGGGATCCTTCATCTTCTCGCCTCCATTCTTACCATGATCGCTGCATTCTCGATCAACATTCGCATTATGGGTCGCCCGAATATGGCCTTATTGGGGGAAGAAACGATTCTGACTCCATTTGAAGCAATTGGTGACCCGATGCTAATGCGGCCATTGTTGGTTGGGATACTCGTGCTCGTTTCGGCATGGTTTGTTGTTAGGCTCCTTAACAGTGATTTTGGCTTAGGTTTACGTGCAACGGGTGTTAATGCGCGTATGGTATCCGCACAAGGTGGCAGCACGTCCTTTTACACTTATTTTGGTCTTGCTCTATCAAATGGCTTTGTTGGTTTTGCTGGTGCTCTATTTGCCCAGACTAACAGCTTTGCAGATGTGACTTCTGGAGTGGGGACTATTGTTGTTGGTCTTGCTGCAGTTATCTTGGGACAGACGCTCATTCCTGGAAGAAAGATATGGGTGGCTGTGTTGGCTGTTATTGTAGGCTCTGTGCTATATCGACTGGCTGTAGCATTTGCATTAAGTACAGGCATGTTTGGTCTACAAGCCTCTGATCTTAACTTGGTTACAGCGATTTTGGTAGCAATTGCGCTGATTGCGCCGAAGCTAAAAGGAAACTTCAAATCAAAAAAGCCTAGTTCACCTGCTCAGAACAAAGTCATATCTAAGCAGGTAGAAAAATCAGGAGATGCAGCATGATTCAGCTTGAGAACATTCAAGTCACTTTTAATCCTGGAACCATTCTTGAAAATCCAGCACTGAAAGGTGTTTCACTGGAAGTCCCTGAACATCAATTTTTGACGGTTATTGGCTCTAATGGCGCCGGTAAGTCAACATTGTTAGGAGCTGTGACGGGTGAAACGCCAATGGTGGGGGGACGAGTCGTCATTAATGAGTTGGATGTCACACGGCAAACTGTTGATCAAAGAGCGCGTCAATGTGCTCGAGTATTCCAGGACCCACTGGCGGGAACCTGCGGTGATCTTACGATAGAAGAAAACATGGCTTTAGCTTATATGCGAGGAAAAAAGCGTGGCTGGAGTCTGTCTTTGTCAAGTAAGCGTCGCAAACTGTTTCAAGAGCGTATCAGCATTCTTGGGCTAGGGCTGGAAGACCGTTTGGGGGACAACATCGGCCTGCTATCGGGTGGTCAGCGTCAGGCTGTAAGCCTAGTGATGGCAACGCTATCTGATAGCAAGCTGCTATTACTTGATGAGCATACTGCGGCGCTTGATCCAAGAATGGCGGCATTCATCATTGATTTGACAAAGAAAATTGTGACTGAGTTTAATCTGACCGTGATGATGGTGACGCACTCAATGAAGGATGCGCTAGCGTGTGGTGATCGCACCGTGATGCTCCATCAGGGAGAGATTGTGCTTGATGTAGCAGGTGAGCAAAGAGCGAATATGCAAGTGCCAGATTTATTAGAGATGTTCTCTAAAGTAAGAGGAGAGGAACTGGCGGACGATAGCCTTCTCCTTAACTGATTAGTGGAAGTTAACGATACCTTAACCTTATTGCTTTGAGTTCTAACAAGTTTCTATCTAAAGCCCATTTTGTAGATTATCCTATGAATGGGCTTTATTAATTTGCAAGGCACTCCCCCTAATGAAGGTGAAAGGGCATTTCAGTCTTAAGTTTGTTATTTTTGTTCCCGCAGTGATCGCCAGCATATTGCTTGCTCTCACGGTAAAAAACTATCTAGATGCGGTCAATCGCGATATCGATGATGAATATCAGCGCATCGAAACTTCTCTTGAACGGGCAACAAAAGTGGTTACTGCGCTGGATTACAGTTTCAGTAATTACTACAAGTCAGGAACTGGCCTTTTACTGGAGCACAACAGGAAGATTGAAGACGGCTTATGTAAAATGTGGCCGATTGACGCCCTCCTTTTGGCAGAGAACAAAACACTCGACATTCCTTCAGTCGACATCAGTTATATGCTGGTGGGTGACAAGTCTTTGTGTCAGCAGGAAAGTGCGCTGTATCAGAATGTGACCGACCATGTGTCTATGGCGCCGCTTCTCTCATTCTTACATGATATTGATGATTTTTTATCGGGTGTTCACTACATTGATTTCGATGGTTTCATCATGTCGTCGCCAGATACGCTTGCAAAACAGATTACCAAGCCCCTATTGAATAGTACATTAGTTCGAGCGCGTGGTTTATTTAGGAAACACGATATTAGTAAGGATAATATTGTCATCTATGGTCCTGAAACGTTAACCAATCCCGCCAAGAAGCGCTTGAACATTAGTTCTCCGGTTGTTAGTCAGATCGATTATGAAGGTCTCCTTACCTTGCAGATTGATCTTGCGCGCTTGCTGCAATCTGAAGTCAAATTAGCAAGCGATATTCATCTTATAAACACTTCAAATTCAAAGCCTTCTGGAAGAGCCGTTAGAGAATACGTACTTGGGATCAACGGCATTGTCTCTAGCCATATGTTGTATTACGAACTGGATTTGCGAGCCGAGATTAAGAATTTCTTTGTGTTTGAAAAGTACAGCTTGATTGTCACGGGGTCGCTCTACATATTGTTGGTGACGGTACTTTTTTATGTCAATACACGAGTTGAACGCAGTTATTTTCGAGAACTTGCGGCCAGAGACCCGATGACAGGGCTGCTAAACCGGCGTGGAATGGAAGCCTTCCTTCGAAACACAACTCATAGTGAGTATCTTGCGCTTTCTGTGCTGGATATTGATAACTTTAAATCGATCAATGACGCTTATGGCCATGATGTCGGTGACGATGCGATCTGTTTTATGGCGGAGCAAATTGAAAAAAATATTCGCGACAGTGATGCTGTAGCACGGTTTGGTGGCGAAGAATTCGTGGTTTATCTTCGTGGTCGAGATGTTGAAAAGATGCGCATGACGATGGAGCGTGTCCGCGAAGCGATCAGTCGATATTCTGCAAATGTTGTCGAGGGGGGATTCACGGTCTCGGGGGGAGTCGAGATAGTCAGAACTGAAGAAAACAGCGACTTTGAACGTCTATTCAAAGCCGCTGACGAAAAGCTTTATGAGGCCAAAAACAGTGGTAAAAACAGGTTAGTGTTTTAGGCCACACATAACTGAGTTTGGTATTCCTTAATACGTTCTACGATTGGTTCAGCCTTGTTAAAGGTACGAATTTCACGAAAGAGTTCGTTGGCTTCAGGGTACTCGTGTCGTAAGTAGGAGAACCATTGTTTGACGCGGTTCGGGTAGTAGAGGCCTTTATCGCCTTTCATTTCGTACTGCGAGTAAAGCAGCAGCAGTTTGACCACTTCTGTCCAAGGCATCACGGTATGGTTGTGCTTAACCACATTGCCTAAGTTAGGCACATTGAATGCGCCACGGCATACCATTAAAGAGTCGACACCCGTGGCTTTGATACAGGCTTGGCCATCTTCGTAGTTCCAAATCTCCCCATTGGCGATTAATGGAATAGTAAAGCGCTGACGAATCTGGTTTATATAGTTCCACTTAATTTCGCTGGCCTTATAACCACCCGTTTTTGTGCGTGCGTGAACAGTAAGTTCGTCTGCACCAGCGCTTTGAATCGCATCTACGATCTCGAAGCAATCTTCTGGGTTATCCCAACCAAGGCGAATTTTGGCTGTGAGCGGAGTACCTTCTGGTACGGCTTCACGACAGGCTTTGACCACGCGATGAATAAGCTCAGGATGCTGAAGTAGTGCAGCTCCGCCCTTACTTTTGTTTACTAGCTTTGCTGGGCAACCGAAGTTGATATCAACGCCTTTCGCTCCCAGTTCAGCGGCGCGAACCGCATTTTCAGCCATCCAATGAGGGTCTTGTCCTAACAGCTGGATATGAACTGGGACACCGGATTTGGTGTGTGAGCCTTGTTTTAGCTCTGGGCAGAGGCGATAGAATACGTGTTCTGGCAATAACTGATCGACCACGCGAACGAATTCTGTGACACACAGATCATAGTCGTTGATGTCAGTTAATATCTCTCGCATCAAATGGTCTAAAACGCCCTCCATAGGGCCCAGAACAACTCGCATAAAAAACGCCTCCGAATTAGGAGGCGTGATTTTAGTGACTTCATTACGAGATGTCTAACAACTAGGCGTTATTTCTTCCGATCGCCTTCTCAATGACTCCAGTTAAGGGTGAGTAGCGCAACATCGGGAACTCTTCATCTTCGTCATAGCCGCTGGTGTAGTAATACGTGCACTCATTGTTGGCGGTATACCAAGCGACAATATCGGTATCGGAAGGCAATATGGTAGAAGTCAGTGGCCTGATTGTTAAATCCACCTGCATCAGTGCATTCCACATTGCGACACAATCTTCCCCTCGGATAGGTCCTAAAGCGGGATCAGAAGGCTCATGATTGACTGACATAGGGAAGCCCAGTGCAGAAGGGTATATGTCTTCAATCCCATAATCGACGTGACTGGTAGGTTCACCTTCTATGAGCCATTTCGCTTGATAGAGCTGAATGGCATTGGCAAAACTGGCAAACGCAGCGTCGGCCCTCGAAACATGAGCATCACGTTGGTAATTCAAAAATCTGGGGGCGGCGGTGACGGCAAGCACGCCGAGAATAACAATCACGACCACCAGTTCAATCAGCGTAAAGCCGCTGGGTTTGTGCTTTTTCATGGTTAACCCGACTGCATCCAAATAGGTTGCTAAAACTATAATCGACGGGATTTTGCATTCATCATTCTAATTCTCAAAGTGAAATAAGTCATTGAATTGAATATTTACTCCATTTAGGTCTAAGTTTGTTAAATGAAATGAACGACTTCTCAAAAATGAACCAATGGAGCCGTCTATGTTCCTTACCAAGACTTGGGTGACCCACAGCGGCGCATAGGGTTATAATGGCGTGAGAATCTAGCAACATTGAATCAGATAATGACTTATCAACTACTGACACTTGAACCATCCAAAACTGAAGAATCTGCACTGTATCTTGAAGGGATCACTTTGGCCGCAAACTTGGCGACAAAGCCTCTCGCACCAGAAAGTTGGTTGCCTAGCCTTTTTTCCGAGCAAGCACAGTCTGTTAAGGCGGAGGTTGAAGGTCATATAAATCAGCAATACAGCTATTTAAAGAGCAATGAATATTCTTTGTTGTCCTTGCTTAATGAAGAGCAGCGCGACGAGCAGCTCGCTGATTTCGCTGAAGGTTTTATGATGCTCTGGCCCACCATCGAAGAGCAATGGGCGGAAACGTCTATCGGTGATGGGACATTACGCATGCTACAAGCTTTGCTAACCACAATGATGTTGGCAATCGATGAAGAGCAGACTCAAGCACAAATGAAAGAGGCAGGTATCGAAACGCCACCGGCACTAAATGACTTTCTTGGTCAGCTGGATTTGATGATTAATGAAGTCGCACAAGCGGCAGATGAAGCCATGGTCGGTGCCAAAGCACAAAGTGTAAACCCATTTAAAGATATCGGGCGTAACGACAATTGCCCGTGTGGTAGTGGTAAAAAATTCAAACAGTGTTGCGGTCAGTAGAACAAAGTTAACGTTACCCGGTCAAAACAGTATCGAAACCGAGGTATAACGTCGTATTCGCGACGAAATAGGATGATAAAGAATGAAGAAATTAGCCGCGTTGTTTTTCCTTAGCTTCTCCGTCATCGCAGCGCCCAAAGATGAATTGAGCCAGCGACTGCAACTGACTGACGGGTTTAGTGCGGATTTTTCACAGCAGTTGATCAGCCCGGAAGGGGAAATGTTGACGGAAGGTGAAGGCAAAGTCGAAATTGCGCGTCCAAGCTTGTTCCGTTGGACTACCACGGCACCAGATGAGAATGTCTTGGTGTCAGATGGTGAATCTCTGTGGTATTACAGCCCTTTCATCGAACAAGTTAGTATTTACTGGCAGGAGCAAGCTACTGAGCAAACCCCTTTTGTTCTGCTGACTCGCAACCGCGCCAGCGATTGGGAAAACTACAAAGTGTCACAACAAGGCGATGTGTTTACACTGGTACCGACCGCAGTGGACACCAATCAGGGGCAGTTTGAGCTAGAGATTGATGGTAAAGGTGCGGTGAAAGGCTTTAGTGTTATAGAGCAAGATGGCCAAAAAAGTACCTTCAAGTTTAATAACATCAAACTGGCTAAACCAAGTGCCGATCGCTTTACCTTTACCATTCCTGAAGGGGTAGAGGTCGACGACCAAAGGAATTAATAGTGAGCAACTATTCATTGGACTTTTCAGGGGACGAAGATTTTCGTCCCCTTGCTGCTAGAATGCGCCCAGAAACGCTGGACCAATACATCGGTCAGCAACATATTCTTGGTCTAGGTAAGCCCCTGCGCCGTGCGCTGGAGGCAGGTCATATTCATTCGATGATTCTTTGGGGGCCGCCTGGAACCGGAAAAACAACTCTAGCTGAAGTTGCGGCAAATTATGCCAATGCGGAAGTCGAGCGAGTTTCAGCGGTGACCTCTGGCGTCAAAGACATTCGTGCGGCGATTGATAAAGCTCGTGAAAATAAACTAACTGGTCGAAGAACGATTTTGTTTGTTGATGAGGTTCATCGCTTTAACAAATCCCAACAAGATGCGTTTCTCCCTCATATTGAAGATGGCACCGTGACTTTTATTGGCGCGACAACGGAGAATCCCTCCTTTGAGCTTAACAATGCTTTGCTGTCGCGTGCTCGAGTTTACAAACTCACCTCTTTAGCTCAGCAAGATATTCGTCTGGCGTTAGAGCAAGCAATCAGTGATGCTGAGCGTGGATTAGGTCAGTTTGAAGCCCACTTCGTCGATAACGTATTGGATCGCTTATCTGAGTTAGTGAATGGTGATGCACGCATGTCACTTAACTATCTTGAGCTGCTGTATGACATGGCGCAAGAGGATGATAAGGGCGTTAAGCAAATCACGTTAGAGCTCCTTGCTGAAGTGGCTGGCGAAAAAGTGTCGCGCTTTGATAACAAAGGAGACATATGGTACGACTTGATCTCAGCAGTGCATAAATCGATTCGTGGTTCGAATCCAGATGCGGCACTTTACTGGTCAGCACGTATGATTGCCGCAGGTTGTGACCCTTTGTATATCGCTCGCCGATTGTTAGCGATTGCATCTGAGGACATTGGTAATGCCGATCCGCGAGCAATGCAGGTCGCGCTGTCAGCGTGGGATTGCTTTACCAGAGTGGGCCCGGCAGAAGGTGAGAGAGCCATTGCCCAGGCTATTGTATATCTTGCTTGTGCACCTAAAAGTAATGCGGTTTATACCGCTTGGAAACAAGCCCTGCGTGATGCTCACAATCAACCTGAGTACGAAGTACCACCTCATCTTCGCAATGCACCGACAAGTTTAATGAAAGATCTTGGTTATGGAGCGGAATATCGTTACGCTCATGACGAACCCGGTGCTTACGCGGCTGGAGAGAAATATCTACCACCAGAAATGGGGGAGATTCGTTACTATTCTCCTACAAACCGAGGCTTAGAGGCGAAAATTGGCGAAAAGTTAGATTACTTGGCTAGTTTAGATGCAAAAAGCCCACAAAAGCGCTATGAATAAGCGTCTTTTTTGGATACATTTGTTCGGTTAATTATAAAAGCGTTTGAGCATGAAGTTTGGACGCACTTTCACAACCAAAAAAGCATAGGATTAACAATGCTGGATTCTAAATTACTTCGTACAGAGCTGGATGAAACAGCTGCTAAACTGGCGCGTCGTGGCTTTAAGCTAGACGTAGAGACAATCCGTACACTTGAAGAACAACGTAAGTCCATTCAAGTAGAAGTTGAAAATTTACAATCCACGCGTAACTCCATCTCCAAGCAAATTGGTCAGAAAATGGCTGCTGGAGACAAAGAAGGTGCTGAAGAGATTAAAAAGCAGATTGGTACGTTAGGTAGCGATCTGGAAGCGAAAAAAGCTGAGCTGGTGGAAATCCAGAACAAACTGGAAGACATCACGCTGTCTGTGCCAAACCTGCCAGACGATGAAGTGCCAGATGGCAAAGATGAAAACGAGAACGTTGAAATCTCTCGTTGGGGTGAGCCTAAGTCTTACGATTTTGAAGTAAAAGATCACGTTGATTTAGGTGAAATGGGCGATGGCCTAGATTTCGCTAGCGCAACAAAGATCACTGGCGCTCGCTTTATCATCATGAAAGGCCAATTTGCTCGTCTACACCGTGCAATTGCTCAGTTCATGCTGGATCTTCATACAGAAGAGCATGGCTATACGGAAATGTATGTACCTTACCTAGTGAATTCTGACAGCTTGTTAGGTACTGGTCAGTTACCTAAGTTTGGTGAAGATCTGTTCCATACTGAGCCATTGACTGAAAAAGTGAATGATGAAGAACCACGTAAACTGTCTCTTATCCCAACGGCAGAAGTACCGGTAACCAACATGGTGCGTGACACTATCGTTGATGAAGCGGATCTGCCAATTAAGATGACAGCACACACTCCTTGCTTCCGTTCTGAAGCAGGTTCTTACGGTCGTGATACTCGTGGTCTTATTCGTATGCACCAGTTTGACAAAGTTGAGCTAGTACAAATCACTAAGCCAGAAGAGTCAATGGCAGCACTTGAAGAGCTGACAGGTCATGCTGAGAAAGTGCTACAACTTCTAGAGCTTCCTTACCGTAAAGTGGTTCTATGTACAGGTGACATGGGCTTTGGTGCTCGTAAAACTTATGACCTTGAAGTTTGGGTTCCTGCTCAAGAGACGTACCGTGAGATCTCCTCATGTTCAAACACTTGGGATTTCCAAGCGCGTCGTATGCAAGCTCGCTTCCGTCGTAAGGGCGAGAAGAAGCCAGAGCTAGTACACACGCTAAACGGCTCAGGTCTAGCAGTTGGTCGTACTATGGTTGCGATTCTTGAAAACAATCAAGAAGCGGATGGCCGTATCGCAATCCCTGCTGTACTGCAAAAGTACATGGGCGGCGCAACGCACATCGGTTAAACTCAAATAAACACCAAAAAGCCAGCTCAAGTGAGCTGGCTTTTTTGTATTTGCTTATTATCCACGAAGAATTGGGTAGGTATAGAAGAGCAAATGACTGAAGTTAAATAGAAAATGAACCAAAACTGCAGCCCATAATCTTCCTGTTGTATGGAAGATCAAGCCGTAGCCAAGCCCAGCTAGTGACGCGAAAACAATTAATAGTGGGCCACCTGCAAAGTGTGCCAATCCAAATAACAGACTCGCGACTACAACGCCGATATAGGCACCATACTTATTCGTTAACTTTTGTTGGATAAAACCACGGAACAGGGCTTCTTCAGCGACACAGGTGAAGAATAGATTGTTAAAGGCGAACAACCACCACCAGTTGGGGATAGAGAACTCGGGTTTGATTGCTCCTAGCAGTGACGCAATAGGCAGTAAAGCGAACAGTGGGATTGATATCAACAGCATGGTTCGATAATTGATCTTGCGGTTTTCACCTAGCAACGCAGGGAAGGCCAAAAGAAGGGCGAAGAAGGCCAGTGGTTTGTCTAGGTTCAAATACATGCTGAAATCGGCACTCAGAAGACCAGCTTGCACATTTTGAAGTACCTGCGGATTGCTAAAGCCAGGCACCAAATGTAGAAAGAGTGCGAGGCTCCCAATGATGACTACGGTTGAGAGTATTTCTGGTGGTAGCGAGGACTTGTTTTTGAGGTAGTAAGTAGCTGCTAGAAAGGTAACTACGAGTATCAAGCCTAGAGGTGATAATACACCAGCTATAAAGCCACCGAGGAGAGTTGCTGCAAGCAAACTCAATGAGGCTTTCGGCGCTTTAAGAAACGCGGCAAGAATGGAAGCGCTGAATAGTAGCCAAACCCATATAGAATGATCGATGTGCATAAGGTGAAATGGATTGCGATTGAAAAGCGTATGATGAACTGAATCCTCAGTCAGAACAAGCTCGCCGAATCTCATCAGAGCACTGAATTAAAAAGAAAAAGTCGACATATTGTCGACTTTTTTATCAGTAAAATTTCTTGAAGATATGTTGCTATATCGACATTTCACCGCGCAGTACTTGCTGCATTTGGACTTTGACCTGTTCGTAAGTCAGATTTTGACTCAAGAGGTAATGCAGTTTGGCAAGTGCAGCTTCTGGGGTCATGTCGTAACCACTAATTACACCAGCTTCAGCCAGTGCACAGCCAGTCGCATAACCGCCCATGTTGACTTTACCCGCTAAACATTGAGTTAGGTTGACCACGATAACACCACGCTCTGAGGCATCCTTAAGGTGCGCGAGTAGCTCTGGGTTTTGCGGCGCATTACCCACACCAAAGGTCAATAGGATCATCGCATTGACTGGCTGAAGCAGCGTGTTACGGATCACTTCGTGTGAGATGCCCGGGTACATGGTGATCACGCCAATTGGCTGAGGCGTAATGTCATGAACCTTAAATTCGCCTTCTGGTTTTTCACCCACCACAATATCGTTGCTGATCTGGATATTGATACCCGCTTCTAGTAGCGGTGGTAAGTTCGGGGAAGTAAAGGCATTGAAACCGTCCGCGTGTGATTTCGTACTGCGGTTACCACGCATCAATTTGTTGTTGAAGAACAGAGTGACTTCATTGATTGGGTAGTTGGCCGCAATGTGCAGAGCGTTAAGCAGGTTGGCCTGGCCATCCGAACGTAGCTCCGCAAGTGGGATTTGTGAGCCCGTCACAATCACAGGTTTGCCGAGGTTTTCCAGCATGAAAGACAGTGCCGAGGCAGTATACGCCATCGTGTCTGTGCCATGCAGAATAACGAAACCATCGTATTTGTCGTAATTCTCGCGAATATCATCTGCGATTTGCTGCCAGTCCTTTGGCGTCATATCGGATGAATCGATCAGAGGGTCATACTCGTGAATAGTGAATTCTGGCATTTCTGGGCGCTGGAACTCTGGCATGCTAGCCAGTTGTTTTTCCATGAATCCAGCCACTGGAACGTAACCATGGTCATCTGACTTTTTCATGCCGATGGTTCCGCCAGTGTAAGCGATATAAATGTGTTTTCTTGCCATTGCTTAGAAACCAGTTAATTGTAGGGGGAACAGAGCGTGGGATTATATATCAATCAGTAGTAATAAAAAGGGGCATCCCGCACAGGAATACCCCAGATAGACTTAATCCAGTTTGTGAATCAGTCGCTCAATCGTTACTGAACCTGACAGTTTAAACAGAACGCATATTGGCCTTTTGGATCATTGAAACTGTCCAGCAGGCTAGCATCCTGAACAACTTGTGCAGCCACAGGCTGTAGGGCGGCAGGCAGGAATGCGCTGGCATCGACACCAAGATTGACTTTGACTTGATTCATGAAGTCTTGGATGAACTGTTCAGCAGGCGATAGTGGCTCCTCTACCCAGTACAGGTTGTAATCTTCGACTTTTGCCAGCTCAGCAGCCATCTTCACAGCGTCGTCAAAGTCACCCATTTTATCAACCAGGCCCAACTTCGCTGCATCTTGGCCCGTCCATACGCGGCCTTGAGCAATGTTGTCCATGTCTTTCAATGGAATTTCACGGCTTTCACTGACCAGGCTGATAAAGCGATGATAGCCGTGTTCAATCCCCATTTGGAAGGCATCGGCAGCACCGTCGGATAAGCCAGTGGTAATGCCTACGCCTGAGAACGGGGAAGTCCCGACACCATCAGTGTATACGCCGAGTTTATTTAGGCCTTTTTCAAACGTTGTGATCACACTGAAGATACCGATTGAACCGGTCAACGTCGTTGGCTGAGCAACAATTCGATCTGCGCCCATTGAAATCCAGTAACCGCCGGATGCCGCTAAGCTCGACATAGACGCAACCACAGGTTTGCCAGCTTCTTTCAGCGCTTCGATTTCATTACGAATCACTTCGGATGCGAACGCACTACCACCTGGGCTGTCCACACGTAAAACAACAGCTTTGATTTTGTCGTCATTGCGCGCTTGACGTAAAAGTGCCGCGACGGTATCACCACCGGTTGCACCTCTTGGTTGGGAACCGTCCATAATGGCACCGCTAGCAACGACAATCGCAATGTCATCTTGCGACAAATCGAATTTCGGCTTCATTGTGGTTTGATATTCGTAGTAATCGACGTAGTTGTAGCTGTCTTCACCATTACTACCAAATACTTCGGTCAAGTCGGCACGTACTTGTTGCCGGGTCGCCAGCTCATCTACCAAGCCAAGCTCCAAAGACAAAGCAGCCAAGTCACCGTCTTGTTCTTTTAATAAACCTAAAAACTCTTCCATAGTTGGATTGAGCGTTTTGGCGGAAACCTGACGATTAGTGGCAACGTCATCCACATAGGCTCCCCATAGCTGGCCTAACCAGCGTGACGCGGACTCTTTCGCTGCGTCTGACATATCGTCACGTACAAAAGGTTCGATGGCTGATTTATAGGTGCCGACGCGGAAAACGTGAGTATTTACATCCAGCTTTTCTAGCAGCGTCTTGTAGTACATCGAGTAAGCGCTATAGCCTTTAATCAATACAGCGCCATCTGGAGCTAGGTAAATCTTGTCGGCATAACTGGCTAGGTAATACTGACTTTGGTTGTAAAACTCACCCGCGGCGTAAATAGGCTTGCCTGAAGCTTTGAACTCATTCAGAGCCTTCGCAATGTAGCGCAGTTTAGTCAGGTTGGTTTCTGGCATGTCACGCAGAGCCAGCACAATACCAGTGATCTTAGGGTCGTCTTTGGCATGGCGTATTGACTCAACAATATCAAACAAGACGTTTTCTCTTGGCATATCCTGACCAAATAGCGAGCCAGTGAAAGAGTCCATTGGGTTAACGTATCTTGATTGCTCAACAATGGGGCCTGAAATATTCAGCACCAAAGCGGATTCTTGAGGCACGGATGGGATCGGAGATTCTGCGCTGGTGTAGATGAAGTAGATAATACCAATAGTGGCGAGAAAGATAAGATTAACTAGGGCAAGACGAATAAAGGTAATCAGCTTCCATATGCCTTTAAAGATCATACCGATAAACTTAAATAATTTTTTCATTAGGGCTCCGCTGCGCTTAGCGCAGGTATAGGCCTTGATAGTCTAAGACCTTATAAATACAGATAACTTATATCCTACTTAAACTAGTATACCCAAACAACTGCAAGATTGATCGGTGTTACAAAATTGTAAACGCTTGTTTGATTTTTATTACAACTCGCCGTATTCTGGTCAGACCAGAACAAAATAACAAAGTGATGTCTGCCATGTACCCAAACTTGTTAGAGCCGTTGGATCTAGGATTTACTCAGATTAGAAACCGAGTCTTAATGGGCTCGATGCACACTGGTCTGGAGGAGCACAAAGAAGGTCTCGGAAAACTGGCTGCTTTTTACGCTGAACGTGCGAAAGGTGGTGTTGGTCTGATTGTGACCGGTGGTTTCTCGCCTAACCTACGTGGTCGTTTACACCCATTTAGTGCGGAATTCAGTAAACCTAAGCATGCTAAAGCGCACAAAGTCGTGACAGAAGCCGTTCACGAACATGGCGGGAAAATCGCTTTACAGCTTCTTCATGCAGGGCGTTACGCCATGCACCCGTTTTCACAAAGCTCTTCTGCCATAAAGGCGCCAATTGCTCGCTTTTCTCCAAGTGAGATGAGTACTCGTCAGATCCACAAAACCATTGATGCATTTGCTAACAGCGCCAAGCTGGCACAATCTGCGGGCTACGATGGTGTCGAAGTGATGGGTTCAGAAGGTTATCTGATCAACCAGTTCATCTGTAAACGTACCAACATGCGTTATGACGAGTGGGGCGGTTGCTACGAAAATCGCATGCGTATGCCATTAGAGGTTGTGCGTGCGATTCGTAAAGAAGTGGGTGAAGAGTTTATCATCATCTTCCGACTTTCTATGCTGGACTTGGTTGAGGAAGGCAGCACGTTTGACGAAGTGATTACTCTGGCAAAAGAGCTTGAGAAAGCTGGGGTGACCATTATTAATACCGGTATCGGCTGGCATGAAGCAAGAGTCCCGACTATCGCAACTCAAGTGCCGCGAGGAGCCTTTACTTGGGTGACTGAAAAAGTGCGCCCACATGTCAATGTGCCGATTGTCACCTGTAACCGTATCAATACGCCAGAAGAAGCTGAGCGTATTCTCTCAGGTGGTCACGCTGACATGGTGTCCATGGCAAGACCTTTCCTAGCGGATCCGCATTTTGTCATTAAGGCTGAAAATAAACAGTCGCATTTGATTAATACTTGTATCGGTTGTAACCAAGCGTGTCTGGATAATGTCTTTAAAGGCAAACGGGCTAGCTGTCTGGTCAACCCGCTTGCCTGTCGTGAAGATGAACTGAAAATTACACCTACCGATAAGCCGAAGAATATCGCTGTAGTTGGAGCTGGTCCAGCTGGCCTTTCATGTGCGACGACTCTGGCGAAACGAGGCCACCATGTTGATCTGTTTGAGCGCAATGACCGAATTGGTGGGCAGTTCCGCTTAGCCATGCAGATTCCGGGTAAAGAGGAATTCCGCGAGACCATTCGCTATTTTGCCAATCAGATTGATGAAACAGGCGTGAAGCTACATCTTGAAACGGATGCCAACTTTGATCTGTTGGTCGAGTATGATGAAGTAGTCATGGCATCGGGCGTGGAGCCGCGTAAAGTCAAGATTGACGGGATCGACAACCCAGAAAAAGTGATTGATTATCAGACGCTAATTAAAGAGAAAACTTACGTTGGTGAGAAAGTTGCGATTGTTGGTGCGGGTGGCATTGGTGTGGATGTAGCAACCATGCTGACAGAGCCAGTTGGTCACAATTTAGACGACTGGCTGCATGAGTGGGGAATTGATAAAGAGATCGCGCATCCGGGCGGTTTGTACCCTTATCCTGAATCCCTAAGCGAAAAAGATGTTTGGGTTCTGCAGCGCCGCAAGGGCAAAGTTGGTAAAGGGCCGGGTAAAACCACGGGTTGGATTCATAAACGTACGCTTGAGAAGCGTGGCGTGAATCTGGTGGGTGGTGTTAGCTACGACAAGATTGATGATACTGGTCTGCACATCAGCCATGATGGCAAATCTGAGTTACTTGAAGTGGATAAAGTAATCATCTGTGCGGGTCAGGAGTCGGTGAGACCTTTTGAGGACCAGTGGCAGCAGTTTGGTGACAAGCTTCATATCATAGGAGGCGCCGATCATGCCGGTGAGTTGGATGCTGTTCGTGCTATCAGACAAGGTGTTGAACTGGCTGCGAAGCTTTAAGTAGGTTCGAATAAAGTCCTGAAATTAAAAAGACCTCCAATGGGAGGTCTTTTTGCATTTAGATACAAGATTAAAGAATCACAGTCTTGTTGCCATAGACAAATACGTGGTCGTTTATCACCTTATTGAGTGCTTTGCTGAGTACATTCTTCTCAACATCTCGTCCTGCTTGTGCCATATCTTTCGCGCTAAAGTTATGATCGACCGGAATCACGTCTTGCTTGATGATTGGCCCTTCGTCGAGGTCATTAGTGACGAAGTGCGCTGTTGCACCAATGATCTTAACGCCTCGCTCGTAAGCTTGCTGGTAAGGCTTCGCCCCAATGAAAGCGGGCAGGAAGCTATGGTGGATATTAATGATCTTATGGTGATACTTTTCGACGAATGATGGTGTTAGTACGCGCATGTATTTAGCCAGAACCAGATAGTCCGCATTGTACTGATCGATGACTTCAAGCATCTTCTGTTCATGTTCTTCACGGTTTAGCCCTTCGTGAGACACATGATGATATGGAATATCAAACTTTTCAGTCAGGCTCTGTAGCGTATCATAGTTGCCCACCACTGCCGCAATATCGACATCCAGACTGCCGTCGTAGTTTTTCATTAGGATATCACCAATACAGTGCGCTTCTTTGGTGACGAGAATGACAATGCGTTTACGGTTTGGGCCAATCAACTTTCGTTTAGCGCCTTGAGGCAGAGCCTGGTCGAGATCGGCAAGGAAGGTTTGATCATTGAAGTAACCTTCCAGCTCAGTACGCATGAAGAAATGGCCGCTGGTATTATCGACAAATTCATTATTGTGGATGATGTTGAGTTGGTGCTTGTAACAGATATTGGTGATCTTAGAAATCAAGCCAGGTGCATCTGTACAATGAGTGAGCAGTGTTTTCTTTTCCATTGGGTTAAAACTTCCGTGAATTATTTTTTTCGTATTCTGAAATTTTTGTCGGGCGTTGAACGGTGAAGCGCCCCACAATATGGAAGCTACAATTAAACTAATATCAAGATGGTTTCAACAATTAATCCGAGTTAACCGATTAGCTTGGCGAATTTGTTTAAAAATTGTCAGATTTTAGCCCGACAGGTGGTACGTATGGATAAAGATCTACTAGCACGTAAGTTGTATTCCGAAAGAGTCAGTGCGCTACTAGGTGACCACGAAATCAATGAAGAGCTTCTCAATGAAATGTGGGAAAACAAAGCGTCGCCCAGTGAAGCAGCTCGAGCCATGATGGATAGTCAGAATGAGTTTGCTGGTCCCGCTTGGCTATCGCGTTATCTCAACCGTCGTTAACACAATTTACTCATCAATAAAGTGACCTATCGGCGCGGATCAGATTTGCATTCGCGCCACGTCTTTAAACCTGCCATAATCCCTCGTTCCTAATCTTGTTCAACTCAAATTACAGCCTTTGATGATCTCTAAAACGTTCTCAGCAGATGGTGCTCTAGGTAAAGCGATTCCTGGGTTCCAACCACGACAGGCTCAGCTAGATATGGCTGAATCTGTGGTTAAAGCGATAAAAAGTGACCAGCAAGTGGTCATTGAAGCAGGAACCGGAACGGGGAAAACCTTCGCTTATTTGGTTCCAGCTTTGCTGAGCGACAAAAAAACCATCATCAGCACGGGCTCGAAAAACCTGCAGGAACAGTTGTTCCATCGTGATTTACCTTTAATGACCGATGCCTTGGGCTTTTACGGGCAAGTGGCGTTACTTAAAGGCCGAGCAAACTATTTGTGTTTAGATCGCCTTAGCCGCCAAATGGTAGAGAGTCATGGACATCATGCGGATCCAACACTGCTTAGCCAGTTGGTTAAAGTGCGCTCATGGGCGAGCGAGACCAAAAGTGGGGATTTAGGCGACTGTGACGAAATCGCTGAAGACAGCCCAGTGATCCCAACAATCACTTCAACCAACGACAATTGCTTAGGTAAAGAGTGTCCAAGTTATCAAGATTGCTTTGTTCTTAAGGCTCGCAAAAAAGCCATGGATGCGGATGTAGTGGTCGTCAATCATCACCTGTTTTTGGCAGATTTAGCGATAAAAGAAACGGGGTTTGGGGAACTGATACCAGAAGCAGAAGTGTTTATCTTCGACGAAGCTCATCAGCTACCTGATATTGCCAGTCAGTACTTTGGCCAGTCTCTGTCCAGTCGTCAGATTCAGGAGCTATCCAAGGATATTGAAATTGGCTATCGCACCGAAGCGAAAGACATGCGCCAATTGCAGAAGATCAGTGAGAAATTGCTGCAAAGTGCGATGGACTTAAGAATTGCCCTCGGCGAACCAGGTTTCCGAGGCAACTGGCGTGAAGCGATTCAATCTCCCTCAATTGCCAGAGAACTAGAAAGATTACGTGAGTCGCTGGATTTTTGTCTCGAAGTGCTCAAATTAGCGCTGGGCCGAAGCCAGTTGTTGGATACGGCGTATGAACGGGCCAGCACGATTCAAGCTCGATTAGAGCGAATTTGTGAAGTTTCCATTACGGGATACTCCTATTGGTACGATACGACTCCGCGTCATTTTAGTCTTCATATCACCCCGCTTTCGGTATCAGATAAGTTTCAAGAACAGATCGAGCTAAAGCAAGGGGCGTGGATATTTACTTCTGCAACTCTGGGGGTTAAAGGGGATTTCGGCCACTTTACTTCTCGGCTGGGTCTAAAACCTCAGACGGAAATGTCTTTGCCAAGTCCATTTGATTATCAAAGTCAGGCAAGGCTTTGTGTTCCGCGTTACCTTCCTGAGCCGAACAGCCCGGGTATGGCGGATAAGCTTGTTCGCATGCTCAGCCCTTTGATTGAACAGAATCAGGGTCGCTGCTTTTTCCTTTGCACCTCTCATAGCATGATGCGAGAGCTTGGTGAAAGGTTCCGAGAGTGCTTGAGTATTCCGGTGCTGCTGCAAGGAGAAACCAGTAAACAAAAAACACTGGCAGAGTTTATGGAGCTGGGTAATGCTTTGCTGGTGGCGACCGGAGCATTTTGGGAAGGGATTGATGTTAGAGGTGACACCCTGAGCTGTGTTATTATCGACAAATTACCTTTCACTGCACCTGATGACCCGTTGCTTAAGGCGCGGATAGAAGATTGCCAGCTTAAAGGCGGGGATCCATTTTCTCAGGTCCAGATACCGGATGCTGTGATTACCCTCAAGCAGGGGGTTGGTCGCTTAATTCGAGATAAGAAAGACAAAGGTGCGCTGATCATTTGTGATAATCGATTGGTGACGCGCGAATATGGCGGCGTATTCCTTGCCAGCTTACCTCCAATTCCTCGAACACGGGATTTAGAGTTAGTGCAGGATTTCCTTAAACAAATTTCAGAAACAACCGAATAATCAGAGAATTCAATGAGCGCAAAAATTCTTGCCTTAGACACGGCAACAGAGAACTGTTCTGTTGCATTGCTAGTTAATGACCAGATCTATGTTCGCAGTGAAGTAGCACCGCGAGACCACACCAAAAAGATTCTCCCTATGGTAGATGAAGTGCTGAAAGAAGCGGGGATCACTCTGGCTGAACTTGACGCGCTCGCGTTTGGTCGTGGACCGGGTAGCTTTACAGGTGTCCGCATTGGCATTGGTATTGCACAGGGTTTAGCGTTTGGTGCTGACCTGCCTATGATTGGTGTTTCAACATTGCAAGCAATGGCTCAAGGTAGTTACCGTAAACACGGTGTAAGCCACGTGGCGTGTGCGATTGACGCACGTATGAGCGAAGTCTACTGGGGTCGTTTTTCGCGTCAAGAAGATGGCACTTGGATGGCTACTGATGCCGAATGTGTTATTCCACCTGCGGTTTTGGCTGAAAATAGCCAAAGTGATGAACAACGCTGGTTGACTGCAGGAACGGGTTGGGAAGCGTATCAGGAAGCGCTAGCTGAGCTGAAATTTGAAGTCGCGGCGGGAGAGGTTCTTTTCCCTGATGCGGAAGATATCGTCGCACTGGCGAAATTCGAATTGGAGCAGGGTAACACCGTGACGGTAGAAGATGCCAGCCCTGTGTATCTGCGTGATACCGTAGCATGGAAGAAATTGCCAGGCAGAGAATAAGGTGTAATTAGACGGATAGTATGGTTTCGATTAATGGATTGCCTCCTTCGGTTCCGGGACCGAATAAGGCCAATAAAACCGGAAAAAAGAATGAGGTAAAAAAATCTCAGGAGAAGTCATCCGTTGGCCAGCCATCCAAAGTCGCCAACGCGGTGGCGCATTCTATCCGTCACGTAAATGAGTCAGACATTCATAAAGCTCAAGTGCAATACGACTTGCCAGAAGGGCAGGGCCGCAAAGCGATGGAAGAGTATATGAATGTGATGAATCAGTCTAAGCGTGATGAACTATCGCAGCTGTTAGGTGTCGATATTTATATATAACCCTTTTTGGTAAGTCCTTATGATGCCACGTGTTTTTAAACTTGTTTCTATGGCCAGTGTGCTTGTTGCACTTACCGCGTGCAGTACTCTTCCAGAAAACCTCGCGTCAGATAACCCAGACCTACAAACGGATTACTCCGGCTGGCAAGCTTCTGCAGCAAAAAAGCAGGAACTTCGCTTGGGCGGTGTGATTGCCAGTGTGACTAACCTGAAAGACAAGACGCGAGTGGAAGTCGTTAATTTACCCATCAGTTCCAATGGTAAGCCTGATATTGACCAAGAACCTCAAGGCCGATTCGTAGGCTATATTGATGGCTTCGCCGATCCAGTAACGCTGTCAGAAGGGCGATTGATTACCTTGCTCGGTGATAGCAGTGGCACTGAAGCTGCCAAAGTGGGTGAATATAGCTATGATTTTCCAGTCATGAAGATCAAGAGTTATCATCTGTGGCGAATTGAAGAGCGTGTGATTGTGCACGATGACTTTGGGCCATCAATGTACCCTTGCCGCAGTTTGTATTGTCGTGACCTCACCCGAGGTACCAGGCAGGGCAAGGTGATTCAAGAAGTCAAATGACCTGTAGAGACACACGTTACCCCTTAGCCGATGGTCACCTAGCCGCAATCGAATACGGTTATAGCCAGACAGCAGACTGCTCTATCGTTTTTCTTCATGGCTGGTTGGACAATGCCGCCAGCTTTGAATCCTTGATGCAAGAGCTGCATCAATCCGCCCCTTCACTGCACTTGTGCGCTATTGACCTGCCCGGTCATGGTTATTCTAGTCATAAGCCAGGCAGTAATTTCTACCCATTTCATGACTATATTGACGATGTTTATCAGTTTTTGGCTAACTTATCGCCAAACAGACTGGTGTTGGTTGGTCATTCTCTTGGTGCTTTGATTGCAAGTTGCTATAGTGCCGCCTTTCCTGAACAGATCAGTGGATTGGTTCAGATAGAAGGGCACGGGCCTTTGGCGGAAGAAGAGAGCGAAACGGTTTCTCGTTTGAGAGAAGGCGTTTTGAGTCGTCATAGAATTCGTAGCAAACCAACTAGAGCATTTGAGTCTGATGCCACTGCTGTTGATGTCAGGGCTAAGGTTAATCAAATTGCTTCTGACCTTATCAGACCCATCGTCCAGCGAGGATTGGTAAAGACCAATGATGGTTGGATATGGCGTCACGATGAGAAATTACAAAGCCAGTCTTTGTATCGCATGTCATTTGAGCATGCACAATCAATCAGCCGACAGATCACCTGTCCGCAGATTGTTGTGCTAGGCGAACAAGGTTTCTCCCACTTGCAGAAAACACAGGATGACACTCCTAATCCGGCCGAAATTTTTACGGTTGAGGGTGGACATCACTGCCATCTACAAGTCCCTTCTAGAGTATCTAACCTAATTTTTGGCTTAGTTAACAAAATTTAAACAAGTGTTTGAGTCTTTCGTGCTCAACCCCTTTGCCTGTGTTGTAATAGTCGTCAGTAAAAACACGGCGTTTCGTCGACAACAGTCAGCTTAATTCGAGGAGTATTACCGTGGATAAACCTTGGTTATCACGTTATCCAAGTGATGTGCCTGAGCATATCAACCCTGATCAATATCCGTCATTGGTGGAAATGTTTGAGCAGTCAGTACAGAAATATGCTGATCAGCCTGCCTTTATGAACATGGGCTCGGTAATGACATTTCGTAAGCTTGAAGAGCGTAGCCGCGCTTTTGCTGCTTACCTACAGAACGAACTTAAGCTGGAAAAAGGCGACCGCGTTGCTTTGATGATGCCAAACCTTCTACAATACCCAGTGGCATTGTTTGGCGTCCTGCGTGCAGGTCTGATCGCTGTTAATGTGAACCCTCTATACACGCCACGTGAACTTGAACACCAGCTAAATGACTCTGGTGCGAAAGCGATTGTAATCGTATCTAACTTTGCGAATACATTAGAGCAAATCGTAAACAATACTCCTGTTAAGCATGTTGTACTGACCAGCTTAGGTCAGATGCTTCCACGCGCAAAAGGCACATTGGTCGACTTTGTGGTTAAGTACGTGAAAGGCATGGTGCCTAAGTATGACCTACCAGGGGCAATTTCAATGCGTAAGGCACTGCATAAAGGTCGACGCTTGCAATACGTTAAGCCTTTTATGTCCGGGGATGATATTGCTTTCCTTCAGTACACCGGTGGTACGACAGGGGTTGCGAAAGGGGCCATTCTGACTCATAGCAATATGATTGCAAACATTTTGCAGGCCAAAGGAATGTATGGGCCGGTACTAAAAGAAGGCCGGGAAGTTGTTGTGACCGCGCTGCCTCTTTACCACGTATTTGCTTTGACGGTGAACTGCCTATTGTTCCTAGAACTGGGCGGACGTAACCTGTTGATCACTAACCCGAGAGATATCCCAGGTTTTGTCAAAGAGCTACAAAAGTGTCCGTTCACTGCAATTACCGGTGTGAACACGCTGTTCAATGCTTTGGTCAATAATGAAGATTTCCACGAGCTGGACTTTAGCAATCTAAAGTTAGCGGTAGGTGGCGGTATGGCCGTTCAACGTGCGGTTGCTGAGCAGTGGAAGAAGACAACTGGTGTACACCTATTAGAAGGTTATGGTCTTACCGAATGTTCACCTTTGGTGACGGTGAACCCATATGACCTCACAGAATACACAGGCGCAATTGGTTTGCCTGTCCCTTCTACAGAAGTGCGTATTGTTGATGATGAAGGGAATCCTGTACCGAATACTGAAGTTGGTGAACTGCAGGTTCGTGGCCCTCAAGTGATGCAAGGTTATTGGCAAAGACCAGAAGCCAGCAAAGAAGTCATTAATAGTGAAGGATGGCTGTCGACGGGCGATATCGTTAAGTTTGATGAGCAAGGTTTGATTCACATTGTGGATCGCAAAAAAGACATGATTCTGGTGTCCGGCTTTAACGTGTACCCAAATGAGATTGAAGATGTCGTGGCACTGCATGGAAAAGTACTGGAAGTCGCAGCGATTGGTCAGCCGCATGAAGTGTCGGGTGAGCTCGTGAAAATTTACGTTGTCAAGCGAGACCCAAGCCTGACGAAAGACGAGCTCATTGCTCACTGTCGTCAGCACCTGACGGGCTATAAAGTGCCTAAGCTAGTTGAATTCAAAGATGAATTACCGAAAACCAATGTCGGTAAGATACTACGCCGTGTTTTGCGTGAAGAGAATGATGCAAACTTGGCAAAGGCTAGCTAAAGTTAAAAATAAGCAGAACCAAGTGTTTAGTGTTAAAATGCCGACTAATACCAGTCGGCATTTTTATTTGCAGACCCCATCAGTCACAGTGAGAGCTTTGTGAATTATCAAATCATTACCCGCCCAGACCAGCTAGAAAAAGTGTGTGAACAAGCTAGAAATGCAGATGTCGTCATGCTTGATACCGAGTTTGTCCGAACACGAACCTACTACCCTCAGCTTGGCCTTATTCAGTTATTTGATGGTGAAACACTTTCTCTGATTGATCCAACAGTCATTGATGATATGACGGCGTTTGTTCACCTTCTAAAGGACACATCAGTGTTAAAGGTTTTACACGCGTGTGGTGAAGACTTGGAAGTGTTTAACAACAGCTTTGGTTGCCTGCCTTACCCGATGGTGGATACCCAACTGATGGCGGCATTCTTGGGCCACGGATTGTCAACGGGCTTTGCTTCTTTGGTTGAGTCTTATCTTGGCGTAGAACTGGATAAAAGTGAATCTCGTACAGACTGGCTTGCCAGACCGCTAACGGATAAACAGCTCGACTACGCGGCCGCAGATGTCCACTATCTATTGCCATTGTATGAAAAGCTGCTTGAAGAAATTACTCAGGCTGGCTGGTGGGAAGCGGCTCAGCAGGAAAGTGATTTACTGGCTACCAAGCGTATCAAGTCACTTGATCCTGAAAAAGCCTACTTGGATGTTAAGGGCGCTTGGCAACTGAAACCGAGTGAGTTAGCTTTATTAAAGCCGCTTGCTACTTGGCGCTTCAAAGAGGCGATTCGCCGTGACCTAGCACTGAATTTCGTCTTTAAAGAACATGATCTACTTACTGTCGCTCGTTTAGGCTTACAGAACAAACAAAGAATGGAGCAGGAAGGATTAGATATTCGTTCTGTGCAACGCCACAGCGCACGTATTATCTCGATTGTTAAATCAGCCAAAATGACGCCTGTAGATGAGTATCCGGCTAAAATTGAGCGCTTGATGGATATGCCAGGCTACAAGCAGAAGTTTAAAACCCTTAAAGATGAAGTGAAAAAAGCCTCTCAGGCTTCTGGGCTGGCGACGGAGTTTTTGGCGTCCAAGAAACAATTGAATCAGTTGATTAGCTGGGTATGGAAAAAAGATCGCGATCCATCAATATTACCAGATGTGATGCAAAGCTGGCGTTTGGAACTGATGGGTGAAAAACTCAATAAATTGTTGTAAGTATTAACGATAAGTTAAAAGGGCTTCCAAATGGAAGCCCTTTTTTCGTCTGCTTAACCCGCTAGCACGTCGGTTGCGACTTTGTAGCTTGGGTCTTCCTTGACGTTAATCTCTACCAAGCTGCCTGCTTTGTCGAGAAGCTTACGACAATCTGGGCTTAGGTGGCGTAGATGAAGTGTCTTACCCTGAGCAGAATAACGCTCGGCTAGTGTTTCGATAGCTTCGATCGCTGAGTGGTCGGTTACACGTGAATCAGCGAAATCGACGATAACATCACTTGGATCTTCATGCGCATCGAAAATCTCAAGGAAGTTTGCGACTGAACCGAAGAATACCGGGCCGTGAATTTTGTACTCTTTAGAACCTTCTGCGTTGATACTTGTATCGGCATAGATGTGTTTAGCGTGTTGCCAAGCAAACATCAGAGCAGAGGCAATAACACCAACGAAGACGGCAATAGCAAGGTCGGTCATTACCGTTACGACCGTTACGAGTACAATTACAAAGAAGTCTTGTTTTGGTACGCGACGAGCCAGTTTGAATGTTGCCCACTCAAAAGTACCGATAACCACCATGAACATCACACCGACTAGTGCGGCTAGTGGGATCATTTCGATAAGTGAAGAAGCGAACAGGATAAATATCAGCAGTGCAGAAGCAGCAACAATGCCTGACAAACGACCACGACCACCTGAGTTAACGTTGATCATCGACTGACCAATCATCGCACAGCCACCCATAGCGCCAAATACTGAACACGTCATGTTTGCCATGCCCTGACCGATACATTCACGGTTAGACTGACCACGAGTGTTTGTCATTTCGTCCAGAACAGTCAGTGTTAGCAGAGATTCAATCAGACCAATCGCCGCAAGAATGATAGCGTACGGGAGGATGATTTGTAGTGTTTCCAGTGTTAACGGTACTGCTGGGACAGAGAACGTTGGTAGTGAGCCTGCCAGCGTTGCTGCATCATCACCAGACATTGTACGTAGGAAATCGACAACTGTACGTGTTTCCAGATCTAAGCCTACTACCAAAGCTGTCACTGTGACGATCGCTACCAAGGATGATGGTACGGCGGTAGTGAATTTTGGCAGGAAGTGAATAATAGCCATGGTTAGCGCTACTAAACCCAGCATCAGCATCATTTGATCTTGAGGTAACCAAGTTAGCATGCCGTTAATGTCTGGCGCTTTGAACTGACCAAGCTGAGCTAAGAAAATCACAATCGCTAGACCGTTAACGAAGCCAATCATAACTGGATGCGGCACTATGCGGATGAACTTACCTAACTTAAATAGACCTGCGGCTACTTGAAGGATACCAGCAAGTAATATGGCAGCAAAAAGGTACTGGACACCGTGTGATGCGACTAGCGACACCATTACGACTGCCATTGCACCTGTTGCACCCGAGATCATGCCTGGGCGGCCACCAAAAATGGAAGTAATTAGGCCGACAATAAATGCTGCATACAGGCCAACCATAGGGTCGACACCAGCCACGAAGGCAAAGGCAACGGCTTCAGGAACCAATGCAAGTGCAACGGTCAGGCCTGATAACACGTCATTTTTTACAGAGTGTTTCGAAAATTGAGGGAATTCAAACATGCTTGCTCAGTTATGCTAAATGTTTACGGTTATTCTGAATACCAGAGAACGACAGATTTAAGTATAGGTTCTGGCTTAGTTTTCATGTGAGCAAAATGCGATGTAAAAGAGCACTGAAAACCAAGCGAATGATTCAGATCGAGTCGGCGAATGCTACCTAAAAGTGTGATTAAGTTCAACAAAGAAGCAGATATTGGCTAATATTTGTGACAAATAGTGAGAACAGTCATGCTCGTTACCATATATACATAAAAAAACAGCCCCGTTATGGGGCTGTTTTTATTCTTCATCAAACCTAATTAAAAGCTTTGAGGCTTTGCCATTGCAGCGCTGGCTTTATTGCTAGCAACCTGGCTGCCTGCACCTTTAGATAGGTAGCGCTCTTCTCGGAAAGGTGCAGCAATCACAGTAATCTCTTTCATTTCTGTGGTTCCTGGTGCTTTCGCCATCGGAGCAGAGGCGTGGCCTTTAAATGCTGTCGGTACGATAATCTCAGAGCTTGTATTAACAGGGGCAGGTGCTGCTTCCGCTTCTACAATAGCAGCCGTGTCTGCAACTGGTTCTGGAGCAACTTGTGACTCAACCGCTTTAGGTGCAGGTGTCTTCACAGGTGTGGCTTCAACCGTAGCAGCTTGCTCAACAACTTTCGGCTCTTCAATCACTGGCTCTTGGCGACGTACGATAACTTTGCCCATTGCCATTTCAGGGCAAGCGAACCCACCAAGTGCTTGAGTGACCACTTCTGGTGCCGCAGCCTGTTCAGCTTTTGCTTTGTGCTTCGGTTCTGGTTTAGAGATACCGTAGCTTGGCATGACTTTACCCATTGCCATTTCTGGAGAAGCAACACCACCTTTGCGTAAGCGGAACGGGTTAGGGCGACGATCGCGACCACGACGACGACGTTGACCGCTGGCACGTAGATGACGTGGAGAACGGCGATTACGACGTTGTTTAGGTTGTTCTGCATCTTCGGCTGCGATTTCTTCAGTCGATTGCTCGATGGCTTCTGCTACAGCTTCAGCTTTAACCTGTTTTACTTCTTCAACCGCTTCAGCTTTCGCTTTCTGGTCTTTAACTCGAACCTGCTTGTTCAGTTTACGACGTTGACGGCGCTCTTTTACCTTGGTCGTTTTTTCTTCTGCACGATTCGGTTTGTCGTCTTTTTGCGCTTCAGCCGCAAGTTTCAAACCTTCCTCTGCAACTTTGCTCGCTTTCGCGTCGTCTCGCTGCTTGTTACGGCGATCCTGCTTAGGCTTGCGATTTTGTTGCTTACGTTCGTTCGATGCTGCTTTATTTTCATTGGCAGCTTCATCACGTTCGCGTTGAGGTTTATTGCGTTTGTTATCGCGTTTATCTTCACGACTCTCGTTACGATTGTCACGAGAATTGCGACGACGTTGGTCGTTGCGATTACGGCGGTTGCGGTTGTTACGCTGACCGTCTTTCTTCGCTGCTTTTTCTTGTTTCTCTTCAACCTGTTCTTTTTCAGGTTCAGAGCTGAATAGGAAGCTACCCAGAGCTTTGAAGAATCGAGATACTAAGCCTGGCTTTTCATCACGAGGCTCTGACTTTTTCTCTGGTGCTTTCTTCACTGGTTGCTTTGGCGCTGGCGCAGATTGAGCCGGTGCTGCAAAACCTTTTAGTGCAGGCTCTTCAAGCTTCTTAGGCTTAACTTCAGGCTCTACAACCTCACGACCTTCTGCTTCTTTCATCGACTCGAGCTTCTTAGGCAGCAAGTAAGACAGCAAATCAAACTCTTCGCCTTCACGAACTCGAATCACTTCGAAATGCGGCGTTTCCATATCTGCGTTAGGAACTACCGTGATCTTAACTTCCTGAATGCGTTCAATGTGGTTGATTGAACGACGCTTTTCGTTCAGAAGGTAAGACGCAATCGGAACAGGAACAACAGCCAGAACTTGAGCTGTGTTGTCCTTTAATGCTTCTTCTTCGATCAAACGAAGAACAGAAAGAGCAAGAGATTCATTATCACGAACCACACCTGTACCGCTACAGCGAGGACAGATGTGATGGCTTGCTTCTGCTAGAGATGGGCTCAAGCGTTGGCGAGACATTTCTAGTAGGCCAAAGCGTGAGATACGGCCAATCTGAACACGAGCACGGTCGAGGCGAACTGCGTCACGCAGGCGGTTCTCAACTTCACGTTGGTGACGCACTGGCGTCATATCGATGAAGTCGATAACAACCAAGCCACCTAGGTCACGAAGACGAAGTTGACGTGCAATTTCATCGGCTGCTTCAAGGTTGGTGTTCAGTGCAGTTTCTTCGATATCGCCGCCTTTCGTTGCACGGGCTGAGTTGATATCGATTGACGTTAATGCTTCGGTTGGGTCAATAACGATTGAGCCACCAGATGGCAAACGCACTTCTCGTTGGAACGCCGATTCAATCTGGCTTTCGATCTGATAGTGGCTAAACAGTGGAACTTCGCCGTCGTACTTTTTGACTCGATTGACGAAGTCTGGACGAACTAGTTGGATATGCTCTAGTGCACGCTCATAGATGGTGTTGCTATCGATGAGAATTTCACCAATGTCACGACGCAAATAGTCGCGAATAGCTCGGACTATAACGTTACTTTCTTGGTGAATAAGCAGTGGCGCAGGGTTGGCATCAGAAGCTTGCTTGATGGCACCCCAGTGATTAAGTAGAACGTTAAGATCCCACTCTAATTCTTCAGCGCTTTTGCCTACACCTGCTGTACGTACGATAAGGCCCATACCTTTAGGTAGGTCCAAGGTGTCCAGTGCAGCTTTCAGTTGAGTACGCTCATCACCTTCGATACGACGGGAAATACCGCCAGCACGAGGGTTATTAGGCATCAGAACAAGGTAACTACCTGCAAGAGAAATGAATGTCGTTAGTGCAGCACCTTTGCTGCCACGTTCTTCTTTCTCAACCTGTACAATTACTTCCTGACCTTCAGTCAGCACTTCTTTAATGCTTGGACGACCTTGGTAAGTGTAACCTTCAGGGAAATATTCGCGGGCAATTTCTTTTAGAGGGAGGAATCCGTGTCGTTCGGCACCGTAGTCAACAAAGGCTGCTTCCAGGCTTGGTTCGATGCGAGTGATACGTCCTTTGTAGATATTTGCTTTTTTGGATTCGTGGCCTGGGCTTTCGATATCTAAATCATATAAGCGCTGACCATCAACCAAAGCAACACGCAACTCTTCTTTTTGAGTTGCGTTGATTAACATTCTTTTCATTGATAAATCTCGTTGTCATTCTATGTTTTCTTGCTGCCTTGATGTGTCTTTCACGGTGCCGGATCCCATGGCTTAAATTTGTGCAGCCTCCCGGCTGGAGGGATGCTCTTTGGGCACGTCAGTCTTACAAACAAGTTTGGCTTGTAAGCCGCAATGATGGCGGATAATACTCAACATGAAAGATTTATGAGTAGGGCAACAAGTTGTACTAATCCCGGAAATGTCTTACGCCGTGTGCTGCATTTTGGTAAATTAGCGGGCTACTCAATATCTTGCTCAAAAACGATTGGGTTTGATTAAAATGCAACCTAATCATTCATTGCAGGTGTGAACTATAGCAGTACCCATTAAACTCAGCAATCTGCTTTATTATAAAACGCTAAAAAACCCATTTTTAATTTTTGTAAGATTCTGTATTTAAAGGCTTTGTGTGATAGTTTCTGAGAATTGTAAATATGTTGATGGATTTTTATCCGTAGCTGAACAGAAATTCATTCTTAGAGAGCGATTTACCAGATTGTTGCCTAGAAAACGTGAACTTACGCAAGTTAGAATGATAGAATATCGAAATGAGCGAAATTAGAACAAAAGTCCAATTTGTCGATATCGACGAAGATATGGCTGGCCAGCGTATCGATAATTTTTTACGCAACCAACTGAAAAGTATTCCTAAAAGCATGGTTTATCGGATCTTGCGCAAGGGAGAAGTTCGCGTAAACAAAAAACGAATTAAAGCTGAATATAAATTGAAGGCGGGGGATTTGGTCAGAATTCCTCCAGTTACGATTGAAGAGAAGCAAGACGAAGTTGCACCGAGTACCAAACTGAATAAAGTCGCTGAGCTAGAACATATGATCATCTATGAAGATGAACATATGCTTATCCTCAATAAACCTTCGGGTACGGCAGTTCACGGAGGAAGTGGGCTTAAATTTGGTGCTATTGAAGCTTTACGGGCACTGAGACCGCAAGCTCGTTTTCTAGAGTTAGTGCATCGTATTGATCGTGATACTTCGGGAATTCTTTTGGTTGCGAAAAAGCGTTCAGCGCTGCGTCATCTTCAAGCTCAGTTTCGTGAGAAAACCGTGCAGAAATACTATTTCGCATTGGTGATGGGGCAGTGGAAGAGTAGTTGCAAGGTCGTAAACGCACCACTATTGAAAAATGAAGTGAACAGTATCGTTCGCGTCAACCCACAGGGTAAGCCTTCTGAGACTCGTTTTAAGATTATTGAAAAGTTTGCTGAGGCTACTTTGATTCAGGCGAGCCCAATAACGGGGCGTACGCATCAAATTCGTGTCCATACTCAGTATACTGGTCATCCAATTGCTTGGGACGACCGTTATGGTGATCGACGTTTTGATGCTTACACAGGAAAAGTTGGGTTAGACCGACTGTTTCTTCATGCCGCTAATATTAAATTTAAACACCCATCCAATGACGAGTGGATGGAAGTGAGTGCGCCAATGGAAGCAAAGTTGGAGAAGGCGCTAGCGAGTTTACGTAAGCTGTAAGAGCTGTGAACTCTCTCACTCGAAGACTAGAGTTGTTTGCTTCGATTAAGAAGGCCAACTCTAGTTATTCCGCTTTTACAAGATTGGGAAACCTTGCGTTTCAAGCATATCAATCAAGTCAATCAGTGGTAGCCCAACCAAAGTATTGGGATCTTTCCCTTCTAACTTTTCAAATAGTGCGATACCCAACCCCTCACTTTTAAAACTGCCAGCGCAGTAATACGGCTCTTCTTTCTCTACATAGCGGCTGATCTGTTGTTGGGTTAGCTGGCGGAAATGAACAGTGAACGTATCCAGTTTGACATCTGTGATATTCGTTTCGGTGTTGTGAAGCGCAAGCCCGGTATAAAACTGGATGGCCTTACCGCTTTGGCGGCTTAATTGTTGGATAGCGTTTTCTCGATTCAGAGGTTTGCCAATGATTTTTCCATCAATCACACAGACCTGGTCGCTGCCGATGATAAGACTAGGCTGATTGGTATGGCATGATTCTGCTTTTTCCTTCGCAAGACGTTTCACTAGATCCTCAGGTCGCTCGTCAGAAAATGGTGTTTCGTCACAGTCAGGTGAGGCGGTTTCAAAAGGGACTGATAGTTTATTGAGCAGTTGTTTTCTAAACGGTGAAGTCGATGCTAAAACAAGTTGGTATTGTGGCATTTTCCAGTACAATCTTTCAGGGAGTTAGCGATAGCTTAATGGATATTATGATGGTAATCCTAGCTCTTCTAATAAGAAGGAAAAAAACTGCAACTTTTTATCCTTTTTCTTTGACTCAAAACGAATTGGAAGATAGAATTCGCGCCCTATGCAAAAGGTAAAAATACCGCGAACGGTTGATCCGGCACGCGCTGCTCAGAAGCGACTTGATTATGATGGTATCATTCAGGTTAGTCTTTTTAAGCGTTTGTTCGAATCAGTTGAAGGCGTTAAACGCGACGCTCAAGTGTCATTGTCATTTGAGTTAGATGAACAGCGACTCGTTGTTATCTCTGGTAAAGCTAACATCGAAGTTGATTTAGAGTGTCAACGCTGTAATGAGGTTTTCGCACATGAGTGCGATGTCCAATTCACTTATACACCTTACAAAGGTGAAAAGACTGAAGAGGAAGCACCGGAAGAGTACGATTTGGTAGATCTGAACGAGTACGGTGAAATTGACCTGATACAGTTAGTTGAAGACGAGTTCATTCTAAACTTGCCTCAAATCGCAAAGCACGAAGAAGCGGATTGCAGCGTTAAATCAGACAATTTGGTATTTGGTGAAATTCCAGAAGAAATTGTGGAAGAAAAGCCGAATCCATTCGATGTTTTAAAAAACTTAAAGAAGTAATTCTTTAAGAATTAACATAGGAGTAGGGTCAATGGCCGTACAAAAGAGCAAGAAATCACGTTCAAAGCGTGGCATGCGTCGTTCACACGATGCCCTATCTACAGCTGCACTATCTGTAGACGCAACTTCAGGTGAAACTCACCTGCGCCACAACGTAACTGCTGAAGGTTACTACCGTGGTAAAAAGGTTATCAACAAGTAAGGTTGACCTTTGCCTAATATAACCGTTGCACTTGATGCAATGGGCGGGGATTTCGGTCCTCGCGTCACAGTGCCTGCCGCCGTGCAGGCACTGTCGCATTTCCCAGAGCTGAAAGTAATCCTCACAGGTGATCAGACCGCGATCACAACTCAATTATTGTCTCTTGGTTATCAGCCTGATGCTCGCCTGAGTATTCAGCATAGTGACCGAGTGATCTCAAACTCAGAAAAGCCTTCTCTCGCACTTCGAAACAGCAATGGCACCTCCATGGGGATGGCGATTGATGCTGTCGCTCAAGGTACTGCCGATGCCTGTGTCAGCAGTGGAAACACTGGTGCACTCATGGCTTTGTCACGTTTTCGGTTGAAATTATTACCAGGAATTGAACGTCCAGCGTTAATTTCTGCCTTACCTACAGCTTCCGGTGGCAGAACTTGGATGCTTGACCTAGGAGCCAATGTGTCCAGTGATGCTGATTCATTGTTCCAATTTGCTGTGATGGGAAGTGCGTTAACTGAACAATACTTAGACCGACCTCCACGTATTGCGATTCTTAATATCGGTGCTGAAGAAATCAAAGGCAACGATCTCGTCAAACGCTGTGCTGAAATGTTGTCTCAGACGCAGTCCGTGAATTTTGTCGGCTATATTGAAGGTAATCAGTTACTCCACGATGCCGCGGATGTGGTGGTATGTGACGGTTTTGTTGGTAATGTTTGCCTCAAAGCATGTGAAGGTACAGCCCAGCTATTTATCGATAAGTTGAAATCAAGCATGATGGCCTCATCTATAAAGGGTTGGATTGCAAGAAAATTATTTTCTGGGTTATTTAATGAACTAAAAACATTGAACCCCGACCAGTATAACGGCGCAAGTTTGCTAGGATTGCGCGGCATTGTCATAAAAAGCCACGGAAGTGCTGATGTAGACGCGGTCATCAATGCCATTGGTGAAGCGTTACACGAGGTCAAACGACAAGTACCAAGCCGTATTAGCGATCGTTTGGAAGCGGTTTTACTCGAGAGGCATTATTAGTCTTCATGTATAGCAAAATTTTAGGTACTGGCAGCTACCTGCCATCTCAGGTGCGTTCAAACGCAGACTTGGAGAAAATGGTAGATACAAGTGATGAGTGGATTGTCACTCGCACAGGTATTAAAGAGCGTCGTATCGCAGCCGAGAATGAAACCGTCGCCGACATGGGATATATCGCTGCTCAAAACGCGATCGAAATGGCAGGCATCGATAAGAATGATATTGACCTGATCATCGTAGCGACCACCAGTAGCAGCCACACTTTCCCTTCTTCTGCTTGCCAAGTTCAAGCTAAGCTGGACATTAAAGATTGCCCCGCATTTGATATTGCCGCTGCATGTTCAGGTTTTGTCTACGCGCTTTCAGTTGCAGATCAGCATGTTAAAACAGGCATGTGTAAAAATGTGCTTGTAATCGGTTCAGATACTCTGTCTAAAACCTGTGACCCAACTGATCGTTCAACCATTATTCTGTTTGGTGATGGTGCAGGCGCTGTTGTTGTTGGTGCAAGTGAAGAGCCTGGGATTCTTTCAACGCATATCTACTCGGATGGCCGTTTTGGTGAGTTGCTAAGCCTTGAAGTTCCTGAGCGCGGCAAAGATGCTGACAAGTGGCTACACATGGCGGGTAACGAAGTCTTTAAGGTTGCTGTGACACAGCTATCAAAACTCGTTAAAGATACGCTGGCTGCCAACGATATGCATAAGTCTGAACTAGACTGGCTAGTGCCTCACCAAGCGAACTATCGCATTATTTCTGCAACAGCAAAGAAACTATCTATGTCGCTTGATCAAGTTGTCATTACACTAGACAGACATGGCAATACGTCTGCAGCTACTGTACCTACGGCACTTGATGAGGCTGTTCGTGACGGACGAATTAAACGCGGTCAGACGCTTCTACTAGAAGCATTTGGTGGCGGCTTTACCTGGGGCTCAGCACTGGTTAAGTTCTAATCCCAACCAAATTTAAAAGATTAAGATGCCTTTTTAGGCATCTTAATCTTTCTTACTTTGTTTTAAAGGAAAAGAAAATGAGCAATTTTGCTATCGTATTTCCAGGTCAGGGCTCACAAGCAGTCGGAATGCTTGCTGAACTTGGCGAACAGTATGAAGTAGTAAAAAACACTTTTTCGGAAGCATCTGAGGCATTAGGTTACGACCTATGGGCGTTGGTTCAAAATGGCCCAGCTGAAGATCTCAACCAAACTTTCCGTACTCAGCCAGCACTGTTAGCATCCTCGGTGGCTATCTGGCGTGTTTGGCAAGAGCTTGGCCTAGAACAGCCAGCAAACCTTGCGGGCCACAGTCTAGGTGAATATTCGGCATTAGTATGTGCTGGTGTGATTGACTTTAAAGAAGCAATCAAACTGGTTGAACTACGTGGTCAACTGATGCAAGAAGCTGTGCCAGCAGGCTCTGGTGCTATGTTCGCGATCATCGGTCTAGATGACGAATCTATTGCTAAAGCATGTGAAGACGCGGCTCAAGGTGAAGTGGTATCGCCTGTAAACTACAACTCACCAGGTCAGGTAGTGATTGCAGGTAGTAAAGACGCAGTCGAACGCGCAGGTGCCTTGTGTAAAGAAGCTGGTGCTAAGCGAGCTCTACCGCTACCTGTTTCCGTGCCTTCTCATTGTGCTTTGATGAAGCCAGCAGCCGACAAACTGGCTGTCGCTCTTGAAGAGATTGAATTCAATGCACCTCAGTTGCCAGTGATCAATAACGTTGATGTTGTTGCTGAAACTGACCCTGCAAAAATTAAAAATGCACTTGTGCGCCAGCTATACAGCCCAGTCCGCTGGACTGAAAGTGTACAGCTAATGAGCGAGCAAGGTGTTGAAAAACTTCTTGAATTAGGCCCAGGTAAAGTTCTAACGGGTCTGACAAAACGTATTGTGAAGACACTAAGTGGCGCTGCAGTAAATGATGCTGCATCTCTAGAAGCCGCTAAGTAAACTTTTAAGGAATAACAATCATGATGAACCTAGAAGGCAAGATTGCACTGGTCACTGGCGCAAGCCGTGGTATTGGTCGTGCTATCGCTGAAATTCTTGTTGAACGTGGTGCGACGGTTATCGGCACTGCGACTTCAGAAAATGGTGCCGCTGCAATCAGTGAATACCTTGGTGAAAATGGTAAAGGTCTGGCACTAAACGTGACAGATATCGAATCAATTGAAGCAACTCTGAAAAACATTAACGATGAGTTTGGTGCAATCGACATTCTGGTAAACAATGCAGGTATTACGCGTGATAACTTACTTATGCGTATGAAAGACGATGAGTGGAATGACATCATCAACACTAACCTGACACCGATCTACCGCATGTCTAAAGCTGTACTTCGTGGCATGATGAAGAAGCGTGCAGGTCGTATCATCAACGTTGGTTCTGTTGTTGGTACTATGGGTAATGCAGGTCAAACTAACTACGCAGCAGCAAAAGCAGGTGTGATTGGTTTCACTAAATCTATGGCACGTGAAGTGGCTTCTCGTGGTGTAACTGTTAACACTGTTGCACCAGGATTTATCGAAACTGACATGACCAAGGCGCTAAATGACGAACAACGTGCAGCAACGTTAGCGAACGTTCCTGCTGGCCGTCTAGGTGACCCTCGTGAAATTGCATCAGCAGTAGCGTTTTTAGCTTCTCCAGAAGCTGCTTACATTACTGGTGAAACTCTGCATGTTAATGGTGGCATGTATATGGTTTAATGCCTAAGTTGGAACAAAACGGGCTATTTGCTGTCACAAAAATAGCCTATAGTTTGTGATAACTGGCATTGATATGCGCAACATTTGTGCATGATATAAGTCAAAAATGTATTGAATTTCGGTTAAAATCGCGAAAATTGTGGTTTGACCAGCAAGGACCCCCTTGCAACTTTCAATAGTTCGAATAAACTACGGAATCATCGCATTGAGCGAAATCTGTAAAGGAAAAGAAAAAATGAGCAACATCGAAGAACGCGTAAAGAAAATCATTGTTGAACAGCTAGGTGTGGACGAAGCAGAAGTTAAAAACGAAGCTTCTTTCGTTGACGATCTAGGTGCTGATTCTCTAGACACTGTTGAACTAGTAATGGCTCTAGAAGAAGAATTCGACACTGAGATTCCAGACGAAGAAGCTGAGAAGATCACTACTGTTCAAGCTGCTATCGACTACGTGAACAGCGCTCAGTAATATCTCTCCCAGGCGGCCTTCTGGCCGCCTGTGTTCTTTTAAACTCTTCTATACCTCTCATAGAATCATTTCAATCCCGGAGAATAAAATCGTGTCCAAGCGTCGTGTTGTTGTCACTGGCATGGGTATGTTGTCACCGGTAGGCAACAATGTAGAATCATCCTGGAAGGCCCTGCTAGCTGGTCAAAGTGGTATCGTTGATATCGAGCACTTTGATACTGAAAACTTCTCAACTCGTTTTGCAGGCCTAGTAAAAGATTTCGACTGCACAGAGTACATGTCTAAAAAAGATGCGCGTAAGATGGACTTGTTCATCCAGTACGGCATTGCAGCGGGTATTCAAGCCCTAGACGACTCTGGCTTACAAATTAATGAAGAAAACGCAGCACGCGTTGGTGTCGCTATTGGTTCAGGCATTGGTGGTCTAGACCTTATTGAAGCGGGCCATACTGCGCTTGTTGAAAAAGGCCCACGCAAAGTCAGCCCTTTCTTCGTACCATCAACTATCGTAAACATGGTTGCAGGTAACTTATCTATTATGCGTGGTCTTCGTGGTCCAAATATCGCGATTTCGACGGCGTGTACAACGGGTCTACATAACATCGGCCATGCTGCTCGTATGATCGCTTACGGTGATGCAGAAGCTATGGTCGCCGGTGGTGCTGAAAAAGCTTCAACTCCTCTAGGCATGGCTGGCTTTGGTGCAGCTAAAGCGTTGTCAACTCGTAATGACGAGCCTCAAAAAGCTTCTCGCCCATGGGACAAAGATCGTGATGGTTTTGTTCTTGGTGATGGCGCAGGTATCATTGTTCTTGAAGAATATGAGCATGCGAAAGCACGTGGCGCTAAAATCTACGCAGAGCTTGTTGGCTTTGGTATGTCGGGAGATGCTTTCCATATGACTTCACCTAGCGAAGATGGCTCAGGTGGTGCGTTGGCTATGGAAGCAGCAATGCGCGATGCAGGCATCACTGGTACACAAGTCGGCTATGTGAACGCACATGGCACGTCTACTCCGGCTGGCGATGTTGCTGAAGTGAAAGGCATCCGTCGTGCGCTAGGTGAAGAAGGTACTAAGCAAGTGAAAGTTTCTTCAACTAAGTCAATGACTGGTCACCTACTTGGCGCTGCTGGTTCTGTTGAAGCGATCGTGACCATCATGTCATTGGTTGATCAAATGGTTCCACCAACGATTAATCTAGATAATCGAGATGAAGGCCTTGACGATATTGACCTTGTACCACATAAGGCAAAACCTATCGATTCAGAGTACGCAATCTGTAACTCGTTTGGTTTTGGTGGTACTAACGGTTCTTTGGTTTTCAAAAAGATCTAAAGAGTCACAATCCAATTTGTGATAAAACGGCTTAATGCTTTGGCATTAAGCCGTTTTCTTTTATGTGGATATCAATTATGTACTTGGTAAATGGACACACCACAGACTCAATTTCCCTTTCTGATCGTTCATTTCAATATGGTGATGGCTGCTTTACGACCATGTTGGTTATCAATGGTCGTATCCAACACTGGGATAAACATCGAGAGCGAATGCAATCCTGCCTCAACTTGCTCGGCATAACTCCTCCAAACTGGAGAGAGGTTGAGGATTGGTTAGAAAAAGCGTGTATAGAGTCTACTCGTTCAGGGTTGAAATTACACATTAGCCGAGGAGAGGGGGGACGTGGATATAGCCCTACTCAAGTGACCTTACCAAATGTTACTATTAGCGCCTTTAACTATCCGGCTCATTATGAACAATGGCAAGCGGATGGTATTTGTTTAGGTGTGTGCCATAAGAGACTAGGGGTTAATCCTTTACTCGCGGGTCATAAGCACAATAATCGCCTTGAGCAAATTTTGCTCAAGGCGGAAATGGATCAACAAGGCTTCCCCGATGGGATTGCATTAGATGTGAGTGGCCATGTGATTGAGACAACAATGGCGAATGTTTACTGGGTCAAACAGGGAGTCATCTATACCCCTGACCTGACGAACGCTGGTGTTGCAGGTGTTATGCGCCGCGTTATTGTAGAACGTTTATCGAGCTGTGAGCACACGTTGTCTATTGGGCACTATACGTTTGAAGAGCTAAGTGATGCAGAAGAAGTTTTTATCTCAAACTCGATTCTTGGTGTCGTCCCAGTAAAAAGCATTGGCACACAGACCTTTTCAATAGGAACAATAACAAAAAAAATTCAGGAGATGGTTAACCCGTGATTAAGAGAATCACCTTATTTCTGGCACTTGTATTACTGATTGCTGGTGCAGGATTTATTTATGTTACTAAACAAGTCGATGAGTATGTGACTCAGCCATTAAAGCTGCAAGAAGAACAGATTTATACGATTGAGACGGGTATGAGTTTCAACCGTTTACTGGCAGATTTGACAAACGATGAACTGATTGTTTCTAGCGATGTGGCAAGACTAGTGCGACGATTCCACCCAGAACTGACGCAAGTAAAAGCAGGGACCTACCTTCTCGCTCCCGGAATTAACCTCACACAAGCGCTAGAACTGTTCAAAACCGGTAAAGAGCATCAATTTGCAATTACCTTTGTGGAAGGTTCAACATTCGCCGAATGGCGAGCAGCATTAGAGCAAGCCCCTTATCTAGAGCACAAAATATCTGGGCTCAGTGAAGCAGAGATCGCACAACAAATTGGCATCGAGAAAACCAAACTTGAAGGGCTATTGCTCGCTGAGACTTATCACTACACGTTCGGTACCTCTGATCTCGATATCATCAAGCGCGCCGCAGATAAACTGCAAAAAATTCTTGATAAGCATTGGCAGCAAAGGCAAGAGAACTTGCCATTGAAGACGCCTTACGAAGCGCTGATCCTTGCTTCTATTATCGAAAAGGAGACGGCTGTTGGTGCAGAGCGTGAGCGTGTTGCAGGGGTGTTTGTAAACCGCCTTAATAAGCGTATGCGTTTACAGACTGACCCTACGGTTATCTATGGGATGGGAGATAAGTACGACGGCAACATACGTAAGAAAGATTTACGTACTCCAACCCCATATAATACGTATACGATTTTTGGTTTACCACCAACACCGATTGCGATGCCGGGCGAGGCGTCTATCGCCGCCGCGACAAATCCAGAAAACAGTAATTACTTGTATTTTGTGGCCAGCGGCACTGGCGGGCACGTTTTTTCTAAAACGCTGAGTGAACACAATCGCGCGGTACGCGCTTATCTAAGACAACTAAGAAGTAACAAATGACACAAGCGAAATTTATCGTAATTGAAGGCCTAGAAGGGGCAGGGAAAAGCACAGCAATTAATGCGGTGCTTGAGACTCTTAAACAGGCTGGTATTGAGCAGATAAAGAATACTCGTGAGCCGGGTGGAACAGCGTTAGCCGAGCAACTCAGAACTTTGGTCAAACAAGACCATGAAGGGGAAGAGTTGCAAGACATGACCGAATTACTCCTTATGTATGCAGCTCGGGTGCAGCTGGTTGAAAATGTGATTAAACCAGCTTTAAACAGCGGTACTTGGGTGGTGGGAGACCGACATGATATGTCTTCTCAAGCTTATCAGGGAGGCGGCCGTCAAATCTCCCAACACACCATGACAGCACTTAAGCAGACAACATTGGGTGACTTTAAACCAGATTTGACCATTTACCTTGATCTTGACCCGCGCATCGGTCTCGAACGCGCGAGAGGGCGAGGCGAGTTGGATCGAATTGAGAAAATGGATATGAGCTTTTTTGACCGCACCAGAGCGCGTTACTTGGAACTGGCTCAATGTGATTCGAGTGTTGTAGTGATCAATGCTGAGCAGACGATCGAATTAGTCGCGCAAGATATCAAGCAAGCGCTGCGTAGTTGGTTGGAACAATAACCATGAATTCTACCTACCCTTGGTTAACAGACATTTGGTGTGAATGGCAGGCAAGTCTGGAGTCAGATAGGTTTTCCAATGCAGCGCTACTGACAGCAGAAGAAGGGCTAGGCGTTGAGCAGCTAGTAGAGCGATTTAGTGAAGCTGCCATGTGTAGCAATTATGCCAGTGAAGCTTGCGGCTTTTGCCATAGCTGCCAGCTAATGAAGTCGCATAACCATCCTGATTATCACCTAGTGAAACCAGAGAAAGAAGGCAAAACTATTACGGTTGAGCAAATTCGTCAGTGTAACCGCCTAGCACAGGAGTCATCGCAGCTATCTGGACGTCGATTGTTTGTTATCGAGCCGGCTGAAGCGATGAATGACTCCGCTGCCAATGCGTTGTTGAAAACACTCGAAGAGCCCTCTAGCAGTTGTATGTTTTTACTGGTCAGTCATAAAGCACACCAGCTTTTGCCCACGATTACCAGTCGTTGCCAACATTGGCATGTAGTGACTCCGAGCTCAGAATTGCTTGCTCAATGGTTAAATGAGCAAGTTACTTCGACAATCCCTGCTTTTGCAGCACATATTAATGGCAATGCGCCACTGAAAACTCAAGCGTTTGTAGAGCAGGGGCAAATTGAAAAATATCAGCAGGTTGAAGAACAATTTCTTGAAGTGGCTCAGTTGAGAGGCGACAGCGTTAAGTTAGCAAAAGAATTGGCGACTTCACCCTCTGAGTATCTACAATGGATATGGTACTTGTTGACAGATGCTCAAAAGATTCACTTTGGCGTTCAGATGCCTTATTTCACTCCAGGCTCGAATGCTCTGTCGGCTAATCTTGGTTATCAATTGCTCTATACTCAGACAGCAAACCTAAGTCTGCTGCTTGAACAGTTACGTGAGCACACAGGTTTGAACAGCGAATTGCTTATCTTAGATTGGCTATTTAAATTTAATGAGGAATCATGTTTGTAGACTCTCATTGTCACTTAGACAAATTGGATTATCAGGAGCTCCACTCTGGTATTGAAGATGTAGTTGCCAAAGCTCAAGCTGCTAACGTTTCTGAGCTACTGTCCGTTGGCGTTACGTTGGATTCTTTCCCTGGAATGATGGAGATGATCGAACCCTTCGACAACATATTTGCTTCATGCGGTGTTCACCCGCTGGATGTTGAGAGTGAGTTTGCCTTAGATCGATTACATGAATATGCCTCGCATCCCAGAGTTGTGGCGATAGGTGAAACGGGGCTGGATTACCACTATCAACCTGAGACTGCTGAGTTACAAAAGTTACGATTCCAACAGCAAGTTGAATTAGCAGTTAAACTGAATAAACCTTTGATCATCCACACGAGGAATGCTCGCCAAGATACGTTGGATATTCTACGTCGAGGTCAGGCAGATAAATGTGGTGGCGTGATTCATTGTTTCACTGAAGATCTTGCTTTTGCACAAGCAGCGATGGAGCTTGGTTTTTATATCTCTATCTCGGGGATCGTCACTTTCAGGCAAGCTACTGAACTTAAAGAAGTGGTCAAAGCTCTGCCGCTTGAGAGACTATTGATTGAAACTGACTCACCATATCTCGCTCCTGTGCCACACCGAGGTAAACAGAACCAACCAGCATACGTGGTTGAGGTTGCCTCCTATATTGCCCAGTTAAAAAATACGTCATTGAGTGAAGTTGGGTTAAAAACCAGTGAAAACTTCCGAAATCTTTTTTTGAGATAGAAAAAGAGTTTTGATTAAAAAAGGAGCGGAAGCTCCTTTTTTTGTGTCTGAAATCACTCTTGATGACATAAATTGCCTTGTTTACTAAATATGTTGAAGCTGGGAGGCTGAAAGTATCAAATTGTAATTTTGTTACATAAAATAACAATTGGGTTTATTTTATTTACCCATCAAAATTAATCGGCGTTAATATTAATTTAATAAATATCAATTAGATAGGTTGTAAATATGGTCTCGATTTGCCGATTTTGGATTGTGATCTATCTATTAGTTTGAAACTAAATTCCGTAACCAGCTAGAAAGTTTGTTCACCATCAATATATATTTAGAGCCGGAAAATATACTACTAGATGTGGTTACATTTTTTCTGGGTGCTAACATTTAAGGCTACGGGGGTGTGCCGTTAGAGCCCAATAATTCTTATAACTTTTCAGGAGCATAAACATGTTTAAGAATCTTTTTGCTAACCTGCAAAAAGTGGGTAAAGCTCTGATGCTGCCAGTATCGGTTTTACCTGTTGCAGGTATTCTACTCGGGGTAGGTGCTGCCGACCTGAGTTTCATTCCGGAAATTGTTTCCAACTTAATGGAGCAAGCGGGTGGCTCGGTATTTGGTCAGATGGCACTACTTTTCGCAGTAGGTGTTGCACTTGGCTTTACTAACAACGATGGTGTAGCAGGTCTGGCTGCAATCGTTGGTTACGGCATCATGACTGCGACGCTTGGCGTTATGGCTGGTGTTATGGGTGTTGAGAAAATCGACACTGGTGTTCTGGGCGGTATCCTTGTTGGTGGTGTTGCTGCATGGGCATTCAACCGTTTCTTCAAGATTCAGCTTCCAGAATACCTAGGCTTCTTCGCAGGTAAGCGCGCGGTGCCTATCATCACTGGTTTTGCTGCTATCGCATTGGGTATTGTTCTGTCTGTAGTATGGCCTCCAATTGGCGGTGCTATCGCTTCTTTCTCAGATTGGGCTGCACACCAGAACCCACAAGTTGCATTCGGTATCTACGGTATCGTCGAGCGTTCTCTAATCCCATTCGGCCTACACCACGTTTGGAACGTACCATTCTTCTTCGAAGCTGGTACTTGTGTGAATGCTGCTGGCGAAACACAAAATGGCGTTCTAACTTGTTACCTAGTTGCTGACGAAGCATCTCGTGCTGCAGGTAATGGCTTCGGTCAGCTTGCAGGTGGCTACATGTTCAAGATGTTCGGTCTACCAGCTGCTGCTATTGCTATCGCTCACTCTGCTAAGCCAGAGAACCGCGCGAAAGTAATGGGTATCATGGCGTCTGCTGCATTGACTTCATTCCTGACTGGTATCACAGAGCCAATCGAATTCTCATTCCTATTTGTTGCTCCTGTACTGTACGGTATCCACGCTCTACTAGCTGGTTCTGCATACGTTGTTGCAAACACTCTAGGTTTTGTACACGGTACTTCGTTCTCACACGGCCTAATCGATTTCATCGTACTATCTGGTAACGCACAGAAAATCGGTCTGATGGTGGGTGTCGGTTTGGTTTACGCGGCTATCTACTACGTAGTATTCCGCACTGTTATCAAAGCGATGGACCTTAAAACTCCTGGTCGTGAAGATGAATCTGAAGAAGCAGCCGCGACATCTGGTTCAGACATGGCAGGTGAGCTTGTTGCAGCATTCGGTGGCAAAGCAAACATCACTGGCCTAGACGCATGTATCACTCGTCTACGCGTTGCGGTAGCGGATACAGAGGCTGTTGATCAAGACAAACTGAAACAACTAGGCGCGGCTGGCGTAGTGGTTGTAGCAGGTGGTGTTCAGGCTATCTTCGGTACTAAGTCTGACAACCTAAAAACAGAAATGGATGAGTGGATCCGTAACCACGGCTAATACTCACTTACCCATTTAATTGATAGAGGAGGCCTAAGGGCCTCCTTTTGTTTTATTAGAACGTGACTCTCTGAAATCAAGCGCTGTTAGCGAATATGTTTGGTTGAATGTTATTGCATAGTGGAAGCGATAAAACACTCTGCATTCTAACGACCTCCTTACCTTTCTATGACATATTTTCATTACACAACTGGAAAATTGCACACTGTTTTATTTTAGTCCAGAGCAGAGTGATGAAGAAAAGTACACTAGTTAAAAGCTTATTAGGTGTTGCGGCCGTCGCAGGGAGCGCAAGCGTCATTGCTGAAAGCTCAGAGTCCATGGATCTCTCGGTTGGGATGGCAGTAGACCAAGACTTAAGTGCAGTCATTGAATTGGATAATCAGTACCGTTTTACAGTAGGTAATGACGGAGCTGCATTCGACTACATACTAGCTCGTGGAGAGTTTGGTCAGGACGTACCTTTTACTTGGTATGTCGGTACGGGTGCATGGAGCGAATGGGACCATAAAGAGTTTGGGGCGCGTGTCCCCCTTGGTCTGAACTGGAACTTCAGCGAAGGCTGGAATATGTATGGTCAAATTCAACCAGAGTTAGATATGTATAGTGGCCCAGAACTACAGATTGGCGGAGCACTCGGCGTTAAATACACATTCTAGCTCTGACCAATCAAAAATGCCGACACTCAGTGTCGGCATTTTTATTTTCTGGCCCTAAACCACCTTCTTTAGAAGGTGGTGATCGTTCTTTTGGGCTTTGCCCGAAGAACGCTCATGTTCAAGATGTCCTCGTTTGCAACCAACAAATGAAGGAAATAACGAACATGAGCAGATATGAATCCGCTTCACACGTTTATCATCGGTGCCAATATCATATTGTTTGGACACCTAAATATCGACTAAAGATTCTGAAAGGAAATTTAGGCAAAGAGCTGTATCGAAGTATCTACGTTTACAGCAATATGAAGAAATGCAAGGTTGTCGAGCTTAACGTCCAAATTGATCATGTCCATTTAGTCGTGAGGCTTCCGCCGAGCATGAGTATCTCAAATTACATGGGGTTTGTTAAAGGTCGTACAGCGATTAGGTTGTTTAACAAATTTCCGTATTTGAGAAAGAAAAAGCTCTGGGGTAATAAGTTCTGGCAACGAGGTTACTTTGTTGATTCGGTAGGGATGAACGAGGAAATTATACGTAGATATGTCAGGCACCAAGATCGTGTGGGGAAAGAAGAAGAGGAGCGACAAATGCTTCTAGGGTTAGATAAATAGCAGTGAGCCCCCTTATAGGGGGCCAACCAAAGCCACCTGCTATGCAGGTGGATTTTTACTTCAAGCAACAACAGTCATCACTGCTGCTGTTTGTTCATTGCTCGTTTAATACAGATAGCAGCGCCGCCCCAAGTAATTCCAAGGCCCAGTACCATCATAATAATTGCACCTGTTGTCATAATCAGGCCTCCTTACGACTTGTTGCGTTAATCAATACACCAATGACGAATAGAGCGGCAATCATTGCCCAACCAAGAGTTAGGTCGTAGCCACCGTAGCCTTCAGTGAATAGTGTTTGTAGTTTGGTTGCGAGAATAACTGCCAGCATAATTGGAGTGATGAAGCGCAGACAAACCACGAACCAAGCACCGATAGAAAAGTCAGAGATCTCATTGACGTATTCGCGTACATCACCAACTTTATTCAGTAGCCAAGCCATAAGAATAATCTCGACAAAACCACCCACCATGATGCCGACATTGTTCGCGAAGTGATCGACCAAATCTAGTAGTAGTAGACCGCCATTGGTTGCAAATGCCATAGAAACGACAACACCAACACCAATAACAACGGTTGCTGCTTTCTTACGGCTCCACTTTAGTTTGTCGATAATGGCAGACGTCACGGCTTCCATGATGGAAATGTGTGAGCTTAGACCTGCAACAACTAGTGCGAAGAAGAAAAGTGGACCTAGGATGTACGGCGCTGGCAGCAAGTTGATTGCAGCTGGCAGTGTAACAAATGCTAAACCAACGCCCGCTGATACGACTTCAGTCAGAGGCTTGCCTTGCTCTTGCGCCATATAGCCAAGGACTGAGAAGATCATGATGCCAGCTAGGATTGAGAAACCACAGTTAATCAAAACCGTCATGAAGGCGTTGTTAGTAATGTCTGACTTTTCAGGTAAGTAGCTTGAATAAGCCAGCATTATGGCGAAACCAATACTCAGAGTGAAGAAGATCTGGCCATACGCCGCTGCCCAAACTTTCACATCCCAGATTTTGCTAAAGTCAGGCTCAAACATATAGTTTACGCCATCCAGAGCACCAGGTAGGAAGACCATACGGCCAATCAGTAGCACGACCATGATAAATAGAATTGGCATCATGATCTTAGATGCGCGCTCAATACCTGCTTTGACACCACCGACAATAGCCGCGTAAGTGATACCCCATGCAATCAGCATTGCAATAGCAATTTTCCACTGAATGCTTCCTAGATTGGTTGGTGAGTTGTCACCTAAACCGAGGTATTCACTGAAGAAGAAGGCGTTAGTGTCAGTGCCCCAGCTTTGGTTGAAAGACATACCAAAGTAGGAAATCGCCCAACCGATAACAGCAACGTAGTAAACAGCAATAACCGCTGCAACACCTACTTGGAACCAGCCTAGCCACTCAAACTTAGAGTGAATTTTCGCTAGCGTACGAGGTGCGCTCCCACGGTATTTTTGACCCATGCTGAATTCAAGGATCATAAAGGGTATGCCTGCGGTGATCATGGCAAAAAGGTACGGTATAAAGAAAGCACCACCACCGTTTTCATAGGCCATATACGGGAAACGCCAGATGTTTCCCAGACCGATAGCCGATCCGACTGCAGCTAGAATAAATCCAGCGCGGGACCCCCATTGTTCTCGCTTCATAAAAAGACTCCTGTAAATCCGATATCTGAGATTGAAGATGCCTTAAAATCACCAGTCAGGCAGAACGGACGCCTGAGTAAACTTACTACTAGTAAAGCAGGCACGTGTCTGTTTGTGCCAATATGAATAATTAATTATCTTTGATTGCGTAAGTTAGTGGTTTTTTGTGCTGTGAAGTTAAAGGCTTCTCAGATTTTAGTTCTTTAAATTTAAATGTGTGTTTGCTCTAACTGAAATATTCAGCTGTGCATGATGAAAAGACTAACTACTAAGAATAGTTAAAGCAATAGATTGTAGTTGTGATGGTATTGTTCGCTTGTGGTAATAAAATTGTGTTTTATTGTATTTTATAGAGTGATTGGGCTGACTTGTATTATTAAACTGGAAGCATTTTATGGTTTATGGCTGCTATGCGAAATATAACGCTTTTATAATTTAGAGAGCGTATGACTGAAAAATATACGCTCCATTAATCTATATTACTAAATTATTAATATTGTAAAGATATTGTATCTAGAAGCGCCAAGTTAATCCGAGGTTTGCTGAAAACTGGTTCATCCAATCAGTTTTGAATTTGATGAGACAACTTCCTTCCTGTGAAGCGGGCAGATTGCATACGCCACTGGTATCGTTATCGACAACTGTGCCAAGCCAACGCAGCTGAGTATTCAGTGCAAAGTGTTCAGTGAGACGATATTCAAACCCACCAAAGATACTGGCTGAAAAGCCAAACTCGTCTGTGACCCAATCGGCATCTATGTATGAACCCCCAAGCCCTATACCAAGATAACCGTATAGAGACTCCTCTGCGGGGTAGTAAATGCTACTCTGAAAGTGCAGGTAGTGCATGGTGGAGCTGAGGTTTACTGTTTCGACATCAGTATTTTGATTGGCGTAAAACAGGCCAATTCGCCCTTTATCCAACGTCATTTCTGCGCTTAATGCGAAACTCTCAGAGCCTTCTAGGTCATATTTTTGCTGATCTTGATTTTCTACTTCTCCGCCTGCGGTAAAGCCAAACCAAGGGGTCAGATAGATATCAGCTAAAGCGGGTGATGAGAACGTAAGTAAAATGCTACAAAATAAAGAGAGGTTCTTGCTGTTCATAGTCACTGTCCTATCAGAGTGATATACCCACTAATTGTGATAGTAACGTCATAATTACGCACAAAAAAAAGGGAATATTTGAAGATGACTCACAACGATGTTATTACTTTGTTACACAATAAAGGAGGTGTCTATGGAACACGATCTAAAATATGCGTTGGTCATCACTGCAACAGTCTTTACTGTTCTGATTGGTTTTGGTCTAGTCGCAATTACTTCAGCCTAGGTTGGGTATATGGACAATAGCGGTGTCGTTACCAGCGCTGCTATCCAGCTGGATACTCAACGTCTTGCTAAGTACACTGGTGGTAAAAATGCGCTGGTAGCCCAAGGCGGCGGACAGCGTGGTATTTTTACTTCCGGTGTGCTTGATGCCTTCCTTCTTTCTAACTTTGACCCTTTTCACGCCTTCTATGGTACCTCTGCTGGTGCACTAAACCTTTGTGGTTATCTGTGCCGTCAACGGGGAATAGGGCGCTCCTTTATACTCGACCTCACCACCGCTCCTGAGTTTTTCAATCTCTTCCGCTACATACGCCGTAAACAATACCTTGGGATTGATTGGGCACTTGATAAGATCAGCGATTTTCCTTATCGGCTTGATATTGATATGGGAAAAAGAGTATTGGCCAATAGGCAAGCCTTTGCTGCAGTGACCGATACTAGCCGGCTGTTCGATCACTATTTGCCCATGTTGCAGGATGACTGGAGAAAAGTGTTGATCGCCACATGCGCGATCCCAAGGCTTTATCAGGAGCCCGTTAAGTTTGATCATGGAGAGTATGTGGACGGAGGAGTTTCGGCGTCTATTCCAGTTCAAGAAGCGTGGCGTAAAGAGGCGCGTTGCATTGTTGTGATTCGTACAGAAGGAGAAGATCTAGAGACGGACACAGAGCAAGTGACTCATGAGAATGAGGTTAAGTGGTATCGTGATTCATTTAACGTGGTGCAAGATCATTGGCAGCAAAAGCTGGTTCAATGGAAAGAAGACTGGGCGAGCTTTTTCACAGAACAGTTGCAACGTTCTCAGGAGGAAAAATTGCAACATCGCCACTTGGAGTCACTCAATGGCGGGCGTTGGCTATTTGGAGCCGATGACATCTACCGATTAAGTCATCTACTGGGAGAGAAGTTTGATTCCGGATTGGCGGATATGTTGATGGTTCACTACCAGACCTATTCTCTTACTCAAGACTTTCTCCACAATCCGCCAGACGATTGTTTTATTGTACAGATAAAGCCTGAGCAGCCACTTAGATCTAATTCTTTGATGAGTGACCGAGACGATCTGCTTCATGACTACCAGATGGGGCTTGATTCAGGTTTTCGCTTTGTTGAAATGTATTCATCGCTGTCTAAATCCTCAGCGGCGGCCATTCAGAAGTAACGGTCATTCAGAAGTTACAAGGGAGCCCAACAGGCTCCCTTTTTCATGTGAAGTCCAATATCAGGCAGAAAGAATACGCATACAGTTAGTTGACCCTACCACATCCATGACATCGCCTTGAGTGATGATGACCAGGTCGCCATCATGCAGTAACCCCTTGCCTTTCAAACACTCCACAGCGGCTTTAGCTGTTGGTAAACCTGAGTCGCCTTTAGAGTCAAAATAGACTGGCGTCACTCCACGATAAAGCGCGGTGTGGTTAAGAGTGCTTTCATTACGTGATAGGGCAAAGATAGGTAAACCAGAACTAAGGCGAGACATCATTAATGCCGTTCGGCCGGACTCAGTCAGGGTAATGATGCCTTTGACACCTTTCATGTGGTTCGCGGCAAACATGGTCGACATAGCGATGGTTTCTTCACTGCCTTTAAAAACCGAGTCCATCCGATAGCTGGACCGGTTAATGGCTGACATTTTCTCTGCTCCCAGACACACCTCAGCCATTGAACGTACTGTTTCCAACGGGTATTTACCTGCGGCCGTTTCTCCTGACAGCATTACGGCATCAGTACCATCGAGTACCGCATTGGCTACATCCATGACTTCTGCACGGGTTGGCATTGGATTCTCTATCATGGACTCCATCATTTGTGTCGCGGTAATGACGGTGCGGTTGAGGCTTCTTGCCCTGCGAATGAGTTGTTTTTGCACACCAATTAATTCTGGGTCTCCAATTTCTACCCCTAAATCGCCACGAGCGACCATTACCGCATCTGAAGCGAGAATGATGTCATCGATATTCTCCTCACTTTCCACTGTCTCGGCGCGCTCCACCTTAGCGACTAATTTCGCTTCAAGACCCGCATCTCGTGCTAGGCGGCGAGCGTACTTCATATCCTCGCCATTGCGTGGGAACGAAACTGCGAGATAGTCGACTTTGATTTGGGCGGCAATCTTGATGTCATTCTTATCTTTTTCAGTCAAAGCGTCGGCCGATAAGCCTCCGCCTTTTTTATTGATGCCCTTATTATTGGAAAGCGGGCCGCCAATGATGACTTTAGTAACGACTTGATTGCCAGATACCTTAGTCACCTGCAGCTGCACACGACCATCATCGAGCAGCAAAATATCACCCGTTGAGACGTCTTGTGGCAGCTCTTTGTAGTCGAGACCTACTGCACTCTGATCACCTTCCCCCTGAGCGAGATCACTGTCGAGGATAAAAGTGTCACCAACAGTGAGGTGAATTTTGTTGTCTTTAAATGTCGATACGCGAATTTTAGGCCCTTGTAGATCACCAAGAATGGCTACATGAGTACCGTACTGCGCTGCGATATTGCGTACGCGAGTGGCACGCTGGATATGATCTTCTGCGGTACCATGTGAGAAGTTCATTCTGACAACATTGGCTCCTGCCTGAATTATCGCTTCGAGAATCCCTTCTTTGTCCGTCGATGGACCTAACGTAGTGACGATTTTTGTTCTTCTTTGTATAGCGGTCATGATGATTTCCTTGATCAAGCTTTTTGGGTCGGCAATAAATTATAAAAATATAAAGACCCCAATTGAGTATATGCAAAATGCTGAGTTATGAGAGATTTAGGGATAACTTATCTTGTCAGACACACATATTTATTAATGCAAAAAAATGGCGCTTTAAATGTGATATCTGTTTTGCAATTTGATTGAACGCCCAAAGAATCATGTTTATCCGTGATGCTTGTCACGGCAATCTACCAAAGCTCTTCACAATTACTTCGCAAAGTAAAAAAATTGCTTAGTTGTTGATATTTGGAGCACCCTATGTACATGGCTCAACCAGGCCATATTGATCATATCAAGCAGGTCAATGCTGGCCGTGTATATAAACTCATTGATCAAAAAGGTCCTATCTCTCGAATTGATTTGTCAAAAGAGAGCGAGCTTGCCCCTGCGAGTATTACCAAGATTACTCGTGAGCTGATTGATGCTCATCTGATCCACGAAACTACCGTGCAGGAAGCGACCAGTCGTGGCCGCCCGGCAGTGGGGCTACAGGTGAACAATGAAGGCTGGCAGTTTCTCTCAATGCGTCTCGGCCGTGGCTATTTGACCATTGCTTTGCATGAGTTGGGCGGTGATGTTCTGATTGACACTAAAATCGATATCCATGAAATCGATCAAGACGATGTGTTAGCTCGCTTGCTCCATGAAATCGATGAATTTTTCCAGACATATTCCGAGCAACTAGACCGTGTAACCAGTATTGCACTTACTCTTCCTGGTTTGGTGAACTCTGAAAAAGGCATTGTGTTGCAAATGCCGCACTACAATGTTGAAAACCTTTCTCTTGGCCCTGAAATCTACAAAGCAACAGGTCTTCCCGTCTTCATCGCTAACGACACCCGAGCGTGGGCATTGGCAGAGAAGTTGTTTGGTCATTCTCAGGAAAACGAAAACTCAGTACTGATTTCTATCCACCATGGTCTTGGTGCGGGTATTGTTCTTGATGGTCGTGTGCTTCAAGGGCGTCACGGTAACATCGGTGAACTTGGCCATATTCAAATCGATCCTAATGGTAAGCTTTGTCATTGTGGCAATCGAGGATGTCTTGAAACTGTTGCCAGCTCTCAGGCTATTCGTAGCGAAGTGGCGGAACGTTTGGCAAATGGTGAAGAATCAACGTTGTCAGACATTGAAGAGCTGTCAGTTGAAGATATTTGTGAAGCTGCAGCAAATGGTGATCCATTGGCAGTGGATGCTGTCGAAAAACTTGGTCGTTATCTGGGCTCGGCGATTGCGATTGTCATCAACCTCTTCAACCCGGAAAAAATTCTCATTGGTGGGGCGATTAACCAAGCAAAAGACGTATTGTATCCGGCCATTCAAAACTGTATTAAAGAGCAAAGCCTGCCTGTTTATCATCAGGATCTTGAAGTTGTAGAGTCTCGCTTCTACAAACAGGCGACCATGCCTGGCGCGGCATTAATCAAACAGGCCCTCTATGATGGGTTATTATTGATGAAGGTGATAGAAGGCTAAGCTCGTAGTTAAGAAGCTTTATCTTTTATGTAAACCCATATAACCTTCAAGTTGTATGGGTTTATTTTTGTTTAGCCTGGCTTTAGGCTATTTTTGATATATTACAAAGTAGTTGAGAGATCGTATGTCCGGAGTTTTAAATAGCGTTGATCAGCGAACGAATCTTGTTGGTGAAAACCGATTGGAGTTGCTGCTGTTCAGTCTTAACAGCCGTCAGGTCTTTGCGATCAACGTTTTTAAAGTTCGCGAGGTTATTAAAGTCCCGCCTTTGACCAAAATGCCAGGCTCACATCACAACATTACTGGCGTCGCTTTTTTACGTGGTGTCTCGGTTCCTGTGATTGATTTACGAAGTGCCATTGGATTCCCGCCATCTAGAGAAGAAGAGCAAGAGCAGAACCTGATCATTACTGAATATAACCGTACCGTTCAGGGCTTTTTAGTCGGCCAGGTGCGTAACATTGTCAACACTGCTTGGACGGAAATTCAGCCACCACCGAAAACGGCTGGGCGTGCTAATTACCTGACAGCCATCACTCACATCAAAGAAAACGACCAACAGCAAATAGTCGAAATTATTGATGTAGAGAAAGTTTTGGCTGAAATTATCGACTACGATGTGTCTATTTCTGAAGGCGTATTGGACGAAGAATTGGCCGCTCAGATGATAGGCCGCAATGTTCTGATCGTTGATGATTCTTCAACGGCTCGTGCCCAGGTCAAAGGTACCTTGTCTCAGCTGGGGCTGAATATTCTTGAATGCCGTGATGGTCTTGAAGCGCTTCGGCTGATTAAAGGTTGGAGCGAAGAGGGCAAAGATGTCCCTCGTGAATTGTTACTGATGATCACTGATGCAGAAATGCCTGAAATGGACGGTTATAAGCTGACTCACGAGATTCGCAGTGACCCTAAATTAAAAGATCTGTATATCACGCTCAATACATCGTTGAGTGGTAGCTTTAATGATGCGATGGTGAAGAAGGTGGGGTGTGATCGATTCATTTCCAAGTTCCAGCCAGATTTATTGGTTGAAGTGGCACAAGATCGACTGCGTGATATTTTGTCGAGATAGTGTCTCGATTGATATAAAGCATGTAATTCAGTTAAATTATTGATAGTATTTATTCGATCATTTACTTTACGAATTAATTAATCTTCACTTTTCATCAGAAGCTAAAGGTAGTTCCTATTCATGATATGGTTCACGTCTAAGGTTGTGATGACCTTATGCATGTTACTGTACAGGGAATACAAAAAGAGACGTATGGACGCTGAAGACGATGTGTAACTCGTCTAACTGTTAATCTAAAGGGAGCCGAATAGCTCCTTTTTCCGTTTATGGTGGTTAGTGGAAATCTCGTGATTTGCTTTTGAGCCCTTCTAGCTTGTCTGTCATATCGATTAATCTCCCTGCAATGATGTGTGTAACTTCTCCTTCTCTTTCTAGAATGCCTTTTACCATCATGACTTTGGCTGTGAGGTAGGCCTGTTTTTGCGCTCGCGCCGTTGCTTGCCAAACCACAACATTCATGTTGCCACTGTCGTCTTCTAAAGTGAAAAAGGTGACGCCAGCAGCGGTACCGGGAGCTTGCTTACCTGTCACGACGCCGACGATGGTCACCAGAGACTGATGCGGCTTATGAATAAGCTCCTTCATTCTTGTAAAGCGCCCTAGGACACCTGCTTGTTCCAAAAGCGTAATAGGGTGTTTGCTGAGTGATAGCCCAATGGAAGAGTAGTCTTCCAGCAGTGTTTGAACCTCTGAAGGCTTACTGATTGAGTCACTTTGCGGCTCTTCTAAATCTTTAAATAGAGGTAAATCGGATAACGAATCCATCATTGCCCAGCGGGTTTGAAAACGGTTATTCGCAATAGTCTGCATAGCATTAGCCGAAGCGAGCAGTTCCAGATCTCGCTGATTTAAACCGATATGCTTGAGTTGCTTGGGGTGTTGAAAGCCCTGCTTGCCGCGTGCTTTGAGTAGTTGTAGAGTGCTTTCTGCGCTGAATCCTTTGATTTGACGAAAGCCAAGTCGGATAGCTAGTCTGTTGCCACAATGAACGACCTGATGATCATAATGTGACTGGTTGACGCAGACAGGCAGAATCAATACGTTGTGACGCCTTGCATCCTGCACTAGCTGCGATGCACTGTAAAAGCCCATCGGCAGGCTATTGAGGAGTGAAGCGTAAAAAGCTTCCGGATGATAATGTTTGAGCCAAGCAGAACAATACGCCAGCACAGCAAAAGAGGCAGAATGACTCTCAGGAAAACCGTACTCACCAAATCCAAGTATCTGATCAAAAATGCGTTCAGCAAATTCTTGTTCGTAGCCGCGAGCCAACATTCCCTCAATCAGCTTGGTGCGAAACTTCACCAGATCGCCATTCTTTTTCCAAGATGCCATAGCACGACGCAATTGATCGGCTTCACCACCACTAAAGCCTGCAGCTACCATCGCCAGCTTGATTACCTGCTCCTGAAAGATAGGCACCCCCATAGTTCGAGATAAGACATCTTTGACTTCATCCGAAGGGAAGGTCACGGGTTCGATACCATCACGGCGTTTGAGAAAAGGGTGAACCATGTCCCCCTGAATCGGCCCCGGGCGTACAATAGCAATCTGGATCACCAGATCGTAATAAGTCTTGGGCCTGAGTCTGGGAAGCATGCTCATTTGAGCTCGTGATTCGATCTGAAATACACCGACTGTGTCGGCTTTCTGGATCATGCCATACACTTCAGGATCATCTTGCCTTCGGGTGATCTCTGCAATAGTCAGATCTTGCTGATGGAAGCGTTTGACCAACTGGAAACATTTATGAATAGCGCTGAGCATCCCTAGGGCGAGGACGTCAACTTTCATTAGCTTCAGGCTTTCCAGATCATCTTTATCCCACTGAATAACTGTCCTGCCTGCCATAGATGCATTCTCAACTGGCACCAGTTCATACAAAGGGCCAGCGGCAATCACAAAGCCGCCAACATGTTGAGATAAGTGACGAGGAAAGCCGAGAATATCATTAACCAGAGTGATGAACTGCTCACCTTTGAGAGAATCCGGCTGAAGACCAAGCTCGACGATCTGCGCCTGCCAGCCGAGCTCACGATCTCGACGGTTAACGTTTTTGATGAAGTAATCGAGTTGGCTTTCTTCAATCCCAAGCGCTTTACCTACATCGCGAACGGCACTTTTAAAGCGATAAGTGATCACTGTTGCCGCAAGCGCTGCTCGTTCACGGCCATACTTCTGATAAATGTATTGAATGACTTCTTCACGGCGTTCGTGTTCGAAGTCTACGTCGATGTCAGGTGGCTCATCACGTTCTTTACTGATAAAGCGCTCGAAGAGAACGGAAATTTGTCGAGGGTCGACCGCTGTAATTTCCAGACAGTAGCAAACGACAGAGTTGGCTGCTGAGCCACGCCCTTGATAGAGAATATTCTGACGTTTGGCAAACATCACTATGTCGTGAATGGTCAGGAAATAGTAGGGGTAGTTGAGCTCATCAATCAGCTCAAGCTCTTTGTCGATAGTTTCTGAAATATCCTGAGGAATACCTTCGGGAAAGCGGCGACGCTTGCCACTGTCTACTAATTTGCGCAGATAGCTCATCGGCGTTTCACCACTGGGTACTAGTTCATGGGGGTATTCGTACTTGAGTTTTTCTAAACTGAACTGGCACTGCTCGGCGAGGCGAATACTCTCTTCCAGCCATTCTTGTTTAAACAGTCGGGCGAGCTTTTCTTTGCTTCGCAGTGTTCGTTCTGTATTAGTAAGTAGGTGCTTACCAATTTTATCAACGCTACTACCATGCCGGACTGCGGTCAGAACATGTTGTAGAGGAAGACGGTTAGCGGTATGCATGAGTACACCACCGCAAGCGGTGATTGGCACCATCAGTTCCTGAGCGAGTTCCTTACAGTGAGTAAGGTAGCTTTTATCGTCTGCATCTAAATGGCGCTGAACACCTAACCACAATCTTGGTTGATGATGTTGAGCAAGCCAGTGTCCCCATTTCTGATCGCTATGTTGATGGCTGGGGAGCCAGACAATCAAGCAGTGGCGAAGCGACATTAAATCCCATTCTGCCAGCTGATATTGCCCTTTCTCGGTGCGCCTTCTTGCGTTTGTGATGATTCGACAGAGTTCGGCATAGGCTTCACGGTTTGGGCAAAGTAATACGACCTGACACTCATCATTTAACCAGAACATACTTCCTATGATCAGTTTGATATTGAGGTTATGAGTTTTGATCGCTCTATAAGCTCTGACCACTCCTGCTACGGAGCATTCATCGGTAATCGCCAGTGCGTGATAGCGTAAAAAGTCTGCTTGTAGAATAAGCTCTTCTGCGTGAGAAGCGCCGGTGAGGAAAGAGAAGTTGGTCTGGCAGAAGAGTTCAGCGTACTTCATTATCGCATCTCCGCTTAGCTAAATAACCCATGCAGAAACCACTGCATTTCTTGATTGCGAAATACCCAGAGCCAACGTCCACTGTCACTGCGCGCAATAAAATAATCCCGCGTCATTTCCTCACCATCCCACCAGCCAGTCACAAAGCGTTCAGGGCCGTGCATAACATTGACCTTTTCTGTTAAAGGCTCAGGGTTTGGTAGCATCAAAGAGGGGCGTAAGCCAGAGAGCGAAACTTTAGTAGGAATGGGGAGTTCGGGGGCACACAATGAAATCGATTTCTCTGGTCTAGGGTCATCTGTTGGTGCGACTTTAAGGACTTGGTGATTACCTAGCTTAGCTTGTAGCGTGGCTATCAACTCCAGTTCTGTTTGTTGGCCTTTACGTCCTGCGAAAATGTCTTGGCTGGTGGACTCAAGTTCGCCACTACGTACCACTTTCAGAGTCAAACCTTGTACTGGAGCATCAAGTTTAATGGACTCCATTGTTAGCTGACAAAGCTTAGCCCAGCGCTGAGCGGAGTAATCTCCACAGGCGGAAGTAAATGCAATCACACCAGCGGCACGATCGCGTTGATGAAGAGTCAGCTCAAGTTCGTATGCGACCTGATTACGTAATGTTAGAAACCCTTCCAATTTTTCTAGTAGTTTCAATAGCGGTTTTTCCAACCACTGGGTATTTTCGATATCAAACAACAGCTCAAGATAACTTTGGAAGTGTTCAGGTGGGTGGTAGAAGTTTACTGGATGTTTAAACTGACCCATCAGTCGTCCGACATAGTTAACCAAGTCGATATCAAAACGTCTGGCGACTTCTTGCATCGGCAGTTCCAGAAGATCGTTGAGGGTCAAAACCCCCACACGGGAGAGTTTTTCAACCTGTTTACTGTCAAGCTCGGTCGCTGAAATCGGATAAGATTTGAGTGCTTCACAGAGTTGAGATCTATCTTGGCTGATCAATGCACTTCCAGATTTTGCCAGCAGAATGGCAGAGAAAGGGGAAAAGCCGGTAGCGTACTGATACTGAATATTCAACTGCTGTAAATGCTGAGAGACTCGGCGCCAATAAGCATCCAGCCCACCATAGAGTGACAGCATATCAGTGACTTTTAGCAATAATCCTTGTGGCGGAAAGAGCACCAGATCAGAGGTCACCATATACAGCCACTGAGCGATATCCAGTAAGGTCTGTTGCTCCACCTTCTCATCATAGGGGTGAACCTGAAGCGAGTGACACAAAGCGCTGGCGCTGCCCAGTCCCATTCCCGGTCGAATACCTTGTTCGTGCGCGGCGAAATTGCATTGCACGATTTGGAAACGTTTGGAATCAACCACCACCAAAGGCTGCTGAGCCTGTTCAGAGTACAGCGCATCCAGTTGTAGAGTCGGGAAATGCAAGTACAACCACACCTGCATAGTTAGCCTTGCTTACGCAGTGGGAAAGGAAGAATGACAGGCTCAGGTCTGGACTCTGTTAATGAAGGCCAGAGCGTACTCATATCCAGAACGAAGCTAGCATGTGGCCACCCACCTTTGCGTTTCGTAATGGTGATTTCAATTCCAAGTGAGTGGGGGAGTAGCGTCATGCTCAAACTGACGGGCAGAGAAAAGAGATTGCGCTGTTCGGTTTTAAACAAAAACGAGAGGCAATTTCCAGTTTCACTAGCTACCTGAAGTCGACGAGCATGGTGGACTTCCAGCCCAGAATGCCAAAGCAGCACGTTACTGCAAGCGCCGCTTTTTAGGCATTGCTCTGCAGCCCATAAGGCCTCGTTATCTGTTTTCGTATAAAGCAGTAGAACATGGTTCAGATCGAGCCCTTCTGCTGTCAGAGACTGCGCAGACAGATGACCTGGTGGCTGTATGAATACGGACAACCTACCTTGGCTGCTGTTTTTAAGGTGAGGGAGTAGCAGACGAAGCTCTCCGATGCCGGGAGTCGTTTGCAATTCCACCACACCATGAATGGGAAAGCCGCCTTCCAGTTTTTGATCCAGAAGATCAAAACCAGTCGGGTGGTGATCTCTGGACTCAGGAATGTGATTGCCCTGCCAAAGCCATTGTTTTTTCTTAAGATGTTCGATCAGTTCATACATAACAATTTACCTGTGTATATATACAGTATAAATTATTATTATTTATCAGCAAGGGAAGGGCTGAATAAGTGGATAAAAAAACGCCTTGTGTTTCCACAAGGCGTTGAATCTCTGAGAAGTTTTTTTCTATTTCTTCGGCTGTGCGTCAATGCACTGACCACGAACGTCTTTGCTCTCGTTCGACATCAGGTGAAGATAAAGCGGCATGATATCCAGTGGTGTTTTGAGCAACTCAGCGTCTTCCGCTGGGTAAGCCTTCGCGCGCATGGAAGTGCGTGTACCACCTGGGTTAATTGCATTGACACGGATGTGTGTATCGCTCAATTCATCTGCCAGAATCTGCATCATGCCTTCCGTTGCGAACTTAGATATTGCGTAAGTTCCCCAGAAAGCACGGCCAGCATGGCCAACCGTTGATGAAGTAAAGATAACACTAGCATCATCTGATTTATGCAGTAGCGGAAGGATTGCCTGAGTCATCAGGAACTGAGCTTTAACATTAACCTGCATGATATCGTCGTAAGTGTCTTCACCAATCTGATCAAATGGGCTCAGTACACCCAGTTGACTGGCATTGTGTAGCACTCCATCAAGTCGACCAAACTGACTACCAATGGTATCGGCCATATCAATATAGTTTTGCTTGCTTGCGCCTTTCATATCCAGAGGAATGATCGCTGGTTGAGGGTAGCCAGCAGCTTCAATTTCATCGTAAGTTTGCTCAAGCTTCTTCACTGTACGACCTAACAGAATGACGGTGGCACCATGCTGAGCAAATGAGATTGCGGCTTGTTTACCGATGCCGTCACCGGCACCTGTCACGAGAATGACTTTGTCTTTTAAAGCGTCTGAGGAAACGGAATAATCCACGACATGCATCCTTATTGTAATGTTCTGCTTTATGAATCCGTAAGATGGTGGTTACAATACACTAATTCGCACATTAGGGGATATCACATTGGAATTTTTGTTGGACTACGGGCTGTTTTTAGCCAAGATTGTGACTGTTGTAGTCGCAGTGATTGCGATTCTTGTTATAGCCAAAGCCGTAGGGGGTAAGAGTGGTGCTGCAAAGGGTGAATTGGAGATCACCAACTTGACGGATCAGCATAAAAACACCGTTGAGCAGCTTGAGCATCACCTGCATGATTCAGCGTTTATCAAAGCGCGTGATAAGGCAGAGAAGAAACAAGAGAAAGAGAAAACAAAAGCCCGTGAAAAAGAAGTGAAGCAGGCTTCAAAAGACGGTGATTTGGACAGCAAGCGTGAGCCTCACCTATTTGTTCTGGATTTCAAAGGCAGCATTGACGCCAAAGAAGTCGCGTCACTACGCGAAGAAGTGACCGCAATTCTCGCGGTAGCTCGTGAAGGGGACGAAGTACTACTGCGCCTAGAGTCTGGTGGCGGTATGGTACATGGCTACGGTTTGGCATCGTCTCAACTGGATCGTATTAAGGCGGCTAAGCTGCCACTGACGATTGCGGTAGATAAAGTGGCTGCCAGTGGTGGTTACATGATGGCATGTATTGCTGACAAGATTGTTTCAGCACCATTTGCAATCGTAGGCTCCATCGGCGTGATTGCTCAGCTACCTAACTTCAATAAAGTACTCAAAAAGTACGATATCGAGTATGAACAGCTAACAGCGGGTGAATACAAGCGTACCTTGACCATGTTTGGCGAAAACACCGATAAAGCGCGTGATAAGTTCAAACAGGAACTCGAAGAAACACATGGCCTGTTTAAAGACTTTATTCGTGAGCGTCGCCCTGAACTTGAATTAGATAAAGTGGCCACTGGTGAACACTGGTTTGGCACTCAGGCGCATTCACTGGGTCTGGTTGATGAAATCAAAACCTCTGATGATCTGGTTGTGGAAGCTTGTAAAGATAAAACAGTCTTAGCGATTCACTACGTAGAGAAGAAAAAGCTGACATCTAAGCTGGCAGGTCTGGCGGGTGAAGCGGCTGATAACGTACTGATGAAGCTAATTGATCGTGGTCAGCGTCCTATCGTGTAAGCTGACTTCTTTTGTTTAGTTAAATGAAAAGCCCCTCAACTGAGGGGCTTTGTGTATTTGGTTACTGTGCTTTAGGTTGCGAATGGTTTGGCTTGCGGTTCGCTGGTCTACGACGTTTCTGTCCATTATTGCCAGTATTGTTTGAGGCTTTGCTATTGCCAGAACTGCCGTCCTTACGTTTGCCACCATTATTACTCTTGGAGCCATCACCGTTGGGTTTGTTATGGCCAAAATGACGTTTGTTTTTCCCCGCTGGCTTATGACCACGAGCATTGTCACCTGAGCGCTTACCATCGGCATGGTCGACTTTTGGCTTCTTGGGCTTTTTCGGTTTCTTAGGTTTGATTGGGCGAGTATCTAACTTAGATTCTGGCAGCACATTGACGGGCTTATAGCCTTCCAGCTCCAAACGAGGTAATACTTGCTGGATGAGGCGTTCAATACCAAATAGCTCGCTGGCTTCCGCTGCTTCAACTAAAGAGATCGCTTTGCCGACTTCACCCGCTCGGCCAGTACGGCCAATTCGGTGGACATAATCTTCTGCTACGTGAGGCAGCTCGAAGTTAACGACCTGAGGGAGTTGAGGAATGTCGATACCACGTGCGGCAATATCTGTGGCAACTAATACACGCACTTCTCCGGATTTAAAATCAGCCAGTGCCTTGGTGCGTGCGCCTTGGCTTTTGTTACCGTGAATAGGTGCCGCCGTAATACCTTGATCATTAAGGTAGTGAGAAAGTCGGTTCGCCCCGTGTTTGGTACGGCTGAAGACCAGAACTTGTCTCCAATCGCCGTCTTTGATGAGCTTCACCAGCATAGGTGCTTTTTTACGCTTATCTGCTGGGTAGATAGATTGTTCAATGGTGACCGCAGTGGAGTTCTCAGGGTTAACAGAGACTTCGACCGGATCATTGACTAGACCTTTGGCTAGTTCGCGAATCTCAGCAGAGAAGGTTGCAGAGAACAGTAGGTTTTGGCGCTTTTCCGGAAGCAGTGCGAGAATTTTACGAATATCGCGAATAAAGCCCATATCCAACATGCGATCTGCTTCATCCAACACTAAAACTTCTAACTGGGAGAAGTTAATTGCATTCTGCTGGTATAAATCGAGTAATCGACCTGGGGTTGCGACAAGCACGTCTGTGCCTTTACGCAGCTTCGTCATTTGTGGATTAATCTTCACTCCACCGAATACTACATTCGACGTCAGACGTTGATAGCGGCTGTACTTGAACACGTTTTCCTGGACCTGAGCCGCCAATTCACGAGTCGGTGTCAGTACCAATGCTCTTACATGGTTGCCTTTGACTCGGGTGCCATTATCTAATCGTTCTAGAATCGGTAATGTGAAGCCTGCGGTTTTACCCGTACCTGTCTGAGCCGCTGCCATGACATCTTTACCTGCTAACACTGCAGGAATGGCTTGCTCCTGAATTGGAGATGGTTTGTCATAACCCTGATCGTCGATGGCTTTGAGGAGCGGGGCAGAAAGGCCTAAAGCGGTAAAACCCATAAATTGTTCTCTGTTTAAGGTGAGATAAGTGCTCTGGCGGCAATCGACCACCAGCAAAAGGGCGCCATTCTGAGCCCTTTGGTCAGGAACATCAATAGAAATTATCGCTGAGAGCGGTTAAGTCTTGTCTGAAAGTTTAGCTTAGTAGTGACAAAAGCAAGCACGAGACCGGTCAATGCGCCAAACAGATGAGACTCCACCGCTACACGGGCATTGATTAACTCGCTGGTCGATTGCGAGGCGCCCATGGTCATTTCCCAGCCCACTTTGGCTAATACACCAATGACAAGTAACCAGCTACCTTTACGACCTTGTAAGGATTCTTGAAGCGCATAATAGGCAAAGATGCCATGTAGCACACCAGAAAGACCAACATAGCTAGTCATGCTTGTTGTCAGGTTGAGTACACCCACGGATAAGCTAATCACGAACAATACACAGAGCAGAGAAGTTACTCTTGGCTTAAACAGATAAGTGATAACCCACAAGCCAGCCAGATTCATGCCTAAATGAGCAAAGTTGGTGTGGGTGAAGTTTCCTGTTAGGATTCGCCACCACTGGCCTTCAGAAATAAGTTGATGATGCCAGTATGTCAGGCTGGCTAAAGGCTCGAACTGCACGCCTAGGCAGACTAAGCTGATAGCAATTAACAGAAGAAGTAAACGCACGCTATGTCCCGATATTGTTCTCAATGTGGTAAGTCACTCAAAGCTTGTATTTGTGAGTGGATACAAAGCCTAACATCGAATGTTGAGCTGGTCATCTTACAGCATCCGACAGAAACAAACAGACCCATGGGCACCGCGCGCATTCTCAGGCTCTCGCTTGAGAACAGCTACCTGTTTGAAGGCGAAAATTTTACTCAGCATAGCGAGCTGAATAAGCTGTTGGATGAGGAAGGCTATCAGCATTTTGTGCTTTATCCGGGAGAAGTGTCTGTCAGCCATGAAGAGGTAGCTAAAGCCGTCTCCAGCGAAGGCAAAGTGCGGATTATTTTGCTCGATGGCACGTGGAAAAAAGCGTACAAAATGTGGCAATTGTCTGAGAATTTACAGGCATTACCTTTAGTGCGTTTGCCAGAGAACCTACAGGGCAATTACCGTATTCGCAAAGCGCCCAGTGACAACAGCTTGTCTACCGTGGAGGCTGGCTACCATATCCTGACTTTGCTGCAACCAGAGCAAGACTTCACCCCATTACTTGATACCTTCAATCACATGATTGACTTTCAAATCAAGCAGATGCCGCCCGGTGTGTTTGAAAAAAATTACCGGTAATAAACGCAAACTCGTCATTTGAGGTCTAAAATTATTTTCAAGCGCAGCGTTGTACAGTGAATCTTTGCCAGAATATAATGACGCGCAATCGTTTAGTTATGACTGTTAAGCCATAAACGATGCTTCGTATAATCCCACTGATAAGGTGTGGGAGTTTCTACCTGAAACCGCAAATTTCAGATTACGAAGAGTGAAGTGCATTGCGCTTTTCTCTTTGTATGCCTGTTTATCTTCACAAGAGAAAAGCGTTTGTTGAATACCAATCGAATTGAATGGGGAGACAAGCGTGAACCAAACCGAATTTATTCGTCAGTTACCAAAAGTTGAGTTGCATCTGCATATTGAAGGTTCACTTGAACCTGAGATGATGTTTAAACTCGCATTACGCAATCAAATCGCGCTGCCATTTACCACGCCTGAAGAGGTCAAAGCCGCGTATGAGTTTACTAACCTTCAATCGTTCCTTGATATCTACTATCAAGGTGCCAACGTGTTGATTCATGAACAGGATTTTTATGATTTAACCTGGGCTTATTTGTTGCGCTGTAAGGTTGACAATGTCATTCACACCGAGATCTTCTTCGACCCACAAACTCATACTGAGCGTGGTATTGCGTTTGACACAGTAATCAACGGTATACACCGCGCTTTGCAAGATGCGAAAACGCAATTGGGTATCAGTAGTCGAGTCATCATGTGTTTTTTACGTCATCTGGACGAAGACAGTGCTTTTGCTACCTTAGAACAAGCATTGGCACACAAAGATAAAATCATTGGTGTTGGTTTGGATTCATCGGAAGTGGGTCACCCGCCAGAGAAGTTTGCTCGTGTTTTTGTCAAAGCACTCGAGGCTGGTTTTCTCACAGTCGCCCATGCAGGAGAAGAGGGGCCTGTTGCCAACATTTATAACAGCCTTGAATTATTGAAAGTGTCGCGCATTGACCATGGCGTGCGCTGCGCCGATGATCCGAATCTGGTGGTGTTGCTGGCTCAGTCGCGTATGCCGCTGACGGTTTGCCCACTGTCCAACACTAAGCTCAAAGTATTTGAGGAGATGAAGCAACACAATGTTGTCGATTTATTGAGGCAAGGGCTGTGTGTAACGATCAACTCAGATGACCCAGCCTATTTTGGTGGCTACATGACCGACAACTTTCTTGCAGTTGCAGGCAGTCATATGTTGACGCAAGAAGAGTTGGCGCAATTTAGTCGCAATGCGATTGAAGCGAGCTTTATCAGTGACAGTGAGAAGCAGAGGCTCGCGAACCGACTCGATGAATTTGTCGACAGGTGTTAAAGCAAGCGGAGCATAAGCTCCGCTTTTTGTTAATGAGATGAGAACAACTGCTGGTGCAGGCGCTGAGCATGGCCGTCAGTCATCGAAGAAATATAGTCTGCAATCACACGATAACCTTCGCTTTCACATGTTGCTTGCTGCCATTCATGACGAATTGGAGCAGACAGTAATCTTTCAGGATCGGCGCTAAACGCTTCGAAGATATCCATAATGATCTGTTGCCCCTTGTACTCGACAACTTGAACATGAGGCACCTGAATCACGTACTCACTGACAAAGCGCTTAAGGACTTCCAGCGCCTGAGCCATTTCTGGCTCCAGATAAGCGTTAAATGCCAGCAGTTCACTTTCGAAAGGCGCGTCAACAGGTTTGATGGAAATACTGGTGAGTAAAGCGTTCACCATGCCACCAATGGCGTCTTTACGCTGGTAGTGAGTACCGGAAAACAGCATGTCTGTAATAGAGTCGATATGAGCTTCAAACCAAGGCTCACCACATTCTGAAAGCAAACTCGCCGCGCCTTCTATCCATTGGTGTCTTGTCACCATGCCAAGCACCACCGCATCTTCGAGATCATGCACCCCATAGGCAATGTCATCGGCCAGCTCCATGATAGAGCAGTCGATGGACTTAAAGCGGGTCTTTTTATGCTGACGCTCAGTTAATTGCTCATCGCGCATCTGGCTGAAAAGTTGCTTATCTGACTCACTGAGCGGTTCAAGTACCCAATCAAATAGTGACTGGTCACAGTCATATAAACCTTTGGCTGGTGACCACTCTTTTGCTTTGAGCTTACGCTGGTGAGAGACACTGTCTGGAGTCACATCAGCGCATGTTTTACTGATTAGCGCTGGGTATTTGATCAGGCCAAGCAAAGTTCGTCGCGCCAGATTCATACCAAAGTGCTCGGTATAAGGCTCAAGCTTGGTCACGATGCGAAATGTCTGTGCGTTTCCCTCAAATCCGCCATGCTCACGCATCATATAGTTGAGGGCGACTTCACCACCATGCCCATACGGAGGATGACCAATATCATGGGCTAAGCAAAGCGAGTCTATTAAGCTATCGCTAGGCAAAAGATCGCGAAACTCGGCTTGTTTCTTCTTTATCTGCGCGACGATTCCCGTCCCTAACTGAGCCGCTTCGAGAGAGTGGGTAAGCCGAGTGCGGTGAAAATCGTCAAAACTGTTGCCGTGAACCTGAGTTTTCGCCTGCAAACGTCGAAACGCTGCGGAGTGAAGAATTCTCGCTCGGTCACGTTGGTAAGGACTACGGTGATCGTCTCGACGAATCTTATGTTCATCATCGTGGCGTTGTTCCCATAACAGTTTACTGTTTGAACCCATATAAATTTTGGCCTTTAACTGCGTGAATAATATAGCGCTTTAACGACGCCGCCTGACATGTTGGTGGAGATGCATAGGTTTATTGTGCTTGAGTATGACGCTGAGAGCAAAGGAAGCTTCTCTCCTGGAGGTGGGAGAGTGGTATTAAAAAATCTCTGCATTAATGCCAGTCTCATTTTATGTATCCAAGTTTTTAGAATGATTCACCTCTTCCTGCCTATTTTTTATATCTTTCGTTCTAAATTGAATTCGCCAATATGAAATTGGTTTTTATTAAATTTGTGTCATTTAAGCGTATGCGCACAAAACAATTTGGAATCTAAGAAATGAAGCTAAATTTATTAACAACGTCAATTTTAGTACTCATAGCGTCTACTGCCACTGCGGGTGATTTTACTCGTGAAGATGAGAGATACATCTCTCCGGAAGAGTGGGCGGAACGGACAGATCCATTGGCACCGAAAGGGCCTGTTGCATCAGGTAGCCCCTTTTATGTCAATGAGTACGAAGATAACTCTGAACTGCCTAAAATCTCGGCTTATTTATCTAACTGGGGCTTTTATGCTCGTGGGGTTGATCTATCCAAATTTTCAGAGGGTTACGACAAGATAATACTCTCCTTCTTTGGAATGTGTGGATCCGAAATAGGTGATAGCTCGAATACGTCCGCGGTTGAATCACTAGAGAGGCTTTGTGGTTTTGCCAAAGATGCTAACCCTGAGCATGGTAAGGATTTTGAGGTCCTGACCACCGATGCTTGGGCGGATATGGCAACCGATGGTGCCGGTGTCTTAACGGATGACGAAATTGCCGATGCAGGTAACCCAAACTGGGAAGAGGAAGATGTTTTGCTCCAGCGTTGGTACCAGGGAGAAGACAAAGTTGCAGGCTTCTTAGGGGCAATGAAAAAGCTTAAGGGGCAGAATCCAGATTTAGCCGTCGCCTTTAGTGTCGGAGGCTGGTCTCTATCTGAGCCGTTTTCACGCATGGCTGCCGATCCGGACAATCGCGCCATCTTTATCGCAAGTGTTGTGGAGATCTTCAAGCGCTTCTCTTTCTTTTCTCAGATTGATTTAGACTGGGAGTACCCTGGCGGAGGTGGTGCTGATGGTAACAGTTCAAGCGACGCGGATGGTGAGAACTATGCGACGTTGATTAGAGAGCTGCGGAGCGCTTTAGATGACGCAGGTCTTGAAGACGTCGAAATTGCTATTGCTGCCCCTGCGCCCGTCGATAAAATTCAAGCAGGTGATATCGGTAATGTCTATCGAGCGGGTGTCGATACGATTCATCTGATGACATATGATTTCTTTGGCACGCCTTGGGCGGAATCTCTCGCCCACCATACCAATACTTTTCCTTATGCAGAGGCTGAGTGGTCAGCGGATGATTCTATCAGCTACTTGATTGAAAATATGAATGTTCCATCTCAGGCGATTCAGATTGGGTACGCCACATACAGCCGTAATGCGACAGAAGCTCAGGTGACCAGCTTTTCTCCACTTGAGGGTAGTTACAGTATGCCTTCGGACCCTGATGTAAAAGTGGGTGGGTCATGGGAACCTGGAATTTACGAATGGTATGACATTGAACAAACCTTTGCTTCGATTTCAGAAAGCGACGGCTTTCAAATAGACAAGATAGAAAGTTACAACTTGTATACCGATGCACATGCTAACGCGGATTACATATACAGCCCCGAGAGAAAGTTCTTTATCTCTTTAGATACCCCACGTACTGCTTATATGAAAGCGAAGTATGTAGAGAAGTACAATCTGGGCGGGATTTTCACTTGGATGGCGGATTATGATAACGGCATTCTGCTGAACGCAGCTCGTGAAGGTTTGGGGTACCAGCAGACAGATGCTTCAGGCAACATTGATATGAACAATATCATATACAGCTGTGGTACAAACATTACATCACCTCAGCAGTGTCGTGAGTTAACGAACTTAGAGCCTGAAAACGCGGAAACGGCTGCAGATGCTGGGGCGGATATGAGTGCTGAGCTTGAATCCGGAGTGCAGTATACGCTTGATGGCAGCCAATCTACCAGTGCACAGGGCGCGTTGACTTATGCATGGTCCTTGGTGGACGTGGAAGGTACAGATTCTTCGGCCATCTCTATTGATGACTCAACCCAAGCAACGACACATTTTACCGTGTCTGATGTAGATTCTGATGTGACGGCAACCTTCCAGCTTACCGTTACGGATGAAGCGGAAGCGAGCTCAAGCGATACTATGGTTTACACCTTGACGGTACCTACACCGGATAATCAGCCACCAGTGGCGGATGCGGGGCAAGATCAGTCCATTACCCGTGGTGATAGTTTTACTCTGAATGGCTCTAACTCAAGTGATCCCGAAGGGGAAGAGCTGAGTTACCAATGGGTACAAACACAAGGCCAGAGTCTGCCACTTGAAGATGGTGGGGCGAAAGCTGTGATCGAGGTTGATAGTAGTAGCCTTAGAAACTATGACCAGACACTAGCCTTTACGTTAACAGTATCCGATGGAAGTCTAGAAGACAGTGATTCCGTGACGATTGCGGTGTCTGGGGATGCTGACGCCAATGAAGACCCTCATGCTGATATCGCCGTAACGGTAGAAGGAGGAGAAATTCATTTGGATGGTTCTAAGTCCAGTGACGATGGCAGGATTGAGTCATTCTCGTGGAGCGGTACTGATCCAAATGGTGACGTGCTGACGATTCCGGGCTCGGATCAACCAACGACGGTTTACACGCCAGAGATGGAAGGAGAGTTTAACTTCTCGTTAAACGTCACCGATAACTTCGGTGCAACGGACTCCGCAAGTGGAAGCGTGAACTTTACTTTCCCTGAAGGGGATAGCTGTGAACCTCAGCCAGACCCTGATGCGGGCAACCACCCAGCTTGGGATATCAACGCAGAATACCCAGGCTCAGGAACACTCGTTAGTCATAACGGTTTTGTATGGCAAAACCAATGGCATGCGAATGTAGGGGAAGAGCCAGGAGTCGCTGATGTTTGGGCATTGGTTAGTGATGTTGTACTGCCATGGGAAGAGAAGTCGTATGCTCAATATTCTGAAGTGTCTCATAACGGCTACTTCTGGGTAGCGGCATACTGGGCGAGCGCAGGTGATGAACCAGGTGTTGCTACCATGTGGGAACAACAAGCGGCTTGTAACTAGTACAATCGTATTGATGTAAATAACAACGGCTCCTTTAATAGGAGCCGTTTTAAGTTTACGTTATGTCATCCGAGATTGTGGCTTGAAAAGAGCCGCTTAACTTTAACTGATCTCGTCCAGAGATAACTCAAAGCTTGGGGCAAACGTGGTGAGAAAGTAGTCCATTTCAGGGGTTCGTCTTTCTTGCAAAGTGACATCAAGGCGTTTTTTGGCCAGCGCATATTCATGGTTACCTGCACTGAGCTCTTCTAAACATTTGAGGTAGGCGCAGATGGTATCGGCTTGCTTGACGATCGCTTCGTCCTCCGGATACGCAGCTTGAGAGACCAGATAAGGCGCAAAATCTTCCTGAAATTCTTCAGGCAGCATTGATAGTAGTTTTTTTTCCGCTGCGGCTTCTATCTTCTTATATTCCTTTGCGATTTCTGGGTTGTAATACTTGACGGGAGTGGGGAGATCACCAGTCAACACTTCACTGGTATCGTGGTACATTCCCAGCAAGGCGATGCGTTCAGGATTGAGATTACCGCCATACTTTTTGTTTTTGATTAATGCCAGAGCGTGGGCGACAAAGGCAACTTGAAGACTGTGCTCTGAGATATTTTCTGTCGACACGGAGCGCATTAATGGCCAGCGCTGAATCAGCTTCATACGAGCGAGGTGAGCGAAGAAATGACTTTCTTTAGACTTACTCTCTGTCATGGATCTTCCTCCTAATAAAAAAGAGCACTCACTGAGTGCTCTTTAAGCATATGAAAGATCGAATCTAATTACTACTGGCTATAGGTCGACAGGAAGCGTTCAAAGCGTCCAATCGCCATTTCGAGATCTTCAACATGTGGCAGGGTCACAATGCGGAAGTGATCGGGTTTTGGCCAGTTGAAGCCTGAGCCTTGAACCAACAGAACTTTCTCCTGAATCAGGAAGTCGAGAACCATCTTTTGATCATCTTTGATGTTGTACATCTTAGTGTCGATTTTCGGGAACAGATACATTGCGCCTTTAGGCTTCACGCAGGAAACCCCTGGAATCTGGTTGATCAGTTCAAAAGCGCGGTCACGCTGTTCCAATAAGCGGCCGCCGGGCAGGATCAGTTCATTAATACTTTGATAACCACCCAGTGCGGTCTGAATTGCATGTTGCATCGGTACATTGGCACACAAACGCATTGAAGCCAGCATATCTAAGCCATTAACGTACCCTTGCGCGAGATGTTTCGGGCCGGTGAGGAACATCCAGCCACCACGGAAACCACAAACGCGATAAGCTTTAGATAAGCCGTTAAAGGTAACAGTCAGTACATCATCTGAGAGTGTCGCAACAGAGGTGTGTGTGGCGCCGTCATAGAGTACTTTATCGTAGATTTCGTCAGCGAAGATAATCAGCTTGTGTTGACGGGCAATCTCAATCACTTCTAATAGAAAGTCGCGGCTATAGACTGCACCTGTTGGGTTATTAGGGTTAATTAAGACGATACCACGGGTCTTTGGTGTGATTTTCTTGCGAATATCATCCAGATCTGGATACCAGTCAGCTTGCTCATCACAAAGGTAATGCACGGCTTTTCCGCCAGACAGGGCAACAGAGGCTGTCCAAAGTGGGTAATCCGGAGCCGGGACCAGCATCTCATCGCCATTGTTGAGCAAAGCCTGCATCGCCATAACGATCAGTTCTGATGCGCCATTACCGATATACACGTCTTCGACATCTAAAGAACGGATGCCTTTACGTTGATAGTGCTGAACGACGGCTTTACGAGCAGAGTAGATGCCTTTCGAGTCACAGTAACCTTGTGAAGTCGGTAGGTTGCGAATGACATCAACCAAGATTTCATCTGGGGCGTCAAATCCAAATGGGGCGGGATTACCGATATTCAACTTCAGTATTTTATGCCCCTCTTCCTCCATGCGCTTAGCATGTTTGAGTACAGGCCCCCTAATGTCATAGCAGACATTATCGAGTTTTGACGACATCCCGATATTTTGCATTGTGTAAAACCTAAAAATGAATGTATTTCTTTATTAAAGTACATCAAAAAGGCCTTTGTTAGAATAAAAAACTGAATTAATACGCTTTTTTGTATGCGCTTTGTTCGTTTGCAATCACAGGATTATGCAAAAGATGGGCTACAACCTTGATCTGGGTAAGGTCTATTAATAGAGTAGCGATCTAAAATGAATAAAAATCCCTAGGCATACGAGGCTGATTTGTCACATTTTCATCAAGCCGTTATTGAACTGATCGAACGCGTAAAGGATGCAGAAGACGGCGTAAACCGTCTGGTTCAAGTTCTTGAGGAAAAACCAGATTTTGCATTCATAGATTGGTTGGAAGCCCAGCCAATCTTTCCAAAGTTTTATTGGCAGTCTCGTGATACCCGTGAAGAAGTGGTGGCATTGGGGCGGTTACACACCTTTGTTGATCCTGCTCCGGCCTATACGATTCTGGCGGATGACCAACGCATCTGGGGTGGGCGTTCTTTTGACGGCCAGACAGAAAAGAATCGTCGCTGTATGTCTTCCTTTTTCTTCCTGCCGCAAATTGAGCTAATTCGTTTTGATAACCGCTGGTCATTAGCCGTCAACCTGACAGCCGACAAACATCGCACGCTGGCAGGGCTCGGTAAACTTAAAGTTGAAGCTGGCGCTCTACTGCCTGTTTCTGCGCAGATCAAAAGCATCAGCCACATACCGGAAAAGCCGCAATGGTCTGAACTTGTTGAGAAAGTTCTGACTGGTATAGAGAATGACGACTTTAAGAAAGTTGTGCTGGCCCGTAGAACTTCCGTACAGATGGACAGCACGGTAAGTGCTGCGCAGCTACTGAAATCAAGTTATCTGCAAAACCACCATAGCTTCCACTTTATGCTCTCTCTGGATAAAAAGCACAGCTTTATAGGCTCTACACCGGAACGTTTGTACGCCAGACAAGGTCAGGAGCTCTACACTGAAGCTTTGGCGGGCACGATAGGCCGAGGCGACAACGCCAGCCACGATATGGAATTGGCAAATTGGTTATCGCAAGACAGCAAGAATCTTAATGAGAACCAATATGTCGTCGATGACATTATCGATCGACTAACGCCTCACTCGGAGCATGTCGAGGTTGAGGAAGAAGCCCGTTTGGTTAGGCTGAGAAAAGTTCAGCATCTTAAACGCAGTATCCACGCACACCTTAAGCCAGGCATTAATGGTGTTCAACTGTTGGGAGCATTGCAGCCGACTGCAGCAGTTGCTGGATTACCACGTAAGGAGTCGATGGCCTTTATTCAAGACAACGAGCCCTTTGCACGTGGTTGGTATGCGGGCTCGATGGGTTTTATCAGTCATCAGCGTGCGGAGTTTTGTGTGGCGATACGCAGCGCTCTTATTCTCGGTGAAGAGGTTCAATTATTCGCAGGCGCGGGTATAGTTCCGGGCTCTGTCGCGGATAATGAATGGCAGGAGTTGGATAAGAAAATGTCGACCTTGCTATCGCTGATCACCGATATTCCTCCACTGGGAGTAGCGTCGTAAATGGGTAGTCAAAACCAAGCCGTCATCAATCGCATTTGGTGTCAGACTTTGCTTGAAGAGTTATCTCGTCTCGGGGTGACTGAAGTGTGTATTGCTCCTGGCTCACGCTCGACTCCATTAACGCTAGAAGCGCAAGAAAATACAAACCTGAATCTTCATACGCATTTTGATGAACGTGGTTTAGGTTTTCTCGCTCTCGGATTGGCAAAGGCGAGCAACAAGCCCGTCGCACTGATTGTGACATCGGGTACAGCGGTAGCAAATCTGTTGCCTGCAATTGCCGAAGCTAGACTGACGGGTGAAAAGCTGGTGGTGCTGACCGCAGACAGGCCCATAGAATTGATTGACTGTGGGGCCAATCAGGCGATCCATCAATCTGGAATTTTCTCAACTCATGTCACCTCTAGCCTTGAGTTACCAAGCCCTTCGGACTCCATATCGCTTAAGTGGCTGCTGACTTCCATTGACCAACACATGTTTGAACAAGGAGAGAAAGGCGGAGCTGTTCACATCAATTGCCCGTTTCCTGAGCCTTTGTATGGCTCTGAATCGAAAGGAATATTTCAGGCGTATCTCGATGAAGTAAAATCTTGGTCTCACTCTGACAAGCTTTATAGCCGCAAGGCTCGAACTCAATCATTACCCGCTCTTCACTACGCCGACTTAGCAGATAAGCCAGGAGTTATTGTCGTTGGTAGTGTCACCCTAGAGGAGGCACAGCAGGCGAAACAGCTGGCGGAAAAACTGGGCTGGCCATGCTTGTGCGATCCGCAATCGGGAGTTTCGTCTCCTTTCGCACATTATGATCTTTGGTTGCAGAACCCTTCTGCGAAAGAAGTGTTGAATCAGGCTCACGTTATTGTGCAGTTTGGCTCGCGGATTGTATCAAAACGGCTCAATCAGTGGATATCTCAGCAAGTTGAATCCAGGCAAGCGGATTATCATTTTGTTTCTCCCCGCATAGAGCGCAACAACCAAAGTCACTTACCACAAACTCACCACGTAGTGGGCATCGGGGGTTGGATTGAGAGTTGGATGAAAGAGCTTGCAGAAGATAAGAGCTCTCATTCTGGTTGGGCAGCGGAGTTAGAGCATTATTCTCAGCGCGTGGCAGCGATATCTTCTCAATATGAACAAAGTCAGCAGTCAGCCAATGAGATTGCGCTGGCTACATCTATCAAAGAGTTACCACAGCAAGCTCAGGTCTTTTTGGGAAACAGCCTGTTTGTTCGGCTGGTGGATATGTTTGGTTCGATGCCAAACCTTGAAACGTTTAGCAACCGAGGCGCATCGGGGATCGACGGTTTGATTGCGACTCTAACGGGTGTTGTGCGAGCTACTCGCAAGCCCAGCGTATTGTTCATTGGTGATACGTCGGCATTGTACGATCTGAACTCTTTGTCTCTGTTGACCCATGAAAAAACGCCGGTCGTTGTTGTGATCACCAATAATGACGGAGGGGCTATCTTTGATTTACTCCCTGTCCCTCAGGCGCAGAAACAATCTCTGTATCAGATGCCTCATGGTTATACCTTCGAGCATGCCGCGTTACAATTTGGCATTCGATACGAAAAGCCAACTACGCTTGCCGCATACACTGAGTTAGTTGGTCAGCATCTACAACAGGGTGAGGGAGCATTGCTTGTCGAAGTGCCGACACCTCCCGAGCAGGCCTCCTCACAACTGAAAGAAATCACTCAGCGCCTTCATGCTCTATAACCGCCTTTACAACAATGTGAGCAATGATAGCTCGCAGCCGTTGATTGTTTACCTGCATGGTCTACTTGGTAGCAGTGATGATTGGGACCGCTGTGCGCAATTACTTCCCGAATACCCTACTTTATGTATTGACCTTCCTGGTCATGGGATGAGCAAATTGATGCATTGTCGCGATTTTAAAACGTGCTGCGATCAAATATCTGACGTTCTACTTACTCAATTTCCTCACCGACCACCTATAGTGTTAGTGGGTTATTCAATGGGAGCTCGAATTGCGATGGTAGGGCTCACTCAACAGTATTTTTCTGCACACAATATCCAAATGCTTATTTCTGAAGGTGGTAATTTTGGATTGTGTAGTGGGGCAGAAAAAACAGCTCGCTTAAACAATGACTCTCGCTGGGCTGAGCGATTTCATCATGAGCCAATTGAACAAGTGTTAGGCGATTGGTATCAGCAGCCGGTATTTAGTTCACTAAACCATGAGCAAAGACAAACACTCATACACAAGCGCAGTGCTAACCTAGGCCCATCAATTGGCAGAATGTTGATGGCAACCTCATTAGCAAAACAAGATTATTTGCTTGAGTCACTAACAGACTTGAGCATTCCAGTACATTACATTTGTGGTGAAAAAGACAGTAAGTTCAGCCGCTTGGCCGAACAGAGCGGTTTGTCTTATAGCCAGGTAGAGCAAGCTGGGCATAATGTTCACATCGAACAGCCTGAAGCGTTTACCGCCATTGTTAAATCTCAAATTTGCGCATTTCTCTAACAGCGCAACGTCAACAAACAGGAATCACCATGGCAAAAACAGTCGGTATTTCAGAAGAAGAACTATACGCACCAGTACACTGGATCGATTGCACAGGTGAATATGAAGATATTCAGTACCACAAATCCGAAGATGGTATCGCAAAAATTACCATCGCCCGCCCTCAGGTACGCAATGCGTTCCGCCCTCAAACTGTAAAAGAAATGATCAATGCGCTAGCGGATGCTCGCTATGACGAAGGCGTTGGCGTGATCATTTTGACAGGACTTGGCGAAAAGGCTTTCTGTTCAGGCGGTGATCAAAAGATCCGTGGTGATTACGGCGGCTATCAAGACGATTCCGGTACACATCACCTGAACGTACTTGATTTCCAGCGCCAGATCCGTACTTGCCCTAAACCAGTTATTGCGGCTGTTGCGGGCTGGGCTGTGGGTGGTGGTCACGTACTGCATATGATGTGTGACTTGACCATTGCCGCAGAAAACGCTCAGTTTGGTCAGACGGGGCCAAAAGTTGGTTCGTTTGATGGCGGCTGGGGCGCCTCATACATGGCTCGAATTGTTGGCCAGAAGAAAGCGCGTGAGATTTGGCTTCTATGCCGTTTCTATGATGCTCAAGAAGCTCTGGATATGGGGCTGGTTAATACAGTTGTGCCACTTGAAGAATTGGAAAAGGAGACCGTTCGCTGGTGTCGTGAAACATTGCAACACAGCCCGATGGCACTGCGTTGCCTAAAAGCTGCATTGAATGCTGATTGTGATGGTCAGGCTGGTCTCCAAGAGTTGGCTGGTAACGCAACCATGATGTTTTACATGACTGAAGAAGGTCAGGAAGGTCGCAATGCGTTTAATGAAAAACGTCGACCAGACTTTAATAAATTCCCTCGTAATCCTTGATGCGCAGTTCGGTTTATAGCGTAAAAAGTAAAGGCGTTTAACTAAGCGCCTTTAGTTCTCGTTTAAATCGGAAAAATTAAATAGACAACAGCGTATATCAACGATTACAAAACGATTAGAAGGGATATTGGTATGAGAACAGCCAAACTGTATCGCTACGAGCTGCCTATGGATAGCGGAGTGATACTGAGAGAACAAAGGCTCACGGAACGAGAAGGCTTTGTGGTTGTACTAGAAAGTGACGGGGAAGTCGGTCGAGGTGAAATTGCGCCTTTGCCGGGATTTAGTATCGAGAGTATGGACGACGTATACTCTCAGCTCATCGAGCAACTGGCTCTTTGGCAAAACGGTCAAGTACTCGACTATGCAGATTTATACCCATCGGTGGCTTTTGGTTTATCCATGGCCCAACTGGAGTTGGTTAATGGCCTTCCTGATACAGGCTGTTACCAAGCTGCGCCACTGTGTTCTGGTGACCCAGATGAACTATTACCTAAGCTTGATAACATGCAAGGCCAAAAAGTGGCGAAAATCAAAGTGGGGCTGTATGAGCCTGTCCGCGATGGCTTGCTAGTCAGTCTGTTTTTGGAGTCTATTCCGGATCTGACACTAAGATTGGATGCAAATCGTGCTTGGACTGCAGAAAAAGCGCAGCAATTTGCCAAAAAAATAGCCCCTTCTTTGCGCCAACGAATCGCATTCGTCGAAGAGCCGTGTCAGGCTCCGGGTGACAGTTTTTCTTTTGCTATCGATACTGGGATAGCAATTGCATGGGATGAAACTCTTCAACACGCTATCCGTAAAGATGACTTTAAGCTAGAAGACTTCAACGGCGCCAAAGCCATTATTATCAAGCCAACATTAATTGGTTCTCTAGAGCGCTGCATCGAGCTTATCAATCGTGCTAAAGAGCTAGGTATTAAGCCAGTGATCAGTTCAAGTATTGAATCCAGTTTGGGTTTAACACAATTGGCTCGCTTCGCACAATGGCAGCTACCTGAAGAGATTCCGGGCCTTGATACCATAGGTTTGTTTGCCCAGCAGCTAGAAGTTACTTGGCCTGGCTGTGAGCTTCCGGTGACTTCTCTGTCAGACCAGTCACTAATCTGGCAATCTTAATGCACAACCAACTCTCTCCTTTGAAACAATGGGCTCAGTTGAGCCCATCTTTGTTAGCCCTGCACCATCAAGAGAGGCAATACAATTGGGCTGAGCTAGCGCAACTTGTGGATGAAGTTTCCGCAAGCCTATCTGCACAGGGGCTAGCGCGCGGCGAGGTGTTGACGTGTGTTGGTAAAAACAGCTTGGATCTATTGTTAGCCTATCTTGCGTGCATGGAGATTGGTGCTGTATGTGCCTTGACTATGCCACAGACCCAAGTGGAGCTAGAAACCAAGTTAACATCACTCTATATGACAGGATCTGAGCGGAAAGTCTGGGTGGCACCACCTAATTTGATGCTTTCTTCCTTGTCGACGATGACGATAGAGCGTGCAGATTTGGCGGACTATCCCGCGTGTTATCAAGAAGACAATTTAGCTTCGATTGTATTTACGTCAGGTTCTACAGGAACACCGAAAGCGGTCGCGCACACCTCTGCCCAACACCTTGCTTCTGCATCAGGATTACTGGAAAAATTCACCTTCAAGCAGAGCGATAGCTGGTTGTTAAGTTTGCCTATGTATCACGTCTCTGGGCTGGCGATTATCTATCGCTGGTTGCATGTTGGCGCGACGTTAAAAGTGGGAAGCGGGCTACTTCAAGAAGATATTCGTCACGTGACTCATGCGTCGTTGGTTGCAACACAACTTCAGCGGTTATTGGACAATAATACGCCACTGGAACTGACTCATGTCTTACTCGGGGGCAGTCACATCCCCGTTTCTCTTAGCCACAAAGCTGAGCAACAGGGGATTGAAACTTGGCTAGGTTATGGGATGACGGAAGCCGCTTCTACTGTGACGGCTAAGCGGGTGGATAGCGACTATACGGCAGGGAAGGTATTGCCCAAGCGCAGAGTCAAACTTGAGGGGCAGAGGATTTATATTGGCGGTGAAACGCTAGCATCTGGTTATTATCAGCAGGGTTCTCTTGAGCCTATCGTCCAAGACGCGTGGTTTGATAGTAAAGATCTCGGTGAATGGAAAAACGGTGAACTGAAAATTATCGGTAGAGCAGACAACCTGTTCATCTCAGGCGGCGAAAACATCCATTGTGAAGAGATAGAAGCCGTACTCAACCAGCTCCCAGAAGTCATTCAATCCATCATAGTACCGATTGAAGACATAGAATTTGGGCATCGACCTGTCGCAGTTATTCAAAGTCAACAGCGTTTAAATGTAGAGCGTATCGAACAGCGTATCGGCAAGTCTTTAACTCGATTTAAATGGCCGATAGCCTACTATGAGTTGCCAGAATTTCTTTGCCAGTCGGGGATCAAAGTGTCGCGAAAAGCAGTCAAAGATTGGCTTTTGACTCAATTCGATAAGTAATGTGAAGTGCAGAATCGGTGACTAGTCGATCCTGCACTTCAGGGGGATGATGAAATCACCACATTCTTCTCTGTTAACTGACGAGTGTTTTTTCTTTGGCTGAGCACTAGTGCTCAAATTACTGAATTAAGCAATGGCTCGTATGTTAACTCAATCTGCAAATGCGAAAGTCAACTTAGTTGAAATTGATCTTTCATAGTCCAAATCTGAATTTATCAAACTTATAACTCTATCTCATAATGCTTTCGGGAATATGAGTATATGGATATAAGAGGCGTTCATGAAAGCCGTCATTGTGTTGGCAATATTGATTCAGATTTTGGTCGCAGTCCAAAGTGAAGGCTTAGTGCGATCACTGGCTGAGTTATCTGCGTTTCTATTTATCGCTGCTTTGGTCTTAATATACCAACGACAAAAGCGCAGAAAGCTCAAAATCGAGCCTGAAGAGCTTTAGCTAAGCGTTAACCATGCCAATGAGCTGGTCGATATGGCAATCCACAGCGTGACACCAAACAGCAATGGCTTAGGCCCAGCAGACTTGAGCTTTTCCACCGAAATTCCGCAGCCAATCAAAAACAGACACACCACTAAAGCCCGCTTAGCAACATCAAAGATTCCCTGATAGATCACCTCAAACTGTGGCAACAGATCGCTGACTGCAATGGCGACGCAATAAAACAAGATGAAGTAGGGGATAGTGATTTTCTTCGAATCACTGTGGAATAAAAAGGCACTGAATAACGCAACCGGAATAATCCAAAGAGCTCGTGCTAGTTTTAAGGTTGTCGCGGTGGTGAGTGCTTCCTCACCGTAGGCGGATGCCGCACCAACGACGGATGAAGTGTCATGAATGGCAATCGCAGCCCACGTACCGAAAGTATGTTGATCGAGATTCAGCGCATGGCCAATCACAGGGAAGATAAATAGAGCTACAGAATTGAGGACAAATACGGTGGCTAAAGAAAGGCCGATTTGCTCATCGTTTGCTTTGATAGCAGGGGAAACCGCGGCGATAGCACTGCCACCACAGATGGCTGTTCCGGAAGAAATCAGGTACCCCGTCTCTTTATTTAGGCCAATGGCTTTTGCTACCCACCAGCCTATGAATAAGGTGCCGATAATGGTGGTAACGATAAGGCCTATGCCATCGGAGGTAACCGCAAGGGCATTTTTGAATTGAATGCCAAAGCCCAAGCCGACAATTGAATAAGCCAATAGCTTTTTGGTCACTTTTGCCAGATTAAAGTCTTGTGGCACCATGCCCAATGAAGCCAGCAAGAAACCAATCACTAATGCGGTTGGTGAAGTAATCCATGGTGTCAGGCAGATGATCATTGCCAACCAAAATGGCAGTTGCTTTTTAATCGTCGTCATTACACAAAATAGCAATCAAAACAGCTGGTGAGTGTAACTAAAACCAGCCGATAAGTAGATTTGAATGAATTGAACATACGTTCATATTTAGTGAACGTATGTTCGCAAAGTTATTTCCAATCACCTCTGAGCTGAGAGACCTGATGCTGCATTAACTCAGTGGTTGCCGCCGCGGAATCAACAGGTTGACCTGCTTCTATCTCTAACTTGGACCAGAATCTAGTAGGTAGGCCGCTACAAGCCTTTCCTTTATAGCGACTGAAGAAGCTACCCCACAAACCTTTAATCGCAATCGGGATCACTGGGACAGGACTCCGTTTTAGAATGATGTCCATGCCACGCATAAAGTCATTCATTTCACCATCGCTAGTGAGGCGCCCTTCAGGAAAAATACATACCAAATGGCCTTCTTCTAACGCTTGTTCTATCTCACCAAACGCATTGCGAATGGAGCGTCGGTTGGAAGCGGAGATAGGGATTACTCCCGCGCGCTTAAGAAAACGACGCAAAGGTGGAAGGTTGGCGTAATCTTCTTCCATTACAAAACGAATCAGCCTTGGGCAAACCGCGCTTAGCAGCAAAGCATCCATATAGCTAACGTGATTGCAGACGAGCAACGCTCCGCCTTTTTCAGGTAGGTGGTGTAAGTTTTTGTGTTTAACGCGATACATAGTATGGGTGAGAACCCAAACGATAAAACGCACGGCGAAAATGGGAACTCGTAAGAACAAGGTAATAGCAACCACTAGGTTCATGAGCGCGAGTAATAGGAATAGCTGTGGAATACTCATTTCTATAATCGCTAGACAGATGATACCGAGTACGGCACTGCCCACCATAAACAGTGAGTTATAGATGTTAAGTGCTGCAATCACCTGAGCGCGCTCTGTGACTTTGGCACGCTGCTGCATCAATGCATAGAGCGGAACAATAAACACGCCACCGGATGCTCCCAGCATCAGCAGCGAGATAAATACAGGCCACAGTGGCTGATAAGAGACAAAGTCTGTAAAGGTTTCAAATTCTGGCAGGCTGGTTGGTACAGACGTTGCCATTAAGAACCCAAAGATGGTGATACCTAAGCTGCCCAGCGGGACGATACCGATTTCAATGCGATGGTTGGATAGTTTGTCACAGGCCAAAGAGCCGAAGGCGATGCCGACAGAAAAAAGTGCCAATAGAAACGAGACTGCACTTTCACTGCCATTAAGGTAGATTTTTGTGAAATTGGGGAACTGGGTCAGGTAAGCTGCACCTAAGAACCAGAACCAGCTAATTGCCATCAAGGCTTGGAAGATCGTTTTGTCTGATTTAGCGATGGCGATGGTATTGCGGGTTTGTTTGATCGGCTGCCAGCGGAACTTTAAGTCTGGCGCGCTGGCGGGTGCTTCAGGAATTGAACGACTGGCGAGATAACCAAACACTGCAAACAATACGACGCATCCGGCTGCTACGTATTTGGCGCTTTCGGCTGAAGCAATAATTCCAGCACCGAGTGTACCAAGAAGAATTGCGAGAAACGTACCCGTTTCAACCAGAGCGTTGCCAGGCACCAGCTCTTGAGGTTTTAATTGTTGTGGAAGCAATGCGTATTTGACCGGGCCAAAAAACGCCGATTGTGTCCCCATCAAAAACAGTAGAATGAGAAGAATGATGTAGCTCTCAGTAATAAAGCCGATAGCTCCAAGGCACATGATGCCGATTTCAGCCAGCTTTACTTTGCGAATGAACCAAGACTTTTCGTATTTATCGGCTAAAACACCAGCGGACGCGGAAAAAAGGAAGAAGGGAAGAATGAATAGTCCCGCCGCTAGGTTAATAAACAAGTCGCTAGAAATAGGTAGCGCTCCAACTCCAGCAAAAGCAACAAACAACAGTAAAACGTTTTTGAAGATGTTGTCGTTGAAAGCACCAAAAAATTGAGTCACGAAATAGGGCAGAAAGCGTCTCTGCCCTAAAAGAGAGGTTTGGCTGTTTGGCATGATTATCCCTGTTCCTTTAGGATGCGATTACCAGTTCGCGATATAGTGAGAGAGCAAGTTGTTGATGAGCTCTTTGCCGTCAACTGGCTCAGCTGCGAAGAATTTATCATCGACACTAAGTAGTGTAATTCCATGCACACCTGACCACAGAACGCGGCTTGCTTGCAACACTTCTTTCGATGAGCGATGAGGTGCAAGAACCTGCAGCAGCTGTTCAAGCATGCCAGTCATGTTGTCAATGCGTTCAGCTTGCCACTCAGGGAGAGTTTCGCCGTTCATGTTGTGCTCAAAAATCAGCTGCCAGCGATGTGGGTGGCGCTGAGCAAAATCATGATAGCAGTAGGCTAACTCGTAGAGCGCGGTTTTAGGATCTTGGCTCTGAGAGACGACGACCTTAGCTTCTTCAGCCAGTTCATCGAGAGTCTGGGCAACAGCATGGAGTAGCAGTAAGTTGTAATTGCCAAACACATTGACTAGGGTGCTCGGCACATAACCGATCATATTAGCGACTTTACGTAGGCTTAACTCGTGATAGGAGTTTTCGCTGAGGAAGTCTTTGACAGTGTCGAGAGTGAGAGCGATGAGCTCTTCACGCGTATGATCGTTTCTACGGGCCATGATAAATTTTCAAAAATGAACAACGTTCAATATTCTAATAAGGGTCTCGGCTAAGCGCAACTGGCGAAGCGCTAATTTGCAATACTTTGATACATGTATTCGACTTTGGCATATTTCATTCTCTAGATACAAAGGCTACTATTGCCCCATAAGTATAATTCTTACCTTATACAGGAAACCCTAAGGAAAAATATGAAACGACTTTTTTCCCTCGTTGCTTTGCTAATGGTATCTGTTGCTATTACTCCTATCGCAGAAGCGAAGAAGTTTGGTGGCGGTAAGTCATTTGGTAAGAGCTTTAAAACAGCTCCTGCACCAAAGCAGCAACAGCAAAACACAAACTCGATTGGTAAAGACCAAGGCGCAAAAACGCAAGGGTCTAGTAAAAAAGGCCTAATGGGCGGATTGCTTGGCGGTCTTTTAGCAGGCGGTCTTTTAGCAGCATTCTTCGGTGGCGCGTTTGAAGGAATCCAGTTCATGGATATCCTGATCATGGGCTTAGTGGCGTTTATCATCTTCAAATTGATGCGCGGTTTGCTTGGCTCGAAGCAGGGCAGTATGAATCAGCAAAGACAGCAGCCTGCGTTTGGTGGTTCTGCACCTAAGTTTGAGCAACCGAATGTTCATAACTTCGAGCAACAGCCTCAGTCTGGTAGCCAAGGTGGTTTTGGCTTTGGTGCGCAATCTGATATTCCACACAACTATCCACCGGGTTTTGATAAAGTGGCCTTTATTAATGGCTCTCGTGAGCATTACCGAACTCTTCAAGGCGCATGGAACCACAACCAGCTTGATACGATTGAAGAATATGTTTCTCCAAGTCTGTTTGAAGACCTGAAAGCTGAGCGTGCGAAACTGGAAGGTGAGCAACACACTGATGTTATGTACGTTGATGCAGAAATCGTTCGTGCAGACTATGACGCAAGTAAAGCTCAGCTTAGCTTACAGTTTAGCGGCCGCTACCGTGATGCTGTAGAGAATGTTGAAGAGAACATTGAAGACATCTGGCACCTTGAGCGTGACCTAACGGTACCTAACGCTCCATGGTTGATTGTTGGTATTCAAGGTTAAGCTCAATTTTGTAATAAACGCCCAAGCCAAGTGCTTGGGCGTTTTTGTATTGGGCCAAGACTTGATAAGATAATTCGATACAGAACAACAATAGGTAAGTAAAGTGGCTGAATTTAAATATAAAAACCTTTCTCAAGAAGAGCAGGACAAACTAGATGCTGCGGTATTTCGCCGTTTGCTCTCTCACCTTGATGAGAATAAAGACGTGCAGAACATTGATCTGATGATCCTTGCGGGGTTCTGCCGTAACTGTTTCAGTAAATGGTATAAAGCTGAAGCGGAAACTCAGGGCTTAGAGCTGGACATTGATGACGCTCGTGAGCGTGTTTATGGCATGACTTACGATGAGTGGAAGCAGAACCATCAGCCGAAAGCGACACCTGAGCAACTCGCGGCTTACGAAGCGCGCCAGAAAAAGAGCTAATCAGAGCCTGCGGCTTCTGGCTTAATATGAAAACGCCACTCAGATGAGTGGCGTTTGAGTTTCCAACTGACGTTGTTATTGTTATTTAGATTTGGCCAGTTGCTTCAAACGTCTCTAAATTCGTTAGGTAAGGTTGCAAATCGCCGATGTTTTGTTTTACCCAATCACTATTGTAGTAGGTGTCTAGGTAACGTTCACCACTATCACACAAAAGTGTCACGATAGAGCCTGTTTCACCACGTGCTTTCATTTCACTTGCTATCTGCAGTGCACCGTACAGGTTAGTCCCTGTTGATGCGCCTACTTTACGGCCAAGGATTTTTTCAAGCCAGTGCGCAGTGGCGACTGAAGCGGCATCTGGAATAGTGCGCATCTCGTCAATCACACCCGGAATGAAACTTGGCTCTACGCGAGGTCGACCAATACCTTCGATCTTACTTCCGCAGTTTCCTTTGAGTTCAGGGTTGCCTGTTTTGAAGAAATCATGGAAGACCGAGTTTTCTGGGTCAACGACGCAAAGTTTAGTCGAGTGTTGCTGATAGCGAATAAAACGGCCAATGGTCGCGGAAGTCCCCCCCGTGCCCGGGCTCATGACGACCCATTTAGGAATAGGGTTATCTTCAAGCTTCATCTGGCTGAAAATGGAATTGGCAATATTATTGTTTCCACGCCAGTCTGTCGCACGCTCGGCATAGGTGAACTGGTCCATATAATGGCCATTGAGCTCTTTCGCTAATCGATGTGATTCTGCGTAGATCTGATCTGAGCGATCAACCAAGTGTGCCTGACCACCATAAAACTCAATCTGCTCAATTTTCTTCTTCGCTGTGCACTTCGGCATGACAGCAATAAATGGTAATCCAAGTAGACGAGCAAAATACGCCTCAGAGACAGCGGTGCTACCCGATGACGACTCAATAATGGTGGTTTCAGGGCCAACCCAGCCATTACAAATCGCGTATAGGAAAAGTGAACGCGCTAGACGGTGCTTTAGAGAACCTGTTGGGTGTGTACTTTCATCTTTGAGGTAAATATCGATCCCTTCCACACTTGGTAAATCCAGTTTGATCAAGTGGGTGTCTGCGGAGCGTTGGAAATCAGCCTCAATTTTTCGAATCGCGTTATTAATCCAGTTGTGATCTGTACACATGGGTATCTCCTTAGCATCGTTATGCTAATAATCTATCTATATAATAGGAGAAATACTTTGCCTAATTGCCTTTAATTTGCTTTATTTGGAGAAAACTTTTCTATCATGAGACGGTGAGTATGGAACTGGATAAAGTGGACCGAAAAATCCTAGCGTTGTTACAACAAGATGGGACTTTGTCGCTCAATGATTTGGCAGAAGCGGTAAATCTGACGACAACACCATGCTGGAAGCGATTGAAAAAGCTGGAAGAATCAGGGGTGATTGAAAAACGCGTCGCTTTGCTCAACCCAGAAAAGCTCGACTTATCTTTTACTGCCTTTGTTTTGGTGAAAACCTGCGATCACTCCCATGAGTGGTATAGTCAGTTTGTATCTACAGCCTCGGATTTTCCTGAAGTAATGGAGTTCTATCGCATGGCCGGAGAATACGATTACATGATGAAAGTTCAGGTCAAAGATATGCAGTGCTTTGATAACTTTTATAAAAAGCTGGTTAATTCTGTCGTAGGGATATCCAATGTTACCTCAACCTTTGCGATGGAACCGCTCAAATACACAACAGCGTTGCCGATTGAAGAAACGTAAAGAAGTGTATAGACACGTAAAGTCTGGTAAATCAGATTTATAAATTTGGAGGGCTGGCTAATCTCACTAAAAATAATCATAAATAGAGTGAATGAAATGCCAGTCTCAAATCTAGTCTCATATTCCTCGACGGCGGCAATAATGTTGTTGCTGTTTGGTTGTAATAGTGGCGAGGAGGAAAACTCTGCCACGGGTTCCAGCTCTGACATCACAAATACCTATTTCACTAACCTTTCCGGTGATTGTCAGCAGTATTTAGGGAATTTCTTTTCTTCAGTTAACGATATTCAGCGGTCGCTACTGTTTACAGGACAAGTGGATATCTCCTCCAGTGGCACGAAGTGTATCGTGCAGTCGAATGCAATTCCCAATCATGACTTTAACGATGCTACTGCGTCATTTGCAACAAATGTGTCGGAGCAGAGTATTGGTTATGAATTCACAGCTTCTCCGAGTGCCGCCTCCAGTGTAACCGAGCTGAGTCTTGGCACATCAGAAGCGATTTTACTCAATGGCGTAAAAGTGGATTTGCTTGCTGCTGCTTGTTATGGCGTCGGAGATGAAAGAACAGGGTGTGGTCAGGACCAGATTAACAACCCTTGGCGTTACGATCCTATGTCTTCCTTGAATGGCTTCGGTACTGATACCCACAATGCCCATGTACAACCAACAGGCGAGTATCACTATCATGGTAATCCGGTGGCAATGTTTATTCAGGATTGTGCTGGTGGTGAAGCGTCGCCTGTTATTGGCTTTGCTGCCGATGGTTTCCCAGTATACGGAAGTTGTTTTACTGACAGTTCAACAGGTCAAGTAAGAAAGGCGCTTTCAAGCTATCAACTTAAATCGGGAGCTCGTGTTGATGAAGGAAGCTATACCGCACCAGTTGTGGGAGGTAATGTAGCCAGTAGCAATTACGATGGACAGTTTCGCGGGGATTGGGAATATACTGTCGGGTTGGGAGACCTTGATGAATGTAATGGTATGACGGTAGATGGGCAGTATGGCTACTATGTTACGGACACTTTTCCTTGGGTACTTAACTGTTTTAAAGGCACAACCGATTCGAGCTTTCGTGGTTACAGCGCCGAGCGCTCACACGGGCATTTCCATTAATAATGACTAGCAACTTTAAGTTAAAAAAGAAGCCATTTACGGCTTCTTTTGTGTGTTTACTTCACAGAAAACTGTTCAAACACCAGATTAGCAACTCGATTGATTACGCGGTTACGCTGCGCCATATCAAGCTGAGTTTGCGTCAGGTAGATACTGAGGATGACAGGTTTGCGCTGTGAGTTCCACACTAGTGCAGTTATACCTCTTGATCCTTGATTACCCGCTCCGGAGCGGTCGGCGATAGACCAGCTTTGAGGTAAAACGGAACGAATCAGAGGATCCGAGACCTTATTGTTTTTCATCCACGTCAGTAGTTGTTGTTGAGATTCCTGATTCAACCCGTCTTGTAGTAAGAGGGTGTTGAGTAACTCAACCATAGCACTAGGTGACGTGGTATCTCGCTTATCTCCAGGTGTGGCCTGATTGAGCTCTGGTTCAAATCGATCCAGTCGAGTGACCTTGTCGTCGAGACTGCGGACAAACTGTGTAACCTGCTCTGGCCCGCCAATTTGATGCAACACGATATTAGCTGCAGTGTTGTCGCTCATCAGCATAGTCGCTTCACATGCCTTTTGAACAGTGATCTCTTGACCAATCAACTTCTCAGTAATCGGGGACCAAGTCACCAGAACGCTTTTTTTGACCTTGGTTGTGGCATTTAAGTTAAGCTTTTTTTGTTCAGCCAAGTAGAGTGCATTGGCACACATGAGTGTTTTAAATGTGCTCATCATTGGAAAACGATCATCGCCGTGATATTGCCATTGTTTGTGATTTTGTGTGTCGAGTACAGCAACGCCCAAACGACCGCCAGATTGCTGCTCAATCAGAGCTATCTGCTTTGTTAGTGAGTCAGCAAGCACTTGTGTAGAGAAAAGAAACAGAATGAGAGTGAGGAGATTTTTTTTCATCGCGATAAGCTAAACATAATGCATATGCCAGCATCCTAATCTGATGAGATGCTCAGAGTAAACCTGAATTCTCTGAGCATACAGAAATTTTACATTGGGTGTCTTTTTGGGGATTGGTTACTTGGTAAACCTCATCACACCTTCCTGAACAGCAGAAGCCACCAGATGGCCCTGACGATTGTATATTTCGCCTCGAACTAAACCGCGAGTATTACTTGAGGTTGGGCTTTCAATAACGTAAAGCAGCCACTCGTCCATCTTAAAAGGTCGGTGGAACCATATGGAATGGTCGATAGTGGCGACTTGGAAATTAGGTGTCATCAGTGATACGCCGTGTGGGTGTAATGCTGTGACCAGAAAACCCCAGTCCGATGCGTAGCCCAGCAGATATTGATGAATCAGCTGGTTGTCCGGCATTTCTCCGTTGGCTTTAATCCACAGATATTGCTTTGGCTCTTCTTTATGTGGTTTCAGTGGGTTTACCACCGTTACAGGGCGAGTCTCGATTGGTTTCTCGCCACAGAATGCCACTTTAATTTTCTCTGGCAAAAAGTCCGCGATTCGTTCCGCCAGCTCTGACTCTGAGGCGTAATTCTCTGGGCCCGGAATGTCTGGCATGGTGTTTTGATGCTCAAATCCCGGTGCTTCGCCATGGTAGGAAGCGGTGAGATAGAAAATCGGTCGGCCATTTTGAATTGCTTTGACTCGGCGAGTGCTAAAACTTCTGCCATCACGTAGGTTTTCTACATCATAAACAATCGGCTTTTCTGGATCCCCAGGGTAAAGAAAATAGCTATGGAATGAGTGAACCGTTCGATCATCAGCCACTGTGTATCGAGCAGCAGAGAGCGCCTGACCAATCACTTGCCCACCGTAAACCTGAGGTAGGCCGAGATTCTCACTCTGGCCTCTGAAAAGCCCTTCTTCTAGCTTCTCCAGTTTCAATAATTCCAGAAGTTCGTTGAGTGGCTTGCTCATTCCTGTACCTTTAACAATTTAGTCAATATACGTCTATTTTAAGCACAAACTGATAAGTTAAACAGCTATTTGGCCGTTATGTGATAAAAATGACCAACGTGTTTAGGTGAGGGAGCATCACGCGGTTAGGAACATGACAAAGCGAACTCCACTGCATATAATCTTCCGGTATTCCATTGTTTATGTGAGGCTTTATGAAGAAAGCGTTGATGCTGTTTGTTTCCGCTATGTTGGGTATGGCATTGCTTGGTTGCCAGTCTCCGCAGAAAGTTGAAGGGGAAGTGGAAATGACAGCTGTATCAGGCACCGTCGCTTATCGACAATTCATTGCATTGCCTGACAGTGCGCTGGTAACCGTGACGCTGCAAGATATCTCACTCGCGGATGCGCCCGCTACAGTGATAGCAAAACACCGATTTGAAACGGGAGGTACTCAAGTACCTTTTAAGTTTGATTTAGCGTTTGATCCGAGAAAAATAAAACCGCATCACACTTACAGTGTCAGTGCGCGAATCGAAGTAGACGGTCAACTGCGTCTCATCAGTGATACCGTATATCCAGTGATCACCGATCAGAATCAGACCAGTCACGTTGATTTAGTTTTGGTTGGAGTCAGCCACTAGTATGCAATGTTAGATGGCAGCCTAAGGCTGCCATCGAAACTTTCTCAAGTTCACCTTTCCATCGTTGGTGACTTCAATATCTTCCGCTATCAGCAATTCCCTTTGTCTGACTAAATGCTCACCTTTTAGCGAAATTCTTCCCTGACTATTAATGACCCTAAACCAAGGGAGTTTTGAGTCTTTTGGCAGGTTACCTAAGGCTTTTCCGACATGGCGAGCATAGCCCGGATAACCAGCAAGTTTGGCGATTTCTCCGTAAGTGGTTACTTTTCCACATGGAATTTGGTGAATCACCGCAAAGATTTGCGCTAAAAACTGGTCCATAATGATTTTGTCCTAGTTCGATTTTTCCATGGAAGGGATAAGGAGAGGGCATGGTATTTTCTACATTTCAGTTCTTAGTGACAACCTTGTTGGCTGTTGTTTGTGCTCGGGCTATCAGTCTGAGTGACGGCGACATTCCTGTTTTGGCTTTGATCATTCCCGCTTTATGGATATTTCCGCAAGGTGGTGTTATTGGGCTTATTCTGATGGCCGCGCTAACGACCTATGGTTTGACGTTGCCTTATCAACCGATTGCACTTTCGATTAGCCAGTGGATATTATTCCCGCTGCTGATGGTGGTATTTTCCAGACGAAGCAGTTTAGGTGTCTTATTGACCGCTGCACTTATCGTGTTGACATTGCAGGTGGGAATTATGGTGACTCAGTCGGGAGGCAAACTCGGTGGAGATCCGATGATTACCGTTGTGCAGACTTTGTCGGTGATTGTGACATGGTGGGCTTCACGCCATTGGCAGTCTAACAACAAACATAGTTGGTGGGCATTGGGGCTGATTCTACCTTTGTGGATGGCTGACTTATCCTACGCGGCATTGGTTGCGCTATGTGTCACGGGAATATTTGCGTCCATGGAAAGCTTGTCTAAATTAGAGAGCTTCCGTTGGGGAAAGCTGCTGTGCTGGACGCTCCCTACGGTTGGATTTGCAGCGTTAGTGGTAACGCCAACGGTTGAGGTGCCAAACCCTGTTTTTGTCGTGTGGATTTGCTTGCTGGGTACCGCATGGATGACCGACTACATTTTGCGCAGCTCAGATGAGGAAGCAGATTTATAGTTAAAGAAGATAAGTTCATTTTAAAATATGCGCTTGGACAATTTTATTATCTATGCCAGAATTGCGCATATTTTAAACATTACTTATTGTGTGGTTGCACTATAACCACCTCCTAGTCGCACTGTCTTTTTGAACGTTCTCTATGCTAATAAAACGACGCTTCGGCTGGATAGCTGTATTGCTTTTCGCTATCTGGTTTCTGCCCGTCAAAGCCCAGACTCCCAATTATAAAGTTGCCATGGAAGCAGACGACGTAGTGACGCGCGTTCTGTTTGATGCCGTTGCGTCTAAATTTCAGCTTGATGTTCAATACGTTTATTACCCTAGCTTTGATGCGATCCTGGACTCAGTGAAAGCAGGGGAAAGTGACTTTGCGGCGAACGTGACTTACACGCCAGATAGAGCGCTCTACTTTGATTTCTCTAGCCCAACCAATATTGAGTATACCTACGTCTACAGCGCTACTAATGCGACATTAGATAAACTTCATACCGTCGGTGTACCGAAAGGCACTATATATGGCGAGCTGATCCGCAAGGCTTTTCCTGCGATAGCATTGGTTGAGTATTCTGGTCAGTCTGAAGCTCTACAGTTACTCAAACAAGGAACGGTGGATGGTGTGGTTGATGCTATCAATCAGCTCAAGCCTATGTTGCTTGCGGGGTATGATGCGCAGCTGCTCAATCACCAGCTTTCAATCAAGCCTGTTTCTATCGTTTCACTTAAAGGTGCCCACCACCAATTATTGAAAACGATCGAGCACTATGTACATAGCGCTGAAGTGCAAAAGCTTTTACGCGAATCTATCAACCAATATCAATTTGAGATTCGTCAGCAGGCACTACGACAAGCGGTACTCAATAGTGGTATCAACTTTAATCGTCCGCTAAGAGTTAAAATCGAAAATATCGGTCAATACGCCACGTACCTAAATGATGGTTCTATAGCGGGTATTACTGCAGATATTGTTCTTCAGGCATGCGACATCCTGATGTTGAACTGTAAGCTCGAAAGCACCGCGGATGAATCTTGGGAGAGCATGTATGGTGACTTGATAGCCAAACGTATTGATGTGCTTTCTCCAATTGCGATCTCTGAAGCTCGCAAAGACTTAGTCTACTATAGTGACCCGTATTATCAGCCTGAAGCCATATTAGTTAAGCGCGAAGGCTACAAAGATAATGTATACAGTAATGTCTCAGAGCTGATTGTTGAGCGTATCGGTGTCGTTAAAGATGATTTTTACGAAGAGCTGCTAAGGGGGCTACTTCCTAAGAAGACATTGCTAACGTATGACAGCAGTGAGTCGCAATTGAAGGCGCTTATGAATCATGAAGTCGACTACATTGCGATAAGCCGAGCGAACTTTAATACGCTATTGCGAGAGTCAAAAGATCTACTTCCTTTGACGGAAGACCTGTTGATAGGAGGGTATTACACCTCAGACATTGCGATAGGGTTTGCCAAAAATCAGGTGGGGGCGTCCTTAGCGCCCTTGTTCAGTCGCGCGTTGAAGATGATCGACACAGAACGAATCGTCAAACGCTATGACTATCGGCCAGACTGGAAAGCCACTCTTCAGGCGGAACAGAGCTTTTCACGCCAGAGTAGGGCGTTGTTTATGTTGGTGTTAGGTTTCTTAGCGATCGTGGCTATATACCTTCACAGCCAGTCAACCACAGATAATCTGACCCGATTGAAAAACCGACGCTCAATGCACCGACGTTTTCGTTCTGGTATCAATGCTCATTACACCTTGCTCTATCTGGATATCAACCGATTCAAGTTTATTAATGATACCTATGGACATGAAATTGGCGACCAAGTCTTAAAAGCCGTAGCGCGCCAAATCGAACTTTATTGGAAAGGAAACAGTTATAGGATTGGGGGGGACGAATTTATATTGATTGGTCAGCCTGAGGAAGTAACTCTAAATGCTCTGATTGATAAGTTATCTTCATTGCACTTTGTTTCCGAAGACCATCAAGTCTCCTTGGATGTGTCTGTTGCGATTGGCATATCATGCCCAAGAGACCGCTTTATGACGCTGCAAGAAGTGCTGAACGAGGCAGACCAAGCTATGTACGATCATAAACGAGAGAAGCATCGCTGTATAATAAGCCGTCAGTCTAATGAGCAAAATGTTGTCCATTTTAGTAAGGGTGGTTAACGACTAATCACTTGGCACAAAATCGAAGGTAATATTAAGAATTTCCCTTGAATTACCTGCGGTGATGGCTGATAATCCCCTCACTCCTTAGCCATGCTAAGGAAACAGAATCTATGGAGGCCCTGGTCCTCCCGCAACAATAGCTCGTGAACTCGGTCAGGTCCGGAAGGAAGCAGCCGCAGCGAGTGACTTGTGTGCCGGGATGTGGCTGGGGCTTCCACCCATTTAAAAGCCCGCAAAGTGATTTGCGGGCTTTTTGTATTCTATGTCTCGTCCTGAAATGTATTTAATTTGTTTTGAGCTTTTCTCGGGACCATAAATTCAAAAAAGGTGCACTCATCTTGAGTACACCTTATCGAAAGTGTTTAGTTAGATTGATTGGAGCGACATTTTACAGCTCGGGTCTATGAGGTTAAGTTGCCTAAACTCGCGGATAAAGCCTTAATTCATTTATATAGTAAACAACTAGATGTTGCTCTTTATCAAATTACTAAGGCTAGCTTCACCTTTTTCGTCCAAATGTTCGATAATCTCATCGATTGGGATTGTGTAGCCAGAGTTTTTAAGGGCTATAATAGCACTAACATGATCTGATTGCATTCTGCTCTCCGAGATTATGAAGCCCCAAGGGAAATTGTTTATCACTTCTTTATTTGGTTTGCTTTTTAAAGCATTTATTAACAGTAATGGTTGCTCAGAAAATAATAAACCTAGAAACGAACCGTAATCGCATAGCTCAAAATCTTCATCAAAGAGATAATTAATATCTATCCCTTGGTTCATTATCTTTTCGAGCGCTAGTTTTCCGTTTTCTTCAGAGTAATATTCATTGTATAGTATCCATGATGCGGATTCTGATAGTGATTGAGAACTGAATTTGAACCTGTCAATTAGTTTGTTGAATAATAAATACTCTTCTTTTTCACCAGAAAACATAGTTGACAAAAACTCATCATGATCTATTTTTCCACCTACGCTTAATATCTTATTAATAAATTCCGAATATGCATCGTAGCATAAATTGTGTATCTGGTTACTGTCGGATAAATATAGTGTCCCATCATTTTTTTGGGTGCTTATAATATCTAGTAGATTATTTTCAGAGTAATCTGAAGAAAAGTTATTGATTTTTGAATATGCTAGTCGATATATATCATAATCAGAAATAAAATTTTTACTTCGCAAGGATGTTATATAATTTATACCGTTGCCTTCACTTTCATAAAGCAACCTCAAATAATAACTTTTCTTTTTGCTAAATGAATCTAATATATGACTGTTATATTGTTTTTCGCACAAGCTGATTATATCTTCAAAAGTTAAAAGTTCCATACTACACCCTATATTCGATGCCCAATAGACTTGTGAAATTTTTTTATATAATACTTTTCATCTAATTCAGGGTGTTCACGGTGACATTCACAAGGTGCTAGTTGAGCGCTCTCATGACTTTCTGGTAGACGTTTTGCCGATTCTCGAATACTGATACTCTCAGCGCCTACTCCATAGCTAGATATTAACAACGTATTCATACAACCGTTGGCGTTTAAAGGCTTATAGTCTATTCCATTTTCGTGAAGTAGCCATTGAAATTTTCCTAGTTTGCGAAGTATTTTTTTTGATACTTTGTTGAGATCTTCAATAAATTCATTGTGGTTTAGATCTTTGGTGCATCTAAAATGTTTGTGTATTATAGGGATTACTAATTTAAATACTTTTGCATGATAAGCATGCATTTCTACGTTTGGTTTCCAAACTCTTTCTCCGTCAATTAGACTATTGGCAGCTCTATCTAGTTTTAGTTCTTCTTTTTTACTTATGTTGTAATCATCATGTCCTCCTTCATGCAACGGTATGCCTAAGTGACACGCAACTACTGTGCTATTAGGGAGAATGACTAAATTTTGTGGGCTATTAACGTTATATCCAATATCATTTTCGATCACATCCTCATAGTGGCTGCTTAGTGAAGACATAACTTCACATGTGATTAAGTGGTGGGGGGTAAGTAGTCTTTTCTTAGTGTGAGATGTTGCCAATCCAATAGTTGCCCAAGGGTGACGCTTTTCCCATTCTTTTTTTGCGTCTTTGGTAGAGCTAATATTAGAAAAAAGTTTTATGGAACAAATGGGAGCATCAAGGTTTTTCAGTCTTTGAAGGTCACCTCTGAACTTGCCTTGTTTTCCTTTTTTCTCAACCCATTGGAAATATTCTCTCCAAGCTTTTAAATCGCCTTTTGGCGCGCTTGCTGTAGTTGCCATTTAGATCACCTTATGCCCTACACATGTACCACTCTTGTTTGCGTATTTTTTCCCCGGAACCTGTTTTACCTTCCTGAAAATTCTACATTTAGAAGCTCAAGTTTTTTTCTCGTTAGATTTTGTCGTTTTAGTCCCACTTTGGGCACTTCCTTTTTTCCACTATGGTGAACTCTTGCAGGGAATACATCCTCTGCTTTCCCTAATATTGAAGCAAATAGGTGATCGAAGCTCTTCATCGCCTCTACAATTTTATCACCTCCACAATTCTCTAGTACTTTGGTACTTCTTGGTCACAGTCTAACTTGAACATTCTTAAGCCTTCAAATAGCGAGCTTTTTCTCGCAAGATCATAAATCTCTTCACAGAATATCGTCGCTGTTTCTGCACCTTTTACTCGGAACAATACTCTCTTATTGAATGGAGTATTAAGTAGTTTTTCCTCAGACAAATAGAGAACCATAATTAGTATTTTATTTCTTTTGGGGGATTTTCTAGTCCTTGATTTAGATTCATCAATGACATCTATGACATTATTCAAAGCCAATATATATCTGTTCTTAAGCACTCCATCCTGCAATTTAAGTTCTGCTGGATAGCATTCAATTCCAAAAGGATCAAAGCTCATAACTAGCTCAGCAAATTCCTTACTTACGCAAAGATCACCATTGTCTGCTATGCTTCCCACACCTTTTATTGAGCCATCAGTAGCCTCCCAAACAATAGGGTCTGCTGAACTTGTTGGTTCGTAATCTGCTTTACTGTAAAGAGGTTCTCTGTTGTCTACACATGTAAAACTTGTACTCGAAACTTGGTAATTTTCGCTAATAATCGAGAATTTCATAGTTTAATTTTATCGGTTTTAGACTGATTTGGAGGCCTTTCTTAAATCTTGTTATCAATTTAAAGGTGATGAGTTTGAAAGCTATATACTCGTTCTACCAAAGTAGTAATGTTTTCCAACATACGGCAGAAAAGGGCTCACCTACATAGTGCTCCCCTTTAGTCACTAAATATCTCTAACCCAAACGTCTTTGACATGTTTCTTAAGTAAATCGATCACACTTTGGTGGATGAAAATTAACCCAAAATCTTCTTCGAGTTTAAATATCAAACGTTCCTCTAGAGGTATGTTTTCAAGTCTAGAGAAATCAAAATCAGTCGAATTAACGTCTAACCAGTTAAGCTTACCATATTGTTTTTCTTTGTCCGTCAGTCGATAAGTTTGATGGATATATGGCATTCGATAATCTTCATAAACCTTTATTTGATCATCTGAAGGTTGGCTTGGGGAACAGTCAACACGAGCATCTAACCATTCAACGCCATGTTGTACTAGCTGCTCTACTTTTGAAGCAATATCGCTAATAATAAATAGCTTTGGTGAAAAGGTCATTTCCAGTAACAGATCTGGCTCTACTGGTACAATAGGTTTTGGGCTTTGTTGGAAGAAAAACTTGGCCATAGATTGTTTAGACAAAACTGTATATTCATTCATCACTATGTTTACCTATTCTACTATATTCTTGGTGTCTCTTCGGATGTATCAAATGAAAAAGCAACAATACTAGTATTTATCTTACCTTCTGCATCTAAACGGACAAGAGCGTCAAACAATTCTATTGAAAAGAATGTTTTCGTCATCCCAATCGGCTTAAATACATGCCTTTTGCTTTCTGGAAGTTTCCTGATTTTTTCATCAGACAAGTAAAAACGAGTAGTTACGTCCGTTACTTTTATGCTCCTATCAAAATCAACAACATCAACCAGATTATCCACAGCTACTATGTAACGTTCCGTTAACGCTCCATCTCCCGAACACGTCAATTTAGCTGGATAAAACTCCACACCATATGGGTCGAAACTCATTATTAGCTCTGCAATAGGCCTAGTTACATTGAAAGCCCCTCCTCTGATTAAATCTAATGCTTCCATATCGGAGATATCATCGTCTGTCCAAACTATCTCGTTGATACAAGAAGTAGGAGTAAAATCGTTGTCATCATAGAATGACGAACGAATATCAACGGAGGTAAAAAGTGATTCACCTTCGTTAAAGTCTTCATTTATGTATGCTATTTCCATATTAAACCTATAATTTACTGGCAACCTTTAGATAATTGAACATACCTTCTTTCTTATAAAAAAGATTACTCCATATATCCTCTATCTCCGGCAAATGCATATTTTTGTGCGTTCGCTCGTAACAATCTGCGCTTCTACAACCAGTCTCGCCTGGGGAAAAATCCTGTCCCGTGTTGTGAAGCAATATTGTAAATTCACTTAACATGTCACAAATTCTTTGTGAAAGATCATTTAACACTTTTCGATATTCGGAAGGTGGCAATTTGCAATGAAGTTTTTCTAAAGTCTCTAAGAGCTCTTGCTTAACAAACTTATGATACGCTTTGGAAGGATATGCTTTTAGCCTATTCTTGTCTTTATTCAGCATACTAGCCCTCTTATTTGGGTCTCCTCCATTTAACATCGAGCTAGGCTCTGTATTGGAGTATACTTCTTCGTCATTCTTAAGTTTCACTTTGCTTATTGTATTGTTACCTGTATGACCGCTAGAGTGCCACGGTAATCTATACTTGCATGCTACTTTCTTAGCAACGGATTTGTCACTGCTAGGTAGAATTACGATGTTCGCCAAATCGTTACAGCTATACTTTTTTTCCTCCATTTGATTGATGCGTTCTGTAGTAAGATTATCAAATAAGCTATGGCTAATTAAATGGTGTCCAGTTAATGGGCAGTCGCACTTGGTCCTCAATACGTGATTTTCTTTTTTCTCCGATTCGCCCCGTACTGTTCTAGATAGATCATTTTTTTTGTTACTCATTTCTACTCACTTTACTTTGCAGGCGGAATACAGCGCTTTTTGTGTTTTTCGTTAACAATTTTTCGTTTGCAAATTTTACAACGGATAGTCTTGGTTTTTTTCTCTTCATGGGTTTTATCGTGACTATTCCCTGACTGAGAAGTCTTACCAGTATCATGCTTCACCTTTGCTGGATAAGCTCTCTCACTTTTACCTAAGATTCGTGCAAAAAGTTGATCAAATTCGCCCATTGCTTCTTTCAGCTTATCTGGCACCATTTTATCAATCACTTTGACTTCATCGGCTAGCTTTAAGAAATACGCACCAAGCTCATCTGCCCCCATTCTATTCGCGTAAGAGGCTAGCTCTGTTGCTACTTCGATACATGGCTTTAGAACATCAGAGATAATATTGCTTGCTTGTTTGGCGTAGTCCATCCAATCCAGAGTTCTGAGGAACTTTTCTGGGTCTCCTTTCCCTAGACCTCGAAGTACCGCAAGTAAAGTGTCTTTAGATGTCCCTTTGCCACCTTTTAGCGCGACTTTACAGGTACCTTTAACCGCGCTGCCGAAGGTTGGGATACAGCCGATAAGGGTAAGAGAGAGTGCTAGCCAGTTTTCTGGCTTATCACGTTCAGCTTCATCAAGCAGTGTCATGACGTTAGCGGACAGATCTCGTACATCTGCTGCTTGGTCAACGACCGGAATCATAGTTAATGCTGTGTTGGCGATAATTTGTTCTACTGAGGCGTCATCATTGAAGTCCCCAAGGATAACTCCCCATATCCAGCTAGCTGCACCAGACATACGCTTCCAGGCATTTTCCCAAAAGCCCACTTCACCTTTTTTTGTTTTCTCTATAAGCAGTTGTGCATTAGCATTTGGATTAAAGTTGGGGTTGGTTTTTGTCGGAACATTAGGTGCGAAATCGCGAGAGTCTTCACCATATTCGATAACAAACTCCCCAGGTGCGACACCTCCTACTGATGCCTTACCTTTATCATCCAGTTTGCCTTCAAAAACGCCGCCTTTTTGATCGGTCAGCTTGTAGGTCGCACCTTGAACAGGGTCACCATCTGAATAAGATAGGAAGAGATCGACGGTATACGTTCCTTCAGCATCTTCGGTTACGGTGACAGAAGGATTTTGGGCACCGCCAAGACACATAGTGTTGGCTTTGTTCATTGTCATTTGGTCTGACAAACGACAAACACCTTTACCTTCCATTGAAACGGTTGGAGAGGCGGAGATGAACTCGGCTTCAGCTTCTATGGTTCCTGACGCGACACCTTTCTTATCGCCACCTGCGTCGCCGGTACTTGCCGCGAATTTACTGCCTTTAATCGCAATACTATTGCCGCCATCCATAGAGACGGTGGTCGTTCCATCTGCTAGATCAGCGGATTTTGCATTATTACCATATGGGATAGGTACAACGGCATTACCGACTGTGGTCAGACAAACGTCGGGCAATGTGGCATTGGCTTCACCGCCGGATCCCTTATGGACTACGCTAAGTCCATTCGCACAAACTGTTACACCCATGATGCACCTTGAGTTATTCAAACAAAGATAAGCAATGATATAAAAGAAAGTGCACATCAATCTAACTAAAAACATAGTTATAATGAATGGTTTACACTTCAAATTCACCAAAGTAATAGATCTTGGCTACATGTCTCACAAAATGGATGAAATTTTGTTGTTGCTCATCTCTTAGTGAAGTCGCTGAGCTGTGTCATTTCTACTTAAGACTCAATAGTTAATGCTCTATTCGGACATAGTGGATTGAAGGGGTAGCGCTGTTGGAATCAAGCTGAGGGAAGATTATTATTTTGGTAGCATGAAGGTATAGAGCTGGTCGTACATATCTCTGGCGAGAAAAGCTGCGACCAGCTTGATCTGAAGCTGTCTGTCTGACTGCAAAAATACTATCCGCCCCAATTCTCAGCTTCAATTTTTGCAAGTGCTTTAGCGGCTTTCTGCAGGGCAGGGAGGAACTTGATGGCCTCATCCGGTTTGACTCGAATCACGGGGGCTTGAATAGCTAAACCGAGATTAGATTGTCCATTTGGTGACGGAACCAATACGGCGATACAGACTAAACCGGGTAAAAACTCTTCATCATCTATGGCAAAGCCGTGGATTTTTGCATCGTCGATGTTTCTCTCCAGCTCATCAAAATTGGTGATGGTGTTGACCGTATATTGGGTTAGCGGGACGCTTTCTATCAAGCGGCGGCGCTGAGACTTGGACATGTGAGCAAGGAACAGTTTTCCTGTCGCGGAGCAATGCACGGGGACTCGTGAGCCGGGGTGGAGATGGAAACGCAATGGCGCTTCGGTTTCAGCACGGTCGAGATAGATGATCTCGCCACTGGACAGAGCGGTCAGGTTACAACTTTCACCGACTTCCGCTCTAAGGTTTTCGAGAATGGTGCGGCGTGCACTGTGCATGGTGCTATTGAGCAACAAATTCTCAGCCAACTTTCTTAGGCGAATGCCTGAGCTGTAATGCTTTTCATCACCATCTTTCTGAATAATACCTGCTGATTCGAGCTGCTGAAGCATACGGTGTAGCGTCGGTTTTGGCAGTCCGGTCTCTTCCACTAAGCCTTGCAGTGAAATGAACTCGTCTTTCTGAGCGATCACCTCCAACAATGCAAAAAGTCGGAGTGTTGGCGTATCCCCCTGAATTTGAGGTGCTTCTTTTGTCATACTTTTATTCATCCTTGCGATACATCCAAGTCTAAGATTGTACAGTCCTAATAATAATATATCCATTTTCTGAATAAAAATTGATCTTTTGTTGTCTCGTCATTAACATGAAATAAATATATGGAACAATATGTCTCACTAAATGGAGTTTGTTAAATGAAAGCGATAAAAAGGATCATCAACAAAGCTCAACAGAATCGTAAGCGGATCATACTGAGTGAGGCGCAAGACCCGCGTGTACTCGCTGCGGCTCGAATGGCAGTGGACAGGAAAGTTGCCCACATCACTTTAGTTGGTGACAAACAAGTGATTCGTGATGCCGCCAAGTTGCATCAAGTCAGTCTTGCTGGGGTGCATATTGTCTCTCCTGACACTTCACCACTTAAAGAGGTGCTGGCTGAACGTTATTACTTATTGAGAAAGGCGAAAGGATTGTCTTACGACCAAGCACTGCAACAAGTGCAAGACCCGCTGATCTTCGCCAACCTGATGGTTCGTGAAGGCTTAAGTGATGGCACGGTCAATGGAGCGCAATACACAACTTCAGATGTGGTGAGAGCAGCGTTACAGATCATTGGCCCAGCGCCAGACAGTGAATTGGTGTCGAGTTTTTTCTTGATGATGCTGTGTGAACCGTTCCATAACCTTAAAGGGGGATTGATCTTCAGTGACTGTGGTTTAGTGATCGATCCTAATGAAAGCGAGTTGGCCTCTATCGCTGTGGCCGCGTCTCAAAGTGCTCGTAACCTTTTGATGGAAGAACCTAAAGTCGCAATGTTGTCCTTTTCAACCAACGGCAGTGCCAAGCACGAATCCGTCGACAAAGTTCGCCATGCCGCCCAACTGGTGAAACAGCGATGCCCAGATATTGCAGTCGATCAGGATGTTCAGCTTGATGCAGCCATCGTGACGGAAATTGCCGCCAAGAAGCTGCCAGACTCTCAAGTAAAAGGACAATCTAATGTGCTGATTTTCCCTAATCTGGAAGCTGGCAATATTGGATATAAATTGGCAGAAAGGCTCGGCGGTGCCGTTGCGATTGGCCCGCTTTTGCAAGGTTTGAATCAACCGGCGAACGATCTGTCTCGCGGCTGTACCGCCGACGACATCGTGAATGTCATTGCTGTGACAGTAGTGCAGGCACAAGAAGAGAATAACACGCAACCGGACCCGGTTGACCCCGCGCTCACCAGCAGCGTGAATTAGGAGATTGAATGGAAATACCCGCTTTACTGGCCATACTCACGACCATTGCCATTGGTACTTACTTTCAAACGGTAACGGGCTTTGGATTAGGAATCATAGTGATTGGCCTGACGGTCAGTCTGAATTTGGTCTCTTTACCTGTTATCGCCGCTGTGGTCAGCATTGTTACCCTGTTTAACTGTCTGGTAGCACTTGTTGGTAAGCCACTAAAGGGGGAATTGAAAATCATGCTGGTATTGGTCGTGGGTATCGTGCCCGGGGTCATGGCGGGTGTGTATTTGCTCGATGAGCTGAGCGAGTCGGCGACCAATATCATGCGAGGGATGCTGGGGATCATGATTCTCGGTGCCGGGCTGAACTTCATGTTTAAGCCCAAAACGCTTGAAAACCGTTCTACTTCGACTTCTTTTTTGTTCTCAGGGTTTGGCTCTGGTCTGGCTGGTGGCCTGTTTGGCATGGCTGGGCCGCCGATTGTCTACCACCTCTATAAACAGCCGTTTTCCATTGAGCTAGTGCGTAGCACTTTATTGATGGTTTTTGCGTGTACTTCGGCTTCTCGCACCGCTTATGTCTATCTTGATGGCAGTCTGGAATCGAGCATATTGCTGCTATCAGCAGTAGCTATTCCTTTGGTAACAGGAGTGACCATCATCGCGCGGCGTTTCCCACCCCCTTTATCTAATCAACAGCTGAGGAAGTTGGTATTTTCAGTACTGTTGATGATAGGCAGCTACCTGATCATCGCCTCTCTTCTTTCAGTACAACCTTAACAACGCCCTGTTCACCGTTTTAGCATAGTGAACAGGTGACGACAGATGGTAAACAAGCAGTTTTCCTGATGATCAATAATGATGTTGCGCTGATAATAAGGGCTGAGATCGACCCCCATTCCAACGCCATAGATGTCAATCTGGGTGCTATTCGTTGCTTGCTCGATGACTTGCTTAAGGTGGTTGTCGAGATAAAACGAATCGTTAGCCGTTGAGGTCGCGGTATCCATCGGGCACCCATCAGAAAAAACGATCAGAATCTTACGTTGTGCGCCTTGTTGAGTGAGCCGTTGGCTTGCAAACAGAATAGCTTCACCATCTATCCCTTCTTTGAAAATGTCGGCTTTACGAAGGCTGGCGATTCCCCGTCTTGCACGGCGCCAGTGGGTATGAAAGTCTTTGAAAACTATATGGCGTACTTCATTTAAACGCCCTGGGTGCTGGGGTTGCCCTTGCTTCAGCCATTGCCGGTAAGCTCGGCCGCCATTCCAGTTTCCGGTGGTGAATCCGAGAATTTCACATGGGATGTCGGCCAGCCCGACAGATTTAAGAAAGGTATCCATTAACATGCTGAGCTTATGGGCGTGTTTTTGCATTGAACCTGAGCAGTCGATCAGGAAGGAAATGGCAACGTTGGAAGAGGCGCCGATGTCAGTTTGAAAGAAGATGTGGCGATCATGGGGCGATGTCACCACCCGTGTAATGGCGGCGGCGTCAACGGTGCCTTCTTCTAACTGATCCCGATGACAATTTTGCTCTGGCATTAGCACACTGCTGGCTAATATCGCCGCCAGACGTCGGGTATTGATCGAACGCGCCATCATATCATCGGTTAGTTTCTGTCTTAGTTCATCGAGCAGAGCATGGCGGACAAGGGACGTCGCTTGGCGAACTTGATCAAATTCACGTGTATAAACCTGGTACTGCGCATCGGCCAATTCAAACACTTTACTCTGGCCGGTTTCATCGGCTGGAATGTCAGTCTCTTCTATATCTCCGTCGACGATAAGGGCAATTTGCGCGAGGATTTTGATGTCTTCTTCGACGATAGGTGTGCTTTGGTTCTCGGACTCTTTTTCTTCGCTTTCAATGAGTTCGGAAACACACTGGGCAAGTTGCAGAGCGTAAGTCGAAAACTCGGCTTGCTGATGCCTATTTTGTTTTAATGACTTGAGCGAATGCCCGATTAACGGCACGATTCCGGCACGCGTCGCTTCAATCGACTCGGCAATCGGTTCAGTAACCGCAACGCCAGTTAATCTTGAATAGATCACCTGCATCAGGGTAAACAGCAGAATACCGAGGCGAGATTCAGTAAAACCATTTTGATGATATTGCTCACTCCAATAAGCGAAGTTAAAGCGAGTGCTCCGTTGAACACCCTTGAAATGCTCTGGGATTAATGACTCTACCCGTACTTGTTCGCAGAAGTCGAAAAGCAGCCTTTCAATGTCATGTTCTGGTCGCCGTGCTTGGTGCATATGTGAGTCGGATAAAAGCAGTCTCAGTGCGGCTGAGTCCATTTTTCCCTGCGTAGCCTGTTTACTTTTTGTCAGTTCGTGACGAGTCAAGAAAGTCAGGTCATTGGTGTGGGCAGACAGAAAATAAAACGGGCGATTGCCTTTGTACAGACGGTCACCTCGGTAGCTTAATGTGTCTTCGCCACTGATTGCACGGGCGACAGAAACACTCAGGTCGAGGATCTTTTTCTGCTGAGAGGAAACACTAGCCATGGCTGATGGGCTCCTGAGATGTGATCGCGCATTTGTCAGAGAGCAGAGCCTCCCCAAAGCAGCGGTAGTAATACTCAGCGACCAGTTCTTGCTCTTCATCTTCACAACGATTGACGAAAGACAGCCTGAAAGCGGTAGCGACGCTGTTGAAAATCTGAATGTTTTCCGCCCAAGTCAGAACGGTTCTTGGAGACATCACGGTGGAAAGGTCACCGGCGGCAAAGCCATTTCGGGTAAGCCCTGCGGTGGCAATCATCTTATTGACCAGTTGGCGTCCGTTTTCCGTGTTGAGCTGGGGGATCTTCGACAAGACGATTGCGGCTTCATGCTGGGCATCCAAATAGTTGAGAGTTGCGATGATATTCCAGCGGTCCAACTGACTGTGGTTGAGGACCTGAGTCCCGCTGTACAGCCCAGAAAAGTTACCCAAACCGAGAGTATTGCATGTCGCAAACAGGCGAAAAAACGGATGCGGGGTGATCACACGATTCTGTTCGAGAGACGTGTATTTGCCATCTTGTTCCAGCAATTGCTGGATAACAAACATCACATCTGGCCTGCCAGCATCGTATTCATCCAGTACTAATGCGATTGGCTGTTGTATGCTCTGAGGAAGAATACCTTCTTTAAATTCAGTGACCTGCAAACCATCTTTGAGCACTATGCTGTCTTTGCCAATTAAGTCGAGTCGGCTCAGGTGGCCATCCAAATTGATTCGCAGACAAGGCCAGTTGAGTCTCGCTGCGACTTGTTCGATGTGCGAAGACTTGCCCGTACCGTGCATGCCTTGGATCAAGGTGCGTCGGTTTGAAGTGAACCCAGCTAAAATCGCCAGTGTGACCTCAGGATCAAAGCAATAGTTAGGGTCTATCTTAGGAACATATTCTCCTTTTTGTTCAAATGCCAACACCTCCAAATCACTGTCGATGCCAAAGGTTTCGCGAACGCTAACCTGCTTGTTTGGTGCCATGAGTGCCTGATCCATTTTCCTTCCCTCTTAATACAGCGCTGATCCCCATATGTTCAGTGACGATCTACTAGCTTGAACAAATCTGTGCTCGATTATGAGCAGGTCTGAATGACTTAACGACACTTTCTGTACAAAAAACTGTCAATAATGTGATCTAGTTTTATTAATTAGAATGAATTGTTCCAATTTGATGAAAAAATTTGACGGCGAAAAAATCCCCAACTAAGGTGAATTTGAATCAAAAAAAGAGACAATTCATTCCGAAAAGTGAAATTTATGTCAATTCAAGGAGAAGGGAAGAATGAGTGAGCAAGAAAAACGCACGGTTGTTTCCGGCAATGCGACAATGACACCATCAGAAGCATTCGTTGAGACCATGGTTGCCAATGACGTAACAGATATGTTCGGCATCATGGGATCAGCATTCATGGATGCGATGGATATATTCGCTCCTGCAGGCATTCGATTGATTCCGGTAGTGCACGAGCAAGGCGCTGCTCACATGGCTGACGGTTACTCACGAGTTTCTGGACGACATGGTGTTGTTATTGGACAAAATGGTCCGGGCATCAGTAACTGTGTTACTGCGATTGCAGCGGCTTATTGGGCACACAGCCCAGTTGTGATTGTCACACCAGAAACGGGCACAAAGACTATGGGTCTTGGTGGTTTCCAAGAGTGTAACCAGCTGCCAATGTTTCAGGAGTTTACTAAGTATCAGGGCCATGTGACCCATCCAGATCGTATGGCGGAGTACACAGGTCGCTGTTTTGACCGAGCAATGAGTGAAATGGGCCCAACCCAGCTCAACATTCCTCGTGATTACTTCTATGGTGAAATTCAGACTGAGATTCCAAAACCGGCTCGTCTGGACAGAGGCCCAGGTGGTGAACAATCCCTGAATGAAGCGGCAGAGCTGATCGCAGAAGCGAAATTCCCTGTCATCATTTCAGGTGGTGGTGTGGTCATGGCCGATGCGATTGAAGAGTGTGCGGCCCTTGCAGAACGTTTAGGCGCTCCAGTGGTTAACAGCTACCTGCATAACGACTCATTCCCAGCCAGCCATCCTCTTTGGTGTGGTCCACTAGGCTATCAAGGTTCTAAAGCGGCAATGAAGCTGATTTCTCAGGCCGACGTGGTGATTGCGCTCGGAACTCGTCTTGGTCCATTTGGTACGTTGCCACAGCACGGTATGGATTACTGGCCGAAAGACGCCAAAATCATCCAGATTGATGCTGATAATAAAATGTTGGGTCTGGTTAAGAAAATCTCTGTTGGTATCTGTGGTGATGCGAAAGCATCAGCGGTGGCATTAGCGACAAGGCTTGAAGGACGTGCTCTGGCATGTGATGAAAACAAAGCAGTACGCTTGGATAAAGTCGCGACAGAAAAAGCATTGTGGGAAAAAGAGCTCGACGAGTGGACGCATGAACGTGACCCGTTCAGCCTAGACATGATTGAAGAAAATGCTAATGAAACACCGTTCTCTGGTGGTGAGTACCTACACCCACGTCAGGTACTGCGTGAACTTGAAAAAGCGATGCCAGAAGATGTCATGGTGTCTACCGACATCGGTAACATCAACTCAGTGGCGAACAGCTATCTTCGCTTTGAAAAACCGCGCAGCTTCTTTGCAGCAATGAGCTTTGGTAACTGTGGTTACGCTTTCCCAACCATTATTGGTGCTAAGGTTGCAGCGCCACATCGTCCGGCGGTTTCTTACGCAGGTGATGGTGCATGGGGGATGAGCCTGATGGAAACCATGACGTGTGTTCGTCACAACATTCCAGTGACTGCGGTGGTATTCCATAACCGTCAATGGGGCGCAGAGAAGAAGAACCAGGTCGACTTCTACAATCGCCGCTTTGTTGCTGGTGAGCTGGATAACCAGAGCTTCGCAGAAATCGCACGCGCAATGGGGGCTGAAGGGATTACCGTCGACAAACTAGAAGATGTTGGCCCAACTCTGCAAAAAGCCATCGACATGCAAATGAACGAAGGCAAAACCACCATCATTGAAATCATGTGTACTCAGGAATTGGGTGACCCGTTCCGCCGAGATGCACTGTCTAAACCTGTTCGCTTCCTCGACAAATACAAAGACTACGTATAAGTCGCGGGCTGGCTGTCCGGTCAGAAAGTGGCCGGACTCAGGGATTGAGTAAGATGGTGGATGTAATGATTTCTAAAACAATGAAAATGCCGCGTAGTCTCTACTTTGAGGCGACAGGCATCGCACCGGGATTGCTGCTAAGTGTCGTGATTGCAGCGGCAGCAACCTTTGTCTCTGATCATTATGGAGGCCCTAAGTTTCTTTATGCATTGTTGCTGGGTATCTCATTGCACTTTTTATCCGATCACGAAAAGTGCGGTGCAGGTATCGAGTTTGCGGCAAAGAAACTGGTGCGGATTGGTGTGGCATTGCTGGGCGTGCGTATTGCTTTCAGCGATGTCAGTGCGATTGGGCTGGAAGGGGTAGGGATTCTGGCTGGCGCAGTCGTACTGACCATTTCATTTAGCCTTATATTGGCAAGACTGCTTAACGTATCGGGAACGTTTGGCCTACTTGCTGGGGGCGCAACGGGAATCTGTGGCATTTCAGCGGCCATGGCCATTTCATCCACCATCCCTCAAAGCAAGGAGAATGAGCAATACACCCTGATGACAGCGATTGGCGTCGCCGCATTCTCAACAATTGCCATGGTGTTGTATCCACTGATTGTTAATTCACTTGGCTTAACAGCGAGTGAAGCGGGGATGTTCCTCGGTGGTTCGATTCACGATGTGGCGCAGGTAGTTGGCGCCGGATTCATGTTATCGACAGAAATCGGCGATGCATCGACGCTAGCGAAGATGTTCAGAGTCGCCATGCTAATGCCAGTGATTTTACTCATTGCATTAACTTTCAGGGTAAAAAGTCATAACGGCAATTCAGATTCGCATATATCAACACCAATAATGCCGTTCTTTCTGATTGTGTTTATTGGATTAATTACGATTAACAGTTTTGGTTGGGTTTCTGCGCCATTGGCAGAAGGTATGTCTGAACTTTCTAAATGGTGTCTGGTGATTTCAATTGCAGCTTTAGGGGTAAAAACCTCATTTGAAAAGCTTTTTTCTCTCGGATGGAAACCAATACTGTTATTACTGCTTAATGCTATTTTTATAGCGGGATATATGTTGACTGTGATTTATGGTCAACGAATGGTTTCTTAGTATTTGTGATTATTAGTACTATAAGGATGTAATTATGGATGATAAACACTACATAAGTTCGATTAAAGACTTTTTCAATATAATAGAAACCATTGGTAATAATAGCGGTCCAACTTTATATCATGCACATGAAAATAATAACTCAATATTAGTTCCTAAACTTGGTTGTGTTCGTGCTAGAAATATATATGACCTAGAGCAAGAGACGTTATCAGCCATTAGAGTTTATGGCTTCCATTGTCAGGATAAGCGTGAGATTAATGACTGGCTATTGATGTGTATGGCGAGGCTACAAGGCTTTCCAACCAAGCTATTAGAATGGACTGAGAATGCCAGTAAAGCGCTGTGGTCTGTCTGCCACAGTGACAATGTTCAGAGTATGACGGTACTTAAAGCTAATGATAATCAGCATGTTAGATTTGTTGATTGCCCATACTCTCTGAAAAGCACAAAGATATTTAATGCTGCAAGCTGTGATACGTATGAGCGAGACCGAGAGAAGTGGTATTCCATCCACCCTCTGAAACGCAGCGCGACAGAATACTTTGAATCCTTGTATGCGGAAAAGGAATATGCAAATCGATTGACATTGATTCATATATTACCTTCAGTGAAAAAGAAACTTATAGAGGAATTGATAGCTATGGGTATTTCGTATCAATCTGAAAAAGAAAATACAGATGTGCATACTCACTTAAATGATGCAGAAATCATGAGTAATAAAAATAAAGGAGATATTTCATCAGAACATGATAATAAAAATGAACAACGTGTTCTTGAACAATACGGAAGAGTTTATCATCAAGACTTTGATTTTGATTGAGCATACAGTGTCATTATTATTTAATAATTCAAATTGATAGCTTTATTAAATAAATCTATATTTTATTTTTAATTGAATAATTAAATAGTCATAAAACTGTAATCTGTGAACTCAACGTTTGAATTAAATAAAACTCAAAGATAAAGTGAGGGACCTTGTTAACAAAATGTTAACTAGTCTTATTGCTCTAATTATAAATGGCAGATCATCTGCTGATATTAAACCAATAACGTAAACATAAAAGGACCTTGGAATATGAATATGCAAACTACTGCAGCGACATTAGTACAAGAAAACCAAGTCGATAGTGCTTTCTTACAATCATTTAGCGATGCGTGGAACAATCACGATGTTGAAGCCTTGATGACGTTCATGACTGATGATTGCGTATTCCACACGGTTGCTGGCGAAGGATTGTTTGGCACCACTATTGAAGGAAAGGAAGCGGTTCGTGACAGCTTTGCAGCGGTCTTCAAAAACTTCCCTGATGCAGCTTGGAGTGATCCGGTTCACTTCGTCTGTGGTGACCAAGCCATTACAGAATCAACGTTCTCTGCCACCAATCCAGATGGCAGTGTGACTGAAGCTCGTATGGTCGATGTCTTCACACTTAAAGGTGGCAAGATCCAAGTGAAGAATGCGTTCAGAAAAACTCGACCGGCACAGACTCCTAATAAATAAACGCGCTAAGAAATCGTTATTCACGTGTTATGACCAGGAGAGTCGAATTATGAGTTTAGTCATGGACCAGCCAGCCTTTGATGCTGAAGAGCCTCAGGTAAAAACGACACAAGCAAAAGATAAGTACGATCCCAAGTACGATCCGCTTAAAGACAAAAACCCGGGACAGGGTAAGGAATACGCGCCGACTTACTGGGTTGATACGGCAGGCGCACCGCCAGAAGACGACGGCCCGATCACATCCGATATGGATGTTGATGTCGCCATCATTGGCTCCGGATTTACCGGCTTAAGCACCGCGATTCACTTAGCTGAAATGTACGGCATTAAAGCGACAGTGATTGAAGCCAACCGTTTAAGTTGGGGGTGTAGCACCCGAAACGGCGGGCAAGCGCAATGCGCCTCCGGAAGACTGAAGCGTTCACAATGGATTCAACGCTGGGGTGTTGATACTGCTCTAAAAATGCACCAAGAGTGTGTGGATGGAATGAACACCTTTAAGTCTCTGATCAAAGACATTGATTGTGATCCTCAGCCGGGTGGCCACTTCTACATTGCTCACCGCGCCAAGATCATGCCGACGTTGGAGAAGGAAGCCAAATTGCTTCGTGAGACCTTCAACTATGATGCGCAGATCTTAGATGCCGACACTGTAAAACGAGAGTACGTTGGTGATCAGGAAGCGGCGGGGGCGATGCATGAGCCTGAAGGCATCGGTATTCATGCGGGCAAGTTGGCGTTTGGTTACTTGAAAAAGGCGCGAGCACTTGGAGTTAAAGTGCACCCCGCCAGTCCAGTCACAGGGTGGGAAACCCGAGGTGGTGTGCATTATCTCAAGACACCTGGCGGAGTGGTGAAAGCGCAGTCGGTCGGTGTGTGTACGGGTGGCTACACCAGTCAGGGTCTGCATTCTTCTCTCAAAAACCGTCTGTTGCCGGTGCTATCTAACTCCATGGTGACGCGTCCACTGACTGCAGATGAAATAGCAGCGTGCAATTTTAAAACCAATCAGGTGATCACCGATACACGCGTATTGCGTCACTACTACCGTTTATTGCCAGACAACCGAGTACAGATTGGTACACGAAGTGCTATCACGGGCCGTGACGCTCCGCAGAAAAAGTACGAAGACATGCTAAGAGCAGATCTGGCGCGTAAATTCCCCGCACTGGATCAGATTCAGGTCGATTACTCGTGGTGGGGCTGGGTAGACGTCAGCCACGACATGATGCCGCGGATTTATCAGCCAAACCCGAGCGAGTCCATTTTCTATGCGTTGGGCTATGGCGGAAATGGCGTGATGTATTCGGCGCAGGCTGGTAAGCGCTTAGCACAGTGGATAGCAGGTGAAGGCCATACACTCGACCTTCCAATATTTGAATCAAAACTTCCATTCCCGAACGTGAGGGAAGTGGTGGAATCGGAGTTATTTGCACCATTTCGACGAGTTGGGCAGCGGTTCCTCTATCAATGGTATCAGCTAAAAGATGAGGTGCTGTAACCAGTTAAACGTTCCAGATTAGGGAAATACAAACGACCAGGAAAGTTGTACCAGGTCACCTTGTGAGCAAAGCGTAGGTAGGGAATCTGCGCGATATGAAAAGGTTAAGACTATGAAACTTATAAAGAATAAAATTGTAGCAGGCATGACAATTGTAGCGATGACAGTATTGTCACACTCAGCGGCTGCACAAACTTTCAAGATGGCAATCGGCGATGCCGCCGGTGGCACTCAATGGGAACTCGGCACTAAGTTTACAGAGTTGATGGAGCAAAAAACGGATGGCAAGGTCAAAATCGACCTGTTTCCGAATGGTCAGCTAGGTAACGAGCAAGATACCGTCAACGACGCGGCCATTGGGCTGTTGGACTTCTCTGTTTTGGCGATCAATAACGTCACACCTTTCTCTCCAACGGTTGGCCTTCTAACTATGCCTTACGTGATTCAAAGTGCTGAAGAAGCTGTGCTATTGACGCAAGGTCCTGTCGGTCAGGAGCTGGTGGAAAACACCATCCGTGATGCTGGTGTGCGTGTTGTGGGCTGGGCCTATTCAGGCTTCCGTGTGCTGACAAACTCGAAAAAACCGGTTGCGTCTCCGGCTGACCTAAAAGGCTTGGTGATTCGTGTCCCTCGTAACGAAATTATGATTGCCTCTTATCAGGCTTGGGGCGTAAACCCAACTCCGATGGCGTGGTCTGAGACATTTACTGGTCTGCAACAAGGCGTGGTTGATGGTCAAGACAACCCATACATCACTGTCTATGCGATGAAGTTTAACGAAGTGCAGAAGTACGTCACCAACATTCGTTACATCTTCTCGCTTGAACCACTGATCATCAGTGAAAGTATCTTCCAGCAACAATCTCCTGAAATGCAGAAAATCATTCTTGATGCAGGTAAAGAAGCAACGGAACACAGCTTTGCTTACCTACAGGAAACAGAAAGCAAAATTCGTAAAGACCTTGAAGACAAAGGCATGGTGTTTACAGACCCAGCTGACGGTGAGAAAGAGTGGATTGATAAAGTCACTAAATCTGTCTGGCCTAAGTTTTACTCAAGTATCGGAGGCAAAGAAAAGCTAGATAACGTTCTTGAACTACTGGGTAGACAATAACGACAAGATACACCCTATCTGTCCCGAGCAGGGCAGGTAGGGTTTTTACATGGCCTTACTTGTTTATCTGTTCAATACCCTTGAGCGACTGGTTGTCATGTAAAGATCAACATCGGAGGCTATATGTCAGTCGCTAAAACAATTAAAAAACACTTGAACAATGTCGAGGAATACACTTGCTGCCTGCTACTGGCAAGTTTTGTCCTGCTGTTGTTCTCACAGATCATTTCACGCCAGCTGTTCGATTACTCCATTCCATGGGGAGACGAAGTCGCCACCTATATGTTTGTTTGGTTTGCCTATTTAGGCGCGGTTGTCGCGGCCAAAATGTCGGCGCATAACCGAGTCAGTTTTCACTTCAAGTTTTTCCCTCCTATCGTCCAGACCATCAGTGAAACCATTGCAGATTTCCTTTGGTTACTGTTCAACGGTTACTTCGTTTATCTGAGCTATGACTTTGTGTTCAACAAAATGAACCTGTTCTGGAAATCTCAGACGACGGGGATTCCGATGAAGTATTTCTACATGATTCTTCCGATCGCGTTTTCACTAATGATGATCAGGATCCTCTGGAACAATTACGAGCGCTTGTTCAAAGGAGTGAAAAGTGAAGACCCTGAGGTCAAGGAGCTCAATAAACTGACGATGCAGAAGTCGCTGAACTCGCAGTAAGAGAGAGAAGTAACGATGGATGAATATTTAACTCTGATTTTGTTTGGCGGCTTTTTAACCCTGCTGATCTTAGGCGCACCGATTACTGTGTCTCTGGCAGGGGCTTCAATGGCTGCCTATTTAATACTGGATAAGAACCCGATTGCCTTGGTGCAAATCGCATTTACCTCAGTCGGTAATTTCCCTTTGATGGCTTTGCCTTCATTTGTTCTGGCGGGTGCTTTGATGGAAGCGGCCGGGATTTCCAAGCGATTGGTGGATATCGCCGAGAGCCTTGCCGGGCCGGTTACTGGCGGGCTGGGTGCCGCCACCGTCATGGCGTGTCTTTTCTTTGGTGCTATTTCGGGCTCAGGGCCTGCGACGACTGCGGCGGTGGGTATGCTGATGGTGCCAGCGATGGTCAAACGTGATTATGAGAAGAGCTACGCTTCGGCGGTCACCGCTGCCTCAGGGGGCCTCGGGATCATCATTCCGCCTTCGATTCCTTTGGTCATCTTTGGCATTTCGGCGATGGGTTTAATGGCCCCACCGGAAGCCATTGCACAGCACGGGCAGTTTGCCTCTCTATCGATTCCAAAGCTGTTTGTGGCTGGGGTCATTCCGGGGTTGATCATGGCATCGACCTTAGTTATTACCAACTACATGATTGCGAAGCGCAAAGGCTATTCCGGCCTGACAGAGAACTGGTCATTCGGTGATATCAGGCATACTTTGCGCCGTGGTGTGTGGTCCATATTAGCGCCGTTTCTGATCCTTGGCGGTATCTACAGCGGCATGTTTACTCCGACCGAATCGGCCGTGGTTGCGATCTTCTACTCGCTGTTTGTCGGGCTGTTTATTCACCGTGAATTGTCGTTTAAGAGCATTACTAAATCGCTGTCAACCACAACCTGGATTACAGGTCGCGTCCTGCTGATCTTGTTTGCTGCCACTGTGTTTGGTCGCCTGCTGATCGAACAGAAAATACCAGTGGTAGTGGCGGAATCTCTGCTTGGCTTCACCGACAACATGTACTTAGTGTGGGCGCTAACCATCACGTTACTGCTGTTCATTGGTATGTTCATGGAAACCCTAGCGGCCATCATGATCATTGTGCCGGTATTGCTGCCCATTATGTACATGCTTGGCGCGGATCCAACGCACGTTGGGATTGTGGTGGTATGTACGTTGTCGATTGGTTTTGCTACTCCACCACTGGGAGAAAATATCTTCGTTGCCTCGGGGATAGGCGGGGCCACAGTGGAGCAAATTACCGCTAAGATTCACCCATTTGTGCTTGCCTCGGTAATTGGTGTGTTTGTGATTGCCTTCTTCCCACAAATCAGCTTATGGCTGCCATCTATGGTCGGATACTAGGAGGTATGAACTTGAAATTACAACGAATTCTTCTTTTAGCCACTGTGATGCTGAGTGCTCTCAGCAGCGCGATAGTACAAGCTGAAGAGAGCCAGCAAGCGGTCAATGTACTGGATATCTCGGAGCCGCATGTCTCAACACAAGCAGAGCGCAGAGCAAAAACGCTGTTATCCAAAGCCGTGCTGCATATTCAGAACCAAGGCGATAAGGCGGTCAGTGATTTTTCTACTGACTCAGCATTTGTTGATGACGAACTGTATGTCTTTGCGGTGGGAGTCGATGGCCAGTTTCTCGCCAGTGGTGGCTCATCAATGGTGCTAATTGGTGACAGTGTTTTGGATACTCAGGATGTGTATGGTAAGCCCTTCTTTCGTGAGATGATCTCGAAAGCGGTTCACAATGGCTATGGTGAGGTGGACTATCACTGGACCAATCCAACCGATCGAATGGGGGAGCCCAAGAAAACCTTCTTTGAAAGGGTGGGGGATGTGATTGTGGCCGTGGGCTATTATCCTGAGCGTTCCAGTGCGACTGAGGCAAAACAACTATTGTCTAGAGCAATGGCCGCGATGGTGAGTTCCGAGCAGCGGAGTATAGACGAGTTTAACGACATCGATGGTGAGTTCGTGGATGGTGACTTGTACGTGTTTGTACTCGACATTAACTCAGGTAAGTTTCTCGCTCACGGTACCTCTCCAGAGTTAGTGGGGCGTTCGCATAACGAAATTCTTAACCCAGATCTCAAACCAATCGTGACCGAGCTATTGTCATTGGCGCGTAAGAATGGGCGAGGGGAGTACTCCTACCGATGGTTGAATCCGTTATCAGGTAACGTTGAGAATAAACACACTTATTATCGAGTATTAGATAACAAGGTAGTCGCTGTAGGTTATTACACTAAATCGCAGTCGTCGTAATCTAATTAGAGTATAAATACAGGGCTTAATAAGGCCACTCTACGGAGTGGCCTTATTATTTCTTCATTAACAGATATTCATTAGTTTTTTGATTAACAACTTATTTTATTTAAATGAAAGGTTGGAAATGATTGTAACGATATTAAATAATGGGTATAGAACGTTAAGTTATAAGACCGTCGGTTTTAATGATTATTCTTTCTTTCATTTATAAGTATTAATGGATTTTTCAGTCAAAGTAGGATTTCATCAGGGTAATACTTGAGGATTTAAATTTTCATTTCAGAATTGGTCTATTTAAGTTGTTGAAATTGTTTGTTTTTGTGTAATTTATCGTCGATTGCGTGAATGGACTGGTTTTTATCGATGAAAAGGTATTAATATTTATCAATTGATTTAATTGATATTATTTTTATCTGAGTTTTTCAGCCATATATGTTTCTATATTGTTTCATTTCTTCACTTTTATTTTTGATTGTTATAAAAATCTCAAGAATTAATAATGGTTGATTATTTAATTTTTTGACAATTTAAACGAGGTTGTTGAATTCTGGGATGCTTATCAAAATTTAATTAAGCAACTTTGCCTTATTAAGATTCCCACTAAAAAATAGTTTTGGTTCCGACTTTTCCTGTAAGACAGAGAATTACTGTCTTAATACAGGTGATAGTGCATCGGAACAAACTATAAATTTGGCTTAACAAATAAAGGCATCACCTAAGTTTGATATAGGTGCCATAGGATTTAAATCATGAAAAAGACAACGATCAGTTTGTTGGTAACTGCAGCGTTAATGGGATCGCCATTGCTGGCTGTTCAATCTGCCATTGCCGCGCCACAGAATAGTATCGCCGCTACTCAGAGTGAGTCGGTGGAAACACAGATTACAATGCAAGGCGTAGAGGAATGGTACTCAACGGCGCAAGTCACCGTCAGTAATGTGTCTGGTGAAACGTTGGATTTAGACAGTGCTGAAGTTTGGGTCACCACAAGTAAAGATGCGTCGGTGAACACCGTATGGGGAGCACCGGGTTTTAGCGTTAGTAGTCCAGCACCCAATACTTTTGTTTTTACACACGACGCGACGTCTGACCCGCTGTCAGCAGGTGCATCATTCGATCTGATATTTGGTCTTAACTCAACAAACGGAGATTTCATCGATCAAAACGACCTTAATGTTGAGCAAGTCATCATCAAGAATGACCCCGCGTTACAAGGTAAGATTGAACTGATTGCGCCAACATCCCCTCACTCCAGCCTGTCTTCAGCTTCCATTTTAGTTGAAGGGGAAAGTTACACAGAAACGGTTTCAGTCGCATGGGGCTCTACCTACACACTCGACCATTTAAAAGATGGTGAATATCAGGTCACCGCTTTGGATGTGTCGAGTGAAGAGGGGATTGCTACAGCGGCTTCGCCAGCAACAACGGTGACAGTGGATAGTGACCAAGCAGCACCGACAGCTTCCGTTCAATACGATGCATTTGTTTATTACGCGGCCATCGATCTCACCATGCCTGCCATTGAAGGAGTTGCTGGAAGCCTAACTACAAACGTTGCGGTACATCCTGCAGGCAGCGAAGATATTGAACGCAGCGTCATCGTGCCATTTGGTGGAAATCTGGATATTGGTAAACTGCTTGACGGCCACAGCTACGACCTAAGTTACTCGCCAGTCACCGTGAATAACACTTTGTACCAACCTCAGGACAACTTGAATATTTCAGTTAACAAAGACAGCGAGACTGAAGTAACTGCAGACGTTTCGTCCACTGCTATTGATACTGAAGGTTTCCGTATCGTAGAAACAACGCTTTCAGGGCTGCCATCTGAAGCGATGCCAGTCTTGGTGAATTTAGTGGCGACAGATGGTTCTGGTCTTTATAGCTATGAGATCACAGAGAACACGTTCACCCTGCCTGATACGGTAAAACCGGGGGAATATCAGGTAGAGATTGATCCAGTTTCCGCTGGTGAGACGCGCTACGCCTACGATGGCGAAGAGTCAGTTACGGTGACCGAAGGTAGTACTCCGTTTGTGTTAGCCCTGCCGTTCCGAGAAGCGATGAGCCTGGCAGTGAAAGGTTTCCCTGATTTCGTTGCCAACGGCACCGTGACCAATGACAGCGAGCAGGCTACTCAAGAAATCGGAGCTACGCGCGTCGATGCAATCTTTAAGTACGCGGGCCTGAGTGGCTCCGGTGACCCAGATGTTATCTTGCCGAAAGATGGTCTTCCTCTCCATACGACCTACGCGAACGCTCAAACGGCTTCTGGAATTTCTGGAAAGCCTGTGTTGCCTGTCATGGTAGTTTACACCGCGAACGCCAGTGGTGGCGCAAGCTGGGGTGACCTGAAAGACAACAACCTTCTTTACAAGCATTACGCCACCTTCATTACTCAGGCGACAGCCGCGCAGGAATACGCTCGTGGCGATGGCAGCTCGCCTATGTCGTTTGTACTGAACCCAGACTTCCTTGGTGAACTGCAGAAAAACCCATCTGACGTTGAAATGCTCAGTGTGTCGGGCAGTGTCGAAGTCAACAATCAGTTGGCGCGTGCTCTGGAGTTCATGGAAGAGACCTACGGCTATCAGCCACCTGTAGAAATCCCGCAGTTTGAGGATACGTTGAAGGGCTATATTGCGTCATTAAACTTCATCATGAACGCGCTCGCTGAGGATGTGACTTACGGTTGGCAGATTAACCTTTGGGCAGTGGGCTCTGCGAATTGGATCCATACATCCGAGGATCAGTCTGAAGCTAAAGGCCAAGAAGTGGCGGAGTTTATCGCTTCGTTAGATGTCTACAGCGGCACCTACACTCCTGACTACATCGTGTTTGATAAATATGAACGAGATGGTTTTGGATCGGAAGCGATTGCTAACTACGCATACAATGCAACGAGCTGGACACGTTATCTTTCTTATGTGAAAACCATCAGTGATGGCGCAGATTCACCAGCAATGATTTGGCAGATCCCAGGCGGCCATATGCCGACCGAAGAGGAAGGTAATGATCTCATCAGCGTTGAACATGAAGCGTCAGGTGGCTCTTACTTTATGGGTGACGCTCGTATCAGTACAGATATCAGTACTATTCGAGCAGGCTTACTCGATAAAGCTCTGAGCGCGGAGATCTACAACGGTGCGAGTAACGTTGGTGAACTCCTTGCAAAAGATAATGGCTATGATTGGTCGAGAATGGCGATGCATGATTTGCCGAAGAGTAATGTATTCTCTATTTTCTGGGGAGGCGGCTCGACCACAGCAGTTGTATCGATTGGCTCCAACGGTACGGACAACGGTTGGTTAGACGGTAAGGTTGACGCCTACGCTCAAAGCCCTGCATGTCTGATGGGCAACGAATGTGATGGTTCTATCTGGGGTGGAGAAGGTGGAGAAACGCCACCGCCGGGTAATCAGCCACCAGTGATTGAACTATCACCGAATTACGAGGTTGATAGTGGGGAAACGGTTACCATTACGGCATCGGCAACGGATCCGGAAGGTGAACAAGTGAGCTACCAATGGACGGTACCTTCAGATCTAACAGTCGTAGGAGACACGAACAGCGCCACGCTCGAAGTGACCGCGCCTGTGACGGATTACAATCTGACCTACTCTATTTCACTAGAGGCTTCAGATGGTGAGGAGTCAGCGGTTAAGTCAACACAACTGAAAGTGATTGGTGAAAACACCGGTGGTGGCGATGGCATTTGTGCGGATATTCCTGAATTTGAGCCGGGGCAATATGAGGAAGGCGCACAGGTGACATATCAAGGTAGCCTATATGAAGCTGAACGTTGGACGGATGCAGAATTAACGCCTGCGGATCCTTATTCTGGCTGGGTGTGGATTGGAAGCTGTACTGAGTAGTTTCACTCCAATCGATAAAGAATAAAATGACCAATCCGATATTGAGTAATCAATATCGGATTTTTGTATAAATTAATATCCACTAATCAATAAGGATATATTACTCTTTTTTGAAATATGGTCGTTTATATTTAGTTTGCTTATTCTATATTTTTATTTATTTGAATATGTTTGAATTAACTAGTTTAGTTATTGTTCATTTTATGTGACATAGAATTGATTGTTAGAAAATATCGATATCTCTTCATCATAATATCACCAATATTATTCCTATTTGGAATAGCCTTTTCTCATCTTTGTAATCATAGCTTTTGATATCTTTATTCATAATTAATCAGTGTTTTATTCCATTTTAAAACTTATTGGAATAGATAAGTCGTGATATTTATTCCAATAATTATCGTGTTTATTGAATAGCATTCTACCGAGCAGAGATTAGTGTGGCGCAATTTATAAGCGAATACGCACTCAATCTGAGAAACAAAATCATATTATGCGGGGGGTAGAATGAAAAAGAGCTTAAGACTTTCTTTAATTACAATAGCATGCCTGATGGGAGTTGGATGTCTTGATGATTCGGACTCCCTCTCTTTGGAAGATAGGGCACGCGTAATTACACAAGATATGACATTGAGAGAAAAGATCTCACAAAAAATAATAATGTCATTTCGTTATTGGTGTGATGAAGGAGATCCTGAATGTGTTGATGGATTAACGGAAATAAATGAGAGTGTTCGACATATTATTGGCAATGATAAAGTCGGTGGTGTGATTTTATTCAGTAGTAATTTGGTCGATATTAATCAAACTGGCGAGTTGATCTGGAACATGCAAAATGCCGTTGAAGAGGATCAAGAGGTTGGATTATTTGTCACCATAGATCAAGAAGGTGGGAATGTTGTTCGTTTGCCAAGAGCACAAGCCACAAACTTACCCGGTAATATGGCTCTTGGCGCTGCTTATTTAAATGATAATAATCCTGAACTGGCCTACGAGTCGGGTAGAATTTTAGCGAAAGAAATTAAATCGGTTGGGTTTAATGTTAACTTCGCTCCTGTTGTTGATGTCCAATCCAATCCGCTTAACCCTGTTATTAATGTTCGATCCTACGGCGAAGACCCTCAACTGGTGGGTTTACTCGGAGGGCAGTCAGCAAAAGGAATGGCCGATGAAAATGTCATCGGGACGTTTAAGCACTACCCGGGGCATGGTGATACTGAATCGGATTCACACTACGGCTTACCTATCGTTAATAAGTCCATTGAAGAAGCATATGCGATTGATCTAGCCCCTTACAAAGAAGCCATCGACCAAGGCTTGGCACCAGACATGATCATGACGGCTCATATTCAATATCCGGCCTTGGATGATTCCGAAGTCGTGGGCAGTCGTAGTGGCGAAACCATCGTTGTACCCGCGACATTATCACACAAGATTCAAACTGAATTATTGCGTGAAGAACTCAACTATCAGGGCCTCACTATTACCGACGCGCTGGATATGCAAGGTATCGCTGCACACTTTGAAGAAGCGGATGCGGTGATTAAAACGTTCCAGGCTGGTGTAGATATCGCACTGATGCCAACCCTTTTCAGAACAACCAGCGGTGAAGGGCAGCTAGGTGAGCTGATTGATGAAGTGGTAGCAGCGGTAGAGGCTGGAGAGCTTTCTGAGCAAAGCATTGATGAGTCTGTTGAACGAATCATTGCTACTAAGCTAAAGCGGAATGTGCTTAACGTTGCGGGGAAAGTAGACCTTTCTGAGGTTCAAGATAACGCTCAGAATTTGATAGGTAATGTGCAACATCAAGAGACAGAAAGGGAGATAACCGACAAGTCAATTACCTTGATAGAAAACCAAGACGACACCTTACCCCTCAATCCAGATGAAATTGAAAATGTACACATCATCATGCCTGATTATGGCGAAGGTGATAAAGCCAAAGCGTTGAAAGCGGCGCTCAATGAGCAAGGGGTAACGCAAGTGACAGGTGTTTTAATATCTGAAACCACGGAAGATGCAGAAAAGACAAACATTGATGGTGCTCAGACCATTATTGTCGGTACTGCTGCCACAGAACCATCTCCAGTCGAGGACAACGGTGACTCTTTCAGCACAGCCTTGAAGCGTTTATCGAGTGCATCAAATTCACTGGTATTCAATGTTCACGAGCGTCAAAAAGCAGAGGAAATCGATGATAACCAATTTGCTTACAGCATGATGAAATACGCTTTCGACAATCAAAAAAGAGTTGTCCACCTTACCTTGCGGGCTCCATACGATGTCGTGAACTTTGAGGATGTCTCGCACAGCGCTATTGCGACTTACAACTACTACGGTATCGATGAGCAAGGCAACGATCTTGGCTCACACGTGTTGGAGTCTGTGGCTAAAACCATTCTGGGTACCCTCAATCCAAACGGGCGATTACCAGTGCAAGTCTTCGAACAGAACGAAGACGGTAGTATGGGTGACCTCAAATACCCCATCGGCCACGGCCTGAGCTACTAATCCCACTGCTTTTTTAGCGAATATCCCTACCACCCTTTTCAGGAAATGAAGAGGGTGCTTAACAACATCTAAATATCAAGCAACACACTAAAGATGAGGTAATAACATGAAGGTTTTACTGTCGATATTATTGATAGTCAGTACGATATTTACCCTAGGTTGTGATGAAGAAGAGTCAACTACTTCCTCAATTGCAGTGGGCGCCGATCAACTGGAAGAATACCTGCCTTATTTGGAGGGCAAACGGGTTGGGTTGGTAGTCAATCCAACTTCGCGCCTGAATACGGGCGTTCACCTTATTGATGCCATGATTGAAGAACAGGTAAACGTGACGACTTTGTTCGCACCTGAGCACGGTCTACGAGGTGAGCAGGATGCAGGTGAAGAAGTGGAAGATGGCATTGATCCTGAAACCGGGTTGCCAGTCATTTCTTTATATGGCGACCATAAAAAGCCTACCGAGGAAGATCTGCAGAATGTTGATGTACTGGTCTTCGATATGCAGGATGTCGGCGTCCGCTTTTACACGTACATCAGTACTATGCAATTGGTTATGGAAGCAGCGGCAGAATACGGTCGTCAGGTGGTGATTCTCGATCGCCCGAACCCAAATGGGAGCTATATCGCCGGCCCAATCATGGAGCCAGAACATGTCTCTTTTGTAGGGATGGCACCTATTCCTGTCGTCCATGGCCTGACGATTGCTGAGCTAGCTCTGATGATTAACGGTGAATTATGGCTGAGTAATGGTGTGTTCCTTGATGAAGGTGACCTCAAAGTTGTTAAGGTACCGGAATACAGTCACAGCGACAGCTATTCTTTACCTGTCGCGCCATCACCAAATCTGCAAACGGATGAGTCTGTTATTCATTACCCAAGCTTAGGATTGTTTGAATCGACCACCATCAGTGTAGGCCGAGGAACGAATACTCCCTTTGAGGTGATTGGTTACCCCGATGAAAACTTAAAAATTAACCACGAATTCCAAATTGCAGATGACAGCTCTGCTTGGCCGCAGCAAGGTCAATATGTGTATGGTGAAAGCTATCGAATTGCTCCACCTGAAAACACCAAATTCAGTATTGAGGCATTTTCTCGTTGGTACTGGGCGATGCGCGATCTAGGTTATCAAGATAGTGAAATTGTGGATCGACCGGAATGGCTCGCTCAGCTTATTGGGACAACGGAAGTACTCAATCAAATTCGCCAAGGAAAACCGTATCAGGAAATTGAAGCCACTTGGGAGCCAGAACTAGAGGCATTCAGCACATTGCGTGAAACTTATCGTTTATACCCTGATTAAAGCCATTAAGCGCCAAAATCATAACAAGATTCGGCGAGCGATTGCTGCTCGCCAATTTCAATCAATACTAACAAAGTTCCCATTGCTTTGAGCGGAACACTGATTATGAACGTCTTTCTCATACATGAGACATTTAGATTGTAATTAATCTATTAATGCGGTTTGCTGCGATTTTTATTGAGATATTGGCGCTATTTCATGAATTTTTATGCAGCATGTTGTTTTGTATGGGTTGTTCTTATTTCCTTGTTTTTAGGTTTTTTGAGGGATTGTTTTAATGATTTATCTTTCATGAAAATCGCCATGCTACGCTTCGCGCCCCTTATAGTATTTCATCAAATGCTTTATTCGTGAGAGAGCAAAACGCGGATGCTCGACGCTAGTTTGGTCAGGAAGCCCAGAGTCTAAATAAAGCATATTTGACATGTGGTTATCGCTAAAATGACTGACGTAGTATGTTCTGACGTATTGATAGTGACAGGTACTCGACCTGAAATTATCAAAATGGCTCCGGTGTATTTTTCTCTTAAAGCGCAAGGTTCTTCGGTGGTTTGGTGCCATACCGGCCAGCATGACTCCTTGGCTGCGCAAACCTTTGATGTGTTCTCTATCCGCCCTGACTTTATCTTACAGCGCCCTCAAGGCGATGGTGTCAGTGGTTTGGTTTCTGGCTTAATCGATTCGATCAGCGAGCTGCTACTCCAACACCCTTTTAAAGCCGTGTTAGTTCATGGTGATACTGCCACGACCTTCACTGGCGCATTGGCGGCGTTTTATCAACGTGTGCCCATCATTACCCATGTAGAGGCAGGACTGCGCAGTGGAAACATGCAGCACCCTTTCCCTGAAGAGTCGAATCGTCAGATGGTGGCTCGCATTGCAAATCTACACTTTGCACCAACCGCGGGTGCTTATCAGGCTTTGGTGCAAGAAGGCATTTCTTCTCAACATATCCACCTTACGGGGAATACTGCGATTGATGCTCAGGTGCATCTACTAACGCAAGGTAAGGTAGAGACAAAGCGCTCTAATAAGGTGTTAGTGACCGCCCATCGCCGTGAAAACTGGGCAAATATCGCCACGATTTGTCAGGCCGTAAAACAGTTGTCCGCACTCCGAACAGACTTGGAGTTTGTGTTTGCGGTTCATCCCAATCCGCAAGTTAAACAGCAGGTGTTGCAGGCCTTGGAGGGCGTAGAACGAGTCACTGTTAGCGAACCGTTGGACTACCTTGAGCTGCAACAATGTTTAGCAGAAGCCTGTTTAGTGTTAACCGATTCCGGTGGTATTCAGGAAGAAGCCCCGACCTTTGGCACTAGAGTGGTGGTACTGCGCGAAACGACAGAGCGTCCTGAAGCCGTTGCAAAAGGCTATTCAGTATTGAGTGGCGCCGACAAGGTAGACAGAATCGTGGCCAGCGCATTAGAGATGCTATCGCTTGGTTCATTCAGTCAGCAGGACAACCCGTTTGGTGACGGCAAGGCATCGGAGCAGATTGCTCACGTGATCAGCGAGGCATGCCGTGAACTTTCTTGATTTTTTCATGTTCTACCTGCTGGGCCTAAAGGCTTTGCTGGCAGTACTTATGATAGTGATGGCGGTATGTGGCATTGATGATCTGTTTATCGATGTCTATTACTGGGTGCGCCGATTCTGGCGCGAGACAACAACATATAAAAAATACTCGCGTAAAGAAGCGAAAGAGCTCTACAAGAAACCTGAACAACCTTTGGCGATCATGGTGCCCGCTTGGCAGGAGCACGGTGTGATCGGCAAAATGGCGGAGTTAGCCGCATCTCAGCTTGATTATGAAAACTATCAGATTTTCGTTGGGACTTACCCTAATGATCCTGAAACGCAGAGTGACGTAGACAAAGTCTGCGCGCAATACCCCAATGTGCATAAAGTGGTGTGCGCCAGACCGGGGCCGACAAGCAAAGCAGACTGCCTTAACAACGTCATCGCATCCATTATTGAGTTTGAGAAGAAGGCAAAGCTAGAGTTTGCGGGCTTCATCCTCCATGACTCTGAAGACGTTCTCTCTTCCATGGAATTAAGACTGTTCAACTATCTGTTGCCGGACAAAGATCTGATTCAGCTTCCCGTTTATCCCTATACACGCAAATGGTACCAAATGACGCCGGGTCACTATGCGGACGAGTTTGCGGAGCTGCATGGCAAAGACGTTGTGGTCAGAGAAGCCATCGCCGGTCAGGTGCCGAGTGCCGGTGTCGGAACCTGTTTCAGTCGTAAATCCGTGTTAAGACTTTTGGTCGAAGGGGATGGATTGCCGTTTGATGTTCAGTCACTGACGGAAGATTACGATATCGGTTTTCGCCTCAAGCAGTGGGGGATGAATGAAATTTTTGTTCGCTTCCCAGTGATCGACAAAGATTTGCAGACGTTGAAAGAAGACGCTTTTGGTGTTTCCTTACGTGAAGGAAGCGTAGTGTGTGTCAGGGAATATTTCCCAACCACTTTTTCCACCGCGGTGCGGCAGAAGAGCCGCTGGATCATCGGCATTGTCTTTCAGGGGTTTAAGAATCACAAATGGACCAACGATTGGCGCGTTAATTATTTTCTATGGCGAGATCGTCGCGGTGTGATCAGCAACGTAGCGGGCTTTTTAGCTATGTTCTTGCTGATTCAACTGGTGAGTTTAAGTCTCTACAGCAACTTTGTGGAAGGCGCATATCGGTTTATGTCATTGATTGGTAATGATCCGTTCACATACGCAATCTTAACCTTTAATGCTCTGCTGTTAGCCAACCGTCTGTTCCAGCGTTTTTATTTTGTCAGCCGATATTACGGTTATGCCGAAGGAGTGTTGTCGATTGTTAGACTCGCTTGGGGCAACGTCATCAACTTTGCGGCCAATCTACGGGCGATTCGTCAGGTGATTGAGCAAGGGGATCCGCGTCGTGTCGCATGGGACAAAACCACTCACGATTTTCCTTCGGTAACAGTAGCAAAGCGCAAGAAGCCTCTCGGGCAAATTTTGGTCGAGAAAGGGCACTTATCCAGCAAACAATTGGAAACCGTCATTCTGGAAAAGCCGAAGAACAAACTCTTGGGTATGTATTTGGTGGAAAGCGCTTTAGTCAGCAATGAGCAACTGAGTGAGGCGATTGCTGAACAATGTCAGATGCCATACGTCAAAGTCGAGCCATTCGAGCTGGATCATTATTTAGTGGAGTCACTGCCGAAAAAGATGGCATTGAAATATTCCGTATTGCCAATAGGTTGGGAAGATGGTGTTCTGATTTTAGGTAAAGAATCTGCGCTTAGCCCTGTGGGGCTATCGGCCATCAAACGTAAACTTGGCGTTCCTGTTCGTTGGGTGATCACCACCAATGGTGCGGTAACCCTTGGCTTGCGGTATTGGTATCTCGATGATCGTAGCGTGGACCCAAACCCAGAGATTCAACGCGCGATAAATGAAGGTAAGTTGAGCACTGCATCTGTCGAGCAAATTAAAGGCATCTACTTCGCGACGCAAAGCCAGTTAGGTAGCTGTTTGCTGTCTGCACATCTAATAGAACCAGCGGTTTTACATCAGGCGATACTTGCGTTTGAAAATGTGAGCGACATGAGCCTTGGTGAGTTTCTGGTTGAAAAAGGGTATCTGCAAGAGTCGGATATCACTCGTGCGCTTAAGCTACAGAATGATCATAAGCGCAGTATTCCCGACCTGATAATACGTCAACGTGTCGAGAAGGAGCCGCTGTATGAAGTCTAACGTTTTTGGCGCCTTAGTCGCGGTATTGCTGCTGTTCAGCTCAGTGGTAGAGGCAGATAGCCACCTGAATGATCAAATCTATTCCGGGCTTTCGGAGTCGTTGCATTTTCGCGTCTACCCCTATGTGGATAAAGCTTATCGCTTAGAAGCGGCAGGGCAGTTTTCTGACGCCCTGAGTGAGCTGCGTCATGCGATGGTGCTGGTACCTGACCATGTGCCATTTATGAAGTTCGCTTATCAGTTGGCGGTAAAAGCAGGTATCCATGACGGTGATTTGGAGGCCTATATTGATCAACTACCAGAGAGTGAGCGAGGTGAGCTGCTGCTGGAACTCAGAGCCAGACGTTCCCTTAATGCGGAGCTGTTTACACCGTATCAATTTTACACATTAAGCCAAGGGCTTACTGAGCCTCAGGTGAAGCGATGGTACCTGATTCATCTTTATGCGATAGAAAGCAAGCGTGGCAAGAAAGCAGCGCTTCACTGGAGTGATTCTCAACCGCGTCGTTATAAGTCGACGGAGGTTTATCGTTATGAGGCGTATCAGTGGTTTAAGCAAAAGCAATATCAAAAATCGCTACCTTTACTAGAGCGAATTCAGTCTAATCAAGAGAGTACGCTTGAGGACGACAAAACCTATCTTCTCTCGCTTTTATACCTAGGCCGCGAAAAGGATGCGCAAGCGTTTGTTAAGCAGAAAGATAATGACCAATTGACGGCCTTGTTACTCAAAAATCAGGCTGAATCTCAGATCAATACCCGTCGCTTGGCACAGGCTAAAGTGTCTCTTGAAGCCTTAGAGAAAACCTCTCAGCTGACCGGTGATGAGGAAAAACAATTGGAATACATTCGTTCACTTAGCACCGAACAAATGGATCTGATTCGTCGCAAAGGGATGTTGTTTCCAGCCTGCTTGCAGCAAGTACTCGCTCTGGATAAATCGGGCGACCACCAAGCTGCACTTCAACAAATGAGCCACTGTGACCCGATGGATAGCCCAGAAGCCTGGTTGAATGTCGCGCAGCAAGTCAGTTCTTACTCTTTGCTTGAAGGTGCGCATTTTGAGCGCCGTGAGTATGAAACGACAAGGCGTAAACTGCTGGTGGATCATTACATTGAGAAGAGTGATTGGCAGGCTGTGGTTGCGCTGCTGAAAGATGCACAAAATACGAGCGAAATGGCGGCACTTGCCACCGCTTATGGTCATCAAGGCGAGTACTTATTGGCGGCTGAGCAGTGGCAATACTTGTATCAACATTCTGAGCGCCTCAAGCACCTTGATTTAGCCACATACAACGCGGCACTAGCGAAAGATGAGGCGCTGGAAGGCAAGCTTTATCATGATGCGATAGAGAGTCACCCTGAAGAATTTGCTCAGAACCTGGCTTTGGTTCAACGTGCACAAACGTTGGCCTATCGTGATATCTCCGCATTGCACGTCTCAGATATTGAGTATTTAGCCGATGTTGGTTCCAAGCAAAGTGAGTATCCAATCGCACCTTCGATTTGGTTTGAACAGCAACAGTGTTCGAAACTGGATACACACGTTCGATCTGACTTTGCTGCGCAGGCGCTTGCCTATTGTCAAAGTGCCAAGCAACCGATCAAAGCGGCTCATACTTATCTTGGCACACTCTCAGATCAGGTCTCAGCACAAGATGCACTAGTGGTTGCCCGATGGCTCCACCAAGGTCAGGATTTTCAAGGCGCCAAAACCTATTGGCTGATCGCCGAAAAATCCGTCATGACGCCTTTTGACCAGCTCGATTATGTCGAAACATTATTGAAAGCGGGGGATGTAAGTCAAGCCAATGCAGAGTGGTTAACGTTGGCTGATTCTGAATCTTTGGCATGGTGGGAGCTAGGTGTCGCCATTGCCAACAAGATGGATGATGGCGCAGTAGCCAGAGCGAGAACGGAGCAGGCGATTAAACAGGTTGGCTCAGCGGAGTTAGCACGCAGTTTAGCGCTTACTTACAGTGAGTCTGACGATGTGCGTGGTTTAAAGACAATAGAGCAAACCGTGATTGAACATGACCAGCAAGGTGGAATGAGTGCGGCGGTGGGGTACGCTTTGGCCAAATCCTATCCTGAGATTTCAAAGCCGCTATTTGCCAATGCGGTGAAGTTTGCGCCCTACAGTCATGATGCGTCTGTTTTGGCTGAATACGCCTCCGCTGCAATACGAAATGGCGATAAATCGCAGGGTAAAGACATTTACCAGCAAGCGATACAAGAGCCAAAAATTAGCGATGAGCAGAGGGAGTATTTTCAGGCAGCTCATCGTGATCTGAATTTAGGATGGAAGTTTGCGGTCGCAGGCTGGATTGGTGAAAGCCGAGGCTCCGCTGTTCCGGGATACTCCGATCAGACAGGAGATTTCTTCCTTTATGAAGACGCAAAGTACTACTTCGATACAGAAAACTCTCTCGAAACTGCCTTTAGTATTTCTGGTTTACATAGTGGTCAATATGACTCTGATAACGACAATTGGACATCAAGTGAGCTTGATATCGGGGTTCAGATAAAGCCGCTGCAAGAGTGGAGTTATTTTCTAAAGCTCGGGGTAAAGCAGGGACTAAATTCAGACAACGATGACACTAAGCCTTACTTGAGATTAAGCGCCGATGTATTTTCTAATGATGATTGGTCTAAAGCGTGGAAAGCGGATAAAGACAACTGGCTGACTCAGCAACTCTACGTCGACGCGTTGTACGACTTGGATGGCAGTGACGAATACTCGTTATACTCCCGTTACGATGTAGGTAGAACATTTAAAGTGGCAGCAGAAAATCGCCAACGCGTGACACCTTATGTGTTTGCTCAATGGGGACAGAGCGAAACGAATCACAGCAAATTTGAAGACACCCGCGCAGGCGCTGGTGTCAGTTTCGCGTGGGAGTGGAAAGATAGCAATTATGACGGCTATGCCGTCTCTTCAGAGGTAGGGTTAGAGTGGCAACACATTATCGACAACACTGGCTATCAGGACAGCGGAGATACGCTTATCTTGCGTTTCTCTTCGTACTTCTGACGTTATTCAGCTTAAGTGCCTGTCAACATGATGCGCAAGAAGATAAAGGGGTTTTTTATCAGCCGCTGAGTCGAGATAAACCTGTCTCCCCTGAGCAGTGGCGTACACTGCTCTCTGAAGTGGAGCGTGTTGGCATCCGTTCGCTGGTGGTGCAGTGGAATCAATACGGTGAGGAAGCCTTTGGTGGTCGGCAAGGTTGGCTGGCGGCGCGCCTTGAATCGACGATAGAGCAAGGCTCCAAGATCTGGTTAGGGTTGTATGCTGACCCTGACTATTTTCAGAGTATTCACGGCACTGCGCAGCAGCAAAATCGTTATCTTCAAAGCTACTTTGAGGAGCTGGGCGCTAATTATCAACGATGGCACTCGTGGGTTGAGCGTCATCGACATGGTGTCGCGGGGCTGTACATCCCGATGGAGCTGAGTGATTACGACTTTGATACAAAAGAAAAGCGAAAACAGCTTGAGTACTTGTTGCAGCAGCACGTAAAACAATATGACATTCCTTTAATGATCAGTGTGTACTTGTCTGGTGCCATGTCACCAAAGGAAACCCAATATTGGTTGCAAGATTTAACTGGGCTGGGTCTTAAAGTGTTGCTTCAGGACGGTCGGGGAACCCAACTGTTAGATGATGAAACTTGGGATGAATATGCTCAGCAGCTAGGCTGCGACATAGGAATCATCAACGAAATTTTTGTTCAGCAAGAAGGAAATGGGTTTTCTGCACGGAAACTCAATCTCGACCAGTTTCAAGCAGTAATGAAGCAAACATCTTGTCACGCTTCTGTACTGTTTTCACTGCGCTACCTTCCATTTGAATCTAACCCTTTTAAGCTGGCAGATTAAAATCTACTCACCAGAAAGCCCTTAAGCAAAGGCTGGAGCATTACCCCTCCAGCCTTTAGTTACTATGTTTAGGCCCGCTGATTTAGTGAACCAGTTTCCACGCCATTTCCCAATACAATCCGATTCCCGGCTCATATTGATTGGCAGGTTCTGACCACTGCTGACAATAGCCGCTGGCTTGACCATCCAGACATTGGTAAATGTTGCCATCTTTTTCCTGAAGTACCTGAGTGCCAGCTTGATAGCTTTCTAAGCTTTCAGGGAAGACGTAATCGTAGCGAGGTAAAGGGTTAGCGTTAGTCACTGAAAGTAACCAATGTTTATAGCTTACAATGGCTTCTTCTTTCATGAAGATCAAGTGATCCCCGTCTAGCTGTAGTGCACCATCTCCGGAGCGATAGTCAGGTGCGGTTTCTAGATGTTCGCGTGCTTCAAGGACAGGTTCAATTAACGGAAGATCGCCCAACTCCACCAGCGCTTCACCTGTGTATGGTGGTACAAAGCTGTCTTTTAGGCCATATACCATGCCTACTGGAGTGACTTTATCGTCCAAGTAACTAACGCCTTCGCCGATTTCAAACTCTGTCTGCATCATAGACCAGAAAAGTGAGGCTTCTGATCCCGTGGCAGATTCAGGTACGACTCCCTGCCAAGATACTGAGTTAGAAGTGTAAGTAACGGAGTTGGTGAGGATACGGCTAAAGTTTGTGCCGGGGACTTGCAGGAAGCCGCCATTCAAACCTTGACCAGAGGTGGTTGAAAGGAATCCGTGCCCTAGAATCGTGCCGAGAGATGTTCCAAGGAAAGTTATCTTGGTCTTATCTAAGTCAGGCACACCATCGGGCGAAGGTAAGAAGTCCAGCTCTTGCAAAGATGTATTGATTGCATTGAGGAGAGTGTGCATATCAAGGTTACTTTGCACAGCACCACCTGGCAGGCTGGCTGCATTTTCCGGGGTCATGATTGAGCCAACGTGCCCAGAATCATCCTCCGCTCTGGAGCCATGCCATACCCAGTCAATGGCGATAACAGCATGACCATCTTCAAGCGCCGGAGCGGCAGCGAAGCTGGCATCTGATTGGTCGCCATTAAGCCCGTGTGCGTAAATAACAACAGGGGTTGAGTGTGATAGCGCGTCTTTAGGAAATAAGATAGTAAAATCTAGCCAGACATCACGTGCTTTATCGGTGATTCGGCCTGTTTGCTTGTCTCGGAAGTCTTGAGACAGCATGCGTCCCTTGAGCGAATAGACCACTTCATTGCTGTCATGCACATAGCCAGAGTTATCCCAGTCAAATTCAACCTTTGGTGCTGACTGAAGCACTTGCTCCTTTAATGGTGCGAACTGCTTTGTTGCGTCATCCTTGGTAACAGTGGTGAAAACTGTCAGAGAAAGAATCTCCTCTCTTTCGATGCCTTTAGTTTCGAGATACTCAATGTAAGGTTCGTAGAAATTGGATAGCTCTGATCCATCTTGGCTCAGTGCTTGTTCCACCCCTTTGGAAGGATGAAAGTGCTCACCGCTTTCACTTTTTAGCTTGTTAGTGACCACCGCAATGTGTGTATTGCCATAGTTAAATCTTGCTCTTGGGTAGACTGAAAGTACGTGGCTATCGTCGTCTTTGACATCCGCTGGCTTGCTCGATAAAGGAGCAACAGGCACTTGTTGGTCGGTGCTGAAGTCGAAAACCTGAACGGTGTTGCCACCATCTTCAGGCAAGCTGAATTCATCAAATGGTTGGGGAAATTCAAAAAGCACGGGAGCCGCCACTGAGAATCCGGTTTTACCATTGACAATATCTTCAGGGGTAAAGCTCTTTGGGAGTTCTTGGACAAAGATGTCGGAAAACACCGCATTCTTGATGTTAATACGAAGCCCTGTTTCTGATTGGCTATCCTCTTTTGTAAACGCCTGATTACTTGGCCATGGTAATCCGCATGAATCGCTCGCTAACGGGTTACAGTGATTGCTATCCACTGCACCCCATGCGCTGCCTGTCAAAAATGTCATGCCCAATACAAGCTTGTTTAATTTCATAGTTTTTCTTCTCGCCTTGTTGTTGTGAATTCTTCTTGTCAGCACGTCTTGTGCTATAGATAAAATTATCCATATGCACTTTGTTGCTTTTTCGAACTCTATGGCGAGAAGAAAATGAATGCTTGCCAATGATCATTAATAGTTATTAATTTTCATTTATTCATTCTCATCAATGATCATTAATATTCATATTAAATGTATTGTGAATGCACTAACTTTTTGATGTAAATAGATAAAATATCTTTATAAAAGCTTAAATCTTGCAGCGACTATAGAATTAGTCAGCAAGTAATAAGCTCGCTTTGAGGTGGATAACTTTCGTCTATGAGATATTTTTTACCGACCAACTTATGGTTTCTGCTAGGAAATGACACAGTAACCTAACCGATGGGCGTCAAAAATGATGTGTATTTGCGGAATTAAGCCCTACGCCTGTCCAATTTTATCTTGTCAGTGATTGCTCACTTTCGACATAATAACTCTTCGTACTATTTGAACCTTGAATGTATGTTTGATAGCGTAACTGTTTGTTAAATATAAGATATTGGTGGCTCGTTGCTGAGTTTTATAACAGTAGTGTTTCACTATCTAGGCTGTTTTACAGACGCGTTCACTGAGTGGGCTACTTCAGCTTGATGGACGCTTTTAAGGATCGATAGATGCGTTTTCCCTTAACTACATTAGCTGTATCTGTGGCGCTTATTGCCGGGTGCAGTTCTCAAGGAGTTCAAACTGTGGCTCAACCTTCTCAATTAGAACTCGCGGTTCAGCAAGTTCCGGCTCCTGTGGCCAAGAAAGAACCCTATGCGCTTAATAATCACGGTGAGCGCCGTATAGATAACTACTACTGGATGCGTGACGATGAGCGAAAAGATCCTGAGATCTTGGCGCATCTCGAAAAAGAAAATCAATACACGGATTCGGTGTTAAAGCACACTGAACAGCTACAGGAAAAACTATTCCAAGAGATCAAAGGGCGTATTGCAAAAGATGACAGTTCAGTTCCTGTAAGAGAAGGGAGCTATTTCTATTCGAACGAAGTCTCTGGCGACAATGAGTACCCTATCTACCAGCGCGCCAAAGATTTCTCAGGGACGGATAAGACCGTTATCTTAGACGTCAATGAGCTGGCGAAAGAGCACGAATTTTTCAGTACGGGTGGCTTGTACGTTAGCCCAAATGAGAATTTACTGGCGTACGGTGAAGATACCCTAAGCCGCCGAATTTACACGATTAGAGTCAAAGACCTTGCCACAGGCGAATACCTCAAAGATGAAGTCGAAGGGGCATCGAGCGGTGTGGCTTGGCAAAATGACAATCAAGCTTTTTACTACATCAAGAAAGATCCTCAAACCTTGTTGGGCTACCAGGTCTATCGTCATGTGCTTGGTACTCCACAAAGCAGTGATGAGCTGATTTACCAAGAAGATGACAGCGCGTATTACATGTCTTTAGGCAAGAGTAAAGACGGCGAACAAGTTTACATCTTCCACTCAAGTACAGAGACAAGTGGGGTGTCTGTCATTGACGCCAATGATCCTAAAGCCAAGGCTGAACCTTTCTACCCGAGAGAGGAAGGCATTGAGTACAGCATCGCTAAGCTGAACGACTGGTATTTTATCTACACCAACTATCAGGCTGTGAACTTTCGTTTAATGAAAGTGCATAAGGATCAGATGCATGACCGTTCGAAATGGCAGGAAGTGATAGCCGCGGATGATAAAACTCAACTGGTCGATTTTACGCTGTTTGAAGACCATTTAGTTTATGAGCAGCGTAAAGACGGCTTAACCACGGTTAAGGTGCGTCAGCTTTCGACGGGCAAGGAGTTTCCATTAGCCTTAAACGACACCGCGTTTGCGGCTTACATGACTGGCAACCGAGAGCTCGATAACTCAAAGGTTCGTATTTACTACAGTAGCCTGACGACACCGGGGACGTATTACGATTTCGATCTAAAGTCAGGTGAATCTGAAATCATGAAGCAAACGCCAGTACTTGGTGATTTTGATGCCGATAACTACCAATCTGAACGTATTATGATCACCGCTCGAGATGGGAAGAAAGTGCCAGTTTCGTTGGTTTATCGTAAGGATAAGTTCAAGAAAGATGGCACCAATCCTATCTACCAATACGGTTATGGTTCATATGGTCATACGATCGATCCTACTTTTGGTTCAGCGCGTTTGAGCTTGCTGGATCGCGGATTCGTCTATGCGATAGCGCATATTCGTGGTTCTGAAATTTTGGGAAGACCTTGGTATGAAGACGGTAAAAAACTGACCAAACAAAATACATTCAATGACTTTATCGATGTGACCAAAGGCTTAACGGAAGCTGGTTATGGTGCCAAAGACAAAGTGTTTGCCGTCGGTGGATCGGCGGGTGGTTTATTAATGGGAGCCGTTATAAATCAAGCACCGGATCTGTATCGAGGCATTGGTGCTCATGTCCCGTTTGTGGATGTGGTAACAACCATGCTGGATGAATCTATTCCCCTGACAACCAATGAATACGATGAATGGGGTAACCCGAATGACAAGCCATACTACGATTACATGCTGAGCTACTCGCCGTACGACAACGTCAAAGCGCAGAGCTACCCGAACATGTTAGTGACAACAGGCCTGCATGATTCTCAAGTTCAGTATTTTGAGCCAATGAAGTGGGTGGCGAAATTGCGAGAACTGAAAACGGACGATCATGTGCTGCTGTTTAAAACAGACATGGAGGCGGGGCATGGTGGCGCATCTGGTCGCTTTAAGCGTTTACGAGAAGACGCACTTGAATACGCCTTTTTCTTAGATTTGCTCAACGAAGAGTAAAATTTAACCAAGTTATCGATATGCCCGCCTTGTGCGGGCATTTTTTATCGACGCAACAAAGTTAACAGAAATAGGGTATTGCAAATAACCTTCTCATATATAAATAAAAATCGCTCTAGATAAACACTGAAGTACCCAGCCTGCTTTTTGTTGGAATCATTCACGGTTCTGATGTTTGGTTGATTTTCCCGATTGATTTGCGGAACAAAGATCACCACTCTACGTGCCGCCCAGAGTCGAGGTATCACTCTGGCTTATAGAACATAAAAACTAACAACGTAGAGCTTTATAATGAAAAAAATCATCACCTTGTTGTCTATCTCGGTGCCTTTGACCGCTGTTGCGGACAATGCACGCATAGATGCATTTATGACGGCGTTTCACGCCAATCCGCAAAAAGTCATGGATGCGTTACCAGAGAAAGAAGGAGACGAATATCAAACCATCAGTGCTGAAGAGCTTGAGCGCTTCAGAGATCAAATGCGTGAAACGGTTATGGAGAGAGCAGAGCCAGTCATTGCTCCTCGATTCTCAGCAAACCTGAACAACGATAACCCAGCGCGTCTGGTTGATGTGGGTAATGCACTGATTCGCAATCTGGTTGAATTGGATAGTGCGGCACCAGATTCAAAATATCTGGACGTTCAGCCTTGGTCTGATACTTACTGGCCTTTGTACTCCGGCGCAGCCGCGTGGCGTTATTCTGACCGTGAACTTTACGCGTCAGACTGGCAGGAATACTACGATTTTTCACATACCATCAAACCGTTGGATAGCTACTCGAGCGAGCAGCGCCACTTACTTTCTCCGGCAGAGAAGTATGACTTATTAGTCGGGGATAAAAACTTCACGCTGACTAAGCGTTCTTGGGACTCGGGTAAAGGTTACTATGAATCTCAGGGTAAAGTAGAGCGTTGGATGGGACTTTGCCATGGCTGGGCTGCGGCGGCTTACATGCTTCCTCGTCCTGAAAAGTCGATTATAGTACCTGATGCTAATGGAGAGATGCTTAAGTTCTATCCGTCAGACGTTAAAGCTCTAGGCACACTGCTTTGGGCTGAAGCGCCGTTCAATACACGTTTTATTGGTGGTCGCTGTAATATTCAGAACCCTGAAAAAGACGAAAATGGTCGTGTTATCGAACCTGACTGTGTGGACAACAACCCAGCAAGTTGGCACTTATCTGTACTCAACCAGATCGGTATTACGGGTCGTAGTATGATTATGGATGCGACATATGATTACCAAGTCTGGAACCAGCCGATCCTTGGCTATCAGGTTAAGTACTTTAACCCAGAGACCAATCGTTCATCAGGCAATCCAGCCGATGTGACCATCGCGATGGCGGACTACAAAAAAGATAAGTTCACCCAGTATCGTGCATCACGTGCTGTCTCAGTTGTTGGTGTACAGATGGTTGTTGATTATATGGTAGAGACGAATCCAACTCATCGAAACTACGACAAGCCAAAGCTTGATGGCGTATCGCGAGTAACGTATTACTACGATTTGGAATTGGATGCGCAGGGCAATGTGATCGGAGGCGAGTGGTATCAGAATCGTCACCCTGATTTCCTTTGGACACCAACCCCTGAAGCGGTAGCGAAGTCTTACTACGACGGCAGTGGCGAATGGGATGTGACTCAGTCAGTTCCACAGAGCTGGCAAGATAGAGCACCTAAAGCGTCTCGTTATACTCAACCTATGACTTCTGTTGTTTCAGCTTTGTTTAGTGCGGCTTCAGGCGATGAGAAGCCAGCAGAGCAATGGAAGCAAATTGCTACTCAAGGTAGCCAGTGTCTGGACGTTGAAGGAAGTTCTGCCACTCCGGGAGCTCGAGTATACGGCTGGAGTTGTCACAGCGGTGACAACCAACTTTGGCAACTAACGACTGAAGGTAAGATGATCAGCAAGGTAGCACCTGGTCTATGTCTGGATCAGCAAGGCTCAAGCATCACTATGGAAACTTGTAGCCAGCGCCCAAATCAGACATGGCGAATGGAAAATGGCCAGCTTAAAAATAGCTTAGATAACGCGTTGAGATGGAACTCCAACAGTTGGTTGGTCCAAGCTGACGTCAATGGCAGTCAGTGGTCTTGGAAATAAATCACTAAAACAATAACAATGCTCTCCTTACTAAAGAGCCCGCGTGCGGGCTCTTTTTTCATCCGTTTATTGCAGGCAACTGCCTTCAAATGACCAGTACCAGTAGTAACTGTAAGGGTCGGCTCCCCAGTTAGTTTGGGTGGCGATAAAACGGTTCCCGTAGGACTGCACCTCGGTGCCTTGTGGGTAATAGTAATAAGGTGACCATTCTTCTAAGTTGGCGCACAAGTCCTGTGGTTCTGGTGTCGGTTCTTCGAGATAGGCACTAACGCCAACATAAGCATCTGAGGAGCTACGCGCACCTGTGACCATCACATAAACATCGGCATCACCTACACCGCTGAAACCACAGTATTCGTTGTTATCGCGGTTGGTGGAAGCACAATCATGATCCGACAGTGAAGCAGGGCGATTTATCGCGACATACATATCAACATTGCCAAAACCGTTATAGGTTTGTACCCAGATATCCTCAGCTGGTGCATTCTTCAACACAAAGTGCTGCTCGTCATTACCCGCTGATTCAATCGCACTTGGTGTATTGATTTGTAAGCTTACGATATCGGGGTTAGGTGTCGGCTCAGGATCTGGCTTCCCAGAAGCGCACTGTGTCACCTGAATACCCACCTGAGCGAATGCGTTGTTCACCGCGGAAGTGTCGTATCCCAGTTCGTGAGCCGCTTTACAAATACCTTCAGCGCCTTGTTGAAAATCAGAGTTTGGTCGCCAGTAAAGTTGGTTAGCGGCGGCATAGGCGATGAACGCTTTTTTGATGTCCCAGTTTGAGCTGATCGCGAGATGGTAAAACGCCTTGTTGAACACACCGGAGCTGTGGTGGACGTCGATACCATTGTAATACTGGTTGATATGGTCAATGGAGACGCCGTCTTTGCTTGGCTGAATGAAGTAACGCATGGCATCGGAGTACTTCATGACATGTTCGCCCATTTTCCAGTTGAAGCTGCCATGAACGTATTGGCTGAGTGCCGCCGCAGCTACATCAGAGAAGGACTCATTCATCCCACCCGACATACCTCGGTATTCCAGTCCAGAGTTCTGCTCTGTAAAGCCGTGGCTGACTTCATGCGCAATCACATCCCACGTGGCCAGTGGATACATTGACTGGTTACCATCACCAAAGGTCATCTGACGACCATCCCAGAATGCATTGCCATAGTTAGAGCCATAGTGAACACGCATGGTCAGTTTCTGCTGAATAGGTCGGGTGTTTAACCAATCCATGTACATATCGAAAACGCGTTGACCAAAATAGTGTGCGTCATTCATTGGAGCGTAGGCCCCGTTCACGCTACGGTAGTTATTGACGTTACAGTCAAACTGATGAACTTGCCCACCGTATTGCTGGTTGTTCATATTGAGTGTGACGACATTTGGGCTGTCCATTTGGCAATACTGGTTAACTTCAAAGCCGCCGTATTGCGTTTTAGGTCCAAAGTAGTAGCGACCACTTTTGCGGTTACCACCAGGCCCTTCCGCTTCAATGAAAGCAATCCCTTCCCACCGGTCAAGCACGTCACCGGACTTAGCATCGACTAAAGTAATCGGCCTTGAAGGCCCCATACCATGCATCTGAATAAAGTCGACTTTGTAGACCAAACGAGCGATCTGTTGCTTATCTTGCCAGATCATTAGTTCAGCATTTGGATCGCGAATCGCTTGAGAAGCAAAGCCTTGGCTATTGCCTTTTGCCAGCTCTATCGCTTGCTTTGCGTTGAGCATAGGTAAGGTAGAGCCAATATCGGCATCAATGCCTGTTAGGACCTTTCCGTCAACAGGTGTCACTGTACCTTGGGCGGAAACTTGTGCGACTAAAGACTGGCCGTAAACCGGGACACCATAGTGTAACTGTTGCTTTCGAAGCAGTGTCTGCGGGCCAGCTTTCACACGGCTAGCATCTTGATAAGCCAGCGGCTGATTGGGTGCTGAAAATGCCCGTGTTGTCGGCGGATTAAGGACTTGGGAAAGGTCAACTTGAGAGTAGTCAACAACGTTGGCAGCTTGAGAAGCGAAAGCCATTGGAAACAGCATAAGTAAATTAACGTTACGCATACTTCACCTTTGTAATTATTTTTCAATTGATTGGGGAAAAAATTGCGTGTGTAGAGTAGTGATATGCTGCTGAAATCATAAGTGCAACTGGTTTTATATGATGCTTGGGTGCAAAACATTTAAGCGCTTTTCTAATAAATGAGATGCTGAGTCGAGAAATGATAATCCCTATTTTATGTTTGGCGCTTTTTGGTCGCGCCCGCCCCAGATTTTAAATGTCAAAAAAGACAAAAAGTTAAAAACGATAAATTTATTTATGTCTTAAATTCAAACTCTTAAATGTAAATTAAACATCCATTTTGTTTTGTGTTGATTCGTTATTTGTAGTTGTTGCAGCTTACTTGGACACTAACCTCACTTTATACGGTTAAGAATGAATTGAGGGTGTGATGAAGAAGAGTGTTCTACTGACATTGGTCAGTGCAGTGGTAATGATACAAGGGTGTACACGTAACGTGATTAACCAGACCGAGCTTGCTCAGGTGAAGAAAGTCGCGGTTGTGATGTATTCCGTTCCGGAGACCATTGTACGTGATGTCAGAGATCCAGAGGATATTTCCGAGGACAAACAAGTCATGGCATTTGATGCGTTATCCATGGCGAGCCAATTGTTGGATGGCTCGGCAAAGAAAGTCGTGAATATGATGGACTCAACTTCTCACGTTCAAAAACAGATCGACGGGCAAGAAGCCGCGGACATCTCTTTGGTTGCAATGCTCAGTGAGTTAAGTGATGAAACGGGCTGGCAATACCTCACGCCACAGCAAGTGGCAGATAACACTGAGTATCAGCAGTTGAGCCTAAAATTAGCCAGTTCTCAGCATATGACAATGGAGCGTTCGATTCGCCGACATGCTGCAGTGCCTGCGGGTTACGTTAATCTTGGCCTGCCTCATGGTCACGCTGAAGTGATGAGTTACCAAGATCGAGAAGAGTTTAAGTTGTGGGCGAGTAAAGTCGCTCGTGCTTTGAATGTTGATGCCGTTATTTTAGTGAGCGATACCGGATACGCGACGGACTCAAAAAGCCTTCTGATAGGCGGTGGTTGTTACACCAAATCCGCCATGCACTATGCGATGTATAACGTTAATGGCGAGCAAATTGTTGATACTCGAGTGAGCTTTTCTGAGGCGCCGATGATTGAACAATCTGGCTGTGTCGATGGTAGCTTCTTTAAGTCAGATTACAAAGGCGCTCTGGTAGAACATGGCCAAGAGCAAGGCCGGAAAATTGCGGAAAAACTGCGTTCATAAATTGTCAGAATAAATTTAGATTAATTTACTGTCCTGTAGACCGGCCTAAGTGTATTACTTAGGCCGTTTTTTTTATTGTCAGAACGGGCCTACAAACTCATACAAACTGTGACTGTATTTCACGCTTCAGTACGCTGTATGATTTTCGGAACTTAATAATCTCAGGGTAGTCAGATGGCTACATATAAAAATCATTGGAAGTAAAGCATGGCTAAACGTTGGCTCTTGTCTGCTGCGAGCATCGCGCTGCTCGGCGGTGGCACGTATTTTTATCTGCAATCCTCTGCTCAGCCAGAGGCGTTTCCTACTTTGGCAGTGGAGAAAGGCACCATTGAGAAGGAAGCCGTAGCGGTGGGTAAAATTGTCCCAGCGCATTCAGTCTCCATTAAGTCTCAGATCGACGGTATTGTTGGGGAGATTTATGCGCAGGTCGGAGAAAACATAAAGCAAGGACAGCCGCTGATAAAAGTTCGTCCCAACCCTACACCACAAGCGTTAACCGATGCCTCAACAGAGCTGATGAGCAGTGAAGCAACGTTGGAGTCGGCTAAGCAAAAGCTAGCGAACTTAGAGAGCTTAGTTAAGCAAGACATTATTCCAAGCAACTACGATGATTACGTTAGCGCGCGATCGGAAGTGAAATCAGCACAAGCTGCAGTGCTGCAAAAACGTCAAAACCTTGAGTTGATTCAAAGCGGTGAGGCATCCATCGGTGATGCTCGTCTGACTTCGACCATTTATGCGCCGATTGATGGCACAGTGTTGAACCGAAAAGTGGAAGTAGGCGAACCGATCATTTCAACTGAGTCGAGTCAGGCTGCGACAGAAATGATGTCTCTCGCAGACATGAACAGCCTTATTTTCAAAGGCAGCGTGAGTGAGCACGACGCTGCGCAATTAACACCGGGAATGCCAGTTCTACTGACGGTAGCACCATACCCTGATGTACAAATCGAAGGGGTCTTAACTAAGGTAGCGATTCAATCGGAGAACCTCAATTCACCAGAGGATACATCGACAGTAAAGAGCTTCGATAATGGCTTTGAAGTGGAAGTTGGGGAACTGAAAATTCCACAAGACGTTACATTACGTTCGGGATTCTCTTCTACAGCAAAGATCACGCTCAAAAAATCTGAAAATGTACTGACTTTGCCAGAGCGTGCACTGCAATTTGAAGGGGACACGCCAAATGTGCTGATCCCGGATAGTTCAGAGCAAGGTTTCCACAAGCAGAAGGTCAAGCTTGGTCTGTCAGACGGAATCAACGTTGAAGTATTGGAAGGCGTTGAGCTCGGTGAAGATATTATCGATAACAGTATGATGGGAGCCGCCCATGGCTAAACATCATCTCTCATACTTTGGATGTGCATTGCTGGCTGCAATCTTGAGTTTCCCCAGCTATGCCATTTCGATTGAACAAGCTTGGAAGCAAGCGAAACAGAGTGATCCCGATTACGAAAAAGCCAAGATTGGCGTCCAGATCAGTGAAACAGGTGTAGCTTCCAGCCGCAGCTCGTTGTTGCCATCTTTAAGTGCGACTGCATCATCAAACTGGAATGAAGACAGTGATAACACCAATACCTATGGTGCGACGTTATCCCAAACAATATGGGACAGCAGTCTTTGGTCTGACTTAGATGAAGCACAAGCAAACTATCTGCGAACGGAGCTGGAGCTATCTCAGGCTCATAATGAATTAGCCCAGAAGCTATTGGCGACCTATCTTGATGTCGCTAGTGCGCAAGGTGACCTTCTACTGGCAAAAAATAAGCTGGAAGAAGGTAATAAGCTGCTGAAGATTATCGAAAAACGTTACCAGGCGGGTAAAGTCAAATCGATTGACGTTGAAGAAATTCGAGCCACTCTGGTGACCGATAAAGCGGGAATCCTCAGCGCGCAGGCTAAGCTAGAAGAAAAAAGAGCTGAGCTTGGGGCGCTCATCAACCAGATGCCTGAGCATGTTGACCAAATTCGAACCGATAACCTGATTCAGCCTCCGATGTTGGTTGAGTCCCAAGAACAATGGCTTAAGTTGGCGAAAGACAGTAGCCCAGAGCTGTTAGTTGCCGCACAAAAGGTCAAAGCCAGCGAGTTCGCACGCCAATCAGCCAAAGGCGGCTATTACCCAACGGTAAAGGGTAATCTTGGCTACAGCGACGATGACAAATATTCTAACGGAGAGTTTAATGCCGGGCTAACCTTGAGCGTGCCGATTGACCTCAACGGTGCGACGCGCGCTAAGGTGGACGAAGCGTCTCTGAATATATTGAGTGCTAAGCAGGACTTGCGCAGGGTTGAAATTGATATTCAGAAACGCATTGTCCAGCAGTTTACTCAGGTCGACATCAATTGGAATCAGGTTCTGATGGCCAATGAGGTGGTTGAGTCCCGTGCTAAGGTGTTGAGCAGTAAGGAAAAGCTCTACGATGCTGGACTTCTCGAAGCATCGGAAGTAATTGATGCTCATAACAATCTGTTTGATGCGAAGAACAGTTTGCAAAACAACCTCTACAACTACTGGCGTCAACGCGTTGGTTTGCTGCAAACGGCTGGTAAGCTCGACGACAATACGATGGCCCTCATTTCTCAGGCCTTTCATTCATGATTAGCTTGCTTCAGCAAACCTGGCAGACTCTGATCGCGCATCGGATGAAAAGCATTCTGGCCATTATTGCGATCGCTTGGGGTGTTATCTCTGTGGTGGTGCTGATTGCACTTGGGGAAGGATTCTACCGTCATCAAAGCCAGTCTTTTTCATTTATGGTGAACAACGTGCAGGTGGTTTTCCCGTCTCAAACCAGTAAGCCTTGGCAAGGATTACCATCGCGTCGTGAAATCGATATTCCACAAGATAAAGTCGAGATGATTAAGCAGTCGGGCTTTGTTAAGGAAGTTGCGTCCGTGTATGCCAAGTGGGATGCCAGTGTCACGAATATCAAAGGACAAAATTTAGCTCGCGCCGTGAGTGGGATTGACCCTGCTTACTTTGCTCTTGCAGAGCGGAAACTTCAGACGGGTTCCCGCAATATTTCACCGAGTGACATTGCGAGCCACACTCGCGTTGCAGTGCTGGGCGATCAGATTGCCAAAATGGGTGGTATCGGGATTGGTGAGGAGGTCAAAGTTAATGGCATTCCTTTCTTGGTTATTGGTGTACTCAGCGACGAAGACACCGGTATTTCTTTTGGTGATAGCCGCAGAGTTTTCATCCCGCAAACCACCTATCGCGATCTATGGAACGATAAACCTTGGATGCTGTTGATGAAACCGATAGATGGTATGGACTCTGCCTCGTTCCGAGAGAGTATTGTGCGCTTTTACGCTAAGCAGCTCCACTTTGACCCAAGTGATAAGGATGCGGTGCGTTTGCCTGACTTTAGTGAGGGAGCAGCTGTGATAAGCGGTATTCTTCGCGGGATTCAAATATTTCTTGGAGCCAGCGGTGCAATGACAATGGCGGTGGGGGCACTTGGTGTAGCGAACATTATGTTCCTTTCGGTCACTGAACGAACCCGAGAAATCGGTGTGCGATTGGCGATAGGGGCAACACAGGTGTCAATACTGAGCCAGTTTATCATTGAGGGGTTGATACTGGTCGCCGTTGGAACTGCCATGGGGTTAATGATCTCGTTTGCGCTGGTGGCGCTATTGGGCACTGTTGCATTACCAGAGTGGATTGGTTCGCCAGTGATTACCCCTGACTCGATTGCGTTGTCATTACTGGTCACCGTGGTATTAGCGTTAATGGCGTCTTACTTCCCTGCAAGACGAGCTTCGAGACTGACGCCGGTGTTAGCGCTGAGTGCGAGGGCTTAAACAATGTTGCTACCAATGAGACAGATTTTTCAGGAAATGGCAGCAGAAAAGCTGAGGTTAGGGCTGACAATATTGGCAGTTGCTTGGGCGACCTTATGTATTGCGGCCATGTTAGCTGTGGGAGAGGGCATTCGCCAGGGAGTGCTGAAAACCGCGCAAAATGGTAATGGCAATTTGATCTACCTGACAGGTGGGATGGCAACCGTAGATTATGGCGTGTTCCATCAGGGCAAGCCGCTGACGCTAAAAGTCGATGATGCCGATGTCGTCAGAGCGCTGCCGGAAGTCAAAGCTGTAGCGCCGACGGCACTATGGGATGAGCGCATCACGGTTGGCGATCGCGGTACATGGCGAGAGCCACTTGCAGTCACCACTGACTTTCGAGCTATGACCAACCTTGCTCCGCTTTCGGGTGGTCGCTGGCTCAACCCGCTTGATCAGAAAGAACAACGTAAAGTTGTTGTACTTGGCTATCTGTTAGCTGCAGATTTGTTTAACCCAGAAGATGACTTTAACTGGTTTGCGACTGTAACACTGAAAGTCAATCCGGTTGGGGAAAAGGTCAAAATCGGCAGTGAAGAGTTCACAGTGGTTGGAGTACTGGAAAAAAACAGTGCCGATATTGAGCAGGGTGATCCCATTAATTACTCCAGCTTTGTCCCGCTCTCCACGTGGCAGCGCTTTCATACTAGTGGTGATATAGCTGGTATTAATGTTCAACCAAAAAGTGGTGTTGATAGAGTCAAATTAGCGAAAACCATTCGTCAGGTGATAGCGCGCAAGCATGGTGCCAGTGTTACTGATCAGCAGATTGTTCAAGTAGAAGATATGTTCTTGAAGCAAAAAAGCATGCAGCAGTTTCTAGTTGGCTTACAGAGCTTTCTTGGCATCATTGGTTTTGTCACACTCGCGGTTGCGGGAGTCGGTATTGCCAATGTCATGTACGCTACCGTGAAACGTTCAACCCGAGATATTGGTGTGCGAATGGCTGTGGGCGCGACGCCGACGGCGATTCGGCTCCACTATCTGGTTCAGTCGCTCATGACGATGGTGATGGGTGGGGCTCTCGGGCTTGCAGTCACTTACGCATTGGTATCTGCAATTAGTTCTGTCAGTCTCGAAGGCAATGTTTTTTATGAACGCTTGGGCAAACCTGTCCCAGAGCTTTCTTGGGTTGTAGTGGCAATTGTGATTGCGACTCTGGTTGTCATAGGCGTGGCGTCAGCGTGGTTGCCAGCGAATCGCGCCGCTAAGGTGACACCTATGGAGGCGTTACAAAGTGAATGATGTGGTCAAAAAATCAGGAGTCACTATGTCAGATAATGCATTGGTTCAATTAACGAATCTTTGTAAGTATTACTCAAGCGGTGAAGTGGAAGTTCGGGCACTAGATGGTGTAGAACTGACGATTGAGCAGGGCGAGTTTCTCTCTATTCTCGGCCCTTCAGGTTCGGGTAAATCTACTCTGATGAATATGCTCGGCTGCTTGGATAAACCAACCGATGGCGATTACTTGCTTGATGGGCAGAACGTGGCAACACTGAGTGCTAATGAATTAGCGGGAATACGAAACCAGAAAATCGGCTTTGTTTTTCAGAGCTTCAACCTGCTTGAATACGCAACGGCGCTTGATAATGTCGCGTTGCCTTTAGTGTACTCAGGTATCAAAGCTAAAGAGCGTCGCCAGCGCGCGGCTAAACTGCTTGAACAGGTTGGGCTGGGTGATCGTCTCGATCATAAACCAAATCAGTTATCCGGTGGCCAAAAACAGCGTGTTGCGATTGCTCGAGCACTGGTTAACGATCCGCAGATTATTTTGGCAGATGAGCCGACCGGTGCTCTGGATTCCAAGTCTGGTGCTGAAATCGAAGCTTTGTTTAATCAGTTACATGCGGAAGGACGAACCTTGATTATCGTTACGCATGACAATGCGCTGGCTGAACGTACCAAACGCATTATTACGATTAAGGATGGCAAGGTCATATCAGACAGGCTACCCGTCTCAGAGGTCGCATAAAAAAGCGAGCCATACGGCTCGCTTTTTTAGTTCTCATGTGGTGGAGACAGGGTGTGATTAATGGCATGAGCCTGATGGGCACTGTGCCACTCCTCGAGCTTTTTACGGGTTTCTTTTGACGATGGCTGATTGAGGCAGTGTTCAGTGACGCACTGGTACTGCTGAATCAGCTTGTCACTAGCCTCCACCGATTGTTCAGAAATGTCAGTTGTCGCTTGCTTCAAACGTTTGGTCTTCGCTTTGTCGAATACTGATGTCATGGCGCTCTCCTTAGCTGATTTTATACACGTTGACGCGATTTAAAGCGCAGTCAGGTAAGTAAAGGGTTTGATTGTGCGCATGGAGAAGGTAGGGCATCCATAGTTCACCTTTACTTGGATCCGCGCCAAATCCACTAAAGCTGTCGATAAACTGGCCTTGTTGATCGAAGATTTTAATCGCGCGGTTGACCAAATCCGATACAAACAATTTACCCTCATCAAAATCGATACTGGTCGGCAACAAGAAGTTGTCGTTGTCTGTGCCGTAACCTTGTTGGCCAAAGCTGCCTACGTATTTGTCATGACGGTCATAAATGACTACTCGGTTGTTGTTCTGATCCGTAATGTATTTTTGCCCGTCTGGCGTGATAGTAATGTCGGTTGGAGTAAAGAAATCTTGGTCACCATGGCCTTTTTGACCAAAGGTACTCACTAGGCCTGCAATCCCCTGAGCGTTTAATCGCCAGCGGCAGATGCGATTATTGCCGGAGTCAGCGACGTATATATCTCGGCTGATCGGATCCACCGCGATTCCCTGAGGTTTAAACAGTTGCCAGTCGGCGTGACCTAAACCACCAAAGTAACTGAAAGGCACTAATTCGCCGATGAATTCATCGTATTGGTAAATGGTAATAATGCCGCTGATGTAGTTACTCACAACCAGTAACGGGAGATCAGGGTTAAGCTGACCAATTAACGGCGTGGTAGGCGTAAGTGAGCAGATGCCCAAAGAGCCAGGAAGAAGCGGTAAGCTACCCGGTCTTGCTGCATCTGGTTGGCTGCGCTCAGTAGCCTGAAGCTGATAGTTACCGGCATCCACTAACCAAAGCAACTGGTTTGGATCATCGAATTTGTCGCCAAGGAAGATACGTACCCAGGTTTGCTGCCATCTTTGCGTCCATTCTAGCTGCGTGCTCAATGTCATCGACACCCAAGATGGTGCATCGAGCTGATGTATTGAATTGAGCCATTTATCTTGCTGCTGGAAGTGTTGGTCCCACCATTCGCTGACCATAGGGTACTGGCTGGTGTATCCACCTTGAGCGGTTGGTGAGGTATCGCCGGCAACCGAAGTCACGAAGTGAAGCTGGCCTTTTCGATCCCGCTCATCACCTAACTGGTCGATTACTAAAGTCGCTGTTGGTAGTTCTGGTGATAAGTCGGACCAATCAACTTTATGAATTTGTAGTGAAGCGAGAATGGGCTCAGTGATCAGTAACACGTCCTGATGCATCTTAGTGACCTGAATCGGCGAGAAGAATCCACTTAAACTGCCTGAGTAATGCCCGTCAATATCGTAGACCGATACAGAGTACTGCTTCGCGCCGGGAATGAGTATGCGGTCATCAATGACTGATACATCGCGAGCAAGGTCGATGTCATCTAGGTATGTTTTTCCGTTGGCAAATGGGACTGGGTTGCCATCCCAATCACAGCGAACCACAGTGGCGAACCCAGTATTCGCAATATACAAGTGGCCATTGTTATCGCAGCTCAGACCCTGTGGCCACAGAAAATGCACCGCTTCTTGTGCATGAACGACATTAATATCCCTTAGCCAGTTTCCATTTTCGTCGAACACGACCAAACGGCTTTCGTTGTCGGGTCCTTCGTAAAATTCATCAGCGACACATAGTTTCCCTTCATAAAACGCTAATCCATTTGGCCCCTCGAGGTGAACGGGTTCACCTGCACCGAAGCGGTGAATGGATCGAATGTTTAGTGTTTGGTTGTATTCAAGGATATGGATGCGTTTGTTGGCAATGTCACTGACATAAATCCATGGCTTTTCTGGGTGAGGAAGAAGGCGAAAAGGCATATTAAATTGTTGGCTGCCACTTCCTACCGAACCAAAACTGGCGAGTAACTTTTTCATTTTCCTATCGAACACCAACAAACGATTGTGTGCAGTGTCTGCCAGCCAGATGCGGCCGAAGCGATCGATGCAGTTGCCTACTGGTGTATTCAGAGAAACATTTCCTGCCGCTCGGCAGGGGAGATTGGGCAAGTGAGTGACCTGCTTGCCAATATAGGTGTGATACGCGATTCCCATAGTTCTAGCCTTTGACATTAATTATATGTAATCAAATACATAACTCTAGCAGTCAAAAATGACAGTTCCACGTTGCCACTTGTATAAACGAACGCTCGATTATCTGGAATGACGTTTTTGCAGGTAAGGTAAAATTATATTTTACGTGTTGCATATTCATTGCGGAATAAGTTGCTTTGTGACGCATGATTATGAACCTTCACACTGGGTATCTATAATTTAAGGCGTGACCACCAAAGACTTGTTAACAACAGGAGGGTGGTATGAAACGGATATCGATTTTTATCATCAGCTGGTTACTCGCGATCTCATCGGCTGTGGCCAATGAGGTGTGGATTATTCCGCTCAAGGGAGCGATTGGCCCTGCGACCAGTGATTATGTGTCTCGCGAGATAGAACAAGCGCATCAGACGGGAACGGTTAAGCTGATCCTACTCAAAATGGACACCCCCGGTGGGCTGGACAGTGCGATGAGAGACATGATTCGCTCAATCACTACATCACACATTCCAGTCGCCACATGGGTTGGCCCTTCAGGCGCAAGAGCCGCCAGTGCTGGTACTTACATCTTATTTGCCAGTCATATCGCAGCGATGGCTGAAGCGACCAACCTTGGGGCCGCCACGCCTGTCAGTCTGGGAGGCGGTGCACCGCCATCTACCACACCTGCTAATGAAGATGACTCAACTCAGGGAAGTGATGAGTCTGCACCTCAAAACTCAGAAAAAGTGCCTGCTAAAACGGCGATGGAAAAGAAAGTCATCAACGATGCGAAAGCTTACATCAAAGGTTTAGCTAGGCTACATGGTCGTAATGCCGAGTGGGCAGAAAAAGCCGTCAGTGAGGCTGCCAGTTTGGATGCGATGGAAGCGTTTGAATTAAACGTGATCGACTTTATTGCCTCTTCACCAGAACAGCTGATAGAAAAAGCCAATGGTCGCGAGGTGATGATTAACAGCGTTGCTACAGAGCTGGTGCTAAAAAACGTGGCTTGGGTCGAGCGAAAACCCGATTGGCGAGCGGAGATGCTTGCGGTGATTACCAACCCTAATGTTGCCTATATTCTGATGCTGATTGGAATCTATGGCTTACTGCTTGAGTTTTATAATCCAGGAATTGGCCTGCCCGGTGTGTTGGGTGGCATCTGTTTATTGCTGGCGATGTACGCCTTGCAAATGTTGCCCGTGAATTATGTCGGTTTAGCGTTGTTACTGCTCGGTATCGCGTTGATGGTTGTGGAAGCATTTAACCCCAGCTTTGGAATTTTTGGCTTGGGTGGCATCACAGCATTTGTACTCGGGTCGATCTTTCTTCTTGATAGCGGTTTGCCCGCTTTCCAAATTGCGGTGCCTTTGATTCTCGGTATTGCGCTGTTTTCCGCGGCATTCATCATTCTTACTGTTGGTCTGCTACTTAAAGTGCGTCGTAAGCAGGTCACAACAGGGGTGGAAAATTACACAGGAAAAACGGCGGTGGTGTGTGAAGACTTTGCTGAAGGTGTTGGCAGGGTAAGAATGGATGGTGCGTTATGGCATGCAAAAGCGACAGATGAAGAAATACTAAGGCAGGGTGACAAAGTCGAAGTCATCCAAATTCAAGGGTTAAAGCTGACAGTGAGAGCGCAACAAGGCGCGAAAAACTAGGAGGCGTTTATGTGGATGTATACAGGTGGAGTGATCGCGCTACTGTTGATTGCAGTAGCGACTCAAATGTTCAAAGTACTGCGTGAATATGAGCGCGGTGTGGTGTTTTTCCTTGGCCGATTTCAAGAAGTAAAAGGGCCGGGGCTAATAATCTTGATTCCGTTTATACAACAAATGGTACGTGTTGATCTTCGTACAGTGGTGTTAGATGTGCCGACTCAGGATCTGATCACACGGGATAATGTCTCTGTGCGCGTTAACGCCGTGGTCTATTTCCGGGTGATAGATCCGCAAATGGCGATCAATAATATTGAAAGTTATAGTGATGCAACTAGCCAGCTCTCCCAAACAACGTTGCGTTCTGTGCTGGGTCAACATGAGCTGGATGAACTGCTGTCGGAACGAGAACAACTGAACAAAGATCTACAGGCGATACTTGATCAGCAAACGGATGATTGGGGAATTAAAATCGCCACTGTTGAGGTGAAACATGTAGACCTCAATGACAGTATGGTACGAGCTCTGGCTCGGCAAGCGGAAGCCGAACGTAATCGGCGAGCGAAGATTATACATGCGACTGGTGAGCTAGAGGCCTCGAATAAACTCAGAGAAGCGGCAGAGATACTCAATCAAGCGCCCAATGCGTTGCAGCTTCGATATATGCAGACGCTAACGGAAATCTCGACCGATAAAACCTCAACTATTATTTTCCCAATGCCGATTAATTTGGTTGAAACCATGGCTGAGTTTGCTAAATCACAGCAGAAAAGTAATGAGTAGAGATGGGATGTCTTTGCTTTTTAAACAAAGTGAACCTTAATTTGGTCGCGTTTCAGTGTCACTTCTAGTTTTCCGTTTGAGATAACGGGATATGCTGACTTTTATGAGCCTGATTTATCAAAATCCAAACCCCCAAGGAATCATGGGGATTTGGATTAGCACAAGCAGATGTAGAGTCTAGACTAGCGCCATACACCCCAGTCTCCGGTAGTGCCCGGCTCTTCACCACGTGTCCACCACTGTGCTGTCCAAGGACGGCCGTTATGAGTCACCACATCACCTTGCTCATAAGTGCTGTCGGCAGACCACGCATTATCCGGTTGCGTTGGTGGTGGCGTATCACCTTTCACCAAGGACAATTGATAGCTGAAGTTTGCGGTTGGAGCATGGACTTGATTTGCATGGATATTCGAAGAGTCATACATATAGTGGTTCATTTCGGCATGCCAGATGCCAATAAACCAAGCCCCCGCTGTCAGGCTGTTAAATTGCCCAGCCAACTCAGCAGACCAAATTTCTTCACTGGTATTGTTAGCTGTGATCGCCAATGAGATATCGTGCTGTTCGCTGCCGTTCTGATCAAAGGTACGGAAACGAATGGTATCACCAGATTCCACTGGCCCAAATCCTTGCGGGACATAGTAACCAAGTACAGAGAGGTTATTGCCCGGGTCGGTTGGGTCCGTCGGGTCGGTAGGCGTGCTGCCATCCCCATTGAAGGTAATGTCACTACAGTTATAGAAACCTTCACCAGCTGGGTCTTCACGTTGCCAGCGGGTATAGAGAACCGCTTCGCCTGTTCTGTCAGAGGGCAATGTTATTTTGATGCGGTACTTTTTATCCGAACCGACTGCGACGTTACCCGCAGTATCCACCAGATCCAAGTCGGACCAAGTTAAAGGCTGGCTGCTATCGTATTCCGGCTTGCTCAAGTAAAACTGCCAATAAGACGGGTTGTGCGGAGCGGTGGCGTTAAATACCAATTCGAATTGGTTGTTGGCATCTAGCGACAGTGCCGTTTTCTGCCAATGTGGGGAAGCGACATCTAGCCCTGCTTTTGCACTGTCACCAGCGCTACACAGTGTGCCATCTCGGACAATGGCATGTACGTGTGCCATATCTCGATAGTTAGCCACATTAGCTGCCACTTCATTACGTTGAACAAAAGGGTAGGCACCGGACTGATCAAAGGCTGCCTGACAAGCAGCATTCGGAATCTGATCGTCCCAGAACCCCCCATCTAGGTAGCAAGTATTCTGACGAGCACTTGGATATTCGACCCAGCCATGAGCATGGACATTGACTGATGTGAGGGCCGTTAGGCCGGCTAGGGTAGCAAAACTGACATTCAAATAAGATTTCATAATCTTTCCTTATAATGGTTATCGATCATCTGAAAGCACCTACGACGTGCAGACAGCGATCTCAACCTAGCAAGAATTTTATAAAATATTCATTTAAGTGATTAATAAGTCGTCGTTTTGATGTCAATTTGCCACATTGTCCGCATGGAAAAGTAATGCGCTGTTGGCCGCTGATTTTCCTTTCGAGTCACTTCAAATAAATTTGATTACCAATATTTACTCAGATTCATACCTAAGCATTAAGTTGAGATTTAGCAATAAAAATAGTTCATATGATTGTTTTATTTTAAAGTGTGAAATAAATCCGTGATAACCATACAAAGAATTGCTCTTGAAGTGGGGCGCACAAAGCGGGTGAGTTATCTTTGCAATTGTGTAGGCGAGCAACTACAGCTTAGTACTGCATGACGATAAAAATGATCAAACAAGGTTGTCCTATGTTTAAAAACTTGTCTTTAAAGAACAAACTGGCGTTGTCAGCCAGTGTTGCCATCATCGTTGGTGGTTTGCTGGTGGAGCTGCTCTCTTTTCGAGCGTCTTTACAACGTCTGGATATTGAAGTGACTCAGCGGCTTGAGAGCTCATCGGCATCTTACAATCAATACGTATCAGACTGGATCGAATCCAAAGAAAGGGCGCTGACGTCAATCGTGCCTGATGCCAATATGAGTTCGATTGTCAGTAACCTCAAACAGGTGAAGAATTCAGCAGGTTTGGACAATGTATTTCTTGCTTACCCCGACGGCTCTCAGGAGAACGCTGATGGCGTCGTCTTACCGCCTGGTAATGATGACCCGCGTAAGTGGGGGTGGTACATCAATGCGATGAAGAACCCGTCAAAAGTCTTTATGGACAACCCAACGGTAGCGGCGGCGACAGGTGCAAATGTGGTCTCTTTAGGTAGCGTGGTCAGCCTAGGTGGCGAAAACGTTGTGTTGGGTGCAGATGTAGAAATTACCGATATTATCTCAGGGTTGGACAAAGTAATTCTTCCAGGTGAAGGCTACATGTTTATTGCCAATCAGCAAGGTAATGTATTTACTCATAAAGATACCAAACTGCTAAACCAACCTGTGCAACAGCTTGGCTTAGACTTCGGTGTTATCCAGCAGGCGATGAGCTCGGGCAGTGATGTCTATACCGACGTTAATGGCGAGTTAAGCGTCGTCTACGCAGCGTCGATTCAAGGAACGCCACTGATTACAGTTACTGTGCTTAATCGCGAGTCGTTAGTGGCTCCTTTGTACAGTGCAGTCTGGGGACAAATTGCAGTGACTATCTTGGTGGTCATTGTCTGTACTTTCTTGTTTAACATGTTGTGTGGCATTTTGTTCCGTCCGCTAAAGAATGTATCAAACGCACTGGAACAAATAGCGCACGGTAGTGGTGATCTTACTCAGAGACTTGAAGTGGACAGCAATGATGAAGTGGGTCAGCTTGCTAATAACTTCAACACATTTGTTGGCAGTATGCGTCAACTCATCGCCCATATTCGCGAGCAGTCCCAGCAGTTGTCTCAGCAATCAGAAGTCAGCAATCAACGTGCTAATCGAAATGTGGATGAGATCAATCACCAGCAGCAGGAAATCACTATGGTGGCGACGGCTGTTACAGAGATGGCTTCCGCAACTGCCGAGATTGCTTCCCATGCAGAACAAACCGCTCACTCTGCACAAGGCTCAGCGAAAAATACTGAGAATGGACGTGCTGTTGTTCTGGAGAACAAAAACTCCATTAACCGTCTCGCCAATGAGCTGCAAGAAGCAAGCAATGTTGTTGGAGAGTTAAACCGCCATTCTCAGGATATTTCAACCGTTCTGGCGACGATTCAGGGTATTGCTGAGCAAACAAACTTGCTGGCACTGAATGCAGCGATTGAGGCTGCGCGTGCAGGTGAACAAGGACGAGGCTTCGCGGTTGTCGCTGATGAAGTTCGAGTGCTGTCTCAGCGTACTCATGATTCAACTGAAGAAATAAAAGCGACGATCGATACGCTGCAAGTTACTACCGGTAATGCCGTTAAGTTGATGGAAAATAGTTCCGCTCTGGCGACGCATTCTGTGGAAGATGCGGACAAGGCGAGTGTGGCATTGGAAGAGATTAATACTGCCGTTCAAACCATTAGTGACATGGCGACACAAATCGCGACAGCGGCTGAAGAGCAAACCCATGTAACGAATGAGATTACGCAGAATATTACTTCAATTAAAGATGTCGCTGATCAGTTAGTTCATAGTGCTCGGGAAAGCTCGCAGGAAGCGGGTACAGTGAAGGGACTTTCTGGCGAATTAATGGCCAAGGTTTCGACATTTAAGCTCTGATATTTCAATAAATTATATCTTGATTAAGGCACTCTTTGAGTGCCTTTTTATTCACCCCAATAAAACGACCTGTTCAATTTTCTTTACTCAAAAACAAATATGCAATTGATTGCTTATTTGTTTTTTCCGCATATGTTTGTTTTTGGGACAACACAAATAAACAAAAAAGGAAAAAACAATGAAGACAAATTTATGCAACGTTGGGTTGGCTATTGCATGTTTTATCACTCCAGTCGCGATGGCAGATACAGTGTTGCCTGTCATTGCTGATGAAGTGAAATTCACTATGTCAGATGCAGAATTGACCGGTGTTTCAGGTCAGCACTTGAGCCAGATAGTGGAGCATGAAGGGGCTGCGTTCATTAAGTTGCACTTCAAACAGCTTTCACTACCAAAAGGGGCGGTTTTACGTGTTAAATCCGCTACTACGGATGAGATGGTTGAGTACACTGACAGCCAGCTAGATTGGTTTGCACAATCTATCTCAGGCGATGCACTTGTTATTGAACTGATAGCGAATGCTAAAGGTCAGCAAGGACAGTTTGAGCTCGATTACTACATGGCAGGTAAAGATACGGCAGAGCAAGAGATGTCGACACTTTCCACCTGTGGGGTTAATGAGCGGAAAGATGTGGCGTGTTGGGAAGATTCACACCCAGAGAAAGTCGCTTGGACAACGCCAGTCGCGAGGTTATTGATTAACGGTCGTAGTTTATGTACCGCATGGCGCGTAGGCCCGGATAACCGTATGTTTACCAACAACCACTGTGTTGAGAGTGAAACGGAACTGAAAAATACCGAAGTCTGGTTTAACTATCAGCGCTCGACCTGTAATGGTTCGATGTCTACGACCGTCAAAGTGATGGGTGATCAAATGCTCAGCACAGACTATGAGCTGGACTACACGCTGTTTACCGTTGATGATTTCGCCAAGATCGCCTCGTTTGGTTACCTGGGTCTGGATGCTTCCGAGCCGACTTATGGTGACGGTATTTATATTCCGCAACACGGTTCAGGTAACCCGAAAGAGCTCGCGATTGAAAGCGATCAGAATGGTTCCGGACTGTGTCAAATTGATGTTGCTTCGGCCAATGGCCGTGGAGTGAACACCGATACAGGTTACTTCTGTGACACTATTGGTGGCTCTTCTGGTTCACCAGTGCTCAAAACCAGCAGTAACAAAGCGATTGCGCTGCATCACTTTGGTGGCTGCGAAAACCAAGGGGTGAAAATCAGTAAAATCTGGCCAAAAGTGGCGAGCCATTTTAACAACACTCTGCCCGATGGCATGGTTGAACAACCAGGAAGTGATATCACTGAGCTGAGCCTAGATACGCCGTTGTCTGGTCTTGCTTTAGCGAAAGGTGAGCAGAAAATGTATGTCCTTCGCTCAGATAAACGTGCTTCTGACGTCACAGTGTCTATTGCATCTGGATCGGGCGATGCTGATCTGTATGTTCGTTCAGGACTTCAACCAACTAGGAGTGCCTACGACTGCAGACCATATCGCTCTGGTAATACGGAGTCATGTGATGCAGTGAATGCGAGTGAAGATCTTTACGTCATGCTCAATGCTTACAGCAATTTTTCAGGCGTAACCTTGTCCGTAACGGCAAAATAGTCTGAGTCAAGCCTGGGGCACTTCGGTGCCCTTATTAACCATTCTCTGTATTGATATAAAAGTGACAACATATTGTTACGACCTGATGTAAATCGAATAATTCTCAAAATGTAAATAAATATCCTAAGTTTTGGTGATTTTATAAAACTCCATGGAGGAGATAATGAACTACACTAAAACGCTTTTGGCTATGGCGCTTTCCACGGCTTTCATGAATGCACACGCAGAAGACAAAGTATGGATATCAATCGGTGCTGATGCATCCAAAACAGTGGCGAAATCAGGGGCGCAAGCTGTGCTGCCGAATTCACTGGCTAGCAGTGGGAGTGTTTGGGTCGGGCAGGTTGATGAAACGGAACTAGCAGAATTGTCTCACAACATGCATGAAGAGCATCATCGTTGTGGGGGCTACATGGTTCACCCTTCCGCTCAGAGTGCAATGGCGGCAAGCGCGATGCCACTGGCCCTCAATACTTTTGCAATCCCTGATATTTCTCAACAAACAACCGTTAATGCATGGCTGCCGCAAGTGGATTCGGCGCAGATCACTGGCACAATCACTTCGCTGACGAGCTTCAACAACCGTTTTTACACTACCACCTCTGGTGCGCAAGCGTCTGATTGGATTGCCAGCGAGTGGCGCTCCTTGATTTCAGGGTTGTCTAATGCCAGTGTTGAGCAGTTCTCTCACTCAGGTTACAACCAGAAATCTGTGATCTTGACGATTCAGGGTTCAGAAAGCCCTGATGAATGGGTTGTGATTGGTGGTCATCTAGATTCCACTATTGGCTCAAGAACGGATGAACACACAATTGCCCCCGGTGCTGACGATGATGCGTCGGGCATCGCAAGTGTGACGGAGATAATTCGTGTTCTGGCTGAGAACAATTTCAAGCCTAAACGCTCGATGGCCTTTATGGCTTACGCAGCAGAAGAAGTAGGGCTGCGTGGCTCTCAGGATATCGCCAACTCCTACAAATCTCAGGGTAAAAATGTCGTGTCTGCCCTTCAGTTGGATATGACCAACTATCAAGGCTCTGCTCAAGATATCGTCTTCATTACCGATTACACTGACAGCAGCCTGACTCAGTTCTTAGCTAACTTGCTTGACGAATATCTGCCAGCGTTGAGTTATGGCTATGATCGTTGTGGCTATGCGTGTTCAGACCACGCTTCTTGGCACAACGCTGGGTATTCTGCTGCGATGCCTTTTGAGTCAAAGTTTAATGACTACAACCCTAAGATTCACACTTCACAGGACACCTTAGAGAATTCGGATCCCACCGGTGCTCACGCAACCAAATTTACTAAGCTTGGTCTTGCTTACGCAGTCGAGATGGGCAATGCATCTGGTGGAACAACACCTCCTCCTACTGATAACGTCCTTCAGGATGGTGTGCCAGTGACTGGCTTATCGGGAGCAACTGGCAGCGAGGTCGCGTACAGTTTCGAACTGACTTCTTCTAAAACACTTGATATTAAGACCTCCGGTGGCTCTGGTGATGTGGATCTTTACGTTAAGTTTGGTTCGGAAGCCAGTAAACAGAATTGGGACTGCCGACCATACCGTTATGGAAATAGCGAAACTTGTACATTCAGTAATGCCACACCGGGTACTTACCATGTTTTGCTAAATGGATACTCTTCGTTTAATGGCGTCACGCTTGAAGCCTCTACACGCTAAGAGCAAATTATTGATGGCTCTATATGGGGCCATCTTATCTAGCTTTTATATTGTTTAAGCCACTGAATTAAATTGTAAAAGAATATAGACTTCCCCGATTTTCTCGTCGCTTCTTCCTTTTTAAAGATAATAAATTTATATAATAATGGTTGCATATATTTGTGATATCAAGCTAAGGTAATTGTGTTGGCTGGGTGTATAGACGGTTTGATGATGGGCACAAGCTCACGATTTGCTGATAATTCAGCAACCAATATACAAATTAAAATGCAGACCGGAATTCATCCTTACGTTCTTTTTATCGCTCGTTCATGTAGTGAGGAGGCGTAATGAATATAGGTTTTAAAACGCGTATCTATCTCGGTGTGGGTTTGCTGGTGACGATCTCATTGATTGTTCTTGGCACGCTTAACATCCTATCTATGAAAGAAAAAATGGTCACGTCCTTGGTAAATGAAACTCAAAACAAACTGAGTTTCCATGTGACCGAACTCGAACAATTGATGCAGTTTCGTATCAATGCAATTGCGACTGGTGCAGAGCAATTCGACCCTAGCTTGTCTGATGCTGATAATCAGAAATTGGTCAATCTACTTGCCAAAAGCACAGGGATTTCCAATGTCATCATGACCTATGAAGATGGACGGAACTTTATGTCTGTCGAGAGTAGCAATCAATTCGACTTCAGAACTCGTGATTGGTACAAAGCGGCAAAAGTAGCTTCCTCAGTGGCATTGACGGATATTTATCAAGACAAAGTTACTGGAGAAAAAGTGGTCAGTGCGACCATGCCCGTTGAACAAGGCGGTCAGGTTGTTGGTGTATTGCTTGGTGATATCCAGTTAGGTGAAATCATCAGTACGGTTAGCAACATGCGCTTTGCTGGTGGGGCGGCAACGCTGACTGATCAGAACGCAGTATTTTTTGCCAGTGATGATCCTAATGATATCGGTCGGACACCTTCTCAAGTGAGTCCGAACTTTATTGAGATGGAGCGGATGTTCAGCAGTCAGCAAAATGGTCATCTGACTTTTCCTTACCTTGGTATTCAGTTTGATGGTTATTTCCAGAGAGTAAATCTGACAGACAACATGTACTGGACTCTGATGGTATTCGTCGACCAAGCCACAGCGTTAGCGCACGTTGACAAAGCCGAGCAAGAATCAATCATTACGGGCTTTTTGCTGTTCCTTGTCAGTTTTGGCGCTATCTTTGTCATTCTTCACTATGCCTACAAGCCTTTGCTTGGCCTAAAGTCTGCTGTATTGGATCTGTCTCAGGGGAATGGTGATTTAACCCAGCGCCTTGAAGTGAGCAGTAACGATGATCTCGGGCAGATCAGCCAGGGTTTTAATCAGTTTGTAGAAAACCTTCAGCAGATGATGTTACAAATTTCAAATGCCAGTGAAAGCATCTCTTCTAGTCTGGTTCAGTTAGGTCAAACCGCGAAAGAGAATGAATCCAAGTTACTTACGCACTCCAGTGAAACGGAACAAGTCGTCACAGCAATTACTGAGATGAGTGAAAGTGCGCGAACGGTAGCCGAAAATGTTCATCAATCCAATCGAATCACCGAAGCCGCCAGTGGAGAGGCACAATCGTCACTGGATATCGTGAATAACGCAGTATCAACGGTGAGCGCGTTGGTGACGGAAGTGGATGATATGGCAAACCGTATTGTCAGCATGAAGCAGGATGCGAATCGCATTAGCGAAGTGTTGACCGTAATTGGTGAAATCTCGGAGCAAACTAACTTGCTGGCGCTTAATGCGGCGATAGAAGCAGCACGTGCTGGTGAACAAGGCCGAGGCTTTGCCGTAGTAGCGGATGAGGTTAGGGCACTTGCTGCAAGAACGCAAAACAGTACAACAGAAATCTCCGATATGCTCAGTCAGCTACTTGATGGTACCGAGAGTGTGGTTCGCGCTATGGAAGCAACCAAAGATCAGTGTCAGTCTACTGCTGAGAAAACGTCAGAGGTATCTGAAAGCCTTGGCATGATGACAGTTTCAGTCAAAGAGATTGATGATGTCAGCACACAGATCTCGGCTGCAACCGAAGAGCAAAGTACGGTTGCAGAAGAGCTAAGCCGCAACATGCTTTCGATTAGAGAGATCGTTGAATCGCTAGTAAGCAGCGGCCAGCAGACAGTTTCAGCAACAGAATCGCTGAGTGAATCCAACCATGAACTAGAAAGGTTAGTCGCCAACTTTAAATTACGATGACACTTTTAAGCCACCAGGAGGTGATGTATGAATCATGCAGCAACACTCGAGAAAGATGGCTTAAAAGCGAACGCGTTATCACCTTGTTATGTAGAGAAATATAATGAGGTGATCCGCCGTTTTTTTAGTCGTGATAAACGGTTATGGCCTCTGTTTGCTTCCCCAGAAGTGAGCATGCTTGCAAGTAGAAACTCTCCATTTTCTACTGAAGATTATCGTCAGCTGGAAAAAGCACTTCGCGAACGTGAAGATATTCCTGACCGAATGAATGCTCCTATTGATGCGTTTGATCCACTAGCGTTATTTGTGGCCCATCATTGTAAAGACTGGCAGGATCCAAGATCGGTTGAGAATGTCATTTCAACACCCTGTGATCCGGCGATCCATGGAGCGATGCTCGCAACGATGAAAAATCCCAATTTGGTTTATAGCGAATATGCGGGCATGGCCGTGGAGCTGGAGAAAATGGTAGTCCGCCAGATTGCTCATTTAGCTGGTTATGATCCTCAAACTGCTGGAGGCCTGTTTACGCAAGGCGGCACGTTTTGCAATCTTTATGGCTACTTGTTTGGTTTACGCAAAACGTTCCCAAAGTCCAAGTCTGAAGGGGTGGCAGGTCGCCGATTTTGTATGCTCAATTCAGAGTCTGGTCATTATTCAAATATGACCAACCTGTCTTTACTGGGTATTGATCTTGATAGGCAGGTCATTCGGGTTCGTATCAATCGAGATAACCAAATTTGTCTCGATGATTTGGAACGGCAACTAGAGACATGCTTTAAGCAGGGAACTGTGGTGCCGACGATTATGCTCACTTGCGGCACCACTGATACCTTTGCGATTGATGACATTCAGCAAGTTCGCCAACTGTCAGAACGCTTGTGCCGAAAGCATGAAATCGTTCGCTCTCCTCATATCCATGTGGATGCGGCAGTAGGCTGGAGTTTGTTGTTTTTCCTTGACTACGATATCCAAGCGAATCCTTTGTCGATCAATAGTGCCACGCTGACCAGTTTGCGTTACTTAAAGAAAATGATGGCTGGTCTGAAAGAAGCAGATTCTTTTGCCGTCGACTTTCAGAAGTGGGGCTACGCACCTTATACCTCGAGCTTATTGATGGTACGAGATAAGCAGGATTTTGAAGCTCTCCGGCAGGAACCGAGCTACTTCTCTTACTTTGAATCTCAACTCAAACAAAAGACCCACCTGCAATCGACAATCGAGTGCTCGCGAGGGGCCGCAGGTGTTTTTTCTGCTTATTCAGCGATGCAATTTCTCGGCAAGGAAGGCTATCAAGTAGTATTAGCTCATGGCCTACAGAATGCGAACTATTTGCGAATGAGGCTGGGCCAGTTACCCGGTTGTAAGGTGGTATGTGCAGGTAACCATGGCCCGGCGGTTGCGCTGAGGTTATACCCAAAGCATACGCCTTCCGTTCTCCATGCCTTTGAACGTGAGCTCGCAATTAAGAACAGTGATGCCGCAGTTGATGAGTTGATTCAAAATACTTTGTTTCATCGCAATCATTTTCTTAAGCGGCAAGGGCAAGGGCTGAATACAAACTGGGTCGAATCTATCGCTCATACAGATTACGACTTTCAAGGACACTGTATAGCCTTGCCGGGTGAGAAGGCAGTGTTTCTCAATCCATATACATCTCGAAAGCAAATTGATGAGTATTGCCGCTTATTCGTATAAGGACCCATAGAACAGCTGTTTTAATCACTACGTGGTAACGGATGAACTAATCTTTATATATGAAGATTTGTTCGTCTGTTGCTATGAAGATAAACGCTGTATCGATTTTCTGCGGCTTAACCTACTGTTGTTCATCTAGTGTTGGTGCTGAAACCGTCCGGCTGCTTGAGCTTGACTGGTCAAGTCAGCGTGTCCTCACACACGTGTTGGCAGAGATATTACAGTCAAAGCACGTCGATACTGAAGTCATCACCATTCCTTCAACACCACAATGGATGTACTTGAGTACAGGGAAAGCGGATATTCAGGTAGAGGTTTGGGAAGGGTCAATGGGGCCACAATACCAAGAATTGCTGGACAAATCTTTGATTGAAGAGGGAACAACCCATCAAGCAAAGACCCGAGAGGAATGGTGGTATCCAGACTATGTTGAATCTTTGTGCCCCGGTCTACCTGATTGGGAGGCGCTGGAGTCGTGTTTTTCTGTATTTTCTGAAGAGGGTGAGCAAGTCGGTACTTTTTATACGGGGCCTTGGGAGAAACCCGACAACGCTAGAATACGTGCCCTTAATCTCAACTTTAAAGTCGTTGTTCTACCAACCGGGCAAGCAATTAATCAGAAAATCCATCAATATGTTAAAGACAAAAAACCTCTGCTTATCTTTAATTGGACGCCCAACTGGGTTGAGTCTGTGTATTCGGGAAGCTTTATTGAGTTCCCTACCTATACACATGAGTGTGAAAAAGATCCTTCTTGGGGATCAAATCCCAAGTATTTGTGGGATTGTGGTAATCCATCGGGTGGTTGGCTGAAGATAGCGATTTCCAATCAGCTTAAAAGCCGTTCTCAATGCGCTTACGACGTAGTTCAACGCTTCCAACTTAACAATAGAGATATCGCGTTGGCGGCTACATTAGTCGATGTCGAACATTTTGATGTTAAAGGGGCTGCGAAGACTTGGATAGAACGTAACTCAGAGTACGTTGAACAGCTATTGATGTCGGTTAATTGCCAATAAACATTTCTTTCCGTCAATCTTGATAATGGAACGTAATACACTTGTTTCGCCCACTCTGCTTCGCTTGGTATAGGGCTTTATCTGCTTTTCTAAAAACACGATCCCAATCCGTTTCAATGTCTTGGTAATGGCACAGCTGAGTTCCGACTGAAATGGTTACAGCAAGGCTATCTTCATCGATATGAATCTTATGACTTTCAACGCTCTTTCTAAGCCTTTCTAAGGTTTCTTCAACTGTATGTACGTTATCGATAGGAATGATCATGACAAACTCTTCACCGCCCCAGCGAGCGATAATGTCATGGCTGCGAGTATTGTTCTTTAACTGATTCGCCGTTGCTTTGAGTACAGTATCACCCACGTCATGGCCGTGAGTGTCGTTGAATTGCTTGAAGTGATCAATGTCGATCACACTCAGAGCATAAGACTTATGTTGTTGCACATTATCAGACTGCGACAACCAGTTTTCGATATAGCGACGGTTAGCTAAGCCAGTGAGTGGATCCGTGGTGTTTTGACTCTCTAGCTCTTTAGTAATTCGCTTCATCTTCCACAGGCGTCGAATGACAAGATATGCTAATGCGAAAAACAGGGTAATAAATAGAATCTCACGGGTACGTTGAGACCGCAGCTTGGTTTGCTGCAATTCATTTTGAGCCTCAAGCAACTCTATTTCCCGTTTATTTAATTGCCTTTCCAGAGCATTTTTCTCACTCAGAATCTCGTCGTCGTATGTCTGCCGATAGAAGTTTTGACGTACCTGTGATTGTTGTTTCATGTAAGCCAAAGCTTGTTGATAATCTCCTTGCGCCTCATAAGCTTTGACCAATGTCTCCAGAGTTTGAATTTCCCAAACCACTTCGTTGCTTTCTGAGGTATGCAGTACTTCGATGACTTGTTTGGCGTAGTCGATGCTTTTTTGATAGTCACGAGCGACAAAACTGGCCTCGGCATAGGCTTCATAACATGTGGCTAAGGTGATGTTTGACTTGGTATCGAGAACCTGGCTTTCTTCAATACATTTTCTGGCGAGTTTTAAAGCTTCTTGTGAGTTTCCAACGTCACTGTAACGCTGTGACATATTTGATAATGTTGAAAACTTAATCTTGTTTGACCCAGTTTTGTCGGCCTCCTTGAGTGCTTTCAACATGTATTGTTCCGAGCGCTCCTCTTTGCCCAACGCAAAATAGATGGCACTGGCATTTGAGTACATAATGGCTTCAAACAAGCTATTGTCATAACCGTGTTTTTGATAAAGATCCAATGCACGCTTGATGTATTTATTAGCACGTTTCCATTCTTCAGACTGCATGTAGACAGTGGCAATATTATTGAGCGTCATTGTGGTCTGAAAGTTGTCTCCAATCTCTGTCATCACCTCATATGCGGTTTTGTAATAACTGAGACTGGACTTAAGATTCGAACGCTGAATCTTAACGTTACCCAACCAACGATAGGTACGACCCAATAGCCGCTTATAACCAATGTCTCTCGCAATCGGGACGACTTCATGCAGTAAGAATTCCCCTTCCAAAAGTAGATCAGACTCGATTAAGTGAATAGCTTTGTTGAGTGTTGCTTCTGCACTGACCCATTCAATACGACTGTCGTCGCCGAGTGAAAGCAAATCGGGTATGCGAGGCGTTTGTAATCCTTCATATTTACGAAGATTTTTGAGGCCAAAGTAATAAAGAGCCTGCTCAGACGCAGACGCGTTTGGCGGCAATTCAATATGTGAAAGGTCGACTTGTCCTGGTTTACAAAGTGAGTCGTAGTAAAAGGTCAGCATTGCCTTTTGCTTGGCGTTCGTATGTGAGTAGAGATAATCGCTATCTGTCTGGATATTGCACGCTGACATAGCGGGCAGGGGGAGAGTGGAAATAAAAATTGCGACAATTAGCACAAAGAATGGGGGCATTATTCACCGAGTCAGAAGATAACGATAGCTCATGCTTAAGTTTATCATTATATAAATAGCCTGCCTAACCGCAGGAAAGAAAAAGCCAGCTTATTGCGCTGGCTTTGAATGGTTGTTTTTGCTGAGCCGATTAGAACGCGTAGTTCAACTGAGCTCCAACTAACCAAGCACTGGTGTTGACCGTTGCTTCGATGTTGTATTCATCAACAACAGTTTGAGATTCATTGATTGCCGCTTGCTCACCAGTCAGGTAACCAATGGACAGATCCAGCGTTAGCTGATCCGTTGCTGCGTATGAACCACCGAATGTAAACCAGTGTCTGTCAGTGTCAGGAATAGACAGTGAGCTGATTTGGTCGACAGGTGAAAGGTCATACATGTAGCCTGCGCGTAACTCGATGTCCTTATTTAGATAATGCGTAACCCCAACAGAAACATGGCCTGCATTCTTCCATTCGTAATCTTTGATCGATGCGCTGTAGTTCTCTGAAGTCAGCTTATCAAACTCAGACCAAGCGACGTATTGTAGGCTGTAGTGTGCGGCCCACTTAGCGTTGAGTTTGTGGTAACCGGAGAACTCAATGATGTCCGGAAGGGGAATATCAACACTATCAGTCTTACCTTGTTCCCAAGCGTAGACATCGCCTTCGGCTGTTAGCTCAGGGCTGTATCGGTATGACAAACCAAATCGATTGTTTTCATCGACCACATAGGCTACACCTAGATTGAAACCAAGCCCTATGCCGTCTGCATCAATTCGCAGAGGGTTAGCGCTGTTAGGTGTCCGAGATATCTCGCCTTCACCGTAAATAATATCGATGCCACCACCAAGTGACCAAGCTTCATTTAGCTGGAAGGCCGCTGAAAAGCCAGCATTGATGCTGCTAAGGTAAGTTTTTCCACCAAAGATCGGAGCTTCAAAGCTATCTTCAAACTCAACGTCGGTACCAAAGTTTGAGTGAACCGTCGCGCCTAGCGTCCAGTTTGTACCCTCTAATGGGTAAACCACGTGAGCATTAGGAATAAAGGTGTTGTTATCCAGCCCAGTATCGCCAATTTCCTGTGTCGTAGAACTAGGCGGCGTGTAACGAATATTGCTGAAGTCTACCTGGCTGGCAATATTCACTGCACCAACAGAGATCATCGGCTTGTCGATTAAACTCATAGCAGCAGCATTTTTCGCTACAACTGAGGCATTATCAGCAATGATTGCATCACCCGCGTATGCGCGGCCCAAGCCAGTTGCAGATTGCGCGTTAAGTTGGAAGCCAGCGGCGTGGCTTTGCAGAGCAACGAGAGGTAATGTGTAGATTACGAGCTTTTTCATGGATTAATTGTCCTTTTCAACTTCATGTTCATCTACGATATTGATGTAATCATCACTTTCGTTGAGAACAATATCGGTTCCCTTACTCTTGACCATATCCAAAACGGCTTCTTGTTGCGTTTTGCGTGAACTTTCAACATCTCCAAGATTTTCTGTGGATGGTAATCCACTTTCATCCATTGGGCCTTCGTATGGGAATAGGAAAGTACCATGGCCACCAACTGTTGCCTTAATGACACCTCGTATTCCGCTTGCATTGCTTGTAGTCTCCAAAATTGGGTCAAGACCTAGAGCACTAATCAGCGGATCTGTCCCCGTCATGATATTGTTATCGGCATTGTTTGGAACTACGGTATCAGGCATGTATTCGCCGACTTCACATTCGGTACCACAATCACCAACAGCTTCAATAAGCAAAGTTGGCTGCTTGGCTTCGCGTTGGCGAGCGACTTTGCCTGCTGGGTCAGCCCCATCAATTGTTTGCTGGACACCATGCTTTAAAACTGGAATTAGAGCGTCATAAATCTCGTCTTCCAGCATTTCAATACTGTCACTCAACTGATCACTATGGTTATTGAGCTGAGTGATACACTCTTCATTGCTTGTTTCAACAGTACACAAATTAGGTATCAAGGTTTCTGCGATGGCGCGCTGAACATCCGCTGATTTCTTGACTGACTCTTCCATCTCCGAACCAAGCGTTAGTGATGACAGAGTCAGGTTAACTAGACCTTGGCCTGGAACCGCGTAGTTAGCGGTTTCGAACTGCAGTTTTCTTATCGGATTACTATCTTGGTCATAGGTGGCTTCTGTTGTCATAACCGACATAATACCTCCTAGCGATACGCCAACTAGGTGCGCTTCTCGGCCAGAGAGCTCACCAAAGTTCAGGGCTGATCTTAGTCCGATAAAGTCACTGACCGACTGGTGAATATTGGAACGAAGAGCCAATGGAGACGTGATATTGATAAAGTACGATTTGTCTGCTCGAGCACTAATGGGCTTACCAAATGCTGGTCCTGGACAGTAAGTTATTGTTGTATCGTCACTGTAGCCTGAGGTGTCACAAATGATTCGATCACCGTGATAAGGCATATCGATAGCAGCGAATACATATTTTTTGCCTATACCTGTAACGTAGTCTTTGGCGACTAGGGACGCAGAGCCACGGTCACCGGTGATACCATGAATAAATAAAACTGTAGGATTCGCTGTATTTTCTATGTACTGTTTAGCAATTGCTGAGTGCAGTTTTTCGTTTTTATCTGTGAAGAGATCAGGCAAATAAAAATCTACAGGAATCAAAGTGGTAGGATCTTCGTGTACGTCAATTTTGCCTCCATTCTCAAAGAAATTTTGAGTCAGATGTTCGCCATTCTCACCAGCCATCCACTTAAACATTGATGGGCAACCAGCAATAGGATCGTAGCTGTTTAGTACACAGCTTTCTCTATTGGCTATGTCTTGTGTGAAAGGAAGGTAGTTATTGGTGGTGAGTGTTGCGCCGGTTACTACCGCGTACTTTTTAACCGTCCCCTTAATTTCTACAGTTAGATTTTCTAGATCTAGAGAAGGCTTGTTTTCAAGAGTTTGCTGAACAATGTTATCGATGCCTGCATAACTGCTCTGAGTTTTGAACGTTGCAGCGTAAGCGATACCATTTGCACCACCTAACTCCTGATATGCGCTTATAGCGTCTTTAGTAAGTTGTTGTAGGTTGGTTTGCTTCTCATCTATATCTTCTGGATTGGCATCTAACAGCTCTGTGAATGCAGTTGATGCTTGGAGAGAGATACCTTCAGTTGTTTTCACACCGCTTGTGACAATGAGGTGATATGTAGTACTTGGTTGAAGTGCAGATCCACATTCAACAACCAATTTCCGACCATCACTAGATAATTTGAGTCCGCCGTCAAATACGTTGTTTGTCTGACTATCTATTAGCAGTACATTCCCATCCAGCGAAGACTGGTCAATAGCGGGCACCTGACCTGAATTTACACTATCCAGTGGAATCTCTATTGGTTCAACACAAAGTCCCCAACCGTCAACCGCAGCGTAACTGGTTTCAAAACTCTGGTAGTAGGCCTCGTACTCTTCATTAGTCGAGTAACTTTGAGGAGATGATGGTTCATCGGGTAGGGAAATGGAGCCATCGTCATCGTATCCATAGCCATCATTTGGCATCGGGATATCGTTTAATGCAAAAGGAACTTCTACCGCAATGTTTTCTGTTGTGCTTTCTTCACCATCGCAGCCAGCGAGTATAAATGCGGCAGATAGTGATACAGCTAGTATATTGAGCTTTCTCATAATAGAGGTGCCTATACAGTTGTGGGGGTAGCGGTATATCAATGCGCATGTACCTCTCTCACAAATGATTAAGCTTAAAAAAAGCTAAGAAAAAACTAAAAATCCATATTTTTTATAAACTTAACTATTGTTATCAAGATGTTAATGTTTTGGGTATTTTGAGGCGATCGGACCAAAATGGGGCATGGAGCACATTACTTGTGCAACAGAGTGATTAACTTCACAGAATGCTATTTTGGTAAGAGGAAAGTAGTTAAATGTTATGTCGCTTACATAACTTTTGTTAAAAGTTTTGCACAATATTTAGAATAAGATGCTAAAAACTAGCGCCTTATTAGATGAATCGGCACTTCAATCTAAATCTGAAGAATTTCTTATTCTAATAAACTGGAAATCCTTTCTTTAGTAGTGTTTTTTACCAAAATGTTGCACTGGTCGGAGAATTAAACGATTTTTCGCTACATTTTTATGGCAAATTACACCGATGATTGATAATGTGTGCTGCAATCTTTGTAGGGTTTTAGATTTTTGTGCTTAAATTTTGCGCTAAACAGATCTAAATCACTGTCCGTTCTAGTGGCCTTACGAAGAAGTCATGGATGCAAATGAAAAACTTGGAGTTTTACTCATGTATAAGAACAAAATCACTCAAGCCCTTCTTCTGGGTGCTGGTCTGGCAGTGGCCGCTACTTCTACCGCAACACTCGCTGCAGATGTCCCTGCAGGAACTAAGTTAGCAGAAAAACAAGAACTAGTTCGTGGTAACGGTACTGAAGTTGCGACGATCGACCCGCATAAATCTCAGGGTGTTCCTGAGTCTCACGTGATTCGTGATCTTCTAGAAGGCTTGGTGAACCAAGACGCGGACGGTAACACTATCCCTGGTGTTGCGGAGTCTTGGGAAACAACGGACAACAAAACATTCACTTTCCACCTACGTAAAGATGCTAAATGGTCAAACGGCGACCCTGTAACTGCCGGTGACTTCGTATACAGCTTCCAACGTGCTGTAGACCCAGCAACAGCTTCACCATACTCTTGGTACATGGAATACACCAAGATGGCGAACGCGAAAGACATCATCGCTGGTAAAAAGGACAAGAGCACTCTAGGTGTTAAAGCAACAGACGACCACACTCTAGTTGTTGAGCTTGAAACCGCGGTTCCTTACTTCGTAATGATGACTGGCCACACAACGATGAAGCCAGTTCACAAAGCGACAGTTGAGAAGTATGGTGATCAGTGGACTAAACCTGAGCACTTCGTTGGTAACGGTGCATTCGTTGTAAACAACTGGGTAGTGAACGAGCGTCTAGAGCTAACTCGTAACGACCAGTACTGGGACAACGACAAAACGGTTCTTAATAAGGTCACTTTCCTACCTATCGAAAACCAAGTAGCGGAAATGAACCGTTTCCTATCTGGTGAGATCGATTTCACTTCTACTCTTCCTACAGAGCACTTCAAGCGTCTTAAGAAAGAGCACCCACAAGAAGTATCAGTGGAAGGCAGCCTATGTACTTACTACTACTCATTCAACACAGCTAAAAAGCCGTTTGATGATGTACGCGTACGTAAAGCGATTTCTTACGCAATTGACCGTGACATCGTAGCAAATGCGATTCTAGGCCAAGGTCAGAAGCCAGCTTATTTCCTAACTCCGGAAATTACAGCTAACTTCAACCCAACATTGCCTGCTTACGGTCAAATGTCTCAGAAAGATCGTATCGCTGAAGCGAAACGTCTTCTTGAAGAAGCTGGCTTCGGTCCAGATAACCCACTTAAGTTCAACCTTCTATACAACACTAACGAAAACCACAAGAAGATTGCGGTAGCGCTAGGTTCAATGTGGAAGAAAACACTTGGTCTAGAAGTTACTCTAGAAAACCAAGAGTGGAAAACTTACCTATCTTCTAAAGACCAAGGTGATTTCGAAGTAGCACGCGCTGGCTGGTGTGGTGACTACAACGAAGCAACTTCATTCCTAACTCTAATGGTGAGCTCGAACACTACCGGTGGTCAGCACTGGGGTAGCAAAGAGTACGATGCGTTGATTGAAAAAGCGCTGAAATCTACTTCTGAGGAAGAGCGTACTAAGATCTACCTAGAAGCTGAAAAGATGATGGCGAAAGAAATGCCTATCGCTCCAATCTACCAGTACGTACGTTCTCGTCTACTATCAACTGAAGTTGGTGGTTTCCCAGCGAACAACGCTGAAGAGAAGATCTACTCAAAAGATCTTTACATCAAAGCTCAATAATTCTGAGCAGATAGAACTATAAAAAATTTGGCTCTACATGTGAGAAATCACATGTAGCGCCTTATTTCAGTCCAAATTTATGGAATATGGGCTGATCCTTTTCTTTTTAACCGTCACAGACTGAAAGAGTGAGTTTATGCTTAAATTCATCGCAAAAAGGATATTTGAAGCGATCCCAACTATGTTGGTATTGATCACAGTATCTTTCTTTCTAATGCGTTTCGCACCGGGTAACCCTTTCTCGAGCGAGCGTCCTCTTCCGCCAGAAGTTATGGCAAACATCGAAGCTAAATACGGCCTGGATAAGCCAGTATTTGAGCAATACACCACTTATTTGACCAACGTTCTACAAGGTGATTTCGGACCGTCATTTAAGTACCTAGATTACTCTGTAAATGAGCTAATCTCGGTGGCGCTTCCAGTATCGGCAAAGGTTGGTTTTATCGCCTTTATCTTTACCGTGATTATGGGGGTGACCGTCGGAACCATTGCTGCGCTGAAGCAGAATACTTGGGTCGACTACACCATAATGTCGACTGCAATGCTAGGGGTTGTAATGCCATCGTTTGTACTGGCCCCAGCTCTGATTTATCTATTCTCCCTGCACTGGAATATCTTCCCTGCGGGTGGCTGGCATGATGGTGGCTTTAAGTATCTTGTACTTCCTGTCATTGGTATGTCTTTACTCTACGTAGCGACATTCGCCCGTATTACACGTGGTTCGATGATTGAAACGCTGAACAGTAACTTTATCCGTACTGCTCGTGCAAAAGGTCTAAGTTACCGCTACATAATTGTAAAGCATGCTCTTAAGCCAGCACTTCTCCCTGTTGTGTCTTACATGGGCCCAGCATTCGTAGGTATCATCACAGGTTCGGTAGTTATTGAAACTATCTTCGGCCTGCCAGGTATCGGTAAGCTTTTCGTTAACGCTGCATTTAACCGTGACTACTCGCTAGTAATGGGTGTAACCATTCTGATTGGTTTCCTATTCATTTTATTCAACGCGATTGTAGATATCTTACTTGCAATGATTGACCCGAAAATTCGCTACTAACAGGGAAGTTTGGTTATGTTAACGAAAAAAGAAAACCTTGAAGCGATTGAGAAGTTCTCTGAAAACTTAGAGATCGAAGGTCGCAGTTTATGGCAAGACGCCCGTATCCGCTTTATGCGTAACAAAGCGGCAATGGTGAGCTTGTTTATCCTATTTGTAATGACATTGGCGGTTATTGTTCTGCCAATGATCGCCCCTTATGCCTACGATGACACAGACTGGTATGCAATGCATGTAGGTCCAAGTGTAGATCATTGGTTTGGTACTGATAGCCTAGGTCGAGATCTATACGTGCGTACACTTATCGGTGGCCGAATCTCGTTGATGGTTGGTGTTATGGGCGCGTTGGTTGCGGTACTGATTGGTACGCTTTACGGTGCGGCTTCTGGCTTCATCGGCGGTAAAGTGGACCGTATCATGATGCGTATTCTGGAAATTCTGTACGCTGTACCATTCATGTTCCTAGTTATCGTACTGGTTACCTTCTTCGGTCGTAATATCATCTTGATCTTCGTTGCGATCGGTGCAATTGCATGGCTGGATATGGCGCGTATCGTACGTGGTCAAACCCTTAGTCTACGTAGCAAAGAGTTCATTGAAGCAGCCCATGTTTGTGGTGTGAGCAAGTGGAAAATTATCACTCGTCACATTGTTCCAAACGTTCTGGGTATTGTAGCCGTATACTCGACGCTGCTAATCCCAAGCATGATTCTGACTGAGTCATTCCTATCCTTCCTTGGTCTTGGTGTCCAGGAGCCGATGACAAGCTGGGGCGCACTACTTCAAGAGGGTGCACAAACGATGGAAGTTGCTATTTGGCAGCTAACATTCCCAGCGGCGTTCATGGTTGTAACTTTGTTCTGTTTCAACTACGTCGGTGACGGTCTGCGCGATGCGCTGGATCCAAAAGACAGATAAGTAAAAAGCAATAAATTATAAAATCTATAAAGATTAAGGAAGCAATGATGAGCTTATTAGATGTCAAAGATCTGCGTGTCGAATTTACCACTCAAGATGGTATTGTTACCGCAGTTAACGATCTAAACTTTTCTCTGAACCAAGGCGAAACTCTCGGTATCGTGGGTGAATCTGGTTCAGGAAAATCGCAAACAGTATTCTCTATCATGGGATTGCTGGCAAAAAACGGCATTATCTCTGGTAGTGCTAAATTTGAAGGTAAGGAAATCCTTAACCTTCCAGAAAAAGAACTGAATAAAGTACGTGCTGAACAGATCGCGATGATCTTTCAGGACCCAATGACGTCTTTGAACCCATACATGAAAGTTAGCGACCAGCTTATGGAAGTACTGATGCTTCATAAAGGTATGGGTAAAGCAGAAGCGTTTGAAGAGTCGGTGCGCATGCTTGAAGCCGTGAAAATTCCGGAAGCACGTAAGCGTATCACTATGTACCCGCACGAGTTTTCAGGCGGTATGCGCCAGCGTGTAATGATCGCAATGGCATTACTATGTCGCCCTAAACTACTGATTGCAGATGAACCGACAACGGCACTAGATGTAACCGTTCAAGCGCAGATTATGGATCTGCTTAATGAGCTGAAAGATGAATTCAATACAGCCATCATCATGATCACTCACGATCTGGGTGTGGTTGCTGGGTCATGTGACAAAGTGCTTGTTATGTATGCTGGCCGTACGATGGAGTACGGTACTGTCGATGAAATCTTCTACAAACCAAGCCACCCTTATGCTGAAGGCCTACTCAAAGCCATCCCTCGTTTAGATACGGAAGGTGAGATTTTGCCGACGATTCCGGGTAACCCGCCAAACTTGCTACGTCTGCCAACTGGTTGTCCGTATCAAGAGCGTTGTCACCGTGTTATGGATCGTTGTAAGCGTGAAGCGCCAATCCTGACACCATTTGGTGATGGTCGTCAGCGTGCATGTTTTTCAGAATGGGAGGCTTGGGAAAAATGAGTGCAGATAAAAAATTAATTCTGGATGTATCGGATCTTAAAGTTCACTTCAGCATTGCGTCTAAATCCGCTTGGCCTTGGTCTAAGCCATCGAACCTGAAAGCCGTTGACGGTGTTAATGTTCGCCTTTATGAAGGTGAAACATTAGGTGTAGTAGGTGAGTCGGGTTGCGGTAAATCGACGTTTGCACGCGCCATTATCGGTTTGGTTGAAGCGACAGATGGTGAAGTGGTTTGGTTGGGTCAAGACCTGACTAAGATGCAAGACGTACAGCGCCGCGAAACGCGTAAAGAAATTCAGATGATCTTCCAAGATCCGCTAGCATCGCTTAACCCGCGTATGACGGTTGGGGACATCATCGCCGAGCCTCTGGAGACTTTCTATCCTGAGTTGTCAAAAGAAGAAGTAAAAGATCGCGTTAAAGAGATGATGGCCAAAGTAGGTCTTCTGCCTAACGTAATCAACCGCTACCCACACGAATTCTCAGGTGGTCAGTGTCAGCGAATTGGTATCGCTCGTGCACTTATCCTCAAGCCTAAGATGATCATCTGTGATGAGCCCGTTTCTGCTTTGGATGTGTCTATTCAGGCTCAGGTTGTGAACCTTCTGAAAGAGCTGCAAAAAGAGCTAGGGTTATCCCTTGTCTTTATCGCACACGATTTATCAGTAGTTAAACATATCTCTGACCGCGTATTGGTTATGTATTTGGGTAATGCTGTAGAGCTGGGTGAAGCTGAATCGTTATTCGCTGATCCTAAGCACCCTTACACACGCGCTTTGATGTCAGCGGTACCAATTCCTGATCCGCACCTTGAACGCAATAAGCAGATCGAAATGCTGGAAGGTGATCTACCATCTCCAATCAGCCCGCCGTCTGGTTGTGTATTCCGTACTCGTTGCCCTCAGGCAACAGAAGCGTGTGCTAATACGAAACCGTCTATACAGGGCAGTGATGTTCATGCCGTATCTTGCCTGCATGTCAGTGTCTAGCCGATTCAGCCTGTGACGGGCTTAAGCGCGGCGTCCTTCGGGAGTCGCGCTTTTTTTACTTCAAATAATTCGAACAACAAAGCCAACTTATTCTGCTTTAGAGTAAGCTGGCTTTTTTTATACTTAGTCTATAGATATTAATCAGTTGAGAGTGTGATATGGGCAAGTTAGTAGAAGGTAAATGGCAAGACGTTTGGTATGACACTAAAACCAGTGGCGGTAAGTTTGTCCGAGAAGATGCTGGGTTTCGAGAATGGGTGGAAAATAAGCCTAATGCCAAGTTTCAGCCTGAATCAGGTCGCTATCATTTATACGTATCGCTCGCTTGCCCGTGGGCTCATCGTACCCTCATATTCCGAAAACTGAAAAAGCTAGAAGAGCATATTGATGTGACTGTGGTGTGCCCAGATATGATGGGAGAGGGTTGGCAAATGGGCTTGCCTGAGCCTTTATTTGGGCATACTCGAATGCACCAAATCTACACTCAAGCTAAATCAGATTACACGGGGCGCGTTACGGTGCCAGTGCTGTGGGATAAAAAGCATAATACGATAGTGAGCAACGAATCTTCAGAGATTATCCGCATGTTTAACTCAGAGTTTAACGAACTCACGGGCAATCAAGATGACTACTACCCGGATGAGTTAAGAACGTTGGTGGACGAGTGGAATGATTACATATATCCCAATGTGAATAATGGTGTATATCGTTGCGGGTTTGCAACGGCTCAGGAAGCCTACGAAGAAGCTTACGACAATTTGTTTGAAGCGCTTGATCGGATCGACACGTATTTAGCAACCCACCGTTATCTTGCAGGTAATGTTATCACTGAAGCGGATTGGCGATTGTTTACAACATTGATTCGATTTGATGCCGTGTATGTCGGTCACTTCAAATGCAATAAAAAGCGCATTGCCGACTATCCAAACTTGCACGGGTATATGAAAGAGTTGTATCAGGTAGAAGGGATTGCAGACACGACCGACTTTTATCATATCAAGCGTCATTACTACTTTAGCCACACAGGAATCAACCCAACGCAAGTGGTTCCCAAAGGCCCCGAGCTTGACCTAGAATCTGCTCACGGTCGAGAGAGTATTTAAATAGCAATAACCTGATTACGGCCCTGTGCTTTCGCTTGGTACAGGGCCGCATCTGTTATCTTCATTGTTTCGTCAATTCGGACGGTACCTTCCTCGACGACCAATTCGCATAATCCTCCACTAAGCGTCACTTGCAGAGTTTGATCTCCAATCGATATGGGTGTCTGACTTAACTTCTCTCTCAGTGCGTTGGCAATGCTGAACGCGCTTTCTTTGTCGGGCGCTGAAAAAATAGTGCAAAACTCTTCGCCGCCAACTCGATAAAATGCATCTTGGCGTACTTGCTGACCTACGATTTTAGCGACCATTTTTAATACTGTGTCACCTGCGGCATGGCCATAGTTGTCATTGACTCGTTTAAAGTGGTCGAGGTCAAAGTGTACAAGGTAGTGATTGTGAACCAAATCCGGATTGTCGGACGTGTCTGCTTCAAGAGCTAAGCGATTTTTTGCTCCGGTCAATGGATCTAGGAGAGCTGCATCACTGAGCTTGCCTTTGATCTTGGTTTGCATATCCTCATGAACAAAAGAGATCGCCCAAATTAGAAAGTAAGGAATGGTGAAGTTGATTAAGGTATAGGGTGTCGAATTGATTAGTGGTGGATATGAGGCAAGGATAGAAATCGCAACTAAATAGAAGGCGAATGTGATGGCTGAAGCGATATAACGGTTAAAAAATATGTGGTACAAAGCGGGAAAACAAAATGCCCAAAAAACCAGAACAGAGTAGCCATCTGCAACTGCCATGCTGTAGATAAGCAGGGCAGTGAGACCAGAAATCAGTAGCGCCGAATGCCAAGGCCTGTAATGGCCAAATTCGATTCTCAAATACACGTAGATACAGATAGCGGTATAGATAGAGTCGATAACACCGAACTTTGGTAAGTCCCAGAAAAAAAAGTTAACAATCGTAAAGCCTGTGCCTGTGATCGCCAGAAAAAAGCTGGTGATTTTCAGAACATTTTGTTCGAGTGAGGCTTGTGAGGAAAATAGCTTTACTGACATTTGAAACCCAAGCATGACGTTTGGGATAAGTGTAGCAATAAAAAAAAGCAGCAGTAAAATACTGCTGCTTTTTCATCAACATAAACCAATAGAGCTTAGTTTTGCTCTTGGTCTGCCTGAATTGCCGTCAGAGCGATTGTGTAAACAATATCGTCTACTAGTGCACCGCGAGACAAGTCGTTTACAGGCTTGCGCATACCTTGCAACATTGGACCGATAGAGACTAGGTCTGCTGAACGTTGTACCGCTTTGTAAGTCGTGTTACCCGTGTTTAGGTCTGGGAATACAAATACGGTCGCTTTACCTGCTACTGGAGAGTTTGGCGCTTTAGATGCTGCCACGTTTTCCATAATAGCCGCGTCGTACTGAAGAGGACCATCGATGACAAGATCAGGACGCTTCTCTTGAGCTAGTTTCGTCGCTTCACGTACTTTATCAACGTCTGCACCCTTACCAGATTCACCAGTAGAGTATGAGATCATTGCAACACGCGGGTCGATACCAAATGCCGCTGCAGAATCCGCCGATTGGATAGCGATTTCAGCAAGCTGTTCAGCCGTTGGATCTGGGTTGATTGCACAGTCACCGTAAACCAGTACTTGATCAGGCAGAAGCATGAAGAATACTGAAGATACGATAGACGCATTTGGTGCAGTCTTGATGATCTGGAATGGCGGGACAATCGTGTTTGCTGTTGTATGAACAGCACCAGAAACCAGACCGTCAACTTCATCGTTTTCTAGCATCATAGTGCCAAGGAATACTGAATCTTGTAGCTTCTCACGAGCCACAACTTCCGTCATGCCTTTCGCACCACGTAGCTCAACTAGACGCGCAACGTAATTTTCACGTACTTCATCAGAGTTGATGATAGTTACACCGGTACCTAGCTCAACGCCTTGTTGTGCTGCAACACGTTTGATCTCTTCTGGGTTACCCAGAAGCACACACTCTGCAATACCGCGCTCGGCACAGATAGCCGCCGCTTTAACGGTACGTGGTTCATCACCTTCAGGCAGAACGATACGTTTACCTGCACGACGAGCGAACTCAGTAAGCTGGTAACGGAATGCTGGTGGGCTTAGACGGCGAGACTTTTGAGTGCCTTCCGTCATAGACTCAATCCAGTTGCCATCGATGTGGCCAGCAACGTGTTCGTTGATGAACTCGATACGCTCTTTATCATCTTCAGGTACTTCAAGGCTGAAGCTCTGTAAGTTCAGAGATGTCTGCCAAGTGTTGCCTTGTGCTTTGAAGATTGGAAGGCCGGTGTCAAACGCTGGCTTACAAAGACCAACGATTTCTTCAGGAATGTCGTAGCCACCCGTTAGAAGAACCGCACCAATATCCACACCATTCATTGCTGCAAGTGCTGCTGCAACAATTACGTCTGGGCGGTCCGCAGAGGTTACCAATAGAGAGCCATGCTTAAAGTGCTCAATCATGTTTGGTAGTGAACGTGCACAGAACGTGATGCTCTTGATACGACGAGTGTTGATATCACCTTCGTTGATGATGTCTGCATTGAGGTGCTTCGCCATGTCGATTGCACGAGTAGCGATCAGGTCAATGCTCCATGGCACGCAGCCAAGAACGCGGATTGGAGATGTGTTAAAGATCTCCATCACTTTCATTTCGTTTTGCTTCGCGCTGTCTGCATCATCAAAGATTTCTGACAGGTCCGGGCGAGTACGGCCTGCTTCATCAACTGGAGCGTTAAGCTTGTTGATGATTACGCCGGAGATATTCTTGTTCTTAGTACCGCCGAAGTTCGAACATGCGACTTCGATACGCTCTTTAAGCTGCGCAGGGTTATCTGTGCCTGGTGTCGCAACAAGTACGATCTCTGCGCCAAGTGTTGCTGCGATTTCCGCATTCACTTGGTTCGCAAATGGGTGCTTACGAGTAGGTACAAGACCTTCGATTAACGTAACGTCCGCGTCTTTGTTGATCTGGTTGTAACGCTCTACTACTGTTTCCAGCAGCTCGTCCATGTTGTCGTTACCAATCAGGCTCTCAGCTACAGACATTGCCAAAGGTTCACCGATCTTCATATCGCTGTTATAACCAACGATCGTTGAAGTCAGATCTGGTTGATCACCACCTGAGCGTGGCTGACAAATTGGCTTGTAGAAAGAAACCTTAACGCCTTTGCGCTCCATTGCGCGAAGAACACCCATGCTTACACTAGTAAGACCAACACCAGCGCTGGCAGGGATAAGCATAATAGTACGAGACATTCGTAGAGTACCTTTAGCTATTTTAGATAAAAGCCCAACTTCGTATTCCCTGAGATGGAATAGGAGTTACGCCCCTTAGTAAGAAAACCGGCTGACTTAAAAGTCAGCCGGTTGAGTCAATTAAAGACCTGCTAGACGTGCAGTGTCTTCAGCGATAACGAGCTCTTCGTTAGTAGAGATAACCATCGCTGGGATGCGGCTGTCAGCTGTAGTGATAGTACCTTCGCCGCCAAAACGTGCTTTCAGGTTAGCTTCTCCGTCAACTTCGATACCGAATACGCCTAGACGGTTAAGAACCATCTCGCGGATTGGACCAGAGTTTTCACCGATACCACCTGTGAATACGATCGCGTCTAGACGACCTTCTAGAGTCGCAGTGTAACCAGCCACGTACTTCGCTAGGCGGTGGCAGAATACGTCCATCGCGCGAGTTGCTTCTTCTTTCTCACCGTAGTTGTCTTCAACGAAACGGCAGTCAGATGTAACTTCAGTTAGACCAGCAAGGCCAGACTCTTTAGTTAGCATAGTGTTGATTTGCTCTACAGAGTAACCAAGTGCGTCGTGTAGGTGGAAGATGATCGCAGGATCGATATCACCACAACGAGTACCCATTACTAGGCCTTCAAGTGGAGTTAGACCCATTGAAGTATCTACAGACTTACCGTTTTTGATTGCACAAACAGATGCACCGTTACCTAGGTGACAGTTGATGATGTTTAGTTCATCTGCAGGCTTACCTAGGCGCTCAGCTGCTTCGCGAGCGATGAATAGGTGAGATGTACCGTGCATACCGTAGCGACGGATACCGTGCTCTTTGTACAGGTTGTATGGAAGGGCGTATAGGTACGCTTCTTCTGGCATAGACTGGTGGAAAGCCGTATCGAATACCGCTGACATTGGCAGGCTAGGGAATGCTTTTTGAGCCGCTTTAATACCGATGATAGCCGCTGGGTTATGAAGAGGTGCTAGTGTTGCACAGTCTTCGATACCTTTAAGAACGTCGTCAGTGATAAGAGCAGATTGAGTGAACTTCTCACCGCCGTGTACAACACGGTGACCAACTGCTTTCAGTTGATCTGCAAGTTCTGGCTTAGAAGCAAGAATAGTTTCTACGATGAAAGAAAGCGCTTCATCGTGTGCTGCACCTTCACCTAGTTGTGCTTCGTGCTTACCATCCAGTTTCCATTTGATACGTGCTTCAGGAAGGTGAAGACATTCAGCAAGACCTGTTAGGTGCTCGTTGCCGTTTTCTGCATCGACAATCGCGAACTTAAGAGAAGAACTACCGCAGTTTAAAACTAAAACTAGCTTAGACATGAGTGACTACCTGTAATAATCAATTAGGATAAAAAATTAATCACAAGAATAGACGAAGCTCAAAAGGCTGCGTACTAATCTTGGTCAAAAAAACTTCGAATTCCGTATAAAAGACAGCAGTGATTCCCGCTCACTGCTCTTGCATCCGCTGCAGAAGGGTCCCGAGAGTTGCTTAAATTGTAAATAACAGCAACAATGAGATTGTGGGCCTGCAAAGGATAACGATAATAGCCAATAATAACAAAAAAATTTGAAAGAATATTAACTTTCATCAATTTTTTACGCTGAAAGTTGAATCTTTCAACTGAATTTTAGTTTTTAAGGCCCGATACTGGAGTGAGAGAGTCCTATGAGTAATAAAGTCGGTTTAGTTCATAACCTACGTGATGGGCAGAAGTACATGGAAACGTGGCCTATGCGCAAAGAACTCAATTTACTGTTTCCAGAGCAACGCATTATCAAAGCCACTAAATTTGGCGTAAAAGTAATGCCTGCAATCGCTGCTATTAGCGTTTTGACCCAAATGGCCTTCAATAACTACTCAGCAATGCCCCAGGCGGTGATTATGGCATTGTTCGCCATTAGCTTACCGATTCAGGGTATGTGGTGGCTTGGCAGTCGTGCGAATACCCAACTTCCTCCAGCATTGGCGGGCTGGTATCGTGAAATTCACCAAAAGATCGTTGAGAGTGGATTTGCGTTAGAGCCGATGAAAAGTCGCCCTCGTTATAAAGAGCTGGCTCAAATTCTTAATCGTGCTTTTCGTCAGCTAGACAAAAACGCACTGGAACGTTGGTTTTAGAGAACACATCGGCGATTTCTTGAGAGCACCTCATTTTTAATCACAATGGCTTTTCTGAGAAGCTGTGAATAAAGAAAAGGTTTCATCAACCGATGCAGACCTGGTGAAGCCAAAAAACGGCCCTAATCCCCATAAAAAAAACGCCCACCGAAGTGAGCGTTTTTTTTGCTATATATTGCTATTCAACATTAGTTGAACATTGCGATAGCATTCGCTGGGTCTACGTATTCTAGGTCGAAGCTTTCTGCTACTTCTTTACACGTTACTTTACCGTGAATAACGTTTAGACCTTCTAGGAAGCCGTTGTCCTCTAGAAGTGCTTCGCGGTAGCCCTTGTTCGCTAGCTTCACAATGTAAGGCAGTGTTGCATTGTTTAGAGCGAAAGTAGAAGTGCGTGCAACAGCGCCTGGCATGTTTGCTACACAGTAGTGAACAACGTCATCAACAATGTAAGTTGGATCTGCGTGAGTTGTCGCGTGTGAAGTTTCGAAACAACCACCTTGGTCGATTGCAACGTCAACAACAGCTGCGCCTGGCTTCATCTTAGCGATGTGCTCTTTAGTCACTAGTTTAGGTGCAGCAGCACCTGGGATTAGAACAGCACCGATGACTAGATCTGCTTCTAGAACATGCTTCTCAATAGCATCTTCTGTAGAGTAAACCACTTTTGCACGACCTTGGAATTCTTCATCTAGACGGCGAAGCGTGTCTACATTGCGGTCTAGGATAGTGACGTCAGCTCGTAGGCCTACAGCCATACGTGCCGCGTTTGCACCTACTACGCCGCCACCAACAACAACAACTTTTGCTGGCTCAACACCTGGTACACCACCAAGAAGAAGACCACGGCCACCGTGAGATTTCTCTAAAGTTTGTGCACCCGCTTGAATAGACATGCGACCTGCTACCTCAGACATTGGAGCAAGTAGTGGCAAGCGACCCATATTATCTGTTACAGTCTCATACGCTATACAGACAGCTTTGCTCTTGATTAGCTCTTCAGTTTGTGGAAAATCTGGTGCTAGGTGCAAATAAGTAAATAATATTTGTCCCTCGCGGAGCATAGCACGCTCAACAGCTTGAGGTTCTTTAACCTTTACAATCATTTCTGCTTGCGCGAAAACGTCAGCAGCGGTAGGAAGAATGGATGCGCCTACAGCGATGTAATCATCGTCTGAAAAGCCGATGCCAGAACCGGCATTGGTTTCTACAAAAACCTGGTGACCTTGAGATACTAGCTCGCGAACGCTCGCTGGGATCATACCAACACGGTACTCGTGGTTTTTGATTTCCTTAGGTACGCCAATGATCATCCTGACTCCTCATTTTATTTTGGTTGTATTAACTATGTGTAGGGTAATTCTGTCGAATTAATATCTAGTATAGATACGATTGAATAAAATTTGATACTGAATATTAAAAAGTTGTAGTATATTTTTTTGCAAGGAAGTAATAAGGTGGAATAAAAAATGGCAGACAACAATAAGAAGCCGTCTAAGGATCTAGACCGTATCGATCGCAACATTCTAAACGAACTGCAGAAAGACGGTCGTATTTCAAACGTTGAACTGTCTAAACGAGTTGGTCTTTCACCAACGCCGTGTTTAGAACGTGTTCGTCGTCTGGAACGTCAAGGGTACATTACGGGCTATACAGCTTTGTTAAACCCGCAGTTCCTTGATGCATCACTATTGGTTTTCGTAGAAATTACGCTAAACCGTGGTGCGCCAGATGTGTTTGAACAATTTAATGCAGCAGTGCAGAAGCTCGATGATATTCAGGAATGTCACCTAGTATCAGGTGATTTCGATTACCTATTGAAGACTCGAGTGTCGGACATGAGTGCATATCGAAAGCTCCTTGGCGATACGCTTCTACGTCTTCCTGGTGTTAACGACACACGTACGTATGTTGTTATGGAAGAAGTTAAACAGACAAACCAGTTAGTTATCAAAACACGCTAATCTTTGCAGAGTAGCGTAATACCTTTCGATATTCTGACTTAAGGTAATTGGGTTTTAAGTCCCGATATGGTTAAATCGATAGTCCGAGTGGCATAGCTGCTCGGACTATTTTTTTCCCTACTGATTAGCCGGGTGGATGTTCAAGCAAGGGTGTTGCATTCGGGTCAGTATCACGTAGTTGATAAGTTGGTTATGTTCAAAGAGAACAAAAATAAAGTTGAAACAATAATCAAAACCGGAGAAGAGCCTCAGTCTTCTCGTCTTGATGGCCCTCAACGCCTTAAAGAGTGCAGTCTTATCGTGATTGTGCTGTCTTCTATATTATTGTCCATCGCCTTACTCACGTTTAATCCTGCTGACCCCTCTTGGTCTCAAACCGCTTGGGGTGGAGACATCAATAACGCAGGCGGTTTGGTCGGCGCTTGGGTTGCCGATACATTATTTTTTACCTTTGGTTCGATGGCTTATCCGATTCCAATCATTATCACGATTACCGCTTGGGTCATGTTGAGAAAGCGAGGTGAAAACGAACCTATCGACTTGATGCTTTGGGGCACACGTCTTCTAGGTTTAACGATCCTTATCCTGACGAGCTGTGGTCTTGCAGATATTAACTTCGATGATATCTGGTATTTCTCTTCTGGCGGTGTAATTGGTGATGTGCTGACCAGTTTATCGTTACCTACTCTCAACATCTTAGGAACTACCCTAGTTTTTCTCTTTTTGTGGGGAGCGGGTTTCACCCTACTGACTGGGATTTCATGGTTATCGATAGTAGATTGGCTGGGCGAAGGTGCCATCCACTTACTAACAAACCTGGTGAACAAAGCTCGTGGTGAAAAAGAAGAACTCATAGAACCTCAATTAACGACACCTCGTGATGATACAAAGCAAGCTCCGGTAGATGATGCAGAAACAGAAGACGCGTTATTTGCAGCGAATGTGGATGAGGAACCTCGCCGTTTCAATATCCACATGCCTGATTCTCGCAAAGAGCCAACAGTGAGTGACCCAGTTGTCGAGAGAATCGACATTGAGCCTCGCTCGTACCAACCTGAACCAGAAGAACTTCCTGAACCCATTGTCGAAGCACCTCCAGTCGTTCAAAGCAACGTATATGACAAAGAACCAAAAGAAGAGCGCACCAGACAGCTTGGTTCGACGATAGAAGAACTCGAAGCGGCAGCTCAAAGCGAAGATGATTTTGCGCTTCAAGAGCAAGAAAGCATAAAAGAAAACATCGATGTCGCAGATAGAGAACCTGAACCGGTGGAGTCTCCTGTTAACGCTGACCCTATTCAAGGTATGCCGTGGAGCACTGAAGAGGTTCATGAAGAGCAAGAAATAGTTCAGCCTCGAATTGACCCTATAGAGCTCGAACAGATCTCGACTGAGGTGGAACCAGACAGCAGCCATCAAGACCCTGTTATCTCGTCATTTGAAGTCGCTGATGAAGACAGTGACATTAACGCCTCCGTAGAAGTCGAAGATGTTGAAGAGGGCGATGCGGATGTCGCAGCGTTCCAGAACATTGTCTCGGATGCTCAGGCAAAAGTTGCTGCTCAGCAGAACCCGTTCCTTGTTCAGCAAGAAGCTAATCTCCCTACGCCAAAAGAGCCAATGCCCACATTAGAGCTGTTGTATCACCCAGAAAAACGCGAGAACTTTATTGACCGCGCTGCGTTGGAAGAGATTGCTCGCTTGGTGGAAGCTAAGCTTGCCGACTACAAAATTAAGGCTGAAGTCGTCGATATCTTCCCAGGTCCCGTCATTACAAGATTTGAACTGGACTTAGCGCCAGGGGTTAAGGTCTCCCGTATTTCAGGCCTTTCTATGGACTTAGCTCGTTCATTGTCAGCGATGGCGGTTCGTGTTGTTGAAGTAATACCAGGTAAACCATACGTAGGACTTGAGTTACCAAACATGAGTCGCCAGACAGTGTACTTCTCAGATGTTGTTGGTAGCCAGCACTTTATTGAAGCCAAATCGCCGACAACGGTCGTACTTGGTCAAGATATCGCAGGTGAGGCTGTTGTCGCAGATTTGTCGAAGATGCCGCACGTTCTGGTCGCGGGTACCACGGGCTCAGGTAAGTCGGTGGGTGTAAACGTGATGATCTTGAGTATGCTGTACAAAGCGACGCCTGAAGAAGTACGTTTCATCATGATTGACCCGAAAATGCTCGAGCTATCGGTATACGAAGGCATTCCACATCTTCTATCTGAAGTGGTTACTGACATGAAAGATGCGTCGAATGCGCTGCGTTGGTGTGTGGGTGAGATGGAACGTCGTTACAAGCTAATGTCTGCACTAGGTGTACGTAACATCAAAGGCTTTAACGACAAGCTCAAGATGGCCGCAGAAGCAGGGCATCCGATTCACGATCCACTGTGGCAACCGGGTGACAGCATGGACGAAACGCCACCACTGCTGGAGAAACTGCCTTATATTGTGGTTATTGTCGATGAATTTGCTGACTTGATGATGGTGGTAGGCAAGAAGGTCGAAGAGCTCATAGCCCGTCTTGCTCAAAAAGCGCGTGCCGCTGGTATTCACTTGATTCTCGCGACGCAGCGTCCATCTGTTGACGTCATTACTGGCTTAATCAAAGCCAATATCCCAACCCGTGTTGCGTTCACTGTATCAACTAAAACAGATTCTAGAACCATTCTTGATCAAGGTGGTGCTGAATCACTATTAGGTATGGGTGACATGCTTTACCTTCCTCCGGGTTCCAGCCACACGGTGCGTGTACATGGTGCGTTTGCTTCGGATGACGATGTACATGCTGTGGTAAACAACTGGAAAGCGCGTGGTAAGCCAAACTACATTGATGAAATCACCAATGGCGATCAAGGACCAGAAGGCCTACTACCGGGTGAGAAACCTGAAGGTGAGGAAGAGATGGACCCGCTGTTTGATCAGGTTGTCGAGCACGTCGTGCAGTCACGCCGTGGTTCTGTTTCAGGTGTGCAGAGACGTTTTAAAATTGGCTATAACCGTGCAGCTCGCATCGTTGAGCAATTAGAAGCTCAAGGGATTGTAAGTGCGCCGGGGCATAATGGAAATAGAGAAGTGTTAGCCCCTGCACCTGGCCGTGAGATGAACTAATGCCATCTGAACAATAGATGAGAGACCAAAATAAAAAGGGTTGGCACATATGTGCCAACCCTTTTTAATCTCTAGCTTCTAGCTTCTAGCTTCTAGCTTCTAGCTTCTAGCTTCTAGCTTCTAGCTTCTAGCTTTCGCAAACTGTGCAATAACGATAACGACCAATGCCGCTAGGTTTGCTGCGAAGATAACGACCAACCATTGAGGCATAGAGAGCGAAAGAAACTGCCATACGACTTTGCTACAGTCACCAAATGCTTCAAACATCCATGGAGCCCACTTGTTGAGAGGTGCCCAATCGGGGAAGGTGACAAACAAATCGCAGGTGGCAAACGGAGAAGGGTTGAATTGGTAATCGACGTGCTCCAGAGCTAGCATTAAGCCTTTATATGAACTCGCACCCCAAGCCGCGAGTCCCAGCCAGCGTGCCGCTGTGTTATCCGGTGCTATCAAACCGATTATGGCTGCTGCGCCGATGCCAAGCATAGCGACTCGCTCGTAGATACACATAACACAAGGTGCGAGCATCATGACGTGCTGAAAGTATAATGCTGCAACTTCAAAGAAGATGACAAAGGCTAGTAACAGTAACCAAGACAAGCGCGATTGGGAAAAAGACTTAATGGTAGAAAGAATGTTCACAGAGATATCCTGTTTATAAAAAAAGCTCTGACTAATCAGAGCTTTTTATCGTGGAAAAGTTTCGGCTTCAACTAAAACTTTTGAGTTTTCTTGATTAATGTCCGCCAGAGACAGCTGGAGTCAGCTCACCTACATGTGCTGAAATCCAACCTGCATCGTAAAACCACGCTGTCATCGGCTCAACAAGGAACACAATACCTGCAAGACCAACCAGTGCAAGGACGATCGTGTAAGGCAGAGCCATTATAACCATGCGGCCATAAGATAAGCGAATCAGAGGCGCAAGAGCTGAGGTCAACAGGAATAAGAAGGCTGCCTGACCATTTGGCGTGGCTACCGAAGGAAGGTTGGTACCAGTATTGATTGCTACTGCGAGTAGGTCGAACTGGTCGCGAGTGATTACTCCCTCAATCAGTGCAGTTTTCACCTCGTTGATGTAAACCGTACCGACGAATACGTTATCTGACACCATCGAAAGTATGCCGTTAGCAATATAGAAGAGTGCCAACTGAGCCCCTTTATCTTCGACGTGTAACACCGCATCGATAACAGGCTTAAATAGCTGTTGGTCGATGATCACTGCAACAACGGCAAAGAAGACGGCAAGTAAGGCAGTAAACGGCAACGCTTCTTCAAACGCTTTGCCCATTGAATGTTCTTCGATGACACCAGTAAATGCGGTAGCAAGAATGATGACAGACAGGCCAATCAAGCCAACAGCCGCAAGGTGAAGTGCTAGTCCGACGATAAGCCAGATAGCAATTGCACCTTGAATCCACAGCTTCGCGACATCTTGCTTAGTACGTGTTTTACGTTCTGCATTGTCAAAGTCGACTAGGATTTGACGAACGTTATCAGGTAAACGAGCACCGTATCCACAGATTTTAAGCTTTTCAACAAGTACACAAGTAATTAAGCCGCAGACAAAAACGGGTGCCGTAACCGGTAGCATACGAATAATAAATTCGCCGAACTGCCAGCCGGCCTGATCAGCAATGATCAAGTTTTGCGGCTCACCAACCATAGTCATTACACCACCCAGTGCCGTACCGACACCTGCATGCATCAATAAAGAACGCAAAAAGGCACGATAGTTTTCTAAATCATCGCGCGTTAGCTCTGAAAGATGGTCGTCTTGAGTATGGTCGTGTGACGCTGTTGAGCCTTTACCTGAAGCGACTTTGTGGTAGATCGCGTAGAAACCGACCGCCACGCTAATGACAACTGCAATAACGGTTAGTGCGTCAAGGAAAGCGGATAGAAAAGCTGCAGCAAAACAAAAGGCTACAGAGAGCAAGCTTTTTGAGCGAATGCCAAGTAGTATCTTTGTAAAGATAAACAGCAGTAGCTGTTTCATGAAGTAGATGCCCGCTACCATGAAGATCAGGAGCAATAACACTTCGATGTTGGCGACTAGCTCATGTTTGACTTGCTCTGGGCTGGTCATTCCAATCGCAATAGCCTCAATGGCTAATAAGCCTCCCGGCTGAAGAGGGTAACACTTGAGGGCCATCGCGAGAGTAAAAATAAACTCTGCGACCAGAAGCCAACCCGCTACGAATGGGTCGATAAGGAAAAAGACAATCGGGTTGATGATAAGAAATGAAATGATGGCAACTTTATACCAATCTGGGGCCTTTCCTAAGAAATTCTTAATGAAAGCATTCCCGAGTGACATCGGCATGATACTAATACTCTTAAATGTTGTTATGAATAGACACTGCGTGTGCTTGCATCTATATATCTGTGTCATTGTGGGCTTAGCTCATCACCAAATTAATCGTGGCGAATGACAAGAAAAAACGCTGAAACAGACCTGATTCAACAGTGACTTAGAAAAACAACATAAAGCAAAATGATATGTGGCCTTGCCAAGTCACTCCCTGAGAAAGACAAGCACTCCTTACTTTGGTCGCAACTGTACTCCTCAAGTTAATTTAGTCAATAATAAAGTTTATCTTGATAAATCGCTCAGTGGACTTTTGTTTAAAAACGCGATCAAAGTGGCGTTAAGGCGGGATGAGAGTTGTGAAAAAAAACAATTCATGGCAGCTCGGCCTCGAAAAGGTCGAATAAGATAGATTATGTCATTATATTGAATGGAAATGACAGTTTAATATTGCAAAATTAAAAACTTATGTTTTGCAAACTAAGTCAATACCCATAAGGGCTAGCAAGTGTGAAGTTTTTATTAAATTTATAATAAATTAGCTTTGACTCAAAGACATAATAACGCAATCCCTCAGTATAAATTAGAGCTACAACTCTATTGGTGTTTTGCGTCAAGTTTACTTTCGGTTTGTTTCCGATAACTAAGAACTAGTGGTATGATGAGTTCTATTCGACCCTATAAATAAAAATATTGGATAGTTAAATTAATGGTCATCAAGGCAAAGAGCCCTGCAGGTTTCGCAGAAAAATACATCATTGAGAGTATTTGGAAAGGGCGCTTCCCTCCAGGTTCTATTCTTCCCGCTGAACGCGAGCTCTCTGAATTAATAGGGGTTACCCGAACGACACTGCGTGAAGTGCTACAGCGCTTGGCGCGTGACGGCTGGTTAACCATCCAACACGGCAAACCGACCAAGGTTAACCAGTTCATGGAAACATCGGGGTTACATATCCTCGACACGCTAATGACCTTGGATGCGGATAACGCAACTTCGATTGTTGAAGATTTGCTTGCGGCACGAACAAACATCAGCCCTATTTTTATGCGCTACGCGTTTAAAGCGAATAAAGAAAGTGCAGAACGTACCATTAGTGGTGTTATAGAATCTTGTGAGAGCCTGCTTGCTGCAGACTCTTGGGATACGTTTATGGAGTCTTCGCCTTATGCGGAGAAAATCCAACAACATATCAAAGACGACGGTGAGAAGGACGAAGCTAAGCGTCAGGCAACTTTGATTGCTAAAACCTTTAACTTCTATGACTACATGCTGTTCCAACGTCTGGCGTTCCATTCAGGCAACCAGATTTACGGATTGATTTTCAACGGTCTTAAAAAGCTGTACGACCGCGTAGGAAGTTACTACTTCTCAAGCCCGGAAGCACGTAATCTAGCACTGCAATTTTACCGCGATCTACTGGAAGTTTGCGAAACAGGTGATCGTGACCGAATCATCGTTGTTGTTCGTCACTATGGTATTGAAAGTGGGCAGATTTGGAACGAGATGAAAACCTCGCTGCCAACAAGCTTCACTGAAGATGACAGCTAAGAATGGTAATCGAATAAAAGAAAACCCGCCAATTGGCGGGTTTCTTGTCTTTTAGATCCGAGTTTATCTAGCAGACATCGCAGTCGTCGTATCCGCCCGCCTCTTTAAACCAGTTAGTTAGGTGCGTTTTCAGGTCTTTTAATTCATCTGGACCAATTAGCGCTAATCCGAGATCTTCAGCTCGTGTAATATCGTTGTAGCGCAATGGTCGGAAGCTGACGAGCATGGCTCGCGCTTGAAGGCCACCCAACAGATCGCGCAAAGACTCGAGCTTGTATAAGGTGTCATCACCGTCATCGCGCATACCTTTAGTTTTACACTCAATGATATGAAGTTTGTTATTGGCGACCGAGGCAACATCAAGCTCATTACGCACTTCACGATCACCAAGCTGACGATAAACCTGCACATTGAGTGAATGATCCTGAATGGTTGGCATATCTTTTTGGATCTGACGCACTGTGCTGTGAACTAACGTCTCTAACCATTCACCATTTGAGAAGCGACGGGCGTCTTCATCTGCGAAGGTGAGAACACCATGCTCATAAGTTGCAATTTCGGCTTCGACCAAGTCACTGAGCAGCATATTGAGCTCGCGGTAACCTTGTTGTTTCTCGGATAGTGCGACATCGAGCTTTTGCTCTTTACGGCACGTAGTAGCGAGATAGTTAAGTGTCGCAAGACCAGGACCAAGTTCAAGTGCATTGCTTGCCCATCGTTCTCCAAGCTCATACAGTTTCTGATCAAGCTGTGGAGGAAGCTGTTGGTCATTAAACTCGCCCCTAGCGCCAAATACTGTTAGGTAGTCGTCAATCGTAATTCGATCTTCTACTTGAGTATCTTCTTTACCGTCTGGGTATAGCCAGCAAAGGCGGTCACTATTTGGTTCTACGACAAAAATCGGCCAATGAAAAGTACGAAACACCTCGTAAACAGACAGCAGACGATGACGCAGTCCACAACTGGCGTTTAACTTAACGTCTTCTCCACGTGCACTAAGGTCGTCAGCCAGAATGCCGACAGCACGTTTGATTCGTGAAGTATTCGCGACATTCGGAATCTCAAAAAACTCTGATGTAATGTCTCTTTTTGCCAGAACGCTATGTAATCGATGATACATATCTTTCTGGCTCTTAACGCCAATAAAAACAATGTGATCACTGACGGTCCGGTTATCCAATAATGGAGTGACTAATCGGATTGGGTCCTGATCAATGATGCCAACATGAACTGCCATAAACCTTCCTCATGCTTGGCTTGCGAAAAATGTGAAGTTAGAAGTGGGCAAGCCTTAATAACCATATAACGACAGCGCAAATAAAAAACAAGGGCGATTAATGAAATTAACCGCCCTTAGTGAATAATTTGCATTGTCTTTACAAAACTAGAGTTTAAAGCGATGCACCAGTTCACCTTGTTGGTTGGCCAGCTGGGTCAGATCCGTACTAGTTTGTGCGATTTGAGCCATGGCTTGGTAGCTGGTGTCGGCAATCTGATTGATTTCATCAATGTTGCGAGCAATTTCCCCTGTGGTTTCACTTTGTTCGGCAGCTGCTTGGGAGATGTGTCCACTCATTTGGCTTATTTCAATAATCAATGCCTGAATTTCCTCCATTGCGCTATTGGCATTGGAAGCTTGAGCAACTGACTGATCCATATCATCCATACAGCTTTGAATCACTTTATTGGCCGATGTAGAGCTGTTCTGTAGGTTACTTATCATGTTTTCAATTTCTGACGTTGATTCCGTCGTTCGTTGAGCCAACACCCTAACTTCATCTGCTACAACGGCAAACCCGCGTCCTTGTTCACCTGCTCGTGCAGCTTCAATTGCAGCATTGAGCGCTAGTAGGTTCGTTTGTTCTGCGATATTGCGGATCACATCCAAAATCGAGCCAATCTGACTGCTCATACTCTGGAGGTCTTTAACGGCGTCAACTGACTGGGTGAGGCGACTCTCAAGTTGGTTAATGGTGGTGATGTTGTCATTCATGATCTGACGACCTGATTCTGAGGCCGATTCAACCTGTTCAACCATCTGCTGCGAGCTTTGTGCACTTTGCGCGACTTCTTGAACCGAATGCGCCATTTCTGTCATAGCGGTTGCAACGTTAGCAGTTTGCTCACGCTGCTGGCTGAGCTGCGATTGCGCTTTGGAGGAAGTTTGCTGGTTAATGTTAGCGGTATCAGTAAGATTATCGGATGCGCTGTTGAGCTTCTTCAAAATGTCGTGAAGATTGTCTGCTAGCGAATTGATATGGCTACTTACACGGCTGAACTCGTTGTTGTGGCGATTTTCTATGCGCTGGGTCATGTCGCCTTGTGTCAGGCTTTCAAGTGTTGAAAGGATACGAGTGAGTGGCGTGCGCACACTATGGGCGATGTGGTAGCCAATACCGAGTGCTAAGGCAATGACAAGAATGCCCAATGTGATTGAATTGATTACCCCTTGGTCATAGACTTCACTCGCCTCTGCTAGGGAAGCGTGTAGGCCTTGTTGCGCGGCTTCACTAAAGGAGGTGAGCACCGCCATCGTGTTATCGACTTCCAGAGTAAGGTTAGCAATATTGGCATACAATGCAGCTTTGGCTTGTAAGTACGAAGCGTGCTGATCGAGTACGCCGCCTTTTTTACCAATATCTGTGGTGAACTGCTGTACTGACTCATCAAACACCTTTTTAATTTCAGGCATTTGTGTGGTTAGGCCGCGGTATGCGTAATTAAGGTGTGTGACGGCTTTTTTGTTTTTAGCGACCGCTTTATTTACCAGCTCTAAATCGCTGCTTGCGAGAGCGTCGGACGTAATCACCTCTGCGTCCTTCAGTTTAATAAAGTAGCTTTTAGCCATTACTTTGACGGAAATACTGCTCTGGTCATCCACATACTCTTTCATTCCAACTCCGAGCTCAGAATGAAGACGCTGGAAGCGGCGTGATGATTTCTGAACATCAGCTTGAGCTGCAAACATGTTGCGATAATTATTCATAGCTGCATCGGCTTCGGTAAAATAACGCAGCTCCATTTCTTTTAGCTGTTCGATGCTTGCCTGGAGTTCCGAGTTGCCGGTACTGGCCTTAGCCAAATCTTTCAGAGCTTGGTCGTAGCGACTTTTAGCGTCTTCGAACTGACCGCGAATTTCGTCCATTCGATCAGAGCTCTGCGTTGTTAAAAAGTCTTTAAAAAGTTTGTCGGCAGAGAGTAAGTAAACACTGGTTTGGTTAGACTGCGATACCAAAGGTAAAGCGGTGTTAGATACACTGCCAAAATTGGAGTGAATTTGTTGCATCCCTCGCATTGTCATAATGGTTGAAATAACAAACATTATGATGATCAATGCAAACCCAGCGTACATACGCTTGATCACTGAGCCCTTCATAGATCTCTCCCTAAATAATACGTAATGTCTTAAAAAATTAACAAAAAGAGAGTCATTGTATTGATAGCGAGACACGCATTTTATGACGCATAATACAAATTTAGCCATCTGCTACTATCAGTACGGTGTATATGTTAAGTGAACACTGTTTTTTATTGTGATTTGAGCGAGCTTAGCGCATACTCCTTTGCAACGTTCAACGAAAACAACACTTAATGGAGTGCTTCATGGCCGAAGAAACCATTTTCAGTAAAATTATTCGCAAAGAAATCCCTGCCGACGTGGTTTATCAAGATGATCTGGTCACGGCATTTCGTGATATTAATCCACGTGCTCCAAGTCACATTTTGATCATTCCTAATAAGTTGATTCCAACAACAAACGACATTGAAGAAGCAGACGAACTGACAATGGGGCGCATGTTTACTGTTGCTCGCAAGTTGGCGAAAGAAGAAGGGATCGATGAGGATGGATACCGATTGATTGTTAACTGCAACTCTCATGGTGGCCAAGAGGTATATCACATCCACATGCATTTGGTCGGTGGACGACCACTTGGCCCAATGTTGATGAGCTAAGGTTACACATTTTTATGAGGACGGCGGTATTCATGCAAACTTTTTATCAATACCGTTGTCCAACCGCGACGATGATGAAATTCTAATAAATAATTCGGAGTACGAAGTGCGTAAACACGTTCGACTCGCATTCGTGATATTCAGCTCTGCTGCTCTTTCTGCATGTGCCAATCTATCGGCTGGAAACTTATTTAGCCACTACAGCGCTCAAAACAACGAAGTCTATCAGGCGGTCAAAACAGGTCAGTATCAAAAGGCGGAAGAAGCCTTACCTGAAGAGGTGGCTGGTGACATTCTTGATAACTTCGAAAAAGGGCGAGTGTATCTGCTTAACCAGCAGTATGATGACAGTAAGTCAGCATTTGAAGCTAGCGATACCGCAGTTCGAGTTCAACAAGACAAAGCTACGATATCTGTGACAGAAACGGCGGCCAGTGTTGGTGCTTTAGCTGTTAACGACAATTTAGATATCTATAAACCTGCCGATTATGAGCTGGGCTTCTTACATCTCTATCTAGGGTTGAACTACCTTAAGAAAAACAGCCTCGAAGGTGCCTTGATTGAAATGCGCAGGGCTAATCAAGTTCAAGAACAAGCGCGTAAAGACCGCGAAAGAGAACTTGAGTCGGCACAAAATGACATGCAGGCGCAGGGGTTAAGTCCTAACCTGGGTAGTGTGCTGTCTAATTATCCTGATGCAGGTAAAACCTTGCAGGCGGTGCAAAATGGTTATCTTCTTTATTTATCAGCGCTTTTGTACGAAGCCGATAATGCACTGAATGATGCCTATGTTGACTATCGACGCGCGTTAGCTGTGATGCCTGATAATGCACAAGTGATTGATGGTGCGAAACGTGTCGCTAAACGCCTTGGTATGAACGAAGACCTGGTTCAGCTAGAGAAACGTTATGGTAAAGCAAGTTTCCTTAATAGCGACAAAGCAAGAGTCATAGTTTTAGAAGAGCAGGGCGTAGTAGATGCTTTGCAAGGTTGGAGGCAAACTCTGCCACTTTATGACAGTCGTGGGAACGGCGCTTTGTATACCATCGCGCTTCCTTATTACCCTAAACAAGTAAGCCAATCATTTTCGCCTATGCAGCTTAATGGTCAAAAGCTTCAAAGCGACTTACTGACGGATGTTAACTTAATGGCACAGCGCGACTTGTCAGAGCGAATGCCAACCATAATCATCCGTCAGGCGCTGCGTGTTTGGGCTAAAGACGAATTACGCAAAGGTGCCGCGAAAGATGATGAATTAGGCAATGCAATATTGAACATCTGGAACACATTGACCGAGCAACCAGATACGCGCAGTTGGTTAACATTACCGGGTGAAATTCGCAGCAGCAGTGCTGTAGTTGAGCCGGGTACTCAAACCATCGTTGTTGGTGAACAGCAACATCAATTTGACGTTGAGGCGGGACGAACCGCTATCGTTTGGATCTCTCGTCAGGGAGGCAATGCTACAATTTGGCATAAACAGTTAGGAAAAATTCGATGAAAAAATGGCTTATTGCAGCAGTGGCTGCGTTAATAATGGTGGGTTGTTCTAGCAACACCGCTGGATTACGTATCGATGGTGAGTCGCAAACCGTTTTGTTTGGAGACAACGTGTTAGCGGGTCGTCTACAAATTGAAGATATCTCTACTACTCAGGTTGATGGTCGTGCTCGAGGTATTGTTCGACTCGCTAGTCAATACAAAGGTGACCAGCATATTCAGTACAGATTTTACTGGTACGACGACAATGGTCTAGAAGTGAACAACAAGCTAGGTCCATGGCGTCAGGCGATCATTCGAGGTATGGAAACGATCGCTATTTCTGAAGTTTCAGTGAATCCGAATGGCACGCAGTTCCGCGTTCAGATTCGCGAAAATGATAACTAAATCGAACTAAAGTCCACTAACTTTAGTCATACACTCATAACACAAGATTCTATAAAGATTTGAGGAACCAAGAATGAAAAAAAGTGTTATCGCATTACTTGGCTTGGCTGTCATCCTGGGCGGTTGTTCGAACAAAGTCAGCTACGGTGATGCACAGGCGGTTGAGACGACAACGATTGATTTTGGCTCAACAGACCTGCAGAAAATTGCGGGCGAAATGGTTGACAGCATGATGATGTCAGGATCAGTGTCAGCCATTACACGTGACTCTCGTCCGATTGTTTTTGTTGAACGTATCAAGAATAAGACAAGTGAGCATATTGATACTGAGTCGATTACCGATACCATCAGTACTAAGATGTTGAACTCTGGTAAGTTCCGTTTTGTTGATATGGACCGCGTTGAATCAGTTCGCGAGCAACTTAACTTCCAAAACAATGATGAGCTTGTAAACCAAAGCACTGCGATTCAGTTTGGTAAAATGGTTGGTGCGCAGTACATGCTATACGGCAACCTATCGAGCATTGCTAAAGCTGGTGGTAGTGACAAAGACGTATACTACAAGATGACAATGCGTCTGATGGATTTGGAAACAGGCCTGATTGAATGGGCAGATGAAACTGAAATCCGCAAACAAGAGTCTAAGAGCTTCTTAGGTCTTTAATCTATAGAGGAGTGATTTATGGCAAGGATGTCGTGGCATGAGGCATGTCAGCTAGACGGTTCATTGAAGTCATTAGATCACTTCTTTTCTATCTCTCCGGATTATGCTCAGACGCTGACCGGAGGCCTGACTAATCGCTGCTGGAAGGTTGTTACCCAAAGCGGCGATTGCTTTGTCTGGCGTCCCAATACTTCGATAACCAAAGCCTTTTCTATTTCACGCTTTCAGGAATATCAAATCCTGACAGCGATAGAAGATTCCCACCTAGCACCTAAAGCTATTCACATCAACGAACAAGGGTTGTTGGTGGAATGGATTGAAGGTGAATCATTAACTGATGGATTGCCTTTTGATTCTCTGCTTAAAACAATGATCAAAATTCATAGTTTAGAGACGGCTCGAATCCCTGTGGCTCCATTTAACTTTACCGCTCGTGTCGATCATTATTGGATGTTGCTGCGAGAGGAGCTGAGGTCTGATGATTACCTGAGCATTTACCAGCAGTGGCGAAGTGCTCCGAGCCTAGCTGACATTGGTAGCACTTTATGTCACTTTGATTTGGCTGGTTATAATATGGTCAAGCAGTCGAAAGGCAATATGGTAATAGATTGGGAGTATGCCTCGATGGCTGACCCAAGGTTGGATCTTACTTTGAGTATTGGGGTGGTGGGGGAAAAGCCGCTTGAGTCGGTTTATCGATATTGCCAACTTAGGGAAATTGAGGGTGTTGATGACTGGGTTGAAGGTGTGATGGCTTGGCAACCTAGAGCAACTATGATGGCCATGTTGTGGTATTTACTTGCCTATCAGCTTTGGGGGGATGAGCAGTACCTTGTCCAAGCGCAAGCTTTGCGTGACACATTTTGTAGTTAAGATCACTGTTTGAATGCCTCATAGATATAATTCTATGTGCTGACTTTAAAACCTTAGTATTCGTGGTAGATTAAACCGATAGGAATTGAGGGTGATAGAATGATTATTTACTTACATGGTTTTGACTCCACCAGTCCGGGAAACCACGAAAAAGTGCTCCAGTTGCAGTTCATTGATGAAGACGTCCGTTTCATTAACTACAGCACTTTGCATCCCAAGCATGATATGCAGCATTTGTTAAAAGAAGTGCATAAAGCGATAGAACAATCTGGTGATCGTAACGCCATTATTTGTGGAGTTGGCTTAGGTGGTTATTGGTCTGAGCGAATCGGCTTCTTATGCGGTATTAAGCAGGTGATTTTTAACCCTAACTTGCACCCGGAAAATAACATGCAAGGACGCATAGATCGTCCTGAAGAGTATGAAGATATCGCCACAAAATGTGTTGAAGAATTTCGTAGTAAAAACAAAGACCAGTGTTTGGTGATCCTATCTAAAGATGATGAGGTTCATGACAACCGCCAAACGGCTCAGGCACTCGAGAAACATTACCAAATTATCTGGGATGAAAATGAGACTCATAAGTTTAAGAAAATCTCTCAACATCTGCAGACCATTAAAGCGTTTAAAGCAGACAGCTAAACGTCATTTCTAACCAAATTTCTTCAAAAGCGACGTCAATTGAGCACGTCGCTTTTTTCTTACTCATTCAAATTTAAATTAAGGAAAAATTAAGTGTGATTGACGTAATCTTTTGTTGCGCGGCACACTTTGCCCTATATAATGAATCCACCATAAAATTTTTGATAAATATCAAAAAAAATTGAGAGCAAACCAATAAGTTTGCCCACTATGAGCTAATGCCTGAGCACATTAGCCTTGAGTCTTCAGACTGTTATTCCAATTATCGCGTTGTATTTGACGAAAAAACCTCTAATGGCCCTTTGATCGTAAGACTGAAACTGATTCTGCAGATTGGCCAACATTACACAATTTCATCGGGGCGAATTCTTCGACTCGAAACATAGTTTTTATCTTTAGAGGAAAGTTGCTGTGACTCGAATTATCGTAGTAGGTGGCGGTGCAGGCGGATTGGAGCTTGTTACCAAACTAGGTCGTACATTAGGTCGAAAAAGACGGGCAAAAGTGACCCTAGTGGATCGCAAAGCCAGTCATTTATGGAAACCACTTTTACACGAAGTGGCAACAGGTTCTTTGGATGAGGGTGTTGATGCGTTAAGCTATCGCGCCCATGCGAAAAACCACCACTTTGATTTCCAGATGGGTAGCCTTGAGGACATCGACAGAGAGCGCAAAGTTATCACGCTGGGCGAGCTAAGAGATGAACATGATGAGCTTTTGATGCCAGGCCGTGAGCTTGAATATGACATCCTTATCATGGCGTTGGGCTCCACTTCTAATGACTTCAATACTCCAGGCGTAAGAGAGCACTGTATTTTCCTTGATAGTACAGAGCAAGCTTATAAATTCAGAACTGAGATGAACAATGAGTTCCTCAAATTACACGCCAAGCATGGTCATGGCACTGTTGATATTGCAATTGTAGGTGCGGGCGCAACAGGCGTTGAATTATCAGCAGAACTTCATAATGCCGTGAAAGAGCTTCGAACCTATGGCTTTGGTGATCTCGATTCCAGCAAGCTAAACGTCAATCTGATCGAAGCTGGTGAGCGTATCCTACCTGCATTGCCAGCCAGAATTTCCAGCGCTGCACACCACGAGTTAACTAAGCTAGGTGTTAATGTGCGCACAACAACCATGGTGACGGAAGCGAGTGCAGATGGCCTCACTACTAAAGATGGGGAAAAGATTCCTGCCCAGATTATGGTTTGGGCTGCAGGGATTAAAGCTCCTGACTTTGTGAAAAATATTGGTGGATTGGAAACTAACCGAATCAATCAACTCATAGTGAAAGACACACTACAAACGACTCTCGATGATGATATTTTCGTAATTGGTGATTTGGCTCAGTGCACTCAAGCTGATGGATCATTTGTACCACCTAGAGCTCAAGCGGCGCACCAAATGGCGAGCTGCGCATTTTCTAATATTGTTGCTAAGCTCAATGGACGCGAACTGAAAGCTTATGTTTATAAAGACAAAGGCTCTTTGGTTTCTTTGAGCCAGTTTTCTACCGTGGGGAGCTTAATGGGTAACTTAACCAAAGGTTCTATGATGGTAGAAGGTCGTATTGCTCGAGTGGTGTACATTTCCTTGTATCGCTTGCATCAGATGGCTTTACATGGCTTGTTCAAAACAGCTCTGATCATTTTGATGGGGCGGATAAACCGAGTACTTCGCCCTAATCTTAAACTGCACTAATCATATCCAAAAGAAAGAGCACCATAGGGTGCTCTTTTTTTCGTTTTCTGGCCCTAAACCACCTTCTTTAGAAGGTGGTGATCGTTCTTTTGGGCTTTGCCCGAAGAACGCTCATGTTCAAGATGTCCTCGTTTGCAACCAACAAATGAAGGAAATAACGAACATGAGCAGATATGAATCCGCTTCACACGTTTATCATCGGTGCCAATATCATATTGTTTGGACACCTAAATATCGACTAAAGATTCTGAAAGGAAATTTAGGCAAAGAGCTGTATCGAAGTATCTACGTTTACAGCAATATGAAGAAATGCAAGGTTGTCGAGCTTAACGTCCAAATTGATCATGTCCATTTAGTCGTGAGGCTTCCGCCGAGCATGAGTATCTCAAATTACATGGGGTTTGTTAAAGGTCGTACAGCGATTAGGTTGTTTAACAAATTTCCGTATTTGAGAAAGAAAAAGCTCTGGGGTAATAAGTTCTGGCAACGAGGTTACTTTGTTGATTCGGTAGGGATGAACGAGGAAATTATACGTAGATATGTCAGGCACCAAGATCGTGTGGGGAAAGAAGAAGAGGAGCGACAAATGCTTCTAGGGTTAGATAAATAGCAGTGAGCCCCCTTATAGGGGGCCAACCAAAGCCACCTGCTATGCAGGTGGATTTTTACTTTACTCATTCTAAGGCAGTGAATTAACGAATATTTAAAAATGGAACTCCGCTACATGTGCGATCGGGCTCTCCTCTTTATTTTTTGTATTGAGAGACAGATTCCCGACAATCTGGTACTCATTACCTAGGCGTTTGACCTTTAGTGATAGTCCGCCAATAAAGTGGAGTTGGTAACTGGTAACGATACTTTGCATACAGCCGTTTACGTCAAACAAATCGGTGACTTCATCAAAACAAGCCAATTTGTGGTTCTCCGAACCATCATTGAAGTAGTAGCTTTTTGATACTTTGGTATCGTCTAAGAGTAGTTTGAGCAGTGAGCCTACTGAGTCTGAGTTGAAGATGATCATATTGTTTTTCTTAGTTTTCTTTTAATTGGACGATCATACTATCTGACATCTTTGAAGAGCGGAGAGTTAAATAACTTTACTAAACGTTAAAATCTCTAAAGTTATTGTTATTCACTTTTTTTGAGATTATTTGTTGTTAGTTGGGATGATGGAATACACGAGCCCTTGCTTGGGCTGTCCATTGAATAGATAGCGGTTTGCGGCGCTTACTTCAAATACTGCACCACATGATTCGGCTAGTTTTTGGCTTGGAATATTGTCGGGATCGCAAACGACCTCAATACGCGTGATTTTAAGTTGCGCGAAGCAAAACTCGACTAATGCATTTAAGGCTTCTTTCGCATAGCCTTGTTTATGATACGAGTCGTTGAGCCAATAGCCTAAACTGGCCATATTAAAGGTGTGGTAAAGCTCATTGATTGCGACCATGCCAATCAGCGCACTATCACTGCGACGATAAAGACCAAAACCGTAGGCTTCTGATTTCACCCAGTTCAGTCGAGTGGCAAGAACAAAGCGTTCTGCCTCTTTAATCGTGAACTTATCATGGCACCAATCTATCCAGCGGTGAAGGCTGGGAGATTGAACGACACACTGAGCCAGCTTTTCAGCATCTTCTTGAGGAATCAGTTTCAAAACTAATCTGGGTGTGATGATGTGGTAATCCGGCCCCATAATGCTCCTTTATAGAAAAACAGCCCTTGAAAGGGCTGTGAAACGCTATTTAATTCAGGTTATTGTGCGACACGGCGGACCTGAATAATCATCCCTAGCAAAGGGTGATCTAAGAAGTGGGTTTCGGTGCTTCGCATACGGCGTTTTTGGTCCATGCGGTAGCTCTTTAGAAACTCTTCGGTATGCACTGTTGGCGTCACATCTTCCATCAAGCCGACTTGAACCGTGTCTTCGGCAACCATGTCGTCTGTGGGTGTGAACTCAAGAGGTTTTGCTTCGAATGTCACATCACGCACGCTTGGTGCTTTCAAGTCCAGTTTAACGTCCGCATAAAGGTAGTGCTCGACGTAAACTTGCAACTTGCCGTCCAACTCATAAAGTGGCTTTGCAATACTTTCTTCGGTGACTCCGTCAATGACCTCTGTACCAATATCTGAACCTTTCTGCGAACCGTCAGCATTGAATTGGCCAGAAAAATCTCGACCGGCCTGAATATGGAAGGTTGGCGCGACATAGCGGTTGCCGTCGCCTTGTCTCCATGCAGTATGCAAGAGCACCTTAAAGCCGGCGTGATTTTTTAGCTTCTGAGCTTGAGGGTTCAACTCATAGGATGAAGCGGGTAGCATTTCAACGCCTTTTTGCTGGCGGTAGCTAGCGTCATTGAAATTGCCGACTCGTTTCATTGAAATTTCAGGTACAGAGTTTGGCCAGGACTCAGCGGTTTGTTCTGGGTTTACCGCACGCTTAAAAATGATCACTTCTATATCAAATTGGCGCTGGGCCCATGAAGGCATCGCGACAACAAGAAGTAGTAGCGGGATCAGCTTTTTCATTACAACTCCATCATAAGGTGAGCGCACCTTGGAAAATAGTTAAGCCTGATCTAATCAGGCTTGTGGTAAAAGGTTCTGCTGGAACTCGCCCAACATATCACCAACAAATTGAATTCTCTTACGTCTGTCGACCAATGGTACCGTAAACTTGAACTTAGTTGGGCCTTCCATCGCGAATTTTTGTGGCTGAGATTGCAATAGTTTAACCAAATACATTGGATTAATGTCAGCGTCCGGATAGAACTCGATGAATCCACCTTTGTCGTGGGCTTCGATTTTCTTCACTTTTAGAGAACCAGCTTCAAGTTTCATTTCTGATACAGAAAGGAGATTCTTGGTTGCATCTGGCAATAGTCCAAAGCGGTCAATCAGTTCAATCTTAAGGTCGTCCAGTTCGGCTTTGTCTGATACGCTCGCAATCTGCTTATACATAGATAAGCGCGTGTTGATATCTGGAATATAGTCATCTGGCAGAAGGGCAGGTAGACGCATTTCTACCTCAGTCTGTTCTCTGAGTAACTCGTCTAAAGAAGGTTCTTTCCCTTCTTTCAGCGCTTCAACAGCCTGCTCCAGCATCTCCATATACAGCGTAAAACCGACAGATTGAATTTGCCCGCTTTGTTCATCCCCCAACAGCTCACCTGCACCACGGATTTCGAGATCGTGAGTGGCGAGTGTAAAACCTGCACCTAAATCTTCCAGTGATGCAATCGCATCTAGACGCTTAATGGCATCCTTAGTCATGGCTTTAGGGTGAGGTGTGAGTAAGTAGGCGTATGCCTGGTGGTGTGAACGACCAACGCGACCACGTAACTGGTGCAGCTGTGCCAGACCGAGGTTATCGGCTCTATCCATAATGATGGTGTTGGCAGTCGGGACGTCGATGCCAGTTTCAATGATGGTCGTACACACCAACAGATTAAATCGCTGATGGTAGAAGTCATTCATGATGCGCTCAAGCTCACGTTCGCGCATCTGACCGTGAGCCACGGTAATGCGCGCTTCAGGAATGAGCTTCTCTAAATCAGCAGCGACTTTTTCGATGGTTTCAACTTGGTTATGCAAGAAGTATATCTGCCCACCACGCATGATTTCACGCAGCACGGCTTCTCTTACAACGGCATCATCGCGTTGACGAACAAAAGTTTTAATCGCCAGTCGCCTTGCTGGTGGTGTTGCGATGATCGATAAATCGCGCATCCCACTCATAGCCATATTCAGCGTTCTTGGAATAGGCGTTGCTGTTAACGTCAGAATATCAACGTCTGCGCGCATCGCTTTCATTTTCTCTTTTTGTCGTACACCAAAGCGGTGTTCTTCGTCGACAATCAACAAGCCAAGGTCTTTGAATTTGATGTCGTTAGAAAGCAGCTTATGTGTACCAACCACCAAATCGACTTTGCCGTCTTCAATATCTTGCAGTACTTGCTTTTGCTCCTTCGCTGTTTTGAAACGTGACAGTACTTCGACTCGAATCGGCAAGTTAGCAAAGCGGTCTCTGAAGTTTTCAAAGTGTTGCTGGGCAAGCAGTGTGGTAGGAACTAAGACAGCCACTTGCTTACCGTTGTCCGTAGCAAGAAAGGCAGCACGCATCGCCACTTCGGTTTTACCAAAGCCTACATCACCGCATACTAGACGATCCATCGCTTTGGCTTGGCACATATCAGACATAACCGCGTTGATCGCCATGGACTGATCATCGGTTTCTTCGAAAGGGAACCCGGCTTTGAAAGTGGCGTACTGGTCACGGTCAAGGGCAAACTTATAACCCGGCTTAAGCTCTCGTTTCGCGTAAACATCAAGTAGCTCTGCTGCCACATCACGCACTTTTTCAGCGGCTCTGCGACGCGCTTTCGCCCAAGCTTCGCCACCCAGTTTATGCAGTGGAGCGGACTCTTCTGCGCCACCGGAGTAACGACTGATCAAGTTTAATGCCGCAACCGGTACGTAGAGCTTGGCGTCATTTTGGTATTCCAGTGTGACGTATTCGGTTGTCATTCCACCTGCTTCCAGCGTTTGCAGCCCGATGTAGCGGCCGATACCGTGGTCGATGTGAACGACAGGCTGACCGGGCTTAAGCTCGGCAAGGTTGCGTATGACGGCATCACTGTTTGTAGTTTTGCGATCTTTACGGCGACGCTGGATAACTCGGTCACCGAGTAAGTCACTTTCACATATCAAAGCAACCTGATTCTCTCCAAACAGGAATCCATGTTCAGAGGCGCCTAGTACTAAAGTGAATTTATCGTTGCTTTCTGTCGCGGCAGAGAAACTTTCGTGTTCGACCGGGCGAAGCTTTATGCGTTGCAACAGTTCAAGGAGTGCCTCGCGGCGGCCTTCAGATTCGACGGAGAAAACGATTTTACCAGTGAAGTTTTCACTAAACTGGCGTAGCGCCGACATCGGTTCCTTGTTTTGGTGCTGAACAGCCAATTCTGGTAATGGTTGAATAGTTGGGTTAGTACGCCCTTGTTTTTCCACAACCGCATCGGCAGAAAGTTGTATTTGAGGCAGCGTTTTAAAGCGACTAAAGAGCTCATCTTTCTTCAGCCACAACTCTTCTGGCGGCAACAGAGGTCTCAGTGGATCCACTTTGCGTTGGTCGTATCGGTAGTCGACATCACTGAGGAAGTGGTCGATGGCTGCTTCTAAATCACCGACCGTGATTAATTGGCTGTCATCGGCAATGTAGTCAAACAAGGTTTCGGTGTGCCCAAAAAACAGCGGTTGCCAGTACTCAATACCCGCAGGCCAAGTTCCTTTAGACACCTGCATGTAAACGGACTCGGGCTCACGTCTGGCTTCGAATCTCTGACGCCAGCGGATCCTGAAGTCTTCAATCGCACTCTCTGAAGTCGGGAATTCATGAGCTGGCAGCAGCCTGATCTCCTTTACATCGTTAATTGAACGTTGGTTTTCTGGGTCAAAAGTACGAATCGTATCAATTTCATCATCGAAGAAATCGATGCGGAATGGGTCACTGGCCCCCATAGGAAAGAGGTCTAAGATGGAACCGCGGCTGGCATATTCTCCAGGTCCAAAGACTTGATCTACGTGTCGGTATCCAGATTTCTCTAGCTGAATACGCAGTTTTTCCAGCGAGTAGAGGTCGCCAACTTTGACCATCAAGGTATGCTGCATTAGGAAGTCTCTAGGAGACTGTCTTTGGAGCAATGTGTTGATGGGAACGATGGTAATCCCACTGTTTTGTGTCGGGAGCTGGTACAAACGTGCGATACGATCCGAAATGATCTCCTGGTGAGGAGAAAAGTTATCGTACGGCAAGGTTTCCCAGTCAGGGAAAAGGGAAACTTCCTGCTGAGTAAACTGCTCGATTTCTTGCAACAGTTTTAAGGCTGTCTGTGGGTCAGCAACAGCGAGCAGAGTATGGCTAGAATGTTGATTAGCAAGTTCAGCAATCGCAAGGGCTAAACTTGCCCCTTGTAAATTGCCAACCTGTTTTTTGTCTCCGGCTCCGGATGGGTTAGCCAGATTAAAAAGCGATGTATTAGACATAATGGAATTATTGTTTGTCGCGATTTAGTGAACGCTGACGAAGTAATTTTTGTTGCTGGTAGAGAGCGGCTTTGATCAGGAGGTCTTCATCCTGATCGCGCAATAAATCGTATTTAACCGTAATAATGTATTGAGCATCTTGTTGTTCGCAGCTTTCAACATGGCCATAGCAATAAATAGCGGCTGATGGGTGCTCCATAAACATTTTGACTCGTGTTTTGGTATCGACTGCCAGTGCACTGTCAGCGGTATAGCTGAACTTGCTGGCACCAAATGACTGAGTGAGGTGTCGATACTGCTCATCATCTTGTTGAGACAGCATAAACGTCAGCAACAAGTTCAGCTTGGCATTTTGAGTATCAAGCAGTTCGATAACATGTCTGAAGTCGTTGTTTTTCAACTCAGTACGTGCATTGTCATTAAGAAGATCAAGATGGCTAAACTCGCTGGCCACCAAAAACGGTGCTGGAATTTCCCCTTCAAACTGATCAAAGCTTGGAAATGCCTGATCTTGAGTGAGAGGCTCAACATTCACGGTCATTTTGTGGTGTACAGTAAAGTATTCTTGATCAGACATGCGGAAATTCCTTTAAGTTATCCTTTGATTATCGCTATAAGAAGCAACTAATCAAGGTATGTCATTGTTTATCACACATTTTGACGCCTAATTAGCAATTAGGGGCTACAACCGCCTGCTATAAATCGTTACAGTAACGCCTATCAAACGTTATTGGTTTTATATATGTTCCATCCGGTTTCCACCTTTATCGGTCTGCGTTACTTGCGCGGGCGTTCCGGTGACAGGTTTAGTCGTTTTGTTTCCTATATGTCGACCGCAGGTATCACAATTGGTGTGATGTCTCTGGTGACGGTTCTTTCAGTGATGAACGGTTTTGAAGCTCAGCTCAAAGGTCGCATTTTGGGCGTACTGCCTCAGGCTATTGTGTCTGAAGCGGATAGCAAAACGCCTTATACCGCAATCCCTGACTTTGCCAAACAATTGTCTACTGCGGCGCATCCTGAGCCTATTGTTCAAAGTGAAGCGGTGATTCAAAGCTCAGACAACCTTTCTGCGGGTCTACTTATTGGCATCAAGCCTAGTGATCATGACCCGATTGAATCCCATTTAATTGCAGGCCGGTTGTCTTCTCTTCAGGCTGGCAAGTATCAGGTGTTCATTGGTCACACCCTCGCAAGAGCGATGGACGTGTCGCTTGGTGATAAAGTGCGTCTGATGGTGACCAGTGCGAGTCAGTTTACACCGCTGGGGCGTATTCCTAGTCAGCGTATCTTTACTGTGGCAGGCATTTACAACACAGGCTCAGATGTTGATGGTCAACTCATGCTAACTCATATTGATGACGCCGCGCGCTTATTGCGTTTCAAGAAGGACACCATCACTGGGTGGCGCTTGTTTTTCGATGACCCATTTGTGGTGGGCGAACTGAGTAAGCAGCCATTGCCCGAAGGTTGGCAATGGCAAGACTGGAGGGATCAGCGAGGCGAACTGTTTCAAGCCGTCCGTATGGAAAAAAATATGATGGGCTTAATGCTAGGTTTGATTGTGGGTGTTGCTGCATTCAACATTATTTCAGCTCTGATTATGGTCGTGATGGAAAAGCAGTCTGAAGTCGCGATTTTGAAAACGCAGGGAATGACAGATAGACAAGTTTTAGCGATTTTTATGGTTCAAGGTGCAAGCAGTGGAGTCATTGGTGCCATATTTGGTGGCACTTTAGGCGTGCTGCTAGCCAGTAATATTAATGCGCTACTTGAGAGCGCGGGCATTGCTTTGTTTGCCGTAGGAGGCGAACTACCGATTGTGATCAACCCTACTCAAATCAGTATCGTAGTTGCTTTGGCTATTGCACTAAGCCTATTAGCAACACTTTTCCCTTCTTACCGTGCATCTTCCGTTAAACCAGCTGAGGCTTTGAGATATGAGTAACCTGCTTCAATGTCACAATATATGTAAAACATACCGCGAGGGCTCTCTTGATACTCAAGTGCTAAAAGGCGTGAGCTTTGATTTAAAGAAGGGGGAGCTGGTGTCGATCATTGGCTCGTCGGGTTCAGGAAAAAGTACATTACTGCACATCTTGGGTGCCTTGGATGATACTACTCAGGGTGAAGTTACTTTTCTTGGCCAAAACCTTGCCCAGTTGAATTCGAATAAGCAAGCTAAGCTTCGCAACCAGCATCTTGGCTTTGTTTATCAGTTTCATCATCTCTTGGCGGACTTTAGTGCGCTGGAAAATGTTGCCATGCCACTGCTTATTGGCGGAACTAAAACAGCTAAGGCGAAAGAGGCGGCAAAAGCACTGCTGGATAAAGTCGGCTTGAGTCATCGCACGGATCACCGCCCGTCTGAGCTGTCTGGTGGTGAACGTCAACGTGTTGCTATCGCACGCGCATTGGTTAACAGCCCAGATTTGGTATTGGCCGATGAGCCGACCGGTAATTTGGATCATAAGACCGCGTTGGCAATCTACGATTTGATGCGTGAGCTTAATGAACAATCCGGGACCGCATTTTTAGTCGTCACACATGATGGAGAACTGGCGAGCAAGATGGATCGCCAACTGCATATGCAAGATGGCCTGTTGCTAAATGTTGAGGAGGCGTAATTTGTTCTCTTCACTTTCACTGTTTATTGGCGGCCGTTTTAGTCGTGCTAAGCAGCGTAATAAAATGGTGTCCTTCATCTCACTGTCTTCAACGATTGGTATCGCGGTGGGTGTAGCGGTGATCATCATCGGTTTGTCTGCGATGAATGGTTTTGAACGTGAACTCAAAGACCGAGTATTGTCCGTCATTGCTCATGGAGAGTTTGAGGGGGTTCGTGGCCCGATCGAGGAATGGCAGTCGGTTATTGAGCAAGCAGAGAAGCACCCTAAAGTTGAAGCCGCAGCACCTTACGTTAAGATCACTGCATTGGCTGAGAAAGGCCAACAACTTAAAGCGCTTGAAGTTCGAGGGATAGATCCAGATAAAGAATCTGCCGTTTCGAATATGAGCCAGTATATCGATAAAGCGGTCTGGTCTCAGTTTAAAGCGGGCGATAAGCAAGTGATACTAGGGCAAGGTGTGGCTGACTTGCTTGGGGTGTCGCGAGGTGACTACATCACCTTGATGATCCCAACTTCGGGTTCAGCAACTAAAGTTCAGGCTCCCAAGAGGGTGCGTGTGAGAGTCGCTGGGTTGCTAAAACTCAATGGTCAGATTGACCATAACCTCGCTTTAGTTCCTCTGCAAGATGCTCAGCAATACGCCAAATTGGGTGAGGCTGTTACAGGTGTGTCGTTGAAAGTGTCTGACGTTTTGAATGCGACGCAAATTGTGCGAGAGGCCGGAAACACGCTGAATGTGTATGTCTACTTACGCAGTTGGCAGCAAAACTATGGCTTCTTATATCGAGATATACAGCTCGTCAGAACAATTATGTATTTGGTGATGGTTCTGGTGATTGGTGTTGCTAGCTTCAATATTGTGTCGACGTTGATGATGGCGGTGAAAGATCGCGCCTCAGAGATTGCGATATTGAGGACCATGGGCGGTACCGATGGGCTAATTAAGCGGATCTTTGTTTGGCAAGGTGTGTTTTCTGGTGTTTTAGGCAGCGTTGTAGGTAGTATTCTTGGCGTAGCGGTTGCCATGAATCTAACCAAGCTGATTAAAGGGCTAGAAAGTTTAATTGGTCACCAGTTCTTGTCAGGTGATATTTACTTTGTCGACTTTCTTCCTTCTCAAGTCAACATATCAGACGTCTGCTTAGTGTCGGGGACGGCGATAGTGCTAAGTTTGCTTGCTACTTGGTACCCCGCATCGCGTGCTAGCAAACTCAATCCGGCGAGCGTGCTTAGTGCGAAATAACACTTCCGCTAAAAACAAAAAAGGACCTTTATGGTCCTTTTTCATTTTTAAATAACATCACTATTGCAATTGTTTGATTGCCCCGTCGAACGCTAAACAATTCGATTTTTACTTTTTAAGTAGTCCACCTAATCTGATCTTTCTTTGCTGCCAGCTTCGAACAACGGAATAGCGCCACAGAGCTTTGATACCGAAGTAGCCTGCAATAGCCGATACGATACCGCAAATCATGCAACCAAGTAGGAAAGGAGGTCCAATGGTACTCATTTGGTGCATGATGAACTCCCAAGAAAGCTCAAAGTGAAATGGCTGAGGTGGGATATGCATCACCCAAGCGCCAACTTTATAAGCAAAGTAAAACAGTACAGGCATGGTAATGGGGTTGCTCACCCATACTAAGGCGACGGAGAGCGGAAGGTTTACGCCACAAAGAATGGCTAAACCCGCAGACATAATCATCTGGCTGGGTAGAGGAACGAAAGCCATGAACAGGCCTACGGCAAATGCCCCAGAAGCCGAACGGCGATTGAGACACCAAAGATTTGGGTTGTACAGCACGTTGCCAAAAATTTTGAGTGCTTTCTGACGCTTTATTACTTCGTGGTCAGGCATAAAGCGTTTGATGAATTTTCTTGGCATAGGGAAATATGACTCTCTACTTAAATTACTGGACGCTTATATCGTTCTCTTTCCTTATATCAACCGCTCAGTTCTGGTGGTATATGCCAGCATGGGAGTGGTTGTTTCCCTGTATCTTGACCCTGATACTCAGTATAAGGTCAAAATCGCTAAGGTGGTGTGTTGGTCCTGTGTTCGCATGCCTGATACTAGTGATACACAGTAACCTTTTACGCCATCAGCAAGCAATGCTTTTCCAAGCAGGTCAGGATATTACCATAAATGCGGAGGTTGACAGCTTTTTTAAGCAAATAAGTCACGGCTTTCAAGGGGAAGTAGTGGTGAGATCAATTAATGGTGAAGAATTAAACACGTTTGCTCAGCCGCGAATAAGGCTTGCTTCTCCAATGATGCTTTCTCCCGGTGATGAGATTGGGGCCAGAGTCAGGCTTAAGCCTATTGTAGGTCTACTCAATGATGTTGGCTTTGATGCAGAAAAATATGCATTACAGCAGCGAGTAGTGGGTAGAGCGAGTGTTGTAATCAAAACGCCTTACTGGACTCGTCATGCTGATTCTACGCGTTATGAACTGTATCAACAAGTGTTGAACTCGGTAGAGTTTCTGCCAAGTAAAGGTTTGATTTTAGCACTGACGTTTGGCGTACGAGAGAGTTTGTCTTTCGAGCTGAAAGAGCAGCTAAAAGCGAGCGGACTGAGTCACCTTATCGCGATATCCGGTTTGCATATTGGCATTGTGTTTTACCTTGGCTGGTGCTTTGGCAAATTACTCCTTAGGCTTTTTCCCACAGCATTAGCTGCTCCGTTTGTTATAGCATTAGTGTGTGCTTATTTTTATGCTTGGTTAGCTGGATTCTCTATCCCCACCCAACGAGCATTGTGGACGTGTTGTCTGGCAGTGTTGTTGCTCCGCTCATTTAAGCGCCTCCCAGCAAGTTATAAATGGCTAATTATCCTATCTTGGCTTTTACTGACTGACCCGTTTGCAGCGGCATCATCAGGTCTTTGGCTGTCTATGTGGGCAGTCGCGATAATTTTGGTGTTTGTTTCGTTGCAGAATAGATTGTGGTCACCTTGGGTAAATGCGCTCGTGCTGCAACTGACTTTGGTTATTGGAATGACACCAATAGTGGCAATATCGTTTCAAGGCCTGAGCTTAGCCAGTTTCGCATACAACCTTATCTTCGTCCCTTGGTTCAGCTTCGTTGTCGTGCCGCTAAGTCTCTTGGCACTACTGGCTGAAACCGTTTTTAATGTATCAGTGTTCTGGCAATGGGTTGATATCACTATTGAGCCCGTATTCTATGCACTTTCTTTCGCTGACAGCAGTTGGGTTCCATTAAGCCACTTTCTGACGGTTTTGTTCGTCGGGGCGCTGTTGCTGCTGTTGTTCTCTACTTTTCTTAGCATCCAAGGGAAAGCGCTATTTATATTGTGTGCGTTGGTTTGGGTTATCGACTGGAAAGAGAAGCCGGTATGGCAAGTCTTCGTTTTGGATGTTGGTCATGGCTTGGCTATTGTAGTGAAGCAAGGTTCACGAGCCATAGCCTACGATACCGGAATTGCTTGGGAGAGGAGCAGCATTGCTGCGCAGGTGATTACGCCTTTCCTTCATTATCACGGTGTCAGTAAACTGGATATGTTAATTATATCTCATACCGATGGTGACCATGCAGGTGGCCTAGAGGTGTTGCTACGCGACTGGCAGCCGGAACTTCTAATGGCTAGCCAGCAACTTACCCGAGCTCAAATGTGCCTAAAGGGGAATATACTCGCATGGGGCGAGTTAACATTGGAGTTTTTGTGGCCGGTTGAATCAGTGCAACGTGCCTATAATCCTCATTCGTGCGTGGTGAGAGTGTCCCACCCAGAATACAAACAATCAACTCTGTTGCCCGGAGACATCGACGCGATTGTCGAATGGCTTCTTGTCAGACAACCTGATGCGCTTCGTAGCGATGTTTTGGTTGTCCCACATCATGGCAGTAAAACGTCTTCCATACCGCGGTTTATTGAAGCGGTTAGCCCCAAGGTGGCCATCGCTTCATCTGCGTTGTATGGAAAGTGGCGACTCCCAGCTCCTAATGTGGTCAAACGTTATACAGACAGAGACGTACAATGGTTTGATACGGGGTCTTACGGTCAAGTTAGTGTCAATTTCTATTCAAACCATTGGAAAATTGACGCGATAAGAGAGTGGAAAGGGCTGGCTTGGTATAGGCAGATGCTACGTAAGGGAGTAGAATAGACCGAATATTGTAAGAAAAATAAGCAGTTCTATGTCTCTTAATCAAGATGAAACGACCCTGCAAACTTTTAAGCGTTTATGGACTTACATTCGCTTGTACAAAGCAGGTTTGGCTGTAGCGGTCGTTGCTCTCATTATCAATGCGGTAGCCGACACATATATGGTGTCACTCCTAAAACCTTTGTTAGATGAAGGTTTTGGCGATACCGAATCTAATTTTCTTCGCACTTTGCCTTTCATTGTCTTCGGTATGATGGTTATTAGAGGGCTGAGTGGTTTCGTCTCTTCTTATTGTTTGAGCTGGGTTTCAGGTAATGTTGTGATGTTGATGCGTCGACGAATTTTCAGCCAGTTCATGCACATGCCAGTGTCTTATTTCGATAAAGAATCGACTGGTGGATTGCTATCTCGCATTACCTATGACTCAGAGCAAGTTGCAGGGGCGACTAGCCGAGCTTTAGTGAGTATTGTACGTGAAGGCGCGAGTATCATAGGCTTACTGGTTCTAATGTTCTGGAACAGTTGGCAGCTTTCATTAGTGCTCTTCATTGTGGCGCCTGTCGTCGCTTGGGCTATTGGTATCGTGTCAAAACGTTTCCGTAAGATCTCTAAGAGTATGCAGGATACGATGGGGCATGTGACGGCCTCCGCTGAGCAAATGCTTAAAGGGCACAAAGTGGTGCTTAGCTATGGTGGACAGAACGTTGAACGCGAGCGCTTTGATACCGTGAGTAACCAGATGCGTCAGCAATCGATGAAGCTGGTCGCGGCTCAGGCGATTGCAAATCCGGTGATTCAGATAATCGCATCGATTGCTCTTGTTGTTGTTTTGTTTCTAGCGAGTGTTGATTCAATCAAAGAGCAACTGACTCCTGGTACGTTTACTGTGGTTTTCTCTGCGATGTTCGGTCTACTGCGCCCACTTAAAGCACTAACCAATGTTACGTCGGAGTTTCAGCGTGGTATGGCTGCAAGCCAGACCTTATTTGCGTTGATGGATCTGGAAACAGAGCAAGATAACGGTAAGTACGAAGCTAAGGCCGTGCGTGGTGAAGTTGCAGTTAAAAATGTCACATTTACCTACCAAGGCAAAGAAGCACCAGCGCTGCGTAATGTCAGCTTTGACATACCGAAAGGAAAAACGGTCGCACTTGTTGGTCGTTCAGGTTCCGGTAAGAGTACCATTGCGAATCTCTTTACTCGATTCTATGACGTAGATTCAGGCAACATTGAGCTCGACGGACATGACGTACGTGATTACAAACTGACTAACCTACGCAGCCATTTCGCTCTAGTGTCGCAAAATGTCCACTTATTCAACGATACCATTGCCAACAACATCGCTTATGCCGCGACGGATGAATACAGCCGAGAGCAGATTGAAGAAGCTGCTCGCTTAGCTTATGCAATGGACTTTATCGACAATATGGACGATGGGCTTGATACCGTTATTGGTGAAAATGGTACTAGTCTCTCAGGTGGCCAGCGCCAACGAATCGCTATCGCGCGTGCCTTGTTACGTGACGCGCCAGTTTTGATCTTGGATGAAGCAACCTCTGCACTTGATACTGAATCTGAAAAAGCGATTCAATCTGCGTTGGATGAGTTGCAGAAAAATAAAACGGTACTTGTTATCGCACACAGGCTGTCAACGATTGAAAGCGCTGACGAGATTTTGGTAGTTGATGAAGGTGAAATCGTTGAGCGCGGTGACCATAGCACTTTGATCGAAAAAGATGGCGCCTACGCACAGCTTCATCGGATACAGTTTGGTGCTTAAACCGTGATTGAAAAAATCTGGTTTGAAAACCATCCTTTACGCTATGTTTTGTGGCCATTGTTATGGCCACTCAGTTTAGTATTTGGAGTTATCAGTCGTTCGAGGCGCCAGGCATTTGTATCTGGGAGTAAATCCAGTTACAAAGCACCAGTTCCTGTTGTTGTGGTCGGTAATATTACCGCTGGTGGCAATGGCAAGACTCCTGTCGTTATTTGGCTGGTGGAGCAATTACAATCCATGGGTTACAACCCCGGGGTGGTGTCTCGTGGATATGGTGCTAAAGCGCCGAGCTATCCACTCATTGTTGAAGAACAAACACCGACCAAGCACTGTGGTGATGAGCCCAAGTTAATTTTCAAACGAACGGCAGCTCCTGTAGCGGTATCTCCGGTACGAAGTGATGCAGTCAAAGCTTTATTGCCTCTTGGCGTTGATATTGTCATTACAGATGACGGCTTACAGCACTATGCGTTACAAAGAGACATTGAAATCGCAGTGGTAGACGGTAATCGTCGCTTTGGCAGTGAGCAACTGATACCACTTGGGCCCTTACGTGAGACAACGAAACGGTTGAGCGAAGTCGATTTCATCATTACTAATGGTGGAAAAGCTCACGAGAACGAAGCCGCCATGGCTCTGACACCGAGTTTGGCAGTGAACTTAAAAACCCGAGAGAAAGCCCCTGTCAGTCAACTTGAACAGCTGGTGGCTATGGCCGGCATTGGTCATCCACCGAGGTTTTTTAACACATTAGAAAGTCTCGGTGCGAGCCCAGTCGTCACTCAAGGCTTTTCCGATCATAAAAATTTTGAACCATCAGAGTTGCAAACCTTGGCTAGCCGCGGACAACATCTGATCATGACAGAAAAAGATGCAGTAAAATGTGCCAGTTACGCAGAAGAAAACTGGTGGTATCTTCCAGTGACTGCTAGCTTTAGTCCCCAAGATGAGACGCGCATTTTAAGTAAGATTAAAGAGGTTAAAGAAAAGTATGGACCATCGACTGCTTGAGATTGTAGCTTGCCCTGTATGCAAAGGTAAGCTTACGTTCGACAAAGACAAACAAGAGCTGATCTGCAAGTTGGACCGCCTTGCTTACCCGATTAAAGAAGGTATCCCGGTCCTACTGGAGCCTGAAGCGCGCCAAATGAGCATGGAAGAGGGGCGATAATGTCATTTACCGTCGTTATACCTGCACGTTATGAATCAACACGTTTACCAGGTAAGCCATTAGCTGACATTGGTGGTAAACCAATGATTCAGTGGGTCTACGAGCAATCACTGCAGGCTGGTGCTGAGAAAGTTGTCGTTGCGACTGACGATGCGCGAGTGGAGAGTGCGGTACAAGCATTCGGTGGTGTGGTTTGCATGACATCCTCTGAACATGAATCGGGAACTGAGCGTTTAGCTGAAGTTGTGAAAGTCATGAACATTCCGGACGATCATGTGATCGTGAATGTACAGGGCGATGAGCCACTGATTCCGCCAGCAATTATCACGCAAGTTGCGAGTAATCTAGCGAGCAGCCAAGCTCCTATGGCAACGTTAGCAGTTGAAATTTCCCATGAAGACGAAGTCTTTAACCCGAATGCAGTGAAAGTTTTGACAGATAAAGATGGTTATGCGATGTACTTTAGTCGTGCGACTATCCCGTGGGATCGAGATAACTTTGCCAATGGTGGCAAGGTGATTGCTCAACCTCTGATGCGTCACATCGGTATCTATGCTTATCGCGCGGGGTTCATCAATACCTATATCAACTGGGAACCAACTGCTCTAGAGAAAATTGAGAGTTTAGAGCAGCTTCGAGTATTGTGGTATGGTGAGAAAATTCATGTCGAGGTGGCTAAGCAAGCGCCACCTGCTGGCGTTGATACTCCAGAAGATTTAGAAGTAGTGAGGAAGCTCATTGCTCATCAATAAAGAAAAGGCCCGTTAGGGCCTTTTTAGTTGCTATATCTTTCCATCATAGTCGTTACGTTTTGGGCATGTACCCAGAATTTCACGTCGCCCTGACTCTTTAACTTCTTCTAGTATGACGTCAAACCCCCATAGCCGATACATGTGCTTTAATACTTCGTCGTAGCTATCATCGAGTGGAATACGATCATGTGGGACATATTGAAGTGTCAGTGAGCGATCACCTCGTACATCAACGTTAAAGACCTGAATATTCGGTTCTAAACTGCTGAGGTTGTACTGGCCTGCCAGCTTCTCTCTGATTTCTCGGTAACCCAGATCATTGTGAATCGCGGTGACTTCGATGTAGTTCTTTCTGTCATCATCAGTAATAGCGAAGAGTTTAAAGTCGCGCATTAGCTTAGGAGATAGGTACTGGCTGATGAAGCTTTCATCTTTAAAGTTTTTCATTGCAAAATGAACTGCTTCTAACCAATCGGTCCCCGCCAGTTCTGGGAACCACTCTTTGTCCTCATCCGTAGGCTCTTCACAAATTCTACGAATATCACGGAACATCGCGAACCCAAGAGCATAAGGGTTGATACCGCTGAAATAAGGACTGTTGTACGCAGGTTGCGCGACAACACTCGTGTGGCTATGTAGGAACTCAAGAATGAAGCGTTCTGTCACCAATCCTTCATCGTACATATGGTTAAGAATGGTGTAATGCCAGAATGTAGCCCAACCCTCGTTCATTACCTGAGTTTGTTTCTGAGGGTAGAAGTATTGGCTGATTTTGCGAACGATACGTACGATCTCTCGTTGCCATGATTCTAGCAGCGGTGCGTGTTTTTCAATGAAGTATAAGATGTTTTCCTGAGGTTCAGAAGGGAAGCGAATCTTGGACTCTTCCTGTTCGACTTTACCTTTAGGGACGGTTCTCCATAGATCGTTCACTTGGGATTGAAGATACGCTTCGCGCTCCTCCTGACGCATTTTTTCTTCCGCAATAGAGATTTTCTCTGGGCGTTTATATCGGTCTACGCCGAAATTCATTAAGGCATGACAGGAATCTAAAAGCTCTTCTACTTCTTTTACGCCGTATTTTTGCTCACAATCCGCAATGTACTTTTTGGCGAACAATAGATAGTCGATGATAGAGCTAGCATCTGTCCAAGTTTGGAATAGGTAATTGCCTTTGAAAAATGAATTGTGTCCGTAACAAGCATGCGCCATCACCAAAGCTTGCATGGTGACGGTATTTTCTTCCATCAGATATGCGATACAAGGATCGGAATTGATCACGATCTCGTAGGCTAGGCCCATTTGGCCATGCTTATAACCCTGCTCGGTTTGGATAAATTTCTTGCCAAATGACCAGTGATTGTAATTGATTGGCATACCAATGCTTGAATAGGCATCCATCATCTGCTCAGAAGTAATGACTTCGATCTGATTAGGATAAGTATCTAATCGATAATGCTCTGCAACACGCTTTATCTCAACGTGATAGCGTTCGAGGAGATCAAATGTCCAATCTGGGCCATCTGGCAGTGTCTTTTTCTTGGTTGGCTTTTTGGTTTTTGTTGTCATAGTGGCCTCCCTAAGCAGTTTCTTTTCTGAAGAGCTCTCGGAATACTGGGAATATGTCTTCAACGCTGCGAATATTCTTCATTGCAAAGTTGTCGAAGGCACCTTCCAGTTTCTCGTACTCATGCCACAAGGTCTGGTGAGAGCGTCGTGTGATTTCGATGTAGGAGTAGTACTGACAATTTGGTAATAGATTTTTGGTAAGCAACTCACGACAACGTGGAGAGTCGTCGGCCCAGTTGTCGCCGTCAGATGCTTGTGCCGCATAAATGTTCCACTCACCGACAGGATAACGATCTTCAACGATTTCCTTCATCAGTTTTAGGGCGCTGGATACTATTGTGCCACCCGTTTCTTGAGAGTAGAAAAACTCATGCTCATCGACTTCTTTTGCTTGAGTGTGGTGGCGAATGAATACGACATCAACGTTTTCATAAGTACGGGTCAAGAATAAGTAGAGCAATACGTAGAAACGCTTGGCGATATCTTTGGTTGCTTGGTCCATTGAGCCTGATACATCCATCAGACAAAACATTACAGCTTGGCTGGATGGAATTGGGCGTCGTTCGTAGTTTTTAAATCTTAAGTCAAAGGTATCAATGAAAGGGACGGTGTCGATTTTTCGTCTGAGATCTTTAATTTCCTTCTTGAGTCTTTTTTCTTCCAGTAGTTGAGCAGGTTCGCTCATTTTCACTTGATCGAGTTCTTCTTCCAGCTCTCTCAACATACGCTTTTTACCCGCGGTCATTGCCGTCCGACGCGCAAGAGATTGCTGTAAGGATTTTACAATCGCGATGTTGGCTGGCACACCCGCGGTTTGATAACCCGCACGGTGAGTCTTCCACTCTGTAATCTTGTTGATTTGGTTTTTCTCTAGATTTGGCAGCTCCAAATCTTCGAACAGGATATCCAGATACTCATCTTTTGAAATCTGGAAAACGAATTCATCCTGACCTTCGCCATCTGGGCTGGCGTCGCCTTCACCGGAGCCACCGCCCTGACCGCCACCTTTAGGGCGTTCGATTTTATCGCCAGTAATGAACTGATCGTTACCAGGGTGGACACGTTCTTTTACACCACCTTTGCCTTGGTGAAAGATTGGTTCTTTGATGTCTTTGTGAGGAATCGCGACATCCTCGCCTGTCTCGGTATTCGTGATTGAACGGCGATTGACTGCGTCTGCGACAGATTCTTTGATTTGTTCTTTATGACGACGTAAGAAACGCTGGCGGTTTACCGCGCTCTTATTTTTTCCGTTCAGTCGTCGGTCAATAAATTGCGCCATGAGTCACCCCTCTTTTGGTACATGCACTTATCAAGCGCATGCATCTTGTTCGCATCCAATAACCTGCCAGAGAATATGCTCCGGCAGGTACTTCATTGGCTCTCCTCTCTCGTTCAGAGGAAGGTTGTCTCAGCTATTAAGATGATTTACGTACGCGTAAATACCATTCCGATAGCAAGCGGACTTGTTTCTCGGTATAGCCTTTCTCCATCATACGAGCGACAAAGTCGTCGTGTTTCTTCTGGTCTTCAGAAGAGGTTTTCGCATTGAAGGAGATAACGGGTAATAGTTCTTCCGTATTTGAGAACATTTTCTTCTCAATGACAGTGCGAAGTTTCTCATAGCTAGTCCAAACTGGGTTTTGTCCATTGTTGTTAGCACGAGCACGAAGAACAAAGTTCACAATCTCATTACGGAAATCTTTAGGGTTACTAATGCCTGCTGTTTTTTCGATTTTCTCAAGTTCGTTATTTAACGCAGAACGGTCGAATAGTTGGCCTGTTTCTGGGTCACGATATTCCTGATCTTGAATCCAGAAATCGGCATAAGTGACGTAACGGTCAAAGATGTTTTGTCCGTATTCAGAGTAAGACTCGAGGTAAGCGGTTTGAATTTCTTTTCCGATGAACTCGACGTAGCGCGGAACCAGATAGCCTTTCAAGAATTCCAAATATTTCTCAGCGGTTTCTTGAGGGAACTGCTCACGTTCGATTTGCTGCTCAATAACGTAGAACAGATGAACTGGGTTCGCTGCGACTTCGGTTTGATCGAAGTTGAAGACTCGAGACAGGATCTTAAACGCGAAACGTGTTGATAGGCCTGACATACCTTCATCGACACCAGCGAAATCTCGATACTCTTGGTAACTCTTCGCTTTAGGGTCAGTATCTTTCAGGGTTTCACCATCGTAAACACGCATCTTGGAGAAGATAGATGAGTTTTCAGGCTCTTTTAGTCGAGAAAGAATACTGAACTGCGACAACAACTCTAGCGTACTAGGTGAACACGGAGCTTTTGCTAGTTCAGAGTGATCCAACAGTTTCTGGTAGATCTTAACTTCTTCCGCAACACGCAGACAGTAAGGCACTTTGACGATGTAAACACGGTCAAGGAATGCTTCGTTGTTCTTGTTATTGCGGAAAGTTTGCCACTCAGATTCGTTTGAGTGGGCTAATATCATGCCATCGAAAGGCAAGGCTGATAGGCCTTCGGTACCATTGTAGTTACCTTCCTGAGTCGCAGTTAGTAGAGGGTGAAGCACTTTGATCGGTGCTTTGAACATCTCTACGAATTCCATCAAGCCTTGGTTTGCACGACACAGAGCACCTGAGTAGCTGTATGCATCTGGGTCATCCTGAGAATAATGCTCAAGCTGACGAATATCGACTTTACCGACTAGTGATGAAATATCTTGGTTGTTTTCATCACCCGGCTCTGTTTTCGCCACAGCGACCTGATCCAAAATAGAAGGACGCACTTTCACTACTTTAAACTTAGTGATATCGCCGCCAAATTCGTGGAGACGTTTTGCCGCCCATGGCGACATAATTGAACGCAAATAGCGTTTTTCGATGCCATACTCGCGTTTGAGCAGTTCGCCATCTTCACCGACGTCGAATAAGCAGAACGGATGGTCGTTTACTGGGCTTCGTTCGCCGTCTGCTGAAAGCACATAAATAGGCACTTGTTGCATCAGCGCTTTGAGCTTCTCTGCAAGGGAGGATTTACCGCCACCTACAGGGCCGAGCAAATAAAGAATCTGTTTACGTTCTTCTAAGCCTTGTGCGGCATGTTTTAGGTAAGAAACGATTTGTTCAATCGCTTCTTCCATGCCATAGAAGTCTTTGAAGGTTTCATATCGGGAAATGACCCGATTTGAAAAAATTCGGCTTAAGCATGGATCTTGCGCAGTATCGATTAGCTCTGGTTCGCCGATAGCCATCAGTAGACGCTCTGCGGCATTAGCGTAAGCACTTTTATCATCTTTACATAGCGTCAAGAATTCCTGTAAAGATAATTCTTCATCCTTGGCAGCTTCGTAGCGCGCTTGGTAATGGTCGAAAATACTCATAATGAATTCCCCTCTGAACCTGTCTTTATAGACAATCAACCCGCATAGAAAAAACAAATCCTTTCCTATTAAAGACTAGTTGGTTTTTAGAATTTTGCTTAAAAAATATGTGTTTATTTGCAAATTGTGATGTTTGACCACTTGTTGACGATAAGCGGAATTTGAGCCCTGTTAAATGCAAATAAGTTGATATCCTTGGTGTGAATGTATTTTCTTATTGGTATAGTTTTTGCTCATTAAAACAGGTGATTAATCACTCAAGAGGGTGTTGTTTTGGTGTATGTCGTTTCGTATAATGCCACCCAGATGTCCAATCCCATCATAAATTAGGTATTAAATTGAAAACTTCCTGGCTTAAACTAGCGACGGTCACTGCTCTTACGATCGCTCCGCTTGCCCATGCAAAAATTTCTCAATGGTCTTTAGGTGTTGCGGCTTCTTATTCCCCTGCGGTGTACAAAGACACGCCGTCCAATGAAACCGTGATCCCTCTAGTGGGTTATGAAGGTGAGCACTTATTCTTACGTGGGTTTAGTGCTGGTTATCGTCTTTTTCCTGCTGGTTCGCCTCAAAACATCATCTTTCGCGCAGCTTACGATCCACGAACGTTAAAACCGAGTGATTCTGATAATCGCGCTATCCAACAAATGGATGAACGTAAAGCGACTGTTTTAGGTGGAATTAGTTACCAGTTAATCACTTTGGCAGGTGTACTGGAGGCTACAGCTGGGACGGATTTAGGTGGTACTCATAATGGATTATACGCTGAAGCTGCTTGGCGGTTGCCGTTTCGCCAAAAAGGGTGGGGAATTACTCCATCAATCGGATATGCGTATAACAGTGACAAGATCAATGACCATTTATACGGTGTAAGCGCAGCAGAAGCGGCAAGAGCACAGGCATACGACCCAACTTTTAGTGCATTTGAAGCAGATTGGGATGGTCAGTATTTTATTAGTGCTTCTGCCTATTTGCATATTACGCCGAGTGTACGAGTAACAGGTGGGGTTCGTTATACCAACTTAGAAGGGTCGATTGAGAGCAGTCCTCTTATTGAAAGTGGAGTGACAACATCAGCCAACATTGGCATCGCTTACGTATTTTAGTGAGTTAATATGTGAATAATAAAAAGGGTTGCTCAAGAGCAACCCTTTTTTGTATGCGCTCTGATTAAGCATTGAATATCTGTTTTAACTCGTTGTTGCACAGATGGTATTGACGAGGGCAGTTACGCCAAGTGGTTAGCATGCGGCGGTACTTCTCCAGCATCGGCATCTGGGCATTAAAATGGTGGTCGCCTTTATCAAATTGTGAATATAGACCTTCAGAATCGACAAGAAATCGTACGTAATTTACATGCTGGGCTTCTGTTGCAATGTCAAAACCTAAGAACATTAGGCGGCGTTGATCTACGTCGGCTTGCTCCACCTCGGATAGCATCTTTGTAGATTCTTGCATTGCGTGGAACATCTCCATGATATCAATGATTTCGCGACATTCTGCCTCTTTCAGACAGCCAAATTCTTTGTCCAGTTCACGCATCTGAAGCCCGTAACCACGCTCAACGATGGTTTGTAAACGACTGTATTTTGCCGCGTTTTCTGGGTCCATTTGAGACATCAAGTAGTACTGGTTAGATAGGATCAAGCGCTGTGCGTTGGTCATTTCCATGGTGGCCTCACTAAAATAATCTAATACATCTTTAATGTGCTTAGGTTATCTTTTCATTACGCACTGAAACATGATCTCAACACATGTTTATTATGAAAAATGTAAAGAAATTTCAGTTTAAATGGTTACTTCTTGTGGTAGTGGTTGTAGATGTAATCGCGGTCGGAGAAAACACGTAACCACTCTGGTTTGAATACCGCAAACATTGCCATCGTCATTCCATTGAGTAGACCTTCTGGGAACGCTAGAAGAGGAACAAAAACCATATAATTGTCGAATATGGTTTCCCAGTCGTGAGTGCCTTGAACGACATGATAGACAGAGTTGATAATAAGGTGAGCACTACCTGTGAAGGCTCCATTGAAAAATCCAGCAACGAAGATGAACACAAAGATGTTTCTCGGTAAGTATTGATAACTTACCAGAAAAACTAAGTAGCTGATTGATATTGGGAGTAAGCAAGAAAGTAAGATGTATTCAGGTAACTCGCTAAATGCTAATTGTCCAAAGACGGCCAGCAGCAGCGCAACGACGATTGAGATGGCGTAAGCGCTTCGCCAACCATACATTAACGTTAAAGATGTCAGTGCCAGAAAATGGATTGATAAACCTTCCTTCACCCCTGCTTGTGCTGACCACAAAGCGAACAGTGCAAAGATTACGGCAAATGTCAGGTGCTGAAATCCTCTTTCAGCCGAGAGTTTCGGAAGTAATACGCGAAATACATCCTTCCAGATAAAATTCACTGAGAGCAGTATGAAAAACAATGCAAAGAGTTCGGGAAGTAGCAAAATGGCCTCTTAAAAAAATACCAACCGCGATCTGGTTGGTATTTTTTATGAAATGTTTAGTAGATGGTATCAATATTTTACGTTTGAGTGATACTGCTCAAGGATTGAAACGATATTGTCCATGGTTTCTTTGGACGGCGGGTTAACGCCTTCTAGTGGATAATCCAACCCTAGTGCTTCCCATTTGTGGGCTCCTAACTTGTGGTATGGCAAAAGTTCGAGCTTTTCAATGTTGTCCATGTCTTTGATGAACTCACCAAGCATATGTGCGGCTTCTTCATCATCGGTATAACCAGGTACTACGACGTAGCGAATCCATGTTTTTTGGCCGATACGGTGCAAGTAGCGGGCAAAGTCTAAGGTGCGTCGATTAGAAACGCCAATAAAGTCATGGTGCACTTCGTCTTTCATGTGCTTTAGATCCAGCATGACTAGATCTGTGGCTTCAAGTACTTCATCTATGACTTCAGTATGCTTACGAATATAGCCATTGGTATCGAGACAGGTGTGGATTCCTTCTGCTTTGGCGGAACGGAAAAAGTCGCGGACAAATTCAGGCTGTAACATCGCTTCACCACCTGAGCAAGTAACACCACCACCAGATGCATTCATAAAGTGACGATAGCTTTTCGCTTCGTTAATGATCTCTTCAACCGTGACTTCCTTACCACCATGAGTGTCCCATGTATCGCGATTGTGGCAATACATGCATCGCATTAAACATCCCTGCATAAAGACAATAAAACGAATTCCTGGGCCATCAACTGTTCCACAGGACTCGAAAGAATGGATACGACCGGTTGCTGACATGTGCTCATCTCTAATTAGTGATTTGTTCGTTATTTTATTACAAAAAGTAGGGTTTAAATAGCATTTCAGGTTTTTATCATCAAGATTTTACTGACTAATAAAAAAAGCGCACATAGACTAAAATGTATGTTATAAAAATGTTGCCAAATATGGTTTTTATAATAATTAATAAACAAACAGGCTAGGCAAGTTTTAATTGCATCCGATTGATGTTTAAGGATTTCTTATGGATATGCTTGCGCTATCGCAAAAACAGAAAGTCACACTGTTTTTAATTGTACTGACAATAGGATTTGTCATACTCGCAGTGTTTACCTCCTCTAGGCTTACTCAAATGAGTGAGCAGTATCATTCCAGTGGTGATATTTCTTCTGGCTCCATTTCAATCTATCAGACCCAAAGTAAAATTCTTACCTTAAGTAGTGAGCTGGATAATCTAGAGGGCGCTCAGGTCGCGAAAGCAAAACAAGATATTAGCGATATTGTTGAAGCCGTTAACAATGATGTCGCTTTCCTCAATGTACTGAACCTAAAGAGCTATGCCAACGAACTGGAACAAAGTATAGGAGACTTCCAAGCTGCAGCTAATCCTTGGTTAGAGCTCAAGCAAGAACTCGGTTTTAATATCGATGAAGGCAAGCTAGGGGAATTGAAAAAGCTTGCCAATATTATCGAGCAGAAAATTGCTGAAACTGGGATGGTAACGCTCAACTCAGATTTCCAAGCGATGGTTAAGTCACAACAAAACTACTTACTACAACCGAACGAAGAAAACCTAAAGCTGTTCAATCGTGCCATGGGTGCATTCGAAAGCATGTCCAATGTTTACGCCATGTTGGATTTGTATGAGAAAGAGATAGAGCAATACAAAGCGACATTCGTCCGAGTGAGTGAGCTTTCCAAACAATTAGGCAGTGTCGAGCAGCAGCTAATTTCAACCAAGATGCAATTGACTCAACTGATTGCAGCCGTCACAAGTGAATTAGGTGGTATCAGTTCACAGTACCAACTGTCTGCAGAAAAGTCTTCTGAGCAAACGTTATGGTCCATCTTAGTCGCTTGTATCATTCTTGCCGTCTTCACTATAGCTATTTTCATCATGCAGAGCACTTCCTTATCTCGATCTCTGACCAAGACTCGTGAGATTTTGCACAATGTCTCGGCAGGTGATTTGTCGAAACGGATGGCTTTGACTAAGAACCCCAATGATGAGTTTAACCAACTGGCAATCAGTATAAATGAAAGCTGTGAAAACTTGGGTGAGCTGGTCTCTGGTGTGCAATCCAGCGGGCAGGCGTTGTCTGGCAATGCAGTTGAACTTAACCAAGGCCTAGATATGCTGGCTCATCACCAGTCTGAAGTACTGGGGCAGACTCAGTTATTGGCATCTGCTACAGAAGAAGTAAGTGTGACGACACAAGAGGTGTCTAATTCACTGGAATTTGTATCAGAAATCAGTCGTTCTTCTACTGACTCAGCCGAGAAAGGGGCACAAATCATTGGAGCCGCGATTGGCTCGCTTGAAGAAGTTGGTTCGATACTTACATCCGCGGCTGGACATATTCAGCAGTTGGAAGAAGCGTCTTCCAAAGTCGATTCGGTCATGGACATTATCAACGGCATTGCAGAGCAAACCAACCTTCTGGCTTTGAATGCGGCAATAGAAGCGGCGCGAGCAGGTGAGCAGGGACGTGGGTTTGCCGTCGTGGCAGATGAAGTTCGTAGTTTGGCGGTAAGAACCGTTGATGCGGTTGCCGAAATTTCTGAAACCATAGACACGATGAAAAAAGAAAGTGCTGAAGTTATCCAGTACATTGGTCAATCTGAAACGTCGATGCGAACAGGGCAGGAAAAAGGCCATGAGGCGATGCAAGCACTGCGCACCATTACAGAAAAAGCCGATGAAGCTTCGCACCAGACAGACGTCATCTTTGCGTCCATTAAAGAATTAGCAACGACCAGTCAATCTATGGCAGACAGTATGACTCAGATTTCCAGTGCAATGAAAGAGTTAGAAGAAAACAATGAACAACTGCGCTCTGTCAGTCAGGTAGTGGAGCAGAGAGCTGGCAGCCTTAATAGTGACTGCCAGAGGTTTACGATTTAAAAGAAAGCATATAATGCGAGGCCACCTGTGCCGTACATTGAATCTTTTGCTTCTTTGTAGTCAGGAGTTTTCGCTGTAGCCGTAACGGTTGCACCAAAATGCTCGTTATACCAAGCAAAGCCAGCCACCGCGCTGGCTTGTTTCTCTTCTAGAGTTACATCATAGATACTTGGGTTATCACCGTTGCGATTAGCGTAGTCGACCACACCCGAGCGGTCGCCTTCAATTGTGATGTCGTTAAAGCGGTAGCGAGCTTCAATACCACCAAATATAAACCAACCACCTTGTGAAGCGCCTAGCATACCTGCGCGGAATGGGTTTTCATTATCAATGTTTGCCGCTCCCATGCTTCCCGCTAAGTCCGTTCCCCAACGGAACATGAAGCCTGTTGATACATCACTGCGGAAATTACCAGCGTTCACTTCGGAAACGTTTGAAATCTCCCAGTCTGTATTTGCGATGGCGCGTTCACGCCAAAGATTGAAGTGGCTAAGGTAACCAAGGCTACCAACAAACTCGTCATCAACCTGATATGCCCAACCGCGAGGTTCATCAGATCCTGTAATGCCGTGAACGATATCTTGTGCTTGATCCGCGAGTGAGCTTTCACCTGTCGTACCTAGTGTAAGATTGAAACGTTGCGCTTGCTGAGGATGAAGGCTGATGTAGTTAAATTCAGCATGGAGATAACCAGCATAAGGTCGGTCATTTACCATTGGTGTGGTGGCATTAATGTCTGACGGTGTATACATTTTGTGGCCAAGTGTAAATTCGTACTTGTCCAGAGAGGCGCCGCCCCAGAATGATAAGCTCATGGGGTTAGTCAACCAATTGGGTGTAACAGCGCCCGAGGTATAGGTGAGAAACAGTCCGTTGGTATAATCCTGATCGACACCAAATACGCCATCATTATCAATTGAAAACGATACGGTTGAGCGCTCGGAAGCTACAGCACTTGAGGCTAACAGTATCAAAGGAAGAGTGCGTAATAGGTTCATTTCAATACATCATTTCTGAATGGAGCCTAGATATTACTCCATATCGTATTCATCAGAGAGGAAAGAAAGAAAATTGAAATATAAATGTGGCTTGAGTCTAACTTTTGATTTGCTTCGCAATAAAAAAGCCCCGCTTAATTAAGCGGGGCTTTAAAGTCAATCAACCAAACTTATAGTGATTCGGTGAAAGTACGCGCGATAACGTCTTGTTGCTGTTCTGCAGTCAGAGAGTTAAAGCGTACAGCGTAACCAGAAACACGAATAGTTAGCTGTGGGTATTTTTCAGGGTGCTTAACAGCGTCTTCTAGAGTATCGCGGTTAAGTACGTTCACGTTTAGGTGCTGACCACCTTCGATACCTGCTTCGTGGTGGAAGTAACCGTCCATCAGGCCAGCAAGGTTAGCACGCTGTGACGTCTCTTCTTTACCCAGTGCGTTTGGCACGATAGAGAAGGTGTAAGAAATACCATCTTTCGCGTGAGCAAACGGCAGTTTACCAACAGACGTCAGAGAGGCTACCGCACCTTTTTCATCACGGCCATGCATTGGGTTTGCACCTGGAGCAAACGGAGCACCTGCGCGACGACCGTCTGGCGTGTTACCTGTTTTCTTACCGTATACAACGTTAGATGTAATAGTAAGGATAGACTGAGTAGGAACAGCATCGCGGTAAGTCTTAAGCTTACGGATCTTGTTCATGAACACTTCTACCAGTTCACAAGCAATGTCATCTACGCGAGCATCGTTGTTACCAAATTTAGGGTAATCGCCCTCGATTTCGAAGTCGACTGCAACACCATCTTCGTCACGGATTGGCTTCACTTTCGCATGTTTAATTGCAGATAGTGAGTCTGCTGCGATAGATAGACCTGCAATACCACAAGCCATAGTGCGGTAAACGTCGCGATCGTGTAGAGCCATAAGCGCAGACTCGTAAGAGTACTTGTCGTGCATGAAGTGGATGCTGTTTAGGGCAGCAACATACTGCTTCGCTAGCCAATCCATGAAGTGGTCTAGGTTGTTCCACACTTCGTCGAAGTCTAGTACTTCTGAAGTGATCTTAGGCATTTCTGGACCAACTTGCATCTTCAGCTTCTCATCAACACCACCGTTGATTGCATAAAGCATAGTTTTCGCAAGGTTAGCACGAGCACCGAAGAACTGCATTTGCTTACCAACAACCATTGGAGATACACAACAAGCGATTGCGTAGTCGTCTGACTCCATGTCTGGGCGCATTAGATCGTCATTTTCGTACTGGATTGAAGAAGTATCGATAGATACTTTCGCACAGAACTTCTTGAAGCCTTCAGGTAGTTGCTCAGACCATAGAACAGTGATGTTCGGCTCTGGAGAAGGACCCATAGTGTATAGAGAGTTTAGGAAACGGAAGTTAGTACGAGTAACTAGCGTACGACCGTCAAGACCCATACCACCCATAGATTCTGTTGCCCAAATTGGATCGCCAGAGAATAGGTCATCGTACTCAGGAGTACGTAGGAAACGAACCATACGTAGTTTCATTACGAAGTGGTCGATCATTTCCTGAGCTTGTTCTTCAGTGATCTTACCTGCAGCAATATCACGCTCGATGAAGATATCTAGGAACGTAGAAGTACGACCTAGAGACATAGCCGCGCCGTTTTGAGACTTAACAGCCGCTAGGTAGCCAAAGTAAGTCCACTGGATAGCTTCTTGTGCAGTTTCAGCTGGACGAGAGATGTCACAACCGTATTTCTCAGCCATCACTTTCATTTGGCCAAGTGCACGGTGCTGCTCTGCGATTTCTTCGCGAAGCTGCATAGTCATTTGAAGATCTTCGCCATTCTCAAATTTCTCTTGTAGAGAAGCGAATTGAGCTAGCTTGTCTTTAATTAGGAAGTCGATACCGTACAGAGCTACACGACGGTAGTCACCAATGATACGACCACGACCGTATGCATCTGGAAGACCAGTCAGAACACCAGATTTACGACATTTTAGGATGTCTGGAGTGTAGATATCGAAAACACCCGCGTTGTGTGTTTTACGGTAATCTGTGTAGATTTCTTTGATCTTAGGATCAAGCTCACGACCGTAAACCTTACAAGAACCTTCCACCATACGAATACCACCGTTAGGGATGATAGCGCGTTTTAGTGGGGCGTCAGTTTGAAGACCAACGATCGTTTCCAGATCTTTGTTGATGTAGCCTGCATCGTGAGCAGTGATGGTAGAGATAACTGAAGTATCAAAATCAACAGGTGCGTGAGTCGCGTTTTCCTGTTTAATACCTTCCATTACCTTTTCCCAAAGCTTATTTGTTGCTTCAGTACCTTCAGAAACAAGGAAAGATTCGTCGCCTTCATAAGGTGCATAGTTCTTTTGAATGAAATCACGAACGTTTACTTCGTTTTGCCAGTCACCTTCAGCAAAACCTTCCCAAGCTTTAGCAAATTGCTCTGCCATGACATACCTACCTTTTTAGTAGAAAAAACACGTACCTTTCTAACCATTGAGCTAGTTAGTTTTCCTTTACAGGAGCGGTACACTCTTTATGAATAACAATATGTATAGTCTCTAAAATCGATCATTGTGTGCGTTTTAAACTATAAATATTGTCACTAACTTTTACATGGTTTCTTATTAACTTGGTTTCAAGGTTAAACTAAAAAAAAATTGCAAACCTTAAACTAAATCAATAAATCCTCAAAAAAGTCGATAAAAAGAGGGTGGCATAGCTTGCCACCCACAAATTTTTTGAATTTCTATAGCCAGGCTTTAATGCCGTATTGGCCTTCAAGCATACCGACTGCCAGCATCGCAATCAGACAGATTACAAGCACGCCCACTGGAATGACGATTTTATCGACGAAAGACAAGCGAGCTGCACGTTCTTTATCACCAATCAAGCCATTGTTATCCAGAAGCATAGTCAATGCCCAAGCCAATACTGGGTTAACGACAGCAGAACCAAAGATACAGATACCTGCGGCTTGGGAGTCTTTCGAGTCTTTAACCATCTGCATACCTGCTTCAAGTAGAGGCAGCGATACACCAACAAGCAATGCTACACGCATCACAGGTGGCCATACAGCGATGTCCATCGGGAAGCCAAGAATTGCAATGATCATCACTAATAGGCCAAGAAGGATTGCACCGCCTGGGATAGGACGTTTCGCAATCGCAGCTGGGATCATGTAAGTGCCCCAAGATGACGTAATATTACCGCCACCCACGGCTGTACCAACCATCTGACGAACAGAACACATGGTCATAGTGTCGTCTACATCCATCAGTACTTTTTCTGTCTTTTTAGGGTAGTTCAGTTCTTGGAAGATACGATGACCTAAGAAATCAGGAGACCACATAGCGACAGCCAGAATGGCGAAAGGTAGTGACGCAATGAAGTGCTCCATGTTTGGTAGCCCAAGCATCCAACCTTCTTCGGTACTGCCCCACCAGTAAACTGGGTTTAGGTTCGGTAAGCCAGTTTCTGTGACGAACTTGATGTCAAAGCCTGCGCCAAGCACGAGTGCAATCGCTAAGCCTGTAAATGCACAAACGGGAATAGCAAGCCAACGTTTGTTTACTTTTGCCAAAAACGCATATAGAGCGATGGTTACGGCCAAGACAATCAGACCAACATAGCCCATGCTACCTGCGGCTACTGTGTCCGATTGAAGACCTACAGCCCAAGCTTGGATAGAGTTTATCTGGCTCATAGTGCCGGTGAGGCCTAGGAATATCAGTAATCCACCTGCAGTACCTTCTGACGTGAGGTTTACTAATTTGGAGCCGCCTTTCAGGAAGCTCAGCAGTAAACCGAAAACACCGATCAGGATAGCCAATGCAAGAGGGTGTGCGCCAGCTAAAGCGATGGTGCCGATAAGAGGGATCATTGGCCCGTGGTTACCTGCGAGGTTTGCTTTCGGGTTGATGAAACCAGACGCCAATACACAGAATAGAAGGGCAGGGATGAGCATTTCTACTCGTGCCACCTCAATAGCGAAGTCCTTGCCTAGGTTGATGTGATCCCAAGCAGCGGTCAGGCCTTCAGCCCAAGACATCATTACCGCTGAGTACATCGCGATAATACCGATAGTGCCGGCTAGCGCGGGTACTAAGTCTTCGAGCTCGAAACGGAAGTCACGACCAGGTAAGTTTAAACCGAAGCGACGAGGCTTCATGATCTGAAGTTCATGATCTAGATAATCTGAACGGCTCTCAAATTCGGAAGCTGGGCGGTGCAGCTCACGATAGCTCTTGTTTTCGATATCCGAATCAGAGTGCGGTTTATTGACTGCGTCTGACATAGATTCCTCATATTCTAAAAAGTTAATGATTCTTCAAAGAGTCGCCCGTAATTATTGTGGGTGGGCGATCTTATAAAAACCTGACTTAGCGTCCTGCATTTGGGTCCTTGAGCTATCGTCTGTGGAGCGCATTTTACGTGCTTAAGCATAGACGATAGAAAAGACAAAAATTCGCTTATTGAGGCTTTTATCTTTGACGCGAGTGTAACGCGCTACCCCTAAGGAGTGATTGATTTAGATCACTTTATGAAAGAATGTGAAAGAAAACTACACAGCTAAGGCCGTATAAGCGAGTCGTTGAATTGTAAAGTGAAAATTATTTTCACATTGTGAGTTTTATGACTTTCGATTGGAGGAAAAACAGCACTTCAATTTCCATTATTGAGAGAATTGTTGAGATAGATCTGGTTTTTATAAAAATGTTAATTTATCACTTCGGTAGATAATATGTTTATTAAAATGATTTATGCGTATTATGGAGCGAATTACTCTATAAAATGAATGTTTACTCATATAAAGTGGCTATATATCCCTAAAATGAAGGTTAATAATTTGTTGCATGTTGGTCTGGGGAGTGCTAGTTTGTAGCGAAATGTGGGTGGAACCCAGCAATTAGCCGGCGGAAAAGCCGTTTATCGAGTCGGCAATTATAATAAAGACAGGGAGTATTAGCGCATGAATGATGTACCAGCGCTGGACATAAAGGAACTGCACAAAACATTCGGGCAAAATGAAGTCCTTAAAGGTATCTCGCTTGAGGCACACAAAGGGGACGTTATCTCCATTATTGGTTCATCAGGTTCAGGTAAAAGTACCTTCCTAAGATGTATCAACCTTCTTGAAACGCCTACTGAAGGTGAAATTTGGGTTAACGGTGAGTTGATTCAAATGAAAAATAATCGCCAAGGTGAGGCTGTTCCTGCCAATGAAAAACAAGTACAGCGTATCCGTTCCAGACTTGCCATGGTATTCCAAGGTTTTAATCTCTGGTCACATATGACGGTGCTTGAAAATGTCATAGAAGCACCCGTGCATGTGCTAGGCGTACCAAAAGCTCAGGCTTTGGAAAATGCTGAACTTCTGCTCAAGAAAGTAGGTCTTTACGAGCGTAAAGATTACTACCCAGGCCATTTATCTGGCGGCCAGCAACAACGTGCAGCGATTGCGCGTGCATTGGCTGTCGATCCTGAAGTCATGCTATTCGACGAACCTACCTCAGCACTTGACCCAGAATTAGTCGGTGAGGTGCTAGGTGTAATGCGAGATCTGGCTGAAGAAGGTCGAACCATGCTGGTTGTAACGCACGAAATGGCGTTTGCACGCGATGTTTCTAACCATGTCATGTTCTTGCACCAAGGTCTAGTGGAAGAGCAGGGAGACCCTGCTAAGCTCTTCACTAACCCAGACTCAGAACGTCTACAGCAGTTCATCTCATCAATTTACTAAGCTTGCTCTTATAGCAGGCGAAAGACAGACACAATACAAGATAAAAATCACAATCACAGGAGTATGGAAATGAAAAAGTGGTTAGTAGTTGCAGCTTTGGCTGCTACGGCAGCAACAGGTGTAGCTCAAGCGAAAGATTGGAAGACAGTTCGTTTTGGTATTGAAGGTGCGTATCCTCCATTTAGCTGGACGGAGGCTGATGGTTCTCTTAAAGGCTTCGACGTAGACATGGCAAATGCTCTATGTAAGGAAATGCAGGTTAAATGTAAGATTGTTGCACAAGACTGGGATGGCATTATTCCTTCTCTATTAGCGCGTAAATACGACGCCATCATCGCAGCAATGTCTATCACTGAAGAGCGTAAGAAGAAAGTTGATTTCACGGGCAAATACGCTCTGATCCCTAACAAATTCATCGCGAAAAAAGGCGCCGGTCTAGATTTTGACAACCTAGATGGTCAAAAAATCGCGGTTCAACGTGCAACAACTCACGATAAGTACCTAACTGATAACTACGGTGACAAAGTTGAGATCGTACGTTACGGTTCTTTCGACGAAGCATACCTTGACCTAGCAAACGGTCGTGTTGCCGCTGTTCTTGGCGATGCATCTGCACTTGAAGAAGGCGTACTAAATAAAGCTGGTGGTGAAGCTTACGAATTTGTTGGCCCGTCACTAACGGATCCAAAATGGTTCGGTGAAGGTTTTGGTATCGCAGTACGTAAGCAAGATAAAGATCTTACTAAGAAGCTAGATGCTGCAATCCTGTCTCTACGTGAGAAAGGTGTTTACCAAGAGATTGCTGCTAAGTACTTCAACTACGACGTTTACGGTCAGTAATCATCGGAAAGCGACCGCTGGTTCTAGTTCCTAGAAGTAGCCAGCGGTCGAATTATATCTATGGCTTGTTGATTGCTCTTAAGTCAGTAAGCAAGCTTTGAGTCTAGGGATCAGGAACTCACCTATGCTGGATTTACAAGGATACGAAGCCTCTATATTTAAAGGGGCCATAGTGACCATAGAAGTAGCGCTGCTCTCGCTGCTACTTGCGATGGTTTTAGGCATGCTGGGCGCATTGGCAAAAATGGCGCCGTACCGCTGGGCACGCGCAATTGCAACGCTTTACACCACAGTGATTCGTGGTATTCCCGATTTAGTTTTAATGATGCTGATTTTCTTCGGCGGACAAATTCTTCTCAACAACGGCTTGTATGCCATTAATGAATCTTTGAATGAGTGGTTTGCTTCAAGCGACCCAAATCATGAATGGACGTCTTATCTACCAGATTACATTGATGTGAGCCCATTCGTTGCTGGTGTTTTGACCATTGGCTTCATTTTCGGTGCGTACATGGCGGAAACGTTCCGCGGTGCGATTATGGCAGTAGACAAGGGCGAGCTAGAAGCAGCGAAAGCTTATGGCATGAGTCCAGTACTGGCATTCCGACGCATTTTATTGCCGCAGATGATTCGCCACGCGCTGCCGGGTTTTGGTAACAACTGGTTGGTACTGCTTAAGACAACCGCACTGGTTTCCATTATCGGGCTGGAAGATATGGTGCGTATGAGTTCGCTTGCCGCAGGCTCAACGAAAATGCCATTCACTTTCTACATGGCTGTTGCAATCATTTTCCTTTTCTTCACCAGTGTCTCAACGGGCTTACTCAAGCTAGTCGAACGCAAATTCAGTATTCATGCGAGGTAAGAAATGGACTTTTCACTGATTATCGAAAGTTTGCCAATTTATCTTGATGGGTTATGGACGACGGCATGGCTGGTGGGCTTAGCTCTGATTATTGGCCTTTGCGTCGCGATTCCTCTTGGTGTGGCGCGTAATAGCACAAATTACTTAATTAATGGACCGAGCTGGGCATTTATCTACTTTTTCCGTGGTACACCGTTGCTGGTTCAGCTCTACCTGATCTACTACGGTATGGATCAGTTCTTCCCAGTTAAAGATACTTTGTGGGAGAACGCATGGTTCTGTGCGCTTGTGGCGTTTGTGCTTAACACATCAGCGTATACAGCAGAAATCATTCGAGGATCGATAAACGGCTTACCGAAAGGTGAGGTCGAAGCCGCTAAAGCGTATGGTATGGGAACATTTATGACTTACCGCCGTATCATTTTGCCGAGTGCATTACGCCGTGCATTACCAGCTTACAGTAATGAAGTCATTTTCATGCTTCACGGTAGTGCCGTTGCAGGTATTGTCACGATTGTTGACCTTACCGGTGCAGCACGCTTGGTAAACTCTCGCTATTATGCGCCGTTCGAATCTTTCCTCACTGCAGGACTGTTCTACATGGCACTGACGTTTATGATTCTCTGGTGCTTCAAGTTAGCTGAGAAGCGATTCCTAGCGTACTTGAGACCGCTGAGCTAATCGTGGTTCAAAACCTAAAAAGGCTTCCGATTGGAAGCCTTTTTTGTATCTGGAACTCATCAACTGAGGATAATCAACACTGTTCCCGCGAGTGTCATCAGAATATTTGCGATAGCGTAAGTTCCTGCATAACCCAGTGCTGGAATGGTCGATTTAGCATAATCGTTAACGATATCCATCGCTGGTGCGCAGGTTCTAGCACCGATAATGGCACCAAACAGCAGTGCTCGGTTCATTTTCAAAATATAAGCACCCACAAGGTAAGCAAGTGCGACAGGAACCACACTCACAAGGAATGATAGACCGATGACCTGTGGGCCAACCTGCGCTAAGTGCTCAAACATCTTACCGCCAGCACTTAGGCCAATACCGACCATAAAGAACATCAAGCCGAGATCTTTGACCATATTCAGCGCGCCCTGAGGAACATAGCCGAACGTAGGGTGGTTAGCTCTTAAGAAGCCTAGCGTAATACCAGAGAGTAGAAGGCCAACCGCGTTACCTAAGCCAAACGAAACTTGACCAAAGGTCATGGTGATAAGGCCAAACATGATACCAAGGATGAAGAAGCTGCAGAAAGCCAACAGATCTGCCATCTGACTGTGAATCGAGATGAAGCCGATTTTTTCTGCTAAGCCGTGAACGCGGCTCTTCTCGCCACTCACTTGCAGCACATCACCTTTAGCTAGGACGATGTCTAAATCCATCGGCATTTCTATCTGCGCGCGTACTACCCGGTTAAGAAAACAGCCATATTCGGACAGGTTCAGGTCTGACAGGCGTTTGCCCGCGATGGAATCACTTTTTACGACGATCTCTTCTTCGACAATCCGCAAATCCAGTAGATTACGGTCGAACACCTCTTTGCCGTTTCTAAAACTAGGGTCTAGTCGCGCATGACTATCTGGGAAGCCAACCAGTGCAATCTCATCACCTTCTTGGAGAATGGCGTCCCCATCTGGGTGGGCGAGAATGCCGTTTCGACGAATACGCTCAATATAACAGCCAGTTTGTCGGTAAATACCGAGCTCTCGTAGGTTCTTACCGTCAATCCAGTCGATCAATTCCTGACCGACGCGGTAAGCTCTAATGATTGGTAAGTAAACCTTTCGTTGCCCAGTACTGCCTAAACCACGCTCTTGAGCAATTTGCTGAGCAGAATCGGATAGATTTTGCTTTTGAAGTTTTGGTAGCAGCTTGGCGAATGTGATCATACTGATCAAGCCAATCAGATACGCCATAGCGTAACCAACGGACAAGTTTTCAATAACTTGTGAAAAATCCATACCACGCGGAGTGGTGGCTAAACCGGAGTTGAGCGCATCTTGCGCACCTACTAATACAGGGGTCGCTGTTAGCGCGCCTGCCATCATCCCTGCTGACAAGCCAAAATCTAATCCCATGCTGTGGCTAGCGAAATAAGTGATACATAACGCGGTCGTTAGCACCACCATGCTTAGGATGAAGTAGTGTTTACCATCCCTGAAGAAAATACCGAAGAAGTTTGGCCCTGCCTCGATACCGACACAGTAAATGAAGAGCATAAACCCAATGGTTAAAGCATCGGCATTAAACGTAAAGCCAAGGTGTCCCATGATGAGAGAGGTAAGTAAAACACCTATTGAGTTGCCAAGCTGCAGATTTCCAAAACGAATTTTTCCGATAGCTAAGCCAGTGGCGAGTACTACAAAGATGAGGAGGATGGGGTTTTGCTCAAGCAAATTTACAACGTCGATGTTCACGGGGCAGCTCTTATGTCAGTGCCAGAGGATAAGTTAAGTGTGCGAATTGTATCTGAATATTGCAAAATGATAAGTGAAAAATTTTATAATTTACTATTAGCTGACTTGGGCTACGAATTCACAACATTGATTTAATTTAAAGTAAAAAAAAGCCGCTTATTACAGCGGCTTTCTTTCAATTTGGAACGATTACTCGTCGAAAAGACCTAGGTGCTCTTTCGCATAAGCTTCGAAGTCATCGCAGCCACCGATGTGCTCTTGATCTACGAAGATTTGAGGAACAGTTTCAACTGGCTTACCTACTGTTTTTTCAAGGTCAGCTTTTGAGATACCTTCTGCGTGGATATCAACGTAACGGTAGTTGAAGTCGTCACGCTTTGCTTTTAGTGTTTCTGCGTGCTCTTTTGCGCGTACACAGTATGGGCAAGCTGGGCGACCAAAGATAACTACGAACATATTGTCTTTCTCCTTTATTTTGTTACGTGCAACTATGCCCGAATCAAAGTCGGAAATAAAGTCGCAATTACCTCTTGGTTTGATAGGTAAAATCTATTGATTGATTTTTGCCTGTAATCTATACAATTTTACCAAATAAGCGACATAATTAACTCGTGGAGTTGCTCGCGAAAGTCTGATTTTTTATGAGGTTAATCATCACAAATTGCACTGTGTCAATTTAATTCTTCCCGCTTCAAGGCACTCTATTGAAAGTCATTAGCAAGGAGTGTTCGGCTATGTTCCAGTTCATGACTTATCCTTTCTTCTTCTATACCCCGTGAGACCTGCTATTCCCTTTTCTTCCAGTATCTTACGAAAATCAGCTAACACGATAGTTATCGAATTTTAACGGTGTTTTTCATTGGCTGTCGCCACTTTGTCGCCACTTTTATGTCTCGTTGAGCTGATTGTGTTCTCATATTTTTGGTAGTTGTTTATCTTCGGTCGACAATTATCGCTAAGCAAATGTCGACTAAAAATATTCGTCATTAGAGTTGCAGGTTAGCAATAGGATTAAGCGAAACAACCGACTTCAAATGATGGGGGGAGAAATGCGCGTAAACCATCGTTTGCTCTATCTTCGAATGGCCTAGTGCTTCCTTCAAATCTAGGATGTTTCCGCCACTGCGCATAAAGGCAGTAGCAAACGTATGGCGTAGCACGTGAGTTGCCTGTCCGTCAGGTAATTCAGGCAGCGCCCTTGATAGCCATTTATGTGCGGTCTGATAGCTGACGCTGAAAAGCCTTCCCGAGCAACTAGGGTTGAGTTCTTTATACAAATAAGGTGAGATGGGGAGTGTTCTATTTCGCTTGCCCTTAGTATTAACGTAAGTGATCTTGTTGTCGTAAACATGCTCGCCTTTAAGCAGAATCGCTTCGTTTATACGCGCACCTGTAGAAAGACATATTTTGTAAACAAGCCTAAGCTCATCAGCAAAAGGCGTCCCTTTAATGGTATTGAACAACGTCAAAATCTGCGCTTCTCTCAAGAACGTCAGCTCGGATTCTGGAGTTTTGGCTGCCTTAATACTTTCGACAGGGTTTGGCAAAGACCATTCGCCTAACTCAATGAGCTTGTTGAAGACTGACTTTAAACAAGTCATGTCACGGTTGCTTGAGCTAACGGCTATCTCTTTGTTGGCTTGGCTGTGGATATGAGATAGGGATTTTCTATTAGCTCTATAGTGTGCAAGGTGTTTAGCCGCTAAGTTTGACGCGATAGGGTCATTTAAAGCGCTGACGATATGCTGCATTCTTCCCTTTGTATGATTCCCGGATTTCAGGTACTTACCGTGCAGTTGAAACCAGAGACCGATGATCTCAGATAACCTCCTGTGATCAGGCTTGTCGCCCGCCCACGGTTTGTCTTCGACTTCACGCATGACAAAACGCTCGTAGGCAGCAGCTTCACCTTTTGTCGCGAATCGCTTTCTGACTCGCTTTCCAGAGCGGCCATTTGGGTAGCACTCACATAGCCATGGTTTTTTTGAGCCATCTTTTAGGTTTCGAATAGACATAGGTAAAATATATCAATACTGTATTTTCATACAGGTTAATAGGTGGCGCTATTGGAGGCAATGTTTGAATGTTGAAAAACGAACATGTGGGAAGTCTAGCGCTTAAGGTCGGACGTTGGTTGCAAGGATGCTGGAAGCGAAATCGCAAACTGCGCTAGGGTGTTAAGCGCAGTCAAAGCGTATTGAGAACCAGACCAATCTAGACCTCCATTCTGAAGGTAATAACATAGTAAATGTTGGTCTCAGCCTTTTGACCTCCCAAGGCAGCAAAACATCCAGGCTGGAGTTCTACACCAATCCTGTCGATGCGGTGGAACTCCCATCCATCCTCGGCGTACTCGTTGACAACATTCTCCAAGTAAACAGCCGCTTCGCTTCCTGTGTGATTTTTCATGTCTACAGAAATGTTGGGTAGAACTTGCACCATTTTATATTTGAACATATAGAAATTCTTATGTGGTAGAACTCATTAGAAGCCTTTTTAGGATGTTTAATGTGTTCTACCACAATGGGATTTCTCATCTAGGATATCACCTAATTAATCAATTAGTTATTTAACTAATGCCACATTGTATAAGGAAGAGTGTGATTTTTGAGGCAGGGGGGAAGTCTTTGACTTGTGGAAAGCCTACTCCTTGAAGCCTGAAGTGTGTCCCTTTAAGCTTATAAAATTCATTTGCTCAAACAATCCATGAGCAAGAAAAAGCGGTCTATTTTAAGACCGCTTGTGTACTAGATTGCGATTTTGCCGAACCAAGGGAAGCGAGCATGGTATTCAATGAAGTTCTTCAATAAAATATCATTCTCGACGACATCATTAGAAATTTGATAGCCTAAGCAGCTTTTTATTGCGTGTAGGTCACCTTGTGGCAACAATCGCTCTAACTCGACCCGTTCCCTAACTGATAGTGAGGGAAGAGATATGTCGAATATACTATCTCGATCATAATAAAAGTCCCAGTTTACTATGTCACAGTTGAGTTCAAAATCATCGATCTTAGCGGTGGGTAATAGTATACAACTGACCGTAAGCATCTGTTGTCCATCTTTGTATAAGAATGAACTTAGGATTTTAGCTTTTAAAGTTGAAGAGCTACGAAGGCCACTGTTTATCGCGTTTATTATTGTTTCAGCAAGAACTCTATGGAATCTTTTGAATGTAAAGTCATCAGGATCTAAAGTTACTGGCAAGTATTCATTCGAAATCAAGCTATCGAAATATCTATAACGCTGCTGTTGTAAACTGCCGGTCCCTTGCTGCTTAAGGTTAGCTACATTTGCGTTAAATGTAACTTTCAAAATGTCATAATCTGCCATCTTCTGTATGGCGTTTTTTATATCATTTAGCTGAGAGACATAGTTTACGTTTACATAATCAAGCCAGAGGATAGACTCTTTCTCGAATTCGTCTTTATTAATGAACTCAGTTGAACTCATAGGTTTGTTTAGTAACTTTATACAAGAAACAGGTTTGTTGAACTCTTGTCGTTTTAAAGTGTTTTCATCATACTCAATTGAAGTCATATCTTGGATTTTTAGATTTCGATGAATACTTTTAAAATCCTCTAGAAATGGACCACCAAATCCAATATACCTATAATTCTCTATTGGCTGAGCGCCGTTATTAGATAGCCAAGGAGAAAGCAGCTTTAATTGCTCCTCAAATAAAACGCGCTCTACCGCTTTATTTTGTCTCAAATGATATGGAATAGTTGAACCGGAAGACATTACTTGGTCCTCCGTAGTACCTCATCAAAACAGCGCTCACCTACTTCTTTAGGTGATGCCAAATCATGCTCAAAGTAGAACTGTGATATTGTTTTGATCTCTTCTATTGGACGAGTAAAACTAATTCTTTGATCTGTAGACTCTTTTGGGGGCATAGGCAGATTTGGAACGAACCTTTTAGCGTTTTCATTACCAGCTCCTCTAACCGGTTTCCATTTATCTTGAGGAATTAGATTGACTACTTCAGTAAGTGGTACGTTTTTTGAGCCACCAGATTGTATGCTTAGTTGTTCCTTACCATCACGACTTTTCCAGCGGTTTGTGAAGGATGTGAATAGTTTTAATCCTTCACGTACGCGATCTTTGACTTTCAAGTATAATTCAGAGTTTCCTTCAATACCGCGCTTGGTTGTTGTCAGAGGTAGCTTCGCGGGATCGTTCGATTGGAACTTGACGATTCCGGCTATAGATATGAACTGTGTGTGGTAACTTGGAACGCCAGCTTCTCCCCAGCCAGTCATTCTTGTTTTATCTGCGTGGATGACGATGCGGTCATTACAAATGATGGTCACACCTGCTTTAGACGTACTTGCTTTACTACTAGTACCTTCCATGGCATTGTCTTCTTCGTCTTGAGAAGCAAATGTTCGATAAAATCCAACCATTACAGATATTTCAACACCATCAATGTTATCGACAAACACGTAAGGCGATATCGCTTCATCTTTAGTATCAAAGTTATCTTCAATAGCCAGTACGTCAGCACTAGGCGTTATTGTTTGCCCGTTAATAACTATTTGAAAGCCACGTTCGATAAAAGATGAGTAGTAAACTTCGGTTGCATCCTTGAGATCATGGAAGAATGAGGGGCCAGAATCAAAGCTCGTTTTTATGCCAGGTACTAAGTTTTCAATTATTATTTCTGTACCTACGTCGTCCGGTGTTGGGGCTTCTTCTTTATAAGGTATTGTCCAACTCTCGTCGTTAGACATCCACTCAGGAGTCATATCGACTTTTAAAGTAGTCTCTTTTGTCTTGCTAATTACACTACATTTCCTGCCCATCTTAAATATTGAGCGTTTCATGCCTATTCCGTATACACCAACCGTTGGTAAATCTACATCAATGTCCGATGCTGGTCTTCCCATTCGGAAGGCTGAATTGATTGCGACAGTCCTTGGAATCCCACCACAGTTATCTTTTATACAAAAATGCTCTCTGTTGAATGTTATCTCTGCTTTATAGCCTTTATATTTGTCTGGAGCATCTTGTTTTCCATTGCGAGTGGCTTCTCTCATTGCTCCATCTAAAGAGTTATCAATGAGGTCAAGCACGGCATCGAGTAGTTCAATATCTCTGGTTAGCATATCTACAAAGAATCGTTTAGCAGGGTACGCTTCGATAGCTGTTTGTTGGTTATCTTTAGTCATTTTTAATCCTAGCCAAATAAATAAGGGTAGATTTAATCTACCCTTAACTCTTTTATTATTAGTTATTTAACAAAGCCTCTTGCTCTTGTCTAACACCATCCAAATGATTTTTGATGTTTGTCATTATATTTTCAGACACAAGTGGCGATACGCTGTTGCCAATCATTCTAAAGCTATGCCATTTCGTCGGGTGGAAGCAGAACCAATCAGGAAAACCTTGGAGTCTTGCAGCTTCACGTACTGTAATTACCCGAGGGCTACTTGGATGTATCGGTCGAACAGCTTGATAGCTACCTTTGTCGGAACCAGTACCAGCTCTTAGAGTAGGGCAAACGCCATCCCAGGCAAGTTTCTTCGAACGGCTAATTTTGTCTACAGAGTCTGGCTCAAGAGCAAGGTATCGATCCATCACGTTTTGTGTATGAACAGTATCAAAAAAGCCTGACAGCATTTTTTTCTTTAAATTATTAACCGCTAATTGCGAACCTAGATGCTCTGGTGGCAATGCTCTCATTTTGAGTGCGTAGGAAGATAGGTTCCTTTTCCGATTATATTGTGCCCAACCAAAATCTGTTTTGTCTTTGGTTTGAGGTATCGGCTCGGGCAGATCAGCGATAACATCTTTTACAGTAACGTTAGCGTTATCATTTAAGGGTGAAAAAATATCGTTATGAGTCAGTTCACCAAAGAACTCTGGCTTGTACCCAAAAACAATCACACGCTTACGCTTTGTAGCAGCGCCATAATCGGATGCGTCTACCAAAACAGGTTCTAGGACAGTGTAGTTGTCTGTAACTGAATCCAAAGCAGCAAAGAAAGAGTCGCGATAACATTCATCGAGCAAGCCCTCAACGTTCTCCATAACAAAGAACTTGGGTCTTAGTATGTTTACGTGTCTGAAGTAATGATGAAGTAGCTCGTTGCGAGGGTCGCCTAACTCTCTTTTACCCATGCGACTATAACCTTGGCAAGGGGGCCCGCCAATAACGCCATCTATTTGCTGGTCTTGAAGAATTAGCTTCCAGCTATCCTTATCCATAGTTGCTAAGTCACCTTTAACAACACGCGCATTTGGAAAGTTGAGCTTGTATGCTGATTGTAGAGTTTCATCTACATCTACTGCCGCGATTGAGTTAAACCCTGCTAGTTCTGCACCTAAGCCAAAACCACCGCAGCCACAGAATAAATCTACAATTTTGTAATTATCGAGCATAAAAAAATTAGTTAGTTACTTCTTGAAGGTAATGATACACGAATACCACTCAAAATGGGTTGAAAGAATCAATCCATTTCAAACTCACAACCACAAGGTTAATGGCTTAAGTATGCTTTAATACCTAGCCAGTTTTAAGATAATCTCGAACTGTTTTTTAGTTTCGCATCCATTTTCTAAACAGTGCCTAATGTACGACTCGTGCTTTTTAGTCAGTAAACATCACTTCTTCCCCACCACCAACACAACTCTACCCACAACCTTAACCTCATCCTCTTCAACAGTCAGAGTTGAACCATTAAAGCTGATCGCCAGTTTTTTACCTGGTAGGCGTTGAATTTCGTTTAGCGAAAGTAGACCGTCCATATCAACTAGATATGTGCCGCTTACGGCTTGGTGAACTCCTTTGTCGATGATTGATGTTAAGTCGCCTTCACGAATCGCTATAGCGTTTACAACAGAAAGATCATCCAGCAAGGATTTGTCGAACGTAAGCGTTCTAGACTCAATTAATTCGCCATTGAGGATTTTATAGCAGTCGACATCGAACAGAAACTTAGTTTGCACGCTCTCTGAGTCATGTTTGTGCGAACTTCTGTTCGGAAATGCCTCTCCTTCACCCAATAAAAGCCACTTAAGTGATACGCCTGTATGCAAATGAGCTCTAACGGCAATTTCATGGGGAGTTAAGCCACGCTTAACCCATGTGGAAATAGTTGAAGTAGGCACACCTAGCTTCTCAGAAAGGACTCGTTGACTCTTTGATTCTGTTACTTGGATCAACCGTTGAACAAAGTCCTTACCACTTAAATACGCAAAAGCGGATATTTCTTCTTGATTAGTTGGCATAAGCGATCAATAATCTTTGCTAAAGCGTAGTCAGCGAGCTGCAACTTCTGACTACTTATATACACATTCAATAACTTACAAGGATACCACCATGCTTTCATATCAAGTAGTCCTAAACACGCCTTTCATGACCTATGACCAATACTCGCAATTTTCGGGTATGCCTAAACGCACCATTATGGACTGGGTATCTGATGGTCGTCTGCCTATCAAAGCCAAGTCAAAACCTAAGGAAACACCGCTGATCAACATGGTTGCATTGTTAGAAATGGCTACACGTGAAGCAATGCAGAACTTAGGTTAAACCATGCGCTTTTCGTCTCTGGTTCCAACCAAAGAGTATTGCCCGTTATGGCTCAATATCGTCGGTTGGGGTTTCATTCTCATCTCCTTGGTATGCAATTGAGTATTGGTTATGAACGAAAGTGACTCAATGTGCGAATTTATTGGCACGAAACAATTGGCATTTAACGAAGCGTGTTGTTCATTTGCGAAGTCAGAGAATATGACCAAGCTGGCCGAGAGCACAGGTATGAGCCCAACGATGCTTCGTAACAAGCTCAATCCAGAGCAACCTCATGTTCTGACTTGTGTTGAGCTTATCGCCATAACCAAAGTGAGTGGTAATCACACCATAGTGAATAGCCTTTTACTTGGGTTAGGGGTTGTAACGGCGCATGTGCCACTCAATGCGAGTGAAGAAACCTTCATCAAACGAGCTTTAGAGAACTCGATCCACTCGGGTGACTTATCTCAAATGGCTTTGGACCAGGCTGGAAACACAAGGCTAAGCCGTACCAACAAACACAATATTATTCAGAAAGCGCAAGCCAGTATCGGCAACCTTGTGCTTTTGATTAGTGATCTCGAAGAACGCACTAAAGGCGTGTCTCCCTTCCTCGCTATGGGAGTGGATTTTGTTGCCAACGGTGCGCCAGTCCCTGGGCTGAGTTAACTGAAGAAAACAGATAGGAAGTTTCGAAATGATTACAATTGAAATTAACACCCCTGAAGAAGCTTTACACCTCCAAAATGTCGCTGCGCTGAACATTGGTAAATACAAAAATAACCCTGTTGAAGGGCAGCAACACCTCCAAAGCACCCACATTCGTTTGTGGAGAGACATACACGCGCAAGCAGGCGATGTATTGAAGATGCTTATCGCCAAGAAGGAGAACGCTTCATGCAATACGTAGCAATCCGCCTTTTTGGTGATGGTGCGATGAAGCGCCACGAAGAAACTCAAGAGCCCGAAACAACGGCTCTTGGAGAGTTTGAGTCCCTAGACGATGCCGTTGGCCAAGCCTGTGAGCAACTGAAATGCAACCACGTTCGCCACGGAGTACTAAGCGAAGGCGAAGGGCAGGGGGGATTTATTGTAGTAGATACACAGGAGCTAGTTCAAATATGACCATTCCAGTTTATAGCGACCCATGCCATATGCCTTGCCCGGATCTACCGCATCACTCTTTGTCAAAGGAAGACAAAGAACGAGGGCTTGAGAAGCTGCAACAAGTTCGAGCGCAAGTGAGAGAGGGCATGCTTTCAAGCCTGCGTAAAGAATATGAACAGGCAGAAAGCTCCTATCAACGAGCACTTATCAATCAACGCGCTAAACGAATCAAACGCAATTGGTCTTAGCGAAGGAAGGAATCATGGATAACCAACTTAAACCAAATCAGATAACACAAGAAGACCCATTCACTCAAAGCGTTACGTTGTTAGGCTTTTTGCGCGATCGTTTAGTCGAAGCCGCCGACTGCTTGGAAACGGGTATCGACATTACAAAAAATGCAGGTTTAACAACATCAGACCTAGAACGTCAAATCGCGGATTGCCGATTCTTTGCGGAAGAGGCTGGTAATTTTTTGTCAACAGTTTCAATGGAAACAAGACAAGCTAAGTAATTTATGGTGCTGGATTTACAGAGATGTTGTTTTTAACTAGGTAGACTGCATTTGATTTATGAAAAATAGTGATTTGCTCTATGTTGCAGGGGCGGTAATGCCCCTCGACAGAATTCAAAGGAATGATGCCAGCTTTAATGCTGGTTTTTTTGGTCCCAAACCTACCGGACATAGCATTCAGGAGCTAGAGCTCCTTGCCCAAGGTATTGTTAAAAAGATTCCGATCTATGATCAGGTGTCTGACCGGAAACCGAAACGAGAAAGGGATCTTCAGGAGCGCACCGACTTCTACAAATCCAGGAATCGACGCTCAGAACACAACCGCGAAGCGGCGGCGAGAATCGCCGAAAGGCTTAGTCTAGTCAAAGGGCGCAAAAGTCCGACAAAGAAATTTCGCGATCGGAAAGAGCGCCAAATTAAGAGAATCAGGACTCTGAATAAGTCTCTTAGAGCCAAGTCAGTGCTCAATTCTCCCGAGGCTTACTTCAACCATTCTGCACTGTATGAGACTACTGAGCGCTCCAAACCAGCTGTGTTAAATGAGAATGGGCGACGAGCGAGAGGAGAAACGAGCAGAATACCTATTTCAATGCAGTTGATGCATCGTGCTTGGAACGATACATACAAGTTTCAGGCAATAACAGAGACGCCCTCAAGTGCAGCGCCAACTGCCAATGTGGGCGAGCGGTTTTCAGAGAAGTTAACTTCTCGGTCCGTGACTAAGATTTTTGAAGCGGGTGCTTATACTGCTGCCTGTCATGGTGGCTTTTCCACGTTCCTGACCCTAACGTTTACTAAAGCTAAGCGTTTGGCCATGTTTGGGGGAATGCTTGATGAAGATGAGTGCCGTTCAATGGGGGCTAACCATCCAATTGTTTATAAGCGGAACATGGTGACTGTTCATCCGCGCGCTCTTGAGAAGAAAATCTGGCATCCAATCACTGATATCGGTGGTGAGTATTGGACGGTGCCAACCAAAGATAACCCCTTACCAAGAAAGATGAACCCAGATGGTGTAATCGCTGGAGCATACTGTGATTTGAAGCAGAAGCCTGAGCAGGAGTTTTCGATGGAAAAAACTCTAGAGACAACGATTGGACATGAAGTTTCAAGGTTTCTAGATGCAGCTAAGAAAATGTACCAAAGAGGGTGGCTTGCAGACCATACGATTCAGACTGATCCAGAGTCAGGCTACAAGTATTGCGACCTAACCAAAACTAAAGTTCCAAAGTACGTTCAACCCAGTGATATTGGACCAATGAACACACCGGCAGACTTTCACTATATTTGGGTAGCTGAGTGTCCGGCCAATGAGGATGGCGAACCAAATCCTCACGTGCATTTGTTACTCCGGTGGACTGTACCAGAGCATCTATTTAGTTCCTGGTCGAAACGACTTGAGAAAATATGGGGGCATGGATTCGCAAAGCTCGAGAGAATTAAAAAACCTAAAGCTGCAGGCTCATACATCATCAAGGCAGTTGGCTATGCAGCAAAAGGTGCCAATGAGAGCCAAGGATTAATTAAAGGAAACCGGTATTCGATTGCTAAATGCTCGAGAGCTCCTTCTTGGGAAACGTTAGCAAGTTTTGAAGCCGACAACATGACTGCAATCATAAAAGAGTTGGGGTACAAGCTTGAGCAATGGAAGAAGCCGATTAAAAGACAAGTACGGAAACTTCAGGCGGCCAAAGCTCAAACCATTAAAGCTAAGTCGATTGCTATCAATCAGAACAAACCTGAGGAGTACCAGAACCGCTTATACAATCGGATCATACGACTAGAAAAGCAAGCTGAGAAGCTTCATCAAGTAATTCAAGAGCGGGGAGTGCATGCCAGTTCAAACAATAGGTTCTGCATTACATTCGACGGGAAGGATGCGAGACAAAAGGTAGATAAGTTTATGCTCTGGGCTGCGGGATCGAGAGGGTGGTCGATGGAGTGTCGTGATATTGATATGAGTGATATCAAAAGCCATGCAGACGAACGATATCAATTTGAATACCAGCGGTTTGTTGATAAAAAATGTTATTGGAAGAGCGTTCTGTCTTCGTCAGTACCAATACAAGAGTCAAGTGATAGAGAACGTAGTTACTGGCTTAGTATATCGACAGATTATCTAGCTGGATGTTTATACTTAAAGGAAACTCAACAGTGTAATTATGGCTAAATCGATATGGGAAAGATTGACGCTTTAAGTGGGATGCCTATCAAAAGTCATAAAGATGTCAAAGGGTAGTCTGATATATGCAGACTACCCATATAGCTAGACAGTGTAGGCGATGATGTTGCCTAACACTTCGGCGAGCTGACTTTCAGGATCTGCGCTGGTTATTAGTTCGACTACAGAAAGGATTGCTACAGTAAGTATCTTTACCGCAAGTTTGTCCAAAGCTTGGTCTATTAGCTTTTTCGAGAAGCTACGTAACCAACTGACAATAGAGAGTTTGACGTTTTTCATATCTCATTTTCCTTATGAGTTAGACACACATCTAGCTGAACGGTGCTCACTTTAGGACTGGATTGTGACAGTTGTGTTTCACTTCGTTGAAAGCAGTATGACAGATGAGAGAATAGAACTTTTAATAGCAATTGAGTTGATTGAACAGTTTTCTAAGAGTCTTATTCAGTGACATAGACATCAAAACGTAGGTAGAAACCTGTATAAATATACAGTATATTTTGAGTGTCATTGGTAAGGATATTGATATGTCTAATAAAAAACAGCTTTTCCAGCAAGCACTGGAGCTAATTCTCGACGGGGTCGCATTGAGTACTAACGGTGAAAACCGCGCCCAGGCAGGTGCTTACTTAATGGGATTAGTTGTTGCTGACAATCAAGGCGAGCTTGATAGCGAAAAAGTAGAAGCGATTAAGGCCATTATTGAAATGGCTGATGAAGTCGAAAGCCCGCAATTCAGGCTTTAAGTGCAATTACTGAAAAGGAGTTGCCATGTTAATCACGTGCCCAAAATGTGAAAGCAAAGCCCGGATAGCTACCTCCCGGGCGATGAGTAAAGAAACTCGAGAAGCGTATTGTCAGTGCCTTAATCTAAACTGCGGTACCGTCTTTGTAACCTACACCTCAGTACATCGAATCATTGAGCCTAGCGGTGATAAACCTGACCCAGAGTTGCAGCCTGAGTTGTGCAAGGGGGATTTGGATCAGATGGAGATGTTTAGTGGAATTGAGTAAGGCGCCCGAAATGGCGCCTTTTGGTTTAAAGAGTTTATTGCACAAATCCTAGTTGATAACCCAAGTTTCTTAAGTTCAATGACTCAGGCTGTAGTTTTATCAACTGGTCGACTTTGGCCTTATCAACGTTTGAAATAAGTGAAGCATCTGGTAGGTCAAAGGCCCCAATGCCCTTGTAATAATAGTATTGCTCTTCTGCTTTGAGACTAACTAACTTCGACTTGAATGCTTCGGTCTCGCCTTTATGACACTCGTAAAAGTTGCTCTGGTATACGTATAGAGCAACGGATTTCTTTTCGTCCAAAGGCAGTTCGTTGAACCATTGATTAGTAGCAAACTCATCTTGGCTGGCTGTCTCGAGGTCAACACATTGATTGTAGTGTTGCTCCCAGTTTGCACTCAATTGTTCTGCATTCTCATTAGGCGAAGTACATCCTAGCAGTGAAGCGATGAGTATCGCGTTACAAAGCTGCTTCACTTACACACCTCCAAAACTTATTTTCATTGCCTGATGTATACCAAGTCATTGGCTCTGCGGTCTTTCTAATTCTATCTCTAACAACCTTCGGGGCTGCACCCATGCTTTTAGCGTACTGTTCCCAGTCATACTCTCGGATGTTAATACCAGTTTCAAAAGCGCTTTTCGTAACGCCTGGACTAAAAAATATTTGGTAAACCGGAACAGACGCAAGTGCAGCTGAAAACCAACTACCGCTCTCCATTATTCCGCGAATTTCTGCAACGGCTCTTTTACTCTTCTGTGTAAGCTTGGTTGTGCCGATGTAACAATTTCCCAAAGTTGCCATATAGCTAACGTTTTCATTATTGAAATAAGGGCGTGATTATAAAATCAATTGCTTAAGGCTGTGCAAATTGGTCAGCAAACTGGGAGTACTATCACGCACGGTTTTCTGATTGATCGTTTTCGAAGCGAAAAACGCATAAAAACGATCTGGGAGGATCTCTATATTGCCTATCTAAAAGAGTCTTAGATGTCCTGCGCGCGGGGGCTGTGTTCCAATGTCTACACCGAAACGGTTTGCGCACTTGATTGCGCAAAATTACAGTGCGGAATTTTAGCGCGGGGGGAGGGGTGAGTCCGAACAAGGGCTGGAAGCCCACTTTCACCGCCTAAATAATCTCTGCTCTTTAAACTCCAAACCTCTTCTTCGATTGGTAGGCTATTGATGTGGGAACGACAACACGAGCACGCTAGGTGGAATGGGCTGAAGCTCAACATCCTGTCTACCTCCTTTGATGGTGGTAAGCGTCTGCAAGTGAGTGAAATCCCATACGCAGACCTACCACACATCAAAGTCATGGGTACCAAAGCCCGAACATTTACTATCGAATCTATATTCGTAGGTGCAAGCTCACTAGCTGACGCCAATGCATTCATTGAAAGCCTGGAGCAGCAACCAAAAGGAGAACTCGAGCATCCCTGGTTAGGAGAGTTGGTGCTAGTGTTCGAGGAACATTCCCTCAGTATTAACACCAAGAAAGGTGTAGTGACACTGAGCCTGAAGTTTGTCCGTGCCGGCACTTCGTCTTCCATCACTGCACCGACAACAGTACGCACCAAAGCACAAGCTGACATAGTAGAAAGCCTGTCTAAGCAATCATTTGTTGAAGAGGTGAAAGGGCTGGATGTTTCTCAAATCAACGAAGTACAAAACAACGCAACCAGTGCGCTCAATGCGTTGGTTGATATTACTAACCGCCTGAACCTAGCCGATGATTCGCTGCAAGATATTAACCTAGCGATAAATGGAGCCTTCTCAGCCGTGAGCGGCTTGAGCACTAACCCTGCTGAGTTCGCTGATCTGTTTTCGAGCGCTGTTGATACGGTGTCTGAAGGTGTTCAATCAGAGCCAGCTTCCGAGAGTGAAGCGGTAGATAACTCACGTAGTGCTCAAGCTTTGATGCTTGGAGAAGTAAAAACCGATAGCCCAACCAAACACCACAATGTACAAATGGTGACGGGTGCGGTGAAGATGAGTAAAGACGTTGCTGACCTAGAAGCCCATGACAGCTTTGAGCTCACCTTAGTCCAAAAGCAACCAGAGATTATTCAAAGTGATCTCTCAACTCTAACTGCCAACGTTGATGACCGCATCAAGGAAACGACTCAAGTCTCTACGCAAGAAAGCATAGAGCTCTATGACGCACTCACTTCCTTAAAAAGCAATGTGCAGACTCAGTACGACAAAGTAGCAGAGGGAACCAAAGCACACAGAACCGTGCAATCCCCTCATTTTAAGTCAGCGCTGACGATTGCCCATGACGAATACACCAATGAGAACATCATTACCAAAATGAATGCACTTCAGCACCCTTTATTTATCCGTGGTGATATCGCGGTGAGGGATGCACGATGAATCAACTCACGATGTACATTGACGGCAAGCAGCATACTTTCTACCAAGCCAACTTGAACTACTCAACAGAGCAACTGGCCCACACATTTAACTGCTCTATTGAGCCCATGAACATTGATCGCCCGTTGTCGGTAGAGTTCTTCCTCAATGACCAATCCATCTTAATCGGTCAGATAGATGAGGCAGAAAACGAGACAGGTGCAAGCTCTTTAACTATGCCAATAGTCGGACGTTCCAAGAGCGCCAACATGATTGACTCGCGCATCAGTATGGATGCGCTTTACAACCTCAATGTTGAAGAGCTGCTTAGAAAACTGGCAAAGCCATTTGGTTTAGGGGTAAAGAGCCTCGTTAAAGGCATGCCGAAGATTGAAGAGTTTCAGATTAACGCCGAGTCTCCGGTTGAAAATGTTGCTCAGCTAATCCGTGAACAAGGTTACATGCTCATTGAGCGAAATGGTGTGCTGACTATAGAGAACACGGCGCATGCAACGATTAACAATGTTGGCCTTGAAACAAGCAACAACATAGACAGCTTAAAGATAAAACGCGCCTTCAATACGCAGTTTCATACCATTGATGTGCAGGGCCAGTGGGATGATGCCAGCGCTCAAGTCACTAACCCAAGCATTGATAGCTCGCGCACTATGGTGATTACTTGTGACCAGCTGCAAAGTAGTGATGCGTGTTTATCTCGCGCCAACTATGAACGTGACTTAGCGATAGCGGAAAGCCTGACCGCTTCAACGTCTGTCGCAGATATCTTTCCTCAGCTTGCGATTGATGGATTAAACCGAGTGATTCGAGTGATCGACAAAGAGCAGAGTTTTAGCGAAATGCTTGTTATCAAGTCTCTTGGCCTATCGGTGTCCGAAAGCGCCGCGAGCACTTCCGTTGAGTTGGTCAGACCGTTTAAGGAGCAAAGTCATGTCTAGTGCTCAACGTCAGCAACAACAGCGATTAATGGCTCGCATCAAGAACGTGATTGGAACAGGAACAGTGACAGGCGCAACCACGGGCATGTTGCAAATCAGAACGGCAACAGGCCGCACCAATGACCGAATTAAGCGCGTACACAACTACGGTTTTATGAGCCGACCACTACCAGAGGCCAAGGCTTACAACCTGTTTATCGGTGGTGTGGCTGCGCGTGGTATTACCGTCAATGTGGAAGATGAGCGCTACCAAATCGACTTAAAGCCCGGTGAGGTCGCCATGCTCGATGACAAGGGCAATTTAATCCATCAAACCAACGAAGGAGTTAAGGTCTACGCAACCCAAGGTAAGGTCGATGTTGTAGCCGCGAATGAAGTCTCTATCAAAGCGCCACAGGTGAACGTGATCGCTGACAAAACCACGTTTTCTAAAGATGTAAATATAGGCGGCAATTTGAGTGTAGCGAAGAATGCAGAAGTTGCAGGTTCTGTTGGTGGTCAGTCTGGTACGTTCGGCGGCGTTAAAGTCGAGACGCACGCCCACGACTATGAAGACGATAGCGAAATCAAAACGACACGGGAGCCCAACAAAGCATGAGCCATTTTAAATTGAACGCGCTTACCGAGTCGGTGGGTTCCAAAGAAGGCATGACTCATGCGGTATTGCAAAGCGTCTACAACTACGCCGAGTCGACCAAGAATGATCGCGCACGAATGGACAACAATGAGCGCGGCGGTACTTGGAGTAATGAACTGATAGAGATTGTTGGCTCACGTGATTGGACTCTCAAACGAGCCAAATTGACTGACGAAACCTTAAGGCTTGCTAAACGTTTTTATGAAGAAGCACTAGCCTGGTTAATTCAACAAGGTCACGCGAAAACCATTGACGTCACTGTTTGGAGAGAGAAACCAAACCAAATGGGCCGTAATGTCATGATAACCCTAACGGACGGCTCCACATTTGATGTTCCACTATCGAAGGTAGATAAATGAGTACACAAGTGAGCCTTGAGAGCTTAATCGCTCGTGCTGAAGCCAACCTGACGGCAGCAACAGGGCAAAGTAATCCAGCCACCAAATCCATAGCCTCTGCCATTGCTGGCGTCAGCTATGGGCAATATGGCTATCAAGATTTGCTTTTCAGACAATTGCACCCTGAAACCTGCTCTGAGGCGTGGCTATACCTGCATGCCAATCGCCACAAAACACCACGCCTGTTACCTACCTTTGCAAAAGGTACAGTGCAGTTTACTGAGCTAGGTGGAACCGTGGTGATCGCCAAAGGTACTCGCCTAATCTACGGTGATAGAGAGTACGAAACCACTAAGGAGCAGTACAGCAATGTGCCTGTAGACGTCATTGCACTGGAATCAGGGACAGCAAGCAATTTACCAAACGGCGCTAAACTCACCCTAACCGAAGGGCTAAGCGGTATCGACCCTAATAATATCCTATCGCTTGGTATTGAAGGTGGTGCAGATATCGAAGAGCTAGAGCACTGGCGAGCGCGAGTAATCGTGGCATTCGAGAAGAACGAGCTGATCGGCAAGTCAGAAGATTACGAAGTGTGGGCAGTGTCGGCTCACTCTGATGTTGATTTTGCTTGGGCACTCGATAACACACCAGAGCGCGGCATGGTAGAGGTCTACATTGGCGCACGTGAGAACGACCCAACGTTAAGCGGTGAAGTGGTCAATCTTGTTCAAGAGACCTTCGACACTAACCGACTCGCGGGTTGTCATCCGTTTGCTCATCTCCCAGAAAAAGCGCCGCTCTCTATAGAGATTCAAGGCATTGAAGACCTAGCGATTCGTGATGATGTGGTCACGGCCCTTGAAAACTTTGTCAAAGGGAAAATGGGCAAGATAGATCCAAACACCCAAAAGCCTGAATCCATCACCAACACTGAAATTGTGTTAGTCATTTCAACCGTGACCAACAACTTTATTGTCAAAGCCCCAGTAGGCGAAGTTGCTATCGACAATAACCAGATTCATGTACTAGGAGCCGTCACATGGACACCTCCGACTTAATCATTGAATACAGCGAAGGTGATTTTGCAGATGCGTACCGTGGGTTACTTCCTCAAGGCGAATACTGGCAAGACACCGAGAACGCAGAGCTGACCAATACCATTAACGGTATAGCGAAAGACTTTAAGAAAACCCATGACGATATTGAATTATCACTATTAACGGAGTTTGAAGAGCAAGGGTTTGGCTGGAAGATTCGAGATTATCAAAGCCTGCTTGGGACAAAGGGCTCAAACGGCTTGGTGTATGACGATGTGAAAAGGCCCAATCTAATATTGATTGACCTCTTCAGCTATGACAATGGCACAGCCATTAACGCATTTGAAAACGTTCGATTGCCTCATACCGAGTTTCATTGGCTTTACCCATTGGAAGCCGAAACCCAATTAGAACAGGCAACCGCCTTAACGATAAAGCCAGAGTTGAGCTCACAGTTAGAAATAGACGCTGAAACTCAAATCTTGTGCCGCACTGCCATTACTTGGCAACTTGAAATAGGAGACACCGAATGAGCACACTGCAAGCTATTCCGACTCAGCACGGGATAGATATTTTAAACAGTGAGCTGAAAAATACTGTAACCAAGTATCGGCTCATTGGCGCGTTAACTCATGACGCCTCAAGTGAATCACTGTATTCATTTTATGAAAACACTATTGAAACCAGTTACTACGATGACAATGGCGTTTTAACCTTTATCTTAAATCTGCCAATTGAGCAGCATTTTGATGAGTACCTACATCAAATCCATGTGCTTGATAGCAGTAATCAATCCGTGATCGAGTGCTCGACACCGAAAGTCGCCCTACCGAAAGGCATTGGCGGCATGGTAACACTCAAAGCGGCGATTTCGGGTGAAGCAGGACAAGTCATTTTCAAACACAGTGAGTTTGTCACTGAAACGGAATTGATCGAGCTACACCTCACAAAATACACACTCAAAGATATAGCTCAGTTTTTTCCCTATGATCCACAGCGTATCTATTCCGTGGGTGAAACTTGCTACACCAAAGACCAAACCACTGATGAACTAACCTATTGGCAGTGGTACTCAAATGTCGAATCAATTGCTGGAAAGTCACCATTGCTAGAGGCTAACCGTCATATTGGTTGGTCAGATAACACCAAACCGTTTTATTGGGTGCCGTACACTGGTGATCAGGTTGGTATGCCGTTTTACTGGCTGGATACCTCCGCGCCAGAGTGGGCTGTGATGGAGATAAATGTTGATTTACCCGTAGCTGTGTACTGGCGTTTGGCTCGTCGTTATCCGCATTTAGTCAGTGGCAATACCATCAATACTGGTGACATTCGGGCAGAGTTCTTACGTGTACTTGATCAAGGTAGAGGTGTTGATGCTAATCGAGTGATAAACAGTCCTCAGTTAGACCAAATGCAAGGTCATAAACACACTTATGGTGATCCGCGTATGTCTTACTGTTCTCCGGGTGGGTTAAATGCAATGGGAGTGAACTCAGAAAACACTCACGAAACTGGTGACCTTATGAGTGATGGCACTAATGGTAACGTTCGTTTTGGTTCTGAAACTCGAAGCAGGAATGTTGCGCGTCCAATGGCAATTGCAATTTAAGGGGGATGTGTGAGTAAAGCAGCTAAGTATTACTATCCAATAGATAAGCAAACTAACGAAGTTCTTGCACCTGTTAGGGCTGAATATCGTGGTGGTATGTACCACATACCGAGAGACGCACTTCAATCAGAACCTTTACCACCAAAACAAAGCTTTGCAGTGGTAGCGGTTCTAGATGAGTCAGGTAAAGCGATTGATTCGGAATACATCGAAGACCATCGAGGTGTAACGATTTATGATGAATCAGACTGCACCAAGTCAGAGGTAGTATCCGAACTAGGCCCTATCAAAGAAGGCTTCACACCTGATAAACCGCTAACTGAATTTGATGAGCGCATTGAAGGTGTATGGGTAACTAACCTAAGCAATAAATACATTCATGATTATGCGCAAGTGGACGCAACACGCTCAGCGCTTTATACCCAACTCACGGACCCACTAGAAAGTGAGCTAGCGCGTAAACAGCGGCAAGGTAAAACCGATGAAGTACAAATGCTCTCTGAACGCATCAACGAGCTAGAAGCCAAAATCAAAGCAGAGAGCCCATACCCGGAAGCGCCAACCAACTAACTACCAAACCCAGCCCAACCGCTGGGTTTGTTCTTTTTACCTCCCAAAGTTCTATATCTCCACGCTAGAAATGCCATAAGTACCCTTTAAACCTCAGCTCTATAAACTGGTTTTGTGGGGCACTAATCACTAGTTACGAGAGAAAAATCAATGAATCAAACAGAGGTAAAAGCGTTAGTGGTTTCTTTGCTAGATATTACCGGGCTAAAGAAAATTCTAACGTCTGTTAGTGCAACCCTAATCAGCTTTGGTGTGAACGATATTGCACAGCTTATCGCAATCTCAGTAGGCATCGTTTCAGGTGTTATGGCTATTCGCCACTATGCCGTTGCCACCAAACTCAATCAAGCCAAGCTCAACAAACTGAACTCTCAAGAGGACGGAGCAACATGAGCCTAAAAAACAAAGCAATACAAGCGGTGGTGTGCTCTGTTACTTCAGTTCTTGCCATTGTTTTTGCTATCGACTCAGAGATAAACGTCAGTGAAAACGGTTTACGCCATATTGCTAACGAGGAAGGTTGCCGCCTTAAGTCCTACCAATGCAGTGCGAACGTTTGGACTGTCGGTCTAGGTCATACCAAAGGCGTGACCAAGGATACACATATTACCGAAAAGCAAGCCGCTGAAAGCTTTGTTGAAAGCGTATCTGCTGCTGAACGTGTAGTTAACAAGCGAATAACCCAAACACCAAACCAAGGCGAGTACGACATGATGGTGAGCTTTGTTTATAACCTTGGTGCAGGTAACTTCGCTCGCTCTACGTTGCTGAAAAAATTTAACCTCGGTGATCGCACTGGTGCTTGTAATGAGTATCCGCGGTGGGTGTTTGTGAATGGTAAAGATTGCCGACTAGAAAAAAGCAACTGTGCCGGTATTCCTAAGCGCCGAAGCAAAGAGCAAGACGTTTGTCTAAACGGTTGGCAAGGAGAGTAACCATGTTAAGTAGTTATCTAACTCTGTTTAAAGCCGTTGCCTTTGCTACCGTTCTTGGTGGTGTTGCTTACCTTTCTTACGACTACGGCGTAACGACTACAGAAACTAAGGCCCTAAAAGCGCAAAACGCCTTATGGGACAAAGTAGAACAGAAACAAGACGAGGCTTTTCAACTAGCCGTAAAACTGGCTAACCAAAAGCCTGATATTCGAATTGAGTTTCGAGAGATAGAAAAAGAGGTGATCAAGTATGCTCAAAAGAACAGTGATAAGCAGTGTGTTGTTAATGACTCTGACTGGTTGCGCATCCGATCCAACGCAGTGCGAGCGCATAATAGAGCGCTCAGTATTCAGCAACCCACCACCGTCTCTGATGGTTCCGCCGCAGCCGCTTCAGGTTATGAGCGAGATGCCGAAGTCTTAGCCGAAGATGTAGCGAACCTTCAAATATGTGCTGAAAACGCGCAACAACTCCAATCGCTACAAACATGGATTCGGTCCCAATTGTAGGTGTCTGATATACATATATTTTCATTGATTAATTTGGATTTGTTATGATACTGAATGCTCATTAGAGTGTTGTATCAATAAATAGAGTATTCAATATGAAAAAATCAATATTTGCCCTGTCAGTTACCGCTTTTTTTTCAGCAAGTGCCTTCGCTTCAGATTACATTGTCAGTGATCCAAAAGTTCTCTTACCAGGAGAGGATGTTACAAGCTTCGCGATGGCAGATCTCAACGGTGATGGTGTCGATGAACTCCTGTTTGTAACGGCTAGCGGTCAACTCAAGTATTCTCAGCTTATTGGCCTTGGAAATGGCTTAATTGATCCGAATGCGTTTGAAAGTTTGAAAAATAGTCCTGGAACTTTCGAGATGAGCATCTCGCTAAATGGAGATAACTACAGGAATACACGGCTAACTATTGGGAGCAACAGTCGAATTTCCATACACCGAAATCGTACTAGGACAAGCTGTAGTGCTACTATGCGTTTAGAAAATGACAAAGTCACTGCAAAAGCTAGTAATGTGGCTTATGAACTAACATACGTCTCTCGAAACTACATCGTCGGAACAATGACCTGTACCAGCAATGGTATTGAGCAAAGTGAGCAAGTGAGTTTTACAGCTACACGTTTAGGTTACTAGTTGACAATCGTCTGGACGATCTATGATGTTGTGAGTTTATTATCCAGATAAGACTGCATCTAGGTTACCTAACAAGTGTCAGCATCTTACCTGCTGACACTTGCTTTACTTACACTTCATCGATTCTCTTATACGGCTCAGAAGCCATCACCTTCTGCCCCACAAACTCATTCAACTCCTGAAGTGCATCAATCATCGGCAGCAATTCATTCTTGTGGAATAGCCAATCAACCTTGTTGAGGTCGAGAGAGGTAATACTCTCTCGGCGAACGCTCATCAGCTCAATAGGAACGCGATGAAGAGCCAGTACATCATTCATAGTTTGGTTCTTCACTTCCTTAAATGAATCCTTTGCTTCTACTTGGCCAATCGGTTTAAGTTCTGGTGCCTTAGTGTCTTTGCCTCGAGCATTCACAAACATATTCTTAAACGCCATGCCTTCTTTTGCCTGAAGCTTGGTTTTAATTTCGTCTTCCTGCTTTTTCGTCATGCTAGGTTCATTCATATAAAGCAGGTAACCCGCGTGTTGGCCGTTGCGGTAATACTGGCGGCGGAACAAGGTGGCATCGTCATTAAGCCAGATGGAGGTGAGCCCACTTACGTGACCGGGTAACCCATAGATCTCTTGAGCAACGTCGTATTCAGAGAGATGAAAGATTTGCCCCTCCTTAAAATCAACTCTGCCATCATCCTCGTAAGCTTTAGGCTTGTAGGTATAACCCAAGTCCTCGCGGCGACGCATATACAAAGCGGGAATGTGTTTAACCTGAACGATAGGACCTTTGCCCGCGTGTGAGCGAACAATTTGAAAATAGCCGTTGCCAAAGGTGAGATAGTCTTGGATAAACCGCTTAAGGTCGCGACGGGATAATATTGGCGAAACGTTCACAGCATAGGCGAGGGTATTGCGCTTAAACTCAATCGCGCTCGAGTGCATCGGATTAACGCGCAGCGCTTTGGCCAAGGTGTCGAAAGGAATAGGTGGCTCATACAAGCCATCAACCAAAGCCGTTTCAAGGTAACTTAGGATGTCGCTGTTCATCACGCTGACAGGGTTAGAAAATTCAATCTCAATCACTTCGTTTCTCCGCTCTTTGGCTTAGAAAATTTCAACGGTGGTATCGTCGTCATTGTTAATATCAATTGGCTCCCAGCACATAACATGCATTGAAGCCCAGGCGAGGTCAGCATGCGACCCTATCTTGCTACGGTTAGAGACAAACGTAACCTGGTTACTGATGTTGGTGGTCTGCTGGCGAATCATAAGGAAGGAATGCACAAGGTCATCCCATTCGGCATCAAACTGCAGTCGACCATTGCCGATGATCTCTCGCGCTTTGTAGGCCATCATCCGCTTTACCTCTGGTGAGTAGTTCAGTTCGAGCAAAGACGGATAGAACTTTCTAACCAATTCAGCCACGGCAGAACCTACACCACTGGTATCGATGGCGAGGTGCACTACATTGTATTTTTCGGTGATCCCGCGAATAGCTTCAGCTTGCTGCTCATAGCTCGAACCTTTGAGTCTTAAGCGCTCGATGAAGCGGAAAACCCCGCCTTTCATTTTTGGCTTGAGTGAGACCACTAAACCCGCATCATCTGAGCCTTCTCCTTGACCACCACCTCTTGGGTCATAACCGACTAACACTTCCGCGTCACCGACGGGGCGTGGCTTGTTGTGATCAATTTCTTTCCATAGAGAGGAATCCGCTTTGCAGGCGAGAAGAGCTTTTAGTGAAAAGAACGAAGCACTGTCATCCAAGAATTTGCATCGCAGTAGGTTGTCGAAGATTTCCTTAACTGGATATTTACGCTTTAGCTTCTCCATGTTGAAGAAGGTCGCGCCTTTCTTCATCGCATCATCAACGGTGATCATCTGCCTGAAGATAAAATCAGGACCTAGCGCCCCATCTTTCAGCGCGGTGTGGCTGATATCAATGCTGTGCTCTTTCTTACCTTCCCATTTCGGATAAGCTTCATGAGCCATCGTGGACGGCGTCGAAATGTAAGTGGTGCGGAACTTAGCTTGTATCGACATGCCGCCTGCGTAGTCATCCAGCTCAGCGAAGCGGGGTATCCAAAACACTTCATCCCAATACATGTGGCCGTTGAAACCTTGAGAAGTGGAAACGTTGGTCGACATAAAGCCCAGCTTGGCGCCATTACTTAACTCGATGTCATCTTTGCCCTTAAGGTCGACTTCACCAATCTCGAGAGCAAACTTACGGATGTAGTTCTTGAAGATATACGCCTGCTTTTTCGACGCAGAGATAAAGACCTGGTTGTCACCATTAAGCACAGCGTCTTCGAAAGCTTCATAAGCAAAATAGAAGGTGAGACCAATCTGGCGCGACTTCAGATAGAAACGCGTTTCGTTGATGTCATCATTGAGCTTGTGAGCGTGTATCTCTTTCTGGTACTCAAAGAAAGTACGCTCACGGTATTCATCAAGCATCTCTTTGGTGATCTGCGAAACGTCATTCTTAACTTTGTTAGGTTTGCGACCTCTAGGGCTTTTGCCTTCGACGGATGTGCCTGGTCTGCTTCGCTTATTCTCCGCTTCAACACGTTTGTAGTGCTGATCGAGTAGCATCTTCAGCTCGCGTTCCTGACACTCAAGTTTTTGGTCAACCCACATCAGATACGTGATCCTCTGACGCAGCATGAGCTCTACGGGCAAATCATCCCGCATTTCCTTCCAGCCAAACTTTGATACCCATTGCTGAACCGTTCGGGTGGCAACACCGATTTTATCCGCGATTTCAGCCGGCTTTTGCTGGCGTAAGAACAAACCAAACGCTTGAGTTTGCGTTGGCGTGTATAGCGGCTGGTTCAGATTGGTTACTGCATTCGTCTCCATGCCAGCATAGTGCTACAGAGCCCGCCATTACTCAGCTTGCGAGAGTTCTATATCGGGTATCTAGAATCAGGATGAATACAAAAAGAGGAAGGCTTTCGTTAGATTGAAATCATCGAATTCAGGAGAGTTTAGACATGTTTCAGTCAGAGCCGATTTGTATTTTGCAGGCAGGGACAACCGTTGATGGTCGCGTTATTGAACAGAAAATCATTGATGAAATCGCAGAGACCTACAACCCAGAGGTGTATACCGCACGCATTAATGAAGAGCACTATGACTGGAGCTACAAATTCGGTTCGGTGCTGTCGGTAGAGAAGCGTGAAGACAAACTGTTTGCGGTTATTAAACCTAACTCCCATTTGCTACGCATGACGGAACAAGGCCAGTTACTTCATACATCCTGTGAGTTCATTGAGAAGTTTTCTAACACTGAGAAAGCCTATTTAACCGGACTGGCTCTGACCGATAAACCCGCATCACTGGGTACAACTCAAATCCATCTCTCTAGCAAGGACGATGGCAAGGTTCACGTACTTTCAAAGTTTACTATCGAACCTCAAGCGCTGTCGCAAGAAGAACCGGAAAGTGATGCCTCCTTATTCCAGAAATTCAAAAGCTGGCTCAGCGGTGAAAAGTCTCCTGAGCAGTTCTCGCAACAAGAGGAAGAAAGCGAAATGAGTAAAGAAACTGAAGAGCTGCTCAAACAAAGCATCGAGCAGAACAAGGTACTCAGTACCAACTTAGGCCTGTTGGTCGAAAGCCTTTCCGCACAGAAAAAACCAGAGGTTGATCAAGAGGAGCCTGAAAGCAATCAGCTCGATGAACTCAAAGGTCAGGTGGAGCAGTTGTCGACTCAGATGTCGGAGATGACGACAACGCTTAGCCAAATCACTGACGAAACACCGCGCAAGCTAGCAGGTCAGGACAGCGAAGAAGAGCAGTACCTATAACGCCAGTCTGACGAAGAGATACAGGTAAAACTATGCAGAAACAAACGCAAATCAAGCTCAATGCTTACGTGAAGAAAGTCGCTGAGCAAAATGAAGTGGATGACGCGACCCAGAAGTTTAACGTCACGCCAAACGGCACGCAGAAAATCATTGGCCAGATGCGAGAGAGCAACTGGTTCCTGAAGAAGATCAACATCATTCCGGTGAAGAACCAGAAAGGCGAATCCATCGGTCTGGGTGTAACGGGCATGATTGCCAGTCGCACCGATACTTCCGGTGAAGGTCGCCGTGTACCGAAAGACTACTCAGGCATGGGTGCGATGCCGTACATGTGTGAGCAGACTAACTTTGATACCGCTATTCGTTACGACAAACTTGATGCCTGGGCGCACGACAAGCGCTTCAACTCAATCATCTCAGCTCATACGCGTGAGCAGATTGACGCTAACAAAATCACCATTGGTTGGTACGGTGAGCGCGTAGAGAAGAACACCAATGCGAGTTCGAACCCAAACGGTGAAGACGTCAATAAAGGTTGGTTTCAGGCGATGCGTGACTATAACGCTGAGCGCTACATTACTGAAATCGAGCCGAATTCCGGTGAGATCCGAATCGGTGAAGGAGGTGACTTCATTAATCTCGATTTAGCGGTGCTCAACACCAAGAATCTGCTTCACGATGCGTGTGAAAACGATTCAAACCTGATTGCGATTATCGGCTCTGACTTGCTGGCTTACGACAAAGCGAAGTTCTACGAAGCGCATGGCAATACACCAAGCGAGAAGAGCAAGATTCAGGAAGTGCAGGTCATTGGAACCTACGGCGGTCTGCCTGCGGTGAAGGTTCCGGGTTTCCCATCAACCGGCATTATGGTGACCAGCTACGACAACCTGTCTATCTACATTCAGGAAGGCTCGATTCGTCGCTCAATGGGTAAGAAGAACGACGAGAAAGATCAGATCGAAAACTTCGAGTCGATGAACATGGCTTACGTCATTGAAGAAATCGGCAAAGCAGCCGCGATGGAATTTAAGAACGTCAAACTGAAGATTGGCGAAAACTGGGTATAGCCCTTAAACGACCACCCCCTCAATGCGGGCTCTAACACTTAATCTGTGAAGCCTTGGCAGAAGCAGAGTTCAGTGTTTGTCTGCCCGCATTTCTCTCGAGGAACCATGATGGAATTTGTCGGTGATAAAAGCGAAACCTACGACTCAGAGCTACCAGCTACGGCAAAGTATCCGGCGTTGAAGCTGGCAGAGTTTCAGTCTCTGTTTCATTTCTTGAGCAATGAAACAGAGGCAGGCATTCTGCATCAAGCGAGCGTGTCGCGTATCAAAGTACACAAAGAGTTGGAGTGCGTCATGGCGCCTTACGATGACCTAAACGCACTTTCTAAGGATAAGTTTGAAGATGCAGAAGCAGGCGTAACGCTCTACAAGCAAGCGGTGTTTGCTTTAACCGCCAGTGAGTTGATCGGTATTCAGTTAAGTGGGGATGCGACAGCGGAAGCAGCGCAGCGACAAGAAGCGTTAACAGACAAAAAGCAGCATTGCGAAGTCCAGTATCGCCAGGCTATCGATCTGCTCGTTCATGGTCACGAAACCTACTGCTTTGAGGTGGTGTGATGAAAGCCCTGCATAGCCTGACTGAGCTGTTTAAAAGCCACATTACTGATTCGAAGAGCTTAGATATCTGGGTAGAAGATGGTGCTCTGTTTTGTGGTCAAGGACCACTAGTCGACGGTTATGAGCTGGAATACACCGCCATTGTTTTTGTTCAGAACGCGAGACTAAAACCGCACATTCTGTTTATGCATTTGGTGAATTGGCTCAACAATCATGATCCGGAACGAACAGAGAAAGGCTTACCAGCACCGACGTTTGCGACTCAGATGCTCGATGATGGCAAATGTGACATCAAGATAAAAATCGACCTGAGAGAAAGCTATTCACTGGCAGAAAGTGAGCAAGGAAACTGGAAGCAGCAAGGGATCCTATATGAGTGTATCAGCGAGTTTGAGGCGGCTGCGCAGGCGGATGAACTGAATGAGCTGGTTTACTTCGTTGGCCATACCAAGGACTTGCCATGAAAACGCTGGAAAGCCCAGAGCAGCTAACTCAACTAGTAGATACGTTGGTCATAAAAGCGTCTGAAAAGCATGACTTAAACCGCCGAATGGCAAACCGAGCTCGGCAGTTTTTCAGGCAGCAAGTCAGAGCGCAGCGAGACATTAACAACAACCCATATCAAAGCCGAAGGCCAAAGACTCAGCTTGATGATGGAGCCAACAACAAAGACATGCTGCTGGGTTTTGCTCAGGCATTACGTACACGAGCGAGCGACAAAGGATTTGAGGTTGGTCTAAAGGGCACTGTGGGTGTCATTGGCCGTGAGCACAATGAAGGTGCTCAGCTCTCTTTCACCACAAGGGTAAACGGCTTCTTCGACTCGAAGGTGGGACAGTGGCAGGGGGGAATACTCACTAAACGAAGCTATCACATGCCCAAACGTACGTTTATCGGCTGGACGCCACAGCTCGAAAAAGAGTTGTTGGCGATGGCTGCAGAACACTTTGCACTAGAGGATGCAACCTAATGCGAACATTTAAGGTTAAGCCGAGCAGCAAAGGCTTACTGGTTCGAGACCCTGAAACCAGACAACCGCTGAAAGCTGCGGGAGAAGTGAAACCGCGCAATACCTACTGGCTACGCCGAATCAAGGATAAATCCGTTGTTGAGGTTAAGGCGAAACAACAAAAACAGGAGACTGAAGAATGAGTATCAGCTTCTCAGAAGTGCCGAGCAATGCTCGTGTCCCAGGCATGTATGTCGAGATTGATAACAGTCTGGCTAACAGTGCTGAAGACCAGCAACTTTGTCTAGTGATCGGCAATGCCGTCGATGGTGCCGCGGTAGGGGCGAACACAGTAAAGCTTTGCATGGATGATGCAAAAGCCGCTGAGCACTTTGGCAACTCAGATGTCGTTAAGATGGTGAAGTTCTTCCGAAAGCAGGATGAAACCATGCCCGTGTATGCCGTGAGTGTGGCCAGCAATGACACCATGTCTGCGCTGGCAGCATTGGGCGATAAGCAGTATCACCACATCATTTGTTCATTAAATGACGAGACCACCATTCGTGACTTGGGAGAGTTCTTGGAAAAGCGCTACGACGCGCTCAATCAAATCCCTGGTCTGGCGTATCTACCAAAGAAGGGCACACACTCGGAGCTGGTGACCTTTGGTTCGAAAAGCAATTGTCCTCTGATCAGCTTTATGTCGATTGATAGCTTGGGTGATTCTTCGAATCAGGTGTTGTCGGATGCAGAAGCCGTTGCCGCTTGGGCAGGGCAAATTGCCCCTTCATTGGCCAATGACCCATGCCGACCACTGCAAACCCTCAAACTGAGTGGCGTGTACTCAACGGCGGAAACGGAATTTGACTGGGCAGAGCGTAACTTACTGCTTCATGAAGGAATGGGGACTTACACGGTCACGCCAAGCAAAGAAGTGCAGATTGAGCGCCCTGTTACTGCGTATACCGAGAATGCGTCAGGTATTGCTGACAACAGTTACCTCGACATCATGACACCAGCGACTGCAATGTATTTTCGCCAGAAGCAGCGTTCACGCATCCTGAGCAAATACGCGCGCCACAAAGTCGCAAAGGACGGCACCAAGTTCGCACCCGGTCAGGTCATTGTTACGCCAAGCATGTTCAAAAGTGAACTCCTCTCTTTGTATCGAGAACTGGAATATCAGGGCATCGTGCAAGATTTTGATGGCTACAAAAAGTCTTTGATTGTCGAGCTCGACCAAACCAACAAACAACGCATCAACTATCAGGATTCACCGCAGTTCGTGAATGGACTGATCATCGTTGCAGGTAAGATTCAATTCAGGAAGTAAGCCATGGGAACAACAATTACTAGCCGCGCTGTACTTAATGCCGGTTCATTGGGGCGCTTACCAATCAAAGAAGGCGCGGAAATCAACTTCGGTAACCTCAAGCGTGAACCAGTTATGGGTGACGATGGTGTGCTTGGCCACAGCGAGTCTTATGAAGAGGCGCCATCCATTAAGTGCGTCATCGCCCACGCCAGCAACACCGATGAAGATGCTATTAAAAAGTTCGTCGATGAAAACATCACGCTCGAGACAAACAGTGGCAAAACATACACCTTAACCGATGCGTGGGTGGGCGACCCGCTCACGTTGGCCGTGAAGGAAGGGCAGCTGGAAGTCATGTTCTATGGTTACGAGCTGATCCCACAATAAGGAGCGAGCCATGTATTCAATACTCATGAAGCGTCAGGCGCTCACCAACAAGCCTAAAGTCATGCCGGTAGAACAATCGAATCGACCATCGGCGTTGAGTAAGCCCTGGGAAGAAATCCAATTGATGCTCAAACAAGATTTATCTTACGTTCGAACTTTGGCGGGCTCTAAAGAGAAAGACCCATTCAAAGAGTCTTTGATCGAGAAGTACCGCTCAACCGTCGAAACTCTGCTTGAAACGCATCAGGGCAACTACGCCAATCTTGATGTGCTGTGGTGGTTCTTCATGTGGCATGTCGATTTGGGACTGCTGGAAACCATTCATGATGATTTTCGCAACGCCATCGGTGCAGGGCTGGAAACACCACACAACTGGAAAATGAATGGCCAGACTGCCTATTGCGGCTATGTATTCAATTACTCTCTGGAAGCCCACAAAGCCAACAAAGAGTATGAACGTAGTTACTTGCTCAATGCTGTGCAAGATTTGCAATCTGGTGAGCTGGCAACCAATGCACCACTGAAAGTGAAGATGTATCGCTTGGTCGGTGACTGGCATTACGAAGAAGGCGAACGCGAACTGGCGTACCAACTCTATGAACAGGTGATGAAGCTGGACCCGGACAAAGGCGGCTGCAAAACCAAACTCAAAGAACTGAAGGAGGAACTGGGCTATGGCGACACCGATTAAACACAGTAGCGAAGTGAAAAAGGTCAAGTTGGCAGTACCGCATGAGAAAGACGGCGAGATGATTGAAGAAGTTGAAATCACCAAACCGCACTCGGGCAACCTGCGGGGTTTAAACCTCATCAAAGTGTGTGAGATGGATTTCGAAACAGGGCAGATTCTGGTGCCAAGAATCACCTGCTTGAATGAGCGAGATATGCTCAACTTCGCGCCAGAGAACTGGGCCCCAGTACTGACTGAAATCGCCTCTTTTTTCGTCAACACGAAACAGTAATCGAACACGTTGAAGACTACTACGCAGACATAGCAGTAGTGCTGGGCTGGCAGCCAAGCGAATTGGATAGGCTTAGCTACGAAGACTTATTACTGTTTCGGGAAAAAGCCAGAGTTAGACACGAACAGAAAGAGAGCGAATAAGCTCTCTTTTTTGCATCACCAATAAGGGATATCACCATGAAAATGAATTTGTCAGTTGTGATGGGGATGAAAGACAAGATATCCGCACCGCTCAAGGGTATCTCTAGCGAATCTGATCACTACGCGAAGGTCATCAAGAAGGTGCAAAAGGCGCAGGCAGATGACACCGCTGCACTAGGTATGATCGCTTCATTCAAAAGCTCGCAGAAAGCGATAAGTAAGAACGCCCTCGCGATTGCAGCCACTAACGAAAAGCTCACCCAACTCAAAGCCAAAGCGGCATCGGTGACGCGCCCAAGTGCTGCACTGACAGAGAAGATCAGTAAACAGCAGGATAAGTTAGACAAGCTTAACTCAGAGCAAACGAGCTACAAGAACAATCTAGTTCGGCTAGGTAAACAGCTTAGCCAGACAGGCGTGAAAATGTATGACCTGGAAGGCGAAAGCGATCGGCTAAACCGAAGCTACAAAAAGCACGGCCAAGAGATCGCGCGCCTTAGCAAGAAGTACTCGATCTTACAGGGTGCAATGAAGCCCATTCAAAAGCTTAATGGTGCAATACGCTTACCAAATGTTGCCTCCGCCACGGTAGGCAAGGGCGCCGCTTTGTTGGGTAGCGTGAGCTTGGCTGGATTGGTCTCAGAGGTAAACAGCACTGCAGACGAGATGGACAAACTGGCGAAAGTCGCCGGTAACCTGAACCTGCCAATTGAAGAGCTGCAAGCCATGCAATCCCAAGCTAATCATGCAGGTGTTGAAAGCGATGCGCTGTCAGGCTCTATGCTCAGGTTTACTAAACGCTTAGGCGTATTGCAGGAGACAGGAACAGGCGCATTAGGTTCATTCCTTAAGAAAAGCGGTAACTCACTCCATAAAGACTTACAGGTAGCAGAAGATACGCAGCAAGCCTACGAAATGCTGCTTGATGCGTTCTCAAAGCTAGAGTCACCTCAAGAGCAGATGGCATTTGCCGATGCCGCGTTCGGGCAGGATGGACGCAAAATGTTAATCATGCTCCGCGAAGGTACACAGGGGCTAACCGCTGCGCGTAAAGAACTTAATGCCCTTGGCGGAGGTGCGACAGCTGAAGACGCTTCAAAGGCGGAAGCATACAACGACGCTCTGCAGAAAATTCAGGAAAGTGTTCGTTCAATGAAGTTTGCTGCACTTGCGCCAGTGATGGAGAAAGTCACCAAAGTCTTTACCCGTTTCTCAGACAAGTTTAAAAACGCGCAGTGGCGCACCGAGTTTATTGAAAAGCTCATCCAAACCGTCGACGGCCTGTATCGAGGTTTTGCGTTCTTAGGTAAAGGGCTTATTTGGGTTACTCAAAATGTCAAAGGCATTGTGGCGGCACTCGCCATCTTTAAAGTTGCGATGATAGGCCTTAACGCTGTGATCATGGCTAACCCGATCGGAATGATTGTGGCAGCGGTAGGCGCAGCGATTATCGCCATAACTTACTTAGTCGATAAGTTTGTTGGCTTAGATAAGGTCATCAAGTGGGTAGGGGAAAAGGTGGGCTGGTTATGGGAAAAGTTCAAAGCCCTTATAAACAAACTGCCAGATTCACTGATTCCAGAAGGTTGGAAAATAGAAACTGAACAGGCAGGTAAACAGGTCGATAGCCTCGCCAGCAAGCTCGATGGCATTAAAGACAAAAACGCCAAACTCGGCATTACCACTGAAGAAACAACAGACCGCCGTGAAACAACCAGTTCACAACACCATGCGTATCAGTCAGGAAATCTGACTACGCCAAAGCGATATCAAGCCTACCAACCACTTACTAGCCAGACCTTAAACAGCAAATCTGAGGTGGAACTACGGATTAAGTCAGATAAACCAGTCACAGTAGACAAAGCTAAGAGTGAAAAGGGAACTGAGCTTAACTTGGATGTAGGGAGTCTGGGGTGGAGTTATTAGTTCATATTAGGATTAGTTTTATTGAATAGGGTCTATTCAATTAAAGCAAAAAGCTCAATCGCATTGTAATAAAAGCCAATATAGGAAGGTAATTTTATATCCGCCCTACTAAAGGCATTCGATAATTTATCTACAGTTTGTTTATCTGTTACCATAAAAATATCATTATAATATTGGCTATCTTTGTCTCTCATACCAATTAAAGCGCTTATAGAGTAAAGATCATATTTGTTATCCAATACGGAAATTAGCTCCCATAATGCAGTTAAATCTGATGATAGACTGATTGGTAACGGTTCATGACTTGCTCTATTTAGTTTTGCAACTTCAGTAAGAACGTGGAGGCTGTCTTCACTACTTGATAGCTTAGTGCTGTTTGGCTTTTGACGTTGATCCTGAGCTGATATCTCATGAAATAAATCTTTAACATTAAATTTTTTTTTCTTTCTAGCGTTGTAAAGAAAATTATATTTGGGAATCTCATACTCAACTAAAAGCTGGAACAATAATGAAGAGTCTAGGTTTAGCTTTCCGATTTTTTCGTTTTCCTCAAACGCATGAAATGATAATATTGACATGAATTTTGCCCAGATTTGTTCAACTCTTCGAAGTGAAAGTCCATAAGATTTAGCGATTTCAGCTGCATTACTTATTATTTCGTTCTCAATCGAAACCCTGCTGAAGACTAGGTAACCATGTTCTTTAAGAAGTTCCTTTTCTTGAGGGGTGGTGATGCGATTTAGGTATGTTTTTACGCATGGTTTTGGTAACTCTGCGCTCCTAGTGAAAAACTTAGAAAGGTACTCTTGACTATCAAAAGAGCTGCCGTAAACAGCTTTAACTGAGTTATAAAGCTGAGTCCTATCAGTTGCAACAACAAAAATGAAGTTATCTAAATCGAAAAAATGTTTGATTGTTTCAAGCATCGCTATAGCATAAGTTGGCTTACACCTGTCTAACTCATCAACAAAGACAAACACCTTTTCATTCGCAAACAGAGCTTTAAACGCATTTTTTGTATCTTCAATAGCATCTCTTTGAGCTTTATAAGATTCATTTAGTTTATGCCCTACAACTTTAGGTGGTAGATTTTTGAATTTAAAATTATTAAACGATTCATAAATGGCGGTGTTGTCAAATTTACCACTTAGGTAGACTCCTACACCACTAATACCTGTATTCCATGCTAACATGCTATAATTTCCCAGAGCTTTAAGAACTTCTTGCTCTTTATCATGAGCGGAAAAGCTTGGGCTAATTTGTTTTAATTGTTCGAGAAGTTCACTAACTAAAACCAAAACCGGGTCATCAGAAAAGTCAGAAATCCAAGCATCTATATATATACAATATTTTTTTTCAGTATACCTTAGATGTGTGTAAAGTTGGCGCATTAAGTGAGTTTTACCTGTCCCCCACTCACTTTTGATATTCAATACCATTGATGAATTTTGTGTTTTCAAATAATGAGATAAAAACTTAATATAGTCTTTGTTATTTAAGTAGCAATTATCCAATGAGTATTTTTCTTTCCAGTTGTTTTTAGTTATATCCATTTTATTGGTATCCGAATTATTATGGTTTAATGTTTTTGTTTTCATGTAAATACCGAAGTATATGACAGATGTACTGAACAAAATTATCAAAGAAAATAATAAGATGACTGTTGTAGAATATATACCAAATTCCAATGAGAGTATTCCGGTTACAATATCGTAAGCAAGCCTTAAAGCGATAAGAATGCAAAAAGTCACGGTTAAGGTAGGGGGGCTAATCAAGATATACATATCTACTCCGGTAATGAACGATACATTCTACACTATATGCAACATCAATAAATGATTGAAAACGATAGAGTATGTGAACATATGTTGACACAATTCACGTCATAGCGATAAACTTCAAAGGCACTGGCAAAATCCAGTGTCGGGCGTAGGAACCTGTTTTGTTTATCTCAAGGCGCATAGACGCCAGCTTTTTGCTGGTTTTTTTATGTGCGGCTTCGGCACACCTAAACATGGTGGCTTTGCTTAACGACTAGGCAAAATGCAACTGAATTATGGTGGGTTGGGCAGGGCAGCTTCGGCTGGCCGTGTCCTTGAGAGCGGTATTCCTACCCCTGTTCAGCTCACCACCCGAAGCGTAGGAACTCCGAGTGGTGATTTAGCAGACTAAATCTCAAGGAGGCCATCATGCCTAATACAACTTCCCTTACATTGACTGTACCTGATCTTGTCTTTAACCAAGGTGAGAAAATTCGTACCACATCTCTTAAAGTCGCAGAAGCTTTTAATAAGCAGCATCGAGATGTTATTCGCAAACTCAATAGCCTTGAATGTTCTGATGAGTTTAACGCGCGCAATTTTACGCACGTTGAATATCGAGACAAAAAAGGTGAGCTTCGAAAAGCTTTTGAGATGACAAAAGATGGTTTTATGTTCTTGGTCATGGGCTTTACCGGAAAGAAAGCAGCGCAGATAAAGGAAGCTTATATAAACGCATTCAACCAGATGGCCAATCAACTCCGCAGCGCCATGCCGACACTTCCTCCCGCTCAATACCAACTCCCCGAAACCTGTTTACCTAACTTCTATGACTCTGGCTGGCTACCCGCACTCTACAAGCGTTGCCCAGCAGAAAGCCACTGGACATATCACATTAAGTTTCAGATAAGACCAAAAGGCGGGAAGTTCTGCGCGAAGTTTGAATTAGGAATAGGGGGCAAAGGTGAAGACAAGCCGTGGTTTGAATCCAGCGGATCAGAGTTCATCGACAGCGGTTTCTACCTAGAGTATCGAGATCTAAATGAGCTGTGGGAGAACGTTCGTAAAGTGTTGGCCAAGTATCAGGCTAACAGCCCGTTCTAACTTAGAAAAAGAGCCTCGAAAGAGGCTCAAATTAAAGACTATTCGACGACAAGTGAGTATATCTTTAACCAATCGCCTTCACACCCATTGGTAACGATCGTTATATCTTGGTTAGAAGATTTAGCCGCAACTAACAGCTCTTTGATTGTCGGATCAGGAGAGTGCAGACCAGCCCAGCCAGAGTGGTTAGAACATGTATTTAGCTCATCTGCTTTCGGAAACCCGCGATTTAGCTGAATCGCAATGTGTCCCTGATTGTTTGTATAAAGTTTGGAAATTTCGCCGTAGTCAGTTGCTGTTGCAAACGCGAATGAACTTACAGAAGCCAGAAGAGTTGCTAGCAGAATCTTTTTCATTATCAATCCTTTATAGAAGTTATGAGATTAGCACTTGAGTGCTGAGCTATTCATACATAGAATTATTAATATTATCAATGCAATCATTGCTTTATATATTATTTTGTGATTTAAAGCGCGTAATTAGAAAGCTAAAACTAGGTTGTGTGCTTGCGAAGTGAGCATTTGTATTGAAGTAGGAGAGCAGCAGGATTGCGCTGATGAGACATGAAGCGAGTAGTCTGTCCTAAAGAAAACGCCGAGCTTAGGCTCGGCGATGTTTCTGCGCTTAAGGCGTATCTATAAAAACATGGCGAATATCTTCAGATTCATTATTTAAAGAACAAGAACCTGTACCACCAATAACGACTGTGCTTTTAGAAACCTGAGCTGAAATAAGAATTGAGAGCAGGTTTTTACCTTCGAGTGTCGAACCATCGAAGACGTAAGTCCATTCATTGTTGGCGCATGTGCTCCCTTGTATAGAACTGTTTAATCTAACCTGACAGAGTGAACTAATGTTTTTCGAGTGGCAGACTACATTTCTTACAGTGCCGACGTACTGCGATGCCAATACTACATTTGAATTTACAATAAGTAGTAACACACATATTGCTTTTAGTTTAGATATCATTTTTGTTAAACCTTGTTTGCTATTTTTAGTTCTTGTTCTTGGCGTTTAGTGATAAGTTGGTCAGTTGATGGTTATGTAAGTAAGTACACAATCATTACCGCTTCCCTTTACACCTACTCGTGCTGTGGTTTTTGATTTGTATGCTTCCATAGCGGCTGAAAACTTTAGTCCTGCAGCAATCGCGTTTGAATAACCATCTAGGTTTAGCCAACCGTTTGTACAAGACCACTGAGAACTTGAAGGGTTAGGCTGGCTTGCGCCAAGTGTCTGAATTTTTACCGTTTCGTCATTTACATGGACTTTTGAAATTGTGACAGTCCAATGAGTAACATCCTCAGATGCAATAGATGGGATAGTGAACAGAGTTGTGGCCAATAGAGCTAAAAGTTTTTTCATTGATCTCTTTCTCAATTTAATCATTGTCGGTATTTTTGGATTCGTCTTTATTAGTTACTGCAATATTGATTACTTGAGAACTAGCGATTAAGTCATGTATACAACGTTTATCCTTTCGGAAAATGAACAACATAAGGCTGTCACAAAAGCCAGCCCAAAACCTAGACCACCTACTAGCTAAAACAACTTCAGAATTCAATTCTTTTTTCCTTATAGTTTTTAGGTCGAGTTGCAGTGCTTTTACAAGCACAGAATCAGGAAGCGTCATTCTATAGTATTGATATGTTGAATGTTAAATGCTTGTCTTATTTGCTTTGTTAGGTGTGGACTTACGTCACAAGTGAAGTTCAATGTCTAAAGGCTTTCCTAAAAAGATGGCGACATAGCGGTTTCTACCTAGAGTATTGAGACCTACGTGAACTATAGGTATAGGAGAACGTTCGTAAAGTGTTGGCCAAGTATCAGGCGAGTAGCCTGTTCTAACTTAGAAAAAGAGCTTCAGCCCAACGAAAGTTAGCTAGCCTCCCCAATAGAATTTAAGCCTAGCGACATTTATGTTAATTAAATGTTTCCATTGTGTGAAATGCATCTTCAAAAAAGACGGTCTACAAAAGAACGTACCGAAATGTATGGAGATTGGATATGCAATGGAACAAATTTACCTCAAAAACGGTTTTGATATTTCTATTTGGTCTTAGTCTTGTTGCCTGTGGAGATGAATCTAACTCAAATTCTAATACATCAGCATCATATGTATTAACGTTCACGAGCAATTGGAGCTCTGTAACCTTCCCAACAAATTATCCGAGCAATGCCCATTTTTCTCCCTTGATTGGCATGACGCATAACTCTGCTGCAAGTTTGTTTAAAAGTGGGACTCTAGCTACCACTGGTCTAGAAGAAGTGGCTGAAACAGGAGGAACTAACTCAATTAAGTCAGAAATAGGAGACATTCAAAATTCAGGCAATAGTCAGTCGCTTATTGAAGGCAATGGATTGGCTACTGGGCAGACACAGGTGCAAGTGCAGTTTAGCGTGGACACGGATTTTCCACTAGTTAGTGTTATTACAATGGTGGCTCCGAGTCCAGATTGGTTTGTGGGTGTAGATAGCTTGAATTTGTACCAAAATGGAGCGTGGGTGGACGATTTGACAGTTGAACTAAAAGTATATGATTCTGGTACTGATGATGGTGCGACTTTTACGTCAGCGAATGTTGATAGTTCTCCAAAGTCCAACGTTAGTCTTCTAACATCTAATGCTGCCGATACTGATTTCCTAAATGGTGTTCATAGGAGTACTAGTGCACACATAGGAACGTTTACTTTTAAACGTCAGTAACCTTGAATTTAAAGTCGAAAAGTGGCGACAAAAATGGCGGCACTCATTGAAAAACTACGTTAAATAGGGTTCTAAATCGCCATTTTTAACTGTTTTTATATACATGTGATATATAGTAAGTTTTTGATATATAATGGTTTTTTGTGTTTTTCTTTGAAGTTCTACGGCAGGACGTCTTAGCAACTTTCCTACGATTCGCAGAAGTATGCGTTACAAGTCGTAATTTAAAGAAGTTATCTTCTAAGAAAACTGACGCGATGACATAAGACAATAAAACTAAACTAAAATCATGTTGTTCTATGAAGCATGATGAACATAGTTAGAAATCCGTCGCCACTTTGTCGCCATTTTTAATTTTTGTGTTTTGGGTTTCTATCTAAGTTTCTGAAAATTAATAATTAATTTTAAGAAAGGAGTCTTAGGTATGTTCCAGTTCATGACCTCCACCCGTATTGTCTTTGGTGAAGGTGCCTTACAGTCATCTCTTTCTATTCTTAATCAATATGGTTACAGCGTGTTGCTTGTCTCAGGCCAAAGTCTAGATAGAGTCGAGATGGTTGTCGACTACATCAAGTCGCAGGGGATGCGCTATCAGCACGTTTCCGTTTCTGGTGAACCTAACATCGTAATGATTGAAGAAACTGCTTTAGTGGGGCGGAAATTCAAACCAGATATGGTTGTTGCCATGGGAGGCGGAAGTGTTTTAGACATGGGGAAAGCCTTAGCGGCGATCATTCCCAACCAAGGCGACGTTTATGACTATGTGGAAGTCGTCGGGCGTAATGTGCCGTTAAAGGCTAAACCTATCCCTTTTATCGCTATCCCAACGACAGCAAGTACGGGCTCTGAGGTAACCCGTAATGCAGTGCTACGTTCAGGACAGGACAAAGTCAAAGTGAGTTTACGTAGTCCGGAGATGCTGGCGGATGTGGCCATCGTTGACCCGACATTGACCTATGGGACCGATTCTTACAAATCGGGCCGTGGAGCAATGGAGACTTTTACTCGCTTAATGGAAGCCTATGTTTGTGGTGACCCAAACCCACTAACCGATATGATATGTGAAGAAGGACTTCGCAGGCTGAGTACTTCGATTCTGTCCGGGTGCCTTGAAGACAAACCGCAAGCTCGCTCTGACCTCTCTTTTGTTGCTATGCTGGGGGGAATGGCTAGCACTAATGCCAAACTTGGCGCAGCGCATGGGCTGGCTTCCGCCTTGGGTGGCAAGCTCGAAGCACCTCATAGCGTGATTGCGGCGAGGCTTGCACCCCATGTGATGACGGAAAACATAAAAGCAGCACAGGATGCAGAAAGGCACGACGTTTTAGCTCGTTACAAGAAGATGGCGATTTTGCTGACGGGTAGAGTGAATGCTAAACGGGAAGATGGGGTACTATGGGCCAACATGATGCTTGATAAACTTTCCTTACCCACGTTGAGTCAGTTTGGCGTGTGTAGTACGTCTTTTGATGCTGTTGCGGAAGATGCACTTAAGTCTGTGGCGATCAAAGGAAATCCATTGCCACTTACTAAGCAGAGATTAACTTATATTCTTCAACAGGTATGCAATTGTAATGATGATTGTCTTTTAGCAGAGTCGAGTGAGCAGTCAAGCGCTCAGATTGTGAAGAGTGGCTTGGCTGACGTAGAAGTTCGATTACAGAACTCTTAAACATTGAAACAAAAAGGAGCGCTAATGCGCTCCTTTTTAAAATTGGGACAGCTTATCGTACCGAGAGTCTTTCAACGCATCTTTGACGCGTTTGAGGTTTTCTCTAAAGCCAGAGCCTCGGCGAAGGGTAAAGCCGGTTGCCAACACGTCAATCACAGTCATTTGTACAACACGACTCGCCATCGGCATGTAAACGTCTGTGTCTTCAGGTACGTCAAGTGAAATCGACAATGAGCTCGCTTTGTCCAAAGGTGAATCTTTTGCTGTGATCGCAATGACCGTTGCACCATTTTCGCGTGCTAAGTTGGCAATTTCGACCTGGCTTTTAGTTCGGCCAGTGTGAGAAATCAGTACAATCACGTCATTATCTGTACAGTTAATACAGCTCATGCGTTGCATGACAATATCTTCAAAACAGGTAATCGGGATATTAAAACGAATAAACTTGTTTTGCGCATCACGAGCAACGGCAGAAGAAGCACCAAGGCCAAAAAACGAAATGCGTTTTGCTTGAGTTAGCAGGTCAACGGCACGGTTGATTTGCATTGAATCGAGGCTATTCTTGGCTACATCGAGACAAGCCATGGTTGATTCGAAAATCTTATGTGTGTAGGCGTCTGGGCCATCATCTTCCTCAACGTTGCGGTTCACATAAGGTGTACCATTTGCGAGGCTCTGTGCCAGATGAAGTTTAAAGTCGGGGAAACCTTTGGTATCCAAACGGCGGCAAAAACGGTTAACAGTTGGCTCACTCACATCAGCCATTTTAGCCAGTGTAGCGATACTAGAGTGAATCGCAGTCTGAGGAGATGCCATGATGACTTCGGCAACCTTACGTTCAGACTTGCTGAAATTCTCTAGGTTTTTCTGAATTTTTTCTAATGTATTCATAGTGTTCACGAGGGTATAGAGAACAACTCACTGGATATGCCTGTTGGTAAAAGAGGTCACAAGTCGTCACCTAAAGGCAATAACTATCCAGCGCCATGCGTCCAGTATAAACCTAAGCAAAAGGTTTACAGTAATTTTTATACGGTTCAATTAGTGAGAATATGACAAGCCTCAAACTAAATTTTGCCAAAACTACATAAATGCGTGTTATATGCAAAGGTTTTCGCGGTTTGAGGCTGTCGATGTTCGGCAAGTTACAGCTTTTTCGAAAGAAATTTTCAGTTTTCTTTGATTTTTTGAGCGGCGGATTGGATCCTCGCCATCAATTTTGGTGCTTGTTTTGCAATCTCTCGCTGCTCTTCGAGAACCATGCTCAGGATGTCTCGTCCAGTAAGAGGATTAGCTAGTACAACTCGGAATACAATGGTATTCATTCTGTCCCATTGCTCGGGGTTGAGGCGAGTTCGAGAAACAAAAGACTTACCTGTTTCGCGTTGTCGTTTCTGAATGAACTTTGTCAGCTCATTGAGCAACTCATTTATTTCCGACTTCTGCTTAGGACCGGCTTTTTCAAGAGCACTGCGGATCTCAGCTGGAATGTATCGATAGGTCAGTAGACACAGTTCCGGCTCTGAGACGAGTTCGAAATCGATCTGCTGTTTGATCAACTCGGCGAAGTACTTGGCTTTTTCAATACTTTGATCGATCAGTAGCTCGTAACCAGGGCGACTGATGATATGCATCGCGGCATAAACCAGCATGGCCATACCAGAACGAGAGCCTTCTAGCGTGTGACTGCCTAGGTCTTTCGAGCCTTTACGCAAGATATATTGTGCGTGGTGCTCGATAGATTTCATGGCTTCTGGATCTTTAAACAGCACCATGCCCGCACCCATAGGAATGTAGAGCTGTTTGTGAGCATCAATGGTTATCGAGTCTGCTAACTCTACGCCGTCCAAGAGGTGACGATAGTTGTTAGACATCAGGGTCGCACCGCCCCATGCTGCATCAATATGGAAATGGCAACTTTCACGCTGACAAATAGCCGCGATATCGGCGATTGGGTCAATCGAGCCAGTCTCTGTTGTACCGGCAACACCAATCACTGCAAAGGGCTTAATGTTTTGCTGTTTTAGCTGAGTTATTTTTTCCTGCAGCGCTTGAGGACAAATACGGTTATTAGTATCTGTTTTAATGGCAACCAAACCTTCTTGTCCAATACCAAGAACGTCTGCCGCTTTTTTCAATGAATAGTGCCCGCGCTCAGAAACTAATACAGCAAGACCTTCATAGCCATAATGTTTCATGGCTTTGAATAGCCCTTCTTTTTCTACACCTTTGAAATCACCTGTAGCTTTTAAGGCGTTGTTTCTCGCAACCCAAAGTGCCGTAATGTTGGCGATAGTTCCACCAGAACAAAAAGCACCCAGAGAATGATTAGCACTGTGCATCCATTTAGCGTAAAACTCATCGTTCTGGTTGTATACCAGTCGGTGAAGCATACCAAGTACTTGGCGCTCTAAAGGTGTAAAAGCTTTGGATGTTTCGATTTTGACCAAGTTTTGATTGAGCGCGATCATGATCTTAGACAGTGGCATCAAAAAGTAGGGCAGTGCCGAAGTCATGTGGCCGATAAAGCTCGGTGCAGAAGTATGAACTGAATGTGATACTAAGGTATCAAGCAAATGTTGAGTATGCTCGGAAACGAATTCGGGTTGCTCTGGAAGTGACGCATTGGAGAAGTCTTTTTCGATTTCTCTAAGTGGCTTTTCTTCCGCGACGATATGTTCGCGCAAAAACTGGTTCAGGTTTTGCGATAACTTTTCTTCGATTTTTGTCAGTGTTGAGTCTGGCCCTTCAGGGACGGTAAAGATTCGGAGTAAACTCTCGAAACTCGCGTCAGCCGTTTTATGTTCCGATACCATACAGCTACATTGCTCTTATCTTTTTTGTTGCAGCGGGACAATCTAAACGAAAACGGGCGCAAAGTCCCGTCTTAATTGTTTGATCTTAGATACTGTGATTTGAACGTTGCCGCTGAAGAAAAGGTCCAGCGGCAATATCCATTATGTATCACATGAAATGGTTTCTAGGTCTTTAATCGCTTCATTGTAGCGCTTTAACGCATCATCAATTTTTGTTGGATGGCTCAACAAATCTGCGAAAGCCGAGCGAAGATCGTAGTTCTTCTCATGCGGCTTTGATTGACGATCACTGAAGGTGACCTGCGCCAGTCGACCGAGTTCATCGCTACGCGAGGACAAGGTTTTAATGTCCTTCTGCTCCAGCTGAAGCCAAGCTTCAACGGGCTGACTGGTAGCAATCTTAGATGGGTCGTTTTCAAGGTAGTAGTGAACAGCAGCGCGGTTCAACTCAAAATGGTTTTTTCGACCTTCCAGAAACCACTCACTGACTTCTTTTAAGTCAGGGTATTGTTCAGAAGTTAGCTTTGCGAGATCTTCGTACCAGTGTAGAGAAGCATCAACATAGGCGTCGTATTTCTTGGACAAACATGCATTGTCAGCTGCGGCAACCATAGTAGAGGTCGCGCCCAGCAGCAAAGCAATAAGTAGACGTGTCATAATGATTCCTTTTGAAGAATAGTTATTATAAACCCACTAAATTAGCAAGCGCTAAATTATAACGTGTGGTTGAGCCCTAATATAGTGAATCTGAACATAAAATCATGCGATCTAGCCTGCAAGAGAGACAAAGAAAAGCATCAATACGGGCACTAATAGGCTTAATATAAATCCACTCACTATCGCAATTGGTACACAACGTACCCCACCAGTGGTCTGTATAACGGGTAACGTAAAGTCCATCGCCGTTGCACCAGCATAGCCAATCGCTGTACAGGGCTTAGTGCGTATAGCGAGGGGAATCAATACTAAGGCAACCAGTTCTCGGAGGAGTTCAATCATAAATGAGGCTCCACCGTAGACAGGGCCAAAAGCATCACCCATCAGAATGCCAGCTAAAGAATACCAGCCAAATCCAGATGCCATTGCCAAGCCACGGTAAAGATCGATGTCTAAAATCATGGCTGCAATCGCACCGCCTATCATCGACGTGGCAATGATCACTAGGGCGATGATCATGCCATGCTTGTTTAGCAGTATTTGGCGAAGAGTCAGGCCACTGTTGCGCAACTGAATGCCAATGAAAAAGAGTAGGACAAACAAAATCCATTCGCTGGCAGTATCGACCCAACTCAAATCGATAGGAAGCATTAAGCCTGCGACTAACCCACCACCAACAACAACGATCAGCTTGGCCGATTCCATAGCCATACCGGACAAAGGGAGTTTGGTTTGCTTGGCATCTGTTTCAATTGGGAGAAGTTTGTCGATAAAGGGGAGTGCAGCTAAGTTACTCAAACTCAGGCAAACGAAGAAGACTGCTACATATTGAAGGATCAGTTGTAGATTTTGACCCAAATTATCGAGCGCCGCGAGGCTCAGCCCCATTAATGCCAAAATGACATAGATGAGGTTGGAGGTCGTGGCGTTGATTTTATCGAGAATTGATGGTTTGGAAATCGATATCAGATACCCCACAACGAGTGGGGCAAAGATGAATATCATCCCTGAAAACATGTGGCTTCCTGTGTACTGGTACGTTTAGCGCTAGAGTCCGCTAGCGCTAATTAACTCATTGATTTGTGTATTGAACTCAATATCACTTAAATTACTGAGTTTGTACAGTATATCTGCACCAGTCAGGTCAAATTCAACGGTGTGTTCATCGATCTTGTCATCTTGGCGACGAAACATCAGGATATGATTGGCGATACGGGCGATGTCTAGGTAACTGACATCCACACTTTGCCTTTGCGTGGTTTGATTGGTGGCGACTTCGAGGAAATCGCTATCAAAACCCCAATGTTCTAGAACAAGGCGACTTGCATTGGAGCACTGGTTATTAAATATCTGGAACGCAATGTCTTCTGCGAGGTAATTACCTTGTTCCAAGTACATATGGTATTCGTTCACGATGCAAAATAAGCCAATATCAGCTAATAAACCTGTCAATAAAGCCTTATCTGTTTCCAGATTGCTATATCTTGGGTCGTTTGACTCTTTGAAACCTTTCACCACCATCACCATGGTAGCTGCCAATTCTCTAGAGTTATGAGCACTGTTAATCAGAACTTCATTGCAGCTACGGCTTAAATTCACGGAGTGCTTAAGCTGTTCGATGGCTTGTGCGGTCACAATATCACGCACTCGTAAAATGCCGAGACGTGATACCGCCGTGACCAAGTCGGTACACGTAATATTGCGGCGGTTGAAGATGACCGAATTAGCGACTCGGATAACAATGGCCGCAAGGCCTGGGTCTTCGAGCAAGCTATCCGCAACGTCCAATACTGTAGTTGCGTCTTGGGTACATAATTTTTGTATTTTTAAAACAACATCTGATATCGGTGGCAGGGTAATCTTGCCCGAGTTGATGGCGTGTTCAACTAATGTTGAAAATTCAGACTCGATGCCTTTAACCAGAAGTTCATTGTTTTCAGGAAGCCAATAAAAAGATAGGTGGTTCATGCTTGATCAGCTAAAGATTCTACTAGTTACAGTTTAACTTCCCGGACCATTATTATGCAAATTATTGATAAGTTAATTGAGAGTTTTTGTCCGATGTATTTTTTGCAGTGAAGTATGGAAACGACACTAGTGTGATGTCAGTCCCGAATTTATATGAATTTAGTTTTATTGGTGTGAGCTGTGCACAGACTTATTTTGTAACGTTAACTATCATTTATAGTACTTGCAGTCGGTATGCTAATAAAAACATAAACCATAGCTTCGCTGGCTGATTTACATTTTTCGCTTAAAGCTGCTGCTATCTGGTGATCATAAATAATCGGGGTTTTCTAGATTAGAAGGATCAATGGATATGACAGAGCAACAATTTATTAATTACGTTAACAAGTTTGGTAGTTTCCAAAAACGTTCAATGTTTGGTGGAACGGGTTTATTCAAACAAGACGCAATGTTTGCCCTAATGAGTGCTGACAAAGTGTTTATTCGAGGTGGTGACTATTTAGATGACAAATTGACGGATTTGGGCTGTATCAAGTACCGTCATGTTAAAAAACAAACGACTGCGACGGTGAATTATTACGATATTACTCATCTATTTAATAATAAAAATGAGCTTTTAGATGAGATTGTTGAGAATTCGATTAAGTTTTCGGTGTCTCAGCGTCACTATAAGAAGTCGTCAGCAAGTCGTCGTTTAAGAGATTTGCCGAACATGCAGCTCACACTAGAGCGCATGGTGAAAAAAGCGGGTGTTGTTGATGTTGACACCTTCTTGGAGCTCGGTGCACCTGAAGTGTTCTCTAAAGTGAAAGCGACATACGGCAATGATGTCGATGTTAAGCTACTTTGGAAATTTGCTGGTGCCATTGATGGTGTACATTGGAAGCTTATCCAAGAACCGCGTAAACGTCAGCTTCTAGCGAGTTGTGCGTAATACACTTGCTGAGTAACAGACATAAAAAAGCCGAGGTCAATGACCTCGGCTTTTTAGTATTTGGTTATCTCATTCTGAAATGTGTTATCAGAACTTGAATCGCGTTGTGAACATTAGCTGGTCACCATAGAAATCATTGATGCGCGCTTCAGCACCAATTGAGAAAAGCTCTGTTGAGTGGAAGCGTACGTACGCTGAACCAATCCAGTCATCGTTATCTTCGATGGAGACGTAGCCTGCTTTACCGCCTACTTCTAGTTGCGGACCTAGCCATTGACGAACCCCTAGGTTCAATTCCATACCCGTGTCAGTGCCTTTACCTTCTTTGCCACCAAAATCGACAAGGCGGAATAGCATTTCACCAGTAAAATCAGCCCAGTTGTTGATTGGTGCGTGGAAGCCAAAGCCTGCTGCCGCGTCATAATCACCTTCAAACTCTGAATCAACACGGCCAATCACATGAGCGTTTGGGTGGATAGATTTACTTGCAGCCGCGCCGAACGTTACAGGACTTGCGCCAATGCGAGCTTCCAGGTAATCGTAGCTGAAGTTACTCATTACGGTTGGGCTGTTTGGGTCGGTCTCTGCAAAAGCTTGACCAGATGCTAGCACAAGGGCTGCAGCTAAGATTGTTTTACGCATACGAAAGAAAAACCTATTCTTGTTAATTTCCTTGGTTTGGTGCGACGGAGCGCTGCCATATCGAGACATCATAATGCATTGTTGTAGTCCTACACTACAAAAATGTCATTGTTTTGTCGTTATTTACATGTTGAAGCAATCAATATGCCAAAATACGCACAATTTGGTGATCTATTCTCCAAAATTGATTCGGTTTTTTGCGACAGCATCTAATATCTGTTCTGTATCGAGAATGGCAGCCCAAGGCATCAAGTCAGCATTGTTCTCTATCATATATTGGGTAAGTTGTTTTTTGATGACATCGCGTAAGTTGTCCCCTCGCCAAGGTTTGGCAATGTAAAAATGCAGGCTGGAGTGATTCACAGCTTCTACTGTGTCTTCCAATCCGGCTTGACCAGTTAGCAATACTTTGCGTGCCGTTTGAGTGGATGCATTGTCATTAAGTTCAATGAGAAAGCTAATGCCAGTTTGCTCAGGCATTATGTGGTCGCAAAGAATGAGCGCTAGCTTCCCTCCCTCCTGCTCAGTTTCTTCTATGATAGATTTCGCTTCCGCGACAGATTCTGCAGCTTCAAGGTCGAAGTGCTCTTCAAAGCAGTCGAGATCCTGAATCACACTGTCTAGCACTTCGCGCTCATCATCGACACATAAGATTAGGTATTTAGTCATGTTGAGTCCTCACATTGTGTCGTGTGTCTGCAAGGGGAGCCACACTGACATTTTGGTGAATCGATTAGGTTCAGACTGAACTTCAATCCGCCCCCCATGTTGATGCACAATTTGCTGGCAAACTGATAGGCCAATGCCTAATCCAAAGTTGCCTTCCTTTTTAGTGGTAAAGTTGAGGGCAAAAATTTGACGCTGTAGCTTTTTGGAAATACCACAACCATTGTCTTCAATTGAAATAACAGCCCATTGTTGGTCGTTATAGCTGCGAGTCTCAGATTGAATCAAAAGTGTCCCTCTTTCAGGAAGAGCGTCAATGGCGTTGGATATGAGGTTAGTCCAGACTTGCTGCAAAGCCATTGGCATACACTGCATTAGTGGTAAATCACCGTACACTTTTTCTACGCCGTGCATCTTGAGTTTATTTTCAAAGATGACCAGCGTATCTTCAATTCCTTCATGAATGTCAGATAATCGAAACGTCTCATCGTCTGGGCGAGCGTAGCCTTTAAGGCTCTTGACCATGTCGGCGATACGTTGAGCACAAACATTGATGGATCGTAAAGTTGCTCCTGTAATGTGATAACTCTCAAGAAGGTCGAGCTCATGCGCTACTTCAGCTTGGTTGCTTTGAGTACGCTTCAACCATTCTTGATTGTCTTCTAACCCGAGTTTGACCAGCTTTTTAGCGATTCGACGTTCACCCACCTGAGATTCTATATTTTTGGCTAGTTGCCGTTCATCAGAAGTTGACCTCGGTTTGGAATCGAGAGATTTAGCCAGAATATCCGCTCCTAGAGTTTTGAGTCTGGATTGACCATTATCATCACTGACTAATTTATGAATGTTAGCCGTTAGCGTTTCCGTACTGCGAAGAATTGCCGCTACAGGATTGTTTAGCTCATGGGCAACGCCCGCGACCAATTGGCCTAGCATTGCCATCTTTTCACGCTCAATGAGTTGTTGATGGGCAGACTCTAGGGATTCAAGCGTCTTTTGCAGTTCGAGCTTAGTATTAATACTGCGCTGCAGGCGACGATTGAAATGACGCAGAAGTAGGTTAGTAAACAAAGGAAGCAGGGTGGTGTTGGAATGCATGACTTTAGCGAAAATGTCTCGGTCGAGTTTTATTACCTCAGTTTGTTTTAAAGTCAGTGCTGTCGAGAATGAGGGCTCACCCGTGACAAACGACATCCCTCCGACAATATTACCTTTGTTGTGTCTGACCACCTCGCGCTGTATTCCTAGTTCGTCTTTTTTATATAGCGCAACTTCTCCTTTGGTAATGAACCAGAGAAATTGATTTTCTTCTCCTTCAATGGTGAGCAGATGTTCAGATGAATAGGTTCGGCAAGCGCGAGTGTCGTCCTGATCTGAGAAGAACTCATGCAAAGCTGAGATAACTTGCTCAGCGAGCTCTTGATCGGAGAGCGTGTGATGATCAGTGATAAAACCCTCGCGATAGCTGCGCATTTTGAGTTCGATGTGTGCTCTAAGAAGACGCTGTTGATCGAGTATTTGACTATATGCGAGAAGGTTTTCTTCGTCGTGCTTTAGAATGAAAGTCGTGAGTTCTTTTTTGACCGTTTTGTATACCAAGTTGTCCTGCAACGGTTTAGTCAGACAATGATCCAGTCTACCTTCATTGACGGCAGACAGTATCGCTTGTATGTCTTGTCCGCAGCTGATCAAAATCTTACGTGCGCTTTGTGTATGGTGGCTTTTGTCTAACTGAATCAGAAATTCAGCGCCATTAAAGTTTTCATGATGGCTAGCCAGTACCAGCGCGACAGGTTGCTGATTTTCCTGACAGTAAGCCAGCGAAGCGTGTGCGTCTTCGATTGTATCAGCCGTATGTATGTCGAACCTTGCCGCGAATTGACCCAGCTCTCGTCGCAGTTGCTCTACACTAATAGGATTGTTGTCTAAGCACAGTAAGGCATACTGATTCACTGTTGTCGCCTGTCTCTAATGAACTCCCTGATCTGAAATTACTCTAACAAGGATTACTCAGAGTGACTGAGACACAGGTTTTAGATTCGTCTTCGATTTGTGAAGAAAGCCAATACTCTGATTTAACTCAATGTTTTTTGGTGTAAACTGCAAGAAATACCTAAGTGAAGATAATTACATGCATCAGTTGAAAAAATACGGCGCTATTGGTGGCGCAATCGCTTTGGCTTTATGTTGGCCTCTGGCGGTAGGACAAATTGGACAAAATGTTATCCATGATGGCATTACGCATCTAAGCAATGATTCAGTGAAAGCTGAAGTTGTTTCCTACAACCGCGGCTACCTCTCTTCTGAAGTACAAACTCGTTACACGGTTGCGGATCCTGAGCTTGCCAGCCAACTGGAAATTGATGGCTTGCCGACGGAATTCGTCGTGAATAGCCATGTCACTCACGGTTTGTTTAGTTTGAAAGCAGAGTCCACGTTGGAAAATGCGGAGCAGTTTCCTTTAACGATGACAACGGTGACTCAACTTAACGGCAATACGGACTACTCGTTGGAGCTGGGTAACTGGCATCAAACAACCGAAGGTGACGGGGGCGCTATGGTATCAGTGACACCTTCGTCTCTGAAAGGCCATGTTACGGTGTTGGGAGAAGTCAGCTACGACCTTAACATTCCTTCCGTTGAAGTCGATTTCGATACAGGTGAAAAGATGCTGCTGTCGAACATCACAGGCTCGGGCCTTGGCAGAAAGCAAAACAGTTTTTGGCTGGGCGACCAGAAAATCAACATTGCGGAAGTGTCGGTTCTCGATTCCACACAAGCCCCTTTGTTCTCTCTGAAAAGTGGTCAGTATCAGTTTGCTTCTTCACTTGATGATGCCTCTCAACGTGTAAATAGCAAACATGTTGTGAGCGTTGATAAATTACTTATGTCTGAAGACGAGGTGGACAACTTGGTGCTGGATTTAGAATTCGGCGATTTAGACAGCAGCTCATTTGAGCATTTGGTTAGTATGTATCAGAATAATCCGGTGCTGACGGCTGACGATATCCAAGATGCGATTCCTTACGTGGAAACCCTATTTTCTAAAGGTTTCTACCTATCTATGAATAAGATGGCTCTGACCTTAGGTGACAATGGCGAGTTCGAAAGTACATGGAAAATTACCGTTCCAGAAGGAACCACCAATGTCACTCAAAACCCTGCCAACATTCTTCCTTCTTTAACGGGGAACTTAGACACGTTTTTCTCCAATGGCTTGGTTGAACAGTATCCTTTCATTAAACAGGGTGTCGATGAAGCGATGGTGATGGAGTTTGTTAGTCAGAACGATAAGGGCTACCAGATTCAGGCTGAGCTAAAAGATGGCAATCTTGTATTCGAAAACGGGCAGCAAATACCTTTGATGGCGATACTATTGCCAGCAATGATGCAGCCATAAGTTAGGATTTTTATCACTTACATGAAAAAGAGGTCTAAAGACCTCTTTTCTTGCTTTTTATACGTGAGAAAACGTGCTATTAATCCTGTCATTACTTATTGAAAGCATGAGCAAGGAATCTCGAAATGGACAATGTTTATAACTTTAGTGCCGGACCAGCGGGGCTGCCTAGAGCTGTAATGGAAAAAGCACAATCCGAATTCGTTGAGTGGAACGGATTGGGCACATCTGTGATGGAAATTAGCCACCGAAGCAAAGAGTTTATTAAGGTTGCTGAGGATGCAGAACAAGATCTTCGTGACCTACTGAATGTTCCTGACAACTACAAAGTCTTGTTCTGTCAGGGTGGTGCTCGTGCACAGTTTGCTGCTGTCCCATTAAACCTATTAGGTAGTGCTAAGAAAGCGACCTACGTTGATGCAGGATACTGGGCAGAAAGTGCAATCAAAGAAGCAGAAAAATACTGCGAAGTGGATGTATTTAATGCCAAAACCACAAAAGAAGGTAAATTGGCGGTCACTGATGCATCAGAATGGAAGATTGACCCTCAATCCGCTTATGTACATTTTTGTCCAAATGAGACTATCGATGGTATCGAGATTTCAGAACTGCCTAAGACGGATAAACCCATCGTTGCGGATATGTCATCCAACATACTTTCAAGAGAGATCGACGTCTCTCAATACGGGGTTATTTACGCTGGTGCTCAAAAGAATATTGGCCCTGCGGGGATCTGTATTGCCATCGTCCGTGATGACTTGCTGGATCTTGCTCATGAACTTTTACCGAGCTTCATCAGCTACAAGATGTTGGCAGAGAAAGACTCAATGTTTAATACGCCACCGACTTTCGCTTGGTACTTGTCTGGCTTGGTGTTTAAGTGGTTGAAAGAGCAGGGTGGTGTCGCGGCTATGGAGCAGATTAACCGCGAGAAAGCAGCGATTCTTTATGAATGTATTGATAGCTCTGATTTCTATAAAAACGAAGTTTGCGCTCAGAATCGTTCACGAATGAACGTACCCTTCCAGCTTGCTAAACCTGAACTGGATGGCCTATTCCTAGAACAGGCTGCAGCGAAAGGCCTTGTTTCGTTGAAGGGCCATCGTGCTGTCGGTGGTATGCGTGCTTCAATTTACAATGCAATGCCTGTAGAAGGTGTAAAAGCTCTGGTTGAATTCATGAAGGAATTTGAAGCAGCAAACGCGTAATCCGGAGAGATAAAGTAAAGGCTTAGCCATTGAGGCTAAGCCTTTTTTATTGATTAAAGTTTAAAACGAGCGACAACTTGTTCCAGTTCCTCGACTTTTCGGTAAAGCTGGCTGACCGCTTGAGCGCCATCTTGAGTGGTGCGAACCGAGTTGTCGGCAATTTGGCTGATGGTATTGATGTCACGCGACATCTCTTGTGCTGCTGTAGCTTGCTCATTTCCGGCAGTTGCGATCATATCGATCATTTGGTTCACATCCTGAGCACGGGACACGATCTGTGTTAGGGCATCCCCGGCAGAATTAGAGAGGGTTACACCTTCTGCAACTAAATGAGTCCCTTCGCTCATCCGCTCTACGGCCTGACGTGTTTCGTTCTGAATCGAGCTTATCAAACCGCCTACCTCTTCTGTCGCTTTTGAGGTTCTTTCAGCCAGACTTCGTACTTCGTCAGCGACCACGGCAAACCCTCGACCAAGTTCACCAGCTCGTGCGGCTTCAATGGCTGCATTGAGCGCGAGCAAGTTGGTTTGTTCGGCGATATCGTTAATGACTTTGATGACGTTACCGATCTCTTCTCCGCGTTTACCTAAACTGTCGACAGTTTCTGCGGTTTCATTGACGACTTCGGAGATCCGATTCATGCCATTGACGGTTTCTTGCATCAATTTACCGCCATTGGTTGCTTCCTCACCAGCCTGACGTGAACTTGCTGCAGCGTCAGTGCTTTGATCTGCAACCTGATTGACGGTAACAGTCATCTCTTCGACAGCACTGGCGATTAGTGTAGCTTTGTCTGCTTGTTCCTCAATACCAGAAGCAACCAATTTAGTTGTGTCCTCGACCATTTGCGTGTTGCTAGCAACTTCAGAAGCAACACTTGTGATATTGGATAACACACTTCTGAGAGACTGTTGCATTGCATCAATTGCACGAGCGAGTTCACCCAGTTCATCTTTGTTGGTTTCATTGATCGGCGGTTCTGACAAATCACCGTCAGCAATGGACTTGGCTTTTGCTGCAATCACATCTAGTCTCTGACGGATGATGTTTAGTAGGCCCCAAGCGACAGCAATGCCGACAACCAACACCACAATAACATTTATGGTCAGCCAGAAAATAATGGTCGACATATTGTTGTTGAGTTCTGCTAAGGCTTGGATAGAGTCGTTGGTTTCTTCTGTGGCCGAGTTATTGAGGATTTCTTCCAGCGGAAGAATAATAGATTGCTTCAATTCACCGACCAGCATGTTTGCTGATCTCTTACCCGAAGGGTCGTAGCCTTCAAAGACCTCCTGAGCAATACGAATAATGTCGTAGTAATACTGTTCAACCTCGTCGATTTGGCTTGAAGCTTGCGGATCTGGTTCTAGAGGACGGAGTTTATCGAGATATCCTGCAAAGGCGCCGGCATCATTGTTAAAGGTGTCTCGTGCTGCTGGGTCACCCATAATGTAGGCATTGAGCGTTGCAATCATATCGCCGGCTTCGTCGACCAACTCAAGATAATAACGAATACTCGGTAAGTCTTGATTCAAAGTCCTATCGAGCTCGGTGCTTTTATAGGCTTCGGTAAAACGCTTTTCTGCGAGTTGATCGAGTAAATCCTCCAACGGTGCCCCAATGTTTTTGGTCAGCTGATTGATTTTATCGATAGCTTGCTGTTCATCGGCGGGGTTGAATTTGGTGAAGATGCCTTGGTTAATGCGTTCAATGTATTGGTTCGCTAGGCTAATGATGCGATCCATTTTCTCGACGTCGGAGGCTTTAGCCGACTCTAGCGCACGTAATCGCAAGTATTGCTGCTGGAATTCATTGGCATTCTCTTCAAAAGCATTGCGTTGCCCTGCATCGCCATTGAGATATTCGAGGGCGTTAGTTTGTAGGCTTCCAATTGCATCCAATACGTTGAAGTAGGCCAACACTCCGGGTACATCATCAGACTCTATTTCCTGTGAAATGGTGGCAGATTTGTTGACGAGAGACCAGACGATGAAAGCTAAAATCAGGGTGGTAATTATTATTATTGAAAAGCCCATATAGAGGGCATGGGACAGACGAACGTTCATCTCTATCTCTCCATCGGGAGTTGGATTCCAATGAACTAAGTATGGAACCTATGAACCAAGGCGCAAATAATTAATAAATTTATCCGTAGTAGGCGAGTTAGAAGGGATTGATGACAATAAAAAATCGCAGCCTAAGCTGCGATTTTAAAATGTGTCAGAGTGGGTTGCTTATCGACGTTTAGGCTTGCGACCTGCCGAAGGTTTTCCGCCCGCTGGTGGCTTACTGTTACTATGACCGCCCGGCTTACCATTTCGACCACCTGTTGGTTTACCACCGTTACCTGAGTTGCGGCTATTGTTTGGTTTTTTCTGACCAGAGCCGTTCATCTTTTCAAACCCTGGCTGACTTTTTGTATGTTTAGTCGCGAAACGGTTTGAGCCATGACGACCAGATTTTCTTCGCTGTGCGGGAGTCAGGGCTCCATTGTCTTCTGCTGGTACCAGACAGCTCTGTTTGTCACCAATTAAGTGCTTTTTGCCCATGCTAATAAGCGCTTCGCGAATTAGCGGCCAGTTAGCCGGATCATGGTAACGCAGTAGGGCTTTGTGCAAGCGGCGCTGGCGCTCTCCTTTCGCTACTGGCACTTCTTCGCGTTGTTTGTACTTAACACGCTTAAGTGGATTGGTTTCCGAGTAGTACATCGATGTGGCGTTACACATCGGTGATGGATAGAAGTTTTGTACCTGATCACACTCGAAGTCGTTCTTCTTAAGCCACAGCGCTAAGTTCAGCATGTCTTCATCTTCGGTGCCCGGGTGCGCAGAGATGAAGTAAGGGATCAGATACTGCTTCTTGCCTGCTTCTGCACTGTACTTCTCAAACATTTCTTTGAAACGATCGTAAGTTCCCATGCCAGGCTTCATCATTAGGTTCAGTGGACCTTTTTCTGTGTGCTCAGGTGCGATCTTCAGATAACCGCCAACATGGTGAGTAACTAACTCTTTAACGTATTCAGGTGACTCGATGGCCAAATCGTAACGAACGCCAGAAGCTATCATCACTTTTTTGACACCTTCCACTTTACGTGCTGCGCGATACAGATCGATAGTGTGCTTGTGGTCGGTATTCAGCTTGTTACAGATCCCAGGGAAAACACACGATGGACGGCGACAGTTTGCTTCAGCTTTCGGATCGCTACAGCCGAGTCGATACATGTTTGCCGTTGGACCACCAAGGTCGGAAATGGTACCAGTGAAGCCTGGTACTTTGTCTCGGATTTCTTCAAGCTCGTTTATGATCGACTCTTGAGAACGGTTTTGGATGATACGACCTTCGTGCTCAGTAATAGAACAGAAAGAACAGCCACCAAAACAGCCACGCATGATGTTCACGGAGGTTTTGATCATGTCGTAGGCAGGAATCTTTGCTTTACCATATTTCGGGTGCGGTACACGTGCGTAAGGCAGGCCGAAAACGTAATCCATCTCCTCCGTTGAAAGAGGAATCGGAGCTTGGTTAACCCAAAGTTCACGATCACCGTGACGTTGAATTAATGCGCGACCAGAATATGGGTTAGTCTCAAGGTGCATAATACGGCTGGCATGAGCGTAGAGAATTCGGTCATTATTCAGCTTTTCAAAATGCGGGATACGTACCGCAGTTGTTGCTGCATCGTGACGAGAAGGACGAATAGCGATAGGCTTCGCTTCAGGCTCTTCAGTTTTCGCTTTGGTGTCACACTGTTCTTCTACCGTATATGGGTTCGGTGGGATGAAAGCTTCTTTACGCGGTTTTTCAATACGTGAAGAGTCAATGATCTTATAGCCTTCTGGCTCCGCTGGCAGGCTGACAACCGTACCGCGAATATTAGTCATCGTGCCAATCTCTTCACCATCAGCCAATCGGTGGGCAACTTCAACCAGTGCGCGCTCTGCGTTACCAAATAGTAAGATATCTGCTTTTGCGTCAAACAAAATGGAGCGACGAACTTTATCGGACCAGTAATCGTAGTGGGCTAAACGACGTAAGCTGGCTTCGATTCCCCCAAGAACAAGCGGCACACCTTTGTAAGCTTCACGACAGCGCTGAGAGTATACTAATGTCGCGCGATCAGGGCGTTTACCGCCTTCGTTGTTTGGTGTATAGGCGTCATCATGGCGTAGCTTACGGTCAGCTGTATAACGGTTGATCATTGAGTCCATGTTGCCAGCAGTGATGCCGAAGAACAGATTTGGTCGACCCAATTGAGTGAAAGCATCTTTATTGTGCCATTCAGGCTGTGCAATGATACCGACACGAAACCCTTGAGCTTCAAGCAGGCGACCGATAATTGCCATACCAAAGCTTGGGTGATCCACGTAAGCGTCGCCAGTCACGATTATAATGTCACAGCTGTCCCATCCTAGGGCATCCATTTCCTTACGACTTGTCGGTAGGAAAGGGGCATTACCGAAGCACTCTGCCCAGTATTTTTTGTGCTCATGAATAGGGGTGATATTGCTGTACATATTTTGTTCTCTGTTCCAGGGAGCGCGAATTATAGCGGCTTGAGAGACTACTATCTACCTCAACATGTCCCTAGATTCTTCATGCCTAATGCACGTCCTATTAGTTATGCATCAGGTTGTTGTTAGTTGTGTTAGCTATATAACGGATTACGCCTTCATATGGGACTAATATTATAGGGTGGTGATGAATATAAAATTTGAGGTGTGTGCTTATGCATGGCGTAGATTCCGAGATAGCTGTGGAAGAGAAAGCAGCCCCCCATCGTCAGCGCAAATACCAAACGTACACCTGGCAGCTAGATCTTGTTACTCAGGAGTTTAGTTGCGAGCCCGAGGCGATGAAACGGCTCTTTGGCTGTCATAAACCCACCATTTCAGCCAAGGAGCTACTCAAGCTGCTGCCGACGACTCAGCGTCGTATGGCTCGTACTATGTTTAAGTCCGCATTAGCTTCCGACAAAACTCATTCATTCCATTGCTGCTTACTTACACCCAATAGCTTGTTCACTTACGTAGAGTTCATCATCCAAGCGGAAAGTGAGTTTGTGCTAAAAGGCGTGGTTGCTCCGTGTTTGGTTATTCCATCGAGAATGGTCGCAGCGGATATTTTTTATTCTGTATTTGAGAACAGACACCATGGTGTCTTAGTGACGGACTCAGAAACCCGAATCCTTGCGTGTAACCGCCATTTTGAGCGAATTACAGGCCATCAGCTCGAAGATATTCTGGGCTTAAAAACGAATATTCTGAACGCAGAAAAACTTAGCGCAGATTATTACCGTGACCTGTGGCACAGCATCGAACGGCATGGTCACTGGAGTGGTCCTATGCTGACTAAAAAAGCGGACAACTCCGTCCTACCCCAAGAATTAACTATTCATAAGATTGAGCCGGGAAACGGTGAATCTTACTTTTTGGGGTTGTGTGCAGATTTATCTAATCAGCTTCACCGAATTGACGACCGAGAAACTGGCGGTGTTGATTTACTGACTCAATTACCGTCTCCAGAGCGGTTTTTAGAGCAGCTGGACAAAGAGTATGGTGATAACCAAGGTGAAGAGTTGCTGATAATGCTGGCGTTACAACCGCAGTTTCCGTTGGCGAATGAGCAAGAGGTTAAACGTCAGTTTGCTAGCTACATTGCTGAAAACTCCTTGGTTCCGTATGCAAGCTATATTGGTGATGGTCGGTTTGCGGTGACATTGAGTGTAGAAAACTCCCAGGGGACTGAAAATGTTCGCGCTATTAGGAAGATGATTAAAGCCTTTTTCCACAGCTTCAAGCATGCTCAGGGCACTGTCGCTCAATCGCTCAAGTTTGGTCTAACAGGGGTTTCCGTAATGCACTCAGATGCCAAGTCGCCCAGGCAGCTGTTGTCTCATGCATTGCAGTCTCTGCTTGAACTCCATTCTGGCGAAAGTAAGAGGATTGCGTTTTATGATCGCGAGATCCATGAACAAGTGGAGCGTAAAAAGCAGCTAGAGAGTTGGGTCGAGCAAGCCATCTTGGCGGAGACAATCGACGTTTTTTTCCAGCCAATTATCGATATTAAGAAGGGTAGAATCGACAAATTTGAGGCCCTATGTCGTTTTCCTGTCAACGAAACGACGAGTGCATCAACGCAGGAGCTTATCAATATTGTCGAAGACCTTGATTTAATTGTCAGTTTGGATGACGTCGTTAACCGAAAAGCTATGTCTGTGCTACCGGAGCTGCAGCAACTGTTTGGCGACCATGTTGGGCTATCTGTCAATCGTTCATTCAATACCAAGCAAGACATCGCGGAGATCCTTCGCCACAGCGCCCAGCTCATCGATCAAAGTGGCATCAAACCGGATATGTTGACGATTGAGTTTACGGAAAGTGCGTATTTTGATGGCGACAGTTACCAAGAGCAGTTGCTTGCAGCGATTCGAAAAGCTGGCGTATCCATTGCTGTTGACGATTTTGGTACAGGATGTGCGTCTTTCGATTATCTCAATAAGAGCTACTTTGATGTTTTGAAAATTGATCGAAGCTTTGTCCAAGGCATTCGCTTTGCTAGTCGGCAATATCATGTCGTCAATACCATTATTCAGTTGGCTCAGAAATTAAAACTTAAGGTCGTGGCTGAGGGCGTTGAAACAAGAGATGAATACCTAACGTTGCGTAGCTTGGGCGTGGATTGCATCCAGGGCTATTTTTTTTCCAAGCCATTGCCAATTGAAGCATTGAGAGTTGCTAAGAACTATTGTGAATTACCAACGAACAATGAGATGGAGAAAGGTCATGCAGGGACTATCGCAGAACTGATGACGGCGCAGCTTCCTCATATTGACCCAGGAGAGCCGCTATCCTTGATACACACTTATTTTAGCAATGTGGAAATTAATATTGTACCAGTGATCGAATCGCAACATTGTGTCGGTATCATTGATAGAGCTGCGCTGAATCTTCATATGACACCAAGTATGGGAACAGACCATGAGACCAGTAAAGAGCATACGATGTGGCACAAATCAGCACACCGCATGATGTCCGCACCAAAAACACTATTGGACTGGCACATATCGTTGAGTGAGGTTAAGGCGCTTATTGAGCGAGCACCTTTTCCATGGGTGTTGGTGGATGAAGAATCGAGATTCAAAGGTATTGTCGAGCAAGAAAGAATTGTTCAGTATCTTTTAAGCGGCCAGCCTGTGCATGAAGTACATGCTTTGTAGCTATAACGTTGGACAAATACCATTTGTACTTCAGCGATTACTCATTGTATCGATAGGGGTAAGGTAACGCTGGTGGCACTTATCTAAGCAAGTCTGCTATTATCCGCTTCCATTAAAAACAATAGTAATAGCTCACATCATGGTTCAACAATTGTTAGCAGTGTTTCCTCCTATGCTTTTAGGCGCTCAGTTAATTTTGACGCTTATTTTAGTCAAAGGAGATATTTGCCCAGGCCAGCGAGGTCGTATTCATAAAGTTCTCCCTGTTCTCGCCATTATGTGGCTAGCCGTCGCGTCGTTGAAAATCGAAGCCATGATGGTGGTGTTTGCGATTGCTTACTTTTACTCGCAGGTTCAGACCAAAAAAACTCGGGTACAAGGCCCATTGTGGGTGATGTATCTTGCCAATGGCCTGGCGCTGGCGTATGTCGCGATTGGTATTGGTGAGCAACCTGATTTAGCGGCTGGCCTAAACGTATTCGTTCAGATCATTCTTCTAGGCGCTCTGTTTGCTCACTTACTTCTTACTGTAGCCCGCACTAGGCTTCAGGCTTTTCATCGTATTTTACCAGTAACGGGTGTTATCTCGGCAATGCTGATGAGCCTAGCAATTCTTTTAAAAGCTTTTGGTCTAGAAGAAGCTGTCCTTACTCAGGCGACTCAGCCTTTGTTGATAGGTTTTGCTCTTCTTATTACGTCCGTCCTCACCTGGTGCTGGCACATCATTGTGTCGAAAACCGTCAACAAAATTCAGTTGGCAGTAGCATTGTTGACGTTGGTTTCGGCCACGACGTTTAATCAAGGCTTGTTCGTTCTTTAGAAGCGGCTCACTTTAAATTTGAGGATTTGAAGCTACGCTTGAGATAGGCGATCAGCACAGGAGTGTGGCTATGGATCTGAGTAACGTTGGAAGGTTAGATAGCATCATCTTGCTTGGTATCGTTAATGAAAAGCTGAGACTCGAATGTAACAGCTTTGAAGAGCTTGTGACCATGTATGAAATGGATGTCGAAACTGTGATTGGTAAGCTCGATGTCCTCGGCTATCAGTATGATCCTCTCACCAATCAGTTCAAATCTTATGACAGATAACACTTAAAAAGGAGGCTGATTGCCTCCTTTTTTATACCGTTTTTATCCCTTCCAAATGACTCTTCGATTGCTGTCTTGCAGTATTAAAAAACGCCTGAAGGTAACGTTTATCTTTGTCTGAATTGCGAGTCGCGGCGAAAAGGCGTCGCCATAAACCATCACCAAGCGAAATACTGGTTATCAACCCCTGACGAGAGAATTCGCTGATGGCCCAGTTTGGTAACGCGGCGACTCCCAAGCTTGCTGAGACCATTTGGACTAACATCAGAGTGTTATCAGCCTGTTTCCATTTTGCTGGTTCAATGCCTGCTGGGTGGAGAAAATGTTTCACCACATCCAGTCGGTTTTTTTGTACCGGATAAGACAACATGGTTTCGTTTTCCAAATCACTTGGTTCGACAGATGTGTTTGCCGCAAGCGGGTGATTGGTCGCGGTGACAAGGCGCATTTCAAAATCAAACAAGGGTTCATAATGGACTTCTGACCTAGGCTGGATATCCGAGGTAATGACTAAATCCAACTCGCCACTCATCAACGCAGGCAGAGGCTCGAAACCAAATCCCGATGAGAAGTCCAGAGTCACGCTTGGCCAAGCAACTTGGTACTCCCTCAAAGCTGGCATTAACCATTGGAAGCAAGAGTGACATTCAATTGCCATGTGCAGGCGTCCATTGACGTCTTCTTTCAGGCTGGCAAGTTCATTCTCTGCTCGGGCTAATCGTGGCAGCACTTGATCCGCCAAATTCAGAAGAATCTCGCCTTCAGATGTAAACCTTACCGGGCGTGTTTTTCGCAGAAATAACTGACCGCCAATTCTGGCTTCGAGATCTTTTATTTGATGAGACAAGGCTGACTGAGTGAGATGTAACGTCGTTGCGGTGGCGGTTAACGACCCCGTATCTCGCAACGTTGCTAATGTTTTCAGATGCTTAAGCTCAATCATGAAATCCCTTCAACCGTAATCACTGATGATGAATATAACTAACTTACCTGCATTTTTTAGGAGTGTAAACATCTAGACGTCTAAAAAGTCATATGACTTTGAATATGGAGATTTCACATGTAAGGCATAAGTAACATGAAATAATCTAATAAACAGGTTGAATAATTGGAACTTGTTCCGCCACTAGGTTGGCGAGATAGTTTAGCCATCCAGACGCCTTCTATGCCGTCTGAACAGAACATACATCTACGATTACAAACCAGAAGGATTAGGGCTATGACAACAACTCACATTTTGGGATACCCAAGAATTGGTGAAAAGCGTGAACTTAAGTTTGCGTTGGAGAAATACTGGCGTGGTGAAATTGAACAGGCTGAGTTAAAGGCCGTTGGCGCCGAGCTACGTAACAAGAACTGGCAGACGCAATCTGATGCAGATCTGAGTTTCGTTACTGCCGGTGATTTTGCTTGGTATGACCATGTACTTACCACGACTTTATTGTTGGGCCATGTGCCTAAACGCCATCGTGATGGCTTCCCGGATCTGGATACTTTGTTTAAAGTGGGGCGTGGGCAGTCGCAGGTGAATTGCGATTGTAATGGCTCTGCGGCATCAGACATGACCAAATGGTTTAACACCAATTACCATTATATTGTGCCAGAGTTCAGTGAAGACGATAGTTTTGACGTCAGTTGGCCGCAACTGTTTGAAGAGGTGAGTGAAGCAACGAAAGCTGGTCACAACGTGAAACCTGTTCTACTGGGGCCGATCAGCTATCTTTATCTTGGCAAAGAGGTGAATGAAGGGTTCGACCGCCTAACCTTGTTACCGCGTCTTCTTACGGCTTATCAGAACATCTTGTCAAAGCTGTCTAAGCAAGGGGTCGAATGGGTACAGATAGATGAACCCGTATTGTCGCTAGAACTCGAAAAACCTTGGTTAACTTCATTCAAACTCGCGTATCAGGTGATTCGCAGCGACATAAAAGTGCTGCTGACAACATATTTTGATTCCGTTGATGACACATTAGATAAGATTGTTGAACTCGATGTTGATGGTTTGCATATTGACCTAGCAGCCGCACCTCAGCAACTGAGCACCGTAGTATCTCGTTTGCCCAAAGAGTGGATACTGTCCGCAGGCGTGGTTAATGGACGCAACGTTTGGCGCGCTGATCTCAGCACACAGCTTGAGCTTTTGCAGCCTGTTAAGCAGCAATTAGGTGATAGGTTATGGGTCGCGAGTTCATGTTCATTACTGCATAGCCCAGTTGATTTAGAGCTTGAACCTGCGTTGTCGGAAGAAGTTCGCAGTTGGTTCGCCTTTGCCAAACAGAAGGTGCATGAAGTTGCTTTGTTAGGCAAAGCACTGGACGGCAACCAGCAAGCCATTCAAGAATGTGTTGTCTATAGTGCTCCAATTGAGGCTCGAAAAACAGCAACACACGTTAACAAACCTCAGGTGCAGGAGCGATTAAATCAAATCACCAAATCGCTGGCAGAGCGCAGCGCACCCTATGAGGAACGCGCAGAGTATCAAAGTGCTGTGCTAGGTTTACCGCTTTTCCCAACAACGACTATTGGCTCATTTCCTCAAACTCACGAAATACGAGTTCAGAGAAGTGCTTACCGTACTGGTCAAATGTCTGACTCTGAATATGTAGCAGCCCTAAAAGGGCATATCGAAGACGCCGTGAAGCGACAGGAAGCATTGGATCTCGACGTGCTGGTTCATGGTGAAGCTGAGCGAAATGATATGGTTGAGTACTTTGCAGAGAACTTGGCCGGTTTTCAAACAACAAAGTTTGGCTGGGTTCAGAGTTACGGGTCTCGCTGTGTGAAGCCTGCGATTGTCGTTGCAGACATTGAACGTGAGAAGCCTATTACCGTTGAGTGGTCGACCTATGCACAATCGCTGACGTCCAAACAAATGAAAGGTATGTTAACTGGGCCTGTAACCATCCTTTGCTGGACGTTTCCTCGTGAGGACATCAGTCGCAAGGAGATCACCAATCAACTAGCGCTTGCATTGCGTGATGAAGTGTCTGATCTGCAGGATGCGGGCATCAATATCATCCAGATTGATGAGCCGGCGATTCGTGAAGGTTTGCCACTTAAAAAACGTGACCATACAGAGTATTTAGAATGGGCGGTGGATGCTTTCAAAATTTCCGCAGCTAGTGCAAAACCAGAAACTCAGATACATACGCACATGTGTTACTCAGAGTTTAACGAGATCATCGACTCAGTCGCAGCACTGGATGCAGATGTGATTACGATTGAAACATCGCGCTCAAACATGGAGCTCCTTAAAGCGTTCGAAGAGTTTAATTACCCGAATGAGATTGGCCCAGGTGTCTACGATATTCACTCGCCTAACATCCCGAGTGAGGAGTGGATTGAAGGATTGATCAACAAAGCGGCTGAGAAGATCCCAGCGAAAAGGTTATGGGTGAATCCAGATTGTGGCTTGAAAACACGAAACTGGGCTGAAACAGAAGCGTCGCTAGCTAATATGGTGTCGGCGGCGAAAAAACTGCGTAAAGAGTTTGCGTAACGAAGGGACACCGTTGATGTGAAAATGCCGATCTATCGATCGGCATTTTTGTGTTTGGATAGAGTTAGAGAGATTCGCCATTCACAGTTACTTGAACATCAATATTACCGCGAACAGCGTTAGAGTAAGGGCACACCTGATGGGCAACGCGAGTCAATTCTAGAGCCTGTTCCTGAGGTAAATCCACTTCTGCAGCGAGGCTAATAGTCAGCGCAAATCCGCCATTATCATTTGGGCCAATCCCGACTTCTGCAGTGACTGGTGCTTGACTGATCGCCACTTTCGCTTCTCGAGCAACGTGCAAAATGGCATTAGAAAAACAGGCAGAGTAACCAGCCGCAAATAGTTGCTCTGGGTTGGTCGCTGCGCCACTGCCACCCATTTCTTTAGGGTAAGCAAGTTCTAGATCAAGTAAACCATCGTCAGTTTTCACTTGACCATTACGACCTGCAAGCGCTTTAGCTGAAGTTTTGTATAGAGTTGTCATGTCATCTTCCTTTTATTTGAGTTGTGTGCAATTTAATTGCCTGCAATATTAGATCGAAAATTATCTGGAATGCAACTATATTGTGCGCAATTTAAATGTTTTTATTTGATAGGTGTCGAATGAGTAAGTGTCAAAATGTAGAAAACATGACGGATGAAGAGAAGCTATTGCTGGATAATCAGGTTTGTTTCCCGCTTTACAGTGCGGCAAATGCAGTAATTCGCGCTTACCGACCTATGCTTGAACAGCTGGATCTTACCTACTCTCAATATTTGGTGATGATGTTGCTTTGGGAAAAAGATGGCGCCAGCGTAAAAGATTTGGGAACAAGGCTCCATCTTGATTCAGGCACATTGACCCCATTGCTGAAAAGGCTGGAAGTGAAAGGGTTTGTTGCCAGAGGCAGAAGCCAAGAGGATGAGCGTGTAAGAGTACTTAACCTGACCAATGCTGGTCAGGCGCTCAAGGATTCGGCGAAATCAGTGCCTAACGCGATGCGATGCAAAATTGATCTTGAGGTCGATGAACTGGTGACGCTTAAGCAACTATGCGAGAAGGTTCTGAACAATCTAGTTTAGGCTATACGCGATTATCCCCTGAACTAAAGGCAATCGTCTGGCTGATTTGGGTCAGGCTGCGCCCACTTTGTTGTTGCCATTCGGCGAACGCCTTATTGGCAGAATCCAGAGAGCGTTTGGTGTCTCTGCCACCTTCAATAATTTTGCAGTTTCTTAGGTAGGCTTCGACATCTCCAGACATAATGAAAGTGTCGACACCCATTTGGCGAAGGCTATATGGGCCGGTGTTACCTCCAAGTCGATTCCCTTTCTTCTTTAGGAAACTCCACAATTCAGTAATAGTTTCGCTTGGCCATTCGGCGATCATTTTGCCGAAAGAGCCATGTTCCAGAGACGCTTCATGAATCATTTGTGCGTTAGCGTGTATGGACTTCACTTTAGCGTGATGACGGATAATGCGTTCATCCGCGGCTTTGTTATCCCATTGCTCATCAGACAACATCAATAGTGGTTCGATCTTAAAACCGAAGAAGACCTCTTCAAAGTTAGGCCACTTGTTTCGAACCACACTCCATGAAATGCCACTTTGAAATACCTTCATACTGAATGCAGATAGCCAGCGATCGTTGGGAATGGCCGCAATTTCTTCTTTGCTCAGTGGGGTTGAAAGCAAGGCTTCCAGCTGGTCTTCGCCACCTTTGCGCTCTGCTGCTCGTTGATAGATATGTTCAAATTTTTCAACTGTCATGTGCTGTGTCCTTTTATTTTTCATTATCATAACAGCCTGTTATGCCTTATCTCAATTGACCTTGTCGGCAATTATTAAGGATGAAATCGGCAAAGGTCCTATTTTTCAAAGAGAGTCGTTTGCTCTTGTACAGCAAGTGAATAGGCTTGGGAGCAGGCACGTCTTGTTTGAGAATTTCCACTAGCCGACCATTGGCGAGATCGTCTTCAACCAAAATGGTAGGCTGCAGCATCACTCCAGCTCCTGATAGGGCAGCACTGCGCAACACTTCACCATTGTTTGAGGCAAGCCGGGTTTGGCCGCGTAGAAAGGCACTACTGGCAATTTGTGTCGTTATGCTTGCACTGCCTTCACTGTAACTAAAGCCGAGACATTGATGCTGAGTGAGGTCTGACACTGACTCGATTGGAGCATTTGCCGCAAGGTAAGCCGGAGAAGCGCAAAAAATAAGCGTGTAGTCGCCAAGGTAACGTGCGACCAGAGCTGAGTCTTCAAGGTTACCGATACGAATCATCATATCAGCATCGGTTAGGTGTGGGTCGATCAGTTCGTTACTGAGCTCCATCTCGACATTGATGTTTGGGTGTTGCGCGAGAAAGTCTGCAATGAGTGGAGCGAGTACCTTATTGCCGTAAGTGACCGGACAATTGATTTTCACCACTCCTTTTGGGCTGTTTTCTAAGGTTTGAATCAGATTCTCTGCATTGGCAAGATCTTCGAGAATTCGTTGGCACTCTTTGTAATAAAGCTGGCCTGACTCGGTCAATGTTTGTTTACGTGTAGTTCGATGGATCAGTTGAGTCGCCAGATGATTTTCCAAATGGCTAATGTGCTTGCTGATCATGGTCGGGGAAAGAGCAAAGTGGCTGGCGGCACTGCGAAAACTGCCATGTTCGACCACGTAAGCGAAGACCTTCATACTGGTGAATTTGTCCATTGAACACTCAGAGTTTACAAATAATCAACTAAAGCTAAGTTTATCAATTGAACGGAGATAATTACATTATGAAGTCTGAATAATGAATAGAATGCCGATATGATAGAGATGATTTACGTGACCGCTGAGCTGAAAATAAAGCCTGAAGTGGAAATACAACATGCGCAAGATGCCATTGAGCAATTTTGTCGCGACATGGAAAGTGAAGCGGGCTGCTTACAAGCAAAAGCAACGTACGATCTTAATGAGCCTAGCCGTGTCATTCTATGGGAAAGGTATCAGGATAGAGCGGCGATTGAAGCGCACTTTACCATGCCTCATACCCAAGCATTCATTGCCTTGGGCATAACGGATTTAGTGCAAGTATTTGAATCGCAAAGTGGAGAGCTAGCAGGATGAAATGGGGTGTACTCGGAACCAGTTTTATATCAGGCGTGATGGCGGAAGCGATCAATAATGATGAAGGCAGCGAGCTGTACGCAGTAGCAGGGCGCTCTCAACAGCCTCTAGATGACTTTGTGGCGAACTATCGCCCAGAGAAAGCGTATTCGAACTACGATGAACTTTTGAATGATGACGCAATTGATATCGTATACATTGCACTGCCTAACCATGTTCACCATGAGTACGTTGTCAAAGCGGCGCAAAAAGGCAAAGCGATACTGTGCGAGAAATCTCTGTCGGTGGATATGGATAAGACGCAACAGGCTCTAGATGCTGTTAAACAGAGTGGTGTCTTCTTTGCTGAAGGTTTGATGTACCTAAACCATCCGCTGGTCAACGCTATTCTCGAAGAGCTGAAAAAAGGCGCTATCGGCGAAATTCGCTCAATTCAGGCCTCGTATATCGCGGCGATCTCACAGTTTACCAATCCGGGCAGTAAAGGTGCGCTATACAATCTTGGCTGTTACCCAATGTCTCTGGTGCATTTGATTCTTCAATCGCAGTTTGGTGATCAAATATTCGATAACTACTCGATGCAGGCGTTAGGTCGCCTTGGTCAGGATGGCAATATTTGTGAATCTTCTGCGTTAATTCGCTTTAGCGATGCTCTCACAGTTCAAATTCACACAGCTGAAGATCATGGTTTGAAACATGGTTTCACGATTTTGGGAAGCAAAGGGGCGATCACACTTGATTCAAACCCTTGGTTGGCAACTCAAAGCAATCAGTTCAGTGTGGAAGAGTATGAAACGTTACAGCGACAAGTAGAGGTAGAGGCGGAAGGGGACGGATTCTTCTATCAAGTGGCTAACATACGCAAAGCCATTGGAGAGGGTCAGAAGCGCTTGAGCAGACCAAGTGCTACTCTTGAAGATTCATATCAGATAATGAAGTTGCTAACCGACTGGGAACAGGCAGCTTCAATATAGAAACAGGCCAGAGCAATAGCTCTGGCCTTTCTTGTTACAGAGTCAACAGGTAGTTGACCAGCTCATTATATTCTTCATATGAGCGAATCTTGTCGGCTTTAACAATGTATTTATCATTGACCAACACCCCTGGTACACCTGTCAGCGTACTTTGCTTAAATTGCTTGTCGAAGTTCTTTTGCATCGAATTCACCACAAAGCTGTTATAAGCCGAGTCAAATTTCTTAGCATCAACACCATTATCGATAAAAATTTGGCGAAGTGCCTTTTCATCTTTAGGTGCACTGCGACGTTCGTGAATCTGCTTAAACATAGCCGGAACCAAGTTCTTTTCTACATCCAGTGCCACCATGGTTGCGTAGGATTTGGCCATTGGAATCGCCATGTCGCTACCCATAAAGGCAACGTGCACTTTCTCGAATTTTGCGCCTTCTGGAAGCGATGTTTTGAGGCGGTCGATCACAGGTTCAAAGTTATAACAATGTGGGCAATAGAAAGAGAAGAACTCGGTGACCTTCGGAGTTTTCGACTTGTCCGTTTCGAGCACTTTGTAGTGGGTTCCTTCTTCGAACTTAGCGGCATTAGCGGCTAGTGCAAATACTAATGTGGCAAATAGGGCGAATAGTTTTTTCATTGAATAAATTCCTAATAGATACAGTTAGTTGCCGGAATATAACCGGAGTTGAACGTGAAAATTAAGAATTACGCAATCGGAGGGCGGAACAGAGTCTGAATTCGAGCCACTGCTTTTTCGGCCTTATCTTGATTGATAAGTGCCAGTGAAGTAGGGATGGCATCTGCTAATGTGAGTCCGGAGATATAAGGTACTTTCAGTAGGCAAACTGAGGCACAGCAGTGATGCGATGATTGAGCCTCACTGTGATTAGGCTTGGGGCATTCAATCGGGTGAACTTGAGAGAGGCGTTCTAGATTTAGAGTACTGTGGGTCAACTCAACTAATGCTTTTTCGCCAGCTTGTACGCCTACTGTTGCACTAGCGAAGAACAGTACGAAAGTGACAAGAAAAACAATAGGTAATGAACGATTCTTTAGCAACACAATGAACCCAAAAGCGAATTGAGCCTAGCTTAACTGATTTGCCAGCGATGATAAATATTCAGTTTTTCGTTTTGTTGGTCGAACTTTATTTATGCACTGGATGTCCTATCTAGCAAATTCTCCAACTCCACTCGTTTATGTTTAACTTCAAAGATGCTTTTTTCTTTTTGGCTTTGTTTGCGTCAACTGGGGTGTTCGCTGCACCGTCTCTGACGTATCAATTATCTGTTGATCCTGATGATTCTGATAAAGTCATCGTCACAGCAGACACGAGTGGTTTAGAGCAAGTAGAGATAATACCTGCTCGTGCTTTAGCCAGTGCGGTCCAGCCGTTGATATCGTGCCAATTGCCTTCGGGTAAGATCACGGCTTTAGACCAATCTAGTCCTCAGAAATGCCAGCAGATTCAATGGTCGTTGAAAATGGAACACACGTCTGAACAGGGTATGGATATCTCACAACAAATTGATAGCCGGAGTATTGATGAGGGGTGGTATTTCATTAGTGAGTGGAATTCGCTGCCGCGCGTGAAAGGGAGTAGCGAGATTCGCGTTTGTACCCCTGAGCGGAACTGCCAGACGATTCCTGAGTTATCAGAGCCACCATTGTTTGTTGTTTGGGGAATGGAAAGTACAGAACTAAACATTAATGATAAGAAAGTGACCGTTTTCAGCGATGCGCCTCAAGTGATGCTGCAAGTAGAGCAATGGAAACCGGTATTGGATACATCGCTACGTTACTTGAACAGCGTATTCTCTAATACACAGCGGCAAGACTGGCAGATGGCGTTCTTCAAAAAGGACCGCTCATCAGGGAGTTTAAGTGGAGCCGCTGGTCAGAACATGATTTTGATTAATGCCTGGCTAGAGCAAGGAAAACTCACACCAGTTTCACTGAAGATGCTTCTTAAGATTGCTGCGCATGAGTCGGTCCATGTTTTAGATTCTGCCAGCAGGCCGACTTGGGCTGCGGAAAGCCTTGCAGAGTACTACGCGATAAAATCACTACAAACAACGCCTTATTCTGCGGATGAGCCAACTCGTTTCTGGCTTAGCTTTGCTCAAAAGTTTCCTTTCTCAAAAACAGGCTTGGTTGAAGCAAACCGCCTCTACAATGAACAAGGTGCAGGTCAATATTACCCGTTGTTTTACTTTAAAGGCTCTGCGTTTTGGTATGAGTTGGATTCCGCTTTGAATCACACCGGCTCAAGTCTAGACAGTTTGATGAGTCAATTGAACTTTGAAACTGATGGACGCTTATCTCCAGATTTTGTTAACGCAGTAAGTGAGAAAATAGGTGATAGGGAATGGACAGCGATCAGTCGTCGTTATCTGTGATTCTGGTCGGTACACACGGCAAATGGGAGCAACGTTCCCATTTGCTTACGTCACACAAAGGTTATTTATTGAAGTAATCAGACATAATTTGATTGGCATCGATCTTTTTCAATCCTTGGTCAACGATCGATTTCCATTTCTTGCCAGTTTCGTCATTGCCAAATGCGATGAATAGTTGTTTTTCTTCCAATAGTTTGGCGTTCATCTGTAACTTGTCCTTCGCTCCTTTGAGGCTCTTATCACTGGCCAATAAATAGCTGAGAACATTACTGTCTATTACAGCGAGAGGGATACGTTGGCCTGAGACTTTTTTCAGGTTTTGACTGTCGCTGGTTACTGCTTCAGATTGAAGAACGCCACTGGCAATCATGCTGTCGAGTTCTTCGGTGTTGACATAACCACGAACCACGCCAATTTTGGTCGATTTTAAGTCCTGCAAGCTGCTCCATGATATCGGATTAGCTTTGTTTTCAACGAAGCCAAGAGGGCCTGTTCCTATCGGTTCTGAGAAGATTAGATCGGATGCCTCAAAATAGTACTCAGGAAAGTAACCAGCGTACTTGGCTTGATTCTTGGCAAGGTGAACGGCTCGTTCCCAAGGGTAAAATTCTACGGTCAGCTCATGCCCCATTGCTTCAACAGCCGCTTTGACAACGGCTACGGAAGCTCCTTGAGAATCGAGACTTCTTCCAGCGTATGGAGGCCATTCCAGAGAAGTGAGAGTGAGGACATCTCCACGGACTGGTAACGCTAATAACATCAGGCTAAAGAACATCAGTTTCAGATTGTGCATTGACTCTTCCTTATCTCAGTTGCTGCTTTAACAGCATAGACAATATTTACCTGAAGGCGGATGAAGGCTGAAATGAAAGGGTATACATAGAAAAAACCTCAGACTTGTGTCTGAGGTTCTCGGTTCGATAGGGGAAGGGTTAAATTTTGAAGAAGCCCACTTCCTGTTTGAGTTGGTTGGCGAGCTGATTGAGCTTTCTGCCAGCGTTTTCGTTACTCTCCATGGAGTTAACAGAGTCATCCGACATACTCGAAATTTGCTCCATAGCCGCTGCTATGTCTCTGACACCTTCTACCTGCTCATTGGTTGCTTGGACGACGTCACGGATATGGCTAAGCGTATCTTCGGCCTGATGTTCAATATCAACCAGTAATTGGCTGGCTTGAGAAGTTTTCTCTTTGCCTTTTTCTACTTGAGGCTGAGTATTTTCCATCGCGATTACGCTGGCAGCAGTTTGAGTTTGAACTTCGTTGATCATTGACTCAATTTGCGAGGTTGCATCATTGGTTCGTTGAGCCAGACTTCGGACCTCATCGGCGACAACCGCAAAGCCACGACCGGACTCTCCAGCACGCGCTGCTTCAATGGCGGCATTCAGCGCCAGTAGGTTGGTTTGCTCTGAAATCTCACTGATCACGTTAACGATGCCACCAATGTCTTTGGTGCGAGCTTCCAACTGCTTAACTTGCTCTACAGTCGCAAAGATCGTTGCAGAGATATTTTCCATTTCTGCTGCGACATCAAACACTAATTCGCGACCACTGCGAGCGTTGTCTGTTGTCATGACAGAGTTGTTTTCTGTCTGTGTTGTTACTTGGGCAATCTGGTCAATGCTGTGACGCATGTTGTCCAGTTTGTCTACTGTCTCTTGAGTCAAGCTGGCTTGCTGCTGCGCAGAGCGCAAAACACGGCTTGAGCCATCTGCCACTTCATCGACTTGTTCAACCAACTGACCTGAAGCAGACACGATGTTACTGACTATTTGAGTGAGCTTCGTCGACATACCAGAGAGAGAGTTAAGAATACTGCCACTGACGCGTTCGCCGTAATTGTGAGTCAAATCGCCATCTGCCATTAAGCGGATAGCACTTTGTGCTTCATAGGGCTCTCCGCCCAGAGACTTGCGGAAGCTACGTTCGATAGCAATACCGACAACGACAGAAATCGCTAGCGCAATAGCGGTCAGTAGAAGCATCAAGTCTTGGAAACCGCCAGCTTCGCCACGAGCTTCAGGAGTCAGGGTTTGGTTCAGGTTCTCTTGGTAATCAATAAACTGGTTGATGGTGTTAAGCCATTCAATAAAAGCGGGTCTTGCCTGATCGAGAACAACTTCTGTCATCACTTGATCGTTTTTCTTATCAGCGATGATCTGGCGTACAAGAGGGAGTGTTTTGGCTTGGATTTGATCTATGTGGGCGAGAATCTGGCGTTCTTCGGCGGTAAACATCACCCCTTTCGCTATCATGGCCTGCATGTTTTGCTCGGACTCACGATAAAAATCTTCCAGTTCTTTAATCTCTTGTTCTAATGCGGAAATTTCCTGAGGGTTGCGTGCGATGGCGATATCTCGAATCGCGATGGCTCTGTCGTGAACACTCCCACGGTAGTTGATGGCATAGCGTTGTTTTACCGAGTTAATGTCTGTCATTTCCGAAAGCACTATATCGATGAAATTTACTTTCTGAATACCCAGAACGGTTAGCGTCACCATCAAACTGACTAAGATGCCGAAGCCGATCCCTAGCCGTGTTTTCACTTTCAGTGTTGAGAGGTAATCCATTGCACTTTCTCCTGCTTGGATTTGATTAGATATGTTGAACTTGACCTAAGCCCAGGCTGTTATCTTATTGATTTTTTAAGGCTGTAAAGCCACTAAGATATCAGTTTAGAAGATTTGGACAATTCATTTCATGAATATGACCGGAAGAAGAGGAAACTCTATTCATGAAACTTCAGTTTGTGTGGGGGCTGTGGCTCATTGCAGATGTCGAAAATATTCAATATTTCACTTGGTGCAACAGATAGTCTATCGGTATCAAACAAGGAGATACCCATATGACACCAAGACTTAATTACTTCAACGCCGCACCTGAAGGCATCCAAATTCTGATGGAGCAGGAAAATTACCTTCGCACCCAGTTTGAGCAACAAAACACGCTTTCGATAGCAATATGGGAGTTGGTTAAGCTTCGCGTATCGCAGATTAACCAGTGTGCGTTTTGTATTGATATGCACAGCAAAGATGCATTAAAGCAAGGAGAGTCATACTCTCGTCTGATCGGGCTTAATGCTTGGCGGGATATGCCTGAATATAGCGATGAGGAAATAGTTGCGCTACATTGGGCTGAATGTATCACAAAAGGTGGCGATGTCGACGAAAGTGCGTATCAGGCAACACTGAACATGTTTGGTGAACAGGGATTGGTTATCCTCACGCTGGCTATAAATGCAATTAACAGCTGGAATCGCATTGCCAAAACGTTCAAGCCTGAAATAGGCAGTCTGTCGGCAGAATAACGACAGGAGCATTGCTCAACAAATGGATTTTGAAATAGTCAATCCAGACGGCCTGCTAGCCGACCATATTCAGGCAATATGGTCGGCTAAAGTGTCTTGTGGGCAAGCTGTCTCCAAACCTCTCTATTGCGATGGAGGCTCTGGGGTGATGTTTGTACTACAAGGGCAGGTGAGTTTAGAAGGCAAAACATATGGTGAAAGCGTGATGTATCAGCCATATAGCAGAGTCACTAAGAACATCACGATTTCCTGCGAGGCTCAGCTTTGTGGCGTCCGTTTTCATCCAGGTATGCAGTTTTCATTCTTGGAAGAGCTCGTTGAAGCAAATAGAGAAAGCCATCAAGACGTGTTTTGTTTTCAACCTCCAGAGGCTTTGGGCAAGCAACTATCCGAGTACCAGAGTCATACCAAGCGAATAGCGCTTCTGACGGATTGGTGCTCGGAAGCCGTATCTCAAATAGCTAAGGATGAAGAGAGAGCTAAACTGATTCATCTTGCGCAGGATGGCAAGATAGGCAAGAGCTTTGGAGAAAACCAAAGGCAGGTAGAACGTAAATTCAAACATTGGGTGGGTATGAGCCCAAAGCATTTCCAACGTCTTCGTCGAGTCCACGCCAGCATTCAAGAGCTGAGAGACAACCCAGAACTCTCATTAGCCGAACTGGCCGCCTATCAAGGCTTTTCCGATCAAGCGCATATGACGAGAGAGTTCAAAAATTTCGCCTTGATTACTCCGGGGCAATTTAGTCGCAGGTTAAAACAAAAATGACTCGAGCTCTTAGGTTATTCGCCATCTTTTTGTTTTAACTGCTTTCGATACTCGCTCGGGCTTGTTCCGGTAATGCGACTGAACTCTCGATTGAAATTGGATTTGGTCTGAAAACCGGAGTTCATCAAAATTTGTGTCACCGATTCATCGGTTTCAGCAAGGGCTTGTTGCGCATGATGTATGCGATATTCGTTGACCAGCTTTGATATGTTCTTTCCATGTACCTGATTGACGGCCGTCGATATCTGTTTAGCTGGGACACCTATAATGCGAGATAATCGTGAGAGCGTCAGTTCTGGGTCTAGATAGAGGGATTTTTCTAGGATCTTTTCATTCAACAATGCTGTAACTTCCCTTGCTCTATGCTCAGACATAACAGGTTGAGGCACTGGCGACTTTTGCTCAGGGTCAGTTTCATCAGGACTCGGTGTCGTGTTTATTCCTGTGATAACAACGGCCAAAGAGAGTACGGGTAACAAGATTAGATGCCCTAGCGTCAGTATATAAAGCGTTAAATTTCCACGGTTATAGGCAAAATCGAGCGAGATAGAAGCATCAATAAGGGCGGAAAAAATGAGCATCCACCCAGCTACAATTCTTGCCTTTTGAACGCCTTCCCAACGTCCCAGTGTTACGTTAACCAACAAATCCTGGTCTGACGCCCCCCTCATTAATGCAATACCGTAAAAAAGGTAGATAGCCGTTAGCAATTCATCGAGAGGTGGAAGCCATAATGTTTGGGTGAAGACAAAAAGCACCACAACTATGGATGCTAAGGCATGCTTGTATGTTGATTTCAAATGCCAGTCCCCTGTGCGTGCAAACGCGTACCACGCTGAGATGGGAATCAAAGCTGCGAATATTGGTTGAGCAATTAAGAATAGAGGGGATTGGAAGGTCCATCTCAATCCAACTATAGCTGTGGTTAAGGCACATAAAATTAAAAAGCCACAAGCAAATTTGGCTTGCTCTCGGTTACCCAAATACAAGGTCACTGCCAGCAGTCCTAAAAGCAGTGATACAACAAAAGGGACGGGAATCGCGAGCATAGTTGGTCCTGAGTTGGGTAAGAATATAGTTTCTGAATTCGTCATAGCATAGCGATATGAAACTGAATTAGAAGCCCACACTAGACCAAAACTGGTATCAGGACGTCCTAAAACCAGTTTCAGGACGTATTTATTACCCTTTCGAACTCAGAATAGAGACTCATTTTACGTGTTGGGGAGATTAACAATGTATTTCTATTGGCTGGCGTGGCAACGAGGTTTGGACTTTTCTGGCCATTCTTCAAGGCGAGAATTTTGGATGTTCGTAATCGTACACATGGCAGTAAGTATGGTGCTTATTGCTTTGGATGTAGGCTTTTCATTGCCTTGGTTTGATGTGCTTTATAGTGTCGCAAGTTTCATTCCGCTCGTCGCATTAATCGTGAGGCGTATGCATGATATTGGTAAATCTGGCTTATGGGGATTGGTGTTTTTTATTCCGGCTATTGGACCATTCTGGTTCACATATCTGCTCAGCCAACAAAGCAGCTTGCCAATAAATAATAGAGGGCTCTTGTTATGAGGTGGATACTTTTGAGCGCGCTTATATTTGCTTATCAAGTGATAGCGGATGAAGACCCCCATCTTTTTCCAGAAGATGCGATTGGTGTATTGGAAGTTAATGATATGACATCGGGTCAACTACTTTGGTTACGCGGTCGCGTGGGTGAGGGAAGTTACACTTGGGTGGACCAAACTGGCAACCACTGTACGATGAAAATCCCAGTTGCCATAGGTCGAATCGCTGATTCTGGTTTGAGTATCGGCAGTGCGAGCGGTATGACGATGATTGTCATGAGTAAAAAACTGAATGAGGCTCTTACCCAAGGGGAGCGAGTTAACAGCAAAGAGTGGAGGTTCACTGAGTTTGGCGAAGGCGAAGCGGATGGCTGGATTGTTGATGGCATCAGCCTTCATGAAGCTTTTGTCTTTAACTCAAGAAGGCGTTGGGTTTCTTGGCTAGTGGGTGATACACGCAGTGAGCTCTGCCAACAATAAAGAGCGAAGGTAGCGCTTTTATCAGGAGCAAGTGTTCTTTAGTCTTTGGGTGGGGAGAATATAAGGCGCAGTTTTTGCCGAAAAGATAATTTCTTCTGGCGTACATCGCGAAAGAGATCTCCCCATTCCTTAAATGTAACTACCAGCGGGTTGAAGCTCTCGACAGGTTTTGTGACACCGTAGCGTACAGTTTCAACTTCAGGTTCAAAGGTACCGAACATTTTGTCCCAGATAATCAGTACACCGGCGTAGTTTTTGTCGATGTACTGAGGGTTACGACCATGGTGCACTCGGTGATGAGAAGGGGTGTTAAACAGATATTCCAATGGTCCAAGAGTGCGAATCCATTGTGTGTGGACGAAGAACTGCAAACCTAAGTTTAATAATACGGCAAAAATGACCCATTTGGGCTCGAATCCGATGATCACAAGAGGAACCCAGAATAGCCACATCCCTGCAATGGGATACATTAAGCTTTGTCGAAAAGCAGTGCTGAAGTTCATGCGTTCAGAGCTGTGGTGAGCAACGTGCGCAGCCCACATCCAGCGAATGCGATGACTGGCGCGATGGAACCAGTAATAGAAGAAATCTTGCAGTATGAGCAGAACAATAAAGCTCGCAACACCCATTTCTATGTCCATCAGTCTCCAGCCAAACAACCACATGTAAAGTTGAATGATTAAAAGTCCAGTTAACAGGTCCGCTAGTTGATGCATGCCCGCGAGAGCAAAGTTACATAATACTTCCGGAATAAAATAGGCTGAGTTTTCTGGAAGATGGCCTCGCTTTTGCCCGATAAAGTACTCAGCCAACATCAAACCAATGAAAAGAGGCGCTAATAGCATCAGAAGCCATTCAGGGTTATCGATAAGAGTATTGAAATCCATATAAAGCTCCGAAAATGTTACCAGCGAGCGAAGTGATCTTCGGTTAAACCAAGTTGCTGTTCTAATGTATGAAGTACGCCGTTTTCATCTTTGATAAAGCCAGAAAAGTAGCCGATAAACTGGCGGAAGTTGCTCTGCAAAACCCACAAGTTAAGTTTTTCACTTCTGTTGTTGAGTGGAGTAAAAGTCAAGTCGACTCGACCATCATCAGAGAAAATACGCCATTTCTTTTGTGTTGCTTGGCGATCAAAATGGAAGTGGACAGCCCCTAGTAAGTGCCGCTCTTCATTAATCCACAAAGCATTCTCATGACTGCCCGTTTCGTTAACTCCAGCGGCCAAGTTGAGACCAAGTTTGCCTTTGTCACTGCATCCATTGATGCTTGCCCATCGCCAACTCGTCTCGCGTCGCATATAGCCCGCCGAAAAGTCATAGCCACCCAACGCGAGAGAAGTGTCGATCTGGTTTCCACCTACCGTAATGTTTCCCTTAACGGCCAGCGCGTTGTGCTTTTTGGTATAGGTCCAGCCGTTATAGCCAGTAGGCGTGCAAAGTGAGAGCGGCAAGCTGCTGCTTGGCGGTTGGAGCGAAACATCGAGTTGTAATAACTCGGTGTTGGCTTTGACCTGCCAATTGGGGTAAGTAATCTCAAACGCTAGTTTCTTGGCCGCGATATGGCTGTAGCCTTCATGTGGAGATAGGGACATTTGCTTGTCGATATTCAGAGGCCTTAACCAGTTTTGCTCTACCAAAGTATCTGTCTGGACGTCGTAAACATAACAAAATGCAGAACCGACATAGCGAATATCTGCTATGGCCAGGCCAATCACATAGCGTGGTGTAGTTATGCTGACAAATTGAAACTGCTTGTAGTGAAAGTACTTTTTTAGCTTACCGACTTTGCGATCCATGTTATTACGGTATTCGAAGCGGTGGATTCCCAATTGCTTTGGCACACCATCGAAATGACCAAAACACGGCTTTCCATTTGAATGGATAAGGTATTCAGGAGCAGTTTGGCTAAGTATCATGATAAGTTCACAATCCAATAACATTTCAATCAGTGTTACGTGTTTGAGTGTTATTAAACAGGTCATTTTCGGTCATAAAGTGAATCACTGTCACGATTGGAGAGGGTAAACTCCGTTATCCTGAATGTTGGATTACACGAGGAATAGACATGGAAGTCATCGCAGAATATCTGCCTGTTGATCATCGATATCAGTTGGGGATCTTAGATATCTCTTTACTGCTTAGTGTCGTAGAGGAATATGGGCTAGATGCGGATAGCTTACTAAACCATTCTGGCTTAAGTGATATAGACTGGCATAGCCAAGAAAGCCATATCAGTTATTCGGATAAGCTTTTGCTGTTCCACTATGTACAGAAGTATTTCCCCAATATTGGTCTAGGCTTGTTGCTTGGCGAGCGGGCGACATTGAGCCATTTTGGTATTCTCGGTTACGCGGTTTTGAGTAGTCGAACCGTCTTTGAGGCGATAAAAGCAGGGTTTAAATATCTTGATCTCAATGGCCCTGTTTTTTCTGTAAGAGTATCCCGCGACGATGAGACCGCATCAATCGAGATTGAAAATGACTTGGAGATTGGTGAGCTACTTCCTTTTTGTACAGAGTATTTTTTCAGTTCTATTACCTCTTTGTTTCTTGAACTGACCGGGCTGCAACTGGTGTTACAGAAGCTGGAGCTGCCATACTCAAAACCTGATTACGCAACGCACTACGCAGACCGCTTCCGTTGTAATGTAATATTCGAACAGCCTCGGTGCGTGCTAACTTTTAAAGCGAACGTTATGGATTGGCAGTTGGCTTCTCATAATTCAGATTTGCTCTGTGCCTACCTCCATTCTTGTGAATCCGTGATGGCGGTATTGCAATCACCTACACGATTAAGTAATCAGATCAAAGCCTTTCTCTATCAGAGTGTTGGTATGTTCCCTTCTATTGATGACATTGCCGTCCAGCATGGATGCTCGGTTAGGACTTTAAGAAGGTTGCTCACGCAGGAGCAAACCAGTTATCGAGAGCTTGTTGATGAAGTTCGCTTTGAGCTCTCTAAAGAATTTTTGGTAAGAACACATTTGACGATAGAAGAAATTGCTTTTCGGCTTGGATACAGTGACAGCGCCAATTTCAGGCGAAGTTTCAAGCGCTGGTCCGGAAAGGCACCGAGTTGCTTTAGAGCGCTGTGATCTAGGTGCTATTTAACTCAGAAGCCAGGAACCCCTTCAATCATTTAGATTGCAACTACACTTAATATTGTTTTATTGATAGTTGTGTTTTTATGAATTTGCTCGGGCTTATCTCTCTACTCATTTCACTGTGTGTATTCTCAGCGTTTGCCAGTGATAAGACGGTTCGGTTTGCGGTGGGAGACTGGGAACCATATACCAGCTCTCTCTCTGACCCAGAATTGAAGATCTCAGAAACTTTGGTGCGAAGAGCATTCGAAATTCGCGGATATGCTGTCGAGTTAGAGTACTACCCTTGGGTGCGGTCTTATCAATATGCGATTCGCGGTGAATTTGATGGCTCATTCCCTTGGATGAAAAACGAAGACAGAATCAAGGATTTTATCTATTCAGAGCCGTTTTTCAGCCAACGTGTACAGTTCTTTTATCATTCAGACATACTGTTTTCATGGCAAGAAGCCAAAGATCTAAATAAGTATCAAATTGGCGCTACGCAAGGGTATCACGCGACCTATTTTATGGAGCAGCTTGGTATCGACGTAAACATTAACAACTCAGAAGAAACCAATTTTCAAAAAATTGCTAAGGGGCGATTAGACGCTTATCCAACTGGCGTTGAAAGGGGCTTGTACCTCATTAAACACTATGTACCTGAAGAACTAAGGCCATACATAAAATTAGATTCCAAACCTTTACTTGAAGATGACATGTTTGTGATATTCAGTCGATTTGATAGTGAACGCAGTCAATTACTGGTTAGTGAATTCAATGCAGGTTTAAAGCAACTCATCGAAACGGGCGAGTACAAGGAAATCATGCAGTCAGAAGCCGAGTTTCTACAAACGATACAAAGCAACGACTAATTCGTCTGTTGGACATAGGTTAGGGGACTCAAAATGTTTAATTTACTTACGGCCTATAACCTAGCAAGGGCGTAGTTATGCACAAATACATCAAGACAATCCTAATCACTATGGCTGTTCCGACACATGCATTCGCCACCATTAATATGGCTGAAGTTAACGCTTATGCATATGAAGGGCTCGCGGAAATATGTGCTAACTCGAGGCACATTCTTGGGCCAGAACTAAAAGAAATAAAGGTTCTTTATCTTAATAAGAAACGTTTGAGACAGGCGATGTTTCCAGCGGACCCTAATTTTTCCCATTACGCAGCTAAGCAGCTATGGGACATCGGAACAGGTGACAACCCCTCTTTTGATGAATGCGTAACACTACTCAGTAAGTAGTTATTGCTAACTCATCAGTTTCGCTGCTTTTTTTGCCAGCTTATTTACCTTATCAAGGGCATCGGTTATCGAACCAAGAACTTCCGTCGTATTATCCAATGAATCAGCTTTGTCATTGCTGCGTTGCGCAAGCCGACTAAGACTCTGTAATGCCGCGTCAAACTCAGCAGAGGTACCACTTAGCTGGTTTTGAATGATATGAGCCAACCGCAGGTGAAGCTCAGCACTGGCATTGTTTAGGTTGAGCGCAAGCTGATCATTCATTTCCAACTCATAGCGCTTATCGAGTTCGAGAATGGTCGACAAGATATCGGCCTTCAAGCGGCGATTGGTTTCAGGAAGTTCTGCCATATTCGGTTCCTTTCAAAATATCAGGGTTTGCAGGCCACAACTTGAGAGCGAGGGTCATCCCCTGTTAGCTCGTAGCCCTTCTCACAACTGGTGACAACGTCTCGGAAGTCGTCGTATCGCTCCCACTGATTTTTCAGTTCGCCGACGATGGCGATAATGCCTTTGCTGTTAAACCTGTCCGCCTGAACTTCTTTGGTGATGCTATTGTGTGCTTTCTTGACGGCTTTGATAGCTTGTCGGGTCTGGTGTAGTGAGAGCTTGGTCTGGGACATGATGGTGTACAGCTCGTACAGTGCCTGAGTCTCGTTGTAGCTCTGTTCGAATGTCATCGGTTGTTTGGAAGATCGTTTACTATAGTCCCTAAGTGCGTGTTTTAGGTGGGTACTTCTGCTCGATACCAACAGCTCTTCCATGCCTGAATCCGCCAATTGGATGACTAACTCATCGGTAATGAGGTTCACTTTTTCATCGGCCTGAGTAATGACAGATTTCAAGGATTCCTGACGTTGTTTTTCAACGATGGAGGTACCCATTGCAGCAACAGCGCTTGCCACAATCGACATGTCTTTGGGTTGGAACAGATCGTCGTTGTTGGTGAGAAGAGTGTAGCTGGTATTCATCCCGTTCATTGCGCTGGCTAGCTCAGCGGCCGCAATATCGATATCAGCCTGAGTAACGGCACCGCTTAACGCTTGAAGTCCTTTAGCGTAGCGATTCAAAGCGTGATTGGCACGATAGATAGCCACTTGCTTTTGAGCTGACTGATCAAAGAGAGGAGTGACTGACTGCAATGTCTCTCTAGTCAATGGTTCTCGACCACTACCATGTTGCGTGGCGATATCCATGAGTTGTTTGTTGATATGACTTTGGTTAATTTCGACGATGACCTCATCGACTTGCAAGGTAATTTCTTGTGTTGCTTGAGCAAAAGCCCCGATTTCGTTGTGTGGTGTAGATTGACAAGCTGAGAGTAAAATTGCCGAAGCAATGATCAACCAAATCCTTATCATTTTATTCTCCTAAGACCAAGCAAGGTGGAGATCCTGAGATAAGCCAGACAACACAACAAGGTTTATACGTCAGAACTGAACATACGGTAGCGAAACTGATGTATAAGTTAGCATTAGATTCATCAATGAATTGTGACTTAAATTCCATCAATTTTATAAATTGGTGTTGTTATTGAGAAAAATGAAAAGGAGCCAGTGCGACTCCTTTGTTTTATTCTGAAATTCTTTATTTCTCTAGATATTCGGTCGTGTCGTTTCGTTGCTTGATGGTGGCAGGTACGGCAGCGTCACCTGTGGCTGTTCACCGGTGAGTGATTTCAGGAACTCAGTGATTTTTCCAGATTCGTCACTGGTGAGTTTTTGACCCAATTGAATGTCTGCCATGATTTCTACCGCTTGTTTTAAGTCCCAAACGGAACCGTCGTGGAAGTACGGGTAAGTCAGCTCAATGTTTCTCAGCGTAGGCACCTTGAATACGTACTTATCAAACTCTTTACCTGTAATGGCTTTGCGTCCGATGTCTGGATTGCTCGTTTCATAAGGCTTAACCAGCCCCATTTTTTGATACATCTGTCCACCAGCAAGCGGGCCACTATGGCAAGCGGTACAGCCTTTGGCTTTAAACAACGCATAGCCTTCAATCTGTGCCGCTGAGAGAGCGGAATCGTCACCTTTCAGCCATAAATCAAATGGGGCGTTAGGTGTTCTAAGCGTTTTTTCAAATGTGGCAATAGCATCCGTCACTTCGGTGATGGTTATGGTGTCGGCGTTGTAGGCTTGTTTAAACCAATCGCGATATTGCGGAATGGATTGTAGGGTGTCTACCGCGAGCTGGTGGCTAAACGCCATTTCCAGAGGGTTTTCAATAGGCCCGGCAGCCTGTTCCTGAAGATCTTTTGCACGTCCATTCCAAAACTGAACAAAATTCAAATCAGAGTTAAAAACCGTCGGTGAGTTTATCGGCCCAATGGACCATTTATGGCCGATTGAACTAGGCAAATTGTCTACGCCTCCTTTGGCTAAGTTGTGGCATGAGTTACATGAGATGGTATTAGAAGCGGATAAGCGAGGTTCAAACCATAGGGCTTTTCCGAGTTCCACTTTTTGACTGTCTAACCCTGTGGCGGGCTCAATGACTTTGATTGGTTCACTGTTCTGACGCTGAGCGTGTGCGTTGAAAGTTAAGACTGACAATATGCTCACTGCTAATAGTGTTTTCATTATGAATTCCTTTTGATGTGATGGTTTATTCTCACCAGATCGGCACGCTTCTAACGGGTCGTGCTCGGAACTCAACATAAAGAAATAACAGCTATCGATGAAACGCAAAATATCGATAGATTTTATGGTAAAAATCGATGTTAAAATGAACAATAATCTTAAGGGCTTTGATGCATAAGGCTTTGGCAAGGTGGCTATAACTTTTTATTTACAAATCAATAAATAAACTAAAGGCTCTATTGTTGATTTAGGTCAAAAAAGCGCCAATGCCAAACTAAGGGAAAAAGAGGAAGGAGCTTATTCATTCTTCGCCTCTGAATGCTCTTACTTCAAAGGCGAAGATGGGCATACTAGGTTTACGAATTTGCTCTGTTTTCGGATAACTCAGAGAGGTAAAGAGCCGCTTCCGTTTCATCAGCAAACCAAGGGAACAGGTCTTTAGGATCGTCAAACGCATTGGTAATACGGTCCGCCAGCGATTGATGCTGACTCGCTGCACCTAGAATATTGAGCACAAAAGGCGGTGGAGGTGACAGCATCATATTGGTCCACTGAGTGACCCATTGTGCCTCCTCCCAGTATTGCTCGAACGTTGCCGTCATCCACTCTTCATCAAACGGTTTATCTCCTTGCTCAATGATACTGTGCAGGTAGACTTGTGCCGCTTTTGCTGCGTTGTTAGAACCTTGGCCTGTGATAGGGTCATTGAGGCAAATAGCGTCAGCTAGACCTAATACCGTTGCCCCAGAAGGTAATGTAGCAACAGGGTTTCTGACTACAGGGGTAAAACGGCCAGTGAGTGCGGCTCTATCGTCGGTTAAGGTCACTTGGTCTATGCGTTCAAGTTCCCATGGAAGGTAGGTATGGAGTAGCTCTCTGGCTTTATTGAAGCGTTCTTGAGGGGAAGAATTAGGATCAAAGCAATCCATTGGCCCACCTGGAATCGCTTCAAATAGCATCGCTTCACAAGGGCCAGAGCTGCTGAGTACTGGCATCACAAAGTACTCACCAATGCCAGGAATCACGTTGAATTTGACTTTATCTAGCTGGCTTCCAGATTGCGGGTGAGAAATGTAGAACAGAGAAAGGTGTCTTTGTGGTTGTGTGAAGGCGGAGCGCTGTTCGTCTCGTGTGAACATCTCACCGATGTTGCCTTTTCCAGTAGCTGCGATGACCAGATCACTGGTTGATGCGTAGTGTTCGAGATCTTGCTCTGAAAGCGTTTTGAATTCCAGAGTTCCACCTAACTCCTCAAATTGCGTCATCCAAGCTGGAAATTTGATGCGCTGATCGACGGACTGGGCGTGATTGTCGAGTTGGCCTTGCCACTCGATAGCGATATGGCCCGGGTTATCTGGCGCTGTGATGCACAAGTTAATTGCTTCGATTTTAGGGCAATCATCTTGCCAGAAATCCAGACCGAGTTTGCGTTCTGACTCCAGCGCAGTATGGAACATGCACTGAGTCGACATTACGTAGCCATGCTTAATGTCTTGCGGTTGTCGGTCGGTGACAAGTCGGACTTGGTAGCCCTGTTGTTGTAGGCCAATCGCCAGCTGCAAGCCTGCCTGCCCAGCACCCAGAATAGTAATATTTCTCATGGCTATCCCTTGCTTAATAGTATTTGTTTTGATGATTTATTGTTCGATTTTTAAGGTTGAGAGCAGTATGTGATGAACATTCTTTATATGCAACTGGGTATGTCGGGTAGGTGCTGATTTTTCCGTATAGAGTGTGATTCTCTATTATGAAGAATCACCGCGAATAACTATTTTTGTGGGCTAAGAAGTAGAGCTTTAGGTTCGACTATGGCTCTACATGATTGTTAGGTTGAAGGGGTACTTAAGAAGGATATGTGAATTATGAGCTTGGTTCCTGAATATATGTATCCCAATCCTTCGTTAGTTCTTCGTCTAACAGAATTTGGAGCAAGGTGACGTTATCACTCGCTGAATTAAAACTGAATCTAAAGGAGTTGTCACTGTATTCTGCACCTGAAAAGCCGTAATCTGAAAGTGTCAGCTTGTTTGCTTTAATGACCTGTTTGATTTCAACATGATCTTCGAAATAGTTTAACCCTCCGTTGAAAACAGATTGATGTCCAGAGTTACATCTAACGTTCTTAATAGAATAAGTACCCGGAGGAATTTTATTAAACACTACGTAAGGTTCTTCTGTGTCAACATAGAAGCTAAGGACATGAGGTTTTGCTGTTTCGGAACTGGTGTCTTGCATCTCTAACGCGAGACTTTTACATGGGAAAGTTTGAGAAGATTTAACAAAGGTAGTGAGGAATACGATTGAGCCATCTCCGGATTTAGGGCCTAACTCGGTAACATTACTATTTGAAACTGATTGGCAGCCAAATAGAAACAGTGATACTGCGGAAGTAAGTATAGACTTGAGCATAAATGTACATTTATAAGTATTTGGTCTTAAAGTTCATTTATATCATATAATTGGTCAATAATTAGAGCGAGTTGTGGATCTAAAAAATCTGCCAGCAAATGGCTGGCAGATTGGTACTAACGTTTTAGTTATGAACGAGAGTGAGACCGCTTGGCAGTGCATCACCAAAGACGCGTTTCGATTCGCTTTCGGATAGCTCTTTGACGTCTTCAACCAGCGAGACCCAAGATTCTGGAACCTTGCTTTGTTTCAGCTTAGTTAGAACTTGTTCGCGGTAGTCATCAGAGATATCGAACAAACGGTCACCTGTCTTACGGCAAATCATCACGGCGGCAAACGCAATCATCGGCTCCTTGAGCCAGTTTTGTTCGAGCAATTTAGGCAGCCACTGTTCAGCTTGTTCACGAGGAATCACACTATGCTGGCTACCGTACAAAGGTGTGCGTGACGCTAGGCGGCCCAACGCCCACCAATGAGCTTGTTCAAATTGATTGTGGTTGATGGCTTTGCTTAAGAACCAGCTGGCTAACAGCACCTTATCTTCCACTTCAAGATGCTCAAGTGATGCAGAAAGTCTAACCATCGACTCGTAACCCATATCTTGTGCCGCTTTGGCTGACTGAGGATTCTTCATCGCACCGGGGTGTAAGTATTTGGCAATATCAGCCAACAGTGTTTCTTGTTGCTCCTGACTTAACCCGCCCGCGATGCGACGCCAGAACACCCACCAGTCTGTCCAGCCTTGGTGGTTTTTGAACTGAATTCCTTGTTGGTAAAGGCCCCACACTTGTTCGATTCGCCAAGAGTCGGTGGTATCGCCAAAGCCAGGTCGCAGTGAGAACCCTGCCAAGCGAAGCCAGTTTTTCTCATGAGCTTCTGAGCGGCGACGGCGTTTACGGCCTTGTGCAAAAGCATCGAACAGGTGACGTAAGGTCGTGAAATCCCAGTCGTCTCGTTTACCTAACTTTCTTTCTAAGTCTTTTGCAAGTGTCTTGATTTCTTTTGCGTCGGCGCTTTTCTTGTTGCCGCTGTAGAGGCGAGAGATGAGCTCTTTAGATTCTGTCAGGCGTGGGTGCAGTTGCTCTTGCTCTGTTTCGTCCGCTTTTTGATTGCGAACTTCGAATTCCAGCTCCCAGCGTTTGTTGTCATTTTCAACGCTGACACATTCCATTTTTAGCGTGCCAACTTCAGTTAGCTGGCAGGCCAGTTGTACTTCAACACGTTCTTTCTGGTTAGCTTGAAGATCAGTCCCTTCACTTTCCAGAGTTGAAATATAGGGAGGAAGAGGCGAGAAGATATCTGGGTCCACTTCGACCATCACACCGTTTTGAATTTCGGTGTTGTGAGTCAGAGTGTCGTGGGTTGACGTCAGCAGGTTAAAGCGAACTGGCTCACCCAGTGTTAAGGAGAATCGACGTCCACTTAAGCGAATCTCATGCCCTTCGTCCGTGCCTTTCGCCAGAAGGCAAAGTGCTTTGCCCATCTTATTTTTTTCCTGTAAATGCAGGAAGTAAGAACGTGCGGCACCGCCACCAATCTTGAGCTGAGCGCCACGGCGAGCCTTACCAAATGCGACGGCACCAAGAGCGACTGACCAATCAGGGTGTGGGTTATCGAGTACTGTCACGGGAGCGTCGCGCCAGTTGCCAAGTAGGGTTGTGACTCGCTCGGTAACCAGCTCGCTATTAAATACACCACCGTTTAGTAGCAGGCCGACCGGAACGGCAGGCGTTGATGTGTCTTCCTGTCCCAGTGCGGAATAAGAGACTTGTTGATGCTGATTAAGAAACTCTGCTACGTGCTTACTGACCGCTGGATCTGCAACATACGGTAATCCAAACTCGACCATCGCACTGCGGCGTTTGTCTGGCACTTCACTGAAATCAGAAAGTGGGAAAAAACCATCCAGAGCAATTTGATGTACTTCTTGCTTGCTGAGGCCAATACTCTTTGTCCCGCCAAGTAGCTTAGACCCACTGCCCAGCATGGTGATTTTTACTTCGTCAGGCGCGCTCACTGACAGCAAATCTTCTTTTGCTTTACGAGTTTGTTGAATCAGTTTAGTTAGGCTTGCTGCGGTGAGCTTCTTACTTTGATTGAAGCGGCTTTCCGCGAGGTGTGCTAATGCTAAGTCAAGGTTGTCACCACCAAGCATCAGGTGTTCGCCAACACCAATTCGATCCAATGCTAACTCATCGTTGTGATACTTCGCTTCTATCAAACTTAAGTCGGTAGTACCGCCACCGACATCGCAGACCAGAATTAGCGGCAACTCTTTGAGCTCGTCTGCAGCCGTTTGCTGGTGGCGTGCATACCAGTCGTAACACACCGCTTGAGGCTCTTCGAGTAAGACGATTTTCTTCAAACCCGCCAGTTCAGCGGCTTCCAGAGTGAGCTTACGCGCGGTCTCATCAAACGAAGCAGGAACAGTTACGACGACGTCTTGATCTTCTAGCTTGTTACTTGGGTGACGATAGTTCCACGCTTGGCGAATGTGGTTGAGGTAACTTGCGCTGGCAATGACAGGCGAGACTTTGTCGACGTCTTGTGCACCAGCCCATGGAAGGATATCTGAGCTACGATCTACTGCTTGGTGCGAGAGCCAGCTTTTGGCACTGGAAACTTGTCGGCCTTCTACTTTCGCGCCTAATTCACGCGCCCATTCACCAACGATGACATTACTTATGTCGCCAGAAACGGATTCGTTTTCCCAAGGAAGTGTCAGGTCAGAAGGGGAGATTTGACCAACGGCTGGGTGGTAGCGGAAAGAGGGCAGCAGTGGCTTACGAACCACTTCACCCGGACCAATCAATTGGTCGATATCAAATAGGGATACTTCGGATTGTTCAAGGTTGTCGGTGATTTCACAGTAGGCAACCACAGTGTTTGTGGTGCCAAGGTCAATACCAACAAGAAAACGAGGAGATGCCATACAAACCTTCGTGTATTTAAAAACGGCACCCGATTGGATGCCGTTTGATTTTTATTTATTCTTCTTCGTTTGAGTCGCTTTTCGCGTCTTCGCGTACATCAAACTCAACATGCCATTTTTGACCGTTATCTGCGGCAATCGCTTCTAAGTAAAGCGTACCAAGCTCTGTCACGCGAGAAGCTAGGGTAACTGGCACCACTTCACCTTCACGACGACCTTCAGAGACAGGTAGAGTAACTTGAATCTCTGGTAGCTCTTCCAACTCATCAGGGCCCCAGTGGTCAAGGTGTGTACCTGCTTCGTCTTCACGGCGAACCGTCGAGCCAAAGAACTGGAAGTTCACAGGCTGGCCGATGATGAGACCAAATTCCTGACTTGGTACTTCAACCGCAGAGCCTTCTTCCATACCAAATGGTGCCACACACAGAGCTTCCATTGGTGGAGCCATGCCCGGAATCGCTGGCATAGCACTCTCGATGCCCACATAGTAGCTCGATGCAATACCGCCGCGAATTCGCACACCTTGGCCGCGACGCACGGAGCCATAGTAAGAAGCGCCACTTGCAACCGCCAGATCCAAATCCACGCCAGTTAAACGTTGAGCCATCTCAGCATCAGCGTCGATCAACCACTCGTTGATGGTTTCTTCTAGGCGATTAGCCAGCAGGTCTGATTTTAAAACGCCACCGTTGAACAAAATGGCCGTTGGTTTGATAAAGTCGGCTGAAGGTGCTTCAGCGCCGCCCATACCTGGCATTCCAGCAAATGGATTGAACTCGGTTGAAGCGCTTTCTCCACCTTGAGCATTAGCCTGCTTTGAAAGGAAAGCCGCGATGTGTCGTGTAATCCCTGCATCTTGCGCATACGGAAGACCCATTTGAGTCAGGGCGCCGCGATTACGCTGAACTGGATGCTCAGTAACGGCAACTTTCGGGAAGAAACCGTCCACTAGTGTTTGCTGAACTTCTTCTTGCGTCAGTTCCGTCTTCAAGGTGGCGCCAAGCAGTTTAGAGCCGCGACTTGGTACTACGATTGGCACTGACTGAAGTTCGCTGTCGTTCAATAGTGCTTCTTTCGCGTCACGACAGGCGTGCGTCATCGCTTGAACTTGCCATGGTTGTAGTTCTTTACCATCTTGCGCTAGCTTCATCTTCAAGCGGTACGCAAGGGCAAGGTCCATGTTGTCACCGCCGAGTAGGATGTGTTCACCTACCGCGATACGGTTTAGCGTCAAGTTGCCTTCGTCTTCGGTGACTTCAACCAGAGAAAGGTCAGTGGTACCACCACCGATATCCACAACCAGCACGATGTCGCCAACTTCGACTTCATCACGCCATTTGTCATTGCTGTTGTCGATCCAGTTATATAGAGCCGCCTGAGGTTCTTCTAACAGCGTCAGGTGAGTTAAGCCAACATTGCGTGCTGCTTCAGCCGTTAAATCACGAGCCGCGGGATCAAAAGACGCCGGTACGGTAATCGTCACATCTTGCTCTGAAAGCGGGTCGCTAGGATGAGTGTGGTTCCATGCATCTTTGAGATGCTCAAGGTACAGCTCCGTTGCGCGAAGCGGAGATACTTTCTCTACTTCTTCTGGACTACCAGCAGGAAGGAACGCATCACGTCGGTTGACACCAGCGTGACAAAGCCAAGATTTTGCACTTGCTACAAGGCGAATCGGCGTTTTTGAACCAAGGTTACGAGCGATTGCACCCACTAGAGCTTTAGGCTCAGAGGACCAAGGCAATACACGAGCTGAAGGGGTCATCTCGTGCTCGTGTGGTTGATACAGGAACGAGCCCAGCTGATTGCGAGTTTCTACGGTGCCCGGTGCGGTCAGCTGAGAAATCGACATGACTTCAACACGCGCGTCTTCGCTCGATGTATCCACATAAGACAGTACGCAGTGAGTGGTACCTAAGTCGATACCAACGCTAAACTTTGGCGTTTCAGCCTGCATGGTGTTCAGGTTTTCCATTACAGCTCAACCTCAGCAGGAGCAATGACAGAAGCATCGTAGTTTTCAGCCAGTTTTGGAAGGTTCATTTCGCGTGCTTTCCAGCCTTTATGAACCAGAGTGCCGCTGAATGGTGCACTGCCAGTCACGTTACCCGTTAAGCGAACCTCTTGTGGGTTAAAACCTTCTTCAATAGTAACGCGCGTTTCTTCATCTTCATTACGGATGTGTTCAAGCGTCACGTAGTCGTTCAGTACTTTCTGGCCGCCAGTGTGAATAACACGCGCCGCAGCGCCGACATCTTCGTCTGAGAACGATGTCAGGTCTTCTTTCAGGAAGTCAATCAGGCGAGCTTCTTGCTGCATGATAGATAGTAGTTGCATGGCAGAGTCGGTAGAAGCTGTAGCAAGTTTTGATTCCACTTCCACGACTTTCTCAATCACTTTTTCAACTTCGACCACTTTTTCTACTTCAACGATCTTTTCGACAGGCTTTTCAACTTCGACGATTTTCTCAACTGGTTTCTCAACCACTTTTTCGACGACTTTAGATTTGCGCGAAACCGCAATCAGAAGTAAAAGGACGCTTGAAGCCGTCAGGCCAGCGTGCAGCATATCGAACGTTTGAGGGATCATTTGTAAATCGAACGTCATGACATTTCTCTTAATTGATGGAAGAAATAGGAGTCACACTTTGACTGCTATTGTCGTAATTATTGGGTTAAATTGGGGCAAATATTATCACATTCAAGTCTACAGGCCTTCAGAAAAGAGGCGGTAACAGGCCTGATTGATTTGTTTTTAGTCATTTTTAGTCACACTATAGGTAAGTTGACCAAAATGACTGGGCAGTTCGACAGAAGATTGCAGAAGATCTGCTCAATCAAATCGGTGGCATTCGAGTTTTGACCTCAACTGAGGTAGAATTCGGCGCTTTATCAGAATACTAAACATAGGCGAGCAATGAACCATAACCGTATAGTTTGTTTCGATCTGGAAATGTGCTGTTGGAATGAAAACGGTGTCGGTACTACGGGTGAAATCATCGAAGTCGGGCTGGCAGAAATCGATCTTGTGAAAGGCGAGATCGTTAAGCGTGCTCAGTACTATGTCAAACCCGAACAGGATGAAGTGTCCCTGTTTTGTTCGCAGCTCACCGGAATTACGCCACGCAAAATTGAAAAGCAGGGCCGCCCGCTTGAAGAAGTATTGAAGTCGATGATCAAGAACTTTGGCGGCGCGAATAAGATTTATGCGTCGTGGGGTCGTGATGATCGTATTTTGGCGCAAGAATGCCAAGACAAAGGCATTGAGATGCCGTTTAAAGAATTCATCAACTTAGCCACTTTGTATCGCGTTCAACACCGCCTCAAAGATAAACGCATTGGTCACAAAGCCGCTCAGGAAGCGCAAAATATTGAGTGGGAAGGGCGGCAGCATTCTGGGTACGTTGACGCGTACAACCTCGCCAAATTAGCATTGACGATGCTGTGATAAAAGAGAGATGTAAAGGGAGCCTAGGCTCCCTTTTTTGATTTTAGAGCCTTTCTGATAGCAGCGTATATCATCGAAGTTTTATGACTAAGCTCGGTGTAATGCTGGAGCGGCAATGTCCTAGAGAGTATGGAGTAAAGCCTATTGGATTCGGCTCATTAAACTAAAGGTGGCAGTCAACGTATCCTTTTTCGTTTTACAGGTAGAACTGGATAGCAAATAAATTCAACCTATGAAAAGAAAATTACTCACTATTACCTTCAACTATCTGTAATTTGGCGCGAATAAATTCACTATGATCGACATACAATAGTTCTGCGGTTTTGCGAATGACGGCATCTTCCAGTGGGTCAATCTCGCCGTCGGCATGGGCAACTTCCCACATCGCTTTGATCAAATCGAAGCGGGTTTCTTGACTGAGTTCTCTCAACTGAGATGTAAACTCATAAAGGGAGGCAGATTCTTTACTTTTTACTTCTGCACGGTCGAGTAGCGCTATGGCTTCTTCGTTGCTTAGATCCAGCAATCTTGTCAAAAGTTGAAGTTTGGCTTCGGTCTCTGTCTGATTGATTTGATGATCCGCCCCCGCGACTTCGCACAGTAAACAAGCGATAGCGAGATTTGGATCGGTACCTGCGTGGTTTCCTAGATCCTGACCATCGATGAGTTGTTTAAATAGGGTCGTGATTGAATTCAACATGTGATGCGCCTCAAAATTTGTTCCTATTTCTATAGATAGTGATTATATGAGGCGAGCACAAGTGTCTTTACAAAAAGATTACTTTTCTTTTATCGGTGGGAAATCAATTTCCTTGCCGTCACCCGTCAATATTGAAATGCGCAGAGGCTTTCCGTGGTCGTCAAGTTTCAGCTCACCAATGGCGCTGGTGTTGACCAAACGGCGAACGCCCTCGGTATTAGGATCGCGCTTTTTGATTTTTAATCTCTTTCGCTTGGTCAGAAAGTTCAGTAGCGAGCGAGGTGAGTAGAGTAGCCTGTCCATATGATCACACACCGCCAATAGCGGCTCAGGGAACTGGTTTTTAAATCCACTGGAAGTGATTTGGTAAATGTTAGGACTGGAGCGTCGAAAGCGCAGCTTAATGTCGTAAGCGAAAGAGTAGTGCACGTCGCCGGACAAGATAACAAAGTTGGTTGGTGTTTTGGTGTGGGTGAAAATACTCAGTAGCGTATTAGCGCTTCCTGGATGTGCCATCCAGTTCTCTGCGTCTATCACTAGTGGCTGACCGAGGGTCGTCATGCCTTTTTGCAGCGCTTCAATGAATTTCACACCGAACATAGGCGCTGCAGAAACAACGATCACCTTGTCCTGATGCATCAGCTCTTGTTGAAACTCGATCAGAGCTTCCCAATCCATCAGGCCAGATGGTTTGTTCATTCGAGATTCTGAGCGCCATCTTCGAGTTCGGGTATCCAACACCACGACCTTAGGGGAGGTGTGGATAGTAAAGTGCCACCTTTCGAAGCTGTAAAGATAACGAATGAAGTCGTCTTGGTGTTGTTCTGTGGGGCTTTTTAAATAGTTGAGAGCGACAGACAAAAACTCATGATTGAAGTTATCTGGCTCATTCCCCCAGCCTTGGCATAACCAGTAAGCGATTAACCCATTACCAATAATCCGGTTAGAGAACGGGTTGCTGTACGCCGCTTTTTCCCATCCCACCGTCAGATTCCAGTCATCTGTGACATCATGATCATCAAAAATCATGTAAGTCGGCACGTGGGCAAACAGCCTATGGACCTGAGGTAAGCCCTGAATGAAATCTTCCAGTATGTGCTTTTCTTCACGCCATTGCTGCTGCCATTTAGGCGACAGTGTTTTGCCATTGTGAGTGAATGCTTCGTCGAGCAAACGTGTCAGATTGAGGCACGGCCAAAGTGTCGGTGACCACACCAAGATGTACATGGCGAAAAACTCAGCGAAGGTGATCAGATGGTTTTCATTCTCTCGAGAACTGAAGATCGGCACATGCCGTTTAGGAAAAAACTTGGTTAGTAAGGAGCCATCATCCACATAGTGGGGCAGTATTTTATCCCGCCCGTAAAAACAGTCTGGATGCGCGTACAAAGCTTCTGTGGAATCAATCGGCGCGTCACTGAACGATTCAGAAGGTAAGCCAAGCATGTCAATGGTTTGCAGGATGACATCCAACATAGGCCCCGCAACATGATCGGCATAGATCTGGTCGCCACTCATGACCAACATGTCTGGTCGCTCGTCCAGTGATTGAGTGGCTAGTTTAGTATCGATGCTGACTAACGCATCTTTGCTTGGGTGGTGTGGATTGCGACAAGAGCCGTGCAGAACATAATCCGCTTTGGTTGAAATCTTAAACGTGAGTTTTTCTTCATCCTTGTACAGTAAATGCGGATTTAGCTCACTAAGCGGGCCTAGCTGAGTCTCAAATTCGTAACTAAGAGCGACATCGGTTGGAAAATGATGTTTGAAATGCGCCAAGGTGACAAAACAGCGAGTACCGACCTGAATTTGATGGCAGTGATGGAGGTTTTCCTGAAATACCACCCCATGATCCGGTTCATGATGAAGGACAAATTGGCCTTCAAGCGGGCGACTGGTGACCAGCCAGAAGACAAGCTCTTCTGCGGTGGATTTTCTTAATATCGGGCCGGCTAATAGGAAGGGTAATTCAGGCGTCGGTTTCATTGGTTCTCTGTTGGATCCTTAGGTACTTCAGGGTCTTCCATGATTTCGATGATCTCGGAGCTCGACATCTCATGACCCATAAGAAAGAGGGCCAGCATAGCATCTGCTTTGGTTTTTGTATCGGAGCTTTCGTCAAGAATTTGTTCAAATCGTTTACGAATCATGTCAACTTCATGTTCGACAAAGCCACGTCCTTCCTCCTCACCTTGAGCTTCTTCCGGCGCGTTATCAAATTCTAAGAACAGCATCTCATCGTCTAGGTGTGTATTGACCAAGCGTTCGGGCAGCCATTCTTCACCCGTGACAATGTTAGGGTCTTGGCCTTCAGGAAGGGAGTCGAGTAGTTTCTTTAAATCTGATGCTTTCACAATTATTGGATTTAGGCGAACATATACTCTTATATTAACGGTGAATTGAGCTTAAAGATAAGTATTAACTTTATCGATTGATGAGAATTTGAGTCGTTCAGTCAGTTTTGGACAAAAAATGATTAATATAAATAGACAGTTGGCACTGACGATGTTGGTCGCGAGTGCCATCAGTTTTTCTGCAACAGCCGAAGAAGAAACCAGCATCAGTGAACAGAATTGGGGTATTGCGGCTGTCTACCGTATGGCTTCTATCCCTTTTTATACTGGTAATAATGACCAGACGGTTGGTACGTTTGTACCTATGATGTATTTCGAGAACGAGCATGTGTTTGTCGAAGGCTTGCAGGGCGGAGCTTATCTTTACAAGCCAGAGGATGAAGCTTTTCAGTTAAGTGCATTGATGCGGCTGCGATTTGTTGATATTCCTTCTTCAGAGCAAAACTCGAACGGAGGAGACGCCGTCGATTTTGGTGGCCAGTTACGCTATTTCCTCGAAAATGATTGGTATCTTGATGCTGAATTGATGACGGATGATGAGTTTCGTTTTCACAGCAACTTGAGTATCTCAGGCGAGTTTGAATATGGGGACTGGGAACTTAAGCCACATGCGCGCCTGCGTTATAAAGACGCCGACTTTAATAGCCAGTATTACACCTTCTCAGATGTCACTAAAGAAAATGTCGGTGGTGGCGTGGATCTGAATGTGGGAATCGATGCTCGTTATCATGTTTATTCCAATCTATATTTGCTCGGTTCCACCAGCGTAACTCGCTTGGATAACAATGCGTATCACTCCAGTACGGTTGAAGACCGCTATCAAGGTGAGTTTTACATTGGTTTTGGTTTCTTCAACGACAAGTCAAAAGCACCGAAGTCTGAGCTCAAGAACAAACGCTATTTCCGAATTGCGCACGGTTGGGCAACGCCGTCTAACATCGGCGATATCATGAAGCTCAATACAGAGAAGGATCCTTACAACAACCAGATGACCTCTTTCTTCTATGGACACCCACTGACAGATGAATTGTTTGGTGTGCCGTTGGACATCTATTTTACGCCGGGTATTGTTCATCACTGGTCCTCAGATGTGCAATCTGCCAGTACTGAGTATGTTGCGGCGATTAAGGCTTACTATACCTTCAACTGGCCCACTCAGTGGCGATTTGGCGTTGCCGAGGGTATGTCGTTCATTGATAGCATTACCTACATTGAGCAGACTGAAATGGACTCCAAGGGATATAACGCGAGTAATTTGTTGAACTATTTAGATTTCTCTTTCGACGTGAATGTGGGTGATCTGATCAATAATCGAGATTTGGACAATATGTGGGTAGGGTATTCGCTCCATCACCGCAGCGCGATATTTGAGCAAGCATCTCAGTATGGCCGGATTAAAGGTGGCAGTAACTACAACAGCATCTATGTTCAGTTCGATTTTTAACCGAAAGATAGATAAAGCCGTTAGTGATGAATTCGCTAACGGCTTTTTTGCGTTTTAGAAGTGGAATTCAGCGCTCAATGCATAGCTGTTCTCAACCACTTTCGCTTCGTACTGTGTGTATTCAAGAGCAATACGTGCAGGGCCCAACTTTACACCGGCACCGACACCGTAATAGATGTCGTCGCTGTCTTTGATGTTGTTTTGGAAGTGACCCACACCTAAACGGCCGTAAATATCGAAAATAGTGATAGGTAGAGTCAACTTAGCGCTGGCTAGCCAAGCATTTGAGTAGATGTGCTCTAAGTCTTTGTTGGTATCAACAAAGTCAGCGTAACCCGCTTCCACAGAAAGCAGTGAGTTAATCGCGTAGCCTGCGTAAAGGTTGTAACCACTGTTTGTGTCGCTCAGATCCAGATCGTCGTTTTTAACTTGGTAATCTGAGTACAAAAAGCTCGCACCGATGTAAGGGTTTGCCATAACTTGACCGGCGAAAAGAAGCGCTGCGATAGGGAGGATGACGGTTTTCAATTTCATGATTAACTTTCTCTTAAGTGTATCTATATAAAGGTTTATTGGTGTAATTAGCTGAAGTTGTAAGGAAGCTCATTCCTTTCCAGACGATCCATGTTTAGCTGGAACTTCAGTTCTTCCAGCTGCTTGCGTTTATCAACGCTGATTGTATTGCGCTTTCTTCTGCGCCCCCTTGGCTGCAATGCCACAATACAGTCGAGTACATCTTGTGTTTCGTCGTTGAACATAAAATGCCTTTTTCGTAATCAGACAGACGTTATAAGCAAGGTCACGAGATGAACGTTCGTGACCTCATTTGGACGAGGCATAGAATGGAACAAGGCAGGGTATTAGACATAACAAGGCGATAAGCTTGTTATAAATCACGCTAAACTTATTATTTTCTGATTATATAAATTTCATAAAATACAGCGCATTAGCACCAATCCTGGGGTTAATAACTAAATCTGTTGGCAGTTTTGGGCTTTGATTACAGCAAAATCAGGCTTGGCTTTGACGGAAAATTTGCTTTGCGCATTGAGACATTTGCCATAGCGACTGTGATACAATCCGCGACAGTTTTATGTAGTGAAAAGAATAGGTAACGCTTTGACTTCGTCACAGCCAGAAAAAAATCCCGCTTCTGAAGACAAAGGGCAGGCTAATAACGCCGCCTCTCTTCGCAAGGCATTGAATCAGTGCATGCTTAAAGACAGATTTCGTCTGAGCAAGCGCATTTCAGGCGCGAGTAAAATAAAGAAAGAAGCGTCTCGTCATGCTGTGTTTGACGAAATTGCATTGGATATCGCCAAATCCATGATGGATGTAGAGCAAAGAGCCAGCTATAAGCCCACCATTGAATATCCAGAAATACTGCCTGTTAGTCAGAAAAGAGATGACATTGCAAAGGCGATAGAAAACAACCAAGTGGTTATCGTTGCCGGTGAAACAGGCTCAGGTAAAACCACTCAGTTGCCAAAGATTTGTGCTGAACTTGGACGTGGTCAGTATGGCTTGATTGGTCATACTCAGCCAAGACGTCTTGCAGCTCGTTCGGTGGCGAATCGTATTGCTGAAGAGATGGAAACCAAGCTGGGTGAGTTTGTAGGCTATAAGGTTCGATTTAACGATCAGATTTCAGACAATACTCAAATCAAATTGATGACTGATGGTATCTTGCTGGCAGAAATTCAGCACGATCGCTTCTTAAATCAGTACGACACCATCATTATCGATGAGGCGCACGAGCGAAGTCTCAACATCGATTTTATTCTCGGCTATCTCAAAGAGCTTTTGCCGCGTCGCCCGGATCTGAAAGTGATCATCACTTCGGCGACCATTGACCCTGAGCGATTCTCGAAACACTTTAGCGACGCGCCTATCATCGAAGTGTCTGGTCGTACTTATCCGGTTGAAACACGTTACCGTCCGCTACGTGGTGACGATGACGTCGATCGCGATCAGTTAGAAGGTATTTTTGACGCAGTTGATGAGCTGTGTGATGAAGGATTGGGCGACATCCTGATCTTCATGAACGGTGAACGAGAAATTCGCGATACTGCTGACGCGCTAGCAAAGCGCAATCTAAAAAGCACTGAAATTGTACCCTTGTATGCACGTCTCTCAGCGGGTGAACAGAACAAAATTTTCCAACCTCATGCAGGACGTCGAATCGTATTGGCGACCAACGTTGCTGAAACCTCTCTGACAGTACCGGGCATCAAGTATGTCATCGACCCGGGTACGGCGCGTATCAGTCGCTACAGCTATCGTACCAAGGTACAACGTCTGCCGATTGAACCAGTTTCTCAAGCGAGTGCGAACCAGCGTAAAGGTCGTTGTGGTCGTGTTGAGGAAGGTATCTGTATTCGTTTGTATTCGGAAGATGATTTTGAATCTCGTCCAGAGTTTACGGATCCAGAAATTCTTCGTACCAACCTAGCGTCGGTTATTCTCCAGATGACGGCATTAGGATTAGGTGATATTCAAGCGTTCCCGTTCGTTGAAGCACCTGATAAGCGCAATATTCAAGATGGTGTGCGACTTCTGGAAGAGCTGGGTGCCATTAATGAAAATGCGAAAGATCCTAAAAAGCGTCTGACCTCGATTGGTCGCCAGTTAGCCCGTTTGCCGATTGACCCTCGTTTGGCTCGTATGGTTCTTGAAGCGCCAAAATACGGTGCATTGAAAGAAGTAATGGTTATTGCTTCAGCGCTGTCGATTCAGGATCCAAGAGAAAGGCCGAGCGACAAACAGCAATCGTCGGATGATAAACACAAGCGCTTCTTCCATGAAGAATCGGATTTCCTGACGTTTGTTAATTTATGGGATTACGTTCAGAAGCAGCAGAAGGCATTGACCGGGAACCAGTTCCGCAAACAATGTAAGCAAGATTACCTAAACTACTTGCGAGTGCGTGAGTGGCAGGATGTCTATTTCCAGATTCACCAGTCTATGCGTGAAATGGATTTCAAGCTCAATGATGAACCTGCTAGTTATCAAGGTACTCACAGCGCGATTTTGGTCGGGTTGCTCTCCCATGTTGGTATGAAAGACCAAGAGAAAAATGAGTACCAAGGTGCGCGCAATGCGAGATTCCATATTTTCCCTGCATCAGGTTTGTTTAAGAAACAGCCGAAATGGATTGTGTCAGCGGAGCTGGTGGAAACCTCGAAGCTATGGGGGCGCATTATTGCCAAGATACAACCTGAATGGATTGAACCGCTGGCGAAGCACCTCATCAAACGCAGTTACAGTGAACCTCACTGGTCGAAAAAGCGCGCAGCTGTCATGGCGCACGAAAAAGTGATGCTATATGGCATTCCGATTGTGCCTAAGCGTCTGGTGAATTACGGCAGTATTGACGCGACGGTGAGTCGAGAAATCTTTATCCGCAGCGCCCTTGTTGAAGGTGAATGGGATACCAAGCACGCATTCTTCAGACAGAATCGTAAGCTGCTACAAGAAGTGGAAGAGCTGGAGCACAAGTCCCGTCGTCGTGACATTTTGGTCGATGATGACGAGTTGGCAGATTTTTATGATCAACGAGTTGGTACAGAAGTAGTCTCAGGTCGCCATTTTGATACGTGGTGGAAGAAAGCGTCTAAAGAGAACGGCGAACTACTGAACTTTGAAAAAGAGATGCTGTTTAAGGGTGACGCGAGCCACGTTACCGATCTGGATTACCCTAACTTCTGGCACCAAAATGGTCTCAAACTGAAACTGAGTTACCAGTTTGAACCGGGTGAAGACAATGACGGTGTGACAGTTCACTTACCTCTGCCTATATTGAATCAGGTTGAACAAGCGGGGTTTGACTGGCAAATTCCGGGGCTGCGTCATGAACTGGTCGTAAGCCTGATCAAATCGCTTCCTAAGACAATTCGTAAGAACTTCGTACCTGCACCGAACTACGCTGATGCGTTTTTAGCTCGTGCCACGCCAATGGAAGCACCTTTACTTGACGCTCTGGAAAAAGAGCTTCGTCGTATGACGGGTGTTGAAGTGCTGCGCGATGATTGGAACTTGGATCAGGTTCAAGATCACCTCAAGGTGACATTCCGCGCCGTGGACCATAGAAACCGGAAGCTGAAAGAAAATCGCGATCTTCATGAGCTAAAAGAAAGCCTGAAAGACAAGGTTCAGGAAACCCTGTCGAAAGTTGCAGATGACGATATCGAGCAGCAAGGCCTTCATACTTGGAGCTTTGGTGAGCTGCCGAAAGTGTATCAACAGAAACGTGGTGGTTACAATGTTAAAGCGTATCCAGCGATTGTAGATAGCAAAGACAGTGTTGAAATAAAGCTCTACGAGACAGAGCAAGAGCAGGTTTCAGCGATGAGAGCGGGTCAGCGTCGTCTGATTTTGCTTAACGTACCATCTCCGATTAAATATCTGCATAGCAATTTGCCGAACAAGTCTAAGTTGGGTCTTTACTTTAACCCTTATGGAAAAGTACTCGATCTGATTGATGACTGTATCGCGTGTGGTGTCGATAAGCTTATTGAAGAAAAGGGCGGCCTAGTTTGGCAGCCTGAGCAGTTCGAGCAGCTTAAAGAACACGTTCGAGCCGAGCTCGGTGATACTGTTGTTGAGATTGCGAAACAAGTTGAGACAATTTTGACGACCGCGTTCAGTATTAATAAGAAGCTAAAGGGTAAGATAGACTTCACAATGGCTTTTGCTTTGTCAGATATCAAAGCTCAGATTGAAGGACTTATCTTCAAAGGATTTGCAACGGAGTGTGGCTGGAAACGTCTTCCAGATATATTGCGTTACATGAAAGCGATTGAGCGTCGTATGGAGAAGTTGCCGATCGATCCTAACAAGGACCGTCTGCATATGCTGAAGATTGAATCAGTGGCCAACGACTATAAAGAATTGCTCAACAAAATTCCTAAAGGAATGGCGGTACCAGACAACGTCAAAGAAGTACGTTGGATGCTTGAGGAACTGCGCGTCAGCTATTTTGCTCAGCAGTTAGGTACGCCATATCCGGTATCGGACAAACGCGTGAAGAACGCGATTGACGATTGTTAGGTATATAAATTGCATAAAAATTTAAACATAACAAAATTTTGACTGAGATTGGCAGAGGATTGCCGCGGCAGCTTCTGCTAAGGGAAAATAAAGAAGGTTAATATGAAAAAGACACTACTCGCACTAGCATTATTGGGTGCATCAGCAACAGCATCAGCAGACTCATGGATCTACGGCAGTGCAAGTGTAGGTCAAGCAGACTTAGGTGGTGAGTCAGCAACGTCATACAACGTTCATGTCGGTACTGGTATTTTGCCACTCATCGGTCTGGAAGCGGGCTATCAAAACCTAGGTGATTACGACCGTGTTGATTACTCTGGTATCAAAACTAACCTGACTGGTTCTTCAGTTTACTTTGCAGCTAAACCAAGTCTCGATTTTGGTCCACTGCATATTTACGCGAAAGGCGGTCTACACTCATATGATATTAAAGCCGATGGTGGTTTTAAAGAAGATGAGATCGACGTAATGTATGGTGTTGGTGCGGAATACTTCGTCATGGGCCCTATTTCTCTAGGCGCGAGCTACAGCGTATTCAACATGAAAGAAGACGATGTGAAAAACTTCTCGCTAAACGCGACATTCCACTTCTTGTAATAGACACATCACGAAAAAGCCCGGCTATGTTACTAGCCGGGCTTTTTATTACCTGAAATCAGCGCTTAAGCTTGCTGCTTATGTAGTTCAGCTTCTTTCGCTTCTTCTTCAATCAGTGAATCAACAATCACAGCACAAGCGGCGTCGCCTGTGATGTTCAATGCGGTACGGATCATGTCGAAGATACGATCAAGAGCGAACAGTAGAGGTAGACCTTCGATAGGGATACCTGCTGCCAGAAGAACGGCAACAACTAGGAACGAAGGACCAGGTACACCTGCTTGGCCAACTGCACCAAGCGTCGAGGTAATAATGATGGCAATGTACGCGCCCATACCAAGATCGATGTTGAATAGTTGCGCGAAGAAGATAGCGACCAAACCGTAGTAAATGGCGTTACCTGACATGTTGATCGTTGCGCCTAGCGGGAGAACGAAAGACGCTGTCGAGTTTTTTACACCTAGCTCATGCTCACAGGTATCCATCGTGACTGGCAGAGTTGCCATTGATGAAGCAGTAGATAAGGCCACGGCTTGAGGTTTCTTCATTGCTGTCAGGAATTTCTTCGCAGAGGTCTTAGTGAAGATGTGTACCATAAGAGGGTAGGCCACGAAACCAAAGATAAGAATTGCAGCGATGTAGACAACAAACAGTTTGAATACCACCATCAAGGCGCCAAAACCGAATGTTCCTACGGCTTCTGCCATCAGGCCAAATACACCTAGCGGAGCAATGATCATAACCTTGTTGATCATCCAAACCATCGCATCAACAATACAGTTTACACCGTTAATGATTGGGTCACGACGCTCTTTTGCTTGCTTAGAAATCGCAATACCAAAGAACATACAGAATACTAGGATTTGCAGTATATTTGCTTCGTTCAGTGACTGGAAAACGTTTGTTGGGATCATACCTGTGATGGTTGCCCAGAAAGAAGGTAGTTCACCTTTAGAAGCGTACTCAGAAGAGAACATGCCCTCGATACCTGAAACATCGATACCCATGCCTGGTTTGAATACTTCACCCATAAACAGTGCTAGGGCAACAGCAAGTGCTGACGTTAAGCCAAAGTAACCTAAGGTGACCAAGCCCACTTTACCAGCAGATTGGCTATTACCTAAACCCGCAGCACCTGAGATCAAGGCTACGGCGACCAAAGGGATAACCAGCATTTTTATTAAATTGATAAAAATCGCACCTAATGGAGCGAAGATGGTAGCGCTGTCTCCCATGAAGGCACCTACGGCAGTACCTACAATCATAGCGATGACAACCTGAACGCCAATGTTGCTTAGCAAATTCTTTTCTTTTAACACTTCCATAACCTCTGTGCTAACAAAATTTAAATTCCCAGAATTACCATCTAAGTTAAATATTTTAATTAGATAATAATTTCGCCTCGCTTTTTACACGTTATTTTTACATTTAGCAATAAGGTGCAAAGTCAATCGAGCCAATTAAAAGCACTTTTATTGATGAGTGATAATTTTTTAACCAATAGCAAACGTTTGCTATTGGTTTGTTGGATGGATTTTGGCTTTGTAATGCATTGTGCGATTAGGCGGTGGGGTGGAGGAGTTACACTGACATGTTAAAAAAAAGATCGGTTTCTCTAATGATTTAAGAAACCGATCTCATAGAAGTTTAGATGGCTAGCACTTTACTTTTGTGTTGCTGCCTTCATCGGTGAAACAAAACTAGCCAGCTGATTTAACATTTCTTGCGGAGACTCAACGTGTGATTCGATGATTTTGACGATAGCAGAGCCTGAAATCGCACCAGCAGCACCAGACTCAATGGCTTGCTTAACCTGTTCTGGCTGAGAGATGCCAAAGCCCAACAATGATGGTGGAGCATCGTATTTATTGAGTTTATCTAAAAGATCACTTACTGGCATGTTGGCCTTTGTTTCTGCACCGGTTACACCAGCACGCGAGAGTAGGTAGGTATAGCCGCCACCTAGTTCAGCAACTGATTTTAGTGTCTCTTCTGATGCCGTTGGCGGTGCAATGAAGATAGGCTCAATGCCGTGCTTCTTAGCCGCCTCAACAAACTCTTGGCTTTCATTGGTTGGTACATCAGCAATCAACACAGAATCGATGCCGGCATTCGCACAACGCTGGTAAAAACTATCGATACCGCGCGCGTAAACAAGGTTTGCGTACATCAGAAGGCCGATTGGGAGTTCTGGGTATTTGGCGCGGATTTTTCCAATCAAATCAAAGCAGATATCTGGAGTTGCTCCAGAATCCAGTGCGCGAATGTTCGCTCCTTGAATAGTAGGGCCATCCGCAAGTGGATCCGAAAACGGAATACCCAGTTCAAGTGCATCGGCACCCGCTTCAACCAGTGTCTCCATAATTTTGAGGGACTGCTCCGGGTTTGGATCGCACACGGTTACGAAAGGAACAAATGCACCTTGGTTTTTCTCGTTCAGGCGCTCAAACATAGACTCATAACGGCTCATTAGATAACTCCTTTTTCTTCTAGAATGGCGTGAACAGTAAAGATGTCTTTGTCACCACGACCTGATAGGTTTACGACGAGAAGTTGTTCTTTGTCTGGGTTCTCACGAGCCATACGTAGTGCATGAGCTAGTGCATGAGATGACTCTAGTGCAGGAATAATACCTTCACTGCGGGCAAGTTCTTGGAATGCTTCCAAAGCCTCATCATCGGTTACGTTGTCGTACTCCGCGCGGCCAATTGCATTTAAGTGAGCGTGCTGAGGTCCAACTGAAGGGAAATCAAGGCCTGCAGAAACAGAGTAAGATTCTTCAACTTGCCCGTTTACGTCTTGCATCAGTGGAGCTTTCATTCCAAAGAAGATGCCTGTTTTACCGTGCTTAAGAGGGGCGCCATGCTGGTCGGTATCGATACCCTTACCTGCAGGCTCAACACCGATCAGGCGAACCGTTTCCTCTTCAATAAAGTCAGCAAACATACCGATTGCATTTGAGCCACCACCCACACAAGCGATGACTGCATCAGGAAGGCGACCTTCACGAGCCAGAATCTGGTTTTTTGTTTCTTCGCCAATCATGCGTTGGAAATCACGCACGATGGTCGGGAATGGATGAGGACCAGCAGCGGTACCCAGCAAATAGTGAGCTTCTTCGTAGCTTGCTGACCAGTCGCGTAGTGCTTCATTACATGCATCTTTAAGAGTTGCGGAACCCGAGTGAACAGGAATGACTTCCGCGCCCATAAGTTTCATACGGAACACGTTCGGGCTTTGACGTTCTACGTCTTTTGCTCCCATGTACACGCGACATTTCAGACCAAGCAATGCACAAGCCAGTGCAGTTGCCACGCCGTGCTGACCTGCACCAGTTTCCGCAATGATCTCGTTTTTGCCCATACGCTTAGCTAACAGTGCCTGACCTAGCACTTGGTTAGTTTTGTGTGCGCCGCCGTGCAATAAATCTTCGCGCTTGAGGTACAGTTTGGTTTTAGTACCTTTGGTCAGGTTGCGAGTCAGTGTTAGCGCCGTTGGGCGACCTGCGTACTCTTGCAGCAGGGTCATAAACTCGCTGCGAAACTCTGGGTCTTCTTGCGCATCGATAAACGCTTGTTCTAGCTGTTCCAGTGCAGGAACGAGAATTTGTGGTACATACTGACCACCGTATTCGCCGAAGTAGGCATCAAGTTTTGCCATGGTTTTATTCCTTCAATTCAGTTTGGCATTGCTGTTTAGCACACCAAAAAATTTCTTTAATTATGAGTAATTGATCTTTAATAAATCTATTTAGTAGCTGCGAATCGCATCAAATGCCTGTTGCAACTTCTCTGCATCTTTCTTGCCGGGTGAAACTTCAACGCCTGAGTTTAAATCCAGACCTAGACAGCCTTGTTGGGCCGCTTTCTGAGCGTTGAAAGGTGAAATGCCACCCGCGAGCATCACTTTTGATCTATCACCAATCAATGACCAGTCGAAGACTAGGCCTGTACCACCCGTTTGAGAACCAACTTTGGTATCGAGTAAGTGGCGGCTGACTGGAGTGTCTAGCAGTTCTGGTGAGCTGTCAGTAACACCGTAAGCTTTCCAGATTTCAACTTGATCACCTAGCTGCTCATGGATCGCAGTGACAAAGTTCTGGTCTTCATCTCCATGCAGCTGAACAGCGCAGAGGCCAAGCTCTTGCGCAATACCAACCACGGTGTCGACATCATGGTTTTGGAATACGCCCACATATTTCAAAGGAGCACCGGACATGGTTAGGCGAGCGGTTTCTAAATCCACGCAACGCTTCGACTTAGAGACAAAAATCAGCCCGCCAAATACTGCACCTGCTTGGTAAGCTTTTGCAGCATCATCTGGGTGTGTCAGACCACAAACTTTATTTTCACCTAGTGTGACTTTGCGTACTGCCAGCTCTAAGTTTTCTTCTGCCATCAATGAGCTGCCGATCAGGAAGCCATCAGCAAAATCTGCAAGATCTCGTACTTGCTGGTGTGTGTAGATGCCTGACTCCGAAATGATGGTTGCTTCTGGTGCCAGCTCACGTATTGTTGGTGCCAGCTCTTTGGTGCGGTTCAAATCTGTTGTTAGGTCACGTAAGTTGCGGTTATTAATACCAATAACTTTAGCGCCAAGTTTTACTGCGCGGTGTAACTCTTCCTCATTACTGACTTCGGTCAGAATGCCCATGTTGAGTGAGTGAGCTACTTCTTCCAGTGCTTTATACTCGGCGTCATCAAGTACGGATAGCATCAGCAGAATTGCGTCAGCAGAATAATGGCGAGCTAGATAAACCTGATAAGTATCCACCATAAAGTCTTTACACAGAATCGGTTGAGATGTTTGCTTTCTCACTTGTGGCAGGAAATCGAAGTTTCCTTGAAAGTACTTTTCATCTGTGAGCACTGAAATCGCATCAGCGTGATTATTGTACACGGACGCAATGTAATCGAGATCAAAGTCGTCACGAATCAGTCCCTTGGACGGAGACGCCTTCTTACATTCTGTGATGAAGGCAGTTTTTTTACCGCTTACCGCGTCATAGAAGCTACGATCAGACGGAGTTAACGCCTCTTTAAACTGCTCCAAAGGTTGAGAGGCTTTACGTTCTTCCACCCAGATGTACTTATCACGAACGATTTTTGCCAATACTTCTGCCATTTGCGCTTCTTTTAGGGACACGTGCTCTGAAAGTTTATCTTGCGTCTGAGTCATCTTTTGTTTCTTCCTTAAGGTACTTAGGCGTGAGCTGCTAGCTGATTAACCAGCTCAAACGCTTTACCAGAGTTCATAGCCTCAATAGCTTGCTGAGTGTTGGCCTTGAGATCTTCATGACCAAATAAACGCATGAGAAGCGCTACGTTAACCGCTACCGCACCCAGCTGGGCATCGGTGCCTTTACCAGTGAGGATATTGGTAATAATGGCTTTGTTCTCTTCAGGATCACCGCCTTTAATTGCTTCAAGCGGATGCGCTGTTAGGCCAAAGTCTTCTGGAGTCAAAGTGTATTCAGTAATTTGCCCATCTTTGATTTCCGCCACTGTGGTGTCGCCATGAATTGCAACTTCATCTAGGCCGCTACCGTGCACTACTGCAGCGCGCTTCATGCCCATCTTAAGCATGGTTTCAGCGATAGGACGGACTAACTCTTCGCTGTACACACCCATGAGCTCAATATTTGGACGAGCAGGGTTAATCAGAGGGCCTAAGATGTTAAAAATTGTGCGGGTTTTCATGGTCTGACGAACAGGCATAGCGTGGCGAACACCACTGTGGTATTGCGGTGCAAACAAGAAAGCAACGCCGAGTTTATCTACCGCAGTGCGAGTATCTTCAGCGCTCATGGCTAGGTTGATGCCAAATGAATCAAGCAGGTCAGAAGAGCCAGATTTGCTTGAAACACTGCGGTTACCGTGTTTTGCTACTTTCAAACCACATGCCGCAGCAACAAAGGCAGCAGTGGTCGAAATGTTGATGGTATTGTGGCCATCACCACCAGTGCCCACGATATCCGCGAAATCATAGTCAGGGCGAGGGAATGGATTTGCATTGGCAAGCAGTGCTTTTGCTGCACCAGCGATCTCATCCGGTGTTTCACCTTTAATCTTGAGTGCTGTCAGCGCCGATGCCATAAGAATTGGATCAAGTTCACCGCGAATAATGATGTCAAAAAGCTGTTGGCTTTCTTCCTGAGTTAGCGGTTGTTGTTCATAGAGTTTGTTGATGATCGTTTCCATTCTTATTTGCTCCTTATTGCTGCACTGACGTTAGATTTGATTCTTGTAAAGCCCACTCAATCGCATTGGCTAACAGCGTTGCGCCGTGAGTAGTCATGATGGATTCCGGGTGGAATTGAAAGCCACAAATTTTATCTTGTTCATGGACCACAGACATGACGAGTCCATCGACCTCTGCAGTTACGGTAAGTGTTTCAGGTACCTGTGTAGCCACTAACGAATGGTAACGTGCAATGGCAAGTGGTGAAGGTAGGTCAGCATATGTCGGATGATTCTGGTGCTCCATCATCGACACTTTGCCATGGACAATTTCACCCGCGCCAGCAACGGTACCACCATAGGCTTCAACAATAGCTTGATGACCGAGACAGATACCGATCATCGGCACTTTACCTTTTAGGCGTTGGATGACTTCCGGCATGGAGCCAGCTTCAGATGGCGCCCCTGGGCCGGGAGACAATAACACAACCGGATTGTCTAGCTCGTTGACCGCGTTTTCAATCGCTTCCGCAGCAATGTGGTTGCGGTAGATTTTGACGTCGTGTCCGAGTGAGCGAAACTGATCCACTAAGTTATAAGTAAATGAGTCAAAGTTATCGATAAATACAATGTTAGCCATCTCTACGACTCCTTATGCGCTGACTGAATTGCAGAGATAACGGCTTGCGCCTTACCACGAGTTTCATCTGCTTCGGCTTGTGGTTTTGAATCAAACACAACGCCAGCGCCCGCTTGAACTTGAGCGATGCCATTCTCGACATAAGCAGAACGGATAACGATACAGGTGTCTAATGTACCTTCGCCAGTGAGGTAGCCAACGGCACCGCCATAGCTACCACGGCGCGCACCTTCGACATCTCTGATAAGTTGCATCGCACGGATTTTTGGTGCACCAGTCAGTGTCCCCATGTTCATGCAAGCCTGATAGGCGTGCAGAGCGTCCAGATCGTCTCGAAGCTGACCAACCACTCGGGATACTAAGTGCATTACATGGCTGTAGCGGTCGACTTTAAGCAAATCGGCAACGTGGCGAGAACCTGCTTGGGAAATACGAGCGACGTCGTTACGCGCGAGATCCACCAACATCATGTGTTCAGCGTTCTCTTTCATATCAGTACGCAGTTCAAGTTCAATACGGCTATCTAGGTCGAAATCGATAGCGCCGTCTGGGCGTTTGCCACGTCGACGCGTGCCTGCGATTGGGTAAATCTCGACTTGGTTAGTATGGATTTCGTATTTAAGCGCGCTTTCAGGTGATGCGCCAAACAGAGTGAACAGCTCATCTTGCATGTAGAACATGTAAGGACTTGGGTTACTCAGCTTTAGTTCTTTATACGCAGCGAGTGGTGACGGACAAGGCAGGGTGAAGCGGCGTGATGGAACAACCTGAAAGATATCGCCTCGCACTACGTATTGCTTTAGATCTCGAACGATTTGGCAGAAATCTTCATCTGAAACGCTTGGCTGTGGAGAAACGTCAGTTAATTTGGTCGCTTGCGGTAAATGTTTCAGGTTAGCGCACTGTGACTGAATGCTATCAATGCGTGCTTCCAGCGTCGATTTTTCTTCGCTATTCGCAAACAATGTGGCTTGTAAATCACAAGACTCGCTCTGATGGTCAACGACGAGCAGAGTTTCTGCGACGTAAAAAACGTAGTCTGGGCATTGGTTTGATGCTTCTGCATCACCTAAAGGTTCAAAGTTCGCCACCATGTCGTATGCGAACAGACCACCAAGGAAAACCGCGTGTTGCTGATGTTCAGTAAGGTCAAAACTGTGCTGGACCAGACGCAACGCATCAAAAGAAGACGCTTCTCGTAAGCGAGAATCTTCATCAAGTGTATCGCAAGGCGCTTCAAACTCTAGTGTCAGCGTTTGGCCATCAAATGAATGAGCCACATTGCTATGAATGTTGTGAGTCAAATGAGAAAGCAGGTGTTTACCGTTATTGGTCAGTGCTTGCATGGTCACAATGTGGCCGTTGCAAACGATGCGAACAGCGGAATCAACGATCAGCAGGCTCTTCAGATCCTGTTTTGAATCGATCTCTGCGGACTCCAACAACAGGCTGTCGGTTTTGTTTTCACACAGAGTATGAAACAGACGAGTAGGATCCTGCGTGTAAGGTGCAGATGCTTGGATAACTTCAAGGTTTCCCAGCTTTTTGATTTCAATGGCCTTGTTCACAAGACCTCCTTTTCATTTGTAATCTTTTTTACTTCCTGCCGTACATAGTCGCACAAAGAAAACGTTCACCCAATGTGGAATTTGCTCTATTTGATGAATGTTTGACCAGTTGAGTGCTGAGTATCCGACAAAACAAAAAGCCCGCTTTAGTAGCGGGCTTGGTAACATTAATTTGGTAAATTAAAAGTATACGTTAGCCCACCAAGAACTTGTCCAAGTGCGCCACCAAGCAAGGTCTGCAGAACTGTCACGTAAAGAGTCAGCTGCAATATTCGCTTTCTGGTTTTGGTTAATTTCTTGTAACATAGTGAGCCTTAATTCAGGTACTTCGTATTTGTGTACTAGTTAACTAGTGCAGAGGTAAAAAGTCAACTAAAAAAACACATTTATGAGAATTGATTTACACAGCCATACCACGGCCTCTGACGGACGATTACCTGCTAACGAATTGATAGACAGAGCGCTCGGTTTTGATATCGATGTGCTGGCGATTACCGATCACGATACGGTAGATGGTTTAGAGATTGCGCATCAGTATGTTCAAGACAACCAGCTACCCATAACAATCATTAACGGTATTGAAATATCCACGGTGTGGCAAAACAAAGACATCCACATTGTTGGGTTGAATATAGACCCGCAGTCCGCCGAGTTGGCTCAGTTAATCGAACAGCAGAAAAAGCACCGTGAAGGGCGAGCAGAAATGATCGCTCATCGCCTGAGTAAAGCGACCCGAGAAGGGGTGCTCGAAGAGGTGCAAGCCATTGCTGGTGATGCACCTATCACGCGAGCGCATTTTGCGAAATGGCTGGTGGACAACGGCTACGCCAAAACCATGCAACAGGTATTTAAGAAATACCTGACTCGCAATAACCCAGGTTATGTACCACCGAGTTGGTGTTCGATGGCTGACGCTGTCAATGCCATTCACAGTGCGGGCGGACAAGCAGTACTTGCGCACCCTGGGCGCTATGATCTCACCGCAAAATGGATTAAGCGACTGCTCGCAGCATTTGTTGAAGCGGGTGGTGATGCGATGGAAGTAGCCCAACCACAACAGGGCCAACAAGAAAGGCGCAACTTGGCGGATTATGCTATACAATACAAACTATTAGCGTCTCAAGGCAGTGACTTCCATTATCCGTCTCCTTGGATGGAGCTGGGCAGGAATTTGTGGCTGCCATCAGGTGTAGAACCTGTATGGAAAGATTGGGGTATTGAGCCTTCGCAAGCTGATTGACCATAGGTTGTGGCGATTAGTGACTTAGATTGCTATTAAATCAATACGTTACAAATATAGAGTCGAGAGACTCGATGATGAGGAATTACAATGAGCCAGTTTTTTTACGTTCACCCAGAAAACCCCCAGGCTCGCTTGATCAATCAGGCTGTGGCAATCATTCGTAATGGCGGTGTGGTTATCTATCCGACAGACTCCGGTTATGCATTGGGCTGTCAGCTAGAAAATAAACAGGCTTTAGAGCGAATTTGTAAGATTCGTCGATTGGACGAAAAGCACAACTTTACATTGCTTTGTCGCGATCTTTCAGAGCTGTCTCTTTACGCTCGTGTCGACAACACCGCGTTTCGATTACTAAAGAACAATACGCCAGGGCCTTACACGTTTATCTTCAAAGGGACGAAAGAAGTACCGCGTCGTTTGATGAACTCTAAACGTAAGACGATTGGTATCCGTGTACCAGACAACCAGATTGCGCTGGATTTACTGGAAGCGCTTGGTGAACCTTTGATGTCGACGTCCTTAATTCTTCCGGGTAATGATGTTACTGAATCAGACCCAGAAGAGATTCGCGATAAACTTGAGCACGCGGTGGACTGTATCCTCAATGGTGGTTACCTTGGTGAGCAGCCAACGACTGTAGTCGATTTCAGTGATGATGAGCCTGTCATTGCCCGCGTTGGTTCGGGCGACCCTGCTGCATTCGAGTAGCAACTTCGCTTTCGCAAAAACTTCAATGAGCAGAGCATAGTGTGTTGATACCTATGCTCTTTTAACCCGCAAAAATCCCAAGTGACTGCTATGCTGATTGTTAAGTCTAATAAATCAGATATGCAATATGCGTCATTTGCTTCTTATTCTATTCTTGTTTCCCGCTATTTCTTCTGCTGCACCTCTCGAAGTGCGCGTTGTACAAAGTAATGGCAAACCAGTAAAAGATGCCGTGGTCTATGTTACCGCTTCCAACTTACCCGCTGAGGAAACGACAACTAACGAAACGTTAGTGACCGAAGTATCTCAAAACGGCCGTGCTTTTAAGCCTTATATTTCAGTAGTAAGAGTCAACCAGCCCGTTCTATTTACCAACAAAGACGACATCTCCCACCATATTTATTCCATTACGGGTCCACTCGATTTTTCTTTTGTGATTCGTGCTTCTGAACAGGGTGTTGAGAAATCTTTTCCTAGTGAAGGCGTGGTCGCCATGGGATGTAACATTCATGACTGGATGAGTGGTTACATCAAGGTTGTCGATACTCCTTATTACACCATTACCGGTAAGTCAGGGGTTGCCAGAATAACGCTACCAGACGGTTTGGAAAATGTGACGTTAACGGCTTGGCACCCACAGATGAACGAAACGCTGCAAACGGAAGTGGCGGGTGACCAAGAATTTGAACTGGCGTTAACCAAGAAAATGTCACCGATACCGAAGCAGAAAAATGCTCAGATGATTGATTTCTACGGGTCCTATAAATGAATCAATTTAAAAGTATCCAGACTCAAATACTGTTCTCTTTTCTCGCGGTGTTGATCGCTGTTCAATGCATTTTGTTTTACTCCATTTTCCAATCGAATGAAAAAGAAAGAGAAGAGCGAGCGCAAATACACCTCAGCACAGCAAAGGCGGTGTTTGAAAACCAGTTTGAACAACGTACGCGTAATTTAACCGGGTTTGCTCAGACCGTCGCAAAAGATTTTGGCCTTAAACAGGCTTTGAGAGAGGACGCGCGCAGTTTCTTAGTGGCGTTGAATAATCATCGCCAGCGGATTTCTGCCGACTTGGCGATTGCAGTTGATGAGAATGGTAATTTCATCGGCAAGCTGGTTTACGACAAAGGCACTAATCGAACCCGTGCCGATACAGAAAACAACATGCTGACCATGGAGGAAACCGCTGCTCCAGATGAGGACCGCCCAATACTCTATGACTATCAGGGAGCGGTGTTTCAATTAGTATTGGTTCCAGTCCAAAGTGGTGCTGAAACGGTCGCTTGGATAGGTTTTGGTTTTGCTATCGACCAGACTTTAGCGCAGCGACTCGCGCTACTGACAGGTATGAATGTCGATATCGGTTATCAGGAGAGCGGGCAATGGTCATTGCTTGCCAGCAGTGTAGAAGAGGCGGGCAATGGCTCTTCCGCGATAGAGCCTCAACAATCGGATGCACACACTATTGCGACTGAGGTGGCGATTGGCTTTAAAGACGAAAAAGATCTCATCGCATCCCTTTATCTCTCCAGAGCGGACTTATTCGCAACACTACAAAACCGATGGCTACAGATCATGTTGATCGTCTTGGTGACGTTTGGTTGTTCGATCGTCGCTGCCTTTTTACTATCAAAAAGCATCGCTAAGCCATTGCAGGGACTTGTTAGTAAAGCTAAGCAAATTGCTCAAGGGGAAAACAGTGACGCCTTGGTGGTGAATCGTAAAGATGAGCTTGGCGTATTAGCCCATGAATTTAACCTAATGAATCAGGCCGTTAACGACCGACAGGCTGAGTTAAACTACCGCGCTTATCACTCTGATCTAACAAAAATGCTGAATAAGAAAAAGTTGTTTGAAGATATTGCCGATCTCATCAATAAATCATGTGACGGATTTTTACTCATCCGTTTCAGAGTCTTGGAATTTGAAGAATTAAATTACAGTCTCGGGTTAGACACTGGCGAAGAGCTTCAGGTTGCGGCGGCAAGCCGATTAATGGCGTTGGAAGAGAAAGCACAATTTTATCAACTCGAGTCCTCAGAATTTGCTTTGCTCTCCCAATGTAATACCAAACAGTCGGATGAACACAGCGCCAATGTGGTTCTACAATGTTTGGCTGGAGCGTTCAGTTTACAACGTATTTCGGTGACGGTGCATACGGTGTCAGGGTACTGCCGCTATCCTAAGCATGGTGAAACCGCCCGTCAGTTGCTACACAACGCCGGTATTGCCTTACAACAAGCGATGAAGATGAGAGTTCCAAGCCTTGAATTTGCATCCAGTATGGCAGAAAGCGCTATCAATCGTGTTCGCTTAACCCATGAGCTAACGGAAGCCATTCAAGGTGACCAACTGATACTGCACTTCCAACCAAAACTGAACCTTAAGACTTCGCAGGTCGATAAAGTCGAAGCGTTAGTAAGATGGATTCATCCAGAACTGGGGATGATCCCACCGGATGAATTTATTGAAATTGCTGAAACCACTGGTCAGATAGATGCGTTGACTGACTGGGTCATGCGCAGTGCTTTGCAGCAACTACAAGTCTGGCGAGAGCTCGGATTCGAATTAGGTGTGGCGATCAACATCTCTGCGGTTAACCTCAAGCAGAAGAACTTTGACGACAAAATACTGACTTTCCTATCCCAGTCCGACTGCAGTGAAAACGAGGTTACAATTGAAGTCACAGAAAGTGCGCTGGCGGAAGACCCTGAATACGCTTTGTCGATACTCAGCCGACTGTCTGAGAGGGGGCTGTCTATTTCAATTGATGATTACGGCACGGGTTATTCGTCCTTGTCACAACTGAAACATTTACCCGCAACGGAACTGAAAATAGACAAATCTTTCATCCTCAATGTTGCCAGTGATCAGCAAGACCAGACGATTGCACAATCGACGATAAAGCTCGCCAAACGCTTTGGGCTTAAAACGGTCGCGGAAGGTGTCGAAGACCAAGCCTCGCTGGATTGGTTGGTCGCCAATGGCTGTGATCATGCGCAGGGGTATTTTATAAGTAGACCACAACCTGCTGACAAATTGACTAGCTGGCTGCAAATGCTGGAAGGTCAACAATGGGGGCAAGCTGAACCGGAAGCCAAAATAGTAGGATCGCCGCACTCAGGCCGCTAGTGGCGGCATTGACATGTATTTCATGGATATAAAACCTTACGATTATTCAATTTTTTGCCACCTTAGATTGGTGTCAAAAGTAAAAATAATGCATGCGTTTTTTTAGAGAATTTGCGATAATACGCGACCGCGATTTAGGGTCGCAAAATAGAATCGACGTCTGAGAAGACGACACAAAGGTAGATTGATGAACGAAAAATTACAGAAAGTATTAGCGCGAGCAGGCCATGGCTCACGACGCGAACTTGAAGCTTTGATCAAAGCGGGTCGCGTGAGTGTGAACGGCGTTGTTGCTAAGCTTGGTGAACGACTAGAAGACGAGAATGCGGTAGTTCGTATTGACGGCCACACTGTTTCTGCGAAGGCGCAGGAAGAAGTGGTTTGTCGTGTACTTGCGTACTACAAACCTGAGGGTGAGCTGTGTACTCGTCATGACCCAGAAGGTCGTCGAACTGTATTTGACCGTCTGCCAAAAATCCGTGGTTCTCGTTGGATTTCTGTTGGTCGTCTGGATGCGAACACATCTGGCCTACTACTATTCACAACCGATGGTGAGCTTGCTAACCGTTTGATGCACCCAAGTCGTCAGGTTGAGCGTGAATACCTTGTGCGTGTATTTGGTGACGTTGACGAGAAGAAAATCCGCAACCTAGTTGGTGGTGTAGAGCTTGAAGATGGCTTAGCGCGATTTGAAGACGTTGTTTACGCAGGCGGTGATGGTATGAACCACACTTTCTACGTTGTGATCAACGAAGGTCGTAACCGCGAAGTGCGTCGTTTGTGGGAATCTCAAGACTGTACGGTTAGCCGCCTGAAGCGTGTTCGTTACGGTGATATCTTCCTTGATAAGAAACTGCCTCGTGGCGGATGGATGGAGCTAGACCTTAAAGAGGTAAACTACCTACGTGAATTGGTAGAGCTGCGTCCTGAAAAAGAGACCATGCTTGACGAAAACAAAGCTAACACGTCACGTAAGCGAGAGCGTTCTCGTAGCCAGAAAATTCGTCGCGCAGTTAAGCGTCATGAAGAGCGAATGAACAACGGTGGTGGACGTAGCAACAATCCAGCTCGTCGTAAACCGCGTAAAGGTGCAGGCGAGCAAGGTGCTCGTAATAAACAGCGCCAGCGTTAGAAATATGAATAAAAAAGCAGCCACATAGGCTGCTTTTTTGTATCTAAAATCAGATAAATAGTGTGCCTTTGAGCGCAATCACTGCGCTACCAGAAAGCGTGACTCGCCCACTTTCCACTCGTTCGATATCCAGATAGCCGCCCCTTGAGGATGCTTGGTAGGCGGTGAGTACAGGCTTGTCGATTTTTCCTGCCCAGAACTCAGCCAGTGCACAGTGCGCTGAACCTGTCACCGGATCTTCATTGACGCCGACCCAAGGCGCAAAGTAGCGAGAGATGATATCGCTATTGGACTGAGTTGATTGAGCGGTGACGATGATCCCTCGCCCCGGTTGTCTAATCAATGAAGAAAAGTCCGGGCTTAGGTCATGCACCGCTTGTTCGTTGGTAAGCTCAAACAGCTCTTTAGAATCAAACTGACAGTAGGAGACAACCTGTTGTTCAGATAACCCGAGTGCATTGAGTCTCTCTTCAGAGCAATGTTGGTTGTATTCCAATTCGGGCGCTGGGAAGTCCAACTCATAAGTCGAACTTAACACCTTCACACTCAGCAAACCGGAAAGGGTATTAAAGGTAATGCTGTCGCCAGTTGCAATCTTTCCTTGTTGCTTTAGGACATGGGCAACAGCAAGCGTGCCGTGCCCGCACAGTTTGACTTCTACTTCAGGTGTGAACCAGCGCAATCGCATATCGCTCAAGGACAAAAACGCCGTTTCAGACACCGCCATTTCTGCGGCAATAGCAAACATCAATGACTCCTCAAGTGGCTGGTCCGTAATGCAGACACCCGCTGGATTGCCTTTGAAAGTTTCGGTGGTAAATGAGTCGACTTGATAGATGTCCAATTCCATGTCTTGTATTCCGCTTCGATCAAGTGTGATTGCGCATACTAAGTTGCTTAATGTTTTCTCGCAACCAAGTGATTTTCGGGTTGTATGCGTTGCGCTTATGCCAAATTAACGTAAATGGAATCATCAACTTTTGCTTAAACTCTTCTTCAACAGGGATAGGTAAACTGGTGAGGTTAGGGTGTAACTGTTTGACGTAATGCTTGCAGTAATTTGGGGCGGTAGTGATGTACTCATGGCCAGATTGCGCTGCCATAAACAGAGATTGCTCAAAGCTTGCCATGGTTAACGTACTGGATCGGCTCAGGCCTTGTTCCTCAAGGACGTCATCAAGTGCCCAAGTCTCACTCTTCTCCCACAGGATGTTAATGTGGGTATAACGAAGAAAGGTATCCAGATTCCATTCTTGCTTAAGCGCTGGGTGGTCATCACGTAAATAGACTTTAGGTAGATCGGTAAACAGGACTTCGTAATCCACAAAGTAGGGGAGAAGATCCAGTGACTCTTTAGAGCGGGGATGACTTTCCCGACCGGTAAAACCGATGTCTGCGTCGCCGCGGATGATGGTCTCAAGTGAGTCGTAATCCCAGTTGCTGGTTTTGATTTTGGCCTGTGGGTAGCGTTCATGTATCTGCTGAAGAAGCTCACCGAGTAAAGTCAGTAATAAAGGTGACTCTATCGCGAGATGAAACTGAATCCCTTTCGTAGACTCTTGAGTACGCTTTTCTGCAATCTGGGCACCGATTTGCAGCCAATCATTGAGGTCTTGCTCCATACTGAGGGTCAGCGGTGTGGGTGCCAGTCCGGTTGGAGTTTTGACAAACAAAGGATCATCAAACCAATCCCGCAGCTTCCCCAGTGATTTACTCACGGTCGAAGGCGTAACATTGAGCTTTTTCGCTGTTCTGGAAACACTCAGCTCCTGAAGCAGAAGCTGCAATGTAAACAGTAAATTGAGATCAAGCCGTGCCAGAGATTTCTTCATAACGATGTAGTGGTGTCGGTTTTGGTATCCATAGTATTAGAGCAAAGCTGATTAGGCTACCTGCCGCCAGTATTATTATCAGCATGTTTAGAGCACTTATGCCCAAAATACCCGCTAACCATATGTAGAAGGCTGAGCTGCACACTTGTGAAATTCCCAATAAAGAGCTGGCAACGCCGGCACGTTTAGAAAAAGGGCTGAGTGCCTGGCTCATGGCCACGCCAAAGCCGAGAGAAAAGCCAGCACACAACAGCCCAAAGCCTATGAAGTACCCGATGTGACTCAATTGAATAAAGTTAGTGATGATTAACGTAGTGGCGGAAGCCGCAAAAAACGTTTGGGATAACAGGCTCAAACTTCGCTGCTCAAATCGGGCCAGCAGGAGAGGCGCAGAGAAAGACGTGAGCATACTGATTAACGCAGTGAGCGCCATAACGGTCGAATAGCCGCCGCGATCGAAACCCATATCACTCATAATCAGCATTGGTGAAACATTAACGTATGTCAGGATCATGGTGACACTAAATGAAGTCACCATCAGACGACTCAAGAAGTAACTGTCTTTAAAAGATTCACTCTCTAAGTTAGCGGGCTCATTCAAAGGTTGCTTGGCGGTCTTAGGTCGGCTCTCTTTTAGAGCAAAGAGCGATAGAAGACAGACGATCACACCCATTCCGGACATGGTGGTGAAAAGCGCAGGCCAAGGGTATTGAAGCATGATCAAATGGCCGATGACGGGGGCAATGACTGGCACGATGCAAGTGATGCCGTTAATCATTGATAGAACCTTGGCTCTTCGCTGGTCGTCTAGCACATCGCGCAAAATCGCAAATGCAACGACGTAACACGAGCCAGCTCCGATACCCTGTGCAAATCTCGCGATGAGAAACTCAGTACTTTGGGTCGATGTACCGCCTAGAATGGACGCTGCGATAAATATGGCGGCCCCGATAATTGCTACTGGCTTTCTCCCCGATGAATCCGCAATTCGACCTGCGACTAGCATAGTGGTAGCCATGCCTGCCAGATAGATTGAAAAGGCAATGTGCAGCTCGGCTTCTGTTGCATTCAAATCCTGAGCGATTTGCGGTAAACCAACCAGATACAGGTCTATGGCCGTGGGATAGAGTAAAACAAGAGCAAAGCTACAAAGCAAAAATCGAATCATGGAAACCTCGCGAATTCAGAAGCCCTGATACTAAATTGCGCTTGAGGGAACCGCGAGTGGGAAATACGACAACGGGTATTTCCAATTACGACAAACCCTGTATGAATGAGAGCGATTGGGAGGCTGGGATAAAAAAGGGGCAATCGATATTGCCCCTTGTGTTTATAGCGTTTGGTTGAGCGCGAAATATCGCCCTTGTTTTTCAAGCAGCGCCTGATGGCTGCCATGCTCAACTATCTGACCTTGCTCAATCAGACAAATGGAATCCATCTTATCAAGGTCGACTAAACGGTGAGTGATGAAGACGACCGTTTTGTCTTCAAAATGCTGTTCAAACAGCTGCATAATTTGTTGCTCAGTTTGCTTATCTAAGCCTTCGGTCGGCTCGTCTAATAACAAAATAGGGCCATTATGAAGCAGCGCTCTAGCGATACCGATGCGGCGTTTCTCACCTCCGGACAATTGGCGACCACCATCACCTAACCAAGTATCCAAGCCCTGATCATCGAGTAGTTTTTCAAGTCCTACTTTAGTTAGAGATTCGCTTAGCGCTTCATCATTGGCATCAGGGGAGGCCATCAACACGTTGTCACGCAAAGTGCCATTCAAGATATCAACCCTTTGGCTGACCACGCTGATTGCCTGACGAAGCTGGCTTTCACTCCAATGACGAATGGATTGGCCAGCAATCTTAATGTCGCCTTGCTGGGTGTCCCAATAGCGATTCAGCAACTGCATTAATGTCGATTTACCGGAACCAGTCTGACCTACCACTGCGATGCGGTGCTTGGCAGGGATTTGCAGGCTAATGTCTTGCAGTGTATTTGAGTCGCCATCCGGATAACGGAAAGTGACATTCTCATACTCAATTGAATATGCGTTGTCGTGCTGCGTGTTCTGCTCTGGGAACTGAACGTCGGGCTCGGACAAGATGATGTCGTTTAATCGACGTGCTGAAGTCAGAGTTTGACCCAAATGCTGGAAAGCGCCGGCAATTGGCATAAGAAGCTCGACACTGGCCATTGTAGCGAATACCACCAAGGCAACCATAGGGTCAGGCATATTACCGCCGACCCCATCTGCCGCTAGCCATAGCATCAGAACGATCGTCCAACCATTGGCAAGCATCAACAATGCTTGTGCTAAACCTGCAAAGTGAGCATTAAAATGCTGATTCTTCAGCAAGCGTTCTTGCACATTTAAAATCGCATTGCGGTAACGCTCTTCGGCTCCAAACAGGGTTAGTTCGCTGTAGCCTTGTAACCAATCCAATGTCGTGATACGCAGATCGGCCTTGTTCTGTGTCAGCTCTGCGCCATTGGTTTTACCTAATTTGTAGAACAACACTGGCCAGATGAGCAGTAAAGCCATAAGAATGGCGCCAAGCGTTAAGCCGAGCTCCATGTCAAACCAGCAAATCAGCGCTGTTAAACCTAGGATGCCAAGTGTGCCGACGACCATAGGGCTGACAAGGCGAAGATAGACGTGATCCATCGCGTCGATGTCGGCAACTAGGCGATTGAGTAAGTCCGCATCACGCAGGTTTGAAACTCGACCCGGAATTAATGGTGCTAGCTTAGAGAAGAAGAAAATACGCAGGTCGGTCAGTAGCTTGAAGGTGGCGTTATGGCTGACTACGCGTTCCCCCCATCGACCAGCGGTGCGTCCCATAGCAAAGCCACGGACAAAAGCCCCTGGCAGCATGTAGTTGAAGGTTTCTCGGGCGATAGTTAGCCCGGCCACTGCAGCGGCAGATAGGAACCAACCTGACAAAGTAAGCAGGCCAATAGAAGCAAATAGAGTCAGGAAGGCCAGCAGCATTCCCAGCGATAGGCCGAACCAGTGCTTTTTATACAGTTTTAGGTAGGGAACTAAATCACGCATCGAGATTCCCCTTATTGGCTTGGTTCAGAGCGTAATTCGCCTGAAGCATATTTTGGAATAACCCCTCTTGATTAGAGAGTTCGTTGTAGTGACCACTTTGAACAATCTCGCCGTTTTCCATGACCAGAATCTGTTCAACGTTTTGTAGAGGACTGAGCTGGTGGGTGACCATCAGCGTTGTTTTACCTTCGACCTGACCAGCTAACCCTTGCATGACCAATCGCTCACTGCGTGCATCCAGACTTGCAGTTGGTTCATCAAGCAACCAGAACTGACCGTTTTGAACCATTGCCCTTGCCAAAGCAAGTCGTTGTGCCTGACCGACGGAAAGGCCACCAGAGCGGTCGGATACCGCGTAATCGAGCCCGTGTTGTTCAACGAATTCTGCTGAGAAAGACTCTTGCAATGCGTTTTGGATGGCGTGATCTGAAACGTTGTCTTTGCCCAACGTGATGTTGTCACGAATAGAACCATGTAACAGCAATGGGTTCTGGCCAACCCAGCTGATTTTTTCCCGCCAGTTTTCGAGATTCAGCTCTGTTCTCTCAATGCCATTGATGGTGAGTGACCCCTGATATGGGAGGAATCCGAGTATCGCATTGATTAAGCTGGTTTTGCCGGCGCCACTTGGGCCAACTAAAGCTGTTGTCTGAGCTGTCGATAGTTCAAAACTCACCGGACCAAGCAATTTAGTGCCTTCAGGTGAGAACACCTCTAAATCTTTTGCTTGGATGGAAATAGCGTCATTCGCGCTGAGCGTTTTGTCACCTGAACGAACAGCACTGACATCTGTATCAAGAAACTCAACAATGCTTTCAGCAGCCCCAACCGCTTGTTGCTTCGCGTGATAGAAAGTGCCTAAATCACGCAGCGGCTGATAAAACTCAGGAGCCAGCACCAGAATGAACAGACCAGCCATCAAGGTTACACCCGCGCCATAGTCGCCAAAGTTAAGCTCGCCGATAAAGGCAAAACCGAAATAAACGGCTGTCAGTGCAATGGAAATAGAGGTAAAGAATTCCAGAACGGCAGATGAAAGAAACGCAATCTTAAGTACATCCATTGTGCGAGTTCGGAATACTTCAGAAGCCCCGCGCATCACTTCAGTTTCTGCTTTGGTTCGATCAAACAGACGAATGGTGGTCATTGACTGTAAACGGTCATAAAAGTGACCGGATAAACGCTGTAATGCTTTGAAGTTCTTGCGGTTTGCGTCGGCCGCTTTCATCCCGACAAGGGCCATAAACATCGGTACCAATGGGGCGGTCAGCAAGAAGATTAGTCCAGCTGCCCAGTTCACTGGGAAGACAACAATAAGAATCACAAAAGGAACCAACACAGACAAGGACATCTGTGGCAGATAGCGAGCGAAGAAGTCATGCATATCTTCTACTTGTTCAAGCAACAATGTTGCCCACGAACCAGCAGGTTTACCTTTGATGTAAGCAGGTCCTAACTCTCGGAGTTTGTCGAGAATTAGCTGACGTATATAGATACGAATTTGCTCGCCGCAGCGATAGCCTGCTATCTCTCGGCCCCACGAGCACAGCGCTCGAACGCCAATGACGGCGGCTAAACCTAGAAAATAGGGAACAAGTTCATATTTGTCGACCTGTTCAATGATCAATTGATGAAGAATGGTGGCGAGCAAGGCTGCTTGAGCTAACAAGAACACGCTTGAAAGTACGCCGAGGCCAACAGCAATCATCAGCCAGCGTTTCGCTAACTTACTTTGCTGCTTGAGCCATTTATTCAAGCTGCGCTGTTTCTTTTTGTCCATCGTGAAGGCTTAATGATAATTATTATGACTAGTCGAAGCTCGCGATTATACAAAAGAAAGCCTCGTGGGAATACCACGAGGCTTTAAGGATTTGAGTCAAAAATGAAAAATATTATTTACTGTCTGTAATAGCGTCTAAATAACGTTCTGCATCCAGTGCGGCCATACAGCCTGTTCCAGCTGACGTGATCGCCTGACGGTAGTTGTGATCCATGACGTCACCAGCGGCGAAAATACCAGGAACACTAGTCTCAGTTGCATTGCCTTCAAGGCCCGACTGAACGATGATATAGCCGTCTTTCATCTCTAGCTGGCCTTCGAAAATGCCAGTATTAGGTTGGTGACCAATTGCGATGAAAGCACCCATCACTTCTAGCTCTTCAATAGAATCTGACTTGGTGTCTTTAATGCGAACGCCCGTCACACCCATATCGTCTCCGGTGACTTCTTCCAGAGTACGATCGGTATGCAGAATGATGTTGCCGTTTTCGACTTTGTCCATCAAGCGTTTAACCAGAATCTTTTCGGCTCTGAAGCTGTCACGACGGTGAATAAGGTGTACTTCTGAAGCAATGTTAGAGAGGTAAAGCGCTTCTTCAACAGCGGTGTTGCCGCCGCCCACAACCGCCACTTTTTGGTTACGGTAGAAGAAACCATCACAGGTTGCACATGCTGATACACCACGACCTTTGAACGCTTCCTCGGATTCAAGGCCAAGGTACTTGGCAGATGCACCAGTAGAGATGATCAACGCATCACACGTGTATTCGCCACTGTCGCCCTTCAATCGGAATGGACGCTGGCTGAAATCAACTTCGTTGACATGATCAAACACGATTTCTGTCTCAAAGCGCTCGGCATGCTCTTTCATGCGATCCATCAATGCTGGTCCTGTTAGACCTTCAGGATCACCTGGCCAGTTCTCAACTTCAGTTGTCGTAGTTAACTGACCACCTTGTTGCATGCCAGTTACGAGTACTGGATTAAGATTAGCGCGTGCAGCGTAAACCGCTGCTGTATAGCCTGCAGGACCAGAACCAAGAATAAGTAGCTTACTGTGTTTTACGTCGCTCATTTGTGCTCCATTAGCGGTGACGCTTATCAATTTCTTTCGATTGTATGGAATAGTGGGGGCTATTGAAAGCGTTAGCAAGTCGCGGAAATGTAATTAATGGTTATAGATTAGAACGCAAACGATAGCGCTTTCAAAGCCTAATTTTACTCTTAACCGATTGAGCTAAAAGATATATACCGCTGTTAATAGATAAGTCATCTGAATTTTGGAGTTGCGAAACTTGTAAACTGGTTCGTATAACTGAAATTTTATAAATTATTGGATTAAAGTTCTTAATTATTACTTTTGTTGGATGTAAGTGCTGATATTTGTTGATCTGGCGATATAAATGCGCAAATAATAATTGTGAATAAGATGTTAATCCTATATTTCAGTGTGAACATTCATTAAGGAGATGATGATGTTACATAACCGCGAAACAACTTTGCAGCTTACAAAGCTAAGTGACTCTGCTTTTGCACAGTTGGCGCCGTCTTTTACAAAGCTACCTAATACCGAGCATGCAGATGGAAAATTCCGTTTGCGTCGTTACTCTGTGATTCAGTTTAAAGATGGTCAGGTTATTGATCTTCAAAAAAATGAGTTCATGCAAACGGATGACATTAACCGTTTTCAGGGTAATGTCGTGCGTCAATTCGAGCCGATTGAAACACCGACTCTCCAAAGTGAAGGTATGCGTGAAATTTGTCAGCTTTTTGTAGATGCCAATAAGCTGGCGGACGGTCAGGAAATTGAAATTCACCAAATGCGAATCTCTGCGATTTTTGATGAGACGCAGGTAGCCCCTGAAGGCGTGCATCAGGATGGCTTTGAGCATATTGCTCTGATCGGGATGGGGCGCCACAACATCGAAGGCGGTGATGTGATGCTATACAGCAGTTTCAATGAGGCGCCTTTCTTCCGTAAAGTTCTGCAAAACGGTGAAGTCGCTATGCTGGCTGACAACAAGCTATGGCATAACGCGACGCCTATTCGCTCTGTTATTGAAGGCGAAGAAGGGTATATGGACGTATTTGTACTAACCGCGAAGGAAGCCGTGAATGAACTTCACTCCTAATTTGGTACGCGCACAGTTTCGTGCGCTACAGCAAAGTCACAATGATCTACCAGTGATGTTTCTTGATGGACCGGGTGGTTCACAGGTGCCAAATTGTGTGCTTGAAGCGATGACCGCGTATCTGGGCTTTTTTAATTCGAATCTTGGTGGTCACTATTTTTCCAGTGCTCATACCACCGATTTGATGAAACAAGCGAGAGAGTCTGCAAAGACGCTAGTGAATGCAGAGTCGAGCGACAACATTGTCTTTGGCGCCAACATGACGTCTCTCACTTTCCAGCTTAGCCGAGCGATCAGTCGTAACTGGCGAGCGGGTGACGAAATCATTGTTACGTCTCTCGATCATTATTCTAATGTCTCTAGCTGGCAGCAAGCGGCCGATGATAAGCAAGCGAAAGTCCTTCAGGCTCGAGTTAACGAGCAAGACTGCTCACTAGACATAGAACATTTGCTATCGCTGATCAGTCCCCGGACTAAACTTGTTGCGCTGACTTACGCATCGAATACCACAGGCTCGGTCGTGGATGTGAAACGTGTAGTTGAAGCAGCGCACAACGTCGGGGCGATGGTTTACGTTGATGCAGTGCATTACGCGCCGCACCATCTGGTCGATGTTCAACAACTGGGTTGTGATTTCCTTGCTTGTTCTGCTTATAAGTTCTTTGGCCCGCACGTTGGGATTGCCTATGTTGCACCTAAGTGGCTGCAGGCTTTACAGCCATATAAAGTCGAGCCCGGAACCAATATCGGTCCGGGGCGATTTGAAACCGGAACTCAGAGCTTTGAAGGATTAGCAGGTGTTATTGCTGCAGTGAAGTATCTGGCTCAATGGGGCAACGATGGTGATGACCTTCGCACTCGACTGATCGACTCTTTCCAGCAGTTCAATCAGCATGAATCGGCGATCAGCGAACGTTTTCTTGCTCGTTTAGCGGAACTGGAAGGTGTGACTTTATTAGGTCGTGATGAAGCCAACAGTGAAGTTAGAACACCAACTTTTGCTCTGACTTTTGACAACCATTCGCCTGAAGAGATCGCTAAGAAACTTGGTAAGCGCAACATCTGTGTCTGGAACGGACACTTCTATGCACTTGGCTTGGTTCGCCAACTTGGTCTTGAGGAATCAGGTGGTGTTGTTCGAATTGGTTTCATGCACTACAACACATTGGAAGAAGTCGATATCTTGTTTGATGAATTGAAACTTATCTTAGGGCAATAGAGCGGTCCGAGATTTTTTATCTGGCTTTTGAGCCGTTATAAAGACCCTCATGTAGGGTCTTTTTTGATCGTGCGAAAGGAATTATTCTATCTGACGGTCTGATTTCTCTAAGCAGGATGTAATAAGGATAAGCCGTGAATCTAACACCGCTCTCAGAGCACATTGGCGCTTTAGTTGAAGGCGTTGATCTTTCTAATCTGAGTGAGCAAGAATTTGATGCTCTGTACCAAGCGTACCTCAAACATAAGGTATTGTTCTTTCGAGATCAGGGAATGACACCGCAGCAACAGATTGGGCTGGCAAAACGTTTTGGTGACTTGGAGCCGGTACACCCGTTTTTTCCTCACCTAGATGACGAAGAGCAAGTGGTTGTGATTGAAACTTCTCCCGGTAATCCCCCCGGTGAAAGCTTCTGGCATACAGATTTAACCTGGCAGGCTACGCCGTGTCGTTGTTCTATCCTGCAAGCACAGCATTGTCCTCCGCATGGAGGAGACACCATTTGGACATCGATGGAAGCGGTATGGTCAAGCCTAACCAGCGATGATCAACATACTTTACGGGGACTAACGGCGACACATGGACTGCATGCGTTTGAAGGCAGCCGTTATGATTCCGTTAATGAACAAGGGGAGAGCCACGTAGCGACAGTATCTCAAGGCTATCCACCTGTTAAACACCCTCTTGTTGTCCGTCATCCGGAAACAGGCAATCTGACCGCGTACGTCAATGAGCAGTTTACCCATCGTATTAACGAGCTAGAAGAAAGAGAAAGTCGAAAACGGCTCGAGCAACTGTTTGCTTTAGCACGACAGCCTGAATATCAGGTACAGTTTTCATGGCAACCGGGCTCTGTTGCTATCTGGGATAATATCTGTACTCAGCATTTTGCTGTGACCGATTATGGCGATCAGCCGCGCCGACTTCATCGTGTGACGGTTCGTGGTTCTGATTTGCTGCCAGCCTAAACCATGCCGAAGTGAGCGCCGCCTAGTTTCTGCCGTATACGCGTGGGCGCTCAAATCGATAGAAACCTTGTTGCTCTTCTTTTTCGAGCGTGGACGCCTGATCGCCAAAGTAGTCGGTACGAAGTTGAGTTAGCTGATTGTCTAACTCTTCGCCGGATAGACTGGCTAACAGTGCCTGCCTTTCCCCCATATATTGGTAGCCAATTTGCCAGCGAAGCTCATTTTCTTCATCCTGCTTTGCCGCCTTTTCGATTTGTGATTCGCTATAGCCTAAATCTCTGCGGATGCTGGCTAGCTGCTGCGCTCGTTCGTAGGGAGACATGTTGCTCAAGTCATGTTGGACAGAATCAAGACTGAAGAAAGTGCTCGCCATCATTGCAGGGCTAAGGATTTTTCCTCCAGCTTGTTCTGCAAAGTTGGTTTCAATGGTGGCTTTGAGTGTAAAAAGACGCTGATTGATTTCCATATCATAAGCGCTGTTGAGCAATTCAATCGACTTTTGCGTATCAGCGATTCTTTGCTCCCGCTCGGCAAGCTCTGCTGACCAAATGATATCGGCGTCGTCGCCAAACAGTTCACGTCGTTTTGCCCACACCGCTATTTGTTTCTCTTCAAATGTCATTGCGAGTAGAGGCTTCATTTCAGAGAGTAGCCATTGTTCATAATCCTCCATCAAAGCGATTTTCTCAAAGATGATGTCTGCGTATTCCGGAAAAGCTTGTTTGATCACCTCATGAAAAAGGGAAGGGGATTGGTCTGGGTATTTTTCTGCCAGGTAGTCTCTAAAATCACGCAGTCCAACCTGAATTTCAATTTGGTTGATACGATCCTTAAGCTCATTTTGCAATTGAATCGCGAGGCTATTGACGATGTTGAATGCATTACGTTCTTCTTGGTCAGTGACTCGGTCAGACAACACTTCGGCGGAGTGAACCGTACTCTCATCCGCAGACAAGATGACAGGAACACTGTTGATTGCGATAGGCGCAAACCAAACTCCCACCCCTACAATGGCACAAACGGCTGAAGCCCACACCCACTTACTCATTCTTTTCTCCTTATCAGTTTTCAACAGTTCACCGGTGGTTGCCCACCGGCGATTGAATTTAAGTCACTACAGTACGGCTTGTAGGTAAGGCCAGATTAGCTGCGCCAATTTTTGAGAGCCCGATGTGGTGGGATGAATATTGTCTGACAAGACATCTTCTGGTGCGATGTAGGGTCTAGGGTCGACAAACTGACAAGAAACTGTGGTGTTTGTACACGCATCAGCCAGACGGTTATCGCCAAAGTCGATAGCCTGATGAAGGTTTTCCTTATCACCAGTGGTGTAGTAATAGCCTAGGTAAATCACTTGCTGAACACCATTTTGGTCCATTTCGTTTAGCAGGTTCACGGTCTCGACATACACATCGTCAACCAAGCTTTTACATTTACTGCTTAATTCTGGGCGATACCAAGTGGTTTTACACTTATGAGGGTCAAAGACAGCTGCGGGCAACAAGATGTCGTTACCGCCGCCATCCATCACAATGACATTAATGTTCGGGTCATCACTCTGAGCATCTTGATATTGCTCAACAACAGGTTTGGCGACAACCCCTCCACTCAGCTTTGCGCCGCTTAAGGTGTAATCACGGAACGTGGTATTGGCCATTTCTGGCCCTTCAAGAAATTGCTGTAGTTCTCCTGAAAGATCAAAAATGGAATCGCCCAGTGTAATCACATCGTTGCGTTCAGCTTCGGTCACGTAAGGGTTCCCCACACACCCTGCAAGTAAAGCGAGCAGTGCCGTGGTTGTTGCCGCTTTAAGTAGAGGTGAAGAGCCAACGTTTCTGTTCTTTTGTGTTGTTTTCATTTTTCTTCTCACTAATAGATTGACGTTAAGCACCAAAATCGTGCTCCAATTGAATTTAGTTGGCATATTGAAATGTTTCAAAGTATTGAAATAAAACATATTTAATGACAAAAGACTCAGATATTTCGTGAGAGCTATGCACTGAACGCGTGTTCGTTTGAAAAGTATTCATCTAGGGGGAGAAGAGGGACGTTTGTAAGTAAATTCTCATTAAATTGACTATCGACATTAATACGTTAGAAGTTATATTTCGGGTAAATATAAAAACAAAGAAGTATGGCTATTATGAAGAAAGTCCTGATTTTGTTCGTCTTACTGCTGACTGGTTGTGCTCAGCAAAGTACGAGCATTCCTACTCAGCAAGATACTAACTGGACGTCTGGTCAGTTAGATAACGGGCTGCGATACCACATTTATCCTCTTGATACCGAAGCGATATCTCTTCGCTTGTTTGTTCATGCTGGCTCCTTGGAAGAAACGCCAGACCAACTTGGATACGCTCACTTTGTCGAGCATATGGTATTTAACGGCAGTGAAAACTTTACGCCAAATGAAGTCATTGAACTGATGGAGAAGACGGGAGCAAGTGGACACGATGTCAACGCTTATACCTCGTATGAGGAAACGGTCTACACACTGAGTTTGCCTAATCAAGATGAACTGGATAAGGCAATGCTTTGGTTAAGAGATGTTGCTAATCGTGTCACATTCGCGCCAGATGAAGTCGAGCGCGAGAAGGGCGTTGTGCTAGCGGAATATCGCCGTGGTGTTCCTGAACATCTGTCTTTCTACGATAAAGTATATGAAAACAGCGTGAAAGGGACGCCTTATGAAGGAAAAGACGCGATTGGTACGCCTGAGACTATCCAAAATGCGACATCTCAATCACTTAAAGCGTTTTATGATACTTGGTATCAGCCTCAATCAAGTGAACTGATTATCGTAGGGGATGTTAAGCGTAAAGATGCAAAAGCTTTAGTTGAGAAGATGTTTGCCGATTGGCAGCCGACCAATGACCTACCACCGCCGGTTCGATCAAAAGCGGAGATCAATAAAGGCGACTTTGTTGCTCAAGTGGGTATCGATGAACCGTCAGTGGCCGGACTGACATTCTACCTTGGTAATGATGTGCTTTTAACCAGAGAAGATCGTATCGAATACTGGAAGGATAACATTGTCGCGCGATTAATATCACACCGATTGGACGCTGTGTACTCAGAGCATGCGTTACCTTTGCGTGGCTTTGATTCCAGTATCTACACCAGTGTTAATGAACGGGTATACGATACGTCTATTGCATTTTCTTCTCAAGACAGAGATACCGTCCAGCCTCTGTTTTTGAAGACTTTGGCGTCAATAAGGGATCATGGTGTGAGTCAGGAGGAATTAGACGTAGTAATGGCAGAATATCGAAGCAGTCGTGAACATGCAGATGATGATTGGTTTCAGCGGGGAGCTGAAGATTTTGCTGAAGACCGAACGTTCCAATTGGCAGAAGGTGAACCTTCTCAGTCGTTAGCTGATTACAAACGCAGCCTCGATCAATTACTGCAGACAACGGATATTGAGGTCATCAATCAACATGCACAAAGTATGCTATCTTATTCATATGATATGTTCGTCGGTACTGATCGCACAGAATCGGTTGAGCAAGTGAAGCAAACTCTACCTGAGTGGAAAAGCATGTATGGAATGCCTGGTGTTGCCAGTAATCGTATTAGTACAGACGTAGATGGATTGATTGAAGTTGAGTCAATTAACCCTTTGCCTGACGCCACAAATGGGAAAAATGGAGAAGTAATCTGGTCTTTGGATAATGGCATTGATGTGCTATTTGACCCTGAAAATGACAGTGATTTTGCCCACATTGTATATATGTCGGCAGGGGGTAAAGCTGTATTAGACAGAGAACTGCTACCCGCATCTCAGTTGCTTCTTGCGACGATTATAAAGAGTGGCGTCGGTCAGTTTAATGGTACGCAGCTCAAGTCATATGTCCGTAAGAACAACATTGATGTGCAAAGTTACATTAATGGCACAGAACACGGCTTTGAAATTAGTGTTCCCAAAGAGCAGGCCAATGATGCTCTCAAGCTTCTGTACAACCTAATGGCGTATCCCAAGTTCAGTGAACAGCAGCTCGAAGTGTTAAAGAAGGAATACTCTGATGAACTTCTGTCTTACCTTAAATCTCCACTTGGTCAATGGTATGACGCGATTGAGACTAACACCTTCGCACCGCAAAGCGTCTATTTTCCTACCTACGCTCATGACTTTGAAAACGTAACGGTAGATCAAGTTCAACAAGCGTATGATGAGCTATTCAGAAAGTCTCGCAATAGCAAACTGGTGATTGTGGCAGGGTTGGAGTCATCGCAGGTTGTGCATGGCGTGAAAAATTATGTTTCGACGATTCCACTAGAAGCGGCAACAATGCCGTCTTATCAGGTGAATTATAATGAGCGCTCCGATAGCAAAGTTAATCTAGCGATTAACAATGAACAAAACAGCCGTTATACATTGCGTGCCATCAATAAATCGGCACGGCCTCAGGATGCAAAGCTGGCATTGGTTGATAAAGTTATTCAGCGTATTTTAGCCAGACGATTAGATGCCTACGTGCGTGAAGAGCTGAGCTTAGATTATGCACCCGACAACTTTTATTCTACCGACCACAATGAGCCGGCAACCGATTGGACGCTCGAAGCGCAAGTTGCAGCGGAAGACCTACCTAAAGTGGAGCAGGCTATAGACAAGGTCATTCAAGAACTTATCGCTGCAGTGACTCAGGAGGAGTTAACTATTGCTAAGGAGCAGTTGGATGTGTACCTCGAAGACACGATCAACTACCCCTCGGATGTCGCTTGGTTCCGTGCTTTAACCTTAGTGAATGGTTTTGGTGAGGAAGCCTTTGCTCAGGCAAGAGAGGTGGCAAAAACAATCACGTTAGATGACGTGAGAGTTCGTATTGTTGAATCATTTGGTCAAAGTGCAGATAAGTACAAATACATACTCAGCCCGCTAGACCAATAAGCCTCCGTATGACAAAAAGCCCTTTCATTTTTTAGTGAAAGGGCTTTTTAGTTATTTCAATGTATCTTTGAATTAAGCGCTGACTTCGACTTCGTAGGAAGTGAATTTGCGGATGTTGATAACACCAGTATCAAAAATCATATACTGACCTTTGATCCCCTGTAAGACGCCAGTCACGTCAGGGTTCTTATCAAAATTATGCGACGTGATTTTTGTTGGGTGCTGCAAAACTGGGTAGCTGATGGAGGTGATATCAGCGCTGAGTATCTCAATCGCATCATCACCGAATTGCTGTTTGATCTCAGCGATTTTGTCCTCAACCAAAGGCAATAGCTCTGCAAACTTCTCTTCAAGTGGCATTGGTTCGCCATCTTCTTTCAACAAAGTTCGCCAGTTAGTTTTATCTGCAATGTGCTTTGCCAACTCAACTTCTATCAGCCCTGAGATCTGACGAGTCTTTACTTTGAATATTGGTAGACCTTGGGTTGCCCCTTGATCAATCCAACGTGTCGGGATCTGTGTGTGGCGGGTAATTCCGACTTTGAGGCTAGATGTATTCGAAAGATAGACGAAATGATCAACCATGCAGTTATCTTCGCCCCACTGCGGCTCGCGACATGTGCCTTGATCATAGTGACACGTTTCCGGTTTCATAATGCACATATCGCAGCTGGCGAGTTTTTTCATGCATACAAAACAGTGACCTTGGGAATAGCTCTTCTTAGTCTTTTTCCCACAAGAGCTACAAAAAATGTTGCCCGTGTAAGTCAAGGTGATGCTCTGGCCGATGAAAGGTTTGAGGTCGACGAGTTCTTCGCCAACCGGAAGACGATAGTGAACCTCACCATCTAAGGAAGCACGCATTTTACTCAGCGTACCTTTTGCGATTAAAGACATGACATTGCTCTTTTTTATATTTTACAGCTCTTATATGGATTGGTGTTTTAGTCGAGCTGTTTTACTCAGAGCTAGTGTAGCAGAGAAAGCGATTCGGCAATAATGCTACCTTTGCTACCATACAAAAGTGCTAGTTTTTATAAAGAGAATTATGGAGTTGAGACGAAGCCAGAAGTTGGTGTTATCGGTACAACGGCAAGCACGGCAAAGCTTTATCTGGCATCTATTTAGATTTCGATTTTTTAAACAGAACAATGATAAAGCTGACGCGAGCAGATGAAGCTTTGTACCAAGCGAAAACTAATGGGTGCAACCGAATTAAAAATTAGTTAGTAATCGCTTCGTTTTCCATCACGCTTTCTTCAACCACGAGCTGCTCCGCTTCGTTTGTATTAATCGGCTCTTTAGGACCAAGGAACTTTGGTTTGGCTCGGGTGATATACAGGTCAAGCACGGCTTTAGCGCGGGCAAATACTTCTCTCAACCTTATTTGATAACCAGAGTGTGTTGATGGCCCCGGTACCGCGAAGCACTTAGCGTTGATATTGTGAAAATTGGCGATGAATAATGCTCGCTCGCAATGGAACTTTTGAGTGATGATCAAAAAGTTATCAGTGTCGAAAATCTCTTTTGCGCGGACAATAGAATCGAGGGTGCGGAATCCAGCGTAATCGAGATAGATATGATTTTCTGGCACTTCAGCCTTAAGCAAATCACGCTTCATCGTCCAAGGTTCGTTGTAGGAACGGTGAGCATTATCACCGCTTAACAGAAAGTTATCGACTTTGTCATTCTGGTATAAATCAATCGCGGCGTTAATACGATTGGTGTAGTAATCATTGAGGATCTTGCCGAGATATTTACTCGTTCCCAGCACAACGGCAACATCGAAATTGCCGATTTGTTCTGGGTTGGTATAGAGCTGATCTTTGGTCTGATAAGAGACCCAGCGGTCAATCAAGAACAGGGAAATAGCCGCGCAGATAAGCAGGAGTGGGATATAGCGAAGCCCCTTTAGCGCGTAGGCTAAATAATGGTCAGAGGGTTTAGGTCTGTGAAAGAGTCTTCGCACTAAATTTGTCGATTCCGTTGAGCCCATGAACCAATCAATATAAAGCTGACAATAATAATTGAGAACATGATGCCAGCGTCCATATCACGCAATGTCCGAGCGAGGTAAGGGGTTGCTTTAACAATGATTAAGCCGTAACCAAAGGCGTTAATCAAGACAAATACTACGGTTCTGAGTACAAAGTTGTGGTTTCGCAGCGTTCTTCTTAGCAAAGTGTTGATCTCGCCCCCTGCCATCACAAGGAAGCAAGCAATTAGAGCTGTTGATATTTCAGTTAAATATGGGAGTAAATATTTTCCCGCAGGGGAAAGGAATTCAAAAATCATCATAAACAAAAAAGCCCCTGTTACCAGGGGCTGAATCAATATAGAAATTAGAATGAAGTACGCTTGTAACGACGGTAAACCGGCTGCCAGAAGTGGTTTTCAATCGCTTCTTCTAGCGCTTCGTCAGTGATTTCAAGCGCGACACCTTGTTCAATGGCTTTCTTCGCTACTGCAAAGGCGATCTTCTTCGATACCGAGTGGATTGCTTCAAGAGGCGGCAATAGTGCACCTTGACCATTAATCGCTAAAGGTGAGCATGTCGCTAGTGCACGGCTTGATTCCATAAGCATTTCGTCAGTAACGCGCTTCGCCTGTACTGCAAGTACACCTAAACCAATGCCTGGGAAAATGTAGCTGTTGTTACATTGAGCGATTGGGAACGTCTTACCTTCGAATACAACCGGATCAAATGGGCTGCCTGTCGCGACCAAAGCTTCGCCATTTGTCCAACGCATAATATCATGCGGTGTAGCTTCGACGCGGCTGGTTGGGTTCGACAGTGGGAATACGATTGGGCGTGGGCAGTGTTTATGCATCTCCTTGATAACATCTTCACTGAACAAGCCAGGCGCGCCAGATACGCCGATAAGTACCGTTGGTTTTGCGTTGCGCATAACGTCAAGCAGTGAGTAACCATTACCTTCCGCTTCCCAGTCACCCGTGTTGCTGTGCTTTTGAACAAGGCGTTGTTGGAAGTCGAGTAGGTTAGGCATACCTTCCTGAAGTAGGCCCCAACGGTCAACCATGTATACCTGAGAGCGTGCTTGCTCATCAGAAATACCTTCAGATACCATTTGAGCGATGATCGCTTCTGCGATACCACAACCTGCAGAACCGGCACCAAGGAAAGTTACACGTTGTTCAGACAGTTGTGTGCCAGCCGCCTGACATGCTGCCAGTAGTGAGCCGACAGTAACAGCAGCTGTGCCCTGAATATCATCGTTAAAGCAACAAATACGATCTTTGTAGCGCTCTAGCAGAGGCATTGCATTTTTCTGTGCGAAGTCTTCGAACTGGATAAGGGCATCTGGCCAGCGGCGCTGAACAGCCTGAATAAACTCTTCAACGAATGCATCGTATTCAGAGCCAGTAATTCGTGGATGACGCCAGCCCATGTACATTGGATCTGCAAGACGCTGAGGGTTATTAGTACCGACATCCAATACGATTGGTAGTGTGTAAGCCGGGCTGATACCACCACACGCTGTATATAGAGCTAGCTTACCGATAGGAATACCCATACCACCAATGCCTTGGTCACCAAGACCAAGAATACGCTCACCATCCGTTACAACGATGACTTTTACATTGTGGTTGGATGCATTGTTAAGTAGGTCATCGATGCGGTCGCGGTTAGCGTAAGAGACAAAAAGACCACGGCCACGGCGATAGATGTTAGAGAAGTTTTCACATGCCGCACCTACAGTTGGTGTGTAGATGATAGGCATCATTTCAGAAACGTGGTTCTGCACTAAGCGGTAGAACAAGGTTTCGTTAGTATCCTGAATATTACGTAGGTAGATGTGTTTATCCATATCGCTTTCGAAGTTGCGATACTGCTGGTAAGCACGTTCCACTTGTTCCTGAATTGTTTCAGTTGTTTCTGGTAGCAAGCCTTCCAGATTAAAAGATGCTCTCTCTTCCGCTGAGAATGCACTGCCTTTATTGAGAAGAGGCGTACTAAGAAGCGCTGGACCAGCGAAAGGAATATATAAGGGGCGTTTGTCGTTATTCATCACTTGCCTATTGTCGTAGGGTCTTAAGGAACGGGAACCAGAAAATGATAGGGATTAGTGATCATATTGTAAACCGAATATTCATGCATTCTGGCACAGATTAAGTATATACTTTCCGCCTTTTCCATGATCTCAACGCAAACGATGTTCAGCTTACCTATAGATACCCTCAAAACCGACTTTCTGAACCTTCTTTCTGCTCACCATATGATAGTAGAAGCGGAAACTGGCTCGGGCAAATCAACCCGATTACCACTATGGGCGGCGGAACAGGGGAAAGTGTTAGTAATTGAACCTCGGCGTATCGCCTGCACTTCATTAGCGCAGTTTCTCGCAGAGCAGAAAAATGAGCCGCTTGGCCGTTCAGTGGGTTATTCGATTAAGCTGGAAAACCGCTGTGATGAGGAGACGCAGATTGTCTTCGTGACTCCGGGCGTCGCACTACGTTGGTACTCTGAAAATCAACTCAACAACTTTAACACCATTGTTGTTGATGAGTTTCATGAGCGCCGCTGGGACACCGACTTGCTGGTGGCATTATTGAATCAGCATAACCAACATCGCTTAGTGATTACCTCTGCGACCATTGAAGGTGAGAAGCTTGCACGTTATGTCGGTGCCGAGCGTCTGCAGGCAAAGGGACGTAATTTTGAGGTAGCCATTGCTCATCGTGCTGGGGATTCAAGGCAACTGCCGGATAGCCGAAATCTGGAGGAAAAAGTTCGGGCAGAAGTGGAAAGCTTACTTGATCTGGATGGTGACATTCTGGTCTTCTTGCCGGGGCGTAAAGAAATTACCCAATGTCAGAGCGCACTCGCGCATATTGAAGAGCTGATAGTAGCGCCGCTGCATGCCTCAGTCACCGATAAACAGCGAGAGATTGCTCTCAACCAGCAAGAGAAGCAGAAAGTGGTGCTCGCGACTAACATTGCTGAAACCTCGCTGACCATACCGAATGTGGTTGCCGTTGTTGATTCTGGTTTGGAGCGACGTACTGAGCAAAGAAACGGCAAAACTACTCTGAGCCTAAAACATATTTCTAAAGCGAGCGCGAGACAACGTAGCGGCCGCGCGGGTAGGGTGATGGATGGCATCTGTATTCGCTTGTATGGCGAACATGCGGCGTTAGCGGACGTTACGCCACCAGAGCTTCATCGGGAAACACTCACCGAAGCCATGTTAGCGTCTGCCAGTTGTGGGTATTCTCTTTCTGAGCTGAGCTTTTTGGAACCATTGCCAGAAAAGTCGTTTGCTCAGGCAACAAACATTTTGCGTGGAATGGGGGCTATCGATGAATCCGGTCTAGCGACTGCGCACGGGCAACGTATTTACCCGCTTCCGATTGATGCTTTGTATGCTGATTTGGTGACTCGTATGCCGCAGCGAAAGCTGCAAGAGGCCATGGTGGATCTAACCGCAGTGCTGGCGACGCCAGCGTCTCTGTATCGTTTGTCTTCAAATGAAGAAGCACTAGAGCAGCTTGGTAAAAAAGAAGAGCCTTTGGGGTGTGATGCAGAAATAGCTATTAAAGTAGTGCGTGGGGACGTGCTTTCTGGTGTGACCATTGATCAGGATGTGCTCAAAGAAGCACAGGCGCTTTGTCAGCAAATGCGGGCAGTATTCGAGCTACCTGAGCTTAGTGTTGCTTCTCGTTACTCTCACGATGAGTTGGTTGAAGCAATCGCATCTCTGCATCCTGAGCTGTTGTTTGTCAGAAGAGAGCGGCGCCGCGAAGCCCTAGGTAACGGTCAAATGGAAGTCACTTTGGGCCGTGCAAGTCGTTTGCCTGACAACATTGAGGCGGCACTGGTGCTGGATACCCACAGCTTACCGGGCCGTGGTGTTAAACAAACACTGACTCTTGCTACTGTGACGATGCCAGTCAGGCTTTCTCTTTTTGAAAAGTTAGAGATTGGTGATTGGGTGGAAGGCGATGTGGTCAGTGTGGACGACGTTCCTCATATAGAACTCCATATGATGTACGCTGGGCGAAAAGTGGCCTCGAAAAAAGCCCAAGCACAGGGCGAGCTTGCGATTAAACCACTACTTGAAGCCGTTAAGCGTGAAGAGCTGCTACCGGGATTTGCTAAACAGCGGCATCAACAGATCGAACACTGGAAATTGTATCAATCACTGGATAAATCCTCTGGCTCGCCGATTCAGGAATCGTTGACATTCGACTCTTGGTTTACTGAACAACTCGAAATGTTGGAATTAACAGATATTTCGGAGCTAGAGATGTTTAGCGCAGACGATTTTCCTTTTGAAGGCATTCCTTACTGGGAGTATGAAGATTTTGCTGCCATGTATCCGTTTGAACTCTACATTGGTGATCTGCAATTGAGCGTCGAATATCAACCGATGAAAAAGCTGGTGTACGTGGTGTATAAATCGGGTTTACGTAAAGGTGACCCGAAACGCTGGGAATTACCGAGATGGGCAGGTTGGCGTGTGCAATACAAAAAAGCGAGTCGAATAGTAGATATCCGCTAGCCAGAATAATTACCCATTGGCTTAGGATAAATTTTGACCCTGAAATATTACGCAACTGATTACCCATGTCTCTATCTTGTGCATCTTTTGTTATCGGGTTGGTTTTGATATAGCTTTTTGACCAAAAAAATGGGTATAAAAGATGATTGTTTTATATCCTATTGCTATATGGCTAATGATAGACGATATTGAGGACACTGTGTTGCCTACCAGAGGAGATTGATATGGAACATCAGGGCAAGACAAGTGTTGTATTCGACTATACTTCTTTTCTTGGCGCGTCGTGCAGTAAGAAATGGACTTTCTTAGAAGCAATGAGTACCTTCGCACCTATTTTCAGCCTGGCTTGGAAAAGTACGATTAAAGAAACGGTATCGGCGGAAGATCGCTTGTGGGATCAGGCAATGAAATCCTTGTCAGCAAGCCGCAGTGATGAGTCCAATATTCTGACACTAATGCAACTGGCAAGAAGTGAAGGCATTGAAGAGCTGAAACTGGTTATGCCTTATGAATTAGAGCTAGAGCAAATCGAAAAACTGAGGACCCGTTCTAATACTCACATTGAAAGCCATCAGCAAGATGAGTTGATCATTACCTTCTAAGGCCCGAGCTCGGGCCTTTCTCTTTTCTGATAATCCTATTTATCTCTCAATAACTTGCGTCAAACTGATCTATACTTTCAAATCCAGAACGGCAGTCATTTCTCATTATCGAGAATGCGTTCTCTCTCATACACTGGCTTTATTCGTCTGTATAAAGAGGTATTCATGGAAGTAAAACTGCCTTATCTCCTTGCTCCAATGCTTTTGGCGGCGTCATTGTCTGCTTACGGGCAAAGTACGACTAACAACCTCAATTACAACTTTCTATACGCGGACTTAAGTGCGGGCTCGCTTGGTGAGAATTTAGGGGTGAACAGCAATGTGACTTCTTTAGCGGTGGGCGGCAACGTGCTTATCGACAATCAATTTCTCGCTACATTGGATTACGAAGCGAGGTTCATCCATCCGCAAAACACCACCACAGAAATTTATACTTTACTGCCTGGTGCCGCATTTAGGTATCCAATAGAGGATAAGTGGGATTTGGTCGCAGGCGCGAAAGCTGGTTATATTTGGTCAACTCAAACCAATGATATTACAGATGCGAAGATTTCGAGTGACAACAAGTTCATGTGGGGCGGTGATTTAACGCTTAAATATGAATTCAACAAGTTCTGGGAGTTGTCAGTGACAGGTGGATTACGACGGAGCGATATTCTGGACGAGGATATCTTTAATATGCGTGGTGATTATCAGGTGTCGACGAAATTGGTCTTCGGCGGTTTCTATACGCATCGAAACAATGGTTCAACGACGACCAATGAAGGTGGCGTGAGCCTACGGTATTTGTTCTAGTTGTTATTAAACAAAAAAGAGCCAGCATCAGCTGGCTCTTTTTTATTGGATTTTGGTCGCTTATAGAACAGCTGCCAGTGCTTTACAAAGTGGTAGCATGTTCGAACGAGTCATACCTGCTACGCTGATGCGGCCTGAACCTACGATGTAGATGCCGAACTCATCTTTAAGGCGAGTCACCTGTTCTTTTGAAAGACCAGAGAATGAGAACATACCGTTTTGACGTTCAATGAAGCTAAAGTCAGCGTCAACGCCTTGCTCTTTCAGTGTCGTAACAAACAGCTCGCGCATGTCTTGAATACGGTCGCGCATTTCTTTTACTTCCGCTTCCCACTCATTGCGCAGTTCTGCATTGTTAAGAATGTGCGTCACAACTGCGCTACCGTGTGCTGGTGGGTTAGAGTAGATAGAACGGATGATCGCTTTCACTTGAGAGAATGCTGTGCGCGCTGTCTGCTCTGATTCCGCAACCAAGGTGAATGCACCTACACGCTCGTTGTAAAGGCCAAAGTTCTTAGAGAACGAGCTCGCGACTAAGATCTCTTTGTTGTATTTAGCAAAAATACGTAAACCTGCCGCATCTTCTTCAACGCCTTTCGCAAAACCTTGGTAAGCGAAGTCGAACAGAGGTAGTAGTTTTTTGTCTGCTATCAGTTTGGCTAGTGTTTCCCACTCTTCAAGCGTTGGGTCAATGCCCGTTGGGTTATGGCAGCAGCCATGAAGAAGTACAATATCGCCTTCTGATGCTTGTTCAAGATCCGCTACCATTGCCGCGAAATCTTTATCTTTTGTTTCAGCGTTGTAGTAGCTGTACTGAGCAGTTTCGATACCTGCTGCAGTGAAGACACCATTGTGGTTAGCCCAAGTAGGGTTGCTGATCCAGATCTTCACATCACCCAACTGACGCTTGATGAATTCGCCTGCAACGCGCAATGCACCAGTACCGCCAGGAGCTTGAGCAGTTTTTGCTAGCTTGTTAACAACGATGTCAGAATCTGCACCAAACAGTAGTTTCTGCACCGCTAGACCGTACTCAGCTGTCCCTTCGATAGTTAGGTATGACTTGGTCTTTTCGCTTTCAATCAGTGCTGCTTCCGCTTTTTTAACGGTTGCAAGAACAGGGGTTTCACCTTGTTCATTTTTGTAAATACCAACGCCAAGGTTAATTTTGTCTGCGCGAGAGTCTTTTTTGAACTCTTCTGTCAGTCCAAGGATAGGATCTGCAGGTGCAGCAACTACTTTTTCAAACATAATTGTCATCCATGTTAGTCGAAGGGAGGATATAAATATTTCGGTTATTTATACCTTATCTGCGCTTGCTGAGACAACATCAACCAGTAAGAAAATTACAAAATAGGCACATTTTGTTATCACTCAACGCATAACCTGCATTTTTCCAATAAAAAGCAGGTCAAAAGCGACTGAGTTAAGCAATTAGATGTGAAGTCGTTGGAAGGAACTTAGGCTGGCGCGTTGGCTTGAAGTTCTTCCAAAGCCATCGCATTTTCTTCGGCCTCTAAACTGCGATATTTGTCTGCAATATCGACAAATTCCTGTTCTATAGTCAGAAAGGCGTCAACCAGTTCAGGATCAAAATGACTGCCTTTGCCCTCAAGGATAATCGATTTGGCTTTTTCGTGGCTGAAGGCTTTTTTGTAAACACGCTCAGAGATTAGCGCGTCATACACATCAGCAAGCGCCATCAAACGGCCCGAGAGCGGTATCTCGTCTCCTTTTAGTCCCTTCGGGTAACCATTACCGTCCCACTTCTCATGGTGAGTCAGAGCGATCTCTTTCGCCAGTTGAAGGAAAGAATTACTGCCCAGATGCTTCTCTGCAATTGAGAGGGCTTTGGCGCCAATTTCAGGGTGACGCTTCATTGTCTTGAATTCTTCATCGGTGAGCTTACCGGGTTTGAGCAGGATATTGTCAGGAATACCCACTTTACCCACGTCGTGCAGTGGAGCAGATTTGTAAAGCAGTTCGATGTAGTTAGGTGTTAGAAGAGCTTTATGTTTATCAAATTTGCAAAGGTAGTTTGCCAATGCGCGAATGTACTCTTGGGTACGCAAGATATGCGCGCCAGTTTCGTTATCTCGAGATTCAGCAAGAGCTGAGAGGGAAACTATCGCGACATCACGTGTTGTTTTAACTTCGTCTTGAGTTGATTGCAGGCTATCGAGCATCTTGTTGGTCAGAGAGGCCATCGAGCCTAGCTCATTGTGCTCAAAGATAGGTAAACGCTTGGAAATATTTCCCTGAGCGACTTCCAGCAAAGAACACTCTTGAGATAACAAAACTTTGCGCATCAGTTTGGTCCATAGGACGAGAATGGTTACTACATACGCGCCGAGTACTATAGACAAGTAGATAAACTCTTTAATGACACTAATGGTGCCACTGCCATCAAGAACGCGCTCAGGATTGTGTTCCAACCAGAATATGTCTTTTACCGCAACCATGGTGAGCATGGTCGTCAAGGTGATCAGCAACATACAGATCATCATGATCATTTGTTTGACCATCGACTGACGTTCGCCACTGAGTTCAAAATGGTATTGTTCTGTCTGGGTCAGTTGATCAAATTTCTCAATCTTGGAGACTAATTGCAAAATTAAGCCGGAGAAGAAACCAAACAAGGTCATCCCAAATAAAACCTTGAGGTTACTGTCGAGCCCAAAATCGTATTGGACGTTATAGAAGATCGCGAGTGGAACGCTGCCCATAAAAAACAGGGTGGCATCGAGTCGGGCTTGACGCTGCTCTTCAAGTAAAGAATGGTTATTGAGCAAAAAATGTCGAACGAGAAACAGAGCGCCAAAGGTTACACCGACGTGGAATAAAATCTCTTGAGTTGTCAGTGTTTCTAGAAAGGGACAGACTCGCCCACCATAAGTACCAAAAACCACAGCCGCAATCGCATACAGTTTAAGTGTTAGAGGCGCGTCATAGTTGGAGTTAGCCATTTTCTAGCCCTTGTTCTTATAGCCGTACTCAGCTTCCGCCAAGCCAAGTTTCATATTCTTCATTTATAAAATGACCCGCGATATTATCGTTTAATTTCGAGTTTAGATACATTTTTGCAACTTTAGTAGTAGTGGTTGTACCAATTGAGAGAGATATCAATGGCCTGAAGGCTGCAAAAATAAAGTCACACACCGCGTCCGATGTGTGACTTAGTAGATGAAGTTATGGGATGGGCTCGAAAATAGTTACTTTAGCTTTTTCGCTGCCCAGTCATTTAAGTGTGAAAGAATTGCTTTTACCGCGTGTTTTTCGGTGGGTTTCTCGTTTTGGTCCACATCTATGTCTTTTTTAGGGTGTGAGCCAGTCGCGTCTTCAGCGATGTGTAGCCAGTCCGGATGCCAGTAATATGGCTGACCGTGTGGAGCAATCCAGCTATGAACACCGTTGCTTTCACCTTTGTATTCGATATGTGACTCATCGTATTTCTTCATTATTATCGGTCCTTACGTTAAGTTATTTGGATCACTAATACGTGATTAAATGTAACAGAGAAGTAAATATTTAATGTGATTAGTATCAACAAACAGAATGCGTTAAAAATTAACTAAATTGTTTTAGTTAGCTTAAGCCAGTGTGAATCAAATGTGTGATATCTTTTATCTCCTGAATGAAAAGGTGAGGGAAGTATGAATCGCTATCAACAATTGGCTGAGCAGCTTAAGTTACAAATTGAGAATGGTATTTGGCGTGCAGGAGAGAAAGTACCTTCTGTCAGAATGACCAGTCGTAACTGTTCAGTCAGCGCTTCAACTGTCCTTCAGGCGTATCAACTTCTTGAATCTCAAGGGTGGTTACTCGCCAAACCACAGTCAGGTTATTTTGTTACTTCGATCATGGAACGGGTTCCAACTCCTGAGCCAGAAAGCAAAGTCGTTGCACCTGAATTTAACGATAAGCTGTATGAGTTCTTACAAAGTAACAGTAAAGCCGATATTGCCCTCGGTTCGGCTTTTCCTGACCCTCAATTATTTCCTCTTCAATCACTAAACCGTCATTTGGCAAGTGCGGGGCGTAAAATGCCGCTTAACAGTGTGTTTGACAACATGCCGCCCGGCAACGAGGCACTGCGTCGCCAAATTGCGCAGCGTTATCTCAAGCAAGGTATAACGGTTTCTCATACTGATATCGTCATTACCTCAGGCGCAATGGAAGCGCTGAATTTAGGGCTCCAGGTGGTAACCCAGCCTGGTGATACCGTGATCGTTGAAGCCCCAGCATTCTATGGCGCCATTCAGGCGATTGAGCGATTGAACCTAAAAGCCATCGAAGTCCCAGTTCATCCTGAAACTGGGTTATGTTTGGAGAAGTTTGAGCGAGCGCTTAAAAAACATAAGGTGACGGCGTGCTGGCTGATGCCAAACTTCCACAACCCGACCGGAGCCAGCCTATCGTCGGCTAACAGGCAAAAGGTTATTGAATTGGCGAACCAACATCAGCTTGCCATTGTGGAAGATGATGTTTATTCCGAACTCTATTTTGGCGATCGTAAACCGATGCCGCTTAAATACTGGGATCAAGAAGACAGGGTTCTGCTGTGTGGTTCATTGTCTAAATCCTTATGCCCGGGCTATCGGGTCGGCTGGGTTGTGAATGGTCAGTTTAATGAGCGTTTACAGAAGCTCCAGCTTGTGTCGACCTTGTCTGGCAGCGTCCCCGTTCAGGAAGGGGTCGCACATTTTCTTCAGTACGAAAGCCTCGATAATCACTTGAGAAAACTACGTAAGGAATTGTCTGCCAGACAACAGGCTTTTGTTGAGGTCGTAAAGCGCCATTTTCCTCAAGGGACGAAAGTCAGTCAGCCTCAAGGAGGGTATTTTATCTGGCTAGAGTTGAGTAAGAATGTTGACACATACCTGCTGTATCAAACATTGCAAAAGCGCGGCATTACCATTGCTTATGGACGCCTTTTTAGTTCCCGCGAACAGTTCCAAAACTGCGTCCGTCTGAATGCGTCTTATCCGATGACTAGTGAGCTGGAACAGACCGTGATAGAAATTGCTAACGCGATCACTGATTAAATACTGTTTGGCTTTTTTTCGCTTCAACTGTACTGCGCTAACTGACGAGGTCTGTGATGAAATACTCCAGAAATGTAAACAGTTAGCGAGGAAAGTATGGAAAAACAACGCTATAAGCAGGAATTTCGTTTGATTGCCATCGCGATTTTCAGCGCATTCTTATTGATTTTTGGTCACCTGATTCTTGCTAAGTCTTTTGCTGATATGGTGTGGACTGAATACACCGCAGCAGCCATTCCGTTTGTCATGTTTGGGCTTTGCCTGTTCGGCATCAAATACGCCTCAAAAGCGGAAGATTCCCAATAGTGAAAATAAACCTCCCTGCGTAAGGGAGGTTTAATGCTGTGCACTACTCATCAGGATTTGCGGAGGTAGGGTGACTATTATCGGGATAGAGCCCCATCAAATCTTCCGCATTCTGCAGCCAATCTGGATGCCAGTAATAGGGATGTGAAGTGCTTGGATGATCCCATTCCATAGCATGCTCATGCCTTCCGTAGTACGACAAATCGTCCAATCTAAACACTCTCATTGTTTGACTCCTCACTACAAAGCCACTTAGTAATTATGAGCCATATTTGAGCGTTTTTCAGGGATCAAAAAAGCCTCCTGAAGGAGGCTTTGAAACACTATTGGTTTGCTTCTAGCTTAGAAGTTAGCTGAGCGCGGTGTACGTGGGAATGGAATAACATCACGTACGTTACCCATACCTGTTACGTAAGAAACCAGACGCTCAAAGCCTAGGCCGAAACCTGAGTGAGGTACTGTACCGTAGCGACGAAGGTCACGGTACCAATCCATGTGCTCTGGGTCGATGCCAATATCACGCATACGGGCATCAAGAACGTCCAGACGCTCTTCACGCTGAGAACCACCGATGATTTCACCAATGCCCGGTGCAAGTACATCCATTGCTGCTACTGTTTTGCCGTCTTCGTTGAGGCGCATGTAGAAGGCTTTGATGTCTTTCGGGTAGTTCTTAACGATTACCGGTGCTTTGAAGTGTTCTTCCGCTAGGTAACGCTCGTGCTCAGAAGACATATCGATACCCCATTCAACTGGGAATTCGAAGTCACGGCCAGAGTCTAGAAGAATCTGGATTGCATCAGTGTAATCAACCTGAGCGAAATCAGACTCAACGAATTTCTCTAGACGAGTAATGGCTTCTTTGTCGATGCGTTGTGCAAAGAACTCAAGGTCATCACGACGCTCTTCAAGTACTGCTTTAAATACGTACTTCAACATGTCTTCAGACAGTTTCGCGATATCTTCAAGATCAGCGAAAGCAACTTCAGGTTCAACCATCCAGAATTCCGCTAGGTGGCGGCTGGTGTTTGAGTTTTCTGCACGGAACGTAGGGCCGAACGTGTAAACTTTGCTTAGTGCACAAGCGTAAGCTTCGCCGTTAAGCTGGCCAGATACCGTTAGGAACGTCTCTTTACCGAAGAAGTCTTCGTTGTAGTCCACTTTGCCTTCTTCTGTGCGCGGTAGGTTTTCCATGTCTAGCGTAGAGACACGGAACATTTCACCTGCACCTTCTGCATCAGAAGCGGTAATAAGTGGCGCAGATACCCAGAAGTAACCTTGCTCGTGGTAGAAACGGTGAATTGCCTGAGACAAACAGTTACGTACACGTGCGACTGCACCAATCACGTTCGTACGTGGACGAAGGTGTGCCACTTCACGTAGGTATTCAATCGAGTGGCGAGTTTTAGCCATCGGGTAAGTATCAGCATCTTCAACCCAGCCAACGACTTTTACATCTGTCGCTGCAAGCTCAAAGTCCTGACCTTTCGCTGGAGATTCAACGATAGTACCTGTCACTTCAACAGAACAACCTGTTGTCAGTTTTAGAACTTCTTCGTTGTAATTATTTAGATTATTAGGGACCACGGCCTGAATCGGGTCGAAACAAGAGCCGTCGTAGATGGCAAGGAAAGAGATTCCAGCTTTGGAATCACGACGCGAGCGGATCCAGCCGCGGACAGTTACTTCACTGTCAACTGCTAGCTTACCGCTTAATACGTCTGATACAGGCGCGTAAGTCATGTTGTAAATATTCTCCATTGAGTAAAAAATCAACCCAATGTTTTTTGTGGGCTCACCGAATAAAAAGTGATCAAACATTGGGTTGGACTGAATTTCATCTATTCAATGGAACATATTACCTTTCAAATTTTAGGCTTCAACCTTTATTCGCTAATAGTGGCGCAAAAAATGTCCAAATCGACTTAATTCTTCCGCGAAAGCGTAAACTGGTTGATTAAAGACTCCAAATGTTCTGAAAGTTGCTCTAGATTCATGCTGATGTCGCGCGTTTTTGCGGCAGATTGAGAGGTGTCATCGGCATGCTGGGTGATGATTTCGACTTTATGTTGCACCTGCTGACTAATGTGAGTGGTATTGCTGGTTTGCTGCTGAATGCTTTGCGCATGAGAGAGCGCTTGTTGCATTTCGGTCACCACTTCAGACATTGCTACAGACAGCGCTTCTATCTCATTAGAGCGTTCATGAGCGGTTTCACACACGGTATCAACGGAGGCCAGTGAGGTCTCACTGTCTTTTTGGAATTGAGAAATGATGTTTTCGATGCTTCCTGTTGCCTGCGAGGTTCGACTTGCGAGCTGGCGTACTTCATCCGCGACCACTGCAAAGCCGCGACCTTGTTCACCTGCGCGCGCGGCTTCAATAGCGGCGTTTAGTGCCAATAGATTGGTTTGCTCCGCAATCCCTTTGATCACTTCTAAAATGGTCGAGACTTCCGCGGTTTGATCGTTGAGCTCAACAATATTGACTTTCACTTGCTCAATATCGGTTACCAGACTCTTGATTTCAGTGCTAGCGTTGTGCGCCTGACCAGCACTTTGTTCAGCGATGCTGGTGGTGTGTTTGATCAAGCTAGAGGCATCATCAGTGGCTTGTTCAACTTGGACTTGCTGAGACTGCATTTGCTCGATGTTGGTCTGGACATCTGAGGTTTCGTTTTGCTGGTTGTGAGCGGCTTGATCGGTAACCTGAGCAACATCAGTGAGCCCCGCAGCCGAACTGGTGAGGTGATGAGAGGTTTCCTGCACTTTTTCTAAGCTGTGGCTAACCGTATCCATAAACGAATTGATCGCTACAGATAGCTGACCAATCTCATCCTTGTTCTTATGCTGAATACGCTTCGAGAGATCTTTACTTTCGCTTACGCTCTGCATGTAACGCGATGTCTTTTGAATCGGGCGAACAATGAATTTACGGATCAGGAACAGAGTCAGCAAAAAGCCGATGAAGCCAAATGTTGCCATTATGGTCACGGCGATAATCGTGCGCTGACTGATCATGCTGTTGACGTGAGATAAGTTGTATTCCAATCGAATGGCGCCGAGCACTTCACCTTCTGGTGCCATGTGACAAGAGACACAGTTGGTTCCGCGATAGTTTTCGCTTGCCTTCATAGGTAATGCGACAACTAAGCCTTTACCCCACTCAGCGGAGATGGGCTCGATGACTAGTTCACCATTGAGCGCACGTTGATCAATCTCGTCTTCAGGCGCTTGGTTTGGTTGGCCAGGCCCGTACAACTTACTGACTGCATCAGCACGAAGTACTTTTACTTGCTCAATACCATCTTGAGCTAGAGCTTTTTGGCGGAGTGTTTCTTTTTGTGCCATGGTTCCAGTCAGCATCATCATATTGAGGCTGTCGAAGTAGTTACTGGCTTTGTCGTGTAGTTGCTCACTGAGGACGGAATTCATCAGCTCTTTTTGTTGCCAATACTGATACGCGGTGGAGGAGGCGAGTACCAGAGAGAAAACCGTGACTAGGGTTGCCAGCAATTTGGTAGTAATGGTTGAGCTCATTTGCAAATGCTTAATTGTTAGAATTGGAATAGACGTCAAATATAATGACGTATATGCACATTCACTCAATGGATGAGCATAGTTATTGTGACCCTACACAATGTGTGGATTATGTAAATGTGATGTGGGGCTTATGTAATCAAAAGTTTGACGTAGTGACGTAATATCGACGTGCTTCGAGTGTGACGTGAATAGTTATTTCAAGACTAGGTGATAGTGATGTTCAATCCGTTGATGAATACAGAAACTGAGATGACTAGTTTTCAAATGATCAACTAGGGGCAAGATAACCGCGAGCCACTATTGCGGTGGCTTTTTTTGTCCCAGAAAGAGGCTTATTATCTTTATAGATCAATAATCTCCCAATATGGGGCTTGTTGAGTGGATGAAACGTAATTCAGGTAAGGGTGACTCTATGGCAGCAAAGATTGGCTCGGCGATTCAATTGATATTGGCGCTCTCTATCTTCTATTTGGGATATACGATTCATAGTATGACCACCAAAGTGGGAGAGGTCATCGACACTTATCCTCGAATCATTGAGGACATCAGTACGCTTTCCGAAAACCTGCAAATCAAAGAATGGCTGGCGGTTGCCGATACGTTAGAGCAGTTGCTACCCGGAGCAATACAGAGTATTGAAGGCGTGACTGCGACGGTGAATGAAACTAACAAAACAGCAGCATCCATTGACGCAAAAATTCCGTCCATAGTCGAAGAAGTGGCACTATATCGCCAGTCGGTGATTCCTTTGGTGATTGGAGAGGCCAAACAGTATCGGACAACAGTGATACCAAAAGTATTGATTGAGAGTGAAGGTTACAGAAAAGAAACCATTCCTCTTGTCGTTAAAGAATCTCAAGCGTTGCGTGTTGAGATCCCGCCAATGTTGGCGAAGGCCGATGAGATTGTCGATCAAAGCCAGAAAATTGCTGAGCAGGCAACGTCTGGCGCGGTAAAAGGGGTGATTATGTCACCAATCAATCTGATCAAAGATGCTGGAACCGAGTTGAAAGGAAAAATTATTCTCGAAGAAGTGCCTCATCCGGAACAATAAGTGCACGGCTGGACGCGTCCACAGGTATGAAACTGGACATTTTCTTAGGTACGGACATTGCAATCCAACCATCAATGATTAAGATGGATCTCCTCTTCACGTTGAAGAGCAGGTAGCAGAGGATTTGCTATTTTTGTTCTAAAGGACTGTCTAGTTTTATCGGACGCCTAAAATGATTTTCAAAATTACAACACCTATCATTGAACCGACTGAAGGTTCTCCCCACGCTTTGCTCAATGCTTCAGCTTTTTCCCAAGTGTTTCGTCACATCTCTTTTCTACGTCACTCTTTTCTTAGCGTTTTCTTCTTTAAACATCGCTATTCGTATCGCTTCTGATTGTTAGCCATCGCGCTAGGTACGCGCACATCTCAATCTTTTTTATAATCAAATCAGATACGAAAATTATGAATACAAAACTACTGGGTAGCTCCCTGATCATCTCCGGCACAGCACTGGGTGCTGGTATGCTTGCAATTCCTATGGTTCTGGCACAATTTGGCTTGTGGTACGGAACATTATTAATGATTTTTATTTGCTTCGGCACAACATATGCTGCATTGCTATTGCTTGAAGCAACTTTGAAAGCGGGTGGAGGCTTAGGGCTTAACTCCATCGCGCGCCAAACGCTCGGCAAGGTTGGACAATTGGTTACCAACCTGCTGCTATACGCACTACTAATCTGCTTATTGATGGCGTATATCCTAGGTGCTGCCGATTTGGTAAGTCAGTTCACGGCTTCCATCGGTCTTGATTTAACGGCAAGTCAAAGCCAGATTCTCTTTACTCTCATTGCAGGCGCAGTGGTGGCTTGTGGTACAGGCGTTATTGACAAGCTAAATCGCAGTTTGTTCTTCATCATGATCGCGAGTTTATCTTTAAGTTTGTTCTTACTACTGCCAGATTTTCGACTGTCGAACCTGTCGCAAGTAATGAACCAAGACCAAGTTGAGTTGATTAAAACCAGTGCTGTGCTGTTTACCAGTTTTGGGTTTATGGTAGTGATTCCATCATTGGTTTCTTATAACCATGAAGCCAGCGATCAACAGCTACGAAACATGGTTATTCTTGGTTCGATCATTCCATTGATCTGTTATTTGTGTTGGTTGTTTGCGGTCGTTGGTAACCTCAGACCTGAACAGTTGGGCGAATTCTCTAATGTCTCCGAGTTGATAGTAGCTTTTGAGCATCACTCGCCTTGGATTGGCACCGTGTTGTCTGTATTTACGGGTTTGGCGTTGTTGACCTCGTTTTTTGGCGTGGCGATGTCTTTATTCAACCAAAATACCGACATGTTGAGGAAGAACAGGGTCATTACGTACTTTGTTACCTTCATTCTACCTTTGGCGGGCGCTCTCATGGCAGCAGACAAGTTCCTTGCGGTGCTTAGCTACGCGGGAATCATTTTGGTGTTCCTCGCGGTCTTCGTACCGTTGGCAATGGTCTACAAAATTCGATTGGCGAACGTTGAACCTACTCGGTACACCGCAGAAGGTGGCAGCTTAATGCTGATATTTTCCTTGTTTTTTGGCGGATTTTTGCTGATTTCTCAGGTTATCTAAACAAAAAGGCGGGCTATCCCGCCTTTTTATTTTCAGCTTAATGAGTAATAGAAACCCTGATGAATATGGGCGCCCAGTGTTGTTAAAAGGTGGGCGCAATCCGCACTTTCTACGCCTTCTACGATTACTTTACACTGGTTTGCTTTTCCCATGGCAATCAACTGCCTTAATGTTTCGATGCGCTTGTTGTCCTTCTTGAGGCCCATAACAAACTCTCTATCAATCTTAAGGTAATCGGGCTTAATCTTGCTAATAAGTTCAACGTTGTTATTTCCTGTCCCAAAATCATCGATACTGATAGAGCAGCCGAGTGTTTTCAGTCTTGTAATATTCTGATAAATCTCATTCGTATAATACATGGACGCATTTTCAGTAATCTCAACGGTCAAGTAGCTGCAATCATATTGTTTAAGCTCTTCATAAAGTACAGAGAAGCGTTTACCTCTTAGCAGGGAAGGGCAAACGTTGATACTTAAAGGAGCAATCAGAGCCTTGCTAGTGCTAAAGATAATGCGGATAACCAATAGAGTGTGTAGCAACAGCAATTTGTTTGCGATCAGTGTTTCAATGAACTTCTGAGTGTTCGAAACACTAAAGCGAGATAGGGTTTCGTAGTGAATATTCTGATGACTGGTTGTATCGTAAATGGGCTCCAGTTTGAGATTAAATCGGCGAATTGCCCAAAAATATTGAATTAACGCGAGTAAGCGTTTGTAGCGAATGATGACAATCAGCATCGCAGTGAAGAGTAAAATATTCTTAATTGGATTTGAAACGTAGAAAAACTCTTTGAACCCATCTCCTTGCTCTTTAGAAACAAACGCTTTCCCGTCAGTACTACCAATGTTAAACGAGTTTCCGGTGTTGGTGCATACTTTCATTCCTGCTAGAAACATGCTGGAAATATAGTTATCAATTGAGCGATATAGGTTAATGTTCCTCACCCGTACCGTCATTTTGGTGTTGTTCTTCTCCATTGAGTGCGTAGTGTAGCTGCTGTTTTTAAACCACTCATCGTACTGGACTCGGCTGACCGGCATAACAGAATCGGCAGTGATCAGGCAGTAGGTATTGAACTTGTCGATCATCATGCTTGATTCAATAAGCTCGGCATCATCGAAAAGTGACTTCAGTGTGTTCGGATCAGAAAAACAAGATTGCTCGGATAGTGCATCAGTAAAGTCTTCAACATCGCCAAAATACCCCTGATTCAAAATACTACTTATCGCGTAATAGCAAACGGCAAAAAAGATAAAGCTGGCGACAGCTAAAGTCAGCCCTAGGTCTGTATAGAGCTTTTTGTCCGTAAGACATAGGGTGATAGCGTAACGAATAGTGTGCTTAGATGTTTTGCTGATTTTTAGTTGCTGCTGAACGCCATTTTGCTGATTGTCATGACTTTTAAAAGGCACAAAATATCCAATTCGGTGGATGTTTTCGATGACATTTTGGCGCGAATCCAGATGCGATTTGGTCAGTTGCTTAAACTTTTTTCGTAACGAGGCGACGATGTTTTTAAATCCATTCTCAGGCAGCGTGACATTGTGATGTTGAGAGATTTTGCGTTCGATACAACGCTGGCTTATCGGGGCATTTAACGTTCCGTAGCAAGAGATGATACTTAAAATCAGATATTCATTTTGGCTGATTGAAAGAGAAGAATGTCGTGTGTTGTTTAATTCTAATGAGATGTCGCTGTCTGACAAACAAACGCAGATTTGGTTTCCTAATTCAAACCTAATCATTTGTGAAGGCGCTCCTGGGATTAAATGTAGCGGGAAGTTATCAATAATGAGACAAGTTGGATGTGATGTATTGCGAGCATATCCAAAGTAAGAGGATATAGTGTCTTATTTAGCTTTTTTTATATATTTAACTACGTGATTTTAAAAAGGATGCAAGCGTAACAGATAGGAGGGGGAGACAGGAAATAAAAAAGCCCGAGCGACTGCTCAGGCTTTCCAAACAAGATATCTTAAAGTGTTAGCAGATAACTTTTATTGCAAGGCCACCTTGAGAAGTTTCGCGGTATTTTGCGTTCATGTCTTTACCAGTTTCTAGCATGGTCTCGATAACCTTATCCAGAGACACAGTCGGAGCCGATGAACGACGCAGAGCCATACGAGAGGAGTTGATCGACTTCACGGCAGCAATACCGTTACGTTCGATACATGGAACCTGGACCTGACCCGCAACAGGATCGCACGTTAGACCTAGGTTGTGCTCCATCGCGATTTCCGCAGCCATACAGACTTGCTCTGGGCTACCACCCATAAGCTCAGCAAGACCAGCCGCTGCCATTGAACACGCTACGCCGACTTCACCCTGACAACCAACTTCCGCACCAGAGATTGACGCGTTACGCTTGTAAAGGCCACCGATCGCACCAGAAGCCGCGAAGTAGCGGATGTAATCTTTCTCAGTGACGGTTTGGATAAACTTGTCATAGTAGGCCAAAACCGCTGGGATAATGCCACACGCACCGTTTGTAGGTGCTGTAACTACACGGCCACCTGCTGCGTTTTCTTCATTAACGGCGAAAGCAAACATGTTGACCCAGTCTACAACAGCCATTGGATCGTTAGTCGTTTTCTCAGAAGTCATCAGTTGCTGGCGAAGAGCCGCAGCACGGCGAGGTACACGAAGTGGACCAGGCAGAATACCTTCTGTATTCATTCCGCGATCCATACACTCGCGCATGGTTTTCCAAATGTTAGCAAAGTAAGTGCGAGACTCTTCTTCAGAGTGCAGTGCGGCTTGGTTCTTCATCACTAGTGTACTGATGGAGAGGCCGCTTTCTTTACACTGGTTTACCAACTCTTCAGCGGTTGTGAATTCGTAAGGTGCTTTAATCGGGTTTTCTTCTTCTTTGCCGAAATTTTCTTCGTCAACGATGAAACCACCACCGATTGAGTAATAGGTTTTTGAGTACACTTTCTCGTTGTCGATCCAAGCGTGGATCTGCATACCATTTTCGTGCAACTCAAGGTTAGTAGTATGGAAGTTCATACCACCATCTTTCGGGAACGATACTGTGTGACAGTGCATGCCAACAGGTAGGCGCTCCGTTTCTTCTACACGAGCGATAAAGCCCGGAATAGAATCAATATCGACTTTCTCAGGGGTGTTGCCTGCAAGACCCATTATAATAGCGATATCTGTGTGGTGACCTTTCCCTGTCAGTGATAGCGATCCATAAACGTCAACGGTGATTTTAGTGATGTCGCGCAATTTTCCCATTGAGCGTAAATCATCAATAAACTCTTTGCCCGCCTTCATTGGGCCTACAGTGTGCGAACTTGAAGGACCAACACCGATTTTATAGATGTCAAAAACACTAATCATATCGATTTCCTCAAAACAAAGCCTCCCAACGGGGAGCGGGAGGCTTATTATTATCGTTATATTTTTTGTTTAACCACTTAATTCACTACACTAGTGTGATTAAAGTGCTCCGTAGATTACAGAACTAATTGCCGCAAGACCACAGATTGTTGTGAAAATCTGAACAGGCGCAGAAGTTTTGTACTTCGCCATTGCTGGTACTTTTTGCATCGCAAAAACAGGCATTAGGAATAGGATCGCTGCAATCATTGGCGCGCCCATGGTTTCAATCATGCCAAGGATGCTTGGGTTAACAATAGCCACAATCCAAGTGGTGATAACGATGAAAAGAAGAGAAGCTTTTTCAATCTTGCTCTTTGGTGTTTCAGAGCGAGATTTGATTAGACCCACAAGACCTTCATGTGCTCCTAGGAAGTGACCAAAGTAGCTAGACGTAATTGCTGCGAATGCTACAAGTGGACCCATGTAAGAGATAAGTGGAGACTCATGAACGTTTGCTAGGTAAGACAGTACAGAGATGTTCTGTTCTTGCGCCATTGCTAGCTGCTCTGGAGATAGAGACAGTACAACAGAGAATACGAAGAACATAACAAAGCCCATCAGCATCATTGCTGCGCCGCCAGTGATAGCATCTGTTTTCTGAACAGCATTTTCACCGTACACACGACGTTGCTCTTTAGAGAACTGAGAGATGATTGGGCTGTGGTTGAAAGAGAAAACGATGATTGGGATTGCTAGCCAAACGATAGAAGGCATTGCAGACCAGTCAGGTGCGACTTCAACCATTGAGCTGTTCCAGTCAGGAATCAGGTAGAAAGACAGAGCAAGAAGGATGAATACCAATGGGTATACCATCGCAGATGTAGCTTTCAACATCAGCTCTTTACCGAATACAACACCCGCAGTCATGGCTGCAATCAGTGCGCCAGATAGTAGCCAACGAGGGATAGATTCCATGCCCATTTGGTTGACTAGGAAAGAATCTACTGTGTTTGTGATACCAACACCATAGATAAGAACAATAGGGTAAATAGCGAAGAAATAAGCAAAAGTAATAAGGTTTGCGCCAGTTTTACCGAAATGTTCTTCCACTGTATCAGTGATATCAGCTTCAGGGTTTTTCGCAGAAAGAACGAAACGAGCCAGAGATTTGTGAGCGAACCAAGTCATTGGTGCTGCGATTAGTGCAAGGATAACTAATGGCCAAAAGCCGCCAGCACCCGCTTTGATTGGAAGAAATAGTACGCCAGCACCTACTGCAGTACCGAAAAGTGACAGACACCAAGTGAAGTCTTTGTAAGAAAACTTACTAGACGATTGTGCGGTCGAAACCGCTGAATTTGTAGCATTCATTTTGTGATACTCATTTTTGGGAACAGGAAATAAGTCGAGTGCAATTTTGCATAAAAATCTTGCACGAAAAATAGATCTAAATCATGAATTGATACGAGTTATAACATGATATGTCAAAAACAGGTTTTTGCTCACGAAAATGATGTGCTACTAGTGATTTATGCTAATCCTTTTCATTAGAAAAACTAATCTTGTTGCAAATTTGTTTTATGCATGTCGCGAGAAAACGTTTGCCTTATTGATGAATAGTTTAACTAATGTGATGAAACTTCGAACAATATTAAGATTTATTAATATTGATGCATAATATGTTTCTGCATGGCATGGATAATTTGCGCTGTCATTCCCCAAATGAAGTGCTTCTCGTAGGATAAGCCAAATACACGGTGTGAATGATTGCGGAACTGAAAGCGTTCACTGTGCAGGTGATGTTTATCAAGAACAATTTCTGCGGGTACTTCAAAAACCTCATCCACTTCGTTGGTGTCAATGGTTGTCTCATAGTCTGGTGAAACGAAAGCTAGGAAAGGTGTTACTGTAAATTTGCTGATCGTCACCAGTTCTGGCATCTGACCAAAAATGGAAATCTTACCTTGTTCAATGCCGATTTCCTCGTAAGTTTCTCTTAACGCTGTATCAGCCAGTGAACTGTCCCAATCTTCATATTTGCCTCCCGGAAAACTGACCTGCCCGGGATGATGTTTTAAGTGCTTTGCGCGCTTGGTGAAAATGATGTTCAGCCCATCGCCCCTCTCAACAAAACCGATAAGTACTGAGGCTTTACGTAAGGATGCATGATTGATATGTGCAACTCGTTTTATTGCTTCGTGGTGGTAGTCGACGGTTTGCTGTAACTGGAACTTCTGAATTAATTGATTTTTATTGAGTTCTGACAACACGTTAGCTCCATATGCGTATTTGAAAAACTATACTTTATGATTCATGCTTGAAAGACCATCATATACCAAGGATAGCTTAATATATGAAAGGAATTATCTTCACAGAATTTATGGACTTAGTCGAAGAGAAGTTTGGTCTTGATGCTCTTGATCAACTGCTTTCTGATGCGGGTGATGAAGGCATATACACATCAGTGGGCAGTTATGACCACAAAGCTTTGGTAAAACTTATCGTCCAGTTGAGTAAACAAACGGGTATTCCTGCTGAAGAGCTACAGCGCGTTTTTGGGCAATCTGTCTTCGAAAACCTTTACGAATCATTGCCTGAGCGTAGTAGCCTTCAAGGGTGTAAAAATTCTCTTCAGTTTATTCGTTTAGTTGAGGACTATATCCATATTGAAGTGAAAAAACTTTATCAAGAAGCTAACCCTCCACGCTTTGAATTCATTTCTGAAACGGAAACAGAAATGATCTTTGACTACAAAAGCGCCCGCTGTATGTCCCATGTTTGCTTAGGTTTGATTGAGGGATGTGCCCAGCATTTTGATGAATCACTTAATATTGCAATGGAAAACAACGACAAAAGTGGTAATGATGTTAGGTTCAAGGTTACGGTCGTCGGGTAAAATCAATGAGTAGTGAGTCTGCGCTAGAACGGAAACTTGCCAGAGAGATTGCTGCACGCAAGCAAGCTGAGTTGTTGCTGGAGCAGAAAAGCCTCGAACTTTACGAAGCGAATGAACACCTAAAACTGGTTCTTACGCAGCTTAAAAGGCAAACACACAAAGACTTGCATAAGCTAGCGTTCGAGGAGCAAATTAACGAAACTCTGATTCATTTTGGACGTGCTTTTCTCAGTCGCACCTTGGATGATGGTTTGCTTTCTAATCTTCTTGAACGACTCGATTCCTCATCTGCGTTGACCGAATCGGGTTTGTTTCTAGCGACCGATATTGTTTCAACGATTCACGATAGCCGCTTCGGGCACGCGCAAAGGGACAAGGTAGATGAGATCAAGCCCTATGCATTTTGGGAAGAAGACAGAGTATCTCTTCCGTTAGAGATTGATCATAAGGTGGTGGGAGAGTTATCGGTACTCACAGAAGATCAAGACATCGAGGAGGAATTTGTAGTTAGTCAGATGCGCTTGGTCGCGGATTTGCTTTGCAGCGCCATCAGCCGACAAATTATGTTAACGAATACCCAAGAAGCTAGAGCCAGAGCAGAAGAATCGGAAAGAGCGACAAAAGAGTTTGTCGCCATGATTAATCATGAGTTGAGAACACCGCTAAATGGCTTGCTTGGTAGCGCTGAATTGCTCGCCGATACCTCGCTAGACGAAGAGCAGCGTACTTTGCTAACAAATCTGTCTCATACGGGGGATTTTTTAAGACATATCATCAACGATATTCTTGATTTCAGTAAGATCAGTGCGGGCATGATGGAGCTTATTCCATCGACTTTTGCTTGGAAAGAATTAACGAACATGCTTCAGGGCGTGTTTGCGAATAAAGCTCAGGAAAAAGGGATTCAGTTTTCAATTCACTCGGCTCCGGAAGTCCCCAATTTTCTGATAGGAGATTTCGATCGTATTTGCCAAATTCTGATTAACCTAGTCGGAAATGCAATCAAGTTTACCTCTGCGGGCTCTGTACAGGTTGAAGTCTTCTGGCAAGAAAACAACCTTCATATCTCGGTCAAAGATACGGGAATAGGGATACCAGAAGGAGCGAAAGCGATTCTTTTCGATCCTTTTGTACAAGCAGACAGAACCGCTAAACGTAATTTTGAGGGAACAGGACTAGGGCTGGCTATTTGTAAAAATCTTATAGATTTGATGAAAGGCGAAATCAGCTTTACCAGCCAGACAGGTGTTGGTACCCAGTTTAAACTATCCATCCCACTTAAAGTTGCCACTCAAGAGTCGAAGATCGAGAAAACCGACAGTGGTGTCACCAAACCGCTAGAAAGCTTGTCTATTTTAGTGGTGGATGACATTCGGATGAACCAAGTCATTATTAATCAAATGCTGAAGAAGTTATCGATCACCCCTGATATTGCCAGTAATGGCTTAGAAGCCATAAAAGCGGCGTCGGGAAGCAGTTACGACTTAATCTTTATGGATTGCCGAATGCCAGAAATGGATGGTTTTGAGGCGACCAGTTATCTTAGAGAGCAAGAATTTAGCCAACCGATCATTGCCTTGACTGCAGGAACGACACTTGAAGAACGTGAAAAGTGTATCCAGTGCGGTATGGATGACATTTTAACCAAACCTTATACCGCAAAAGATCTCAGATTGATGCTTGAAAAGTGGGCTTAACTTTCGAGCACAGGCAGAATTCTACACAGCTTGTCTAACGTTTCCTGATACTCAGCGTCATTTTCACTGTCTGCGACTAAACCGCCTCCAGCCCAGACATAAATCTGATTATTTTCTGCGATGAGAGTGCGTATCGTAATGCTGGTATCCATTGCGCCATGGCGGCTGATATAACCAATACTACCGCAATAGGCGCTGCGTCTATGAGGCTCTAACTCTTCAATGATTTCCATAGCACGGATTTTGGGTGCACCAGTAATGGATCCTCCCGGAAAACTGGCTCGTAACAGATCAGCAGGAGAGTAGGGTGAATCCAGCTCTGCCCGAATGGTGCTCACTAAATGGTGAACGGCAGGGAAGCTCTCAATATCAAACAACTTAGGTACATGCACACTTCCTGGCTTCGCCACTCTGCCGACATCATTGCGCAGCAGATCGACGATCATCAAGTTCTCAGCCTGATCTTTATCTGCATGGGCGAGCTCATATGCTGAAGCTGCATCCTGAGTAGCATCCAGATGGCGTGGGCGAGTACCTTTGATTGGCTTAGTTTCAATCTGTCTATCATGAACTTGAAGGAAGCGTTCTGGTGAGACACTGAGGATTGCACTGTGTTCAGTGCGAACGAATGCTGAAAATGGCCCTTTATTGTAGGATTCCAGTTTTTGATAGGCTTGCCACTCGCTTCCTGAATACTTTGCCTGAAAGCGCTGGGCAAGGTTGATTTGGTAGCAATCTCCAGAGCGCAAATACTCTTGTACGCTGGCAAACTTTTCGCTGTAACTCCCTTTAGTCATGTTTGACTGCCAAGTACTTTGTAGAACAAACTCGGTTTGAGTTGGAAGAGACTGAGAAACCAACCAATCGTAGTGGCGCTCTACCTCTTCGCCTACGACAAATGCCTGCTGTCGCTTGTGATCAACGATCACTGCCCATTGATACAGACCAACAGCCATGTCAGGAGTTGTTAGGTCTTGTTGTGCAATTTGAGGTAATCGCTCGACACGTCGGCCAAGATCGTAAGCAAAGTAACCTAGCGCTCCTCCCACAAATGGAAGTTCGCCAGAATAGCTTTGCTCTGGTAACCACTGAGTTTGCTGCTGTTCGAGCAAGGTAAAAGGATCACTGTCAGAGTCAAAAGTCTCTTGTGGAGTGACAACTCGAGTGGTGTTGCCCGATGTGGTCAATGTTACCAATGGATTAGCAACCAAGATGTCAAATCGGCTGTCGACATGGCTCTCTGATGCGGAACGTAACAACATTGCCCAAGGCTTAGATTCTATGGGGCTAAAAAGCTGCTTGGATAGCTCTGGGTGATAGTTAATCGGCTTGATTTCTAAGCAATTTGGCGCGTTGTTATTCATTTGTTTAATTTGTGACAAAGAGTTCGTTCACTGCATGGCAAGAGAGGGAAACCAAGAGTATCATATTGCGAACTATCGCCGCTACATTGACGTTTTATAATAAAAAGGTGATGTCAGTCTTCTAAACTTGCTTATATAAGCAAACGTTTTGATAGCGGTATAAAGGAAGCATAACTATAACGAGGCATGCAATGACGGTAATTCGCAAGCAAGATGTGATCAGCAGTGTCGCTGATGCACTTCAGTACATTTCGTACTATCACCCTCTGGACTTTGTTCAAGCCCTGGAAAAAGCCTATCACAAAGAAGAAAGTCAGGCGGCTAAAGACGCTATGGCACAGATTCTGATTAACTCCCGTATGTCTGCAGAAGGTCACCGACCGATCTGTCAGGACACTGGTATCGTGACCTGTTTTGTTAACATCGGTATGCAAGTTCAATGGGACTCGACCGATATGACGGTACAACAGATGGTCGATGAAGGTGTACGTCAGGCATACACCAACCCTGACAACCCGCTACGTGCATCAGTACTTCTTGACCCTGCGGGCAAGCGTATTAACACGAAAGACAATACGCCGGCGGTTGTACACATCAATATGGTACCGGGCAATACGGTTGAAATCCAAATTGCAGCCAAAGGCGGTGGTTCGGAAAACAAAACTAAGATGGTAATGCTTAACCCATCAGATGATATTGCAGAGTGGGTAGAAAAAACCTTGCCAACGATGGGCGCAGGTTGGTGTCCACCGGGCATGCTGGGTATAGGTATTGGCGGTACTGCGGAAAAAGCAGCGGTACTGGCAAAAGAATCTCTAATGGAACACATTGATATTCAAGAGTTGATCGAACGTGGTCCAGAAAACGCTGAAGAAGAGTTACGTCTAGATATTTTCAACCGTGTCAATAAACTTGGTATCGGTGCACAGGGCCTTGGCGGTTTAACTACCGTGGTAGATGTGAAGATCAAAACAGCGCCAACACATGCTGCTTCTAAGCCAGTGTGCTTGATTCCAAACTGTGCGGCGACAAGACACGTTCACTTCACATTGGATGGCTCAGGTCCTGCGGATCTTACACCACCTAAACTTGAAGAGTGGCCAGATATCACTTGGGAAGCGGGAGCAAACACTCGTCGCGTGAACCTTGAAGAGGTGACTCAGGCAGATGTAGAACAGTGGAAGACCGGCGAAACCGTTCTGCTGTCTGGTAAAATCCTGACAGGTCGTGATGCTGCTCATAAACGTATTCAGGGCATGCTAGAAAGTGGTGAAGGGCTGCCTGAAGGTGTCGACTTTAAAGGGAAGTTTATCTATTACGTAGGCCCTGTTGATGCAGTTGGTGACGAAGCGGTTGGTCCGGCAGGCCCGACTACATCAACTCGTATGGACAAGTTCACCGATATGATGCTTGAAGAAACAGGCATTATGGGCATGATTGGTAAAGCAGAGCGCGGTCCTGCGACGGTAGAGTCGATCAAAAAGCATAAAGCGGTTTATCTGATGGCAGTTGGCGGTGCGGCTTACCTTGTGGCAAAAGCGATCAAGAAAGCACGCGTTGTGGCGTTTGAAGACCTAGGTATGGAAGCGATTTATGAGTTTGAAGTCGAAGACATGCCAGTGACCGTTGCTGTAGATTCAACTGGTGCTAATGCTCACCAGATTGGTCCTGATACTTGGAAAGTGAAAATTCAGGAAATGGAATCTCAAGCCTGATCTTTGTGAGAAACGGCTGAATTACATAGCAAATATTTGATGAAGGTGCGGCAGAGGCCGCGCCTTTTTTTATATACTGTTCTCTGCATTGAAGAACTTCAGGAGCATTCATGCCTCGATTTATTCAAATCTTACAGCTAATCATTGCCGTGGTTGTAGGTGTTTTCATCGGCTACGATATTGTCCTTCACGGCATCAGCATCTTTAATCAAAAGTACGTAATGATCACCTGTGCTTTGTTTGTATTGCTGGAGATTGCGTTGTTTGTCATCTACAAGCTGATTGAAGACGACTAGACACAATGCAATATGTGATACCCAAGTGACATACTAAGCCTCTGATTTATATCGGAGGCTTTTTTATTCATCTTTCATTAAGATTACAATGGTTAGGATAATCTCGTGTTCAAAACAAAGAGACAGTAAATGAAGAGTATTACTCAGGAAGTGAATGATTTTATTAACCGCAGCGTCGATTCTCATGTGCGTGTCGCGGTGACTGGTTTATCTAGTGCGGGGAAAACGGCGTTTATCAGCTCCTTGGTGAATCAGTTGTTGCACACTTCCACTCACGACAATCTTCCTTTACTGGTTTCAGCACGCGATAAGCGCCTAGTGGGTGCGAAGCGTGAACCCCAAGCCAATATGATGGTGCCACGTTTTGCCTACGATGAAGCGATGGAGCATGTGTTCACGCAGCCACCAAAATGGCCCGAGCCTACTCGCGATGTGAGTGAAATTCGTCTTGCAGTGAAATACAAGCCGACGAGAAAGTCCAAAAAGTTGTTTGGCAGCACATCAACGCTGCACATCGATATCATTGACTATCCCGGTGAATGGTTACTGGATCTCCCTTTATTGGATATGAGTTTTCATGAGTGGTCACAGACGCAATTCGCGGCTCTTAAAGGTCAGCGTGGAGAGTTGGCAAAAGAGTGGTTAGCCAAACTTGAACAACTAAACCTAGCAGATGACGTCAACGAAAGAGAGCTTGAGGCGATCGCGCAAAGCTACACCCAGTATTTACATGATTGTAAGGATACTGGGCTGCATTGGGTTCAGCCGGGCAGGTTTGTCTTACCTGGTGAGCTAGAAGGCGCGCCAGTCTTGCAGTTTTTTCCTTGCCGCTTTGATGAAGAGAGCAAAGCCAGCAAAGACTCCAATTTAGCCATGCTAAAAGCGCGGTATCAGGAGTATCAGCAAAAAGTCGTGAAAGCCTTCTACAAGCATCATTTTTCGACCTTTGACCGCCAGATCGTCTTAGTTGATTGTCTACAGCCCTTGAACGCCGGTTACGAGTCTTTTCATGATATGCGCCATGCGATTGAACAGATCATGCACAGCTTCCGCTATGGCAGAAGCAATATGTTAAAGAGATTGTTTGCCCCGAGAATCGATAAGATATTGTTTGCAGCGACTAAAGCCGATCATGTGACGCCAGAGCAGCATCCAAACCTAGTTTCTTTATTGCAGCAGATGGTGCATCCCGCTTGGCAGACAGCCTCTTATGAAAACATCGAAATGAGTTGTATCTCCATGGCGTCTATTCAGGCAACTAAAACAGGTTTCATCAATCGTGGTACCGAATCAGTTCCCGCTATTCAGGGTATAACCCTTGATGAACAACCAATGACAATCTTTCCTGGCGAAGTTCCAAAAAAACTGCCTCAGAAGAGTTTCTGGCAAAACGAAGGGTTCGAATTTACTGCTTTCCGGCCACTCCCTAGCTCGATAGATGATCCTCTGCCCCATATTCGTATTGATAAAGCGCTGGAATACCTGATTGGAGACAAGCTGAAATGACCGATTCTCAAGATGCAAAGCTAAAGCAAAAACAAGTCTTCACTCAAACATTGGAGCAAGAGCCTATGGGGAGCGACCCGGACTTGACCTCCCAAATGCAGTTTGAAGAACAAGAAACCTTTATACCAACGGCAATCAACTCAGAAGAAACGCAAAGCGAGGCTGAAGAAAAGCTGGAGCAGGTGATTCGACCTAAAACAGGGCGCCGATGGTTAGCGAGCGGGTTACTTACGGCGTTTTCTGGCTTGGTTGGTTGGCAAGCCATAGACAGTATTATTACGTCTGTTCAAAGTTCTGATTGGCTAGCGCTTGGCTGGGCTGGTTTTATGTCAACGTTGGCTGCGTTAGGAGTCGGGGCAATTGGAAAGGAGCTATGGAAGCTTAGAACGTTACGTCGTCACTTTTCTATTCAAGAGCAGAGTGAAGCCTTGATAGAAGCAAACAGCGTTGGGCAAGGTAAAGCGTTTTGCGAATCTATCGCGAAGCAAAGTGGCATTAAGACAGAATCACCAAGTTATGATCGTTGGACACACAGTGTGAATGCCTCTCACAGCGACGCCGAAGTGCTCGACATGTATGACGCGATGGTGGTGAGTGAACAGGACAAAAAAGCAACCAAAATCGTTACGCAGCATGCAACGGAATCAGCCGCTTTGGTGGCAATAAGCCCACTGGCTATTGCAGACATGCTGCTGGTGGCATGGCGCAATTTCAAAATGATCGACAGTCTTGCCGATGTTTACGGTGTAGAGCTTGGATACTGGTCTAGGTTGAAGCTGCTCAAAGCGACGTTGATCAATATGGCGGCTGCAGGTGCCAGTGAAATAGCGATAGATGCCAGCATGGATCTGATGTCTATGGATCTAGCAGGAAAAGTCTCCGCCAGAGCAGGGCAAGGGCTGGGTGTTGGCATACTGACCGCAAGGCTTGGGGTCAAAGCGATGGCATTGTTAAGACCAATACCTTGGCACCCAGATAGAAAGGTGAAATTGGGTGCGGTTCGAAAACAGATTGTAGAAAAAATCGCCTCTATAACAATCAAATAGTGCGAATGTGAAGCAAGTAATGTCGGTTTGCTTGACGAGGATCTAGGCTTAAGGGAAACTACTGTCAACTTTTCCTGACACCTCAGACTAGGGATTTAATCAGTGCGTTTAGAAGTGACATGTGAAGACAGATTGGGGCTTACTCGTGAGCTGCTCGATATTCTGGCTTCTAAAAATATTGATTTGCGAGGGATCGAAATCGACATTACGGGCATTATCTACCTGAATTGCCCAGATATTGACTTCGATACTTTCAGTGAACTCATGGCAGAGATACGTCGTATATCAGGTGTAAGAGACGTAAGAAAAATTCAATTTATGCCGATGGAAAGGCATAACACCGAACTCATCTCCCTGTTGAACAATCTTCCCGAGCCAGTATTGGCCATCGATCTGAAAGGTAATGTTGACATGGCTAACCATGCAGCGCTAAGCCTGTTCAGCTGCGAAGAAGAAGAGATGATTGGTCACCAGATAGGCACCTTGCTACCAAGCTTCAACTTCTCCAAATGGGTGGAAGGCAAAATTACCCGTCAGCGGGAAAATATCGTTATCAGTGGTCTCGATTACATCATGGAGATCATGCCGGTCTATATTACTGATGAATCCAACGAATCGATTCTCGCCAGTACGGTAATGATCATCCGCTCATCTCAAGAAAAGTCGGCGTTAGAAGATTCATTACCTTTACACAATAACCTTGGTTTTGAACACTTTGTCGGTGTGTCTAATCGACACAAGGCACTGATGAGCCAAGCTAAGAAGCTGTCGATGCTTGAGCAGCCACTGCTGATTCAGGGTGAAACAGGTACGGGTAAAGAAATGCTCGCCAGAGCGTGTCATAATCGTTCTCACCGAGCTGCCGCTCCGTTCTTAGTCTTGAGCTGTGCATCCATGCCAGATGATGTAGCGGAGACAGAACTGTTTGGTCATGCTCCCGGTTCATTCAATCATGAGCAAGGCCATAAAGGTATTTTTGAACAAGCAGATGGTGGTACCGTCTTTTTAGATGAAATTGGCGAAATGAGCCCGCACCTGCAAATCAAATTACTGCGCCTGTTACAAGATGGTACTTTCCGTCGCGTAGGTGCTGAGCAGGAGATCCATGTTGATGTACGCGTGATTGCTTCAACGCGCCATAATCTAGCCGATTTGGCAGAGTCGAAATCCTTCCGAGAAGATCTTTTCTACCGCCTCAACGTACTGACACTCAATATTCCGGCACTGCGCGAACGTTCTAACGATATAGGCCCGCTGCTGGATCTATTTGTTGTTAAATACGTTAAGCAGTTAGGCATCATGAAACCTGAGCTGGAAGAAACACTGGTTGATCAACTGGTGAATTACCAATGGCCGGGTAACATGCGTCAGCTAGAAAATATGGTGCTCCGCGCGTTGACTGAGCTGGATTCAGATACCTTAACGATCGACTTGTTCCACCTGCCTCAACTAGAAAGCCCAGCTTCGACAGGCCCGACAATTAACCTCGACGGTTCGTTGGATGAAATCATGAAAGACTATGAGTCGCAGGTTTTGGAGCGACTTTATCAGTCTTTCCCATCCAGCCGTAAGTTAGCAAAACGCCTTAATGTTTCTCATACCTCCGTGGCTAACAAGCTACGTGAATACGGAATAAGAAAAAACTAAATGGAACGACTCAGTACTCCTCAGCAAGTGTTTGAGCAGGATGGGGATATCATCCTGCGCACTGCAGAACCAACAGACGGCCAGCTCATCTCTGACTACTTCATTGCCAATCGTGCGCATCTGAAACAATGGGAGCCACGACGCGAAGACGCCTTCTTCTCTGAATCAGGTTGGACGCAGCGTTTGATCAAGCTCAATGAGTTGCATCGTATGGGTTTAGGTTACTACCTGATCATTATTGATAGAGAGTCGGGAGAGATGTTAGGGACCGTCTCCTTTAGCAACATTTCGAGATTTCCGTTTCATGCATGTAATCTTGGCTATTCGCTTGGTGAGAATGCGCAGGGAAGGGGCGTGATGACACGGGCATTGAAGATGGCCGTGAACTACATGTTTAGCATCCAGAATATTCATCGGATTATGGCGGGCTACATGCCACGCAATCAACGCAGTGAGGCGGTATTGAATCGTTTAGGGTTCAAGCAAGAAGGGTTTGCAGAGGACTATTTACTGATTGATGGCCGCTGGGAAGACCATAACCTGACATCACTGATTAACCCCAACTGGAAAGAGAGTTAAGCATGAGTAAATTAGAGCAACAACTGGCTTTATTGATGGAGCTGGATCAACTGAAATCTGTTTTGAGACGCACTCGAGTCAAAAGTGCTGATGGCCGTCTTGAAAACAGTGCAGAGCACAGTTGGCATGTTGCTCTAATGGCGATTCTCATGGAAGAACACGCCAATGAGCCGGTGGATATTGCTCGTGTCGTTAAGATGTTGTTACTGCATGATATTGTCGAAATCGACGCTGGCGACACCTTTGTTTACGATGTTGCCGCGTCAGCAGTACAAGAAGAAAAAGAGCTTGCTGCTGCTCAGCGATTATTCGCGATGTTGCCTGAAGAGCAGGGAAAAGAGCTGCTTGAGTTATGGCTAGAGTTTGAGCGAGCAGAATCGGCAGACGCCAAATTTGGTAAAGCACTTGATAGGATCATTCCTATGTTGCTTAATTATCACAACAACGGTCAGAGTTGGCAGGAGCACGGAGTGACTCGTGAGCAAGCTCTGACGGTGAATAGAAAAATAGAATATGGCTCACAAGCTTTGTGGGATAAGGCTCAACAAGTGATTGAAGAAGCAACCCAGAAAGGATGGCTAAAAGCCTGAAGATGCCATAACGAGGAAAATGAATGTCGTATCTCACTTTGGATGAATACCAAAGAAAATGGATTTTCACTCACCAGTCTATGCCTGTTCCTGAGCAGGATTTAGCACAGATAAAGCCAATGACTCAGGCCAGAGCGGCGCATCTTTGGAAAGAGAACATCAGTGCTCAAAGCCCAGATGCAGAACGCTTGAGTTCAGGTGACTGGCCAATGAAAGACTCTAATTGGAAAGAGAGTTTGGATTGGATGGCTGCCTGGGAAGCTGATGAAGAGGCGTTGCCTGAGGGAGTAGCTGAGTTTATCGATTGGCAAGATGACGTAACTGTTTATTTTTGTTATGAAAAATACAATGTTATTGAAACCAAATGGAGTGTATTTAAGAAGCACTGGAAGAACTTTTTGTTTTACGATGATGGCCCAATTCTAATTGGTCGAAGACGAAAAGAAGCCTTGTGGTTCGACTCCGAAGGTAACGTTAAACTCGGACATCGAGATTAAAAAGAGCAGCCGTAAAGGCTGCTTTTTTTAATGTTTTTCATCAGACAATGGTGACTACATTACGCAAGTTGAGCAGAAGTTTATGTGCACTATGACCAGACATATTGTAAGGATCGAACTTTGAACTAGTGGAGTATTTGAGATTCACAGGCATAGTAGAGTTCATCTCGGGAATATAACCCATGCTCCAGTCACTAAATTCGCGTTCAGCAACTTCTGAATAATCTAGCAGCAATATGTTTTCATGCCTTGGGTCGTTTAGAATCTGGTGGTAAATTTTATTGACTTGAGCTCTCGAACCTTCGAGGCATTGCAAAAAGTAATTACGGTTAAATAGAAGCAAACCTGTTACGTCAACCAGAGAGTTGTTTTTTCTCGCCACATCAAGAATATTCTGAATATCGGAATCTGTAATCCCTTTTGTTATTGTGCTCGTGTAAACCAATCTGACTAGGAACATAGTTTTCTCCTTTTCGTGTTAGGTTATTGTCCCTCAGCTTTAAGTATATGCAATAAAACGCACGCCATAGTATTAACGTCTATAATGTGATTTAACGAACTAAGTCTATTTAGGATCGGTGGATGGAAGCTAAGATTCTGAACTCTGTTGTCGAAATCACTGAGCAAAGAAACTCGATCTCTCTTGGCCATTGTCTGGTTGCAACTCTACTTGAAATGATGCCCATTGAGTCCATTAGCCTGACCCATTACCTATCCAACACATCTATTGTTGTCGCCAAAGTATTCAGAAATAGCAAACAAGAAGAGTATCAATGGACATACGATCAGGCGCCAGAGCAGTGTTACATGCATGATCATAAAGAAAGCGCATTTAACGTTACAAAACCACAAACGTCGAGTTATATATGCCGTTATCCAATCCCGATTTCTGAAGAGAGCTCGGCATTGTTGCAAATTGAAACCGAGGCTGACCCTGTAAAGTTTGAGCTATTGATCGATGGCTTTGCCAAGATATATCGCAACTATTTGATGGTGTTGCATGAGAGTGAACGGGATAAGCTGACCGGGCTGCTCAATCGAAAAACACTCGAAGAACGCCTATCACATTGTTTTAATCTGTCCGTTAATCAAGATTCCGGTTTGTATGCCTGGGTCGCTATTATTGATCTCGACTTGTTCAAGAGCATCAATGATACCTATGGTCATATGATTGGCGATGAAGTGCTATTAATGTTTTCTCAGCAGCTACAGAATTTCTTTTCTGGTTCAGAGCAATTGTTTCGATTTGGTGGTGAGGAATTTGTCGTGCTACTGCCACCTCAGGAAAAGAAACAAGTGCTGAAAGAACTGGAGTTATTTCGCAGGCACATTGAGTCATTTCGTTTTCCACAAGTAAATAATATGACGTTTAGCTGCGGAGTCTGTGCTATCTCCAGACACGAGTATTTGCCGACAATTTTAGGTCATGCTGATGTGGCACTCTACAGTGCAAAAGAACACGGTAGGAATCGAATCGAGTGCTATGAAGATCTTATACTCGGAGCAACTGAACCTGGTGATAATGATCATTTGGATGACGTAGAACTGTTTTGAAAGATCAATTTTGATCAAGTAATTTGTTGAATTGTAAAGATTATACCGATGAATAAAATGTGATTTAATGCTCAAAAATGCTTCATATCTTTGCGCAATTTATGTAATTTGCTATCATTTTTGAGACAAATGGTTTGAGTCACCATTTTATATCGGTTTATAGATAGAGACTTAGGGAATAGTAGTGGATACAAATATATCTCAATTACGCAAAGATTTTTATGCTCAAATAAGCTCGCTGCAAGCTTATTCTTTGCCACAAACTAAACCAACGCTTTCTCTGTTAACTGAAGAAGAGCTTCAGGTGCTCGAAGCTCTTTGGATTGAGCTCTCTATGTGGAAGAAAAAGCAGAACCACTAAATTCTATTATCTGACCAGTTTCATAAAGAACCTCACGAAGTAAATTCGCTGAGGTTTTTTATTGTCTTAAATATAAATTGTTATATTATAACAAAAAGTGATCTGACCATTGATTTCTCGGATATCAATCCCCATAGTTAGATACATAAGAGATTTCTAAAATGATAGAAATAGAAGATAGCAAGATTCAAGTGAGTAGGGATATGGCGGAAGTTAGAGCCAGAGTAGATTTTAAAGTCGGTAAAAACAGTGATATAGAAGCGGAGCTTCTTTCTTTTAAAGGACTCAAGACCGACAAAGAGCATGTAGCCATCATTTTCAAACAAGCCGACAAGACTCAGTCCAGCCCTTTAGTTCGCTTGCACTCAGAATGCCTGACAGGTGATGTTTTCCATTCTTCTCGATGCGATTGTGGTGAACAGTTGGATGAGACGATTAATAAAATGGGTGAATCAGGCGGGATTATTCTTTACTTGCGCCAGGAAGGTCGTGGTATCGGCCTTTACAACAAGATTGACGCGTACAAATTACAAAGTGAAGGTCTGAATACCTATGAAGCGAACAACCATTTAGGCTTTGGTGATGACTTGCGTGATTTTACGGAAGCGGCGCAAATGCTTAAAGCGTTGGATGTTAATAAGATCCGTTTAATCACGAATAATCCGAAGAAGATCCGTGAACTGAAAGAACATGGCGTTGAAATCGAAGATACTGTCAACACCTCTGCGCATATTAAAGATGGTAACGAAGGATATCTTAAAGCTAAGGTATCACACGGAAAACACGATCTTAAGCTCTAGCCCAATAGCAGCCTATGTTGATAAAAGCCTCACTTTTGTGAGGCTTTTTTGTATAACCCTTGCAAAAAAAATGTAAGTTTGTATTATCTGCGCCTATAAGTGTAAATGAGAATAATTAGCACTTATTATGCAGAATAATTATTAAGCTCAACAAGGATGCTTTTCAATGAATGTAAAATCACTTTTAGCGCGCTCTGTTGCAACTTCTCTCGTTCTTGCTAGCAGTTCTGTTTTTGCAGCGAACGTGACAAAAGAGCAAGTAGTAGAACACTACGCAGATGTTGCTCACGCAGTATTTGCCGATGCACTAACAACTGCTAAGACACTAGACCAATCTATCGAATCTTTCCTTGCAGCTCCATCTGAAGCCAAGCTTGCTGAAGTAAAACAAGCTTGGCTTGACTCTCGCGTTCCGTACCAACAGTCTGAAGTATTTCGTTTTGGTAACGCGGTTGTTGATGATTGGGAAGGTCAACTAAACGCATGGCCTCTTGATGAAGGCCTAATTGATTACGTATCAACTGATTACCAGTATGAGCTAGGTAACGAAGGCGCAAGCGCAAATATCGTTGCAAATAAGCAGCTAACGATTGGTGCAACTAAACTTGACGTTGCTCAACTGACTCCAGAAGCGATTGCTGATCTGAACGAGGTGGGCGGTTCTGAAGCTAACGTTGCATCTGGTTACCACGCGATTGAATTCCTGCTATGGGGTCAAGACCTAAACGGTACTAACGCTGGTGCTGGTGAGCGTGCTTACACTGACTTCGTTGTTGGTAAAGGTTGTACTAACGGCAACTGCGACCGTCGTGGTGAGTATCTAAAAGCAGCGGCTGACCTATTGGTTCAAGATCTACAGTGGATGGAAAAACAGTGGTCTTCAGATGTAAAAGGTAACTACCGTGAAGAACTTCTGAACGACTCTGCGGACAACGGCCTTCGCAAAATGCTATTCGGCATGGGTTCTCTATCTCTAGGTGAGCTTGCTGGTGAGCGTATGAAAGTCGCTCTAGAAGCAAACTCTACTGAAGATGAGCACGATTGTTTCTCTGACAACACGCACAACTCTCACTACTACAACGAGCAGGGTATCTACAACGTATACACTGGTCTGTACAAACGTGAAGACGGTACGCTTCTATCTGGTCCTAGCATCGCAGATCTTGTAGCTCAGAAAGACAAAGCAGCGGCGAAAGAGATCCAGAAGCAGTTCGACGTAACACGTTCTCAAGTAGGTCAACTTGTAACTTCTGCTGAAAAGCACGGTCAGTACTTTGACCAGCTAATTGCAGCAGGTAACGCGCAAGGTAACGCATTAGTAAACGAGACAATCATGTCTCTAGTTGCCCAAACTTCATCTATCGAACGTGCGGCGAAAATCGTTGGTATCAACAGCCTGAACCCAGATACAGCTGACCACGAATTCTAAAAACAATTAATTAATTTTAAGGGCTCTTAGTGAGCCCTTTTGCTGTTTCTATAACCACACTTTTAATGAGAATATTTCTTAACAAGGTGCTGGTCTTTACCCGAGAACTATTGGTATGAAGTTGTATAAAAAGTCCATATTAGCCTCTCTAATACTGGTGAGTGCTTCTGTTTCTGGTTATGAAATGAAATCTGGCGGCGGTACCGCGGTTAAGAAAGAGGGTGCAAACGCATACTCTTTGCCTGCTGGAAACCTGCCAATGTCCAAGCGACTAGATTTCAGTGTAGGTAACAGTTTTTTCCGTAACCCATGGGTACAAGCGCCGGCTTCTACCGATGCCCGTGACGGCTTAGGGCCTCTTTTTAATACCAATGGTTGTCAAAACTGCCATATTAAAGATGGTCGTGGTCACCCACCAGAAGAAGGGGACATTCATGCCGTTTCCATGCTGGTGCGTTTGAGCATTCCTGCGATGACACCAGAGCAGAAAAAAGCTTTCATTAAAGATGGTGTGATCCCTGAACCAACGTATGGTGGTCAGCTACAAGATTTTTCACTTCAGGATCAAACTCCTGAAGGACAGATCAACATTACTTACACAGATGTACCAGTGACCTTTACCGATGGTACAAAAGTAGTGCTACGTAAGCCCAACCTAAAAATTACCGATTTAGGTTACGGCGAGATGCACTCTGATACCCAATTTTCCGCCCGCGTTGCGCCGCCAATGATTGGACTGGGGCTATTAGAAAGTATTTCTGATGAAACGCTGCAAACTTGGGCAGATGAAAATGATGCCAATGGCGATGGTATCTCAGGCAAGGTGAACAAAGTTTGGGATGTACAGAAGAATGATTTCGCCATTGGTCGCTTTGGCTGGAAGTCTGGGCAACCTACGCTGATGCAACAAAATGCTGCAGCATTTAACGGCGATGTTGGCCTGACCAGCAACCTGTTCCCGAATGAAAACTGCACGTCGAAGCAATCTATTTGTGCTGAATTGCCAAACGGTGGAGCTCCTGAAGTGAGCGACAACATTCTCGATTTCGTTGAATTCTATTCTCAGCACTTAGCCGTACCGATTCGTCGTAATATGGATGCTCCGGAAGTTAAGCTTGGTCAGAACTTATTTGCCAAAGCAGGGTGTGATAGCTGCCATAAGAGCGAAGCCAGAACTATGAAGAGAGAAGGCCTACCGGCTTTATCGAATCAGAAAATTCATCCTTACACCGATTTACTGCTTCATGATATGGGTGAAGGACTTGCAGATAACAGGCCTGAGTATTTGGCGAATGGACGCGAGTGGCGAACTGCGCCATTATGGGGCATCGGTTACACCGAAGAAGTCAACGGCCATACTTATTTCCTTCATGATGGCCGAGCACGTAACCTGATGGAAGCGGTATTGTGGCATGGTGGTGAAGCTGAGCCCGCGAAACAAACCGTTCTCAAGTTCAATCAAAAAGAGCGCGATGCCTTGATCGCTTTCTTGAATTCATTGTAAGGAATCACGATGAAGATCTTTTCTTTATCAGCACTGGCTGCCTCGATGACGCTACTGGCTGGCTGTCAGTCAACCAGCAGCACAATGCCTGTCGCTCAGAAAACCTCTCATCCTAGTCAGGGTGTTTATCAAGTAGAGTTTGCCGCAGCGCACACTTTCTCTAATCAGGCTGATAAGCTGGCCGCTCAAATGGCAGCTTATTGTGCGGACGCGACGGAATTGGAGTCACTGAAGTCACAATGGCATCAAACCATGGTTGCTTGGATGGCTCTACAAGGGCAGGAAAGGGGGCCTGAAAAGGCACTTGAGCAGAGCTGGAATATTCAGTTTTGGCCAGACAAGAAAAATACGACGGGTCGCAAGATGACTGCACTGACGGGCCAAAGCAAGACTTGGACGCAAGCACAAATTTCACAGCAGAGCGTGACGGTTCAAGGTTTAGGCTCGGTAGAATGGCTGTTGTATGACCAAGCCTCTTCTTTGAGTTCATCACAAGCTACCTGCCAAACCGGTATTGCAATCGCAGAGAACATTGCTGCGAATGCTGAGACCATTGCTACGGCATGGCAAACTAACCCTTGGGTTGAGCTGGATGAAAAAGCATGGACGTCTGAGTACATTTCTCTTCTTTCTAATCAGCTTGAATACAGCATGAAAAAGATGAGTCGTCCTTTAGCGAACTTTGGTAAACCAAGACCTTATTTCGCTGAATCCTGGCGCTCGGAAACTTCCATGCAGAATCTCAAAGCTAACATTGAAGCGATGCAGGCGTTGTACTTAGCGGGTGGTAACGGGCTGGATAAACTGCTGCGTGAGCGTGGCAAAGTACAGCTTGCTGACAGCATCGCTCAACAGTTTGATACTGCATTGGAAACATGGCCAACCGATGAAAGCTTGTTTGACATGCTGCAGACAAAAGAGGGTTATCGCAAAGCTTACGCTCAATACAATAAGCTGGAGCAGCTGAAGTATCTTATCCACGAAGAAGTGGCGATTGAACTTGGTGTCGTAATAGGGTTTAACGCAACAGATGGTGACTGATAACACAAGACGAAACCTTCTCAAGGCAGCGCTGTTTGGCGCTGCTACGCCTTTGCTGCCTTTCGGTTGCGCGAGTAAGTCAGAGACATTGGGCCAGCCGTCACTGATCGGTTGCTCCTTATATGGTCGAGACAAGTACTCTGCGGTAGTCGCGGATGAGTTTGGTCACCCGATAAGACAAGTTCCTCTTCCTGCAAGAGGGCATGGCGTCGCAACAAACGCGAAACTTAACCATGCGGTGGCGTTTGCTCGTCGTCCGGGTACGTTTTTCGTTGTTTTTGACTATGTGACTGGCGAAGTGATCAAATCCTCAGCCGCCCATTCCAATCGTCACTATTATGGTCATGGCGTGTATTCAAACGACGGCAAGTGGCTGTACGCAACAGAAGGTGAGCGTGGTACTAGCCGAGGCATTATTGGTGTTTACGATGTGCTGGCTGGGTACGACAAGGTGGCAGAGTTTACCAACTTTGGCCTCGGGCCTCATGAAGTGATTGCCATGCCGGATGGTTCACTAGCGATTGGTGTTGGCGGCGTTCATACCAATGGCCGACAGCCGCTCAATATTGCAACCATGAAACCTAGCTTGAGCTACTTGGACTCCAATGGTGAGCTGACAGAGCAAGTGGCTTTACCAGATAACCATTTGAGTATTCGACACCTTGCGCATGATGGTGGCAAAACTGTCCTGTGTGGTCAGCAGTACCGTGGTGAGCCTGATGAGTATCCTTCTCTTTTGGCAATGCATACTCAAGGTGGTCAAATGATCCCTCTTGAAGGGGAACCAGAACAGTGGGCAAGATTCAATCATTACATTGCGAGTATTGCGGCAACGGATGAGTGGATCTTGGCAACATCACCTCGCGGAAACTGCTACGGGATCTGGTCTAAGCAAACCAGAAAAATGGTGGAATTGGCCTCATTGCCAGACGCTTCAGGTGTCGTTGTACAGAACGGCTTTTTCCGAGTTAGCTCGGGGGCTGGCGGCGTGATCACACAATACTCACCAGAAGAGAAGAAAAAAATTCAGTCGGGAATTCAATGGGATAACCACTGGTCGATGATTTCTTAGCCTACTTCATTGTAAAGCTTGGGAAAATTAATATTCTCATCATCATTTCATCCTAGCCTCTTATTTCTCTGCCATACTTTGATCTCGGGCGATTAGATTGGAGAGTAAGATGGCTAGACTTAACCCCCTTCTATTACTGCTGATAATTATTCCTATACCGACTTGGGCCAGTAGCTATTTTGAGCGTATTGGGTGGTTGGAGCCAGACAGTCATGTCCTTCGGGTCCTGCAATATTCCAAAGATGTCGAACACATTTATCAGAGCAATCACAACCAGTTGATCTGGTTTGATCTTCAACAAAGCACTCGGCTTGAGTTTCAACTTGAAATCATCACCAGTGCGGGGTTCAGCCCTCTTTTTGCCCGTCAATTGAGATACCTTGAGTACTATCGTAAGAGCAATCGCTGGCATGAATATGACCTACTTGCCACCGATACGTTACTTCTCTACATTAGCTACGCTGAGCAAGCGAAACTGCTTGGTTATGACTGGTTCTTCGAATCCAAATTGTACAAACCTTTACCGAAACTGAGCCAAACCAATTTAATTGCCGTTGCTGTGGCGGTGGACCATCAGCAGCTCAGTGAGCTAATAGAAGTCTACACCCCGGATAGCGACGACTACCAAAAGCTGATCGACAGCTACTTACACGTTGTAAAGTTTGAAGAGCTGAATCTACCTAAGTACACCCAAAGAGGGTTAAGAAAAGTCGGGGACAAACTGAAAAATCGAGAAGTTCTGCTAGTCAGAATGGAAATGGTCGACGTTGATTTGTCAGATGTTCGGCGAGATGTAAGCTGGTATGACGCCACCTTAGAAACCGCCGTAAAACAGTTCCAACGTCTCCATGGCTTAACGGACGATGGCATTATTGGCCCTGATACGATTCGTTGGTTGAACATCAGCCCGAGTGAACGGTTATCTATACTGGCGCTCAATGCAGAACGCGGCAGGTTATGGCCGATTGAGCGTGACACCATCATTGTGGTGAATGTGCCCGGGTTTGAGATGAAGTATTGGTACTCAGGTCAAGAAGTGTTTGAGTCTAAGGTGGTTGTAGGGCGTAAGGGCAGGCCAACACCGATGATGACGACCAAGCTGGATTCATTGATCCTTAATCCTACTTGGAATGTGCCATGGAAAATCATGGTTGAAGATATCATCCCCAAAGTGAAAGAGGATCCTGAGTATCTGGTTCGCCAAAATATTACGATTGTGCCTAAGTGGGGATCGAAAGAGTTGATTAATCCAGAGGACATTGATTGGCAGAACATGCGCCCCAGCGCGTTTCCGTATCGAATGACGCAGCTTTCAGGAAACAACAATGCGCTCGGCCTATACAAGTTTAACACCCCTAATCGCCGTGCGATCTATCTGCATGATACACCAAGTAAAAATTTGTTTGATGAGGCCAGCAGGGCATTCAGCTCAGGTTGCATTAGGGTTGAGCACGCGGATCAATTTGCCACGCGTTTGCTAGAGAGCCAAGGCTTGGATATGTCGACGCTGGACGAAGAAGAGTTGGCGGCAAACAAATCGATTCCGCTCAAACAGCGTGTGCCGGTGCACATCATCTACCAAACAGCTTGGTCAGAGGGCGGCAAGATCCATTACAGGGACGATATATACCGCTGGGATCGTTTTAGTTACGGCAAAGGGTGAGCCTGACCAAAAAATAACATTTTCTCACAACAAAGTTTTTTATTAATAAGGTCAAGCAGTAAGCAAATTTCTATGCTCAGAATCTATCTATGAGCATGGTTTATGCATTTGCACTTCATATTAGAGTTAGGTAGTGTCGCCGTTCGACACGTTTCCATCAACGATTTTATGAAGGCTGTTCACCGTGGATTTTTCTCGTAGAGATTTTATTAAGTTAGCTGGTAGTGGCTTAGTTGTAGCCAGCTGTGCTCCTTCTCTTGCTTTCGCTGCTCACCCAGATCAACCTCGCGCATTGGCCTTTAATAACCTCCATACAGGGGAAGAACTGGAATCTTGCTACTTCGATGGTCGGGACTATGTAGCAAACGAACTGAGTCGCATTGATAACATTTGCCGAGACTTCCGCCGCAATGAAGTCCATGAAATGGACAAATACCTGTTCGATCAGATTTCACTGATTCAATCTGAGCTTGGTGTTGAAGCAGAAGTTCAGATCATTTCTGGTTACCGCTCTCCTGCCACCAATGCAGCGTTACGCTCAAAATCAAGTGGGGTGGCGAAGAAGAGCTACCACATGCTAGGGCAGGCGATTGATTTTCGTCTTGACGGTGTCAATCTGAAAAAAGTCCGCGACGCTGCGATTGAGCTTAAAGCGGGCGGTGTCGGCTATTACCCTAGAAGCAATTTTGTCCACATTGATACTGGGCCAGTCCGCCACTGGTAAGCGTCTTCATATAAGACAAGGTTGTCAAAAACCTTACCAAATGTCATAGTTTCGCCAGTTTAGATATTCAGTAAGGTTTCAATATGTCTCTGAAGTACCAAGTTGTTCCTGTCACTTCTTTTTCGCAAAACTGCTCGATTGTATGGTGTGATGAAACCATGGAAGGCGTAGTGGTTGATCCCGGCGGCGACGTAAAACAACTGGCGGCACTGATTAAAGAGTTGGGTGTTAAGGTCGTCAATTTGGTTCTGACACATGGTCACTTAGATCATGTTGGTGGCACAGAGTCTTTGTCCGCTGAGCTGGGCGGTATTGAAATTGTTGGCCCACACAAAGATGACAACTTCTGGCTTCAAGGCTTAGCTGGGCAGAGCCAGATGTTTGGTTTTCCATTAACTGAAGCATTCGAACCGCAAAAGTGGTTGAATGATGGCGATACCGTAGCGTTTGGTAATCAAATACTCAATGTTTACCATACTCCAGGCCATACACCAGGTCACGTGGTGCTATTCAGTGAAGAAGCTAAGCTTGCCTTTGTTGGTGATGTGTTGTTTAACGGTTCAGTCGGACGCACAGATTTTCCTAAAGGTGACTTCGATACTCTGATTAACTCGATCAAAACCAAACTTTGGCCTCTAGGTAATGACGTTCGATTCGTGCCGGGCCATGGTCCTGAATCTACCTTTGGTAGAGAGCGTGCATCCAACCCATTTGTGGCGGATGAAATGCCACTTTACTAATTACTGAAAAAGGTCGCCTCGCGCGACCTTTTCTTATATTGCCTGTCATTCCATTATTCGTATTCTTCTTCAGGCTCAGCAGCGGCAAGATAGCGTCTTGCAAGTCCGACAAATTCTTCTGCAGAACGGTCTAAGTCATGTGCGGAAATGAAAATGTCGTAATCAAAGTAACTTCTCTGATAGCGCATTCTATTGGCAAGCATGGCTTGTAGTCCTGAATACTGTTCGCCTTGCGTATTTTTATACGGCTTGGAATCCAAAACTATATCCTCAAATTGGGTACCTTGCTGGCTCTGTTTGGCCCCAAGATACAGCAAGGCTCTTTGGCTAAGCAGAATCTCCGTGGCGATTCGAGGGCAAATACTATCGAGGTATGGTGAATAGTGCTTGAGTTTAATTCCGATCCAAGGCAGAGGCTGCTGCCATCCTTCTTGATCATAATGGCAGATGCCAATCTTGCTGACATTACTCCATTTTACCACCCAACCGCCTTTGAACAGGTGCTGCTGAAAGTGGGTGGCTGTTAATGTGTAGGAGACGGTGCTTTTGAGAATCAACAGGTAGCCAAATCCGAGCATAGACAGGATAGCGACCAGCGTCAAAACTGCCTGCTGGAAATCTGGAGAAAACATTACAAGAGAAATCAATACAATAGAAGCTATAGTCGCAAGGATTTTGGCAATCGGTGAAGATAGCCGAATAGGTTGATTGGTAAGATGCAATGTCTGCATTTACGACTCCTTGGCGATAACTTAAACCTCTGTTTATATATTCAGTAGTTATGAAAAGGATCATAATTGGTACTGATTAAATTGTAGCCTGATGACAGCATATCACGCATTTTTGCTCGATAAAGCCCCTCATACCCTGTAAATGGCCGCATTTTTTTGGTATAAATCGCGCTTCAAATTTTCACCACTGCTCCGTATGCAGTGAAATGGAGAGAAACTCGATGAGACTTGCTCATAAGCGTAAAGTGCAGATGAAATTGCAAAAACGCGTTAAGGCGACTGTTGCCAATGTAGAAGCAACTAAGAAAGCTAAGCCTGTAGTTGAGAAGAAAGTAGCTGTAGCACCAGCAGCGGAGAAAGTTGTTGCGGCTAAAGAAGTTAGCGTTGCACTAACTCCAAAACAACAACAAGTACTAGACATTGTTGTTGCTAACGTTGAAGGCATCAACCCTAAGGGTATTGGCCTAGCGGCGGGTCAGGAAGAAGCGAAAGCGGCTTCTTGGGCAACTGGCGCACTGAAAAAACTACTAGAAGAAAACCTGGTAGCAAAAGAGCAGTTAGCAGGTAACAAAGTTATCTACAAAGCAGTTTAATTCATACTGTTAGCGACCTCTTTTGAAATAGCAGACACCTCTGCTTCTTCAGACGAATAGAAGAACCTCGATGCCTATCGGGGTTTTTCTCCATTCGGACCTTCCTTTTTATTGATTTATCATTATATCTATCAATATTTAACATTTGTCACATTTATAAAATCTTTTACTCTATATCTTCCACGCATCGTTCTCTACGTATTACTCCAAACTTATAGTGTCTCAATTTTTTATAAGTATTTGAATCTTAGTAAATTATAATTTTTATATCCTTTATCCTACGTAGTAATACGTAATTCTAAGGTTGAAGTATATTTGGGTTTGTTAATTTTTCTCCGTGTTCGCGCTGATTTCCTATTTCTCGTAGATAAACCACTCTGTAATGGAACAGAAGGTAACTGGAAAGTTGCTGAATCTAACAAAGGACGTGAACATGAGTCTAATCAGACAATCTTTGAAACGAGTACTGAAAGGTACGGCTATGGCAGCAGCACTAGCTGTTGCTGCGACATCAGTGAATGCTGCTGAAAAAGTGTACCGCTTGAAGCTGGCGGAAACTTGGGGCCCAAACTTCCCAATCTTTGGTGATGCAACCAAAAACATGGCGAAGATGGCGGAAGAAATGTCTAATGGCCGCCTTCAGATTCGAATCGACTCTGCAAATAAGCACAAAGCGCCACTGGGTGTGTTTGATATGGTGAAATCGGGCCAGTATGACATGGGGCACTCTGCGTCTTACTACTGGAAAGGTAAAGTGCCTAATACGCTTTATTTCACCTCAATGCCATTTGGTATGCTGCCGACAGAGCAATACGCCTGGTTCTACTACGGCGGTGGTATGGAGTTAATGGAGAAAGTCTATTCACCTCATAACCTGATGTCTTTCCCTGGAGGTAACACAGATACTCAGATGGGTGGTTGGTTCCAGAAAGAGATCAACTCTGTTGATGACCTAAAAGGTCTGAAAATGCGTATCCCTGGATTTGCCGGTGAGATTCTGGCGGAGCTGGGTGCAAAACCAACCAACATCGCACCGGGTGAGCTATATACCTCGCTTGAGCGCCGCACTATCGATGCACTTGAGTGGGTAGGGCCATCACTTGACCTACGTATGGGTTTCCACAAGATTGCACCTTACTACTACACAGGTTGGCATGAGCCAGGTACAGAGCTGCAATTCCTGATCAATAAGCGCACTTGGAACCGCCTGCCTGACGATCTGAAAGCGATTCTTCAGGTTGCCATGAAGACTGCGGCTTACGATATGTACACTCAGTCTAAACACGAAAGTGGTAAGAACTGGGCGTCAATCAAGTCTGAATATCCAAATGTGCAGGTGAAAAACTTCCCAGCGGAAGTCATGACAGCACTTCGTGAAGCTAACGAGCGTCTACTTAAAGAACATGCTGACAAAGATGAAATGGCAAAAGAGATCCAAGCGTCTCAGGCTGCTTACATCGAGCAAGTTCGTCCTTGGTCTGACATCTCGCACCGCGCATACCTAAACAGTCAGGCACAACAATAATCATAAAAATTCGTTGCCAGTTTGATTGAGCTGGCAACGAGAAGCCCAAGAAAACTCTCTTATAATTTGAAGAGTCTATAACAAAGCTCCGCAGGCTTCGGCCAAGCGGAGTTATTTCAAAGTTCCATGGAGTAGGGAATGAGAAATCTAATCTATATAGAGCGCATCTTTAATCGCTTCGGCGATTTCCTAGGATGGCTGTCGAGTATCCTGTTTATCTTATTGCTCGCAAATGTCGTTTACGATGTGGTGATGCGCTACGTGTTTAACGATGTTTCCATTGCATTTCAGGAAATGGAGTGGCACTTGTTCTCTGCCGTATTCCTTCTGGGTGTACCTTATGCCATTAAAGCGGGTGGCCATGTCAGGGTAGACCTTTTTTACGAGCGTTTGTCTCATCGAGCACAGGCGATCATTGATTTAATCGGTACCATCGTTTTTCTTTTTCCGTTTTGTCTGCTGGTGGCTTGGTACGGCGTTGATTTCGCTAAAGAGAGTTTCGCCCTAGGTGAAACGTCTGGTGACCCTGGTGGCTTACCCTATCGCTGGGTAATTAAAGCCATGATTCCATTGTCGTTTATGTTTATGGCAATAAGTGGTGTTGGATTACTGCTTCATTCTCTCAATAAGATTTTTAACCCGCATTTAATTTACGCCAACTCAACAGAGCAAAAGTAAGGAGACAAAAATGGTCGGTATTGTAATGTTTTTTGTTGCCTTGTTTGCTTTGCTGCTTGGCTTCCCAGTTGCGTTCACCTTTGGTGGTATTGCACTGATATTCGGCGTTTGGGCCGAAGGCATGGATATGTTTGCTTTCATGCCATATCGCATCCAATCCATCATGGAAAACACGGTATTGATGGCAGTGCCATTGTTCGTTTTCATGGGTTTGGTTCTTCAAAAAACACGTCTAGCGGAACAGCTGCTTGAATCCATGGGTAAGCTGTTTGGTGGTGTGCGCGGTGGTATCGCGATTTCTACCGTGTTAGTGGGTGCTTTACTGGCGGCGTCTACAGGCGTTGTTGGTGCGTCTGTTGTAGCGATGGGGCTTATCTCTCTGCCAGTTATGCTCAAGTACAACTACGACAAAGGGCTGGCGTGCGGAACGATTTGTGCCTCAGGTACGTTAGGCCAAATCATTCCACCCTCTATCGTCTTAATCCTTCTTGGTGATGTGTTAGGTGTACCCGTTGGGGATTTGTTTCAGGCAGCAGTTTGGCCGGGGCTCGTTTTAGTTGGCGCTTACGTTCTCTATATTCTGATTTACGCCAAACTGAATCCAGAAGCTGCGCAGCCAATTCCTCGTGATGAATCGGTAAGCCGTAAGCAGGAAGTCATCACTGCGCTTAAAGCTGTGATCCCGCCACTTGCGCTTATCGTAGTGGTACTTGGTTCCATCTTTGCTGGTGTTGCGACGCCAACAGAATCCGCTGCGCTTGGTGGGGCTGGTGCGATAGTTCTGTCTCTGCTTTACAAGCAATTCAGCTGGAACATGGTGTATGAAGCGTCGAAAGAGACGGTTAAAGTGACCGCTATGGTGTTTGCGATTCTACTTGGTGCTACAGCGTTCTCTATGGCATTTACTTACACGGGTGGTGACTACCTGGTTGAAGAGTGGATGCTACAAATACCGGGTGAGAAATGGGGCTTCCTGATCATCACTATGTTAGTGATTCTGGTTCTGGGCTTCTTCATCGACTTTGTGGAAATCTGTTTTATCATCGTTCCAATCATCGCACCCGTTGCCGAGATTATGGGCATCAACATGACTTGGTTTGCGATCTTGATTGCGATGAACCTGCAGACTTCCTTCCTGACCCCACCATTTGGTTTCAGCCTGTTTTATCTCAAAGGTGTAGCACCGAAAGGGGTGACAACTCGAGACATATACCGAGGCGTGATGCCATTCATCGGTATTCAGATCCTCGTGTTGGCATCACTGTTAGTCTTCCCTGGATTCTATGGAATGTGATCGCCCGATTACAGAAATGTAACAACTCTTGCTAAAGTAAAGCTGCTCGTATGGGCAGCTTTTTAGTATGGGAGAAGGAATGCCTCTAAAAGCTAAGTTGATTTTGTTGAGCTTGTTGCCGCTATTGTTAGTGATGGCGCTGACAAGTTGGATCGCTATCTACCAAACCAAAACGCTGGGTGACAAAGAAGTGAAAATCTTCCATTCCAGCCTCATTAAGTCAAAAGAATCGGCGCTCAAGGATCTGGTTGATTTGGCCTTTGATGCCATTGAGCACATCTATAACGATCCTAATATCGAAGAGCATCAGGCCAAGGAGCAGGTCAAAGCGATCATCAGTCGTCTGCAATATGGTACAGATGGCTACTTCTTTGTTTACGATAAGAACGGGACTAACTTAGTTCACCCTATTATGCCTGAGCTGGTGGGGCAAAACCTGCTGCACATTCAGGATGAAAACGGCAACCACTTAATTGAATCTTTATTGGCGCAGGCAAAATCCGGTGGCGGTTTTCATCAGTATTTGTGGCAAAAGCCATCCACAGGAGAAAGCGTTCCTAAACTGAGTTACGCGGCTTGGTTAAGCAAATGGAACTGGATGATCGGTACGGGTTTGTACATTGAAGATGTCACTGAAGAAGTGGCAAACCTCCAATTAGCGGTCAACGATAATATCGAGACGACCTTCTTTTCACTCATTGTGATTGTAGTGGTGACCGTTGCGGTGATTCTGGTTCTGACATTAGCCGTTAATTTACATGAGCATCGACTGGCGGATAAGAGCTTAAAAGAGCTGGCGCATAAAACCGTGATGTTTCAGGAAGACGAGAAAAAGCATTTAGCGAGGGAGCTTCACGATGGTATCAACCAGCTTCTGATCTCAAGCAAATGCCATTTGGAGTTGCTTGGCACTAAACTTGATGACGAAACTCAAAAGCAGCATCTGGCTAAATCGCAAAATTCTCTCATGACAGCGATTAATGAAGTTAGGCATATTTCTCATCAGTTAAGACCGAGTGCCCTTGATGATATCGGTCTTGAGGCTGCGATGACGACTTTGCTGACGGACTTTAAAGCGCATTCTGGCGTCGATGTTGAGGCGTCATTGTCAACCAGTCAGAGCAGGCTAAAATCAGAGGTAGCGACCACGCTTTACCGAGTGGCACAGGAGTCGCTGACCAATATAGAGAAGCACTCCCAAGCCAAGCAGGTGACGGTGATACTGCAGCAATTGGGTGACATGCTTCAACTGATCATACGTGATGATGGTGTCGGATTTGATGTAGGCTCGACGTTAAGGAAGTCGGGTATTGGTTTACGCAATATGCGTGAGCGAGTAGAGTTTTTGGGCGGCGATTTTGAGCTTGAAAGCGAACCAGGGTTTGGTACAGAGATTACCGTTCTGTTGAAATTAGATGGATTAATATATGGATAAACCGATCAAAGTGGTGATAGTGGACGATCACCAGGTCGTCTTAGATGGATTTATCGCTCGGCTCCAACTGGAACCAGAAATTGAGGTGATTGGCTCGGCCAGCAATGGCTTGGAGGCGATTGAAAAGGTTAAGGAGCTAACTCCAGACGTTGTGTTGATGGATGTGAGTATGCCATTAATGAACGGCATCGATGCCACGCGTCTTATCAAGGAAGAGCTGCCAGAGATTAAGGTGTTGATGCTGACCATGCATGATAACCGCGAATACATCATGAAGGTGATGCAGGCTGGTGCTGTTGGCTACATGCTGAAAGAGATTTGTGCCCGTCGGATGGTGCAGGCGATTAAAACGGTTTACCAAGGCTCCACCTATTTTTGCGAATCGGTTACACAAACCTTGTTTTCTCAAGAAGTGATTCCTGCTGCGCAAAAACCTAACCCTCTCAGTCGACGCGAGGAAGCCGTTCTTAAATTGGTTGCGGAAGGAAACAGCAGCAAAAAAATTGCAGCGCTGCTCAGTATTAGTTATCGAACCGTTGAAACCCATCGACAGAACATCAAGCAGAAACTGGATTTGCACAGTACGGCTGAACTCGCAAAGTACGCAGTGGAGCAGGGGCTGCTCGGCTAATCCCAAGTGTAATGAATGTAAGTGTTTGAGAGTTAATATCGGGAACGTGTTAGGATGAAGTATTCGAACACGTTCTTGTTTTATTGTTATGACCTATCCTAAGAATACCCATCAAGATTACCACGCACACGTCTATTTTGACGCTAACAGCAACGATTTTGCTTCTGAACTGAGGGAGCAAATCCGTCGCGAGTTTGACTTGTCTGTCGGGCGCTTCAACCAGAAACTCGTCGGCCCTCATACGATGTGGAGCTTTTCTGTGACGTTTACAGCGGGTGACTTCGATGCTCTTATCCCGTGGTTGGATAAATCCCGTGGCGAGTTGTCAGTTTTGGTCCATGCGCTAACAGATAATGACTTAGAAGATCATACGGAGTTTGCCTACTGGTTGGGTAAACCTGTTGAACTGAATCTATCTTCGTTTTAGATAACTTGCATTTATCACGCAAATTTATTGGTTTTATCTATCACTTGTGGAAATGATATTTTTAGAAGTTTTTATGTCTACCTTACTGATTAGACTTGGATAATTTACTATTTTAACGATAATGGCTATCACTGTTAATTATGATTAATCACTAATCATTAACTTTTTCAGCTTGGTTTATGTACTGTCTTGGCCCATACGGATGTTCGGGGAATGCCAGGAGGGCCAGTCATCATACTACTAGGCTGAAAAGTGCAGTTTGATTAAGCGCGCAGCCTAGGCTATTTGCCAAGAGGTATACGTGTTTAGTTTTAAAGCCAAGCTACTTATCAGCAAACTTTCGCTACTGGTTATTTCACTCGTTGCACTCGCTTATTTTCAGTATTCATTTTTGCATAGTGACAGAGAAAAAGAGATCCACAACACCATTGAATCAGTTCTGACTGGTGTAGAGAATACCGTGCAATCTGATATTGATGGGTGGAAAAACCTTGCGTTATCGACCACTCAGACCATTGAACACGAATACGCACCTAAAAGTATCGAACAGATCATTGAACAACCAAAATTAAAAGAGCTGTTTGTCGCGACGGGTATCGGCATAGAAGAAGATGGCGGTATTATTGAAAATGTACCAGGCTGGGTGCCAGACAGCACATGGGATTCTCGTGAACGCCCTTGGTATCAGGATGCAAAGACACATCGTTCTTTGATCATTACTGAGCCCTATATCGATGTTAATACTCAGCAGCAGATGATCTCCATCTCAGCGCCTGTCGTTGTAAAAGGGGAGTTTAAAGGGGTCACTTTCTTTGATGTTAGCCTTGCGGTATTGAGTGAGAAAATTAACCGAATTTCACCATTGAATGCGGGTTATCTGTTTTTGATGACCAAAGACGGCAACATCATTTCTCACCCAAACAAAGACTATAACGGTAAGCAGCTGTCTGAGGTGTACCCAGAGCTAAAACTGGGTGGTGATGACCAGGTACTGACCCTTGATGGTGAAAAGAACATCGTCCAGCAACTACCGTTGACAGGCCATGATTGGATCATCGGTTCTGTACTGAAAGAAGATATTGTTTTCCAATCACTGGATGACATGCGTGACCAGACGTTGATGTATCTTCTGGCCGTCATCATGATCTCAGTTGTTGTGTTGGGCTTCGTGGTCAACCTACTGATGAAGCCGCTATCGAACATGACGACTGGCATTAACAGTATCTCGGGCGAAGGTGATAAGAAAGATCTAACTTACCGCCTTGAAACTAAAGTTGATAAAGAGTTTGCACATATTGCGGGCGCGTTTAACGGCTTTGTTGAAATGCTACAAAACAATATTCAAACCTCTAAACTATTTGCCAATGACCTGACTTCGACAACCAGAACTGCTGTGGAGAACTCGGAGCGCTCTGAAGCTTCCATCCTTAAACAACAGCAAGAAGTTGAGCAGCTTGTGACGGCATTGAATGAAATGAGCAGCACCGCGCAGGAAATGGCGCGCAACACTCAAAGTGCGGCTCACGCCGCCAGTCAGGCACACGACGCATCGGTTGAAGGTGTTCAGACGGCGGTAAACGCCAGCTGCATCATCGGAGAGCTGTCAGCGCAGGTCGCTCAGTCTGAACAGGATGTCAAACAGCTCAATGTGTCTGCCGATAACATTAAGGGAATTCTGAGCGTCATTTCTGACATTTCAGATCAAACCAATTTGTTGGCACTGAATGCAGCGATTGAAGCAGCACGAGCAGGGGATTCAGGTCGAGGTTTTGCTGTTGTTGCCGATGAAGTTCGCCAGCTTGCACTGCGTACACAAAGCGCAACGGCGGATATTGGTAAAATTCTCGAAGAGCTGGAGACTGGTACTGAGCAAGTAGGGCAGTCTATGTCAGTCAGCCTGACCAAAGCGGATGAGGCGATTAGTGGAATGAAGCAGGTTGAGATGGGTCTTAATACTATTAATGAGTCTGTTCAATCGATCAACGATATGAACGTACAGATCGCGACTGCCGCTGAAGAACAAAGTTTAGTTGTCGAAGAGATCAGCACCAATGCGACAAACATCTATACCTTATCCAGCGAGGTGACGGATCTGGTGTCGAACACGCGAACAGCTGTTCAGAAACTGAAAGACCAAAACGAATCTGACAAATCCCTCGAAGCATTCGTTGTTTAAATAGGAAAGACCGCCATCGGCGGTCTTTTTTTACAGGCAGAAATGACAATTCTCCGCATCTAATCCATAAGCGCCTTTGCGGCTGGCTAGGTGCTTTCTCCCTTCTTCGAACCCCATGAAATAACCTTCATCTAAAGCCAGTTTTTTCATTGTTAATCGTTTCACGGTGAAATTCTCTGGTGGCGCGATGACACGCACTTTAACCCCTTCTGGTGGATTGCGAATAAAGGCTAACGCTTGGTTGTATCCTTCGGCTCTTCTAGTCAGTGCCTCGGCAATTTTCGGGTATTTACGTAGCAGCTTTTTGATTACCCAAGAGCTTTTCGGCTTAGGCATCTCGTAGCTGAGTGGGTGAGATAGGACAACCGTAATGTCCGTCGCACCGCGGCGATACGCCTCCATCACAGGAATGGAGTCTGCGACGCCGCCATCGGTGTAGCAGCCACCAGAGAAGCAGGGCGTTGTTTTATACGCTATAGGCAGTGCGCTGGTGGCTTCAATGATCTGGCTGAGATTGCTGTGATTGAGCTGGTAGTAGTCAGCTTGTCCCGTATTGATATTAGTGGCAACAGCCAGCATTGGGGCCGACTGGAACACTTGGTGTGTGTCTAGCGGATAGCGCTTCTCGGATTCTGACACCAACCAATGCACGTCAATAAGATCACCACCTTTTACAAACCGTTTAGGGTTGTAAAAATCTCGGTCAGTGGCCAGTTCAGTAATGACATGATAGCTACGGCCGATCTGCTTACCAAGATAGCCGAGTAGATTGGACGCACCCGCCGAAACGCCAATGACAAAGTCATAAGGGTAGTAATCATCGTCAATAAATGTATCGAGCACACCCGCAGCAAAAATGCCGCGCATTGCGCCTCCTTCAACAACAAGAGCCTTCACTATCTTGTCCTCAACCAATTGTTTTATCCAGAATAACGCCAGCGAACGACATCGGATAATCGGATCTAGGCATCATTGAAATAGGCAAAAACTATAGATAGGAAACTCCTATTGAAAGTATAGAAATGAACGTTTTTAACTATCTTATCGTGATGGATATAGTGAAGTCATTGAAGGGCAACAGCCTAAGAATATTGAAATTAATGAGGAATGCATGATGACAAACCAAATTAACTTAATCGGCCTAAACAACGAAAAATCACAAGCACTGGCGGCCGAGTTGAATGCGTTGTTAGCGCACTACCAAGTGCTTTACATGAACACCCGCGGTTATCACTGGAACATCAAAGGTCAGCAGTTTTTCGAATTGCATGTGAAATTTGAAGAGATCTACACAGATCTTCAAACCAAAATTGATGAGTTGGCGGAACGTATTCTGACGATTGGATCAACGCCAGACCACAGCTTTAGCCAATACTTGGCCAAGAGTGATATTGAAGAACACCAGAATGCGACAACAGGTAAAGAATGTGTGAGAGGCCTTGTTCATGGTTTCAGCACGTTACTGACTCAGCAACGCGCTATTTTGGCTCAAGCTGAGGATGCAGAAGATGAAGGTACAGCTGCCTTGATGGGTGACTACATTCGAGAGCAAGAAAAGCTAATGTGGATGCTTAATGCATATATGCAATAAAGATACTGTTTAAATAAACAGTCTTTTTCTTGAACTATTGGTGAGGATATCTATACTGTATATAAATACAGTTTCTGGAGGTGAGTTATGTTGTGGGAAACCCTTGAACGTGTTAATCGCCTGCGTCAGGAGGCGCTTAACGACCCAGAATTTATTCGCTCGGCAAAAGCGCATGAGAAAGCGTTAGAATCTCAAGAGGTTCACTATATAGGGACTTCAAAGCGTTCAGCTAAGTCGAAAAAAACAAAAGCGCTATCGGACATTTACCAGCAGTCAGAATTCGGGTATGACCCTTCTGGCTCTCACCATTAATCTACAATAAAGTGGGGCGACAGTGCCCCGCTTTTTTTCGTTCTCTCGTTTGGGTATTCACAGTCAACCAACCCCTCTTGATGGTTTCATACATTCTTTGGTTTGATTTCTTGATAATTTATTGATTTGCCAATTTGTTTCGTGGTGGTTTTAAATTCTAATATATATTGCATATGTGGAATTAAATATTACCATGGCGACTTGGTTTGATCAGTAACAATGAAGTGTTTGATTATGAACCTATCTTTGCGACAGCAATCACAACTGCTCTGCCGCTTATTGATATTTCTTCGTAATATGACCACTTCCATAGCGTTCGAATTTATAATCCGGAAACAACAATGAACAACAAACTCGGGCTCAGTTCTCTTACTGCGATCGTCATTGGCTCAATGATAGGCGCAGGTGTATTTAGCTTGCCACAAAACATGGCTGCTGTTGCGAGCCCCGCTGCCGTGATGATCGGTTGGTCGATCACGGGGATCGGCATGGTTTTTCTCGCTCTCTCATTTCAAAAGTTAGCTTTCCACAAGCCTCATATCGAGAGTGGTGTATTCGGCTACGCCAAAGAAGGGTTTGGCGATTTCGTCGGCTTTTGCTCTGCGTGGGGGTATTGGCTCAGTGCGATGTTAGCCAATGTCTCTTATTTGGTGATTGTGTTTAGCACGTTGGGTATGCTGTTTGACACACCAGACAATATTATTTTTGGTCAGGGTAATACTTGGGTGTCGATCTTAGGCGCTTCTGCCTTGTTGTGGATGGTGCATGCTCTGGTTTTACGCGGCGTCCAGACTGCGGCTTTGATTAACATGGTCACGACTTACGCCAAGTTGGTGCCGCTATTTGTTTTCATACTATGTGCTCTGTTTGCTTTTAGCTGGGACACATTTACGCTCGATTTTAGTGGCCTTCATTTCGGTGAAGGACATGGGTTATTGGAGCAAGTAAAAAGTACCATGCTGGTGACCGTTTGGGTCTTCATCGGTATTGAAGGCGCGGTGGTCGTATCAAGTCGAGCTCGAAACCGGAAAGACATTGGCCGCGCAACGATATTAGGCCTGCTTACCGCGTTATCTATCTATGTGTTAGTGACGTTACTGTCGATGGGCGTTATTAAACCAACGGAACTCGCCCACTATCAGAACCCTTCAATGGCAAAAGTGCTGACTCATATCCTTGGGCCTTGGGGGCAATACGTTATAAGTATTGGTTTATTGGTGTCTGTTTGTGGTGCATTTTTGAGCTGGACGGTTTTGGCGTCAGAAGCTCCGTATCTATGTGCCAAAGAGAAAATGTTCCCAGCCAAGTACGCTAAGTTAAACAAGGCGGGCAGTCCGGTAAGACCGTTAACCCTGACCAATGTTTGGGTTCAAATCTCTCTCATCTTTGTGATGTTCGCGGGTAGCACGTACGATACCTTACTGATTATTGCCTCCGAAATGATCCTAGTGCCTTACTTTTTGGTGGGCGCATTTGTACTAAAACTGGCGCTAGAGCAGAAAAATAAAGGCAGCCTGCTAGCCATTGGTATCGGTGCAACCTTGTATGGGCTTTGGTTGCTGTACGCTTCCGGGCTCAATTATTTACTGCTTTCTGCCATTCTTTATCTGCCGGGTTTGTACTTTTACATTCAGGCTAAAAAAGAGCAGGGTATTAACCCATTCGAAGGTAAAGAGAAGGTAGGGGCTGGACTATTGAGTGTGGTCGCCGTGTTGGCTGTTGGCCTGTTGTGGCAAGGCATGATTAGCCTTTCATTTTAAAAAAATCCCCCAACTGGGGGATTTTTTATGAGCGTTTTAGTACAACTCGGTTTTTGGCGCTTTCTGCAATGGTGAACAGCAAGCCTGCCCATATTAGGCTGAAACTCACTAGTTTGACTTCATCGAAGACTTCGCCAAATAAATAGATCGCCAACAAAAACTGGATAGACGGCTCAATATATTGCATTAGGCCGACGGTCGACATACTGGTTAAACGAATCGCGAGAGAATAGAAAAGCAGTGGAATCAAAGTCGCCGGAGCTGCGCCAACGTAGAGGGCAAAAGTCTCCCAGCCAGAGTTAAGAGATTCCGTTCCAACCGTCGCTTCTTTGAAAATAAGGTAGCCCAGTGCAAATGGCGTCAGTGCTAGAGCTTCAACAAACAGACAGGTGCTCCACTCGTATCGGATCTTTTTCTTGCACCAACCATACAGCGTAAAGAAGATCGCCATCGTGAGTGCGATAACGGGTACCTGTCCATATTGCATCACTTGATAGCTTAAACCAGCGCTGGCCAGCACCAGCGCGACCTTCTTGCCAAGTGAAAGCTTTTCTCCCAACACAAATACGCCCAGTGCCGTCATCGTCAATGGGCTGATAAAAAAGCCTAAGCTGGCATCGATAACGCGATCATTGGTGATTGCCCATGTGAAAGCGCACCAGGAGATAGACATCAAGGTACTACCAAGGAATGTAATGGCAAGAGAGCGGCGATCCGCGAAAATAGCTGAAAAGTCAGGCATTCGCTTGGTGACAAATAACACAATCAGTATGCCAAAGGGCACAGACGCGACCAATCGAACGGTAAGTAGCTCGTCTAAAGCCGCGTTAGGCAAATATTGATAATAGAGTGGCAGTAAACCCCATAGAAGGAATGAAAGCGCTGCCATCCAGTTACCGGTACGTTCTTGTGACATCGAATAAACCTAGCGATTAATATGCGTGCAATGTATGCGCAAAACTGCGTATTGTAAAGAAGTTTGTTGTGTCGTTGTTTTCTGGTTTTTATTCATTTAAAAACAATGAGGTACAATGATTTGATTAAGTGATTATACAGTGTATCAAGATCACAGGCTCAAAACTAAGCGCTAAAGATTTTCTTTTAATAGTCGACAGTTATACTATCTGGAAATTTAATTGATATTGGTGACGAAAAACCACCAGTACAAGGTAAGGATCTTCGGGACGCTATCACTCGAAGTAATAGGAGATTGTTGATGAGTGATTTTGAACAAAAACGTAAATTCTATCGCTTGAAATACCCAAGAAGAGCACGGCCTTCTGTGCGTATTTCTAACGAGCTGTTTCACGTGACCGAAGTTTCTGAAGGTGGTATTCGAGTTGTAAAGAATACATTTACCGACTGGTACAAAGGGCTGGCTATGTCAGGTACCCTCAATTTACACAACAACAAGCAAGTGACTTTTGAAGGCGCAGTGCTTCGTTTTGATCAGAATGAAGTGATTGTGAAGCTAAAGAAAGGACCAACGTTTAAGAATATGGTCGAAGAGCAACGCCATATTCGCCAGAAGTACCCAACGTATTTCTCCCGACCAATTACCGAAGTCGCATAAATACAATCTTAACTGTTACATCAATGTAATTTTTAAACCGCTGGCACTCATGCCCAGCGGTTTTTTCTAATTAGAATCGAAGATGCCAAGCAGATGGTGATCATCACCACGCCTGTGCTCACTTATGTTTGTGATAAAAACACAGTAAATTTAAAATCAACGGGTTAGGTGAGTTGGTGAAGAGATACTACGCAACCAAAGTGCGCATGCGCGTTTTGTTCAGGCGTTATTTCAATCTTTCTGTAGAGGAATCAGGGAGATTTGTTGAAAATCGGGCATTTAGAAATGAGCATGCGTAGTATACAAATGTTAAGTAGCAGCTCGTAAAAAGTAACTTAAACACAAGCTGCATTGAAAGCATTACGCAACGTCGACGTTACACCATTCCGAAATTTCATCGGCTAATGAATCTATCTCTACATGCGAACCAACATGGAAATTATGTGGTTTTAGAAGCCAAATGAATTTGTCTAATTCGTTCTCAATCTCAATCTGTGTTTCTTTTTTTAATGAGTCATCAGGTAGCATTAAAAACACTGCATTAGCATGGGTTTTTAGGTGGTTCGAGGCAATATCTATATCTCTATAACCGTCAAACAAATTGCACTTCACTCGCTGAACGTCTGAATAGGCTGTAGATACAAGCGTGGCTGTACCGTTTGCTTTCTTATAAGGTAAAAACAAGTTATGTATTACGTTTCCTTCACTAACCGTTTGATATGGATTCTCAGGCACATGCATTGAATACGCAACATCCAAATTAGCTTTGAGTTTTTCCTTTAAACTATTGTAAACGTTATCTCTCGACGTCGACGAGAATCGATTAGTAGCAACTTTACGTACTTTTTTGCCCAATGGGATAGTGTTTTTGTATAAGTTATTCAGTACGTCAGCAACGTCTTTCCCTTGGGCAAAACCAATTCGTTTTAATGTTATTTGTGGGGTTAGGTTTTGTGAGTCATTTAACTCTTTTCTAAAGACCAGTTCTCGGGCAACGTTACATGCTAGTTCAAGCTGAAATTGCATTTCTTTACCGTAAAAGCAATTTATGCGCTCGTAGTAGTCAAGCATCTGTACGCTGAACTCACCAGATTGCTCTTTGAATCCTACACCTATGTTTAGCGTTTCGCCCGTTGAAATATCTGGTGTCCACTGAAACTGATACCAGTTCCCAGAAACATTTGTCACACGCGCGGTGGAATTTAAAATATCGTTTAAGGTATCCATCATTTATGCCAACATTCTCAAGCTTTCGCAAACACGTTCATTACCTAAAGTAGCTCTTGTTTCAATAAATGTTTCAAGGGCTTCACGTCTTTCAGGATCTTTTGCAAGTAAAACATCCCACCAATAACATAGCTCCTGCCTTATGTTATTGTAGACCTCTTCATGAGCGTTCGTTGCGTGAGCAACCATCGACTTTACTGGTAATGGTGTGCAGTTTAAGGCGAAGAGGTTATTAGTTAAAACATTTTTTGCTACGTGGTTAGGATCTAATTGGCTTGCTTGCCAATTCAACGTAATAGGTAAATTGCTATGGTCAAAAAGATAAATTCGGTTTTTCCCCGCAACCATTATATTGCCTAGGTGCCTGTCTTCATTGGCAACCCAGTCATCAAATGCGATGGCATCGGAAACCTTATCCCAACCAGCAACCAAGTTCATTAAGGTTGTACATTCTTTAATATCTTCAACTTCGTAGAAGCTACCTGGTGTTGCGCCATCGAGGCTACTGACAACGAACGCCCAGTTTTCATACTGGTTTGTTTCGTCATCAAATTGTTGCGGAGTGGTATTAATTAATCCGGCATGTTGCGGGACAGGCAAACCACAGTGTTTGGCGATGATATAACCTGTTATTTCGTTCACTAAAGCCAATGTACGTGTTTTGCTAAAACGTTTAATAAATGCTTTAGAGTTTTTTCCATCGTTCCACTTTATGCCACAAGAATAAGTTTGAGCCATCAAACCAGATGTTTGCTGTGCATAAATTGCTGACAGTTGCTCGTAGGAGAGCACTTCAATGCATGTATTCATTATGTTATATAGAGCCAAGTTTCATATTGTGAGTAGTCTAAGCTAATGGTGCCTATGGTCAACAAGATAATCTTGCTTACGTTAGTCAGTGCACGCAATTTGAATGCTACTTAACAAAGCGTTTAAGACGGATTCCCAACGCATGGTATTTTTGGTTTACTTCGTCTTTAGTGTTTAAGGCACAATGCTTTAAGTGCAGTGGTCTGCGTTGCTCACCACTTAACGCGGCGTTAACTGTTTTTAGTAAGGTATTAAAGTTGAGCAATTGTTGGATTTGTAATGCTCCAGCTAATAGTGGTGAGCACATAGTCAAAAAAAGTGATTTGAAACAGATGTTTCCTGGGGTCGTAAATCAGCAATCTCCTATCTTTCATAGAAAAAATGGAGAACAAAAACGACCTATTGGTAGTCTTAATGCTGAAGCATTGAAATACGAAAAAAGTATATGTTCAAACTGTAATGGCGGATTAACTCAACGACATGATGAGTCATGGCGAACACTATCAAATACCTTAATGTCATTAACTAGACAGCGTTGTTCGACTGTTGACTTAAAGAAAGTGTTCCCATCCTCTGTTTACCAGAGCGTGATTAATGTACAGCTATTCTTTGCTAAGTTGTTTGGTTGCAAAGCAATAGAGTCAGGCCTAGACGTTGACTTAACCTGTACAGCGAGCTCCATTGTTAATAATGACGTTCACCCTAATATATATTTAAAGTTTCGCCATAGTGATAATGGTAAATCAGCAAGTTATTGTGCAGTGTCAGATTTTGAGGTGTTTCATGATAAACACGGAAGACTGATATATGCTCATTTTTACTACACAGTTGGCGAGTATACCGTTGATGTTTTGTATTCAGAGAATGTCGAAGACCTAGATATGAAAGGTTATTTCAAGCCAGATCAAACTATCACATCATTTGAACTATGTGAGGTAGATTATCTTCAAGGCTTTTCGGAACAAAAAAACAGTTAACAAACGCTTCAAGACGGATTCGCAACGCGTGGCATTTTTACTATGCGTTAAGTTCAGTGATTTAGGTGGTATGCGCAAACATCGCATTGCGTTGCTCACCGCTTAAGCGGGCGTTAGGTGTTTTTACATAAGGGGCCAATACAATGGAAGTCAAAGTTTGGACGAGTGGTAAGCCCAATTATGAGACAGGTGCAGGTTTAGGAGTTCGTATTGCTCGGGTGGATCGAGATTCCAACTTTTCTCAATCGCAGCCAAACATAAGGTTGCTAATAGATGATGAATTAGTTGAGATAGAGCTTACTCCTAGCTTTTGGAGAAAGTGCCATGAAATTAGGCATCGAGAGATAGGCAAGTGGATCGTATATCATGGTCTTCACAAAGCACCCAAAGGTCATCCTAATAAACTTTTACTAGAACGCACAATGCCTAACGAGTACAAGCTTTGCCAGCGTAAATAAAGGCTCCACACCTAACCAAGCATTTAAGAGGGATTCTCAACGCTTGGCATTTCAGCTTCTACTTCAATTTAAGTGTTTATGGCACAATATGTTAAGTCGGGTGGCTGCGTTGTTCACCCCTTAATGCGGCGTTATGCATCAGGAGATAAAATGAAGAAAGAGCAAGAGTTTTACCGCGAAAGAACGGTTGGGCTGTTAACGAATTTTCAGCTCCTAGAGCTTTCGTTGAAAATGTATATTGGAAAGTCATATGACTTTATTCATGCTCTTGTTGGTGACCGAATCCACTTTGGTTTTTCGATTGACGATGTAGAAAATTATCCGTTAGAAAGACTACTCAACACATTCGTTAAGTTAAACGACAACAAAGAATTACATAAACGTCTCAATAAACTCAGAAAGCAGCGAAATTATATAGCCCATGAAGCTCTACTTGTTACTATTGGCAACAATCCGAATATGGATACACTCCATGAGAAATCACATGAATTCTTTGAGTTAGAGGATGAGTTAAGTGATTGCCTAAAGGTTCTGGTTGCTGAGTTTGAAAAGCTTCATGTGAAATACGTGGCAAATGCATAACAAACTGTTCAAGAGGGATTCGCAACGCGTGGCATTTTCACTATGCGTTGGTTTTAGTGATTAAGGTGGTTTTCAGAGGCATCAGTATTGCGTTGCTCACCCCTTAACAGAGCGTTATGTGGAGAAAGTATGAGTAAAATATGGCGAGAGTTAGCGGACCCTAAAGTGCACTCTGATTTCATGAGCTCATATAATGAAGGTGGTGTACCTGTAAAGAAAAGTAGGGATAACCTTTTGGAGCAATGGGTTTACTTTGTCAACGTATGTGGTTTTACATTTCAATTTGTCAGTATTGAGCAGATCATTGAATGCAAAGCGTATTTTGTGCAGAAAGTTCATCCCTCAACGCGTGACTCTCACCCACCATCTGAACATTTTTGGCATCCTTGGTATTGTAAATTACCAAAAGGCTTAAACAAAACATCCAATCGTAAAAGAGTTCTAAAGGCATTAGATTGTGCGTTGCAAAAGTGGAGCTAGTCTCCACATAACCAAGCGTTCAATTGGACAGTTAACGCTTGACAGTTTTGGCTCACAGTTTAGCTTTAGTGTTTATGCCACAATGATTTAAATTTGTGGTAGCGTTGCCTGCCCATTAACGCGGCGTTATGGTGCAGCAAAGTTTATTCTTGTTTGGCTTGTTGGTTTATCGCTCGCTGCGTGTTTCAAAGCAGTTTTTGCTCAATCACTTGATTCCAAATTTTGCTCTCTGGTGAAAAGCCGCTTTGAGTAAGTTGTTAAGGCTAATCTGCCGTTTGAAATTGGCTCCCAAGTGGGTTTGGAATTGCGGCAATTAGCTGAATCTTGGCTTTAGTGGGGCGGCCCTTCTTAGTTTTAGTTGGCCGTATCTCTGTTGTAGGTTTCTTCTTCGGGCTTTAATTGGTTGCTGCATAGCGGTTTGTTTGGTTTCGTGGCCGCAAAGAAGCTCATGCTTTGCTGTGAGTGTAGTGGCTGCCTTAACCTTCCATAACCAAGCGTTCAATTGGACATCCAACGCTTGGCAGTTTTGGTTCACAGTTTGGCATTAGTGTTTATGCCACAATGGGTTAAGTATGTGGTAGCGTTGTCTGCCCATTAACGCGGCGTTATGTGTCAGGAGGCAAACATGCAAAAAAAGGTGATGTTTGCAGATTTCGCAAACACAGATTTAGTTGAGTTTAAATATAATATTGACCCTTGGGAGCCTTTGAATAGTTCTATCGAACTGACAACTCATGATAGGGCTGGCGGTTTCCGAAAATTTAAGTTTATGAATGTATCCAATCTAACCATTGAAGAAGGTTTCGATGGTTATCTTGGAGGTATGGCTATTGTGGATATAAGTTGTCGTCAGTGGTCACATGCTCAGATTGAAGTCCAAAATTTTGAGTCGGGTCCGGGAATTCGTTTTTTAGCAATGAGTTTAGAAAGCTCAACTGCTGAAGAGTTTGACACATAACAAAGCAATCAAGGTGATGCTTTTTACTCGGCGGTTTTGGTTCGGAGTTCAGTGTGCTTGGTGAGTTTATCGTGGCACACCTTATTGCAAGCGTTATGGTGCAGCAAGATTTAGTTGTTATTTGTCTTGGTGGTTTGGCGTTAGAGGTGAGTTTCATAGCCATTCTCACATGTCCACTAGGTTCCAAATTTTATCTCTGGTGAAAAGCCGCTTTGAGTTTTTCATTAAGGCTAATCTGCCGTTTGCGTTCTGCTTCCAAGTGATATCGGTATTGCGGCAATTACCTGAAACTTGGCTTCAGCGGGGCGGCCCTTCTTTGTTTTAGTTCGCTGTATCGTTGTTGTTAGGTTTCTTCTTTGGACTCATTGGGTTGCTGCATACAAGTTTGTTGTGTTTTGTGGTTGCAAAGCGCTCGTATTGTACGGTGAGTGTAGTGGTTGTCTCAGGTTTCCATAACCAAGCGTTTAATCGGACAACCAACGCTTGGCAGTTTTGGCTCACAGTTTAGTTTTTGTGTTTATGGCACAATGGCTTAAGTTGGTGGCAGCGTTGTTTGCCCATTAACGCGGCGTTATGGTGCAGCAAGATTTAGTTCTTGTTTGGTTTGTTGGTTCAGCATTCGCTGCGAGTTTCATTGCCACCCTTACATGTCCACTAGGTTCAAAGTTATATCTCTGGTGAAAAGCCGCTTTGAGTGTTCCATGAATGCTAATCTGCCGTTTGCATCTATTTACCAAGTGAAATTAGTACAGCGGCAATTAGCTGAATCTTGGCTCCAGTGGGGCGGCCCTTCTTTGTATCAATTGGCCGTATCGTTGCTGTTAGGTTTCTTCTTTGGGCTTCATGTGGTTGCTGCATAGTGGTTTATGGGGTTTCGTGGCCGCAATGAGCTTACGCTTTGCGGTGAGTACATTGATTGTCTTAGGTTTCCATAACCAAGCGTTTAATCGGACAACCAACGCTTGGCAGTTTTGGTTCACAGTTTGGCATTAGTGTTTATGTCACAATGGTTTAAGTTTGTGGTAGCGTTGTCTGCCCATTAACGCGGCGTTAGTTGGTTCAGTACAGGGAACGAAAAAGTAATGTATAAACAAACGGAAGTTAACAAGATACTGATAGTCATCCTTTCTATTCTCAGTGCAATTATAGTTTTAACATCGAATCACATTGGCAGTATGCTCATAGCGTTGACAGTTAATCTTGTAATCGGTGCATTGTTTTACTCGATGTCTGTTGAGGTAAGTGGTAATAAAGTGTGCTGGTATTTTGGTTTTGGCTTTCTTCGAAAGGAAGTCGAAGTTTCAAGTATTGTAGATATTTCGTCTTATGAAACGAAATGGTATCAAGGCATTGGAGTTCGTTTGCTAAAAGATGGTTGGTTATACAATGTCTCAATAGGTAAGGCTTTGAAATTAAAGATGTCTAATGGCAAAAATATTTACCTAGGGTGCAAAGGCGCTGAATGTCTTCAGCATGCGTTGGAGTCCACCAACTAACAAAGCATTTAAGAGTGATTCGCAACGCTTGGCAGTTTCGCTTCGCTCAAGTATAGCCAAGCGTCGCTCACACCTTAATGCGGCGTTATGTGTTTGGAGACATATGAACGAGTTTTATCGATTAGAAAAAATGATCGCAGAGATACAGACAAAAGTAGAGTTGTATCAAGAATTGTTTGGCTCTGAGGAATCGGTCAAAGCATTGAATCACAGCTTTCCTGAGTGTTTTTCGAATATTCAAGAATCGTTGTTCTTCGAGATTGTCTGTAGAACAAGTGCATTATTTGACCCGGCAGCAACAAGAAGTGATAACAATCTAACCCTTGATTATCTGGTTACGTTAAGTGGGGGGAGTTATTCGAAAGATCTTCACCTGACTCTAGAAAGTATTAAGCTTGATTTTAAAACGACAGGCCTTAAGAAAATTCGAAATAAACTATATGCCCATAACGATTTAAAGTCTTACATGGGTAAAAGGACATTTGTGAATGAAATAAGCTACGAAGGCATGCTTACCTTGTTAAGTCGTTGTTTTTCTTTTGTGCGTACATTAGGCGTTGAAGCCGATAAAATAGATAAAGACCAAATTATTGTTCGTTCTACAACGTTACCAAGCTCTCGTAATGGTAAAATCTTAGTGAGTCGGTTGATAAACACATAACAAAGCATTTAAGAGTGATTCGCAACGCGTAGCATTTTTGCTATGCGTTGCGTTTAGTGTTTAAGGTGGTATGCGGAAGCTTCGGTATTGCGTTGCTCACACCTTAATGCGGCGTTATGTTTATCGTCGAATAAGCAAGATTAAGGAGGATATATGTCAAAGGAATTGAAGTCTTCGTCATTGAAAGTACAGGAGTTTTTGTCTCGAAACGGCCAAGATTTTGTCGTTCAGGAAATGCCAAGTTCTACTCGTACAGCGCTCGATGCCGCTGAATCTATCGGATGTACCGTTTCCCAAATAGCGAAGTCGTTAATCTTTAAGCATGGAGAAACCGGTGAGCCGGTGCTAGTTGTTGTCTCTGGCTCTAACATGGTGTGTGCTAACAAAGTCAGAGAAGCTACAGGAATTGTTCTCACCAAAGCAGACGCTTCTTTTGTTCGTGACAAAGTTGGTTACGCTATAGGCGGTGTACCACCAGTTGCTCACAATTCATCAGTCCACACCATTTTGGACAAAGATCTAAATCAGTATTCTGAAATTTGGGCAGCAGCGGGAACACCTAATTCAGTGTTTAAGCTGAATCCGCAGAAATTAGGTGAACTAACACAGGGACAGTGGATAGATATAGCAAAATAAACATAACAAGCAATTTAAGAGGGATTCACAACGCTTGGCATTTTTGCTTTTACATCAAATTTAGTGTTTATGGCACAATGCTTTAGGTTTGGGCGAAGGCGTTGTTCACCCCTTAATTGGGCGTTATATTTCTAGTCAAATTTACAACGAAAGTGGTGTTTTGTGTTTTCTGAGAACAATAAAAAATCTATAGCGAAAGCTATAGAGTCATTTAAGTCCGTTTTTGCTATGGGCGGAGTATTAGCAGCAACAATCGCAGTTGTAAACTTTATATCTGCTTTTGTATCGTTCGATTTTGCGTACATGTTCCAAGTTCTTCTCGACATGTATAAAGCATTCGTACATCAACCCATGGATTGGTTCTTTTCATTGCTTGGTATTACAGTTCCATCTTCGGTAAAAGATGTCATTTTCTTTTATTTGTTACTGGGCGGCTGCTTTATGAGAGCAAGGAAAGGAGAGCAAATTTATAACAATGACTCAAATGCCACAATTAAAACGGCCTTTGAAGCTTTGGTTCATCGTAAGTCAATTGGTGGGGGTATTTCCATGAGTACAGGGCTTTCAGCTATGTATCAAAACTCGCCAAGATATTTGCAACAATTAATGGACTTTGGACTCTGGCCTAGAGTTGCTATGCAATATTACAGATCGCCAATGGTACATAAAAACCTTTACTTAGGTACATTTCCTACATTTGCAGCAGGTTATAAGGTTGGTGAAATGAAGCCGTTTCAATATGACCGTCGAGTAGTATTTATGACCCAGTTGCTTTTTATTTCGTTTGGTGTTGTATGTGTTTTTATCGTTAATGGTTTTCTGACAATGGCGAAATAGAAATATAACAAACTGTTTAAGAGGGATTCGCAACGCGTGGCATTTTCACTATGCGTTGGTTTAAGTGTTTAAGGTGGTTTGCGGCGGCTTCGGTATTGCGTTGCTCACCCCTTAACAGGGCGTTATGTGTTTTTAGGACAAAAATGGAAATTTTCGAAATTCAACTAGGAAACTCAATCGGTCCAGTCAAGCTTGGTATGACAGAAACTGAAGTGAGCAATGTTATCGGAGCTTCTGATTACATCTATGGTCATCGCCATCATTTTTTAGATGGTCTCATGGTAGATTTTAATAATGAAGGAAGAGTTGAGTTCATTGAAGCTGCTGCGTCTGAGTTGTTTTCAACGACATTGTTTGGCTTTGACGTACATAGGACTTTAGCGGCTAATGTGCTCGAACGAGTTCAGCTAGAAGGTAACTATGATCATGCTGATCCAGAGTTAGGCTATAGCTACGTGTTTAAAGAGCTTCAGTTATCTTTCTGGCGTCCAACTCTTCCTGACCTAGAAGAAGGTGAAGGGTTGTACTTTCAATCGGTTGCAATTGCTTCCAAGGGTTACTTTGAGTAAACACATAACAAGCAATTTAAGAGGGATTCACAACGCTTGGCATTTTTGCTTCTACTTCAAATTTAGTGTTTATGGCACAATGCTTTAGGTTCGGGGGAGGCGTTGTTCACCCCTTAATTGGGCGTTATGTGGAGAAAATATGAGTAAAATATGGCGTGAGTTAGCAGACCCCAAAGTGCACTCTGATTTCATGAGCTCATATAATGAAGGTGGTGTACCTGTAAAGAAAAGTAGGGATAACCTTTTGAAGCAATGGGTGTACTTTGTCAACGTATGTGGTTTTACATTTCAATTTGTCAGTATTGAGCAGATTATTGAATGCAAAGCGTATTTTGTGCAGAAAGTTCACCCCTCAACGCGTGACTCTCACCCTCCATCTGAACACTATTGGCATCCTTGGTATTGTAAATTGCCAAAAAGCTTAAACAAAGCATCCAATCGTAAACGAGTTTTAAAGGCATTAGATTGTGCGTTGCAAAAGTGGGGCTAGTCTCCACATAACCAAGCGTTCAATTGGACAGTCAACGCTTGGCAGTTTTGTCTCACAGTTTGGTATTAGTGTTTATGCCACAATGGCTTAGGTTTGCGGTAGCGTTGTCTGCCCATTAACGCGGCGTTATGCACTTAGGGTTATATGAAAGAACTATTGGAAAGAATTCAAACAGAGTTTGATGAAGCAGAAGGTAATATTCGCATCGTTGATGCTGATTGGTATGCGGACGATCTTAGGATTAGCCTTTCAGTCTTGATGCATAATGAGGCTGCTCCTGAACTTTGGGAAGTGCAGTGTATTGGTGTCGTTGAAGAGTCTATATGCTCTGTTGAAGAAGAGTTACTCTCTATATCTAAGAACTCTCCTCTTTTAATTCCGTACCAAGAAGTAGAAATTGACCTGTTTTTTTCGGGGAACTCATGCAGCCCAGAGTCACTTCTTGGTGTTCTTTTCAGCGCCTGTGTGGAGATAATGGGAAAAGCGGAATACTTAGTCCGGTTCTTGAATCAAAAGCCAACAGTAAATGGGATCGTGAAAGCTAAATTTGGTACTTTAGGTCGCTTCCCCAAACCATTGGCTGACAAAATTACTCAAGAGCTAAGTGCACTGCCAATAAATATCAAGCCCATTGAGGTAGGCGCTCCAAAACATTGGACAGGTTCAGAATTCATAAGTTACCCAAGCTTGTCTGTCTTTGAGTTAGGTAATTCTTACGTTATAGCAGAAAGCTTTGGTGCAGTACGTGCATAACAAAGCATTTAAGAGTGATTCCCAACGCTTGGCATTTTTCATTCTATCGTTGGGGTTAGTGTTTAAGGTGGTATGCAGGAGCTTTTGTATTGCGTTGCTCACACCTTAACAGGGCGTTAGGTGAATTAATGGAATATCACTACACAAAGAATGATAGATTGATGCAGCTAAATGACTTAAAAGGACGTTTGACGCTTTTAATTGCTCATCTTCAACTAAACCATAACGATGCCAAGATAATTTCAATATACGAGCGTGCTTTGTTTGACCTAGATGAGCTGATTTTCAATGGTTTTAACCAAAATCAATTGTCGAATGTTAGTGGTTCAATCCCAGATCTTTTTAATCGGCACAAAGATTGGGTACCTCCCTTAGAAGTTGGCTCTGATGGTAAGTTGTCTGAGCCGCAATGGTTTTTAGCGTTAGAGAACTATCTTCAACCTGTTCTAAAAAGTGCAAGGGAACTAAAGGAGTTGGGTGCGCGATAATTCACCTAACAAATTGTTCAAGAGGGATTCGCAACGCGTGACATTTTTACTATGCGTTGGTTTTGGTGATTAAGGTGGCATGCGGCGGCTTTGGTATTGCGTTGCTCACCCCTTAACAAGGCGTTAGGTTTAAAGGAGAGATAGTGAAGTTCGGCAAGCATAAGAAAGAGTGGTTATTGCTCGTTATAAGCATTGTATTTTCAATGGCTTCGATGTTTTTTGATATTCAAACGGTAGACGATACTATTTGGTTCCAGAGGTCAGGAGCAGTTTTGGTATTGTTTGCAGCAATTGTCGAATATCGCCTTGCGAGTTACTCACATGACGAAGTTTTCGATGCTATAAAGGTTACAGCTAAGAAAAGAGCGGTTATGCCTAACATATCAGACAACGATCTGGTCAACGGGTTAGTAAAGTCCAATATAGCGAGTAAACCTGAAACGCCAAAAGACAGAAAGGTTTTAAAGCTTTTTGCTCATGTGTTTGTTGTTTTAGGTACGGCTATCTGGGGTTATGGTGACTTGCTAGTTGTCTAAACCTAACAAGCAATTTAAGAGGGATTCACAACGCTTGGCGCCCTCACTTCAAGTCAATTAAGTGCTTATGGCACAATGCTTTAGGTTTGGGTGGAGGCGTTGTTCACCCCTTAATTGGGCGTTATGGTGCAGCAAAATTTAGTTCTTATTTGGTTATTGGTTCTCCTTTTGTAGCGAGTTTCCTGTGAGCTCTTATTTCCTCACTTGGTACCAAATTTTTATCTCTGGTGAAAAGCCGCTTTGGGTATTTCTCTATGGCTAATCTGCCGTTTGCGTTTTATCCCAAGTTACATGGTACAGCGGCAATTAGCTGAATCTTGGCTCCAGTGGGGCGGCCCTTCTTTGTATCAATTGGCCATATCGTTGTTGTTAGGTTTCTTCTTTGGACTTCATCGGGTTGCTGCATGCTGGCTTGTGGGGTTTTCGTGGTTGCAAAGAGCTCATGTAGTGTGGTGAGTGTATGGGTTGTCTTAGGTTTCCATAACCAAGCGTTTAATCGGACAACCAACGCTTGCTGGTTTTGTCTCACAGTTTGGTTTTTGTGTTTATGGCACAATGGTTTAAGTTTGTGGCAGCGTTGCTTGCCCATTAACGCGGCGTTAGGGCTCATAGGATGATTCGGTGTAAATGAATGAAATGATAGAAAAGTTGGGCTTCGTTTTACTAGGAGCTCTCATGACGGGCATTGGTTATCTTATAAAGCGAAGAATCGAATCAAAGCCTGAATTAGAAATTTTGGATAAGCATCAAAAAGTTCTAGATATACATAAAAAAATGAGTGAGCAAGGTTTAGATATCTCAGGCTTAAACCAGTTTGCTTCTATGCTCACAGAAAAAAGTAGTGCGGTGCAGAGTCATGTTTTAGATTTAAACACTAAATCGGTTTCTCATATGCAGACGAGTAGCACTGAGCATATTACTCAAACTGAAATGAACCAAATGGCTTCGGATAGTTATAATCGTTCATTAGTTAAAATGAACGAAGTTTACGCTCAATTAATGAGTAAGCTAGATAGTGACCGCACCGAAGCGTACGGGTCTGCACAGGTAAAGTGGAACGAGTATATCGAAGCCCATGCGAGATCAGTAGCTGATATGTACAAAGGGGGCTCCATATACCCATTGATATATTACTCGGAACTCGAAACTTTAGTTTTTGAACGAACTGCTCGCTTGCAGAGTGAGCTAGACGAACTAGTATCGCTGGGTAACTGAGCCCTAACAAACTGTTTAAGAGTGATTCGCAACGCGTGGCATTTTTACTATGCGTTGGTTTTAGTGTTTAAGGTGGTATGCGGAAGCATCGGTATTGCGTTGCTCACACCTTAACAGGGCGTTAGGGCTATTGAGGGAAAAATGGCGAGAATTATGGTGAAATTTTTAGTGTTGGTGTCTTCAGTTGTTTCATTTGCATCTGTTTGCAATGAAATTGATGATTTCCAAGCTCACGCTTTGAGTGAAATTAGTCATTTTTACGGAAAAGTTGAAGCTAGTAACCTAAAGCTAGTCAGCACTATAAGGGTGAATAACGTGGTTCATAACCCGAATGAATTAGATCGTTACATTCAGTTGTCTTTTTACGACATAGTTGATCTAGTTGATAGTAAAGACTCCGAAATTGCGCATATAGAGAAAGCTCTTGGGAAACCTTTTTGGGCTATCAATAATTATACAGCTACATACAGAATGACTGACACAGAGAGTTTACTCGCTCCAGAACACAGTTTTTATAGTGTGGGCTACGGTCAGGTCATGCTGTCTGGGCAGTTAAAAACGCAGTTAAAGCCATTGATGCCCTCAATTAATGTTGATGGCCCCAGTCGAGATTAGCCCTAACAAAGCGTTTAAGACGGATTCACAACGCTTGGCACTTTAAGTTCAAGTTAGCTTAAGTGTTTAAGGTACAATGGGTTAGGTTTGGTGGTTGGCGTTGTTCACCACTTAACGCGGCGTTAGGTATTTTTGGAGTATAACATGGCATGGGACTTTATTGAGAATTCTGCATTATTGCTTGAAGAGTTTGATGAACCACCTTCATTTCATGATGCTTATATAAATATGCTGAACTTGAATTCAGGGAACTTAAACTCTGGTGGCAAAAATGCTCCCAGTGTCACTGTTGTTTTTGACTTCCCTTGTTACACAGGCTCGGAACAAGAATATCAAATATCCCATTACTCAGAGGTTACAATCGAGTTTTTGGGAGTTTCATCCGTAGATATTAGCGGTTTTACCTATGACAATTGCTTGTATTATCTAAATGTTAAAAAGGATGAAATGTCAGGGTTGTTGTCTGTTGTAATGAGCTCTTCGACGAATGTTGAATCCTTCGAATGCAATATGATTTGTACGTCGATCGTGGTTCAAAAGTGTTTGAGAAAAACAAATACCTAACAAGGCGTTCAAGACGGATTCACAACGTTTGGCGATTTCAGTTCCAGTCAGGTTAAGTGTTTAAGGTACAATGGTTTAGGTTTGGTGGTTGGCGTTGTTCACCACTTAACACGGCGTTAGGTGCTTATGAGAAGAATAATAACCTTAGTAATTGGTGTCTTAATTACAGGAACATGTATGGCTGAAGGCATTTTTATACATTCACACAGTGCTGCTTCTAATCGGTTCGCGATATTAGACGAAACTGACAAAGTAGCATTTCTCTACCTCACAAAGCCAGGAGAGCAGTCACCATCAAAAGATGCGATCGCATATATGCGAGTAAAACCACCGGTTAACTTTGACTGGAAAGCGGATGCTTCTAAGGGAGAACCACCATTATTACCTGCAAAGTTGGCCTCTGAAAAAGCAGTAATAACAGGTACCAGTGAAGCGGATTTTTCCTTCAAATGGTCATCTGATGGTAATGCAGTGGCTTTGAGTTATAAAAATGAGCCAATTGCTTTTGTTGTAGCTAGTGAACCTACCGGATTTTCTAAGGCGGTATCGATTGATAATGCTTTAACAAATGCGTGGAATCAGGTGTTGTATACAAAGCACTTTGAGTAACACGCACCTAACAAAGGCATCAAGGGTGACGCGTTACACTCGGCGGTTTTGGTGTGGAGTTCAGTGGGCTTGGTGAGTTAGTCGTGGCGCACCTTATGCCCGGCGTTAGGCATCAACAGGGAGAGTATATATGTCTAAAATTGAAATCGGAGTGGTAATTACATTGATTATATCTGTTGTCTCAGGTGCATTATTTCTAGGACAGTTAGACGGTAGGCTATCAGCAATTGAAGATGACAAGGATTATGCATCTTTGAAAGAAGATAAGAAAGATGCTATCCAACTAATAGAACTAGCTAAGACTCAAGCCATGGCAGAGATAGAAAAGTCTAAGGGCACTTTGGAAGAAGATGTGTCAAGTCTCAAGGTCAATGTTGGTAATTTATCTACAAAGATAGAAAATGTAGATAATCGCAAGCTATGCTATTGCTTAGAAGCGAGACACAATGGAAGTTCATGTAGTTCAAATGGTGGTTGGACTGCATATAAAGGTGATGGAAAAACTCCAGATAAAATAAAAGTTTACTATTGTGAATAAATGCCTAACAAGCAATTTAAGAGGGATTCACAACGCTCGGCATTTTGGCTTCTACTTCAAATTTAGTGTTTATGGCACAATGCCTTAGGTTTGGGTGGAGGCGTTGTTCACCCCTTAATTGGGCGTTATGTTTAGGAGTCATATGGACTGGAATCTTATCATTAGCACTACAAGTACATGTGTCATTATGTTCATTGTTTTGCAGCCAATTTATCATCATAAAAAAGCGCTTCAAGTGGTTGCAGGCTTACTATTTCTGTACTTCGGTTTAGGCGTCTACAATTTCAATTATGGTTATACCCGTGGTGACATTACGTCTTTCGCTATGTTTTCAGCTGCGCAGTTGAGTTTTTTAGCTCAACTACGCTATAGCCATCAAATCAAAGCTACACATGGCTTTTATCCACGATTGTACTACAGGCGCTTTCCCATAAAGGGAATCTACATAAAGCATCCAGATATCGACAGAGCTCATTCAGAACCAGATACAATAATGACAATGCTTGCCTTTCTAGGATTCGTTTTAGGCTTTTTAGTCGTACTGTTTATGGAAATAGCATCGAGGTCGTAAAAACATAACAAGCAATTTAAGAGGGATTCACAACGCTTGGCACTTTTGCTTCTACTTCAGCTTTAGTGTTTATGGCAAAATAATTTAGGTTTGGGTGGAGGCGTTGTTCACCCCTTAATTGGGCGTTATGTTTAGCGGAGGAACGATGCCTGAATATGCTTTATTAAATAATGTTGTCGACTATATGGAAGAGCATGGTCATACATATAAAACCGTTCATCTCGATATAGACGAAAAATTGGTTCAAGAGATTAACGCGGTTAACAAAGGTAAGTTCACTCTTGAACAACTAGAAAAAGCGGCGGACAAGTGCTTAGCGCATGAATGGCTTAAGCATGCGTTTTTAGGTGGTGGTAAGTACAACGGATTACAAATAACACCTAAAGGAATTGGTGTTGCTCGTTCTAAAAAGCGTTCGGATGAACTTAAGGCAAACAGGTCGTTTTTGAAGAAAACCTCAGATTACATAGAGGAACACAAGGGGCTTTTTGTTGTTCTAGGCTTTCTTCTAGCGCTAGCGACGCTTGGTCTTAAAGTGATGGAGTTTTAATAATGGATGACAGCAACTTTACTGTTGAACTTAAATGTCTGTTTTGTGACTGCCCATTAGAGGGGGAACCCGATCAGGAATTTTCTTCAGGGGACTTAATAAAATGTCAAAACTGTAACGAATTAAATGATTACGATGCGTTGTTAGACGTAGCGGCAGAAGAGGGACTGACAATAGTTCAAGCACACTTAGATGACCATTTAAAAAAGACATTTGGTAAGCTCTTTAAAAAATAAACATAACAAATTGTTCAAGAGGGATTCGCAACGCGTGGCATTTTTACTATGCGTTGGCTTTAGTGATTAGGGTGGCATGCGGTAGCATCGGTATTGCGTTGCTCACCCCTTAACAAGGCGTTAGGTGATTATGGAATATACAGAAGCAGTCAAGAAAGTAGAAAGTTATCTGAAGTGTGAAGAGACTAAAATGAACAGTTTTGGTTCAGCTTTACCCAACTATGTAAATCCTAATATTAGGTTAAAAATTCAAGACAATGAGACCGAAGAGTATGATTTTGGTTGGGTATTCTATTACAACACCGAAGAATTCATAAAAGCTGGCGACTTTAGAGAAGCACTTAGTGGAAATACTCCTCTAATTGTTAATAGATATACAGAGGAGCTAGTTATCACAGGCAATCATGAGGAAGTTGATTGTTACATTAAGAACCATGTAAAAACAAGGTAGGCACATTAATGAGGTGTAGAACTCACCTAACCAGGCGTTCAACAGGACAGCCAACGCTTGGCGGCTTAGACTCACAGTTTGGTTTTTGTGTTTATGCCACAATGGTCTAAGTTTTTGGCGGCGTTGCCTGCCCATTAACGCTGCGTTATGGTGCAGCAAGATTTAGTTCTTATTTGGCTTGTTGGTTCAGCGTTCGTTACGAGTTTCATGGTCATTCTCAAATCCCTGCTAGGTTCCAAACCTTTATCTCTGATGAAAAGCCGCTTTGAGTTTCTCAAGATGGCTAATCTGCCGTTTGCATCTGGTTCCCAAGTGAAACTGGTAAAGCGGCAATTAGCTGTTACTTGGCTTCAGTGGGGCGGCCCTTCTTTGTTCTAGCTGGCTGTATCGTTGTTGTTGGTTTTTTTCTTTGGACTTCATTGGGTTGCTGTATTCTGGTTTGTTGTGTTTATTGGTCCCAATGAGCCGATGCTTTGCTGTGAGTGTGTTGGTTGTCTTAGGTTTCCATAACCAAGCGTTTAATCGGACAACCAACGCTTGGCAGTTTTGGCTCACAGTTTAGTTTTTGTGTTTATGGCACAATGGCTTAAGTTGGTGGAAGCGTTGCTTGCCCATTAACGCGGCGTTATGACGATCAGCACGATAGGTTTCTTAGGAATTTAACTAATATATGAGTATTAAAATCAGCGACAATTTATTTACTGGCGTAGGGCTATCAACGGCAGTGGTAACTGCAATCATAGCGTTTTCCGCCACATTATATACGGATTCTCAAGTTAAGGAAGATAGAGTAAAATTTGAACTAGTTAATGATGGTCAGCAATATAGTGAACTAGCGGGCGATTTAAGCAAATTAACTGATGACTTTGTCGATTTTAAAGCGCAAGTTGACTCTACAATTAATCAATCAGAAAAGCAGCTTGCCAGTTTATCAGAGCAACAGCAAAATACACTTTTATTGTTCACTAGTCAGAAGTTAAATAGTGAATCAAAAACAGATTTAATAGAAGTTGTACAGGAGCGAGTCGAAGAAAGCATAGCCGAAAACCTTGAGCTAGATATAATGGACAACCGTATAGAGTTAATAGAAACGGCACTAGTTGCAACACCAGAAAAGGTCTTGAAGTTGCCATTACTTGCTAAGGATCTTGGTGTATTGAGTAAAGAGGTCAACAAGCTAGAGCAAAGTATCAGCGAGCTCGATGGGAAAGTTGAGAAAGTCAAAGAGTACGAGCTTCATATAAAAGTTCTAGAGTCCCAGTTATCTGATATGAAAACATGGGGTGTAAGTATGCTCGGTGGCTTATTTATTTCTATTGTTAGTATTGGTCTCGGCAATATTATGAATGCGAGAAAATCGTCATAACAAGCAATTTAAGAGGGATTCACAACGCTTGGCACTTTTGCTTTTACTTCAAATTTAGTGTTTATGACGCAATCTTTTAGGTTGGGTGGTAGCGTTGTTCACCCCTTAATTGGGCGTTAAATTCTTTTACGGACGGGGAGAGTTAAATGAATCCTTGGAATCTTGATCCTGTATTTAAAAATTATTGTTCGATGTATAGAGAGGCTACTGAGAGTGACAGGGCTCCTCATGAAGAAAGTATGCTTCACCATGTGACATCTGCTGTGTATTTTTCAATTGCGTGTATTGAAGCTTTCCTCAATCACTTGAAAACAGAAGAGTTGCGTGAGTCACATACAGAGGATAGCGAAATATTACGCTTGATAAAGAGTACGAAATTTAGCCAAAAGCTACAAAATTGGCCTAAAGATTCTTTAGGAAGTGATAGTAGTTTGAAGTATTCGCCGGGAGTCATGAAGCACATCAACCTCTTTTATGATGTTCGCTGTGGCTTAATACATCCTAAGTTAACTCAAACAGATGAATATGAAACACTTGAAGCATTAACTGGCTCAAAGATCATTGAAGTGACGGCTAGTTTCTTATCTGAAGTTTGGTCGAAAAAAGATAAACCGTTTCCTTATTGGCTGCTAGGGTGGAATTTTGTTAACCCCAGAAGTAATTCGCAAGAAATTATAAAGTTACCAAATGATCAGTTTTTATACTCTCTATGCGCGTTAGATATACAAGTTCCAGTTATATCGCCTCGTTCGGATAAATGGATGCAGACCAATATGAAAGGCTCAAAGTGTTGGAAAGAACTTCATAAAACTCTGAAAAATAAAACATACTGCGAAAAACAAGTAATACCAGTCGATGGTGACTACTTTTTTTCATTGAAACCGCGTCTTTGTAAAGAATGGTGGGTACCAAAGCATGTTGAAGTCTGTGGGACTCCATCAGAACGAATTTAACAAAGCGTTTAAGACGGATTCCCAACGCTTGGTATTTTCGGTTTGATTCAGCTTTAGTGTTTACGGCACAATGGTTTAGGTCAGGTGGTAGCGTTGCTCACCACTTAACGCGGCGTTAGGTGTTTTTACATAAGGGGCCAATACAATGGAAGTCAAAGTTTGGACGAGTGGTAAGCCCAATTATGAGACAGGTGCAGGTTTAGGAGTTCGTATTGCTCGGGTGGATCGAGATTCCAACTTTTCTCAATCGCAGCCAAACATAAGGTTGCTAATAGATGATGAATTAGTTGAGATAGAGCTTACTCCTAGCTTTTGGAGAAAGTGCCATGAAATTAGGCATCGAGAGATAGGCAAGTGGATCGTATATCATGGTCTTCACAAAGCACCCAAAGGTCATCCTAATAAACTTTTACTAGAACGCACAATGCCTAACGAGTACAAGCTTTGCCAGCGTAAATAAAGGCTCCACACCTAACCAAGCATTTAAGAGGGATTCTCAACGCTTGGCATTTCAGCTTCTACTTCAATTTAAGTGTTTATGGCACAATATGTTAAGTCGGGTGGCTGCGTTGTTCACCCCTTAATGCGGCGTTAGGGCTATTGAGGGAAAAATGGCGAGAATTATGGTGAAATTTTTAGTGTTGGTGTCTTCAGTTGTTTCATTTGCATCTGTTTGCAATGAAATTGATGATTTTCAAGCTCACGCTTTGAGTGAAATTAGTCACTTTTACGGAAAAGTTGAAGCTAGTAACCTAAAGCTAGTCAGCACTATAAGGGTGAATAACGTGGTTCATAACCCGAATGAACTAGATCGTTATATTCAATTGTCTTTTTATGACATAGTTGATCTAGTTGATAGTAAAGACTCCGAAATTGCGCACATAGAGAAAGCTCTTGGGAAACCTTTTTGGGCTATCAATAATTATACAGCTACATACAGAATGACTGACACAGAGAGTTTACTCGCTCCAGAACACAGTTTTTATAGTGTGGGCTACGGTCAGGTCATGCTGTCTGGGCAGTTAAAAACGCAGTTAAAGCCATTGATGCCCTCAATTAATGTTGATGGCCCCAGTCGAGATTAGCCCTAACAAAGCATTTAAGAGTGATTCGCAACGCTTGGCAGTTTCGCTTCGCTCAAGTATAGCCAAGCGCTGCTCACACCTTAATGCGGCGTTATATGTGTTGGAGGACTATGCGCAAACTAAAAACGTCTCATAAACTAAGGGCATTAGAGGCTTCAATTGAGACAATTTCGAAGTTGTTAGCAATCTATTTGGTGTACCTCGTTTTTAATTGGTTGGTCGGAACTTTATTGGGGAAAAACTTAGCGGAAGATACTTTATTGAGTTTGCTGCTTCTTCCTGCTCTTTATGTTTTGAGAGATGCAGACCATATAGTTGACCCTTTTACCGTTAGGGTAACCTTGTTTTCCGACAAAATATCAGTAATCCGTGGTGTCTCGCCACGAGTTAATGACACTCTTGAATATCAAAGTGTTGAAAACATAGAAATAATCACACCAATATTAGGTTGGTTGTGTGGCTACGCGACGGTTAGGCTCTACTCTCCAGGGGGCAGTGTGGAAATCCCTTACGTCTACAGAGCAGAAAAAGTTGTCCGTATAGTAGAGAAACTTAAGAAAAAAAACATATAACAAAGCATTTAAGAGTGATTCGCAACGCTTGGCAGTTTCGCTTCGCTCAAGTATAGCCAAGCGCCGCTCACACCTTAATGCGGCGTTATGCGTTTCAAGAGTGGATTAGGTCAAATGGAAGTATCTCGTTTTTCAAATAGCATCCTAAAATTGCAGGATGTACCGACTAAGACTTCTAAATATTTAGTGGAAGTCGGTTTGCCTAACTGGTGTGCACCTCATTTGTATTTCGGTGATTTTGACGAGGAATATTTGCCTCAGCTTAAGAGTTGGTGTTGGGCTTGTGATTGGCCTGAAGGTTACGACTCAGCGGTATCTAAATACCCTAAGGCACGCGTTTTAGGGTCAGCTATGGGTAACGAACCGATAATTCTTCTCCCGAACAACCCTAGAGTATTTATCTTTGATAACAAAGGTTGTGAATTGTTATTTTTAAACTCTGACGTTCAATCACTGTCTAGGGTTATCGCGAAATTTGACAGTATAATAGAGACTGCTGTGTCCGAAGACCAAGACGCCTTTATTAACAAAACTATACCGCGGACGTTGATTAACAGTTTTCTCGATCAAATCAGAGGTATCGAACTAAATAGCACTGTATGGTCTAGTTGGGCTGAAGCATGTGGAAAAAACGCATAACAAACTGTTTAAGAGTGATTCGCAACGCGTGGCATTTTTACTATGCGTTGGTTTTAGTGCTTAAGGCGGTATGCGGCGGCTTTTGTATTGCGTTGCTCACACCTTAACAGGGCGTTAACTGCACGGAACAACTTGAGTATGGAGGAATAAAATGTTCGCGATTAAATCGCCTAGTAATTACAATGAAATGTTAGCCAAACTAAATAAGTCAACGTTCTTTACCACTTTGTTCTTTATGGTAGCTATGCGTATTTTTGACTACGTTCCTCTGGTTCTTGTCCCCAAAGAGTTAGTCCCCCCAATAGCTGGAGCAAAAGATATTATTTCTTGGGCTATATCATTTGGTGTAATTCCACTTTTGTCGGCGTGGTTTGCTTACTTATTGAGCCATAGTTTTGAAATACACAACAAAGCAGCTAAATTACTTCAAATTCGTTATGCATGGGAGCGATTTTATATAGTCAAGCCCATGGCTGAAATAGCTGGCTCGCCTATCGGATTGAATAAAGAGTCTGTGAACAAAGTAATGCACGAGCTCTACTATCCAGAAGTAAAGAAGATAGACTCGCATTATGTATATCTTTTTTGGCGATATGCGCAAACCTTCTGGGTGATGTTTGAGCATCTACTTGTCGTAATTTCATTCATGATCATAATGCTTCTATGGGGTAGTGAGCAGTCTTTGAAATGGCTGGTCTACTACTTCCTCATTGTGCTTACAGCAACTCTTGTCCAGTTCTTATTTGTAACTGCACCAAAATCTACAGACCAAGTTAAACAGATTCCTCAAGGAACAATTTCTCGATATTTTAGAACGGAATTTTCTAATTAGATATGCACTATATTTTAAATGGTATAACAATTAAGTCTGAGAATGCTGCAAAACCAGAAACTCAGGCATCCAAAGCTGTGGTCAACTATTTGCTAGATAAAAAAGGCATAGAACGCATCTTGGACTTTGGGTGCGGAAAGTTGAGGTATTCTGAAACGCTAAACAAAATAGGAGTTTCTGTCACATATGTTGATTCGCGAGTTCAGTTAACTCGGTTACAAACAATCAAAGGTACTAAAACAAATGTAGTAAAGTACGTGGCTGACAATTATCAAGGAGCGCTAGTAGTACCTTTCGAAGAGATAGATAACCACAAAGAAAAATACCAACTTATTACGTGTACTAATGTCATTTCTGCCATTCCGTGTGAGGAAACTTTGAAGAAGGTGTTAGCAAAGATCAATGACCTACTAGATAGTGATGGTTGTGCTGTGTTTGTTAACCAGCACAGAAATAGTTACTTTAAACGGTTCCTAAGTGGTCAAAAAAGGCTTTTTGGGCATATATATAAAGGTAAGCGAGGTTACTCGTACTACGGAATTATAACCCCTGATGTAATGACTAAATTGCTTGAATGCAATGGATATAAGGTTTTAAAGTCTTGGACTGTGGGAGAAAGTAACTTTGTTGAGGCATCGAGAGAGTGCAGTTAACAATCTGTTTAAGAGTGATTCGCAACGCGCGGCATTTTTACTATGCGTTGGTTTTAGTGGTTAAGGTAGTATGCAGCAGCATCGGTATTGCGTTGCTCACACCTTAACAGGGCGTTAACTGCAAGGAGTGTACATTTGAGTGATGTAGTCAAATATTTTAAAGAGATTGATCCTGCGTTTATGTGGTTGTTTGGTTTGACGATTGTGGTTTTACCTATCCTTAGATTCGTTATAAGTCATCTCACCCAGAAGCATACTATTAAGCAAAAGAATTTAGAGTTACTCTTATCTGCATATAAGACAGAGTCAATGACTAAATGTGACGAGTTCGTTATTGAACATATTATTTCAGGTATATACAAAAGGCAGCTTTCTTTTCCTACGATTCAAGCATTGCTATCTAGTCGCTCTCCAATCGATAGCTTTGAAATTTACAAAAGAGTTAAAAACTATGTAAAAATGACTAACAATAAAAAGTCATTTAGGTTAAAGAAGAAATACGGTGTTATCAAAATCTGTGGCTATAAATTAGGTTATTGGGTTTCTGTTCGAGAATTTATCTATTATTTCGTTTCAATGATGATTTCATTTGGTCTTTCCGTAGTTGCTTACAATATGGCTCTTGGTTTGAAGGGAACGCTCTTGGAAAACATCCCAACCTTAATGGTAATTGTATTTATCTTATTAATTGTAGTTGTTTTGGTAGGAATCGGATTGCATTTTTTGAAAGTTCAAGGAAGCATTAGAAGTGTGAAGTATTTTTTGAGATTGCAGTTAACAAATTGTTAAAGAGGGATTCGCAACGCGTGGCATTTTCACTATGCCTTGGTTTTAGTGTTTAAGGTGGTTTGCGGTTGCTTCTGTATTGCGTTGCTCACCCCTTAACAAGGCGTTAGGCCTCCGAGCCTCTCCCAATTTGGGAAATGATAAATATTTGATATGCTACTGGCTATTGTATCTAAATGAATGAACACTATGAATAAACTATTAACAGAGTGCTTTTATTTCTCCAAATCTAATGTCGGCTCTATTTTTAAACTTTTCGGGCCTTATGTGATTGTCACGTCATTGCTTAGCCCTTTTGTAGAGTTGTTTTATGGTTGGGGCAACCTTTTTTTCCTTGTGGTAATAAGTTTTATTCACACTTATTTAATGGTTCGTTTCATCAAGTTTATGGCTTTTGCTACTTCCGGTTATCCTAAAGAGCAAACGGTTTCTTTGAATGAGTGGTGGCGGTTATTAGTTGTATACTTCTTCTATGGTGTAGCTGTTTTAGTTGGGTTTATAGCGCTTATCGTACCGGGTTTATATTTTGCAGCTAAATATGGGTTTGCAGACTTTGAGGCGATTTTAAACGACAAACCTACATTTTCGGCATTGGGCGAAAGTTGGAAAGATACGAAAGGTATAGCTGGTAGGTTAATGATGGTTACTGCATTGATTGGCGGCTCACAAATATTCTTAGGTTTCGCATTTGGTCTTGTTGGTGATTCTACGACGTTACTATACATAGTATCCGAAATTTTGTATGGGCTTATTTCGACTAGCTTAATGATATTCATGTCTGTTGTTTACTTTAGGTTGTATACAGAAGATCGCACGGAGCAAGAAGCATCATTGGAAAGCGAGGCCTAACAAATTGCTTAAGAGTGATTCGTAACGCGTGGCACTTTTACTATGCAGTGGGTTATGGTGGTTAAGGCGCCGTGCAGTAGCTTTTGTATTGTGTTACTCACACCTTAGCAAGGCGTTATGTTTTCGGAGGGAAATTGTCACTATGAGCATAGAGCTAAGAAGAATTGACCATGATAACTTCTATGAAATCTGCCAGTTACAAGTCGCTAAAAATCAATTAAATCATGTTGATAGCAATGCTATTTCATTGGCTGAAGCGAACTTTATGGATTTTCCTTGGTTTCGTGGCATCTATGCCGAAGATAAGCCAGTAGGTTTTATCTTGGTAAACGCAGACATTTACGCAGATAAATTTTTCCTTTGGCGATTCATGCTAGATCAGACACAACAATCAAAAGGTTATGGTCGTAGAGCCATCGAGTTGTTAAGTTCAGAGTTGCTTAACGAGTTTGGAGCATCGGATCTTTATACAAGTGTTGTAGATAGCACAGGTAGTCCAAAAGATTTCTACTTGAATTGTGGTTTTATACCTACTGGAAACTTAGTCGCAGGGAGGGAAATAGAGTTAAGCAGAACTCTTAAGCCCCAAACATAACAAGCAATTTAAGAGGGATTCACAACGCTCTTTTGTCTTTAGACCCGTACGATGAACTATCTAATGTTCCAGACTATGAGAATGATTGCTCTTGGTTTGAGGCTTTATCTCTTGAACGCATAGTGAGATAAAGCTAACAAAGCGTTCAAGACGGATTCACAACGCTTGGCAGTTTTGTTTTTAATCGACTTTAGTGTTTACGGCACAATGGGTTAGGTTGGGTGGTCGCGTTGTTCACCACTTAACGCAGCGTTAGGCTAATAAGGAGAAGATCAGTTGATATTCGGAGAAATTGAGTCATTTGTATCTTTAATGGAAAGGGTTATTAAGCCTTTCAAAAAGAGTGACAAAACACCTCAGAAGCTTTTATCTACTCGTCTAGTTAGCGTTTTTGAAGCTCATGGAGTCCATAGAAATCAAATTCCTAATGTCATCGGGCATGGTTTAACACTCCATGATGTTAGTAGTGACGAACGTCTTCTTGAAAAGCTAAACAACGAAATTCTCGTTTCTACAAGTAATCTCTTCGGTATAAACCGAGGTTGGTTAGATGGTTCATCAGAAGAGGTTTACTCAACCTACAACTTTTATAAGTACCCGCAGAAATTTAGTGATTTTCTCTCTGGACTAATAGCAAAATCTGGAAGTGATAACCTTGATGGAGTGTTACTCACTGTCGATAAAATCGACCGAGGAACAGAGTCTGTCCTCATTCTGCAAGAGACTCTAGGCCATATTAATAATAAGCCTTACTTTCGTTACTACCTTTGTAGTGGTTGGGTATTCTCCTATTGGAAGTCGCGTGGTTATATAGCTGCAAGTGTTGCGATCTGTTGGAAAAATCAGGTTTATGTTCGTGGGTTATATCTAGATGCATCAACGGTCAACCGTTATGCTAGTGGGGAATCTTTATTAAACTTTGGTCAAGACGGAATCCATTTTCCTAATGGTGTTCGATGGTATGCGGAAGACCTAGCTGAAGTTCCAGAAGTGTATTTGAAAAATCTTGATCCAGAAGAAAACAAGTTTGGTCTAGATGCTGCATTATCTTTATGGTTTCAACTAAACAATCAAGGTTTCTTAGACACTGGTTACTCGGACGGCACGGCTTTTAAAAAGTTTAATGATGCTCGTGAAAAATTAGCCTAACAAAGCATTTAAGAGTGATTCGCAACGCTTGGCGTTTTCGCTTTGCTCAAGTATAGCCAAGTGTCGCTCACACCTTAGTGCGGCGTTATGTACAAATGGTGAATGAGTCACCCATTACTAAGTAGTTGTATGAAAGAGAAATGTATCAGCGTCGATATTTTAATCGATGAATATATGAAAAATTCTAGGTTGATAAACCAAAGCAATGGAGCACTTCTCGGGTGTAGTAAAGGTTTCTCAGGTGGAAACTTAAAAGCTAATTTAATTATCGCTAGAGAAGAGCACAAAAACTATTGTCTGACACTCGAAGAACTTGATGCTGGATTTGTGGGAGATCTCGAGCCCTATTCACACGGTGACTTAGACCTCCTTGGTGGCTTTGTTTCCTAATTCAATGGAACTAAACGTTAACTCTGGGATCTGATCTGGGAAGTCCACTACCTAGCTCACAATATGTCTAAGCCCAAGTATAGAGCGAAAAACTGGCCACAATACAATCAATCACTTATCAATAGAGGTTCTCTTACATTCTGGATTGATGAGACTGCAATCAAGCAATGGAATCACCAAACTAAGCAACCTAAGCGAGGAAGACCTCGGTTATTTAGTGATATCGCCATTACGACGGCATTGATGATGAAGCGCGTATTCTCAATGCCCTTGAGGGCATTGCAAGGTTTCATCAACTCAGTATTTCAGCTGGCTAAAGTACCACTTGTTTGCCCTCACTACACTTGCATCAGCAAACGAGCAAAGTCCGTTGATGTCTCTTTTAGAGCTAAAACGAGAGGCATCATCAAACATTTGGCCATTGATGCTACTGGGCTAAAAGAATGGAAAGTTAAGAAACACGGTACTGACGGCAAACGCAGGACGTGGCGCAAACTCCACTTAGCAGTTGATGCAGATACCCATGACATTGTTGCGGCTGAGTTGAGCCTATCCAATGTCACTGATGCTGAAGTTCTTCCTACATTACTCAAGCAAACCTACCGAAAGATAATCGAAATATCGGCAGGCGGTGCTTATGACACACGAGATTGTTACAACGCAATTCGTGTAAAACAAGCGGTACCCCTTATCCCCCCCCCAGAACTAATGCCGCTTACTGGGAAAGGTATCACCCACGTAATCTTGCCGTTGCGTGTCAGGAGCTATATGGCTCCAACAAATATTGGAAAAAGAAGTATGGCTACCACAAGCGTTCGCTGTCAGAGACAGCGATGCATCGATTTAAAAAACTATTGGGTAACTCTTTGAGTTTAAGGTGTTACAACGCTCAAGTAGGTGAAGCATACGCAATGGTCAAAACGTTGAACAAGATGACCGAGCTTGGTATGCCTAAAACAATTTTAATAAAATAACGTTACTACCCACGGGTAGCTCTGCAATCGCTCGGAAGAATTAGGAAACAAAGCCGTTCAATCGTTAAATACAGGGCATTACTCATTAAGTCTTGGTTAGAGTACCAACGCGATAGTTCATATAACGAGCGCTTTTAGCGTGATTCCACATTCGGCACTCTGAGTCCTAGGTTGAGTTTTGTGATTGTGACACAATGAACTTGGTTAAGTGGACGCGTGGTTAACACCGTTACGCTGCATTAGGTAACTAAGAGTGATATATGATTAAGTGCATCATTTTCGATTGTGACGGTACGTTGGTTGATAGCGAGTATCTGTGCAACTTAGCGATGGAGGGTGAGCTAAAAGCTATCGGACTATCGCTAAGCGCCGAGTATTTGGTGTCTCGGTTCCGAGGAATGAAACTCGACACTATTTTATCAATGATAGAGCAGGAATATTTGGTTACGCTTCCGCCTGACTTCGTCTATAAGTACAGACAACGAGTGAATGACCTTTTTCTAAGTGAGTTACAGCCTTGCTGCGGTGTCCATACTACTCTCGGCGAAATTGACTTGCCAATGTGTGTGGCATCCTCAGGGCCGACCCAAAAAATTGAGACTGCACTGTCGATCACTCAACTAGCCAAGTACTTTGAGCGTAATATTTTTAGCGCCTACGACATTGGTAAATGGAAGCCCGAGCCAGACTTATTCCTGCACGCTGCCAATAGCATGGGCTTTGAGCCAACTAATTGTGCTGTGGTCGAGGATAGCTTGGTCGGAATAGAAGCCGCGATTAGTGCTGGTATGTTACCTATTTTCTACGATCCAAGCGGAACAATGGGGTGTTTGGATGGGGTACTTAAAATACGCTGCATGTCTGAATTGGTTGGCATCGTTAAGGGAATTCGAACACACCTCTTTGAACAAAGAGAGAATTTAACGCACATTGTGCAGCGAATAAGCATTTAGAGTGAATTGCAGCTGGCAGAAGCCTATATTGTAGGAAACTGAAAAACAGTTAGCCTTAATCTGGTAGACTCTGCCCTAGATACTTGCAGTCAGGAATTTCCACAAATGAGCCAAGAACAACCCAATAACCCCTTGCACGGTTTGACCCTTGAAAAAATCCTTGTACGTTTACAAGAACACTACGGATGGGAAGGGTTAGATGCAGAAATCCAAATCAATTGTTTCTACAACAATCCTTCCATTAAATCGTCTTTAAAGTTTTTGCGCCGCACTCAGTGGGCGAGAGATAAGGTCGAAGCGTTGTATATTGAGACTTTCTGCAAGTAGCTAGAATAACAAAGCCTTTCAGAGTGGTTCTTGCTGTTAGCTGTTTCGATGTCTTCCTGAGGCTACGGTTTAGTTATGGGACCAGCTTTGAGCACGGCTCAATAAAGCGGCAAGCATTTTATGAGAAGTAAGAATGAGAAAGACAGATAAGAAGCGAGATAACGCCATTAGAATCGCCCTAACCGAGGCATGTGATGTGGCACAAGAGGAATCCGAAGGATTCATGTGGTTAACACACCTAGTGAACTATGATGCTTTCCCCGGATCTCTGTCGGTGATTTGTGTTTACGATACTGATGCAAACCTAGCCAAAGCCGACCTCGACGACATGTGCTTTCTTATCAAGAAGAAGCTGGCATCAATCGATATCAACCTCAAAGATATACGACGACATGTTCGTTTTGACACCGAAGAAAAGTGCAAGCATGAAAACAATGGTAAATGGCAAGAACGCCTTAAGTAGCCTTGGTATCGTAGCGGCTTAATCGCTCGCAAAAACAGCTACTGAAAGTGGTGTAGTGCAATGGTTGGGTGTAGATAACGAATATTGCTTAGCTATTAACATGTCTAGCCGATTTGATGGAGAAAATATGGAAGTCCAGTTTCTAGAGAAAAACGCCGATTACACATCAGTGCTTGAGGTGCTGATGCAACTTCGCCCCAATTACCAATTAGATTCCTTATCGGCACAAATCGATAAACAGCAACTGAATGGCTATCAGGTTGTATATGTGAAGTCACCTGAAGGGGTACTTGCTGTCGCGGGATTTAGTGTGGGAGAAAAGCTTGCATGGGGTAAGCATATCTACATTGAAGACTTAGTAACAAACTCTCAATTTCGCTCACGTGGAGTTGGTAAACTCCTAATCAATTGGTTTAAGTCGTACGCAATTGAACACGGTTGTGAGCAAATTCATCTAGATTCGGGTGTTCAACGTTTCCCTGCACATAAGTTTTATCTGCGTGAAGGGTTTAATATCGCAAGTCATCACTTTTCAATCGTCGGTGTTTCGAACAGTTAACGAGGGTTGTATGAAGAGCTCTTGACGCTTTTGAGTATGGGCAATGTTGCTCTGTTTAACTCTTAAATCAGCATTACACGAAAGGCAGCAGGGAGGAGTGGATGTTAACCATTAGAAAAGCGATTGAGTCTGATACACAGGTGATCTTTGACCTCCGTAAGCGAGCTATTGTTGAAAAATGTTCTGGCTCTTATTCTGAAGAGCAGCTCTCTCTATGGACTCAAGGGAAGGTATCCGAAGGATTTACCCAAGATGTTGTCAGTACCTTTTATGTTTCAGAAATAGATGGTCAAGTCATCGGAAGCGGTAAACTTAATACCGAAACAGGTATGGTTGACGCTATTTTTGTCGAACCAGATTTCTTTGGGCGAGGGGCTGCGAAACAAATGCTGGCTTTTCTGGAAGAGCTAGCTAAGCAACATGGTTTACAAACGTTAAAGTTGGATTCAACTTTAAATGCCGCGCCTTTTTATCGCTCGTGTGGGTTTGTTGGAGATAGTCTCTCAACTTATCATTCTCCAAGAGGTATTAGCTTGGATTGTATTCCAATGGAAAAGCAACTTTAAGAATGTATTTTCAGAATTCTCGGCAATAATTGATCTTGGGATTGACCCCAACACTCTAAAATAGCGGCTTAGCAACGACGTAAGGTGGCATCAATTGCCACCTTATTTTGTGATTTGAGAACGGTCCTTACCGCTTCTAGCTCGCGCCAGCGAGTTCTTTCCGGATTATCTCTGCGCCAGCTGCTAAGGCATTGAGCTTGCCGCGTGATACATCACGGGGCAGAGGGGCCATACCACAGTTGGTACAAGGGTAAAGTTTGTCGGGGTCGACGTACTGTAACGCCTTTCGTAACGTATCTGCGACTTCTTCCGGTGTCTCGATAGCATTGGTCGCAACATCTATAGCGCCCACCATGACCTTTTTGCCTCGGATGAGTTCCAGTAGCTCAATTGGTACGCGAGAGTTATGACATTCCAGCGAGATAATGTCGATGTTGGATTGCTGTAGTTTAGGGAAGACCTCTTCATATTGTCTCCACTCTGAGCCCAGCGTTTTCTTCCAGTCTGTATTGGCCTTAATACCGTAGCCGTAACAGATATGGACCGCCGTCTCACACTTTAGACCTTCGATGGCTCTTTCTAGGCATGCGATGCCCCAGTCGTTAACATCATCGAAAAAAACGTTAAAGGCAGGCTCATCAAATTGGATAATATCCACTCCAGCAGCTTCGAGCTCCTTGGCTTCTTGGTTCAGTATTTTGGCAAATTCCCATGCGAGCTTTTCGCGGCTTTTGTAGTGATCATCGTAAAGCGTGTCAATCATCGTCATTGGGCCAGGTAGCGCCCATTTTATCGGTTGATCAGTTTGCTGGCGTAAGAATTTCGCATCTTCAACAAATACAGGCTTTTGGCGACTGACGGGGCCAACAACAGTTGGCACGCTTGCGTCGTATCGATCTCGTATCTTAACCGTTTGGCGGTTTTCAAAATCCACGCCGCTCAGGTGTTCAATAAAAGTAGTAACGAAGTGCTGACGTGTTTGCTCACCATCGCTGACGATATCCACACCGGCATGCTGTTGTTCTTGCAATGACAGGCGTAGGGCATCGTGTTTACCATCCGTCAGCTCATCACCTTGTAGCTTCCAAGATGACCAAAGTGTTTCGGGCTGTGCTAGCCAAGAAGGTTTTGGCAGGCTCCCCGCCGTTGAAGTTGGTAATAGTGTTTTCATAATAAGTGCTTTTTGTTTTCGTTAGTTGTTAAGCGTAATTTGCGGACCACTGTTCAAGAACGGTCTGGTATGGTTTGATGAAGTGCTCTTCAGCAAACTTCCCTTGCTCAATAGCTAGGCGGCTACGCTCTTCGCGGTCATAAACAATTTGCGTTAATGAATGATCACTATTTTTCAAACTTGGCTGATAAGAGGTACCTGCTGCAGCGTTCGCGTTATAGATTTCCGGGCGATAGATTTTTTGGAACGTTTCCATCGTGCTGATCGTACTAATCAGCTCCAAGTTGGTGTAATCGTTGAGTAAATCGCCAAAGAAATAAAATGCGAAAGGTGCAACACTGTTTGGCGGCATAAAGTAACGAACTTGTAGCCCCATTTTCTGGAAATACTGCTCGGTGAGAGATGACTCATTCGGCTGGTACTCAAAACCTAATACCGGGTGTTGATTTTCAGTTCGGTGATACGTTTTGTTATCCGAAACACTCAAACAAATAACTGGTGGCTTTTTAAAGTTTTGCTTATATGTTTCTGAGCTGACGAAGTGCTTAAATAGTTTGCCGTGCAGTTCACCGAAATTGTCCGGAATACTAAATTGAGGTTTGTCTTTATTATGATCAAGTAGAAGTACACTGAAATCATAATCTCGTACATAAGACGAAAAATTATTTCCTACAATACCTTCAATGCGTTCATTGGTTTTACGGTCGACGATGTAGGTTTTTAGTACTTCAATCGAAGGGAAGCTCTCACCGCCAGCATCAATATCCATATCAACGGATACGATTTCCAGTTCTACAGAATAACGATCGCCGTTCGGGTTGTCCCAATGTGCTAATGCATTGAAATTGTTATCAATCATCTGTAGTGCATTGCGTAGGTTTTGTTGTCGACTTTCGCCTCTGGCTAGGTTGGCAAAATTGGTCGTAATACGCGTGCTGTCAGCAGGGCGATAGTTCTCATCGAGGCTAAGGCTCTTGATAGTAAATGTGAAGTCTGTATTCATGGTGATCTGTTATCCTATTTCCTAAGATGAAAGCTGAATCATTCCTTGCTCTTCTGGATTTCTTTTTGTTTTTGATAATCCCAGACCTGAGCCACCACTGCTTTTTCCATTTAACCTCAGAGATCTGAATAAAATGAGCTGTAGTTAAGAGCAGAGATTTATTTATAGCGTTGATCGACACATAAATAACAATGGATTTACTTCACTTTCAACATGAAGAGATTTCATGTTTCATTATTTATGAAAGAGATATATTAGTGTGCTTCATGGGAACATGAAGAATTTTTATAACACAATATTTCCAACAAAATGAAAAGGAGAAATGAGTGAGTGAGCTGGTGTTGTTGATCATATATTGCGCACTATTAGGCAGTGGTGTTGGTTTCTTAGCTGGGTTGTTGGGCATTGGCGGTGGGCTAGTCATTGTTCCGATACTCAGCATTATTTTGCTCCACTTTGGTGTGTTACCGAGTGAGCAAGTAGTGATTGCAGCGATTGCTACCTCATTGGCGTCTATTTTGTTTACTTCAACTTCTTCAGCCATTGCTCATCATAAAAACGGTAATGTGCCGTGGAATCTCGCACCATGGATAATGACAGGCGTTGCGCTAGGTGCATTGATTAGCGGTTTCATGGCGGCGTTGCTGCCCGAGCAAGTGGTTCGGGCTGTGTTTGCAGTCAGCGTTATTCTTATCGCACTGAAAATGATCTTCAGTAGCAAAAATGATTCAGAGAACGATCGAAAAATGCCAAGCAAACCTTTCCTCACTGTGCTGACAACGATTACTGGTGGGTTGTCGGCAATGATAGGCATTGGTGGCGGCGCACTTTTGGTTCCTTTACTAACGTTTTTCTCCGTTGATATGAAAAAAGCAATTGGATGTGCCTCTGCTTGTGGCATTGTGATCGCATTGTTTGGCTCCATTGGCTATATCAGTTCAGGTAGCGGTCACTATGCGTTATCCGATGGCTTTGCCGGATTTGTTTATTTACCTGCTTTACTAGGCATTGTGAGTACGTCTTGGTTTACAGCGCCTCTAGGTGCTAAGGCGACACACTCTTTACCAGTCCCTACGATTAAGAAGATCTTTGCAGCACTCTTACTGGTCATGGCTGCCAATATGGTGATCAATTAAGCCAGCACAATAGATTGGTATGGGTACTGTTTTTTTATACAGTGATTTGGTGTATGCTCCGTCAGATAGATGATGATAGGAGCAGAATTGAATGGAATATGTCGTTGTACAAAGTGTGCCTAGCCCTGAAGCCTATTGTGCTTTGCGTGTCACCGCGGGGTTGTCGCCTAAGTCTCTTGAAGCCGCCAAAATAGGGTTACCAAACTCACTTTATGGCGTTTCAGTTATGGATGGAGATAAGTTAATTGCGATGGGGCGCGTCGTGGGTGATGGAGGGTGTAATTTTGAAATTGTTGATATTGCAGTTGACCCTGATTACCAAGGCAAAGGACTTGGGAGAAAGGTTATGGAACACATAGATGGCTACCTATCTTCCGTAGCATTGGCTGGCTCATATGTATCAATGATTGCGGATGAGCCTGTTTTTTATGAAAAGCTGGGCTATCGTTTGGTTGCTCCAGCCAGTCAAGGTATGACGAAAAAATTTAAGCCCTCCATTTAATTTCGTATTAAAGTGAAAGGGTTAATGGTTACAGCCATGCACGGCATAAGTGAGTGGAACATGCTTTAGCGTCAGGCGAAAGGGTCGGGGTGATATGAAAGGAATCAGCAATGAAAACAGTCTTGATCACAGGTGGTAGCAAGGGTATCGGTTTGGAAGCGGTTAAATTGTACGCTTCAAAAGGAGAGCAGGTGATCACGTGTGCTCGGACTATGGAAACTTGGGACGACGTCATTGCGACGAATCCAGAGTTATCTAGTGTGGATTTTCAAGTGGTAGATATATCTGATCGTGATCAGGTTGAGGCACTGTTTGATTACCTGACTTCAGAGTATGGAAAGCTTGATATCGCGATCAATAATGCGTCTCCAAAACTAGAATCAAATGGCCAGTTTTCTGAGGTTGACTCTGATGAACTCTATAAAACCCTAGTTAATGATTTATGGTCGCATACTTTGTGTCTGAAGCACGAGTTATTGCTCATGTCTGAAGGCGCATCGATTGTTAATATCAGTTCCATCAATGGTATTCGCCCGACGCCTAATGCTTCAATGTACAGTGCGACAAAACATGGTTTGGAAGGTTTGACTCGTTCGGTTGCTCTGGAGGCGATTAAAGATGGAATAAGGGTTAATTCTGTTGCACCTGGCGTCACTTGGACACCAAGATGGGAAGAGCGTCAAGCGTCTGTTAACCCTAATATTCGCTCTGAAGTTGAGTCTGTAGTGCCTATTGGCCGCTTCGCTGAGCCTGCGGAAATTGTGAACGCGATTGAGTGGTTGTGCTCAGATCAAGCAAGTTATGTCGTCGGTCATACTTTAGTGGTCGATGGTGGCTTGTCTCAGAGTTAAGCGCGCAGATGCTTACTCTGAGGAATAAGTGATATCTAAGCTAGCCACTAATAGTCTTAAAAGGTGTGTGATGGAACCGTCAATGCAAGTGCATTTCAACCAATACCCAAATGAGGCGCGAACTAAGCTTTTGAATCTGAGAACGATGATTTTTCAGTTAGCTGAAGAATTGAGCTTAGGTGTGGTGAGTGAATCATTAAAATGGGGTGAACCGAGCTTCAGTGTTAAGTCGGGAAGCCCTGTCCGAATCGATTGGAAATCAAACACTCCGGATCAGTATTATTTGTTCTTTCATTGTCAGACTAAGCTGGTGGACACTTTTCGAGAACTCTATGGTGATGTATTGGATTTTCAAGGTAACAGGGCGATTGTCCTTGAGTTATCAAAGCCGTTACCTAAAAACGCTATCAGGCATTGTCTCATTATGAGCATGACGTACCACAAGATAAAACATCTACCTTTGCTGGGCGCATAAATGATTCCCCAAATCGCGTTCTAGTTTTTATATCTAATGGCTCGCACAGGGCTTTTAAGCGCAGTATCATATGGTAATCAATCTAAACAAGTAGTGAATATATGTCTTTCCCACCGTGTCCAAACTGTCAGTCTGAATATGTATACCAAGACCAGAGTCATCTGGTTTGCCCAGAGTGTGCGTATGAGTGGAATCCCGATGAAGCACTTGAAGCCGAAACCCCCAACGTTAAAGACGCTAACGGAACGCTGCTAGCAGAAGGGGATAAAGTGACTTTGGCAAAAGATCTTAAGGTTAAAGGTAGCTCCTTGATCTTAAAAATAGGCACGAAAGCTGTGATCAGAAGAATTGTTGACGGCAAAGACCATCAGTTGGATTGTAAAGTTGATGGTGCAGGTGAAATGATGGTAACGGCACAATTTGTTAAGAAAGCTTAATGGTGCCAATTAACTTGAGTGTTCTTACTACAAGGGCTCTCTGTATATGCGAGCCCTTGCTCGTTTATGCTTGAACTAAAGGTTTGTTACGTTCGATGACGCTAATTGAAATTGCCAAAAACAGGATATCTTTCACTAAAAAGAAATTGGTCACGAGAATGCCATCGGATACTTTCCAAGTATTTGGCGTCGTTAGAAGAAAGCTGAGTGTCGCCACAAAAATGACAGCGGCTGCTATTCCGGAAACATACGCGATTTTTGCATTTTTGAAGCCAGCAATCAGGCCAATAGCCACGATGATCTCGGTGGCACCGATAAGATTCGAAACCGCTTGTACAGAGATGATGTCATAAAGCCAACTCATCGCTGGATGGTTGACCACCAAAGGCTCAATCAACTTAGCTTCTGTCGGGGTAAACTTGTAAATACCAATCCAAGCCAACACTAATGCGACGCCAATAACGCCAAGATTGTAACCAATATGACTTTGTTTTAATTCTTTATTTTCTACATGCATGATAGGACTCCAAAATAACAATGCGTGGATATGACCGAGCATCTGTAGAGAAAATTTCGCCGAAGTGGAACTCACCCGTTTTTAATTCAGATTAGGTTCATCAACAATCCGTTACTTTATTGTTGTTTGCAGTCGAGTATCACTGTTTTAAGATCCCCCTGTAACTGAAGATTTTTGAAGGTAAGACATGAAGAAAACGCTGATAGTAATAATGATGCTGGGTGCTTTAGCCGGATGTGATGATGCAACTAAAGCTATCGATCAGGCGCAAGAGGCTGCGAATAAAGCAGTGGACAACATTCAGCAGCAAGTCGAGTCTTTCGACTTAGAGCAGTTCAATCTGGATCAATTTGGTGACGCAACAGAGTCAGCAAAGGCAATGGCGGCGTCTGTCGAAGAAGCATTGACGGTCGACTTCAGCAACCCAGAAGCGTTGGTTGAAGCGAAAGAACATATTGCGAATGCATACAGCTGTTTAGTTGAAGCATCATCGGAGTCTACAGCCTCCGAGCTGATGGATAAATTGCTGTCGTCAGTCAATAGCGAAGATGCTGTATCCTTGATTGAAAAAGGCATAGAGCAAGCGAAAACAGCTCAACAATGTGTGATGTAACAAATAAACTGAGTAGGCGCGGTTAGGAAACTGTGCCTACTCTTTGTATATATGCCATGGGGATTGGAGAGAATGTTTGGTAGACCCTATCTTAATTGAACCGTATCAAGACGCGTTTCTTCCGGCACTTCGAAACCTTTATCTTAAATCACGAAAAGCCAGTTTTATTTGGTTAGATACAGCTGGCTATGATTTGTCAGACTTTGACAGCGATGTTGAAGGAGAGCAAATCTGGGTCGCAATCATTGGAGAAGACATCGCAGGTTTTATTTCAATCTGGGAACCAGAAAACTTTATTCACCACCTCTACGTTTCACCAGAGCATATCCGAAAAGGTGTCGGCTACCATCTACTACAACTGGCTAAAGCCCGTTACTCTACACTCAGCCTAAAATGCATGTCACACAATGAGCCTGCGCTGCAATTTTATCAGTCTCAAGGGTTTACCCGTCATTCAAAAGCCGAAGATTCTCTTGGGGAATACTACCTACTTACTTTGTAGTAATTGCGGGACAACTCTATGATTTCTTATTAAGTTAAGCCTTTTCGAAAATACGAATTTACCTATTTGCTCAAATAGATAACTTGAGACTCAAGCCAACAATTCAATATAACTATTTGTAGATAAGTGTTTAGTTGCATGTGAGTATTTAGTAAGGGCATACACGCGGAATGCTAAAAAAGATCTGAGTTTTTAAACCTCATGATACGGTCAGATGTTTAACATATAAAATCGATGGATATTAAGTGAAAAAATGGACGATTTTTATCTTACAGAAAAATGGCTAGCTTCCTATATTGAAGCCTCATGGATAGACAAGTGTTTAGACACAAAAGTTAACAGGCCTAAAAGTCAAAATGTACCTACACAATTCATTCATTCGAATTACAGTGTTCAGGCTGCACAAGCCATCGCCAAACAATTATCGGAGCATCATATAAAGCCAGAAAGCCTACTGGAAGTTGGGCCTGCGTGCGGAAGAGCAAATTACGAGCTTGTTTCATCATGTGAAGAGTTAAAGCGAGTCTATGTTGTAGAGCCTTCTCGTCGTTTACTTGATGCTTTTACGGAGATCCTGCTCACGCCAGGGGTTAGTCGATTTAGGGCGTTTGAGGGTGAAGATGTTGACTTGGAGCTTGATACAAACTCTTTATCCAATAAGTATTTACCACTGGTTGTTGAAACCTTTAACACCCCAGCTTCTGATGAGTTAACTATCCCTCAATGTGATTTAGTGGTCTGCCTAAATGTGCTTGACCAATGTGAATCCCCCAAACAAGTGGTGGACTATTTGATGTCGCGAGTCTCTATTGGCGGTGTGCTGGCTCTGTCATGTACTTATCAATGGAGTGATAAACATCTAAAAGTGCCTTCGGGACGCATTAATGACATTAATGAGTACTTCGACCGAACGTGGCAAAAGCTCGATGATCAAGAATTTGAATACCGTTTTAGAGTCAATGAACGTTACTCAATGTTATTTTTGTCGCATACCGTCATTTATCAACGGTTATAAACGTAATGGATAGGAAAGGGCCTGTACCATGGAAGTAAGTTGTCATTGTGGGAATCTGAAGTTAGTCGCTAAGAGCACCCCATTGGAAGTGGGAGAGTGTAATTGCTCAATCTGCCGTCGCTATGCTGCACTGTGGGCTTACTATTCGCCTTCTGAGGTAACCGTTACATGGTCTGAAGATCCTTCTCTTTACTATATTTGGGGAGATAAATGTGTGGAGTTTCATCGTTGTAACCTTTGCGGATGTATGACCCACTATGTGACAACGCCAAAGTGTGATGAGCAGGTTACTGCTATCAATATGCGTATGGCGGAAAGTGTTATACTCAAGGACATTCCTATAAGAAAAATAGACGGCTCTTCTTATTAAAGTCATGTAAAAAGGAAGTGAGATGGAATTTTCAATTAAACGGCTTAAAACATCCCTAGGGACTTTTCGATTGAAAGGTAAGCTTATTGATACCCATAGTGACCAAGAAATAAGCTTTGCTGAAGCTGAATTTATGGGTACTGACGGCTGGGTTGAGATAAATACAGAATCCGAAGGAGGAATGGCTATTTTGAATCAAATAAAACCTGAAGTTATAGAACACTTGATTTAGTTTAAGGTCAGTTAAAAGCAGTTATATGACCGAAACTAATCATATTCGGACGTGTTTAATATAGCTATGGGAAATGTTATATTTTAGTGTCTTTTAAAACTGAATGAGTCGTATCAGTGGAAAGTAGCCAATACATCAAACACCCTCACTTCTGCCAAAAATGTCAATCACTTACTCCTCATATCCAAGTAGAAAAACGAATAAATCTGATTCCAAATTTGAGCAAAAGCAATCGTTGTTCGGAAGTTGTATCGAATTCCTGATAGCCTTTGTTGTTAAAGATGGTGAGCACACCAACAGTTTTTTTATCGATCAAGAAGATCAGTTTCAGTGTGAGAAATGTGGGGCCAAATCCTGGCACTAAAATAGGTGTCGCTTGAGTGGATTGTCAATAACATAAGGCAGTTTACATGGCTGAAAGATTGGCCACCTCTTTAAGTGCATGTTTCGCTGCATGGTAAGGCTTTTTTGTTCAGCAAATATCTAAGTCGATTCGAACCGCTGCAGAGGTTGTTGGATAAAAAATTGGAAAAGGATAATTTTATTTTGATTGAACTTCTTGCTGTTAAACTCGGTATATTACTAGAGTTAACAAATAGTTGAATCAAACGTTTCGGGTAGTATGGAGACATCATGAAAAGAATTCTTTTTTTGTTTACGGTACTTTTTATCAGCGGTTGCTTAGGAATGCCGAGTGAGGTTAAACCCGTGCAGGATTTTGACATCGACAGGTATACGGGTAAATGGTACGAAATTGCAAGGCTCGACCACTCATTTGAAAGAGGCCTGAGTAAGGTAACCGCAGAATACAGTCTTAAGGACGACGGCGGTGTCAAAGTCATTAACCAAGGCTTTTCCGAAGAACTCAATGAGTGGAAAGAGGCGGAAGGTAATGCATATTTCGTTCGAAGCTCAGATCAAGGCTACTTGAAAGTATCATTCTTCGGTCCATTTTATGGTTCATATGTGGTTTTCGAACTTGAAAAAGAAAACTACGATTATGCGTTCGTTTCTGGTCCTGATAATGATTACTTGTGGCTATTAGCGCGTTCAAGCTCTGTAGAGCAAGAGGTTATCGATAAATTTATTTCGATGTCTAAAGCGAGAGGGTTTGATACGAACCGTCTTATTTTTGTTGAGCATTAGACATGGTTGGACAATGAAATAAAGGGCTTTCCATCTGCCAATTAGGAGCCCCTTTTGGTTATCTAATTGGCCTTCGTGGCAAATTGTCGCCAATCTCGTGAATCAAAGAAAAGTAGGTACACACTGTTTAAATTGAGTCGCTTTGACGCGCCTCAACACATAACTACTTGTTTCTTATATTTAACCGCATTAATGTATTTTACGTGTAGCATATGGAATGAGAGTTGAGCAAGATGGGAAAACAGTTTTCAGAGTTATCGGATAAACACATCGCGTTTATTGAGCAACAAAAACTCTATTTTGTCGGTACTGCAGCGGATAGCGGTAGTGTGAACTTGTCGCCAAAAGGTGGGGATTCACTTAGAGTCATCAGCCCAACTCAAATCGCTTGGCTCAACCTCACTGGTAGCGGTAATGAGTCGGCCGCACATGTGTTGAATAACCCACGCATGACCCTCATGTTCTGTGCATTTGAAGGCGCCCCATTAATTTTAAGAGCCTACGGACAGGCGAGTGTGCTGCATAACAAAGATGCGGAATGGAAAAAGTACGTCAGCTTGTTCCCCGAAAGCGTGGCTGCCCGTCAGATATTTATCCTTGATATCAACATGGTTCAATCTTCGTGCGGTATGTCTGTACCATATTTTAGTTACGAAGGGGACAGAAAAGATTTGGCAAAATGGTCCGAAAAGCAGGGGACTGAGGGGATTGAAAAGTATTGGCTGAAGAAAAACCAAAAGAGCATCGACGGTTTTGAATCGGAGATTGCAAGTCGCTCAGGTTTGAGTGAAGTCTCTGATGATTCTTTTTAGTTTAATCAATTTTCTTATATCTAATGGCAAGACAAACGAATAATAAAAATAGGAATACTATGAAATACCCAGAGCCTCTACAGAAAGGGGATAAGATCGCCGTTACCGCTTTTTCTTCGGGCGTTCCTTCAGGGTGTCACCAACGTTTAGACCTCGTCTTGGAACACCTTCGAAGCCTTGGATTTAATGTAATCGAAGGCCACTGCCTAAGAGAAAACGAAAAGCATGTGAGTGCGACTCCATCAATGAGAGCAGAAGAGTTGATGAAGTTCTTGTGCGATGACTCCATTTCGGCGGTTGCTCCACCTTGGGGTGGTGAATTTGCGATGGACCTTCTGCCTTTACTCGATTTTGAAAAATTGAAGCAGGTTAAGCCAAAGTGGGTATTTGGCTTTTCTGACGTGAGTACTATCAGCTCAGTGCTTACCACGCAATTAGGTTGGTCGACTTTACATAGCTCCAATTTGATGGAGTTAAACCCACTTGAGAAGGACGAGCTCACCGCAAACACCTTAAATGTTATGACAGCCAAAGCTGGGGCTGAAATAACGCAGTTCTCTTCTGATCTTTATCAGGTTTCTGGTGAGTCTTTCGAAACTCATCCGAACTGTTGCTTAGTTAAAACAGAGAGAACTCAGTGGAAAGCGGTGGGTGATGTTGAAGAGTTGAGCTTTAGTGGACGTCTGATAGGAGGCTGCTTTGATACTATGGCCCACCTGATTGGGACAGAGTATCTCGATCTTGAGCGCTTTAAACAATGCTATCCAAATGACGGTTTGATTCTGTATTTAGAGAATGCAGAGATGCCACCGACAGTGTTAAAGCGCGCTTTGCAAGGGTTAAAATACCAAGGTGTCTTTGAACAGATTAGTGGACTGTTATTTGGAAGAAATGCGGTTTTAGATAATTGTGGAAAAGCAATAACGTCTAGTGAAGCTTTCCTTTCTGTGGCCAATGACTTAAAGGTGCCTGTTCTATATGACGTGGATATAGGCCATCTACCGCCTAACTTGGCACTCTTTAACGGCGCGCATGCAGAAGTTCATTTTAAGGATGGCAAAGGGAAAGTAATACAAACCCTGCGATAGATAGCTCGAATAACACTAGTAAAAAGCCACTCGGTTACCGAGTGGCTTTTTTCTTTACCACATCAGATCGTCTGGGACTACATAGTCTGCATATGGGTCGTCTTCGGCTGGCACGTCTGATTCTGGCTCTTTGAGCTCAATGATGACTTGGTCATCACGCTGTGCAATTTTGTTTGCGACAACCCCGGGGATCACCGCATAGCCATCTTCATGACGGGCGATAGCAAGAATACCTTTGATAAGTTGTTCGCGGATAATCGATTCAACGTAAAGGGATTTGACGAGCGTTCCATCGGTGAAGTTATATTTAATATCACCATCTTTCTGATCGATTTTGTTCATCTCGATCAACTGTTTGATTTGCGAATGAATTTCTTTGTTCAGACGCTGCTCATTTTGTTGGTTGCTTAGCTCTTTATCACGCTCTTGCTGTTGACGTTTTTGTTCTTCGACCGCGGCTTTTACTTCACGAGCTTGTACGCGTGATTTTTTTGAACCTTTTTTGGCCTTCTTTAGCTTCTTTTCATTCACTAAACCAGCTTTCAGCATTTGTTCTTGCAGAGTAAGTTTTGCCATGGGGTATCCGTGTTGATAAATGTTTTGCGTATTTTATAGGGACGGGGCCTGTAAATAAAGGTATGTGAAGAATGTGCGTTAAGTTTTCTTTATCAATTGACGTGTTTCATATGGCAGTCGGGAGTGATATCTTCAGGCTATTGAAAGGCATGCAATGACAGGTACTACACGGATGAAATTCCTCATTGAACAAGAAGTCTTGCTTCAACAATATGAAACCCGTCAGAACGAACATGAGGTTATGCGTTTACTTCACCCTGATTTCGTGAAGTGGGTCGCTCAGGCAGAAGCTTTGATCTGCAGTCTATATTAGAGCTGATGGAGAACGAGGAGCCTTCAACAGGCAAGATACATTCACAATCATTTGAATGTATTGCGCTTGAACCTTCTGTTCAATTGCTGCTGTATAAATCGGCTTGGGTTGATTCTAAGGGAAGCGCAAGCTTGTATACCAAACGTTCGTCAATTTGGGTGTTTACGGGTGAAAAATGGCAGTTGAAGTACCATCAAGGCACGCCTTGTGAGCCGTTTAGGATTGAAGTGGAATCCATGATTTAAAAGAATGACAAGATGTATAAATTAGAAATCTTTTGCCAACCTGCCCAAAAGGCACAAGTTCTTAGCACATTGCATGAATCTGGTGTCGATAAGATTGGTGATTACGACCACTGTTGGGCCTTTGGAGCCATGACGGGCTCTCATCGTGCACTGGAGGGTGCTAAACCTGTGTTCGGCGATAAAGGTTTAGTAGAGAATTATGACTTGCTTAAGATAGAGATCAATGTTGATAAAGCTCAGGTGAAGCCTATTGTCGAACAGCTTAAGCTTTGCCTGGGGTGGGAAGAACCTCTCGTGAATGTGCTCAAACTACACAATGCTGAATTTGATCTTTGATTGAGCCGAGTGCTCGAATCAAATATGTCAGGGTAAAGGGAATATGTTGTATACGGAACGCTTGATATTGAAGCATGTTGAAGAGGCAGATGTTGATGTCTACAGGCAAGTACTAAGTTCAGATAGTTTAACAAAGTTCCTGCCAAAGGGAGCGGCTTATTCAGAACCAGAAATTCTGCAGCATCACGCCAACAGAGTAGAGCACTGGAGGCAGTATGGTTTTGGTTCCTACGTTATTTGTTGCATAGAAAACCCAACTCGAAAGATGGGGTACGCAGGCGTTGAAGTGTGTGAAAACCCAGAATTCAGTGATATCCGATACGCGCTACTGCCAGAGTATCAGGGGAAAGGTTATGTAATGGAAGCATCCGAGGCGTTGATACGAGAAACCTTTAAACTCGGTAAGCATGAGAAAATATATGGTGTATCTTTGGAAGCGAACAAACCTTCGGTCACCATTTTGAACAAACTTGGAATGCAGCGAGAGGATGGTATCAACCTGTATGGAGAATGCGATGGTTTGGTGACTTTCTCGATTGATGCAAAGTCTATGGAGATTCAGTAATGAAGATTAGAACTGCACTTCACAGTGATATTCGGTCAATCACGGATATCTTCAACTATTACATTGCCAATACCAATGCTCGCTTCGAAGAAAGACCTTTTACATTGGAAAACCGTTTAAATTGGTTTGAACAATTTTCCCAAAACACTAGGCACCAGTTATTGGTAGCCGAGCATCAGGGAAACATTGTTGGATTTGCCTGTTCGCAACCATACCGACCATCTGAGGCGTTTGCAGATACGGTAGAAGTGACGATATATCTTTCATCTGACGTAAAAGGAAAAGGTACCGGCTCTGCTTTATATCAAGCACTTATGGAGGAGTTAAAGCTGCAGGGTGTTCATCGTGCGCTATCTGGTATTGCTTTACCAAACGAGGCCTCAATTGCTTTGCATAAGAAGTTTGGGTTCCGAGAAGTGGGTGTTTTTGATTCCTATGCAAAGAAAAACGGAAGCTATATCAGCTCCGTTTGGTTGGAAAAATTATTCGGATAATTATGATTTCTATAGAAAAGTACAGTGCTGAAAAAGCACACCTTATACATGCGTTAAGCGTTACTCCTGAACAAGCTCAGTTTACCGTTGATAACATTGGCGAAATGATCCCCGAACTGAAAGAAAGTGAACATCCCTACGTGATTATGAAAGGCGATCAACCCGTGGGCTTTTTTCTTCTTGATATAGGGTACGCTGAGAAATTCAGTTTCTGCCCAGAAGACGGTATTGGAATCAGAGCATTGTTGATCGATCGTAATCTACAGGGGCAAGGTATTGCACGTGATGCACTTAAATTGCTTCCCCAGTATGTTGGTGAAGTTTATCCACAAGTCAATTCGCTTTATCTCACAGTAAACTGTCGAAACGAGCCCGCCTATCGATGTTATTTAAGTAGTGGTTTCACTGATACGGATGAGTTGTATTTAGGTGGTCCTGTTGGCCCTCAACATATCATGATGACATCAGTTTGTGGTCGAGGTTAAAAGATAAGTATGGTTAAGCTAAGAGAAATGCGAACGGAAGAGTTTGCGGATTTTTATCACTATTCTGCCGAGGCCTATGCAAAGGACATTGCCGAGAATCAAGGCCACGCTGCTGAGAAATCTCTTGAACTCGCTCATCAGGCTTTGAAGCGTTGTTTTCCCGATGGTGTTGAGTCGAAGGGGCAGTCACTGATGTGTATCGATGCTGAAGAAGATGGTGAATCAATATTAGCAGGTTACTTGTGGCATTGCGTTAATCAAAAAGAAGGGTCGACATTTATCTACGACTTTTACGTTATGGAAGCCTTTCGAGGGCAAGGTTTGGGTAGTAAGGCTATCGAGCTTTTGGAAGCGAAAATGAAAGATGTCGATATTAAACAGATTAAATTGCGCGTTGCCTTCAACAATGAGCGGGCTCGGAAGCTATATGAAGAGTTGGGATTTGTGGTCACTGGTTACAACATGTCTAAGGTCATTACTGGTTAAACCAAAAAGAAATCAATTATGAATACACACTTTGAACGCTTGGAATCTCTAGGAGCGGGTGACTTTCAGCACTTAAACGGTTCGCTTGAATCCCACTTGGTTGGAACAGAGTCCTTGCTGGCAAAATGGCATGCGAGTGATACGGTCAGGAGCGCTGGCCTCTTCCATGCAGCATACGGAACCGCTGGATTTGATGAGAGCATGGTCTCACTGGAAATGCGAAGTGAAATCGCAGCGGTTATTGGTCGAGAAGCAGAAGATCTGGTTTATCTCTATTGCTCTTGCGACAGAGACTATGTGTTTCCTCAGTTTGATTCTAAACCGTTCATCCAGTTTCGTGACCGATTTACGGGCTCGGTATTCGAGATGACGGAAGAGCAGTTACACCAGTTTTGTGAGTTGACCGTTGCCAATGAACTTGAGTTGGTGTTAGCAAGCGAAGAGTTTAAGTTGAAATATGGCCAAGAGCTATGGAACCTATTTGAAGGTATGGCGGTCTATTTGAGTGAAAGTGCCAGAGCAGAGTACGAGTTGGCGTTAGCTGACTGTGATACGTCCGAAAAAATGGCATGCGAAGAGTGATGGTTTAGCACAAGAGAGGTTGTATGGTAGTTGTAGCTCGTTTTTCTTTCCCTCATGAGGCTCATATTGCGAAAGCGAGCTTGGAAGCCGCTGGAATTGAAAGCAATATTGCTGACGAACATACCGTTAACACCCAGTGGCTCTATTCAAATGCTATTGGCGGAGTTCGTTTAATGGTTCAGGAAGAAGATGCCGAGCAAGCGACCATTATCCTTAATACCGACTATTCTGATGCTTTATGTTCTGAAGAAAGTTCCACTTCACAAGATCATTGCCCTCAATGTGGTAGCCTAAAACTAGAGCCGTTTACCAAAGGTAAGCGACCCGCTTTTTTAGTCTTTATTCTTTTAGGCTTTCCGCTGTTTTTCTATAAACACGGTTATAAATGTAGCGATTGTGGACATTTCACCGAAAAAACGGCCTAGCTTACTAAACTAGAGGGAATTCTAATGAAGGTAGCAGTGGTCTTGGGTACGTCAAAAACAGATGGTAATACGCGTCACTTAGTGAATAAATTTGTTGAGATGACAAATGCTACGGTGTTTGATTTAGCGGATTACCAACTCTCTTATTATGACTATCTACACGAAAATCGCAGCGATGATTTTATTCCTTTGATTCGCATGCTTACCACCTATGATCACATTGTGTTCGCTTCGCCTGTCTATTGGTATTCCATGTCGGCACAACTGAAAGTGTTCTTCGATCGCTTGTCAGATCTGTTGACCATAGAAAAGCAACTTGGACGCCAGCTGAAAGGTAAGGAAATATCTGTTATCTCGACTGGCTACAATCATGAATTACCAGATTGTTTTATTGAACCTTTTAAGCTTACTGCTCGCTACATGCAGCTTGAGTTTAGAGGCTTTGCTTATCTTCCTGTTAGCGAAGAAGAAGATCTTGGGCGAGCTCGTGCCATTGCTGAATGGTTTAGTGAGAGTATTTGTCGAGAGCCCTCTAAGGTTTGATATAGCTAACTCTTTGTAACATAGGGCTTATTTTTAGCAGGCTCGCACAATTGTTCTTGCCTTTTGTATTTTCTTGATTTATAAATCCCACTGTATCCATAAGTAACTCCATGTATATCGTAGTTTTTGTACATTTTTCATAACATGGAGAAAAGTGATGAGTAAAATCACTCATAGTAACAAGCTAGTGGATTTGTTTCGTTTTCGCAGAACGGTAAGCGAGCAAGACTTCATGCTTACTTCTAACGAGTTAGTGGTAAAGTCTGACGCTTATAAGTTGAGCAAAATCAAACGTTTTGAAGTTCGTCGATTAGGTATCAAAGAAAACATTGTTCGAGTGTTATCTTTGGCATTGGTGTTGTCTGCAGCTACATGGGCATTTGTTCCTCAGTTTGGACTGTATACTTTAGCGTTAACCCTCGTTATGGCCTTTGTTACGTGGCGCAAGTATGAATTGCGTGCGGAGTTTAAAGGAACTGATGAAACGGGTGATCACTGGGTGTCGATTGTTCGTGGCTGTGATAAAGAAGAATACCAAATTTTAAAACAGGTTGAAGAAAAGCTACAGGCTGCTATTTAAAGGTAAAGCTCGCTAATGATTAGCGAGCTTTTTTTATGTTATAACAAAGACCTGCAATCTAAGGGGAGTGTTATGATCACTATTCGTCAATATCAGCCAGAAGATGCTAATGCGCTTTGGGAAGTGTTTTTCCATACAGTCCGAAATGTAAATCGCCAGCATTACAGTCAGGATCAGGTTGAAGCGTGGGCGCCAGAAGGATGGGACATAGAAAGGTGGAAAAACAAAATGTGCCAAATTAACCCTTACATCGCTGAAATGAACGGTCAAGTCGCGGGGTATACCGATTTGCAAGATTCCGGATTAGTTGATCATTTCTTTTGTCATCACGCTTTCCAGGGGAAGGGCGTTGGTCGGGCGCTTATGGAGCATGTGCTAAAGGTTGCGAACGACAAGGGTATCAGCCGCCTCTACTCGGAGGTGAGCATTACTGCTCGTCCTTTCTATGAGCGGATGGGGTTTAAAGTAGTGAAAGAACAACAGGTTGAGATGCGTGGTCAGGTACTGACAAATTTTGTTATGGAAAAGCACCTTTAGGGAAAGCAATTGTTTAGGCTAGAAACACCAAGACTTGTTATTAGAGACATGTCGCTAGAAGATGAAGCCGCGTTTGTGGCGATATCTCAAGACGTAAAGTATCAACGTTTCTATGACGAAGCGGACAGCAAAGCAGAAAAATACCGTCAATTGACAAAATTGTTTATTCAACAGGCTGCCGAAATACCAAGAAGGAGTTACCAGCTTGCAATAGAGCATAAACAGCAAGGCATCTTTATTGGTACGGTATGCTTGAGATTGGAAGATGAACATAATGCGTCGATGGGATGTGGAATAGCACGTTCATTTCAGGGAAGCGGTTTGATTTATGAAGCTGCGACGGCTTTGGCAAATTATGGGTTTCGTGAGCTTAATATGCATCGGATATACGCCGAAACGATTAAGGAGAACCGCGCGGCTCTTAAGCTTTGCTCTGACTTGGGTATGCGCAGAGAAGCGGTGTTCAAAGAGAACAGATATTTTAAAGGGCGCTGGTGGGACACGGTAGTTATGGCAATATTACAACAAGAGTGGCGTGACAAACTTGATGAAACCAATGAATAACGGGTTGGACGAGCAAGGTTACATTCTTAATCATTGTTCAGTCGCCTATATTCAGCCCGCGTTTAGGCAGTCAGTTGACCGTGTGGTTAGCTGTTTACGTGACACTTTTTCAGGCAGAATTCATAGCCTTTATCTATATGGGAGTGTTGCTAGGGGAACTGCGGTTGAGTTTGAGTCAGATTTAGACTTATCTATTGTTTTCACTAAGCCTTTAGATCTTGAAACCGAACGAAAACTTGAGGTCACCAAATCAGAATTAGAGCAAGAGTTAACTATTTTCAGCAAGATAGACTTCGATCCTGGCCACCTAGAAGCAATCCTTTCTCCAAATGAAATTTATCACTGGCAGTTTTGGTTAAAGCATTGCTGCTGTTGTGTGTCAGGTGACGACTTGTCCCAGAAATTCAATCGGTTACAACCAAACCGGAAAATCGGTTTTGCTCTCAACGGTGATCTCTCGTCATTTATAACCCAAGCATGTGATGAGCTTAATGAGTCTAACCATAAGTATATGGGTAAAATGTTGGCTAAGAAGATCCTTCGTAGCGCTTACACCTTGATCGCAGAAAAGGACAACAGTTGGCACGTGGAGATAAAGTGGTGTGCAAAAGCCGTATTACACCATTCTCCAAAGGAATCACAGAGTGTTGAACTTGCGCTACGCATGATTGAAGGTCAACCCTATGGTATTGAGGATATTCAGCAATTGGCAAACGGGTGGGGTAGACGAGTCGCTTACCAGTTTGAAGTTGAGGAGTATTAATATGGGGTCTGACCTAGGTTTTTCCTTTGAAGAGAATCGGGCTGAACTGAGGATTTTACGTAATGGTAAGATTGTTACCATATTGCGTGGAAAGCAGGCATCTGAATTCGTTTCGAAGGTCAGTACTCTCTCAAATCATGACCAACAGCAACTGATGGCGAGAGTCACTGGCAATTACAAACGGGGCAACGAAAGGCTAGCTAAAAAGCACCATAAACACAGATGAGTTTAATAGTAAGTGAGGTTCCGGTGGAAACATATCACACAAACAGATTAACCATAAAGCAGTTTAAAGATGACGATCGCGATGCTCATTTTCTATCTGAAATTCAAGCAACACTGACAGAAAAGGTTGTTGAGAATTTACCTCCGTACTTTCACCAAGTCAGGTCTAATGAATCAGCAGAGATCTGGTTAAGCAAAATGAATGACGAGAGCGTACTTTATGTAGTGAGAGCTAACGATGGCTCATTAGCTGGGTTTGTATTCGTCTATCAAGACAGCGGTAGTGCGCATATCGGCTATTTGCTGGCAGAAGAGTACTGGGGGCAAGGGTTGGCTAGTGAGCTGCTTGCTGGGTTTATCGACTCTATTGCGAGCAAAAGTGGCTGGAGAGAGCTCGTCGCTGGTGTTGATGAGTCAAACATTGCATCGTTGAAACTTTTAGAAAAGCTTGGCTTTGTAAAACAGTCCATGAATGAACAACGAGTTGTTTTCTATCAATATGGTCTAAAAAATAATTCTGAGAGTGAGGGACAGAATTGATGAGATTAATCCCCCCTTCATTGCAGTTCAAAGAGGCATTTTCTCGATTCTACCAAGATTTCAAACAAAATGATCCTGAGAACGCAGATTACTATGAGGAAGGTGAGAATGATATTGAACGCTATGTCAGTCAGCTTTCCAACGAATCTTTGGGTATCGATTTAAAACCGGGTTACGTCCCTTGTAGCCATTTCTGGTTGATTGATGAAAATCAGAATATTCGCGGAGTCATTCGTATTCGTCATCATATTGAAAATGAATTTCTTTCTTCTGAAGCTGGCCATATCGGGTATGACATCGCCCCCAACTTCCGAGGCCAAGGTAACGGTAAGATGATGCTGAAGTTAGCATTGGCGGAAGCTCGTAAACTAGGGATATTCAAAGCACTTGTGACTGCAGATGATGATAATTGGCCATCCCGAAAAGTGATTGAAGCGAATGGTGGTCAATTAGAAAACATTGTTATGGGTAAAGTGTTTCCCAACCTTTTGGCAAGATATTGGATACAGCTATAGAGAGTGAAAAACCAGTCATGGAATACAAACAGATAGCGCCTGAGCAAGTGCCATTACCGCTATTACTCGAAGCGGACCCAAGCGAAGAGAACATTCAGTCGTATCTAAGCAAATCTCAATGTTTTGTTGCCGAGGATGATGAGGGAAAGTTTATTGGTGTCATGGTTATGCTGCCACGCAGCCAATCGCTGGTGGAGTTAATGAATGCTTCTGTTTTGCCAACTTTCCACGGGAGAGGAATAGGCAGCCACTTGCTCGAGTTTGTTCTCAGAGAACTTAAGTCTTCAGGTGTAAAACGTGTTGAGTTAGGAACAGGATGTTTTGGCTATCAACTCAAGTTTTATCAACGCCTCGGTTTCCGCGTGGATTCGGTATTGAAAGATCATTTTCTCATCCACTACCCAGAGCCGATTTTTGAAGATGGTATCCAACATAAGGATATGTTGAGGCTCTATCTCGAACTCTAATCTTCTGATATCACCAACGCACTTTGTTTTAATGGAGTAAAAAAATGAATGCAAAAGAAGTCGTGAACGCTTTTTGGCAAGCGATGCAAAGTAATGATTTTTACAAGGCCAGCGAATGGTTAAGCGAAGATTTTGAAGGCGTATGGCCCCAATCGAAAGAAAAGATTATTGGACGAGATAACTTCGCCGCGCTCAACACGAATTATCCAGGTCACGGTATCTGGACTTTTGATATTCACTCGATAGTTTGCGAAGGTGAGACGGTCGTTACTGACGTGTCGATAACAGATGGTACTCAGAGCGCCAGAGCCATCACATTTCATACTGTGGTAAACGGGCTCATTGCAAAACAACTCGAGTTTTGGCCTGACAATTATCCAGCACCAGAGTGGCGCTCTCAATGGGTGGAGGCTTTGTAACCTAGATTACGAGATTAGAGCTGAGGAGGGAGGATGTTAGATAAACAAGTTTTAAATTGCTGGGTGCAAACATCTGAGCGAGCAGAGATTCAAGAAGTGATCTCTGGCGCTGTAAATTCTACTTATAGAATTCGATCAGACGAAACATACTATCTACGCCACTTTAAACATACGAACAATCATCGAATCAAAGATGAGCTTCGTTTACTGGCAGAACTTTCCTCTTCATTGCATTTTATTGTAGAGCCTTGCTTGAATGCCGAAAATTCACCTATCACTCTATGGAAAGGAGAATGCTTTGTCCTCTATCCGGAAGCCACAGGCAGGCAAGTGTCCTCAAGCGAATTTGACTGTACTTATGCATTTAATTCGGGGGCCGCACTCGCTAATTTACACCTAGTCATGGAGACAAAGACACAGAGAAGCTTCCCTACTATTGAGCTGAGTTGGAGCCAGCAAAACTGGCTCGAAAGACTGGAACGAATCAATAGAGCGATTAATAGTATAAAAGAGCCTGAAGAGGTCGACGTTTGGGCGATGAAACGCGCTCAAGCTCAGATGGCTTACATTGCTTCTTCTCAAAGTCGGCACGAGTTTCAGCCGAAGACTAAGCGAATTTTGATTCATGGAGATTATCATCATTACAATCTCTTCTTTGATAAGAACAAACAGGTTTCGGGTATTATTGACTGGGATCTATTGCAGTACATGCCTCCTGCTTATGAAATTGCGCGTGCTTGTCAATATATGTTTCAGTTGGATGTAAACAAGTCCAAAGCTTTTATAGAGGGTTACCTAAGTAAGAAGAATTTGAGTCTAGAAGAAATTCGCGACGGCGCATTCGCATGGGGTATATACGCTGATCATCATATCTGGGCGCTTGAAGAGGTTTACTTCAAGCATAATCTTTCAGCTAAAAAGTTTATTCCTTTCAAACAGTTCGAACCTTTTCTATCACTTTGGTGTCCTATTGAAGATGCGATATTTCAGTAAGGAACTTGAGCGTGCCGAGAGTATTACAAGCCAAGGTTGTGGATGTGACGTTTGGGGACGATGTCACCATTGTTGAACCCTCCAATTTATATGGATGCACATTGAAAAACGGTGTGTTTGTCGGGCCATTTGTTGAAATACAGAAGAATACTGTTATTGGGGCACGCACTAAGATTCAATCTCACAGTTTTATTTGCGAGTACGTGAAGATTGGTGAGGATTGCTTCATTGGGCATGGTGTGATGTTCGCAAATGACTTGTTCAAAGAAGGTCAGCCTGATCCCGATCCTAATAGTTGGGGGCGAACAAACATCGGCAACCAGGTGACAGTAGGGTCAAACGCGACCATTCTTGCTGTCAACATATGTGACGGAGCCGTGATCGGTGCGCGTAGTGTCGTGACTAAAGACATCACAGAAAAGGGGATTTACGCAGGAAACCCGGCGAGGAAATTACGAGATTTACCATAAAATCAAACATGGAGTAGCGTTTGAAAAATTACGATGTTTACCTGTTCGACATGGACGGTACCTTAGTCAACTCAGAACCACTTAAAGGCCAAGCTTTAGCGCTAGCGTGCAAGGATTACGGCGCCGAAGTTGATTTTAATATCTACAAAGATGTGATGGGAGAAAGTTGGCCAGTAGTGACCGGGCATTTTTTCTCGCATGCGGACATTGCGCCGGAGTTGAAGGAGTTCAACCAGCACTTTAGAGCTCATTATGAGAGATTGCTGGATGAGAATCTGACCCTTAACCCGGGAGCAAAAGCGTATTTGGAAAATCTAAAATCAGCTGGCAAGCAGTGCGCGGTAGTCAGTTCTGCGGCCACTTGGATGGTGGATAATATTTTACAGTCCCTACAGCTCAGCGGGATGTTTGATGTGGTGATAACACAAGAACACGTAACAAAGCACAAGCCGGACCCCGAAGCCTATCAACTTGCTTTGAATAAGCTCAGTGTTTCTCCAGAGCGAACGTTAGTATTTGAAGATTCTTATGCAGGCGTTGAGGCAGGAACAGCATCAGGCTGTGATGTTATCGCGATTGCACATGACTTCAATGGTAAAAACAACCTTTCAAAAGCGCTAAAAACCATTCAGTCTTATCAAGAAATGTAGGGCTTAGTTGACGGTCCAAATGTTCTAGAGTTGCTAATACGGTCAGATTTTTCCTTTTGTTTAGCTTCCTGAAAGTATGATATAGCTATCGTTGGGCAATATGCTTGAGTGATTAAGGAATCAGTCAAATGATGATGGCTGCAATTTGGATGACAGGTGCTCTGGTCTCTTTTAGCTTGATGGCGGTTGGGGCCAGAGAATTAAGTGGCCACGTTGACACTTTTCTAGTCCTGTTTTTTCGCAGCCTGATTGGTTTGATTATTGTCTCTCTATTGATCGTTAAATCTGGGCAGTTTAGGTTGTTTCGAACGCAGCGTATGGGCCTACATACGCTGAGGAATGTCTTCCATTTTGGCGGTCAGTATGGCTGGTTTGTTGGTATCGGCTTGCTACCTTTAGCCGAAGTATTTGCAATGGAATTTACCGTTCCTTTATGGACCTTATTGATCGCTTGTTTATTTCTGGGTGAAAAGCTCAATGTCCGGAAAGTGAGTGCAATAACGTTTGGCTTCGCTGGCGTATGGATGATCGTTCAGCCCGGAACCGAGATAGTTAATCTTGCTGCCATTATCGTTTTGGGGGCGGCGATTGGTTACTCCATTGCCCATGCGACAACGAAGTCCTTATCATCAACTGAGCATCCGCTAACGATACTGTTTCTTATGTGTATGATTCAGCTTCCTATTGGCCTAGGTATGTCTCTTTCGGAGTGGCAGCTTCCGTCAGGTTGGCAATGGGTATGGATTGCGGTTGTAGGCATCACCGCGCTAACTGCCCATTTTTGTATTACGAAAGCGATGCAACATGCTGAGGCCAGCGTGGTCGTAACGATGGACTTCTTGAGGTTACCAGTCATCGCAGTAGTCGGTATTGTGCTTTACTCGGAATCGTTTGAAACTTCTCTGATACTAGGTGCTCTATTGATGTTGAGCGGGAATTTGCTAAACCTCTACTCTCCCAACAAATCCATGGTTAAGACTTAACATCTCTTCGTTCTACGAAATCCGCCTATCAGAAGATATTAGTGGTGATGGGTTGTATGACTGGAGGGTTATTTACTTTCCTTGGTATCAAAATCATGGCCCTAGAACTAGAAGAGCAGGTAAACGTACACTGCGAGTGCGGAGAGTTTTACTTATAGGCAAGCATTCGTTTAATTTTTCAAGTTTATCTGAAGGGCTATATATAATTATATCAATTAAAGATTGGGGTGAATTAATAAGTGAAACGATTGCACTGAGGATAGTTATTCATATAAAGAGCTTATATTTAAAAGGGTATTTTTATATAAGCTCACTCAAATGATGAAAATATGAACTCTTAAATAAAGGTCCCCATCTTCAATAGTTCTTCCAAATCCTCGATATTGATTTTTAATACGTGTTCTTTACCTAGTACATCGAGCTTTACAAACATAATCTCCTGTACGCTCAAACTTTTAAACAACTCAGCGTCTCTTTCTTTACTCAACCGCGTAAGCGTTGGTCTGATGTAATGCCTGTTTGTCGTAAGATCATAGAGATTCGGGTCTTCGCTGAAGCGAATTTGAATCTTGCCTGATATTGGCCGCGTAACGTAGTGACTCTTATTCAGGTTAGTCGCATAGACACGGACGAGATCTGACTTCTCACTTTTTTGGAACACCAAACATTTGTCCGAATCGAGATCTTTCAAAACCAATTCAAATGTTTTGTTATCCGGTGAAAATACATCATAGCTTTCCGCTAAGTAGTTGCTTCCAGAATGATAAATTTGTTCTGTAGTTCCTTTTTCTGAGGCTTCGGCGAGTGACAGTGATGAAAAAGCACAAGTGACGATGAGTAATGCAGTTCTTATAAACATTAATATGCAATGTATTGTTATTGAGACGGCGCAGTTTAACAATCTATATTTATGCTATCAATATTATTGACTATAAATGACTAGCGAAATAATGAAGAAATAAGTAATTAGATATTAATCGATATTGAGTTGAGTGTTATTTGAGCAAGATGGCTAATTGAAGTGAAGAGCCAGATAATATAAGCCGGCTCTAATTTAGTTATTATTAATGAGTTAGGTAATGTTTCACAAATTGTGAAATTTTTACCATATCATCGATGGCGATGAATTCTTCGGTAGTATGAACTTTTGCCATACCAGTCGAGACATTAACTGTTGTTAGACCCTTCGCGTTAAAGTTGTTTGCATCGCTGCCACCACCTGTGCCTTTGGTGTAAGGTTTGGCGCCAATAGCTTCAAATGATGCTTTAACGGACTCAATGTGTGGGTGATCATCTGCAATAACAAATGCATTGTATGCGCGGGTAGATTCAATCTCTACGCTAGCTCCATGTTGCTGGCATGTGTGCTCAAATGTCTCGATCATATGAGACACTTGTTGAGTCAGTTTGTCGTCATTTAGAGAGCGGGCTTCTGCGACGACTTTAAGTTCCGGCATAACGATATTTGTTGCGTTTCCGCCTTCCACAATACCAATGTTCGCAGTGGTTTCGCTGTCGATACGAAGCAACTTCATTTTACTTATGGCATCAGCTGCGACTTGAATGGCACTAATCCCTTCTTCAGGTGCTAGACCTGCGTGGGCTGGTTTACCTTTAATTTTCGCAATTATCTTTTGTTGGCCTGGTGCTGCGTTGACGATAGTGCCGATTGGTCCACCTGTATCAAGAACAATCGCTTTGTCTGACGTGATGTATGACATGTCAAAGTGCTGAGAACCAAACAAGCCACCTTCTTCATGAACCGTAAAGGCAAGTTCAATGGTTTTATGCGCCAATCCGTCAGACTGAATACAGCGGATAGCTTCCATGATTGCAGCGATGCCTGACTTGTCGTCACCGCCAAGAATAGTGTCGCCCTTGGAACGAATAATACCGTCTTCAATGACAGGCTCAATGCCAATACCCGGTGTGACAGTGTCCATGTGACTACTTAGAACAATGCTGCCATCAAGGCTACCTTCAAGTCGCGCGTATACGTTAAAGCCATTGGAAACTTGACGAGGTACGGGTAACTTGTGCACCGCGAGTCCCATTGCACCAAGCTGCTCTGCGAGTGTTTCAGCTATCTGCTTTTCATTGCGTGATTCACTGTCGATCTTTATAAGCTGAAAGAAATGCTCTATCAGACGTTCACGGTTTATCTCACTCATTGTTATTTGACCTTTTTGGGAACAGAGGTCGTTACCATATCCATGCCCGTAGATTCCGATCTCTGAGTTAAATCAATAAATGAGGGGTTATATGGCTGAAATCTTGGGAGCCTAAAAGTGAGATTTTTACTATTTATACGTGTTCGGTTTATCTATTCATTCTTCAGATAAATCTGATACTTATTGCTAGGCAATGTGTTTAATTTTACCTATCAAATCGGAGTAGTGCTGGCTGGGTAAATGGTGCGCATGGGCAACGAAGTTGCTAATTGATATGTTGAATGTAAAATAAATGTTACTAAATTTTGCGATAAATTTATATTATTCAGTCTCTTAACGATTTGGCCTGGTTCTGTTACGTTTTATTTACAAAATAACTTGAAAGTACATCCAGAGCGATTTAGAGCAGCTTTATTCCCTTAGTCATCAAGTTGGTTCAAGTTAATAAGAAAGGACGTAACCAATCACTGAGGGAAGAACAATGACTCAAGTATATAACCCACTTGGAACTGATGGATTTGAATTTGTCGAGTACACCGCTGCGACAGATGAAGGGATCGGGCAATTGAAGGCGTTGTTTGTTTCTCTAGGGTTCGCGGAGATAGCCAGGCACCGTTCAAAAGAAGCGTGGTTATACCGCCAGGGAGATATCAGCTTCATCGTCAATGCTCAGCCTCATAGTCAGGCTGAAGAGTTTGCCAAAATTCATGGACCATCGGTTTGTGGCATGGCATTTCGTGTCAAAGATGCCGGTGTTGCAATGGCACATGCGATAGAAAATGGGGCAGAAGAGTATAAAACTGAAGTCGGCCCAATGGAATTGAGTATTCCTGGGGTATACGGAATCGGTGAAAGCTTACTGTATTTCGTGGATCGTTACGGAAAACAGAGCATCTATGATGTTGATTTCAATTTTTACGAAGACGCTGAAGCTCGCTTGAAGAAAGCGGACGTAGGCATGTATGAGATTGACCACCTGACTCATAACGTTAAACAGGGCAACATGGATACATGGGCTGGTTTTTATGAGCGTATTGGTAATTTCCGTGAAATCCGCTATTTCGACATAGAAGGTAAGCTGACTGGCCTAGTCAGCCGCGCGATGACGGCACCATGTGGCAAAATCCGCATCCCAATCAATGAGTCTTCAGACGACAAATCACAAATTGAAGAGTTTATCCGTGAATACAATGGCGAAGGCATCCAGCATATCGCAATGACAACGGATGATATTTATCAAACCGTACAAACGCTGCGCGACCGTGGTATGGACTTTATGCCAACGCCAGATACTTACTACGAAAAAATCGATTCGAGAGTAGAAGGCCACACGGAAGATGTTGAGAAACTAAAAGATCTGCAGATCTTGATCGATGGTGCGCCGATGAAAGATGGCATCTTACTGCAAATCTTTACTCAAACGGTAATTGGCCCAGTTTTCTTTGAAATTATTCAGCGTAAAGGTAACGAAGGTTTCGGTGAAGGTAACTTCAAAGCGCTGTTTGAATCGATTGAAGAAGATCAGATTCGTCGAGGAGTATTGAGCGATGCATAAATGGATTACATTCCCTCACCGGGAGGGAGTGTGCTCCAAGCAGGCACACGCCGACTTCCCGGAAGACGCAATTTATGAGCGCGAAGCAGGCCGAAGCGGATTCTTCGGCCCAGCGGCACACTTCCATCACCAACATGCACCAACAGGTTGGACGGAATGGGAAGGGGAGTTAAGACCTCGCGCGTTCAATTTTAATCTGGTTGAGAAAGCGGCACAGGTTTCACCATGGGTGGTGCCTAACCTTTTGCATAACAATGACTGTAAAATTCGTATCTGGCGTATGGAAGACAAGATGGATTTTCTTGTACGAAACGCCGATGGGGATGAACTGCTGTTTATCCATCAGGGTAAAGCGGATCTGTATTGCGACTACGGTCATCTAGAGGTCGGCGAAGGGGATTATGTGATGATTCCTCGCTCGACCAACTGGCGCCTAGAGCCATCTGAGCCAATGTTCATTCTTATGGTCGAGAATACCGATGCTGCTTACTCATTGCCTGAAAAAGGTATGGTTGGTAATCATGCGGTGTTTGATCCTGCCGTGTTGGAAATTCCTTCAATTGATGATCATTTCAAAGCGCAGTATTCGGAAAACCAAACTCAAGTGCAGGTGAAAAGACACGAGCAAGTGAGCGTGATTACTTATCCGTTTAACCCGCTTGATGCGATCGGGTGGCACGGTGATCTCTCTGTTGTGAAGCTTAACTGGCGTGATATTCGTCCGTTAATGTCTCACCGATACCACTTACCACCTTCAGCACATACGACGTTTGTAGGAGCAGGTTTTGTCGTTTGTACCTTCGTACCAAGACCGATTGAAAGTGACCCTGGTGCGCTGAAGGTACCGTTCTATCACAACAACGATGACTACGATGAAGTGCTTTTCTATCATGCGGGTGACTTTTTCAGCAGGGACAATATTGAAGCCGGCATGGTGACTTTCCACCCAGCAGGCTTTACACACGGCCCACACCCGAAAGCATTTAAAGCGGGTCAGCAATACAAGAAGAAATTTACTGATGAAGTTGCTGTGATGATCGATACCCGACACGCTTTAAACTTTAGCGATGAGGCTCATGCAGTAGAGAACCCAGAATACGTTTACAGTTGGAAATCACATCCAGAAGAATAAAAGGGAACAATGATGAAGTTAGCGACCCTGAAAAATGACACTCGAGACGGACAATTGGTCGTCGTCAGTAAAGATCTGACTAAATGTACGGCTGTGCCTGATATTGCCACCACTTTGCAGTCGGCGCTTGACCAATGGTCGAAAGTAGAGCCTCAACTCGCTGAGGTCTATAAAGCATTAAATGAAGGTAAACTGGTTGCCGAGATACCGTTTGAACAAAATCAGTGTGAATCCCCATTACCGCGCGCTTATCAGTGGGCCGATGGCAGTGCTTACGTTAATCACGTTGAGCTGGTGCGTAAGGCCCGAGGTGCCGAAATGCCACCGAGTTTCTGGACTGACCCACTTATGTATCAAGGGGGTTCCGATGCGTTTATCGGGCCTAGAGATGATATTCCTGTAGGCAGTGAGGAGTGGGGCATCGATTTTGAAGGTGAAGTGGCTGTGATCACCGACGATGTACCTATGGGGGCGACTGCGGAAGAAGCAGCGGGTTCGATTCGCCTACTGATGTTGGTGAATGATGTTTCACTGCGTGGGCTGATCCCGAATGAGTTGGCAAAAGGTTTCGGTTTCTTCCAATCTAAACCATCTTCTGTATTCTCTCCGGTGGCAGTGACACCAGACGAATTAGGTGATGCATGGGATGGTGGTAAAGTCACTCTGCCTCTGCTGTCTTTCTACAACGGCGAAGCATTTGGCTGCCCCAATGCAGGCGTGGATATGACGTTCGAGTTTCCTGAGCTGGTGGCGCATGCTGCGAAAACCCGCCCATTATCAGCTGGCGCTATCGTGGGCTCGGGTACGGTCTCAAATAAGCAAGGTACGGAATACGGCACATCTATTACTGAAGGCGGCGTGGGTTATTCGTGTATTGCAGAAGTGCGCATGATTGAAACTATTCGAGATGGTAAGCCTTCAACCAGCTTTATGAAGTTTGGCGACCGAATCAAAATGGAAATGAAAGACGCAACTGGTGATTCTATTTTTGGCTCTATTGACCAGAAAGTGGTGAAATACTGATGTCGGAAATGACGTTGTATGGATACTGGCGCTCATCTGCGGCTTATAGAGTTAGAATTGCGCTCAACTTGAAACAGTTGCCCTATGCGCAGAAGTCAATCCATTTGGTCAAAAATGGCGGAGAGCAACACTCCGCCCAATTCCAGTCTCTTAACGCCAGTGAACTCGTTCCAGTTCTTGTGGATGGGAACGTACGCCTTAATCAGTCACTTGCCATTATTGATTATCTTGATGAGCAATATCCTAGTCTTTTGCTCACGCCTTTGGATAAACAAAAGCGGTATGTGGTTAAAGCTCTGGCGCAGGATATAGCGGTTGATATTCATCCCATCAACAATTTGCGTGTACTGCAATATTTAACCAACGAGCTATCGGTGGAAGAGGCAGAAAAATCACAATGGTATCGCCACTGGATTGAAGTCGGATTTCATAGCTTAGAAAAGAAGCTGGCTGAGACTCATGGTGCCTATTGTGTAGGGGATGAAATTAGTTTGGTCGATGTATGTTTGGTTCCGCAAGTGTACAACGCAGAGCGATTCAATGTAGATCTGAGTCGTTACCCAATTATTCATAAAGTGACAATGTCACTAAGGCAGCACCCTGCTTTTAAGGCTGCATCCCCTGAAAATCAACCCGACGCTGTGATCAACTAATATCAGCGCCTCTTAAAACAACAAAGCCACCGTCAAACGGTGGCTGTTTCTTCTCATCTAGAAAGCAAATTGCGGCTGCTATGACTGAGAGCGGCGCTCACGTTGCTGGCTCTCTGCGATATTGAATTGGCGAACGTCCAGTTTTGCTAGGTCGTTACACTCTTTGCAAGAGTGGTGGCAGAGGCCATCAATATACTCATGTTTGGTAACCAGGCTAGGTTTTTTGCACCAGTCGCAAATACCTTCGATAGTAAACATAGATTTCTCCTCACCTTGTTTTACCAGGTGTTATTTTCGGCGCAGATTATGACATACATGCGGAATGTAAGTTAACTATTTGTTACGTGAACTGGGAGAGAGATCGATTGCGCAAGTGAGTAAAAATAAGACCTTTGAGCGTTTTAAACTCAATGTGTTTTAATTTGTAACTATCTATTAACACTGGTAAGGATGATCTTTAACGCACTATTAAGGCGTTTCATTTCTTCATCACTGCCTTTTAAATCTGGATGGTAAATCTTACACAACTGCTTATATCTGACTTTTATTTCTTTTTCAGCAGGAATTGCGCCGACTTTGAATCCAAATAGAGCACAAGCCAGAGAAAGCTTTTGTTCTGATGCTGAAGGTTCAGCATGACGTCTTTGAGGGCTAGGGCTTTGAGCAGACTGAATTTTCTTAAACTGTTTGTACAATGTTTCCAGTTGCTTTTTCTGTTGCTTCAACAAGTTATTTTTGTCTTTTAGCTGAGACTCCAATTGACGCTTTTCTGAAGATAGACCTTTATGCGAGAGTGTTGAATGTGCTTTCAGCTTACTCACTTTTCGGCCTAACCAGATCGCTAAAATAAAAAGTATTGTCGAAACCCCAATCAAAGAATAGATGATGTCGTTACTGCGCTTGCTAGAGCTGGATTTGCTCTTAGCGATTGGACTTAGTTGAATACTGGAATCATCAAAAGCGACTTCTAACTGACCAATTGAGGATACTTGCTTCGCTCTCTGAGCGTTGAACTTCTTCTCCAACACTCTTGCATAAGCTTGCTCTGCTTCTTCACTTTGTGGCGAAGCTGTGCGATACCAGACTTCTGCCAAATCTAGTGTTTCTGGTGAGTGAGGCATGCTTTCATACACTTTGCCAAGATTTAACTGAGCCTGTACGTTACCTGCTACCGCGAGTTGCGTCAGCCAGTAAATCGCTTCTTTAGTGTTCTTATTGTCACCCTGAAGGTGAAGAGAGGCTAATTGGGTGATGGCTTCAGTACTGCCATTGTTAGCGGCTTGCTCGAACCAGTAAATAGCGTCACCTCGTGAAGGTGGTGTTTCTTCACCATTGAGGTATTGATTGGCTAGTTGGACCTGTGCTTCTATGTCGTCATTCTGAGCTTTAGCGGTTAAAGCTTCAATCGACTCTGCCAAACTGAGAGGGGACAATAACAACAATAAAAGGCTGATAAATTTCAAGATATTCCTTAGTCCATTAAAACTGGCTTACCTGCACTATAGTGTAATGTATTATCTGATAAATAAAAAATGGCTTCCTGAGAAGCCATTTTCATCGAGAAAATTACGGATGTTATTTGAGAGGTAGTATCTTGATCTCGACTCTTCGGTTGCAAGCACGACCTTCTGAGGTGTTGTTCGTGCACAGAGGGAAACGTTCGCCATTACCACGTGCGATGGCGCGTCCGGAAGCAACACCCTGAGAGATAAGATAGGAGCGCACGGACTCGGCTCTACGTTCAGATAACACTTGATTAGTGGTATCACTGCCAGTGCTGTCTGTATGTCCTTCAATGACCAAGCTAGTATCAGGGTATTCGACCAGAATTTTCGCCACGCCACGCAAGGTGTTATGAATGCTTGGGTCTAAGTTGTATGAGCCGGTTTGAAAGCCAATGCCATTTTCCATACGAAGCATTAGCTGATTTTCACCAACACGCTCCACTTGCACGCCAGAGTCTAACAACTCTTTTCTTAGCGCAGCCTCTTGTTGATCGAAGTAGTAACCTACGCCGCCTCCAACAGCGGCACCGCCAGCTGCACCTATTAAAGCGTGTTGACGACGCTCAGTTGCATCATCGCCTGTTGCTAATCCCACCGCTGCACCTGCTAGAGCACCGAGTAAGGCACCTTTGGTTACTGAGTTTGTTTCTGATTCACCAGTAGTTGCATTTTGGCGTTGAGTTGCCTGACAGCCGGAAAGGGCAATAGCGACGGCTAGCGCTAAAGTCATTTTTTTCACGAAAACATCTCCATGTATTCTTAGTATTCGTTTGTTCGCAAGGAATGAAGCAAAGAAGCGAACTTTTGCGGGAACAGAATTAACTATTTGTTGTTACTTATGTCAATTGAGGAGATATTAATTGACTGAATATTAACGCTGGCTGAACGTAAGTGATGGAAATTCAGCCAGGTTATGGGAAGTGGGATAAGAAATTAGCGGAGCATTTTAGGGGCTTGTGCGCCATCAATAGGGCGGCTTACTGATACTGAGCGGCCTTTTTTAAGACCGACTTCGTAATCTTCAGTCAGGTTTTTCATCGCTTCTCTCAGTTGCTTCTTGAACGTTTCACGGTCAATATTCTTAAACTCTTTATCGATGTAGTCGTCGATTTTCTTGTTTGAATCGTCATCTGGGCTAATGATGGGCAGTTTTTCCAATGCACCCTCAACCCAACCAGAAACAAACGAATTGACCCGCCGAGAAACTTCACCCGTCGAAGTCCCCGTCCCCGCAAAGCTATTGCGGAATTTACCTGTTTGCTCATTCAGTTCACGATAAATGATATCGAATGCGAACGCTGCGAAAATTGCACGATCCGCCTCACCGATGAACTCGGCGCGTTTCAAGCCTTTGTGGTTGGTCAGCACAGCCTCAACACCAAACTTAGTGTTGATACCCCGAATGATGCGAAGCAAGGTCGAGCTGACGTTAGATGGCAGTAAGTGTGTCGATTTAGTTTTGCCCATTTTGATGAATTCAATATCATCTTTGTCTAAGCCGTACTTAAGCATGAGGCGGTGCGCCATTTTGATCGCATTCGCCGCTTCATTAACGTTGGCTGAGTTACCAAGTTCTAGACACTTAGCAATTTTTTTGAGGGCTTTTTGTTTATCCATCGACAACAGAAAATCTCACTGATTTTTACGAAGTCGACCATTTTAACGCTTCTGACATTAAAACGAAACTCTTGACTGGTCCGCTTGGAAGATTTGTTTCGAAACAAAGCATTAACAAACGTAAAAAAGCCGCTGTTATTCAGCGGCTTATTGAATAGGAGAGAACTGGCTTAGATACCTAGTTCATCGAGTAGATCGCTGCCATTTGGATCCGCTTCTTCTTTAGGCGATTCTTTCTTTGACGTCAGCTTTTTCTGAGCTTGTTCAAGAATTGAATCTGGGCTCTCATCTTCGTGTGATTCGAATTCCTCTAACTGAATAAACTCAGTTTTGTCCATTGCTAGCTCAAGGTAGAAAATATTGCCGTTCTCTGTTGAGAAGGTAACTCGACGTGCCTGTGGGCGATCTAAGTTGGTGTCTACCGACAAGATCACTTGTTTGTTCAGCGTTAACATCTTCGGCTGATTCTGAGTGATGTGCGTTTGAAGATCTTTTCTAACTTGGTTGGTAAAGTCACCAACTAGCTGGTTCATTAGCTCACCAAGAACATCACCCACCTCATCTGAAGTGTGTAGGACGGCTAATTCCTCTTCCGGCATGCCCATATTACGCATGTAGTTCGTATAAATCTCTAAAGCAGCTTTTGATGTGAAGTTGATAACAACCAGTCCTGAAAAGCCACCGTCAAACAATACAAAGCAGCCAAAATCAGGTTTCAGGCTGGTCTTAGTGATTTTTTGCACCATCGCTGAATAGCTAATATCGGAGCTTGTTGCTGAAGTCAGCACGCCAGACACAGATTGGCAAAGCTTTAATAGAATATCTTCTGTGGTGATAATTTTATTTTTTTTCATTGATGATTCGCTCATAAAAAGGCACTTACTAATCTAGGTATAATTACTAAGTGTGGGTAAGAATTGCGATTAGTGCCATTCTGACATTGCAATTCTGTTTTATTCACCCTTTCAAATGTTGTAAAGTGACGAAAATCAAAAAAATATTACTTATTGTATTGAACCCAATGCTGAATAGGATCAGCGTAGTAGGGGCAGGAAGCAAATGTTACCAAGATTACACTCTCAATCTGATGTGGATCCCGTCGTACTCAGTTTTCTGGAAGAACTCCGACAATCGGGATTTTCCGGAGACATCGAAAGCCAATACTCAAGCCGTCTGGCTGTTGCCACTGACAACAGTGTTTATCAGCAATTACCCCAGTCGGTTGTCCACCCTAAATCCACTCAAGACGTTGCTTTAATCGGCAAACTCAGTATCCAACCTCAATATGAACGTATCACTTTTTCCCCACGCGGAGGTGGTACAGGGACCAACGGTCAGTCGCTGACTAAGGGTATTGTGGTTGATTTGTCACGCCATATGAACAAGGTACTGGAAATCAACGAAAAGGAAGGCTGGGCTCGTGTTCAGACTGGTGTGGTGAAGGACCAGTTAAACGATGCTATCAGACCCTATGGCTATTTCTTCTCGCCTGATCTTTCGACCAGCAACCGTGCGACTCTGGGCGGTATGATCAATACCGATGCTTCCGGACAAGGCTCTCTGAAATACGGAAAAACGTCTGATCACGTATTGTCTTTGCAAGCGGTTTTCGCTGATGGCTCGGTGCTTGAGTCGGATATGTCTCAAGGGGAACCCAAGGATGGCGAGTACGCATACCAAGCATTACAGGTTACAGAGCAAGTTTGTCGTAGCAAGCGTGAGCAAATCAACGCGAAATTTCCCCCTCTCAATCGCTTTCTAACGGGTTATGACTTAAAGAATGCACTTGATGAAGAGACACAGAGCTTCGATTTAACTCGAGTCTTATGTGGCGCGGAAGGCTCTTTGGCATTTATTACAGAGGCTAAGCTTAACCTCACTCCAATCCCTAAAGCTCGCACGTTAGTGAACGTGAAATACAACAGCTTTGATTCCGCACTGCGTAACGCCCCATTTATGGTTGAAGCCAATGCGCTTTCAGTAGAAACCATCGACTCAAAAGTACTCAATCTGGCTAAGCAGGATATTGTCTGGCATACCGTCAGTGATTTGCTGACTGACGTTCCAGGTAAAGATATGCAAGGCATCAACATGGTGGAGTATGCAGGCCAAGATGTTGAGGAAGTCGAGCAGCAGGTCGATGCGCTGACCAAACGTTTGGATCAAATGATGGAAGCCGAGCAAGCGGGCATTATCGGTTATCAGGTGTGCAGTGATGTGGCTAGCATTGGCCGTATCTACAACATGCGTAAGAAAGCGGTGGGCTTACTTGGCGCAGCGAAAGGAAGAGCGAAACCTGTCGCATTCGCTGAAGATACTTGTGTCCCGCCTGAAAACCTTGCTGACTTTATTGTTGAGTTCCGAGAGCTACTGGATTCCAAATCTCTCAGCTACGGTATGTTTGGTCACGTTGATGCAGGCGTTCTCCATGTTCGACCCGCGTTAGATTTGTGCGATCCTAAGCAAGAGGCCTTGATGCATGAAGTGTCTGACGAAGTCGTTAAGCTAGTCGCCAAATACGGTGGTTTGATGTGGGGAGAGCATGGCAAAGGCTACCGTTCAGAATATGGACCAGAGTTCTTTGGTGAAGAGCTTTTTACTGAGTTGAGACGAGTAAAAGCGGCGTTTGACCCTCACAACAAGATGAACCCAGGTAAGATCTGCACACCATTAGAAAGCCAAGAAGAACTAGTCAAAGTCACAGATACAAAACGTGGCTACTTTGATCGCCAGATCGACGTTGAAGTGCGAGACAGTTTTAAGCAGGCGATGGAATGTAACGGTAACGGTCTTTGCTTTAACTACGATACATCTTCGCCAATGTGCCCTTCGATGAAAGTGACGGCAGATCGTCGCCATTCTCCTAAAGGACGTGCTGGCTTGGTTCGGGAGTGGTTGCGTCAGCTTACAGAGCAGGGCGTGGATATTCTCGATTTGGAGAAACAGGCTTTAGAAGAAACGTCATCCATCAAATCGATGTTGGACAGAGTGCGTAATTCGTTAAATAAGCGCCATGAGTATGACTTTTCTCATGAAGTTTACGAAGCGATGAATGGCTGTCTAGCCTGTAAAGCTTGTGCCAGCCAATGCCCAATTAAGGTAGACGTACCAAGCTTCCGCTCAAGATTTCTCAATATTTATTATTCGCGCTATCAGCGTCCTGCAAAGGACTATTTGGTTGCGAATATAGAATCAGTTTTACCTGTCATGGCGAAAGCGCCGAAGTTAGTGAATGGCGTTCTCAGCCAAAAATGGGTCCAAAATCTCACGACTGCTGCGGTAGGTTATACCGATGCGCCATTCATGTCAGTGCCAACACTCAAGTCGCGATTACAGCATCATCAACCTTTTGATCTGCAATACCTGGCGGCTTTGTCTAAAGAAGATAAAGCGAACCATGTGGTGATTGTGCAAGACCCATTTACCAGCTACTACGATGCTGAAGTGGTGGAAGACTTTGCTAAGTTGTTGACTAAACTTGGTAAAACGCCTGTTTTGCTGCCTTTCAAACCTAATGGTAAGGCTCAGCACGTGAAAGGTTTCTTACAGCGTTTTGCCAAAAGTGCTAAGAGCACTGCGATGTTCTTACAGCAAGTCGCCGATCTGGAAGTGTCTATGGTTGGCGTCGACCCGGCGTTGGTGCTCTGTTATCGCGATGAGTATAACGAAGTACTTGGCGACAAGCGTGGTGATTTCGAAGTGCTGACGGTTCATGAATGGCTGCAACCTAGGTTGGGTGAGTTCGAGGCCTCTGGTACGAGTGCAGAAGAACCTTGGTATCTTCTGGCTCACTGTACAGAGAAAACCAAAATGCCAAACGCAGAGAAAGAGTGGGGAGCAATATTCTCGCACTTTGGTTCCCGCCTGAATACGGTGCCTGTGGGCTGTTGTGGTATGGCAGGAACGTTCGGTCACGAAGTCGATAAGTTGCAGATGTCGAGAGACATTTACGGGCTGAGCTGGAAACCTCAACTAGAGCAGTTGCCGAAGGAGCGATGCTTGATCACTGGCTATTCCTGTCGAAGTCAGGTGAAGCGCTTTGAGGACATCAAAGTGAAACACCCTTTACAGGCGCTACTGCAAATTGTGTGATTAAACCTAGCCCAGCTTTCAAAGCTGGGCTATTTTTTAGTAACGTCAGCAAAGCTATTGAACACTATGGAAAAATTAGAAAGAAAAATTCCTCCTGTTGCCCTGTTTATTGTTCTCGGTGTGGTGATGAACCATGTGGGGCACGAGTTCCACACTTTCTCGGTTAGTTTACCGATACCTTGGGCAGTTTTATTGGCGTGCTTTGCGATTTCTGTTGTTGTTGGTTTAGCTGGGGTCTACGAGTTTCGCAAAGCGAACACAACCGTGAATCCAGTCAAGGTGAAGGATGCGTCTCAAGTGGTGGATAGTGGGGTGTTTGCCTACTCGCGAAACCCAATGTATTTGGGTATGTTCTTACTGTTGCTTGGGTTTGCGTACTGGCAGCAGAACTTGTTGTGCATTGCGCTGGCTTTCGTGTTTGTGCTGTACATGAATCGTTTTCAAATTAGTCCAGAGGAGCGCGCTCTTGAAGAACTTTTTGGGGCCGCTTATTTAGACTACAAGCAACGTGTCAGACGCTGGATATAAAAGAACCCCGCTCATTTGAGCGGGGTTCTTTTTAGAAATCTGAGTAGGCTATGCCGCTTTGTTGAACTGCGCTAAGAATTCCTCTTTGCGCTCGTTAAAGCGAGTCACTAAGCCGTCAATGTCTTCTTGGTTGTATGGCTTCAAACCACTCGCAACCATACGCTTAACGCCTTTACCGACAACCTCGTCACCTTCTTTAAAGTCGAAATTCAATGTGACGACACCACGTTTGCCTTCAACATCAAACGTTGCGCCTGCAAACTCGACTTCTGGGTGAGATAGGTTTAAGCGAGTGAATTCCACTTCCATGCTCTCGTAAATCACTAATGGGCGCTGGCAGTTGATCATCATCTGCTGTTCTTCCATTAATGGAACCATGATGTGTGGAAAGTTCATGCCTGAGAACTGAACGTAATTTGTTACGACATGCTCAATGAATGCGGCATCACGATTCACTTCGCCTTCGCGATTCATGTGCAGGTATTCTTTACCGCTTTCGTCAACAACAGCGGCTTCTTTGTCACACTTGTTTTCAATGTGCAGAGCAACACCGTCACTGACCATACCTGAGAAATCAAAACGCATTTTCTGGCTAACGCCTTCTTTCTGTAGCAATACAGCGAAAAGCAGGTCGCCCGGAACGCAGAAGCGCTTGTTGTCTTCATCGTGAATTGGGTTGAAGTCGCCCGCAACCATCTTTGCAAAATGGCTTGCTTGCTGACGAGTAAACTGGAACTGCTTGTCGTTGTTAGAAAAATATGGTTTTAAAAACATAATTTACGGTAAATAGCCAAAACTGAGATGGATTATATATGACGATTCTTTTTGAATGGTCCATCCAGTGGAGTTATTACTGAATTATGACATTGAGAAGAAGAAAGGGCTCCGAATCGGAGCCCTTATATTGGTGTTTAGATACTAGGTAGAATCGAGTCTGGCATCAGATGGTTGTGTACTGCAAGCTTAAGCAAACTGTTTGCTTGCTCTATGTCCGGTGCAAAGTAGCGATCTTTATCGTAGAACGGTACTTTCTCGCGCAGAATTTGTTTTGCTTCTTCGACTTTGGTAGACGACTTGTTTGGAGCGCGGAAGTCTATCCCCTGAGCGGCCGCAAGATACTCAACCGCCAAAATGCCACGAGTGTTCTCCGCCATGTCACGAAGACGGCGCCCAGCAAACGTTGCCATAGAGACGTGATCTTCTTGGTTTGCCGATGTTGGCAAGCTATCAACAGACGCAGGGTGAGCCAGCGTTTTATTTTCACTTGCTAATGCAGCGGAGGTGACCTGAGCAATCATAAAGCCTGAGTTAACACCGCCGTTGTCGACTAAGAAAGGTGGTAGTTTACTCAGTGCGCTGTCGATCAACAGTGCCATACGACGTTCAGAAAGGCTGCCAATCTCAGCAATGGCTAAAGCTAGGTTATCCGCTGCCATAGCTACAGGCTCAGCATGGAAGTTACCACCAGAGATGATGTCACCGTCTTCGGCAAAAACCAGTGGGTTGTCAGAGACAGAGTTAGCTTCCACTTCCAGAATGTCAGCGGCGTTACGGATTTGTTGTAAACACGCGCCCATAACTTGAGGCTGACAACGCAGAGAGTATGGATCCTGAACTTTCTCGCAACCTGTGTGTGAGTCGCCAATTTCACTATTGGTGTCCAGTACATGACGATAAGCCAGTGCTGCGTCCATCTGGCCTCGATGACCACGCACGCGGTGAATACGAGGGTCGAATGGACGACGGCTTCCTAGTGCCGCTTCTACAGACATTGCGCCACAGGTTGTTGCTGAAGCAAACAGATCTTCAGCCGCAAACAATCCTTCAAGCGCAAAGGCAGTTGATGCCTGAGTGCCGTTAAGCAGCGCAAGGCCTTCTTTAGGCGCGAGTGTGATTGGTTCAAGGCCAGCGATTTTCATTGCTTCCAGACCTGAGATGATCTTACCGTTGTGGCGTGCCTGACCTTCACCGAGTAATACGGTACTCATGTGCGCCAGTGGCGCAAGGTCACCAGAAGCGCCGACAGAGCCTTTTTGTGGCACACATGGATAGACCTGAGAGTTGACTAGGTCGATCAGCGCTTGAATGACTTTAAGTCGAATACCTGAGAAGCCACGAGCAAGGCTGTTAATCTTGAGTACCATCATCAGGCGAACGGTTTCATCTGACATGAACTCGCCGATACCTGCCGCATGCGACAACACGATACTTTTTTGCAGTGTCTCTAGATCTTCTGGTGCAATACGAGTGTTAGCAAGCAGACCAAAGCCTGTGTTGATGCCATAGACAGTGCGGTCTTCGGCAATCACTTGTTCAACCACTTTAGTGCTTTCATCGATAGCAGGAATGGCTTCCGGATCCAGAGTCAATCTTGCAGGAGAGCGGCTCACCTGACGGAGTTCTTTTAAGCTAATATTTCCCGGCTTTAGCGTTAAATTTAACATCTTTGTCTTTCCTTTCTTCAGGTGTGCTTACTTAAGCTTCTTCAGCTCTTCGTTGAGCATAGGTAGGTCGAGCCCTTGTTCTGCTGCGCACTGCTTGGCAATGTCATAGCCAGCGTCTGCGTGACGCATCACGCCTGTACCTGGGTCATTATGAAGAACGCGAGCAATTCGCTCAGACGCATCATCACTGCCATCACAACAAATAACCATGCCAGAGTGCTGAGAGAAGCCCATTCCTACACCGCCACCGTGGTGGAGTGAAACCCAAGTAGCACCGCCTGCTGTGTTTAGCAGAGCATTCAGCAGAGGCCAATCTGACACGGCATCAGAACCGTCCATCATGCCTTCTGTTTCACGATTAGGGCTGGCAACTGAACCAGAATCTAGGTGGTCACGGCCAATAACAACCGGCGCCTTAAGCTCGCCATTTTTGACCATTTCATTGAATGCTTGGCCTAGGCGTTCACGATCTTTCAGTCCAACCCAACAAATACGAGCAGGTAAACCTTGGAACTGAATGCGCTCGCGAGCCATGTCTAGCCAGTTGTGCAAGTGTAGGTTGTCAGGGATTAACTCTTTGACTTTCTGATCGGTTTTGTAGATATCTTCTGGGTCACCGGATAGTGCAGCCCAGCGGAATGGACCAATACCTTCACAGAAGAGTGGGCGAATATAAGCTGGAACGAAACCCGGGAAGTCAAACGCGTTATCAACGCCTTCTTCTAGGGCCATCTGGCGGATGTTATTGCCGTAATCCAGTGTCGCTGCACCGCGTTCTTGAAGCTCAAGCATCGCTTTAACTTGAATCGCCATCGATTCTTTGGCTGCTTTGACAACAGCTGCTTCATCTTGCTTACGCATGTCGGCTGCGTGTTCCATCGACCAACCAATTGGAAGGTAACCGTTGAGTGGGTCGTGTGCTGACGTTTGGTCTGTCACTACATCTGGAGTGATGTTACGTTCAACTAACTCAGGGAATACATCTGCGGCGTTTGCTAGTAGGCCGACAGAAACAGGCTCTTCAGATTCATAAATGATTGCCAGTGCTTCATCTAAGCTGGTGGCCTTCTTGTCAACGTATCCTGTACGTAGACGGTAATCGATACGAGACTCGTCACACTCAACCGCGATCATAGAGAAGCCCGCCATGGTGCCAGCCAGAGGCTGAGCGCCGCCCATGCCGCCAAGGCCACCGGTTAGAATCCAACGTCCGTTTGCTTTACCATCAAAGTGCTTTTTCGCAACAGAAACAAACGTTTCATAAGTACCTTGAACAATGCCCTGTGAACCAATGTAGATCCAGCTGCCGGCGGTCATCTGACCGTACATCATCAGTCCTTCTTTATCCAACTCATTGAAGTGTTCCCAGTTTGCCCAATGCGGCACAAGGTTTGAGTTTGCGATAAGAACACGTGGCGCATTTTTGTGTGTTGGGAATACACCAACAGGTTTACCAGACTGAACCAGCAAGGTTTGGTCGTCTTCCAAACGCTCTAAAACTTCAACAATCTTGTCAAAACATTCCCAATTGCGCGCTGCACGGCCAATACCACCGTACACAACCAGCGAATGAGGGTGTTCTGCGACGTCAGGATCCAGATTGTTCATTAACATGCGAAGCGGTGCTTCAGTCAGCCAAGATTTTGCTCTCAGATCCGTGCCATGTGGGGCACGAATAGTGCGGGTTGTATCGAGACGCATATCTTCTACTTGGCGTTCCGTCATGGTAAGACTCCTTGTATTTCACGTTTTCAGGTTGAAAGCGGTCTGCGCAAGAGAGAAGCTCTCACGCAATCTAGTCGCTTTCCTTTCTGTTTTTTCTATTTTTCGGAAAAGGCGTTAGCAATATCCCAACAAAGCCTTGCAGCTAACCGCGCCGTCTGACTGTCAACGTCATAGGTAGGGTTGTACTCAGCGATGTCGGCAATAACCAACTTCTGTTTGTAGTGTAAAATTCGGTCCAAAAAGAGTGCCAGCGTATCCATACTGACGCCTCTGGCGGCAGGAGCGCTGACGCCCGGAGCTGTCGCAGCTGGGAAAACATCAAGATCGATGGTGAGGTAGATGTAATCGCAATTATCGATGAAATGCTGCAACTGGGTCAGATGATAGATGTGGTTTAGGTGTGCGAGATCTTTGTCTTCAACGAACCACACGTTGAGCTCTTTGGCTCGCTCAAACAAGGCTTGCGTGTTACTGGCTCTGCTGACACCTAGGCAGGCGTAATGGAATGGCCAGTCTTGCTTTTGGCAGTAATCATAAATTTGGTTGAATGGTGTACCAGAGCTGGGTTTTACATCGGCGTTACTGCTTTCAAATGCACGTAAATCAAAGTGAGCATCAAAATTGATGATACCAATCTTAGGAGGCGTTACTGGGTTTAAGTACTCGAAATAGCGCGCAAGTCCTTGAAAGGAAGCCCACGCCACTTCATGACCGCCGCCGAGCGTGATAACTGGAGTAGAGCGAAGCGCTGCAGCGATGACATCAGCACATTCTGATTGGTACTGTTCCAGCAAATCATCTTCACAGACGACATTACCCAAATCGATAAGCGCGCTTTCTTTGTGCCAAGCCATGTTGGCAAGTGCGCGTCTAATCAAATCAGGCGCTTTTTTGGCGCCAACGCGACCTTTGTTTCGCGCAACACCAGCATCGCACGCAAAACCCAAGATGCTCACGGCATTTCGATAAGGTTCAAGACCCTGCACTTGCAACTGTTTGATAACGTGATGGACGCGTTTGCCCATCGCACCATCTTCAGCGTCATGGCGTCCTTGCCAGTGAAAATCCTGGTTAGTCGTTGGTAGGTTAGACATATTCCAGTTCTCCGTTTACCACGCGAGCAGATAAGCGTGACAAACCCTGCTGATAACTGAAATCGGCAGGGTGGCTCACGTCCCAAATAGCAAGATCAGCATCATATCCCGGCTGAATTTGCCCTCGGCTGTCACCGAAGCCTAGCGCTTGAGCAGCATTGCAAGTCACGCCACGCAATGTTTCTTCAGGTGTTAGGCCGAAAAGTGTACAGCCCATATTCATCATCATAGTCAAATCTGAGAAAGGCGAGGTGCCTGGGTTAAGATCCGTTGCAATTGCCATTGGAATATTGTGTTGACGAAGTAGCTCAATAGGCGGTAATTGGGTTTCTCGTAAGAAGTAAAACGCCCCAGGCAGCAGCGTGGCAACCGTTCCAGATTGGGCTAGTGCTTTTACGCCTTCTTCATCGAGATATTCGATATGATCCGCTGACAGCCCTTGGTAGCGAGCGGTTAGGGCTGTGCCACCTAAGTTAGAAAGCTGCTCAGTGTGACCTTTTACATGCAGACCATATTGCTTGGCTGCGGCGAAGACTTTTTCGGTTTGTTCCAAGTTGAAGCCAATCGATTCACAGAACACATCGACGCTGGTTGCTAGCTTCTCCTCAGCGACAAGAGGAATCATCTCTTCGCATACCAGTTTAATGTAGTCATCTGCTTTACCCGCATACTCTGGAGGAAGGGCATGTGCGGCGAGTAACGTTGTGGTGATTCGAATCTTACGGTGATCTTCTAGTGCTTTTGCTGCACGTAGCATTTTGATCTCGTCTTTTACAGTCAGACCGTAACCCGACTTTACTTCTACTGATATGACACCAGTTCGAATCAAACCGTCCAATCGTGGAAGGGCGAGGTTAATTAAAGCTTCTGCACTTGCTTCTCGCGTTGCACGAACGGTTGATAGAATTCCGCCACCTTGCTTGGCAATCTCTGGGTATGGGACACCATTAAGACGCATTTCAAACTCATTGGCGCGATTACCTGCATAGACTAGGTGAGTGTGGCAATCAACAAATCCAGGTGTGACCAACTGGTTTTTACAATCATAAGAGTTGGCGCAAGAAAGCTCGGAGCCACCGATTTGTGCAATCTTTCCACCCTTAATCAGAAGGCTACTTGGCTCAGAAACGGAATACCCTTGCGACCCAGCGACCATAGAGACCAGCCGTGCATTGGTTAGCAGCAATTCTTGGCTGTCGGTGTTTAAGGATGAAGAAGCGCTTCCAAGCATGTAATTGAGTCCATAAGTTCAAATGTATATACAAATAATTGTTCAGGTATAACAATTGATCAAGTGGCTTGTTGCAAAAATGTGATCAGTAAAAAGTATGAAATGCTTTAACCGAGTAATATTTTAGAGCTTAATTTGTAGCGAGTGCCCGGGTGGTAAAGCAATGCAGAACTCACGAGCTTATCTTGGCTCCATGTCCTTCTGTTTAGTAGCAGGCAAGGTTCGTTAGCCCCGAGTCTCAAGGCGGTACGCACCTCATCATCTGCAACGATGGCTTCAACGGTATGTTCGATAGCACTCAGTGGGCAGTTCTCAGACAGATATTGATTTGGGGTGATTTGGGTAAAGTCTTGTTCAAGATAGTCAGGCGCGTAGGCACTGTTGACCCAGCGAAGTTCATATTGAATAGGAGAATTATCTTCAAAGTGAATGATTTCACTATAGAAAATCGGGCTGTTCAACATCACCCCTAACTTTATTGCTACAGTTTCATCGGCGAGCATCGAGGCTTGTTTAATTACCTTACTAGAGTATGTTTTACCCCGTAATTTCACTTCTTCAGCAATGTTTTGGATATCCAGTAATGGAGATTCCGCTTTATCATCGGGAGCGCAGACAAAAGTGCCTACTCTAGGTCGTCTTTGAAGCTTTCCTTCGGCGACCAAATCACGAATCGCCTTATTGACAGTCATTCGGCTAACCTTGAATTGTTCTGTTAGCTCCAGTTCAGTCGATATACGATGGCCCACAGGCCAATGTCCAGAATCAATTTTGTCAGTAATGTATTGTTTTATTTGGAGATATAATGGCGATTGGCTCATGATGATTTAATAATTATTTATTTGACTATACAAATGGTGGTTCATTTGTCATGAAATTGCAACTCTGGTTGCGGATTAAGCAGTCTAAACGATGGTTTACACATTATTCAGATAAATGTCTTGCGACTCGATAACGCCGCATGTTAATCAGAAACAATAACGACATAGAAAGTAAAAGGAAACCTTATGTTTGGTAAGTTAAAGGCGTCACTGGGAATTGGAGCTGCAAAAGTGGATACGGTTCTAGAGAGTATGTCTGTGTATCAGGGAGAAACTCTGAAGGGCGTGGTTCACATTCAGGGTGGCGATGTTGAGCAGCAAATTGACGCCATTAATCTCAAGCTTTGCACTGAAGTTAAAGTGGAGAGTGATAACGGTGCCAGCTATCAGAATTTCACCATTGGTAGCCTTCAAGCGGTTCAGCCTTTCACCATTCAGCCTCAGGAACATAAACAGGTTCCGTTCGAATTAAAGTTAGATGATGAGACCCCAATTACGGCACTGAATGCAATGAAGAATCAGTGCCACGTATGGGTAGAAACCACGCTAGATATCGATTTCGCGATTGACCCTAAAGATCGTGATTTCGTTGAAGTGAAAGCATTGCCTGTCGCTTCCAAAGTAATTTCAGCTATAGAGCAAGTGGGCTTTGGAATGGTCAAAGCAGATGTGGAAAAAGGATATTTGCGAGGCAGCAACTTCTCATCTAAATCTGGTTGCTATCAGGAGATAGAATTTCGCAACAATGGCTTCATTAACAAGAAAGAAATAGAGTTGTCATTCATACTTGATGGCAGTGTTATGCATTGTTTAGCGGAAGTTGACCGTTCGCTTAGCATGCGAGGTGACCAGTACGTTTCTTTCTCTCTGAGCCTTAATGCCAGCGATGCTGAAATCAGCTCTGCGGTTAGCCGAGTGCTTTCAGTTTAAGCTTGGTTATCTGAACCTCCAAAGCGGTACCGGTATCCTATTCCAAAGGCGATATCGGTGCTGTTATCTGCGTTAAACATGTTTTCCACTGCAGTCAATTCAATGGCTGAGTTTTCCATCTGGTAACGATAGCCAAAGGTGAATTCGGTCGATGGCTTGGAAAATTCATCCTCCCCATCTGATACGCCCTCATGAAAAGCGATTTGCCCAATAAGATGGTGCCTTTCCAATAGCTGGTAGCGATAACTAGCTCCAACTGTCCAGGTGCTAGAGCGATAGGGCATATCTTTGAATACTGTTGGCGTATTGCGAAAAGTGATAGCAAGTAGGGTGTCTAGAGAGTGTTTATCGCGGCGATAGCCGTAGTTTAGCTGAATACCTTGTTCGAATTCTGAAGAACTGAAAATGCCATGTTTGGTGTCGTTGTAGTAAAGAGATGCTCCGACTGAAAGCCCGTGATGCTTTTTATTGATAAATTGGTATTGCATGTAACTGGTGATCGCGTGACTTAGGCTTTCTCCACGGAAGTTTTCCAACTCTATGCCATAGTCAGGCATATTGATCACAAAGCGATCGTTGTCCACATCCTCTCGGCCATTTTGGTCAATGCCAACCCAATCGTGAAACGCAATGGTTAATCGATCTAGGTGGTTATTACCAGCGTAATTCCAGCGATAGCTAAGCTCTAGTTGCCATTCTGAAGAGAATTGCCATTTCCCACCAACAGCGATTTGATTTTGGTAGTAGTCTAACTCGTAGTCTGGAGTGACGGCCCAAATACTTGAAATGGTACCCGTACCATAGACCTCGATATCGTCTTCATCCATTGAGAATCCAGAGCGGAGCTGAGGTGACAAACTGTTGGTATGGAAGGGCGATTGTGTATAGCTTTGTACAGGTCCGTAGTCGATTTGTGCCCACGCAGCGTTAACGATTACCAGAGTAATGAGAGAGAGGAAAAACTGCCTGCAAAGGATCATAGATTCATTTCTTATTCTTATGTCACTGATAAAATGATAGTTTATGATTTTATCGCGTGCCGAATTTATGATCGGATATGTGCTGAGGGACGTCTGGCTAACCCTCAGCAGTCGGGCTGGGTAAGCTTTACAGTGGATACACTTTTTCGAATCGTTCTAGTACCAATTCGGACTGTAAATCGAATTTGGCGCCAATCTCACCAGCGTACTGAGTAAAGAATTTAATGTGCGCCTCACGCCACCATTCATAGCTCAGGTCACCTTCTCCTTCTGAGCGGGCAAACTCTTCAGTTACTTGATCGAAAGGGCAGATAGAAACTTCTGTTAGGCGAATGATACAAACCGGCTCTTGCTGCCAGTTAAGCACCACTGTAATGCGACCTACCTGAGGAAGAGGCTCTTGCTCAATGTCGTAGCCTTGTTTAAGGCTGCAAGACGCTCTCTTTGTACCTTGATTAATCAACCTTGCACATTCGTTGGCATTAAACTCGTCAGCACAAAAATATTCAGCGATGGTGTCTGGTATTGATTCCCGCTGTTGAGGTGTGAGTGTGGTAAGGTATTCGTTTAGATACGCTTGCTGCTGTGGGGTCATCATCTTCCTTGAAAAACAACCCCTTCATGAGAAGGGGCTGTTAGCATTTAGTTAGGCCTAGGCGGCACTTAGATGGGTAGTAATATAAGGCTGCCATGCTTCTTGGTAAAGCGCTTTCGACTGAGCTCGCATTGACTTAATCTGGGCGAATTCAAACTCACTGATATCTCGGCTTTCTGAAGCCGCTTGACGTTCGATTTTCTGAATACGTTCGTACAAGTCATGCTCTGGACCACTTTTTACATCAGCAATGGCTTTAAGGTGTAGCTGGACTTCAGCAATCAAGTTGGTCTTTGGAAGCTGGACCAATAGATTTAGGTCACGATAGCCTGAAGCCCCAGGTTTCTTAAAGCGGTTTTTTACTTTTACCACAGTGGTTTCACGATTCAACACTTCGTAAGCTGACATCAAGCCTTCGATGTCATCAGCAACAATCGTCGCACGGGCAAGGTCAGTAATACGCTCAGCATCACCATCAAGTTCATAGGCGATCTTTTGCTTTGCTCGCTCTGCAGATTTCACACCTGCAAAGTGGGCGTCTGTTGAAGTTAGCATTGCAGTGCTCTTACAGATCATTTCCAGTTCAGCCTGAGCTTGGTGTGCTTTGCTGTATAGAATGTCGAAGTCAGAGTAGGGTTGAAGTGGAGTTGTTGGTGTGGATTGGATGCCATACAGGCCACTCAGGTTGTGTTTGAATGCTTTGGAACAGACTTCGTTCTGGTTAGTCGAACGATTTTCCTCACTACCGGGTGCTGTTGGAATAGCGGCGAAAGCTGGCGCGCGGCTGAGCATTAAAAGCATCAGGGCCGTAGTTCGCAAAAATAGGCTCATTCACTCTCCTTAGATTCGTAGCGTCTTGTGTAAACGGTGTAAGAAAAGGCTCAACAACCAAAACGTACCAATCTCTAATATCTATATGGGGGCTAGCTGGCGAATTACAATGTAGGAATTACCCTATGGTGTAATTGTTTGAGCTAACTCTCAATTTGTTTGAGTGCCCGATTTCCTTATGGTTCATTCTCAAGTTGTAAATAAGTATAAACACCTTACCTGAACCTAATCTGAACGGTTTATACAGCTTGAGGGATACCACTAAGAAACGCTTTCGTATAGGCTATGAAGCAGTCACGTCAGGTAGGGAATTGAAATGAAAGATCCAGAATTTTGGCACAGTAAATGGGCATCAAACCAAATTGGTTTTCACTTAGAAGACGTAAACCCGCTGCTGGTTGAGTATTGGTCCGAAACCAAGCCAAGTAGAGAAGATAAAGTGTTTGTCCCACTATGTGGCAAAACAGAAGATCTTGTTTGGCTAGCGACCAAACACGAGGACGTTCAGGGTGTCGAACTAAGCAAAATCGCGGTGCGCTCATTTTTTTCTGAACATTTTTATACGCCTACGGTGATCCCTGTAAACGGTCAGCATGAATTGTATCAGTTTGATGAGCTATCTATTTATACTGGCGACATCTTTACCGCGCCCGTTCAACCAGTAGAAATTGTGTATGACCGTGCCGCTCTGGTCGCTTTACCGGAAGAAATGCGCGCAGATTACGTCCAACGCGTTAAATCGCTGCTGAAGCCGGGCGGAAGAATTCTGTTAGTTACGTTAGATTATCCCCAAGCTGAAATGGCGGGCCCACCGTTTTCAGTCACCGAAAGTGAAGTTCGCCAGCTGTTCTCAGAATATAAAATTTCAAAACTGTATCGTGATGACGCAGATGAAAATCATCCTAAGATAGCGAAGAAAGGTTTATCCAGCTTCGCCGAAGAAGTGTATTTGATTGAAAGTTAATGATGAAAGCCCCTGAATAAGCTCAGGGGCTTTTGTTTTAATAAACGATTTTTATCTTATCTGCGCTGGAAACGGCGCTTTCTATTGCTTGCTCAATGGTCTCTCTACGAGCAATGCTCACTCCTAGGCGTCTGCGTCCATTGATATCAGGTTTGCCAAATAGACGTAGCTGAGTTTGTGGGGCTGCTAGAGCGTCTGCCATTCCTTCAAACTGAAGGTTATCGGATTGGCCTTGCCCTAAAATCACCGCTGAAGCGGTAGGTCCATATTGGGTGATACCTGAAATAGGGAGGCCAGTGAATGCGCGTACATGAAGTGCGAATTCAGAACTGTCTTGAGACATGAGAGTGACCAATCCGGTGTCGTGCGGGCGAGGGGAAACTTCATTGAAAATAACGGTGTCGCCCTTAACGAATAGTTCTACGCCGAAGATACCACGGCCTCCCAATGCGTTTACAACCTTGCCGGCGGCGTCTTGGGCGGCAGATAGCGCCGCATCGGACATCGCTTGAGGTTGCCATGACTCGCGATAATCACCGTCTTCTTGGCGATGTCCAATCGGAGCGCAGAAGTGGATACCATCCACAGCTTTGACTGTCAGTAAGGTAATTTCGTAATCAAAATCGATGAAACCTTCAACAATGACGCGTCCAGCACCAGTGCGGCCACCTTCTTGGGCGTACTGCCACGCTGTTTCTACATCTTCTGCCGATTTAATAACACTTTGACCTTTCCCAGAAGAGCTCATAATTGGTTTACATACGCATGGGATGCCAACGGATTCAATGGCTTGAGTGAACTCTTGATAGGTGCTTGCAAAATGGTAGGGCGAAGTGGTGAGGCCAAGCTCTTCTGCCGCCAGCCGACGAATGCCTTCGCGATTCATTGTTAGGCGAGTTGCATTGGCTGTTGGCACAACATTGAGCCCATTAGCTTCAAGCTCAACAAGCTTGTCTGTGGCAATAGCTTCGATTTCAGGCACTACGTAATCAGGTTGTTCTTTGGCGATGATCTGCTCTAGTGCATCACCATCAAGCATATCCAGTGTGTAGCTTCGGTGTGCAACCTGCATGGCTGGTGCGTTTTCATATCGGTCGCAAGCGATGACTTCCAATCCTAGGCGTTGACATTCTATAGCGACTTCTTTCCCTAGTTCTCCGGAGCCGAGCAGTAAAACACGGGTCGCGTTCTTACGAGTTGCAGTACCAAACATAGATAACCTTTTTAAATAAGCGGAGATGAAATTGACACGAATCATACGGATATAAATGCAAAAAGCAAACGTTTGCGTAGGATGGGTGGTTTTAGTCTAGCAACTCAAAATCTGCTCTAGTACACAATCTGGACAATTAGTTTTGTGAGCGATGATTTCGTCTTTGTTAAAGAGTGTACTGGGGGAATAAGGGCATCTAAGACAACCTGCTTGCCACGTATCATAAAAATTCTTAAATATGTGACGTATCAATAGAGCAAATGCTTAAGTAAAGTGATGAGTTTGAGCTTATAATTCATTAAAACTATAGAAATAACAATAGCAGCCATAGTCCATAGATGAAGTACGATCCAAGCAACTCAATAAAGGTTCCGATTGATACGTTAATGGTTGGGATGTTTGTTACCGCAATCGAAGATAACAAACGCGTCAATTTAGCCAATGCAGGTAGGGTTTCCTCCCAGCAGGCTATTCAGCAACTTGTTAAAAATGGGATCAAATTTGCGTGGGTGGACCAAAGCCTCTCCGCGAAAGGGAGTGTTTTCAAACCTGTAGTGGAAGAGGAACCACCTGAAGAAGACGTGTCTGCCACTCCAGTAAAACGCAAATCTATGAGCCGCTTTTCCAAGCAGAAGAAAGCGTCGAAGATTATTCGTGAAGCTAAAGGCCTTGCTCAAAAGATTCTTAACCAAACATTTGATGACAAGTCGATTCATGTCGATGACTTAGAAGGTTGGGCCGATGATCTTATTGAAGCAGTCTTAATTGATTCGGATGCGTTACATTGTGTTTCTGCACTTCGCAGTAAAGACGAGTATCTGCTTGAGCATTCAGTCAATGTTGCAACTTTACTAGTTACATTTGGTAAACATCTTGAGTTGCCAAAAGATACGCTTAAGCAGTTAGCGATTGGTGGCATCATTCATGATGTCGGCAAAATAAAAGTCGATGATAAAGTCCTCCATAAGCCAGGTAAACTCACTCCTGAAGAGTTTGATCATATGAAGCTGCATCAGGTGTTTGCCGAAGAGATCATCTTTACTGTTGATGGATTGGGAGACATTAGCCGAGACGTCTGCTTGATGCACCATGAAAAGTTGGATGGGAATGGTTATCCAAAAGGGTTGAAAGGGGATGAAATTCCGCTCCATGGCCGAATGAGTTGCATTGTTGATATTTACGATGCATTGACGGCGGACCGTTGTTATAAAAAAGGTATGAGTTCAGCAGAGGCGTTCAAGATAATATTGAGCTTAACGCCGTTTCACCTCGATCGAGACTTGGTTTATAAGTTCATCAACTGTATTGGTGTTTATCCTGTTGGGGCATTGGTCGAGCTAAATGATGGAAGAGTAGGTATTGTATGGACATCGAATGCCGATGAGCCCTTAAAACCTGAAGTGAAGTGTTTTTATTCGCGTAAATATAAGCGCTTTGTCGACGTCAGCTTTGTCGATATTAAAAATAGCCAATATAAAATCGAAAAAGCGATTGCACCATGTAACCTTGAGGTCGATCCTACCCCTTTCTTTGATGTTTGATTTTTTTAATGTACAAAAAAGGCGCTATTTACAGCGCCTTTTTCATTTACCCGATTAGATGGCTAGATATGCAACAGGAATATCTGGGTTAATTGCTTCCAGAGTAGACTGCGTATCTGCAAGGTGACTAATCGTACCTTCAGACATTTCTACAAGTGCTGTTGTTTCAATGTCATCAAATGATTCACCATCAAGCAAGAGCTGGATAAGTGCAACCTGTAAAGGTGGAAGGCTAGGGTTGAATGCTGCGTTTTCAGCATAAGCGCCTTGGTATACTTTGCCATTTTTTAGCTTAATGCTCACACCGCTCAAATTGTGAGTATACGGTGCATGGCTCTTATTAAGCGCATCGAGTGCTTTCAACACCATCTCATCGGACTCTTCACACTTTTTGCCATGATCGATGGATGCCATTAAGCCAGATTTGATACCAAGATCCGATGGACCAAAGGATTCTGGTAGATATTCTTGCAGCGTTTTCTCATCACGTTGAGGTAGTTGTACCACCAACTCGTCTGCGGTCGTTAGTTCGTTCATAAACTGACGACAGTGGCCACAAGGGCTGAAGTTGATTGTGATATCTGAGATGCCTTGCTCGCCCTTCATCCAAGCATGGCTGATTGCTGATTGTTCTGCATGTACCGTCTGGCCAAGTTGAGCGCCTAAGATCTCTACGTTTGCTCCAAAGTAAAGACGCCCGGTGAGTCCGCGAACAATGGCACCCACGTAGAATTTCGAGATAGGCGCATAAGAGTAAGCTGCTGCGAAAGGAAGCAGGGCTACACGTAGCTCATCATCTTCCAATCCTGAAATGGTTAATAGCTCTGCAAATTGTGCTGGAGAGAGCGTTGCGTCAAAATCGTCCGCTAACAAAATAGGAGAAAGGAACTCTGCGACTTTAGCTGGCGCTTCAGACAGCGCTTGTTCAATGCGGCTTCTCATATTGAATCCTTGTTTAAGCAATAGTAGATATCTTCGGGTCTGCCTGAGTTACCTGTTTAGAGTGGCTTACCCTGATACTGGTATTTCATTTTATGTAACACAGAGAACTTTGCTGAGATATTGATCACATAAGTTGATGTAATGAGATTTGTTGTTTCACAATTAGAGTGAGCTCACACATGATAACGATTGCAGAATTCAATAGAGTGATGTGCGTCGGAATGCGGAGATAAGCAACCCGACGCAAAGGATCTTATGTAGCTAGCCAGACAGCCAGTGCAAAGAATGAAGGGGCAAGGATTGAGGTAATCACCCCACAGACTACAAGTGCCAAAGAGCTGAAAGCGGCATCTTGAGCATCTTTTTCTGCACAAGTCGCGGTTCCTAGAGCATGAGAAACTGTGCCCATGGTCAGCCCTTTTGCAATAGGATGTGTGATGTTAAGTAAGTTGTAAATTGGATAAGCCAAGATGGCGCCAAACAGACCAACCAGTAAAACTAGGATAGCCGCAATGGCAGGTTCTCCACCTAGGTGGCTGGACACTTCCATCGCAATCGGAGTCGTGACAGATTTACCTAGTAGACTAGCGATTAAGGAGAGATCTGTTTGCATATATGAGGCGATAACCGTGGCTGTCAGCATCGACATGACACTACCGACACCACACGCCAGCATAATGATTCGCCAGTTAGCTCTTATTTGTGGAAGTTGCTCATACAAAGGGTAAGCGAGCGCAACCACGGCGGGTTGCAGTAGAAAGTTAATCCATTCATTGTCATTGTAATAAGTTTCGAACGGAACCTTGAGGTGCGTAAGTAGCGGAATCATCACTGCTAAACTGATTAACAGAGGGTTCATAAAAGGGCTGCTGATCTTCTGGCAAAGCCAGCGTGCAGAGAGAAATACGATAATCGTTACTAGCAGCCACATTATTGCTCACCTCGCTTCAACATTCTATCCAACATCAGCCCTAACAAGACTAGTACAATGAATGTGCCACCGACGGCACTAGCGAGGATTGGTAGGGCATTGTTATATAGCAGATCGAAGTGTTCCATAAGCCCAACGCTGATCGGAACAAAGAGCAGCACCATATAGCGAATAAACAGAGTGGCACTTGGGCGTACCCATTCTACAGGTACTAAGCCACTTGCAAGCAGAGCGAATAGGATAAGCATGCCGATAATGCTACCCGGAATAGATATATCTAGAAGGTTTTGAATGTTAATGCCTGCCATGAGGCAGAGGAAAATCAGCCCCATAGATACGACGTATTTAAGCAAGGTTTTCGCCATAGGTAGTGTCGTCCAAATTTTATCAACTTTTGCGTATGTGTAAGCCCTGAACTGTGGGTTCAGTTTGCTCACTAGCCTCGATCAACGTAGTGTTTTTTTATTGTTTGATGAGGCCTGAGTGTTATAGGGTGCAGGCAATAAGTTGTTAAGATACTAGCTTTTGAACGTATTGGTAAACAGATTTTAAGATAGCTATCTTTTTTTCGTCACTCTCATGCTCGTGAACTAAGTTTTCCAAATTCAACATGTAGTCTTCTATTCGACTTTCGAAGTATTCGCGGCTGTGTGCTGCCCATTTTTGTTGTTCACTCTCATCCAATGTCCACGGAAAATGTCTGGCGCGATAGCGGAACAGAAGCGGAGCAATTCTGTCGTCACTGAATGAGATATCAAGGGCGGAAAGATTCTTTGGTTCAGTTTCTCGTATGATATCCATTGATTGCTTTGCCGCAGGAGAGAAGAAACCATCGTAAAGCATAGTATCAACATCATCGCTCTTTTCGTATTCTCTCTCGATACTGTATAGCGAATTGAGTTTTTCTCTAATCTCAGGGTGCTGTCTTAGTCGCTCAAGGTTTTGTAAGCATTTTTCTCTGTCAATGCCTATGTTAGCTGCATTCTCAGCAGTTAATGTTTTGGCTGGAGCTAAAATAGGGCACTTGTTGAGATGGACAAGTTTGATTGGTACAGGCAGTTCGTCTGGGCCAAGTTCAGAATGTTTGGTGTAGAGACGCTCATTAAGTTGTTCTACATCTAAATCCAACAACGGCTGCGGGTCTTTCGCTAAATCGACAACAATCACCGCATTCTGGTTGGTTGGATGCCAAGCGACCGGAACCACCCAGCTAGTGTAATTGCATTCGCGCCCCAGCATACCCGATACGTGCATAAGCGGTGTCATATTCACGATATCGACGAGTTCGTTCAGTTTGCGCTTGTGGCGCATGCTAAGGAAATAATCAAAGAGCTTAGGCTGAGCGGCTTTCACCTTTTTAGCCATTTCAATCGTTGCTATAACGTCAGCCATCGCATCGTGTGCATTCTCGTGCTCAATGCCATTGGCAACGGACAAGTGCTCTAGCTTAAAGCTGATAAAACCTTCTTCATTCTCTGGCCAATTAATACCTTCTGGGCGAAGGGCGTGACAGGCGCGCATGACATCGAGTAAGTCCCAGCGAGAGTTGCCGTTTTGCCAGCTCCACGCATACGGATCGATGAAATTTCGGTAACAGGTATATCGCGTCACTTCGTCATCAAATCGAATGCTATTGTAACCCAAGTTGATGGTGTTTGGCGTGGACAACTGCTCATGAATTTTGGTAATAAATTCCGGCTCAGGTAACCCTTTACTTGCCGCCTTCTGAGGTGTGATACCAGTGATAAGCGCGGCTTCGGGTGATGGAAGATAATCTGAAGGCGGTTGGCAGTAGATAACAAGAGGCTCACCGATGATATTGAAATCCATGTCGGTGCGTACACCCGCAAACTGGGACGGTCTGTCTTTTGCTGGGCTGGTTCCCCACGTTTCATAATCGAAGAAGAAAAACGTAGGTTGATGCGCTTGTTGCATTATCTCTTTACCAAGTCTTTGAAATTCACTCGAGTATTAGACCATTGAGATCGTGACAAGGCAAACGGGAAGCGCTTGATTGCTAGAAAATTGTGCGGATAGAAAAAGCCCCGAGCTGTTCACTCAGGGCTTGGTCATTTTAGGCTTGTTGAGCTTCAAGCTCTTCGTCTGAGACTTTATCGCCAAGGATACGGCTGGTTATGGTGCCCGCCGTCATAGCGCCGGAAACGTTGAGCGCGGTTCGCGCCATATCGATCAAAGGCTCGATTGAGATAAGTAGCGCAGCGATGGTTACTGGTAATCCCATTGCTGGGAGTACGATTAGTGCAGCGAAAGTCGCACCGCCACCTACGCCTGCGATACCGAATGAGCTTACTACGATAATTGCGACTAGGGATAGGATGAAGTTGATATCCATTGGGTCGATACCCACTGTTGGGGCAACCATTACGGCTAACATTGCAGGGTAGATGCCCGCACAGCCATTTTGTCCTATGGTTGCGCCAAATGACGCAGAAAGGTTTGCGATAGCAGGCGGCACGCGTAGCTTGTTGATTTGCGCTTCCACGTTAAGTGGGATAGTTGCTGCTGAGCTGCGTGAGGTAAATGCGAATGTCAGTACTGGCCAAATCTTCTGGAAGTACTCTTTCGGGCTCACACCAACGAACGACACCAAAATACCGTGAACCACAAACATTAGAGCGATTGCAACATAAGAGGCAACGATAAAGCCCAATAGATTCAGGATGTCACCTGCACTGGATGTCGCGACAACTTTCGCCATCAACGCCGCAATACCATATGGCGTGAGCGCCATAATCATTTTCACTAGTCGCATCACAACAGATTGAGTTGCTTCAACAAAAGTGCGAATTGGCGCTTCCAACTCTTCCTTTTCCGCCATCACCTTACGTGCAGCAATACCAGTCAGGACACCAAAGATCACGACAGCAATAATGGAAGTAGAACGAGAACCTGTCAGATCAGCGAATGGGTTGGTAGGGATAAAGCTTACCAGCATCTGTGGGATAGTGAGATCAGCGACAGTACCTACGCGATCTTCTAGCACTGCGATACGAGCGGTTTCACGCGCGCCCTCTGTCAGCCCTTCTGCTGATAGGCCAAACGTTTGGGTAATTACAATGCCCACAATTGCTGAAATCGCTGTAGTAGCAAGCAACACAGAAATGGTAAGGCCTGAAATCTTGCCCAGTGAACCGCCTTTCTCAAGTTTGACGACGGCTGCGATCATAGAAACAAGAACGAGTGGCATGATGACCATTTTAAGCAGGCCAACATAGCCACGGCCAACGACGTTAACCCATTCTAAGGTTTGAGCGATGGCAGGGTTACCTTCGCCAAAAACAAGCTGCAGTACTAAGCCAAATGAGCTGCCGAGTACCAAGCCCAATAGCACGAGTCGGGATAGCGTATTCTCTTTTCGTTGCTGTCCGTAGAGGAAAAAGAGAATGCCGACAAATGCCACTAATGAAGCGATAGCCGCTACTGACATAATTGATAGTCCTTATTGAGTGTTTGTAACGTATTTATTGAGTAAATTAATTACAGGATTAAATTCTGTAACAAACGATAATGATTTGAAATGTATGATTGAAATGAAAAAAAGATATTTGATATGTATTTAAGTTATTAAAAGATGCGAGCTGAGTCTAATTTGCTCAAAAGTCAGCAGAAATCATCGAATTATTGATATTTATTAATCAAGTTTCGCATCTGAATACTGTCCAATGTCTGAAGCTTTCGGTCAGTCTTTGTAAGAATTCCATATTGCATTGCTTTCGCTACTTCGCTTGCCTGGATCGGTATGAGTTTTGCGAGTTTGCCAAACATCAGAGGGCGCAAAGATTTTAGGACGACTTGTACGATGGCTTCGTCAGTGCGCGGTGTGTCTCTTAAACCCACTAAAGGTCCAGGCCTAACGAAGGTGATATGTTCAAAACCCATACGTTCAATCGCCATTTCCATCTTCCCTTTACAGCGAAGGTAGTGAGAAAGAGAACGTACGGAGGCACCGTAACTTGAAACGACAGCCAGATGAGTGACACCAAGTACTTTCATAGTCTGGGCGACATCACACACCAGTTCATAATCAACACGCTCTAGCTCTTGCTTGGATCCTGCCTGTTTAATGGTTGTGCCTAGGCAGATGAATCCATATTTAGGCGAAGGCTTATCTGTGTCCCACTCTTGAACTTGAAGCTGCTTATTTTGAAGGACTTCCAACTTAGGGTGGAAAAAAGGGAGTTCACGTCTGCTAAGCGCATAGATACGTGTGACAGGATCTTCTTCTAACATTTGTTTGATGAGCTCGGTTCCTATTAACCCTGTAGCACCGGCGACCATAACGACCAGATCTCTAGACTCAGACAAATTTCTTACCTTTAGCTAATCGTGACGATCAGAGCATCTAACAACAAACACAGAAAGTCTGTGATCAATCTTTTAGGTTGCGAGTAAAATTGGATTACGTTTGGCCCCGTTTAACGAGGCCAATTCTGATGGTGGAGTGGTCAAGTAAGAGAGAGAGGGACTCGTTTTTGAGTCTTTTGATTCGACTTGTGTTGCTTCTGTTTCTTTGATTTTTGATTGGCAAACATACAAACCTCCTTGCACTATCAAAGTTGGGTTAACCTCATCACGGCAGTATTTAATGCAGTCTTTGTGCCGTCTAAAATTCAGGTTGTTACAATTCAATAAGTTAGCGTTCGATTAGGTTGTACCCATTTAATAAGATAGGTGATAAATGGGAAAAGTTTCATTTTTGGTATCAATTTGATTGCAAAAATGACACGGGAATAGTGTTTGTCCGCCGATTGATAGGGGTGTTAACTGGCTGATTTCACGTTACACTCTGAGGTTCACAGGGGACTCGCGATACCAAAAAGGATGAACAAGATGAATATCGACGCTAGCACTCTCGCTCCCACTCAGATATACCACTTAATGACTCAAACTGTTATTCCAAGGCCAATAGCGTGGGTTTTGACGGAGTCTGGTGAAACTGATTACAACTTGGCTCCATTTTCCTACTTCACGCCTGTCTCTAGTAATCCGCCTCTGTTGATGTTCTCTGTAGGTAAGAAACCGACCGGAGAAATCAAAGATACAACCCGCAATGTTCTTGAGACAGGTCGAATGGTGGTGCATATCGCGAATGCTGACTTGGCGGAACAAGTGACGCAGACTTCGGCAACATTGCCGCACGGAGAATCTGAAGTCGCTTTAGCGGGTCTAGAGCTCATCGGTTTTGAAGGGTTTGAATTACCCCGAATCAAAGATTGCCCAATTGCTTTCGGGTGCAAGCTGTTTGAAGTTAAAGAAATTGGGGAAACACCTCAAAGCCTAATCTTTGCTCAAATTGAAGACATATACATTGCGCCGGAAGTGATTGGAGATAACCAAGAACGTTTAGTTGTTGATGCACTAAAAGTGAATCCTCTTTCTCGTTTAGGTGGCAGTCAATACGCCAACCTAGACCAAACCTTTACTGTCGCCAGACCGAAATAAAGTCATATGTTAGATCAATCTTATTCAGATGCTATTTGGCATCGAATCAATCAAAAAACTAAACCACTGGGTGCTCTTGGGCAGTTAGAGTCAATTGCCCACCAGCTCGCACTGATTCAGAGTAATTTGAAAGGTGACGCTGTCACCAATGTGAACGTTGTAAAGCCTACAGCAATCGTCTTTGCTGGTGACCATGGCATTGCGGACGAAGGCGTGAGCATCGCGCCAAGCGCAGTAACTCAACAAATGGTGTTAAATTTTCTTGCTGGTGGGGCGGCAATCAATTGTTTTTGTCGGATAAACCAGATTGAGCTTAAAGTGGTTGATACGGGAATATTGATTCCTGTAGAGGCGTCAGCGCCTAACTTTGTAGTGCAAAGGCTGGGTGACAGAACCGCCAATTTTGCCAATGAAGCAGCGATGTCTAGCAAGCAAGTCAAACAGGGGATTGAGTTTGGTCGGGAGCTGGTTAAGCGAACGGTCAATGAAGGCTGCAACCTTGTCATGTTTGGTGAAATGGGGATTGGGAACACTTCAAGTGCCGCTGCTATAGTTGCAGCTTTGACCGGTCAGGATGCCCAGTCATGTGTTGGTCTAGGCACAGGAATTACTCCTGAGCAGTTAGCGAAAAAGGTGGCTCTAGTCGATAAGGGAGTCTCCCGATGCCAAGGTCGGGATGTTTACCAAGTTCTATCCGAAGTGGGTGGTTTTGAAATCGTTCAGATGGTTGGGGCCTTCTTAGCTGCTTGTGAAAATAAGACGCCGGTTCTTGTTGACGGTTTTATTGTCACGACGGCCGCTTATGCCGCGAGTTTGATTCAACCTGAATGCCGCGAATTTATGATCTTTGCCCATAAGTCAGAGGAGTTGGCGCACCAACTTCTGCTTGAAGAATTAGGTGCTAAACCTTTGTTGGATTTGTCGATGCGTCTCGGTGAAGGCACGGGCGCAGCGCTTGCTGTTCCTTTGGTTCGTGCAGCAGCTGAGTTTTATAACTCAATGGCAAGTTTTGAAGATGCTGGAGTGACAGTGTGATCAGTACCCTCAAGTATCAACTTGAATTGTTCTGGCTGGCTTTGGGCTTTTTTTCTCGTCTACCAATACCTCAGTCTACGCCTTATTCTGAATCACGTATGAATCAGGCGGGCCGCTATTTCGCGTTAGTCGGACTGTGTTTAGGTGCATTATGTGCGGCCGTGTATTGGTTGGCTGAAAGTGTACTTGGCCCGAACATGGCGGTTGTTGTCATGATGGTGTTCAGTTTATTGCTTACTGGGGCGTTTCATGAAGATGGTCTGACGGACATGGCAGATGGCATTGGTGGTGGGATGACGCTGGAAAAGCGTTTAACCATTATGAAAGACAGCCGTATTGGTACTTATGGTGCTAGCGCGCTGTTGATGGCGTTACTGGGTAAGTATGTCCTGCTAACTGAGCTTGCATCATTGACGAATGTTTTATTGGTTATCGTTGCTGCTTACACGCTAAGCCGCGCCGTGGCTGCATCGCTCATTTATGACATGCCTTATGTGAGTGACCCTGATGCCAGCAAAAGTAAGCCACTTGCGAATCAACAATCTAAAAGTGAGCTAGCCATACTGGCAATATCGGCGTTGGTACCTTTATTGTGGTTTGATTTTGAATTGGTCGCTGTGATCGTCGGTATAACCGTTATCTTCCGTATTATGTTTAAACACTGGTTGATGAAACGAATAGGTGGTTTTACGGGGGATTGCTTAGGCGGCGCTCAGCAAATTATGGAACTGCTGATTTACATGATTGTTCTTGGCTGGTCTTTAAGGTGAGTGAATGAGTGTACATCTGATATTGGGCGGAGCTCGATCAGGAAAATCCAGCTTTGCAGAATCACTGGTGGTCGATAGCCACTCTGTATATACACGTCACTATGTTGCGACTGCAACGGCTTTTGATGATGAAATGGCGGCAAGAATTTCTCATCATAAAATCAGCAGAGGCAGAGGGTGGGTAGGGCATGAGTGCCCGAATGCTCTCGAAGATCAGATCGAACGCTTCACTTCTCAAGATATCGTGTTGATTGATTGTTTAACCCTTTGGATAAATAACGTCATTTACAATCAAGGCCAACCTATTGAGTCACACCAGATAACCGAGAGGGTGGGGCGTTTGGTAAAAACGCTGGCTGCCAGTGAGGCTAATCTGGTGGTTGTTTCTAACGAAGTAGGGTTAGGCGTGATTCCAATGGGAGAAGTCACTCGCCTATTCGTTGATCATGCGGGTTGGATGAATCAAGCCATCGCGAAGGTAGCAGATAAAGTAACGTTTGTTTCGGCGGGGTTGCCTATGGTGCTGAAAGGGAAGTCGCGTGAAGACAGTTAATATATACCTATTGCGACATGGAAAAACGTTAGGCGAACCGGCGCTCAACGGAGCGACCAATGTCTTAGTCGCTCGCAGCACACAGCAAGCGATTTGCCAAAGTTTGTTAGGCACTTCAATCCGTTTTGAACATATCATCACTTCACCTCTTCGCCGTTGCGCTGATTTAGCTGATTTATTGGTTGCAAAGAATTCCCAGCTTTCTTTATCGATAGAAGGTGAGCTTAGAGAAATGGATTTTGGCGAGGTTGATGGAAAGCCATTTGATTCTATTAAAACAGAGTGGTCACTACTCGAACGATTTTGGAATGACCCTGCGGCGGTCGAGTTACCTCAAGCTGAAACACTGCAAGCGTTTCATCAGCGCGTTAGCAGACAATGGGCCTCACTGATAGAGAGTGTCGAAGAGGACACATTAATCATCTGCCATGGTGGTACCATACGTATGATATTGGCCTCACTATTAAACTTAGACTGGCGAAACCCCGCACTTTACTCCGTGTTACAGATAGGCAATCAGAGCCTGACTCATATTCAACTTACCAAAACGGACAGTCTATATCAGCGCGTGTGTTCTATTGGCACACCACTTCACATAAAGGATTAAAACATGACGACACCAAGCTGGAATTTGTCTATTGCTTACCAAGGATTGGACGATAGTAAAATAGAGCAAGATGTAGCGCTGGTTCAGCAATGCATTCAGGTACTGGGATTGAATGTCGATCAGCGCAGCTCGGTCACGGTAATGCAAAACGCAATATTGACCAGTGAAGCCGCGGGTAAACTGCTTGCGACGATCAATACCTTTGCAAGTTGTCACGCGTCGGTTGATGCGATGAACAGTGATGCTAAAGCCATGATTGGCCGCGTTGCCAAATTGAGCTCAGAGTTATCGCAAGCATTTACCCCTTATGAAGACACTCTAACCAATGCGCCTCAAGAATTTATCTCTGAAGTGTTGAACCATGAAAACGGCGAAGTATTTGGTCAGGCATTCCAGATCGAATGCACACGAAAGCTGGCAGATACTAAGTTGAGTGTCGCGGAAGAGCAGCTACTGTCAGCCATGCAGGTGGATGGCCGTGATGCTTGGGGGCGAATGTACGACAATATCACAGGTGCGCTTCAGGTAGAGCTGAAAGAGGGGGAAGAGAGCCGTATTGGTTTCTCCCAGGCTGCCAGTATTTTGTATGGCACAGATTTCGATAATCAAGAACCCGCTTGGCGCGGCATTCAAAAAGCGATGCAGACTCATCAGGAAAGCTTTGCTGGGATCCTAAATGCGTTAGCTGGCTGGCGCCACACAGAAAACCAAAAACGCTCTCACCTTAAAGATGTCCACTTCCTAGATACCAGTCTCCACGACAGCCGCATTCAATCAGATACGCTGAGCGCTATGATGCAAGTCGCCAAAGACAATCGTCATGTGGGGCAGAAAGCTGGCCTACTCATGGCTCGGGTTCATGGCTTGAATGAAATGAAACCTTGGAACCACTTAGCTGGGATGCCGAGCCTGACAGACGGCGAGCCTAAGGTGTACAGCTTCGATGAGGGCATTGACATCATCACTAAGGCCTTTGCACGAGTGGATGGTGAAATGGCGGAATTTGTCGCCATGATGGTGGAAAATGGATGGATTGATGCCGCGCCTTCTGCTAGCAGAAGGCTTGGGGCTTATTGTACTAAGTTTGCAGCTACACGTTCACCATTGGTCTTTATGACTTGGGGTGGAAGTCGTTCTGACCTGCTGACTCTCGCTCACGAGCTAGGGCACGCTTTCCATAACTGGGTGATGCGAGATATGCCGCTGTGCCAAACACGCTACCCAATGACGCTCGCAGAAACAGCGTCTATTTTCGCCGAGAATATTGTGCGTGATTATCTTCTTGAACAAGTCGATAGTCGTGAAGAAAAACTCGAGATGCTGTGGGAAGAGCTCTCTAGTTGCTATGCCTTGATGATTAACATTCCTGTTCGTTTCGAATTTGAAAAAGAGTTCTATCAGCAGCGGATGTCAGGTGAGCTCAGCGCCGAGCAATTGTGTGACTTGATGAGCCAAACTTGGAAAGAGTGGTACGGCGAATCCATGACGGAAGCGGATCCTTATTTCTGGGCAAGTAAACTGCATTTTTCCATCTCGGAAGTTAGTTTCTACAACTATCCGTATTTATTTGGCTACCTGTTTAGCAAAGGCGTGTATGCGCAACGCGAAGCGAAAGGTGACCGTTTCTACTCAGATTACGTTAACCTCCTACGCGATACTGGTTCGATGATGGCTGAAGAAGTGGTTCAGAAGCACTTAGGTATGGCTTTGGATAGCGAAGCATTTTGGCAACAAAGCGTCGATATGGTGAAAAGCAAGATTGATGAGTTTGAATCTCTGCTGGATCAAGAATAAATTCACCACAAATATGATATGATAATCAGCAAGCCGGGCAGGGAGTCTGCCCGGTTGTTTTATGTACAGCGAAAGCATTCTATCCCGAACGGAAAATGGTATCGGGCGTGGCAATTGAGTTTTTTACGATGAAGCACGGGTTTTCTCTTGATAAGTGAGATCGTGGCTACATAAATTGCCTGAACAATTCATTAACATACCCGCTGTGCAATAAAGGAGTAGCGCATGACGAAAAACCTCTTTCGCCAATCTTTTCTTTTTGACAGCCTGAACTTAGAACAAGAGATGCCTGCAGGGGAAATTACTGTTGCGAACGGCACTGTGTTCAAACTTCATGAACGCGGAGTTCTGGAAGTCATCCCATCAACGTTGGACGAAAACAGCAAACACATCATTCTTTCCTGTGGTGTTCACGGTAATGAAACCGCACCGATGGAGTTAGTGGATAAAATCATTTCCGATATCCAGTCTGGATTCCAGCCTGTAACAGAACGTTTGTTGTTTATCATTGCTCACCCTGAGTCAACGAACGCTCATACACGTTTCCTTGAAATGAACCTTAACCGTTTGTTTGATGATAAAGAATATGAGCCAACGAAAGAGCTGGCCATTGCGCAGAACCTGAAACGTATTGTTGCTGATTTCTATCAAGACACGCCGTCTGATAAACGCTGGCACCTAGATCTACACTGTGCGATCCGTTTGTCCAAACACTACACCTTTGTCGTGAGCCCGAAAACGCGCCACCCTGTACGCAGTAAAGCGTTGATGGAGTTTGTCGCGAGTGGTCATATCGATGCGGTGATGTTCTCTAACGCGCCTTCCAGCACATTTAGCTGGTTCAGTGCCGAAAACTTTGCAGCGCAGGCGTTGACAGTTGAGTTGGGACGAGTGGCTCGTATTGGAGAAAATGATCTCGATAAACTGGTCGCCTTTGATTTGGCAATGCGAGATTTGATTGCTTCCAGCGAAGCTGAGCATTTGCCGCGTGCCCCTGTAATGTACCGTGTCAGTCGGACTATCGTGCGTTTGCATGATGACTTTGATTTCATGTTTGATGACGACGTTGAAAACTTTACCTCGTTTAAGCACGGTGAAGTGTTTGGTCATGATGGTGACAAACCGCTCATGGCGAAAAATGAGGGAGAAGCGGTTGTGTTCCCTAACCGTCATGTGGCAGTTGGCCAGCGTGCAGCACTCATGGTGTGCCCGGTGAAAACGCGTTACGAAGAAGGTCAACTTGTCTACGATTAAAGCGTTTGCGGCCTAAACTCATCTGAGAAGCTTTCTATTTTAATGGCTTAACGGTATCGTTAAGCCATTATTTTATTGTACCTATAACTTTAGCCGTTTAAGGCCAATCTAAGCTGCATGGAACTGAGTGAATTATTAAGCCGTAGGCATCAACGCTGGAAGCGCTACTTTATCGTGATCCTATCTGCGCTTGTTCTGTTCTCAGCGACGCATCTGATGGTTGGTGAAGTCTTTATTTCTCCTTTTTCTGAGCTGTCGAGTCTTCAACAGCAGCTGATTACTCAACTTCGTTTACCAAGGTTGCTTGCCGCGATTGCCATAGGAGCCTCACTGGCCGTTTCTGGTGCCGTGCTGCAAGTTTTGCTTGGCAATGTTCTGGCAGAGCCCGGTGTGCTTGGTATTTCTGGTGGCGCCAGTGTCATGATGGTTATTGTGTTGTTTTTCCTTCCCGCGCTTGCAACACCCATCGGGTTTATGATCGCCGCGGTCATTGGCGCATTGGTGTTTACTCTGTTGCTTGTTTCAATGGCGAAAATCATGCGTTTAACTACTACTAGACTCTTGTTAGTTGGGGTGGCGTTAGGCATTTTGACAGGCGCTATTGTCACCTGGGCATTCTATTTCAGCGACGATCTTAGCTTAAGGCAGTTAATGTATTGGCTAATGGGCAGCATTGGTGGTGCAAGTTGGTATCATCACTTATTGACGCTGACTCTTGTCCCTGTACTTGCTTGGCTATGTATGAAAGGTAAGACACTAGACAAGCTAATGATGGGGGAGTTGCATGCTAAGCAACTCGGTGTTGATGTGGAAGCGGTCCGCTGGAAGTTAATCTTAGCCGTTTCGATTTTGGTTGGCGGCGCCGTTGCACTTGGTGGTGTGATAGGATTCATTGGCTTGATCGTTCCTCATCTTCTCAGGCTTGCATTGGGTAGTGAGAATCGTTATTTGCTGCCTATCTCCGCATTGTCCGGTGCGATGCTGTTGGTGTTTGCCGATATCATTGCTCGAGTCGCCCTAGAATCTGCTGAGCTACCACTTGGAGTGGTCACTACGACAATCGGGGCCCCTGTCTTTATCTGGATGCTGGTGAAACATCATGATTCACGTTAATAGCTTATCGGTTGGCTCACGTTTATTGCCGCTCTCGTTCTCTGTTGAGAAAGGTGAAGTACTTCATGTCGTTGGTCCAAATGGCAGTGGTAAAAGTACCTTGCTGACAGCGATTGCTGGCTTGTTAGACTTTGAGGGTGACGCCGTGATTTTTGACTTAGACGTCAAAAGTAGCTCTGTTGAGAGCCTTGCAAGCTATCGAGGGTTTTTGAGTCAGAGTGATCGTCCCGCTTTCAATCTTGAGGTTTCGCAATATCTTTCCTTGTCACTCCCAAGCTCCGTCCAAGGCTTGGATGAAGCTGTGGAGCTAGCCGTTAAAGAGTTGGTGGATGTACTTGAGCTAGAGGATAAGCTTCATCGTTCGATTCACCAGTTGTCTGGCGGCGAGTGGCAGCGAGTGAGGTTATGCGCGATATGCCTGCAAATCTGGCCGTCTTTAAATCCTTATGCGAAGCTCCTTATATTGGATGAGCCTGCTGCGCCGCTGGATATTGGTCAGGAAGCCCTACTGTATAAACTGATTCGTAAAGTCGCTGATATGGGAATCACTGTGGTGATGTCTAATCATGACCTCAATCGCACACTTAAACATGCCGATAAGGCTTTATTATTGGATAAAGGTGTGATTCAGCAAGCAGGCTCCGTAGATCAGGTATTCGAGCCGAGTGAGCTTTCTAGAGTATTCAAAACTCGAGTTCAAAGAACGGAGTTTAACGGAGAACCTGTATTAATCTTTGATTAATCAGGCAATAGCCCCATTTCCCAATTCTCAAATTAGTGCGCTATGCACTACATTTGAGCACGCCTCATGCTCACAGAAATCGCTGAAAATGCCATTCCTATAAAAATCAATAAGTTACTGTTTCTAGAAACTTGGCATAAGTTTGGCTTTAATAAAAACGATACATTCTCGTTCTTGTTAGGCTTAGTCAATTTGAAGGGAAACTGGAAAGCTGACAAATATAAGCCCATTTTTATGACTATGGCAGCTTCCGCCACCTAAGGTTTTCCGAAGGTGGCGGCTTTTTATCTGGGAGTTTATGCTGTTAGCGGAGCAAGGTCAGCAGGGCGGTAGTAAACAGACTTCAATACCTTTCCTTGGCGAATCGTTTTTGCTTCTGAAACGAAATCTTCAGCACATTTTGCGATGATGTAATCACCTTTTTGTACTGCCATTAGTTTGATTCCCTGCTCAGCGTAATGCGCTTCTGTCTCAGCGTATTCTTTCTCATTGCGGCAAACCTTGCTCATGTTGCTTGAGTGGACCTCGTCCCAACAAGGGATAAAGTTGATGCCACGATTAACGGCAACATTGAGTAGTAGGTCAATCAGATAACTGATAGCAAGGTTCGACTCAACCTTGTCATCACCCAAATGAACTAGACGACCCATTAAAACGTAAACGCTGTCGATGATAGCGTCAGCTTGTTCCGTCTTGTTATCAGCTTCTGCCAGTTCAGTGAGCTCTTCTACCGCTAAAGAGGTATGCAGCGTATCAGCTTTCTCGTCTAAGCTTTCAGGAGAGGCAACAGGTAAGTCGAAAGTAGTACGAAACTCAGTAATGTCGCGGTAAAGGTGGTCAAAAATTTCTTGAGTAAGTTTGGAAAGGTGCATTCACTTAACCTGCATTTGGTAATTATCGCGTCATACTAACAAAGCCTTATGAAACGCGCCATTACAGCACGAAAATAAATGGGGACAAGGGCAAAGTATTCAGAGTTTTATGTGCAAGGCTATTGATGTGATTATTGGGATAAGTCTATCTTACGTATAAGAAATTTTAGCTATCAGGACAGTATATGGTTGTAGCAAGTGAAAGTGAAAAGGTCATACGGAGACTCTATCAGATCACAAACGATTATCAGAAAGGGTTTGATATTCAGATTACCCAACTCATCATGATGGGCTTGGAGCGTTTCAATCTGGATATTGGTATTTTATCCCGCATTGATGGCGAGCTATATACAGTCTTGTATTGCGTTACTTCTGAAGGCGTAGAGTTAAAACCTGGCGATACGTTTAATTATGAGTCAACTTATTGCCAAATCACCTGTAGTTCATTTGGCCCAGTATCCATTGAGCATATGGGAGAAAGCGATGAGTATGCTAAACATCCTGCCTATGAAGCGTTTGGCTTAGAGTCGTACATTGGCATTCCAATTTTTGTTGATGATGAAGTTTTTGGCACACTTAATTTTTCTTCTGCGTCACCTTACCCTCGAAAATTCAAAGATATAGATGTAGATGCGCTCAAACTGATGGCGTCTTGGATTGAAGTAGAATTAATCCGCCGTAAACAGGAAGAGCGTCTTAGAAAGTTAAATAGCCAACTGGAATATCAAGCCTATCACGATGCGTTGACCAATGTTGCCAACCGCCGTTGTATGTTCAAAACCATCCACCTTGATATCGAACGTATGAAACTCGCATCCGGCAAAGGTTCACTGGCCGTGATTGATATTGATAACTTCAAGAGGGTCAACGATGTTTACGGTCATCAAATCGGTGATGACGTTTTAAAGAAAACCGCGCAACAACTTCAGGCATGTTTATCTGAAAGGGACTTTATTGCACGGTTCGGGGGAGAGGAGTTTGTCGTTTGGCTGCCCGAGAGAACCGAACTTGAAAGGCGTCAACTTATCGAAGAACTTCACCAATCTGCCAATGAGATTCTTCTAGATGGTGAACCCGTCACCGTGTCGATCGGTGTATGTGAATTTGATTTTGGTAACGAATCAGAAATAGATAACAAGAAAGGTGCACTTGACCAAATCATCTTAGTGGCTGACGAAGCGTTGTATCAGGCAAAGAATCAGGGGCGAAATAGAGTAGTTGTTCGTCCACTATCAGAAGAACCAGTGACTGAAATGATGAGTGGAGACTGAGCTCCACTCCTATCAATATAATTATTTAAACAAGTAGGGGAAAAGCTTCACTAGCTCAGGCTGAGCCAGGGATTCCACACGAGCTATGTTGGTCTCAGGAATTGATTCAGGATCTGGATAATGTTTGAGTACTTTCTCCATGCTCTCTTCACGAATCAAATGGAACACTGGGTAGGGAGAGCGGTTAGTTAGATTCTCCGCATCTTCTGGTTCTGCTCCACCAAAGCAATACTCAGGATGGAACGTCGCCAACTGGTAGGTTCCTTCCCAGCCTTGCTGGCGGATTAATGCCTCGACCCAGTCTATAAACAAGTTGTAGTCATAAAAATCTTCCAGCATGTTTGGTACAACGACCAATGTAGTTTCTAACTCTTCAGCTGTCTTTGATTCTAATTCCATTAGCTGGGTGAGTATGTCCTCTAGCAATGCCTCTTCTTGCTGTGCTTCACTGACAAATATTTTTATTTGTTTATTGCGCTGTGGCTTTGCAGCGAATGGACATAAATTAAGGCCAATTACCACGTCATTAAGCCATTGATTGACTTGCTCTGCGATAGTCTCTTTTGAGCTTGGGGTTGTCATCTTACTTCCAATTTATAGTTTGGAAGCAAGAATAACAGATTCGTTTTGTGGTCGTAAGCGTCGAGATGAGTCTAGTGAGATGAGGGCGTTGCCTTTAGCTCAGAAGTTGGACTGGTGTTAGCTTCGTTCTCCAGTTCTGCTGAACTTTGATGAATTACATTCAGTTTATAGCACAACACAAAAATCATCAGATAAAGCAACATACCACCAGCAATGACATAACCCCAACCGCCATGTTGCCAGCAATAAATTAAGAAGAAGCCTCCTAAGCTGCCACCAACATAGTAGTGAACAAGATAAAGAGCTGTGGCAGTCGCTTTAGCTTGGGTGGCTTTTTGGCTAACCCAGGCGTAGGCCAGCGTATGCGTGAAGAAGGCGCCAAAACTAATAAGAGCTAATCCGAGGATCATGAATGGAATACGATCCAGATATGCGACCAACATACCGAGTAGGCTTATTATAGTCCCGCAGACCATACCTGAAATAGGCTGACGGTTTCGGTTCCACACTGAAGTAAGCTTAGAGCTTAATGTGCCGGGTAAGTAGCAGAGGAAAATCAACGAGGCTAGGCCAATAGGTAGTGAATGTGGAGCCTCAACAAGACGAAAACCCATAACCGAATACAAGTTAACAAACAGAGCAAAATTCACCCCACCAATCAGCATAGCTAACCAAATAGCTTTGTTTTTTAGGTGCTTAACCAACGCTCGGTTGTGGTATCTAAGCATGCCTCTTTGGGGAGAGAAGTATTTCTGCTTTGGTAACATCGCGCATACCGCTATAGCTCCAATCAAGGTAAACACCGCCATGGTAATCACTGCTTGTTGCCAGCCGAAAGCATCAGTGAGTGTACCACCGACGATTCGCCCGGTGATGCCACCGAGTGAGTTAGCCGCTATATAGCCTCCAATTGCTTGACCAAAGGCCTTGGGGGATAACTCTTCTACCATGTAAGCGACTGCCACAGAAGCAAAAGCGGCTAATGCGACTCCCATTAGCGCACGCAATACAACTAAGCTAAGAAGTGAGGGTGATAGAAGCATCCCGATACCGATTACAGGCATAGCTAAAAGGCCATACAACATCACTCGTTTTCTCCCTACGGACTCAGATGCAACTGCCCATGGCACGAGGCTAAATGAGAGCGCCAGCGTCGTTGCTGCAAACAGCCAGTTAATTTGAGTCTCGGATACGGAAAAGTGCTGAGCCATGTACGGCAGCATCGGTTGAAACAAGTACAGGTTACAGAACACGATGAATGAGCCGAGAGCGAGACTCAGTGTTACTCGTCGGTAATCTTGGCTTCCAAGTTCGATCATTGGTGTTGGCTACTCTAGTTATTCAGTCAGTTATTGTGATCAAAATATCAGTGATAATTGGATTAATAAAATATATTAAAAATATAGAGTTGATATATTTTTGATATGAGCATCTGATGGACTCCCGACACTTAAAACACTTTGTGGCCGTCGCTGACCATGGCCACTTCACCATGGCGGCGAAAGCACTACATATTGCTCAGCCTGCGTTGAGTATTTCAATCAAGAAGTTTGAACAGCAGTTGGGTGTTGAGTTATTTCGACGAGAAGAACGACGCATAACGCTTACCGATGAAGGCAAAGTGCTATATGAACACGCCAAGCGGGTTTTGCAGCAAATCGATGATGCCAAGTTAGCAATAGATGAACTGAGAGGCCTTGAAAAGGGAGAGGTTCGACTTGGTGCGCCAAGTATGATGGGGTCTTACTTTTTCCCCCAAGTACTTATGGCGTTCAAGTCGCATTATCCCAATCTCAAGCTCACGCTAATTGACGCAGGTACCCGGTCTATTCGAAAGATGCTTTTGGATGGTGAACTCGACATTGGCGTGATTGATGATGAAAACGTCCCGGAAGATCTTGAAACAGACCATTTATTGAATGTAGAAATGGTTGCAGTTGTTGGGCCGGAACATGCTTTGGCACAGAACAAAAGCATTAGTTTTGAAGAGTTTTTCAAACATGAACTAGTCATGTTTAAGCCCGGTTATTTTCACCGTGACTTTGTCGAGAAAAAGGCGCGCTTGTACGACAAAGAAATGAAGTTTTCATTTGAAACGAATCTATTGCCAATGATACTCAGTATTGTGAAACATGAGTTTGCGATCACTGCGCTTTTGAAGCTGGTGACCGAGCATGAAAAAGATGTGGTTGCCATTCCCTTTGATGAACCGGTCAATCTGACTTTATCTCTTGCGTGGCGAAAGAACGCCTATTTATCAATTGCGGATAGAACATTCATTGAATTTGTTAAGCAATATGTGTAGTTCACATTTCTTTTCAAGGTGATCGCAACATTGTTCTAAATAACGTAATTTAATTGCATACAATTTGGAAAAGAGAGATTTGGTTAAATGCAGTTGAAGATGACAGATCTGGTGGTTGAAACAGGTTCGAGTACGTTAGAGATAAAAGACTGGGCTATCGAGAAAGGCCAGTCTTGGGGCGTTTTCAGTACCGAAGGTGATATTGGGTCTGCTCTTGGCTGCTTGCTTTGTGGCGAGTCAGAAATTAAGCAAGGCTATATGGAACTCTCCGATGGCAAGGTTTCACAAGTTTCATTGGTTGAACAGCAAAGGTTGCTTGAAGAAGAACTGGCTAAAGATGACACTGATTTTCTAGACCGAATAGATAAAGGCAGCTCAGTTTACTCTCTGATTTATGAACAGTGCGAAGATGCGCAATTGACTGCTCAATTACTTGATGATTTGGATCTGGAACATTTGAGTGATAGTGGATTTCGAGTTCTGTCGACCGGAGAAACCAGACGGGTAATGTTAGCTCGCGCTTTGGCAACCAAGCCAGATCTGATTGTACTTGATAACCCTTACACAGGCTTAGATGTGGCTCATCGCGCTTCACTTACCAATTATTTGACTGAGTTATCGCAGTCGTTGCAGATGGTGGTGACATTTAATCGGGAGGAAGATGTCCCTTCATGGATTGAGAAAGTTGCTTTGTTTAGTCATGGTAAGTTAGACAGCGTGATGGATATTCAGTCATGGCACCAGCATCCGGTCATTAACCAAATCAAAGCTCAGTCAAAGCAGCAAAGCGAGCAGATGATGGAGCTCATTCGAAGCCATCAACACAAAACAGAGTTTAGCAATCCGATTTTTGAGCTTAAAAATGGCAAAGTAGAATATACAGAGAAAACCATTTTCTCTGAGGTTAACTGGAGAATTGATAAAGGCCAGCATTGGCAGGTTAAAGGACCGAATGGGTGCGGGAAAAGTACGCTCCTTGGGTTAATCTTCGGTGATCACCCCCAATGTTACTCTAACGATATTCATATCTTGGGTAACCAGCGAGGCTCGGGTGAGTCTATCTGGGATATTAAAAAGCACATTGGGATGGTTTCCTCTTCTCTGCACCTTCAATATCGCGTGAGTTGCAGTGCTTTGGAAGTCATTTTATCTGGCTTCTATGACTCCATTGGCTTATATCAGCAACCGGCAAAGAAAGAAATTCAAATTGCTCAAGAGTGGTTAGAAATTCTGCATATGACGGAGTACGCAAAGACATCATTCAAACAGTTGGAATACGGCCAGCAACGTTTACTTCTTATCGCCAGAGCAATTGTAAAGCAGCCAGCAATTTTGATTCTGGATGAACCTTATCAGGGCCTAGACTATTTAGGCAGAAGACTAGTCAAGAACACATTGGAGCTTATTGCTAAAGAGAATTTGAGCCAGTTGCTTTATGTCTCTCACTATCATGACGACAAATTAGAGAGTATTAAGAATGAGCTGGAATTTTGTTTCGATGAAGTGGAGGCGTGCTACAAATCGACCATTCGTCAGTTGTAGCAATCTTGAACATAAATAAAGCGGGTTGGTGTCTTGAAGAATAGACGCAACCTGTTTTTTGTTTTGTAAAGTCAACAAATTACTGGAAAAAACTTCATGCTTTCCTAGGCTAACTATAGAAATAAATAATAACGACTACGTTGGTGACAAGTATGGCTAGGAAATTTCTAATTTTAGTGTTGGCGCTGTTTGCCAGCGTCGTGCAGGCTGAAAAACCTGATGTACTTAAGATCTATCTTGATGCTGATAGAACGGGGCATCTGGAATCGGCACTCTCCATTGAGCATGGAATTAAGGTTGCCTTCTCCCAGAAAGGTAACCAAATATCAGGCATACCAGTAGAGTTTGTTACCACTGACCATAGAGGGAACGTCCTACGTAGTAAGAAAAACATGGAGCGTTTTCTTAAGGACAGCAATGGATTGGTTTACATTGGTGGCTTGCATTCTCCTCCATTGATCAAGTACCGAGAATACATTAACAAATCCAAGATGTTGACTTTGGTTCCTTGGGCTGCGGGTACGCCTATAACTCGATATCCTTCTACTGAGGATAACTACGTATTTCGTCTTTCGGTTGATGATTCTAAGGTAGGAAAGATACTGGTTAACTACGCGTTAGAGCAACAGTGCAATCAACCTCACTTGATGTTAGAAAATACGGGGTGGGGCAAATCAAATTACAAAGCAATGATGTCTGCTTTACCTGAAGACCTGGCCGAGCGCGTGAAAACCAGCTGGTTTGATTGGGGCATAAAAGATGTTGATGCGCGAATCTTGATTCGTGAAGCCCAATCCAGTGGAGGAGATTGTGTTCTGCTGGTGGCTAATAGTCGTGAAGGTAAACTCATCGTTGAAAGTGTTGCAGACGTTGGTATTAAAATGCCTATATACAGCCACTGGGGCATTACTGGCGGTAAGTTTGCTCAGAACGTGCCTTTCCCTATTCGTGAAAAAGCCAACCTTCATTTCATTCAGTCTTGTTTCAATTTCTACAGCTCGGAACAAAACAGCTTTAATCAGAATGTGTTCAAGGACGCAAAGACCATGTTCCCAGCTTACTTTGAAGACAGCAATATTGAGGCACCAGCTGGTTTTGTCCATGGTTACGATTTGGCAAAGGTATTCATTGAGGCAGCGAGTTCGGTAGAGCTAACGGATGATGCGGAGTCGAACCGAACTGCATTAAAGAAAGCACTGGAGTCGATGGATAAGCCAGTACAGGGGCTGATTAAAGAGTATCGTGCTCCATTCGCCCCTTTCACTGAAGATGATTTTGACGCGCATGAGGCGTTAGGTGCAGACGATTTCTGTATGGCTATTTATGACGATAAAGATGCCGTGAAACTAATTCCTAAATCCATCTAGAGCACAGAGGTAACGCAGGTCTATGTTGAAGTTTGATAAGAAAAATGGAATGCATCTGTTTTCGTTGTTTCTCATCGTTGGGGCCTGCGTTTTTATGCTTGCGAGCTTTGCCTTTGTTCAACATCAAGCTAGAGAAACCGCTCAGGTCTTGATAAGTGAAAGCTTGAAAGGAAAGTTCGTCGCTATTGAGAGATACGTATTTGAGTTTCTAAAATTGCATGAACAGAGGCTTGAGCGCGTGACTTCTCACCCTGTCACGAAAGGTGCAGTCTTAGAAGGAGTGGATGATCAGAGTGCGTTTAAAGATCAGCTTGAGCTTCTCAAATCTTCTGGAGCGACGGCTGACGTCAACATATATGATTTTTCTGGCGGTAACGTTTATCAAGAAATTACATTGCCCGATGTTGTTTATACCTTTATTACGACTGGTATAGAAAACGAGTCCCTAATGGAAAAGCCTTCGTACTCGCTCTATAAAAATGACGGTAGGGACTACCTCCTTCTTAGCGCTCCAATCTTGTACAACGGTTATGCTGAAGGGCTAGGAGTATATGTAACGCCACTTGATGAAAGTGAGTTTTTCGAAAGCCTGGGCACCGACAGTATGCACTGGTTTGGTATCGCCCAAAATAGACTTAACTGGAATATGCAAGCTCCTAATAATTGGAAGATGGACATGTTTCCAATTGAGGGCACTGATCTTTCCTTGTTGTATTCGGTCTCCCCCCAATTGGTCATTGATGCGGAAGCTAATTTGACGGGAAGCCTGCTCGTCGGGATGTTAATTGCGACTAGTATGACGTTGGTTGTCATGTTCATTTTTGGACGAAGAATTTTGGTATCCCCATTTCGTAAGTTAGCTGAGTCTGAGCAGCAGCTTTATGAGCAATCTGAATCGCTAAAGATAAGGGAGGCGGAGTCTGCCCGCTTAGCTCGAGTGGTTAAACATATGCGTGATGCGGTTGTGTTTACGGATTTAGATTCCAAAGTGACTTGGGTGAATGGAGCATTTGAGCGGCTGACAGGGTATTCGCTATCAGAAATGATCGGCAAAAAGCCGGGTGATGTGCTTCAGGGAGTGGATACCGATAAGCGAACGACACGAAAGATTCGAGAACTGATAGATCGTCGAGAGCCAGGGTTCTTTGAGTTACTCAATTACAACAAGGAAGGAGAGTCATACTGGATTGAAATTGCCTTGACGCCGTTGTATTCAACCCACGGACAGATAGAAGGTTTTATGGCTGTAGAAAGGGACATCACTCAGCGAGTAGAGTTGGAAGAATCGCTGAAGATAAAGGCAGTTGAAGCAGAAGCGGCAAACATCGCAAAATCCCAGTTTTTGGCAGCAATGAGCCATGAATTACGAACGCCAATGAATGGTATTCTGGGTGTCGGGGACCTTCTCAAAAATACGACGCTCAACGAAGAGCAACAGGAGTATGTTGATACATTTCTTGGGTCGGGAAAACACATGTTAAATGTGCTTAATGACATACTTGATTTCTCTAAAATTGAAGCGGGCAAGTTGGAACTTGAAAAAGTTGAGTTCTTACTGAAAGACGTGGTGGCAAGGCTTACCCGACTTTATGAGCCACTGTGTGCGGATAAACACCTAGAGTTTAAGTGTGAGTACTCTCAATCGTGTGACCGTGCGTTAGTGGCCGATGAGACACGCATTCTTCAGATTCTACAAAACCTATTAAGCAATGCTCTCAAGTTTACGTCGGAAGGCGGTATTACGTTGTCGCTGGATGTGGTAGAACAAAGCCATCGTATTGAGCTTCATATTGACGTTTCCGATACCGGAATTGGTATCAGCCCAGAGAAACAGTCCGCAATTTTTGACCCATTCTCACAAGCTGAAAGCGACACAACGAGAAGGTTCGGTGGTACCGGCTTAGGGTTATCGATTACTCGGGATCTGGTTAAAGCCATGAACGGGACTGTCGACCTTAGCAGTGAGGTTGGTAAAGGCAGCCAGTTTACAATTGTGGTTCCTGTCGGGTTGAAAAAGGTTCGTCAGGGCAGTGATAAACAAGAACGACTATCTGCATTTGACGGCACCGGACTGAGCGTGTTAATTGCTGAAGATACTCGCGTGAATGCACTGGTCTTAGGTAAGTTTCTTAAAAACAAAGGCTTCGAATATGAAGTGGTTGAGAATGGCGAACTGGCAGTTGAAAGAGTACAGCATCAACACTTTGATTGTGTCTTAATGGATAACCACATGCCAGTGATGGATGGCATGAAGGCAACAAGGGCGATTATGAAGCTCGATTTACCTAATCCTCCTGTGATTATTGGCTGTACGGCTGACGCGTTTGAACAGACGAGAGAAAGAATGATTTCGGAAGGGTGTACGGATGTGATCACAAAGCCTATCAGCTCCGATAAGCTGGATGAAGTATTTCACGCAACGCTAAAACCTCTAGAAGCTAATGCGATGCGTGAGGCTTGATCATTTCGAGTTGTACATTTTCTCGAAGTTTTTTGGGTTCCAGCCAATCATGTAGCGATCACCAATTTTGAGCACGGGTAAAGAGCGTGCTCCAATAGCATCCAGTTCTTTTCTGCCACGCTGCATTTTTGCGTTGGTTAATCTGTACGCATAGCCCTTTTCATCTAAGTATCGCTGAGCATCTTTACAGTGAGGGCATTTATCCTTCACATACAGAACAAGTCTTTTCATCGTAATTTCCTACATCTTGCTATGCAGCAGAGTGTAATGAAAAGACAGTGAATGGCAAGTGTGATTCAGGTAGACTTACGCGTCTTCAATTTGGCGGACCGAAACTTATCCTATGAACCCAGTTCTTCGTTACATCCAAGGTTACCCTGAACATATTGTGACGCCTGTGACTCAGATGGTGGAGTCTGGTCGCTTACAAAACTGGTTTAAACAGCGTTACCCTGATAATCATACTATTAAGAGTGAAAAAGCGCTGTTTGAATACACCATTGCGATCAAAAATCGCTATATGAAGAAAACGGCGCCGATCAGCAAAGTCATTTACGACAATAAAATTCACTTGATCAATAACGCGCTAGGCTTGCATACCTACGTTGCGAAAGTGCATGGCGGTAAAATTAAAGCGAAGAATGAAATTCGTATTGCGAGCGTATTTAAAAATGCTCCTGAGCCTTTACTCCGTATGCTTGTGGTGCACGAACTAGCTCACTTGAAAGAGAAAGAACACAATAAAGCGTTTTATCAACTCTGTTGTCATATGGAACCTGACTATCATCAATTAGAGCTGGATGCTCGCCTGTTCATGATTTATACCGAGATGGTTGAGAAAGCAAATAAGTAACTTATGACTAAGCAGAAAAAAGCCACCCATTTAAAAACGACAAATGATACTGTTCGCTCGAAAATGAAAGTGACGGTGCTAAAAGGCAAAGCAGGTCTCCATAAGCGAAACCTTCACCATGGTCGTTATAATTTCAATCAATTGGTAAATGCAACACCTGAACTTAAACAGTATGTCGTGAAGAACCCTAAAGGCGAAGCCTCTATTAACTTTTCCGATCCACAGGCTGTTAAGTTACTCAATAAAGCGCTGCTTGCACATCATTATGGTGTCATATCTTGGGATATTCCTAAGGGTTACTTATGCCCACCGATTCCGGGGCGCGCCGATTACATTCACCGTTTAGCAGAGTTACTGTCAAAAGATGGGAAGCAAGTGAAGCATGAATCGGTAAACGCGTTTGACGTCGGTGTCGGTGCCAACTGCATCTACCCTATTGTCGGGGCTACCCAATATGGTTGGGATTATGTGGGGTCAGACATAGATCCAGTTTCAGTAAAGAACTCTAATCAAATAGCAGAAGAAAACCCTGTACTTAAAGGTCACGTGGAGTGCCGCTTACAAACCCAGAGTCGCTATTTCTTCAAGGGAGTGATTAAGGAAAACGAGTACTTTGACGTGACGACCTGCAATCCGCCATTTCATAGATCTGTGCAGGAAGCGCAGCAAGGCACTGAACGTAAACTTAAAAAACTAAACCGCAGTAAGCAACAACGCGGTCAGGCGAGTGAGAGAGGTAAGGTTAAAGCATCGCCTATACTTAACTTTGGTGGCCAAAATGCGGAGCTTTGGTGTCCTGGTGGTGAAGCGGCTTTTATCAAGAATCTGGCGTTTGAAAGCCGTGATTTTGCTCATCAGGTATTGTGGTTTTCTACGCTTATCTCAAAGAAAGAGAATGTCCGTTGGATGCGAAAGAACCTAGAAAAAGCTGGTGCGAAAGAAGTTCAGGTTGTTGAAATGAGCCAAGGACAAAAGGTTAGCCGCTTTATCGCTTGGACATTTAAAACTGCGACTGAAAGGCAGGCGTGGTACGACGCAAAAGCATAAGCATGAAGGAGGGCATATGGAAATTGAAATTTATATGCCCTGTGAGCCTGAATGGGTGTGTGATAGTTTACTGCTACTTTTTGCGCTTTTGTTTGTCTCTGGCCTGTTCGGGTTTATATATATTGTTTATAGAGAATACGTAAAAATTCAGCGCGCTTCGCGGGTCCGCGAGCGCCGTAAGCTCCCTCATTCCCAACGCAAAAAACGTTAACCTTTCGAGTGATTTAAGGCTTTGGAGAAGGACGATGATGCTTTCGGGTCTCCAGCTCGACCATAAGTCTCAGTGATATCTCTTGCATGCCAAACTGTTGATGAAAAAGCGTTAAATGGCCTTGTGCTGCTTCATACCTTCCTTGATTCATTTCCAGTTGTGCCAAATTTAGAATAGCCTGAGGGAGGTTTGAGTCATGAGCAATTGCCCGCTCAAAGTAACGGGCTGCTCTAGCTTGTTGGCCTGCTTTCAAAGCGCAAAATGCCGCATTCTCATAACTGTCGGCAACATAGTAGTAATTGGGTTGAATTACCGCTCTTTCGAACAGTACGTTGGCTTCCTGAAATCGAGATTGCTTACATAGAAAGCTACCATAATCGTTGAGTAACTGTCCGTTGTTAGGGTGTTGTGAAATGGCTTGTTGAAACCAGTGCTCCGCGTGGGTGAACTCAGAAACCTGTTCTAGATAATGTGCCATTGCTAACTGAGCGCGATAGTACTCTGGTGCGTGCTCAAGTGCCTTTTGGATATTTTCTCTTGCTTTTACCCTGTTATCACGTTGCAAATAACTCAAGCCCAATGCTATTCGCGCGTCGGCCTTGTCTTTTGTGCCTGCAGTGACAGTTTGAGTGTCAATTGTGACACATGAGGACAAAAGCATTGTGGCGATGAGGCAAAAAAAGCGCATAAGATAGATGTAGAAAATTTTAAGGATCTTGAATGTATAACGTGGTCTGTCCGGTCTGGTAAAAATGAGCCCAATCATGCGGCTGATTTGGCAACAATACTAGTAAATAAAGGAGACGAAGTGTGAGAAAACAAGTCGTTGGTGCAACCGTTCTAAGCTTCCTAGCTGGGTTATCGATAAAATCGTCCATTGCTTCAGAACTGGATGCTACCACTCGTTTTGCTGACAGTGGTGTTGCTTATGTCGAGCGGGGTAATGCAGCCAGTAACTATCGGTTGATCTTCATACATGGCTCACCGGGTAACAAAGAGGGGTATGAAGCATATCTTAAAGATACGTGGCTGCTCGAAAATGCAGAGCTCATCTCCGTGGACCGTGTTGGATATGGCCAGTCTCCAGAAGAGCTTGCAGCCGATTTGGATTCGCAGTCAAAGTCGATAGAATCACTACTTGCTAAAGACAAAGTTAACATTCTCATTGGCCATTCCCTTGGTGGTCCAATTGCTCTGAACCTTGCATTAATGTTTCCAAATCTTGTTCAGGGGATGGTGCTGGTGGCGCCTGCGTTTGATCCCAAACTAGAGGAGCCAAAATGGTATAACGAGCTCGCAGATACTTGGTTGGTCAGTGTGTTTTTGTCTGATAACTGGAAAAAGTCGAACGGAGAAATGATGCCGCTGGCTGATGAGCTTTCCAAGTTGAGCAATAAAGACTGGGGCTTACTGGACTCAGTACCTGTGACTTTGATTCATGGTGATGAAGACAATATTGCCGATCCAGAAAACTCTGCATTTGCGATTCAGCGCTTAACAGGGAAAGAGAAAAAACTTGTAGAAGTGAAAGGAGAGGGGCATTTTATCCTTTGGCAAAATACCCCGAAGGTAATTAATGAGATCAAACAACTAATCAGTATCGCTGACCTCAATCGTCCGTAGTAAAGTTGGCTTCACTGAAATGATCCAAGTCGTAAGGTGTTTGCTGGTAAACGCAGTAATTGAGCCAGTTTGAGAACAATAAATGGCCATGGCTTCGCCAGCTCGCAACAGGCTTGTTATCAGGGTTATTGTTCGGGTAATAGTTCACAGGAATTGCGGGCTCCATTCCTTCTCCCAGATCACGAATGTATTCGTTGTGAAGTGTGAAGGCATCATATTCTGGGTGGCCTGTGACAAATACGTTTCGCTTGTCTTTTGTCGCAGCCAAATAAACGCCAGCAACATCTGAAGTTGCCAGTACATCCAAATCGGTATGTTCAGCTAGATACTCTGGAGAGAAATCAGCGTATCGCGAGTGAGGAGCAAGAAACGTATCATCGAAGCCACGCAAAACAGGGTGATATGGCTGATGAATTTGATGATGATAAACACCAGACAGCTTTTCTTTACGTGTGCGTTTTGGCAAATCATAAAGCAGTTTTAAACCGGCCTGCGCAGCCCAACAGACATACAGGGTTGAGGTGACATGTTGCTTCGCCCAATTCATGATCGCCTCTAGATGTTCCCAGTAGATCACATCTTCAAATTGAACCAAGCCCAGCGGAGCGCCGGTAATAATCAGTCCATCGAAGTTGCGCCCTTTCACCATCTCAAATTGACGATAGAAGTTATCAAGATGCTCAGTCGGCGTGTTTTTACTTGGCCTGTCATCGATACGAAGCAGTTCAATATCAACCTGAAGTGGGCTGTTGGAAAGCAAACGAAGGAACTGCGTTTCAGTCTCGATCTTTTTCGGCATAAGATTGAGGATCAATACCTTAAGTGGACGAATCTCCTGGGTAGAGGCTCGGGATTCAGGCATTACGAATATGTTTTCCTGACGTAATACATCACTAGCAGGTAATTGGTCGGGGATCTTAATCGGCACAGCTTTCTCCCTAAGCTTTGTTTTTAGACGTCTATACATCCAAAGTTAACTCAAACGGAATGAGATGTCGATAGCATTTTTATGCTTATTTACGGTAATATCACCGCCTCATTATTCGATTTATTCATTTTCATGACGTTAAAACTGACCATTATTCGCGGATTGCCTGGTTCAGGGAAAAGTACGCTGGCTAAGACACTGGATGTGAATCATTACGAAGCGGACATGTATTTCGTTGATGCAAAAGGTGAATATGACTTCAGGCCAGAACATATCGCAAAGGCCCATGATTGGTGTAAGAACATGACACGGGACAGCCTGATGAAAAGACAAAGCGTAGTGGTTTCGAACACGTTTGTGATGAGATGGGAAATAGCGCCTTACTATCAGATGGCAAAGCGGTACGGTGCTGAGTTTGAAATCATTGAATGTAAAGAGAACTTTGGCAATATTCACGGTGTAACAACGAGCACCATCCAGCAAATGAAGAAACGGTGGCAAGAATGGCGAAAAGATCAGCCATAGTAGAAATGACGTCTTACGGCATCTATAGTCAATGGGATTCCAAGTCAAAACATCTACCGAAGATACAAGAATTTACAACCAAAGTGCCTGCCGATCAGGATATCGAATTTGGTTTCATTGTGAATATTAAAAAAGCCAAAGGGCAAGTTATTGAATATTGTATTGAACATCCGGGCGTATTAGGTAAAAAAGGCCAAGTGCTGGACCCTTTTACAGGTGATCTTCACATTGGAAACAACGACTGGAATTTCTATCTAGGTGATACAATCCAGTTGCTCGACCCGATTAATGGATTCGACTCCAATATTGGAAAGTGGCGGATGACTATCGAAATGAATGGGAAAGTCATTGCCGAAAAAACCTTCGAAATATACAGTCGAGATGAAGGTGAATTCTGGAAAAGAAGAGGGTTCTAATAAAAGCCCGTTATAGTGACACGGGCTTTTATTTACAACCAAGATTCTTTGAGATCGTCTAATTCTAGGGGCTTGGAGAAATGGTAGCCCTGCAGGTATGATACATTCATTTTGGCCAGATATTCGACTTGGTTTTGTTCTTCCACTCCCTCCGCAATCATTTTTACTCCCAAGCGGTGGCCAAGGTCAATGATAGTATTGAGCACGGTAGAATTAACGGTTTCCAAACCTATGGTATCCACAAAACACTTATCTATTTTCAGATAATCAAATTGTGTTTTCTGAATGACAGAGAGAGCGGTGTGTCCGGTACCAAAGTCGTCAATAGAAACCAAAATACCACTCTTACGAAGGTCAGCGAGCGCTGTTCGACCTTTGTCGTCAAGTATTTCACGTTCTGTAACTTCTACTGTTAACTGAATTCCAATATGTCTGAATTGTCTAGCATAACTATGTAGATTGATGAGATGGCTCTCATCATGCAGATATGAAGGTGGAACATTAATTCCTAAATGTATGCCGTTGAAATTCGCTATGCTCTGAAGATCAGCTAACGTTCGTTTCAGTACATAGTCAGTGATAGTGTTTATGAGCTGTTGGCGTTCGGCTAGTGGTATAAAAACATCGGGTCTGATTAATCCTAATGTAGGATGCTGCCATCGAATCAGTGCTTCAAGGCCAGCCAGAGTTTCTGTTTGACTGTCTACAATAGGCTGATATGCGAGAAACAGCTCTTTTCTTTTTAAACCTTTTTTTAAATCATCGACCAGACTGTCTCTATTTCTTATATGAGACATTACCGCAAATAGAGTGATTGAAATGAGTAGTGAAAGAGGTAGACTACTCAGTCCATAAAAAATCGCCCGCCTTTTGATGAATGCTGGACTTGCTTCCACCAAAAGAGAAAAGCCATATAGAGATGATGTTGATGTGTAGTGAAGTGTGTCTGACACAAAAGTTCTATCCGCTGGGTAAACCTTTTGGCCAAATCGGGCAGTAATAAAACTGAGCTTATCATCCTCTACCTTACCTAGTCTTTCGACTAGATAGTTCTTGTCTACAATAGCAAAAGCACCACTGTTAGCTCTGTCTTCTTGTGCAGTTACAACGACCATTGTTCTTTGGCGCGGGTCACCTTTAATATCGAATAGAAAAACGCCGGATTTAGCTTCGTTTCGCTTAAATACACCTGTTAAATCTAAATGAAGCTCGCCACGTTTAGAGGAGCATATAGCGACACCATCCTGAACAATGATTAATTCTCTCAAGTAGCTCTCAAATAGGAGGTCTTCTTGAATGGCTTCACAGCGCTCTGGGTATTTCATAGCTTGAGCGTTCTCGTCTTTTAGTTCAGTGATGACATCTTCGATTCTTTCTTGAAATGTAACAGCGATATTTCTTAGGCTGTCATTAATGCCTTGGTAAGCGACGTACAGTGAAGCTGGAAAAACAATGAGGATTGGAATTAAGGCGTAAGCGAGCAGTGATTTAACTTCTAGCGTCAACGTTGGTGTTGGCAAAGATCTGTTCATTTGACTTATGGAATATCCGATGACTAATTGAACAATAGTATATATTATGAGCAAAAATGTTACATCGTTCGCAAAATAATCGCAGTAACTAAATTAACTGCTGACCGAATCTTGACCTAGAGTTCTACTTTCCTCCCAAATTCTCACTTAATTTTTTGAAGAATTTAAAAATACCTGACACAAAATTAGCCTTTTTAATAACAGTATCGGCGATAGCTGTATATTACGATGACTCCCCAAAACAGACTTTGTAACCACAATAGGCTCCACTGGGAAGATACTTGATTCCACTCTGCGCCCATTTGATTCAAGGCAAGAAAACCCTGAATAGCAGGTGTGCTAGGAAATAGCTGCGATAACCAGGTTATTGGTGCCGGGATGCTTTCCAATGGCCAGATAAATCCAGCACTGAATACCAGCGGCATTGAGCTTATCAGCACCACCAAAGTCACTAACTCACGTCTAGGAACGATAGCGCCAAGCCAGATTCCAATCGCGCAGGACGCCAGTAAGAAAGGTAACAGTAGGGTAAGAAGCTGAGTGCTACTGGCAAGCTGGCTCACCCCATGCGTCGTAAAACTGTGCCCGAAGTAATACATACTCAAAAGATAATAAACAGTGGTGAGTACACAAAGCCTTACCAACAAAAGCGTTGTCGGTGAGGTTTTGCTCCAATACCCTGTGCCATTCTTCTGACTCCCGGTCATTAGGCCTGCTGCCATCACAAGTGTTTGCTGGAGTATTAAAACGAATACGGCAGGCACGACGTAATCTATATAGCCCATACGTGGGTTAAAGGTTGGTTTTAAATTGAGTTTGGTTGAGGCGAACTGCTCGCTGGCTAAAGAGAGAGGAACGCCGTCCAATATTAATCTGGATACTTTAGTTTGCGCCGCCAATGTGCCTCCTGCTTGTGCCAACCCTTCTACTATGGTGCCGTAAACCAGAAAATAGGAAGCATCACCGGCAAAGGAGAGCGTTGGGCTTTTACCGAGTAACAAGCCTTTATAGAAATGCTCTGGAATGACTAGAAAGCCGCTCACTTCACCGTTGAGAAAGGCTTGGTGAGCTGCCTCAATGGTGTAATCTCGCTGAACAACCTTGGCTTGTGGCGTTGCGTCTACCATTCGCTCCAACTGGTAGCTTATCTGGCTTTGATCGAGGTTAACGATACTGATCTTTTGCTCTCTTGGAGTTTGGTGGCTGTAGGGAAGCGGGTAGAGGAACGAATAGAATACAACGCCTCCAAAAACAGTCAGCATCACCACAGGGTTTGTTAGAAGCGCTTTGAGTTCAGCATAGAATACTTGTCTGAATGTCATTTGGCCTCCTGTGAATATAGGCTGTTATGGCGAGATAGATGCTTTTTGATCAAAAGTACCGATATTAACGCAGGCAGTAAGTACCCTGACATCGGCAACAGACCTAGCGCTGTATTCACCCAAAACTGTCCGTAGCTGACTTGGCTTACCTGAGCTTCAATATAGTGACTGATAGGCAGTAAACTTCGCCAGAATTGTGCGAGTGGGTTCATGTCGGTAACTGGAAAAGTGATGCCCATAAAAGCAAAACTGGGCGCAGTAAATGCTCCAGCGAAACTCATGGCGCGCGCAGGGTCGAGTGTCAAAAAGAAGAAAAAACTGCCCATGATCATACAGGCCATAACTGTCAGCCCCTGAGCAAACATCAGCACCAGTAAACTACCATTCATCGGCCAGTCAAAGCCCAAGTAAAACCAACATAGAAAAGTGAAACCTTGGACCATGAATACAGGGAAATAAGGCAGCAATGTACGAGTCCACTGCATGGTTGGCGCACTTTTGAACCACTGAGTCAAACCTCTATCCCTGTGGTTAGCCGTCAACACCAATATGGTTGAAACCACGATGATGATTTGCCACAAGGCTGGAACAATGGCAGAGACCAGAAATTGAGCATAGTTAGCGTTCTTGTTAAACAGAGGAGTGATCTGTGTTTGCACTGGAAGAGCAGTACCTACGGCAGAGCCAACGGTGCTGTTCCCTTTGGCGAGTGCTTTTGAGGCATCAATGTGCGCATTGAATGTTGCTTGAGCTTGTACTAGTGCTGAGCCGATAAGCTTTCCAATTAATATTGTTTGGCTGTTGTAGAACGCACTTACTTCGGGAGGTAAACCGCGATAAATGTCTTTATCAAAATTATCCGGAATAACAACGTACGCATACACTTGGCTTGAAACCAACGCTTGTTTTGCCTCCGCAACGTCAGAAAAGTGATGGGTGACAGACAGTGTGGCGGTTGCATCGTAGTTGCGACTAAGCTGCCTTGAAAGCTGACTGTGGGATAGATCGACAACGCCAATGGGGAGGTCTCTTGCAATACCCTGAGAAAATATCGCCCAGATAGAGACAACCAATATAAGCGGTATCCATGTCAGACACGAGAGCAGCCATCGGTCTCGTTGCAGTATGCGCCACTGCGTGGCGAATAAATCGGACATTTTACAACTCAACAACTAAGCTCATACCCATGCGAAGGGTATCTTTGTGAGCCAATGGGCGGGCTTCGACCTCGAAGGTGCGTAAGTCGAAGCCTTGTGACGCATCGGTTGAACGCCAAGTGGCAAAATCACCCATGACTGCGATATGAGTGACCTCAAATTCAAGTGAATGACCAAGGGCAGGCAAATAAGCACTGAATCTTTGGCCTTTGGCGAAATGACTAAGTTGATCCTCGCGGACATTTAGTACCGCCCAAGAATCATCTGTATCAATGACGGTCACCACAGGAAAACCTTGAGGGGCAAGCTCACCGCTTTGCAGCAGCACTTGTGACACTTCGCCGTCAAACCAGCTTTCGATTTGTGTGTCTTTTGCATAAGCCTCAACTTCGGCAACCGCGCCTGCTGCCATGCGAGCTTTCTCTGCAGCAGCAACCTTGGTCTCGTCGCGGGCGCCTTCATGAGCCATCTGGTACATTTGATAAGCGGCACTTTCTGTGTATTTTGCCGCGTCCCATTGGGTTTTGGCTTCATCGCGCTTTTGTTCAGCGACAACGCCATCTTTGTAGAGGTTGTTAACCCGAAGGTAGGTTTTCTCCATTAATTGAGAGGCGGCTTTAGCTTTCTGCCATTGGTCTTTTGCCGCTTGGATTTGTTGTATTCTTGCGCCTTTTTCTGCTTCCTGTGCGAGCGCGCCAGCGGCCTTCTGTCCTGCAATAGCCTGCTCCAGTTTAGCCTCTATTTCTGGGCTATGAAGAGTGAAAATCAACTCGCCTTTTTCTACTTTGTCACCTTTGCGAACCAGCACCTGATCGATACGGCCCGGTACCTTGGAAGAAATGCTGTATTGTTGCGATTCAATTTGCCCCTGCAGACGCACTGGCTTTGGTTGATAGGCTTGATAGAAGCTATACCCAATCCAAGATGATATGGCTAAAGCGGCAGCAGTCAGTACAATCGGTTTGGCTTTTTTCATCTCGGTATCCTAAAGGTTTGAAGTGTTGATAGAGGTTTGCTGATATTGCTGAAATGTGTTCATTTCGCTCGATAAAGCGAGAAGCTTTGATAGCGATATTAAGTAGTTAAAGCTGGCGGCTGATTTCTGTGTCTGGACACTGGCTAAGTAAAGCTGAGCGTCAACGACGTCCGTCGAAGTAGAAAGGCCTTGAGAAAAGGCCTTCTCTCGCAGTTTGATGTTCTCTTTAGCTAGCTCAATGCTGGAGTTAAGTCCGAGCACTTCTTCCTGAGCTTGCTGCGCCTCTAAATAGGTTTTTTGAACAAGCACTGTTAAATCTTGCTTGGCTTGTGCTTTGAGGTATTGCACTTGAGACACCGCACTATGAGCCGCTTTAACTTGATCCGAGCGACCTGTTGATTCAATGAGCGGAATACTGACGCCAACTCCAACGAGCCAGTCTGGTTTCATCTGACTGGCGAGTGAGTCATCTTCATGCAAGCTGTAATCACCATACAGGTAGACCTCAGGGTAATATTTGCCTTTTTCTGCTTTGATCAGACTTCGGGCCTGCTTCTCTTTTGCATCAAGCAACGACAACCCCGGGTAGGTGATTAGAGTTTGGTTAATGAATGCGTCCATTGGGGGAAGAGTGTCGTTGATAAATAGATGATCGCGTGGCTCAACCGTCGAAGATTGGCTGAGTATCTGAGTGAGCGCTGTCTGTGCGATATCAAGATTCTTTTGTGCCTTCTTGCGCTCAATGGTCGCTTGATCGAGTGCGGATTCCGCTTGGAGACGTTCAACTCGAGCGATTTGTCCCTGCTGCTCTAATTTAAGTGCGTTGTCTCTGTGCGTTTTTAAGCCGCTTTCTACCAGTTGACGCGTCTCGACCACTTCTTTTGCTAGCAAGACACTAAAATAGTATTTGCTTAAGTCTTCGTATCGCGCCTGAGTCTCCATCGCGAGTTGGCTTTGCGCTTCCTCTGATTTCCCTTCTGCTGCTGATTGTGCTGCGGTGATTCGACCGCCAGTAAAAATAGGCCAAATAGCTCTGATAGAAGATATAAAAATATCCCGCTCGGTAATCGTCGAGGTCGTATTACCTAGATCGGTAAACAGTTGACCGAGCCCTGAGAGTAATGAAGGAGGAAGAGAGATACTGCCGACGCTGGGTAAAGTACCATTGGTACTTTCAATCAACTGATTGCCTGACAGGGTGACATCGGTATCCAAGCGCGTGTAGTTTGCCCCAATCGTCACAGATGGCAGGTTCAGGTTATCAGTCGCATTTTCCAAGTGTTGATATCGGTCAACATTCGCTCTTTGCGCAGCCAACGAATTGTTTTCGTTTTGCAATAGCTGCCAAGCTTCACTAAAACTGATGGCCGCGGAATGGGCTGCAAATGGGAATGAACTAAGACAGCCAACTAACAAGGCAATAGGACGCAGCGACATACAATGAACTCTATTTGTAAAAATTAGAGTATAAACTCTAACTGATATTGTTGGCAAATAGAGGTAACAAAGGAGGCTAAATCGCCTCCTTGAAATGGGTGTTTATTGTTCCGCTTTAACGGGACTAGGTTTTAGTTTTTGAAACAGCTTAACGATAATAGGGCTAAACAACACCAATACGGCTAACACGGTAAAGGTCATTGTGATAGGTCTTTCCCATAGGAAGCTGAGTTCTCCATCAGTGATCATTAACGCCCGACGCAAGTTCTCTTCCATCAATCCGCCAAGGATAAAACCAAGCAGTAATGGTGCGAGAGGGAAATTAGCCAGCCTCAACGCAATGGCACCCATCGCAATCAACAACATGATGAAGACATCCATAGTGTTGAATGACACTAGGTAAACACCAGTGATAGAGAAGAACAGAATCATCGGTAACAGCACTGTCCTAGGAACTGCTAACAGTTTGGAAATGTAAGGAATCAGTGGCAAGTTGAGGATAACCAAAACAATGTTGCCGAAGTACATCGAGATGATGACTGACCAGAAGACGTCAGGGTGTTCGACAAACAGACGTGGGCCTGGTTGGATGCCATAAGCAATTAGTGCGCCTAACATGATTGCTGTTGTGCCTGAACCCGGAATACCCAAAGTTAAAAGTGGTACAAAAGAGCCACTTGATGCCGCGTTGTTTGCTGACTCTGGAGCAACTAACCCGCGGATGCTGCCTTTACCAAATTCTTCTTTTTTATCTTTAGGTGCTAGGTTACGTTCCATACCATAGCTCAGGAAGGCTGCGATAGTTGCACCAGCGCCTGGCAACACGCCAGTAAAGAAACCCAAAATGGAAGAACGGATCGAAACAGGCGCGACCTCTTTGACTTCCTCTTTGGTAACTTTCATGCTGCCAATGTCACTCATTTTGCTTTGTTCTTCGTTGCGAGTGTCTTTTTCTGGCTTAAGGATGCCCATTAAGGTCTCCCCTAATGCAAAAGTCGCCATCGCTAACAGCAGGAAGCTGAATCCATCCATTAAGTCTGTCAGTCCAAATGTGAAGCGCTCAACACCCACGCCTTTGTCGATACCTACCGTGGACAGCATCAGGCCTAGAATGGTCATCATCCAAGCTTTGATTACCTGACCTTTACCAGCGAAGGCAGCAACGGCTGATAGGCCCAATAGCATCAGTGCGAAGTAGTCAGAAGACTGGAAGCTAAGTGACACACTTGCCAGAGCAGGAGCTGCTACGAGCAGCATAATCGCGGATAGGGTACCACCCGTGAATGACGAGTAGGCAGCTAATGCTAGTGCTTTACCAGCTTGACCTTTCTGCGCCATTGGGTAGCCATCAAAAGCGGTCACAACGGTAGAAGAACAGCCCGGAGCGTTGATTAGAATTGAGGAGGTTGAGCCACCAAATACCGCACCGTAATACACACCTGCCATTAAGATTAGGCCTGATGAAGGATCTAATCCATACGTAATGGGGATCATCAGAGCGATAGCTGAAATAGGGCCAAGGCCTGGAAGCATACCGATGAAGGTACCAACGAAACATCCGACGATCACCATCATGATGTTCATCGGCATAACTGCGGTCGAAAGACCTTGTAAGATTCCATCTAACATTTGTTATTCCTTACTGTTTACGACCACATGGTGAAGATGACGCCCGGTTCCAGGTAAATATCCAGTCCCTGAGTGAGCAGCAGATAAAATGCGATGACAAAAGGGAAAGAGGCTCCGAACAGGACCTTTTTCCGTCGTTCACCCAGTAGGTAGAAACCTGCGAGCAGGAATAGTCCCGTTGCGAGCACAAATCCAATGTAAGTCAGCCCTAAACCATAAAATGCCATCAACGCTAAAAAAGCGATCAGCAGTTTCCAGTTAAAATCCATTACCGCGCCACTTTGCTTATCCGCTTGGCCTGTCACAAGCAGTATCAGAGAAAGACCGATACCGATAAAGGTCAGAAGTGTGGGTAAGGTGCGAGCCGTGAAGGGTTCATATTCGTCACCGGGAAAAAGAGGAATTTGTGATGTTTGATAGCCGTAACAAAGGCATACGATAAGAAAGATCATGGCACCGACGCGATCGCGACAAAGCAAATTCTCTTTTGAGAAAAACTGACCTTTGTTGAAAGAATTCGTTGGCAAGTCCGACATATCCAACTCCATTTGCATTCACATTGAGGGAAGAAAAAAGCCGTACAAGAGGGATTAATGAGCATGTATCACTAACCAATAAGCCATTTGCTGCTAGTCAAAGAGGCTTAGCTGTTTATTTCTAAACAGAGGAGATTGTGTCGTTATCTCAGGTACGGCAAAAAGGAAAGAGGGCAAGTGCAAGTTTGCCCTCGACAGGATTACTTAAGGAAACCCAGCTCGCGCATTAGGTCGCCCATTTGCTTTTCTTGATCTTCAAGGAAAGCGTAAAAATCTTTATCTGCCTTATAGTTATCGATCCAGCCATTGCGATCTCGAACGACCTGCCACTCGTCGGTGTTATACATTTTCTGCAGCGCGGTGTTCCACTCATCCAGCTTTTCTTGGCTGGTACCTGGAGCGGCGAAGAATCCACGCCAGTTAGCAAAGACAGTTTCGTTTCCGTATTCCGTTAGAGTTGGAATTTCCGGTGCTGCATCTAGGCGTTTAGGTGCTGTGACCGCTAGGATCTTAACTTGTCCAGATTTTGACATCTCAAGTACTTCACCTAGGCCGGTGGAAAGCAGTTGTGTTTCGCCAGAGAGTAGAGCAGCCATGGCTTTACCGCCTGCATCGTAAGCGATGTAGCGCACTTTACGTGCATCGAAACCTTCACCCTTGAACGCTGCCGCTACAACTAGGTGGTCCATACTGCCACGAGCTGAGCCGCCAGCAATTTTGACTTTGCGAGGGTTAGATTCAAAGTCTTTAACTACGTCTTCCCAAGTGTTGTACTTGGAATCGACAGAAGTCACGATTGCGCCATAGTCTGCAATGGTGGCTGCGACCGGTGTCAGGTCACGGAATGACTGAGGGAAAATGCCTGTCAGTGAGCGCACGACGATTGGAGTAGAGTTCACCATCAGCGTATCTTCTTGGCGCTGAGCGGTTTCGATCAGGTGAGCAATGGCTTTACCGCCGCCACCGCCGGATAGGTTTTGGAATGAGACGTTGTCGACGATATCTGACTTAACGAGGACATCACCCGTTCCACGAGCCGTCATATCCCAGCCACCACCAGCACCGCCAGGGATTAAGAAGTGTATTTTTTCAAGATCGGCTGCAAAAGTGTTGAAAGAAAAAGACGCAGCGATGATTGAAGCTGCCAGTGTTGGCTTGAGTACCTTAAACATGATTCACGTTCCTTATGTTCAGGTGCATCTTCATTGAGATTGCACTTATCGTTATCAGTTTTCCATTAACAAGGGAGGGAAACTCGTCAATAGATGCGTTTAAGGTTAATGGTGTGTTAAATAATTGTCGTTAATACGTTGATAAAAACAATATTGAGCATTGTGAGGATTTTGTTCATAAAGTTCACGGTAAAATTTTTGACCTGAACAATTACCCTAATCGGCATTGTTCTGCAGCTAAATTGTTGACGCGCTGCGAATAATCGAAATTTTCCTTCCAGATATGTCTCTGCTTTCTATGCAATTACTACACTATTTAATTGGTACTTTAGTTCATCTCAAAGTCTAGAAGTTATGGCCATGGAGGGCGTGTAGTTGGACGAATTGAAGAAGCATAAGCACACATACTCGATACGCTTTACAGTGGGAACGATGTTCATTATTGCAACGATCGTTACATCGATGTTCGCAATTAGCCTGCAGTATATTTTTACTCGTCAGATGTCTGAAGAGCACGTAGTAAGCAAACTGACCAAGGCGACAACCGACGTCAGTGAGTATATCCAAGAGGTCGATCTGAACGCGAAAAGCAGTGCGCGGATTCTGAGCAGTATTTCAAGAACGATCGATCATGATTTCAGTGAAGAAGAAATCCGTACCATACTGATTCAAGTATTGAAAGATAATCCATTGTTTTACAGTATTTATTTTGGTAATGGCCAAGAGGACTTCTACCAGATTATCAACCTAGAGTCTTCGCCAATTGTTCGGCAGCGCATTGAAGCCCGTGCGGATGACCGTTGGGTGGTGATCAAAATTAATGGTCCGGAACATAATCGAATACGCCAGACGATTTATTACACCTCCGATTTTGAACAAACTGGTGTTCGTACCAAACAAAGTAATTATTTCCCCACACAGCGTCCTTGGTACCAAGCTGCTTCAGCAGATGATGTGTACAAGACAGAACCATATCTCTTTAAGCACTTGAAAATTACTGGGCAGACTTATTCTCTGAAGACACGGGAAGCGGTATTGGGTATTGATATAGTTCTGTCTTCGATCAGTTCAAGAATCACCGCTGCCGCAATGGGCTTGCCAACCGACGCAGGCATAGAATCGTTTGTTTTTCATCGCACTGGTGAAATCATTGCTTCCAATCAACAGGGAGCGGATGAGATTCAGTCTGTGACCAAGCCGCTAACTTTAAGCCCGAGTGAACAAGCACTAGTGGATAGGGCGCCATCTTTGTTGGTATCGAATCAACTGAACTGGAGGCCATATGACTACGCCCGTGCCGGTGAACCGCAGGGTTACTCTATCGCGTTACTGAATTTATTGGCAAAGAAAACGGGGCTCCATTTTGAGTTTATTAATGGGTTTTCGAGTGATGAGCTAATTCGTAAGTTAAAACAAAGCCAGCTGGATATTGCACATTCGCTTCCAGAAATGGATGTGGATGCTGAGCACGCTCGGATACTTCTGTTTAAAGAACCTTTAGCCATGGCTTTTTTGGGGGAGACAGCACCTGATTGGTACTCAAGTAAGGTTGGAGTTATTGATGGGCATCGCTTTAACGCTAGTTCTGTTATGGGAGAAGTTAGCCCGACAGTATTCAGTGACGGCGAAGATGCGTATCAGGCGTTACTGAAAGGTGATATCCAGCTTTTACGCGACACGAGGAGGACTTTGGAACATTTAGGTCAAAACAACAATGTTAAATTCCAATTCCTGCCGATTCAGGCATCTGCACCTTTTTACCTGACACTAAGTGAAAAGCATCATGCGCTCGAGTCACTATTAACTCGTGCCATTGACAGCATCACACCCGATGAGCTGACAACGTTGAGTGATGCGTGGTTTAGCCAAGTCAAAGAGCATCGAGTGCCTTATGAAGGATTAGACTCTTTGGCGGGCACAGGGACAATCCACAAACGTGAGGTGAACGGTAGCAGCAAATTCTTTTATGTAGAGGCATTAGGAAAAAATGCTCAAGACAACGAAGAGTTCCTTGCTGTTATCGTGCCGGAAGATGTGGTGATGGCGCAGGTATATGACAGGTTGTATACCTCGATTGGTGGCACGGTGGTAGTCTTATGCTTGTTGCTACCTGTAGCTTGGGTATTTGGTAATCCGATTGTAAAACCTATTCGCCAGCTTCAGGAAGAAACGAAGAAAATTAAATGTCGCAAGTTTGATGATGTACAGATAGTGAATTCCAATATTAAGGAAGTCTGGGCGTTATCACATTCCATTCATGATATGGCACGAGAAATAAAACGACATGAAAAGCAACAAGAGGTGTTTGTTGAGTCATTTATTAAGTTGATTGCTCAAGCCATCGATGACAAATCTCCTTATACGGCTGGTCACTGTAATCGCGTTCCTGAGCTTGGAATGTTGCTTGCGGAAGCGGCTGAGAAATGTGACTCAGGCTCACTGAAAGATTTTTCGTTTGCCAACAATCAGGAACGTAGGGAGTTCCGTATCGCAGCTTGGCTACACGACTGCGGTAAGATAACCACACCTGAACATATCGTTGATAAAGGCACTAAGCTCGAAGCTAACTATAACCGTATTCATGAAGTAAGAATGCGATTTGAAGTACTGTGGAGAGATGCTGAAATCGAATTTCTACAATCTCAGTTAGCGGAAGACGTAGACAAAGAGCAAGCCTTACAGATATTGCGTGCAAAGAAAGCCCAGCTACAAGAGGATTTCGAGTTTGTCGCGACATCGAATGTCGGCGGTGAGTTTATGGGGAAAGAGCAGGTTGAGCGAATTAATTCCATAAGCCAAATTACATGGCAGCGAAATTTTGATGATCGATTGGGTTTATCGCCTTTTGAAGAATTGAATAAGCCAGCCACTCAACGCACTTTGCCGGCAACAGAGAAGTTACTTGATGACAAACCAGAACATATACAGCACCGAATTAGACCGTTGGAGTTTGATCCTAAGTTTGGCATCAAAATGGATGTGCCGAAATACCAGTACAATCTAGGGGAATTGTATAACTTATCTATATCAAGAGGTACATTAACGGCAGAGGACAGATTCAAAATTAATGAACATATGATTAGTGGCATCAAAATGTTGGAAGCTTTACCGTTTCCGCCCGAACTTAGTCGAGTACCACGTTATGCTTCAACGCACCATGAAACCTTAAAAGGTACGGGTTATCCACGTAAATTAAAGGCGGAAGACTTATCGGTACCAGAACGAATTTTGGTCATAGCGGATATTTTTGAAGCGCTTACTGCAGCAGACAGGCCGTATAAAAAAGCCAAACCAGTGAGTGTCGCGGTAGATATCCTCCATAAAATGGCGTTGGATAAGCATGTCGATATGGAGCTGTTCTTATTGTTTTTACAAAGTGGGGCTTATCTAGAATATGCCAATAAGTTTTTGCCCGAAAGCCAGAACGATAAAGTTGATATCACCCAGTATCTGACGCGAGAGCAAGTTGCCTAGCACGTTTAACTTGCTGTGCTACTAGTATTTGATAACAACTTGAAAGGCTCCCTAATATTGGGAGCTTTTCTGTCTTTATAAACTTGATCAACGACTGTTCTGAAAAAGGGTGATGTTCCCACATAGTTTGCAGCGAAATAGCGAGTGAAAAGAAATCATTCTGAGGGGAAATTTCACCAGTGCGTAGGTTCGGGTTTAGAGCAGAAAACAGAGGAGAGAGAGAAGGGCTTGTTTGTTGTTCGTAACTGGACCCTATGGGGAGTATGCTTCCCATATCGATCAATATGGTTCGGTAGCATGGCGTTACTATCAGGTTGGAAGGCTTGATATCGCCATGAATGTATCCAGTGCCGTGTAAGGCAATGAGGGCCTGCTCAGCGTTACTGGTAATTTCTTTTTTTAGAGAATGATCTAGTTGAGAATAATCGATGGACAGAGATTCAAAAAACTCCAGCATCAGCCAATCCATCCCCATATCGGATCCATAGTCCAGATACTTGGGCCAGTAAGGAGAGGAATGATGATGCAGGAATTCAGCTTCTGTTTTGAGTTGCTGTTTTGCAGCTACACTATGAGCAAACTTTACAATCGTGGGTCCAAAATGTGGGTGAGTCGCGAGATAAGTACCGTTGCGAAGCAGCGAGTACTGAGTAACCTTCAGTACTCTAAAGCATGTTTCTATTTTGCTAGCTGCTTCGCGGTTTATCTTCACATTTAGATACTCGATGGTAATGAGAAGGCAGAGAAGAAATTCGGCACAAATGGATTGTTTTGTCCCTGCGTCTTGATACTCAACTCAACCTGACTTTCTCCATACTTAATGGCTACTTCAGTTTGCTGAGAGGTCGTAGATGCAACTCTTGGTTCAATCAGCTTAAACCAAGCCCAGTTACCTTCGAATTTCTCGTTAGCAATAGAGCTGGCTTGTGCTTTTATCTGGAAGCCTAATGCATCTTGCTCAATTGCTGTTGCGTTCCAACTTTGTTTACTCCATAGGCGCGGGCCGTGTTGATAAGTAAACAATGGCTTTTCACCTCGGATAATAAACTCGGTGACATCTGAACTCATCTCTTTGGCTTTAAGTTGGAATTGCAATGACATATTTTGCGGATCCGCCAAGAATAGGGCATTTCGAATATCACGAGCTTTGTCTATCATTTGCCACACTGCTGGATCTAACGCTAACCCTGTATTCGGTAACAAACCATACAAGTATGGAGAGCGTTCTTCGGTGGAGAAACTCTTCAGTTTTGTTTGGTAGAACTGGTCTAAGATTCCGTTAACTTTAAAGAAGGCTGCAACGTCAGCCGTGCTTGCATCTAGGCTTGCAGTCTTGTTAAACGGATAGTAAGCAGCAATGGTTGTTTCGTAAGGCTGATAAACCTCTGTTTTCCATGTGCTGTTCAGATAGGCATGTGCCAAGCTCATAACAAGATCGTTAGTTTGCTTAGTAATCTGAGCTAGTATCTGTTTTGAAATGCTAGGCTGAGAGGCCTCTTGCTGTGCCAAAAGTGAAATCGGGTTACTGGTTTTTATTTCAGCTGTCAGTGCTTGATAGGCCACTTTTTGCGGATCTTCCGCCTCGTAGAATTTGCCTAGCCAGGTTTCTGCTTCTGTAAATTGCCCTAGTAACGCATCAATTGGCTTATTACCTTGGTCATCTGCGGTAACCTGTTTGTGGTATTGGCTGAACGCGATATAGATTTGTCGTGCAGACTCTTTCTTATCGATATCCTGCTCGGGTGGTTGTTCACCTTCCTTCTTAGCTTCTGGCTGAATTAACTCAACAGACGTGTATTTGCTGATAGTCGTATACAGCTGAGCCAAAGGGTTGTTAGATGCGGTTGTTAGTACAGCAAGCGTCTGTTTTAGCTCATCAGCATTTGAAATGCTTTTAACTTGGATATGAGTAGCAAAGTCTCGCCAGTAATTAATGTAATCGCCCTGATACATTTGCTTGAGATCTCGGCTGATACGATACATTTCTAGCGCACTTGGTGAAGTGCCAGCAACTCCCTCGTACGCTTTCAGAGCGTCTTTAAGTACTGGAGAGTCGACGGATAAGTCCAACTCGTTGAAGCCTGATGGTGTAAATAGGTAAGGAACCAAGTAACCCACGTAGTCTGGAGAGAAAGACAGCAACTGATTAAAGTTGGTCCCAAGCTCCTGACGAACATCAATGCGCTTCGAATAGGTTGGCGAGTTCAGGATATGCTCATACAAAAGAGTCTCTATACCAGTTTGGTTAATGACCTTTTTGGCTAGGCTTTCTAAATCAAAATTAGGCTTGATAGGAACTAAATCCTGCGCAAAAACGTCATCAAGCAAGACCCTAAGTTGTGCAACATTGACGCTGTCTGCTTCGCCTTGCTCCTCTAGCGTAGTGACAAAGTAATTCTTGAGTTCAGTAATGTTGGTTCGTTCAGGATTGAACAGCAAGCGATAGTTGTTGAGCAAAGACAAAGTTTTTGCTTGGTCTTCCAGGTTGACGTAAACAAACAGATCTTTCTCTAACGTATTTTCCATAGAAGGGATCAATACGCGCTGTAGTTCACTGAAATAGGCTGCCTGAACATCTTTCATGATACTTGAGCTCGGCATGATTGACAGCGTGTACCAAGGCTTAGGCTCAAGATACAGAGAATAAATCCGGTTTAGAGAATACAGATTTGGAATGTTATCTGACATGTTTTCAATGTCATAAGGCTGCGCTGCGATAGACTCCTTGTAGCGTTCGAGCATGCTATCGGCACGCGCTTCACGTTGGCTTTGATAGTCGAAGTCCAATTTTATGACAAGTAGTACACTTGCAAACAATCCTAGCCAGAATAGGGTATAGGCTGTTTGCATAGTCAGCAGTAAGTTTTCTTTGCGACGATTGACTCCAACAAGATCGTGCTCGTTAAGTACAGCGTGAGTCATCAGGTGCTGAGCAAATAAGGTTTGCTGCACTGGGATTTGTTGATGCTGCTGAAATTGCTCGTGTCCAAGAGACTGGTTTACGACGTTAGCTAAAACATCGTGTTGCGCTTGGTTCGTGCCACTATGTGTGAAATAAAAGCCTCGGAAGTTAAGCCCATCTTGTAGCTGATCGCCGCGATATAAGCGATGAAGGAACTGCCACAGACTTTGTTTTAGTAAACCGAATTGGTATGGGGCTGCACAGATTGCATTGCGGTAATCTTGATTTAGTTGCGATGCTAGAGCGGTACTCATATTAGCGATTAACTGGCTAATGAGGCTGTCATACTCTTCATTGAACCAGTCCCCATCAATTCCGCCATGCTTTTGAATCGGAGATGTAGCACCAAATACCTCGTTCCGTTTTGTTTCATCAAAAGCAGAGAAGAACTGACAAAAATCGTTAATTTGCCCCATCTGAGTAATGACGTTGTAAACTGGTAGATTAAGGCCAAATGCTCGGTTGAACCCCTGAATCTCAGATTTTATCTGATCTGCTTTTTGCGTTAGGGTCTCCGTGGAATTGAGTAGCTCTTTCACATCTGTCGTCAATAACAAGCCATTAATTGCCTGACGCGGACGCCATTTGTTTAAACTCTGGCAGAGCGTTTTGATGTAAGCAGGGTTTTGGTCCTCTCCCAAGCTCACCGAAATAAGTATTGAGTGTTCACTTAGCCAAAATAAAATAGGGAACTCGATATCGTTGCCAAAATCATCCACTTTGTAAGCTTCATAACCCATTTGAGTAATGATGCTCTTATCTTTACGAGGATCGTCGCTGAGTAGAATATAAGTTGGTTGATCGTAACGGCTACTGAGGCGTTTCTTTCTCTTTTGCACGTAAAGCATCAACTTAAAGTGTTGTGCAAGTAGTTTACAGCGCTTGTTGATTAGCGCTTTTTCTTGATTAGATGTTTGTGGCTTGTTCTTTCGACGAGAAAGTAACCAATAACATAGCGAGCCTAAAAGGATGGCGACCAGTAGTGTCGATAGTACACCAACTAAAGTGTGTGTTGGGTAAGCATACTTCCAGGTCAGAACACCTCCAACAGCAAAGGTAATGACCACAAACAGAAGAGTCCAAAGTATGCTGCTTCGTCTGTTGTTTGTAGATTTAGATGAAGTTGATTCTGCCATTCCTAAGGAGCCTCTGAAGTTTTCTTAGTTTCTTTTATTGTTTTTTTGTTTTGCACAATGATGGCTTTGATTGCGTCTTTTTCTAAATACCAAGCTTTAATCTCTCTGGCTTGTTGAGAGGATTCGCTGCGAACAATGACCCGATAAAAGGAGTGAAACTGTTCTACGATAGGCGTGTAAGCGGATGGGGACAGTGTGCTTATAAATGCGTCTGCATTTTTTTGTGACGAGAACGTTGCCAATTGTACCAACCATTCTGACTTGCTGGTCAGCATTGAAGGCGGTGGAGTTGCATCGACCATCTCTACTTTGCTAGCTCGTTGCGGAGTATTTACCAAATCATCATCGTTGCTGATGAAGACGATATCGTTAACTTCACCTGATAAGACGTAACGTTCGCTAAAGTCCGGTAAGAAGTTAAAGTCTCGTGCGCGCTGTGGCATTGTTTTTTCATACCAGAAGTGAGTTAAGCCTATACTCAGCGCAATCAAAGTACTGAAAAATAGTGTCGTTAGCAGATAGCGTTTTCTGCGTGTTGGCTTACGTGCTTTAGGCTGCTTTACTCGAGTCCGGCAGTGAATGCTGTTGCTTTGGCGGTATTGGCTGATGACTTGCTCTAGCTGATGAATGAAGCTCTTTAACTGTTCACTGCCTGATTCCCTATATTGACCTTTGAAGCCGATGTTGAGGAATATGTATATGACTTCAAGCAGATCGATCAATTTATGAGGCTGTCTCGTTGCTTTTTCCGCAACGGTGAAAAACAATTCACCGCCATTTCTCATACCGAATAATTCGCTGAGCAGGGTTTTATTTTCCCAGCCGCGTTTTTCTCCCCATTCGCTGTAGATAATTAGCTCATCTAAAACAACGGCATATAGGAAGCAGAGTTTATCAATAACCGCTACAGGGTAAGTTAACTCTGCACCTTTGGCTTTGATTTCATTGATATTACTTACAAGCTGGTGGCGAAGTGTTGTGACATCTTCTGGTTCTGGCAGCGTTGATACTTTTAATGTCGTTGACAGTAACTCACTGCTGATATTAATTAACTGGTTTTCTGCTTTATCAAAGTAATTCAGAAACTCATGATGGTTTTTACTGGCATTAACCGACACCCAGCGAGATGTGTTTTCATCGTTGTTCTTGTCGGTAAAGTCAGACTTGTTTGTGTCCCAAACCAGTGTTTCTTCGTCTAAGTAGTCCATAGGCATTATCTCAACGCGTACAACATGACTTCTAATTCACTAATGCGTGTATCTACATGCATTGCAATAGCATCACGGTTTTCAAGCATCTCAAGCCACATCCTATCGGAGGTATCCACTTCGAAGTAAGAAACCCCTTGCATCGGCTTTAATTCACTTGGCGCAACAGGCAGCGGGGAGAGCGCTATACCTGATAAACTGTTTCTCACTAGCTCAACAATGCGCGCGTTGTTACCCAGCTTGGCAGAAACGGGGAACAGCTCATTAAGTTCAGCACTACTTATATTTGACTTAACGGCAAGCACGAATCGGCGATTAGAGACGCTTGCCGTATCCTTAATCAGTGTACGTAACAAGCGACGACGTTCGAACAAAGAGGAGTCCCAATTGAACTCGATAACAGAGTCCTGTTGGACCAGAGTAAGCATATTACGCAAACTAGAGAACAGAGGATTAAAGCTATCATACAGCCTGTGATACTGAAGATTGCTACATGGCTCAGGGATTGCCGGCGTCAGAGCCATTACCTGGGCTTCAAACTTTCGCAGTTCGAGGTACAAATCATGCGTCTGGAACTTAGGGTTATTGATGGTGAGATCAAACCACGGCAGCCATGTATTTAAAGTCTGCAACCAAAGGTAATCTTGCATCATAGACTGAGGGCTCTTCTGTCCCTGTCCAGCTTGGATTCGCTTGAGCAGATTTGTTGCTCTGTTGGAAGAAAGAGCGTGGATCTCTTTCATGCGCTCAACCAATAATGTCGAAGCGCCGTAGTGAAGACAGGCAGGAATAAATGCTCGATCCAGTACCACATCTCCTGATTCGCTGCTTTCCAGAATTTTAGAAATAGGAATCAAGGTAAAACCGGAAGTATCTTCACCCTCAAGCTTGATAGAAATGTTCAGCTGGGCAACATCTATTTCGACACTTGCATTTTCTGACGTTGATGTGTCGAAAACACTGATGGACTGTGTGACATAGCGACTCTGCTCTGACTCATCACTGCCATAGTCATTGTTGCCTTGCAAAGATATTGGTAGGGCGAGATAAGCAATGGTTTCTATTGTTCCTTGAGGAATATCTCTGGCGACCTCTTCTTTCAGCTCAAATTGAGTTCCATCAGGGAAGACACCCGCTGATGAAGCTACCGAGAGTTTACCAATTTTAAGTAGATCGTGATTGATGGTTAATTCAGTCACACCATAAAAGGGAGCAAATCCTGCCAAGGTCTCGATATTTTGACGAACGTAATTTTGGACATATCGATCCTGCTGCTGAAAATGTTGTGGGGCAATGAACATACCTTCTTGCCATACTACTTTTTTGAATGCGTCCACGTACTTTCCCTATTTTATGATTAAAATAATTTCCACCAGGGAGAATCTGGCGTAATAACTTCGAGCTTGGCTTTGTCACCTGAAATGCTAAGTTGCAAATACTCGTCTGAATTTTTAGGTAACATTGACACCGACTTTGGCTCACTTTGTTGATAGTCAATAAACTCCACCAAAACACCGACGTATTGTGTTTGGTTATTGATATCTAAAGTTATTTTCTCCTCGCTCCCAGGAATGACCACAGGCAAAATTTGCTTGGAAATCAAGTTAGCGCTAAGTAACTGTACGTCATTGCTGTACAGGTCGATAAAAGGCTGCTGTTTAAACATTTGTGCATCAGTCAGCTGGTAAAGGCGTACAACCACAGGGTTGGAATCGTTAGACTCCGAAGGGTTGGCCGATTTGTCTGACTTAATTGCTAATGAGTATTGTGTAACAACAGGCGCTGGATCGGATGAACAACCCACCAGAAACAGAGCCAAAACAAAACACCACTTAGCCATCAATTTTCCTCTCTTTGCTTTTGCATGTTTTCCATAAAGAGAGCTTTAAACTGGCGTCGGAAATCTCCATTTTCTTGTCGGTGCTGAAAGTGCTTACGGTAGATTCTCCAGTATTTCTTTTCTTTACTACTGAACATGCCACCGGAAATATAGTCGCTAAACTGTCTCTCTAGCTGAGAGGGTGCGAACTCGTTAAGAAACTGATCAACGGTTTTCTCAAGGGCATCAAACAATGCTTCGTGATGTAACGTTGGGTTTCTCAAGTACTTTTGGTTTTTCTCTGTCATCGAAAGCAGTTTTTCCAGAGATGACTCAATCGGGGTATCCGCTTTTGATTGCACAGGTAGAAACTCCGAATCTTCCGGATCTTGGACCACTTTTGCATTTGCGTTGATATCATCCACTTCAACGTGTTTCGCAATTGTATCCGCATCTAAATCTTCAAATGGATCCGCAGCAAACGGGTCATCACTTAGAATGTTGTCTTGGGAGAAATGGTTGCTTTTTTTACTTTCCACGGGAGCTTTATCTTCCTCCAAAAAGTCGATTTCGTCATTCTCAAGTTGGAGTGAAAAAGGTTCAGAAAACAAATCGTCGTCTTTTTCCTCAGCAGATGCCTGTTCTGATGTGATCAATGTTGATACCAACATGGTGTAGTTTTCGACCTTGAGAATATCACCGTCATTGAGCGGGTATTCTTTTCCCTTTGCCATCGTTTTATCGTTAAGCACTGCGCTATTTTGGCCTGTGCTCTTTACACAGTAACCGCTATCAGTCAGGCGAATACTGCCGTGTACCCTTGATATACGTTTACTTTGGTCGGGTAAAGAGATGTCACAAGAAGTTGCCCGCCCAAATTCACCACCTGTTTTAGGTAAGTACACAACCCTAGAAGTAACGACTTCATCAGAGGGTACAGAAATCAAATGAATACTAATTGTCACTTGTTATCCCTCACACTTTAAAATCGCTGCATTGAATGCAGATAAAAAACCAGAGTACTTCTTAAGGAAACGTTTTGAGAAATAGACGCCCATCGGTTTGGTGTCCATTAACTGAGACTGGAAAAAGTCATGTGGTAAAGATGCCTCTTTTAACTCTCCGCTGAACACTTTTTCATCTTCCAGTGCTACGTCAATTTCCCTTTGTTTTAAAAGCTTTAGTAATACTTTAGCATCTCGCGGCTGTTTGACTACGTTGAATCCGTTGCGCTTTAGCCAAAACCACTTGTTGGACCCAAATTTTGCAGAAAATTTGAGGTTAACTTTGGTTAGCTCGTCCATCTTAGGCTCTACACCCGGACCAAAGTACCAACGAAGCTCTTGCTGAGCGATAGGTTCTGACAGCGTTGCGTATTCGTCTCGCTCTGCCGTTTGTGTGGCTACAAAGAAGCCGTGTTGAGTACCACTTTGAACTCTGAGCTGAGCATCTGACCAGACCGTCATGGTTATTTGGTAAGGTTGACCCATATGGCTAAGTGCGCATTTTACTTTGTCTAAAGCAAGACCTTGCATCTGCCCATGCTTATAGTCTTGATAGGGCGGCCAGTCTTGAGTCGTCAAATGCAGACGAGCAGGCCCAAATGTTGATTGTGCTGATGCGTTGGCTACGGTGAATAAGCCAATCAAAATAGTTAGGCAGAAAGTAAAATACGGCATCATTCTGACCATTCATTTCCTCCAATAAGCTCGGAAATTTTTAAAATAGAAACAGGTGGATAATAGTCTAGTGTTCTTGCAGCGCCGACGTTGACTATATATGAATATTGGGTTAAAGGTTCGATTGGAACGTCACTCGGCTGATACTTACCACTTAATATTTGCTCTGCTTTATGACCAGCAAATTGACCCACGTTGTAGTAGCGGCTCACAATACCAAATAGAGCATCATGTTTGCGTATAGGCGACTCAGTTGCTGAAAACGTTGCGATGCCTTGTTGGTGTAAGTTATCAACAATATCTTTCCCTTGACTGATGATATAGGAATCCGGTGGAAGATAAGCTAACTGAACACCATCTTCAATCATTAGGTCAACAACCTTTCCAACAGAGCTAGAGTCTGGTTTGTCATTCAATGTTCTTAGTGGATAAAGATAAACATCCTTTTGATACTTGGCCGAAAGTGTTTGTATACTGCGAGCTGTTACTACCGCATTGTTTTCTAGTGGATTGAAAATGATCCCAATTGTCTTTATTCCGCTCAATTGACTAATCGCGTTAAACTGAACATTGTGTGGAACAATGTGGCTTACGCCTGTGAAGTTGCGACCCTTTTCATCAAGAGAGTCTACGATTTTAGAGCCGACAGGGTCAGTAACAATACTAAACACAACGGGTGTATCACTGTTTTCTCTAAAGCGACTTGGATTGTGTTCTGTACCGAGTAGGTTCAAAGTGATGGTTGTGCCAAATGTGTAGATCAAGTCGGGATTTCTTTCTTCGACACTCGCTAAGTGTTGTTTTAGGGCTTCTTTATCACGCTTTGCATCAAGTACGGTATAACGCACCTTCATTTTGTTGGATAAGTAATCCATAAATCCGCGTTCTGCATCAGTCACACCTCGCCACAATACCATGACAACATGTTTCTCTGATTCCGATGTATCAGCCAAAGACACAAACGGCAGGATAGTCAGGAGACATAAAAGTAGAACTCTCATTTAACCACCTCCATTTGGTTTTTATCACGACGAGTAAATAAGCTATAGAAGCTTAGTAACACGATCGAACTAATAAGAAGAGCTACACCGAATAACATAATGGTGTCTTGGAACCCTAAAACACTGAGAGCAAGACCTGCGACTAAAGGACCGGCGATATTACCAATTCTCTCAGTCAGTCTGAATATGCCTATAGTTTTCCCTTTATCTAAGCCAGAATCTGACAAGAGGTCGATAATAAGAGGGACCTGAGGTGAAACGCAAATACCATGTGCAATACCAACAAGTATTACTATTAATAGCAACCCAAATGTGCCAGGAAGCATCATGATATTAATCAATGCACCTGCAGACAAGATACCGCCGATAAATATAAAGGCGATTTTGTTGTTCCATTTATCAATTAATATGGCTGCAAGCGGCGAAATGACAATGATTGCTAGGCCATAGGTCATCATTACTCTGCCGGAAACGGCACTGCTTTCGCCAAGAGATTGCAAATAAACAGGGCAGATGTAGTACAGAAAGCCCGTTAGTACGATTTTCGCAGGAATGGCACTGAAGAAAGTGATGAGCGCGAAATATTTGTTGCTCAGTAGAACCTTAAAGTCGGAGAGTCTTACTGGCTTACTTTCACTGTTGGCTTCGCCCCGGTCAAAGAAACTAATAACGAGCATGACTCCCACGATGGCAAATGCGGCGGCTAGCAAGAATGTCACAGAATAGCCCAGCTTATCTGCTAAAACACCTCCGATTGCTGCACCACATAAGGAACCAGAGAAAAATGCAGACAAGAATGTCGACATACCTTTGGTTCTGTTATGAGAGTTCGTAGTGTCTGTGACATAACCCTGAGCTGAGATAAACACGATACCATAACCAACAGCGGTAACGGCTCGAGCAATGAGTAGGAGTTCTAAATTAGGGCTTAACGCGGTTGCAACCAAGCCTACAGAAGTTAGCAGCCCCCCAGCTATCAGCGATTTTCTACGCCCGACTTTATCTGACCAGTAGCCAGCAAACGGAAGAGAAATTGCCCAGCACAGCATGAATAGAGAAATTGGCAAACTGGTGACAAGGTCTGCCGGAATTAAGTTGTGAGTGCTTGGCAGGCTAGCCACAAAATTCGGGAAAAAGGCAAGGGATGCTGCTTCTGAAAAGATCAGGATAAATAGAGGGAGTCGAACAAAGCGATAGTCCTGAATATTTCGAGTTGGCAAATCCTTATGGGCAAATGAGCTTTTCACCAACTTATTGAGTTTCCCAATTAATGTACCGAACTCGTCATTGGATTGAACATTGACTAAGTAGGGCACTTGTTTGTGGTCGCCCATGGCGATCAGTTGTTTTATTTGCTTCCACGGTTTGATGATCATGAAGTTGCAAATAAACAAAATTATCTCAATAACAAACAATCCAGAGGCGACTAAGACAGTTATCATGTCCATAATGCTGTCTTTGATCATCTGCGGAATAATATTGGTATCCGCCATCATCTGTAGCTTGATAATACCTGTATCGTCGATTGGGATAGAAAGCTCACTAGCTTCAACATAATCCGGAAAGAACTTGGGATGCTGATAAATAGCAGCGGTATCGCGTTCGAGGCGTATCGACAATAATTCGGGATGATGCTCAATGTAAGCTGAAAACTCTTCTTCTAAGCCAGCGAGACGATCTAGCGGTACTCCTTCGTCAATTAAGCGGCCAATCATGTGCGAAAGAGTATCGCCAATCAGATTCGACTTTTGCTCAAGTTGATTTTCATAAACGACAGAGAATTTGCTTAACGACTGATAAGAGCTACCTAAATTTGATGTTACGGTCAGAACGATCGCTAATAGAATGATCAAAAGCGGGAAATATCGCGCTCGAATCTTATCCCACTTTGATCCACTTCGGTCTGCAATAATGTGTGTTTTTGCTGCGGCCAGAAGTTCACTGTCAGGTAGCCCTTGAGTATCGATTGCATTTGTCGCGGATTTGACTTTCTTAAGCAGAAAGTCGATCAGAGAGTTTAATGCCAAATAACCAATGACTGCAGCAACCATCACCCATAGGAAGGTGTCCATTATTTGCTGCGACAGTAGGTCTTGTTTAATTTGGTCTAGATAGAGTGGGGAGTAATAGAGCCTCAGCTCACCCTCTTTTACATCAAAAGTATTGACGATATCGGTGGTGAGCAGCCGATCGGTGTCAAACTTAGCTACCCCAGTCGTAAACAGGACTTCATCTGCGCTGTTTACAACTTGAATTTTGCTGATGCCATCAACCAACTCAGAGCGTCTCTCAATGAGTGATTGAATATTGGAAATTGATGACAAAGGTAAACCCAAGCTCATCGCTTGGCGAATGTCGTTGTCGGTTTCATCCAAAACGACCTGATATGTTGAATCGCTAGTTTGTGTCAGGCGCTTGTCGAAGTTGAGATAGTTAAGCGTTGTGTTCAGGCCATTTGAGAACAGCAGGACAGCTACGATAGCCAAGATAAGCTTGGCTCGCAAAGATATAAATCGCTTAGTTTTATCCATATATGCGGTATCCATCCTGCTGTTTTATCCGAACTTACTGAATAGTAAGCTCGAATCCTTCCTCACTGTTTGCGGCTGTAACAGATACTTGGGTGATTGGCTGTTGCAAGCTCAATCTACTGATACATTCCTCTGCCAATTTTGGCATTAATGAACGGTTGATGATCTGCTCAACAGCACGACCACCTGTAGTCGGGTCAGTGTTTTTGCCCACCACGTAGTCAACAAAACCTTCATCCCATGTAAACGACGCTTGATACTGCTCTGCCAGTTTTTTCTTAATGCGGTTGAGAGATATCTCCGTGATTTTAGCTAACTCTTCATCATTTAGTGGGTAGTAAGGTACGATGGTTGTACGACCCAAAAACGCTGGCTTAAAGTAATGTTGGAGATCAGGACGAATGGCTTCAAGTAACTCTTCATTGCTCAATCGTTCGCTGTTGTCCGCACAGACATCACAGATGGCTTGATCCGCCGCATTTGAAGTCATAATGATGATGGTGTTTTTGAAATCTACCGTTCTACCTTCACTGTCTTTAATGTGGCCCTTATCGAAAATCTGATAGAACAAGTCGTGAACACCTGGATGCGCTTTTTCCATCTCATCCAAAAGTAGCACAGAGTATGGGTTGCGACGGATTGCTTCTGTTAATACGCCACCTTCACCGAAACCAACGTAACCAGCAGGAGAGCCAAGTAACATAGAAATTTTATGCTCCTCTTTGAACTCAGTCATGTTGATAACCGTCAGATCATTGCTACCTCCGTACAGCTGCTCTGCAAGGGCCATCGCAGTTTCAGTTTTACCAACACCACTTGGACCACACATTAGGAACACGCCAATCGGCTTACGGCTGTCAGTTAAGCCTGCACGCGAAATACGAATCGCTTTGGCAAGCTCTTGCTTTGCAACATTTTGACCAATGACACGCTTATCCAATTCTTCTTCTAATGAAAGAAGGCGAGCAATTTCGTCGCTCATCATGTTGCCGACAGGAATACCAGTCCAGTTAGCAATGACCTGAGCAATGGTGTTGTCATCAACCATTGCATTAACTAGAGGCTCTTCACCCTGCAATTCACCAAGTTGGTCGATAAGCTCATTGAGTTTGTCTTGCTTGGCTTTATCTACCGATTCTTCAGCCTGCCCATCGCTGATTTCTTGCTGGAGTGTTTTTATCTCGTCAACCAAATCAACTTCTTGCTTCCAACGAGCTTGATAGTCTGTCAGCTTCTTCTCGTTTTCTGCAATTTCGGTGGTTAGTTCCGCAATTTCATCTTCCGCAATACCAAACAGAGCGTTCTCTTTTTCCAGTGCTGATTTTTCGTTTTGTTGATAGCGAATGGTTTGCTCAAGCGCCTCAATCACTTCTGGCTTAGCGCCTTGTGTTAATGCAATACGAGCACTGGCAGTATCAAGCAAGCTGATCGCTTTATCAGGTAGTTGGCGACTTGGAAGGTAACGAATAGATAAATGAACAGCGGCATCAATCGCTGATTCTGCAATGAAGGCACCATGGTGTTTTTGTAGCGATGCTGCGATACCACGCAACATTTGCTTGGCATCTTCAGCGTTTGGCTCTTCTATTGATACAACTTGGAAGCGTCGTGTAAGAGCAGGATCTTTTTCGAAGTATTTTTTGTATTCAGCCCAAGTAGTCGCTGCGATGGTTTTAAACTCTCCGCGTGCTAAAGCTGGCTTAAGAAGGTTAGCTGCATCATTTTGACCTGCTGCACCGCCCGCGCCAATCAAGGTATGGGCTTCATCAATGAAGACAATAATAGGCTTTTCGCTGTTTTTCACTTCATTGATAACGTCTTTTAGACGATTTTCAAACTCACCTTTGACGCTTGCACCTGCTTGAAGTAAGCCAAGATCAAGTGAATGGATCTGTACACCTTGCAGGGCACCAGGAACTTCGTTGGCCGCGATACGTAATGCTAGACCCTCGACAACGGCTGTTTTACCTACACCAGGCTCACCGACCATGATCGGGTTGTTTTGGCGTTTTCTACACAGAATATCGATGGCTTTACGCACTTCTGAATTCCGACCAGAGATAGGATCAATATTGCCGTCCAATGCCTGCTGTGTCAGATTCGTTGTGTATTTACTTAATGCGTCATTGCCGACAGGGGCACCGCCAGTGCCATCTGCGGCAACTGCGCCAGTTTTTGCTCTAGCAACGGCTGTTTTATTGATTAGTCCTTGAAGAGATTCCAGTGAAACACTTTGTAAGCTTTCTAGCTGCAGAGTATTCATACCCAGCACGTTTTGTTGCAACATAGCTTGAATCAGGTGGAGACTGATCACTTCGCCATGGCCATAGTTCACAGAGGCAATCATCCAAGCATCTTTGACGATTTCGGTAAGCGCTTGGCTTAATGTTGGCTGGCCTTCATTACCTTTAGGAAAACGTGCGATTTTTGAAGACAGCTCGTTGACCAAGTTATCTTGGGATAAGTTCTGTGATTGAATCAGGCTATTTAAATGTTTGTCTTGCTGAGAAAGAAGCTGAAGCAACCAGTGTTCTGTCTCTATAGAAGGCACATTTTGATTCATTGCGGCACCAGCTGAAACTTCAAGTGCTTGTTTCAGCTCTGGTGACAGCTTAGCGACTAAATTTGTTAGTGTAACTTGCGTCATACCGTTTTCCTTGTATCTCAAGAGGCATCAATACGTCTTTAATACCTAACTCTTTGTTTGGTCCTGAAGTTAGATTACTTCAGAAGAATACTTACGATTTGTTGAGGTTTCCTTTCCGGCGCAAGGCAATCGACTTCGCCCAATTTCGCCGCGTTATATTTATTGCTTGATAGTCGTGGTCGATTTAGGTACTCCCGTTTCACATTTAGATAAACGGAAGTCGGGGTGTTGTCCTTCAAGTAATGTTGGATGAGTTCTTTCATATTGCTCGCCAACAATGGATCTGATTGAATCGCTATCAACTCGTTTTCTGTTTTTGGAGTGATGGAGACAATTAGGTGACTAAAATGTGTCAGACATGTTTTGCCGATTAAAAAGCCTTGACCCACTCGGCTATTAAAATGCTCTTTTTGCCCCAGGCGAGTTAGAGAGTCAGAAGGCAATTGGCGCCTTTCATGTGTTTTGGTGGAAACTTGAATAGCGAAAGGGAAATAGTCATTTAGCATTTGGCTCAATGTACTTAAACTGCGCTGCCCTTGGCTTAACAACATCGAATATTGGAAATACTTGCCATGATTCTTTTTTAATGTCGCGATATGGTTCAACAACGCGGTCTTTGCAGGGTAGAGCTCATTTTGTACGACAAGCCAGGAGCCCGTTTCCAGTTGGCTGACAATTTCGAAATATCGCTGATTGAAGACATCAAGAAAGTCTTTTAAAGCATGGTCATCGTTGTGCAAAGCCGCTAACAGCTCTTCGTATATGTAGTTAGGTATAACCCCTTTTACACCTGATAAAGCTTGTTTTGCCAATCTCAACTTGAGTCGATTATTCTTCAGAGAGAAGTACTGAATTTCGCTGGCATCACCTGTTGGCATTGCTTCTGCTTTCAGCACAAGCTTAACTCGGTTCGGAGTCTGATTAATCCAATGCGTCAACAATCTCATCGCTTGAGCGAAGTCGTATTGCTGCGGGTGCTGAGTTAGGTCGTTAATGAATGACATAATCGCTTTCCTGCCAGCAACTACATTGCTAGCTGGCTCCCATGGATTTTAGGGTAGCGTTTTGCGATGCCATCTCGCCCGTATATCTTAATAGACAGCTGGATATAGCGATCAAAACTGCAAAACTGTTGGAAGAAACGATTAAGAACATCGCTAAAGACCAGAAAGCCCCCTTGAGTATCGAGTGTGAGTTCAATCTCTGTACCTGGAGAAAAGACGTTTTTACCCATGATTCGAATTGCAGACACCTGAGATTTGATGGATACATTGTGAATCGTTTGTATTTCTTCCGCGGATACTTGCTCTCGGCTGCATAGCTGCAGCATTTGCTTTAGCTTCTCTGTCGGGTTATCCGCATGCAACAGTGAAGAAAAGTTACCATTCAACAAGCCAACAAACTGCCAGTGAAGATTGAGGTTCTGTTCTCGTTCAATCGGAGCCGTAGGTGGGTAAATAGCACGAAATACTCCAGGAAGGTCAATGCTTTCAAGGCACTCCATTTCTCCATTAATACCACATGCTTGTTTTCCATTGGTACAAAGCAAGTGTGTTCCATAGAGCTTGTTGAACTCTAAGTCATGGTTTGGTTTTAGGCTGATGGCAAGTTGGAATTGGCCATTAATATCCCTTGAACTCTGCCAATAATCGGCATTTGGGTTGGATTTATAGCTATCCCTGAATAGTGGAACCAGAGGTTTTTCACCTTGAGGGGTGATCTCAAAGACTTCTTTTACTTCGACAACTTCGATGTCACTTTCGCTGTGAGCATCAGCATTGACAGGAATAGTGAGAGAGCGTTGGTCATAATTTGTAGGCTCTCCCGTTTGCTCAAACAAGTTGACCGCTGGAATGATATCTAGCTTAAACACTTGATTATCGAATAAGCGCATGAATTCTGTAGGAATTGAATTCATAAATAGGTTCAGTTTGATTTCGGAGCAATCAAACTGCTTTATTGCTTGTCCGAAATCTTTTAGACGGAAAAACTGGCGCTTTTCTTTGAAGAAGAAAAATTCGCTAATAAGTTGAAAGCCCGAAAATTGGTTTCCTTTTTGAGGAAGGAACAGGAAATTCAGGTCACTTATCCGACTTTTAAGTTTTTCAGCTAGCAAGACAACGTGTTTTTCGCAACCGGCATCCGATATCGAAATCGCTTTGGTTTGCCCCAACAAGAGCTCCACCAGAGAGTCGGCATTATTCTCGAAACCCTGAACAAATAGATCTAGGTCTTGGTGACCGAGCTGAGAAAAATGAGTATCTGGATCCCCAGTGGAAAACGACAGCTGTATTACTGCGGTAGACTGCTCGGTACCAGCGGGACGATTGAATTTAAACGGTGCGCTGGAAGCTGTTGTATCGGTCAATGTAAAAGGCGCAGTTTTGAGATCGTCTACAGTCGTAAACTGACACAATCGGCCCTTAGCTTCTGAAGTAAAGTGTGAGCCTTTAGGTATTAAAACTGACTCCGGCACATCTTCTTCTTGCGCCAACTGTAGGTATGCGACACTCGGAATAGTTTGAATATAGCTCGGGTAGAGCACACCTAATAGGCCTTCGACTACTTCTGGTAATTGTTCCGATAACTGTTTTTCTACCGTCGCATTGAGGAGGGCAACGCCATCCAGTAATCGAGCGAGGCTTGGGTCTTCAATCTGACCCTGATGAATATTTAATCGCTCTGCATGTTCTGAGTGTTGTTGGCCAAATTGACCTAGTGCACGTCTTACGAAAGTAAGCTCTTGCTCGAAGTAACGCATTAAAGGATCAGTCATAACTATCCTCCGTCATTACTGTTGTTAAATCATTGAGAGAGATCTTTGAATCGAAAATCAGCTCTTGCTCTCCTTTCGAGGTCTTCGCTTTCGCGATAATGTTGAATACCAAAGCATTTTCGTTGTCTTTTCGCTCAAGTAATTCAACCATGACTTGTGTTAAACGAGGCTCGAAGTTTCGAATATAGCTTTCTAGCCTAAGAGCCAACTGAGTTTGGTCTAAGCTGGCACTGAGCAGTTGCACATCTTCAATGCCAAAGCGAAGGTTAGAGCGTTGAAGTTCTGTAAATCGGTCGTCGATATCAACGAGAGAAGACTCCGATTCTAAGAGTTTGGTGAGATGATATTTAATATCATCAATCTCTTCGCTCTGCATCGAGCTTCGAGGATCTATAAACGTTTTCCAGAATCCCATTACGCAGCCTCATCCAGTTCTGTGGTGAGAACGACTTCACCAGTGAAGTGATCGTATTGATACTGAGGGACAATTCTCAGTGTGCATACAAAGCTACCAGGCTGATTCTCAGACTCTGAAACACTAATTTTGGCAAAGCTTAGAGGGTACTTAGCGAGCGTTTCTTCATTCGCATATGTTACGTTACTAGCGAACTTCTCTACCCACTGAGTTAAAAAGAGTTCACACTCGGCCGCTGTGTTGAAGCTACCCAGCATCTCGCGAACCTGAACTTTCAAATAATGAGCGATACGACAAGACATTAAACTGGTTTGAATTTGTGTCAGGATCTTTTCGTTATCGGATGTTCCACTTTGCCAGATGGAATTGTTACCGTTAAAAAAATACTTGTCACTGAGTGGGCTCTTGGTAAGTGGTACGAACCCATTTTGTGCGTAAAACGTGGATATCTGGCCAAATAGCACTACGTTTGTTTGTGGCTCTCTCAAAAACAGGCTGCTATGTTGGTCAATATTGACGATCGCGCCTTGGGATTTATCATTCCAGCGAGATTTAAGAAAACCAAACCAGTTTACGCGGTGGTATTCACGCATAATCGTTGCCGCAAATGCAAAACCCGCGTTACCCCATAGACCAGTACCGACTTCGTTGTAGATGAACCCTGCTTTGGTGTTCTTATAACAATGACGCATACGAACAGAAGGCATAACAAAGCCGATAAATCGAGCACTGGGTTTGCCACGTAACGACTGCCATGCTTGATAATCTGGACCTGTGATGATTTTTTCTATCCTATTTATATCAGACAGCCAATCTGCTCCCGGGTCAACAAAGAAACTTTTATCGGGAGTAAATATCATCGGGCACAATGTGGACTCGCCCAATTTGCTTAACATTTCAACTGTAAACAGGTCGTCGTAGTCGGCATCAAAATCCATATCAATAGCTATTGGGTGAGTGTAAACAATACATCCAAATGGGTGACCGCCAAGGGTATTGAGTTCTTGGTTGCCAATCTTGTTGAACAAGTTTGATGCTTTGATATTGTATGCTTGATTAACGTCTGCTGAGACTTCTTCCCAATCCATATCGAGAAGCTTGAGTTTGGTTCGTTGCTTGTTTACTGGAAGGGTGGCAAGGCCTTGTAGCCCCAACCAACTGCTATGCAGCTGTTCGAATGCTTTGTCGTGAATAATTTGATCTAGTTGTTTCGATAGGATGTCATCTAACCTCGCAACAAGGCGAGATACGAAGTTAACTAGCGATGGTTTGTTTGATAACGCATCTGAGTTAACTTCAGACAGTAAAAAGAGCGCGTCTCTTAGAAAGTCGCTTTTTTTGCTGTCTAAAGCGGCAAACTTCTGCTGCCAATCTGCGTCGAAATTCAATTTCATATTGTCCTTAGATTGTAAACGAGAAGAAAGGAAGGCCGGATTGCTCCGGCCTTAAATTTGATTAACCTGGAATTTTAGCAACCATACGTACAGAGGTTGTTAGCTCTTCCAGTTGTAGCCACGGTCGTAGGTGTGCAACCGCCGAATAAGAACCAGGGCGACCTGGCTGCTCGACTACTTCAATTCTAGACTCGCAAAGTGGCGTTTTAGCACGTTGCTCGTTGCCAATCGCACCAGCGTTGGTGTATTGATCAATCCAAAGTTGAAGTTCACGTTGAATATCCGGAGCTTCAAGGTTTGAACCTAGTTTGTCACGTCCCATTACTTTCAGGTAATGAGCAATACGGCTACTCGCCATGATGTATGGAAGACGAGCAGAGATAGCAGCATTAGCTGTTGCGTCTGGGTCTGTGTATGTCTTTGGTTTTTGGGTCGTTTGACCACCAATGAATACACCGTAGTTTGAATTCTTGTAGTGAACAAGAGGCAAGAAACCTAAATCACTTAGCTCTTTTTCACGCTCATCCGTTAGGTTAACTTCTGTTGGACACTGTTGAACAAGATCGCCAGCTTCCGTTTTGTAAGTCAGGTTAGGGAGGTTTTCAACTTTACCGCCGTTGTCCAGACCACGAATAGAAGTACACCAGCCTGACGCAGTGTAAGCTTGAGTCATTTTCAGACCAAGATCGTAAGCTGCGTTTGACCAGACAAGTTGGTCGTTATTTTCTGGATTTGGATTACCATCCATATCCGTACCAAGCTCTTCATAATCGAATAGCTCAGTTCCAAGACCCTTAGCACCATATGGTAGGCGTGCAAGCGTTCTTGGTAGAGTTAGAGTTACATAACGCGCGTCATCACTTTCACGGAATGCATTCCAAGCTGCGTATGCCGGCGAATCAAAACCAGCGGCAACAGGTTTGCCTTCATCAAAAGTGGTGAAGTCGTTGAATTCGAACATTTGAGCGTTCGCTGCGGCAACAAATGGTGCGTGACACGCTGCAGCCACTTCACCCATATAGCGAAGTAGGGCAACATCTTCGTCTTTTGCACTGAATTCGTAGTCGCCAATGAATGTACCGTAAGGCTCACCACCTGCAGTACCAAATTCGCCTTGGTAAACTGCGTTGAATAGTGGGCTACGGTCAATGGCTGGTGCATCTTCAAATTGGTCTAAAAGCTCTTCTTGAGAGAAATCAACCATTTTGATTTTAAGATCACGACCTAATTCACTTTCTTTCACCAACTTCTGCAAGCCGCGCCATGAGCCTTCAAGTTTCTGAAGGTCTTTTTGTTGCATGACTTCAGAAAGCTGCTTTGACAGTTTTTTGTCAATTTCTGAAATTGCATTTTCGATGGTTTTAGTAACGTTTTTATCCCACGTTACTGTACCGGAAAGTGCTTGTTCAGCTAGAACTGAGAACAGCTCTTTTGTTGTATCAGCAGGCGTTTGAGTGGTGGCCTCAATCGCTCTGTCTAGAAAACTCAGCGAACCTTCTGCTGCTTCAGTTTGCGTTTGATTTTCAGCTTCTGTACTCATTCTTCGCCTCCTTCCTTATTGACACCAAGCTCTTCCGATAATGCATTGATAGTATCTGCACTTTGGAGCACTTCTTTCAGCAGCTTCTCGAGATCGCGAGAGCGATCTGCTTTTGAAAGTAGTACTTTTAGCTGGTTACGGGTTTCAACAAGCTTTTTAAGAGGTTCTACTTGCTCGACGATAGCTTCAGGTTCAAAGTCTTTCATTGAGTTGAACTTCAAAGCAGCTTCAAACTGGCTATCATCGTCTGCAAGTACATTGTCGACTTTCAAAGACAACTCTGGGCCAACGCGTTTCATCACGGTGTCAAAGTTGTCTTTGTCAACGTTGTAGAACGTACGATCTTCAACGTCTTCCTTGTCTTGTTTATGACCAGAGTAGTCACCAATTACCCCAACCACAAATGGGAGTTCTTTGGTTTCTACAGCGCCATTAGTTTCCACATCGTAAGTAATACTTACGCGGTTTTTACTTACACGTTTGTGTTGGGAATTAAGTGCCACAATGGTTCTCCTTAACTAATTAAGCAGCAGTCGAAGTAACTTTCGCAGTTGTTGCATCGAAGCCAACTTCAGGACCTTTCTCGATCTTACCGCCTTCACCTTCGATGTAGTAAGCTTTCGAAATTTCAGTGTAGGTTAGAGAGAAAGATTCGTTTGGCAGAGTACCGTCAGAACCAGCCATGTTGTAGCTAGACATACGAGCTGCTTTTAGAGTTACGATTAGGTATGGATCTGCACCAGAACCTTCACGGTTTGGCTTAGTCATTACGATTTCAACTGTTTTACCTTCACCGCCTGGTGCGTAAAGGAAAGTTGTTAGATGCGGAGTTGCACCGTCACAACCACGAGTTACGTTGATTTCGCCAAGCGCAACCATACCTTGGTCAGCGTTGTTTGCGTTACCCACATCAATACCCACGCCACGAACAGCATTCCAAGTCACGGTGTCAATAGCAAAGAAGCCATCTTTACCACCGATCTTTTCTACAGTTGCTGCACCTTTAGGTGTAGTGCCATCAATTCTCATGAAAATAGAAGCCATGTTGATCTCCTTCGCTAATTAGCATTTAGTGTTTTTACCACTCGAAGTTACTAATACCACTTTCAGGTTGAGTAGTGTTCGCTTCAGTTTGAGTATGTTGTTCGCTCGTTGTGACTGGCTCTGAAGGAGCTGAAGCCGGCGGAGGCGGAACGTGAACATCTGGCTGAGTGAGCCCAGATGCGGAGGATAAAGTTTGTGCTGACGCTGATGGTTTATTACTAAGGTCAGCTTGAGATAGGTTGTCCATACCGGATACTTGATTGATATGAGCAATTACTCCTGAGTTGCCACCTGTCATTTCATTTAGCAGTTCAGGTAGGCTCATGTAACCCCATCGAATTGCTCGTTCTAGCAAAAATGGAATAGGGCTATGTGGTTCTGTTTGCTGAAAAAAATCTGAAATCTTACGTAATTCATGAAACGCTTGATCACGGCTGGTGATTACACCAGCTACTGGAACTTGCTGCACGACGGGAGCTTGAGGCGCTTGCTGAACTTGGTTTTGGGCGACAGGATCTGCATTGGTGGCTTCAGCAGAGGCTGGCTCAGCATTTGATGCTTCGAGAGGTGCAGTTGCTTGAGGTGCTACTGCCGCTTCTGGCTGAGGTTCATCTGTGACAGGTTTGAACTCACTATCTAACGGCCATCGAGCAAACTTGTCTCCCACAAGATATTGAATAGCATTGATCAAATCGGCTAAGTTTGCTTTTACGAATTTAAAGCTGGCAGGAGCTACACCAGCAGCCTGACATTCTTTAGCAATCAGTTTTTCAGCAGCATCAAAGTTTTGATAACTTTCAGAAAGTTTTGTGAGCGTCTCTTCTACATCGCGAGAAAACAGTGATTGCGCTCTATCTTTTAACTCCGCCATTGTGCCGTTTCTCTCTGCACGCAGAAAATCGCCAAAAGACACGTCGTCAATAAGAGAGATCATTTGTAGTGGCATATAAAGCGCAGTGGAATCTTGGCTTTCACCAACAAGTTGCAGCAGAGGCTTTAAACGAAATTCGATTAGTTCTTTTGTCTGACCAGCTTCATCGCTACTTTTTAACTTTTCGACTGGAGGGTGGGGGTTTAGAGTTCCCCAAAACGATTCGATGAAACCCGCTAGAACTTTTGTTGCACTTGCTAGGTTTTCATACGGTGAAGCTGTGAAAGGTTGGCTGGCAATGTACCAACCTAAAAACTCGATATCTTTGGTCTGAGATGTTAGCGCCTCAAACGTTGAGGTGCGCAGTAAATCCCAATTACTTTGGTTGGCTTCGATTAGCGCTTCATCGCTAGACGCATCTGGTGTTTCGATAAGTTGACGGAAAGATGATTGTGCCGTGTTGTAGTTGTTTCTCAAAGTACGATAGGCACTACGATCTAACTTCAGGTATGTACCTGATGGGTGTTCTTCTGAGATAGGTGCCAATAGTGCTTCAATATCAACCATACATTTTCCGTTGCTAGTGTTTCACCAAAAGGTTTATAAATTGTTTTGTTAATTCGTATTAATAACTAAAAACTTACCTTTCATAGTCTAGGCTTATTTTTCGAAAAGGCTCGTTCATTTTTATTATTTGCTTTGAAAAGTGATCTGTCTCTAGAAAACTGGACGGATGACGTATATTTTTTATCAATACCTTGTTTTTGCTGTGGTTTACAAAAAATAAATTAGATTATTTTATGACCAGAAAATGACATTTTTTGTTCAGCGCATCCATTTATCGGGTATTGTGTTGCAACTTAATAAGCCAGTTTTATAGGTGAATATTTTACTTTTCTTGGACGTTAATTATCACTAATGTGTCTTTTGGCCTAAATTTACGTCAATTCGTAGATATTACTTTTTATCCGCCTATGAGTACTGTAGGCATCCCCAAAACGATAGTTCCACCATGTGCCGTTGTATCCCCCATTCTGGCTGCTGGTTTGCTATTGATAAGCACGGTGGCACTTCCCTTAATAATGGAATCTGGTGGACCGACACATACACACATGTCTCCAAGTGTAGCGGCAGGCATGTTTCCAACTAAAACAGTGGGTGCACCAGGGCCAGTAATTGGGCCTCCCACATGCGGGATAGGTGGAACCGCTGGTGTCTGCATAGGGCAGACGTGCATGTCTGTCAGCCGAGCTGCGGGTAATGTCATTTGAGACCTCCATTACCGCCGGAAGCGATGTCTAGTGCCGCTTGAATAGCACTTTCGTAATACTGTTCTGATTTATCCCATTCTGGAAGTGATGCAGCATGATTGATCGCACCACCAACTGCTTTCGCGTATAAAAATGGATCAGGCAACACAGCTGGCAAGTCTGGTGCTACGATGCTTCCTGAACCATTCCAAAATACAGCTTGAGTTAACCAAGAAGGGCCACAATTCAACTCCAAGCGATTGGCAAGCAGTTCGGCACGTCTTCTAAGCTCCTCTGATGGTGATTGAGCCCATTGCTTGACTGTATCAAGTGACATCTTCTGTGTATCTGTCCATACGTCGTTTCGAGTCGAAACGCAGCATAAAGCCCACCAAATGCTTTCTCGGACGGGCAGTGCATGCGCGAGAAACTGAATGAGATCGTTATAGAGCTTTGCTTCTTGGAGCTTTTTAATAACTTGGTCGATGGGTTGCTCTTCGCCAATGACTTCTTTTGCTTCATCAGAGGCTTGAAATCTCGGTAAGATCTGGGCGCTGCTCTGATAGGGAATCTTTTTATACATAATTTTAGTTTACCTTCACAATGGCGCCTTTCAGTTCGCCTAGTACGCCACCATCGAATGTGCCTTTCAGGCCAGATTTGAATTCAGCACTTAGTGAACCCTCGGCACTTAATGTTGTGCTGGCTTTAATCGCAATACTTAATCCCTTGATGCTGTTTGAACTGGTTGCTTCAAGTGCAGTTGTGGTGCCGGAAACTTTGTTCGCAGATGTCGCTTTGCTGGTGACATTGGTTCCTTCTAGATTGAGCGCACTGCTTGCTTTGATATCGATGTTCGTAGCTTCAATAGAAATAGATGACGAAGATATCGAAATTTTGCTAGAGCCGACTTTGAGGTCGATGGAGTCATCAGCTTCGAGCGTGATGGACTTCGCTGAACCACTCATTGCTTTTGTGACGTTCAGGGTGTAATTGTCTTCTGTCGCAATTGTCATCGCTTTCGTCACCGACTGGCTCAATTCGCCTTTAACGGTTTCAGTATGATTGTTTTCAACCTCCTGAGTAATGTCTTTGGCAGCATGAAGATAAACTAGCTCGTTATCTTTCTTGTCGTCGAAGTAAAGCTCATTTGTCTGACCTGTTAACTTCGTCTTTATACCTGTTTTGGTCGCGTTTGCTTCTTTATAAGGAGGCGCGTTTTTACTGTTGTAAACACTGCCTGTAATGATTGGCTGATCAGGGTCGCCGTCAATAAAGGAAACCAGTACTTCTTGACCTACTCGTGGAATAAACTGCGTCCCATAGCCGCTACCTGCCATCATTTGCGCGACACGCACGTAACAACTGGTTTTGTCTCCGCTGGCTTCAGTGTCCCAATGAAATTGAATACGGACTCTGCCTTGGTCATCTTGGTTGATTTCACCTGCTGTTGAGCCTGCAACTGTAGCACTTTGCAAACCATTGACGACTTGCTTGGAACGTGGCTTAGGGTAAGTCGGTGTGGCTTTCGGGATCAGTTTTACTTCAGTAGCGCATCGAACATCATCCGCGTAGTGTGTGGATGTTTTGACAACCGAGAAATCACCAAGCTGAGATTTGTCTAAATGGCTGGACAAGGAAAACCACGTCGCAATCTCGAACATATCGTGTTCAGCCTGTGCAATAACAGATTGATAATCTTGTTCTATTTGCTCAATGCGTCTTTTAGCCAGATTGCTAGATAAGTCAGTCATATCCCCACTTATACCCAAATCAGGATAGTGGACGGATGCCAGTTTCGTATTGTTTGCAATCGTATTGCTGCTTGTTTTGGCTTTGCTTGTTACTAGTTTAGATTGTGAGTAGTCATACGCGGTTAATTCAACGCTAGCGCCATGGAAAGACATAACAGGTGCCCAAGACTTTATCAGTGGGAGGCTTCCAGAAGGGGTTTCCTGCATATCGAATTTGGCGACGTCGGCTTTGTCGAAGGGGGATTGAGCATCCTGAATGACCATTGTATGGTCGCCGGATTCGTGCTCGAAGTAGTAATGAAGGCCCTCTTCGGCAAGCAACCGAGTAACAAAGTCAAAGTCAGACTCATTGTACTGGAGGCAGTATTCTCTTTTTGTGGAAGGCAAACTAGAGAGCTTGTACTTCCCTTTGAAGCCTGCGTTGTCGAAGATGTCACTGACGATATCTTTAGTTGACTGAGTTTGATAGACGCGAAATGAGTGAGTATGCGTTAGTAGCCAAAACCAAGGCTTGAGAGTAATTCGGTACTGCATAAATTGCAGGTTAGCGTCTAGGCCCATTTGTTCAATACGAGCAATTACGCCATTGAAAGAACGTTGTAGCTTATTGCTGCCGGACTCGTTGGAATAACGATTAATCGTCAGTAACTGACCTAATTGATCTTTAACACTGAAACTAGAAGAAACGAGTATGGCGGTAATCTCAAAAGGAGTAGACAAAGCTTGAGTTACGGTAAATTCACTTACCGTATGCTCTTGATTTTTATAGTCCTTTGCCGAAATTAAGCTAGCCGACGCTGAATACTTATCAGCCATATAATATCCTTGAAATAATGAGTCTGTTACAAAAAAGACCTTAAAAATTATACTGATACGTAAGATATAATTTGTTGGATTTATAAAAAGTAGCAGTAAACTGATCGTAAATAAATCCTACCACTTATTATAAAAGGCTGATTGTGTGTTGAATCGCTGAATGTGTGAGCCTCTCTCAGAATCCAGGATTCTCTTAACGGCTATCAACAACTAACAATTTTGCACTTCTATACGCGAAATCCATGCTTTCTACTTCATTTGGACGATTGATTATCAAATCGACTGAAGGAAGCACGACAAAAAAGACCAATGGTTCTGGGTGAAGGTACGTCCACCGTAGGTTTGAGTCAGACTTCTTATACACTTTCATATTGATAGTAAGAACTAAGCTGTCCTCAGAGAGCTGGCTGTTCTTAAAACGTCCCAATTCATGTACTGCTCCCCAAAGAGAATCGAGTGAGCGCTCGTGAGTACTTTTTAGAAACAACTCTAGCTGTAATTTATCCTCATCGTCATTCAGTGTAGTGCTCAGCCTCTGAGTAAACCGTAGCCCATCCTCGAAGGGTAGGTAATCTAGGTTATTGTCGACAATCTTAGAATCTAGTGGGCATAGTTGCACAGAATCAGCGGGTTGTTTGCTGGCATACAGCTCGCAAGTGAACTGCTTAATGATGGTTTTCAAGCCTTCATGGAATTGCTTATTCTGAATGTCCTTGACTGTCACAGAGGAGCTATTCAGCACTTCAGCAAATATTTTGGCGGCGTTGTTATTAACCTCATCGAGGTCTGCAACGTTGACATATTGATTGGACTTAATAGCGGTTTTGAGAACATTGTTTGATTCGATCACAGTAATGTCTTCGTCAGAATAAACGGTGTCTCTAAGTGCAGGGTAATAGGGTTCTCTCTTAGGTTCTGAGAACATTGAGCACGCTGTTAGGCTCAAACCTAGAGCAACAGCGATTGATGTCTTACCAATTGGAGTCTGCATCCTTGTCATAGATATCCATTGTTACTTCTATACTAACGATACTAATTACATATGAGAGTTAAGTCATTGTTCTTGTGTTGTTCTTGCCGATAGAGCTCACAAACAGAGATGAGAAACGAGTACTGTATTTCGTTAAAAGTCAGATACCCTTACCGAATTAACTTATACCTTAGTCTAAATTGTCGACAATTATCTTGATTGTCGACAATTTGATCGGCTATTTTATAGGCATGGCATAAGAACTGTTGACACATTGGGTTGAGCAGGTAAGCGAGCAAACGTATGAATGATGAACTCACGACTCGTATGAAAAGTAGAGCAACAGAGAAAGAAAACACCAAATCAGAAAGCCTGACCGAAATTCTGATTGAAGCAATTGTAGAAGGTAGTTTAGAACCCGGAAGTAAGATCTCTGAGCCTGAGTTGGCGAAACGATTTGAGGTAAGCCGAGGCCCACTGCGAGAAGCCATTATGCGACTTGAAGGGCTGGGGTTGATTGAGCGCATTCCTCATGTCGGAGCACGAGTGATTACCTTTTCCCCTGAAAAGCTGGTTGAAATCTACGCAGTTAGAGAGGCATTAGAAGGTATGGCTGCGCGCTTGGCAGCACGTTATATCTCTCAGGAAGAGCTGTTGAGTTTGGAGCTATTGCTTGCCAAGCACTCAAAGCACATCGATGAAGTTGCAGGCGCTTCTTACTTTCATCAGGAAGGCGACTTTGATTTTCACTATCGCATTATTCAGGCGAGCCGCAATAGTAAGTTGATCGCGCTCTTATGTGATGAGCTGTATCACTTGCTGCGTATGTATCGATACCAATCGCCGCGGGCTCAATCCAGACCAAAAGAAGCGCTGAACGAACACAAATTTATCCTTCAGGCGATTCGTAATCGTGATGAGGAATTGGCCGAAATGTTGATGAGAAGGCATATCTCAGGCAGCAGACGGTTAATAGAGCAACAAATTTTACTTGCTGAAAATGACTAGAAGGAAACTGTCATGAGTTTATCTCCAGGGGCGAAATTCAGAGCCGCCGTAGAGCAAAATGATCCTTTGCAGATTGTCGGTACGATTAACCCATACTGCGCCATGATGGCGAAAAACATAGGCCACCAAGCGATCTATTTATCAGGTGGCGGCATTGCCAACGCATCTTACGGTCTCCCTGATTTGGGAATTACGACCCTCAATGACGTCTTGGTCGATGTTGACCGCATTACTAACGCATGTGATCTGCCTTTATTGGTGGATATCGACACTGGTTTTGGTGGCGCATTCAATATTGGTCGCACGATTAAAGCGATGGAAAAAGCCGGTGCTGCCGCTGTTCATATGGAAGATCAAGTCGCTCAGAAACGTTGTGGCCACAGACCAAACAAAGCCATTGTCAGTCAACAGGAAATGGTTGATCGAGTTAAAGCCGCGGTAGATGCGCGTAATGACGAGAGTTTCGTCATCATGGCTCGGACTGATGCGCTTGCAGTTGAAGGAATGGATAGCGCCATTGAGCGAGCGATTGCTTGTGTCGAAGCTGGCGCGGACATGATCTTCCCAGAGGCGATGAACAAATTAGAGCAGTATTCACAGTTCTCTGAAGCGCTAAAGCAAGCGACCGGAAAACACGTGCCTATATTGGCGAACATTACCGAATTTGGCCAAACGCCATTGTACGGTGGTGAAGAGTTAGCCAACTCAAATGTAGATATAGTGCTGTATCCATTGAGTGCTTTCAGAGCGATGAATAAAGCCGCAGAGATGGTGTACGCCCACCTGTTGAAAGAGGGAAATCAAGAAGCACTGCTTGATTCGATGCAGACGCGTAAAGAGCTCTATGCGCACCTCAAGTACCACGATTACGAAGACAAATTAGATCAGCTGTTTTCAGAAGGAAAATAGCCAACAGAAACAAACGGAAGCCTAAGAAAAGTATCGGAAAACTTTTAATTCAATAACGTGAAACTTGTCCGAACAGAAAATGCTCCATTCAGAGGGCAGAGCGGACAGAAAAGGAGTTCAACATGCCTACTAAAGAGATAGGTGGTGCAGGCCTACGAGGTCAAAGCGCCGGAAGCACTGCATTATGCACCGTCGGTAAAACAGGTACAGGTCTGACGTATCGAGGTTACGATATCACTGATCTAGCTAATAACGCGCAGTTTGAAGAAGTAGCCCATCTACTGTTACGTGGTCACTTACCGACGCAGCAGGAGCTGGATGCATACAAAACGCGTCTGATTGGCTTACGCGGTTTACCTGCTGAGCTAAAGCAAGCTTTGGAACTGGTTCCAGCAAGCGCTCACCCTATGGATGTGATGCGAACAGGTTGCTCGGTTCTTGGCAACCTTGAACAGGAAATGGATTTTTCTGAGCAACAAGGTGCGACGGAACGAATGTTGGCGCTATTCCCAGCAATCATTTGTTACTGGTACCGCTTCAGTCATGATGGCGTTCGAATTGATACCGAAGATCAGTCTCAAGATTGTATTGGTGGCTATTTTCTTAAAATGCTCACGGACAAAGACCCGAGTGAACTGCATAAGCAGGTCATGCATTGCTCGCTGATTCTCTATGCTGAGCATGAGTTTAACGCTTCAACGTTTGCGGCTCGTGTGTGTGCCTCGACGTTGTCGGATATCCATTCTTGTATTACGGCTGCCATTGGTACTTTGCGTGGTCCACTCCATGGTGGGGCAAACGAAGCTGCGATGGAAATGATCGAAAACTGGCAGACGCCTGATGAGGCAGAAACCAACATCATGCAGATGCTAGCCAATAAAGACAAAATTATGGGCTTTGGCCATGCTATCTATCGTGAAAGTGACCCTCGAAATGCATTAATCAAACGTTGGTCGAAAGAGCTCTCAGATAAAGTGGGCGATACACACCTTTATGCAGTCTCTGAGCGAGTCGAATCGGTGATGAAACGTGAAAAGGGGCTGTTCTGTAATGCAGATTTCTTCCACGCTTCGGCGTACCACTTCATGGACATTCCAACCAAGTTGTTTACACCTATCTTCGTCATGAGCCGTCTGACTGGCTGGGCTGCGCACGTTTATGAGCAACGTGCCAACAACCGTATTATTCGCCCAAGTGCGGATTACACAGGTCCTGAGCATCAGGATTGGGTTCCTATCGAAAAGAGGTAACACCCAGTTACCCAAGAGCCTCCTTGCCAGCTTGTAGGGAGGCTCGGATACCCGAATATTATCTGAATGGAAGCAATGATATGAGTAGTACAGTGAATTCAAAATATCGTAAGTCGCTTCCGGGATCTCATCTTGATTTTTTCGATGCCCGAGAAGCAGTCAATGATATTACGCCAGGAGCTTATGAGACTCTCCCTTACACGTCGCGAGTTCTTGCTGAACAATTAGTGCGACGATGTGATCCTGAGTCTCTAACAGCCTCTCTTAAACAACTGATTGATCGCAAACGCGATTTAGACTTTCCGTGGTACCCAGCACGCGTGGTTTGTCACGATATTTTGGGGCAAACCGCTTTAGTTGATTTAGCCGGTTTACGTGATGCAATTGCAGACCAAGGAGGTGACCCGGCTAAAGTGAACCCTGTAGTGGAAACACAGCTGATCGTTGACCACTCTCTGGCGGTGGAGCATGCGGGATTTGAATCCGATGCGTTTGAGAAAAACCGCGCGATCGAAGAGCGTCGTAATGAAGACCGTTTTCACTTTATCGAGTGGTGTAAAACGGCGTTCGAAAACGTCAGCGTTATTCCTGCAGGTAACGGCATTATGCATCAGATTAATCTGGAAAAAATGTCACCTGTAGTGCAAGCGAAGCAAGGTATTGCTTACCCAGACACCTGTGTCGGAACTGACAGTCACACCCCACATGTGGACGCATTAGGTGTTATTGCCATTGGTGTTGGTGGGCTTGAAGCTGAAACGGTAATGTTAGGCCGACCATCAATGATGCGCCTACCAGATATTGTGGGTGTCAAGCTCACTGGTAAACGCCAGCCCGGTATTACGGCAACGGATATCGTTTTGGCAATCACTGAGTTCTTACGCAATGAGCGTGTTGTCTCATCGTACCTTGAGTTCTTCGGTGAAGGTGCCAGTGACCTAACGATTGGTGATCGTGCAACCATTTCCAATATGACGCCTGAATACGGTGCGACAGCAGGCATGTTCTACATTGATGAACAAACGCTTACCTACCTTAAATTGACGGGTCGAGACGACCAACAAGTTGAACTGGTTGAGAACTACGCCAAGCAAACAGGCCTTTGGGCAGATGATTTAGATACGGCGCAATACGAACGAGTGCTTGAGTTTGATTTGTCTGCAGTGACACGCAATATGGCCGGCCCTTCGAATCCACATCGCCGCTTACCAACGTCAGAGCTAGCTTCACAAGGTATTGCAGGCCAGTGGCAAGAGAGTGAAGGTCAATTGCCAGATGGTGCGGTAATTATTGCAGCGATCACCTCTTGTACGAACACCAGTAACCCAAGAAACGTTGTCGCCGCAGGCTTGGTTGCCAAGAAAGCCAATCAATTGAGCCTTGTACGCAAGCCATGGGTGAAGTCGTCTTTCGCTCCGGGTTCAAAAGTCGCGAAGTTGTATCTTGAAGAAGCAGGTTTGCTTGAAGAGATGGAAAAACTAGGCTTTGGTATCGTCGCGTATGCGTGTACGACATGTAACGGGATGAGTGGTGCGTTAGACCCTGAGATTCAACAAGAAATCATCGACCGAGATTTGTATTCGACTGCGGTACTTTCTGGTAATCGCAACTTCGACGGGCGTATCCATCCTTATGCGAAACAAGCATTTTTGGCGTCACCGCCTTTGGTTGTAGCTTATGCGTTGGCAGGAACGATTCGCTTCGATATCGAGCGAGATGCGTTGGGTACAGACGCTGACGGCAAGCCTATCTACCTCAATGACCTCTGGCCAACTGACGAAGAAATTGACGCGGTAGTGGGCAAATACGTTAGACCTGAGCAGTTTAATCAAGTTTATATTCAAATGTTTAAACTTGATGATGAACAAAGCAACAGTAATCCTTTATACGATTGGCGGCCGCAAAGTACATACATTCGCAGACCTCCTTATTGGGAAGGCGCTTTGGCGGGTGAAAGAACGCTGTCTTCAATGAGGCCTCTAGCAATACTCGGTGACAACATTACAACCGACCATTTGTCTCCCTCTAACGCCATTCTTGCATCCAGCGCAGCAGGGGAGTATCTAGCGAAGATGGGAGTTCCTGAAGAGGACTTTAACTCCTACGCGACTCACCGTGGAGACCACCTTACCGCGCAGCGTGCGACCTTTGCGAATCCTAAGTTGTTTAACGAAATGGTTAGAGACGAAGGTGAAGTTGTACAGGGTTCTCTGGCTCGTATTGAGCCTGAAGGAAAAGTCACGCGTATGTGGGAAGCTATCGAAACCTACATGAACCGAAAACAACCCCTCATTGTTGTTGCAGGAGCCGATTATGGTCAGGGTTCATCTCGTGATTGGGCGGCAAAAGGCGTTCGCTTAGCAGGCGTTGAAGCTATTGTTGCCGAAGGTTTTGAGCGTATCCACAGAACCAATCTTGTGGGGATGGGCGTGCTTCCTTTGCAATTTAAAGAAGGAGTTAATCGTCAGTCGCTGATGCTTGATGGCACAGAACTTTATGACGTGATTGGTGAGATTAAACCGGGGACTGACCTTGCCTTAGTTGTGACGCGTCAGAACGGCGAAAAGCTGGACGTGCCAGTCACGTGTCGACTTGATACCGCCGACGAAGTCTCTGTTTACAACGCGGGTGGTGTATTGCAACGTTTCGCCCAAGACTTTCTGGCTCAGTAAGGAGTGATTATGAGTGAAATTAGACCGAGCCAGATAAAAGTCGCCGCGACCTATATGCGAGGCGGTACGAGTAAAGGTGTGTTCTTTAATCTATCTGATTTACCCGAGATGGCGCAAAAACCGGGAAAGGCCCGCGATGCGTTGCTGCTAAGAGTCATTGGTAGCCCAGATCCCTATGCCAAGCAAATCGACGGTATGGGAGGGGCAACTTCGAGTACAAGCAAAACCGTCATTGTTTCACCAAGCAGTCAGCCAGAGCACGATGTGGATTACCTATTTGGACAAGTTTCTATTGATAAGCCTTTTGTTGATTGGAGCGGAAATTGTGGAAACCTATCGGCGGCGGTTGGCCCGTTTGCGATTCATGCCGGGCTAATCCCTGCAGAGCGTATACCGGAAAATGGTGTGGTTGCTGTGAAAGTGTGGCAGGCCAATATCGGAAAAACGATTGTCATCCACGTACCTATCCGCAATGGACTTGTTCAAGAAACTGGAGACTTTGAGCTAGACGGGGTGACTTTTCCTGCGGCTGAAATTCAAGTGGACTTCATGCACCCTGCTGCGGGTGATGGAAGTATGTTCCCAACGGGAAATTTAGTCGATGATCTTGAAGTACCTGAGGTTGGTACATTTAACGCTACTTTGATTAATGCTGGTATCCCAACAATTTTTATTGATGCCGATGCCCTTGGTTACTCTGGTACTGAGCTTCAACAAGATATCAATAGTGATGAGTTGGCATTAGCACGATTTGAAAAAATACGAGCTTACGGCGCACTAAAAATGGGGCTTATCGATAAGGTCGAAGAAGCTGAATCTCGCCAACATACCCCTAAGGTGGCTTTTGTCAGCAAAGCGAAGAGTTATCAAGCCTCAAGTGGAAAACAGGTTGATGAAAATGACGTAGATCTGCTGGTGAGAGCTTTATCTATGGGCCAGTTACATCACGCAATGATGGGAACAGCCGCAGTTGCCATTGCTTCAGCTTCTTGTGTGCCGGGGACACTAGTCAATTTGGCCGCTGGAGGTGGTGAGAAGCATTCAGTGACTTTTGGGCATCCGTCCGGAATGCTAAAAGTAGGCGCTAGGGCCACTCATTCAAACCAAGGCTGGGTAGTAGAAAAAGCCGCAATGAGCCGAAGCGCTCGTATTTTGATGGAGGGCTTTGTGCGTGTTCCCTCCAATGTCTTTGAAGAATAAATCTCGTCGGTAACAAACCCGATGTAAGTAATGTCAGGACATACTGGAGGAAGCATTATGTCTGCATATCAGAAAGAATACCTTTGGGCACAGGAAAACCCACAGCAATTTTGGAAAGCGCAAGCCGAGCGATTGGACTGGTTTGAGCAACCTAAGACCATTTTGCAAAAGGATGAAAACGGTATTGAACGTTGGTTCCCTGATGGTGTGCTTAACACTTGTTGGCTTGCACTCGATTACCACTGTGAACAAGGAAGAGGGGAGACAACAGCTTTGATCTATGACTCTCCTGTCACCGGTAGCAAGCAAAAGTACACATACAAAGAGCTCAGAGACCAGGTCGCTAAGATCGCAGGGATGTTAGCAGAGCAAGGGGTGGAGAAAGGCGATCGAGTTGTTATCTACATGCCAATGATTCCAGAAGCCGCAATGGCGATGTTGGCATGTGCACGATTAGGGGCCATTCATTCTGTGGTATTTGGGGGCTTTGCCCCAAACGAGCTTGCGGTACGGATAGAAGATGCTGAGCCAAAAGTTATCATGACAGCGTCTTGTGGTATCGAGATCAATAAAGTCATCCCTTATAAACCTATGGTTGATAAAGCAGTGATGGATAGCCGTTGGAAACCAGAAAAGGTTTTGGTATTACAACGCCTACAGTGTGAGGCTGAATTAAGTCAGGCGCGAGACGTGGATTGGATGCAAGCGTATAACAATGCTTTACCTCACGCGTGCGTACCGGTTCTGGCCACTGACCCTCTCTATATTCTTTACACCTCAGGAACAACCGGAAAACCGAAAGGAGTCGTGCGTGACAACGGAGGTCACGCTGTCGCGATGAAGTACTCAATGAGTGCTATTTATGATGTTCCTCAGGATGGTGTTTATTGGGCTGCTTCTGATGTGGGCTGGGTAGTCGGGCATTCTTATATCGTCTATGCGCCGCTTATTCATGGCTGCACAACGATTTTGTTTGAAGGCAAGCCTGTTAGAACGCCAAACCCAGGCGCCTTTTGGCGCGTGTGTGAAGAGTACAAGGTCGATGTATTGTTCTCCGCGCCAACTGCTTTCCGTGCCATCAAGAAAGAAGACCCAGAAGGTGAGTACCTCAAGCAATATGACCTGTCGAATCTAAAAACCATCTTTATGGCGGGGGAACGTTTAGACCCTCCAACCTTGGAGTGGGTAGAAAGTAAAACCGACAAACCGGTTGTAGACCATTGGTGGCAAACGGAAACTGGCTGGGCAATTGCGGGTAACCCTACAGGGATTGAGTTGATGCCTGTTAAAGCAGGCTCAGCGACTAAACCCATTCCCGGTTATGAGGTTGAAATATTGGATGAGTTGGGTGAGCCAGTGGCACCGAATAAGCAAGGTTTTGTTGCGTTGAAACGCCCATTACCACCCAGCTGTTTACCTACCGTGTGGCGCAACCACGACCGATTCGAATCGGGATATCTGAGCCAGTTCCCAGGCTACTATGTGTCAGGTGATGGTGGTTACCTAGACGAAGACGGCTACCTGTTTATTATGGGCCGTATCGATGATGTGATTAATGTCGCCGGACATCGATTGTCGACCGGCGAAATGGAAGAAATTGTTGGTGGCCATCCGGCTATCGCGGAATGTGCGGTTGTTGGTGTGCATGATGACTTAAAAGGTCAGCTACCATTAGGGTTTGTGGTACTAAAAGACGGCGTCAAAGTTGATGACTTGCAGCTTGAAGGTGAGCTTGTGGGTAAGGTACGCGATGAAATAGGCGCAGTTGCCTGCTTTAAGCACGCGCTGGTCGTTGAGCGTCTACCGAAAACGCGTTCAGGTAAAATCCTTCGCAAGACCATTCGACAAATAGCTGATGGTGAAAAGTATACTGTTCCTTCAACCATCGATGATCCGACGAGTCTGGAAGAAATTCAGAAAGCCCTCGAATCATAGTTGAGACGGCGTTCCATAATCACTAATTAGCCCCTTTTTTAAGGGGCTTTTTTGTTGATAAATTTTTATGTTCGACTCACACTGTGGTTTATTTGCGACATCAAAATAAATATGCACAGATTAGAAATTAGAGTCGCTCAAGCGCAGGACTTAGAATCGCTCAATGACATGATGTTCAGGCTGCACGATGAACATCATCAGCAATGCTCTGAGCACTTTAAAACGGCTGAAGATATAGAGCAGGAAAAGAGCATCGCCCGATACTTAGATGACCCAGAATGTATTGTACTAATTGCTTTTGAAGAACAACGGATTGTTGGTTTTGTATCTGGCCATTTTTGCGAACTGATTTCCAGTGTGAGTAAGCCTGTGCAAATGGGAAGTATTGATGAACTTTATGTCCTTCCAGAGTGTCGTAAGTCGGGCATTGCAAAACAATTATGCAAGTCGATTGAACAGCGTTTTGATGACTATGGCGTAAAGCAGATATTTGTTGAAGTGTGGAATTTCAACAGCAATGCGCTGGATTTTTATAAAGAACTGGGTTTCGAACATCACATCCATTGGCTCCGCAAACCAGTGGGTTAAACAAGAAGTAATAAATGACCATTTTTAAGCAGTTGGATCGAGTGTTTCTATTTTTTACACTCACATTTTTCTCATCTTTGCTTTTCGCTGAGCAAAAGCAGCCAGAAATAGAAGGCGCCGCCTGTGTTATCAGAGCGGATGATAAGCTGGTGCTTGTTAATGAAATTTTGACTGGCAAGTCATGGTTGCCTGCAGGCAATGTGAAACGAGGTGAAAAGCCAGAATCAGCCGCACAGCGCGAAACTTGGGAAGAAACTGGGCTGGTAGTCTCAATCAATAAAGTTCTGGGTCAGAGAAACAACACGATTTATTACGATTGTATCTCTGATTCTGAAATTGTGGCGTTTCACATTGATGATTCATTTGATGCACACCAGTTACCAATATGGTTTGCACCGCATTATGGCGTTGAAATTGCATCGGCAATGTTAATTTCGCCAGAGATGATCAATGCTCAGGAATATCGATTCCCAGAACAACTCAAACGGATTGCAGGGTATTTTGAGCAAGCAACTCCTCAACCTGTTCGATATGTGGATAACTTGGTTGAATCTGCGCCTACATTTAATCAAATGGAGTTGGCTTGGTTAAATGAGTTCCGTTTGTTGCTAGATAAGCTACCAACTCATGCCGAAGCCATTATTGAAGAGCTGTTTAAGTTAAGCCTTCAACTTAATCATCCCATTATTCTGTTGGTTCTCTTCCCTTATCTTTATTGGCGGTTTGGGCGAGATTTTAGCTATAAAGTGTTTTTCGCCGTAACAATTACGTCATTGATTGTTTTGCTTGCGAAACAAGGATTTCAACTCCCCCCACCACAGGTCTATCTTGCGAACAAGGCTTTGCCACAATTCTCAGGTTACAGCTTACCGAGTTTACCATTTGCATTATGGATGTGCGTGATCACCTTACTAATCAATAAAATGAGGGAAAATGGGGTAGACTATCTTGCAGGTACCAGCGTGGGATTGATGACTTGGCTAGCTATTTCTAGTTTTTACACTGGGACGCACTTTATCGTCGATATGCTAAGTGGTTTGTTGATTGGTGGTCTGTGTGCCTGGCATCTGATCCGTTTGGATAACAAACGTGATGTAGAGCTAATGACATTGATACAGTCGAAAGCACTTTGGTTTGTGTTGATTGCTGCTGGCTTGGTGATGGTCTCTGTGTGGCCAATTCCGGTATTTGGTATTTGGTTAGGGATAATCGGCACGGCGTTAGGCGTGATTTACACAGCTGACGAAAATGAAAAGAGAATTACAGCAGAACTGATTATTCCAATTACCATCTCTATGGTCGCGATATATTGGTTGTTTGAGTACAGTGAAGTGTTTGTTTCTAGAAGTAGCGTTTTGTCATTCGGATTAGACGCCGTTCGTTACCCAGTGCTTATGATTCTGTTCGTAGTCAGCGTTAGGAAATTTGCAAAAGCTGCCTAATGGCAGCTTTTATTGCTAACGCATAAGTATCATTGATTCAGTACATACTGCTCGATGACCAATGCAACGCCGTCATCATTATTGCTGGTGGTAATGTAATCAGCAATCGCTTTGGTTTGTTCCATCGCATTTTCCATTGCGACTCCAAGCCCCGCATAGCGAATCATATGGTGATCGTTTTCCGCGTCTCCCATACAAATAACTTCGTCAGTGTGGATACCAAGGTAGTCTGCAATCGCTTTGACCCCCACGCCCTTATTACTCTCAAGGTTGAGAAATTCTAGAAAGAACGGGGCGCTTTGTACAATGGTGAATTCCTGATGAAGTACATCTGGAATAGCTTTCGCTGCTTGCGTCAGTTTTGATGGTTCACCGACGATCATGGCTTTGATGATAGGGTGGTCGTCCTCCAATGAATCGAACGCCATTTCCGTAATCGGCACTTGGTTAATGTCCGATTCCAAGGTAGTAAACTCGTTATTCTCGGGCGTAATTAAGCCGTGCTCAGTACTGAATGCATGACAGTACAATCCTAGCTCTTTAGCGAGTTTCGCCACTTGTTTCGCACGTCGACCATCAATGTAGGCTTGATGAATGACTTTTCCAGAGCCAATTTCTTTCACTGTACTTCCGTTGTAGAACACCACAAATTCATTGTGTCCGTCTATGCCTAGTTCTGTCAGTTTCTCTTGCATACCTGCGAGAGGGCGGCCTGAAGCAAGAACGATTTTGACTCCCTGAGCTCGCGCTTTTTCTATGGCGGTTTTTGTTCTTTCTGAAATGGACTTGTCGCTGGTTAGCAAAGTGCCATCCATATCCAAAGCAATCAGCTTGTACATATACTTACCTAAAAGTTTTAAAGTTATCACTAAAGAAAGAAGCAGATTAAATGAGTGAATCGGAATGATCAATTTCTGATTTAGTTGACCTTCGCAGTACAGTCATTTATGGTCTCGTTCCTGCTAAATATTGATGATGAGTTAGGCTGAGACAAAGTTGTACAAATTAAACGAAATGTTCGAAACCATTCAGGGTGAAGGCGTCTTTACTGGCGTTCCTTCGGTGTTTGTTCGTCTGCAGATATGTCCGGTAGGGTGTGCTTGGTGCGATACGAAACAAACCTGGGATGCGACACCTCAAGACGAACGCCCGTTAGCGGAAGTGCTCGCGAAAACGGAAGACTCACCAACATGGTGTAGTGTGTCTGGAGGTGACATTATCGAGCAGTATCGTCAACAAGGTTATCAGGCTAAGCATATTGTTATTACTGGCGGCGAACCATGCATCTATGACTTGCGTCCGCTGACAGAAGCATTCGAAGCGATAGGATGTCGTTGCCAAATTGAAACCAGTGGTACATCACCAATTCTTGCGAGTGAAAATACCTGGGTGACAGTGTCACCAAAAGTAGCAATGAAAGGTAAACTGCCCGTTCTGGACTGTGCTTTACTCCGAGCAAATGAGATTAAACATCCAGTGGCGACCGATAAAGACATTGAGCAGCTCGATGCTTTGATTGAGCGCGCTGGCGTGCCTGAAAGCACGACTATTGCCTTACAGCCGATCAGTCAGAAACCACGCGCCACTCAGCTATGTATTGATACTTGTATTGCGCGTAACTGGAGACTCTCTATCCAGACACACAAGTATCTAAGTATTGCGTAAGGGAAACGAAATGAAAAAAGCAGTTGTAGTATTTAGTGGTGGTCAAGATTCCACGACATGTCTCGTTCAGGCACTTAAGAATTATGATGAAGTGCATGCAATCACTTTCGATTATGGTCAGCGCCATAAACTGGAAATTGAAGTGGCTCAAGACCTCGCAAAAGAGCTAGGCGTTAAAGCACATAAAGTGATGGATGTTGGCTTGCTGAACGAACTCGCCATTAGCTCATTGACTCGTGATGACATTCCGGTTTCACATGAGCTGCAGGAAAATGGCTTACCTAACTCTTTCGTCCCTGGCCGTAACATTCTTTTTCTTACCCTAGCGGGCATTTACGCGTATCAAATTGGTGCTCAGGCTGTGATTACTGGCGTGTGTGAGACGGACTTCTCAGGCTATCCTGATTGCCGTAATGACTTTGTGAAAGCGATGAACAGTGCCTTAGTTCAAGGTATGGACCGTAATCTAGACATTGTTACGCCGCTGATGTGGCTAAACAAGGCGGAAACTTGGGCTTTGGCTGACCAATACGATGCACTGCAATTGGTGAGAGAAAAAACACTGACGTGTTATAACGGCATTATTGGTGATGGCTGTGGTGATTGCCCAGCATGCGACTTAAGAAAAGCGGGCTTGAATGATTACATCGACAATCGAGAAGCGGTTATGGCATCGTTAGTCAGTAAGCAAAGTAGTGAAGCGTAAAGTTTCTCTAAGATAGCTAATACAAAAACGCCCTCAAATGAGGGCGTTTTTCTAATCAGGAGTTATTAATCCAGATACATTTTGGCAAGCTCAGATGGCTCAAGCTCTTTGCCTTCTAGCTGCGCATTCCAGTTTGTACCAACTAGAACGCCATCTTCTGCTAGTGTTAGTAGCCAGTCTTCAACGAAGATATCTAGTGGAATCTCCAAAACTTCAAAATCTGACCACTCTTCCACGTTGTGTGCTTGTGCGTCTTCTTTAGAAGACCAGAATGGCATGACTTCGCTGTTTTCAAATTCCGTTGAGTCACAAGACAGCCAACCTTCTTCATTGCGAAGACCCCAAATCAAGCTATTTGCTTTGGTTTCAGATACGAATAGCTCTAGGTTAGCCTGAATATCAGCAGTTAATTTGCTCATAGGATTTATCTCATAAGTAGAATCGCGGATAGGGTACCACTGTTGCTATGAAAGCTAAATAAAAATGGGCACATTGAGTGCCCATTTAAATGGAGAGAAGGTCGCTTACTTCGCTTTTTTAGTGAAGATGGTCCACTCTTTCTTGATGCTGCCTTTGTGGCCTACGACGGTTGCCACGACTTTGCGGTTTTTCGCATGTGTGATTTCATCATCGCCTGTATCAGCGAGATTCGTATCACCAAAACCCACAATTCGGATCCTAGTGTGGCTGACTCCGTTATTAATCAGAGCACTTTCGACTTCTTCAGCACGACGTTGTGACAAAGCCATGTTATGGCCATGATTACCGACCTTACTGGCGTAGCCTTGTAGCTCAATCGATGTTGAAGGGTAGATTTTAAGAAAATCGGCCATCTCGCGAATTTGAGTCAGGAATACAGGCTGGATGTCGCTGGAGTCATTCTCGAATAAAATGTGAAGATCCATTTCTTCTTCCGACTTAACGTATGTCCCACATCCATCGTTATCAATGTCGGCACCTAGTGGGGTATCTGGGCACAAATCGCGTGCGTTGATAACACCGTCTTTGTCATCATCAAGTAAGTCAGCTATCTGATTCGGTACAGGCGTTTGTCGATAGTCATACACGTCTTCAGCGTGAGTTGCAGAAGATAATAGGCAGGCGACAGCAGTGAGGGTGAAAAATGCTTTCTTCATATTAGTACTCAACCGCCTTATTCCAATCTTCTGGGGTGTCAACGCGCAACGCTGCCAGCAAACCACCTGTCGCATTCATGACTCGATATTTTGCGTATTGTTCAGCGTATTTAGCATCTAGGTAATCTTTACGCGCTTCGAACAACTCGTTCTCAGTGTTTAATAGATCAAGTAAAGTTCGTTTTCCAAGCTTGTATTGCTTTTCATAGGCGATAACCGTTTCAGATGCCGAGTCTACGTGGTCTGCTAAAAATTCCTTCTGTTGCAAAGTGAGATCCAATGCGCTCCATGATAGGCGTAGGCCTTCTTCGAGACTACGGAATGTGCGATCACGAAAATCTTTCGCTTTATTTAGCTGATAAGCCGCACTTTCAGTTCGATCAGAATCAGAGCCACCGTTGTACAAGTTGTAGCGCATACGCAGCATGGCCGAAGACTCATTGCTGCTACCACGTATACCACCTGCATCATCGCGCCAAATCTGGTTGGCTTCGATAGATAGTGTTGGGTAGTTTACGCCTTTAGTTTGATCATACTGGAATCGGGCCGAGTCGACATCCGCTTGAGCGACTTTGATCACTGGGTGATTTTTAAAAGCAAAGTCCAGCGCTTCATCTACAGAAAACGGGACTGCATTTTCATCTGCTCGTGGGAAAATCAAAGCTTGTGGCGATTGACCGACGATTCGTTTGAACTGCGTGTGAACATCATAAAGATTGTTCTGTGCTGCGAGTAGATTACTGTGCGCCTTGGCAAGACGTGCTTCAACTTGCGATAAATCAGCAGTCGAACCGATACCCGAGTCCACTCGCTTCTTGATGTCGTTATAAATTTCTTTATGCACAGCCAAGTTGCTCTCCGACAGTGCTAACACTTCGTAGGCTTTGGTTGCGTTGAGGTAAATGTCAGTAACTTCAAGTGCAATATCTTGCGAGTCCGCAAGTAATTGAAGCCTAACTGACTCGGCATCGGCTGCCGTTCTATCCATATCATTGAGAGTAGCAGAGCCATCCCAAATTAACTGAGTTAGGCTCAGCGTCGCTTCTTTTCTGGTTAGCTCGTCTTCTGTCCCAGAAGCTAAATCAACCTGCTCATAACCAATACCAGCATCAAGGTCTATGGAAGGCAAGTAGGCACCTGATGATGCTTTTGCATCATAAAGCTTACTCATATATTCGTTGTATGAAGCTTTAATATCAGGGTTGTTTGTTATTGTATAAGCTACTGCTTGTTCTAGTGTTTGGCTCTGTGCTGGAAAAGAGAGCATGGTAGCAATGCTCAACAACTTAATCCTATTCCAATTCACGATGGGGCTCCTTGGGTACTCCTGAACGAGAGATATTACTCAAATATTAGGTCTCACTTTTGAGAATTATCAATCTGCGACGTCAATAAAATAACACTATCTGCATATGAAGACTAACATCATTTAAGAAACTGGGATGATAGTTCGTTAATAAAATGTTGTTTGGCTAGTATGAATACTCAAATTGAGATGAAAAATGAAAATTGCAGATAAAGGCTAATAAAATAGGATCTTTATCCAAAGAATGTGCGATCGACTATGTAATTTGTTTAGTAGAGATTGTTAACACTCCAAACAAAAATGTTTTTGTTTTGAAAGTTGCCGGTGTTAATTTATGCACTAAGTGAATGTGTAAATTAACTTCACCTGTCACAACTTTGACAGACAAAACGTTGTAAAGGATTAGGGGCTTATCATGGGTTTTGGTACATACGTAGTAATTGGTAACCTAGCAGCAGGACAAACAATTGCAATAGATGAAAATGGAAGTATTCGTGTATTGAATGATAACGAAGTTGCTAAAGCAGGCGATGTTGTTATGTCCTTGGAAGAGCTCAATCCAGATTTCGCTGATGTGAACATTGGTATTGTTAATGAAAGCGCTGAACTTCAAGACATAACAAGCGAAATAGATGACATTATTGCAGCACTGGAAGAAGGCCAAGATCCAACTCAACTAGGTGATGAATTTTCGACTGCTGCTGGTGGTCAAATAAGCTCTAGTCTGACCACAATTGGTTCCATCGTCAGGACAGGTGATGAGACCATTGCTAATACTGAATTTAATACTCAAGGTTTTGAAAATTTGGGTATTTCTCGAACTCAGAGCCTAACGCTTTTAGACCAATATCAAGCCATTCAACAAGCCCCAGCCTTTACTACTTTGAATAATAGCCCTCTTGCCGATGATGTATCTGTAACAACGAATGAAGATACGTCGATTAGCGGACAGGTTAGTGCTACTGATCCAAACCCCGATGACTCCCTTACTTTTTCTATCTCCTCATCCCCGGAAAACGGGGTAGTCACGATCAATCCTGTTACTGGGCTGTGGGAGTACACGCCTAATGAAAATTATGATGGCTCTGATTCGTTTGAAGTAACGGTGGATGATGGAAATGGAGGAACGGATACTGTAGTCGTTAATGTTGATGTGACCCCGATTCCGGCTATATCTGTTTCAGGAGATGCTCAGGTAGATGAAGGTAGTAATGCGAGCTACACCATCAACTTTGACAAAGCGTCAAACCAAACCACTAATTTAAAACTGACTTTGTCTTTGAGCTCTGCTGAAGGAGAAGATTTGTCGGGGATGAGTGTAGAAGCATTAAGTTCTTCTGGTGATTCTGATTCATCGCAACGCGTCATTCTTGTTGTGGGAAATGATGGAACGGTTGAGGTGCCAGCAGGTGTTACATCACTCCGTGTGACCGTCAACACTGCTCAGGACACAACATTTGAAGGCTCAGAAGAATACCAGCTCAACGTCGAGCCTGTATTCGGTCTTGTGGGAGATGGTGCTGGCAGCAACAGTGCAAGCACGGCAATTTTGGACAACACTGGCAACGAGTCCGATCTTCCGCAACTAACGGTCAGCAATGAATCCGTGTTTGAAAACAACACCGCCGTCTTCGATATTGCTTTGTCAAACAATGTCGATGGTGATGTTACCTATAATTTTTCAATAAATCTTGATGGTGAAACTGCTGAGATTGCTGACTTTGCCGAAAACCCTTTCAGTGTCACTTATCAGATAACGGGTGTTACTCAAACTGCTACCGCAAACCAAGATGGCAGTTATACCATTCCTGGCAACGCGACCAACATCCAAGTCTCGGTTGAAACCGCAAATGATGAGATCTTCGAAGGAAGTGAAAGCTTCACTTTGGATGCTAATGCGAGTGCCACAGTGGGTGGTGAAAGCTTTAACCTGAGTGAGTCCGGGTCAGGCACGATCAGTGATGAACAACAGGGAGGAGGCAACGCGGATACTCCATCCTTGTCAGTGAGCTCTGAAGCTGTTGTTGAAGGCAGCACCGCTGTGTTTAATGTTGCGCTGTCGAATGTTGTCGATGGTTATGTGACTTATAACTTTGCACTTAATATAGAAGGACAATCTGCGGAGTTAGCAGACTTTACAACGAATCCGATCAGTGTCAGCTACCAACTGGATGGTGTTACTCAGCCAGCTGAAGCCAATCAGGATGGTACGTACACCATCCCTGGCAATGCAACCAATATTCAAGTCTCAGTTGAAACATTAGATGACGATATTTTTGAAGGCAGCGAAAACTTCAAACTGGATGTTAGCGCGAACGCTACTGTTGGTGATGATAGTTTTAACTTGAATGAATCAGGAACAGGAACAATTACTGATGAGCAGGTGGATGCTAGTAATGCAGATACACCAACTCTTTCGGTTAGTTCTGAATCTGTTGTAGAAGGGAATACAGCAGTATTTGACGTTGCGTTGTCGAATGATGTTGATGGCGATGTTACCTATAATTTCTCTTTAAATTTCAATGATCAAGCTGCGACTCTTGATGATTTTTCCGTAAATCCGATCGATGTTAGTTATGAAGTGAATGGGCAGGCGCAGACAGCTGTAGCGAATCAAGATGGCAGCTACAACATTCCCGGTAACGCAACTAATATTCAAGTCTCTGTTGAAACTACGGATGATAGTATTTTTGAGGGCAACGAAAGCTTTACGTTGGATGTCAGTGCAAACGCTACAACAGGCGGTGATCGCTTTAATCTCAATGAGTCCGGAGCAGGTACGATCAGCGATGAATCCGATCGTCCTGACTTAACCGTCACAGGTGCAGGTAGCGTCTCCGAAGGTGAGGTGGCGACGTTCAGCATTAATCTCTCCAACCCTGTTGACCATGCGGTTACCCTTGACCTGCGTGCGAAAACCAACGGCAATGCTAATACCGCCGAAGCGGACGATATTGGTGAGATGCGCGCGTACTATCTTGATGGTGACGACAAAGTCTATCTGGACTTTGATGGGCGCGAGATTTCAGTACCAGCGGGTGTGCAGGACATCTTTGTTGAAGTCGATACCGTGGATGACAACGCAGCGCCTGTGCACGAAGGCAGTGAACGTTTCCAACTTGTAGTGCGTGATGTGGACGATGTGACCACAGATAGTAATGGTAAAACGAAAGCGGCGGCGTTTATTGACGACAGTGGCAATGGTGCGGGGGATAACCCGGACGATGACCGCCCAGGCATTACCAGTATCTCCAGCCCAACCGTCGATGAAGGCGGTACGGCCGTCTTTGATGTCACGCTGAGCAACCCAAGTGAATTAGCCACCCCTGTCACTATGACGCTGGCCAATGGCACAGCGGAAAGTGACGACTACACCAGTAATCAAATTACCGTCAACTTTGCTGATGGCACCAGCACGGTGGTGAATGCGGTTAATGGTGAGTTTAGCTTTGATGTTCCGGCGGGCAACAACTCTTACACTGTGTCGGTTGAGACGACCGATGACAATAACGCGCCTGTGTATGAAGGCGACGAAACCTTCACCTTGAGCGGTGCGAGCAGCAGTCAAACAGGTACCGTCAGCGGTGAAGCGACCATTCAAGATGGTGGCGAGGGCAGCGATAACGATCGCCCTGATTTAACCGTCACAGGTGCAGGTACCGTCTCCGAAGGAGAGGTGGCAACGTTTAGCATTAATCTTTCCAATCCTGTTGACCATGCGGTTACCCTTGACCTGCGTGCCAAAACCAACGGCAATGCCAATACCGCGGAAGCGGACGATATTGGTGAGATGCGTGCGTACTATCTTGATGGTGACGACAAAGTCTATCTGGACTTTGATGGGCGCGAGATTTCAGTACCTGCGGGTGTGCAGGACATCTTCGTTGAAGTCGATACCGTGGATGACAACGCTTCACCAGTGCACGAAGGCAGTGAACGTTTCCAACTTGTAGTGCGTGATGTGGACGGTGTGACCACAGATAGTAATGGTAAAGCGAAAGCGGTCGCGTTTATTGACGACAGTGGCAATGGTGCGGGGGATAACCCGGACAATGACCGCCCCGAAATCACCAGTATTTCCAGCCCGATCGTCGATGAAGGCGGCACCGCTATCTTTGATGTGACGCTCAGTAATCCAAGTGAGCTAGCCACCCCTGTCACTATGACACTGGCCAATGGTACAGCGGGAAGTGATGACTACACCACCAATCAGATCACCGTCAACTTTTCTGATGGCACCAGCACGGTCGTGAATGCGGTCAATGGTGAATTCAGTTTTAATGTTCCAGCGGGTAACAGTTCTTATACGGTGTCGGTTGAAACCGCGGATGACAACAATGCACCTGTGTATGAAGGCGATGAAACCTTCACCTTAAGCGGTGCAAGCAGCAGTCAAACAGGTACGGTGAGCGGTGAAGCAACCATTCAAGATGGTGGTGAGGGCAGCGATAACGATCGCCCTGACTTAACCGTCACAGGCGCAGGTACCGTCTCCGAAGGTGAGGTGGCAACCTTCAGTATCAATCTTTCTAACCCTGTTGACCATGCCGTTACCCTCGATTTACGTGCCAAAACCAACGGCAATGCCAATACCGCGGACGCGGACGATATTGGTGAGATGCGTGCGTACTATCTTGATGGTGACGATAAAGTCTATCTGGACTTTGATGGTCGTGAGATTTCCGTGCCAGCGGGTGTACAGGACATCTTTGTTGAAGTCGATACCATAGACGACAACGCAGCGCCGGTGCACGAAGGCAGCGAACGTTTCCAGCTTGTGGTACGTGATGTGGATGGCGTGACCACAGACAACAATGGCAAAGCGAAAGCGGCGGCGTTTATTGACGACAGCGGTAATGGTGCAGGGGATAACCCGGATGATGATCGCCCAGACATTACCACCATATCCAGCCCGATCGTTGATGAAGGCGGTACCGCTGTTTTTGATGTCACGCTGAGCAACCCAAGCGAATTGGCTACACCAGTCACCATGACGCTAGCAAATGGCACAGCGGAAAGTGACGACTACACCACTAATCAAATTACCGTCAATTTTGCCGATGGCACCAGCACGGTGGTGAATGCGGTCAATGGTGAGTTCAGTTTTGATGTTCCGGCGGGCAACAACTCTTACACTGTGTCGGTTGAGACGACCGATGACAATAACGCGCCTGTGTATGAAGGCGACGAAACCTTCACCTTGAGCGGTGCGAGCAGCAGTCAAACAGGTACCGTCAGCGGTGAAGCGACCATTCAAGATGGTGGCGAGGGCAGCGATAACGATCGCCCTGATTTAACCGTCACAGGTGCAGGTACCGTCTCCGAAGGTGAGGTGGCAACGTTTAGCATCAATCTCTCCAATCCTGTTGACCATGCCGTCACCCTCGATTTGCGTGCCAAAACCAATGGTAACGCCAATACCGCGGAAGCGGACGATATTGGTGAGATGCGTGCGTACTATCTTGATGGCGACGATAAAGTCTATCTGGACTTTGATGGTCGCGAGATTTCCGTGCCAGCGGGCGTGCAGGACATCTTCGTTGAAGTCGATACCGTGGATGACAACGCTGCGCCTGTCCACGAAGGCAGCGAACGCTTCCAACTTGTGGTACGCGATGTCGATGGCGTGACCACAGACAACAATGGCAAAGCCAAAGCAGCGGCGTTTATTGATGACAGCGGCAACGGCGCAGGGGATAACCCAGACGATGACCGCCCAGACATTACCAGTATCTCTAGCCCAACCGTCGATGAAGGCGGTACGGCCGTCTTTGATGTGACGCTCAGTAACCCAAGTGAATTAGCCACGGCAGTCACCATGACGCTGACCAATGGCACGGCGGAAAGTGACGACTACACTAGCAATCAAATCACCGTCAACTTTGCCGATGGTACCAGCACGGTGGTTAACGCGGTCAATGGTGAGTTCAGTTTCGATGTCCCAGCGGGCAACAGTTCTTACACCGTGTCGGTTGAGACTACTGATGACAACAACGCACCTGTGTATGAAGGTGACGAAACCTTCACCTTAAGCGGTGCGAGCAGCAGTCAAACAGGTACCGTCAGCGGTGAAGCGACCATTCAAGATGGTGGTGAGGGCAGCGATAACGATCGCCCTGATTTAACCGTGACAGGCGCGGGTGCCGTCTCCGAAGGTGAAGTGGCAACGTTTAGCATCAACCTCTCTAACCCTGTCGACCATGCCGTCACCCTCGATTTGCGTGCCAAAACCAACGGCAATGGCAATACTGCGGAAGCGGACGATATTGGCGAGATGCGTGCGTACTATCTTGACGGCGACGATAAAGTCTATCTGGACTTTGATGGTCGTGAGATTTCTGTGCCAGCGGGTGTGCAGGACATCTTTGTTGAAGTGGATACCGTAGATGACAACGCTTCACCAGTGCATGAAGGCAGTGAACGCTTCCAGCTTGTGGTACGCGATGTGGATGGCGTGACCACAGACAGCAATGGTAAAGCCAAAGCGGCGGCGTTTATTGATGACAGCGGCAACGGCGCAGGGGATAACCCAGACGATGACCGCCCAGACATTACCAGTATCTCCAGCCCAACCGTCGATGAAGGCGGCACGGCGATCTTTGATGTGACGCTCAGTAACCCAAGCGAGTTAGCCACTCCTATCACCATGACGCTGACGAATGGCACGGCGGAAAGTGACGACTACACTAGCAATCAAATCACCGTCAACTTTGCTGATGGCACTAGCACGGTTGTAGACGCAGTTAATGGTGAATTCGGTTTTGATGTCCCAGCGGGCAACAGTTCTTACACCGTGTCGGTTGAGACTACGGATGACAACAACGCACCTGTGTATGAAGGCGATGAAACCTTTACTTTAAGTGGAGCTAGCAGCAGTCAAACAGATACAGTGAGCGGTGAAGCGACCATTCAAGATGGTGGTGAGGGCAGCGATAACGATCGCCCTGATTTAACCGTGACAGGCGCGGGTGCCGTCTCCGAAGGTGAGGTGGCGACCTTCAGCATTAATCTCTCCAACCCTGTTGACCATGCGGTTACCCTTGACCTGCGTGCCAAAACCAACGGCAATGCCAATACCGCGGAAGCGGACGATATTGGTGAGATGCGTGCGTACTATCTTGATGGTGACGATAAAGTCTATCTGGACTTTGATGGTCGTGAGATTTCTGTGCCAGCGGGTGTGCAGGACATCTTTGTTGAAGTTGATACCGTAGATGACAACGCTTCACCAGTGCATGAAGGCAGTGAACGCTTCCAGCTTGTGGTACGCGATGTGGATGGCGTGACCACCGACAACAATGGCAAAGCGAAAGCAGCGGCGTTTATTGATGACAGCGGCAACGGCGCAGGGGATAACCCAGACGATGACCGCCCAGAAATTACCAGCATCTCTAGCCCAACCGTCGATGAAGGCGGTACGGCCGTCTTTGATGTGACGCTCAGTAACTCAAGTGAATTAGCCACGCCAGTCACCATGACGCTGACGAATGGCACGGCGGAAAGTGACGACTACACTAGCAATCAAATCACCGTCAACTTTGCTGATGGCACTAGCACGGTTGTAGACGCAGTTAATGGTGAATTCAGTTTTGATGTCCCAGCTGGTAACAGTTCTTACACCGTGTCGGTTGAGACTACGGATGACAACAACGCCCCTGTGTATGAAGGCGATGAAACCTTTACTTTAAGTGGAGCTAGCAGCAGTCAAACAGATACAGTGAGCGGTGAAGCGACCATTCAAGATGGTGGTGAGGGCAGCGATAACGATCGCCCTGATTTAACCGTGACAGGCGCGGGTGCCGTCTCCGAAGGTGAGGTGGCGACCTTCAGCATTAATCTCTCCAACCCTGTTGACCATGCGATTACCCTTGACCTGCGTGCCAAAACCAACGGCAATGCCAATACCGCGGAAGCGGACGATATTGGTGAGATGCGCGCGTACTATCTCGATGGCGACGCCAAAGTCTATCTGGACTTTGATGGTCGTGAGATTTCTGTGCCAGCGGGTGTGCAGGACATCTTTGTTGAAGTTGATACCGTGGATGACAACGCTTCACCAGTGCATGAAGGCAGTGAACGCTTCCAACTTGTGGTTCGTGATGTGGATGGTGTGACCACAGACAACAATGGCAAAGCGAAAGCAGCGGCGTTTATTGATGACAGCGGCAACGGCGCAGGGGATAACCCAGACGATGACCGCCCAGAAATTACCAGCATCTCTAGCCTAACCGTCGATGAAGGCGGTACGGCCGTCTTTGATGTGACGCTCAGTAACTCAAGTGAATTAGCCACGCCAGTCACCATGATGCTGACGAATGGCACGGCGGAAAGTGACGACTACACTAGCAATCAAATCACCGTCAACTTTGCTGATGGCACCAGCACGGTTGTAGACGCAGTTAATGGTGAATTCAGTTTTGATGTCCCAGCTGGTAACAGTTCTTACACCGTGTCGGTTGAGACTACGGATGACAACAATGCACCTGTGTATGAAGGCGATGAAACCTTCACTTTAAGTGGTGCTAGCAGCAGTCAAACAGGCACGGTGAGCGGTGAAGCGACCATTCAAGATGGTGGTGAGGGCAGCGATAACGATCGCCCTGATTTAACCGTGACAGGCGCGGGTGCCGTCTCCGAAGGTGAGGTGGCGACCTTCAGCATTAATCTCTCCAACCCTGTTGACCATGCGGTTACCCTTGACCTGCGTGCGAAAACCAACGGCAATGCCAATACCGCGGAAGCGGACGATATTGGTGAGATGCGCGCGTACTATCTCGATGGTGACGACAAAGTTTATCTGGACTTTGATGGGCGCGAGATTTCTGTGCCAGCGGGTGTGCAGGACATCTTTGTTGAAGTTGATTCCGTAGATGACAACGCATCGCCGGTGCACGAAGGCAGCGAACGCTTCCAGCTCGTAGTACGCGATGTGGATGGCGTGACCACCGACAGCAATGGCAAAGCCAAAGCGGCGGCGTTTATTGATGACAGTGGCAATGGTGCGGGGGATAACCCGGACGATGACCGCCCAGACATTACCAGTATCTCCAGCCCAACTGTCGATGAAGGCGGCACGGCTGTCTTTGATGTGACGCTGAGCAACCCAAGCGAGTTGGCAACACCAGTCACCATGACGCTGGCGAATGGCACGGCTGAAAGTGATGACTACACCACTAATCAAATTACTGTCGATTTTGCGGATGGCACCATCATGGTCGTAAATGCGGTCAATGGTGAATTCAGTTTTGATGTCCCAGCAGGCAACAGTTCTTACACCGTGTCGGTTGAAACGACCGATGACAGCAATGCCCCTGTGTATGAAGGCGATGAAACTTTCACCTTAAGCGGTGCAAGCAGCAGTCAAACAGGTACAGTGAGTGGTGAAGCGACCATTCAAGATGGTGGTCAAGGCGGTGATGATGATCGCCCAGGCATTACCAGTATCTCCAGCCCAACCGTCGATGAAGGCGGTACGGCCGTCTTTGATGTCACGCTGAGCAACCCAAGTGAGCTAGCCACACCTGTCACTATGACGTTGGCTAATGGCACAGCGGAAAGTGACGACTACACCAGCAATCAAATCACGGTTAGCTTTGCCGATGGCACCAGCACGGTTGTAGACGCGGTTAATGGTGAGTTCAGTTTTGATGTCCCAGCGGGCAACAGTTCTTACACCGTGTCAGTTGAGACTGCTGATGACAACAATGCCCCTGTGTATGAAGGTGATGAAACCTTTACTTTAAGTGGAGCTAGCAGCAGTCAAACAGGTACTGTGAGTGGTGAAGCGACCATTCAAGATGGTGGTGAAGGCAATGACGATGACCGCCCTGAAATTACCAGTATTTCTAGTCCAACGGTCGATGAAGGCGGTACTGCTGTCTTTGATGTGACTCTTAGTAATTCGAGCGAACTGGTTACGCTAGTCACCATGACGCTGGCTAATGGTACAGCGGAAAGTGACGACTACACCACCAATCAAATCACGGTTAACTTTGCCGACGGTACCAGCACTGTTGTCAACGCGGTTGATGGTGAATTCAGTTTTGAGGTGCCTGCGGGCAACAGTTCTTACACTGTGTCGGTTGAGACCACGGATGACAACATTGCGCCAGTGTATGAAGGCGATGAAACCTTCACTTTAACTGGTGCTAGCAGTAGCCAGACAGGTACGGTGAGCGGTGACGCGACCATTCAGGATGGTGGTGAGGGCAATGACGACGACCGCCCTCAAGTTTCCATCTCAGGAGGTGGGGACGTTAATGAAGGTAATACCGCTAACTTCACGGTCCATTTATCAAACACTGCGACATCGACTGTTTCTTTCGTTCTCACGTTAAATGCGGGAGATACTTCAACAGAAGATCTGGCTTCGTACCAATATCAAACTGCGAATGGTACTTGGTTGGATGTGCCTGCGTCGGGAGAAATTTCTGTTCCTGCAGGTTCGAGCTCTGTAAACGTTAAAGTTGTCACTCAACAAGATGATACTTATGAAGGGGATGAGAGCTTTAGCCTGTCCGTCAGTGCGGGGAGCGGAACAGTTAGCGCGTCAACAGACACCACCGCAAGCGCTACGATTTTGGATTTCGAAGATAATCCACCTGAAGCAGAAAATTTTGATGCAACACTCGACGCAAATGGAAATGCAAGCATCTTGTTTAATAGCGAGGATGCTGAACAAGATCATATTTCTGATAACGAAGATGACGCAACAAACACACCTGTTGGCGTTGTTATCACAGAGCTTCCTGAGTCGGGTCAGCTGTATTACGGCGATCAGTTGATCGACGCCGATGATCTTACGACCTTTACTTCAGAAGGCGAAGTGCTGCAGCAAGGAACAATATTCAGTGACCCCAACCTGATTCGGTATGAAAATGATGCTGAATCGACAGGCTTCGTTCTGGGAGTAAAAGAAGCGCCCGATGGTATGGGTGGCGGCGCTAGCCAATCTAATTTCTTAAATTGGGGTGAATCTGTTCAAGGTAATGCTGGCCAGAGGGTTCTGACTTTTGACAACGGCGATTCAATCACAATTACTTCTTCAGGTCAGGCATTAACACAATACTTTGGTCAGCCAAATGCGGGGCATATTGGATATGGACTTGCAGTAGGAAATGATGGCGGTCTTCAGCAAGGTGAGACAATTACGATTGATTTTACCCATCGCCCGTCAACGTCTGTAGAAGTAGGGTTAGATGGACTCGGTGGCTGGTTTGAGGATGGCCACGAGTTTGAAACAACAGCGATAGTGCAAGCAAAACTTGATGATGGCTCAATCATCGAAGTACCAGTCTCAAAAGAGACCTCAGGCAATACAGATTTGTTCCATGTTGTGACTATCGATGCTCCAGAAGGTCGACAAATTGAAGAGCTGATAGTGACCACCGAAGGCCCGGGTAACTGGGAGCTGCGTTATCTAGAAACATCATCAAATGACACCTTCGATTACCGAGCAGTAGATAGTGATGGAAATTACAGCGACGAGCACACGGTGACTCTAGTCGAAGGAAACCAAGCGCCGATTGCCACAGATGACCCTGTTGCTTTTGAAGTCGCACTTGGTACCTTTAACTCTAATTCTTGGACACATGATGGCGTCAGTATTAGCGGCAGCTATCAAGGTCAAGATCAGTCTATTACTCAAAGCGGTGTCAAACGTGGGGTTGCGGGTGACGAAAACGGAGGGCCGGGTGCTCAAATTCAGTACAACCGAGAAGATGGTGAGTCTGAGCAGTTCAGAGTTGACCTAGACAAGCCTGCGACAGAGTTTAGCTTTGAAGTATCGAATCTATTCAAAAATGAAGGTGGAAGTAGCAACCATGAGCAAGGTAAATGGGTGGCCTATCTCGGCGATAACGCCGTCGCGAGTGGCACCTTTGTTGCCAATGATGGTAGCAACCACGGTTCTTATCATTTTGATGAGCAAGACCTCGGCGGCGTAGCGTTTGATAGCGTTGTTTTTGAAGCGACAGATTTTAGCAACATTCCTGCCCGTGGCAGTGACTCTTCAGACTATTTTCTAACAGGCTTCAAAGCGTCTGGTGACGGTGCGTATGCAGCCAATCAAGGAGAAGTTCTTGAAATTCCTTTGACTGAACTATTGGGTAACGATTTTGATCCGAATGGCGACAATATTCGAATCACCCATGTCTCTGAAGTCAATAACGCCAGCGCTAGGATTGAGAATGGCATAGTTTATATAGATCTTGATGATGCGTTCGTTGGTAATACTACGTTTGATTACGTTATTACCGATGATAAAGGAGGCTTTGCTGAGGCGACGGTTTCAATTGTAGTGAATCCCTTGCCTCAAGAGGTCGCCGTAGAATCTATCTCAATGCTTGAGAATTCAGTAGATGAAGGAGACAACCTTGTCTACAAAGTGACACTGGAAGAAGGTGTACTGCAAGAAGCACGATACAGTGTCACTTTTGGTAAGTCAGATAGTGATAGCGCAGACAATTCGGATGTGGACTTGTCTCAAGTGATATTCACCAACGGGGTGACTTATGACTCCACGGCACAACAAGTGGTTGTTCCTGTCGGTGTTAGCACTTTCTCTGTTCTTATCCCAACCTTGATAGATGGCGTTTATGAAAGCTCTGAAGACTACACACTGATTTTAGGTGGACAGCAGGCCTCGGGCACAATTGAGAATGTAGATATACCATTGGTGTCTGTTTCTGAAAATGTGAGTGTCAGTGAAGGCTCAACTGCAGAGTTCACCGTTTCATTGAGCAAAAACACGGCTGAAGCGGTGACTATCAACCTAGCTTTGGCTCATTTAGAGACAGACGCGTCTGATATTTCAAGCATGGTAGTGGAGTATCACGATGGCAACAGTTGGCAAACGCTGGCGATTGCTCCAAATGGTGATGTCGTGTTACCAGCAGGGGTGACGCAGGCTCGTGTTACCGTTCAGACAAGTGATGACGACTCTCAGCCTGTTTACGAGGGAGCTGAGCGCTTCGAGCTTGCTGTTAGCGGCGTTGTCGGAGCTCAGGGCTCTGACTCTAGCGTCGCGACTATTGTCGATGATGGAAGCGTTGACCCTGACGGTGAGGGCCCGGAAACCGCCAATGATGACCGTCCGGTTGTTAACTCGGTCAGCGACCAAAATGTTGAAGAAGGCGGTGTTGTCAGTTTCGATGTCGCGTTGTCTGCAGAGAGTACTTCGGACACCCGAGTGGTTTTAGAGCTCAATGAAATTAATGCCACCTCACCAGAAGACTTTAATGGTAGTGTTGTGACGGTGAAATATGGCGCCCCTGAGCAATCGGAGCAGGTCACCCTACAAAATGGTGTGTTTGAGTTTGATTTACCAGCCGGTGAAAGTGATTTTACGGTTTCTGTACAAACGAACGATGATCAAGTATCCGATAACAACGAGACGTTCACGTTAGCGGCTAAGACAGAGTATCAATCGAATCAGGTTAGCGGTACAGCCACGATTCAAGATAATGAAAAACCAACCATCGACTTAGATGGCAGTGAATATCAGATTGAATTTGTCAGCGAAAGTGCGGGTTATCACAATGTATTCGGCTACTACGTTTATGATGAATCGTCAGATACACAGCAGCTTCAAATCTTGATGTCGGACTCGTACGACTCCCGTCAAAATGGATTTGATCCTGTCCTTGCGAATCTAGATAGCATGGACAACGTCGAGTACTTCCTCATTCCAAATGGTGCCAATGCAATTGAAAATGCACCATCAGGCGCAACGTTTGAAGTGGACTCCAATGGTAAGTTGCTTATTAACGGAGCTGAGCAATCCAATATTAATGTGTTCTTGAGTCATGACGAAAACTCTCACATGAGAGTATCTGAAAATAGCGATGGCGACACGGTTTTAAGCTTTGACGACCAGAAAAATCACGCCAATGATGACAATGACTACAACGACTTAGTCATCAAAATTTCGAAACAAGACACCAATGTTGATTTTGCTACTGCTTTCACTGAAGGTGATGATGCAATTTCGATTGCGGATGCAAGTGTCGACATTTTTGACGACAAAGACGCTATTCAATCTATGCAAGTGACGTTGACGAACAAGTATGCAGGCGATCAACTTACTTGGCCTTCTACGCCCGGATTCACCGTCAGCCAGTCTGTGACGCCTGCCAGCGTTACGCTGTTGATTACTGCCGATACAGTTGGTGGCGTATCATCTTCAGAGTTTGAAGCTTTCCTCAAAGGGATTCGATTCGAAAATACCAGTGAAAACCCTGATGAAACGGATCGTGAGATAGACATCCATGTGACGGATGCTTCGGGTCAACAATCAGAAACGGCAACGACAACGATAAGCGTTGTTGAAGTGGCTGACCTGACCGTACAACAGAATGCTAGCGGTGATGAAGATAACCAAATTGCGCTGAACATCTCTATCCCTGCGAACAGCTCTGTGACTGAAATTGTATTGACCGATTTACCAGACGGTTCGATTCTTAAGTCTGGCGAAAATATGATTGTGATTAGCAATGGAGAAGCAACGCTAACTCCACAACAGCTGGCACAGTTGAACATAACTCCGCCAAACAACAGTGACGAGAACTTTACGGTTAATGTGGAAGGTTACACTTCTTCCAACGAGCTTATAGAACAACACAGTATCGATGTTCAGGTTGATGCTGTCACTGACGTGCCTTTAATTACTATTGCTGAGCCAGAAGTGATTTCGTTCCATGATTTCGATTCTATCGACATGGATAACCGCTCATGGCGCGGTAATGTGAGTGCGAGTGAGCTTACACAATCTGATGGTGCTGAAGGTATCTGGGGAACAGATAACTCGGGTGAATACAGCGAAGTAGGCAAAGAAACTGTCTATCGAGGTGGTGTTTCAGACAGTTCGAATCAAATCTTTGAGATCGAAGGTCGTCATGGTGATGACCAACTGTTCACTCAGTTTACTGCGCAAGCAGACCAGTTCTACACCCTTTCATTTGATGTCGTCGCGCGCAGGCTAAATGATTCTCCGTTGACGGTATTCCTTGAAGATGAAAATGGTGATCGTAAAGTTCTGTTTGAGTACACCGATCAGCAAAGCCTCAATTGGCAAACCGAAAGTATTAATTTCCAAGCACCATCGGATGGAGAGTACAAAGTTGTATTTGAATCAGAAACGTCATCAAACAGCTACGGTGCGCTGCTCGATGACATAACGTTAGAGAAAGCAGACAACATTGGTTACGAAGACAGCTTCATCCCGCTTAGCGATATTGTTGTTGGCTTAAGTGATACTGACGGCTCAGAAACCTTGTCTTTGGTACTTAATGGATTACCAGAAGGGTCTGTTATTCGAGATGGCAATGGTAACTCGATCACTGTTGTAGCAACGCCAGATGGAAAGAATAGCGTAGATTTGTCTGCATGGAGCAATGACCTGACGGGACTTGAAGTGAATGTGCCTGAGGAGGGCAGCTACCCGCTCGAATTTGTTGTAACCGCACAAGATAATGCACCTGCGACCGCTGAATCAGTCAGCAAGGTAATTAATCTAACGGTCTTGCCAGTGCTTGATGCTGAGAGCAAGGAAGTGACACTTGATGAAGACGAAAGCTACATCTTAGGTGTCTCTGACTTCGGTATTACTGACCTAGATGCACAAATATCAATTTCTGAATTACCGAGTTCAGGTGTTTTAGAGGTGCAAACTTCGCCGGGAGTCTGGGCACCAGTTTCAGAAGGTGATTTGATCTCCGTGAATCATGTGGCTCAGGGCAATCTCCGATTTACGCCTGAGGATGATGAGTCAGGATACAACCAGCATACTGGCACCGGAGAAGGTAACCTGAATCAGGATTATGCTCACATTGACTTTGTGGTTGAAAAAGGTGATGCCAAGTCTGATGCAATGACGCTTACTCTTGATGTTACGCCCGTAGCGGATACTCCAGTTCTTAACATCACCACTCCAGACACTGTGCTTCCAGAGCAGCACTTCAATGTGGTGACCTGGACGGGAGTGATTGTAGGAAATGACAATGGTCAGGGTGTAAATGGCAGCACGTTGATTTCAGCTATTGATGCGCTCGACCCTCAACTTGCTTCTTCAAGTACAACAACCAATGCCCAAGACACCGGCAGTTGGGCAACGGCAGCAGACAATGCCGTGCTCGTGACTGGTTTGGTGTACCTTGAGGCTGGAACGAGTTATGACTTTGTAGGACGTGGTGATGACAGCCTAGCGATCACGATTGGTGGCGTTATGTCCGACCAAGCCTACTGGGGGAATTCAAGTGGGCAAATTCAGGGCAGCGCCTTTACGCCTCAGGTGTCGGGTTACTATCCACTTGCGATTTATCACCACAACCAAAGTGGCCCAGGTAACTTTAATGTCGATGTTTCTATAAATGGCGCGGCAGCGGTTGATCTTACCAGCTCTGCGTTATCCGTAGTGACCGACGAAACACAGCTGGATCAATCTGATGTAAGGGCTTCAGAACTTAAGTCAGTAAATGGTGTGGAAGTATATGAAGTCTACGGTTACAACGAAGGGCTTCAAGATACTGAAATCCCACTTTCTCAGATTACGAGTGCTCTTAACGATAACGATGGCTCTGAAACGCTGGGGGTCACATTGAGTGGTTTACCACAAGGTGCGACATTGAGTGATGGTGGTTCTAATAATGTGGTTGTAGGCGCTTCCGGTGAGGTGGATGTAACGACTTGGGATCTATCTTCGTTATCCGTTTTACCACCAGCAGGCTCTCACGACGATTTTACAATTACAGTTGTGGCCACAGCTTCAGAGGTGAACTCAACCAGCGAGGCGGATTCGCGAGCAACGATAGATGTTGTCGTTCACGAAAACAAACCTACTGTGACGCAACCTGATGTCAATGTCGTCGATGAAGACCGCAGTGCGATTGGTAATGTACTGACGGATATAGACGGTAGAGACAGCGATGAAGACAACATCCTTTCTGTTGAACACTTCTCTATCAACAATGTCTCGTACCCAGCAGGCAGTAGCGTGACTTTGTCTGAAGGCACGTTTGTCATGCAGGCCGATGGTGGCTATGAGTTTACGCCGAACGCTAACTGGTCAGGCCAACTTCCCGTGATCACTTATACGACAAACACAGGTGCCTCAGATACGCTATCCATTCAAGTCGTGCCAGTAGCCGATGCACCTCAAGTCTCTATGACTATTGGCGAAATGGAGGTGGTGAATGTAGCGACAGAGCAAATGGAGGATGGTCGTTACGAAACATCGCAAGATAAAACCATTCCAGTTAATGTTGCTGTAGCCTTAGTTGATGCGGATGGCAGTGAAGCTCTCGGAACTGAAGTCGTTGTGACGGGTATTCCAACAGGTGTGGAAGTATACGTGAACGATAGTTTGGTGTCTTCACAGCCGAATGGTTCTTACTTAATAACGCTAGATGGTAATGGCGACGCGTCCTTCGATATCAAAGTACCTCACGATTACAGTGGTAGCTTGGAGTTCCCGATTCAGGTTCAAGGGTCTTCGGTCGAAAGCGCCAACCAAGATACAGCGCATAGTACAGCGGAAGAGACACTCTCTTTCCGTAGCTATGTGCTTGAATCGGGTTCACATGGTGATGACACCATTAGTGGCAATGGAGATCATGAACTAATCGTAGGTGATGTTCAGGGTATCCAGATTATTGCAGGTCAGGACTATAACATCGCATTTGTTCTTGATACTTCGGGTAGTATGGGTGGAAGAGTTGGTACGGCGAAAACAGAAATTATCGAAGTTTTCGATCAGTTACTCAGCACTGCTAACTCAGGTTCTAATGCCGGGACCGTCAACATCCTTTTAACTGAGTTTGCTACTAACTCAGGTGTCACGATATCAGTGGATTTAAGCTCTCCAACGACTCGCGCTGATTTTGTGTCTCAGCTAAGTAGTATCGAGGACAATGGTAGTGGTCTTACAAACTACGAAACCAGCTTCGACGCAGCTGTTGAATGGTTTGATGCTAATACTAACGATCAAGCAGAAAATATTACGTACTTTATTACGGATGGTAACCCCAACTATAACAATCACCTAAATGTAACTTCTGCTGATTTCGACCAGCTTGTGCTGGACTATGACGCATCCACTAAGGATGTCGTGACATTAGATGATATCTTGCCTGATAACTATTCTGTGGGTATCGCGGTCTCTTATAAAGGTGAAGAAATTGTCTCCAGTTCAGGTGCCGTCAAATCGCCGTTGACAGGCGCTACGCTAGGTAACTTAAGCTACTCAGGTGGATTGAGATACACCGATGGTAGCAATGCATCGGTGCAGGCTCGTCATATGTATCAGGTGTTGGCGTTAATCTCAGCGGTTGAAGCGGTGGGTATTGGCAGTGGCGTCAATGAAGCAACCTTGTCACAGTATGACTCTGATGGTGTGGTTGTTCCTAACATCAATGTAGACGAACTAGCTGAGACGATTCTTGGGCAGGAAGTGACCTTAGAACAAGGTGAAGACAACATAGAAGGTGGGCAGGGCGACGACATTCTATTTGGTGACCTCATTGATTTCGATAACATTGACGGCCAAGGTGTTGCTGCATTACAGAAATACGTTGCATCAGAGACCAGCAGTCCATTAGCTGATGTATCAGCAGAAGATGTTCACAGTTATGTTCGTCAGAACCACAGTGATTTTGATGTTTCCCGTGACGGTGATCAGGACGACACTCTTTCTGGTGGAGTAGGAGATGACATTCTGTTCGGTCAGGGGGGGGATGATACTCTGGATGGCGGTGCAGGCAATGACATTCTGCTAGGTGGAGCGGGTGATGATACGCTCATCGGTGGCTTAGGTAGTGACATTCTATCTGGCGGCGATGGTGAGGATGAATTCGTCTGGCATGATGGCGACCTAGATGGTGGTACTGACGTAATCACGGACTTCCATGTATCGGAAGATAAGATCGATATTTCTGATCTGTTAGGACAAGATGAAACCATGGAAGAGTTACTTTCTGATGTCTCTGCCAATGTTGTCGACAGTAACGGCATTGAACTCACCATTCAGAGAGACAACGGACAAACCACTCAGTCGATTAAGCTGGATAACGTCGTCGATCAACTCAACGGCATTGATACCAGTCATGGCAGTATCACGGGCAACGACTTGACCAATTTACTGAATGAAATTATCAAATCACACGATTAAAAAAAGGGCCGTAAGGCCCTTTTCTATTAATGAATTTGTCTGATTAGATAACTTTACAAGCAAACCCTTTGAGATAGAAACCTTCCGGGTAAGCGGTATCAGTAGGATGATCTGCAGCTTGTTCAAATCGCTCGACGAACTTGACTTGTCTACCCGCATCGACCGCAGCATCCGCAATGATTTTCTGGAATAGAACTTGGTCCATAAGGCCTGAGCATGAATACGTCAGCAGCGTTCCACCAGGCTTTAGAATCTGCATTGCCAGCATGTTGATGTCTTTGTATCCGCGACATGCACCATTGAGCTGAGCTTTGCTTTCTGCAAACTTTGGCGGATCCATAATGACAACATCAAACTTGGTGCCCTGATCGCGATATTCACGTAGCAACTTAAACACGTCAGCATTGAGGAACACAGCGCGTTTTTTAGAGATATCGAACTCGTTAAGCTCAGCATTGAGCTTTGCACTATCCAGTGCTGGCTGAGAGACATCAGCGTTAATGACACGTTTTGCATCACCTTTAAGCGCATACAAGCCGAACCCACCGGTATAGGAGAAGCAGTTAAGTACCTCTTTGCCTTTAACGTATTTCATGGCTTGTTGGCGGCTGTCACGTTGATCTAAGTAGAAACCTGTTTTATGTCCGCCAACGATGTCAACGCTGATTTTGACTCCATTCTCTTCAATGACCACAGACTTTGGTGGCTCGTTACCATGTAAAACACCAGTACGTTCTTCTAAGCCTTCTTTCTTGCGTACCGCTACATCTGAGCGTTCATAAATGTTGCATTGCGGGAATACTTTTAGGAGAGCGTTTATCAGTGACTGCTTCTGGAATTCTGCGCCTGCACTTAGGAGCTGGCAAACAAGGTAGTCTTGATATTTATCGATGGTAATTCCAGGCAGCCCGTCTGATTCTGCTGCGATCAATCGGTAACCCGTTAGACCGTCACGCTCAATCACATCTTGACGAAGCAGCAGTGCGTTTTGGATACGTTTAACAAAGAAATCTTCATTTATCTCAGTTTTCTCAAAGCTCCAAACACGGGCACGAATTTGAGAGTGGGGAGAGTAAGCGCCTTTTGCCAACCATTTGCCGTCATGAGTAAAAATGTCCACTGTTTCACCTAATGAAGGCTCTCCCTCCATTTTGCGAATACCGCGAGAGAAAATCCAAGGATGTCGACGTCTTAAGGATTTATCACGGCCTTTTTCAAGATAAATAGCTGGAGTCATGTGTTTACTCAATTGATTGGTTTTGAAAGGTTGGCTATTTTCAGGGAAGTGGGAGTGAAAAGCAAATAAAAGAGCCGCCAACTGGCGGCTCTGTACATTACGCTTTAAGGCCTGTGAGTAGGTTTTCCATGGAATCACTTTGCCCTCTAAGTTGCTCGATATTTCCATTGGTTGCGTTGATCATTTCGCAGACTTGGTTGGATTGATTGCGAATTTCTTCCACACTCGCCGCGATGCTATCCGCAACAACACCTTGTTCCTCTGCCGCAGTGGCTATTTGCACACTTGCATCAGATATGGATTGGTTTTTGTCTGCCAAGGATGCGATTTCCGTATCCACTTCTGACATCAGTGCTTGGCCTTCGCCAGAGTTGACCACTGTTGTTTCCATCAATTTAGTCAGCGACTGGCTGTTGCGCTGCAAGGCTTCAATCATTGACTGAATTTCAACAGTTGACTGCTGAGTCCTTGCCGCTAATGCTCGAACTTCATCTGCCACCACGGCAAAACCTCGGCCTTGTTCACCGGCACGTGCTGCTTCGATAGCTGCGTTGAGAGCAAGTAAGTTAGTTTGCTCAGAGATACCGTTAATAGCAGTGACTACTTCATCAATTTGAGCTGCATTGGCATCAAGCTCTGCAACGGCTTGAGAAGCAGATTGGACTTCGTTAGATAACTGTGAAATGGAGGTTAGAGTATGGCCGACTTTCTGTTGTCCTTGCTGGGCAACAGAGCGTGCGTTTTCAGTTTGGGTGCTGGAGTCGTGCGCAAGGTTCGCCACTTCGCGAATCGTTGATGCCATCTCTTCCGTTGCACTCGCTAGTGAGTTCAAGTGTTCTTGCTGAGTTCCGGAAATTTCAGCGCTGTGTTGGTTAGACTGATTCAGATCAGAACTGATTTGTTGCATGAGTGCGACTGATTCCTGAATCGACAAGACTAATGACTGCTCTCGCTCCGCGACTTTATCTATGGTGATGGCAATTTCGCTAAACTCATCACGGACTTTGAAGAAGTTCATACGACTGGTTAGGTCACCATCTGCTAGGGTGTTCAGAGCTTTATTCATGGTGAACATTGCGCCACCGATAAAGGTCATAATGTAATACACACCAGAGGCGATAAGAGACAATGTCACTAGAATGATGACAATGTGCGTTGAGGAAAGGGCGGACCATAAGTTTTGACTTGGGTCTGCGACTAGACTGAATGCGCCGTTATTGACACTTATAGCCCCTTCGCCAGCACCAATCGAAATGGTTTCTGAATTTGCGAGTAGAGACGCGACCTGACTTTGAGTGAGATTAGCTGATTCAATTAGACCTTTCATCAAAACTAGTTCATCTTGATAGAGGTGGTTAAGCATTTGATCAGCAGCACTATCGAGAACGAAAGTTAGGACTAAAAGTGCGATGATAGGGAGGAAAAACAGGAGGTAAAACTTTTCCTGTATCTTTAGATGAATGAGATATTTATCAATCCAGCGAAATGGTATTTCTTTCATAATTGCTATTTCCGATGAAAAACCCGTAGTTCCATATGGGTCGTAAAACATACCAATCGAATATATCACGGACCTTGTATTGAGGGATTAGTTATGAATCAAAAGTGCGAGAAGTTCACAGTGTCTGGCATTGTTCAAGGCGTTGGCTTTCGTTATCACACCTCCCACTATGGCATGAAACTGGGCTTAACAGGCTATGCGAAGAACTTGAACAATGGAGATGTTGAAGTGGTGGTGTGTGGTAATGAAGAACAAATAGCCGACATGGCAAAGTGGTTGGAAGATGGCCCTAAGACGTCACATGTTGATTCAGTAGTCTCAGAGCCAATGTCTTATAAACCGTTTAGCGGATTCAAAATTCTTTGATATTTACAAGCATTTCGCGGGTTTTGGTAAACCTGCGAGCTTGGTTGCCTGTTTAGCAGGGCCTTGCTTAAACAGCTTAAAAAGGTATTTACTATTGCCTTTCTCAGGGCCATGCGCTTTTTCCATGGCTTTCACTAGCATTCTCACAGCTGGGGATGTGTTGAACTCTTCATAAAACTCTCGAACAAAGTGGACAACTTCCAAATGAGCTTCAGTCAGTTCGATACCTTCTTGTTCTGCAAGGATCTGAATCATGCCTTCTTCCCACTGAGTATGATCGAGTAGGTAACCCTGTGCATCAGTTTCGATTGATTTGCCGTTGTATTCAAACATTATTATAGGTCTCAAAAACTCAGATATAGAATAGGGTAGCGCAGCTTAGGTTGGGACAACAATATGTAGGAAAAGAAAAAGCCCGGAAGTTTCACCTTCCGGGCTTTATTTAATCAACTTAAGTCTACGAATTAATCGTCATTCATGATGCCTAGAATGCTAAGTAGGCTGATGAAGATGTTGTAGATAGATACATAAAGAGTAACCGTTGCAGAGATGTAATTAGTCTCGCCACCACGGATGATGCCCTGAGTTGTCATCAGAATTGCCATCGTAGAGAACACAATGAACAAGCTGCTTAGAGCCAAGTGTAAGATCGTTGACTGAATGAAGAAACTTGCAATCATGCCTACAACTAGTACAACAAATAGAGAAAGCATCAAACCGCCCATCATAGACAGATCACGCTTCGTTGTTAGAGCGTATGCAGAAGCGGCCATGAATGAAAGCGCTGTGCCGCCAAGAGCTGTTAGAACCACATCACCCATACCTGCGCCAATATAAGCATTCAGAAGAGGGCCAATGGTGTAACCAAGGAAACCGGTAAACACAAATGTAAACACGATACCCATGCTGTTGTTACGATTCTTTTCAGTCAAGTAAAGTAGGCCATAGAAGCCAACAAGCATAATGATGATACCTGGGCGAGGTAGATTCATCGCCATAGATACACCAGCAACAACCGCTGACCATAAGAGCGTCATAGAAAGTAGAGCGTAGGTGTTACGCAATACCTTATTGGTTTGTAGAGCACTTTCTTGATTCGAAGTGCGGGTAAACATAGGACTGTTCATAATCTTCCTCGTAAAGGTTTTATGTTTATAACTACATTTATGAGGGCGAACAATGAAAAAATCAAGCCCTATCAATGCATGCAGTAGAGTAAATGATAATAGAAATACAAAGTTATGTATTTTGAAAGATGTAACACAATATAACAAATAAAAAGAGGCGATCTAAATCGCCTCTTTAAAAATTTGCTCTTTTTTCTTAGTGACTTAAGATTTGAGCAAGGAAGTTTTGTGTTCTATCTGACTGAGGATTTTCGAAGAAATCGACAGGATTGTTCTCTTCAATTATCTCGCCAGCATCCATAAAGATAACTCGGTCAGCCACTTCTTTCGCGAAACCCATCTCGTGAGTTACACAGAGCATGGTCATCCCTTCTTCAGCGAGTTCTACCATAACATCCAATACTTCACGTACCATTTCTGGGTCAAGTGCAGACGTTGGTTCGTCAAACAGCATCACTTGTGGGCTCATGCATAGTGAACGAGCGATAGCTACACGTTGCTGCTGACCACCAGATAGTTGACCTGGGTATTTCTCCGCTTGATCTGGGATCTTAACCCGCTCTAGGTACTTCATTGCAATCGCTTTGGCTTCTTCCTTAGGCATCTTCTTCACCCAAATTAGCGCCAATGTGCAGTTTTCCAGAACGGTCAGGTGAGGGAAGAGGTTAAAGTGTTGGAAACACATGCCGACTTCTCGGCGCACTGCTTCTATATTCTTCAAATCTTCCGTAAGCTCATTGCCTGACACGATGATTTGACCTTTTTGGTGCTCTTCCAAGCGGTTGATGCAGCGAATCATAGTCGACTTACCTGAGCCCGACGGGCCACAAATAACGATTTTTTCGCCTTTTTTAACATCAAGATTGATGTTTTTCAGTACGTGAAACTCTCCGTACCACTTGTTCATATCCTTAATCTGGATCATGTAATCTTGTTGTTGCGTCATAATACGTCCTTGAGCTTTCTGATTATCGTTTGTGACCGGTATGAAGTTTGTTTTCTAGCCAAATCGAATATCTCGACATGCCGAAACAAAATACCCAGAACACTAACGCGACAAATACATAACTTTCTGTTGCAAACCCTAACCACTCAGGGTCAGTGTTAGCAGCTTGACCTATACCTAGTACATCAAACATACCAATGATAAGTACTAGACTTGTGTCTTTAAACAAACCGATAAAGGTGTTAACGATTGATGGAATCGTAATTTTCAGAGCTTGAGGAAGAACAATCAGCCCCATTTTCTTCCAGTAGCTTAGCCCGAGCGCATCGGCTGCTTCATATTGTCCTTTAGGTATTGCCTGTAGGCCACCACGAACGACTTCCGCCATATACGCAGCACTAAACATAACCACACCAATGAGAGCGCGGATAAGTTTATCGGTTTCAGACCCTTCTGCAAGGAACAATGGCAGCATTACCGACGCCATAAACAGAACTGTGATGAGCGGTACACCGCGCCAAACCTCGATGTAGACGGTACAGATACTTCGAATGATTGGCATTTCTGAACGTCGACCCAGCGCCAGTGCTACACCAATAGGCAGAGACACAACGATACCGACCAACGCAATGATTAGCGTAACCAGCAATCCGCCCCATTTGTGTGTTTCTACAACTTCTAGCCCAAATACGCCGCCGTACAGCAGTGCCGCGATAATAAATGGGTAGATGTTGACGAAAAACAGCCAAATCCAAAGACGTTTCGGTGTTTTCTCATACGCAAGCAACACAGTGAAAATGGCTAACGTGAAGTAAAATAGGCGAGGGCGCCACAGCTCTTCCTGAGGGTAGAAGCCGTACATGAACTGTTCCCAGCGAACACTGATGAACACCCAACATGCTCCATCCCGTGTACATGCATCGCGTGTGGTTCCGACCCAATCTGCTTTAAGGATTGACCAATCAAACACTGTCCACAGAAGTGATATCGCTAAATACGCTAAGACAACCGTAAGGATAGAGTTTACCGGGCCATTGAATAGGTTTTTGCGTAGCCACCCGACCACACCGACCGTATTAGCTGGTGGTGGCAGATCTGGCTGAAATTGATGTACTTTCATGCTATCTCTCCACCAAAGCAACTTTACGGTTATAGATATTCATCAGAGCTGAGGTAATCAAACTCAATGAGAGGTAAACGGCCATTGTCATCGCAATGATTTCAATTGCCTGACCTGTCTGGTTGAGCGTTGTACCTGCAAACACAGAGACCAAGTCTGGATAACCAATTGCCATCGCAAGAGATGAGTTCTTGGTCAGGTTTAAATATTGGCTTGTCAGAGGTGGAATGATGATTCGCAGTGCTTGTGGAACAATAACGAGCTTCAATGTTCTTGAGCGGGGTAAGCCAAGTGACATTGCTGCTTCTGTTTGCCCATGGCTAACGGCATTGATACCTGAACGTACAATCTCAGCAATGAAGGACGCAGTATAGATACTCAACGCCAGAAGTAGCGCTGCCAGCTCCGGGATGATGCTAACTCCACCTTTAAAGTTGAAGCCTTTAAGTTCAGGATATTCTGCCGAGATAGGTGAACCCATTAGGAAGTAAACCACAGTTGGGAAGACAACAATCAAACCCAACGCAATTCGTCCCATTGGTGTCTGCTGACCTGTAAGACGTTGTTTGTTACGCGCCCAAATACTGATAAAGACAGTGGCAATGATACCAATCACGAATGAAGCAATGACAATTGATGAGCCAGCTTCAAAAATTGGTGATGGGAAATAAAGCCCACGCACGTTTAAGAAAATGGCTTCGCCTAGACTGAGGCTCTGTCTCGCAGAAGGTAGCGCCTGTAGGACAGCGAAATACCAGAAGAAGATCTGTAGAAGAAGAGGGATATTTCGGAACGTCTCAATATAAACAGCAGCAAGGCGACTTACTAGCCAGTTTGATGACAGACGAGCAATACCCATAACAAAGCCTATAACTGTGGCAAGGATAATGCCGAGAACAGAAACTAAGGCAGTGTTGAGGAGGCCGATAATAAATGTGCGGCCATAGGAATAAGTTTCATCGTATTCAATCAGCGTTAGGCCAATCCCAAAGCCTGCTTCTTGCGTCAGAAACCCAAAACCCGTGGCTATACCACGTGCTTCCAAGTTAGTCAGTGCATTATTGACAATCGTGTAGAAGAAAAAGACCAGAGCCAGTATCGCAATAATTTGAAATACGACCGATCGAAAGGTGGGATTGTATAAAAGGCTAGCGTTAGAAGTCGGTCCGTTATCCGTCTTCGACGCAACAGTATTAGTAGGTTTCATACAGCTATAACCTCAAATCCATTTTTTGTAAAAAGGGCGGCTCACACCGCCCATTTTGTTGTTATGTTTTGCTTAACGGATTGGTGGAGCGTACATAAAGCCGCCCGCATTCCATAGTGCATTTACACCACGTGAGATTTGTAGTGGAGAACCCTTACCTACAGTACGCTCGAAGCTTTCGCCGTAGTTACCCACTTGCTTAATAACTTGGTAACCCCAGTCGTCTCGAATACCTAGGCCTTTACCTTTCGGACCATCCACACCCAAAATACGTTTCACGTTTGGATCTTTAGATTTTAGCATCTCATCCGCATTTTTAGAGGAAATGCCGTACTCTTCCGCATTCACCATTGCTGAAAGAGTCCACTTAGCGATGTTGAACCATTGATCGTCGCCTTGACGTACTACAGGGCCGAGAGGCTCTTTAGAAATGATTTCTGGTAGTACCTCAGCTGAACTTGGATCTTGAAGGTTTAAGCGAAGTGCATATAGACCAGATTGGTCAGTAGTTAGCACGTCACAACGACCTGCATCGAAACCTTTTGAAGTTTGAGCTGCTGTATCGAATACTACAGGCTTGTATGACATACCGTTATTACGGAAGTAGTCAGCTAGGTTTAGCTCTGTCGTTGTACCAGACTGAACACAAACCGAAGCACCATCGAGTTCTTTTGCACTCTTAAGACCAAGGTCCTTCTTAACCATAAAGCCTTGACCATCGTAGTAGTTAACACCTACAAAGTTCAGACCCAGAGCAGTATCGCGGTGAAGTGTCCATGTTGTGTTACGAGATAAAACGTCAATTTCACCCGATTGCAGAGCGGTGAAACGTTCTTTAGCGGTTAAAGGCACATACTTAACTTTTGATTTGTCACCAAGTACAGCAGATGCAAGAGCTTGACAGTATTCCACGTCGATGCCTTCCCATTCACCCTTTGAGTTAGGGTTAGAGAATCCTGGTAGACCAGTACTTACACCACAAGTTAGGAAACCCTGCTTAGTCACTTTATCCAGAGTGCTATCTGCTGCAGAAGCACTCGTAGACATAAGAGCAGTCGAAGCAGCTACTACTGAAGCAAGAAGTGTTAGTTTGTTCGCCATTTGTATCCTTCCTGTATGATCCATGTTAAACCAGGTAACACCTGATACAACGAATGAAAAAATTGTTGTGTTTCAATAGTTATTGGCTGATTACTCAATTTTGAGTTGTATATAAATCAACCGTTTATAAGCGTAGGAAAGGATCAGTAAATTCTCAAATATATAATTTAAAAAGATTTATTAAACGAATTTACGAATCCGACCTGTAATTAGAATGACCAAATGTTAAGCGAATGTAAATAGTGCAAGACATCACACTAATGGTGCAAACGTAGAGACTCTCTATAAGTTAGTGTTTACACAATATTTACATTTCGTTCATTTCATAAGGTTTAAAACATAATTCTATAAATAACATTAAATTTGGTGATAAATTATGCGTTTGCCATTGTTGGGTTTATCGATGTGCCCCATCTTTGGTAGTATCTTCTACATAGGTCGTATCATTGCCCAAGGATAGAAATGCAGTATTTTCCTCTGTTTATGAATCTTACCGACAAACCTGTTCTGGTTGTGGGGGGAGGAGAGGTCGCTTGCCGAAAAGTAGATAGTCTGATTCGCGCAGGTGCAAACGTCACCATAGTGTCACCCAAAGTTGAGTCTTACCTACAAAAACTTGCGGAGGATGGCGAGTGTTTGTGGATACAGAACTTTTATTCGGAAGAGCTGTTAGAGCGCAAATACATTCAAGTATGGGCGACAACAGATAATCCAGAGCTCAATCATCGCGTTTATCATGATGCTAAAGCATTGGGCTTACTAGTGAATGTGGTCGATGATCAGCCCTATTGTGACTTCATTACGCCTTCGATGATAAATCGCGGGAGAATTCAGATTGCGATTTCCAGTGGAGGGGCATCGCCAGTTTTGGTTCGTAATATCAGAGAACAGTTTGAAGCTACTTTGCCGCAAAACCTGTCACTACTTGCGGATTTCGGCGCATCAAAGCGGAACGACATCAAACAGCGATTACCTTCTGTTGATTTACGACGTAAGTTTTGGGAATCATTCTTTAGCAACCCAGAAACTGAATTGGCAACGGAGCGCTCGCAGTTAGAGAGTGTGTATCTGAGCACATTTGAAAATCAGATCGAAGACAAAGGCACAGTGACTTGGATAGATTATGGGAATGATGTCGAGCTTCTTCCTCTTAAAGCACTGCGAATTATGCAGCAAGCAGAGCTTGTGTTCTTTGACAAAGATTGTCCGTTTGAGTTTGTGGATTTAATTCGAAGAGATGCTGAGAGAGAAGAATACCGTGATGACGTGGGCTTGTCGGAAAGGTTGGCCAGTGCAAAAAGCGAAAATTTACGAGTGGTCGTCTTGGTCGCGCCAGATTCATCTCAATATAAGTTGCTTAAGAATAGTGATATGCACATTAGGTTAGGCGTGGTTGGTAGTTAGTAAAAATAAGCCCGCATTCGCGGGCTTATTTGATAAATCATAATCCAACGCGCTAGCTAGTCACGAAAGTTATCGTACTGGAATGGTTGGCCTAAATCAGCTTCTCGAATCATGGCGATGGTTGATTGCAGATCGTCACGTTTTTTACCCGTAACCCGAACCTTTTCACCTTGAATGGATGCCTGCACTTTTAGCTTGGCATCTTTAATTGCTTTCACTACTTTCTTAGCTGTCGGCGTATCAATACCTTGTTTGAATACGACAATTTGATGCCAGTTCTTGCCTGATGCTTCTTCAGCTTTTGCTTCCATTGCATTGACGTCGACACCGCGCTTTGTCAGGTGTGAGCGTAGAATGTCGCGCATTTGCTTAAGCTGGAAGTCACCCTCAGCATTCAAACGCACAGATTCATCTTTTTGCATTTCAAATGATGCTTCAACACCACGGAAATCAAAGCGAGTAGACAATTCACGAGATGCATTATCTACTGCGTTACGAAGTTCAACCGTATCGATTTCAGATATAATATCAAAAGATGGCATTACTCTTATTCCTCTCGTTTAACCGCGTGATTTAACGGCAGCTGCCAGCATATCTAGCATTGTTGCTGTATCTTCCCAACTCAGACACGGATCTGTGATTGACTGACCGTATGTAAGGTTGTTGATGTCTTTCATTGGCTGATTGCCTTCGATGATAAAGCTTTCTGCCATAATACCCGCAATCTGATTTTTACCAGATGTGATCTGTTCGCAAATGTTTTGTGCAACATCAAGTTGCTTACGGTGTTGCTTTTGGCAGTTAGCATGGCTGAAATCGACCACTAGGCGCTGAGGTAACTCAAACTCTGCCAGTTGCTGGCAAGCCGCTTCTACAGACTCTGCATCAAAGTTCGGCCCTTTGTCACCACCACGAAGGATAACGTGGCCATACGGGTTACCGCTTGTGCGATAAACAGTCATGCGACCATTTTTGTCCGGTGAATAGAAGTAATGAGAGGCTTTAGAAGCGCGAATCGCATCAATCGCAATTTTAATGTTGCCGTTTGTACCGTTCTTAAAACCGACAGGGCAAGAAAGCGCTGACGCCATTTCACGGTGAATCTGAGACTCAGTGGTACGTGCGCCAATCGCACCCCAAGTGATTAGGTCTGCAATGTACTGGCCAGTAATCATGTCGAGGAACTCAGTAGCTGTCGCAAGACCTAGCTTGTTGATATCTAGAAGTAGCTTACGTGCTTTGTTAAGGCCCGTCTCGAGTGCATAAGAACCATCAAGATTTGGGTCCGTGATCAGGCCTTTCCAGCCAACTACAGTACGAGGCTTTTCAAAGTACGTACGCATGACGACAAACAATTCGTCTTTGTATTGCTCTTGGATATCAGACAGGCGTTTAGCGTAGTCAAGAGCAGCGTCGGTATCGTGTACAGAACATGGGCCGACAATCACCAATAAGCGATCATCTTCCCCTATAAGAATTTTTTCAATTTGACGGCGAGATTTAGCGATGCGTTCCGCTACATCGTCCGTAATTGGGTGGGCGCTTCCAAGCTCAGCCGGAGTCGGCATCGGACCCAGTGGCTGGGTTCTTAATTCATCGGTTTTGAGTGGCATACAATAGCCTGTTCTTTTTATTGCGAAGCGGTAAAGATAACGGAAACGTCAGCAGGAATAAACCTCTTATCTGCATTCTTAGTGTGTCTACCTATAGTGAGTGAAATATTATTCACTTATGGTTACTAAAAATGCTCTTCGGGCTTGTTTTACTTTGGTTCTATCGGTATGTTCAGGAAAGAATCAAACAATAAAATGCACGGAGCAGTAATGAGCATTAATACTTCAGGTGAATTGCATTCAGAACTTAACTTAGGTGATGCGATACCGGGTGAAGAATCGTCATCAGAAAGCACGCACCTCTTTGTTTCTCTTTCCGATTTAGTCTCAGAAAATATTTTCTATCACCCATGCTATACAAATGTTGAGTCCACTCTGAGTGACGTTGAACTCAGCTCCATTGACGCGATACTTGGCGAAGTTTCGATGGAAGAACATTTCGTTGCCACGTTAACTGAACGAATTATGCAGTCGGTGAAGCCCAACCATCAATCTGTGCGTGTCGCTTTAGGTAATGCTGATAGTTATGAGTTGAGCTCACTTCTCGGTGGGAAAGCTGAAGCACAAGAAATCAACCCAGCATTGGGGTTACGCGGTGTATCTCGCTATGCTCAAACGAAGTTTAGTTCTGCATTCGCTCTAGAGTGTCAGGTGATCAAGGCGTTGCAGCAGCAGGGTGTTCACGTTGAGATTGTTGTGCCTTTTGTCCGAGCACTGTCTGATGCAGCGAAGATCATTGATTTACTGGCAGAGCAGGGGCTACCAAGAGGTTTAAACGGGTTGAAGGTTTTGTATACCGTTGACGTACCTTCCGCAGCGTTGCTCTCGGAGCGCTTATTGCATTACTTCGACGGCTTAGTTATCAACCTAGAGAATCTCACTCAGTTTACACTTGGTGTCGACAGGCTCAGTGAGGAATTGGAACATCTTTTCGATCCTCAGAGCGAAGCTGTAATCGACCTTATTGATATGGCTGTAAAAGCGGCAAATCACAGTAATAAGCCAGCATTGGTCGTGAGTAGTGGGCTCGCTAGCTACAATAAAATACAAGAATATGTTCTTGAGCATACTTATATTCAAGTTGTTGTGACGGCGTAACCCAAAAATAGGTGACTTTGCTATAACTTCAAAAGGTTGATGTTAACAAAATGTTGACATCAACCTTTGTTCGTTATGAACTAAAGAAACACATAACAACATGTCGGACCAGTGAAATGCTCTCCCCACTTGCTAAAGCCAATTTGTACCTCAAACTTTTCGGATTTTTCAAAGTACCATTGATTTGGTTGTGCCGGCCTAAAATACTCAAACTGGATTCTGATTCAGTCGAAATCAAAATACCTCTAAAAAGAAAGACGAAGAACCATCTCAATAGTATGTACTTTGGTGTGTTGGCGATTGGTGCCGATGTGGCAGGTGGTTTTATGGCGATGAGTAAAGCTCAAGACAGAGGCCATAAAGTGTCTCTGGCCTTTAAAGCCGTAGATGGGCAATTTCTTAAAAGGCCCGAAGGGGATGTTCATTTTGTGTGTAACGATGGGGCACTCATTGACAAAATGTTGGATGAAACACTGGAATCCGGAGAGCGAATTAATCAGCCAGTGAAGATCACTGCCATCTGCCCAAGCTTACATGGCGACGAACCGATGGCAGAATTCCAACTTACTCTGTCATTGAAGAGAATGGGTGGCTAATGTCATCCACTTCCATCTGTTCAATGGCAACAATTTTGTTTCTGTTGAGCACGATTTTCCAACGATAATAGTTGGGTTCGTCATTGTGATTGTCTTCTCTGGCAATTAGATTTATCAAATGACGTTTCTCGACAGATTCTTTACTGACTTGGCTATTATTGAGCGTGTAAACCTTATTTGAACCCTTGTCCATCAGTCGCATAAATGGTCGCATGCTCAACATCATGGATTCGCGAGTTTCTTCATAACCACTCATAAACTTAGAGGTCGACATCTCTGTTTCTGAACGATAGTGAAGGATCTGTTCTTCACGCTGTACAACGCGTTTTTTACGTATGAGCTGAATACGATCAGGCAATTTGAGCAAGTTCTTATAGTCCAGCCACTCAAGCTTCTGGCCAACTGCTTTGTTTGTAGTTGGGTCTAGGTAATACTTACGCCACTTGGGCCGCCCTTTACGTATCCACCGCCACATCACATCGCGAAGATCATCTTTAAAAATCTCACGCAAAGCGTAGACAAACGACATCAGAATGATGAAAGAGACCGTGATTTCACCCCAATAATCTCGCGCTAGAATGGCGGTAATGGTAACGAAAACCATAACAAAACCCGTAGCCGAGCCTTTGACAACACGCTTCATATTTTTGCCGAGCGACTGAGTTTTTGCGTTTAATACAACTGGGTGCTCAATCAAACGGCGTAGCAATCTCATTTTGTTACTGAGTCGCGTTACGTCGTCACGAACACTTTTTGAGTTGTAGTTATTGAGCTTACGGTGTGCTGCTTCTTTTTCGACGATAGCTAACAGCCGATCTTTGATCGTCTTGTAGTCACTATCACGTGGCATATGAGCGATGAGAGACATAAAACGTTGGCCAGTGTACCAAGACAGGTAATTGTCGATGTTGGCATAGTAACGCTTTAGGCTCTCTTCGTAAGGGATACTACGTCTTAGCTTTTTCAGGATATCTAAGGCAAGTTCAATTACTTCATCCACTTCTTCTGTCGTGATGACATCGGAATTGTGTTTGTTCAGTTCATTCACTGCTTTGTCTAGAGCAATCACATACTGATAGGCGAACAAACTCAAACTTACACGGTACTGCGTTGATGAAAGGCGTCCCCGTTTCGCCAATCGACTGTGTACGAGTGGAAGAAGGGTTTTGTCACTAAAGTAGGCTCTTTTTTGAATGATCGACTCGTAGTAAATCTCACTCTCTTTGAGTACATCTGGTGTTAGGCCGAGTTCGCCAGGGATGAAAAAATAGAGGTCGAGATCTGACTTTTTAGACGAAGCCATAGCGTGGGAAATCTTAAGAGTGATGCCGTCCTGCTTATCAACGGTGAGCAATGAGTACTCCTGAAAAAATTCTAATTATCTGGCGAAAGCATAACAGAGTTTCGGTATAATCACCGCAAATTTAGCAAGAGACAGTTGAAATGATTAAAGTTGGTCAGATAAACCACTTAGAAGTAGTAAAAAAAGCAGATTTTGGCGTATTTCTCGATGCAGGTGATTTCGGAACAAGCTTATTACCTAATCGCTTTGTTCCAGAAGGAACAGAAGTAGGCCAGTTTGTTGATGCATTTTTGTACTTCGATTCTGACAATCAGCTGGTTGCAACCACTGAAACTCCAATAGCTCAAGTCGGTGAGTGGGGGTTGATGACAATCGAAGGCGTAAACAGTACTGGCGCTTTTGCTGACTGGGGAATCAAAGGCAAAGATCTGCTTATCCCATTCAGTGAGCAACGCACGCGCTTTAAAGCAGGCCAGAATGTGCTGGTATACGTCTATACCGATAAGGCATCAGGCCGAATTGTCGGTACCACTAAATTTAATAAGCTGTTGGATAAAACGCCTGCTAACTACCAACGTAACCAACAAGTCGAACTCATAATCGCTGAACGCAGTGACTTAGGTTACAAAGCGATTGTGGAAGGCCAGCACTGGGGAATGATCTTCAAATCCGATGTCTTTGGTAAATTGTTTGTCGGTAAACGACTCAAAGGGTACATCAAGGGCATTCGCGAAGATGGCAAAGTGGACCTTTCTTTACAGAAAATCGGCGTTGCTAAGATGGATGACTTGAGTCAGAAAGTACTGGATCTACTTGAAAAGAAAGGCGGTTTTCTTCCTTTGAATGACAAATCATCACCGGAAAGCATTTTTGCTGCGTTTCGCACCAGTAAAGGTACATTCAAGAAAACAATCGGTGGTCTGTATAAGCAAGGAAAAATTACGATAGAGAAAGATGGCATTCGCATCGCTTCGTAATTGAAGTCAAAAAAAGGCCCGAAGCGGATATTGCTTTGGGCCTAGGGGAATGGCTCTTACAGAGCCTGCGCTAACTGGTTGATATTCGATGATTTATCATTAAGTAAAGTGTAGTACATCATCACAGTTTCGCTAGGCATCTCTGGCATTTCCTACTAATATTTTGCGGTTTAGAATAGATTTTTATCTCGTACTAGCTCTCTAGGTAGACCATTCTTCACTCGATTCCCAACCCATTTTCCTAATCCAATCACATCGTTACCAAGCTTTACAATCACTTCACCTTTACCTGACTGGTTTTCTGGTCGAACGTCTCTACCCATAAACCATTCACGGGCATCGTCTGTAGAAAGTGTGACGCAGTTTGACTCTTGGCCAGTAGCTAACGCTGTCGCGACCTGATGCTGCCATCGGTAGCCTTTCTTATGAGCTTCAGCGATTTTAATCCCCATCCTTGAGAAACGAAATTCACCAAGCATAGGTTCTAGTGCATTAGGGAAGAGCCAGACATCATTGTCGCGCATCCAAACTCCTGAATCTTTGGGAAGCTCGATATCTAAACTGTCATGCAGCTGTTTACTGATTTCTTGATGAACTTTGTTCGATGCTTTTTTGAATGGGAATTTACCTAGGCGCTTTTTCACTTGTGGTGCTTCAGTAGAACCAAGCTTTTTCATTCTGGCGACAAAGAAGCCTTCACAATCATACATTTGAGGGAAAATGTGCAGAAAGCCTTCTTCGGTTAACGCTTTCTCTGATTCAGGGAAGAGAGAATCCAGAGGCTCAAATTCTACGAGGTCACCAAACTGTTCTTTCAAGTGCAAACAGACTTGCTGGTTTTCTTCGATGCTTAATGTACACGTTGAATAAACCATAACACCGCCAGGCTTAAGTGCGTAAAACGCGCTTTCTATTAGATCTTTCTGGGTGTCAGCGATGGATAAAACGGAATCTTTGCTCCAGTTTTTCATCGCATCTGCATCCTTACGCACTGTGCCTTCACCTGAGCAAGGAGCATCAATCAATACGGCATCAAACTGTTCTGGCAGCCAGCCACCAAAGACTCGGCCGTCATAATTACTCAGCGCGGCGTTGCGCACACCACAGCGCTCAATATTGGCATGCAAGACCTTGACTCTACTCGATGAGAACTCATTGGCGACGAGCACACCTAAGTTATCCATTTCTGCCGCAATTTGAGTGGTTTTTGAACCCGGTGCAGCTGCCATGTCAAGCACACTAAGGAAGTCGTCATTCTGATCTTGAAACAAGGCAGACACAGGCATCATTGAGCTGGCTTCTTGAATATAGAACAAGCCGGACATGTGTTCTGCCGTGTTGCCAAGTGGGGTTTCTGATTCGTCGGCCTCGATCCAAAAACCTTCTTCACACCATGGTACGGGTGACAGTTGCCAGCCTTTTTCTTGAGCTCGCTGAGTAAACTCTGAGATAGAAATCTTCAACGTGTTTACGCGAATACTTTTACGGAGCGGACGTTGACACGCGGCGACAAAGTCTTCCATATTGAGGCCGTCAGGAAGAATGGCTTCCATTTCTTTCAAAAATTCTTCGGGTAAGTAGACGTTCTGATGCAAAGTTCTATCTCAGTTTTTACAGGGGCCGGAATTATAGCGGATTGAAAAACAAAACGCAGCGAAATCGCTGCGTTTGAAAGCCTAATGTTGTTTATGGTTTCGGAATAGCGGTGCGCCATGTCTTCCAACTCTCCTCTGGTGTTGGATAGAGGAAGAAAGATTGACCAGGCTGGGCTATAGGCTGAAGCTGACTGTTCTCAGGAGTTGAAAAGGTGATTCCGCCTCTCACAATACTGTCTATGGTTCCCGCTTTGATGTTGGCACCGCCTAGGCCGATGGAAACATCAACACCTGAAGTGTTCCAGAAAATGCTATTTTGTCTTACAAGATAAGCGTAGTTGGGCTGGATTGAAATGGTCGAGACAACGCGATCAGCAAACTCTCCGAGTTCTACATTAATCACTTTACCTACTTCAATTTCTCTATAGAGTACAGGTGTGCCTTTAGCGACTGAGCCACGAGACTCGCTTTGTAGGGTGAAGGATACCCCCTGATTATCTCTCTCTTCTTTATTGAGATGGAAAGTATGTTGAGCTTTACCTTCACCAGGGACTACGTTAATAGTTTGAGTGAGAAGGTTCTGAAGATTCTTCACACCATTCAAGCCAACAGTCGCTTGAGCAGCCCAGAAGTAACTACCTTCGGTTGCTAGCTTGTCTGCATACTCAGGCAGCACTCGCAGTTTAATTTCAACACGCTCACGCTTAAAATCAGGTATAACAAGGGTGACTTCACCCACTTGTACACCGTTATATTTTACCGCTGTTCCTTTGGTAATATTGTTCTCACCCTCAGCATTGAGCGTAATGACATGGCCAAACTTTCGCGCAGTTTTGAAATCTTGATAGAGCAGCCATTTATCATTTTGTTTGTTTTCGACACCCGGCAAAGAATCGAAAGCGATACCGCCTTGAATGAGTGATTTCAAAGGCGCAGCCTTAACACTGATACCAGCTAGAGTAGCATCCACTTCAACGCCGGAACGGTTCCAAAAGACAGTCTGTTCAGTGACAAGGTGTTTGTATTGGTTTTCAATACTCGCGGTAATGATCACACCACCATCAACAAGGTGGAAATCGGAAATGCTACCCACTTGCAGGTTACGATAAAGTAGTGGGCTGCCTTTGCTGATAGAGGGAAGCTCGTTAGCAAACAGCGTAATACGTTCTGAGCCAGACATATTGTATTTCGCCAATTCCGCTAGGGACTTACTTGGATACAATGTGTATTGCTCTCTAGGGTTGTCAGAACCTTCGCTAACAAAACTGATAGAACCTGTAAGAAGCTGCTGTGCTGGCGGGACGTTGATGTTCAGTCCAGATTCAGTGAGCTCAGCTGTGGCGCTACCTGTGACGAAGAATCGGTTCTGTGATTTAATTAGCTCGGCGTAGGTTTTATCCACCAGAACGTCCAAGTTTACCTTCTCACCTTTGAGCGATACTTTCGTTACTTCACCAACGGTGATGCCTCGGTATAGGACGTTAGCACCAGCTCCAAGTCCGAATGAATTGTCAGCAACCAGTGTTAGGGCCACAGATTTAGCTTGTTGTTTATTAAACTGTTCTTTGCGAATGGCGGAGAAATAGCGCGAGCGATCGCCTTTTCCTGGAACCAGAGTAAGGAAATTACCTTTAACTAGGTTTGTTAGGTTTTCCACACCAGAAAGAGAGACTTTTGCTTCTTCGAGGATAAAGTTACTGCCGCTCGTCAGCATGTCTGAGAAAGCTGGCTGAATGGCGGCAGAGGCGACAATCTCTTTTCGCCCATTACTGAGTTGTAAATCAGTGATCTGGCCGATTTCGATTCCACGGTACATGATAGGAGCACCAGTCGGACTGATTTGATTGTCGTCTGGCAGGGTGATTTTAATTGGTATACCACGACCCGCGGTTTTTAGATCAGGGTAGAGTTTAAAGCGAGTATTATCGGCAACAGGTTCTCCGCCATCTGGCGAGTCGACAGCAATAGAGCCACCAATCAGAGCACTTAAACTCTCTAATCTGACATCAACACCTTCAAAACCAATATTAGCGCCGATACCGCTGACATTCCAGAACCTACTTTCGTCGGTAATGACCTTTCGGTATTCATCGTGAATTGATGCCTGAATGAGGACATTTTTACCTTGGCCGTCAAGTTGGTAGCTGTAGACTTCACCAATTGGAATCTTACGATAGACTATTTGCGAGCCAACAGAAATGCCGCCGAGATCTTCTGCTCGGAGGGTGATGTTCAAGCCTTCATTCGCAAGAATATCTGAAGGAGCTCGTTCAAGCGCAGTAAACTTTGTTTCAGGTTCCGCTGGGTTATCACTAGGTTGGATTGCAATGTAGTTACCGGACACCAGAGCGTCTAAGCCTGAAATGCCTGAAAGGCTAGCGGTCGGTTTTACCATCCAGAAGCGGGTTTCTTTTGAAAGTAATTTGGCGGCTTCAGGGTAGATATCTGCTTCGACATAAATACTCTCAAGATCTTCAGCCAAGTTAATATCACGCACCATGCCGACTTCGAGACCCTGATAGCGAATGGTAGTTCGACCTGCAACTAAGCCCTGAGCATCAGAGAAGTAGATCTGAATTCGCTGACCGGCGTCGTTAATCGCCTTAATAACTAACCAACCTGCGAGCACCATGGTCAACACGGGTAATAACCACAGCGGTGACACACCTTTATTGCGCTTAACGTCTGGTGAGTAAGAAGGCTGATTAGAAGATGAATTAGTCATTTAAAGGTTCTTCTCTTTTCTCTGATTTGCTCTTAGCTGAATCTGGGTAATTGTCCCACAACAGTCTTGGGTCAATACTCTCTGCCGCCAGCATAGTCAATACAACAACGATTCCAAACGCAACCGCCCCATACCCTGGAGTAAAGTCGAGTATCTGGCCGCGGTCGACTAAGGTCATCATGATAGAAATAACAAACAAATCCATCATGGACCAACGTCCTATCCATTTAATAACAAAATAGATGATCATTCTCTGACGATGAAATACTTTGCGCTTGAATTGGATCGCGAGCAATAAGTACGCCAAACCGATGATTTTGGCGACGGGAACGACAATACTCGCTACAAATATAATGACCGCAATGCCTGGCATACCATTTTTTACCAGTGACGCAACGCCGGAAAAAATGGTGTCTTCAAGCCTTTGTCCATTGGTAATTAAAATCGATATTGGGATGAGGTTTGCCGGAAAAATAGCAATCGTAGCGGCAACAAGATAAGCCCAAGTCACTTGTACGGAACGAGGCTTACGGTGATAAATGGGTTTGTGGCACCGAACACACTCTGTTCCTTCTGGTTGAGAAAGATGACAATGGTGGCAGTGGAGTTGTTTTTCTTTGAAATGATAAGAACGTTCAGACTCGTACGCTTCCCAATAGCGACGCACACTTACTCGTGTGACAAGCATGACTGTCGCGATCTGTAACAGGACCAAACCATATAAACCGACGCCCACGTATATGTCGGAATAGTCCTGCAACTTAAAGCAGGAAATAGCGACGCTGACGAGAAATACATCAATCATCACCCAGTTTTTGAGGTGTTGAATCGTATAAAGCGAATATTTGAGTAACGGAAAATTACGTTGCTTTAATGCAGCGTGAGCAGTTAGGACCGAACCGCTGACTAGTAAAGGAGCGATGGAGCTGCAAAAGATAATTAATAAAGATAGGAAAACAAAACCTTCATCAAATAGCGTGAAAACGCCAGAAGGTAAGGTCGCTGGAATCATGACGCCAAATAGGCGAATACTAATAAAGTCAAAGAAATGAGAAGGAATGAAGAGCAAGAGGCAAGTAATTGCAATGGCGAGGTTGCCGGACAATGAAGGCGTACCTCCACGATATAACTTGCTTCCACAGCGTGGACAATAAGCGCTTTTGCCTCGCTCGACACTGACAGTATCTATTGGGAGTTCACACCCATGGCATAATCTTACATGTGAAGCTTCGGAAAGGTGAGACGTTAATTTAGGAGGGCTCATATCACCCTCCAAATTTTAAGAAATAGTAGGATCTCAGGCGTGCGACTGAACGCTTCCATAAAGCGTTTGGTATAAACCTTCTTGTTTAACCAACTCAACATGAGTGCCTGCCTGTGTTACTTGTCCATCTTCTAAAACGTAGATCAAATCAGCCTGTTTAACGGCAGACAGTCGATGAGCAACGATTAAGGTTGTACGCCCATTCAAAAATTCTGTCAGCGCTTTATGCAGTGCTGCTTCGGTCGCCGTATCTAACGCAGACGTTGCTTCATCGAGAATGACAAACTTAGGATCGCTAAGAACCATTCTTGCAATAGCAAGTCGCTGCCTTTGGCCGCCGGACAATCGAATGCCGTTTCGGCCAATTTGTGTATTTAAACCGTCACTTAACTGACTTATGACATCCTGCATTTGAGCAATTTCAAGCGCTCGCCATAATTGCAAATCGTCATAGTCAGAGCCGAGCGTCAGATTATGCCTTAAACTGTCATTGAATAGTATAGGTTGTTGTAATACAACGGCAATTTGATCTCGTATTACGTCATAACTGATATCATCTGTTGTCTCACCATTGAAACGAATGATACCTGAATCCTGTCGATATACACCAATGAGCAACTGGATGAGCGTCGATTTTCCGCCACCACTTGCACCAACCAATGCAACTTTCTTTCCAGCCGGAATATTCAAGTTTAGATTATTCAGTACTTTACTTTCTTCATTATAAGAAAAATCAATGTTTTCAATATTGACGTCGACTTCTCTGTCCGTTGTAAACGGGTTGATTTTACTTACTGGGCGGTGTTCTTCTTCCAAGTCGAGTAGGGCGTTGATACGACCCAGTGCCGCTTTTGCGCTGTACCAAGAAAACTGAATACCAAGTAGCTCTTGCACTGGGCCCAACATAAACCATAGGTAGCCAAAGACAGCAAATATTTGACCGATAGTTAAGTCACTGAACAAGACCATTAACATGGCAACAGCACGGAACAACTCAAAACCAAGCAGGAATAGAAGAAAAGAGACTCGCCCAGCGGCTTCGGATTGCCACGCGTATTTATCAGCGTCTACACGGACCTGGTTGGCCTGTTGCTTTAATTCACTAAGAAATTCCCGCTCGCGATTGGCTGCACGTAGTTGGTAGATGCCGTCTAAGGTTTCAACAAGACGATTTTGGAATCGCTCAAAAGATTGGTTCTCGCGTTTTTTAAGATGTTTTACTTTATTGCCCAGCTTTCGAGAGAAGTAAATAACAATAGGATTGACCAAAAGGATGAATAAGCCGAGACGCCACTCCAACCAAAGTAGAACACCAGCTGTACCGATGACCGTTAGCAAACTAATGAGGAATTTACTGAGAGTGGTACCAATGAACTGGTCAATGGTTTCTACATCGGTAATCAAGTGAGCATTGATACCACCACTTCCACGCGTTTCGTATTGTCTGATACTGATGCGACCTAATTTGTCGATCATCTTGCTGCGCATCTGATACGTGATCGTTTTGGATACGAGAGTAAACTGACGTCCCTGCAGGATATTTAAAACTTGGCTCACGGTTCGCATCAGAACGACGAGAAGCAGGGTAAGGAATATATAGCCGGTTGGTGTCTGCATTGAAACAGGCAACACTTTATCCATTAACTCAAGGCCCGTTGCAGGCTTATCAAGCAGGACTTCATCGACCATTAAAGGCATTAAAAGAGGGATAGGTACACTGACGAGTGTTGCGAAAAGCGCGATGATGTTGGCGAGAACAAGTTTTGACTTGTGCTTTTTTACTTGAGTTATCAGCCAAGAACGGCTAATAGTGTTGGGGTTATCAGACATTATAATGAGAATGCTTACTATTTAGAGTTTACGGACGATTGTACGTTGATTCATGATGGAAGTCTCTAATTTTCAAATGGAAGTCAATATGAAAATAGAACATTACCACCGCTTAACCAAGCAAGCTGTTGCACTTTTAGAGTCAGAAAAAGACCTTATCGCCAATTTGTCGAACCTAAGTGCTCTTTTAAATATGGAGCTTGAGGAACTTAATTGGGTGGGTTTCTATCTAATGAAAGAAGGGGAACTAGTTCTTGGTCCATTTCAGGGGCAACCTGCGTGCGTGAGAATTCCTGTTGGTCGTGGTGTATGTGGAACAGCCGTGGCAACCAATACGGTGCAACGTGTTTACGACGTTCATCAGTTTGAAGGACATATCGCGTGCGATGCCGCCAGTAATTCCGAGATCGTCATTCCATTTAGCATTAATGGCCAAATTGTTGGTGTACTCGATATTGACAGCCCAAAAGTGGGACGATTTAGTGAAATAGATGAAGAAGGTTTGACGTTTTTGATGAGCGAAGTGGAAAAGCTGTTTAATTCACACGCTATCAGTGCATAATTTCCATATTGAGTGTGGTTTTTCGCTTGCAGGTCACTATAATACCTGAAATATTTATCTTAATGCTCGCGGACAAGCCGCACTAACCAGGACTCCTCATGGAAAACACTGAAAAGTTAAAAAACAGCAAAGAAGTGATTGCATATATTGCTGAATGTTTCCCTAAGTGCTTTACTTTAGAAGGTGAAGCAAAACCACTTAAAATTGGTATTTTTCAAGATCTTGCGGAACGTCTAAGCGACGATCCAAAAGTGAGTAAAACTCAGCTTCGTGCAGCGTTAAGACAATACACTTCTTCATGGCGTTACCTACACGGTGTTAAGCCGGGTGCGACTCGTGTTGACCTAGATGGCAACTCAGCAGGTGATCTGGAAGAAGAGCATGTTGAACACGCAAAAACAGCGCTAGCTGAAAGCAAGGCTAAAGTGCAAGCTCGTCGTAAAGAGCAAGCTCAAAAAGCTCGTGAAGAAGGTAAAGCGAAAGCTAAACCGGCTAACAAAAAGCCACAAAGCCGTCGCCCACAACAAAACAAAGCACAGAAAGCCAGCAAGCCAGTAGAAACGCGCGCTCTGAATGCTGATGAAATTACAATCGGTAATCAAGTAAACGTAAATATGGGCAAAGGAAACATGGCTGCGACTATCGTTGAAATCAATAAGGAAGATGTGCGTGTTCAACTGTCTAACGGCCTGCAAATGGTTGTGAAAGCGGAGCACCTGCGCGCATAAAGGAGATACTCCTACGCATGAAATGCCGTTCAAAATTGTCGCTGATTGCTGCTAGCCTCTGGCTGGCAGCTTCGTCAGCAAACGCTCTTGAAGCGAAAATTACTCTCGAAGACTTACCCGTCTTAGCTCCCGAAGCCCAACATGCGACAGCAAGTAAACGCGTTACCTCACGCTTCACTCGTTCTCACTACAAACACTTCACACTCAACGATCAATTCTCTCAGGCGATATTCCAACGCTATGTTGAGTCTCTTGATTTCAATCGTAACGTTTTCACGCAAGCCGATATCGACTCTTTTAATAAGTGGGCGGCTGGTATCGATGACCAGCTAAAGTCTGGTGACAACCAGATTGCTTTTGATATTTACAACTTGTCGATGAAGCGCCGCTACGAGCGATTTGTCTATGCACTGTCTTTGCTTGATAAGGAAATGAAGTTTGATACTGATGAAAGTATTGAGCTCGACCGAAGTGAAGCGGCTTGGCCAAAAGATACGGCGGAGTTGGATGAACTTTGGAGAAAGCGTGTTAAATATGATGCGCTGAACCTCAAACTGACCGGTAAAGATTGGGAAGAGATCAAAGACGTCTTAGGCAAGCGTTATAACAATGCTTTGAAACGTCTGAGTCAAACTCACAATGAAGATGCATTCCAACTGTACATGAATGCGTTTGCCCGTGAAGTGGATCCGCACACCAGCTATCTATCACCGAGAAGTGCTGATCAATTCCAGACGGAAATGAACCTTTCACTGGAAGGTATTGGTGCTGTGCTTCAAATGACAGACGATTACACTGTAATTCGCTCATTGGTCGCTGGTGGCCCTGCATCTAAGAGTAAGCAATTAGCTGAAGGTGATCGCATTATTGGTGTCGGCCAAGACGGTGAAGATATTGTTGATGTAATCGGCTGGCGACTGGATGATGTCGTTCAGTTGATTAAAGGCCCGAAAGGGACCAAGGTTAATCTGCAAATCTTGCCTGAAGGTAAAGATGCGAAAGCGGAAGTCATCACTATTGTTCGAGATAAAATTCGTCTTGAAGACCGCGCTGTTAAATCTGAAGTCATTGAAAAAGATGGTAAGAAGATTGGCGTATTGGAAGTACCAAGTTTTTACGTTGGTCTTGCAAAAGATACGGATAAGCTGATTACTGATCTGAAAGGCCAAGGTGTTGATGGCATTATTGTTGACCTGCGTAACAATGGTGGCGGCGCGCTGACAGAAGCGACGGCTCTATCCGGTCTCTTTATTACTAGTGGACCGGTGGTTCAAGTTCGTGACAGTTATGGTCGGGTCAACGTAAATAGTGATACCGACGGCAAGATCAGCTACGACGGTCCGATGACGGTATTGATTAACCGCTACAGTGCATCGGCTTCAGAAATCTTCGCTGCTGCTATGCAGGACTATGGCCGCGCGATTATTCTCGGTGAAAACTCTTTTGGTAAAGGGACGGTTCAGCAACACCGTTCGTTAAATCATATCTATGATTTATTCGATAAGGAGTTAGGTTACGTTCAATACACGATTCAGAAGTTTTATCGTATCGATGGTGGCAGTACGCAAAATAAAGGTGTTGCGCCTGACATTGCTTACCCAACACCAATTGAGCCTAGCGAAACTGGTGAAAGTGTTGAAGATAATGCGCTGCCTTGGGATAGCATTGATAAAGCAAAATATGAAGTGTTACAGCGTAACGAAAAGCTGATCACTAAGCTTAATGGCGAGCATCAAGCTAGAATCGCTAACGATCTGGAATTCCAGTTTATTGCTGAAGATATCGAAAAGTATAAAGCTGAGAAGGACGATAACTCACTATCTCTTAACGAAAAAGTTCGCAAAGAGGAAAGTGATAAGGCGGATGACGATCGCTTAGCTCGTATCAATCTGAGACAAAAATCTCACGGAGAGAAAGCATTTGAATCTCTCGATGATGTGCCAAAAGACTACGAAGCTCCAGATGCCTATCTAGATGAATCCGTAGCTATCATGGTTGATATGCTTAAGTAGCTGAAAATAAAGGAAATAAAAAGCGAGCCAATTAACGGCTCGCTTTTTTTATATCAATAATTAACGTGATGTAGATCAAAAAATTTCGCTTAATCAGATTTCGACTCCTAAGCTTAAAGAAAAGAGTGAGGGGTGCGCTATGAGATGGATTGGAATTCTACTGACTTGTTTTAGCGTTTCTGTGTTCGCGAGTGAAACCAGAGATAACAGCGATTTAACTCAATTCGACCAGCCATTCCTGCTCGGTGACTGGTATTTGGTTAACCCAAATCCTGAGCAATCTGAAGAGAATTTTTTAGCCATCAAACTTAGCCTCGACTCCAACTATAGCTTCAAGATCGACATTCAAAAACGCGATTACTCGGTCGATCACTGGGAGGGACTTTACGCCGCGAATGAAGATACATTGATTCTCGGTTTGAATACCTCTGAACCGCAAATTTACAATTACAGCAGTAATCACAATATGTTGAATCTCAACGGTGTGGTGTTTACAAAAGCTTTATCCAACGCACTTGCCGGTATGTGGTCAAGTGCTCAGTTGAGTGGACATGAAATGGTAGCCAGTGAAGTGCAGCGGATGGATTTGATTTTGCAACCTGACTTCGTATTTATGTTTAGAGTGAGTAACGAAGAAGGCGACGAAGCAATCCATAAAGGTGTGTACTACACCGAAGGAGAGCATTTGGTGCTGCTCTATGAAAATGGTGAGCATGAAACAAGGTACAGCTTGAACAGCGATATTCTCACTCTGGAAATGGAAGAAGGAGCACTCTACGCCGTGCTGAACCGGGTCAGGTGACATAACATTTAACAAATATAGGTGAGTATTTAGACGTATAGTTTGAACTTATTCGCCACAGTAGGGTAAAAGCGAGGTATTTAGACATAATACCTCGTTTTTTTAATTGTCTGGGGTTAAGCTAGCTCAAAATAAAATTATCAGCGTTTGCAAATAACAACCTATTCAATAAGTGTCTCGAATAGACACAAGCACAATGTATTACATCTAGTCAGAAGGATTTCGACATGGCTCAAACACCTCAAGCCAAATATCGCAAAGATTATACCTCACCATCCCATACTATTTCAGACATCGACTTAACTTTCGATCTCCATGATACCACGACAATCGTAACGGCGGTTTCTCAAGTTAAGCAGCTAAAAGATGACACAACGCTTCAATTGGAAGGTGAAAGCCTTAAGCTGATTAGTGTCTCTGTTAACGGTGAGGCTTGGACAAGGTTTGAAGAAAAGGAAGGTGCGCTAGAGATTTCCGCACTACCTGAAGCGTTCGAACTGAAAATCGTCACTGAAATTAATCCCGAAGAAAACACGGCTTTGGAAGGTTTGTATAAATCTGGCGGCGCTTTCTGTACTCAATGTGAAGCGGAAGGTTTCCGTCGAATTACTTATTACATGGATCGCCCAGATGTATTAGCGAAATACACAACAAAAGTGATCGCAGACAAAGCGGCTTATCCATTCCTATTGAGCAACGGTAACCGTATTGCAGAAGGAGATTTGGAAGGTGGCCGTCACTGGGTTCAGTGGCAAGATCCGCATCCTAAGCCTGCGTATCTATTTGCACTGGTTGCTGGGGATTTTGATGTCCTTCGTGATAAGTATGTGACTAAATCTGGTCGTGATGTGGCGTTAGAAATCTTTGTCGATAAAGGCAACCTCGATCGAGCGCCTCATGCAATGACGTCTCTTATCAACTCAATGAAGTGGGATGAAGAGCGCTTTGGTCTAGAGTATGACCTTGATATCTATATGATTGTTGCGGTTGATTTCTTCAACATGGGCGCAATGGAAAACAAAGGTCTTAACATCTTTAACTCTAAATTTGTTTTGGCTAATGATCAAACGGCAACAGATACTGACTACCTAGGTATCGAAGCGGTTATTGGCCACGAGTATTTTCACAACTGGACAGGCAACCGAGTTACTTGTCGAGACTGGTTCCAATTGAGCCTGAAAGAAGGCCTTACTGTATTCCGTGATCAAGAATTTTCATCGGACTTGGGCTCTAGAGCTGTGAATCGTATTAACAACGTACGAATTATTCGTGGTCCACAATTCGCAGAAGATGCAAGCCCTATGTCACATCCAATTCGTCCTGAAAAAGTGATAGAAATGAACAACTTCTATACTTTAACGGTATACGAAAAGGGCAGTGAAGTTATCCGAATGATGCATACACTGCTGGGAGAAGAAGGTTTCCAGAAGGGTATGAAGCTCTACTTTGAGCGTCATGATGGCACGGCGGCAACCTGTGAAGATTTTGTCGCGGCTATGGAAGATGCATCAGGTGTTGACCTGAAACAATTCCGCCTATGGTACAGCCAGTCAGGTACACCAACGGTATCCGTTACAAGTGAGTATGATTCAGCGGCACAAACGTATTCGCTGACGGTTTCTCAACGTACTGAACCGACTCATGAGCAGCAAGAAAAGCAGCCGCTTCATATTCCATTTGATGTTGAGTTGTACGCGGAAAACGGTGATGTCATTGAGTTACAATGTAACGGTGAAAAAGTCGATAATGTTCTTAACGTTACCGAAGCGGAGCAAACCTTCGTGTTCGAAAACGTATCTGAGCAACCAGTACCATCCTTGCTACGTGAGTTCTCTGCACCAGTTGTTCTGGAGTACGATTACAGCGATGAAGAACTAATTTTCCTGATGGTGCATGCGCGTAACGAATTTGCTCGTTGGGACTCTGGTCAAATGCTGTTAGCAAAATACATTCGTAGTAATGTTGAAGCAGTGCAAAACGGTCAAAATGTCGAACTGTCTCCTGCGCTGATTGATGCCTTCCGAGGTGTCTTATTATCAGACAAGCTTGAGCCAGCATTTATTGCTGAGATGATGGCATTGCCAAACCATAACGAAGTATCCGGCTGGTACAAACAAGTGGATGTTGATGCCGTTGCTAAAGTGCTTAAATCTATCAAAGTGAAGCTGGCTGCTGAGCTTGAAGATGAGTTTAGCGCGCTTTATCACAGCTTGAAGCAGGCTGAATACACGATCGATCACGCAGCGATCGGTAAGCGCTCTTTGCGTAACACCGCTTTAGCTTATCTAGCGCACACAGAACAAGGCAATGAGTTAGCAGAGAAGCAGTATTTCGGTGCAAACAACATGACAGACACCATTGCCGCAATGAGTGCCGCGAATAGTGCGCAACTTGCATGCCGCGAAACACTGATGTCAGACTACAGTGATAAGTGGAAACATGATGGCCTGGTTATGGACAAGTGGTTTGCGCTGCAGGGTACTAACCCGGCACATAATGTCTTGGATGTAATCAAGAATACGATGAGTCATGAAGCGTTCAGTTTGAAAAACCCGAACCGAACTCGTAGCCTCGTTGGATCTTTCCTGAATATGAACCCAGTGCGGTTCCACGCTAAGTCAGGTGAGGGCTACAAGTTCGCTGGTGAGATTCTAAAAGAGCTGAACAGCAGTAACCCGCAAGTCGCTTCGCGCCTGATTGATCCATTGCTTAAGTTCCGTAAATACGATGAAGAGCGCCAAGCACTAATTAAAGCAGAGCTTGAAGCTCTCAAATCGATGGATAACTTAGCAAAAGACCTATTTGAGAAGGTTAACAAAGCTCTGGAAGCCTAATCGCTGAGCGAAACAGTAGCACTTTATAGTGCTACTGTTTATTTATACAGTGTTTTTATGCGCGTGATAAAATCGTTACTTCTTTAATCAAAGAAAATGAATCAGTACTACTTTTCACTCAACATCTCTTATCAATCTTTTCTCGCTCATTACAATGGTGCGGCGAGCAACGTTCTAGTGGTGACAGACAATGGTTTACGCCTACAATTGCCTGCATCAAGATTCAGACCTTTTCTTAGTCAAATTGGCCTTAAGGGGCGTTTTCGTTTAACAACTGACCAAAATAACAAGTTTCTTAAGTTAGAAGTTCTGTGAGCAACTGATTTTATAGGAGTTTAAATAGTGCCTTAGTCACATTATCGAACATTTCACCTCCTACCACTCCTAAAAGAATTAACTATTTATCAATAAAGCTTTTACAATAAAGCGGCATTACCCGTGTTAAGCACTATGCTTACAACATCCCCCAAAAATATATACAATTCTAATTGTGGAGTGTGATTATGACCGCGCGTGAAACTCTGATGCCGGTTCTGCTTGAAAAGGTCTACAAACTGATTCAAGACAAACTCGAGCTTGCTCATCAACCCTTAGTCACTCAACTTGCTCAGCATTTATTCAATAACATATCTCAAGACGACCTAGTCGAACGAAACGAATCTGATTTATATGGCGCCGTAGTCAGCCTTTGGCACCATATTAATGAGAAAAAAGCAGATGATGTATCGGTCCGAGTTTTTAACCCGACCGTTAGCCGTCAAGGATGGCAATCCACACACACCATTGTAGAAATCGTCGTTCCTGACAGTCCTTTCCTTGTTGACTCGGTAAAAATGGCACTTAGCCGTTTAGACTTAGCTTCTCACCTTATGCTTCATGGCCCTACACAGATTGAACGCAATAAAAAAGGTGAAATTACCAGTATCAATGAAGGTGAAGGCGTACTTCAGTCGTTATTCCATGTTGAAGTTGACCGCTTGAGCGCGAAAGAGACGATGAGCTCTCTAAAAGAAGAGCTACTTAAAATCCTGACTGATACTGCTTTAGTGGTTCAAGACTGGTTACTGATGGTTGAAAAACTGGAAGAAGTAACTAATCAAGTTGAAGCGCAAGAAGGTAAGGTAGAAGTAGAACGCGATCGTTACGAGGAGACGATCAAGTTTCTGCGTTGGTTAGGTGATCACAACTTCACATTCATGGGCTACAAAGAATACGATCTCGTCAATGTTGACGGTGATACTGAACTTCGCCCAACGGCGGATAAAGGCCTAGGACTATTTGGCAATCGTAATCGTGTGCGTAGTGTGAAGCTTTCTGACTTCCCTGACTCTGCACGTCTGGAAGCGAAGAAGCCATTCTTGCTCATCATGACTAAAGGCAATACACCTTCACGCATTCACCGCCCGGCTTATACCGATTACATCGGTATCAAGAAATTTGATAAAGACGGCAAAGTTGTCGGTGAGCACCGTTTCACTGGCCTTTATACCTCCGCTGTTTACAACCAGAGTGTCGAAAGCATTCCGCTAATTCGTGAAAAAGTTGAACGTATTCTTGCCGCAAGTGGCTATCGTGAAGGTTCGTACTCTTATAAAGCATTGCATAATATTCTTGAAAACTACCCTCGCGATGAACTGCTTCAAGCGAAAGAAGAAGAACTTCTTGAAGTGGGTATGGGTGTGGTGCAGATGCAAGACCGCGATATGCTTCGCCTGTTTGTTCGTAAAGACCCGTTTGGTCGTTTCTTCAGCTGTATGGTGTACGTAACGAAAGATCGTTATAACACAGAGCTTCGTCGTCAGACTCAGCGAATCCTAAAACAATATTTTGGCTGTGACAAAGAAGTCGAGTTTACAACTTACTTCTCTGAGAGCCCACTAGCCCGAACTCATTACATTGTTCGTGTTGATAACAACAACATGGACGTAGACGTTAAAACGATTGAGCAAAACTTAATGGAAGCATCTTCAACTTGGGATGATCGCCTGTCTGACGCGATTGTTGCGAACTTCGGTGAAAGTAAAGGTCTGCCTTTATCGAAAGAGTACCTACGTGCATTCCCTCGTTCGTACAAAGAAGATGTCATGCCTGGTTCTGCAGTAGCAGACATTGAACGTCTTGAAGCACTTAGCGATGACAACAAACTAGGTATGTTGTTCTATCGTCCACAAGAGCTGGGTTCAGATTCAAAATCAGTTCGCCTGAAACTTTACCATCGAGATGAACCCATTCACCTTTCAGACGTGATGCCAATGTTGGAAAACTTGGGTCTGCGAGTTATTGGTGAGTCACCTTATGAAGTTCGTAAAGCGGACGGCCAGGTGTATTGGATCCTCGACTTCTCAATGCTTCATAAGAGCGAAAAGACTGTTGATCTTCGTGAAGCTCGTGATCGTTTCCAACAAGCATTTGCCGCAATTTGGGCTGGTGAACTGGAGAGCGATGGTTTCAACCGCCTAGTACTTGGTGCTTCATTGACGGGTCGTGAAATTTCGATTCTTCGTGCCTACGCGCGATACATGCGTCAGGTGGGTTTCCCGTTCAGTCAACAATACATTGAAGAAACGCTAAGCCATTATCCGGAACTAGCGAAAGGTTTGGTTGAATTATTTGCTAAGCGTTTTGATCCTAAATTTAAGGGCAGTCAGAAAGGCCAGACTGAACTGACTAATAAGATCACAGAGCAACTCGATCATGTAGAAAGCTTGGATGATGATCGTATCATCCGTCGCTATGTCGAAATGATCAGTGCAACGCTGCGTACTAACTACTATCAGCTAGACGCAAATAAGCAGAATAAACCTTGGCTATCGTTGAAGATGAAGCCGAGCGACATTCCAGAAATTCCTCAGCCAGTTCCTGCATTTGAGATCTTTGTATATGCACCGGATATCGAAGGTGTTCACCTACGTGGTGGTAAAGTAGCTCGTGGTGGTCTTCGTTGGTCAGATCGTCAAGAAGACTTCCGTACCGAAATCTTAGGTCTGGTAAAAGCACAGCAAGTTAAGAACACGGTTATTGTTCCGGTTGGTGCAAAAGGCGGCTTTGTTTGTAAGCGTCAGCATACTCTAAGTGGTCGTGATGAGATCTTTGCTGAAGGTCAACGTTGTTACAAACGCTTTATTCGCGCACTTCTAGACGTATCAGACAACATTATCGAAGGGGAAGTGATTCCGCCGAAGAGTGTTGTTCGCCATGATGAAGATGACCCTTATTTGGTTGTTGCGGCAGATAAAGGTACAGCGACATTCTCTGATTTAGCGAACTCTGTATCTGATGAATACAACTTCTGGCTAGGTGATGCTTTTGCTTCTGGTGGTTCGAACGGTTACGACCACAAAGCAATGGGTATTACAGCGAAAGGTGGTTGGGAATCAGTAAAACGTCATTTCCGCGAAATGGGTATTAACTGTCAGACTACAGATTTCACTGCTATCGGTGTTGGTGATATGGCTGGTGACGTATTTGGTAACGGTATGCTGCTGTCTAAGCATATTCGTCTACAGGCTGCGTTTAACCACATGCATATCTTCATCGATCCAAACCCAGATTCAGCGAAGAGTTGGAAAGAGCGTGATCGTCTATTTAAGTTACCTCGTTCAAGCTGGGAAGATTACAACACTAAGCTAATTTCTAAAGGCGGCGGTATCTTCTCTCGTCGAGCGAAGTCGATTGCTCTGACACCAGAAATCCAGAAGATGATCGGCACTAAGAAAGCGTCACTGGCACCAAACGACCTCATCAAGATGCTGCTTAAGATGGAAGTTGATCTTCTATGGAATGGTGGTATTGGTACCTACGTAAAAGCGTCAAACGAAACGCACACTGATGTGGGCGACCGTGCCAACGATGTTTTGCGTATTGACGGACGTGACCTACGTGCAAAAGTTGTCGGTGAAGGTGGTAACTTGGGTATGACTCAACTGGGTCGTATCGAGTATGCTTTGACTGGCGGCCGCGTAAACACGGACTTTGTTGATAACGTTGGTGGCGTGGATTGTTCTGATAACGAAGTTAACATTAAGATCTTCCTCAATGGCTTGGTAGCCAATGGCGATCTAACAGTTAAGCAGCGTAATAAGATCCTTGAGTCCATGGAAGATGAAGTGGGTGAGATTGTTCTTGATGACGCTTACTGCCAGTCTGAATCTATCTCTGTGACTGAACAGCAGGGTACGTCTCTCGTGAAAGAGCAGATTCGCTTTATTCACGATTTAGAGAAAGCGGGTCACCTAGACCGTGCACTTGAATACATCCCAGATGATGAAACGTTACTTGAGCGTGAAAAGCTAGGTAAAGCATTGACTCGCCCTGAATTATCAGTGCTAGTTGCTTATGGCAAGATGGTTCTGAAAGAAGAGCTGGTTCACGATGACATTGCTAACGATGATTACCATGCACAGCAACTAGTCAATTACTTCCCAACTGAGTTACGCCGTAACTATTCGCAGCAAATGGATAATCATCCACTGCGTGCTGAGATTATTGCAACAGCGCTTGCAAATCAGATGGTTAACGAAATGGGTTGTAACTATGTGACGCGTCTACAAGAAGAGACGGGCGCACATGTTGTTGATATAGCAAATGCTTACGCAGCGTCACGTGAAATCTTCGGTTTAGGTGATGTGCTTAAGTCACTGCGCGAGCTCGACAACGAAGCGTCAACCGAAGCGCAGTACGATATGATGTTCTATGTTCGTCGAACGTTACGCCGCCTGTCTCGCTGGTTGTTACGCAACCGCAATGGTCGCCAATGCGTGAAAGCACTGATCGAACTTTACCAAGGTGATGTTGAAACGATCAAAGCTAAACTCGATGATATGCTGGTTCCATCTGAAGTCGAAGAGCATAACGAAATGGCTCAAGCGTGGATTGAGCAGGGTATTAGTCCTGAAATTGCTAATTATGTTGCACGTTTGTCTAGCCTATACTCAGTACTGGATATTTCCACAGTGTCTCGAGAAAAGGGCAAATCAGTAGAGCAAAGCGCTAAGTTGTACTACAACTTAGGTGATCGTTTGTCTCTTCACTGGTTCTTGAAACAGATCAATGGTCAGGCTGTCGACAACCATTGGCAGGCTCTGGCAAGAGCGGCATTCCGCGAAGATCTTGATTGGCAGCAACGTCAGCTAACAGGTCAGGTATTAAGTTGCAGCTGTGCGCCAGAAGATCTCGATGTGATGAAAGCTCTGGACGATTGGATCGAAAATAATGAAATTTCACTCCATCGTTGGGAAAACATCCTTAATGAGTTCAAAGTCGGTTCAGTACATGAATTTGCTAAGTTCTCTGTAGCTTTACGTGAATTGATGCTGCTTAACTTAAACTGTTCAGCTAACGAGTAATCGACACATATTTCGTTGAATTATTCGGTAAAACAGTAAATAATACAGCCCCGTTTATACGGGGCTTTTTTCTATCGGAGGCACAATGCTTTACCGTCTAGCCAGAACTGGCTTTTTCCAACTTGATGCCGAAAAGGCACATGATCTCGCAATTCAAAACTTCAAACGTTTCACCGGTACTCCTCTCGATCTTCTTTATCGTCAACAACTTCCTAATCGTCCAGTCGAATGTATGGGCATGACTTTCCGTAACCCTGTTGGCTTAGCTGCGGGTTTGGACAAAAACGGTGAATGTATTGAAGCGTTCGACGCAATGGGCTTTGGTTTTGTTGAAGTCGGGACGGTAACACCGAGACCTCAAGCCGGTAACGATAAGCCGCGCCTTTTCCGTTTAGTAGAAGCAGAAGGCATTATCAACCGAATGGGCTTTAACAACTTAGGTGTTGATAATCTGGTTAATAACGTAAAGAAAGCCAACTTCGATTGTGTGCTTGGTATCAATATCGGTAAGAACAAAGATACACCGATTGAAAAGGGGGCCGAAGACTATCTGATCTGTATGGAAAAAGTGTATGAGCATGCAGGCTACATCGCCGTGAATATCTCATCACCAAATACTCCAGGATTACGCTCACTTCAGTACGGTGAAGCATTGGATGAACTGTTGTCTGAATTAAAAGTGAAGCAGGCCGAGTTAGCTGAGAAGCATAATAAGTATGTACCACTTGCACTAAAGATCGCTCCGGATCTTAGTGATGATGAGATCAGCCAGATCTGTGAGTCTTTATTGAAGAACAGCATTGATGGCGTGATTGCGACAAATACAACATTGGATCGCAGTGTTGTTGAAGGAATGAAGCATGCCAATGAAGCGGGTGGGTTGAGTGGCCGTCCGGTTCAATCTCGAAGCACCGAAGTTGTTCGTCGTTTACATGAAGAGTTGGGAGAGCAAATTCCGGTCATCGGGGTAGGTGGTATTGACTCATACGTTGCAGCGAAAGAGAAAATGATGGCTGGTGCACAACTTGTCCAAGTTTACTCTGGTTTTATCTATCATGGACCAACGCTGGTGAGAGATATTGTTAAAAACCTATGATGGCTTTGGTGACGCTGTCACATGAACATGAAGCTTGAATTTACTCAGTTTCTGAAGAGGGGATGATTTATCATTTCCTCTTTTTTTTTGCTTATTAGCGAATAGAATTTCAGTAAATGTATGGGAAGGTAATTTAGTGTTTTACCTGAATTGACTTTTACACGAGATTGGAATGATGCTTAAACCGAGTGACAAATGGACTTGGTACTATGATGACACAGAGCAGCACCTGATGCTGGATCTGGGTGATGATATGGTATTCAAGACAAATCTTTCCAAAAAGTTGATTGTAGATTGCGCAATCGGTGTTAACGAATTCTCCGTTGACGACGCATCTGCTTACCAGACATACAAAGAGCAAATTGCTCATCTAGACCTTTCAGAGCCTCGTCAGGCTGAATTAGCACTCTATTGTGTTGCGGCAAAGCGCTTTCATAAGCCAGTCCAGCCCAAGAGCTGGTTCTTCGATTGCATCTCTGATGGCTTAAATGCGCCTGTGGAAGGCGATTTTGTCCAATTATCGAACAGCTACAGTGATGGTTACTTCCTAGTTCTAGAAGTAGGAGACAACTCTAGCTTATGCGCCTCTATTAATTTGGAAGCGTTCGTTCTTAATGGAACCAAATCTTTGGGATTTGGCCAGGCGATTAAAGTCATGCACGATCGCATGTCGAGCGCCAATCATATTCTCTCTGGCCAGACACAACCTATGGCTCTGGTCAGCTAACAATTCGTTCCTTTGTTTCATTTCCCTGTCGGCCTTCGAGCCGACTTTTTTTTTGCTTAAAAGAACCTTCAATTGAGACTTGCGGTAGGGGATAACGTGAGTCATCCATAATTTTTCGATTTATCTATCAATAAAATATTCCCACTTCTGATACTTCTACGCTCTTCATTTAACCTTTTATTCCCCAATTAGCTATTTTTTGTAATTAAATTACGCAAAATAAACATCTTGGTATAGTCCAGTTTTGATGTAAATAAGTATTCACTACCGACTTAAGCCTTAACTTACTGTACAAAGTTGTGTTAGCTCCAAACTTAAGTTTGAAATTAAATGATCCGCATGAATATGCTGATGTTTTGTTCAATTGAATGTACTGAGGGAGAGATAAAGGTGGATTGAGCTAACGTAATTGATGTGAGACAGGTATAATGAAGGGTCATTTATCAAGAATTTAAGAACACTATGCATCAATATCTTGCGGTTACGTCCAACGGTTTGGAAAACTTGTTGGTTGAAGAGTTAACTAAGCTAGGGATCGCTAATGCCAAACCTGTTCAAGCAGGGGTACGCTTTAAAGCATCAAATGAGCAAATTTATCGTTGTTGCTTATGGAGCCGCTTAGCGTCGCGTTTCGTCCGTGTACTATCTGAGTTCACTTGTAACGATGATATGGATCTCTATCTAGCAACGTCTTCCGTGAACTGGGTCAATCAATTCCATAGTTCGAAGATGTTTTTTGTTGATTTCAATGGTACTAACCGTGAAATCCGCAATAGCCAGTACGGCGCAATGAAAGTGAAAGATGCCGTAGTGGATAGTTTCGAGAAAAAGAACTTGCCAAGACCGTCGATCAGTAAAGATCGTGCAGATCTTCGCATCCATGTTCGTCTACATCGTGATAAAGCGATTCTTGGTGTGGATATGGTGGGGGGCGGCCTACACCAACGCGGTTATCGACCTGAATCTGGTCGTGCGCCACTTCGAGAAACTTTAGCTGCTGCCATTATTCTACGTAGTGGCTGGAGCGCTGATAAGCCGCTGTTAGACCCTATGTGTGGCTCTGGCACGCTTTTGATTGAAGCGGCCATGATGGCGGCAAACATGGCGCCTGGCGTGAATCGTGAGAAATGGGGCTTTGAGTCACTAGAAGACTTTGAACCTGAACTTTGGGCTGAGATTAAATCGGAAGCGGCAGTACAGGCGAGAAGGGGCGTCAAAAAAGTTGACACTAAGTTTTTCGGCTTTGATAACGACGCGCGAGTGCTTAAAACCGCAAAGGACAACGCGCGTCGAGCAGGTGTTGATTCCCTGATTGAATTTAACCTTGGTGATGCAGCGCAAGTTAAGCGCCCTCAAGAGTTTGAAGCAGGTGTTATTGTTTCAAACCCGCCATACGGTGAGCGTTTAGGTACTCATCCTGGTTTGATTGCTCTGTACACGGCATTTGGTGCTCAACTGAAATCTGAATTCGGTGGCTGCCAAGCGTCTATTTTCTCTAGTTCTGATGAGCTTTTAAGCTGTTTACGCATGCGTGCAGATAAACAGTTCAAACTGAATAATGGTGCGTTACCTTGTCACCAGAAGAATTACTCGATTAGTGATCGTCCGGTAGAAAATAAAGGTGACAATGTCACTGAATCGGTGATCGCACCTGATTTTTCTAACCGCTTGAAGAAAAATATTGCCAAAATTGGTAAATGGGCGCGTAAAGAAGAACTCGATTGTTATCGAATTTATGACGCAGACTTACCTGAGTACAATGTTGCGATTGATGTGTATCTCGATCACCTTGTTATCCAAGAATACGCGGCGCCTAAAAACATCCCTGAAGAAAAAGCAAAACGTCGTTTGACGGATATCATTCGTGCAGCGATTCAAGTGACGGGCACGGAAGCAAACAAGGTTGTCCTTAAAGTCCGTGAGAAGCAAAAGGGCCGCTCACAGTATCAGAAGCTCTCCCAAGAATCTGAAACCATGCATGTTAACGAATATGGCGTTAAGTTGATCGTTAATCTGCACGATTACCTCGATACAGGGCTGTTCCTTGATCATAAGATTACTCGTCGCAAGCTTGGTGAAATGGCCAAAGGTAAAGATTTCTTAAACTTGTTTGCTTACACGGGCTCGGGCACTGTTCATGCCGCTTGTGGTGGTGCTAAATCGACGACGACAGTGGACATGTCAAATACCTATCTCGAATGGGCGAAAGAAAACATGAAGCTCAACGGGCAAGTAGGACGTCAGCATAGATTCGAGCAAGCTGATTGCCTTCAGTGGCTCGAACGCTCAACGGCACAATTTGATCTTATCTTTATTGATCCGCCTACATTCTCCAACTCTAAGCGTATGGAACAAAGCTTTGATGTACAGCGAGACCATATTCAGTTAATGAAGAATCTCAAGCGCTTGCTTCGTAATGGCGGCACGATAGTGTTCTCAAACAATAAGCGTCACTTCAAAATGGATATGGACGGTTTGGATGAACTTGGTTTAGTTGCGAAGAATATTTCGCACCAAACTCTTCCAATGGATTTTTCTCGTAATAAACACATTCATAACTGTTGGGTTTTGACTCACAAGGAATAGTAGGTCACAGGTGATCACTTTATACAGCACAGAAGGGTGCCATCTATGTGAGATGGCATTTAACCTTACAAAACAGCTCAATATTTCTCATCAGGTCGAGATTGTCGATATCGCTTTCGACGATGAATTGTTTTCTCGTTACGGTGTCACCATCCCGGTGCTCAATTATCAAGGTAACGAGCTTAATTGGCCGTTTGATTTACAACAATTACAGCTTTGGTTAAACGAAAATGGCATTACTAACAATAAATAACGGATTACTGGCTTATGGCGATCATCCTCTTCTAGACAATGCAGATTTTGCGTTGCAAGAGAATGAACGTGTTTGTTTGGTTGGTAGAAACGGCGCGGGTAAATCCACGTTAATGAAAGTGCTTGCCGGTGAGGTGGTGCTTGATGATGGAAAACTAACGGTTACCCAAGATGTTGTCGTTTCACGCTTGGAGCAAGATCCACCACGCAATCAGGAAGGCACAGTGTTTGATTACGTTGCTGGTGGACTAGCAGAAATCGGCGAGCACTTGAAGATCTATCAAGATCAGCTCGATCTGATTGCGGTCGATCCATCAGAGCAAAACATCAATAAGCTTGCACGTATCCAAGAGAACCTCGAACACTCTGGTGCGTGGCGCTTTGAAGACCGTATCAAGAACGTGCTCGCAGCGCTTAAGCTCGATGGTCACACCAAACTGACCGACCTTTCTGGTGGTTGGCAGCGTAAAGCAGCACTTGCAAGAGCACTGGTACGCGATCCAGATGTGTTATTACTTGATGAACCAACTAACCACCTTGATGTCACAACGATTGAATGGCTGGAGAATTTCCTCAAAGATTTTCGTGGTTCGATTATCTTCATTTCTCACGATCGTGCCTTTATCAAATCTATGGCGACGCGCATTGTCGACCTTGATCGCGGCAAACTTGCTTCGTTCTCAGGCAACTACGATAACTACCTAGTCGATAAAGAAGAGATGCTAAGAGTCGAAGAGATGCAAAATGCAGAATTCGATAAAAAGCTCGCTCAAGAAGAAGTTTGGATTCGTCAAGGCATTAAGGCTCGTCGTACACGTAACGAAGGACGTGTACGTGCGCTTAAGAAGCTACGAGAAGAGCGAAGCGATCGCCGTGAAGTACAGGGCAAAGCGAATATCCAGATTGATGATGCGTCACGCTCAGGCAAGATTGTCTTCGAAGCGACGAATATCAATTATGACATTGAAGGTAAGTCGATTGTTAAGGATTTCTCTTTCAATATCATGCGTGGTGACCGTATCGCACTGATTGGCCCAAATGGATGTGGTAAGAGTACTTTATTAAAATTACTACTTGGCGATATCGTACCAGACTCAGGGCGACTTCATTGTGGTACTAAACTCGAAGTCGCTTATTTCGATCAATATCGCGAAATCTTAGATCCTGAGAAATCTGTTATCGATAACTTGGCGGATGGTAAACAAGAAGTGATGGTCGGTGGACGCCAACGCCACGCACTTAGCTACTTGCAAGACTTTTTGTTTGCACCTAAGCGAGCTCGTACACCGGTAAAAGCGTTGTCGGGCGGTGAAAAAAATAGACTTTTACTGGCACGTATCTTCTTAAAAGCTAACAACTTATTAGTTCTCGATGAACCGACCAACGATTTAGATATCGAAACGTTGGAACTTTTGGAAGATTTGCTTGCCAATTATCAGGGTACGTTGTTGCTTGTCAGCCACGATCGCCAGTTTGTTGACAACACTGTGACAACTAGCTGGATTTTCGAGGGCGAAGGTGAAATCGAAGAGTTTGTCGGTGGCTACCACGATGCCCAGCAGCAACGTGAACAAACGAAGAAAGCTCGTGCGGTTGAAAAACCAATTAAAGCTGAGAAACAGGTTGAGGAATCTCCCAAAACAGCGCCAGTAAAGAGTAAGCCTAAGAAGTTATCCTATAAACTGCAGCGTGAACTTGAAGTGCTGCCGGCAAAACTCGAAGAATTGGAAGCTGAGATAGAATCAATGCAAGAGCAGGTGAACAACCCTGACTTTTTCTCTCAGCCAGTAGAGCAGACACAACCGATTTTAGATAAGCTTTCTGCGGTAGAGCAGGAACTTGAAGTTGCTTTCGAACGCTGGGAAGAGCTCGAAGCAATGCAACAGGAAAGTTAACAAACAATGAGTAGTAAAATCTTTAAACTATCGTCCATTACATTAGCCGTAGCCGCTTCTTTTGGGGCGCACGCCGCAATATATAATGTTTATGATTACCAACCGGTGGTCAATGGTAATGCCAAAACATATGGCGTAGCTATCGAGCCTGGAAGCACGGATTGTTGGGGAAATGCCTGTACTCAGACGACTTCGCAAATTGCTTATGAAGAAAAGTTGTATTACGAAGGTTTTAACTATCGAGATGAAGCACCGTTTCGCTACGAGTTTGGTTATGATCTATTAGAAGAGGGTTATGATGGTTTTACTAGCTACTGTGGTAGCTATTTAGGCTACAATAGTACTCTTTGCGATGATTGGGCTACAGATCAATATACCAACGGATATGCTCGAGAAAGCTCTACTGTAAACAATTCAATGGCGTATATTGAAAGTGGATCATCTCAAGTCCAGAGCGCTGAAAATAATGTGATTGTAAATAGTTTTGCGTCTGGCACTGGAGATGCGATCGGTACTTATTATGGTGGAAGTCTGAAAAACCGCACCGTTGCATATTCGGACACATCACTAGATTCGACTGGTTATGATCAGAGCAAAGTGTGGGCTAAATCCGGCAGTCTTTATGTAGGTAGCGTTTCTAAGCAGTCAACCAACAATACGAACGACTATTATTCTTATGGAGCTGTTTGGAACGGTAGTACTTTAAAACGTATAAATTGGGTTTCAGATGTAGGTGAAGATGGACGCAGCATGCCACAAGGGAGTGCACGTGATCTGGCTGATGTATCAGGTACCACATATGCTGTAGGTTACAACTCTGATTCAGATGAAAAGCCGGTCGCCGCTGTCTTTAATTTGACTGACTTGGATAGCATATCAACTAGCTTTGTGAGCCGATTCCAAAATGAAAGTAATTATCTTAACTCTATTCTGACTTCGATAAATACCAATGGTATTGCGATAGGTGAAGTCAAGTATGCGACGCCATTAAATGGTGCTTATGCAAACAGTCTGTTTTACATAACAGACCCTGCTAATCCCAATAGTAGTTACAGTGAATTCTCCGGCTCAATATTCTTCTCTGGCGCAAATGGTAAAGCCGGTGCTATCAATAATAACGACGAGGCTGTCGGGGCGATAGACAACCAAACCCATCAGGAAAGCGGTGGTGGTAAGCCTAGATCTCAAAGAGCATTCATTGCGCCATTAAGCTCAAATGCGAAAGCTCCTCTGAATAACAGAGCTTGGTACTTAGATGATCTTACAAATGATGGTAGTAGCTCATCGACAAACAACCAATTTCGTATTATAGATGCGACGGACATTAACGATTCGGGTGTAATTTCGGGCACTGCTCTTTATTGTTCAGGTGGATATGAAACTACGGCTATTGATTCAAAATGTAATGGTGGTATAGACGGCTCAGAAAAGATCGTCGCAGTTAAACTTGTTCCTATTAATGGTGCAACGGCTTCTGACATCCAAGCTCGCCCTGTAACTCAAGAAGACAAAGTTGATCGCCAAGGTGGTTCACTGGGCTTCCTAGCTCTGACTCTACTTGGTTTCTTAGGGTTCCGTAGAAAATAGGTTAAATTTTAATCTAGGGCACAGGTTCACATTTTTGGATCTGTGCCTTTTTTATACCTTGAGAAAGGCGGATTTTTGATCGATTCTTAATTGTGGAGTCATAAAAGCTCCACAAAAAGTTAATAGTAGTACGTTAGAAAAACTTTATGTATGAGGACGACACTATGAAGAGACAAAAGCGTGACCGCTTAGAAAGAGCTCAGTCTCAAGGCTATAAAGCAGGCTTAAACGGCCGCTCAACGGACTCATGTCCTTACCAACAGATGGATGCTCGATCTTATTGGCTCGGTGGTTGGCGCGATGCCAGGGAAGACAAACACTCTGGTCTCTACAAATAAAAGACTCAATCCACATACGACATAAGGAACAAACAAAAGCCCCAGCAATTGGGGTTTTTGTTTAGTTGCTTAACGCACTATAACTAAATATTTTGATGACAAAAAAGCGACTCAAGAGAGTCGCTTTTAAAAGTATTTCAAATTAGAAAGCAGACGTGTCTTGGAACAAGCCAACTTTAAGATCTTTCGCTACGTAGATCTCTTTTCCATCAACAAGTACACGACCGTCAGCTAGGCCCATAACAAGCTTGCGATTTACAACACGCTTCATATGAATCTCATATGTGACTTTCTTCGCTGTCGGTAGAATTTGACCCGTGAACTTCACTTCGCCAACACCAAGAGCACGGCCTTTACCTTTACCGCCAACCCAGCCAAGGAAGAAGCCCACTAGCTGCCACATTGCGTCAAGGCCTAGACAGCCAGGCATTACTGGGTCACCAGGGAAGTGGCAATCAAAGAACCATAGATCTGGAGTAATATCGAGTTCTGCTAGAATCAGACCTTTACCGAAATCACCTTCAGTTTCAGACATCTTAGTCACGCGATCCATCATCAGCATGTTTGGTGCTGGAAGCTGAGGGTAGCCTGGGCCAAATAGTTCGCCTTGGCTTGAAGCTAGTAGATCTTCGCGGTTATAAGAATCACGTTTGTTTTGCATTATCAATTACTCCAAATTTTGATAGCAGCATGTTAGTGAACACGTGTACGCCAAACAACTCCGATCAGTCTAAATGTGACTAATCTTTGTTCTAAGAGAACCAGTTTTTGATGCGCTCCACAAATCCTTGAGGAAGTTCATGTTTTTCAAAGTTTTCAATTCGTTCTGCGATCTTATGAATCACGCTTGTTTCATCATCGCCGCGGAAAGGCTTGCCCATAATGATGGGGATTGCTTCATCAACGGTTTCGACAGACCAGATGTGAAACTCATCATTTTTAATGCTTTCTACTACATCTTTATGAAGGGCTAAGTGTTTTAGATTCGTTTTAGGGAGGATGACGCCTTGTTTACCTGTAAAGCCTTGGTGCTTACAAACACGATAGAAACCTTCAATTTTCTCATTTAGGCCACCAACTGCTTGAACGCGACCAAATTGATCTACCGCACCAGTGACTGCGATCTGTTGATTAATTGGATATTCAGATAGGGCACTCACAAAAGAGCACAATTCCGCGAGTGTGGCGCTGTCGCCATCAACCTCACAATAGGACTGTTCAAATACAACTGAAGCCGAATAAGGCAACGGCTCATCCAATTGAAGCGCGCTTGAGACAAATGCTTGCATGATCATCATGCCTTTTGCATGGAGGTTACCACCTAGCTCAGCTTTCCGTTCCACATCGGAAATATCGCCATCACCAAAATGGATAACACATGAAATACGTGCTGGTTCACCATATGAAAGCGGGTGTCCGGAAACATCAATGACAGTTAAACCATTAACCTGGCCAACGCATTCACCTTGAGTTTCAATTATTACCTGGCCATCTAATATGTCTGATAAGGCGCGCTCGGGTAGGTAAGACTCACGCTGGTACTTTGCATCTAATGCCTTATCTAGTGCACTCTCATCAATGACTTGCTCATTGGCATGAAGTGAAGCCTCTTGAAATATTGATAGGTACCACAAAGGCTCGATCGGCATATAGCGCTGATCTTCAGTGTACCTAGCTCCTGCAACCATTAATCTATGAATTGCCTCAGAAGAGAGAGTTGGCAGGCGGTGTTCTTTTAACAGAGACGACAAGTAACCCAAATACAGTTCGATGGATTGTTCACTTAACGTGATTTCGTGCTCTATCTCTGTATAAGAAGCTAAGCCAGTATAAAGTTCATCGTCCATGTATTCTAGGTCAGCGATCTGATCTCTGTCGCCAACGACAACGAGTTTTACGTCATAAGAGTTGCTTGGAATATCGTTAGCAATATTACGTGGTGTCGTATTGATTGGGCTAACACTCTCACCTAGAAAAACCGACTTGAATACAGGCCAACTGCTTGGGTTAGCGAGAAGCATATTAGCGGAAACGATCAAGAATCCACCATCAGCTTTGGCTAACAATCCTTTCTTGTGCGCGATAATTTCGCCAGATTTATTACACGAATAGGTACCAAGAAGTTCGTTTATGTTGATGCTTTCTGTGGAAATGACGTTACTGTCAGAAACGAAAGATAAACTACGCTTAACATTAGAACGGTAGAAAGCGTTATCTGGCGAGTTTACAACGAGAATTCTGGCGAAACCTTTGATAGCAGCAAAGGTAGATAAGGCTTGTTTTAATCGAGGCTGAACGTCGAGAAAACCTACATCGGGTAGGCTTTCAAATCTCGATATTACATCGTCATAACTTGTGTATTGTGGAGTGACTGCACGCCAGCTTTCTTGGATCATTAACAGTATTCATGTACTTGAAAAGGTCAGAAATTATATAGAAAAACGGCTAAGTATGACATAGCGAATTTAATGTGATGATCTAGGTCGATTTTTCTACAATAAAGATTGTAACTAATGTGATGCTGAGTTACGCTGTCACCCAAATTGAATGGAAACTGCTTACAATGAAATATCAACAACTTGAAAATTTAGAATGTGGTTGGAAGTGGACGTATCTCATCAGTAAATGGAAAAATGGAGAGGCGATAACTCGGTATGTTGATACGAGTGAAGCAGAGGCCGCGGTTAATGAATTGCGCCATTTAGAGCATGAGCCAACAAAAGTGTTGGAGTGGATTGAGCAGCATATGTCGCTTGAGTTGGATAATAAGCTCAAGCAAGCCATCCGTGCTAAGCGTAAGCGCCATTTTAACGCGGAGCAAATCCATACCAAGAAAAAATCAATCGATTTGGATTATCGCGTTTGGGAGAAGCTTTCGACTCGCGCAAACGAACTGGGCTGTACATTGTCTGATGCCATTGAATACTTGCTATCTGAAGCATCACGCAGTGAGAAAGCCAGCAAAGCGGTCAATAGCCTCAAAGAGGATTTGAGTAAGTTACTAGACTAAGGAGCATGTATGCTTTACGTGATTTTGGTTGCTGCAATTGTTGTATTCTGGTTAGTGGCGGTTGATAGGCCAGTGTTGCGTGTTCAGTTTAAGTCTGGGCACATCACCAAAGAAAAAGGGCACTTTCCTCCAACTTTTCGCCACAATATATTAGATATTGCAGAGCGCGATCCTTTTGATGGTGAGCTGAAAGTCTATCAGCAACGCACAGGTTCCAAGTTGGTTTTTTCAAAGCAAGTTCCTAAGAAAGTGCAGCAACGGATAAGAAACGTATTTCCACATCAAGGCTTTCGCTCTAAAGGCAAAAAGAAAGCACATTAAGATCAGTTACACCTAGAAAGCCCCCAGCTAATTACTGGGGGCTTTTCTTTTACAAAGGCAGTGGTTTTTATTCATTCATTTTTTGGCATATCAGTAAATGGAGCGGCATGTTGTACTAGTATTACATCTATCACCCAGAGCAGAGCTTTTACACTTGTTACTCACTAATAAGAAATACAATGAAGAGGCTAATCAGCTTGCGAGCAAAATTGCGGCATCGACTAGAGAACGTTATGCCAAATGGCTGGTAAGTATAAAGTATGTGCTTGATCAGTCTGATGTAGATTCTGTGCTTAGTCGTCAGAGCGAGTTTTGCGATACAGTGATCCTTAACGAGAAAGAGCGCGTAATGAAAAACCAGCGGCTGCTACTCGAGTGTGAAAGCAGTAAAGTCGAGGAGAGGCGTCAAGCGGCTGAAGAAAGGCAAAAGATACATGAAAACGTAATCGGGGACATTTCAGAATCCGCTATTAATAGAATGATGGACAAACTATCTGAGCTGGAGGTTTTAAAGCTCTTTGGACGTTTTCCCGATTTTTCATATTTTTTGAGTACTGCTTATTCGCCTTCGGTAAGTTACAGCAAACTTGACGTTTTAGCCGTAAACGATAACCAACTGAAAAACAATCTTTTCGAACTGGGTAAGAATCCCAAGTTTTGTGCCCGCCTCGGAAAATCTGTAAGGAGTTTTACCGACACGAAGATGGCGATAGGACTTCTAGGGATCGACAATAGCCGAATTCTGTTTCCAATACTAATGGTTAAGCCTTTACTCAGATGGGATGAGCCTACTACCAAACTGATTGCCCCTAAGCTATGGCAGCATATGATTTTGACTGCAAATGTTACTCGATTTCGCTTGGAAGAAGCCGAAGTCAGATCGCCAGAACAGGGGGTAGCAATTGGCACTTTACGAACTATTAGCCAGTTTGCCATAGTGAACAACTTTCCAATGATGTTTGAGGATGCATTGGTTGAGCGAATGCAGTTCTATCGTGATAAAAATCTTCGTGAAGAATATTACGCTTGCGCAGAAATTAAGCCAATAATGAGCATTCTCCCTGATGTTATTATTGGCTTAGAAAAATCACTAACGCGTAAAGTCGTTGAGTTTATAGATTGGTCACCTACAAACGTACATTTAAAAAATGCTCTCTTAGAAGATTTGGAAGATACTCCGATGTTAGAGAGGAGCCCTTATGGTGTTGCATTGGCTCAAGCTCAGGCTTACTCGATATACGATGCTCTTGAGCGTAGCAACGTATTTGTTGAGAAACATAAACCTTTTTGGTTCGCTAACGTACAAATGCCGCCAGATGCATTAAAGGCCATTCGCAGCAGTCATCCAGGGCGCATTGAGTTAAGTTCTTAGGCTAAATAGTATACTTTCTAAAGCACTATAACTAAAAATATTTGCTAATCTGTAAATAGGTTAGCCATAACTTACTGAAGGCTCAGAGTGTTACCTCCGACAAATTCAGCCAGTAGAAAGCTGAAAGTACAATTCCGTGATGTTACACACGAGTTATGATTACGTTTGCACATTATCTCTCAGGTTTTATTAAAGTGATGAATGTCATTATTGATTTGAGGGAGTATGCATAATGAAAGGTACTTGTCTGTGTGGTTCTGTTGAAGTGCAGGCTGAGGAAGAACATGAAGTCAGTTTGTGTCATTGCAATATGTGCCGACAATGGAGTGGTGGACCATTACATGCAATACATTGCCACTCGAAAGTTCAGTTTTCCGGAAACTCGATAAAACGCTATCGGTCTTCGGAATGGGCAGAGCGAGGTTTCTGTTCCACCTGTGGTACCCATCTTTTCTATTATCTTATACCTGGTGATGAATACGTCTTGTCGGTGGGCTTGTTCCAAGAACATAGCTTTTCACTTAAAAACGAAATCTTTGTCGATGAGAAGCCAGGTTACTATGAGCTGAATTCAGGATCTCATAAGATGACCGCACAACAGGTTTTTGAACAATTCGCGCCAAAGGAGTCATAAGTAATGTTTCCGATGGATGTCTTTGTAACTTACACACTTGCTTGTATTGTGCTCGTTTTATCTCCTGGGCCAGATAATTTGCTGGCAATAGGGCGAGGGTTAAGCCAAGGAAAGTTAGCTGCTGTGGTATCAGGTAGTGCCTCCGGTACAGGTATACTGTTTCACGTCTTGGCTGCAACATTTGGTTTGACCGTCTTAATTCAGACTTCAGAGTTAGCTTTTTACATTGTCAAAACGGTTGGAGCAGGTTACCTGATATGGTTGGGCGTTAAGGTTATTCGAAATCGTCAGTTGTTTACGTTGGAACCAGCTAAAAAACAACCATTGAAAGTGATATTTTCGACTGGATTCTTGTCTGCATCGTTGAATCCAAAACCTGGCATGTTCGTGTTAGCGTTTATCCCGCAGTTTGTTAACCCCGATTTGGGATCAGTCACCATACAAATGATAGGTTATGGAGTATGGTTTGCTGTACTTACCGGATTTGGTTTTTCGTTAATGGGTGTTTTTTCATTTCAACTCTCAGATTGGTTTCATCGTAAACCTAAGCTTGTGACATCAATGAATCTAGGGGCTGGAGCCACTTTCATTGCATCTGGGCTAGCGGTGGCATTCATGAAGCAAAAATAGGTTGTTTGTTCATGTTAATAAAAAAGAAGCTCTCAGCGCTGTCGTTGAGAGCTTCTTTTTTATCATGATTCGATAACGATATCAGAGTCGTCCGTCGTAAACAGGTTTGCTTTGTTTTGTTTGATGAGCTGTGCCGCGTATGAAGGGGTGACAGCATGAACATCGCCTTTAGCTTTTAGTGTATATGCTTCCCAAGCTTGATCACGGTATTTACCAGTTTGAGTATATTGAATTAGTACTTTCATCTTGACCTCACTATGTAACGGTTGGTGAACCTAGTTTTAACAGTAATGCGATCATTCCAGTTATGCACCCGCTAAAAATGCAACATAAGATTAACCTCTTTAGCAATATTATGTGGCACGGCATTCGCAACATTGGCTTGTTTGACTAGAGCTTCATTTACGAGTTTGATGAAAAAAGTTTTGGGATTAACTTCTCAATTATAAGTATTTATATCACTAACTGGTCTTACATGTATTAAATTTGGATTATTGCTAGATTATTAATGATTATGCATATAAGTAATTGAATTTAAAACTTTGATCGATTCATTTTAAAAATTTAAAGTATTGATTGTGATTAAAACATAAAGATTATTTCTATATAAATGACCGTTAATCGACTTATATAGATTCAAGTGTCTATATGCCAAGCTTTTTGCTGAACGAGCCTCACAGAGATGCATTGTGACTGCTTTCATAAAAAAATGAATTTGTTACTGTAAGCGGGCCTTGGTAATAATCCAAGTGCCTTACGTTTGCTGTTTCGGGTAAGCAGGCCGGCTCTTAATGAGCCGGTTCTTTTTTATTTTTACCTTTAAGCATGTCTGTTTAGAGCTGTACTCGTTTCGGCCCCCTAGTTCGACAACATCCTCGACAGAACGTCATTTTCTGGCTTATCTAAGCTCCTAGCCAACAAGATGTACCATTGCAAATTCAATTTAATGACGAAACTCTAAACTTTTAACCACTTCTCATCTTCACGTAGAGCAATGATTTGTGAACAGGTTTACTTCGGGTTAGTTCACATGCAAAGCTAATGATATTTTTGTTATTCATGAGGCTATGGCTATGGTGAATATGTTGAACGGAAATATCCTGAAGACACCTTACGATCACTTTCTATGAAAGTTTCTAGGCTCAGTCATGAGCCTTTTTTTCGCCTAACGCATAGACACGATGCATTGTCATTTTCCTGAAGTTTTTCAGCCATCGGATTGAAACATCGCACGGTTATCTTGCTCTTGGCAATCAGGCAGATGCTATGTCGCCAATCATGTTACATGCTTTCATCCAAGGCTATAGCGATTGGAAGCTCCACTTTTTCACCGCTCATCTTATGAGCGGTGCTTTTTACTATCACCATTCATGTGTTTCCATTTATCTAGTAAAACATCAACTTACATAAAGACTACATATCACCGACAGTAACTTACATTTTATCCATTTATATTGCTCCTGATTATTAATTAGCAACAGGAATGCATATGAATATAAAACTGCTCACGTTACTAACCGTTCCAATGGTGACGCTAGCTGGGGTCAGCTCAGACTCCATGTTTAAATCGCTTGTAAAAGATAAGCCTAAGGCCGATTACGTGTTTAGTGCTCAGGAGCGTGCAGAATTGCTTGCAGAGAGGTTACCAATACTTAGCTCTATGCAACTAACCTATGAAGGACAAACATACTCCAAGATAATATACGCTGATGAGTATGGTCGGGATACGTTAGTGCAACTAGAAAGTGTATCAGGAAAAACCGTCACTTTAATGATTGATGACATGTCAGATGCCGATGCAAGGTGCCTTATTTACTCTGATAAAAATGAACTTGATAGCTTTGATTGTGGCCCCAAGAAAATTGCAGTGTCCTCGAACAAAAGCTTGGTGGAATCGCAAACACAATTGGGCATGAAAACCCTGCGCTTGGAGTATCACCAAGAGGCACTTGAGTACCTTACGATGATCGGCTCTACCATCTTGACTCCGATTGTGACGCCAGCAGAAGTAAAGATAAAAACATCGTTTGCATTTGATGACTTTTATAATGATGCAGTGTGCGGTGGTCATTGCCAACAACGTATTGAGTCGACATTAGGTGTGACTACTTTCACTCAATTACAATCAATAGTGGATCAATATCAGGGAACACCAATGACCATGGTATTTGACAGCCATATTGGTGGTAGCGCGGATGACGACATCAATATGTATACAGGCTTGCTGATCAAAGACAACAATATGAATACGTTGGTCACTGAGAATGGCTCCGTATTCTCTGGAGGCACAGACCTCTTTGCTGCAGGGAACAAGCGTACTCTGGAGCGAGCCAGTGATGTAGGTCGGATTGAAATGGCTCAGCAAATAGGAGTTCATAGCTGGTTTGATGATGACTTAAAAAAATCCGCTAAGCAGATTCCTTACACGGACGAAAGCCACCGTAAACAGGCCACATACTTTACCCGAGTTATGGGTGACAAAGGCATCGACTTCTATTTGTTTACACTGGATTCTGCGCCAGCGCAGGGTGCGCATTGGATAACAAAATATGAGTCAGATAAGTATGACTTCATTAACGAAATCATCGATCAGCCGTAATGTATTAAAATGGAAGGTATCAGCAAGCTACGTGTTTGTATCTGCGAAGAATTTATAGGACATTCACACGATCACGCTCTATGCTTTCTTTAGTTAAGTGAAAGGTAGAGCGTATGAATCAACTTACTCGCAAACTGTGCCTCTTTCTGGCGATGGCTTCTATTTCCATTCATGTTTCAGCCACAACAACGATCAGGCTGGCTTACTCAGATGTTGAATCTTATCCGTTTCAAATGGGAGATGGCGCTGACGTTGCCAATCCGCCTGGCTTAGCGTTGGATGTACTTAACCAAGTTGCCAAGAAATTAGACCTTAACATCGAGTATATACGCCTTCCAGGTAAACGCGTTCTGCAAGATATAGGAGCAGGGAAAGTCGATGGAGGGTTCATCTTTTCCTACAACTCACAACGGGCGAAATATGCTCGCTATCCAACAAGTGATGGTAAACCTGATGGGAGTAAACGTATCGCTACCATAGGGTATTACTTCTATACACTTGACGACAAACAACTCAATTGGGATGGAGAGAACCTAGCAGACACCGATCAAAAGGTCGGTGCGCACTTGGGTTTTTCTATTGTCAGAGAGCTAAAGAAGAAGCAGCTAAAAGTTCACGAAGTCAAAACAACTGAACAACTGTTTAATATGCTGCAATTGGATCGTTTATCCGCCATTGCTGTCCAAGATACGATGGCTCAGCAGTTTTTGAGTAGTCAGAAAATCAGCAACATTAAACAAGTCCAACCTGCGATTACAACGAAGAATTACTACCTAGTATTGAGCCACGATTTTGTTGATGTGAACCCTGAATTGGCGAGAAAAATTTGGAGCGAAATTGAAGAATTAAGAGACGATACGTTTTCAAATCAAGGAAATAAGTATTTAGAGTAAATATCAAATACCATAGGTGACGATGTCACATTTTGTGTCTATAAAACCTGTTGAACAGGTGGTTAGTGAGAGCTAGACTGCTCATCTTTACGCCGTAAATGCTAATTAGGTAAATTATGCAAAAAATATCTCTTATCGCTCTATTGATCGGCTCCACATTTCCCGCGATGGCGGCGAATAATCCAAACATTGAATTCATGACTCACATTACCTGTAAAATGGGAGGATGCACCATGGTTTGTACGTCTGCCGAAGGGAAAAAGGACGTGAAAGCAAAGGGGATTAACAGTGCCGATGTAGTGACATACAAAAGCGGTACTGTGCAGCACAATTTAGTTGTTGGCTTTCAAAAAGTGGTGGTGACGTCACCTGCGGGTACTGAGTCTTGTACTCTAAACAACATCGATAAAATAGAAAATCAGTAGATCATTAATACGGCGAATAACGTTCAATGTTATTCGCCCAAACAGCTAAACCATTCGAGATGCTAGTTCGCGCACGTTTGCTTGCCAATCCACGATCTTGTCGTTATCTACAAAACTGGCAGAACATAGAAAAACCGGTTCTAAACACTCTATCCCACAAAATTGAAGCGTAAATTGATTCAGCTGTGCCAAAACTGGATCTGCCTGCACTTGAGCGTATTCTTCTGGAGCATCCATCGTCAGAATTAGTTGAGATGTTTTACCTTCTAAAAGTGGAATTACGTTTGGGTTGCCACTTTCATATTTAAAAGCGAATCCAGGTAGAAGAGAGCGGTCCATCAAGCCTTTAAGTTTAGCTGGTATGCCTCCCCACCAAATTGGGCTCACAATCGTGATATGGTCCGCCCAGAGAAGCATCTTTTGAAACTCTAGCAAACTAGGCTCAAGCGTTTTCGAAGAGTCGTATCCACCAGAGAGGTCTGGGTCAAAAGCCATTGATTCTAAATCTAATCGACGAATGTTATGAACGGGTGTCAAACCGCTTTGATAAGTATTAGATATTGTGTGGCAAAGGCTTTGTTGCTTTGGGTTACCGTTTAGTATTAATACGTTTCTCATGATCTTCCTCCTTTGAGTGAGATCATGAGTGTAAAGTCTGCCCATAAGGGGAGAGTCAATCACTATTCACATGAATTGATCGCTTCAATACAGGACTCTACATTTTTAAGCCTTTCGGCGAGTAGCGTTTGTTCTCGCAATAATCTTTTTCTTACCTCAACCAGAAAGCCTTCAATGCGCTGCCAGTCAACTTGATTGTTCTTGTAGACGATGATGCCCTTAAGCTCAGAAAGTTTAACTCCGAGAAGCTTTGCCTGAACAATTAGGTTAAGAATGTCCACATCTGAATGTTTGTAGATTCTGTAGCGCCCTTGGCGCTGTGGCGTTTGGATAAGCCCTAACTCTTCGTAAAGCCTGATGGCTTTTATCGACAAGCCGGTTTTGCGGGAAACTTCACCTATAAACATGAAACCTCTGGGAACGTATGAGTGTTTAAGAGCAAACGATGATGTGATGGCGCATTTTCACAAAGTAGGGCAATGATGCATCGTTACCAAACTAGAGAAATCAAACATACTCTACAAATAAATGCTTCTTATAATGCTCATCAATCAGCTCACGTATCTCTTGAACAAAATACTCATGCTTTTCGTAAAACTTGTCACCGAGCAATAAGGTGTGCTGTACGACGTCATTCACTAACTCAAGTCGGGAACTTGGCAGCAAAAAATTGGTTTTATCATGCCTGATTTTAACCAACAGATCTCCAAGCCTTCTCAGCTCGGCCAATATGGCCTTTTGTGCCAAGCCTTTCTTATGCATATGGGCTTCCCAGAACCAGATGATCAAATGATCTTCACAAGCAATGGCTTTACTGTCTGGCTGGTTAATGGTATCCATTCGAAATAATCCGTTGTCTATAGATGCAACATAGTCATGCGCATTTTTTACTCATCTTGTGAGTCACTATGCATACATGAACGCAATAACAATGAACTTTATCAAAATAATTGAATATGAAAAAGTCATGCTTACATAGATTTACATAGGCAAGGTTGGTGCAATAGCTACCTAAGTTCACTCCCAAAATTCGCTTTATGAGCTAACTTTTTAATATAGGTAAAACTCTAAAGCATATTAAGGGTAGGGTTAGCATGATCAGCTATATAAGAAACATGACTATTTTCACTCTGTTACTCAGCTTTGCTAGCCTTTCTGAATCAAAGCTATTGCGTTTTGCCGTCGTCCCCAAAGAAGAGAACAACCCATTTTTTGAGGCAAGCCGAGAAGGCTGCATGGCTGCTGCAAAAGAGCTCAAGAATGTAGAATGCGTTTATCGAGGCCCTAAAAGCGTAGATATACGTAAGCAAGACAAAATCATTTCTGACTTGCTGGATGAAGGCGTAGACGGTATTGCTATTGCGGTGCCTCAGGGTAAGTTTATGCTTGAACACAGTATGCAGAAAGTGCAAGAACTTGGTATTCCGGTGATCACTTATGATGCTGACTTCTCAACAGAAACTTTAGCTAGGTATCCGAAATTAAGAGCGGCTTATATAGGCACTAACGACTTTGATTTAGGAAAGGCGCTGGGTGAGCAACTTAAGTCTCAACTACCGAATGGCGGGACTATCCTTATTCAAAGCGGTCGGCCTGATTCACCGAATTTAAATCTCAGAGTGATGGGAATACGCTCAGCGCTATCAGGCAAAGAGTACGAGCTACCTCCTGGTGAGCGCCTAAAAGGAGAGAACGGCTGGACGGAGTTTAGTAAACCACTTCACAATTTCGGTCAGTTTGATAGGGCCCTTGAGGATCTCAAAAACGTACTCAACTCTTATCAGGAACGCGAAATTAACGCCATCGTGGCCGTAGGGGGCTGGACTCAGTTTTTAGAAGAATATAGAGATGTCGTTACCCCCCACAAACAGGCCATACTCGACAAAGACATCGTTATCATCACAGCAGACACAGCCCAAGAACAACTCGTGTATCTAAAAGACAACCTAGCGCACGGCAATGTCGGCCAAAACCCCTACGAGATGGGCAGGCAAGCAATATTGACCCTCTACAAACTTGTGAACAAACAAGCCGTAGAGGAGATGATGTACATCCCGATGACTTACTGCACGCCCGACAACTATCAGAGTTGTACTAAGAATTAACTTCAGGGATGTAAGTATGTACAGCTGTATAAGTTCCAAGAGAACATAATTTAACGCCAAACTAGACCAGAAGAAACATCAGGCGGCTACAAAAAGAGGCGAAACCCAACCAGTAGCCTCGATGAAGTCAGTATCAAAGAGCGCGGCTTCAAAGACGAGTTTATCCTGCTTGTTGTCTTTATTCCGCTTATGATTGTCATTCATTCCTGATTACGCGCCGTATGTCGAACAAGGCTTCGAGGCGCTACAGGCTATTCCCGAACCCTATTGGTATGTCGTTGGCGCGGTCGTCATCGATACCCTTGGCATGCGCGCCATGGTTCGCTACTTACTCGAGTTCTTCTCAGGTAAGTTCAGGGGGCAATGATGGGACTACTGGACGCAATGCTCATTTCCTTAATCACGGGCGTCGTCTCAAGCGCGGGGACGATTGCGGCGCTCAAAACCGACATCAACTGGATAAAGACAGGTGCAGCAGGACCAAGAACGATGTGTTCTATTGGATTCCGTTTTTTGTCTTACCCATTTTAGGGGGAGGATTAGCACAAGTCTATGTAGCTTCAGATACATATTTAAGCCCTCTTTTGGCAGTAAATATTGGTGTATCAGCCCCTCTTATGCTTCGAGCAATGGCCCAAGCGGTTCCAGACCATGTGGTCAATACCCCGCCGAACGCGTAGCTCGCAGCCTAGTAGGTTTTGCCTCATTAATCTAATTAGCACTTCTAAGTTAGAAGAAATGGATGTATTTATTTTCAAAGTTAGCGTAGTGCATTTTTTGTGTTCATGTTTGGAGTAAATTATGAGTGATGTAATCGGTTCTATTGGTCAAGCAATAAGTTTGGCAAAGCGTTTGCGTGAAATTAGTAAAAATATAGAGGATGCAGAGTTCAAAAATCTGCTTGCAGATCTCAATTTAGAATTGGCTGATACAAAACTCGCCTTGGCTGAAGTGATGGAGGAAAATTTCCAACTAAAAACAAAAATCAATGAACTTAAAAACTCTCAAGGAAGTAACTTAAATGACCTTGTTTATAAAGGTTTCGCTTACTACACAGAAGATGAGGATGGACCATTTTGTTCCGCTTGCTATGAGGTAAGAAGTCAGCAAATTCGTTTGAGCAAAGTTACTGGAGCATTTACTACATTCGGCCACCACAAATGTCCGTCATGTAATGAGTATTATGGAGGCTCGGTATAAAAGTAGTGCATAGATGTAGTTAACTCTATGGCCGCGACGGATGAAGAAGACGGCAAAGTGGCTGGGGATTCTGACAAGTCGACCTTAGGGCATATACTCAAATGAATCATTTCAGTGAAATTTCTTTTGAGTTTGCATAATAAATTGATTTATATAAAATTATTAGTTTTTATATTAATAAAATTGCATATATTATTGAGTGTGATGTTACTCGTTGTTATCGTCGGCGATCATTTGGAAGAGGCATAATTTGCCCTTTGGTTTGGGTTGGCTATGGGCACATGAAGCCATTTCAAAATGCGAATACTCAACAGCGAAAGAGGTTATAAATATGGCAATTGCGCAATACAAACTAAAAGCACTTGATGAATTTGAAAAACGAATTGATGAGTGGGGGTATGGGGACTTTGAAAATAGAATCACTGAGCTTAGGTCTAATACCAATTTCCAGGACGCAAAAATGGCCATAATAGAAGGGCATAAAGCTGGTAATTGGCCTAAAACTGTAAAAAGGTATCTGCTAACAAACTACCAATCATTTGGAAATGTTAGTTGCGAATTCATTGATATTTTCAACGAGATCATTGCTGGTATGAGTGAAGATGAGAGACGAAACTGGAGTCTCAAATAACTTTTAGATACCTCCAATAAATCACTCCCACCACTTAGGGTGTCCTCTGTGGTGGGGTTAATTGCTTCCAATTGTAACCGTATTTCTCGACCTTAATTTCCCGCTATACCGGCCAACGAATAATTCCCAAAAAAGAGGTTTGTTTCTGTGTAAGTTAGACCAGCCTAGAGAAAGCAACTTTTCTTGTCTTACACCAAGACTATATCGTGCAGTTTTGAATAGTAGAAATCGATAGCTCTTTCAAGCGTTTTATTGGGATTTTCTCACCAGTTGAAATAGTGCCACTAGTTTCACATGCATTCATGATCTGGGTCATTAACTAATACACGAGCGCCGTTCTATTATGCCTTAAAGTTTTTGAGCAGCCTTTTTTAACATACTGATAAGGGGAGTTTAAATGAGCCGAAGGTTTCCTAAATTATATTCACTCAAAGTGAAAAATTTCCGATGTATAGGCAGTGAAGCTGTCACTGTTGATTTGGATGATATCGTTGTTTTGGTCGGGGGCAATAATGCTGGAAAAAGTACTATTCTACGAGCATATGAGCTAGCAGTTTCCAGTGAGAAAATGTCTCTTGATGATTTTTATAACAAAAAGATTGATTCAGAAAATTTACCAGAGGTAGAAATACATACATTGGTAGACGGAGCTACAGCACCAAAGATAGATCTGTGGTGTGAGCCTATCGGAGAAGACCGATTTTTGGTTAAAGAGCGCTGGATATGGAAAAATACAAAGGATAAGCCATCACGTGTCGGCATGAGGGTAGACAAAGGGGAGTGGGCTGCAGACGACGACAAACCTAAAATGCCTTGGGCTACCGATAATGTTGCTTCAGCAAGAAGACCAAAAGCGCATAGAGTTAGCACATTTGACTCACCTGAGACACAATCTGAGGCAGTTAAACAAATTGTAAACGTTTTGCTCGAAGATCGTATCAGAAATTACAAACCGACCACGAGTCCTGACGATTACAACTCACTAGTGAACAAGTTCGACGCATTAAAAAAAGAATTTACTGATGTGAGTAAAGCTGAGGTAGGTGGTATATCGGAAAACATTACACAAATTGTAGAGCGTGTTATCCCTGGTTATGAATTTAAATTTACTATCGATGAATCTTACAGTGACGATTCTCTAAAAGTATTCGACTCTAGCGACATAAACATATCATTTGGCGACAAAAAAATAATGTTACCAATTGAAAACCATGGAAGTGGAGCTAGAAGAACAATCCTTTGGGCTGTTTTAAAAACAATCGCTGAAATGGGCTATCAAGCAAAGCAAGCCACGCGAGGCAATAAATATCAGAAAATAGAGGAAGGGAGAAGTCATTTGTTACTCATGGATGAGCCCGAAATTAGTCTTCATCCAAAAGCAATTCGTGAAGCGTGCGATGTGTTATATAGCTTACCAGAGACAGAACGTTGGCAAGTCATGCTTACAACTCACTCGCCTCAGTTTATAGATTTAACTCGCGATCATACAACCATAGTAAGAGTTGAGAAAAATGCTACTGATGTAATACAAGCGACAACACTTTATCGACCTGAGAGCATCAGCTTAACAACGGACGAAAAAGAGAATCTAAAGCTACTGAACCTAGTTGATCCACATATGCTTGAATTCTTCTTTGGAGGCAAAGTTCTACTAGTAGAGGGTGATACAGAATATTCTGCATTCAACTACATTATTGAGAAAGAAAAAGAGTTAGGAAACGAGGCTTATAGTGACTTATTGATTATAAGAGCGCGTGGAAAAGTTCAAATAGCCTCTTTGATGAAAATACTAAACCACTTTAAGAAGAAGTATTTCGTCCTCCACGATACTGATGTTCAAAGGACCTTCAGGAGAAAAACAAAAACTGATGACTCGGGGCGAGAATACATCGAGCGTCAAGAAATAGCTAACCCAGCATGGACAAACAACAAGAAAATACAAGACGCGATGACTGAGCATTCTACAGTGTACGCATCTTTAGTTAACTTTGAAGTCGCTTATTTTGGAGAATCAGTAGAAGGTGGTAAACCATTAAATGCAATTGAGAAAATTAATCAAAAAGAACATTACAGCACGATTAAGTCGTTGCTTGATGGAATCCTGTTTGAGGAACAACTTCCTGATAACTCAATTAAGTGGAAAGATATTAGTGAACTAGAAAAATCAGTGAGTCAATTCATGTCTATTCATGTTGAAGAGCTAGAGTGAACTAGCTAGTACTATATGATTAAGGTTCCACTTTATAGTGGAACCTTAAAGCGGACCGAAGAAAACCACTTTTATAGACCAAGGCTATATCCTGACTAAATTAATGTTATGAGTGCGCATTATGTATATTATGTTAAATGTGGTGTTCGTCTACGTGAAATCTAACTCTTTTATTGCCATTACTCCTCTCTTTTTCGAAATCCATTCAACATAATTGGATTTACCATAAAATACCTAATATACAACTTAACCATCTATCGATGATTAAGTTGTATATTACGAATCTTCTTAAACCCATTACTTGATGTGGTCACGTGCAAAATTGTTTAACTCTGAAATGGATCGGATGACGTGTAGAGATTTGTTTGTCGAAATGGATTCTAACCTATGCATGAACTTGTCATTCCAAAACTTTGGGCTGAGATTTAAGAATCGATAACTTTGGATTGTGCCATTCCAGATTGAGCTTCCATCTGGCCAACCTTCAGGTTTAACTATTAACCCTTTTAAAAGCCTCTTGGTGACGAGCCAATAACTCGTGATGTACGGAAGATCGATGTAAACCAAGGTGTCAGCTTCATCTAGTCTCTGGTTAAACGACTCTATTGGCCCAAGTCCGTCGATTATCCAACTTTCGGTTTCGAGGATATTGTTATGGGCATCTTTGAACGTTTCTACATCAATCTGCTCACCATTTTTCTTGTAGACGATCGAATCAAGTTGATGCAATTCAATGCCTGTCTCGCGTGCCAATTGTTTGCTCAGCGCTGATTTTCCGCTTCCTGGCTTGCCAAAAACTGCGATTTTCTTCATGTTACCTCCTTATTGTAGGACTGAACCCACGAGGCAGATACAGAAAACCCACCTCGATTCGGTGGGTTTTAAAAATCTAACGCGTACTGCTTCCCACCATTCCTATGGAATGATGGTAATTCGGTTTGAGTGGCGCTTAAGATCTCTATTCATAATTTCATCCTCGTATACACTCTGAGCAATGTCAATGTGTTCGTTATTCAAAAATTAAGCTTTGTCTAAAGGTCCAAAACTACTTTGATACAAGCCCGAGAAGGTTTCTAATATTAGGCTTTGCTCGCTACACATTGCTTTATATGATGAAGCGTAAGCCCCCTCTGCTATTTTTCTAAGTAACTTGGCGCCGTCACAAGGGGTATATAAATTATTTGAACATTCGACTAACTCTTTTCCAGAGGAATGGTAGTCCGTCTTTAGACCGCTTTCTTGAGGAAGAATGACATAGTTGACACCAAACTCTTGAGCTATTGATATTGAACCTTTTCCTTCAGCTAAAACTAGGTTAACTTTCTTTATCAGGTAGTTATTTACACTAGCCGGCAATCTACCTACTGTTACAAATAGAGCCCTATTTGAAGGACTGTTGAGAGCTTCAATCAAATCAGGGCTATCAATAGAGATAGAATCATAAGAGCCCAAATCAGGGATGTGTTTGTCTCCCACAACAAGTACAACGGCTTTATTACTCAAGTTTTCGAATGCGTAGTGTTGTGTTTCAATCAGATCTTGACGATGTTCTGCTGGTACCTGATGGTAACCATAGTTGTAAACTAGGTAGAGTTGATCGTTATTCAGTATCGAGTTAAGTCCATTCTGGATAGCTTGAGGTAATTCAGACTCTTTTATCGCATTGTCGGAAATCAGTGTTCGATAAATTGCGTTGTCATCTATGCCACACGGGTAGTCTTTTTCTTTGCCATTTTCATAGATTGTACGTTTATCGGGCTTGTGATCCTTATCCCTCATGTGTACCTCAGTAACCTCACCGGAATCATAGCCTGCAACCTGTGCATAAGAATCCCTCGCACCAGACAATAATAGGGTTTTACCTCGATGAGTTCTTTTATCGATAAGCCTTTCAAAGTCAAACGACTGCTGTTCCCAGTCAGGGCAAAGCTTTTTAAACTTATCTTGTGCGGTATCTTTACCTTCTTGAGTGAGAACGAAAGTAAAAGTGCCTTCAAGTGGGTATTCCGAATAGTTTTCAAATAACCCGGTCTTTTCTGGGCCGTGGGTATCATCGGACATTGTGTAAACTACCGCTTGACCTTCACTAAATGCAGTTAGCGCCTCACCTAGCTCAGACGCATTGGTTGGACAACCTTCAATGTTAGATGCGAGCTTAAGTACGGTTTGATTTTTTGCGTTTTTCTGGACTATGGCCCCTTCACCGCCAAACTCTTGATAAAACGATTGTAGTTGACTGTCTATTTTGTAGTCGCCTTTCCATTTGGCTTTGAAGCTCACCGTCTGAGTAAAGCCTGTACTTTCCTCGTCATCGTCAGTGAGGATTATAAATCTTGGTGGCTTATTGAAGTAACTTTTGAATTCATTAATGGCTCTAAGGTTAATTCCTTGCTCACCAAAGTTAGGGGAGTTTGGAAAAAAGAAAATAAAGTTGTCAAACTTTGTACAGTATTGGCGTAGCTGTTCCTCTTTCGTGACTGGGAGGATCAATACAGGAACATTGTCAGGAATAGAATGACTCTGCATGACATTAACCATGGTTTCACTAAGCTGATGTTGTTTGAATTGACCCCATATATCGCCAAATGGGTGAACGGCTTTAAACTGCTTTAAAGGGGGCCATACTTCAGCGCCCTGCTCTGTTTCAGGTCGTTTCTCTAATACTGACGTTCTTGCGGCAACTATGTCGTCCATTTCCAGTTTAAGTGCGTGTTCGTCGAGCCATTGAGTGGTCACTGCATTGAGCTGATCTTGGCTAAGTTTTTCCAAGCGATATAGAAAATGCTGATCGGGTACAGGGGCATCTTCTCGTTTGTATGGAAGCAAAACACTCGTTAATTGGTTTTTAGTTAAAAGCTCATCATCCAATTTTGATGCTTCAGACAACGTTGGCTGAAATATTGAAAGCCCTTCTCCAGCTATACGATACTCACGGCTTAGCTTTCCACTAATAAAGTGATAAAAGTAGCCCGTTGTCGGAAATGCCAATTTACTATCGTGTGCTTTGATTGCTAACTTTACCGGTATAAATTCGGCGTTAATGTGTTCGGTACCTTTGGGTTTAGGTATAACGTCGAAGCAAGTCGTATGATGTTTGGCGAAGAGTTCATGGTGGAGCACCTTTTCTTCACTTTGAAAACAATGAGCGGTCAGAACGCTTGTTTTCTCATGTGTCTCCTCTTTTGACCATTGTGACACTGGCGCTTCAAGCTCAGTGCTCCCCAAAGACCATTGTCCAGTCTGGAGAGAGTTTAGCTCCTCATTCGTGCAATGGATTTTTAGATTGATTTCATATTCTGGTTCGGGATCGGGCGTCTCTTGTACAGGTTGTTGAGGTTGGACATTCGCGCCATCTTGTTCTTCTTCAATTGGGGCGTACCCCGCTCTCACGACTTTCTTATTATTCTCGTAATACATGCTAATTAGCCTATGATGTTGTGATTATTTATTGTTGTAATATTTCTTTTATCAGGCGGTTAACGGCCTTGCTTAATTAAACTGAGCTAAATGCCTGTACTTCTGATTTCTCGTAGTTCGTCTCTTAGTCTTAACTGATTGTTGCACTTGGCAAGTTCTTTAAGGTGGGTGATCTTCGCTTGATAAACCGGCATGCGCTCCGCAGTGATCTTAGAACAGATTCCCCCGAGTTCTGAGTTAGCCAACTTCATGAGCTCAGAACGCATAGGGCCTTTACAGAATTTCTTGATGGTGTTTTTGAGGACAACTAACTCGCCAGTCGCGATTTGTTGAGGTGAGCTTTTAGCAATAATTGCAGCTGCTTCATTTTCCATATTTGTCTCCCTGACAATAGGTTTAAAGAAGCATTATTCTCATATCAAAATGATTGAATATAAAATGAAAAAGTCTAAAAAGAAGTAATGATGTCGCCAACCCTATATATAGCCAGCGTTTATAGCCAATTTGAAGTTTATCTAAATGGCTCACTAACGCTGGCTTTGAACCGCTTTATGTGATCTTGGTTACGGTATGTAAAGCCTTGGATTGGCCGTTCCCCAAACGGTATAAAGCTCTGGGAATATCAATTCAGCATGTTCTTCCATTTCTCCGACACTGATTTGTGCATTCGCTTGTTGGCCAAACAGTGTGACTTCTTGTCCCGTAATTACACCTTTAACATCAGTAACATCTACCATCGTCGTGTTCATCGATGTTTTCCCTACAACCGGAGCACGTTGCCCATTCACTATTACATGGGCTCGGTTACCCATTTTTCTCGGGTAACCATCAGAGTACCCTACGGGTAAATTGGCCAATACACTGTCACGTTTGGTCACGTAGCTACTGTCATAGCCGACGGTAGAATTGGCAGGAACATTGTGTAAAGACGCGACTCGAGTTTTGAAGCTGACGATTGAAGGATATTCCGGGTTAGTTGGTAGGTCGCCATACAGCACCCCGCCTGGTCTCACCATATCCAGTTGTGCTTCAGGAACATTCAATGCTGTATAGGAGTTTGATACATGTAGTAAAACATCATCCCTATTCAAGTTAGCGTTTTCGAGCAGCCATGCTGAGCTTTGATTAAAATCGGCGAGTTTGCTTCTCACTTCGTCAGCATCATAATTTGGGAAATGCGTCATGATGCCCACGATATCGATGCCTTGGTGCTTCGCAATATCAAGTGCTTCTTGCTTACCTTTTTCGGTACTCATATCAATCCCATTTCGAGACATACCGCCATCATTCAACGCTAAATGGACTTTGATTGTTTTGTCTGTGCTTAGAGATTTGATCTGATTCGCCTGCTCCAAGCTGCCGATAAGCTCTTCAATATCAAGATCCATGGCTTGTTCAATTTCCTGAATATCGGCAGATCGAACACGAACTAACTGGCCTTCAAACCCACTATCTCGGACAGTCCTCGCCTCAGCATTACTTGCGATTGCGATGCAAGGGACATTGAGCTCAAGAATGGTCGGCATTAAGCCGCGTATTCCATTACCATAGGCATCGGCCTTCATCACCACACAAAGCTTTGTTTGACTGCTGAGATGGGAGCGAAACTGTGCCATGTTTTGTTTGAATTGACCTAGGCTAATCTCAAGCCATGCGTTCGATTGCTGTACTTGATTCATTGCTGGCGGCGTGTCAGGCAACGCTATAGGTGCAGCGATGGAGCCCATTGGAAATAGTGCAGACGCGACTGCAAGTGAAACCAGTGTTGCGCGGAAAACCATAAAACCTCCTTATTCCAGACCGTATTCGTCTGACTCACTAATCCAATTTGAATTTACCCATCGCTTGCTGGAGCGAGGCGGACAGGCGGCTGAGCTCCTGACAACCCTGTGCGGTGCTTTCAGAGCCAGCAGAAACAGATTGAGCAGACATGTTAATACTCTCAATATTTGAACTGAGCTCTTCAGCCACACTATCCTGCTGATTACACGCGCTGGCTATTTGCGTTCCCATGTCAGCTATTTCTGAGATGAAGCCACGAATCGCGGTCATAAGTTCTTGAGACTGATTACCTTGCTCGACGCACGTTTCGATTTGCTGACGCGAACGATCGGTTGTTTCTTTTGCCTGGCTGGCAATAGCCTGAAGTTTCTCGATGATTGCGGTGATTTCACTTGTGGAAGCCTGTGTACGCCCGGCGAGTGTACGAACTTCGTCTGCTACAACAGCAAAACCTCGTCCAGATTCACCCGCTCGTGCTGCCTCAATAGCGGCGTTTAGTGCGAGCAGGTTGGTTTGATCGGCAATGTCTCGGATCACATCGACAATGGTATTAACCTGGTTCGATTGTTGTTCAAGCTCGGCAACACTCTCACCCGCTTCCCCCATGATCTGTGCGACATTTTGAATAGAACCAACCATTGCTTTGGTATTACGTGCCCCTTCTTGAACTTTGCCATTCGCGTCATTGGCTTTTTCAGCAGAGACTTCTGTGGTTTGAGCTACATTTGCCACAGAGGATTTCATTTCCCCCATCGCCGTCGCAACATGGGTGACCTGTGATTGCTGATCTTGCATTTCACGCGCTGATTTGTTCGATGTATGAGTCATGTCATCGACTGCGCGCCCGAGCTCGCGAACCACTGTGACGCTCTGGTTGATCAAGTCTCTGAGGTTGCTTTGCATTCGGGTCGAAGCATCAGCCAGCTCACCTAATTCATCGTTACCGATCGCTGAGCGATCCAGTGTTCTAGACAGATCCCCCTCGGCGATTGCATTGGCTTGCTTAACAACGACAACTAAAGGACCGCATATAAGTCGGGTCAGAAACATCGTCATAATCACCATGACTGCGACGATCAAAACATTGATGATCATTGCTGAACGGCTTAAGCCATCGACTGATGATAAAATCGCTTCCCGATTACTGTTCATTGCACCTTTGAGAATATCGACCAATATATTAATGTCAGCCTCGATGCTCTCAAACTCACCGAGTGAGTTAGCCAATATGGGGTAAGCGGTTTCTTTGTCCATGTTGGACATGGCTTGATTGAATGAGTCCATCGTCGCCAGATAACCTTGCCACTTCTTATCTAGTCGCTTGAAGGTTTGTTCTTCTTCACCAGGCCAAACGGTCTTTCCGTAGGCGCTGAGCCCTTTATTAATTTCCTGACGAATGTTCTCGTTACTTGAAATGGTGGATTGAACTTTTGCAGGATCACTCATCGCAAAGGCGGCAAACTGAGCTCTTCGCCATAACGACATCTGGTCTCGAATAGAGTCGACTTTCTCGACAGCAGGCAGTGTATCGTCGGTATAGTTGAGGAGTTCGGCTTTAATGTTCCTTAGTTCACTCAGCATTAAAAAGCCGAAGCCCAAATTCATTACGGCGATAACGACAAACGCTAGGGCAATTTTTTTGCCAATCGAAAGGTTCTTCACATGCATACGTTAGGTACCTTACATCTAAGTTAAGAGTGCCTTGTGTATGACATCCTTCTCTCTTCAAGGACTTTGGGGTACACGCACTCTTTATTCAGCACGAGTACAGCCAGTCACAGCTGAATGCTCATACTGTTTTAATACTCAATAAAGATAGGCAAGGATAATGTGAATAGCGAGTAGCAATAGACAATGCTTATGCAAAGACAGCAATCAGAACGACATAGTGGCACTGTCACTATGTAATTTGAAAAATTGAGTAATGATAAAAGTAACAGATTTTCAGTATGTTATTGATGCTTCACTGTGTAATCGACTAGAGTCATTGCACCACTTCTCTGCCACAATTCATAATTTTTAACATTCCTCAATACACTTTATAAATCTCATCTACTTTCCAATATATGCATCTAATTACTTATTAATGAGAGCTATGGAAAGACGTACTTTTTTAAAGGGATTAGCGGGAGTTACTCTCGTGCCTGGGCAGCTATTCGCTTCACCGACTGTGAATCACTCACTTTTCCCAGAGTCGATAATGCAAGCCGACTTCACGCCCTCTTCGGGCAACCTAAACTTGCTTTACGGGCAATTACCCAATGACATTATGGGCCATGTGTTCTTTGCTGAAGGCATTCCACTCGAACGGGATCACCTTAGCCCGAGTGGTCGTGGTGCGCTGACCCGCTTGGATTTCTCTCTTGGGCAAGTGTCGTTTATGCGCAAAATGATCGACACTCCTTCTGCGATCATGCAACAGCACATCCACTATTGGCCTGATAGATTCAAATTGCTTGGTGGTATGGCGTATTACAGCCCTTCTATGGGTTTTGTGAACTACTGTAATACCGCGCCCAACTATCTCGGTGATAACCGTTTCGCTTTGAGTTACGAAGGCGGCGTCCCTTATGAATTTGATGCGACAACATTAGATCTTATTACGCCCATCGGTCATTACGATGAATGGCGTAGCAGTTTACCACCATGGATGGACGCACTGACGCCAGACAAATGGCTATTCCCGCAGGTTCGGACCACTGGGCACCCATACTTTGACCTCGAATCAGACGAGTGTTTTACCATCAACTATGGCGGTAACGTTTCAAATACGGGGACCAAGAATGGCTTTATCCGGCTCATGAAGTGGGATAAGAAAAGCGCCCTTCAAGGTTGGGATATCGTCGGACGAGATGGCCGACCAGCATTTATCGCTGCAACTGCGCATTCACTGGGTGTCACCCGCCATCATGTCCTGATATTTGAAACAGCGGCACAAGTTGAGCCGCTAAGAATGATTGGTATCCGTTCAGTCTACGCTCAGCAACATCGCACGCCTGTATGGGTTATCCGCAAGAAAGACCTGCTCTCAAATCGTGACATTGTCACCGCCGATTACATTGAGCTTAACTTTGATACCTCGGATGTCATGTGCAATTACGATGACCATGAAAACGAAATTACGCTCTATGGGCAGTATCTGGGCGCGATGGATAAATCTGAGCCTCAATATACTCGAGATAGATTGCTCTTCGGCGGAAGAGTCAGTGATTCGCTCGCAGGTTATCCTGCCGCACCGGTGGATGTCGGGGGCCTAGTTCGCGCGCGCATTCAGGTTCAACCTGATTCCGTGCGTGAAATTACGGGTGATTTTCGTTTAATTCGTGATGACCAGCTTTTCTGGGATATGAATGATCCTGCTTACCGAGGTCATTTCCAATTCCCTGAGCAGTTTGACCATATCTATTGGGCTGCTGTGGGTTACCGAAAAGACCATGTTGTTGAGCGTGTCGCGGATGCATACGAGCAATACCCTAACCGCCTGTTTACCAATGACTCGTTACCTCAAGAAGACCAACCTTCCGCGCTCGTCCATATGGACTGCCAAAAGATGGCAGTCACCGATGCTTATCAATTTCCTGCTGACTGTGTAATGCGAACGCCTCAGTTTATGTCGAGACCCGGTAGCTACGCTCAAGATGACGGCTACGTCTTTACTGCAGTAGTTCGTAAGGAGCCAACCAACACCATTGGCAACGGTAAAGAAATCTGGATTTTTGATGCGAAAAACCTCTCTCAAGGCCCGCTTGCCATTTTAGGTCATTCTCAACTCAATTTTGCGACAACGAATCATGCGCTTTGGGTTCCAGAGATAGGGCCAAGACCGCTTGATGGATACCAAGCCAATGTTGGCGAGTTCTTCCGCAGTCGGGTTTCTCAACATCGACGTGCCGTTCGGGACGTTATCGAACAACAAATATTGCCACGATTTGGCTGATAGTAAATTTCAATTTCGAGCTGATGAAGCTCAATGTCACGATGCTTTTAAATAAGGAATATTTAATGAGAATAAGAACTCTCGCGCTCGGCGCTACTTTAATATCGGCTGCATTAGGAACAGCCTTTGCGCTTCAAACGAGCGAGCCCGAACGCGAAATCTCCAACTATCAAGGGACCTATACCTGTCATCCTGAAGCGGTTTATGACCCACAATCCATTGAAGGCGTTCAGGCCATCGTTAAAGATGCACTGATACGCGACAAGAAAGTGATGACGGGTAATCGTAAGTTTGCCAGCCAGATCGATGCCGCCTGCGCGGGTGATGATCAAGTTCAACTCACGCTCAAGAACATGGATAAGATCGTCCATTTCGACGCCGCGAACAAACGTGTGACGGTTGAAGCGGGTATGAGGTTTAATGACTTAAACGATTTTCTTCGTGAACAAGGTTACGCGATCAACATGGTCACTGAGTTAGCCATCTTCACAGTCGGCGGCATGCTTGGCAGTGGTACACACGGCTCAACATTGGAAAAACCTAGCAATATGCTTGCGGACTATGTGACAGAGCTTAAAGTCGTTGATGGTCAGGGAGACGTTCGTGTATTAAACGGCGATTTACTCAACGCTGCTCGCGTCAACTTGGGCGTGCTGGGTGTCGTCGTTGAAGTCACGCTGGCTATCGAGGAAGCGTTCAAAGTCAAAGCAGAAGTGACAGGGTATCGTGACGATTCCGGATTGGAAGATGTTGTTCTGGACATCGCTCGCAGCAACTACTCAGCCAATATCGCTTGGTTCCCGGGTCTTGGCCGCTATACCACCACCTTGTATAACCCGGTTCCATTGGAGACGCAAGGTGAAGCGTATAATGCTCAGGCGGATGTGTCTGATGCAGAAGAGTTCTTCTTCGGCTTGCTGTTTAATGCCGCTCACGAATTTCCGGGTACTGGATTGCAATGTCTAGCCGCCGTTGCGCGTTATAACGCCAGAGCAAAGTCTTACTTCCGCGATAGTAATACGGGCAAAAAAGTGAGTGAACCTATTGGTTACTCTGATCAAATGCAGTACTTCAAATGTAAAGATCCCAACAAATGTATTTGGGACAGGCTTCCTATCGCACTTCAGGAAGTGGCCATTGATATTGAGCGTTTGCCTGACTGGATTCGTGACGTACGAGAGATTGTCGCGGCTCACCCAAGAACCTGCTTCCCGCTTAATGGTATTTACTTCCGATTTGGTCAAGCGTCAGACAGCTATATTGGTATGAGTGCCGGTCGCGAAACCGCATTTGTGGGTATCGAGTACACATTACGCCAAGAAGGTAAAAAGGAACCGAAGAATTACTTTGTGAATCTGGAGATAGAACAGATGTCGCTGCGTAAGTATGATGCGCGACCTCACTGGGGCAAGAACTCTGTTGCGATCTTCGAGGACATGCCTTCTCGATTCCCGATGTGGCAAGAATTCTTGCAGGCGAAAGCAGAGCTCGATCCTTACAACGTGTTTACTAATCCTTTCTGGGAACGCGTTAGTGGTGATATCCCTATGGATGACTATTTAACGCCGGGATGTAACGTCCGTGGGGAATGCTACTGTCAGACAGATGATCACTGTCAGTCTGGAACACAATGTCAGGCTGGGCTGTATTTCACCGACGCTCGTATTTGTCGCTAGCTATTGTGAATTGGCCACGGGGAGAACTCCTTGTGGCCGATTCAGCATCAATACTTATTTCCCTTTACTCATCCTCTATTGATTTAAAGGAACACCAGACGATGAATCTCAAATCGATTTTGCTTGCCGTCACAGCTTCGTTTTCTCTGCTGAGTCTAACTGTGTCTGCGACTACCTTAGATGATATTCGGCCACATGTACCAAGCTCAGATAAAACTTGGGCAGAACAGTGGTTCTATAATGTAGCGGTACCGGATGTGGGTTATTTCAAAATCAGCCTCCAGAGCTATATAGCGCCTGATTTTGATGAGCCAACGCCCAAGGCATATGTTCACCTTGCTTTTACCCCACTCAATGGAAAAACCATTAAGTATGATATCTTCCGTGACGAGCTCATTATGAAAGGTTTTGATGATGCGACGCTTTTTCACTATGAAATCCCGGGGATAGTCGTCGCTAATCAAGACTCGGTTGAAGTGACCTACAATGATTTCCATTTCTCAATGCGTTGGGATGGCGAGCATGCTCATTATTGGCGAGGATTAAATCCCGGGCAGACCCCGTTTGGTATCATTCCAGAATTGCCCGGTGTCGGAGGAAAATGGTTTCTTTACACTGTAGGAACACCAATTCAATACAGCTTCTCTGATGGTGACGTGTCTTTGTATGGAAGCGGTTATGCTCAGGTTGATAAAGGCTGGTATGACAAAGAGTCGAGTGCAGGCATGGTTTATAGCATGGGGCTCTCCGATGATCTCTACTACATGTTCACAGGCGCTAAAATTAGTAATTCCAACATAGAGCTATGGGCTGGACGCTACATTTCAGACAACTACGACCTTATTTTCTACCCCGCCATTGGAAATCTATCAGTCAAACGTGAATATGATTCTTGTGCTGGTTACCTAAAAGTTGAAATGAACAAACTCAGATACAAAATGGTTATGGAAGCGAAATCTGATTTAGATGATTTCTATCCTCTTGAATTTCCTTCCGTTATCATTTTTGGTGGTGAACAAAAGTACATGAAGTCTATGAAAGCGGATGTAAAATTCTCTCTGTATGACTTTGGGCAATTGGAGGAGTCGATACACATGCCTCAAGCATTACTAGAGTTTAGTGGCCCTTTCTATTGCGATGAGTTGCCTAACGAATAGACCTTAACGCCTATCTACTTGGTTGGGCTTCGTCCAGCCAAGTTTCACCTCTCTTATCTCCTCGTTCTAGGTGCTCCTCAATATCAGGTATTGACCTGAGTTTATTCAACCCTTGTTCTTGCTAATATTTATATTAAATAAAATTACTAAATTAGAACCTGTTAATTTAGTTGATTTTAAAGTATTGGTTTTAACTGAACGCCGTATTTAAATAATCATCCTTAAAAATCCATCTGGCTTATTAGAGCAGATGATAAAAAAGAAAAATATTTAAAGTTTCCTATAAGAAACGTTTGTGATCTATGTTTTGATTTTTAACTAAAAATCAAATTGGTGTTTGAATTTTAATTAGAGTAATTACTTTATTGTTGTATTTGATATTATCACTTTTGAGACGTGTAAGTGATGAAATTATATTTATGACTAGATTAAGATCTATTGATTGTTTTGATAATCGGAATCTAAAACTTGCGCATGGATTTAAAATTGTTTTATAACAATTATTTATAAATAAACTGGTGTGATAAATTCAATTTTAAATCTACTTTTTTAGGTTCTTTTTCTAAATAATAAAAATCGCATTTAGATCATTAACAGAACAATATCTGTATCATTTGTGAGCAATCACGAGGAGGGTTCATAACACTTGCATACTGAATGGAGATCACATTATGTGTTGGTTGATGGTCATAAGAATTCAGTAAAACCATCTAAAAAATCTCTTTTCGGAAATCTATTTATCATGTTACTAAATAAAACACGGGGATTGATTTGGAATATAGCTTGGTTCCAAGAGGTATTTATTCTCGTTCAAGGATGACAACAAAATATCATGGAAAGTTAACTGACGTTTGAATTGTTATTAAGTAATAACTCTTTACGAGGATTTTTGTATGCACAATAACAAAACTAAAGTGTTAGGGACACTTACCCTACTCTCTTCTTTGTTTGCTGCACATGCATTTGCTGATATTCAGATACTTGGAAGTGAAAGTGAAGTTTCACAGTCAATCACTGAGCACTATCAGCAATCAACTCAGTTTTACAACGGAAATTTGGCTAAAACCGATGCACTCTACATCAATGTAGGAACTGCATCAGATGATGATATTGCGCTGGCAAAATCACATGTCGTTAAAGGTGATACGGTCGTCATTGACCTGAGACAAGTCTCAGGTGAAGATGCCAAGATTGACCTTAGCCAATCGTTAACTGGGCTTGGCAGTGATGCACCTGTTGTGGTTACTGGCATGTATCAAGGCGATAACATCATCAACTCCATTGTTGCAGACGTCCGCGATGAGAATGGTGACCCAGTGAATAACCCAGCGGCTGAGTTAGATAGTATTAACCAGTCTTTGGTTCATGCCCTTGACCGTCTTGGCTTTGGAGGTGAGTAATATGAAAACTTCTACAATTTTCACTCTTTCTTTGCTTGCTGCTTCTGTCAATGCGTTCGCGGACGACTACGTCCCTGTTGTTGAAAAGGTCTACTACATCACCAGCTCAAAGCTAACGTGTAATCTTTATACGAGTAAAGATTTCGATACGAAGCGAGATTGGTGTAACGCAGGCGCATCGGTTGATATTCGCGTCAACGTATCACAGATGCGCTCGGTTCAGTCTTCTACTTCGCAAGGCTTCACACCAGACGCTAAGATCGTACGTTTTACTGTTGAGGCGGATAAAGCGGGTACAGGCTTCCACCTCGTTGATGATCTTCAACAAGATCACAGCTGGTTCCAAAGCTGGGCGAATCGTCGCACGTACATTGGCCCATTTGCGAGTAGCTATGAGTTATGGGTTAAACCAGTGTCTGGTTACGTACCTAAGAAAGTCAGCGATTTCCCTCATAACGAAAACAAAGACTACCAACACCGTGACACCCACGGCTATTCGATCGGTATTAACGGCTCAGCCGGTGCGGAAGTTGGCAAAGATGGCCCTAAAGTCAGTGCAGAAGTGAGCGGTTCATTCAGCTATAAGAATGAAAAAACACTGGTATTTGATACCAAAGACTACCGCGTGAACAACCGTTCTTCTTTAAGCGATTTTGAAATTGCGTTTGAGCGTGAGTTTGATGAGTGTCAAGAGCTACGCCGTGAAGAGCTTGGCTGCTACTTTACTTCAGCACACTGGGGAAGCGGATGGGTATTCGATAAATCGAAATTCAATCCAATCTCTTACGCTAACTTCAAGCCTAACTATGACGTAATATACGAAGCTCCTGTCTCTCAGACCGGAACTACGGATTTCGAGATTGGCGCGAAGTTCATTGCTAAAGCACGCTATGGTGATGTTATCCCATCAGCACTGTTCTCTGTGTATGGCCCTGGCGGTTGGGCAACGACAGGATGGTCAATTCCACGTACAGTTCGTATAGACTGGAGTCACCCACTGTTTGAAGCTGAAGCTCATGTGACCTTGCAGTCGTTAAGCAACAACGACTTGTGCCTAGACGTTTATGGTACAAATGGCGACAAAGAAGCCGAGGGTGGCCAAGTGGATGGCTGGAGCTGTCACGGAAGTTGGAACCAGACTTGGGGTCTAGATAGCGATGAGCGCTACCGTAGCCGTGTTGCACCAGATCGTTGTCTGACGGTTTCTGATGATAAGAACCTAACCGTTGAGTCATGTAGCTCTAACCTTGCTCAAAAATGGTTCTGGGAAGACGACAAGCTGATCAGTCGCTACGTCGATGGCACCAACAAGCGTTATGTGCTTAACATTCTGGATGGTCGTAACGTTGGCGTGACGCCTGAAGATGAAGCGACACACGCGAGATGGAAACCAACGCTACAGCAAATCAAACTTTAAGTTTGTAATGAAGCAAAAACGGAAGGCATTGCCTTCCGTTTTTTTGTTGTAAGTACCGCATAAGAAATTGCAGTAATGCTGAGTTTTTAATGGATTAGGTCAGACCAGCTTTCATAAGAGTCACATGAGTTTAGATATTGAGTTTGCTGGGCACGTTATAACGTGAATAGGTCATATTTCAACACGAGAGTAGCCCTATGCCTCCTCCAATTCACTCGATGAACTCACAACCTGTTCTAAATCAGGAACTGGATACATTGATCAGTCACTTTTTGGTGAATATAGGATTGTCACCAGAAACTCTGCGTGATTTGCACGCCGAAAATACACTGGCGATTCAGATTCAGGGATTGCCTGATGTCATGTTATCGAGGATGAATAGCGGCCTGTGGCTTTGGAGCCAATTACCAGATCTGACCAACTCCAAACTGATGGATTACGCTGCTCCCGTACTCTCTCTAATTATCCCTCCGCTAGAAGGCGTTGAAGGTGGTCAAGTCACTTTGGGTTTAGGTGACGACGGGTACGAGCTCAAAGCTTTGGTCAGTTCACAAACGTTAGTTGAGGAAAATGGTTTAGAGACTGTTTTCCGAGGATTTACTAGCAAGTTAGCGTTACTTCACCATGAACTTCAATTGGGAGGATAAGTTATGCCCGAAATTCAAGCTAATCATAGTATTGCTACCTCCTCTACTGCTTCTACCAGTCAATCATCAGGCGCACAATACGGTGAAGTAACAGGAGTAACCACAAGCAACTTGAGTATGTCTTCCTCTCAACCTCCGCAAGGTGCTTCACCTATAACTGAGAGTATTCCTCAGGTGATAGGGAGCAAACCGCTACAAGCGAGTCAAAGTAAAGAGAACGATCCAATCATCGGTCGCAGCGCTCATCATAAAGCGAAGTTTCAGCAACATAAACACGAGCAGGCAAATGTACAGAATTACGAGCCGAAAGCAGGTCAAAACAACTTTAATGTCGTTGGAGATATGGAGGCGAAAATAGATCTCACTTCACAAGGAGATCATCGACGCCAACCTATACTAGACATACTTTCTACAGTAGCGGGTGTAGAGATTGGTACGAATAAGAGCAAACCTATTCCACAAACCATTCATCGTTTTTGGTCCGGTGGCGCGATGAGCCAGGAAGCGATGCATGTCCTGCTCGAGTCTGCAGACAAATCTAAGGGGAGCCAGTTTAAGCACAGCATGTGGTACTCTTCTTCATTAGAAGCTGAACTCATGAAACGTGACGCGATCATAGAGGAAGAAATCGACAAACGAGATACGCAAAGGACCATACTGCGTGCTAACGGGTACGAGGTTTGTGATATTGATACGATGTTTAAGCCAGACCCAACACAAAGCACGTTCGATCGTTTAAGAAAGAAACCGCTACCAAAACCGGAGCCGGGTGTACTGTCTAAATCTGAACTGAATAATATGGTTAGAAAAGCATGTGACCATTTACAAAAAGGTGGTAGTGATAAGTGGGACGGCATCAAGCATTTTTCGGACATCTCCCGCTTGATTTACTTAAAGGAAAAAGGCGGCCATCATTTTGATGTGGACTTTGGCTTAGGAAACATGAACTTCGAGCAAAGTTACTATCACAATGATGAAAAAGGCACCGTTCCGTTAATGGGAGCAACTACATCTGTAAGTAGAGACAGAATCAACGAGCACTTACAAGTTGTTCATCCTAGTAAGCCGCAGGATCTTTCCGATCAAAGCTACCGTAATTCTGTTGTTCAGGTAGCAGAACAGGCGATGATGATGTCAGGCATGTTAAACGGGATTATTGCAACAAGCGCCCAGAACCCTAATGTTATTGAAGGGATTGAGCTGCTTCGTCCTGATATTGCTAACAAAAGCGGAGAACTTCCATCTGGTATGCTGGCGAACAAAAGTTTGATTGGGGACATACCTAACGGTTCTGCTTATACCATTCCTCCCTATCTCATTGACTTAGAACACATTACAGCAGAGTCTGACTCGCGATAAGCTAATAACTAGAAATAAGTGAAACCTAGTTTTTAAAATTGTTTGAAATAAACTAAAAACGGAAGGCAGCGCCTTCCGTTTTCTTATTTTGGTTAGCTCAGTAAAGTACCAGTTGTAGTCAACAGCGACTCATAATTCAGTGAATGATACATTCCAGCGATATGATCGACTTGTCGATAAATCTCTTGGTTGTTGAGGTCGTATCCTGCTGCGGCTGCAGCGTTAAAAAATTGCTCTCTTGCTATGTCTCCAGCACGATGAAAATCTGATCGCACGCCGCCGCTCTCAGCCTTGTATTGAAAGTTTGGCTCAGCCTGATATTCGCAGCGAGTATTTTGATAATTCTTCAACGATTCTAGTAAATGAACAATTAGCCCAATATCACGGTAGCGTTTTTCTCCGTCTTCATCGCGTCCCATATTCCACGCTTCGTCATTTCTTGGTGGTAGAGTCAGTGTTGGCAATAACCTCTCTACCTGAGTTGGTGGTAAAGGTTTTGACTTCAAACCTATCTCTTTTATTGATGTTCGGCTTAGTGACATAGGTTCAACGGGTTCTTGTTGGCCTGCAAAGTACTTGTTGACGGAGTCGTGAATTTGATTGAGTGAGGCTAACCCTCGTTGCACCCATTCTCTTGGAGTACCATTCCCCGCCCCTTCTAACTGCTCTAGACGAGCACGTTGATCAGAGAAGTGATCCACACATTTCATTTGCACTGCTACCCAATTTTGAGCAAGTTGGCTGTCTCTAGACATCTGATTTTTTGCCTGTGGGCTGAGGCGTTCCGTCGCTAGTTGTTTTTGTTTGGAAGACGTAACACCTTGGTACGTATCGTTCTCATCGTTAAATGATACACGATCCAATGCGTCCTGTAGCCCGTTGCGACTGACGTTATCCACAAGCAAATATTGTGAGTGATTCGTCAGCTCTCGCCCAAGGATACAATCCGCTTCTTTCGATGTTTCACCATAATTCACACGTGTTTTTTCCAACACATCCGTGATTTCAAACTCAAAACTGTATGTGCCATCATGGTTATCGATAACTTCTCCTTGAAAGCGATTAGTAAAGCCACTACCCGCCAATTGATTCAGCTTGCAGAATGCTTCCATTTTCTTAGAGGTTGACTCAGAAGTTTCAACATCAACTTCATGTGTGATTTCATATAGATGCGCAAGCGCTTGAGCTTTATCTGTTCCACAAAACCAATCTTTGATTTTATCCCAAAGCCCCATGTAGGTAGCTTCTTCTTTTGTATTTGCTTGCTTTACATGTTCAATGCGAGCATCGCTAATGGTGCGGTCAAAAGTGCCGCTAATATTGAGTGACATAAGAACCTCTCCTCTAGATTGACATACGGAGCCTTGAAACGGGTAACTAAAGGAGTACCTATGCTGTCGCAATAACTATGAAATGGCTTTCAAACGTTCAATATCAAAACAGGAAAAATAGACGAGAAATGTGGTTTGACCAGATGTGACTCTTTGGCGTTGAGGCTTATTATGCAAAAAGCCGATAAGTCAGACCAACCGGCTCAGCCCCAAAATTCCGTTAGATTTAAGCGGCTTCTGTATACGTATTGTTCGCGTAGAAAACCACCCCATCATGACTGACTAAGAGTTCGCCTGAGGTAATGCAATGGTTGCCGGACACGAGTTTACACGCGGTTTCACACGTCAGTGGTGCTTCGATAGTTTGCCCCTCAACCAATTGCAGCAACGTAGGTAAATCAACTTCGAGTGAGGCAACCTGAACATAACTGACCGCTTCAGAAAATGAGTATGGAGCGAATACCTGCTCCACAGACCATGTTTGCTCTCCCTCGAACTGAACGATTGCCAGCGGTTTATCCCACCACAAGATCGCTTTTCCTTCATCAGGGTCTACGCTTTCTTTTAACCACACTCCATTGCCCTGTGAGATTGAATTAATGTCCGTTGTGTATCCTGCAACCAACGGCACACTAACTTTAATGCTTTGCGCAGAACAACGCGTCCAATGCGTAGTCAGGCGCTGTAGCCATGCGGCGCTAAACCCAACCAACACAAACTGATAACCCTGACACTGTACGACCGGATAGATTCCATCGAGCAAGCAACATTCTGCGCCTTGCGTACTGATATCTCTGACAAACGGAATGCTCACCGCGGAAAACATGGCAGCGACGAGTGTGGGAAAAAGATCTTCGGGGATCATGCTTAATGATTCGATAGCAGTTATATCAGTAACACCCTGATTCCAATCGGAGTGACTGCACCATATGCCGCTCTTTGAATCACTTCGATATGACCAAAACTGACCTTCCCCCGAAACTTTCTGTAACGACATCTGACACTGCTGGTTTTCTAAACCAGTGCCAATCACCTTGCTCATTTCAATTAGATCAGTCATAGCGGTTTACCTCTATTGTCATTTTTAACGCGGATTCATTGAGATGGCTTTTTATTTTCGGCATGATGCGATTCAGTGCGTCTTGCTGTTTTTGGTTCTTGGGTTTCAGAGTTAACGCAACGCCTTGCGCGTCCCATTGAGCAAAGATCACTAAACCCGACATCGGGCCGTTGAGCAATTTAAACGAAAGACTATTTTCACCTCTGTGTAGCTCTGCATTGCCCCATTTGGTTACATGATTCACTGCGGATAATTCATTTAAAATCGAAGGTGGCACCCGCGCGGAGGTATCTGGTGTATCGGTTTGTGCTTCTACATCTTGTTGTGTATGGAAAAGAGTCGTAAATCGCTGTCTAAGCTCAGGATCGGCTTCATGACGACCAGCAACGCCTTCAACACGCCAAGCAGTACTATTCACATGTTCAATTTTGTTATTCATCCAGTACCTCTTTTAGCTTTTCCTGACCTCTTATCAGCTTTGTTTTCTGGCTCCATAGTTCTGACTTTTCACGTTCCAACTGCTCGATTCGTTTATGCCAGTCCTCGACTGAATCGGCTTTAGAACGCTCTTCAATATACTGACTCCGCTTTTCTCCTAGGAGTTGGTTCAGTTGACTACGATCCATAACATCTTCAGTTTGCAGAGGGTTTGTTAACGCCTCCCGTGAAATAAGCCACTCTTGATACGAGCGTTGTTTTTCATGCTTGCATTTATCTTGCTGTTCGTTGAGCTGATTCCATTGGGCTTGTAGCCGCTCTTCTTTACGTTTACGCACATGAAGCAGTTGTTCGATAAGATCAATTTCCTGACTGGATAGTGCCATTCACTTACCCTCCGTTTAATTGATTTAACTGCTGAAGTGTCTCTTTGAACGGTGAAGGTTCGTTCGCCCTCTGACAGAGAAAGCGTTCAATTGAGTCAAACTTAGCCACTGCCTCGTCTGTGGCAGGATCCTGACCCGGTTGGTATTCGCCAACTCGAATGAGTAACTGCACTTCCTGATAGAGCGAGAGCAAATGCCTTAAGTGCTTGGCGTCATCTTTGTGCTGGGCAGTGACAATCTGATCCATAACGCGGCTTACACTTGCATTAACATCAATCGCTGGATAATGCCCCGCGCCGGCTAGCTTGCGTGATAACACAATGTGACCATCAAGAATTGAGCGTACTTCATCTGCAACAGGCTCGTTCATATTGTCTCCTTCCACCAGCACGGTGTAGATAGCGGTAATGCTCCCGACAGGCGCTGGTCCCGCTCGCTCAAGTAAAGAAGCAAGTTGAACAAACACACTTGGCGGAAACCCGTTAGCTACTGGTGGTTCACCTGCGGCAAGGCCAATTTCACGCCCCGCTCGCGCAAAACGTGTCAATGAATCAACCATAAGCAGAACATTCTTACCTTGGTCACGAAAATACTCTGCAATCGTCGTTGCTGTTACTGCTGCTTTCATCCGTTCCAGAGGTGGCTTATCAGACGTCGCAACAACCAATACTGTTTTTTCTTTCGCGGCTGGTGGAAGGCAATATTCGATAAACTCACGGACTTCTCTTCCCCGCTCTCCAACTAAGGCCAACACGATAACATCCGCTTCACAGTGACCCGCTAGCATGCCAAGCAGTGTACTTTTACCGCCACCAGCTGCGGCAAAAATACCCACACGTTGGCCCACGCCTAAAGCGAGCGTTGAATCGATAGCTCTGATCCCAGTCGGCATGATTTTACTGATCAACTTACGCTTTAATGGATCGGGAGCTTCGCCGTGATTTTCTCGCCATTTACCAACCCAATTACTCTCATCCATCGGGTGACCCAATCCGTCTACCACACGCCCGAGTAATTCTTCACCGACCATCACTCTGTGACCATGCCCCATGGGCTCTACATTCATGTCAGTCCCGATCCCTGTTGTTGAGCGAAAAGGTGATAGCCACGCCTCTTCACCTTTAATGGCCACCACTTCTGCTTTGAGATCGTTACCAATCATGCACAGCTCGCCTTGTCTTGCTCCGGGTAAGGTGGAACGAATTAACGTCGACGTAACTTCCAGAATTTTTCCAAATCGGCGAAATGTCGGTGCCAGAGGCAGATCAGGAAACAGTTGCTGATTGAGCGCTTCGGCTAAATTCGATTTATCCGGCAATTGCATTTGGCACCTCCGCTAATGTGTCGACTTGCGCGATCACTTTGATGCTGGCATCGTCGCCTATCTCCTGAAAAGAGAGCACCTGCGTCATTGGCATGGTTGGCTCTACGATCTTTCTCAAATAGCGTCGTACGTCCAATGACGTCAGCAGCACACAAGGCATGTGGCTGGGCAATTTATCTTTGATCAACGTAATGATCTTCTGCTCTTCTTCCGGATCTAACGCGCTATATGCCCCAACCGCTGACTGACGAATAGATTCGCGGATTTGGTTTTCGATACTGTCACCAATCAGCAACATCGGGATCCAGCCCTCTTCAACAGTAAACTTGCGCCGGATATGTCTGCGCAGGGCGACACGCACGTACTCCGTCAGCATAATGGTGTCCTTCTCTTTCGACGCCCACTCCACAAGCGTTTCGAAGATGGTACGTAAGTCTCGGATTGAGATGTTCTCTTCAACTAGGCGCTGAAGAATCTCAGTCACTTTGCTAACAGGCAATAAACGCTGAAGCTCTTTGACCAGTTCGGCATAACGCATTTCCATGGAATCCATCAGATAACGTGCTTCCTGCACGCCTAAAAACTCTTTGGCGTAATGCTGAGCCGCTATCTCGACAAGGCGAATAGCAATATCGTTACCCTGATAGTATTCCTGCCCTGAGAGTCGAATGGTTTCTAATGCCTCGACTGGATGCCAATGTAAGATTTGCTGATTAAACGCCAGCTTATTCTGCTCACTGTCTAACCCATCGATGCCTTTCAGTGTCAGGATGTTCTGCTTCGCCAAATTCAACTTGATGATCGGCTCTTGATATAAGAGCAGTTCAAACTCACCTTGACGCCCGTTGCGTAGCACTTGCATCTGAATCTCAGGAAGAGGTAAACCCAGTTTTTCAAACATCTTCCATCTAAGCGTTTGCAGCGACTTATTTAGATTTTCTTCAATCAAGTCTTCACCAATCGCCAACATAAGAGGCACAGCTCCGGGCGTCATTTCTTGTTCACCACTGGCTTCAACATTCTCATTGGCAACAAAGCCCTGATGATCCTCTTTGCTTTTCTCTTTCCGAGTTAACCAAAAAGATGCCCCCAACACCGCTAAACCTAGAGGACCAAATACGAACCAAGGAAAGCCCGGAATGATCGCAAACACAAACATCACTGCTGCTGCCATCTGGAGTGATGAAGGCTGACGAGAAACTTGTTGAACCAATTCATTGGCAAGGTTGTTTTTGGTTTCACCCGGAACACGAGTCACGATTAAACCCGCAGTTATTGAGATAAGCAGTGATGGAATTTGAGCAATTAACCCGTCACCAACAGATAAAATAGCGTAAGTATTTAGCGCTTCTGACGCCGACATATTGTGCTGAAGGACCCCAACAGCAATACCACCGAAGATGTTCGTTAAAATCACGATAACACTCGCAATGGCATCACCTTTTACGAATTTCATCGCCCCATCCATTGCGCCGTAAAGCTGGCTCTCTTTTTGAACCACTGATCGCTGACGTTTGGCCTCTTTCGCATCAATGATCCCAGCACGCATATCTCCATCAATACTCATCTGTTTACCGGGCATACCATCAAGCGAGAATCGTGCACTGACTTCTGCGACACGCTCTGAACCTTTAGTAATCACGATGAACTGAACAATTGTGATAATGGCAAAGACGATAATACCAACGGCCAGATTCCCGCCGACCACGAAGTCGCCAAAGGTATACACGATTTCACCGGCGTCATGTTGAAGCAAAATCAGTCGACTGGTACTTATGGTAAGCGCGAGGCGGTATAAGGTGGTGATTAGCAACATGGAAGGAAACGCTGAAAACTCCAACGGATCACGAATATAGATTGCAATCATAAGCAGGATGATAGACATCCCCAGATTGACGGCGATTAGTACGTCCACCAAGGTTGTCGGCAAAGGTAGAATCATCATAAATACAGCGATCACCAGCATTGCGCTGAGGATGATGTCTTGTCTTCCGGCTACCTTCGCTAACCAACGTGTTGCGATTGACATAGCTACTCTCCTCCACCTAATTGTGACAGAAACTGACGTTGCTTCTGACACAAACGAAACCACTGATGTGCATCAAACTGTTCAGGGCATAGTGCGCTAATAAACAGTTGGCTCTTAATCGGAAAAATACGTTGAGGTAATCCATTGAATCGTTCGGGCTGGTTTCTCTTAAGTGCACTGTCCAAATCATGACTATTACTCTCCAATAGCCACGAAGTCAGCATGAGTCGAGTGCCCTGCACTTCCAGCCTTAAGCCAAAAGGCTTCTGGTGAATCTCTATGATGTCTGAAACCTGAACTACTGGCAGCCTGAGCAACGCAATAAGCTGTTCAATGTTTCTCGTGATTTGCAGATCCATAATCGTTCCATAAATTACCTATGGTTCTATGATGCGAGGATTATGGTGATGGGGATATCAGGTCTACACCTGAAATAAGCCCCGGATTGTTCCGGGGCGACATGAGTTTTAAGCGGCCTGCTTGACTAACGCTTGTTCAACTTGCTGGTAACAACTGCCCCAATCAATAGCGCCATTCTCATCCTTAAGCAGTGCTTCAGGTACATATGATTTGGCTGTTTCTATCAGTTCGGCTTTATTGCGTGCATTCTGTTCAATCATCTGTTGCTCACGTTCAGAAGCAATACTCGAGATCTGATAACGAAATGATTTTTCTCGTTGGTCCTCAGGTAAATGACTAAGTTGTATCAGTTGACCAGCATCTTTGAGTGAATCACCCAGTAAGTCTCCCAATCGCTGATCATCTTTGGTTTTGTTTGCAAGCCGCCTTAACGCTTCATCGACACGCTGCTGAGTCATTTTTTCTTTTGCTCGGTTGTGCGCATCATTCATTCCGAGGAAGTTAGTCGAAGCAATTAAGTTCATTGCTGTTCTGGAAAAATAAGCACTAATTGGCGTTGTACCAACACCCGCAATAGCGGCAATGGCAAGTCCCCCTGTTCCAACAATAGCGAAGACAATTAATGCTACAATCGAAGCCCCGCTCAGTGTTACTGCTGCTGTGGTCGCGACGGAAAAAGCTTTCGCTTTCCAGTTCATCTCTTGCCAGGTATTTTTAGCGTCCTGCCACATCCGGCTCATTGCACCCGCTTTGCTGGTTTCGAAACAATCTCTGGAAAGCGTACCGACGTCTTGAAGTGCTTGACGTTGCATCGCATAGGACGCAACAGCTTGTGCACGCTCGTTGAAGCTGCCTTGCTTACGAATACCTGCCATCAAAGCATTGACCATAACTTCAGTGGAACGATGTCGGTTAACAACGTTGGCCATTTTGCGCTCTGACCATGTTTGTACCAAACCTCCGAACATGCTAGCCATCGGTTTTACGAGTGTGGAACCCGGAACTAAAGCTGAGACAAGTTGACTAGCTCCATTTGCAACAAGGCCACTTCCTGCAGCTCCCTTCGCTGCACCAGCCATGTATGGCGCACACTGTGCCAAATGAAGTAAAGCAATCATTTCTGCTGTCATTGACATAGATTCGTGGCTAGGCAGAAACTCTCGACGTCCCTGCAGGATGTCTTTAACTTGATTTTCTACTGTGCCCGTTTTCCAGACCGTTGATGCCATAGCAGCAAGATCATTGCCAAACCAACCACTGTTCGAACTGATTATCTGATAGGCATGTGTCAAGTTACCAGCAAGTGCTTGTGACTCTACAGGATGTACCATTGCCCAGTTATGCAGTTGTCCAAGTGTATTCATAACACCCTGATAATTAGAACTAAGTTCACCCGAAGACAATGTGTTATAAAGCTTCTGGTAAGCCTCTGTATAACTATTAATGCCTACCTTTGCCATTTGGCGTTCCAGAATCAAAGTACTTAAATCAGGACGATAGTCCCCTGACCAATTGCCTGCTACATTCTGCTTTACCCACGCAGACCAAGATTCTAGGCTGTTCCCGCTTACACCAGGATACCCTTTTTCCTTTGTTACTTGACGGTCAAAATGAGTTAGCTCGAGCATGGACTTCTCATACTCGTCATCCAGCAGCTCGATATCTTTCACGAGGGACGCCATACTCAACTCAAGACTTTTCAATTGAGCTACTTCTTTTACTGACTCGACTTCAGGCTTACTTCGCCAGCCCTTTCCATGTAGATCAACGACGTATTTTTCTTGCTTGTCTAATTCGACTTGTAGCTCTTTACGCTCTAATACCAGAGTGCGTACCTGATCGTTATTAGCTCTCAAAGGTGATAAGAAAGACAAGAACCCTTGCAGGTTAAGTCGTTTCGTATTGGCGTCGATGGTTTGATCTAACATGGTATCCAGACGCGTCAACTTGTTTCCAAGAAGTACTTTAGTATCTTGCGCTATTTGTACAGTCCTGCATTGCGCTTCAAGTTTTGTGAGACGAGTAAGCTGGTGCTTGGCATCTTCATGCATTACTGTAATTTGATTGGTGACGCCGTCACTAATATCAAGGCTCGCTAGTGCTTCTAACGAGGCAACATAGGCTTTTGCCGCACTAATCTTCTCATCAAGATAATCGGTGTATAAAGGCAAGTTTCGAGTGATGTTATCACCCAACTGCTTGCTTTGAATATCTGCATAGATATCAACACCAGCTCGATTGTTTCGCTCATGAGTGATGCTGTTCTTTCTGTCTAACCAAGAAAGACGATGCTGCGCTTGAATAACATCTTCGGCTAGCTTACGTGTTTTATCACTGATTTCGACATGAGGAAGCTCATTTCTAACCTGTTCCGTCAGATCTAAGTCATCGTAATCGGTCAAGTCATCGGGCATTAAGCTATCACCCTTTACGACTAACCAGACGTTTCCTGTCAACGCTGCTAAAGTAGCGGCAAACTGGTCTTCCACCGTCGAGTCAGACTCAATAAACTGCTGCATCTCTTTGGCAAATACAGCCGCACCGTGGCGAAGCTGGATAATTTTACTAGGAATATCCAATCGAGCTTCGATGCCCTTTTGTTCTTCCTTAAGTTCAGCTCTGCTCTGGCTAAGTGCTTGTCTAATCAGATTGATCGCACCAAGTTGTGCCTTTTGTTCCTCTTTAGGAAACGGCGTTAGCACGTCATTGGCTAATGATGGCACCTTCTCCGCCAAAACTTCAGACAATACTCGAAGATTGACGGTCGACATATCTGAGGCATATTGAACAAGTTTATCTGACAGACGGTTGGCTAAAGCCTCACTATCTAAGCTTGGCGAATTAGAAATGAGTTCGTAGCTTAGTTTTGTCAGCTCTGGGGTAAGAGCAGACTTCAACGAAGGTGAACAAGTTGCATAGAATTTCTCAAATGCTTGGTACCCCGTAGATTCCAAGTTCCAAGCTTGGCTGTAACTACTCGCCAATGATTTGATTACGTCAAGCCTATCGTTCTCTTTGAACACTGATCGCTTTAACTGAATTACGTCATTTTGTTGTACTTTAGGGAGCCGCTCAATAGCCGATTCTACTGTTGCTAACGCCTCCTTTAGCTCTTGTGCTTTCGCTGAGAAAGTTTCAATACTTGTTGCTACTACTTCAACAGCAAGTGGTTTCTGAAAAATCTGAGCGAGCTTATCTGCTTCATCAGCAAGAGTGGTTTCCTTAATTGCTTGATTATAGGCAGAGACTTCTTTTTGAAGGTTTTGCATCGATGCAGTTTCACTATAAAAGAAACTACTCATGTAAGAGAGAGAGCTTGGCGAAGGCAACGGTGCTGGGCGGATATAACCAGTGATAGACTGTGCTGCTTGCTCTAAGTTAGACATCGGGATAGTTTTAGGCGAAGTTGACGCATCCACTGGTTTATTATCAGTTTCAATCTGTCTATCTGCGCTGTTAACCGACTTAGCGTCTTTCTTTTCAACAGTCACAGAATCCTGCGTCAACTGTTTGATTAAACGAGATGTTAGCGGTGTCTGACCGCTAAAGTCCATCTTGTTGGCTACCTTGCCTGCAAACTCTTCACCATATTCATGCGCTAGCGCGCTCAGGAATACACCTAGTGTTTTAAGGTTTCCCTCAGTTTGCTTTTGGACAAACTCCTGAACTGCATTTAGATCACTTAGTAAAGGAATCTGGGTTAACCATTGCATCACCTTTTCTGCAAAGCTGAACTGAGATGTTACGATAACGGGGTCGCCAGAAACGCTATCAGCCAGTGTTAGCTGGCCATTTTCGACACTGGTTGTAAATTGGTTCAGTTCAATCGGCATAATAAACGCCTCCTAGTGATGTAACGTGTTCATTGGACAAATTATTTTGATGAAAGTCGGTGTGTAGTTGCTCATATTGACTAACCACTTCAGTGAGTTGTTCAAAAATCTCGTCACCGTTTTGAGGAGAATGAATACGAACCTGATATAGAAGCGCACGGGTGCTCTCTTCATAGAAGATATGACCAATGCCCAGCTCATTTAATGTATGGTTAAGCTGAAGTGCTCGCTTAAAAGTTTTACCCTCAATTTCAGGTTCTACTGTCGTCAGCATGCATCTCAGCATCCAATCCTGATCATTTGGCGCCATCGATACCATAAGATGCTCATCCAGCAGCAACATGCATTGGCTTGACTGGTCAAACACCAAAGGCAGCCCTAATTTTTCACCAAGGCGGTTTAGCAGTAGTTCATGATTCATTGTCGTTCTCCCCTTAACGGATTGATCATTCGTTCCATTGGTCTAGAAGTTCGAGCATGGCTTCCTGAACGTGCTCTTTTTGTTCTGGATCTCGATAACAGGCTTCAGCCATTACCGCCATTAAGTCTTTCCAGCGTCGCAGGAACACCACTTTACGTTCATCAACCAGCGCTAACCGATTGATAATCAGTGATAGTGCGTCTGGATATATCCAGGACTGCTCAAGCAACTCTATCGTGGCGGACATAACAGAATGAGGCTCCAACACCATCGCCTTAGCCAGAGAGATGCAATGGTCCTCAAATGTAAGAAACAGCAATAACCGTTTTAAGTCTTCAATTGTGGCCGCAACTTTGGTCATATCGTCACGTCTTTGGCCTTCATCAAGCGGTTCAGCCATGGAGCGAATAAGGATGCGAATATACTGTCGTCTATCTTCATGCTGCTCTAATAGCTCAAACCAATGCGCTAGGCCTTTTTCACCTCGTTTGGCATGTTGATAGAGCTGGCGAACGGCGCGTAAACCATTCTTATCAACATTCATCCCTTGCGCGGCAGCTAAGATTTCTAGCTCGATTTCTTCTTCCGCGAGCAGTTCAGCAAGGCGTTTCTTGAGCTGTTTCTTCATCGCTGGGTCTAAACCCTTAAAACCAAGAAGAGACGTCAAAACCAAGGCGATCTTTCCCTTGTCTAAGCCTGACTTTTCTAGCGCAGAAAACACCTGAGAAGCGTCTTTCATTTGCGAAAGCTGCTCTGAGATTCGATTGATTGACTGGCGTGCCATCTCATCCATTTGCTGGAGAAGCTTTTCCATGCCATTCATCATCGGATCCTGCGTTTTAGCGGCTAGGTTCAAACGCTTCATCATGCTACTCAGCCCAAGGCTTAACCCTTCCATGGTTTCTTCCATAGCTTCGGCTCTTACTTCAGCAAGGGCTGCACTCGCTAGCGAGGCGGTTGACTCATTGGCTGGCGCGGTGTTGGGCGTATTTTGAGGGAATGCATGAAACTCTGCACTGGCGTTTCCATCAACTCTCATCTGCTAAACTCTCTCTTAAGCTGTCGACTGCTGATTAGGATGGGAGAACGAATCGAGTAGCGTTCGCAATTGCTGATCAAGATCGATTCTGACAACCAAACTGTTTGATGACAGCTCTGCTTGAGCTCGATTCAACTCAGTTTTGACCTGCACATTTAAATTCTCCCCAAACTCATGTTCCATCGTCGAATAATGTTCTTGAGGAACAAAAAGCGTCAGGCTCTGTTTGGTTGTTTGAGCAGCGATTTGATCGCTTATTCGCTTGACCAAAAATTGGCTGATGTCCTGCTCTGCGGACCATTGCTCAATAACATTGCGTACTTGCTGACGAATTCGCCCTTTCAAGTTTTCGATTAGGCTACGTTCAAGCTCCCCTTGTTCGACAAGCCAACTAACCGACTCCTTTATTGCCTGTTGCTGGGCTTGTTCTCGCCATGTCGATTCCAATTGCTCCGCGTTTTTGTGTGCTACTTGAAGGATACGTTCGGCTTGGTGATGGGCTTCGTCCCTTTTCAGACGTGCTTGACGAATGATTGCAGCTATTCGTTGACGGGCATTCGTTTCACAATGTGTTCTGCGGATGGCTGATTCAATTTGTTGTTTGGAAACCGTGTCACCAGATTTGTCTAAGTCACAATGCGTTACTGATATAACAAATGGCTTCATAAAAAACGCTCCAATCTGAATATCCAGCTTTCGACACGCTCTATGTCGTCTTGAGCAAGTGCAATCGGTGTATCGAATACCGGTAAGCTCAGGCGAAACAGCGACCAAAAAGGTTGATCGCTCCAAAGGTGGTAGATGGCGCTGGCACTAAAAAGCTCAGCTTGTTCCAGAACATTGTTTGCTGACCATGCTGGAGGTTCGCTACCCGCTGGCCATAGAGCTATCAACTGTTCAATTTGAGGTTGAGTAAATTTCTGTCGTAAGACGCTTCGGTAGCTGCTATCCCACAAGTAATCTGGGCAGTTTTGCGACAACAACCCAGCGGCTGTCGCAAGTAGAGAGATTCTTGGCAAAACAGACAGCCACTTATTCATTTCCTCTGAGCATTCATCTAACCATACTGACTGACACCCAGAACGGCTTAAAATGACCTTATCAAGGCGCTTACTTACCAATTGATTGTTTTCTCGAACAGATTGAATAGTCTCCAGATCCAGCTTTGACCACCATTGAGGGTGCAATCTTGAGCTGACTTCCCTCAGCATTTTGTTCTGCGATATCGTGTCAACAATCATCTTCAGCCCTCTTTTCTTCGGCTTAACCCCAGCCCAGCTACACCGGCAATAAGCACACTACCTAAACCAACGGTTACCGGAGTTTTGTTTGCGACGAGCCAGTTCTGGACATCGTCCCAATCGGAGCTAGGTTGAACGACTGGCTGATAACGGAAGTCTGCGGGTTGTAAGAACAAACTGATGTTTTCGTATTGCAAATCAGGAACCGCATTTTTAATCAGATTCCGTATCTGGGATTCTGAGTTGCCTAAGTTCGCCTCCGGAGAGTACTTGATGTACACAGCAGCCGATTTTTCACTGGGTGCTGCACGTCCTGTATTGGTGCTCTTATCGCTTTGAGCAATTGATACTCGTGCGCTGATAACACCATCCATGCTAGATAGTGTTCTCTCCAATTGTTGCTCTTTTAAATAGCTCATCTTGGCGTCTTCCTGAGCTGGGGAAGAGACAAGCTGACCGGAAGGAAATAGCTGCTCGATACCAACGTATTCGGCCTTCGGATAACCATTTTGTCTTAACAATTCAACCGCATTAATGAATTGATCTTTTTCGATCTTCAGTGTTACCTTGCCCGTTTTTGCGTCAGTTTCTGAGCTTGCATCAATATGATTGAGCATAAGCAACGCCACCATTTGGTTGGCTTCAGACTGCGGCAGGTTTTGGTAGAGTTCGACTTTACAACCTGTCAACAGCAAAGCCATTACTAAGGCTAGCCATTTGAACTTTTTCATTGCATTGTCACCAGTTTGTTGATCGATTGAGAAAGGCTACCAGCCGTTTTTGCTGCAAGATCGACTTCCACTAAAGCTCTTGTCACCATAGTTTGGCTCTGAATAGCCTGATCGGGTGAAATCCCCATAGGAGCGCTCGAGTTAGGCATTGGGCCGATAATGTCATTGAGCTTGGCTGTTTCCTGTGTTCCCTGTTGCATTAGTTGGCTGAACTTATCCACCATGGCTTTATCTGGGTTGACTGTTTCAGCCTGCTTATCCAGAGCCGAATAGGTTGCTTTAGCAATTGCACTCAGTTCCATGTTGACCTCCGGTAATCAGTGAACAAATTTTCTGTGTGTCTGCACTTTCAGTGGTCGATACGTACAAATAACGCAAACCTTCAGCTTGAGGCGTATGTAACCCGTTCAAAGAGCGAATTGCCTGAGCTCTTTTGTCGAGAGCAAAATAGATCAAGCTGGCACAAACTCGTCTGTCTTCTTCATTTTCAATCAGTAAAGGGAAAACATTTACGATGCTAAGTGCATGTTTTTCTAGCCTGTGGTTTGCCGCTGCCAGTGCTGCTTCAACAAGCAGTTGTTTGTCTGAACTGTTCATATCTTCGCTATAATCCCCTGCACCATGTCTTTGACTGCTTTGATCAAGGCACTCTCATACCCTAGAAAGTTGGAATATTGCTGCACTGAAAATTGGGCTTGCAGCATTTGATCTGGGTTGTTGGGGTCCGCTTGTGCCATTTTGGTTTTAATGTCCTGTGCTGATTGTGCAGACATCTGGGACAATTGGTTGATAATCGCATTAAGATCCATATCGACCTCCTATCTTTTGCTACCCGCACGAAACTCGGATGGGCTGCATTGGTAGCGCTTTTTGAAAGCACCAATAAAGTGGGAGTGGCTACTAAAACCGGCATCAAAAGCGACGTCTGCGATCTTACGATCCGTTTCTAAAATCACTTGTTTTGCGTAGTTTAGGCGTTGCTCGGTCAGCCAGGTTTTAGTTGATTGGCCGTAGTATTTGTAAAAAGCCGTGTTGAGCTTAGTCACTTCCATCCCGAGCTTTTCGGCGTAGCGAGATACTGTCCATTGCTCGTATAGATGCTTGTTTACAAAATCAAAAACTTTATCGTTAGAATTCGCGTATAGGTTAAGAAGATTGGAGAAGTAAGGCTTGTCCATCTCAAGGCAATAGGTAAAGACGAACCGCAACATCACGGCTTTGTTTACTTTGTGAAGCTGCTGAATGACATTCACCAGTTCATCAAACACAGGAACCGCGTTCACTTCGCCAACTGCAGGTTGAGTAGCTGTATCGCTGGATTTAATAAGGTCCGTTAGTAATGGATAAACTAAACAAATTTCACCCGGATAAAAGAATACGCTCATCCAGTCATTGCGATTTGCCGCATGTATTTCGGCCTCTTCCCCGACCATAACGAGCTGGTTTGCTGCCACCTCTGTTCGCTTTCCTTGATAATCGATATGACCAGGCTTATAAAACAACACCACTTGTAATGCTTTCATATCAACGACCTTCTGTTTTTGTTGTTGTGTTTAGTTTGCCTAGGTCAAGCTAAGGTCGGTATCAGGTGAACACCTGAGTTCTGCTTTAGGAGTGTGGAAAGTGTTTATTTATAAGGAGTTGAACGACTTTGCGCCGTATCCTTACAACATAAACTCGCCTTGAATATCTGCTGACATTCAAGGCGAGTTGTGGGTATTAATAGATAGTTCTGGTTTATCGTGCTTGCTTTGACTTTAGTAAATTAAAAACCATTGGGGTTGTCGATAATGTATAACCAACCACCGTCGACATATATCATCGTCTCAAGCGCCGTTCCTTTTGTGACATTAGGAATCTCCCAATCAGAACGAATCATGGCTATATCACCATTTATATGGATTGAAACACTGCGTGTGATGATTTCTACATCACCTTGCATGAAACTTTTAAGTGCAAGCTTTATCTCTTTATGGCCTTTAGCTTGGTTGCCGTTCTCATCCAAGATCATAACGGCATTTTCATGAAAGAGCGTGCCTAAACCTTCCAAGTCTTGTTGCGCAAAATATTGTCCAAACAGAGAGTGCAGCTCTGAAGGTGATTGTGGTTTTATGTAGTCAGCATTTGCTTGGAAGCTAAACGAGCAAAGAGAGACTAAAAGTAAGATCAAACGCATGGGTGCTCCTTAAACTGAAATCGTGAATATGGGCCAAGTACGTTGACTTAACCCCTGACAAATTACATTAAGGAAATTGTTCACTTTCTAAAATTAGGGTCTGAAAAGTAACTAGTTACCCATTGGTAACTAGTGGGCTGAAGTGAAATTGGCAGTTACACTCATATAGATATAAAAAGCGCTTGGAATAACGAACCGTGAAAACTTTGCAGTCAGAAACAAAGCACCAACTCCAACCTGATGACTATTGCAGTGTAGATAAATACTTAACTCTTATTTCAACTAAATGGACTGCACATATTGTCTGGCTGTTGAGTGAGCATGAACAAATGCGTTTTGGTCAGATTCGTAAACAATTGGCTTTGGTATCCACCAAAGTTCTTACTGAGCGTTTGAAACTATTGCAACATCATGGGTTTGTATGGAGAAAACAAGAAGAAACTATCCCTGTTACGGTGAGCTACGGCCTTACCTCTAAAGGAAAAGAACTAGCACATGTTGTCGATATCATTGTGCAAAAAGCCGATGACTGGGATGCCATGTAATCAGTCTTCTTGAAACTAATAAAAATGTTACTTCACTGTTCTTAAGAAGCAAAAAGAGTCTGATAACATCAATCATATCAATACCCCTAATCAATAACGTGAACGATCGTTCAAGTTTGGATATACTAGAAAAATATATGAAATTAATTTAGTAAAGCATCCCTCCTCGTTTACTGGTAACTACAATCAAACGAGGTATTTCAATGAGCATTTTAACCAAACCTTCAGTTATATATCCCGAATACACCCTCACATCGGATGACATTGTCCATTTTATAGAGAGTTGTCACCCTGACTCCAAATACCGCTCAATCGCTATCGAAATGATAAAGCACACCACGATTCAAGAACGTCAAACCTGTATACCTTTTGATGCTATTTTAGACTTGAAAGGTTTTGAAAGTAGGCAAAACATTTACGAGCAGTTTGCCCGAGACTATTCACAGATAGTCGCAGAGCAAGCAATCATAAACTCTGGGTTAACCGCTAAAGACATAACCATGGTCATAGCTGTCTCATGTACTGGGTTTATGATGCCGTCTTTAACGGCCCATTTGATCAATGCATTAGATCTTAACCAGAGTACAATCCAACTTCCGGTGGCACAAATGGGCTGTGTCGCTGGTGCTTATGCCATGAATAGAGCTTACGAACATTGCCAACTGTCGAAGAGCAATAATGCTCTCATTGTGGCTCTAGAAACTTCCTCTCTATGCTTTGATCCCGAAGCAAATCAGCTTCAAGACTTTGTTTCTGATGCTATTTTTGGAGATGGAGCTGCTGGTGTTGTGATGAGAGGAGATGGCTTTGGTGAGGGTTTACAAATACAAAACTCAGAGAGTATTTTCTTAAAGGATACAGAAAATTACATTCAATATCAGATGACCGACAAAGGTTTCCAATTTTCATTGGATAAAAAAGTCATGTATTCAATAGAAAAGGTAGCTCCTTACTTACATCACTTTGCTACGACTTCAATAGGCAATAGTACAGACTTTGACTTCATCATCGCTCATACGGGGGGAAGAAGAATACTGGATGAACTGCAAAAGCACTTAGGGTTATCGCCAGATAAGCTGCAACATTCGCGAGAATCTTTAAGAGAACATGGAAATACATCAAGCGTATCAGTCATTGATGTACTACATCGCCACTACCTGACCTCCCAAAATGGTGAAAAAGGTATCGTTGTAGCATTTGGCCCAGGTTTCACGTCAGAAGTATTGTATGGTCAATGGCAAAGTTAAGCGAATGCTATAGATATTTATGAATAACAAGTGTGTCATTTACTACGACATCAAACATAACTCAGGTAATGAGATGGCGCTATGGCACGCTTACTTTTCAAAATAGGCTACTCTGCTCACTGTTGTTGTAACCCTTTCGGAGTACGTATCTTCTGAATTAATTCAATACTGTGAGGGTTAGTTTTAGGCTGGTTGTATTACGTTGTGAGGGATAGTCAGAAGTCGAAGTAGCAATAATGTTTATCGTATTTAGCAGCTCTTATGAATGGCCAAGCTACTCAATATAAGCTCGTTAATACTGTATTTTTCAGTACAGTCTATGTTCTTAGCTCGCAGCATTAGGGTGAGAACAATAGAACACCTCAATGCTGGGCTAAGTACACCAAGTTTTTCGCGTCAAAAGGTTTTTTAGTTACGTCACTGAATGGCTGTATGAGCTTCTTCTGGCAAACCCAACCTTTTTAACGCTACTTTAAGTGCATTATCCGAATTTGTATTAATATCAGGGATAACTCCGCCCTGCTCCCAATTTTTATTAGTAATAGGGTTGATTGCTTCACCAATAGGGATTGCAACTGATAACTCAGCTGTTAACTCAAACAACCTACAAGGGTGAGCTGCACCACCCGTTGCTTCCCCAATCAACACCGCTCGCTCAAGACACTGAAGGTTGTAGGAGAACTCTTCGGCAGCAGACAGAGTGCCTCTATCTGTTAACACATATAGGCTCAAATCAGGGTAACAATGACTACTATTATCAGTCCAGAACTCTTCTAGACAAGAGTCACCTCGCCAGCGAATTGTGTTTAACAAAACAGACTCACTATTATCGAAGAAATATGACGTAACTAGCTTAACCATATCAGGATGCCCCCCACCGTTGTTTCGAACATCGATAATGAGGTGTTCGATACCTTTCAATTGACCCAATATTTCATGAGCAACATTCGATGCAAAAGAAGGTGAGCAGAAACGGGACAGCTGTATATAGGCTATTTTATTAGTAATAAAAACTAGCTTTTCAAAGCCATAGTTGATGCTTTTAAATCGCTTCTCAGGTGGGACTATAGAATCATTAAATATGATCTTGAAATGCTTGTCCTTACATAAAGCAAATATGTCCTGCGTTAGTTTTTCAACGAAGCCTTCAACTAAGTCTTCACTCAGATACAAGCCTCGATCATAGTTTTGTCTCAGCATTAGACTTAGCTCTTTGCCAACAATAGGAAATACATAATTTTCCTCAAGCAAACGGGCTAACAAATCTACTATCTTTTGCTTATTTATTTCTTGCATCTGAATTCCTGCATATTATTAATTTACTTATTCGAATCGCTTTCAAAAACTTGTTCTAACGTGTTATTTAAGTAAATCAGGACGACAAGCGATCGCGAAAACACACTCGGATTTGGCGTTCAAGTTATTGTTTTAAGATAACATTCATTTCACTACTGCGATATCAAAGCCATTAAAAATCAACCAACATGTTCCAAAATCGTTGTCTAGTCGCGGGAGAATTGTCTCGGTGTGTGATGTACTGCGCGTGTGATTCCGAAGTCGCTGCAGGGGAAAGTTTGATACTCCACATTGGGTCAATCTGGTTTGGTAGCATGGAATAACGGACATCAATAACGCTCAGTTTGTCATTTGGGTGGATAGCTAGATAACCGTTTGAAAAGTGGCGAAAGCGCTCAAGATCTTTAGCCTGTTGTGAATTCTTCTCTAGCCATGGAAGATCTCTATTGATGTCAAACTTGGCAATTGATTCGCCGCTATAAACTTTGGTAGAGCTGCCTACCCTAATGGCGTCTACGTGATAGTGTTCGTCTGTTTCATAAATCACTTTCCACACCAGTATATTAGCAAAGCTCGGTTTCACCTCCATTCGGTTTGGAGAATGATTTCGCTCTTCGGCCAATTGCCAGCCCTCATTGTAAGCTCTCTCTTTTTGTATGACTCCAAGGGATAGATAGGTTAACCCCCATAGCAAAGCGATCCTTGCTCCCCAAGGTGTTCGCTTTCGGAACGTAACGGCAAGGCATATCAAAATCGGTAAAGTAAAAATGGGGTCGACCACGGACACCATGTTCCATGCATAACGCTCTTGAGAAAAAGGCCAAAGCAACTGCGTGCCGTAGGACGTACAGGCATCAAGCAACGCATGGGTACTAAAGCCAAGTGCGCAATATAACCAACTTTGACCAAACGCTAGCCCACACCTTCTAGCGAAGAGCCAATGCAAGACCAAAGCACAAAGCAAGCTACCGAAAGGGATAAATAGAAGAGAATGAGTAAACTGTCGATGATACTCCAGAAACAATAAAGGATCGTTAGAAGAGCGAATGAGGACATCCAAATCTGGTGACATCCCTGCAAGCATGCCCAAACCACCGGCAACAAGTAAGTGCTTTTTATTGCATACTGACTGAGGCAAAGCAGCCCCAATTAACCCCTGCGTTAATGGATCCATGTTTCTCCAAACCTGTACTCTTTTAAGAATCGAATCATCGGAAATTGTCCGAGTTTCAATTGGATAATGCTTAGTTAACTTGCGGTTTGCTCGCTTTCTGTTGTTCCTTTGTCGCTAAGTCTACTTGTTGGTCAACAAAGTTAAAAAAGTTATCTTCGCTAATAAAAGGGTTATTTGGACTTGCCTCTTTCACTCTATCTCGGTTGGAGAACAGGTTGTTTTTATGAGGGTGATTAGACAAGTTAACCGTTACAACTGGGCTACTCTCGGCGATTTTTTTGATTCTTTTCATGCTCGCGAAGTATTGCTTAGCGAGAGCAGGATTTTGGAAATTGACTCCATGCCCACCAACGACAAAAGCGCGATATTCGCTTCCGCTATCTTTAACTAAGAAATCAATCGACAAGTCACCTTCGGTATGCCCTGGCGTGATGTAAAACGTAAACTTTGTGTCGCCTAACAAAACTTCAGATTTATCTTCAGCAAATTTAAAGACTTTCGGTGGCATGAATTTATTTTCACCTTTACTCTTTTCTGATTGCTTTTTAGTTAGTTCTAAGCCCTTTTCTGTCATGATCACTTTTGAATTGTAGATGGATTGGAGAAACTCTGCCCCACCCACATGATCGGAATGTCCATGCGTTACAATAATATAGCTCACTGCTTTATCACCTAACCCTAACTTCTGTAAGTTTTGGGGAATCCATTTACTGTACGGAAAATCAAGGGTATCAATAATCACTAAGCCAGATGACGTATCTATCGCATAGGAAGAAACCCATTTGTCGCCAATGTAATAAACGTTGTCGAACATCTTAAACGGCTCAATATAGCCGTTCTCAGCACTCATCTTAGGTATACTCGTTTGCGAAAATGTTGATGCTGACAAAAACACTGTCATCAAACATAGAACTAAGCGCATTCCTTTCTCCCTAATGCCAATCAATAGCCAAAGTTCCACCGCCTTTGCCATTTTAGAATTAAACGCTGGTGTTTAGTTTGGCAGACTACCATACTGGATGTACAGACAGCACGCTATTATATGCATTTAGCTGAACATTCAATGACTTGGTATGGCGCTTAACTACCACACCCTGCTCGTACACCAAATGAAAATTATCGACTAAAGGAATAATGACAAAATGTCATAGAAAGACAGAATTTATAAAAACGTCTAAGAATCATTCACAAGCGATTCTGGCTGAGGTATACCTTAATCAATTCCAATTAAGCAGTTCTACATCTATCCATATTGCTGACTGATCACCCTAATAGTTATCTACTCCTCATTAAAGTTGATCACAGTTCTAAAAGTTATTGGAATACTGCGATATAGCCGCAGCTAAAGTAAGAAAAATCACACATTTTTCAAGGTACTGATACTGCTATATTACTTTGCTGAAGGTGATTGAGATATCGATACGTCAAAGGCAATTAAACAGGTATGTTCTCATGAAAGTAAAAATCGGGGTTACATTCAGGACTGACAACAGAGGTAAAGCGCATTCTGACTATGACTGTGTCGCTATCAACAGTATCAACTTGTTAAAAAATGACAAGGGAGACCCCCTTTTTCCTTTTACGGTGGAAGCTGTTACTTTGCCAAAAGGCGTTTCTGGCTCTGAGACTCCAATCCATGATGCTTCATGGACGGATCTCGATGGTATCGATATGCTTTATATTCCAGGCGGGCCTTTTGCAAACGACACCCAAGTGGCCACATCCGAAGAATCATCTACTGACCATTTAAAAGAAAAAGACTTTAATCGAGTGAATCCAAGCCCGACTAAAGCATCTGATATTCGCAAGCACAAAGAACACCAATTCCGCACTCAGTTTGAGCTCAAGATGATTGGTTACGCCAGACAGCGTGGTATTCCTATTCTTGCTGTTTGTGCTGGTTCTTGGCGCTTATTAGAAGCATACGGTGGCAAAGTCAGAACGATGGAACTCAATGAGAGAGCGGTTCACCACAACCCCAAAAACCCTTGGAGTATCTCTCATGCCGTTAAGTTACTTGGTGGCAAAATGCTAACTCAACTCATGCACAAAAAAGGAGTCAGCCCTTCAGATTTAGCGAAAGTAAACTCCACTCATTGGGCTGTAGCCGTAACAAGAGATCACCTATTAGAAAGTCGTGACTCAGGCACAACTGAAGCCAGTCGGCATTTAGAAATCAGCGCTGTATGTCAGGATACGAAAACGGTCGAAGCCTTTGAATCTTTATATGGCACGCCTGTTTTAGGAATCCAGTGGCATCCAGAATCTTATTTACCCACTATGCCCGGTTTACCCGATACGCCAACTGATGAGGCATATCAGACAGCCTTGAAAAGTCAGGCAATATTCTCTTTCATGGTTTGGGCAGCCTATGTCAGGCAAAAAGGCGTTCAGTCAGTCGCCGACGAGGTAAGAAAAGAACATGCCGCCTACCAACACCTAAAAACGGCCAAAGGTCTGTACACGAATAAAGATTTCGATAATGGACGTACGGCAATAAAACAGGCTGAAACAACACTTCGCCCAGATACGTGGACACCTAGAATGAAAAGGCTTCGCCAAGAGCTGTTAAAACTGGAAGAGTCACCAAACTAAGGTCGATGACAGTTAGTTAGGTGATGTAAGCTTCTCCCTATAGCAAGTTAACTGGAAAGGTACGCCTTAAATGGCGTGAGACTAACCAACCTAAAAAGTGTTGCCTAAAGCTATATGTCGCCATTGGCTTGTGTATATAAGTCATCGTAGTCGTCAAACCGTAAAGCCAACAAAGGAATGCCGCAATTATGAAATAGCCCAACGGTGTAAAGCATATCAATAGGAACTTTGTCTTTAATTCTATTACCAATAAATAGCATGGCATTTGCGACGTCCAAAGAGTCATCCCAAAAGCGTTCCAATGAAATTGAGGCTTTTCCTTGAAGGGCTGATTTAAGTAGTAAAGAGGTGACAAGGCTATTAATTGTTGTGAGCCCGATAATCATGACAGCCTGCTTTATCTCAGATATCGTTCTGCTCATACCATAGTATGGCGAATTAATTACCTTCAATATGGCAGATGAAAGTCCAATGTCACTTGAAATTAAATCCGCCACGAGATTGATGTCAGGCTCTGATGCTTTCATTATTTCCTGCAATTCCGACAACGCTTTAGGCTTAGCAGGTACTTGAAAACTAGATATCACCGATGCCATTTTTCCTTCATCAATATCAATCATCTTGTCTTCCCGTTCCCACTAACGTATCCAATCCTCTAAGAATAGTTAAGACGCAAATAAGTACAAACCGCTTGATATGGATAAGTCTAATCGTCAGGCTACCAAGCCGTACCAAGCCGTACCAAGCACGGACGGCACAGAAACAGTACCAGCGAATAGCCTTAACACATCCAAGGTGGCTTTTGACCAGTAATGCGCTCGGTCATCACTCATGCCCATTTTTTCTAGCTTAAATTCGAGATGGTATCTGAGCCTATTTTCAGCCCTTCACCACCATGCGCTTTGCTATACCAATCTGCGACTGCCCAATACTTTTAATCCAATCTATACGCTCACAAACTGATCGGTTAAATAATAATTCGAAGCGTCCACTAAATAGTTACTAGTAATATATTTGGATACACTGGCGCACATTTAAGAAGAACAACCTTAACTCTAATTTTTTCTTTAAAAATTATTTAATTAGCTAGCGAAAGCCCTATCTGTGTATTTTACTTAACAGAGAGCAACCAAGATTCGCGGATGAGAAGATGGCTAAAAACAACAACGTCAATACAGATAAAAAAAATACCAAAATAGAGATTGAAAAAAGCAGCGAACTAAAGCCAAAAGAAAGAACAAAAAAGAAGAAGCTCAGGCTGCATTCACACCTGAGGGTTAACATCCCACTCTTCCAGTCTCTCATGATGATCTTACCATCATTAGCTAAGCACGCAGAAGCTACCGAGGGGTCAGGTGATTCTACCCATGACAACGATGTAACAACGACAAACAGTGTTGCAGATGAAACCATCGTCGATAAACAAGAAAATGCAGCACCCTTAGAAGCCACTCATCAAAGCACTCAAATAAATGAGCGCCAAGAAAACCCCAATACCACTGGAAGTGAGGGCCCTCATGGAGCAAGCACGCATTTAGTTCCTTCCCACCACCTATCTACGCTTTCACACCCGCAAGTTCATTACATCCCTTCGACCTCCATGCCAACCATTTCTGCAGGAGGTAACGGTCAGCCAACTCATTCAAACACGCCCCCTACACCAACTTTACCAGTCACTTTTATTCCAGAGGTGATCAAGGGGACGTACGGAGAGCTTCATGTTGATGTAAACGGCCAATACACGTTCGTATTAAACCCAAACTCACCTCAATACATCTTGCTGAATCAACACCAACAAGGTACTGATCACTTTGCGTTGCATCTTTCTAATGGCGCGAGCATCGTTGTTCAGATACCGGTAACTGGTAAGCAAGACTTACCAAGTATTTCTGGCGATTTAACAGGGGTCGTTACCGAAGATCACAATATCGATTCACAAGGCTTGCTGCATGCGAATGGTAAAATTGACGTCATTGACCCTGACCAAAATGAAAGTTCAGTCACTCCAGAAGTTATTTCAGGTAAATATGGCTCATTAAACATAGAGGCCGATGGACACTGGCAGTATCAAGTAGACAACTCGCTTTCTAACGTTCAAGCATTAACCGGGGCGACTTCACTGCATGAAAGTTTCACGATCCACACTAAAGATGGCACGCCGCAAACCATTGATATGACCATTGGGGGCAACGATGACAATGCGGTTATCACCGGTGTGGACGCGGGCTCGGTCTTAGAGGATCTAACTACTCAAGTACAAGGACAACTTTCAGTAACAGACCCAGACCTTGGAGAAGACCATTTTCAAGCCTCTCAAGTTAATGGCCATCTAGGTACGTTAACCATCGGCAAAGATGGAGCATGGACTTACGACCTCGATAACACCAATCCAACCGTGCAAGCCTTGGGTAAAGGCTCGACGGCGACTGATACGATTACCGTTCATTCGGTAGATGGTACGCCACATCAAATCACAGTCACCATTAACGGCACCAATGATCGCCCTACTATCTCCGGCACCTCAAGTGGCGCAGTGATCGAACAAGGTTTGAATACGGCAGGAAAACCCGATGCGGCAGGGAGTTTAAGAGTAACTGATTTAGACAAGTCTGACACCATTACGTGGGCAATTAACCAACCCCAAGGCCAATGGGGAATGTTGTCGATTGATCAGAATGGACATTGGCACTATCAGCTAGACAATTCGACCGGTGGTGCCACGGATAAGCTCGCGGCTGGTGAGCATCAGTCTGAATCATTCTGGATCACCGCTACCGATTCAGCTGGAGCAACAGTCCCTCATAAAATCGTTATCGATGTACAAGGTAGCAACGACAAACCGATTGTCAGTGCGTGGACTCAGCTTCCTGCGGGCAAAGAAGATCAACCTTTAACCATAAAAGCTTCTGATTTGCTAACGCATGCAAGCGATGTTGATAGTAGCGATGTTTTGCATGTGACGAATCTGCAAGTCACTCACGGACACCTGGTCGACAACAAAGACGGCACTTATACCTTCACGCCAGACAAAGACTTCAATGGTGAGATTCGACTCACCTATGATGTCGTTGACGGCCATGGTGGTAGCGTCAGCACTCAAGCTAAGTTTGACCTTACCGCAACTCCAGATAACGCGATTATTACAGACGCACAAACCAATGCAGACTTAAGGGGAGTGACTGAAGATCGTGGTTACATAGATACCCACTACCAACTGCATTACGACGGCAAACTAAACATCCAAGACCCTGATGCGGGAGAGGCTCAGTTTGATCCGAATATTGGTCCACAAACCTATCAAGGTATTGGCTACGACACCAAGCTCGGTGGTCATATCCTGATAATGCAGGATGGTCGCTACACCTATACCATCCGAGATCATCAACCATTGGTGCAGAACCTGAAAGAGGGTGAAACCATCACTGATGAGTGTGTGGTGAAATCGCAAGATGGCACCCCTTTCACCATAAAAGTGAGCATACACGGCACTAATGATGCGCCAACCTTAACCGCCCAACACCACTCTGTAACGGAAGATGGTTCTTTGTTATCAGGACAGATGGTTGGGAGTGACATCGACCACGATGCCACTCTAACTTATTCCATTGCTCAACCCGTTGATGGATTAACCTTTAACGCGGATGGTAGCTATAGTTTTGATCCAACAAATGCCAGCTATCAACACCTCTCAAAAGGGCAGACGCAAACAGTCACTATTCCCGTCTCGGTCACAGACGAGCATGGCGCAAGTACCACTGAGAATCTTGAGATTGTAATTACAGGCACCAACGATGCAGCTACGGTGTCAGGTGTGGATACTGGTGATGTGCATGAGAATCAGGCTGGGAAAAATATGTCGCCTGACTACGCCCAACCGGGCATGGCGAAAATTAGTCATGATGCACTCACCACCTCAGGTCAGTTATCAATTGTTGACCCAGATACAAATGAAGCAACGTTCGATACCAAGGGCGGAGTTTACTCTTATCATGGCCAATATGGGCACCTGCTACTTCGAGGCGATGGACACTGGGACTATGCAGTCGCAGCGGGACAAACGGATTGGCAACACCAAGGTGTTAGTACAACCGCAGGCTCAACCATCGACAAGCTCGGGGCTGGAGAAACTCTAACCGATACCATCACAATTCAAACCAAAGATGGTACTACCCATGACATTGTGGTCACGATTCATGGCGACAATGACGCGCCTTATGTTTCTGGTGAAGTTCAACTTAATTCCGGGAAAGAAGATTTACCACAAACCCTTACTCAGGCTGAGTTACTCGCCAATAGTATTGATGTTGACCATAATGATATAGGCAAACTGAGCATTGCCAATCTGCATGCCGACCATGGTTCTATTCTTGATAATAAAGATGGCACTTATACCTTCACGCCTGATAAAGATTACAACGGCCAAGTTCACTTTACCTATGATGTAAAAGACGCACATGGTGGGGTTACCCATGCAGGGGCGACGATGACATTGACTGCCGTTAAAGATGCCGCAACATTCTCGGGACAAGACACAGGACATGTTCAAGAAGATGTGCATGTTCAAGGTACTTCGCCTAATACCGTTGCAGTGTCTGGTGTACTCCTTGTTACTGACCCTGATGCAGGAGAGGCGCAGTTTATTCACAGCCGAAATGTGCATGCTGTAAGCGATCCGTTCGGAGGAAATTTATCGATAGGTAAAGCCGGGGATTGGACATACTCAGTACCTAACCCCAACATTCAACACCTTGCTCAAGGTGAGAAAGTGGATGTAATTTATCAAGTTAGAACGCGTGGTGGTGATACTCATGACATCACTGTTACGGTGATGGGTACTAACGATCAGCCAACAATTACAGCAACGACACTGGCTCACGGCACAGAAGATACACACTACCAAATGCAGGCGAGTCAGTTCGGATTCACCGACGTCGATACAGGCGATACGCTTCACTCTATAGCGATCACTGATCTGCCACCAGCAGCTCAAGGTAAGTTTTTACTCGATGGACACGACATCACCGCAGGTCAGAGTATTGCAGCCTCCGATATCGCTAAACTTCAGTTTGTCCCTACCCCGAACTTCAACGGTGATGTTCAATTCAAATTCACGGTGAATGATGGACATGTCGATTCACAAGAAGCAACCAACACTCTGCATATTGACGCGGTTAGCGATGCTGCACAGTTCACTGGCCGCGATACGGGAGATGTTCATGAAGGACATACCTATACAGCGCCAGACGGTTCTATGTCTGGCGGATACGTCGATGATCGTTCACCAGATCATATGCATGGAAACATCGGTAAAATATGGAACGATGAAATACACACTGATGGCCACTTGAGCATCGTTGATCCAGACTCCGGTGAGAGCCATGCTAAAACAGGCACTTACCAGGGTACACACGGACATGTGATACTCCAGAGTAACGGAGATTGGAGCTACTACGCTTCCATAGGTCAAGACGCGACGGGTAGAAAAATTGATCATCTAGGTCAAGGTGAATCGATAACCGATACTGTTACCGTCAAATCGGCTGATGGTACCACTCACGACATTCATATCACCATTCATGGCGACAATGACCGTCCGTACTGCTCTTCAGAAGTTCAGCTCAACAGCGGAAAAGAAGATCTCGCACAAACCATCACAACAACTGAGTTGCTTGCAAATACTGTCGATGTGGATACTAACGATGCCGGGCAACTCTCTATCGCAAATCTGCATGCGGATCACGGCACTCTCGTCGATAATAAGGATGGTACATTCACCTTCACTCCAGACCATAATTTCAACGGTAAAGTGCATTTCACTTATGACGTCAAAGATGCTCATGGTGGCGTTACTCATACTGGCGCGTCTACCACGCTGTTGCCGAGCAATGATGCTGCCACACTGCAACCGACACTCGCCTCAAACTTTGTAACTGAAGATCATCTTAAATCGGGAACCAGCACCAATGCGTTATGGTCAGGTTGGAAAAACCTCGATATTCAGGATATTGACTCGCCATCGGAAGCGAAAGTTACTCAAATAGAGGTCAACGGTGTTAAGCATACGGTACCAGCAAACTTCGCGATGAACCTTGCAGGCGTCCACGGTACCTTCAACTTCACTCATTCAACCGATGGCCACGATAAATGGAGCTACAGTGCGGACAATAGTCATACTGAAGTTCAATCACTAAGTCACGGCGATTCACTGACTGATACGATCACTCTAATCACCGCAGATGGGACACGAATCCCGCTGACAGCCAAAATCTTAGGTACCGATGATCATGTGATTATTGATACGCCTGACGCATTAGCAGCTGCATTGGGAACGGCTGTTGAGGACAAGGTTACCTCTATTTCAGGCACCTTACTCGCGCACGATTCCGACAGTAAAGATTCCGTCACCTTTACCGCAGGTAACTCTGTTGGCGCTTACGGTACGCTTCATGTGGATAGCAATGGGCAATGGCATTATGACCTAGACCACTCAAAGGCCAATGCGCTACAACAAGGTGAGACAAAGGCAGAAGGCTTTGATATCACAGCGATATCGACTGACGGCTCAACCGCAACTAAACATATTGAAGTGCTAGTTCAAGGGAGTAATGACAAGGCAACGATATCCGTCACCTCAAACCCAGATGTGTATGAAGATCGCTCTTCAACGCCCGTCGAGATCATATCAGGTAAACTGAGTGCCCTCGATCCTGACCACGACCAAGCAGCATTCTCAACGGATGTGGGCAAACGCCATGATCCATTTAACAGTGGCGTGCACGGTGGTCTTCACATTTCCAAAGATGGTTCTTGGACTTATACCGTTAACAACAGCCAAATTCAGCAATTGGCAACTGGGCAAGAGGAGCATGTCCAATACAACGTACATACTGTTGGCGGTGATTATCATGTCATTGATATTAAGATCGTGGGAACCAACGATATACCAACCGTATCCGCAACCACTCTTGCCCATGGCACGGAAGATACACACTATCAAATGCAGGCCAGTCAGTTCGGTTTCACTGATGTCGACACTGGCGATACGCTGCACTCAATCGCGATCACTGACCTGCCGCCAGCGACTCAAGGTAAGTTTGTACTCGATGGACACTATATCACTGCTGGTCAAAGTATCGCGACTGCCGATATAGCTAAGCTTCAGTTTGTCCCAGCCACCGACTTTAACGGCGATGTTCAGTTTAAATTTACCGTTAACGACGGACATGCTAGCTCTGCAGAAGCAACTAACACATTACATATCGATGCGGTTGGAGATGCTGCAACCATATCAGGTGTAGACACAGGTAGTGTCACCGAAGATAGGAATGTCCATCCTTCAGTACAAGGCAACTACTCTAATAAATTAGAAGCTCAGGGACACCTTACGGCCATCGACCCTGATGCTGGAGAATCAGGCTTTGATTACCACACGCTGATCAGCGCTCCCTCGCATCCTAACTGGGCACCTTACCGATCCGCACTTGGTGGTGAGTTAGAAATCGATCAACAAGGAAGATGGCACTATTACATCGATAATCGTAAGTCTGAAGTTCAAAGTTTAGGCGTAGGTGAAACGCTCACGGATACCGTCACTATCCAATCTAAAGATGGCACGCCACATGTGATTACTCTCACTATTAATGGCACCAATGATGATCCCGTTTTATCGGTAACCCAAACCACTCCAACAACGGGCACGCTGACCGAAACTGATGTTGACGTGAACGACACGCATACCTTCTCTGTCGTCAATTCAACAGGTCAATTCGGTTCGCTATCAGTCGACCCAGATTCAGGCGCGTATGTGTATACAGCCAACGGTTCGGTTGCTGGGATGAGTTACAACGCGGCGACACACACATATCACGGCACCGATGTGTTTGAAGTCAAAGTGGCTGACAATCACGGTGGTGAATCGTCAAAGTTCATCACCTTTGATGCCAACGGTCATGTTTCAGTTGTGTCAGGTCAATCACCGACGATTTCAACCTCTGTGCCTTCCAATCCACTGGTAACGAACACACAGCCAAGTTTACCAACTGGGACAAACACTCCGCCAAATAATGCGGTCACCGTCGACATAGCGGCATCTAGTGATACTGGTACTTCCGATACCGATAACCTCACTAAAGACAGCACTCCAACAATCACCGGGCATACGGATATTCCTTACTCACAAGTCACCATCTATGATGGCTCCACACCTATTGGGCATGCGGTATCTGATGGCTCGGGGCAGTATAGTGTGACGGTAAGCAGCTTATCGAATGGCGATCATAATCTTTCTGCCAAAGCGTTGGCTCCTTCTTCAGTTTTACCAGCAACATCATCCATTCTTTCATTGCATGTTGATACTGTAGTCGCACCGCTTCAAGTCTCGTTAACCCACGACACAGGAATCAATTCGTCTGATTTGATCACTCACGATGGTTCACTGACTATCACTGGACAAGAAACAGGCGCAACCGTTGAGTACTCGACCGACAACGGACACACATGGACATCGAGTTTCACCCCTCAACAAGGCTCAAATACCGTTAGCGTGAGACAAACTGATATTGCCGGAAATGTTTCCGCGAGCAGTTCTTTAACTTTCACTTTGGATAACACCGCCACAGCACCAAGCGTTTCCCTTACCTCAGATTCAGGGAGTTCCTCTTCAGATAATATTACTAACGTTGGAGATCTGAACGTTGGAGGCATCGAACAAGGTGCAACAGTGGAATATTCTACTGACAATGGTGTGCATTGGAGTACTCAGTTCACTCCAAATGAGGGTGTTAATAACGTTCAAGTTAGACAGACTGATGTGTCGGGTAACGTATCTCCTTCTACATCGCTCACCTACACCTTAGACACTCAAACCGACATACGAGTGAATTCCGCTCAGGTCGACCAACATGGTCAAGGCATGATGGTGCAAGTGTACTTACCTAAGGATTCAGAAGTCACGCTTCTCGAAATTACCAGTGACGGCGGTGGCGCGCCTCTGCTTGTCGACCTGAAAACGGTGCAGAGACAAGGGACGGGGACAAGTGTTAGTCACCCTGACCATCAATATCAAGAGTTTGTTGGCATAGACTTATCTTCGTTACCGGATGGTCATTTAACAATTCGAGTCGCAGGCACAGATGCTGCAGGCAATACCGTCACTGCTCAATCATCAGCAAGTTCGAATTATGTATTAGACACAGCCGCTAGCGTTAGCGATGATAGCAACACAGCCGTTGAAGACTCAACGACACCAGTCTCAGGCAACCTACTAAGCAACGATGCTGATGCGACTACTGTTACCACAACAGGTGACATTCAGGGTACTTACGGGACATTCCATTTAAGTTCAGACGGTCGTTACACTTACACCTTAAACAACCAACTGAGCGTAATTCAGCAGCTTGATTCTACTTCATCACCTCTCGTCGATAGTATCGCCTACACTGCGCGCGACAACCATGGCAACCAAGCGACAGCGCATCTTGCGATATCCATCCAAGGCACCGACGATAACCATACTCCCGTCGTCACTGCCCATTCCGTTTCAACGAATGAGGATACAACTCATACTTTTTCTACCGCCGAATTTGGCTATACCGATCAAGATGGCGATGCCCTTCACTTCATCACCGTTGGCCAATTGCCTGCAAATGGTTTATTGCTTCTCAATGGCAAAGCGGTAACCACCAACCAGCAAATCAGTAAAGCTGACTTAGACGCCGGTCATTTGACCTTCACTCCAATCCACAACGAAAACGGTACCAACTATGCGCACTTTACGTTTACTGCCAATGATGGCCAACAAGATTCAGCAAGTGCGACAATGACATTGAACGTCAATGCAGTGAATGACGATCCAACTGTAGGTTCTAGCTTCAAGAGTTCTCCCGAAGATACGCCTATGCGCTTTACGAAAGCCGATTTCAAATATTCCGATGTCGATGGTGATGCACTGAGCCATATCACCATCACTCATGTGGCACACGGGACACTGAGTTTAAATGGGCATAGTGTGAGTGTTGGCGATGATGTTTCCGCTGCAGATGTTTCTTCGTTAGTCTTCACTCCAACACTCAACTACTCCAGTGCCGGTTTAAACGGACTAGGAGCTGTCCAATTTACAGCGAATGACGGCCACACTGACTCGAAAGAAGGATCTATATTCATTAATATTGCCCCTGTCGATGACCCTGCCACATTCAGCGGTGATTCCACAGGTCGCACTCAAGAAGATACTCATACCCAAGCCTCTGGCACATTGAGTGTGACTGATCCTGATGGCACACAAGGTTTCATTGCCGTTCAAGGTGGCGCTGGCATTGTGGGAAGCAAAGGATACGGGCACGCCCACATAGACAGCAACGGACATTGGACCTACAACCTCTATAACAACCACACGATTGTTCAACAGTTGAAACAAGGACAAACTGATACTGAGACAATCACCGTACAAGCAAAAGATGGTACAACGCATGACATCGTCATTACGATAACAGGTACTAACGACGCACCTACTGTCTCAGAACACACCCCGGGTAGCAGTCACTCAGTAAACGAAGACACTAACCCGAACGCTAGAGGGCAACTTGATATAAGTGACATTGATGGTGATGCAGTTAGCGTAACTGTAGACCCAGGCCAAAGTGCTCAATTTGGTTCTGTTCAATTTGACAGCCAAACCAACACTTGGGCTTATCACTTAAACAATGCCAACCCTCAAGTTGATGCATTAAACGACGGCGATACACTTACCGATAGGTTCACATTGCTTGTCGATGACGGACATGGAGGTAAGGTTTCGAAAGAGATTGTCATGACCATCAATGGTCACACCGATCCTATACCCTACACGCCACCAACCATCAGTGTCACTGTCGATACAAGAAATGCTCACCATGTGACTGCGGGTATTACCGCAAGCACAGTACAAGCTTATGCCCATAGCATCGGACAATCCGCTCGAACAGTGTCAGGTCACCATGAGATTGAAGGTCATGGGCACAGTGAAATATTCATTGTGCAAGGCAGCCTTCACGAAGAAGCTGAACTGAAGAGTGGTAATGATATCTTGTATATAGGAGGTCGATTAACCGACGAGGAAATCGAAGGTGGGAGTGGTCGTGATACGCTCATTCTAGGTGCTTACAACCGCAACAATGCACCAAGACTGCACAGTGACAAAATAGGTAATATGGAAATAGAAAGTATCGAAAATATTATCTTGGGTGACGGAACGGTATTGAAAGGTCACTTGCCACCTAACTTCCCTTCTATCGGACACGATCACTATGAAGTGCCAGTGAATATCCAAGCCCATTTATCTTCCAGTGATGAATCGGTTTCGAGTATTCGACTTACTCACCTACAACAAGGGTTAACGCTACAAAGCAATGGACATAACATCAATGCTAATCAGGATGGTAGTTACACCGTGCCAACCAATGGGCATTTGGTTGTCATCTCCGCACACCCAATCAGCAGCGGGCATCACTATTTTGAAACAGAGGTAACTACGCATAACTCAGTAACAGGCGTTACCGCTGTAACAACAGAAGATCTGCACGGACATATTCAAAGCCATGTAAATCCGCCGTCTCCACCACCACCGCCAGTTCAACACGATGAGCCAGACTTCTCACCGTTAGATAGCGTACAGGACTTTACGGTCACTTTAGACGACTCGTTAAGTGCGGACGCACCTTTGGATAATCATGCTCAAGTCAGTCATGAACACCCTGTTGGTGCTGCGGCTTATTTGGATGCCCTAGGTATTCAGCCGAATGCATCGAATACCACCGAGCACGATCAGCCTGCTGACATGGACATAGTGCTTGCACAAGTCGACCAACAACATGCTGCAGATTACGATCAAACGCATTTGGATATGTCGGATGCACTTGAACACCATGATGCAGCCAATAACCACAACCAAGATGATGAACACCATCATCACAACGACGCAGATGGACTACCAGACATAGATCCAAATAACTAATGGTGGGTGATTAATCATTAGTGAAGAAAACAAAAGGGAGCACGCTATGTGCTCCCTTTTTAATGATTGTTTCTTGTATCGTTCTGAACAAAGAAGAGTTGTGACTCTTCAAGTTACCTTTCTCCGAATGCAACACTAATATTGGTATAGATCGGCTTCCAAAGGTATTGGAATACTGACTTCTCGCCCGTCGTAATGTCTACCTCTCCCGTCATACCGGGAAGAATAGAAAAGCTTTCAGGGTTATCACGGAAGTATGGCGTTTCAACAGACACCACAACCTCATAATAGATTTCACCTCGTTCACTTTGGCTTGTTGTTGGTGAAATACTCTCAACCTCCCCTTTTAAAGCACCAAAACGGCTGTAATCAAACGCATCAATCTTAATTCGAGTTGGCTGACCTACGTTCACGAAACCAATATCCCTCGGTGATAAACGAGCTTTAAAATCCGCTTTTCCGCCGACAGGGACAATCTCAACTACAGTGCCACCCGGTTGAATAACGCCACCGTTCTGCGTACTTGGTAGGCTTTGCACTAAGCCTTGTAGTGGTGACACTAACATGGTGTTCGTCAATTTCGCTTGGCTTGAACGCACTCGTGCATTAAGTGCCGACAAATCTGATACTGCTTTGGATCGATCGTCACTTACTTTTGCTTTGGCTTCTGCAAGAAGTTGTTCGATTTTTTGCTCATTGCTGTCTGCCTGTTTAATCAGAACCGACTTCTTGCCGCGAGCTTCTTCAATTTTCTGCTCTATGCTGGCCAACTTTTGACGCATTTCAAGTACACGTAAACGAGAGATGTTCCCGGCTTTATTGCCTTTTTCCAAGATGTTCAGCTCTTGCTTAGTCGCATTCAGCTCTTTGTCGTAGCTAGGTAGAGACTTTTCTACGACACGAAGCTGCTCTGCAATTTGCTCACTGTCCTTTTCCAACACAATGCGCTTTTGATAGTAGAGCCCTTTTTGAGCATTTAACTGCGCCTTTTGTTGGCTAACGATCTCCGGGAAATCAATTTCAAATTCTCCAAAATTCGGCTCACGGTCATCTAGCAAAGCGTTCATCCGCTCGATACTCGCAAGTAAGGTTACTTGTTGAGATTTCAACTCTTCTAGGGCTGTGCGCTGGAAGGTAGCGTCAAATTCAACAAGTGGTTGCCCTTTCTCTACCAATTGACCTTCTTTAACAAGAATTTGCTTTAACTTGCCGCCAATGGCGCTTTGTAACACTTGCTTTTCCCCTTCAGGAATCACCGCCCCCTTTGCTTTAGCGATTTCATCCACTTGAGTGACCACAGACCAAGTGACAAAAGCAATGACACACAAGGCAACTGACCATGTCGCTAACGCCAATGTTCGAGCTGTATTTTGTGATTCAACAAGCTCGCCGTAACGCTTGCCAGTCTCGATAGGTTTTTTAGCCATTAGCGACTCCTTGCTTTGACTCTACTTTTTGCTTTGGTAACTCTTGTGTGTCAGATAACTGCTGCTCTTGAGACTCGGATGGCTGCTCCAGAGGACCTGCATAAACCACAGCCCCCTCGTCTAACACCACGACTTTATCAGCAAGCTTAATCAAGTCAGGATCATGTGACGTATATATCACCGTTGCTTTTCCTTTCTTCGTTGCTAAGAACTCACCAAATACACGTTTAGCATTGGGATGGCCATCAGGCACCGGGTTATCCATTAGGAACATGGGGTAGTCATACACCAAAGCTTTGGCGTCAATGAGGATCTGAGCGACAGTACCTGACAACATGTCAAACAGGCTATCCGGCTGGATGCTGCTGATAGAGGTATCCAGTCCGTCAGGTAATGTGGAGAACCAGCGCTTGCCCCCAACCATATCAATGGCAGCTATCATTTTCTGCTCTTCAACTTTATGCCCATCGCTTAACCACTCTCGAATACTCAAGGTGAGTAAGTCGGGGTAAGCCGCGCGAATGAAACACCAGTGTCGATAAAGCTGTGGATCATACTGAGCAAGGTTTACCCCTTTCAGCTCAACCATGCCGTTTTGAATAGGCAGTAAACCGGACAACACTTCAATTAGTGTCGATTTACCACTGCCTGAAGGGCCGGTGATCGCCACAATATCGCCCGCTTCAACATCAAAACTTACCCCATTCAATGCAGGGCGACTTTGTTTAGGGTAACGGAGAGTCACTTGATCTAACTTCAAGTTCGGAGCGACCGTTGGCAATGGGTGATGCTGGTAACTGAATTCACGTTCAGACGGCTGAGACAGAATACGATTTACCTGCAGCTTAGATTGATTAAAGCTATTAAAACGCATCGCGCTGTTTGCCAGCACTTGCGCAGGCCCTGTCACTTTGGAAATCAACATCATTGATGCAATCAAACCACCGGGCGTCATCACTTGCTCGAAAATAAGTCCAATACCTAAGCCCATGACAGCCAATGTTGAGCCCACTCCGATGAAATAATATATCGAGGTGTATCGACTTTGCAGAACCGCTTGATTGAACGTCACTGTAGAGGCAAGCAGATTGGCCTTTTGGAAACGTTGGATCCAGTGCTCTGAAAACCCAGCACTACGAATAAAGGCAAGCTTGGAAGACAACTCATTCGCCATATTTTGACGATTCGTGCCGGCTACCGTCGATTGCATTGAGCGCTTACTACTCGAACGTATTGAGCGCTTAGCTAACAGGTAATACAGGACCAAAGAGACGATTGGAACCAGTACCAGCCATCCACCTAGCACACCTATAGCAAGGACAAAAATGGCAATGAAAGGTAAATCAAACAACGCATTACCGAGTGGTCCTGATAACACACCTGAAATACGCTCAGATAACATCACTTGGTTTTGCTGACTAGACGAGGCAGTTTGCTGGTTTTGCGCATAGCTATTTCTTAATAATCGCTGCACAAGGGATTGAGATATCTCGCGGCTGACTCGGTTGGACACAGAAGCAAACACTCGACTACGCAATGTTCTTAACCAGCCCATCATCACAAACAACAAAGCAGCCCCAATGGCAATACCTTGCAGTTCGTGCCCAGCATCGCCACCGATTACATGGTCATAGATCGACATCGTGATGAATGGCACTGCGAGAGCAAATAGATTGGTGACAAAGCTGACCAAGAGCAATTTAGGAATGATAGGACGAAAAGCATGTAACCGTTCACCAACCCAATCCGGAGTAGCCTTCTCCAATGGCGCCCCTTCGATCACAATGCAAAATTGAGGAGCTTCTGAAACGTCTTCATTGCCATCAACAGCCACAAACTGTTTTGACTCCAAGTAACCAGAAACCAATTCACTTTCACTAAGAACTAGGAGAACTAATTTGTGATCGCCGACTTCATCTAGGTTAGCAACCAAGCGATATGGCAAGGCAAGCCTATCAAACAGGGCAAACATATCATCTATTGATTCAATTCCGTTCTCATCAACCCATTGGCGCGCGAACAGTTGGATATTCGCATTTACTTCCAACTCCCTGAGCACAGAAAGGCTTTCAGTTTCCAGTCGGTTCATCGGCTCATGTTGACCGTCTATTTCGCCATGGCGATTAGCATCTAAACGATTCATGCAATGACCTCCTGCTGAGTAGAACTGTCTTCGGCAATCGAACCGTTTTCTACTCTAATTGTTCGACTCGCTATTTCGCGAAGTTTTGCATGATAGCTCACCATCAATATGGTTCGCCCTGCCAATACTTCTTCTTCCAGCACCTTAACCAGGTTACCGAGAGCATTGAGGTCGAGCGACGAATCCGGTCTTTCTAGCATGATAACGGGCTTGCCACTCGCTAATTGAGCCGCAATATTGAGCATTTTAATATTGCCCATACTCAACAAAGAGGCACTTGTATGGCCGATTTGTGTTTCTAACCCATCAGGTAAACGGGTAATTTCTTTGGTTAATCCCAAGCGGACAGCGTAAGCATTGGCGCTTTGTGTTCTCTCAGGATCAAAGCCACACAAATTGTCCAGAATCGTACCTGAGACTAACTGCCCTTTAACCCCGCAGTAAGCTGTAGCTTGAGCGACAGACGCAATAGAAACAGCTTCGCCATTAATGAAGCACTCACCCGCGGCTAAATCATCAACCCCTGCTATCGAAGAGAGTAAGTGACTGTTGGTATGGCGATCTTCACTCTCTAACAGCACCAGTTGACCTTTATTTAGCGTCACATCCGCACTAGCGAGTTCACCATATCTTTCAACAGTGGCTTGCTTGATTTCTAAAGTCTCAAAGCCAGAGAAGTTCAGCTCAGAACCATCAGAATCACGCAGTGACAAGTCCCCTAACTTTTCAATTGCCTGATTAGCACTATGGATTGAATTAAGCTTGATTCGAACCCCAACCAGAGCGCTCAGAGGCGCAACAGCTCTACCCGATAAGATGGAGCATGCTGCTAACCCCCCCGTGGTCAATTGGCCATCCAATACCCACAAGCTCCCGGTAATCACCAACAAAACAGAAGTCGCAAGCGCAGCAAGCTGAATACACTCTTGAGCGAAAGCATTCTGCTCTTCTTCTTTGGCTTTGGATTGAGATCGGACATTATTGAGCGATTTAAACTGATTAAAAATTCGAGATTCAACAGCCTGACGTTTAATACCCTGAATAGTTTGGCTAAGAATGATCAAGAAGGCTTTTCTTTCTTGCTCATCTTTAGAAGCTTCTTCACTTAAACTTTTCACGCGGATAGAAGACAGCCAAACAATACCGAGCGTGACAAGCCAAACTGCCACAGGTATCGCCACCAGCTCACCGCCGATATAAGCCACCAGACCCAGAAAGATCAATGCAAAAGGCAGATCGATAAATCCAGAGATTATTCCACCAGAGTACCAATCCTTAACTTTGGATACCGATCCTAGCCCCTCTTCGACACCACCCACACCGAGCTTACGAAGGTGTCCTGATGATGCAGTCGTGACCCTTTCAACTAAAGTTTGGTAAGTGGCTTTTTCGGTATTGCTGGCCGCCGCAGACAAAAGCCAAGTACGAACAAAACGTATGAGTGCTTCCATGGCTACGGCTAGTGTCGCCCCCGCTAAAAGCAGTGTAGCCGTACCATAACTTTGATTGGGAAGAATGCGATCGTAGATCTGGAGGACCGTTAATGGAACGGCTAATGACAAGAGGTTAATAAGTAAAGAAGGCAGTAAGACTTTCCTTACAACCCCTTTGCTTTGTACTGATGTAACGGGCATACACAATCCTTATCCGAGCTTATGAAATAAGATTGGTATATTCTATTTAGTTGTGCAAGGTAAGGTGCTGATTTAATTTAGTTTTAAGATATTGGTAAAACTCAGTTGTTTCCATCAAAATTTAGATCAAATAAAGATTATTATTAGAGCTTCTTATTGATTAAGAATGTTTGTATAGCTCATATTTTCAGGTTATGAGTAAACTTTTATCCTAAATGATTTTGCTCAAAGATGAGTTAGAGAAACCTGTCGGGATTATATCTGGGCTAGATTATTCTAAGCCCAGATTGATTTCCTATCGTTGACTGTTTACTGAAGCAGAAGAGCAAGTTGACGAATATCAGGGCTCACATCATCTGAAAGCATCAATTGATTTAGTTTCTGTTGAAAGTTATCAATGACTTGATTTCTCTTTTCTAAATCCTTTCTTAACGAAGCATTAGCCGCATTTTTCGCGGCCAACAACATTGCGTGAGACTGCTCCTGTTGCTTAGCTTTCTCACTAGCTAGGTGAAGTTTTTCGTCTTTGTCTTGAACTTCACGGGTACGATCATCCCGCTCTTGCTTAACTGAGGTCAGCTCATCAGACAAACCAGACACCTTCGTAGACAGGCCGGAAATTTTGCTAGACATATCTGACGTCCTCATAGACGTCGCACCAGACATCACTTCAACTGTAAGTTGGGATTTGATCTTATCTTTATGCTGTTTGAGTTCGTTGTCCGCTTTTTCCTTCGCCTTCTTGGTATTGTCTAAGTTAAAGCCCAGTATCTTGTCCCCTGCTGCACCAGCCCCAAGTTTGGCTAGCTTAGTCGTCGACATAACACTGCCAGCGGTACCAAGCACGGACGGCACAGAAACAGTGCCAGCGAATAGTGTGCCTACTGTCAGCCCAAGTCTTAGTACAGCCGAGGTGGCTTTGGACCAGTACTGCGCTCTGTCGTCATTCATGCCCATTTTTTCAAGCAGTTTATACGTTAAATTCGAGATGGTATCTGAGCCCATTTTCAGCCCTTCACCACCATGTGCTTTGCTATACCAATCTGCGGCTGCACAGCCTGCATCGGAAACCGCTAGCGCAAATGCCACTCCCGCCGCAGCGACAAGTGGCACTCCTAGTCCACCACTAAAGACAGTTGCCGCAATAGCCAACCCTAGTCCCACTCCCGCTATCGCAACGTTAAACAGCTCTTTAAAGAATGTACATTTTGCTACGTCTACCCCAGCTTTCTTAGCCTGATCATAGAGAGCCGTCGATTTTTCGAGCAGTTGTTTTGATTCTGTCGTCGAGGTTTCATGATTGCTTAAATACTCTTTCTGAGCTGGTGTGATGGCTAAATCTAGATGATCGACCGTATCCGCTTGGCTTTGTAAAGGCACTTGTGAAATATCAAAGCTTCTTGCCTCTTGCTTTGGGGAAGATTTCGGCATCTCTAAGTCTAAATAATTGAGGCCAGCAAGCTGTTGAGAAGAAATCTCTATTGGCATGGTAATACTCCTACTACTTGTTATTGAGTAATCTCATCGAGTAATGACTGAGCAAGCGCACGAATCTCCGGTTGCTCCGGAATAATAAAGCTTTGCTCAATACAGGTGTGCAACGCATCTACAGCTTCTGAATGCTTTTCCAGCGATAGATAACATTGACCCATTCTGAAGGTCACCCCAGCGTCACATGCATTCATTAAGGTCGAATAACCGTAGAAGATCAGCGCATGTTCAAATTGATCTAACGCGTGCAGCGTGGAGGCCATACCAAACATGTATTCGCGTCGCCAAGGATTGTTCATCACCAGATAAGTAAAATGTGTCAGAGCACCGGACATATCTTCTTCTTGATATTGCTCCAGTGCGCTTTGATATGCCTGATCTAATTCTGACTCTTCAACACCATTTAATTGCGCCAGAGTTTTATGCCCGTTAACGACGTCCTGGATGGATTCGGCAACTTGATTAATGTCGACTGGAAGGAAATTTGTATTTGTCATGAGATATTCCATCATCGGTAAGGCACCGAATGAACGGTGCCCTACATTTGGTTTACGTAAAGAACGGATTAGTTGTGAACCGCTGATGCGATGCGCCCATGAAGTTCAACTAACTCTTTGACCAATGAACGCATCTGCTCTGAGATTTGACGTGCTTTATCACTGAGTTCGTTTACATTTTTGGCGTAGTTTTGGGCGTTCATTGCTTTGAATTCGCCGTCCATTTTTTCCATCTCAGCGTCTTTAGTAATGGAAGCTGAAACCATAGAGCCAGCGCCATCAACACTTTTTCCGAGTGCCTGACCTAGGTGTGTCGCACCTTCGCCAAATTTTGACGTTGCACCCACACCGACCATACCTACGACCCCTGACAGGATCTGTAAGCCACCGGACCAAGCTGCAGATTCAAAAGCACTCTTAATTGCATCTCGTTTAGTGTCCATCGACGCTTTTTGCACATCCCATCCAAGCAATTGCTGCTTCTGGTTATACTCTTGGAGCACGTTGCGCAGTTTTTTAAAGATCTCTGCCAGTTTTACAATCAGTTCGTTAAGCTGAGCAATCGCATCCATCGCTTCACTGCCAGAGACATCATGGTCGTAGCTCGTAGAGCTTGCTGCATTCACTGGTGCGTTATTTGAAACTTGTACTTCACTCATAATTTCCCCCTTAGCTACACTGCTGATGTGGCAATGCGAGCCTGTAACATGCCTGTTTCATTGATCACTTTGCTTGCACCATCTAAGGTGTCGCCTTGTTTATCAACTAAATCTTTGATGGTTTTGGATTGCTGTTCTTTGGCTTTGTCGTACCAGTCGTAGCAGAACTCCATCAGGTTTTGTTTCAGGATCAAATCTTCAATTTGTTTTTGAAGTTTGGCTTTTTCTTCAGTCACAATGCCGCTGGTGATGGCTTTGCCAGACCCGGCTGATGCACGAATAAGATCAAGTGAGGTATAGGTACACGCTTTGATGACCGTTTTAATGACTTCATTGCGCACCATAGTAGTGACCTGTTTAGTGATCTCTTGGGCGGTAATCTGGGCACCTTTCTCGATGGCCGCAGTTGCCGCTTTTTCTACCGACTTAGTCACGAGTTGCTGAATCGCCTCTTCACTGAACGCTTTACCTAAAGACTTAGCAATTTGGCCACCCCGTTCAGCGACTTGCTCTACTCCTTTGCTCACGCCGCTCATCAACTGTTTGCTGACCTGCTCTGCCACTTGTTCGGAGACTTGTTTACCGACTTGCTGCGCAATGTTTGTGACTTCTTGAGTCGAGCCTTTACCGATACTTTCGACTAGCTTCGGTGCGGCTTCTTTCATTGCGGTTTCAGTGCCTTTGGCGATAGAGCGAGTGGCTGAAATAGCTCGGCCTGCCTGGAAGATATCCAGTGCCATGCCCACGATCTCGGCACCCAACTGCACTTTACCGGCGACATCAATGACTTTCTGACATTTCTCTTTGTCCGCTCCACACAGAATTGCCGTTTCCGCAGCGGCTTTGACCATTCCGGCAATGCCTGCAGTGAGGTAAGCCGCGCCACTAGCCATATCCAATGCCCCACCTGCAACATCTCCTACGGCTATTCGCGCGGCACCTTCAATCAGTTTGAATACGCCGACAATGGCTTCCACAGCACCGACAATCCAGTCGAAGATCGCACCGAAGATACCGCCTTTATGGGCTTTCTCTGCTTGCTCGATTCGCTTAGCGAGCTGTTCCTGGAACTCTTTGACTTGCTGATCACGGAGTACGGCTTGAGTATCCGTCATTAGTCGACTGGCTTTAGCTGCTGCATTCGCTGTATCACCAAAGGTTTTAAGTCCTAGATTGGCTGCCATAAGAACCATGTCGTTCATGGAAGCTTTTTCTAGCTGACTTACTGTGACGTTGTCACCCTTATGAAATGCCGATAGTACGCGCTGCAATGCCTGACTTGCTATGTCTGAGCTGACCACGCCCGTTTTTGTTTCGCGGTCAATTACATCAACAAGACCACCCGGTGTTCCAGACGAAGGCAAACGTGCTTTGGTTTCCTTACTTTTATCAAGACGCTCAGTTTCCGAAGTGCCCGTTACTGGCATTTGGGTATTGAAGTTAACACTAGTCATGATGCACCTCCTGAGTAAATTGAGCTAAGGCTTTGTTGGCCTTCTCGGCTATTTCATCCCAAACCCCGTCTGGGTGACAATCGCATACGCGTAATGCCGCTTTGTAAGATTTAATGGCGTACTCTTTATTGCCAACGGCAAGATAGTTATTGCCTGCATAGTAAGGGCTACGAGGGTCTTCCACTTTGACGATGCCTGCACGACCAAAACAGAAAATCGCTTCTTCGTGTTCTTTGAGTTGCTGGCAGCATGTGCCTAGTGCAAAGAAGTAATCAAAGTTCCACTGATCAATTTTCATTAGTAAATAGAAGATTCGCTTGGCACCTTCGTAGTCCCCGTAGTTCATTAGCTGGGTTCCGTATCGATACAGAAGATCGAGATCTTTCTCTTCAACGTCAGCCAACATTTTTAACGAGCCGCCTTGTTGCAAGAATGTCTGCAAGGTTTCAAATTCTTTCTCTACCATAACGGCCCCCTATCGGATGTTTTGAGCAATGGACTTGTTCATCTCTGCCAGCATGGTTTGCATGCTGTTCAGCAGGCTGACAGTGACATTGTAGGTTTGCATGATTTTCTGAAGCTGTAGCTGTGATTGGGAAACGAAATCGGACGCACGGTTAGAGACTGTGTCGAGTGCCGCTTTTACCGCTTTGAGTTTGCCCTGATCCAGTCCACCGGCTGCTTGCAGAGTGTCTGCGATGTGCTGCATGTGTTCTTTGTTGATACGCTGACCAGACATATAGCCCACTTCAGGTAGGCTCCAGATGTAATCGCAAGCCCGCTTTCCATCGACCTTAATGCCATGTTGATCCATATAAGTCACAACGTCCTGCCAGCTGTATGACTGCATACCCTCTGGGCCACTGGCGTCAATTTTTGCTTTCAGTTTGTCGAGATATTTAGCTGATGGATCGTTGGTTTTGAGGTAGTCACTAATAGACTTACCGTCAACTGAGAAACCATTGTCCTTCATATACTTCACGACTTCAGGTGGTAGCTGACCTGTTGCTTTGTCGCCCTCTTTAGCGACTCGGGCAATCACTTCGTCTACACGGTTAGCCATGTCCTGAGCAGAGCGAGATACATCCGCTTTGGCTTGCATCTGACCGTATTTAGCATCAGCTAATTCAGACAGAAGATTCATGAATAAATATAATACCGCAACGCCACCTGATAATACGCTATCGCCTTTAATAGCATTTTCAATTTCTACTTTGTCATTTTCTTTAGACAAAGGAGCACTCACGCTGTTATCGACTTGAAGCATAACAACTCCTTACTATTATTTTATTGAACAGATTTATCGTTTAAATAATTAACGAATATTCTGAGCGATGGATTTATTCATTTCAGCTAACATGGTTTGCATGCTATTTAAAAGGCTGACGGTCACGTTGTATGTCTGCATCAATTTTTGTAATTGAAGTTGAGATTGTGAAACGAAATCTGACGCTCGGTTCGATACGGTTTCTAGCGAGGCTTTAACCGCTTTGAGTTTGCCCTGATCTAGGTCCTTACCGTTAGCTTCTAGGTATTTATCAATGGTCTTGCCATCGACGGTGAACCCGTTGTCTCTCATGTAGTTAATTACTTCAGGAGACAGTTGTCTTGTCGCTTTATCGCCTTCTTTAGCAGCTTCCGCGACTTTTTCATCGACACGGTTTGCCATGTCCTGAGCGGTACGTGACACTTCAGATTTTTTCTGCATCTGAGAGTATTTGGCGTCAGCCATTTCAGACAGTAGATTCATGAACATATACAGCACAGCGATACCACCGGAAAGTACAGTGTCACCACGTGATGCAATAGTATTTTTAATATCTTCACTTTGTTGAGAGTTGATGATGCTAGTACCTTGAGTACCTGATGTATCATTAAGATTAACAGCCATAATATTTTCCTCTTATTAATAGGTTATTACTACAAGCTGGGTTCTAAATTGGAAAATCACCATTTAGCATCTCAGTTTGTAATTCTATATTACCGCCCGTTTGATCTTTTTATTTCTAATATCCCCAACCAGTACAAATTGGTGGTTCGACCAGTTTGTTGAATATATTTTCAAATATTAAAACAGTTACAAAAAAACCGGCATAACAATATCGCTATACCGGTAAGGGACCACAGTGGTCATTGACGAATAAGAGATGAACTTTAGAGAGTTACATATATTTCTTTAACACTCGTTTTTTGGGCTTAGGAGATGATTCCGGCTGCTGATCTTCGGAATCTCCCATGGTTTTGAACCCTTCCTCCAAGCTTTTAAAGTTGCTCTCAAGCTGGGTCACTTTCGACATAATGGCTTGCTGAGAGTTTTGAAAACCCTCGGGAAATGCCTGATTCAGCTTTTCTAATTTTCTACGTGCATCTGGATCGTGCGCAGATTTTTCGGCCAAAACCTGAATTTCACTCTGCAGTTGTTCGAATTCCTTCATTTGTTCAGCAAGCATACTGCGACGGCTGTTGAGGTCATCCATTACGGATTTAATGTCGTTGAATGTATCCATAATTTTCTCCGGTTTTTAAAGTGGTACGGTAGAGTTCGTTTGATGTATAGAGCTTGTTACTGATATCGCTTAGCCAAAATACTGATCACGTCTTGAGCAGCGTAAATGGCATGGTAGAGACTTTCCGCAGTCTGTTTTGATCCTTTATTCAACTCATTTCGAGCCGCTTCTAACTGAGAAATCAATTCGTCTTTGCTTTCAGGATTCTCCTTAAGCGTGGATTCCAGTTGTGTAATTCGAGCCATAACGCCTCCTATAAAATGAATGGTATGTGTATAAGTTCGCCATCTCGACTGAGGTCTAGCCCTTTCAAATCAATGTGACTTACCACATAACCGCTATCGAGTTTGCTGTTCAATTTAAGTCGAGTTCCGTTGCTAAGCTCCACAAATGGGTGGCTGCTGTTACCACCAAAACTGACGATTTGCCCAGACAGATAACGGGATAAATTGTCCCTTACTGGGATGTTCTCAAATCGGACATCAATGCTTTGGCCTGTGTTCGCCATCAACTCACTACTCACCTGGCGAATCTGACTGCGGACATCATCTTGAAACTGCCCCGTTACCATGATGCTGTCTTGACGACGTTCCACCATCAGGCCTTGAAGTAGCCCTTTGTCTCTAAGTGCTTCAATGAATTTTTGCACATAGCCACCAATATCGTTTGCCACTTGCCAGTGTTTAAGCCCTTGAACTTGTTCTAATTCACGAGTCACTTTGTCCCACTTTTCACCAGATTGAATCGCACCTGAAATTCTGACTTCACCCATTCTTCGTGATGGAAGAACATTGATGTTCTGATAACCATTTGCGCTCAATACCGACTCAACGTTGCTGATCAATGTATCGGTACAAACCGCGGAGTTGGTGAAACGTATCGAATGCAGTTTCAACCCTTCTTTTAACTTGGCCATGGCGGTTGAGTTGTCGCAGTAACCTGTCAGCGTCACTACTCCATCAGGGCTCCAGTTTCCTTCAACCTGATGTAATGCCGGAACATTGAGTTGGTGTTGTAACCATAATTGCGGGTCGAACACGGGTTGTGTTTTAGCCGGTAACATCAAGGTAAATGCCATTAGAACGATGGTAATCAGTGTCATTGCCAGCAACACCACCTTTCTCCATCTGCTTTGGCTGTTTTTTACATGCGCCGGTAACTTTTGCCACTCTAATGCTTGCTCTGCCTTTCCTATAACCAGGCCGACACCACAAATTTCTATCGGTTCTCCCATCGGTAAGGCTTCTTCGGTATTTGCCAGAGAGCCATTTGCCCAGACTTTAACTGTATCCCTGACAAACACACCTTTTTCATCAACCCTGATATTCAATAACTCACGCTCAGCAAGTGGCACCATGATGTCGCCGCTAGGCCCCATTGATAGATCGCCCTGAGGTAATCTCAGTTCTCTACCTTGCATTGGGCCTGTGAGCCATAAGAGCTTGGTACTATTTTCCATAGCCACTCCCACTTATTGATTGACGGGTTCTGCCTTAATTAAGAACAGACGCATAACGCTTTGCTTGCTGTGGTCTGTACTACGGAAAAGTCCTCCTAGTAGTGGGATATCACCCAGTAATGGAATTTTGTTTTCTACGGTATGGTCTTTGTCCTGAACGAAACCGCCCAACAATAGACTCTCACCGGTTTTTAGCGTGGCTTGCGTTGCAATCTCTGAGTTCTCAACCTGAGGTAATGGATCTTTACTACTCACGGGCTTTGCTTGTTGGCCATCTTGAATGTTTAGTGACAGCATCACTTTTTTAAAGTTATTCTCATTGACCAGTCTTGGTGTCACTCTTAAAAGCGAACCTGTAGTTACGGATTCCAACTTAGCCACCTTCTCTCCTTCAATCTTGGTATAGAAGGTTACGTTTTTGTCCAACACCGCTTGAACATTGTTGAGTGTGACAACGGAAGGTCTTGATAACACCTTTGCTTTTGAGTTCTGCTCTAGTGCATTGAGTCTAACCATGAAGTTGCCAGTGTTGCCAATCACCGTTGAGAAGTTATCGCTGCTCAAGCTACCTTGGTTGAAGGTGACACTCCCTCCGCCAAACTTCGCGGCGGCAGACCAATCGATACCGAGTTGATTAAAGTCCGAAGTGTCAACATCAATAATGGTGACTGAAACTTCAATCATGGTTGGCGTGATGTCCAATTGCTTTATCAGAGAAGCATACATCGCCATATCCATTTTGTTGGTTCGAATGATCACAGCGTTTTGCCGTGAGTCTGCTGAAAAACTGGTTGTGCCTTGATTACTGGCATCAGGTCCTTCATCTTGCTCCATTTGTTTAAGCACAGAGACCACACCTGGTATCGTGACGTCTTGGCTACGGTAGCTATATACGGTGTCTGTTGCAGACGCGTATTTCAGTGGGAAGATTTTGACCGACTTCTGTGATTGCGCATGTTGCTTAGAATCGTTGTCCAGTTGCTGAACATACTTACTCACTGTATTTACACATGCCGGAACCCCATTGACTTGGATTGCGTGCAAGCCTGAAATAGATGTTACCTCACACGCTACTTTGTCAATGAAACCCGCTTTCGCGATGTAGCGCGTCGCTTCCTGATTAGAGAGTGAAGACAGAGAAATTACCTCATTGGTGACCTCTCTCGCCTTGTTTACATGCAATAAATCCCCGTCATAGTACCAGACCAAGCCGTACTGCTGCGCAAGCATGGTTAGGATCTGCTTTGGTGTCTGACCATCTATTTGACCACTGAAAGACTCGCTAATCTGGCTGCTGACTTCCATCGGGATTCCATAGTTCTTGCCCACTTCTTCAATCACTGACTTCAAAGGCGTTCCACGGCTATAGAATACAAACGGTTCACCATGCCATTGAACCGCTGATATCGGCGCAGCATGAGCAAAGTTGATCGTTAAAAGAAGTAACCAGCATAGTAATTTCTTCATAGTTTGCTCCTCCAAATACGAGGTTTGCTGGCTGGAACAGGCTTCAACAACTCTTGCTCCAGATATCTGGACAGTGCCAGTTGCATTTTTATAGAGGAAATCAGTGCTTCGTCGTCAAGCTTATTTGGGTAGCAGCGCCACAATACCCACTCATCATCACGACTTTCTAGGCTGCAATCCCAGCCTTCTTCACATACAGCGAGCACAAGAGACGCTTGCGTTGACCAAAGGCGGTTTTGTGGTGGCTCAATTTGCATACCGATCGTCACGTAATGCTCTGACTGCAGCCATCGAAGTCTTCTGCTTGCGCATTGGCCTTGCCACTGGCTGTCATCTGATGCGCTATCCAGATACCCCATAGCAATTAAACGTTCGATCATTGAGAACCTCTTTCTCTGATTTCGAATTCAGTATGTATCGAGAGGTTTTTGTTCGGTATCAGGTGAACACCTTAGTCTCACCTGAGGGGAAAAGTTTTATTATCTACATCAAGGTAAAGATGGATCTTACGTGATGCTTCACGCTAAGGTAGAAAGAGCGAATCTTGAAATGATTGCGTTAAAAATCAATGACTACAGGAGTAGACATGAAAACTCGTTGGAATTCTTCACTGGTGACCAAACTCACCATTGCTTTTATATCGGTGTTTGTCGGTCTATGGGTACTGATTCAGATAAATGCATTCGATAACACCTACAACGGAACCTTAAAGCAAACGCTGAAGAGTTACGACCAAATCAGTGAGATTCGAGCGCAGATGAATCGCAGTCTTTTTGCTCAAGCGAAGGATGATACCGAGCAATTTGAGCAGCGCCTTGAGCAGTTCCAGACCATGGAAGTGGACTCTAACGCTGAATTAGTTGCCCATCAGTTCAATATCGGCGATACCAACCTACCTATAGAACGCAAACAACTTTGGGCGCTACAAACCTTTGGCATCGCAGGCCAGCAGCGTTATGTAGATAGCTTTATTATTGAGCCGGACAGGCAAGTCTCTATTTATGCTGCTTCAGAAATTGAACGTTCTCACCTTGATCAACGAGTCAATGAGATCATCGACCTTTCTCAACTTGATACGGAAGACGGTTTTCGCTGGAGTGAACCCAAATACGATGCCAGTAGAAACAGCGTCTACATTCTCCTTAGTTACACCTTAAATCCGGAAGATGAAATGGCGCGTCAGGTTGGCTTCGCCATTGACATTAAAGACGTCGTCACTGTCTCCAATGTTTATACCAAAGGCGACCAAAATGTGTTTCTTACACCAGAAGGCGTTGTACCGTTTCATGGTCAGTCTAAACCGGACGAACCAACCAAAGCTCAGTTGAATAACCAAATCATGAAAGCCGGTGGCGTAGAAAATGTTGGAGAGTTTTTTGAAACCGACAATTATTATGTCGTCAGTAAGTTCATCGATGGCCCTGATTGGTTGCAGATTTCCATGGTGCCCAAATCAAGAATTGAGAAGATGGCTTACACACCGTTCTACAACGAGCTCAAATGGTCGCTGGTTTCTTTTGCTGTAATGATTCTAGTCATGTTGTGGATCTTGTGGAAATCACTAGCCCAAACCATCCGTAAATTTGTCGGCATCATTAAAAGTGACCGTCAGCCAACGTTTTCTAGACGCTTACCAGAATCTAGGAAAGATGAACTTGGCGATATCGCTCGCGCTTACAACATGTTGCTCGATACGATTAAATCCAGCTATGACGAGCTTGAGTCTAAAGTTGAACAACGAACCGTTGAGCTTGCTCATGCAAAACAACTGGCTGAAAAGGCGACCGCGCGAAAAAGCGAGCATCTGACAAACATCAGCCATGAACTACGTACGCCTTTGAATGGCATCACGGGTTCGCTTGAGTTACTTCGCAATACTCAGATGAATGAACAACAAGCTGACTTAAGAAATACGGCTTATACGTGTGCTAAATCCCTACTCAGCATCATCAACAACCTGCTCGATTTTTCCAGAATTGAAGCAGATCAAATTGAGCTTAATCTTGCTAGCAATCCCCTTCTCAAAGTGGTCGATGAAGCTATGCTGACGATTCAGTCTAATGTCATCAACAAGCCTGTTGAGTTAAAAACCGTTGTTGCCGATAACATTCCTGAAAGCTGCATATTCGATCCAATCCGAGTAAGGCAAGTACTGGTTAACCTACTCGGCAACGCGGCAAAGTTCACAGAGCAAGGACACATTTTTCTCTACATTGATAGCGAAGATGACATGTTATATTTCACTGTCGAAGATACAGGGCCCGGTATTGCAGCTAATAAGCTGGATGAAGTTTTCGAACCATTCAGACAATCTTCCCAGCATCAGGTTGGCACCGGACTGGGGCTACCTATTTCTCGCAAACTTGCCAGCATCATGGGTGGTAGTTTGTCTTTGAAAAGTGAGCTTGGTGTGGGTTCAACATTTATTTTCGCTATGCCACTGACTGAGCCTGGCATGCGACTACGCCTTAAACAAGGCGTCATTGATGCGCCAGAAAATCTACATACACAGATTTCACTTTGGGGCGGAGAGTGTGTCAATAAACACTCGGAATCACTTCAAAATGATGAACTCAATTATCTGCCTTGGCGACTTTGGAAGCGTTTGTACGAAATTCAGCATGGTATTTCAACTGAGAAAACCACCGTTCCCGCCAAGGAGATGTTGCCTTGGAAGTTGAAAGTACTCTTGGTTGATGATGTTGAAACCAATCGCGATATCATCACCAAAATGTTGGTTGAACTAGGCCAAGAAGTGATTTGTGTGGAGAGCGGTGAGCTAGCGTTGCAAACCGGCGAGCGCCATATCTTCGATCTAGTATTAATGGATATTCGTATGCCAGGCATCGACGGCTATCAAGCGACGCAACTCTGGCGTGAAAGCGAGACTATTCTCGATACCGACTGCCCTATTATGGCATTAACGGCGAACGCCAATCACTCGGAACACGATCAGTCTATGCACCTGATGAACGGCTATCTCACCAAACCTGTTTCATTGAAGGAGCTGGCAAAAGCTCTTGATGTTGCGGCAGAAATTCAGATAGATCGTGACATGCAGCCAGATATCAATACAGACTCAGATACCCCTATTATGGATTTCGCCGAAGACGAATTTACCCAACGACTCGCTAATCATTTCAAAGATATGGCTCAAGCTGCCCGTGAGAGCTTAGCGGATCAGAATTGGCAAGAACTCAGAGACATATTACATAACGTAAAAGGAAGTGCTGGTCTTGCTGGTATCAATGATGTTTCGAGCGCTGCTGCCGATCTAGAAAAGCAATTGGAGCAAACCAATCATATTGAAAGCGAAAAACTTGATCCGCTGCTCCGCGCTTTAGAAAACTATCAATCACGTTCATAGCGAAGTAGGAAAATATGACATACGAACAATGGGACGCAATTGCTGATGCCTACATTCCACTTATAGGTTGCATTAGCCTAATCGTAATCCTGATTACGGGTTTTAGGTCTGGTTTGAGAACCGGTACTAAGCAGCTGCTCGCAACTTTAGTATCAACGCTGTACATCTATGCACTGATGTTTGCAGATAACTATTTCCAAATTTGGCCTTCATTCGGGATGGACTATAGCACCCACACTGCGTTAGCACTGGTGTTCGTCACCTATCTGTTTACCCATAGCAAAGCACTAAAATGGGTCAGCGTGGCGTCTATGATCGCCTATGCCATTTTGATGATGTACCAACACTATCATACGTTTTCAGATATCATCACGACTGCACTCTGCGTTTTACCCGTGCTTTGGCTTTGTCAGACTCGGCTTGTAAAAGGGTTAAACACACAACCTTGTGCCTAACCAATTAAGCATAAAAAACGGCGAACTCAGTAAATGCTTAGTTCGCCGTTTCGTTAAACTTTATCTATATTAGATACCCATCCTATGCGCCCATTTCATTAAATCGGCAACATTGTGGGCGTCTAGCTTACGCATGATGTTCATCCGATGGGTTTCTACGGTTTTCAGACCAATCAACAAAGCTTCAGCAATGTCTCGATTACGTTTGCCTTCGAAGATCAATTTGAGTACCTGTTTTTCCCGCGGAGTTAAAACCGGGATATCCCCCTCTTCAACACCACTTAATGCCTCAATATGTTTGGCATCCAAAGCTGGGTCGAGGAAACTCTTGCCTCGTGTCACACTCTTTATTGCAGCGAGCAATGTACTCTTAGAACCATTTTTCAAAACGTAACCGTTTGAACCGGCATCTAACGCTTCTCGTGCTTTGCGCTCTTCTTCAGAGGCCGTCAATACGATGATCATTATATCCGGCCAACGTTTACGTAACTGTCGAATTGCCTCGACACCGGACATGCCCGGTAGGTTAAGGTCCATGAAGACCATATCAGGCTTGAGCTTAAGACACTCCTCGTATACCCCTAGCCCATCTGTCACGAATCCTACTAACTCCAAATTTGGATATGGAGAAAGGCAGCTTTTTAAACCGTCGAATATAAGGTCATGATCATCCACGACCAAGATTTTTAAATGTGAATACTCGCCAAATGTCATCGTCATTCTCCACGTCAGAAATCGATGCATATAAGGTTCAATATAACCAAACTGCTACGAATTTATTGTTGTTATCGATATTCAATCTATCATTCAACGTGAAGTTATCAAGGGCGTTTTTCATTTAAGTGACATGGGTTCTCATAACGAGGCAGATCGCAGGGCGCGTTTAGTCTTCTCCATCGTCGTAAGAGACGTTCATCACCACGCGAAGTAACTCAGCAACAGGCTCAAACAATGATTCTGGAATGACCTGACCGGGCTCTACCTGGTGATACAAGGCACGTGCTAGCGGAATGTTTTCAACCAGCGGAACCTCATGTTTCTCCGCCATTTCAACAACATGCAGAGCCATATGTTCTTGCGCTTTGTCTAAAACCAATGGCAACGGTGTTTCACCCGGTTGGTAATAGAGGCATACCGCAATGTGCGTAGGGTTTCGGACAATGACTGTCGATTTTTTCACATTAGAAACCAACGAGCCGTTCGCTGTTTCTCTTTGCAGTTCGCGACGTTTTTGCTTCACTTCAGGGTTACCTTCTGTTTCCTTGTATTCCTGTTTAGTGTCTTCTTTCGACATCTTGAGCTGTTTCATTGTCTGGAAATGAACGAAAGCGTAATCCCCAACGGAAAAGACAAGGTAACAAACAAGGAAGGCGCCCCACAGCCATTTGATCAGCGTAAAAATGATCTCAACACCGCAATCTACACCACATGTAGGTAAATACTGGAACAGATTCACATGCTGATGCAGCAGGTAATAAAAGACCAAACTGAGCACCAAAATCTTGAGCATGTTCTTACACAGCTCAAACAAGCTTTTCATTGAGAAGATGTTCTTTGCATTGTTGATGACATTCACTTTGTTAAAACTTGGTTTTAAGCTTTCAGATGCCCAAACAGGTCCTGTCTGAACCATGCAGCTAAACGCGACGGTAATTACCAGAATAAAGACCAACCCTGCAATAAATCGAATAAGGATATAAACAAACGCCGCAACAACGGTTTCTGCCGCTACTTTAAGTGGCAAATCGATAGAAGTGATGGCGAGATCGATCATTTTCCAAATCGCCTCCATCATGCCTTGTCCTTCAATAATGAAGTAACCAAGAATCACTGCCATCTGAAAGCCTGTCACAATCTCATTGCTTTTGATGACTTGGCCTTTTTTTCGCGCATCACGCAAGCGTTTTTGGGTTGGTTTTTCGGTTTTCTCAGCCATACCTAGCCCTTAAATAATTGGAACAGTGTTGAGATGTTGCTTTCAAACTGATTTATTTGATTGAGGTAGTGAGACAGTGCGAAATGCATGCTCACCAAAAGTAGAAAGACGACTAAAATGCTTTTTATGGGCATCGATAGGAAAAACACGTTGAGTTGCTCAACAGACCGGTTAACCAAGCCAAGTGCAACATCCACCATGATCATGACGACCATTGCAGGCAGTGCAAAACTCAAGCACATGTCAGACATCATCTGCCACTGTTGGCTGATAAATGACAGCAGGTCCTGATTAAAAGACAAGGCTGACTCAGGAGGTAACACGGTATAGGACTGGTATAGAGCGGTTAACAAGGCGTTAAAACCACCAGATACCAGAAATAACACTCCGAGTATCTGTGTGAAGAACATACCAAACACTGAGGATTGTAACCCCATCAACGGGTTGAGTACCGTCGACATCGATGCACCACGCATTGTATCGATAACAAATCCGGCCATATCAATCGCCCAGAATGGAATGGCAGCACAGAAACCAACAATCAGGCCAATTAAGAGCTCTTCACCGTAAATGAATATTAGTTCTGTTAATGGTTTAGCTGCAAAGTTAACTGGGTGAGCTTGCATCATCGGGATGATGGGCAGTGCGAACATCAGTACCAGTGTATTGCGAATCAACCCGCTTCCCATCGCTCCACCTTTGAAAAGCGGTAGCATTATCATCATGCCCAGTGGTCGCATCATGCAAAGTGCAAGAATCGGAACATATTGCATCAGGGTTGCCATTTAGCCCCCTATGTATCCAATCTGATCGAAAGCCAATCCAGCGTAGTTAAGTAGAGTGCTCCCCATCCAGTGATAGCTCACAGCAAGTGTGATGCAGACAGCCACCAACTTGATAAGGAATTGTAAAGACTGGTCTTGTATCTGCGTCAGTGCCTGAAACAAACTCACCAGAATCCCCACCGCAGAAGCCACGACGACCACAGGTAAAGAAAGGATCAGTACTAACCAAAGCAACTCAGACGTAAAATGGATAATCACCGCTTCGTTCATGAGAAAGACCCCATCAGTTGACCAATCAGTTTGTCCCAACCACCCATTAGTATGAAAATCAATAGCTTGAACGGTAAAGCAATCGTCATTGGCGATACCATCATCATGCCCATCGCTAGTAAGATGTTAGAAACGATCAAGTCGATGGCGACAAACGGCAAATAAAGCAAGAAACCAATTTTGAACGCTTCAATCAATTGGCTCATGGTAAACGCCGGGACCATGACCAGCAGTGAATCTTTGGATAGCTCGCTTTGGTATTGTTCAGGCCAGATTTTGTGCCCAATCTCAGAGAAGAACTGAATTTGGGTATCACTAGTGTTGTGGCTGAGAAATTGATGATATGGCGCGATGATCTGATCACTGATTTGGCTAAACACTTCCGGTGACGCCCAATCCACAGGATGCGCGGCCAAATTATCTCGTATAGCTAAACCAACAGGCGCCATCGTAAACATCGTCAGAATTAGCGCTAAACCATAAATTGCCATATTAGGCGGGATTTGCTGAATACCCAGAGCATTTCGCAACATGGACAGCACGATCGAAAGTTTTAAAAATGATGTGCCCATGACCGCAAACAATGGCAAAAGTGACATGAAAAATAATACTGCGATCAGTTGAATTGGATTATCCAGTAAGGCCATAAACACCTCCCAACGATGGTTACATGGTGAGTTTGCACTAGATAGCCATTGCTTAGTATCAGGTCAGGACCTGAGATATAAGTGACATGGAATTGAATAAAAATGGAGATATAAGTTTTTATAATCAATCACTTCTGAATCTTCGACATATCCTTTAAAGCTAAGTAAACCTTAGAGGACATATGAAGATGAATATACGTACGCTTAGTCTAGGGCTAGTCGCAACCACCATGGCGTGGTTGACCAATGCAAGCCCTTCTTATCAGGATACTGACACGCACTACCTCGCTTTCGAAGCGGAGGACTACCACAACATTATTCGGCACAACGGAGACAATGACGGTTTCAACGTTGTCTCAATCGACGAATTCACCTCCGAATTTGGCACTTCAGTCTTACCCGAAAATTCAGCCTATCCCGCTTCAGAAAACCGCGCTTTGCTAGCCGATTTTCGCTACGAGTATGACATGAACCAATCAACCGTTGAGTACCAAGTCGTTTTTCAAACACCCGGAACTTATCGCCTTTATTACCGACGCTCTATGTTTGAAAAAGACAATGGGTCTTCCTACGGCGGAGAAGATTCATTTTTCTACGCGAACGAATTTGATGGAGGAGGTTTTGTTCAACATGGCAGCCGTCAATCTCAGGATAGTGATGGTGAATCCAATCCAGAGAGCAACCCTTCTGAGGGAAAATTCTTTTGGTATCGAGTCAACAATGATTTCACCGTCACTCAGCAAGACGTAGGAAGGGTTCTTACGTTTTCAATCCGAGACCGGGAAAAAGGTTTCGCACTTGATCGCTTTATCTTCAGCCTCGACCACGATTTAGATATGGAAGAAACGCCAAAAGATGGTGATCGAAATCAACTTGATGAGTTAGTAAATTCGCCAAAGCAGAAACCAGAATCTGTCCCCCACCTATTTCCAATGGACTATGTACCTCATTTCGAAAGCGATGAAGAGATCCTCGCACGTGAAGTAAAGCTCAAGAATATTCGTAATCAATATATTGCTTACTTATTTGAGCAAGACAGGCTTGGTCATAGCCAACAACTGATCGATGCGCTGATCGCCAAGAATAACGAACAGGATGATTCAAAATCTGCGCTTCGAACTCTAATCATGTTGATAACTGATGAATCTTTTTTCCCCCATTGGAGAGGTGACACAGTTAGTCGACTCTATGCAGAGGGGGAACTTGCGCGCGTTGAAGCTGAGCGAGTCATTGTTGAGAGTGACGGCAAAGTCAACGACCTTAAGCAAGTCACTCCCATTCGTCGATACATGGACTACGCTTGGGGACTCTATATGCTTGGAGCATTTCATGATAATACCGAAGAATCAATACGCTTCCGTACCCAATTCGAGGACTTCGTTACTCGCTATCTTGAAGGGATCGATCCCTACTATAAGGGGGCGTATTACACCACTGGTTACAATAAAGAAGTGTTTGCCATGGACGTAGCATCAACCGTAGCTTTGCTCTACAAAAGCACGAGCAAGTTTCCAAATATGAAAGAAGCTTTTCATTCCTTCTGGCACAACGTCACCCAAATGTCATACGACGGTGACAACTCACCACACTACGACAACAGCACCGGCTTCCAAATCATTTTGAATATGGCGTTAAGGCATGGCCTTGAACAGGATGTAATTCAGTCTGAGCATCTGCTAAGAATCATAGATCGTATTTCGAGAACAGTGATGCCGAGTGGTCAATCTGCGAAATGGGGAAAATCGATGGAGAGTATTTCTTCCGGTCAGATAAAAATATCTGCTGGGGCTAACCTTCCGTGGGTTTTAAAAATGAGCTACCGCTTGTGGCATCATCCTCATTACCTTTACATGGCGCGCAAATACCAGGCTTTTCTTTATCAAGACCATGGTCCATTTTCAGGCAGTGACTATTCACCAGATCTTTGGCCGGCGGGCATTGATGCATTCAATATCGAGTTAGCTAAACCAAACACTGGAGACGTACTGTCTCGTACTACTCCTCGCATAACCTCTTGTTGTGAGTATGACGGACTATTACTTGGCCGCGGTGATACAAACTACGTAGATGTCCAAGATAAGCTGGTACTTTCAACTGGGCATCACCCAAGAGCACCTTATATGTTGATGGATTTGAGCTATACCCAACATAAAGCCGCACATGACCATCGTTCTGGTATCGATAATCACAACTTCAATGGTGCTCATACTGTAACCAGAATGAAACGGTGGGCTGAAGCCAATAAAACCAATGGGATATACATCAATCCTACTCAATATGAATATCCCTCAGCACCTTATCCTTCAAAGGAAGTATCAGCACCCGGAGATAATGAACGGTTTAAGCAAGTCATGAACTATGAACCTTCATCTGGCTATGAGATTGAAGAATATAGTGCACAACAACTCTCTGATGACGCAGCCTATGGCGTAGTTAAATATCGCCGCTACCAATACGAAGATGTAGTTGCTAAGCGTGAAACCGTGTTACTCCACAATGGCGTTTTAGTGGTATTGGACACGCTATCTACTACACCAACCTACTCAGGAGATCATATCGGCGGCGCCCTTTATCAGGTATTACCGCAACTAAAATCGTCACAAGGTAACAACTGGGTTCTTCTTAAAGGGCAACAAAAAATGCTACCAACAGACTTACCCTCAGGAGAGCTACAGCAACTCGATACCTTATTGGTGTTTGAAGCTTCCGATGAAGACGTTGAGGTGAAACTGAGCAGAAACATTTGGGACAATGAAGAAAGGGAATGGTTTAGCGCTTCAAAATCACTTGGCACAAGCGAGTCATTTAAAATTGTCTCTTTGATACTGCCATTAAGAAACAGTCACGCAATCCAATCGTTCGTTAACGCTATAGACATAAAGTATGAGGCCGAATCAACACTGATCACTATTCCGTATAACTCAACACAGAACTTAAAGGTGGCTTTTCATTCCAATCAACCAGCTAACGTTAGCTACGATAATTTCAGTGAAAAAATCACACAAAGTGAATAATAATTTGCTGACTTAGAAATCCTCAAAGAAAAGGCCATTCGCTCTTATATAGAGGGCGAATGGCCATAAATAGAAACAGTAAATATATCTAAACAAAAAGACAATCTAGGTATATTAGATTGATATAAAATTTAAAGGCGGAACTTAACACCAATAATATTTGCTTCTTCGAGATCTTGAAGTGTTAGTTCAAAATCTTCTTTTGATGAGAGTTCAACCTCCCAACTTTTCTCTTTACTTTCGACTTTTAGCAGGGAATTTTCACTGGTTAACTGCCAATTTCCTGTCGGTTTTTCCACTACCAGTTTTGAGCCTTCCAAAACGGCATTGATAGAACTATTTTTAACATTAAAAGTACAACTTGGTTTCAACTCACATTCCACATTTCCTTGCTCTTTGTAGGCCATTGTTCGCCAAATAAACGCAGTAATTAAAAGGGTTAACATGATGATTATTTGAGCAAAACGACCACGTGTGAGTTTTTCGGCTGCCATTCGGTACGGTTCTCCGTGTAACAAACTTCAAAGTTTTAAAATAAAAGGTCAAAACCTGACCGACTGTAAGGTTACTACCCTGTCATTGAATTGTTAAATGCAGTATAGTTGGCGGCTGAAAATGCCACTTTTTTATTAAAATCGGCAAGAAAGTTTAACCGACTGTTTCGGCGTCATTTTCTTTATGGTTTGGGTGGCATTACGACATGTGTCGTGTTGGAAGTAAAGTGTAGTTAATTAGAAATTGGAAGCATGCAAATGAGCCAAGAAAAGCAGCTTGAACAAAACTACAACTATACGGTCGTCCGTCAGTTCACCCTAGTAACCATTCTATGGGGTATTGTCGGTATGGGCGTTGGTGTTTTGATTGCCGCTCAATTAGTTTGGCCACAGCTAAACTTTGATACGCCGTGGTTGACGTACAGTCGTTTACGTCCTCTGCATACTAATGCGGTTATTTTTGCGTTTGGTACAAGTGCTCTGTTCGCAACGTCTTACTACGTTGTGCAGCGTACCTGTCAAACTCGTTTATTTGGTGGCCCTCTTGTTGCCTTCACCTTTTGGGGTTGGCAAGCAATCATCTTAGCAGCAGCTATCACTCTGCCTTTAGGTATGACCTCAGGCAAAGAGTACGCTGAACTGGAATGGCCGATCGACATCGCTATCGCGGTAGTCTGGGTCTCTTACGCTGTCGTGTTCTTCGGGACATTGATCAAGCGTAATACGTCTCACATCTACGTAGCGAACTGGTTCTTCGGAGCCTTCATCATCACAGTAGCGGTTCTTCATATCGTTAACAGCATGGCTATCCCTGTGTCTATGGGTAAATCGTACTCGATTTATTCAGGTGCGGTGGATGCGATGGTTCAATGGTGGTACGGACACAACGCGGTAGGTTTCCTACTCACTGCGGGTTTCCTAGGTATGATGTACTACTTTGTTCCTAAGCAAGCTGAACGTCCTGTTTATTCTTACCGTCTATCTATCGTTCACTTCTGGGCTCTTGTATCTCTATACATTTGGGCTGGCCCTCACCACCTGCACTACACTGCTCTTCCAGATTGGACGCAGTCAATTGGTATGGTGATGTCTTTGGTACTGTTCGCTCCTTCTTGGGGTGGTATGATCAACGGTATCATGACGCTATCTGGTGCTTGGCATAAGCTTCGTTATGACCCAATTCTTCGTTTCCTAATCGTATCTCTATCGTTCTACGGTATGTCTACGTTTGAAGGTCCAATGATGTCAATTAAGACAGTTAACGCACTGTCTCACTACACTGACTGGACTATCGGCCACGTACACTCTGGTGCACTTGGTTGGGTTGCAATGGTTTCTATCGGTTCTGTATACCACCTAGTTCCTCGCCTGTTTGGTCAAGAGCGTATGTACTCTGTGAGCATGATCAACGCGCACTTCTGGTTGGCAACAATCGGTACGGTTCTATACATCGTTGCAATGTGGATCTCTGGCGTAATGCAAGGTCTGATGTGGCGTGCAGTTAACTCTGACGGTACGTTGACTTACAGCTTCGTTGAATCTGTACAGGCTTCTTACCCGTTCTACTTCGTACGTTTCCTAGGTGGTTTCATCTTCCTAACTGGTATGTTCTTAATGGCATACAACACGTACAAGACTGTAACAGCGCCAAAAGATAGCTTAAAAGCTATCCCGCAGCCGGCATAAGGAGATTAAAAGAATGAGTTCTAATTCTAACAATCGCCACGAAATTGTTGAGCGCAATGTCGGTTTGCTAGCGATTCTTATTGTTTTTGCAATCAGCTTGGGTGCTCTTGTAGAGATCACCCCGCTTATTTTCCAAAAACAAACCACTGAGCCTGTTGACAACCTACGCCCATACACAGCTCTTGAGCTGGAAGGTCGTGACGTTTACATCCGTGAAGGTTGTAACGTATGTCATAGCCAGATGATTCGTCCATTCCGTTCTGAAACTGAGCGTTACGGTCACTACTCTGTTGCTGGTGAAAGTGTTTGGGAACACCCATTCCTATGGGGTTCTAAGCGTACTGGTCCAGACCTAGCACGCGTTGGTGGTCGTTACTCTGATGAGTGGCACCGCGTTCACCTAATTGACCCGCGTGAGCTTGTTCCTGAGTCAAACATGCCTGGTTTCCCATGGCTGGCTGACAATGTTCTTGATGGTAAGAACACAGAGAAGAAGTTAACAATCTTCCGCGATCAGTTTGGCGTTCCATACACTGATGAGCAAATCGCAAACGCGTCTAAAGATGTAGAAGGTAAAACTGAGATGGATGCCATCATCGCTTACCTTCAGTCTCTTGGTCACGCAATGAAGTAATAAAGGGGTGAAATTATGGATATCGGTACTATTCATGGTATTTGGACCATAGTGCTTTTCGTGTGCTTTATAGGTGTAGTTTGGTGGGCCTACGGTAAAAACCGCAAAGCTCGCTTCGATGAAGCTGCGAACCTTGTTTTTGCCGATGAAGAGCAAGCACCCTCAAAAGAACAAGGAGTGACTAAGCAATGACTACATTTTGGAGTCTTTGGATAATCATCATCACAGTCGGTACACTGGTCGGCTGTGCTGCACTACTGTTTTGGTGCCTTAAAGATAAAATGGGCGTTGAAGAAGGTGCAGATATGGGTCACGAATACGATGGTATTCGTGAGCTAAACAACCCACTGCCAAAGTGGTGGACGTATCTGTTTGTAAGTACTTTCGTATTTGCAGCAGTTTACTTCACACTTTATCCTGGTATGGGTAGTTTCAAAGGCGTGCTTGGCTGGCAGAGTTCTGACCAGTTGGTAACAACGCTTGAAGAATCAAAAGCGTCTATCGCTAGAGCTCAAGAGAACAAAGAACTTGTGCAATACGCGAAAGAACTAGACGATGCAGAAACTTACTTCGGTGAAGCTTTCAAGCGTCTAGCGTATGTTGATGGTTCTTCTGAACTACGCCCTATTCCAGAAATTGCCGCTGATGAAGAAGCAGTAAAAGTAGGTCAACGTTTGTTCCTACAGAACTGTTCTCAGTGTCACGGCTCTGATGCTCGTGGTCAGAGAGGTTTCCCTAACCTAACTGATGACGCGTGGCTATACGGCGGTGAGCCTGAAGCAATCGTAACGACTGTAATGCAAGGTCGTATCGGTCAGATGCCAGCATGGAAAGACGCGCTAGGCGAAGAAGGCGTTAAAGAAGTGGTTAGCTACACGCTAAGCCTTTCTGGACGTTCTGTTAACGCACGTGAAGCCGAAGCTGGTAAAGCTCGCTTCGTTGTGTGTGCTGCGTGTCACGGTACTGATGGTAAGGGTAACCCTGCTGTTGGTGCACCAGACCTGACCGATCAGGACTGGTTGTTCGGCGGTTCACGCGCTGACGTAACTGAAACTGTAATGAATGGCCGTTCCGGTGTAATGCCAGCATGGAAGGACATTCTGGGCGAAGATAAAGTCCAACTTGTTTCAGCTTATGTCTGGAGCTTAAGCAACTCAGATAATAAGTAACATTTCAATAACGGCCCCTTTTGAAGGGGCCGTCTTTCCTTTACAGTTAAAGCCCTAATTTATTTAATTTTTTTATTGAGAACTTTTGTATGGAAAAGCCTTGGTATAAGCAGTTTTGGCCCTGGTTTATACTCTCCTTAACGGTCGGAGTGTCTATATTAACTTTGGTTCGAGTCGCAATACTTACCAACCACTCAATTCACTTAGTGACTGAGGATTATTACAAGAAAGGTAAAGGTATTAACGTCGACATCACTAGAGTCAAAGTCACTAAAGAGTTAGGCCTTGACGCTACGGTTCGCTCCGAAGGCGACACTGTGGTGATTCAGTTTGATAAAGGCCAGCTAAAGCATTACCCAGCAATTACCGCTATGTTTGCTCACCGAACCCTTCCTGACCATGATTTCACTAAGCTTGTTACATCAGACGCAAGTGGTCAGTACCGACTTAAGCTTGATAGTGAGCTTCAAGGTCCATGGTTTATAGAGCTAACCCCGCACGACGAGAAGTGGCTAATCCAAGGCCGTGTAGAGTTCCCAACATCGTCAGCAGTACAACTAACCAATTAAGAAGCGTCTATGTGCAAATCCTGTTATCACTGTGGTGAAGATGTACCAGCCAACACGGATTTCAAAGTCGAAATTTTGGGTGAAACACGAGATATGTGTTGCCCAGGCTGTGAGACAGTAGCTCAGACTATCGTCGATAGCGGACTGGTTTCCTACTACCAGTATCGAACAGCCCCTGCAGAAAAAGCCGATTTGGTGCCTGAACAACTTCAGGCACTGATTCATTATGACAACGAAGAAGTCCAGTCCGAGTTTGTAAGAAACGCTGAAGACAAAGCCGAAGTTACCTTATCACTAGAAGGTGTATCATGTGCCGCGTGTGCATGGTTGATAGAGAAGCAAGTCTCAACTCGTACTGGCGTTCTCTCTATTCGAGTCAATACCACGACAAACCGAGCAATCCTAGCATGGGATAAAACCCAAACTAAACTCAGCGAACTGCTCTCTAGCATTCATCAGCTCGGTTACAAAGCTGCACCTTTTGAAGCAGATAAACAAGAAGCCGCTTATCATGAGTCCATGAAGCAATATCTATATCGACTAGGCATTGCTGGCTTAGCAACAATGCAAGTAATGATGCTGGCTGTTGCATTGTACCTTGAAGTATTTGGTGACTTGGAGCCTGAATTTAAAAGCTACTTTCGTTGGGTGAGTTTAATCTTCGCAACGCCAGTGATGCTTTACTCTGCCCTTCCATTCTACATCAATGCATGGCGAAGTATTCGCAGTCGAACGCTAGGCATGGATGTGCCTGTCTCATTGGCCATGATCTTCGCTTACTTTGCCAGTTTGGTAGCAACAGTCACCGAGCAAGGTGAAGTCTTCTTTGAATCCATTTCTATGTTTGCGTTCTTCCTCCTCGTAGGTCGCTTTCTTGAGATGCGAGCTCGACGCAAAGCTGCCGCAGCAAGCGGAAACTTGCTCAAGCTCATCCCAGCCATTGCGACTAAGTTAGATGGCGATCAGGTTCCTGTTAAAACGCTTAAACTCGGTGATCAAATTCGTGTTCTTCCGGGCGAGCATGTTCCTGCAGACGGGAAGATCATCAAAGGACGTGTCCATATTGATGAATCCATGTTAACTGGTGAGTCAGTGCCAGTGGTCAAGAATATCGATGATTACGTATATGCTGGCACATTGAATGGCGAAGAGTCGTTCGAGCTAGAAGTGACTTCAACTAAAGCCGACTCGATGATTTCCAACATTGTCCGCTTACAAGACGAAGCGCAGCTGTCGAAGCCGAAAATCGCTCAAATTGCAGACGTTGTCGCCCGTTACTTTGTGGCGATTATTTTAGTAATTGCAGCAGGTACGTGGTTTTTCTGGCATCAGGCCAAACCGGATGACGCATTTTGGATCATGCTTTCAGTCTTAGTGGCTACCTGCCCTTGTGCGTTATCTCTAGCAACACCAACAGCATTAACCTGTGCTACCTCTCGAATGGGTAACCTAGGCATTCTTCTGCGTAAAGGGCACGTATTCGAAACACTCTGTAAGATTAACCACCTTATCGTCGACAAAACAGGCACGCTGACGCACGGCGACATAGTGATCAGCGAAGTAAACACCTTCTCTGATACGTCAAAAGACGAAGCTCTAGCGATCGCAGCCTCACTGGAATCCCACGCAAACCACCCAATCGCGCGAGCTTTTAAGTCATATCAAAGCTTGGAAGTTCAGGTAAATGATGTAGAAAACATTATTGGCTCTGGCATTCAAGGTACTTATCAAGGCCAAAGCGTTAAGATCGGCAGTGCAAGCTTCATTTTGGGGGAGCAAGCAGAAGCGGAGCCTAACTCCGTGTATCTGTCCTTAGATGGTCAACATGTCGCCACCTTCACTTACCAAGACCCAATTCGAGCAGAATCTAAAACATTCATCGAGCGCTTTAAGCAGGCGGGTATCAAAGTCACTTTGCTCACTGGGGATTCCCAATCTAACGCAGACGTAGTCGCCAAAGAGATCGGTATCGAAACAGTGGTTGCAGGCGCAAAACCTCAAGACAAACTGGAATACTTGCAAAACGTCGACGACAACGATGTTACCATGATGATTGGAGATGGAATCAACGACGCCCCTACCCTCGCGGGTGCCCATCTATCTGTCGCGATGGGCGGCGGTGCTGATGTTGCCAAAGCCTCTGCTGATATGGTCCTGCTCGGCGACCAATTGGACCGCATTCTTGAAGCTCGTAAGCTCGCTCTGCAAACACGTAAGATTATCCGCGAAAACCTCGCTTGGTCACTTGGCTACAATGTTTTGATACTACCATTAGCCGTCGCAGGGTTTGTTGCGCCTTATTTTGCTGTTGTTGGTATGTCTGCAAGCTCAATTATTGTAGTATCTAACTCTCTACGCTTGCTCAAAGAACAAGGTAAATAAGATGGAAAGCCTTTATATTCTTATCCCAATTGCTATCGTTTTGGTTTGTGTTGCCATTGCAATCTTCCTCTGGGCGGTAAAAAGCGATCAGTTTGAGGATTTGGAGCGACAGGGTCACAATATTTTGTTCGACGAAGACGAGAAAAACGAGAGCAAGACCAAATGACGCCAGACTGGTTAGGTGCCTTGCTGATCGGTGTCATCGGTGCAGGACACTGCATGGGGATGTGTGGAGGCATTGCCTCCATGCTTACTATGGGGCAAGCCAATAGCTCGAAGCTAGTCCCTGTCTTCTACAACCTCGGTAGACTAATAAGCTATGCCATCATAGGTGCTATTGTTGGTGGCGCCATCTCTTCCATCGCTGAAGTCAGTACAATGAACAATGCGCTAACATGGCTAAGGTTAGGTGCCGCTGTGTTTATGATTCTATTGGCTTTTTATATTGGTCGATGGTGGCAAGGGCTACTTTATGTTGAGAAGATAGGCCAGAAACTGTGGAAGTTCATCTCGCCAGCAGGTAAATCCTTACTGCCATTAAAATCTCCGTTCCATGCTCTTCCTTTTGGCTTTATCTGGGGTTGGTTACCATGTGGGTTAGTGTACTCCACATTAACTTGGTCTGCGGTATCGGGGAGCGCGTTAAATGGCGCTCTAATCATGTTAGCGTTTGGCGCTGGTACTCTACCTGCTATGCTGCTCATGGGCTTTGGCGCAACCTATTTACACAAGTTGCAACAATCGTCGATATTTCGTAACTTCGGGGCGTTATTGATCTTATCTTACGGGATCTACACGGCTTACGGTGCGGTAACTATATTATCACTAACATGATATACCCCTGTTTTTCTGCGGCTTTTTTAGCTACCCTTTAGTATTAATGAGTGCTAAAATATTGATGTATATCAAATCGTGAAAGGTTGTTATGATTTCTGAAAAGCCTGCAACAAAACGCATCCAATCCGGCGGATGTGCTATTCACTGTCAAGACTGTAGTATCAGCCAACTGTGTATTCCATTTACACTGAATGAGTCTGAGCTTGACCAATTAGATCAGATTATTGAACGTAAAAAGCCAATCCAAAAAGGACAAGAGCTTTTTAAAGCGGGCGATGATCTTAAGTCTTTATACGCGATTCGTTCTGGCACAATCAAAAGCTACACCATCACAGAACAAGGTGACGAGCAAATTACAGCTTTCCACTTAGCTGGTGATTTGGTTGGTTTTGACGCCATTACTGGCGACCTACACCCAAGTTTCGCGCAAGCACTTGAAACTTCGATGGTATGCGAAATTCCATACGAAATCTTAGATGACCTTTCAGGTAAAATGCCTAAACTTCGTCAGCAAATCATGCGTTTGATGAGTAACGAAATCAAAGGCGACCAAGAAATGATCCTGCTTCTATCTAAGAAGAATGCAGAAGAGCGCTTGGCGGCATTCCTATACAACCTGTCAACTCGATTCTCTCAACGCGGCTTCAGCCCTCGTGAGTTCCGTTTAACCATGACGCGTGGTGACATTGGTAACTACCTAGGTCTAACAGTTGAAACCATTTCTCGTTTGTTAGGTCGTTTCCAGAAATCAGAAATCCTCAGCGTTAAGGGCAAGTACATCACGATTCTTGATCATGATACCCTCATGGAACTGGCTGGTGTTTCGACAGAATCTTAATAACTTCAATGACGTAGCTCAAAACTGAGCTACGTCATACTTTTTTCACCTTCCTCACTGTTTTTCTAAAAATCTTCATCTAGCTAGGCTACATTAATCATATAACTCTCCCACTCCCAAGGAGTTACTATGAGTATCTATAACAAAATACTAGTTGTTGCTGACATCAATAAAGATGAACAACCCGCTTTAGCCCGTGCCATGCAGCTTGCTGCGAAAAGTCGTTCTCGTAGTCACGTGACTTTCTTCCTATCCATCTACGACTTTTCTTATGACATGACGTCAATGCTCTCTATCGATGAGCGTGACGCAATGCGCCGTGGTGTCATTGGCCAACGTGAGCAATGGATGCAAAACGTCGCTAAACCCTACATTAACGAAGACATTGATTTTGAAGTAAAAGTCGTGTGGCACAATCGCCCTTATGAAGCCATCGTCGCTGAGACATTCGCGGGTAGCCATGACATCGTGATTAAAGGCACGCGTAAGCACGATGTTCTAGAGTCAGTGATTTTCACGCCAACGGACTGGCACTTGCTACGTAAATGCCCTTGCCCGGTGTTATTGGTGAAAAATGCCGATTGGCCTGAAGATGCCAGCATTCTCGCCTCTGTCCATGTTGGCTCTGAAAATGACACCCACTTAGGCTTAAACGACAGTATGGTCGAACAGCTTAAAAGCCTCACCGAACGCTTAGGAGCCCAACCTTACCTGGTTAACGCCTACCCTGTGACTCCTGCTAACATTACAATCGAACTGCCTGAGTTCGATCCGACAACCTATAGCGATGCAGTACGCGGCCACCACCTAACCGCAATGAAAGCACTGCGCCAAAAGCATGGTTACGACGAGCAACAAACCATTGTAGAGCAAGGCCTTCCTGAAGACGTCATTCCAGAATCCGCTGAAAAGCTTAATGCAGCAATGGTTATCGTCGGCACAACAGGCCGCACAGGTTTGTCTGCTGTGTTTATCGGTAATACCGCGGAGCACGTCATTGATAAGATCAACTGTGACGTTCTGGCTCTGAAACCTAAAGGGTATATCAGCCCATTAGACCCTAAAACAGCGGTATAACTTAGGACTTCGAATCCCCTCAAGGTAACTTGAGGGGATTTTTTATAGTCTTCTATTATTAGAACTGGCATCTGACTCATTTATCCGTATTATACGCACTTCATTTTGGTTTCATGATTGATTAAGACTGCAAGCGAATGACTGAGCAAACTCAAGAGCTAACAAAAGCTCAACAATACAATTTCAACAAGTTACAAAAGCGTATTCGTCGTAATACAGGCCAAGCGATTCAAGACTTCAACATGATTGAAGAAGGCGATCGCATTATGGTGTGTCTGTCTGGCGGTAAAGATAGCTTTACTATGCTTGATATTCTGATGAGTTTGCAAAAAAGCGCACCGATTAACTTCTCGCTAATTGCAGTTAACCTAGACCAAAAACAGCCGGGGTTTCCGGGCCATATTCTTCCTGAATACCTAGAGTCTTTAGGTGTTGAATACAAAATCGTAGAGGAAGATACTTACTCGATTGTTCAGGATAAGATCCCTGAAGGTAAGACGACTTGTTCTCTATGTTCTCGCCTACGTCGCGGCATTCTATACCGTACCGCGAACGAACTTGGTGCAACTAAGATTGCTCTAGGTCACCACCGTGACGATATTTTGGAAACACTGTTCCTAAACATGTTCCACGGCGGAAAGATGAAAGGCATGCCGCCTAAGCTGGTATCAGATAACGGTGAGCATGTGGTGATTCGCCCACTAGCTTACTGTCGTGAGAAGGACATCATTAAATTCTCTGACATGCGTGGTTACCCTATCATTCCATGTAACCTTTGTGGTTCTCAGCCAAACCTGCAGCGTCAGAATATCAAACAAATGCTAAACGACTGGGATAAGCGCTTCCCAGGCCGAATTGAAAGTATGTTCCGTGCAATGCAAAACGTTGTTCCAAGTCACTTAGCGGACCATGAGCTTTTCGATTTTAAATCGATCGACAAAGACTCAGGTGTTATTAACGGTGGCGATATCGGTTTCGACAAAGAAGAAATGCCAAAGCAGCCTATTGTTGATGAAGATATGGTTCAGGAATTTGATCCTAGCTTACAACTTGATGTCACCAACATCTAAACGCATTTAGAATTAAAAAAAAGGGTCGCAACAGCGACCCTTTTTGCATAAACACCCAGCGGATTAGTTAGCTTTAGGCAGGTAAGGCAGGACACGAGCTGTTTCTTGAGGCAGTGTCATCTTGCCGCCTTCACCGATATCTGATAGTGCGACCTGCACTTTTCCATCAACGATGTCTTTGCTCGAACCGTTAGAGAATTCTACTTTTGAATTCAATTTGTTAGCAAACTCAAGCGTCACCCCTTCTACATCTGGAGTAAACCAGCTTGCAAACATGCCCCCCAAATCTTCAAGCATGGCCTGCATCTGCGGCATCAGCTTTTCTACATCAGCGTACGCGATCTCACCGTTAAAGGGTTCTTTCGTCATCACAACCATAGAGAAGTCACATCGCTGATCCATTGGCGTTTGAACAAAAACAAGTGGGTTAGCTGATTTAAGGTTGTTGTCCAGTGGAACAATCAACTCATGGTATGGCGAAGATTTCAGCTCTTCATAGTGTTCTTCTTTTTCCATCCATGCTTTCTCAATAACACAGTTTTGCTTTGTATCGGCATTAAGGAAGAAGAAACCGACTTTTACATCTTCATGCCCTTCTTTCACATTCTGCTTCATATGAGTGAAGAGCTTTGAATAGGTAAACATGTATTCTTGCGCAGAGACAGGTAACGCCGCAGCAGAAGTCACCGCGGCAGTTAAAAGGGCTAACGATAATTTTTTCATTGAATATAATACTTATTTTTTAGTAAGGGTGTCTTCCCAGAACGCCTGATTGTGCCTGATCATCGCTTGTAAGTCCTTGACGTATGCCTCACCTCGCTCAGAGTATTTCAGCAAGCCATTAGTCAAAGCAATAGCGGCATCAGTGTCTGTCAGGCTTTCACCTCTTAGATGGCGTTGGTAGCGAATTTCACGCAATTCTTCGTAAGCACGATTACGGTTAACGTTCATAAAGTAGCCCTGTATGGACTGCTGTACAGAACTGAATTTTGCGACTTCATGTGTCATACCCTCTCCCCGCTGTAACGGAATGAGACCACAACCCGAGCTATAGCACCATTGGCCGAAATAATTGTTGGCTTGGGTGGCAAATCGCGATGTCCCCCAAGCAGACTCATTCGCACCCTGCACTAGTACTAACGCTTCTGGAATAACATCTACACGATGAAACATTTGATCAAGCCATTGCTGGCTAATTCCCTTGGAGCCCAGCAGCTCCACGTTATAAAGTTTTCCTAATCGCTTTGCGTAACTCGTGTCATCATTGGAAAGCTGATCAGATTTGAAGTTAGCTTGTATTTTATCTAATCGACTTCTCTCATTAAGAATGCGTTGATTTTCCAAAGCAATGCCCGGGCGCAGATAGTCGAAAAACGTTTGTTTCTTTTCCGTCACATTGGTGATAGCTGAAAAGTCAGGCGCTTGACCTACAGAATGACCATCAAACGATATAGATTGCTCTGTCGTTTGGGCCTGCTTTCTACGCTCGCGTTCCTGAGCTTCATTTTTCTCATAGCTATAAAAACTACAGCTGGCGATTAGGCCAGCTGCAGCGATAGCAATGAATTCACTTTTACGCATTGAACACTTGTGAATCGTCGTCATTGTCATCCTCATCTTTCGGTCTGTCCGTTGCGACAACCTTGAGTTTGATACCGAACATATTGCGATAGATGATGCCCTTCACGTGGAAGAAGAACGGTAAAACAAAGATTAACCCCAGACCATAGAACATGGCTCCTGCCACGAACATTAACATAACCAATGAATAGATCCCTGCCAAAACAAAAATCTTTTTATTCACCGCACGTAAAGACAGTAATAAAGATTGCATTGGTGGGATCTGCTTCTCACAAATGAGAAGGATGGAGTTGCTGAATGCAAGAGACAAATACATAGACAGAAACGGCAGGAGCATGCCTGCAATTCCTTGAAGCAATAAGCTAAACAAGGTCGCCAAAATAACAGGAACCGTATATTGAAGCCCTTTGCCAATATGGCGAGGCTTTGTTGATAAGCCAGCGGCATGGCTCATTGCCATTAAGCTAATACCTGCATAGATAGGTGCGCTCACTACTTCATAACTGAAGTTTGCGACAAATATTGCCTGGATGATTCTTGGATCAATACCTTCAGGGTTTGTCACAGCATCAAGAATGATTGAAGGGTCACCAAGTTGCAGTTTTAATGCAACATAGAAAATCGCGAGTTGGACGATAAGCAGAATGATAATAGCGGGAGAAAACGACAAGAAGTTTTTGATCGTATGACCCCACGCTTCTCTGAAAACTTCACCTGCTTTTATTTCGTAGTTACCGGAAAGAGCACGTTCGACACTTCCACCTAAATTGAAATCTTTTTCAATGTCATTATTCATTATTGAATCCGGTGCTTAATGAATCTTTCACTAAGCTAACTTGTTGATTAAGAGTTATGTTGCGATATCCCGACATTATACTGAATCCTTTCCAAGTCCAAAATCGATTCACGCTCATCCGCTTGCTTTATTGCCTACATGGTTGATAATTGACCATTAAATGCGTAAGTAAAGCCAAAAGTTGCCTTAGATTTTCTATGTTTCAGGCATTAAATTTGTCTAAAAACAGTATGGTAAGGAATGTTTACTTTTACCTGCAAAATTTTTTGTGTTTCAAGGTAAGAAAATGCTTTGATTTCACACTTTTGGTGATTATGATGCGCGCCTCGAAATTGTGTAATTACAGGTCATTTTCTGTTGGCCGGAGTGGGAGAAAAACAGACGTTGAACGCTAAACCAAAAGCAGGACAACCAGTTATCCGTTTAACTGGCATTAGCAAAAGTTTCGATGGTAAAGAAATTATCGGAAATCTTAACCTCGATGTGAACCACGGTGAATTCCTAACGATTTTAGGCCCATCCGGTTGTGGTAAAACTACGGTATTGAGGATGATTGCTGGTTTTGAGGCCGCTGATAATGGCGACATCATTCTTGATAACCAGAATGTTACTCAAGTCCCTGCTGAACAAAGGCACGTCAACACTGTATTTCAAAGTTACGCCCTGTTTCCACACATGACCGTGTTTGAAAACGTTGCTTTTGGCTTGCGTATGCAAAAAGTGCCGGCAGCTGACATCGAACCGCGTGTTATGGAAGCATTGAAAATGGTTCGTCTTGAGAAAATGGCTCAGCGCAAACCACACCAGCTTTCAGGTGGTCAACAGCAGCGTATCGCCATCGCACGCGCTGTCGTCAATAAACCTAAGGTGTTACTGCTTGATGAGTCTCTGTCTGCACTGGATTACAAACTCCGTAAACAGATGCAAATTGAGCTTAAACAGCTTCAGCGCCAGCTTGGCATCACCTTTATCTTCGTGACACACGATCAGGAAGAAGCTTTGTCCATGTCAGATCGCATTATAGTTATGCGTGATGGCGTTATTGAACAAGATGGCTCTCCACGAGAGATTTACGAAGAACCTAAGAACTTGTTCGTTGCTCGCTTCATTGGTGAAATTAACGTATTCGATGCAACCATGATTAAACGCATGGATGACAAACGAATTCGCGCTGAAATCGAAGGTGTAGAATCGATCGTTTACTACGATAAAGAAGCACTAACCGGTGACAAGCTACAAGTTCTGCTCCGCCCAGAAGATCTTCGCCTAGAAGAAATCAAAGAGTCCGAGCAAAAAGGGATTGTTGGCCACGTAACAGAACGTACTTATAAAGGTATGACTCTAGATTCTGTGATTGAATTGGAATCAGGCATGCGCGTCATGGTCAGCGAGTTCTTTAACGAAGATGATCCTGATGTGGACCATTCATTGGGACAGAAAGTGGCGATTACTTGGGTTGAAAGCTGGGAGGTCGTTCTCAATGATAAGCAAGAAGCTTAATCTGCAGAACGCCATCATCACACTGGTCGTCGGTTGGCTAGCGCTGTTTGTGCTTGTACCCAACCTAATGATTATTGGTACCAGTTTTCTGACTCGTGATGAAGCGAATCTAATTGAACTCACTTTCACGTTCGACAACTACATTCGTCTGATGGATCCGCTGTATGCGAAGGTGCTTTGGCACTCTTTCTATATGGCAATCATTGCAACTCTATTGTGTTTGGTGATTGGTTATCCTTTTGCTTATATCGTTGCGAAGATGCCTGAGAAATGGCGACCTATCATGCTGTTTTTGGTCATAGTGCCTTTTTGGACCAACTCACTCATCCGAACGTATGGTCTTAAGATTGTGCTTGGGACGCAAGGTGTGTTGAACAAATCACTCATGGCAATGGAAATCATCGATAAGCCTATTCGTTTGATGTACACAGAGACGGCGGTGATGATCGGCCTAGTCTATATCCTATTGCCATTTATGATTTTGCCGCTCTACTCTGCTATTGAGAAGCTCGATAATACATACATTGAAGCAGCGAAGGATCTTGGAGCAAACAAGTTTCAGACAATCACTAAAGTCATTCTGCCGCTCACCATGCCAGGTATCATCGGCGGATGTTTATTAGTGCTTCTTCCTGCGTTAGGCATGTTCTACATTGCTGATCTACTCGGCGGGGCGAAAAACCTGCTTATTGGTAACGTGATTAAAAGTCAGGTTCTCAATGCCAGAGACTGGCCGTTTGGAGCGGCGACAAGTATCGCGCTCACTATTGCCATGGCGATCATGCTTTATGCCTACTATCGAGCAGGCAAGTTATTGAACAAGAAAGTGGAGCTAGACTGATGGGACGTACAGTTAGATTTAGCTTTATGGCGTTGGTGTATGCGTTCTTGTACCTGCCAATCATCGTATTGATCGTTAACTCGTTTAACGCCAATAAATTCGGCATGAAATGGGGAGGCTTTACCACTAAATGGTACGAAACATTAGTTAACAATGACAGCTTGATGCAAGCCGCTTGGCACTCACTGAATGTCGCTATTTTTTCTGCGACAGCAGCGACTGTGATCGGCAGCCTAACGGCCGTTGCCCTGTTCCGCTATACGTTTAAAGGAAAAGGTGCAGTCAATGGCATGTTATTCGTTGTTATGATGTCACCAGACATTGTTATGGCTATCTCTCTGCTCGCGCTGTTCTTGGTATTAGGTGCACAACTGGGTTTTTTCACCTTGTTGATTGCACACATCACCTTCTGTTTACCGTTTGTTGTGGTTACGGTTTACAGCCGCTTAAATGGCTTTGATGTGAAAATGCTTGAAGCCGCTAAAGACCTTGGTGCTAGCGAATGGGTGATTCTCAAACAAATCATTCTGCCACTGGCGAAACCTGCAGTGGCCGCAGGTTGGTTGCTAAGTTTTACGCTTTCTCTGGACGATGTCATCATCAGCTCGTTCGTGACCGGGCCAACCTATGAGATATTGCCACTCAAGATCTACTCAATGGTTAAAGTGGGAATCTCTCCTGAGGTGAATGCGCTGGCCACTGTCATGCTGATTGTTTCACTGATCTTAGTCGTGATTTCTCAGTTACTGGCGAGAGAAAAAGTTAAATAGATTTGAATCTTTTTTCATGAAACAGAATGGCTTGATGCCATTCTGTTTTTCTATCGACCGCCGTTTATGCTTACGCGATTACTCAATAGCATTCGGCAACGTTTGGTTTGGAGCTAACGTCAATGAAAAAATGGGCTACTTTTTTAGCTGGTAGTGCATACGCGCTTTCACTGTTCTCAAGTTCAGTGCTCGCCGATGAAAACAAAGAATTGGTATTTATGAACTGGGGGCCATACATCAGTAGCAGCCTTCTGGAGCAATTTACCAAGGAGACAGGTATTAAGGTTATTTACTCGACTTATGAGTCAAATGAAACCTTGTATGCCAAGCTAAAGACACACAATCAAGGGTACGATTTGGTTGTACCCTCGACATATTTCGTCGCCAAAATGCGCGATGAAGGTATGTTGCAAAAAATCGATAAATCTAAACTAAGCAACTTCAATAATCTGGATAAAAACTATCTAGATAAACCTTATGACCCTAACAATGACTACTCTATCCCCCACGTAGTTGCGATTACCGGTCTAGCGGTTAACGCCGATATGTATGACCCTAATGACTTTCAGAGCTGGGCAGATTTGTGGAATCCGGAGCTTGAAGGTCAGGTCATGCTGATGGATGACACACGTGAAGTGTTCCATATTGCGCTACGAAAATTAGGTTATTCGGGCAATTCAACTGATGCGAAACAAATCGACGAAGCTTACGCTGAGCTGCAAAAGTTAATGCCTAACGTTCTAGTGTTTAACTCTGATAATCCGGGTGCGCCTTATATGTCAGGTGAAGTTGGCGTAGGCATGCTTTGGAATGGCAGTGCAGCGGCGGCTCAAAGTGAAGGTATGAACCTTAAACTGGTATTCCCTAAAGAGGGAGGAATTGGTTGGGTGGATAACTTTGCGATTTCATCCGGTGCAGCAAACGTAGACGCAGCGCATAAGATGATCGACTTCCTTCTAAGGCCTGAAATAGCGGAGCAAATCTCTCGTGACACTGGCTACCTAACCGCCGTTGAAGCGTCGAACGCGAAGTTTAAAGATGTTGCCCCGCTCTTCCCTTCTCAAGAAGATCTAGATCGTGTTGAATGGCAAGATGCGGTTGGTGATCTGACGATGAAATATGAAGATTACTTCATGAAGCTCAAAGCAGGTCAATAAGCATTCATTTTCTTCGAAATAGGCAGCATTAGCTGCCTATTTTCGTTATTGGCTGATATAATTCTTTTCTGTATGGTTTGTCGTTACGATAAACATCTTTACTCACGGCTTTATCTCCAAACATCGTCAGGGCTGACGGTTTACTGATTCAGCAAAAACAAAACGGAAAAAGAATGAAAAGTAAATTCTATGCAAGTGCACTTTGCGCAGCGTCTCTGATCGCTTCACCTGCAATGGCTGCTGATCAAGAACTCTACTTCTACAACTGGTCTGAATACATTCCAAATGAAGTTCTTGAAGACTTTACGAAAGAAACTGGAATCAAGGTTATTTACTCTACCTACGAGTCAAATGAAAGCATGTATGCCAAGCTTAAGACTCAAGGATCGGGTTACGATTTAGTAGTACCGTCTACTTATTTCGTTTCTAAGATGCGTAAAGAAGGTATGCTGCAAGAAATCGACAAGAAAAAACTGTCGCACTTCGCTGATCTTGATACAAACTTCCTGAACAAGCCTTTCGACCCGAACAACAATTATTCTATCCCTTATATCTGGGGTGCGACAGGCATTGGTATTAACTCTGACATGCTGGACAAGTCTTCTGTCACCAAATGGGACGACTTCTGGGACAGCAAATGGGAAGGCCAGTTGATGCTCATGGATGACTCACGTGAAGTTTTCCATATCGCATTAACTAAACTGGGTTACTCACCAAACACAACGAACCCAGACGAGATTAAAGCAGCCTACGAAGAACTGAAGAAGCTAATGCCAAATGTACTGGTGTTCAACTCAGACTTCCCTGCAAACCCGTACTTAGCTGGTGAAGTATCTCTAGGTATGCTTTGGAACGGCTCTGCTTACATGGCTCGTCAGGAAGGCGCATCCATTGACATTATCTGGCCAGAAAAAGGCACTATCTTCTGGATGGATAGCCTAGCGATTCCTGCAGAAGCGAAGAATGTGGATGCAGCTCATAAGATGATCGATTTCCTTCTACGCCCAGAAAATGCAGCGAAAATCGCTCTAGAAATCGGCTATCCAACTCCTGTTGCAACAGCGCATAAGTTGCTACCTGAAGAATTTGCAAACGATCCAAGCATCTTCCCGCCTCAAGAAGTGATGGACAGTGGAACCTGGCAAGACGAAGTTGGTGAAGCAAGCGTGCTATACGACGAGTACTTCCAAAAGTTAAAAGTTGACAACTAAAAACGTAAACTTGTTTTCAGTTATATACTTAATAAAGCGGCTCAAGCCGCTTTATTTGTTTTCTCATGGATCGAGGACGCTATGATTGTAAGGTACAAAAGATTCCTGTCTGGCTTCTGCGTGCTGTCTGGGCTTGCGATACTGGTTACGACAATCAGTTATCAAACCAACCCTGAATCCTATAGTGACCTTCTTTTTGAGGCCAATACTCTATTCGTTCTTCTTTTCATATACTTCGTATCGCGTGAATTATACCGCAACAACACCTTCATAAAATGGGGGTTGATACTCCTAGTCGTCAATCAAGCTTATGATATCTTGACGGAAATTCCCGTTTTAGATCAATGGACAGACAATAACGAATTCACCCATACATTGATTGAAGATGGGGGAATCCAAATTGCCTATCTATTAATTGCTTTCGGTGTGACCCGGTTGTTTCGCCAAATGAGCGAGCATGCGTATACAGATGAGCTAACAGGGCTTTTTAACCGTAAGAAGCTGTTCTCGATCGCACGTAAACAGTTTGATTTAATCTACATCGACTTAGATGGCCTCAAGCAAATCAACGACACTCAAGGGCACGCCAGTGGCGATTTAGCCATCATCCGTTTCGCGCAAGCCGTCAATGCATCGGTAAGCCCTACGGATAAAGCATTTCGCATCGGCGGAGATGAGTTTGTAATTGTGGTTGGCCCGGGAGAAGGTGAAGCCTTCATCGATAGAATCAAAAAAGACTTGGTCGAAGAACAAATCCTATTCAGCTACGGCATTGAGGCCTCTACACCTGAAACCTTAAAAGAGAACCTGATAAAAACGGATAAAGCTATGTATGAAATGAAAAACTCTCAGCGCAAAGGCGCCGAGAGTGACTGAATTAAGCGTGTTTAACGTTTGGCTCTTGCAACGCTAAGATTTCTTCGACCAGCTTAGGTACCTCGATACTTGCTTTACCATAGCGTTTTTCTTCAAACTCACTCTCAACCGCACTAGGTTCAAGATTGATTTCAAGCGTATGCGCTCCGTGCATTTTTGCATCATGTACAAACCCTGCGGCTGGATATACCACCCCAGACGTACCAATCGAGATAAACAAATCGGCTTTTTCTAATGATTCGTAGATATCGCCCATTCGCAAAGGCATCTCTCCGAACCAGACAACGTGAGGTCGCATCTGAGAAGGAATTTGACAGCAGTGACAAAGGTCTCCTGTCTTAACTTCACCCTTCTCTTCAACAACCTGATTAGATTCACTGCATCGTGCTTTCAGTAGCTCTCCATGCATATGAATCACATTCACACTTCCACCGCGCTCATGAAGGTTATCAATATTTTGCGTGATGATGGTTACTGTACCCTCGAGTTCTTTCTCAAGGCGCGCCAAAGCTAAATGTGCGGCATTGGGTTCTATACCCTCTTCCTGAAGCTTTAAACGACGCTGATTGTAGAAGTCCTGCACGAGGTCTGGATTGCGATCAAAACCCTCGGGCGTAGCCACATCTTCAATGCGATGATCTTCCCATAAACCATCCTGAGCTCTAAAAGTCTGAATCCCTGACTCAGCCGAAATACCTGCCCCAGTAAGTACAACGACGTTTCGATACGGAAATTTCATACGACATTCCTTTCTCTTATGCTTTTTTGCTAGCTTAGCACTTAGAGTTAAGCATCAGAAGCGGTTGGAATTAGACCATGGTCGCACCCATTCAAGTTCTACTGTATTTATGTGAAGTGAAACAAAAAAGCGGCCCAAAGGCCGCTTTAGAATATTGTTTGTTTAGTCTTCACTGGTAGAAGAAATCTTATGGATAGCTAGATCTGCACCGTTGTACTCGTCTTCTTCTGATAAGCGTAGCCCTGATACTTTATGGATGACCCCATAGACGATTAACGCACCGACAAGAGCAACTGTGATGCCAGCTAAAGTACCAAGCACCTGTACACTGACACTCACGCCTCCCAAACCGCCTAGTGCGCTTTGGCCAAATATCCCTGCGGCAATGCCGCCCCACGCGCCACATACGCCATGTAAAGGCCAAACCCCCAGTACATCATCAATCTTGGTTTTATTTTGCAAGTACGTAAACAGGTAAACAAACAAGGCACCCGCAATACCACCTGTAATTAGAGCACCAATAGGATGCATCAGATCTGAGCCAGCACATACAGCAACCAAACCAGCAAGTGGGCCATTGTGAATGAAGCCGGGGTCATTTTTACCCGCAATCAAAGACACAACAATGCCTCCTACCATCGCCATTAGAGAGTTCATTGCAACAAGGCCGCTGATTCCATTAAGTGTTTGTGCTGACATGACGTTAAACCCAAACCAGCCCACACACAAAATCCAAGCGCCAAGCGCGAGAAATGGAATATTGGAAGGAGCAAAGTTAGTGTGCTTTCCGGCGCGAATTCGACCTTTCCTCATACCAAGGAACACTACCGCAACTAATGCGATCCAGCCCCCTACACCATGGACAACAACGGACCCTGCAAAATCGTGGAATCCGTAACCAAAGTGGTCTTCAAACCAGGATTGCAGACCAAAGTTTCCGTTCCATATCATGCCTTCAAATACAGGATATACGAGCCCAACGGTGAAAAAGGTCGCAACAAGTACCGGGTAAAAACGAGCTCTCTCTGCAATTCCCCCTGATACAATCGCTGGTATTGCGGCAGCAAACGTCAGTAAAAAGAAGAATTTGACCAATTCATAACCGTTACCTTGAGACAAAGTTTGGGCATCAGCAAAAAAGTTAGCACCATACGCAACCCAATAGCCGATAAAGAAATAAGCAATTGCAGAAATACCAAAGTCAGCGAGTATTTTAACCAGTGCGTTAACCTGATTTTTGTGTCGCACCGTTCCAACTTCAAGGAAGGCAAACCCAGCGTGCATTAAAAATACCATAATGGCGCCGAGTAGAAGGAAAAGAGTATCGGAACTCTGGGTCAAGGTTTGAACCGCTCCGTGAACCTGACTGGCAGTTACGCTCATTGTAAAGTGTCTCCATCAATTCGCTACGCACTTATCCTGTGCACTAGCACAATAAAATCACCAAAGTGGTGACATCAATTTGAAAAGCGAATGTGGAGCAACGACCGTGCCAGCAAATCAACGGGAAGTCGAGAGCACCTATCTAGTTGATAGGTATAAATTTAATAATTACAGCACGCCCATAGTAAATGATAGATTTAAAATTAATCGCACTAAGATGGTGACAGAGCACCATGCTGTAGCGCGTTAACTTGGTGCAAAAAAAGCCCTGAGATAACAGGGCTATGTACATTTAAAGGTTCGGCCCTTTATTGAATGAAAACGGCTGATTCGCCCGTAGTTTGGTCATACCTTGATACATACGTACAAACCAGACAGCAATAGCTATTGCCCCAAAGAGGATACCTACATAGGGAATGTAGTAAGCGATATCATCAATAATATGGTTCTGATACCAGTAATCATTCACGCCTTTCAAAACCCCATTAGACGTTGCGACAGTGATGATAAGAACAACGAAATAGATCAGATTGAGAAAGAAAGTACGAATCAAACCATAATAGTGTGAATCAATTACTTCTCCATCCTGACCTTTATCCAGCCTGTAACCCGCATAGACAATCGCTACAACACCTGAAATCAAGCAAGTAAGTGGCGTAAAAATACTTAGGATGTACGCTATCCAAATTCCTTTATGAGATTTGTTCATTGGTTTGCACTCCTTTTACGCTATCATGCTCCGAAGCTCCTTGGTGCTCTTTCGCCTTCATTTCCTCGTACCACAGGTCATGATGTTCTTTTGCCCAAGTTTCATCGACTTCGCCCGTCACCATGCCTTCCAGTGCGCCTTCCATTCCAAACAAACCAATGTAGATATGGAAAATAAAGCCACAAATCAGGATCAGAGCAGCAACCATATGGACGAGATTCGACATCTCCATATCACGTCGCGTTTGTCCGAAGATCGGGAAGTCCAGAACTAAGCCACTCAGCGCAACCGCGGTTCCAACTACGATAAGTAGCCAGAACAGAGCCTTTTCACCTGCATTGGAAAACTCAGCAGAAGGATGAGAGCCCTTGTGTTTACCGACCATGCCACCCAATTTCATAAACCAAACAAGGTCGACTTTCTTGAAGATCGACTTGCGCCACCATTTCACTAGTACGCAAATCAGCAGCACATAGAAGATTGGCCCAATGTAGTTGTGGTATTGCTTGGCCAACATAATGATGAAACCCCACAACTCTGATGGAATGTACGGCTTAAGGAAGTGTTTACCGTAAACCAACATCAATCCACTAAAGGCTAATGTTAAGAACGTAAACGCCATACTCCAGTGCAATGCTCGATCAAATCGAGACCAACGCTTGATTTTTTTACCTGTTCTTGGCGCACTGAGCATCAGAGGGCCAATCACGATGTACATCAGTGTCACGAACGCAATACTGCCAAAGATGGCGACTGCGCCTGCCGGAGACATCCACTTTTCTTTGAGAATGTACCAAGTCTGGCCGGGAGCACTGATCAGCATCCCATGCTCTGGGAATTGAGAAGTAGTGTAGCCCTCTTCTCCCTGACGAACCTGACGCCAGAAATCCGCGCCAGCCAATTGAGACATTTCTCGTTGTGCAACATCAGCTTTTTTTTGCTCTGCCTGAGCAGGCAATGAAAAAGCAAACATTAATGCTGCCATGATCGACAGCATTAAAAGAGATGCACGTTTAAACATTGAAAACATGACCATCTCCAACGTTAGCTTTTGGTGGCGTCGTAAGACAGGTCATTACCGTTCGTCCAGCCTGCGCCCTTCGCGCCGCGCTCAACTACACGCTGACGGAAAATGTCCGAGACTTTCTCTGCATCACCCGCTAGCAAAGCTTTCGTCGAACACAAAGATGCACACATAGGCAGCTTACCTTCAGCAATGCGGTTTGCACCGTACTTCTGACGCTCTTCCACTGACCCTGCTTCGGTTTCAGGGCCACCAGCACAGAAAGTGCATTTGTCCATTTTTCCACGCTCGCCAAACGCTTCCTGCTTAGGAAACTGAGGTGCACCAAAAGGACAGGCAAACAAACAGTAACCACAACCGATACAAAGATCTTTGTTATGAAGCACAATGCCATCTTCGGTGTGTTCAAAGCAGTCTGCCGGGCACACCGCCATACAAGGTGCATCAGTACAGTGCATGCACGCTACTGAGATTGAGTTCTCGCCCGGTTCACCATCATTTAGTGTGACCACGCGACGACGCTGAATACCCCACTCAAGCGCATCATCATTTTCGTTCTTACACGCAGTGACACAGCCGTTACATTCGATGCAGCGCTTGGTATCACATAGGAATTTCATTCTAGCCATTGGTTAACTCCTTACGCTTTACGAATGTTACAGAGGGTGACTTTGGTTTCCTGCATCTGAGTGACAGGATCATAGCCATAGGTAGTGGCAATATTGGCGGAATCACCAATGACGTAAGGGTCCGTCCCTTCTGGGTATTTATCTCGCAAATCTTCGCCCTGGAACTTGCCACCAAAGTGGAATGGGATAAATGCCATGCCCGGCTTCACTCGACGTGTCACCATTGCTTTGACGTGAATGCGGCCTTTCTCTGCACCTTCAACCCAAACCATGTCTCCGTCGCGGAAACCAAGGTCGTTGGCGTCTTTCGGGTTCACCTCAACAAACATTTCTTGTTGAAGTTCAGCAAGCCAAGGGTTTGAACGAGTTTCTTCACCGCCACCTTCATATTCAACCAAGCGGCCTGAAGTCAGGATGATCGGATACTCACCAGATTTATCCTGATCCTGAATTGATTTGTACATGGTTGGCAGTCGATAGATAGATTCACTGTCATCCCAAGTCGGATAATCCGCCACTAAATCTCGACGTGGCGTATACAACGGCTCACGGTGTAAAGGTACGCGGTCAGGGAATGTCCAGACGATGGCACGAGCTTTCGCGTTACCAAAAGGGATACATCCGTGCTTAATCGCAACCCGCTGAATGCCGCCAGACAAATCCGTCTTCCAGTTTTTGCCTTCTGCCGCGGCTTTTTCTTCAGCAGTTAGGTCATCCCACCAACCGAGAGACTTCAATAACTTATCGCTGAATTCAGGGTAGCCATCTTCAATCTCACTGCCTTTTGAGTAGCTGTCTTCCGCCAGAAGATTGTGACCTTCGTACTCAACACCGTATCTTGCGCGGAAATTACCACCTCCCTTCGCAACCGGTTTAGACGTATCGTAGAGGATGTGTGTCCCTGGGTGTTTCATTTCTGGGGTGCCCCAACACGGCCAAGGAAGCCCATAAGTATCACCATGCGCTGGGCCACCTTCTGCCTCCAACGAGGTTTTATGGAAGGTGTGCCAGTTTTGCTGATGAGACTTCAAACGCTCTGGGCTTTGCCCGGTATAACCGATAGTCCACATCCCGCGGTTGAACTCACGTGTGATATCTTCGATGACTGGCTGGTTGTTTTCGACTTTAACATTCTTAAATAGCTGCTCTGCAAAACCGAGTTTCTTGGTCAGCAGGTACATGATTTCGTGATCAGGCTTAGAGTCGAAAAGTGGTTCTACGACTTGGTCTCGCCACTGAATCGAGCGGTTTGATGCCGTCACACTGCCGTGAGTTTCGAACTGCGTAGTCGCGGGAAGAAGGTACACGCCATCGGTGCGATCGTTCATGACCGCAGCCACTGTTGGGTAAGGGTCAACAATGACCATCATCTCCAGTTTCTTCATCGCAGTGCGCATTTCAACACCACGAGTCTGAGAGTTCACCGCGTGTCCCCAGTAAAACATTGCGCGGATATTATCTTTTTGCTCGATGTTGTCTTTGTTTTCAAGAACACCATCAATCCATCGCGAAACAGGAATCCCCATATTGTTCATTGGCTTTTTGCCGCGGTATTCATTTTGATCGAAACGCTTCTGAACCCATTCGTGATCGAGCCCCCACACTTTCGACCAATGCTTCCAAGCACCATCTGACAAGCCGTAATAGCCGGGCAAAGTATGCGACAAAACACCAAGGTCGGTTGCGCCCTGAACATTGTCGTGACCACGGAAAATGTTTGCACCACCGCCGGATTTACCCATGTTGCCCAATGCGAGTTCCAACACGCAATATGCACGCGTATTGTTGTTCCCTGTCGTATGCTGAGTACCACCCATACACCAGACAACACAACCCGGTCGATTTTCAGAAAGCAGCTTCGCAGCTTGGTATACATCCGCTTCAGTCACCCCCGTCACACGCTCTACTTCTGCTGGCGTCCATTTCGCGACTTCCTGACGGATTTCATCCATACCAAAAACGCGCTGACGAATGAATTCTTTGTCTTCCCATTGATTGGCAAACACATGCCAAAGGATGCCCCAGATAAACGCCACATCTGATCCCGGACGAAGTGACACGTAATGGTCAGATTTGGCTGCAGTGCGTGTTCGGCGAGGGTCAGCGACAACGATCTTACAGTTGTTCTTTTCTTTGGCGATTAAGATATGCTGCATCGCCACAGGGTGAGCCTCTGCGGGGTTAGAACCAATGAACAGCATCGATTTGCAGTTGTGCATGTCATTGAACGAGTTGGTCATCGCTCCATAGCCCCAAGTGTTCGCTACCCCGGCAACCGTGGTCGAGTGACAAATACGAGCCTGATGGTCGACATTGTTTGTTCCCCACAATGAGGCCATTTTACGGAACATGTAAGCCTGTTCATTACTGTGTTTCGCGCTACCTAGCCAGTAGACAGAATCTGGTCCGGAGTCTTTTCGGATATCCAGAATCTTATCGCCAATTTCTTCGATAGCCTGATCCCAAGAAAGCTTCTTCCACTTACCGCCTTCCAATTTCATCGGGTATTTCAAACGGCGCTCGCCGTGGCCGTGTTCACGCAAAGCGGCACCTTTCGCACAATGCCCACCAGCGTTAAATGGGTGGTCGAATGCAGGCTCCTGCCCTGTCCAGACACCATCTTGAACTTCGGCGTAAATACCGCAACCAACAGAACAGTGAGAACAAATCGTCCGCTTAACTTCGGTTTTCGCTTGAGGGTCCACAGACTTTGCTTCTGCTTTTCTAATCATCCCTGGAGCAAACAATCCAGCGCCTACAACAGCGCCACCCGCCGCCAACGAAGAGTTTCTCATGAATGCACGACGCGATACGCCAAGCGGGTTCCGTTCTTTGCTCACGCTGTCTGAGCGTTTAACTAATTTCATTGCTCTGCTCCTTACAGCGTGTCGTAGAAATCACGAATATGTTGGGTTTCGCGATAACCTTTTGATTTCGCGTTTTCTTTCTCCGGCTGTACAGCTTCAGCCGCTGTCGCAGCATTGGCTGTTCCTGCAACGACAGCCCCGGCAACAGCAGCGGTAGTCAGCCCCTTTAAAAGGTCTCGACGGCTGGTATTAACATCTTTATTGTCTTTCATTTTGCTTCCTTACCAATAAGGTATCTGGAGACTGTTGTCTCTCTTCTCGACGTGAATGCTTTATCGCTGAGTCTGCTCGTATTCAGCGGCGTTTTTCATATCAATGCTTGAATGAGCTTTACCGCCTTTCACCTTTGCGCTGAACCGCACCTGTTCTAGTGTTAAGAACGCTCCGCATAGCTGAGCCACAGAAAGGTAAAAACGTGCGTGCTGAGCCTGCTTAACCTGACGAACAAAAGAGGTGAACCAAGGCGAAATGTGAGTATTGAAGAAATGTTGTTGCTGAGAATCTTGCTCGCGTACAAGCACCGCCATCACTTCACACAAGGCTGAAATATGGTCTTCTGGTTCTTTGATGCTGTCTTCTCTCTCCAGACCTAACAACTTCAGATCATGGCGGATGTTGGCAAGCGGCTTCTCCATCAAAGAACCAGTACGATGCCACGATGCAAACGGAACGACTTCGCCACGGCCTATACCAATAAACAGCTCGTGATATTCGTCTTCAAGTTCTGAGGCATTTACGTCAAGCGCCGCCTGCTTGAGAGCCTGCCATGCCGACTGCATATCACTAGGCGCGTTTTCAATTTCCAAATCAGCCAAAAATTGCACTAAATCCACGGTAGGACATTGGCGATACAACGCTGATAACATCAAGTAGATGTCAGCTCTTAAAGTAAGTTGTTCTTCCACTTTCATCTCCTAATAGTTCAGCTGTTTGGTCGGATCGTCAGCCATCGCTTCAAACATATCGATGACTCGGCAGTCCTCGCACATCGCGATACGGTTGAGCGCACTGTCATCATTAAAGTGAGAGTGACCACGTAACTTATTCTGAAGCATATCGATCATAGATTGAGGCGCGAAAGGTTTGTGGCAGCGTATACATTCCGCCGCCTTTTCTTCGTGAATCGTCGTAACTGACTGCCGAGCAGCCGCATCCCAGTTCATTCGAGGCGTCATAGTAAGAGCGTTTTCAGGGCAGGCTTTGGTACATAGCCCACATTGAACACAGTCTTGCTCAACAAATTTAAGCGATGGTGATTGGCCGTCAGTATGAAGTGCTCTGCTCGGACAAACAGCAACACAGCTCATGCACAATGTGCAGTCTTTACTTTCGCAAGAGATATTGCCGTAAGGCGCATTAGCAGGAAGCTCAACAAGGGTTTCAATAGGAGTTCGAGTCTGGGCAAGCGAATCAAGAGCGGTAAAAAGTCGCTGCCTTTTATTGCCTTGTAAGTCACCCAGTGACAAATCAAACGAGTCAACACGCAATTGTGGGCGACTCTCACTTAGCGATTCCATGTAGAGAATATCGATAGTGTCTCGGTCAATGCCGATTTGAGACAATAACTCCTGCGCTGTGGCAACTTCATTTTGCAAAACGCGTAATATCGTCGCTGGCATACGCTTGCTTGCGGCAAACAACACTTGTGTTGCTCCATTGACCAAAGCTGCAAACCAAGAGTCGATACCTACCGACGGAAGATCTTCAACCACAATAGGAACAACATTATCCGGCAACACATTTAGCGCCATAACGTTAAAGTTTTCGTGACGCTCACTGCATATCAGTACAACCGGAGCAACTCCTCCAGCTTGGTGATAATTCGCCAAAGTACGCTCAATAAATTTCTGAGTCTCTTGAGGGTTCGGCAATGCATAGTGGATAGCTTCTGTCGGGCAAGCCGTTGCACAAGTACCTACGCCCTGACACAAATACGGGTTGATTTCGATTCGATGACCCGTTTTGTCACTCCCTTCACTAGACAAAGCACCTGCGGGGCAAGCGTCAACACAGCGCTCACAGCCTTTAACCCCTCGTGAGCTATGCGCGCAGAGAGCGGTATCCAATCGAAAAAACTTCGGTTTATCGAACGTCCCCATTAAGTTTGGGATCTCTTCCAGAGCATCCGCAAGCTTTGGATAACCTCTGCCTACAGGGAAGTAACCCGGAGCGGGTACCTCTTCATCCATACAGCTATTGAGGCAAAGATCTAATACGATATCGAAGCATTGTTGATTGATGGCGACCTGAGCCAGATTGCTCCTCAAGCCATGGTTTTGTGTATGCACATCAAATGCGCCGAGAAACCCTGAGACTTGAACCTGATTGGCGTAATAAATATTGCCATGGCTGCCAGGCTCACCATCAGTAGATAGCAGTGTTAAGCTTCCCATTTGAGACAACTGCTCTGCGGCGCTTTCAATAATTGAAGTCGGCCCGATGACAAGTGTATGTCCCCCACTCTCATAACTGACCGTGGGAGGAATAAGGTTTGTCAGTTCAACGGTATTCTCAAACGCATAAAGACGCGCTTTACCATTCACTGACTGAGATTGTTGTAATAGTTGTTTTAGCATTGCTCTGTTCCAGCATTAAGAACATGAATTTTGTTTTATCCGTTCATTAGCAATTGCTATACCAATTTTAATATCATTAATTATCAGCTAGTTACAGTCATTCTTCTTACTAGAGAACCGAATAAAAAAAGGGTGAGACATTTTGTCCCACCCTCGTAATTGATTGTTTAGTCAAAATGTACCTATTTTTTGTGTGGTATATTTTGTCCCATCTCATCGACATCGGTTTCAGCACTTAAATCACTTTCTGTATTCAAAGGCTGTTCAACATCTGAACTATCAGACTCCACGTCAGTGGAATTTTCTTGCTCATCATCTTGATTCACCCACTCCCGAAGCTTGGCGGCTACGTCGGTGGATAAACTCTTCACCGCTTTGTAGTCGTGATCATAGTCATTGAGTCGGTCAACCTCACTAAACTCACCGGATAAGAACAGCTTTCTCAACGCCGCTTTCTTTACGGCTGATTCGGCTTCAGAGACCAATAACGCTGCCACACTCGTCTCTTCAGAGTCTTGCTCTAGCGTGATCTCTGTAGAGCTACCGTCACTTTCGAGTTGGCCTGCAGCGTCTTCAGGAGGCAGCTCGGTGAGGGAAGCGTTCTGTTCCTGCTCACCATCAAGCTTGCGTTTAGACCAACGCGATATAAAGCTACTTGCCACTTGAACGCCCCGCTCCTTTACGCTTTTTACGTTTTACTTCAAGCAGCTCACCATGACGACCTATGTACGCTTCTATCCAAGCTTGAACAGGCAACGGCATTTCATTAGATAACACCAGATAATCACCATCCATATACTGACCAGCAGCACTCTGCGAAGCCGTCAGTGAAACGATATGGGGTTGTTCTTCATTGTCTACAGCATCCAGAATCAGAAAAAGCTTCGGCTGTTGAGAACTTAGGTTGAAGCGGTAATCTGTTCTCTCATCTCGATGTAGTTGTAGCGTCGTTGTATTTTCGCTGTAACTGTCAGGTTGAAGCTCAAACCCAAGCAGCTGCCATTGCGTGGTTGACCATACTCCCGTCGAGATTTCATGGGATTTTAGGTCACAGTTCATGGACCACAAAGACTCAGATTTCTCTAGCTGAGCACTAACAATTTCTTGTTTTGACATACTTATTCGCTCAAATATTCATTTTGTTGTTTTCTAGCAATAACTGTACCTAAGGTCTGTGATTGGATTACGTGATGGGAACGGTATTTGCTTACCCCTTCAAAACCGCAAACAATCTAAAGCAGGAAACCTTGTAGTGAAACCTAACATCATCCGAACCAGTGAGAATCCACTGCAGACCATGGAAGTAGAAGTCTGCGATGAATATGGTGAAAAAATTGTCAAACAGGTCGCTTGTGAACGCCCTCTTACTGTGATGCTCAACTGGAAAGAAATCGTCACGCTGATGACATTAGGATCACGCCCTGAGTCTCTTGTACTTGGATACCTAAAAAACCAGAGTTTTCTTTCACACCCAGAGTTACTTGAGTCAGTCATCATCGATTGGGAAACCCATAGCGCAGCCGTTATCACGAAAGAAAACACTGAGCATCTTGAAAGTGCACTAAAAAAGAAAACCGTTACCTCAGGCTGTGGTCAGGGCACCATGTACGGCAATGTCATGAAGCAGCTTGAGAACTATCAGGTACCACAAATGAAACTCAAGCAATCGGAGATTTATTCTGCACTTGAGGCGCTCACTCACTACAACGACACCTACAAAAAAGCCGGTGCTGTTCATGGTTGCGCGATCTGTCGACACAATGAAGTGTTGTCTTTTGTCGAAGACGTCGGCCGACACAATGCTGTCGATACACTGGCCGGAGAAATGTGGCTAGAGAATCTAAGCGGCGAGGATAAAATCTTCTACACAACGGGTCGACTAACGTCAGAAATGGTCATCAAAGTAGCGCAGATGGGTATTCCAGTATTGCTTTCACGCTCTGGCGTTACCCAAATGGGGTTAGATTTAGCTAAAAAGTTTGGAATTACGACGATAGCAAGGGCTAAAGGGCTGAGATTTCAGGTTTTCACCGGAGCAGAAAAAATCGTATTTGATGTAAAAGGTGATATGAAATGACATTTATAAGTAGCTAACTTGCAAAACACCTCTCCAATGCTATTAGTTTTATATTCGCATTAACAAAACTGTCATAAAGCACATAATTAAAGCGAATATTCAATGTCATCAGGCTACAGGGAGGTGTCCATGAACGGCTCACCTAAATCAGAGCGGTTTGCTTTTTCTTTTTCCATTCGTGCTAAGTTAATTCTTATCAATTTGACTTTACTGGTTAGCGTCGGCTTGTACGCTTATTACGAGCAAGTCAGTTTTAACAGCTTCGAATCCTTAGAGCATGCGGCCATAGATAATCTACAAAGCTCCGTCGATCTGCTTATGTTACGTCGTCACGAAAAGGATTTTCTTGCGCGTAAAGATATGAAATACCCGCAGCGTTTCGACAAAACGTTTGAAGAGTTATCAGAACGTTTAACGGCCCTTACCATCGTTTTAAAGTCTCACAATCTTGATATGGAAGAACGTACTTCCATTATTGTATCAACTCTCAATCAGTACCAAGTCCAGTTTCACCAGTTGGTAAACCAAGTTAACGCAATTGAAGGCGTTGATGTTTCTTCCAATTTCGTCTCAGAACTGGAGAACTCCAGAAAGGCATTAAAGGCAGCCGCGGCCGACAAAGACAGTTTTGCTTTGGAGGTGGAGTTGCTTGAACTGATGGAAGCGGATTACCGGTATCTCGCTAACACCAATAAAGAAACCAGCGCATCTCTCCTCGCCGCTCTCGATAAATTCTCTGCGAGTGAACATGTCCCTCAAGAACTTCAACCTGTGTTTACTGACTACCGACGCAACGCAGAAAAATTGGTCGAAGCGTGTGAAATTCTAGGACTGACCTCCAACGAAGGGCTTAGAGGTGCGTTAAGATCGAACGTTCACAATACTGAACAGGCCATCAATGGGCTCCAAACCGAGATAAGCCAAGTCATCTCTCAAAAATCCGCCGACATCAAAAGCCAGCTTTTCTTAATTGGTGGAGCAATTGTTGCCCTACTTTCTAGTATGTTGTTCCTCATTGGTAAAAGCATCCTAAGCCGCATTCAAGCCATCAACGTGCTTATGAAAAACATTGCCAGCGGAGATGGCGACCTTACAGTGCGCATGAATGCCAAAGGTGATGATGAATTAGCCCAACTTGCTAACTCTTTTGACCGATTCATATCCCAACTTCATGGTCACATTAAAGAGTTAGCCAGTGTTATGTCGGTGTTGAGTGAAAGCTCATGCAGTTCAGAGCATGCCGCTGTAAAAAGTATGAATAATGCTGAGCAGCAGAAGGTACAGTCAGAATCTGTGGCGACTGCGGTCAACGAATTAGTGATGACCAGCAATGAGATTACTGCCAATATCGAGTCCGCAGCTCAAAATGCTGAGAGTATGAAACATCAGGCCGACAGCGCTCTAAATGTCACCCACTCAACCAGTGACAGTATTGAAGCTCTCTCGACGAATATTGAAGAGTCCCAAGCCTTAATTGAGGACCTAGCTGAGCAGAGCAAAGAGATTAATCAAGTTATCGCGACCATCCAAGGGATTGCAGAACAAACTAACCTCCTTGCTCTAAATGCTGCAATAGAAGCCGCTCGGGCGGGTGAAAATGGCCGTGGCTTTGCTGTGGTAGCCGATGAAGTCAGACAGCTATCGCTGATGACAAACAATTCCACCCATCAAATAGAAACCACAATTCAGACTCTGACATCCGGTATACAACAAACCGTTACGAAAATGTCTTCAAGCTTAGATCAAGCGCATCATACCAAGGCCAGTACCAAGGAAGTGGTCAAGGCGATTGACGCGATGACGTTGCGGATCAGTGAAATGTCGGACATGAATACACAAATAGCAACCGCTTCAGAAGAGCAATCCATGGTATCTGCAGAGATAGACCGCAACATTACCGAAATTGCACTTTTAGCAGGCGACACACACCAAGTAGTAGCAGGTTCCGTTCGTTGTAGCGAACAAGTGTCAGGTGTTAGCCACAAACTGGAGCAAATTGTCGCTAACTTCAAATATTAATCGATTGATAGCTTTGGCCGTATCATTTGGGCAATGAAAATGATACGGCCTTTTTTGTGCGCCCAGCTCACCGATTTTACTTGACGGGTCTTCTTGACACTGGCGCATTTATAACTCCATGTGAAACATTAGAACGGTACCTAAATTTAAGTAATTATCGACCTAGCATTCGCAGCAGCGTTCTGTCTTTGTCGATTAAGTGATGCTTGAGTGCTCCGACAATATGAAGAATGATCGCAGCGGGTAAGAGTGTTTCGCCGATGAAGGAGTGGATAGTATCCCCAATATCATCAAGAAGCGGATAAATAACCAGATTTTCTCCTGGATTAGCCGGGTCTGACGTAGCCGCTAAAAGATCAAAACTAAAAAAGTGTAAGCCATGCCCGCCGCCAATCGCCATCATCATGCCTGATAACGGCATAAGTAGAGTCGCAATCAGAAGTGCCCAATGCACTGCCTTACCACTTATTTTTTCAAACTGTGTGTAGTCTCCAACATGCTCCGGCCAGCCATTTGAGTACCGCCAGATAACTCTAGGAATGATGACTAGTAAGATTGCCACTCCAAACGAGGTATGAGAATCAAACAGCCACTGAATTCCGATGTCTTCCATAAAGAGGCCTGACATCACCATGTAGAGCATTAATACCCCCACGACCCAGTGAAGTGTGATGGTAATCGATGATAGTTTTTCTTTGTTATCCATTTACCTTTCTCCGCTAATGCAACTAGCAACAGGCTCAAATTACTATTTACCACGTGAATGAAATATGAACACCTAGTATGGATACTGAGCTACACACGACGCGTACCTGTATGCCATTCAATCAGTTCTTACTTAGGACGGAGCATCTCCCACATAAAAGGGGCCTCTACTTAGGCCCCTTTATTTGAAAAACAGTGCTTACTTACACAAAATCTAAAACGTCTAACGTTTCTCCATTGGCACTACCTTCGATTGATGCGACGTACGCCTGAGCGGTGTCGTCAGCGGAAAGACCAGAGGTTGGATCCATACCCATCATCGCCATGGTTTCCTTAACAAAGACAGGGCTAACAACGTTAATACGAATATTACGCTCCACTTCCAACGCAGCCGCTTTTGTAAATGACTCTAAAGCGCCGTTAACCATACTCAACGTGACTGAGCCCGGCATCGGCTGACGAGATAGAACACCTGAGGTTAAAGTGATAGAACCACCATCAGACAAATGCTCCTGCCCTAATCTCACCAAATTAACCTGCCCCATCAATTTATTGCTAAGCGCAAGTTGGAAATCCTCATCTTTAGCTTCATTTAACGAAACAAAGTTGGCTGCCCCAGCGGTACTCACAATAGCGTCCAATGTCCCAACTTGATTAAACAGCTCCTCGATCGACGTCTTTGAAGACAGATCAACCTGGACATCTCCTCCTTTATAACCTGCACGGATAACCTCATGCTGCGTTGATAACTGTTCGACAACAGCCTTACCAATGGTACCTGTTGCGCCGATAACCAAAACTTTCATATCTTCTCTCCTAAGCCATTATTTAGTTTCAAACCTTTCGGCTGCCGACTGCTACTTGGCAAACCGTAGTTGATGAAGAAAATATAATTCGATAGTCTGTGCACGTAAATTAAGCAACATTGCAAAGGATGCTTGCATGAATGCACAGGACTTAGATTGGAATGACATTCCTTTTGTGTTAGCTGTTTGCGAGACAGGGTCGCTATCTGCTGCGTCGAGAAAGCTGGGAGTAAATCACTCGACTGTATTTCGCCGTATCGAAGGCGTTGAGCTAAAGCTTGGCGTCACACTCTTTGAAAGGCTGCAGACCGGCTATGTCATGACAGCCGAAGGAGAAAAATTTTTCCAGCATGCTCAGGAACTAAAAGAAGGTGTTGACCGCATTCACAGAGAGCTAGGCGGCCAGAATTCTAGACTTGAAGGCCAACTCACCATTACGACTACTGATTCTCTGATGTATACGCTGGTGGATATCTTTAGAGGATTTCAATATGCCTATCCAGATGTCGAATTGTGTATTTTAACCGGTGCGAAAAATTTAGACTTGGTTCAGCGTGAAGCCGACATAGCTTTACGGCCAACACGAAACCCACCAGAACACTGGGTTGGTCGGAAGCTCTCCGAAATATCTTATGCCACATATGCAAGCCACAATTATATAGAAACTATGGCCGACGATAAGCCAGAGAACTTTCGCTGGTTAAGATTGATCGACAACCTTAATCAGTCATCAATGAACAAGATCGTTCACCAACTCAAACATGCCGATGCACCGGTAACAATTTCGAACTCGTTGATGGGTGTTCATGAATTTGCTGTCGCAGGCTTCGGAATTGCTGCTCTTCCACGTTATCTATGCGAAAGTAACCCTAACTTGCATTCGATACACAGGAACTTGAGCCAATATGACACTGAACTATGGCTGCTGGCGCACCCTGATATGAGGCGTAGTGCGAAAGTTCATGCGTTCTTCGAGTATGTGACACCATTAATTCGAGAAAAATTCGCCCAACTTTGAAGACTCGTACACCAATCAACACCTCCCGAGCAAGAACCAAGAGAATATGGCAGCTATCACTGGATCGTATTTAACAAATCAACGGGGAGCCGAGGTGACGGTTACGTAAATACATCGTGTTGCTTTTAGGCCTCCTGTACCTGCTTAATATTCCATCGAAAAAAGCACAAAAATCTATCGAATAAATTCATTGTTGCCTTGTCGTCTATGGGACTACTATGAGTCCGAACACTTATCAAAAGGATTACAATAATGAAAAAAGTTCTACCGGTTTTAAGTCTTGCTCTGGCTTTGGCGTCTGCTCATTCGTTTGCTGCAGATAATTACCAACTGGATCCCTCACTTTCTTCAGTCAGCTTCGCAACGATTAAAAATCAGTTTGTTGTTGAGCCTGCAACAATTAACACTTTATCGGGCACTTTTGACAGTAGCGGTAAGTTTGAAGTGTCTATTGATTTAAAAGGCATCCAAACAGGCATTCCAATTCGTGATAGTCGCCTGAACGAGCTGTTCTTTAACTCTGCTAAGTTCCCGACAGTAACGGTAAGCGGTAACGTTGATATACAATCATTGTCTGATGCTCCACAGAAATTAACAGTGCCCGCCCAGGTCACCCTTTATGGACAAACTAAGACCATTAGCTTTTCAGTCGTGGCGTTCAAATCAGACGGCCACGTAATGGTCAGTTCGCTTTCTCCAGTGATTGTTGGTGCATCGGACTTTGGTATCCCTACTGAGAACCTAACAAATCTAGCAGCGACGGTTGGGGGGATTAAGATTTCAGATCGTGTGCCGCTTAACCTGACTCTGACTTTCAAAGAGAAGTAAGCTGGATCGACATAGAACTCTCTTCTATACCATTTATCCCACTGTAGCTCTGCTTATACACTCATCTAGAGACCTTGTAATCAGAGCTATCATCCATTTTCTGCCTCTCACTCTTCGCCATCAACACAAGTTCTGTTCATCATTCTATACAGCGTACGACACAGCACTATTTTGGTACTAAGTGCACTACTTATTACACTTTCAAAACGGCAGAGTTTTACTCTATTCAACATCGGCACATCAGGAGTAACAAGCCGTATTAGGCTTAAGAGTCATTGGCATTTATTGCTAGTGAAGATCGCTTGCAGTGCTGCAATGATCAAAAGAGAAAAGATTACGAGCAGTCGTTCTCCTATGAACTCGCTGTCAGCTCGTAAGTTCACCATGTTGGGGCTTGCAAGCATAACAGTTGGCTGGAGAACATTATGAAAACACAACTTGGTACCTTGCTAATACTTTTTAGTGCGCAAGGGTTCTCGCACTCTATTCTACCTACTATCGACACAGGTGAACTTAACCTTTCGACATTGGAGCAGCACAATATTCCAACTCTACTCACAGAGCAAAGTTTCGTCTACAGGCCAGTAACATACCCATTTTTGATCACTGATTACTTCGATGAAAACTCTAAGTGGCTAGTATTAGAAGAGGAGCTCAACCATTGGAGCGGAGCAATGGGGGTTGATCCTAGAGTGATTTTAGCAACACTGGCGGTGTCTCATGGCTGGACGCTTAATCACACATTATCTGAGGCTGAGTTAGAACAAGTTAGGAGTGAAATTAGACACGTTGCAAATCGCCTTTCACAGTTTTTTTATCACACAAAGCAACAGCTGGAGACACAAGATCTCGCTGTAACCTATGCTGTTGTGTCATCACTCCAGAGTGTCGAACAATGGCCTAAGTGGCAGACGTTTTATTCTGAGCAATTTGGGACACCAATAATTGCTGAAGAAACCTCCTTCGTTTCTCCCCCAGATATGCAGTGGCCTTGGAGGGTGGGATATAACTGGATACCAAACGGCCCACATTCGCACACAGGATCTGGCTACCCTCTGTCTTCAGTTGACGTATCTTATGACTGGCCACGCTGGGGCGAGCAAACTTATAGTGTCACCGCTGCACATGAAGGCTATGTTTCTGTATTTTCTCGTTGCCAACTGAGAGTAACGGCACCAAACGGATGGGCAACAAACTATTACCACATGGATGGAATACAGGTTCAAGATGGGGCCTGGGTGTCCAAGAACCAAAAGATAGGAACGTATGCTAGTCAAAGAAACATTGCTTTATGTCAAGGTGGTTCTTCAACAGGACCTCACCTGCATTTTTCGTTGTTGTATAACGGACGTTTTGAGTCGCTACAAGATATTTCATTTGGCCCATACACGATTGACGTAGGCCGTTATAGCTATGATAACCATTGTAGCTATACGTGGATGCTAGATGCGAGAACCAACTCAAAACGATGCTTTTGGTATCGAGTAGACAACCCTTAATATGATGCAGCTATCTCTCGATTTCTCTTCGGGAGATAGCTTTAAGATTCATTGATTTAATAGAGATGTTCAGCTTACAAGGTAATCTTCAAAAAAGTCTATCAAACAACGCACTGTCCGTGACAAGTGCTTTCGAGAAGAATACAAGGCATACACCTTCATCTGTTGTGGCCTCCATTCGGGGAGTATTTGTACGAGCTTACCACTCGATAAATATTCATCAGCTAAGTACCTAGGTTGAATCGCTAGACCAGCCCCATTCAGCGCTGCGTGTAATAACACGGTAGCCTCATTCGCGGTTAACTGACAATGCACCTCTACCGCTTTATGCTCGTCGCCTTTACTCAGATGCCATACGTGGCGCTGGAAGTTTTTATACCCTAAGCACTGAAATCGCGATAAATCTTCCGGTCTACTCAGCTCGACATTTTCAACATAACTCGGAGAGGCAACAATCACAGAGTCACATACGGCTATGGGCTTGCCAATCAAAGACGGGTCTGGGTTAGAAGCGATTCTGATCGCTAAATCAATCTGGCTGTCTGCCATATCTGTCACTGAATCTTGAAGATCGATGTCAATACTGACCTTGGGATGCAGCTTCATAAACGCAGTAATCGCAGGTATGAGTTGCGAAAAGCCAAATGACATACTGGTCGCAATTCTCACCGTCCCTGTTAGTTCATCACCAGTATCCGTTGTCGCTGTTAGCTTATCAGCCTGCTCCAACCATTGTTCGACTTGCTTAAGGCAAGATTCACCTGCCGTGGTGAGAGAGACTTTTCGGGTCGTCCGGTGTAGAAGCCGCACACTAAGCCAGTCTTCCATTGCTTCAATGTATCTGGTGACCATCGGTCTCGACATATCTAGCCGATCTGCTGTGGCAGTAAAACTGCCCGACTGTGCGACATCGACAAATACTTTAGCAGCGGTAAGTCTATCCATCTATATGTTCGATTTAAGAAACAATGTTGTTAACTTTGAGGTATTTTTCTGGTCAGGTCAATTTCCTATCATCCTCATGTCCCAACACACAGCCCAGTTAATGGAGAGAATGATGAAAAGACTTACCCTACTTGCTGCTTCGATGCTGATCGCGACGAATACTTTGGCGGCTGAACAATCAAACCTCACTTTTGATGTTTACAACGCTGACCAAAACAGTTTCCACGTTAATTCAACACTCATTATCGGCGAAACTGAGGTTATGGTTATCGACACTGGATTCACCAAAGCAGATGCACTTCGCATTGCAGCCAAAGTGCTGGATACAGGTAAAACCTTGAAAACGATCTTTATTAGCCAGGCGGACCCGGATTATTATTTTGGTGCGGAAGTACTGCATAGCTTATTCCCAGAAGCGCAAATCATTACTACACCTGCTGTAAGAAAAGTTATCGAGGAAAAACTGCCGACCAAACTTAAGGTGTGGGCGCCGCGCATGGGCGATAACGCACCAGTAACACCTTATATTCCAACAGCATACACCGCTTCCAGTTTAACCATTGATGGCCATACCATTGAAATTCATGGTACTGATGGTGACATTGCCCACCGACCTTATCTTTGGGTTCCATCAGAAAAAGCGGTACTTGGTAACGTTTCAATATATGGCACGAACCTCCACCTATGGATGGCAGATGCCCAAAGCAATGAAAGCCAAGCACTTTGGTCTAAACAACTGAAGGAAATTCAGTCACTGAAACCAGAAATCGTTGTTCCGGGCCATATGATCTCAGGCACAGAGTTAAACGTGGGTTCCATTCAATATTCTCAGCAATATCTTCAGGACTTTAAGCAAGCTAAGAAAACGACCAAGAACAGCGAGCAGCTGATTGAGAAAATGAATGAGAAATATAGAGATGCAGCGCTGCCTGTTGCTCTCAGTATTGGAGCAAAAGTCCATAAAGGAGAAATGGAGTGGTAAGAATCAATTTGTGGTAAAAAACAATGTGTGGTTGGTGCTTCAGCATCACCACATCAACGGAGATAATTGAAAATCAAGCGTATTTCATTCTCTCTCGTACTCTATCGATATGATAACGCTTTAGCGAACAGACACTGTTTTCAACGTCTTCGCTAGCAAATCATGAAGATAGTCTACGGCTCTGGAGCCTTTGGACGCTTTGCTACGATAAACAGCCACTTCCATTGGTTCCAATGGGCCCAATCCATGTTCCTGCCCCAATACTTCGAGATGATCTGGCACACTACACTGAGTAAACACCGCTACAGCAAGCCCGCTCTCAACTGCTGCAATTTGTCCAGCAACACTGGAGCTGTTGTAAACCACTTTATAAGGCCGACCATGCTTAGCCAACGAGTTGATTGCACTGCGCCTTGCCAGACTTGAGCTTTCATAAACGGCAATAGGCAGAGTTTCTCTGCGCCAAATTTCAAATTGTGGCGCTCCAACCCAGACCATTGGCTCCTGAAAGAGCAGTGTTCCCCTACTGGCGTTATCTCTTGAAACCAAAGCCAAATCCAGATCGTTACTTTCAACTCTAGGAATCAATGAAGTGGACTGCTCACAATCAAGTTCGATTTCAACGCCCGCAAAGCGAGAAGCAAAGTTTCTTAATATGGGGGTTAGATACTCCGCAGCATAGTCTTCGGGCACCCCTAATTTCACCTGACCGACTAACTCATTACCATGAAAAGCAGCCTGCGCTTCAGAATGCAAATCCAGTATACGCCTAGCATAGCCCAGCAACACCTGACCTTCTTCAGTTAAGTCTATGCTTCGACTGCCTCTAACGATAAGTCTCCTACCCGTCGCATTTTCCAGTTTTTTTAGATGCATGCTCACAGCAGATTGTGAACGGTGGACACTTGCCGTTGCATTAGATAGAGAGCCAGCGTCTATGATAGCTACAAAACTCTTTAACCAGTCAATTTGAAGATCTTGATTATTCATTATTCGATTTTCGAATGGGTAATTTCTGAATTATGCGCTTTTCGATTTAATCATTCCAGTTTACTGTTTGATTCACTTTGCATCACTCATAAAAATGGCTAACTCCATGCTCGAAAAAGAATTAAAACTAGAGTATCAATCCGTGCAACAAGGCTTTATCAGCTTACTGCCGATCTCAATATTCGTTGTGGTCTTTGGCACTGCATTTGGTCTGGCGGCCGTTCAGGTCGGGCTGAGCGAATCTTCTTCTTTGTGGATGAGCACGCTGGTTTTTGCTGGCGCATCTCAGTTTGGCGCGTTAGATCTATGGGGAACGCATGTCCCTGTTTTTCCTTTAGCTATCACGGTATTTGCCATCAATGCCCGCCACCTTCTTATCGGCGCAACACTGTATCCTCACATTAAAACCATGAAGGCTTTGCCACGTTACGGCGTGATGTTACTCGCTTCAGATGCCAACTGGGCAATGTCGATGAAGGCGTTTGCTAACGAAGAACACTCGAAAGGACTAGGTATTCTGTTTGGTGGCGGTCTGGCGATTTGGATTTTCTGGATTATCGGCACTTGGATCGGTGTTTATTTTGGTAACGCGATTCAAAACCCATCCGCTTATGGCATTGATATGGTCATGGGGTGTTTCCTGCTTACCATGGTGCTTGAGGGTAATAAAGACAACGGTACCTACATTATCTGGGCGTCTGCGGCGCTCTCATCCATTGCCGCGTATTTGTATCTGCCAGAGAACGCTCACGTGATTGTTGGTGCTTTAACCGGAGGCATTGCTGGTGTGCTTGTAGGAGAAAAGAAAGATGAACATTGAGACAACGGATCTAGGCACCTTGGCGATCATATCAGTTATGACCATCGTGACCATTATTACTCGCTGGGGTGGCATCTATGTGATGTCTTACATTCCCATCAGCCAGCGCGTTCAGCAGTTTATCGCCGCTATGTCGGGCTCAGTGTTAGTGGCGATTATAGCGCCACTGTTTATTACCGGAGATATGGGCGCTAAAGTCGCCTTGCTGGTGACGGCTATTGGCACACTGGCCTTTAAACGACCTCTGACATCCATCACCCTTGGTATTGTGCTGGCGGCTTTAACTAGAACTTTTTAGCGGGACTAGGTAGTAAAAGAGCCTTATCTTAGGCTCTTTCCATTGAAGTCAGGTCGTCGCTGCTTTCAGGTTTCTAAACCATTTTTTAATCGGTTGAGCAATCCAGTATCGCGAAATGAAGAGCCCAATCTGGAACAGAATATACTGACGCCGGCAGTAAAGCATACAGACATAATCAAACTTCTCAGTTGGGCCTTCAAACAGGATATTGGGGTAAATATACTTCTGTCTTTCAGCGACTTTAGGGTTACGTGCACCTGACATGAAATAACGCTTCTTCATACGGTACGCGTCCCAGCTGGCATAGATAAAGACAAAACCGCGTTCGAAATCAGATAGTTCTCGCTCTACCCAAAGCCCTCCACCTTCAACAATGTTCTCCGTCGCGTATTGAAGGGGGTGCGCTTCCATGTCTTTCGGTAAATCCGCGATGTAGACCAAAGGGTTGTCGCAGTTTACGCTATACCCTGCACACATCTGCCCTTTTGAGTCGTAAAACGCACGAACACACGTTCGGCTCTTCAATTGCTCTATCTTGCTCGTATTGCCTGATATGGATTGATAGTGCTTGGCAAACTCCAGAAAATCACTATCTCTGGAAAGGCGTTTGCTCGGTAAGATCATTCTTAACTGTCCTCCGAAAATTGGTAAGAAGCCGCCATCTGATAACGGCCCGGAGAAACAATGTCATCGGGATCAAACGCGGCTTTAATACGGCTGCGCAGTTCTAATGCGTCTTGCTCCAGCTCGAATTCACTATTGAATGGCATTTCATCAACGGCACGTCGATAACACGGCCACTGGTAGCGTCGATATAAGGCGCGCAATTTACGTACTAAATCGGTCGCTCTGGTAACTTCATCAGGATTACCAGAGTCATAGTAAATACTGATAATCGCCTGACACATGTAAGCATTGACGGCGGTTAACGTGACACCAAATTCAAACCCTGCTTTGTCGAAGGCTTGCTGTGACAAACGCATACATTTTTCAACGTCTTCGCCGACCATCGGCAACGTAGGTGCAACCCAAAAAAAGCCAGCTCCGTCTTCCACAGGGTTCATTTTTTCTGGAATGTTTCCACGATAGCGCCAATAGCAACCTTTGAGGGCCAAATCTTTAGGGTTCCCCTCGAGCATATCCATCATCTCAGTAAACTCATTGAGACTACCCTGCAAGCGCTGGTACACGGACAAGCGCCCAAGCAAACGACTGGCACTGATTGCTATTTGGTTCATTTGTTTCAGCTTTGCCAAGCTAACTACATTTACTTTAGCGATGGGCTTAAGCAGTGCTTTTACACGTGCGGCTTTAGCTTTTGCTACTGCCGTAGTGCCTATGATCACAAACGCACCCGACCAAGGAGATAAGTTGTATTGGTTGCACAGCGATTCAATATCCGCCTGGTTTGCACCATCACTCGTGCTCCATTTGGTAAAATTGAATCGTTCCATCATGGTTAGCATTCGGTAGGTGTTACCCAAGTGAGGCAAACCATCAATGCTGCCTTCTGATTTCAGGCGGCGCATGATATCGATATAGGCAGGTAAATCATTCGCGCTTTTCAGGCGTACTAAACAACGTAAGCTCGCTTCTGGCCTAAGCATCAGTTCGAACTTAATTTTGCTGATCACGGCAATATTGTTCTGAGTGAACAACTCGTGAAGATTGGCAGCAAGGCCTGCTCGGCCACAATATCGCGCGCTCTGGTTTAGCTTCATCACCTTGCCATTGGCTAAGATTAATTCGCTAATCGTAAAGTGTTGGCTTCGGTTACCAACAGGACCGTGACCAAATCCTCTCTCTAATATATTCCCCATCAGGCTGGTATCTGGCCCTGCTCCCGTGCAATCCAACATCCATGGCGTATGTTTGAGATATCCAGACACTTGACCTTGTGTTACACCCGGCTCGACCTCAATAACTCCAAGCTCTTCATCAAAGCTCAGTATTCGGTTCATGCCGCTAAGATCGAGTAACGTACAACCATCACTGGCAGGTGTTTTGTAACCGTACCCCCAGTTGTTGCCTTTCCCGACAGGATAAACAGGCAGTTTTTTTAAATACGCCTGTTCAATAACTTGTTGCAGCTCCATACCATTTTGAGGCTGAAGAATTTGCGGGACGATGCGCGAATGATGGCCGAGGCCACTGCGCAGCTCGATTGGCTGATGCAAATCAGCCTGTTCCACAACAGATGACACGTGTAGCTCCTTTACTGGTGAATAATACGGCTATCAAGGGATTGCTCGATAACTTTGTCTGCTGTTTCAATTAGGGGCAGGATTATCTCAGCAGCTCAAATATCAAACAATACACATATCTGCGGGGTGAATGCATTCAGCAAAAACAAGTAGATAACAACATTAATATTGACGAAATAAATACATAAAAACACGAAAGTACAGACAATTTATGAGATGGGAGTTCATGAGGGGAAAAGAATGTGCTCATAAATCCAATGAGCACATTGAGGCTATCGGTGATTTTGGTACAACTCATCCAATGCGACGGATAATCCGTCTTCTTTAACAATACGTATATGTTCGCGAGCCAAATCACGGGCGTTGGTCACGCCACATGAGTGAGCGATCAAGCCAATACCGTAGTGGATGTATTTGTTGTAATTCGCGACACGCTCCATTTTGTCTTCAACGTTCAATCCTTGTTGCAGGCGCACGTCATGAGTGGTGATGCCTGTCGGGCACGTATCTTTATTGCATTGCAGCGCCTGAATACAACCCAGTGCAAACATGTGGCCTCGAGCAGAAACAACAAAATCGGCACCTAGAGCAATCGCCCAAGCTACTTTGGAAGGCGTGATGAGCTTGCCAGAGGCAACCACTTTAATTCTCGGGATTAGACCACGCTCACTAAGTAAATTTACTACCAGAGGCAGGCTTTCTTTCAACGGCAGCCCTACGTAATCCATCAGTGGTTGAGGCGCGGCGCCGGTGCCGCCGTCAGCGCTATCAATCGTAATAAAATCGGGGGCACTGTCATGGCCTCGCCTCTCTATTTCATCGAGAAGATCTTTGAACCATACTTGAGAGCCAATGACACTCTTAAAGCCAACGGGTTTGCCCGTCACCTCTCGAATACGTTGGATCATATCAAGTAAATCGCCAACATTACGGATATCTTTATGCCCATTCGGGCTGATAGAGTCGTGCCCCTGAGGGATACCGCGAATTTGAGCAATTTCAGCTGTGACTTTGCGCCCGGGTAGCATGCCGCCTTTGCCCGGTTTCGCTCCCTGACTGATTTTTATCTCAAACATTCTGACATTATCATGTGCGGCCAGTTCTCGCAGTTTGTCATCAGAAAGATGGCCTTCTTCGTCTCGAACGCCGTATTTAGCTGTCCCGATCTGGAACACAATGTCGCAATCGCCTTCCAAGTGATACGAGCTTAAGCCGCCCTCTCCCGTATTCATCCAGCATCCGGCGATCTTTGCGCCTTTAGACAAGGCTCGAACCGCAGGCTTTGATAAGGCACCAAAACTCATTCCGGAGATATTGAAAATCGATGACGTGGTATAAGGCGTTCGGCAACCTTCACCGATGGTGACCGCGGCTGGGGATACGGCATCTTCCTCCAAAGTGGGAAACGCGCAGTTCATAAACATGATGGTGCCCGTCGCGTCCAGATTACGGGTCGAGCCGAAAGCTATCGTACGATCAACATTTTTCGCCGCTTTGTATACCCAGCTACGTTCTGCACGATTGAATGGCATCTCCTCTCTGTCCATAGCAAAGAAATATTGCCTGAAGAACTCTCCCTGTTTCTCAAACAAGTAGCGAAAACGCCCAATGACAGGATAGTTGTGTCGAATGGCATGTTTGTGCTGGCGTTTGTCTGCAACGTACATGTACAGAACACTGATTACACCAAGCCCAATCGCGATAATGAAAAGCCCTGAGAATAGATCGATCCCGATGACAAAAAATTCACCCATTTTATGCTCCAGTAGTCTTTGTATTTTCTATTTGTATAGACCGTCTTCATCAATATAGTTGACGATCTGGAGCAATTTGAATTTTTTCAATCAATTAGCGGCTTCAATTCGTGATTAAGTAACTTGATCTACAACGCTCCGTTTTCTCGCCGGCATCTTTCATGAGGCTCTAATCAGCACTGACATTTTCATAAATGTTATAGCTAGTTCCTTTAGCACAAATCAAACTTTCTACACTGCTGACTTTCCCCTTACATTCATCTTAAACATGTACCTAACATATTGTTTTAGTATGACTAAATCCATTTAGAGCATTTTGTATTAGTTATGTGTTAATCAGTCGTCAAAATGTATTTATCGTCACAAGAATGCACAAACTCACTACCTCTTCCCCTACAAACAGCTGAGGTTTGCGAACCCTATAACACTAGAGATTGTCCATCTTCAACCATTCACCTATTGAAGGAATATTATGAAACTAACAGGAAAAAAAGCGTTCATTACTGGAGCAACTTCAGGCATCGGCTTAGCTATTGCGCGTCGTTTCTTTGAAGAAGGCGCGACAATTGCTATTAACGGACGAAATGCCGAAAAGTTGGAAACAATTAATAGAGAGTACTTCTCGAACAAAGCACTCGAAGTGGTCGCAGACATTTCCAAAGTGGAAGATATTGCTTCAGCGTATGAATTGCTTAAAAGAGAGTTTTCTGAACTGGATGTATTGGTTGTTAATGCGGGGGCCTATCAACTAAAGCCGTTTACAGAAACAACTGAACAAGACTTTGACGACATGTTTGCACTCAACGTTAAAGGCGCTTTCTTTACTATGCAATATTCAGCGCCACTATTGAGTGAAGGAGCATCGGTTATTTCTATTTCCTCTGTTGGTGCGATACATGCCAGTTGGAACCAAGCGCCTTACAACGCCTCAAAAGCAGCTATCTCTTCTCTAACTAAGAGCTTTGCCTGTGGACTCACTCATAAAAAAATCCGCGCCAATACCATTTCACCCGGTGTAACCGAAACTGAAATTTGGGACAAGGTTGATTACCGAGACCAGGTTGACCAAGTTGCTAAAGACGGAATTCCTCTCGGAAGAAAAGGCGCGGTCGAAGAAGTGGCTGGCGCTGCGCTATTCCTTGCCAGCGATGACTCAGCCTTTATGACCACTAGCGATCTTATGATGGATGGTGGCGTCACCTACATCAGTGACCCAGAAGATTGGGGCCATAAACAATAAACAAGTCACCCCATTTTAAAAGAGCCTCTCATGTGGCTCTTTTCTTTTTTGAAATCATCGGTTAAGTTTTTTCCATTTTTGAAAATTAAACTTTAACACCATTCTTCCATCGCTCGATTCAATACTATCGCTAATAAGTCAATACCCGCCCTCAAGCCAGTTCATATTTAGGAGACTCCTATGTCTAAAGCGATCCTAATAATCGATTTAATCAACGATATTGTTCATCCCGACGGTAAGATACCAAGCTGTGCTCAGCTTGCTAGTGAGATGGAGACAATCACTAATACCAATCATGCGTTGAACTATGCGAGAAAAAACAACTGGTTAGTGGTTCACATCAAAGTAGGTTTTGATACCAACTATTCGGCGCAGCCCAAGTCCTCGCCTATATTTGGTAGGGCAGACCAGTATCAAGCGTTACAACTGGGGAGCTTTGGTACTGAATTTCATAGCGATGTCGACGTTCGAGAAGATGATTCGATCATTGTGAAACCAAGAATTAGTGCGTTTTATAACACATCATTAGAGGCCACGCTACGAGCTAACCACGTGACACAGCTGTTTCTTGCGGGTGTAAGTACAGAATGGGCAATTCAATCCACAGCCAGAGAAGGTCATGACCGAGACTATAAAATCACCATCTTGGAAGACTGTTGTGCCGCCTCTTCAAAAGAAGCTCACTCTACTTCCCTCGCTATGCTCAGTCGCATTGCGGATATAGCCTCAGCTTCGGATTTATCAACAGAAGAACTGTAAGCGGCTATCTACTTTGTAAAGGAGCTCGTTCAAGCTCCTTTGAGGCCTGATAAGTGATTTTTGATCCAAGAATCATAAGTCACAAATATCTCCACCACTTAGTCACACATGACAGTAATGGTAAATCGGTCAGACGTCGTGGACGTTGATTTTACTGTATACGTTGACGGGCAATAACTTAGCTCTTTGTTCCATTGAGCAAAGCGCTGAAGGTTCGTTGACTCGTCAAACGATTCTTCATCAGTGTAGGTGACTTGGACTTTTCCATCGACCACTTTTTGCGACACTTCTGCGGTGTATGAAGAAGCACAACCTGCCGCTACAGCAATACTTAACAAGACGAGTAATTTTTTCATGAGAGACACCTTTCAGTTTGACCAGCATAGCGCTGACCTTGGATAAATTCGGACATTAGCCAATGCAACTGAAAGTATCTCTATCCTTTTCGCTAATCTACCATTTAGAGAAAGCTTTATGATTAATAATGCTTAACCATTCTTAACGCATTGAAGTAAAAAGCAGAAATAATATTTAGAAGGTAAGTTTCGTTGTGAATAAGCAATAAAAAAGCTCCATATCTATTATGGAGCTTTTTGCTTTTGTGATGTCAGCTAATTAACCGTCTATACCACGTGATTTCAGGAATTCAGCATACGTTCCTTTGAAATCAGTGATCTTGTTGTCTTTGATTTCAATAATGCGCGTCGCCAAAGAGTCAACAAACACTCGATCATGCGAAACGAAGAACAAGGTACCTTTATATTGCTCAAGTGCCGAGTTCAACGACTCGATGGATTCCATATCCATGTGGTTAGTTGGCTCATCCATTAACAACATATTTGGTTTATGCATCATGATTTTACCAAGAAGCATTCGACCCTGTTCACCACCAGACAGTACCTGAACAGACTTTTTGATGTCGTCTTGAGAGAACAGCATACGCCCTAGGAAACTGCGTACAACCTGCTCATCTTCACCTTCCTGACGCCACTGGCCCATCCAATCCATCAGATTCATATCTTCAGCAAAATCTTCAGCATGATCCTGAGCGTAATAACCGATGTTAGAGTTTTCAGACCATTTGAACTCACCAGAACGTGGTTCAAGAGCACCCGCCAATGTGTTGAGAAGCGTCGTTTTACCTACGCCGTTCTCACCGATAATTGCAACGCGCTCACCAACTTCGAAAATTGCGTTGAAATCTGAGAATAGATCGTCTTCAAAACCTTGAGAGAGGTTTTCTACAATTAGAGCATTACGGAATAACTCTTTAGACTGCTCAAAGCGAATAAACGGGTTTTGGCGGCTTGATGCTTTCACTTCTTCTAGCTGAATCTTGTCGATCTGTTTAGCACGAGAAGTCGCCTGTTTAGCTTTAGATGCGTTTGCAGAGAAGCGGGCAACGAAGGTTTGTAGCTCAGCAATTTGCGCTTTCTTCTTCGCATTATCAGACAGCAGACGCTCACGAGCCTGAGAGGCAGCCGTCATGTATTCATCATAGTTACCCGGGTAGACACGCAATTCACCGTAGTCTAGGTCAGCCATATGAGTACATACAGAGTTTAAGAAGTGACGATCGTGCGAGATGATAATCATGGTGCAGTTACGCTGGTTCAGCGTTTCTTCCAACCAACGGATAGTATCCATATCCAAGTTGTTGGTTGGTTCGTCAAGAAGCATAATATGTGGGTCTGCGAACAGAACCTGAGCAAGAAGCACACGCAGTTTCCAGCCCGGAGCAACTTCGCTCATCAAGCCGTAATGCTGCTCTTCTGGTATACCAACAGCTAAAAGAAGTTCACCTGCTTTTGCGTCGGCCATGTATCCGTCCATCTCAGCAAATTCAACTTCAAGCTCAGCAACTTTGATTCCGTCTTCTTCGTTCATCTCTGGCAGAGAATAAATACGGTCACGCTCTTGCTTTACCTTCCACAGCTCTTTGTAGCCCATGATAACGGTATCGATAACCGTAAACTCTTCATAAGCGAACTGATCCTGATTCAGTTTAGCAACACGCTCATTTGGATCGTAACTAACGTTACCTCCAGTCGGGTCTAACTCACCGCTCAGAATCTTCATGAAAGTCGACTTACCACAACCGTTAGCACCAATCAGGCCGTAACGATTACCTTCGCCAAATTTCACTGAAATGTTTTCGAACAGTGGTTTTGCACCAAATTGCTGCGTGATGTTATTTGTACTTATGATGAGAGTATCCCCCTACAATTTATCTATACTTTTCATAAGGATAGAGAAATCATTATTGAAACAGATAAGAATTTGCGCAGAGTATAGCAGTTTGGAACTGTGAACTACATCAATTGTTCAAATCCATTTCCTTTTCAAGAGACTTTTTGCCACCGTTGATGGTTGCTCTAAAAAACAAACGCCCTTTAAAGGGCGCTTTTCTTATGTGGTTTAAATTGCTTGCCAGCTACTTAACTCGACGCAACGTCCGCGATACAAGACTTCACTCTCTGGATCGCGATTTGCGGTCACCAATAGTTCAGAGCTGTTCTTCAACGCCTGCCACTCTGTAGGCGACATATAACGAACGTCATTCACGTTTTGCAAACTATCGATCAGTTGGAGTTCACCAGTCTCTGAGTTTCTCATCCATACCATCGCCCTATCCATCGGCACTTTATCCATGTTTAGATTGCGTTGCATGCGCAGACTTGATTGGCCGGGTTTATCGCCTTGGTATGCCACCAGCGCAAAATGATTCTTCTGGGTTTCTGAAGACATCATGGCCAAATAACTCACAGGACGTACCTGAACGGTTTCAACAGGTAACGGATTTTGCAACAAAATCGGTTGCAGCCAAACACCCGCAAATAAAGAGAGTGCCATACCTGTTGGTAGCCACCACCAACGTATACGCTTTGCCCCACGACTAGGACTAAATGTTTGCTCAGCGATATTTTTCCAAACCCGTTTCGGTGGGCGTTTTAGGCCATGTTCAGACGTTCCAAGTTCTGTGGAAGGATTTAGACCAGATAAATGCTGTTGCCACTGTTCTACATGCTCCCACCACGTCGGGTCTGCTTGCATCAAAGTTTCCAACCTTCGTCGTACCCGAGGCGTTTGCGTCCCCAAGACGTATTCACTGGCCAGCTTATCTCTTAGCTCAGAGTTCTGGTAACGGCGGCTCGTTAATCGGTCAGACATCGTTTCAGCTCCTGTAGCCCACGGCGAATCCAAGACTTTACCGTGCCAAGTGGTGTTTTAATGTGTTGGACGATCTCCTGATGGCTCATACCGTGTTGGTACGCTAGCACTATCGCATTTCGCTTCTCTTCGCTGAGAGAATGTAAACATCGATCGAGCCCAGAATCTGAAGTCGATACAGCTTGCCGATCAACTTGATCCAATGACTTTTCCAGCGGCTCTTCTCCTCGCCTGCTACGTTTCCTGACTTCATCAATAGCAAGGTTCCTCATACTTTGACACAGCCACGCCCATGGATAATCTAATGGGTATCGGTGGTCGCTATACCAAAGTTTAACGAAGCCTTCCTGAAGTAATTCCGCTGCGACTTGCTCGTCTTTTACAACACTGCAAATCAAGCTGAAAAGTTTTGTGCTGGTTAACTGATAGAGCGCTTCGAAAGCCTCCCGGTCTCGAAGCGCTACTTTGGAAAGCAGTAAACCTATTTGCTGTTTATCTGTACTCACACTTTCCTCATTGGGTAACAAGGTGCCAAACGTTTTTCACACCATCACCACTGGTGTCACCCGGATTCTGGTCTTTAAACCAACGATAAAGCGGCTTGCCCTCAAATGTCCATTGGTATGAGTGATCATTTCGCTGCGTAATCCCAAACCCTCCGGTTAATTTTAGGCTGTCGATGCCTTTCTCGGTCAGCTTAGAATCAACGTATGCTGGCGGCCATTTCACTTCGCAATCCCCATAACATGCTGACTTGTTCATCTTGTCTTTATCGAACGTATAGAGTGTTTGGTTACTACTATCGACCAAGAAGCGGCGCTTACCATCGTTAAACAGTTTAATCGTCACATCGTCTGCTCGGGCAAGTGGCCACACACCTTTGACACCTGCACCCGAAATATCCCCCGGCCGCTTATCTTTAACCCATCGGTACAGTGGTTTTCCTTCTAATGCCCACTGTTTGGCGCCATCTGCACGAACAATCTGACTGAAACCTGCCTGACCCGCGAACTGCATACTATTGTGCCCTTCAGCCAATAGTGGTGGCCATAACGCCTCACAGTCTCCCTTACATACCGATTTCCCGATTGGGTCCTTAGCAAAAGTGTAAAGAGATTTACCTGTATCATCCGCGTATACCTCGCCGAAGCCAGTATCGACTGTCGATGCTGACGCCATGGCGTAGCTGGTTGGAATGAGCATTAGTATTGAAACGAATAGTGCTTTCATTGTTGTTTTCCTTATTATCGGGTCCAGCCTTCGCGGGTGAAAAAGGGGCGACCTTCACTGCTGTTGACAAAATTGATGAAGTCTTGAGTTTGCGGATCTGCCCCTTTCGTTTTAGCCAGGGTTAGATCACGGTAGATGCGTCGCTCTGGCTCTATTTCAACGTAGTCAACCTTGTCCGCATGATTCAGAGGCCAGTGAATCCATGTAATCCAAGCGTCCGCGCTCTGCTGTTGAAACGCTTTAAAACTTGCACCACTGCCCTTGGCGTACGCAATGATCTTCTCACGGAAGTTTTGAACATCAGCCAGTGACCCCGTTCGACCTGCAACATCTTCCCAGACACCTGTTCCGGATGTGTTGTACACGCCTAATCCTTCAGTAACGACAATACGTGAGGGCTTATCCAGCAAATCTTTAATCCCCGAAATGTTTTTAGGATTTCCTTTTGGAACAGCAATGACTGCGCGGCGAAGATATATCGGCTCCACATCCTGATTGGTGATGAAAGGATACGTTTCAACAAAAGCACTCATTGATTGTTCAGAGGAACCAAAGATTAGGTCAGCATTCTTTTGTGCATCCTGAGTCCATTTCGACTCGGGACCGGCAATCACATTGACCTGTACACCACTTTTCTTGGTGAAAGCTTCAGCAGCGTGACGCAAAGCAGTATCAGGGCCTCCTGGTCCATAGACGTTAATCACATTATCTTTAGGCTGATGCGTGATGCTTGGATCAAGCTGAGGTGAAGCCAATGCTGATGCACTTGCAATTAGCATGGCTAGGCTGGTCAAAGTCAGGTGACGCTTCATGTCTTCTCCTTAAATAAACGACAGTTTCAGACAAGAGACGTACGGCGACGCAATTTGGATGCAGTAAAAAGAAATTATTTTCAAAACGTGCCGGCGTTGGGCAATCTTGCCCAGCGCCAACACCGGAGATGATTACAGATTGGTGATTTTCAAAGATGTGTCTGCTCGCTGTGGCAGGTATATACTGAACTTACTGCCTATGCCCCATTCAGACTCGGCTTTGAGTTCCCCGCCAGTTTGGCTAAGAATGCTCTGGGAAACGGATAAACCCAGCCCGGTTCCTTCCCGCTTCGTTGTATAAAAAGGTGAGAAAATACGCGCTAAATTTTCTGGTTTGATACCGCAACCTTCGTCAGCGACGTGAATAATAGCGCCCAATTCCTGATCGTTTTCAATCCAATCTTCACTGCTTATCGTCAGTGTACCTTCTCCACTCATCGCATGAATGCCGTTCATTTCAAGGTTGACCAGAATTTGCAGCAGTTGGTGGCGATTAACCTCCACCGAGTTTTTAGCTTTAAGATCAGTGATGAACTGTACCGCACGCTTTTTAGAACCCGTTTTCACCAAAGTGATACTTTCTTCGATAATCGGGTTGATGTGCTGCCAAGTTATCTCATCTTGCACTCCACCTTGGCGACTGTATTGCAGCAAACTTCGGGTGATGTTCCTGACTCGATCAATCTGAGCGTGGATCGCGTCAATTTCCTCTTGTACTCGCTGAGAGTCGTTACCTAATTCAAACTGCATCAATTCAACGTTGCCGAGAATAACCGCTGTGGGGTTGTTAATTTCGTGGGCGATGCCAGCCGTCAGCTCGCCTAGTGCCGCCAATTTCTCATTAATGACCAACTTGTCACGGGTCTGATTGAGAAGCTGAATATGAAGTTCCAACTCTTCTGTTTTTTCTTTAAGGCTCGCCGTCCGCTCCTGTACTTTTTCTTCCAGCTCTCCTGCGGCCGCCTTTAACTCATTCTTTCTTTGGTTGAGCAAATCGAGCATGTTATCAAACTGTTTTGCCAGTTGTGCCAACTCATGATTTTCATCAAGCCCAAGCGGACCAATGCGAGTTTCTTTCCCCAGCTGAATCATCTTTACGACTCGGTGAATGTGCTCGATTGGATTGAACAAATCACGCGACCCTCGATATACCATTAACCCAGACACCAGCAGCAGCACCAGTGTCGTAATGGAGATTTCAGCAATGTTGGTCATATAAGCTTCAACAAATGGCCACAACAAATACCCGGTATAAAGCATGCCAATAACATTGTCGTATTGGTCTCGAATCGGCTGATACGCGGTGATATACCAAGCATCATAAACATAGGCTCTGTTTACCCATTCTTTGCCTTCATGCAGCACCGTTCGATTAACCTGAGGTGATACGCGAGTACCAATCGCACGACCGATTCTCCCTTCACTGTCGAGAGGAACATTCGTGCTGACTCGAAGATCATCAAGAAAAACCGTCAAGGTGCCAACTGGGCGCAAGCTGTCTTCTTTTGTTGGATAAATCAGGTCACGAATTTGGTCGACCAATACCGTACTGTTGTTGAGCAGCAATCCGCCATCGAGAAAGCCAATAATGTCATTATGGCGGTTGTAAATCGTAATTACTGTACGGCTGACCAGCCCTCGACCTTCGACTCGCTGACTTTTCAGGATTGGAATTTGCGCTCGTCTGGCTAATTCAGGATCAAGCCAATTCAGCTCATCTTGTTCTAAGACATCAAAGAACGACTCCTTACGAGTCAAATCGAGATAGCGGAACTTTTTTTCAATCGTATCAACGCGATGAAATCGAAGAAAATCCAACTTATACCGCTTCTTTTGCTCAGAAACCCAACGTTCAAACTCTTGAGTGTCACCGACTTGCTTCACTCTCGATACAAACCCATAAGACTCAGCAAACGCCTTAACGTGATTGGCTTGTTTTTCTTGTATCAATTCAATGCTATTTTGCGCCACACCTAAGCGCTCAGAAACATCAAGCAATGCACTCTGCCAGGTGTAGTGAATTGACCAGTAAACTGTAATTCCAATGAGAGCAATCAATGTGAGTAAGATTGGCGCAGAAGTCAGAAACATGAGGCGATAACGAACCATGGTTTTGAATCGATAACGCCACTTGGACCACAAGCCGCCTTTACTCGGCATAGTTGGACTCCGCCATTTCCCACTCTTTAAATTTGCGCTCTAGTGTCTTGCGCGCCACGCCTAAATCACGTGAGGCCGCGGATTTGTTTCCATCGTGGTAATCAACCAGTTGTTGAATATGCGCTCTTTCAACTTCCTTGAGCGACCAGCTATTGGGGTAACCTTCTTTGGCTCCGCTATCATCAGGTAAGTCCAGCACAGCACTGCCGCTAGATACAGTCACAGACACATGCGTTTGAGGCAGGTATCCATTCACTTCTCGCCAATAATGCGCCGGTGGCTTGCCAAGTAAAATACAACGTTCAATCAAGTTTTTAAGTTCACGAATGTTGCCCGGCCAGTCATAGTCGTTCATCGCGATAATATCTTCATGCGCCCACTTAGGGTCAGGCATACCCAGTTCAGCCGCTAATAAACGGGTAAAGAAAGGGACCAAATCAAGCAAGTCGGCTTTGCGTTCTCTAAGCGGCGCGACATCGATTTTAAGCACATTCAATCGATAAAAGAGATCTTGGCGGAAATTGCCCTTCGACACTTCCTCTGCCAAGTTTCGATTGGTAGCCGCCACGACTCTGACGTCAACGCTGATCTCTTTTTCACTGCCCACGGGGCGAATCGTTCTTTGTTCGAGAACACGCAACAATGCCGACTGCATTTGCAATGGCATCTCGCCAATCTCATCAAGAAACAAGGTGCCGCCGCTAGCGACTCTAAATAACCCTTCGCGGTTTTTTTTCGCACCAGTGAAAGCACCGGATGTATGACCGAATAGCTCACTTTCAAGCAACTCAGGTGCTATCGCGCCGCAGTTGATAGGTACAAACGGCCCTGTTCGCTGACTCGCATCGTGAACACCACGAGCGACCAGCTCTTTACCTGTGCCGGATTCACCTTCGATTAATACAGACGCACGTGAAGGGGCAAATTGAGTAATAAGCTGTTTCAGTTGGCGCGTTTTTTCTGAACTGCCAACCATGTCAGTTTTTATCAGTCGCTTGAAGTCATGTTTTAGTGCGTATTGGAGCCGATCGTTCAGGCGCTTATCCATGCAGCGTTGTACCGCTTTGAGCATCTGATCAAGGTTAAAAGGTTTGAGAATAAAGTCGGAAGCACCGAGCTTAAGTGCTGAAATCGCCGTTTCCAAATCGGCATAACCCGTCATGAAAATCACATCTGACTTTCGGTCTTCGTCGTTAAACGCCTCTTCCCAGTCGATTCCTGAGCGCCCCGGCAAGTTAATATCCAGTATGATCAAATCATAGTGGTTGACGACCCTAAGCGACTCCGCTTCCTCAATACTCCCCGACGTGTCCACTCTCGAAAACCACTTGCTGAGTGCTTTCTTGAGAATCGTCTGCATTCCGACTTCATCATCAACCACTAATACAGAAAATGCTTGATATTGCGCCACTTTATTGGGATCTAACGTTGGGGACATATTGACTCATTACTCGTTATTGTAATTGGGACAGAGTGTACCAAGAAAATTTAGGACGACGAGAATTAACGTGCGACATTTTGTCCCACATCAAATTTGCAAACACTATCTCATTGATATTTAAGATAAAGATATTCGGTGTTTATTGGCATCAAGATTGCTATTCATAGGCGTTAAACATAAAGCCCTCGATAGATCGCTCAGAAGCGGTCATTTGAGCAATAAAGTTAGTACGGAATGAATAGCCATGAAAGCAACAACTTTTACCATTGCAGCGGCGTCTTTAGCCTTTATCAGTTCTTCAGCCTTTGCGGCGGATGACAGCCATCACATTCGCTTGGCGACCACCACCAGCACCTACCATTCTGGACTGCTGGATTATTTACTCCCTCAGTTTGAAAAAGAAACGGGCTACCAAGTCGATGTCATCGCAGCGGGCACGGGGAAATCACTCAAAATGGGTGAAAATGGCGATGTCGATTTAGTTATGACTCACGCCCCTAAAGCAGAAGCCAATTTTGTTCAAAATGGTTATGGCGTCTTACCTCGTAAACTCATGTACAACGACTTTGTGATTGTCGGTCCGGACGCTGACCCAGCCAAAGTTCACGACTCACACAACGTAGCGGAAGCGTTTAAGCACATCGCTAATATGAACGCGACCTTTATTTCCCGTGGTGACGATTCAGGCACACACAAAAAAGAAAAAGGGATTTGGCAACAGACCAAAGTCGAGCCAAACTTTGGCGGCTATCGCTCGGTGGGTCAGGGAATGGGCCCTACTCTGAACATGGCGAATGAGATGCAAGGCTACACCATGACTGACCGTGGTACTTGGCTGGCGTACAACAATAAACTCGATCTCAAGATCCTGTTTCAAGGCGATCAAAAGTTGTTTAACCCTTATCAGGTAATTTTGGTGAACCCAGAACGTTACCCAAGCATCAATTATCAAGGGGCTAAAGTTTTCAGTGATTGGTTGGTCAACCCTAAAGGACAGAAGCTAATCAACGACTATAAGTTGCATGGCAAACAATTGTTTGTTGCCAATGCAAACGAAAAGTAACCCGTTATGACCTTAGGGAAGACAACAATAGACGCCTTGGCGTTATTGGCCAGCTTTGATCAGGAGCTGTGGGAGATCGTAGCGGTCTCCTTCAGCGTCTCCATTACGGCCATTTCACTGGTACTGCTGCCGGCGATTCTATTTTCTTTCATTCTTGCTTATACAGATTTTCGCGGAAAGTGGATTTTTTTGTCCCTGATTAATACGTTACAAGCAGTTCCAACCGTTGTAATTGGCCTACTCCTTTACATGATGTTATCTCGCTCAGGTCCTCTCGGGGACTGGCAAATGCTGTTTACCCAGCGAGCGATGATCGTAGGTCAAATGTTGATCGGCTTTCCGGTTCTGGTCTCTATGATGCACGGTGCGCTGCAATCCAGCGATCGCCGCGCTGTCGAAACGGCCATTACACTGGGAGCATCCCCTTCACGCCTTGCGGCGACCATGATTTGGGAAACAAGGTTTCCACTCATGGCAGCTACTATCGCAGCGTTTTCACGCATTGTGACTGAAGTTGGCTGTTCCACTATGGTGGGCGGAAACATTATGGGGATGACGCGTAACATCCCAACCGCGATCGCGATGGAGAGCCATAAAGGCGCTTTCGCCCAAGGTGTGGCTCTGGGCATGGTTCTACTCGCGCTGGCGCTTGCCCTCAACTTTTTCCTGACCAGTATGCGCGGCAAAGGCTACCTCAGAACGTAAAGGCGAATTATGACCATCAAAATCACGGCACAAGATATTTCGATGCGCTTTAAAGAACGGGTACTCTTTCATATTCCCACTTTGAGCATTGGTCCTAACGACGCCATCTACCTGAAAGGTGACAACGGGGTTGGAAAAACGACGCTACTCAAAATTCTGTCTGGTCTGGCGAAGCCCACAACTGGGCACGTCAACGCCCCCTATGATACTTGGGTTAAGCGATTTTTTAGCCGAACAGGAAGAAAAGACGTTATCTATCTGCACCAATCGCCTTACCTGTTTGATGGCACGGTTTATCAAAATGTCGTCTATGGCATCAGATACCAACAAGAATCACTTAAAATTAAGCGAGCTCAAGTTATTACTGCGTTACGCATGGTAGGCTTGGAAACTTTAGCGGATGAACATATTTCTGTGCTTTCGGGAGGCGAGAAACAACGCGTTGCGATGGCCAGAGCCTGGATACTCAAACCATCCATTCTTTTGATGGATGAGCCTAGTGCATCTCTCGATCAAGAGTCCATTGATAGGTTGGTGATAATGGCGAAAGATCTTCTGGCTCGGGGATCAAGTATCGTTATCACTAGTCACCAGGAAAATGCACTGACAGACTTATGCCGCAGGCAGTGGTGGATTAAAGATACGACTCTGATAGAGTCGCCACTGCTACACGTTATTAAAGATACAAGGCAAGAGAACACTTATGCTTCTTCCAACGCAAACTAGTTGGGTTATTTTAGCTGGCGGTCAAGCTAGACGTATGGGCGGAAAAGACAAAGGCCTTATTGAACTCGACAATAAGCCTTTGATTCAACATGTATATGAACGACTGTCCACACAAGTCTCTGACATCATGGTCAATGCAAACCGCAATCAAGATACCTATTCAAAGTATGGTGTCGTGGTCGGCGATAAAATCAAAGGTTTCCCTGGGCCTATGGGCGGTATTCACGCAGGTCTAGCGGCAGCAACTAAAGACTGGGTCGGGTTTGTTCCCTGCGACAGCCCACAGATCAGCATGGATTTGGTCGCTCGTTTTTGCTCTGCAGTCAAAGAAGATTCTGACATTCTGGTCGCCCATGACGGTGACTATCAGCAGCCCGTCTTCACGCTCTACCACAAGCGTGTACTGCCGAAACTGACCGCGTTTCTTGAACGTGGCGATAGAAAAATCATTCTTCTTTATAAAGAGTGCAAGACGCACTATGTGGATTTTAGCGATGCGACGGATTGTTTCGTTAACCTGAACACCCCTGAAGAACTGGCACAATTTGGAACCATACATTCATGAAACACTCGCTCCCTATCCCAATTCTGGGGTTTGCTGCTTATTCTGGAACCGGTAAAACCACGCTGTTGGAAGCTTTGTTGCCAAGATTAACTCAGGCAGGATTACGCATTGGTATGCTAAAACACGCACACCATAATTTTGATGTAGATAAAGAAGGCAAAGACAGCTTCCGACTACGTAAAGCTGGCGCCTCTCAGATGCTCATTTCATCTCGTAATCGCTACGCGTTAATGACTGAAACTCCCGAAGCTGAATCTGAATTTGAGTACCTACTTAGCCGCTTCGATACGGACACGTTAGACGTCATCTTGGTTGAAGGGTGCAAAAACATCGCCTTTCCAAAAATCGAGCTGCACAGAGAAGAAGTGGGCAAACCTTGGCTGCACCCTAACGACAGTAACATCATCGCTATCGCTGCAGACACGCATGTTGAAGATGTATCCCTTCCTCAGATGAATATTAATGATCTTGATGCAATCGCGCGTTTTGTTTGCGACTACGTCAAGCCCGAGAAGCGAGAGCAAGTCGCTAAGACTACAGGCTGTTGCGACACTTTGTCTCCTGCATTTCTTTCTGTCAGCGAAGGGCAAGACAAAATCCTTTCCTCAGTTCAATCCCTGGCAGGCGTGGAAACATGCGCTATTGAGCAAAGCTACGGACGAGTACTGGCTAGAGATATCCACTCGCCAATTAACGTGCCTCAATACACTAACTCAGCAATGGATGGCTATGCCATTCGCGGCGATGATGTGGAAAGAGAACAATACACCGTCGTTGCTGAAGTGCTTGCTGGCCACGCCTACGATGCACCTCTTCACAAAGGTGAAGCGGTAAAAATCATGACTGGCGCGCCAACGCCAGAAGGTGGGGACACCGTAGTAATGCGTGAGCAGGCAAAGCAAACTGGAAATCAGGTTTCTTTTGCGGGTGCATCAATTAAAGCTGGTCAAAATGTTCGTCAGGCTGGTGAGGACCTTCCAGTAGACAGTGTGGTTTTCAGTCAAGGTAAAAGACTAGAATCACCTGAAATGGGGATGATCGCCTCTTTGGGTTTTGCAGAGTGTCCTGTTTTTCGCCGCCTGAAAGTCGCAGTGTTCTCTACAGGCGATGAAGTGCAGGCGCCGGGTACCGAGCAAGCACCAAACTCTATTTATGACTCCAACCGCTTTACCCTACTTGGCCTGTTAGAAAAATTAGGCTGTGAGATCCTCGACCTTGGTATCCTCGAAGACAATGAACAGAGCATGACGGAGGCCCTGCAAGCTGCCTCGGCTCAAGCGGATGCCATTGTCACGTCAGGTGGTGTTTCTGTCGGTGATGCCGACTTCATCAAACTCGCTTTAGATAAATTGGGCAGCATTGACTTTTGGCGCATCAATATGAGGCCGGGTCGCCCGCTGGCCTATGGTCAGGTGAACGATAAACCCTTCTTCGGCCTACCGGGCAATCCCGTAGCCGTGATGGTGTCGTTCATTAACTTTATTGAGCCTGCGCTGCGTAAAATGCAAGGAGAGCAAGGTTGGCAGCCTTTGAAAGTCAACGCGGTCGCACTTGAAGACTTACGTTCTCGTCAAGGCCGTACTGAGTTCAGCCGTGGCGTTTATGAGATAGATCCTCAGGGGCAATTGACCGTCAGGAGCACAGGGAAACAAGGTTCTGGCATTTTGCGTTCAATGAGTGAGGCCAATTGTTTAATCGAAGTTTCGCCAGCGATCGATACAGTAAAAGTCGGAGAAAGCGTGACAATCATTCCTCTTCAAGGCAGAATCTAGCGCAATCAAAGGCCAGCTCAGCTGGCCTCAGTTATCTTAAGAGAAAGACATATGGCTCGCACAATCCTGTATACCTATAAGGGTGAAGACAAAACGCTGACTTTTTCATATCAGCAACATCGTAATATTCATGAAGCAGTGGCCGAAGCAGAAGGTATTGATATTTCCGAGTTCCTTAAGATGGAACAGCAAATTGAAGCGGTGTCAGATACTAAGGCAATGCGCAATTACCGCGACAACCACTTTAGAAAGCTAGGATTTGAAAAAATCACGCTTCAACAGAAGCAAAATCTCGGTGTTGGTAAGAAGAACAAGTAACCAATGCAGGAGCCCCGCCAGTTGGGCTCCTTTCCTTTCAGTGCTTCTGAACGAAAGTATGAGTTAGTTTGTCTCCCTTCGTTCCTGCTTCCCCAGAAAGCACCTTTATACTTCTCAATCCTGAAAACTTTTTGTTCTTTCACCTAGGCGGAATATATTCCTTTATCAAACTATAATCTTCTACATAACATCTAATGTACTGAACAACTAAAGTTTATTTTTTATATCTATCAACACAGGCCTTTCTTACTTAACAAATTTGCACTAGAGCACCTAGTCTAACCCCCAATTTACCACTGGAAATTGGGTCAAATCAGGCTATACCTACTACATTGGCCTTTTTCTAATTTGAGGCTCAACACGTTTGTGTGATTGACTGTTTTTAGGTTAAGTAGGTGTGAGTATGAGATCGTACATCCATAACTCAATACAGGTACAAACTGGCAAGTCAAATTGCAGAGTCAATTCGCCTAAAAACAAGCCACACCGCCCAGTACGACATCGCCGCAAGCAATTTGGTGGCTCTATTGTCGAGTTTGCTCTTGCTGCAAGTTTCTTCTTCGCTATTTTCATGACCATTCTTGATCTCTCGGTATACGGCTACGTCAAACTGACTATGCAGAATGCAGTCCGAGAAGGTGCGCGTTACGCCGTCACTGGCCGTTCAGATCTCGACCCAGACGGCAATGGTGATCGTGAAGCGGCCGTCATTCAAATGATCTCTGACGCCTCTAACGGCTACCTAGAACAAGTGATGAATGTCGACGACATACGTGTTGAAGATATCGATGGCAACGCTGTCGCATCTTTTGGTAGTGCCGGTGACATCATCGCGATTCATTTGGACTGCGAATGGCCTGCTGCCAGCCCACTCACCTACCCATTTGTTGAAGGTGGTAAATATCAATTTACCGTCAGTACGGCGATGAGAAACGAGGCATTTTGATTTATGCGTATATCTAGATCTCTCCCCAAAAAACAAGGTGGCTTTGCCGCCGTTGAAATGGCGCTAATCACACCTTTTATGCTGGTCTTGATTGGGGGAATCATTGAGGTGACGCAATTGTTGCAATCCAACAGTGTGATGATAGGGATGAGCAGAGAGGCCGCAAACTTAGTCTCGCGAACCAGTACCAATACCCCAGATGAGATTATGACTTTGGTCGCGACAACATCGGCTCCATTGGACATGAACAGTGATGGGGTTATGTACATTACGCTGGTTGTTGGTCAAGAATCTGCAGATCCATATGTTAGCGAACAATATGTATGGAGTAACTCGGGACTGGTTCATAGCAGCTCAACGTGGGACCAGTGTACGACTTGGACAAATAATCAATGTGAACTGCCTGATCCACTCCCTGAGCTGACTGATTTTCCAATCACTTTGGCAGATAACGAATCCGTTTATGTGGTTGAAATACATTACGAATATACGCCATTGACCAACTATCTATACGACAGCTCATTTGTGATGAGCGATTTTACTTACTTATAAGGACGAAGTTTATGCCTTTCAAACAACGCTTAGCGAGCATACGTAAGTCAAAAGGTTTGGTGGCATTAATATCCGTAATAGCCGCACCTTTCCTAATTTTAGCAACAGGGACTGCTATCGACAGTGGTCGTGCTTTTTTAGTCAAAGCAAAATTATTCGCTGCTGTCGATGCTGCTGGTATTGCCGCTGCACGAGCTGTCGCTGAGGGTGAAGATGCCGCCAGAGACGCAGCAATTAAGTTTTACAATGCCAATTTACCCACAGACTACCATGACAGTACAACTGCAAGTCCAACAGTAACGTTTGGCTATGACTCATTTGGTAATATCTCCATTGATTTATCCGCGTCTGCCGAGGTCAGCACTACTTTCTTAGGTGTTTTTGGCCACAGCTCTTTAGAAATTAGTGCCACTGCGCAAACTGTGCGTAGGCCAGTTGATTTAGTGTTAGTCGTTGATAACACCACTTCATTGAGGTTAGGCTCTATCGGCGATGTAACGGATGATGTTGTTGCTCGCTCCAAGGACTTCATCACCAATTTCAATGAGAGCTTTGACCGCATTGCATTAGTTAAATACGCCTATGGTGCAGAAGTCCCCGTTGCTTTCCAAAGTTCCAGGGGCCATAGTCGCAGCGACATTACTACCGAGATCGACGCATTTGATTTTGGCAGCCTCTCCAGCTTGCAATACACGAACTCTTCAGAGGGCATTTACTTAGCATTAGATGCTCTGAGGAATGTGACTGACCCTGCTAATCTAAAAGTCATTGTATTCTTTACCGACGGTGCGCCAAACACCTTCGCTTCAGAATTCGACTTTGTTGGTACCAGCACGAATTACACAGGAGCCATTCGCTCCAGCGACGAGTCTAGCGGTACACCAAGAGGGTTGTGGTATCACGATGCAATTGCCACTCAATTACCAGGTTCAGGTTATGAAGGAAGCGATATTGATGATTATATTGCTGAGTTGCCTGACTACTATACCGCCCATAGCGCTAGCGCGACCGAATTCAATGTACTAAACCCAAGCCACCCTGACCGGCCTGTCACTCAATACAACCCAAGCACACACTCTGCCAACGATCTCTACATTCGTGTTAATCGTGTCGCTCGAAATTTACTTGAGGATATCGCGACAGCAGCTCGTGGTGAGGATATATACGTATTCACGTTGGGTTTAGGCTCCTCTCTCACTTCGTCAACTGGACCGGATAATGAGCAAGGGGAAGATCTTCTGATGCGTATGGCGAACGACCCTAGAATGCTGGATGATGCAGACTTAGCAGGTGATTTCAGAGCCGATCAGCTTCAAGGGGTGTACTGCCACGCAGTCGATGAGGAAGCATTGGGTCCATGTTTTGACGAAATGCTGGACGTCATTATACGTCTGACTCTATAGATCAACTTTTCGTTATAGGGGCTTATCCATATAGATAAGCTCCCAACTCTCTCCGTCGAACTCTCGAATACCATACTCTCTCTTCACTTCGACAAAACCTAGTGAGTGATAACAGCGAATAGCCGATAGATTGTGGCTAAATACACACAATGTAATTTCGCTATACCCTTGGTTTCTAGCTTCTCGAATCAACGCTTGCAACATGGTTTTCGCTACGCCCTGCCCTCTAAATTGCGGAGCAACAAAGACCCGACAGATTCGAGCAATATCATTCGAATGATGATATAGCTCAACGAAACCAGCCTCTTGGCCCTGATGAGCGTACAGATATGGCTTTACCTCAGCCTGCGAGCAATGGACATCGACGCTCTCAACCGTTAATGGGTATTGATACGCAGGTCCGCCCCACAGGTAGTTAAGCTCAGCGGAATCAATCCAGTCGATAAGTTGCTTATAGTGTTCTTGTTGAAAGGCGAGCAAAGTCATTGTGATTACCATAAAAAGAGCCTGCCTAAGCAAGCTCTCAAATTTATTCAATCAAATCAAGATTATTTGATGTTGAGGAAGGCAGCACCACGCACACCACCAGAATCGCCATGTTTTGCTTTGATAATCTTCGGACACTTAGCAACAGATAGCAGATACTTAGGCACCCGCTTTGGCATCTCTTCGTAAATGAGTTCGAAATTAGACAACCCACCACCTAGTGCAACAACATGTGGGTCATTAGCAGTAAAGATATTAGCAAAGCAAATTGCCAACAACTCCATAAAGCGCTCAACATGCTCTGCTGCTTTAGCTTCGCCTTCCTTATATGCATTGATGATATCAATCGCTTTCTTCGCTTCGCCGTAATAGTGCTCGTATATTAACTCGAAACCACGACCCGATAAGTAGCTGTCCAAGCAGCCTTTTTTACCACAGCCACAACCTAGTAGTGGCGCGTTGTCTCCTAGGTGGAACCAAGCATCAATCGGTAAACGCATATGTCCAAGCTCACCCGCCACGTGGTTACGACCAGAAAATACTTTGCCGTCGTAAATCAATCCACCACCAAAGCCAGTGCCAAGAATCAGCCCCATAACCGAAGGCTCATCTTTAAGCTCTTCATCCCACGCTTCAGAAAGTGCAAAGCAGTTCGCATCGTTTTCAATTTTAACGCTACGGCCTATTTTGGCTTCAAGGTCAGCGCGAAGTGGCTTACCTTTGGCCGCAGGCACGTTAACCGTCAGAACGGTGGCATCATCGGCGTCTTCCATTCCAGGTAGACCTAGACCGATCTTGCCTTCGCAGCCAAACTGTTTGTCATATTTATTCACCAGTTCAGCAATCGTGCTCACTAATAAAGAATAGTCTTCCGTTGGCGTTGGTACGCGCTCAGTGGCAACACGCTCTAATTGGTCATTAAACGCACCAAATTCAATCTTAGTGCCTCCAACGTCAAAGCCGTAGTACATCGTATCTCTCCCAGAAACAAATATAAAAAAGTCAAAATCGGTTCATTATCCACATTGGTACGCCTACAATCCGTGACGTGGAACGAATTTAACCACTACCTAGACTTAACTGTGCAGACTATCGCCAACAAGCCCATTATTTTCAGACTGAATTCTCGTTTTTCACCTTCTGCAGATAATGTTGCAGCTGTGGTCGGTCAAAATTTGGCTTAATTCGGGTTTTGCTTAACAAGTAACTTTCTTTAAACACGTCAAACCACAGTTTAAGCGTTTGCGCTGTCTGCTCTTCACCCAGTTGTTCAAGTACCAATGTTGCGACTTCCGCCGTAGCAAGGTGTTGCTCATTTTCAGAACGTCTCATGACGTACTGAGAAATTGATTCTGGCGACACTGACAAAACAGGAAGCGCGTTCAAATATGGCGACTTTCGAAAAATGCGCCTAGCTTCTCTCCAGCTTCCATCTAGAAAGATGAGTAATGGTTTTTTACCACCACACTGCTGACGAGGATGTTCTCCAAGCAAGCGAGACTTATCTTCAACATATTCATCAGGAAACACGACGATGGGCTGGTAATCTTCATGATTGAGCAACGACAACATCGCCTGATCGGGCTCTGTGCGACTCCATTGATACACATAACCTTCTTTTACCGTATCAAGGATAAGCCGCCCAGTATTGCTTGGTTTGAAGACTTCGTTTTCAGACACTAGCAGCATCACCGCCACTGAGCTGGAGACATCTGGCTGATATGCGCAGATACAAAAGTGTTCAGCTACCTGACAGTACTGACAACGCTGGACTTTACAGCCTCTTGCATTGAACGGCTTAGTCGAGTGCTCTAGGCGATGTTGATAGAGACGGTGAAAAGCGTGGATTCTCATGTAAGTTGATGGATAATGATAAAGGGTGCAGAGTTTACCTTGAGACAAATCCGTTGCAAGTTCCATGTGGGAGAAAAACGTCGTATGCAGAATCCAGATCTTATTCGCTTAAGCTTTTTTCTATCTGTGCTGATACTGTGTGGATTGTGGGAATGGCTAACTCCACGAAAAAAGCTGACCCAGAATAAGCTCTATCGCTGGATGAACAACCTTGGCTTAGTCGCGTTTAACTCGGTCTTTCTCGGCATCTTTATGCCCGTGCTCGCCTTTGAGGCAGCAAACGTTGCTCTCAAACAACAATGGGGCTTACTCAATCACCTAGATTTCCCCTTATTAGCGGAACTCATCATGTGTGTCATCTTTCTCGATCTGGCGATCTACCTCCAACATCTGGTCTTTCATAAAGTCTCTTGGCTATGGCGATTACACAGAATGCATCATGCGGACCAGGATATAGATGTCACGACAGGCAGCCGCTTCCATCCAATTGAGATCGTGTTGTCGATGTGGATTAAAATTGGACTTGTGGTCGCACTGGGTGTTTCTCCTGTTGCAATCATCGTGTTTGAAATCATTCTCAATGCCAGTGCGATGTTTAATCACAGTAACGCCAAGTTGCCATTCAAGGTGGATGCTATTCTACGCAAAATCATTGTCACACCAGACATGCATCGCGTGCACCACTCAGTAATACCGCGAGAAACCCATTCTAACTTTGGTTTTTTTCTCTCTATCTGGGACCGCTGGTTCGGCACTTACATCGATCAACCTGAGCGTGGACACAACGATGTAAAGATTGGGATTCCACTTTTCCAGACGCCAAACGAACAAAGGGTTGATAAGATGTTAACCCAGCCCTTTCGAGAGAAATAAGTTACTGATTCAATGACTATTGTGGTAAGTCGTACTTATGAAGCATAGCTTGTTGATGACCTGCAATTTCAGCAACTTGTTCTGAATTTTCAACCATTGATTCAAGTTGAAGTTTAGTTTGCTCTCCCTGTTCCGATACATGAGCGATGGAATGGCTTACATCCGCTGTTGCCCGCTCCTGTTCTTCCGTCGCTACAGTAATTTGCTCCACTCGAAGACGTATCTGATTAACCGCTTTCTCAATGTTTTCAAAGGTACTTTTTACTTGTTCACTGGACTCAAGAGCGAAAGTCATTTCCTCACGGCTAGCTGAAACTGCACTACGCGATTTCTCGGCAGCAGCAACCAATTCGCTCATGCGGTCGCGGATGTTTGACGTCTGTTGTGATGTATCGCTGGCCAGTTTACGTACTTCATCAGCAACCACGGCAAACCCTCTCCCTTGCTCTCCTGCTCGTGCAGCTTCAATAGCAGCATTGAGCGCCAATAAATTCGTATTTTCTGCAATACCGGAAATCATATCGACCATTTCACGAATCTGCTTCACTCGATTGTCCAACTCAATCATGGAGTGTTCATTCATGTTAAGTGTGTCTTCTAAAGATTGAAGCCTGACTTGATTCAGCTCGATGACTTTCACCCCATTTCCAGAATACTCTGCCGCTTGTTGGGATTCACTGTATGACTCGTTGGTCACGGTTGCGATTTCTTTTATCGATGCTTCGAGTTGCGTGACTGTCTCAACCATGCTTGTGAGGGATTCATTCTGACGTGCCAAGCTCAGATTAGATTGCTCCGCTGCATCATGACTAATTTCCGCTGTTTGATATAACGTCTCGCAGTTTCTCGTCACCGTCGAGATAGAACCACGGGTTGACTCGATAACCTGATTCAGTTTGCGCGCCACTTCTTTCATTTCAAATGGTCCGAGCAAAGTAACCGTGTTGGTAAAGTCATGCTCAGTTAGCCTATTAAGATTACCAGTGATGTTTTTCAAGCCTCGATTAATCCAAGTTCGTAAAGAAGCCCAAGAAACAACAATAATAGCGACCAACACCAGACTACTAATAATCAGTATCGTATTGATAGAGTATATAGTGTTGCTAACGACACGTTTACTGTCATCGATTAGCGCTTCTGCTGTCTGGGAAATGTTGTTAAGCAGTTGGATGGTGTCATTGGCCAAAACCGCCGCGTGGGAAAGCTGTGCGCTCTGATTTTGTGCCAGTTCTAATTTTTTCAAAATTTGCTTTAACACCCCTGACTCAGAAAAACCATCTTGGACCATGTCGTATGGGGCAATTAAACTCGCAAACTCTTTAACCTCGGGGTGCCATTCAGAAAAGTCATCGAACGCTAGATTGATCCCAGCAATACGATTACGCATTTCCTTGTACTCTTGCATTGCTTTGTCTTGATCCGTTTGCATCATCAAAACTAGAAATGTACTTTCCATAGAGCTCGCACTAGCAATAAATCGATTCGCAGCATCTGAAGATTCAGGGTTATCAACGGCAAGAAAGGAACTGATTCGATTCATTTCTGGTCCGATTGAGCTCAAGCCATAACGGAATTCTGTCACTTGTGAATCTATACTCCCCTGCATTGTCAGTAACGACTTCTGAGCTGAAAGTATTCTGTTGGTTAAATCAGATAACGCTTCGATATTCTCTCTAAGTTCTAATTCTTGCTGTTGCGATATGGCTTGATTGAATTCCGAGGAAATCGCAAAGACTTGTTCCACTAACGTCGACGTTTCATCCGAACTGTTAACGGTTTGTTCCTTGATTCTATTCAAGCCCTCAATATCGCTAACTTGAGAGCCGTAGCCGAGTTGCTTAACTTGTTCCAGAATGGCTTGTGTGAGCTTTGCATTGGTCATTGCAAGAGGAAGGGCCTGATCGGAAAGCGTCTCAAATTGAGCTCCAACTCTCTCAATCCCTTTAATACTGGTGACAGATAATCCAATGACCAGTATGGTTATCGTTAAGAATACAGCACTGATAGTTTGAATGAGCGAGAGTGAAAAACTCGTCTTTTGCTTAGGCATAATTTTGAACCGACATCATACAAAAGTTTAATTAGTGTGCGATTCTATTTAGATAATATTACATACAAATGTCATTAAGAGGTGAAATAGACACCATGAATAGAGTTGCGCCGCAATTTTCAATCGCTTTGTTAATTCTCCTCTTAGCAGGATGCTCAAGTTCCCCTTCCTCAACAGACTTCAATACCTTAGATAGTGGTAAAAATATCTCTTCGTATGAAAAAGGTGTGCAACAAGAGTTTCTTGAAGTCTATAAGGATTGGAAGGGAGTCCCCTATCGCCTAGGGGGCAACAATTACAACGGTATTGATTGTTCCGCTTTTGTTCAAGTAGCTTACAGAGACGTCCTGAACATCCACTTACCCCGCACCACATTGGCACAGGTAAGCATCGGAAACGAGCTGAGTTATGAACAAGTTCAAGTGGGAGATTTAGCCTTTTTCAAAACATCAAGAAAGGTTCGTCATGTAGGCGTGTATATTGGTAACAAGCAATTTATGCATGCTTCAACATCAAAAGGCGTCATAATTTCTAGGCTTGACAATCCCTATTGGGCTTCGAAATTCTGGCATTTCAGACGGGTTGCCACGCCGCCTGTGGTGAATTGAAATCAGTCGTATTTGGCGACTGCGGAATCAAATAGATTTTTGACCAGTGCGATATACTCATCAAGGAATGTTATCTGATCATTGGTTGCAGGTTTAGCCCACACACCCGCTAACACCTCTCCTAAATCTTCTACAACTGAATCTGCTTCCTTAAGCAATTGGAAGCGAACACTAGAGTGCAGTTCTGGGTTCTGCTCAAAAATGGCCATGATGTTACTCGCTACCATATCGGTAACGACATCTTCGACACTTTCAGCACCCGTGTCTCCATCGTCAGATGAAAAGACATCAAGATTAAAAGCCAGATGCTCAATAAGTGCTAGGTAGCCATCGGTTTCAACAACCACTGTCGTTCTCCATTCATTATTCTACTTTCGAGTCACTATCTAATACTAAGACATATCAATGAGTTTTCACAACTCAACTCGACTCGGACGCTGATAAAATTCAAAAGTTGTTTATACCTTAGTTGAAGAGTTTGGTTTAATTTCCAACTTATTGCTTTGAACTAGGATCAACTTTTATCAGGCTAAACTATTTTACTAGCTTATAGACTCTAACCAGATATGACAAAGTTCACAAATTGATAAGCCCAATGAATCCGCCCACTAAATGATTGAATTTTTTGCAGTCTGATTCAGAATTAACCAATTCCTTATTCTACAATGTTAATACTCAACTGCGGAAACGGATCTTGATATGTGGCAAGCCATAACTGAGCAACTGTCTGAAGCATTAATGTTTTCTTTTGATATTGTCGAAAAAAACCGCTTACATGGCGGTGATATCAGTGACTGCTACATGATAAGCGATGGAGAGCAGCGCTACTTTGTGAAAGTCAATCTGCGAGACTTTTACGCTAAGTTTGAAATAGAAGCGGAAAACATCCGAATTTTACGTGAGAGTTCCACCGTTTTCGTACCGGAACATATTCTTACTGGAAAGAGTAAAGAACATGCCTTCCTGATTCTGAACTATCTCCCTACTAAACCACTCGATGACAGCAGTAACAGTTACAAATTTGGCCAGCAGCTTGCCAAACTCCACCAATGGGGAGAACAGAAAGAGTATGGGTTTGATCAAGATAACTTTATTGGTTCCACCTTACAGCCCAATAAGTGGGACCGAAAATGGGGGCGTTTCTTTGCTGAACAACGAATTGGCTGGCAACTTCAGCTAATGAAAGAGAAAGGAGTCACTCTGGTTGATATCGGTGATTTTACCCATCTCGTAAAGGACAGGTTAGGTAACCATAACCCTCGTCCATCTTTGCTGCACGGTGACCTCTGGCATGGTAACGCAGCCAACTCAGTATTTGGCCCCATTTGCTACGACCCTTCCTGTTACTGGGGAGATCGAGAGTGCGACATTGCGATGACCGAACTTTTTGAAGGGTTCCAGCCAGAATTCTACCAAGGCTATGAGAGCGTGCTACCGCTAGATCTTGCTTATAGTGAACGTAAAGATATTTACAACCTTTATCACCTACTCAACCACTATAATCAGTTTGGTGGACACTACTTAGATCAATGCGAACGCTTAATCAACAAAATACTCACATACTAAGTTGTAGGAATTTTCTTATTTTACAACAAATTAGAATCATTCAATCGAAAAACTTTCAACCCAAATCAAAACACCGAGCCCAACCTTGGTGTTTTTTATTAGCTATCTCAAACTTTGTACTTAATTTACGTCTATTACTAACTTAACGACTTAAGATTAATTTGTCGGAGCCAATAATAACGGATTGAACATACTCAAAGCGTGACCAAGTAAATCACGGGTATGTAAGGCTTGGGCATTGATCTCATCAAAGACGTAAGGAAGAGAGCTATGCGAAAATACACAGAGAAAAGAGTTACCTGCCCCCATTGTGGGCACTCAATTGGTATCACGTTAGATGCAACGAATGGTAGCCAGAATTTTTACGACGACTGTCCTGCCTGTTGCAACGCCATCCACCTCAGTATGATGGTTAACGAACAGTTGGACGAAATCGAACTCTCAATTGATGCCGACGATGAACAAATTTTTTAAAAAGCGCCGAAAGGCGCTTTTCTATTTCTCTATGCTCAAAGCATCTCTTTAGCTGCTAGAACACGCTCGACTGAATCCACGATAGCCTGAGTCTGAGGATCAATTTCGACATTCACTTTGTCACCTTGCTGACGCTGACCAAACAATGTTCTCTGTAAGGTTTCCGGAATTAAATGAACGGAAAAGCGATTACCTTCAACTTCACCAATGGTAAGCGAACAACCATCTAACCCAATGAAGCCTTTCGCCAATACATACCTCATCATGTTCTCAGGTAACTCAAGCCAAACCGTCCTATTGTTAGGTGTATCGATCACTTCAACAATTTCACTCACCATGGAAATATGTCCAGACATGGTATGACCGCCAATCTCGTCACCAAATTTGGCAGCGCGCTCAATGTTAACCGAATGACCAACCTCCAGCTCACCAAGATTGGTTAGCTTTAAAGTAGACTGTATCAGATCGAAAGAAACGTGTTCTCCATCGATTTTTGTTACGGTCAGACAACAACCGTTATGCGCCACCGATGCACCTATAGATAATCCTTGACCCATTGATGAATTCAATCGAATTACATGAGTTTGAAACGACTCTTTCTTCTCGATAGCGATGACTTCCGCCATTCCCTGAACAATTCCAGTAAACATTGCAAATTCCAACAGTTTTTCGTGGAGGTTAGTGTGACATTTAATTATCATTTAGCACAACAGCACCATGTATAAATTATCGATAACAATGGTGTTCACCCCTTTGATTTTCGTGTTGATTCCATAATTTGATTCTGCAGAAGTCAAAGCATCTTTGCTTTCATTGGAGTTTTTACGTGCATCGTTATAAACAAGAAGCGAATAAGCTGATCAAATTGGCCACGCCAGTACTGATTGCTTCCGTTGCGCAGACAGGCATGAGCTTCGTCGATACCGTCATGGCAGGCGGTGTCAGTGCGACGGATATGGCTGCTGTATCCATTGCATCAAGTATCTGGCTACCTTCAATACTATTTGGCGTTGGCCTGCTCATGGCCTTGGTCCCAGTTGTCGCTCAACTCAATGGATCAGGCCGACAGGTTAAGATTCCGTTTGAGATTCAACAAGGTGCCGCAATGGCATTGCTCATATCTATACCCATTATTGGCGTGCTTTTTCAGACTCAAAATATAATGGGTTTGATGAATGTCGAGCAGTTAATGGCTGAAAAAACCAACGGTTACATGCATGCTGTAATTTACGCTGTGCCCGCCTTTTTGCTTTTCCAAACCTTGCGCAGTTTTACTGATGGTATGTCACTCACCAAGCCCGCAATGGTCATTGGTTTCATTGGGCTGCTGTTTAATATCCCGCTAAACTGGATTTTTGTTTACGGTAAATTTGGTGCTCCTGCGCTGGGCGGTGTGGGATGTGGTGTCGCAACAGCCATTGTTTATTGGCTAATGTTGTTTATGTTGCTGTTCTATGTCGTGACATCCAAACGTGTTGCCCATATCAATCTATTCGGACAATTCCACAAGCCGCAGCTAAAACCTCTTGTTCGTTTATTCAAGCTAGGCTTTCCAGTAGCAGCCGCGTTATTCTTTGAAGTTACCCTATTTGCTGTCGTTGCACTCTTGGTTGCCCCACTCGGCTCGCTGATTGTCGCAGCGCACCAGGTTGCGATTAACTTTTCGTCGTTAGTCTTTATGCTGCCAATGAGCATTGGTGCAGCGACCAGCATTCGTGTTGGCCACAGCCTTGGAGAGAACAATGTAGAAGGGGCTGCAATCGCATCTCGTGTAGGTGTCATTGTTGCTGTGTTGCTGGCCTTATCCACTGCACTATTCACGGTTCTGTTCAGAGAGCAAGTTGCATTACTTTACACTGACAATCGCGCTGTTATAGAGATTGCTTTGCAATTGCTGCTATTTGCTGCCATCTACCAAGTAACGGATGCCGTGCAAGTCGTTGCGGCTGGTGCCTTGAGGGGATACAAAGACATGGCCGCAATATTCAACCGTACTTTTATCGCCTATTGGATTCTAGGCCTCCCGATTGGCTATGTTTTAGGAATGACAGATTGGATTGTTGAGCCTATGGGCGCTCATGGCTTCTGGATGGGTTTCATTATCGGTCTTTCATCAGCTGCAATCATGCTTGGTCTGAGACTTCGTTGGATGCATAGACAACCTGAAGATATCCAATTGGAATTTTCCTCTAAATAACCAAAAAAGGTCAGCTATGCTGACCTTTTTTGCATTTACTTCGTAGACTAATAACAAACCTTGATTGTTTCCTTATTTATCACACCTATGCGTATCTTTATTGTTTTGGTATCACTCTTGTCCCTTTCTGCTTGTGATTTTATCAAGAGTCCAATGGACGCCAGTTTGGACACCTATTTAGCCCGTATCGCCAATGTCCAAGATAGACCAGCGATACCAATGCCGGATAACGTCAATGTCTTACTGCCCACGAAACGAGAACTGCATATTACTATCCCTAGTATCAGCATAGGACTACTCGACAGTTATGAGCTTCGAAAATGCGGTTTATTCAATCTTGTTGCAGAGAAAAACTCGGTATTAGGAAAGATTCAGGACCAATTTCGAAATTTCGATTACCAACTCCAAGTGAGTTACGGCATAGAGCGCTGCTTAATGAGCCCAGATATATCCTCTGCACTTAAAACACAACTAGCTTCAATCCAACAACAGAAGCTCAAACAATTACCAGCGCACTTTACCAATTTGGTGTTTTCAAGTGACGCAATGCGTAATCAACTAGAAGCGACGGGATGGTTATCCGTCGATCAAGGTAGAGGCAGCACTCAAGTCATACAAGCGCTCGATCAAATAGATTCCAGATTTTCAGCTAGCAAAACACTGGATTACACCAGCACTTTAAACGCACTAACACCCTACCAAGAAGTCTTAGAAAAAAACGCAGTTTTAGGCCCGCTCAGCTATTCAATGCTCAACGCTGGAAACAAGTTGAGCGTCATCACTCAACAACTAAAAGCTCACGATGAGGCTATCCTATGCGGTCAGGGAAGAAATACAACTAAATTTCGCTATCTCAGAAACGTGTTTAACGAGTTTTTCATTGGTCAAATACAGCCATACCTCGCCAAAATCGATAGCATTTACAATGAACTGAACCCTTTAATAGATTTTGTTGATACAAGCCACGCCAATTACCAATACCCGATTAAGCAATATCACCAAGCTTTCAGAGCTGCTACAAAAGAGCATGTTGAGTATTGGCAAGCCTTGTTCAAACGTTGCGGAGCATCCCCTACTCGCTAGTATATTCTGGCCTTTCTCTCATATAGCGCGCAAATTTAGGAATACCGTTTTGCGTATAGCCATTGTATCTAAATGTAATGATTGAACCGAGCTTAGGGGGCTGGCGCCGCTGCTCATCAGTAAAGCCACTACCTATATAAAATTCTATACCTGAATCCAGCTGGATAAGTAACGCCCCCATCTGCCCGCTGTACTTTCCCTTACCGACTTTGTAGCCAACAACTAAGCCTTCTGCGTCCTGATGTTTCTTCATCTTCAGCAAGTCACTACTACGACCAGCCTGATAACGACTGGTCACCTTCCTTAACATCAACCCTTCGCCTTTTTGCTCGCTGACGTTGTCTAAGTAATGAAAGAGCTCCTGCTCAGAGCGAATCGGCGTATGCTCGACTAACTTGATGTGTGGCGCGTCAATTGAGTCAACCAAATATCGAATATTGTAGTAGCGCTTTTGATAGTCTCCCGCCGCTTGCGGCATATCAAACAGCATGAAATCGATCTGCTTCCAAGATGGTTCAACGGGTACTTTGTCTAAAACCGTCTGTTGGACAATATGGAACTTTCCTCTCCCCGCCCATAGCTCCCCCTCGACGGCATAGCTCGGTAGAGGTTTAATGAACCAATCAGGCGCATGTATGACTTTACCATTGCGTGTAGTTAATTGAGATCCATCCCAAATAGCACGAATACCATCTAGCTTTTCACTTTTCCAGTAATCCTCAATATTCGTTCCATACTCGTAGTCATTGGCCTGAACCAAAGGCATATAACTCAAAGAATGACTCTCTGACCAAGCGTTGAAAGATATAGCAACAGCAATCGCGACACTGGTTAACTTAATTTGCATCCCTAACTCCAGACATTTCCATCCGAAGTGATTTTCAAGGCTCGATGCATAAGTTCAATCAATGCCAGCTAACAATACGAGTAACATCAAAAGTTCTTTCCTCCTACAGATGTGTCAGTTACAGCCTCCAGCGCCATTTTTCATTTATAGACATGATTCTCAGTCTGAGAAAACACGTTTCTCAAATTGAGAAATATAAGAACCATCAACTTAACCAATTGATTTTAAAGTGCATATTTTTTGGCACACAAAGTGCCTTATTTAAGAAAACTATCTGAGGAGATATCGTCATGGAACTACGTAAAATTGAACTAACAAATGAAATTCTTACCCTTCAAATTGATGGCAACTTAGATGCTGACGGCAGTCGATACGCTCAACAACACATTGATGAAATTATCGCTGATCAACATGGCGAAGTTGAAATTGATTTCCGCAATGTTCGTTTTCTTGATTCTTCAGGTGTTGGTGCACTGGTTTACCTATACAAACGTCTAGTCGAGCGTGAGCGTCAGATGCGCATCGAGAATGTCACTGGCCAACCACTTGAAATCATCAATCTGCTTCGTATCGACAAAGCAATCCCTGTGAACTCTCGCACTCACTAAAACAATAAACGAGATTTCACCCACTAACAGAGGAAGTTGGCATGGTTAATTACATCAAACACATAGCCCTAATTGTACCTATAGTAAGCTCGATTGGCTGTAGCAGTTACCCCGAAGAGGGTCGCGGAGGCCTTGCTGAACAGTACATCCAATCTAATTTCACTCCAGTCATGCCAGACGAGCCTCTTGGCCCAGAGCATGGTCTGCGCTTCGATTGGCAATTAGCAAAACTCCACCTTGATGCACTCATTCGTGAAGGTGCTCGTTGGTGTTTCCCGGCAGCTGTCGTCCAAGCTCTTGAAAAACAAAATCGAATAGCAAGAGAACTAGAAGGTGGTTTGTTGTTAGACGCCGCGAACGACATTGTTATTCAGCGTAAACGCCTGGATGAACTTGAGAGGCAGCTTGATTATGTGACATCTCAAGCTAAATGTGTCCCACCACATGATGAGTTTTCTTTCCAACAACAATTGGCAATCATCGACAAGCTCTACAACCTGCTAAACGTTGATAATCAGTTTGCGTTCAATTCTACAGAAGTGAACCCCAAATATATGGGGCACCTTGCCCAAGCAGCCAACATTCTGCGAGAGCATAAGTCACTAAACCTAACAGTCACTGGTCATGCCGATTCGGTTGGCGATGAACTCCAGAACCAGCAGCTCGCAATGGGCAGAGCAAAACAAGTGAAACGCTACCTGACCATTTTTGGCCTTGAGCCGAAAAGAATAGAAGCAAAATCGCTTGGTGAATCCCTACCTCTTTTCGAAGGTGAGTCAGACGGAGTTCGACTCACAAACCGTAGGGTTAGCATCGAAGTTGTTGAAACCAACGAGCTAGCAGAGAACAAGTTGAATGGAGGCTATTATCATGTGGAATAAACTCATATTAATCACCCTTGTATTCCTGTTTGCAGCTTCAGTAAATGCCGAGATGGAACGTGTTCAAGTCGGTGACATGATTCAGGTGAATCTACCAGGCGAAGAAACATTAAATAAAGGATTCCAAGTTGATAAACGAGGCCGAATCAACCTACCTGAAGTTGGTGCACTATACGTCGCAGGATATACAGAGAACCAGCTTCAGCAGTCAGTCCTAAATGCATTAAGCAAAGTTTATCGAGATCTTTCTACTGCATCGGTTTACATCTCAGAGCAGCAAGTTCTTATCTCTATTCAGGGGTACGTAAACTCCCCCGGCGAATACACCTTATCAAAGAGTGCAGATGTACAAATGGCAATTCACGCTGCTGGTGGATTACGTTCGGGTGCGCAGTTAAATAATCTGCTTCTTAAGCGCGGAAAAGACAAATTTCCTTTTAATTACAAAAGCTTTTTAGATACAGGTGATGAGTCCCTGCTACCTAAGCTCAAATCTCTAGACACTATATTTGTACCAGCTTCACCCTTGGTGGGTAACATCGAGCAACAGTTTGATGCCAGTAAGTTAGCTAATTCTGGTGATAGTGCTGACAACAGAACTGCGATCAAGGTATTTGGTGAAGTAAATGCACCGGGCTCTTTCACTTTCAAAAATACTGCAGATTTGGTTGATATCCTCATGCGCGCCGGCGGCGTGACACGTTACGCTTCTGTGGAGCAGATTCGTGTTATCAGCAATAACAAGCCTCAGATTTTCAATCTGAAAGAGTATTTAGATAGTGGGGATACTTCTCTGCTCCCTAACCTTCAACCAGGCACTACGATTTTCGTACCTAAACAGGAAGAGGAAATCCGCGCAGGTTCGAACGTTATCTACATCATGGGTGAGGTGAAGAGCCCTGGCGCCTACGAAGGTAAAAAAGGTGCTTCTTTTATGGACATTCTGGCCAACGCCGGCGGTCCAACCCGTTACGCAGAATCTCGTCAAATTCGCCTTATCAAAGCGAATGGGCAAGTTATCAAATTTGATTTAACGGCTTACACAGAAGGTTTGACTACCAAAGCTCCACCTCAAATCAATCCCGGTGATGCGATATTTGTTCCAGAGAAAACCGACATGAATGAGAAGTCGTGGCTAAAGATCTCGCCAGACCGTGCTGTTAATGTCATTGGTGAAGTGGTTCGCCCAGGACGCATCGAATGGTCTGATGAAATGGACATGATGCACCTGCTGGCACATGTCGGAGGACCTACTCTTCGCGCCGACACGTCAAAAATAGAAGTGGTGACACCTAACGGAAAAATGAAGACGTTCAATCTTGACGAGTTCATTTTAAACGGAGCACCTATGGCGGAGCTACCTGTCATCAGCGCTGGTACTATTATTCGTGTTCACGATTTACCTCAAGATCCATCTGACAACAAATCACAATGGGTACGTCAAAGCTCTGATGCTTCTATATACGTCTTCGGTCAGGTTAATGCTCCTGGTCGCTACCGCTTTACAAAAGAAATGCATTTTCTGGACATCCTGTCTGCAGCTGATGGTCCAACTAAAGATGCCGATATCCATAACATCAAAATCACTCATAGAGACAAAACCTATTCAAAAGTTAGCAAACTTAACTTGTCCCTGTATTTCGAAACTGGGGATGAGAGCCTTCTACCAAAGATAACCATGGGTGACACCATTTACATCCCTGAGAAAGATAAGATTTGGTTGGATACTAGCAAAGAATCAACAGTTCGAGTGCTGGGTGCAGTTAACAGCCCTGGTCGCTATGTCTTTGATGACAACATGACGATTCTGGACATTCTAGCTGAAGCTGGTGGCCCCTCTGAGCGTGCATATTTGGAAAAGATTTCAATCGTCAATATGTCCTGCTGCCAAGGACAGGCTCGTACCTTTGACCTAATAGACTTCAGCAAAACTGCCAATATTTATAAGCTTCCAGTGCTTCGTGCAGGTGACACGATTTACATCCCAGACCGCAGCGAAAGCATTCTTGAACGAGCACGAGTAGGCCTTGAAGACATCCTACGATTGACAACCACCATCGTATTGATAGGAGCGCTGTAATGATTATTCCTGCTACATTAACCGAGGTAGAGCAAATCTACCTCGCGGCCGAATTGGCCGAGGCGCGTTCAGTTTGTCTCACAGGCTGCAATTCAGGTGACGGCGTCACGTCAATTGCTTCTGCTTTGGCGGAAAGATACTTACTCGGTGGGCATAAAACCCTTCTGGTGGATCTAAACCTATTCCATCCTGCGTTTGAACCTGCACTAGTCAACGCTGACCAGGGTGATGACATAGGTGTGTTACTGGAACACAAATCATCCCACCAGCTTTTCACTGGCTTACCGGTGCCGGAACAGACTTCCACGCTTCTAGCTTATAAAGATCCAAGTGTTTTGAGCAACTCAGTAGATAAATGGTTACAGCACTACGATAGAGTCATTTGCGACACCTCGCCTCTGCTTCATGTAAACCGAGGGAATATTCCCGCCCAGGTCGTCGCCAGCGCATGTGACCAAACTGTATTAGTGGTCATGGGAGGGAAAACATCAACCGGTCAAATCCAGAAATCGCAAGAGCTCCTCCAAAGCCCGAAAATCTCACTACTAGGCTCCATTTTGAACTTGAAGAACCAAGCAACACTGGGGCAGGAAATGGCGAGAGAGATAAGAAGACTGAGGTTTCTTCCTCAATCATGGAGAGAAAAATGGGCACAAAAACTCCTTACTAACGAGTTTCTGGCTCATTCAGCCTAAGGATTGATTATGAAAAAATTTACTTATCTTGCTCTGCTTACACTCCTCTCGGCGTCCTTACATGCTGAATCCATCACTTTTGGTGTTGTTCCCCAGCACTCTGCGAGCAAGCTTGCCAAACAATGGGCCCCTATCATCGAGTACCTTTCCGAAAGAACAGGGCAAAAGATCATATTTAGCACAGCATCTGACATTCCAACGTTCGAACAGCGGCTGAAAAACGGGGAGTATGATCTCGCTTATATGAACCCCTACCATTACACCGTCTTCAGCGAATTGCCTGGCTACAAAGCGATTGCAAAAGCTAAAGACAAACGGCTTAAAGGTATCATTGTCGTCCGAAAAGACAGTGATATTTCCAAGCCTGAACAACTGCAAAATACAGAACTTGCTTTCCCCTCACCTGCGGCCTTCGCGGCAACTGTATTGACTCAAGCCTATCTGAAACAAAGCAACATAACGTTTGAGCCGTCTTACGTATCATCTCATGATTCCGTCTACTTAGCTGTCGCGAAAGGCTTCTTCCCCGCAGGTGGTGGAATAATAAGAACCTATATGGCGTTACCTGAGGAAACTCGTGATCAACTGACTCCGATTTGGACCACCAAAGGGTATACCCCCCACGCTATCGCAGCTCACCCCAATCTCAATAGCAACGTGAAAAGCATAATTCAGCAAGCGCTTATAGAGTTTGACGACTCCCCAGAAGGCCTCGCTCATCTAGAGAAACTTAAACTCAAGGGTTTTATTTCGGCACAAGATAGCGATTGGAATGACGTTAGAGCGCTCAACATAACACTATTGGATTAGTCATCGACGGGAGTACCTTGCTATGTCATTTAGAATGAAAACCATACTTGGGATCGCTTTTATTGAGGTCGTTATGCTGATAGCGCTCACATTCAGCGCGATGAGCTTTCTCTCTGAGTCAAATGAAAAACAGCTAATCCAGCGAGCTCATTCAGCCGCTTCAATGTTTGCTCACGCAGCCAAGGATGCGATGATCGCCACCGACATTGCGACTTTAGACGACTTGGTACAAGAGTTTATGACCATCGAAGACATCACATACATTAGGGTGATGCGCGGTGACAAAGAACTTTCGAGTGACGGTAATGAAGCATTGCTGCAACGAACAATGTTGATCGACTACAACTTAGATTCTGTCGTTGATGGAGTCTTTGACACTCAGGTTCAGGTCACTAACGGAGGAGCAAACTATGGCACTATAGACATTGGTTTCGAAGTCTCCGCCATCAACTCTATGTTGACCAGTGCCCAGAAAGCAATAATAGGTATAGCTTCCATCGAAGTCATGTTAGTAGCAATCTTTTCGTTCTTCCTTGGAACCTACTTAACCAAAAGCTTGGTCAAGCTTATCGAGGCAGCGAATACCGTCAGTGAACAAGGGCCTGGTTTCCAGCTTAATGATCAGTCTAAAGACGAGTTGGGGGACGTTGCACGAGCATTTGACGATATGTCTGTAAAACTCGAAAAAAGCTATCATGACCTTAAGAGCGCTCGCTTCGAAGCAGAACAGGCAAACGAATCTAAAAGCCGCTTCTTAGCCTCGATGTCACACGAAATTCGTACACCGATGAACGGTGTGTTGGGCATTTTGAACATTCTTGAAGAATCAAAACTCTCTCGTGAACAGAAAAAACTAGTCAACACAGCAACTGAGTCAGGCCAATTCCTCCTTAGTATCATCAATGACATTTTGGATTTCACGCGAATGGAGTCCAACACACTACGATTAGAACACAAGCCGTTTAATTTTCGTCAGTGTGTCGAAAATGTTGTTGAAACATTTCAACCATCAGCGAAAGTCCGCTCTCTTGACCTGAACTGTATTCTTGATGGTTCAGTACCCGCCAATGTACAAGGCGATGAAAACCGCGTTAAACAGATCCTTCACAACTTGATTGGTAATGCAATGAAGTTCACCAAAGAAGGCAGCGTGACAATTCAGGTACACGCAGACACCCATGAAGGAAATCAAGTCAAAATAGTTTGCAAAGTCATAGACACCGGTGTCGGCATCAACCGCAGCGCAATGGATTATCTGTTTGATGAGTTCACCATGGTCGATCAAACCTATTCTAGAAGTCAGGAAGGCTCCGGGCTGGGTCTTGCTATATGCAAACGCCTATGTGAGTTGATGGACGGCTACATTGAGGCAGAGAGTACGCCATCAATTGGCAGCACTTTCTCCTTTTCAATCAAACTGGAACTCGCAGACCAACTCATTAGCTCAACTCACCAGAGCCAAAACAATACCGAATTGCTGGTATCAGATGCCAGCATATTAGTGGCAGAAGACAACAAAGCGAACCAATTGGTGATAAGAGAGATGTTTAAGCGCATGGGGCTCTCGATGGACATCGCAGAAAATGGTCGTCGTGCCATCGAGATGGTCGAACAATACCATTACGATCTTATCTTTATGGACATATCTATGCCAGAGATGGACGGAATGGAGACCTGCAGAGCCATACGTTCAATGACTGATGAGAAGACATGTCAGATACCTATCATTGCACTGACAGCCCACTCTTTATCTGGAGATAAAGAGCAGTTCCTTGATGCAGGGATGAACGACTATTTGTCAAAACCGATTCGCTTGTCACAACTAATTGAAAAAATTAATCTATTCTTAAGTGATGGCGCGATCAACTCTGCTGAAAAATCTGATAATTTAGAGAGTGAATCGCAAATTCTTACGCAGGCTGCAATCAATCATTCTATGAATCAGGACATACAAGTGGATTTAGAACTCGTCGACGAAGAAGTCTTAGAGCAAATGATAGAAGACACAAGTGCTGATGTTCTTCCTATGCTAATTGATCATTACATCGAAGAATCTAATGAGCGCTTAAGAAAGATTTATCAAGCAATGGAAGACCGAGACAAAGAAACTCTAGAGTTTGAAAGCCACACATTAGGCAGCTCTTCTCTAGCGTTAGGAAATCGAGTGTTGTCCAATCTTGCACGAAAGATTGAGTGTATGTGTTTGGAGAATCATGAACAACAAGCATTTGAACTCTCTGAAGAATTAAAAGAGCTAGCTGAAAAGTCGCTCGCTGCTCTTGAATATAGAAAAACGCTGGGCTTCATCGAACCAGCTGGCTAGATACAACAAGGATGACGTCACATGAGAGCAAAAGTACTACTGATTGAAGACTCCACATCTCTGGCAGTCCTTTACAAACAGTACGTAAAAGATGAAGCGTTTGACCTGTTTCATGTTGAAACAGGTCGTGATGCCAAAGCATTCATAGAAAGAAACGTACCACAACTTGTGATTTTAGATCTCAAGCTTCCGGACATGAACGGCGAAGATATCCTGGACTGGATCAACGAGAATCAAGTACCAACCTCCGTCGTCGTTGCAACCGCACACGGTTCCGTGGATATCGCGGTAAGCTTGCTCCAGAAAGGGGCTAAAGACTTTCTCGAAAAGCCGATTCAGGCAGACCGACTCAAAACGTCGATAAATCTCCACTTACAACAAGCTAAACTCGAACACTTAGTCGAAGATATCGAAGCGAAATTCGACAGAAATCGCTTCCATGGATTCATCGGCTCTTGTCTACCTATGCAGGGCGTATACAAAATCATCGACTCTGTTGCACCGACAACAGCGAGTGTTTTCATCATTGGAGAAAGCGGCACCGGTAAAGAAGTGTGCGCAGAAGCAATTCACAAAGAAAGTAAACGAAACGATAAACCTTTTATCGCCATCAACTGTGGTGCTATTCCTAAAGATCTTATGGAAAGCGAAATTTTTGGCCATGTAAAAGGTGCATTCACAGGGGCGACTACGGACAGAAAAGGCGCGGCATCTTTAGCTCATGGAGGAACGCTCTTCCTTGACGAGTTATGTGAGATGGAGCTGGAAATGCAGAAGAAACTGCTACGTTTCCTGCAGACAGGTACTTTCACCCCACTCGGGGGTTCGAAAGAAATGAAGGTCGATGTGCGGATAATCTGTGCGACCAACCGTGACCCATTGCTAGAAGTTGAAGAAGGCCGATTCCGAGAAGACTTGTACTACCGCGTTCATGTTGTGCCGATTGAGATGCCTCCTTTGAGAGAGCGTGGGAATGACATCACAACGCTAGCGACTCATTTCCTTAAGCTGTTCGCTAAAGAAGACGGTAAGAAGTTCAATGGTATCAACCGAGATGCAGAATCTTTACTCAAGCACTACTCCTGGCCCGGTAATGTGAGACAGCTACAAAATGTCATTCGCAATATAGTTGTTCTCAACGACGAATCAAAGCTCTCTGTCGCTCACCTGCCTGATCAGATTTCAAAAAGTAATAAATCGACTAAGCCCAGAGCAGCCCAAGCAGCAATCCGCTATGAAGCTCCTGCGCAAGCGTCACCAGTAGAAGCGGCGGATGCGGCATTACAAGCATCAACTCCAGTGATTGAGAGTGTTAACACACAAAGTTCTACGCCGATAACAATACGTCCAATGTGGCAGGTAGAGAGAGAAACCATTCAGCAAGCCATTGATTTTTGTGATGGTAATGTCCTCAACGCAGCGGTATTACTCGAGTTGAGCCCATCAACCGTTTATCGTAAAAAACAGGCTTGGGAAGCCGAAGAAGATGAGCAACAATACGCGGATTGATATTTGGCTACTCATCGATAGCCTGACGTTTGGCGGCATTGAAACCTACGTGCTTGAGCTCGCTAAAGGGCTCAAGCATCACAACACAAGTGTTGAGGTGTTGCTGATAAAACGGTATCAACAGCGTTCTCCCCTCGTAGAAAAACTGGAGAAAGAAGCTATCCCTTACCAGTACTTATCTGACCTGGCCACTCAACCTTTGTTCGCACTTATCCAAAAAATTAAACATTCACCAACAACTCTTATCCATGCTCATGGGTACAAAGCTAGTCTGCTGTCTAAATGTGCACGTGTTTTGACTGGAGCCAAACAAATAACCACCTATCACGCTGGCGAAACACCAACAGGTAAAGTCTGGGCTTATGATTTTGTCGACCGCTACACGGCGCTTATTTCTACGCTCTCACTTGCCGTCAGTGAGAAAGTGAGCCAAAAGATCCCTGCTACCACCCTTAGGTTGAATAATTTCATTGATGATTCAAAAGCCAGTGTAAGCACAGGAGAGCAGATCGCCTTTGTTGGTCGCCTAAGCCATGAAAAAGGACCGGACAGGTTCATTCGATGCGCTAAAAGCCGCCCAGATTTATCCTTTCACATCTATGGCTCAGGTCCGTTAGAAGCAGAGATTTCTCAATTAGCGCCGCAAAATGTTCAACTCCATGGTCATCAAAGCAACATGGATTTGGTTTGGGGACACATAGGCGTACTTATCATTTGCTCTCGATTTGAAGGTTTGCCTATGGCGGCGCTTGAAGCCATGTCCAGAGGGTGTATTATCATCGCGTTAAAGGTTGGAGATCTTCCTAAACTGATTACCAGTGGTCAGAATGGATATTTGGTCGATACGGCTGCTCAGATTGCTGATGTTTTACGAACTCTAGAACAGTTAACAGACGACGAAAGACAAAAGATATCTCAGCAAGCGATTTGCACAGTTCGAGAACAATTTTCCTCTTCTGCAGTCATTCCTAAATTGCTACAACTCTACAAAAAATCTGGTCGTCAATCTGATTCTCATATTGAGAAAAACACTCTCGTAAAATAGTTAATATTTTTTTTGTCTACTTTTCATAAAGTTAGCCAGCCTTAAATCTTGGCATCTCAATTGCGTTGTTCCTCGTACAAATGGCAAAGGGGAATAACAATGAAGAAAAAAATACTGTTTGTTCACTACGGAAATGACTGGATTCGCGGAAGCGAGCAGTGCCTCATTGACCTAATGGAACAGTGCTCTGACCAGGGATTCTCTGTACATCTATGGACCAATAACTCTTCTTTGCACCGTTATGCCTTGCGTAACAACATCTCATCCGAAGCCGATGCATTCCCTCTCCTACTTGGATGGCTCGCCCCCAGATTCGATTTTCTAGGTTGGGGCTATCTGGTCCGTAAAGCTTGTAAAATCCTCCAAAGAGAAAGCATTGACGTCGTTCATGTCAACAGTGGAGCTCCATGTCAATGGATGGTACTCGCAGCCCGAATTAAACAGGTTCCAATGGTGACTCAGCTACACAGCCCCTATCCTGCAAGAGACCGATTAACACTAGGCCTGCATTTATCCCCACACATCATCTCTGTAAGTGAATATGTTGCCAGCCAGCTCAAATCTGAGGGGTACCCACGTGAGCATTTGTCAGTCATTCATAACGGATTGCATGTTTCTAAACTCAACGAGCAACAGACTGTCGAAACAAAAAAAGTACTCGGCATTAACGACGACGACTTCCTTTATGCGACAGTCGGTTCTCTAATTCACCGCAAAGGTATCGATCGGCTTATCGTAGCGTTAAGACATTTGAACTTTGAATATCCGAATACACACCTTTTAGTCATTGGCGACGGTCCACTCAGAAACGAGCTAGAAAAACACGCCAAGAAGTTGTATTTGGAAAACAGGGTTCACTTTGTCGGTGAACAAAACAATGCAGTAGGTTGGTTAAAAGGCTGTGATGCCTTTGTAAGCGGTGCTAGAAGCGAAGCTTTTGGACTCGTTATTGCTGAAGCCGCTGTCGCCAAGATTCCAGTTGTGGCACCTTTTGAAGGTGGTATCCCAGAGTTTGTTCAACATGGCGAGACCGGTATTCTCTACCCCAACAGTGGTGTGGGTCCATTAAGCAAGGCCATGAGAGTATTAGTCGACAACCCTGACTTTGGGCGACAACTCGCCAGTAATGCCAGTGAACACATCGGAACCAAATTCAATGTTTCGCTATCAAGCCATCGTATCATCGGTGTTTACAAGAAAATTATGGTATCCCACCAACCTTCAGTCTCTTTCTGGCGCACATTTATTCCGCTAAAAACCTATTTGGCAAAGCGCATTGCAATGGGAGGTCAGCATGGTTAATTCAAACGTGACAAAAACACTGATCTTCGACCCAATAACATTCAAAGGTGGATCAAAAATCGCCACTGTCGAAGCGTTAAGTTTGTGTCGAGCCGATATCAACCACTTTGTTATCGCCACAGCTGATGTGGAATTCTGGAAGAGCAGTAAGCTTACAGCATCACACTCAGTAGATATAGTTGCATTGCCTCTTATAAAACCATTGGCTAAGCAGCATTACGGCCTCCTATATTGGCTAAGCCAGTGTTATACCGCCTTATGCCTTCTATTTTTCTTGATCAAGTACAAGAGTATTGACAGAGCTATCGGCGCATCTGGGCCCGGTATGGACATGCCACTTTACATTGTAAAGTTATTAAAAAACATTGAATTAGTTCAGTTTATTCATGGACACGTTGGAAATTCAATGTCTATCGGTTACTGCTTAACTGTTGCTGACAAAGTGTTTTATCTGCCCTCCTGCAGACCAAGTATTTCTGTCGCGCTGAGAACATATCTGGAGCGCAAAACGTCCATAGAAGACTCAGGTTCCCTTGTGGAGATGTATTTGACGTCTCGCAAATACCATACCTTCGTTAACGGTTTACCCGAGGACAGATGGCCAACACGTTGCCAAACAGATTTCCCCGTCTGCTTTTGGGCTGCATCTTTATTAAAATGGAAAGGACTGGACTTGTTTGTCGAGGCACTTAAACATGCTGCACATATCAAACCAATCGCATCTAACATCTGTTACATCAGGCCCGTTGATACAGCCATTCCGACAAGTACCGCGCCCGTTGTAATTAAATACACGAATTGGTACCAAGACCCGCAAGAATTAGACACGATTAGAAGCCAATCCAACATCTTTGTTTCCACCAGCCACAAAGAACCGTTTGGTTTGTCCATTTTAGAAGCCTTAGCTGCGGGGATGTGTGTCGTTATCCCTCAAGATGGTTCTTACTGGGATAAACGCCTGACACACAATCTCAACTGCATCAAATATTTACCTGATGATGCTAACTCGTTGTGTGATGCCCTGTTATATGCCGTTAAAGATCGCACCAACTTCAAACGCTGTATTGATAATGGAATGATGATTGCTGAAGAGTATAGAGCAGAACAGCGCTACTTAGACTTTGTTAAAACCATAGACCCTAATCCGTACCTAAAGCTATCTCGTGAGCCTAAACCTCAGAGCCACTAAGGAACATGTTATGCGACATAGAATATTGCAGTGGTTTAAACAAGACAACGTCACCAGTATGGCGCTCTATACTCTGAGCCTGCTTATGATGAAAGGGACATCACTACTCATGCTCCCCTTCATGGCAAGTTACTTAACACCATCACAGTTTGGCCACCTTGAATTACTTTCTATCACCACTGTTTTTTTCAGCCTGATGGTCGGTTTAGCAATGCACGAAAATCTTTATCGCTTCATTGGTACGATAAAGGAAGCATCAACTCGCTTTGCTCGAGTATGCGAATTGTACTCCAGTTCTTTTTCGACATCCTTGCTACTCGCAGGGGTAGTATTCGCAGGTTATTTTGCCGTGTATCATGCAGCGTTAACCATCAACACTGAACAAATGGCACTGATAACGATCGTAGTAATAGTTGAGGCCCCTCTCGCAATCTGCTTAGCTTGGTTAAGACTAAACAACAAGGCGGTAACTTTTTTCAAAATCAGTTTTGTTACTTTGCTCATTCAGGTCTCTCTGGTCATTTTGATACTCACCAACAATCCAGATGTTACTTTATTATTTAGCGTTGGCGTTCTGTGTGCTGTACTCCAGGTAACTTATCTCCATTTCCACAACAAGCTTTCTTTCAAACTGCCTACACTTGTTCACTACAAACGCTACATCCAATACTCGTTCCCTTTGATGTTATCAGCCGCAGTCGCATTTGGACTTTCTGGTGCCGAACGATGGATCATTGCCGAAGCGCACACATTAGAAACCTTAGGTATCTATGCAGTTGCCGCTAAATTTGCCCTTGCGTTGGGGATTCTGATTCAACCCTTCCATATGTGGTGGATGCCAAAGCGCTTCGAAGTACTTGAAACCCTCGGCAAAGAAAAAGTCGCGCTTAACACTCAACACGGCATTATCGCTTTGTGTTTCCTGAGTGTCATTGTTATGTGGATGAGCCAATGTTTTATCAGCCTTGCGCTACCCAGTGACTACCAATTCGCTGGTCAGCTTGTTGTTCTGTGTATCGTAATAATGTTGCTCAAAGAAATGGTAGAAATGCTCAATATCGGAGTGTTGTATGCAAAGCAGACAAGCAAGCTTTTTATTATCAATATTGTTGCGACAGCAGTGGCACTCGTCAGTGCTTGGCTGACTAAAGAAACAGGCGTGACAGCTATCCTACTCTGCCTGTGTATGGGCCAATTTATTCGCCTTACTTTGATATACCACCTAAGCCAGTCACTATGCCATATTCCCTATAGATATGGCGCATTGTTGGCGTTTGTCCTTATTAGTTCAATATTCACGATCAGTGGGTGGTTCAATCATTCATTAGAAACGGCTGGGGTAATGCTTGTATTGCAACCTATGGCGCTAATCGCATTGCTGCACAAACTAAGATTTATTTCACTTTCTGCAAGTTCTGTCCAAAAAACTCATCGTCATAATCATGTGGAGCGTACGCTATGATGCATGCGGATAAGCTTTATCCAGCCATCATTACCTCTGGCGTATGTATCTTCATTGCACTGGTTTGGAAGCTCGTCCCTCATCCTGCTGTTGCCATTGTGCTTAGCATGATGCCTCTTGGGATACTTTTCGTGCTAAACCAAACTTTTTGGTTGGTCAGCTTATTTGTCCTGTTTTCATTTTTCAGAATTCACGAAGCCATCCCTGCTCTTTACTCGCTAAAAATCCCTTTGTTACTTTCAGTAGGAGCCTTAAGTGCTCTGTTGTGGCACAGTTTAATCAGCAAGAATCTTCAGATGTTCTGGCATCAAAGCCTGACTTGGTTCGCAGTGTTTTGGCTGTTGGTGCTCGTTGGAGCCGTATTATCATCCAATCCCGGTTTAGCTATTACCTACTTCAAGTCGATCTATTGGAAGATCATCGTCATGACTCTGGCAATCGCATGGCTCGTAAATAGCGTTCAAAATGTCAAACGCATTAGTATTCTAATCGTATTAGCAGGAAGTCTGATTGCATTTGTAGCCCTATCCAACTCCATTAATGGCATTGGCCTAGTAGAAGGAACACGTGTCACCATTGGCCGTCAACTTGGTTCAGTTTTGGGTGACCCAAATGATTTGTCACTAGTGCTTATGTTCCCCCTTGCCTTTGCCATCAGTTTGATGACCACAAAAAATCTTGGCAGCGTTCGACTTCTAGGTATAGTCGCTACGATATTGGCGTTGAGTGCTGTTATCGCAACCCAAAGCCGAGGTGGATTACTCGGTTCAATCGCGGTATTCGGAATATTCGGCTTGCGTATAATACGTTCCAAGTTTCTACTCGCGTTGATTGGAACTATCGGTTTACTTGTTCTGTTTGCAGCAGCGGGGATTTCTGACAGACAATCAGGAGGCGCCGCTGAAGAAGGCATTGATGCTTCGGCGATGGGTCGACTCTATGCTTGGGAAGCGGCTTTTGGTATGGCTGTCGCCAATCCTTTAACAGGCGTTGGACTGAACAACTTCTACGCCAATTACTTTTTCTATAGCCCTCACTGGGATGGACTAAACCATGCCGTACATTCGACCTGGTTTGGTGTACTTGCAGAAACAGGTTTCCTTGGCCTGTTAGTATTCATTGGGTGTATCTACTCACTGGTCAAAACCAGCAAACAAACGCTGTCACTTCTAGATGCAGTGCCAGATAATTACTCTCCTTACCTTCATGCAACAGCCGCGGCAGTATACGCTGGCATTATGGGGACAATAGTGTCGGGCACATTCCTCACTCAAGGCTTTACCTGGCCTATTTATATCCTTGCCGCTCTATGTATCGCCCTGAATCGTATTGTTCAAAACCATTCTCAAAATGAGAATACGCAGATAAGCGACAAGATTAATACATAACCAATTGTTTTCAATAACTTTAATTTTTGGCACGTTACGTGTAACACCTCCTATTGAAATATAAAAATGCGGAGGCGCTTATGCTGGCTACACACATTAACGAGGTCAAGATTTGGTTAAAAGAGAACCCAAACCCTGTTTATCGCAAATTGTTTGTCATTTTGAAAAACATTCGCGCTTGCGACCTTCCAACTCCAAGTATCTTCAATAAAACAACTGCTTTTCTCTACAACGGAAGCAAATCCCTCTTTGCCAATATGGTTAGAATTCTGATTCACACGCCAGCCTTTAAAGGCCGCCTCACCCAATTCGGCAAACGACTTTATCTATTTGGTGGTGTTCCACTCGTAACCGGGCCCCTTAAAATTTATTTGGGAGACGACTGCAGGATCTCAGGACAAAGCACATTCAGCGGTCGCACCCAATCATTAGAAACAGAGCTTATCGTTGGCAATAACGTCGACATCGGATGGCAAACTACAATAGCGGTTGGTAAACGCATTGTTATTGGCGACAACGTAAGAATGGCCGGTAGAGCGTTTCTCTTTGGTTATTCTGGCCATTCTTTACACGCGGGGAAAAGAGCCTTGGGGGCTGGCGATAGTGAAAGAGATATTGGCAACATCACCTTAGAAAGAGACGTTTGGTTAGGCACAAATGTTACCGTCTGCCCGAACGTTACTATCGGTCAAGGTACCATCGTAGGGGCTGGCAGTGTCGTAACGAAAAGCCTTCCTTCCTATGTTGTTGCAGCTGGCAACCCCGCCAAAGTGGTTCGTAAACTAACGAGTAAGGAGATGGAATAATGCGTGATCTCATCGTATTTGGCGAAGACTTTGGAGGCTTACCTTCAAGTACACAACACATCGTTTCTCGACTAGCTGCGAATAGAAAAGTGCTTTGGGTTAACTCAATCGGCCTACGTCAGCCTAAGCTTAATAAAAAAGATTTTGCTCGTGCTTTCGCCAAACTACTAGGCCAAAGCAAAAAAGGCTACTCGTCGAAAAATGAGCAACTGAGTACAAATATCACTGTCGTAAACTTAAAAACCATCCCTGCTCCAAAATCTTCGTGGGCAAGGGAAATAGCAAAGTCCATGCTACTAGTTCAACTCAAGCCCATCATCGAAAAGCTGGGGCTAACAAAACCGATTTTGTGGACTTCTCTTCCGACTGCAGCAGATTTATGTGGCAACCTAGATGAAGCTGCGGTTGTTTATTACTGTGGAGACGATTTCAACTCGCTTGCTGGTGTTGATCATGAAACAGTGAGTAATCATGAGAGAAGGCTGGCTGAGAAAGCTCACCTTATCTTGGGTGCAAGCGAGGAAATCTGCAAAAAGTTTGACGGATTAAAAACCGCGCACATCCCTCATGGCGTAGACTATGAATTATTTAACACCTCAGTAAGCCGTGCCCTAGACCTTCCCTTAGACGGTAAGCCTATTGCTGGTTTTTACGGCAGCATATCCCAATGGCTAGACTATAAATTGATAGCTCAAGTCTGTTTGGATAATCCTCACTGGAACTTCGTTTTTATCGGGCCATTGGAGCTAGATCATAATCCTCTGCCGAATTTTCCAAATGTATTTTACTTGGGCCCCAAACCACACCGAGAGTTGCCTCGATACAGTCAGCACTGGGATGCGAGCATGCTGCCTTTCTTGTCCAATGATCAGATTCAAGCCTGTAGCCCTTTAAAACTGATGGAGTACCTAGCAGCCGGAACACCTGTAGTTACAACGCCGTTTCCAGCACTTGCTCCTTATCGATCACACGTCAGTATTGCCAACGATGCGAAACAGTTTAGCCAATCACTTAATCAGGTTCTCAGTATAGGAAACACTGATACCGAGATTGTTCGTCGCGACAGCTGGGATGCTCGAAGTCGAGTTGTCAATCAGCTTCTGGAGTCACTATGAATGAACTGAAACTGCGCTTTATCATTATCCTTAATGCAGCTTGGAGACAGAGGTACGTAATTGTTCTACCAATGCTGATCATGCCTTTTGCTGGATACTTCGTCGGGAAAATGGCTCCGGAGAAATACGTTTCCCATACCAGTATGCTGATTCAGGAAACGGCAAAAATGAACCCGTTTCTGGAAGATATCGCAGTTTCAACCATGCTCAAGGAGCGTTTGGCAGCTCTGAGTACATTGCTCAAGAGTCGACATATTTTAAGATCCGTTGCCAAAGAGCGTGGACTGATTGACGATTCAATGTCCCCTTTTCAAGTGGATCAAGTCATCGCAGAGCTCGCAGCAAGCTTAACGGTTACCCAGCCTGGAAAGGATTTCCTTAAAATCCAGCTTTCTTCTACTCAACCTCAAGGCATGAAAGAACTATTAGAATCTGTCAGCGAGCACTTTATAGAGCAAATGCTGGCCCCAGAACGCTCTTCAATCAAAGATTCAAGTGAGTTTCTCACCATGCATATTGATAAGCGAAGAGAAGATCTCGACTTAGCAGAAACAGCGCTTGCTGATTTTAAGAACAAAAACGCCTCCGTTACACCTGAAATGCAAAGTCAGAGTCTTGCGAGGCTTGCTAGCCTGAAGCAAAACTTAGCCGAGAAAGAGGCAGAACTTGCTGGGGTTGAGCGGAGTCTGGGCTCGCTCGATCAGCAACTGTCTAAAACCAACCCCGTCGTTGGTAAAATTGAAGACCAAATCATTGAAATTCGCAGTGAGCTAACTTTACTAAGAGCTAAATATACTGATAGTCATAGTGCTGTACTCGGCAAACAGCGGGAACTTCGTCGACTTGAAAACGAACGTTCGGAACTTCTTAAAGTTGAGCAGCCAAATATCAGCAGCGACCAGCTTTGGGATATCGCGAGTAGCAACACTTTATCTGACATCAGCCAAATTCAACCTTTGCTTGTTACCCAACTACACAGCCTTCAGCTAGTGCGGGGAAGGTTTGAATCCTTGAGTGAAGAAACCAAAAGCTTGCGTAAAATGATTGAAGAGCTTGAGCAACAAGCGAACCGCTTCGGCGACAACGCAAAAGACATGTTCCAGTTGCAGAGGGATGTTCAAATCAAAAGACAACTCTACGATGAGTTGATTCAAAGGTATGAGATGGCTCAACTTACTGGCTCACTAGGTATCTTTGAGCAAAACAAGCGAGTCAAGATCATTGATTTACCTTATACGCCAAGTTCACCAGCTAACCTACCCATAGTCATATTCATTATCGCAGGGTTCGTCGCAGGCATTGGCCTAGGCTGTGGTATCGCTACGCTCATTGAGCTTTTTGATACTTCGGTTCGAAGCGCGAGTGAGTTGCAGTCTCTAACAGGCAAACAGGTGATCACTGCAATTCCTAAAATAAAACCGTTTCAATCATAAAGAATCTCAAAATAAAACACCTCACACATGAAAACCTAATACACTGTTATATAAGGACTTTTTTTTGGCACAGGTTATGCAATTTCTAATTTAAACCATCGCACACCAAGGAAATCGCATGACCAGTCAACCGAAAACAACCATACATGTTGTTCAGCATTTGGCACCAGGTGGATTAGAAACATTAGCCATCAACATGCTCAAGTTTGCTAAACCAGACGAGAGCGTTTTCCTGATCAGTCTCGAAGGAAGTCGCTGCGAAACATTGGCAAACTGGCCTAGCTTAAAGAACGTTGAAGGTAAACTTATCTTTCTAGCAAAGAAGCCCGGTTTTGATTTCGAGGCGATATCTAAACTGCGTAAATTATTCAAACAAATTAAACCTAGAGTCGTTCACACTCACCACATTGGGCCTCTGATTTATGGAGCGACTGCAGCTAAACTGGCAGGTGTTCAACACATAGTCCACACAGAACATGACGCTTGGCATCTTAACAATCAAAAACATCTTCTGTTGCAAAGCCTTGCTTTAAAGCTATCCCGTCCTAATTTGGTGGCAGATGCTGGGCTAGTTAAAGAGCAATTAGATGAGAAACTCAACTATGCCAATATCACTGTAATAAAAAACGGCATAGACTGTGAAAGATTCAAGCCGGGATCTCAGGCACAGGCACGCTGTGAGCTTGGCCTACCTGCGCATGGAAAAATCATAGGCTCCGCTGGACGCCTCGAAAAAGTAAAAGGTCATGATATCCTTCTCAAGGCACTCCCTCTCATTAATAGCAATGTGACTCTCGCTATTGCAGGCATAGGAAGCCAAAAGGACGCATTAACACGACTGGCTGAAGACTTATCTATCTCTCATCAAGTACGGTTTCTCGATTTAGTTGAGGACATGCCAACCTTTTATCGTGCTCTCGATGTATTTTGCATGCCATCAAGGTGCGAGGGTTTCCCCCTTGCTCCACTGGAAGCTCAAGCGTGTGGCGTTCCTACAGTCGCGACAAACGTTGGTGGCACCAATGAAACGTTATGTCCTATAACAAGTCAGCTCGCGGAAGCAGAAAATAGTAGCGAGCTTGCTTTGAAGCTATCCCAAATGTTGCTTGAGTCCCCTCAATCCTCACCACGCCAGTTTGTTGTCAACAATAACGACATTCGAAAAATGGTGGATGCCTATAGCGCAATAACACAGGAGGAATACGCATGATTGATCTGACCATTGGAATTTTCTTCACAATCTGTGCTGGGCTCATCGTCTATCACCATGTTGGCTACCCTCTTGTACTTGCTTGGTATTCTAAGCGCCACCCTGTGGAAGAAGTAAAACCAATCGAACGTGGTTACAAGATCGCTCGTTCAGATAGACAATTAGCTGACATCACCATTCTTATCCCTGCATATAACGAAGAACAGTGGATCGCAGACAAAATTCGCAACTTAGCCTGTCTGGATTACCCGAAAGAGCACTATAAAGTCATCGTCGCTTGTGATGGTTGTACCGACAATACTGCTCAAGTGGCTCAGAACACGATTCAAGAAGCCATTTGCTGTGATACACATTTTGAAATTCGAGTCTTTGAAGAGAACCGCGGAAAGGTTGCACTAGTGAATGAGCAGATGCTAACGATATCAAGTGACATTACAGCATTGAGCGATGTGTCAGCTCTGATTTCTGTCGATGCCCTGCTGGTAGCCAACCAGCACTTCAAAGATAAAACTGTAGGTGCTGTTAACGGACATTACCAATTACTTTCTAGTGGTAGTGAAGGTGAAAGCAAATACTGGCAATACCAAAGCAGAATGAAACTGCATGAGGCCAGTTTGGGTAGCACACTTGGCGCTCATGGGGCTTTCTATTTGTTCAGAACTCACTTGTTTGAACCGCTCAAGCAAAACGTTATCAACGACGATTTCATCATTCCAATGGAGATTATTCGTAAAGGATATCGAGTGGATTACGACAAGGACATGATTGCATTAGAGCTTGAAGCAACCAACACCGACAACGATTTTAAACGTCGGCTCAGAATTTCTGCTGGCAACATGCAGCAAGCCCTGCAATTGGCGGAATTGTTTTTGCCACGATACAAAGGCGTCGCTTTTGCTTTCTTTTCAGGCAAAGGTTTAAGACTAATAACACCATACCTCATGATTCTGTGTCTGGCGCTTTCTGTCGTACTTATTCACCATCCACTATTTTTCATCGGGACCATTGCACAGCTCGCTGTTTACTCAATTGCGATTCTGGGGCATGTGTTCCCACACATATTTAGCCATAAATACTGTCAGTTAATCACATACATAGTAGCAGGGCACTTTGCCAACCTAATTGGTGGCTTACGCTATTTGTTCGGTTTCGAAGCCACTCGTTGGACAAGAATTCAATGATAAGGAGCATCTTATGAGCAACGTATCTTCTTTATATTCAATCTGGTTAGCAAAACGTATCTTCGATTTTCTATGCGCTGTAATCGGGCTTTTGATGCTGTCACCCATCTTGCCCGCGATTGCCTTAGCCATAAAACTCGACTCCAAAGGACCTATTTTCTATAAGCAGCTGCGTGTGGGCAAATCGACACCAGAACAAATGATGTTCTTTGAAATCATTAAGTTTCGCACCATGTATGTCGATGCAGAAACGCGTACAGGTGCAGTCTGGGCGACAGAGAACGACCCACGAATTACTCCAGTTGGTCGTTTCCTGAGAAAGACACGCCTAGATGAGATCCCGCAGTTGTTTAATGTCATCCGAGGCGATATGTCATTGATCGGCCCGCGCCCTGAACGCCCTAGCTTTTATAACAAGCTAGAAACGGCCATCCCTTACTTTGCTGACCGTACCTATGGAGTAATGCCAGGCATTACAGGGCTAGCGCAGGTTAATCAAGGCTATGACACCTGTATCGATGACGTTCGCAGAAAAGTCGGCTTTGACCATAGTTATGCCTTATCACTGCGTTCGCTAAAATCTTGGATTCTGATGGATATCAGCATCATTACCAAAACACTCATCGTCATGGTCGACGGACGAGGACGATAAATCAATCATTTAGAGGAGAGAAATCATGCTCTCCTTTTCTATTTTGGTATAAAAAAACGCCAATTCGATTAGTTGTGAAGCAAACAGTTTAAAAACCAATAATTTGCTCTTGCACGACCCAAAAAGTCTCGGTAATATCCATCTCGTTCTTAAGGAATGGGTCCGTAGCTCAGTTGGTTAGAGTACTACCTTGACATGGTAGGGGTCGGCGATTCGAGTTCGCCCGGACCCACCACTCCTTGCTTAAATGCACTAAGAACAAAAATTTGGGTCCGTAGCTCAGTTGGTTAGAGTACTACCTTGACATGGTAGGGGTCGGCGATTCGAGTTCGCCCGGACCCACCAAATTTTATAACAAAGCCCGCTTATAGCGGGCTTTGTTGTTTTTGGAGATACCTCATTAGATTGAGTTAATCTAATGCGCTTCTTCTAGCCGTTTTTCATTACCGAGTATCGTGTACTCTTGGCTAGCCTGCTCTAGCGTGTTCTGATATCCATCATAAGAACACTCTCCAATATCGTTTCTCGGACATATGGAAACATGATTCTTATCGATCATCTCTATTCCACAGTTCGGGCAATATCTATCCATGGCAACCTCCTGACGTTGTCTGCCTTGTACATACAGGTTCATAACCCTGCACTAGTCACTCTAGCTATTTTCAGATTCGAAACCAGCGATACCGCTCTCGGGTTTACAGCTTTTTACACTCTATTACAGTATCTGCTGTACTCATCATCATGTTTGCATAACAAACATGATTTCCAGCACAAGCTAACTTTCTATTGCAAATTCAGGCTTGGCTTGTAACGTTCTTGCAATATAGGCAATGATCAAGAGATTAACGATAAGTATCACAGCTCCAATTATGCCCGGGTGATGAATCAGGCCATACACTTCGAAAGGCACGTAGATCACACAGCCTATCAGTGCTAGCCACTCCGTCCAACGAAGCCCTTTCCATAAGCCATAAGCCTCAACCCATCGAATAATCGTGTATGCCAATGCACCCAGCATAAACCATTGAACATTGCCTTGCGGAAATCGCCCCATCGCTTCTATAAACACACCCGGTAAATGATGGGCAGGGTTTAAATGAGCATGCAGCACTAAAGACTCAGCCCACTGCTGCAAGTCTTTTCCGGCTAAAAGGTGCAGACCCAACGCAACCGCAAATGACAACAGCCCTTTCAGTGCTTCGAGAATCGCAATCAGCTTTAACCCTGGTTTCGCTTGTACTTGCATCTATTCAACTTCCTCATGCAATACGTTGAGATATAACCCAACCGAAAGTAACACGTTGATTAATTGCTTCATGAAGATTGTGTCAATTTTTCAATTTGACCGAACATGCTGAATCACGCATAGAAGAAGAGAAATGGCCTAATACGAATTAGGCCATTCAATTTACTACGTTTAATAAGGATTGGACGCTTCGACACTTTGCTGGGTAAATGGCGGGAACCCAGCTGGTCGCCACTGATTAATGTGGGTCAGAAAAGAGCTGTCTTTCACTTTAATTGACGCTTTTCCATAGTCAAAGCTATTGAGTTTATTGCGCATAGCTTCATTGGAGAGGTTGTCACCTGACAGTTCATACCAAGAAGTTATTGGCGGCGTTACAAATTGTCCATAGTGATTTTCTGCAACCTCATTGTCTTTGGCAAAACGAATGCAATGGGTCAAAATACCATCCTTGTGGTAAACCACTTTTAGATGTTCGCCTTCCATTGGTAATTGTTCTCTTGGCTTAGTTTCCAAATCGCCGTGACAGCTCACTGAACCATATGCGACAGCATCATCAATTGTCCAGATGATGACTGATTCCCAGTCATGGCGATGGCCCCCTAATCCAATCCCCGGAATTGCCTGATCTTTTTCATAATAGGTGTCATAGGCTTGAGCACAGTACTCCTGCCCATCACTTCCCTGTATGCAAGCGTAACGGTGAAGGGTATTTGAAATATCGAGAAAGCCTGCATCTCTACAACTTCCATTGAGCGCACCAGTTGGTTTCAACCCCGGATTCATCTCTCCATTACGGCTTACACCCGCAGCGGGATAGCAACCATCACCATCCCAATCGAAAACAGGAACCTGAGCCGATATATCAATCAAACTGGGTAGTGCTTCATCCAATCGTGGGAACTCTGCTGCATTGAGCGAAATAGGAGCACTAAGTAGAACGGTAGTTATTATTTTCTTCTTCATAAAAGCCTCTGGACCAACGTTGTGTTTAAAGTAGTGGTTTTACAACCAGCACAAACATAGGCGTGATAAAGAAACAACCGTCAGAGCTCGCTCACAGTTCTTTGATTCCTCTTAGTTATGAGGCATATTTTTGTTCATTAAGCTCCTAATTATCAATAAGTAACCCAAAAACAAAAAGGCCGTAACACTTTATGTTACGGCCCTTATAGTCTGTTTGATGCTTTATGCTTCTTCTGCGACTTTTTCTGTTTCAAAGTTCGCAAATAGCGAGTCTACAATCTCTTTCGAACGCACTGCCAGAACAGAAAGCAAAGTATCGCTCAGACCATGTGATGATTCACAGCAGCCTTGAAGGAATACATTCACTTTGCAAGACTCCTGCATTGGTAGACGATAATGACGCTCAACCTGCTTGTCCGACATTAGTGGTTCTAGCTTGTTCAACATTTGGTTGAACTGATCGTAGCGATAGCCAGTAGCAAGGACAACCGCATCGTAGTCGTGCCAGTTTTGCTCGCTATGAATGCGATCATTATAACGAAGCGCAATCTTACCTTCTTTCTGCCCTACTTCTTGAATATCATGACAGCGTAGATGTTGGTGCTTGCCTTCGCCAGTCACGCGCTGAAGGTATAGACGCTCATAAATCGCGCTAAGCTCTTCTGTATCGACAACTGAATAGTTTGTACCATTGAAGCGAGAAAGGATGGTTTTACGCTCTTCATCGGTGCTCTTGTATACGTGATCTGTGAACTCAGGGTCAAAGATCTCGTTAACGAATGCACTGTCATCTGCTGGATGTAGAGCAAAATTACGGTTCACTAAGTGAACTTCACCTTCTTCATAACGGTTTGTCAGGTCAACGAAGATCTCGGCAGCACTTTGACCAGCACCGACAACCGCAATCTTAGGTGTCTCCGTACCAGCATTAAACTGTTCACGCCACACCTTGTATTTCGATGAATGAATCACCTTCTCGTCACTCAGGCCGTTAAACAGCTCTGGAAGCTTCGGCATACCACCCATACCAATCAATAGGTTTTTCGCAATACGTACTGTTTGGTTGCCGTTGATATCCGTTGAGACAACGCGAACTTTCGTAATTTCGCCATCGACTTCAATCGGTTCGATGTCGATAACGCGTTGTCCATAGGTCACGACAGAATCAAACTGGTTTGCAACCCAAGTCAGGTAGTCATTGAATTCGACGCGTGAAGGGTGCAAAGAGCCCAAGTTGATGAACGAACTTAAGCGGTCATGTGAATGTAGGTAGTTCACAAAGGAATAAGGGCTGGTTGGATTGCGCAGCGTCACCAAATCTTTCAAACAAGAAATCTGCATTCGAGTGCCATCTAGCAACATGCCACCATGCCATTCGAAATGAGATTTCTGCTCTAGGAAGCAGTAGCTTAATTCTTGGTTCTGCGCCGTCTCTTCTAACGCAATCGCAATTGACAGGTTAGCAGGGCCGAAGCCCACGCCAAGCACATCATATTCCTTAATCTGGTCTGTCATTTTTGTAACCTCATGTTTTTCCGTTGAGCTCTTTGGCTCTCTATCCCCGAGACACCCTAAAACTGGGTTGCGATACTAAAAGCAATCGCTAAAGAAGGTATCTCTCAACTGACACATTAGAGCTGCCCTCTTATGAGGGAAGTCGAATTCTTTTAACTTGGCGAAACCGAATTTCTGCAGATAGCCAATCATCTTGGCGTTATCTGCTCTTGGTTCGCTGACGATTTTCTCTGTCCTTGGATCGGACAGGTAAAGGAAGTGGCATACTGAAGGAAGCCAAGCGGCGACCTTGTGACTGCCACGGTGATGCTCTTCACCAACAAGCATGTGAATACCGCGATCGTAATCGCCTGCTGCATAATACGGCGCGATGCGATCTTCTTTCGTCCAATAGGCTTCAATATAAGCAAAGGGTTCGTTATTGAGGCACACAATCAAGAGCTGGTTTTTATCATTGACCAACTGCTCCTCTAGATAAGCTTTATGCTCTTCTAAAGTGCCTGTCTGCTCCCAAAACGCAGCCACTCGTTCACTGTTTTGCCATTTTGAAAACAGCTCAGCATGCTGCTCTACATCTAGCCCAACCAGAGACAGCGTCTGCTCTAGCTCAGGAATGTAGCGGCTGTATAGCTCACCTTTTTGAGGTCTTGGGCGAAGAGGATGGTAGCCATTAGAAGCAAGAATCTGCTTATGTGGAATAGCGCGACGCTGCTGCTTTAGCCAAAGTTCTGGCAACTGCAGCAAAGCTTCTCGCCAAACCAAGCGAATACCTTCACCTGTAACATGAGTGAAGTCGTTTAATGATGAGAAAGTAAACTCGCCAAGATCAATACAACGAATATCCGTTCGGTGTTCAAGCATAAGGACAAAAGCTTGAACTACTTCCTTATCGTTGATGGCACTGCTGGTTACACGCCAATAACCACCACTTTCCTTGCTAAGTGTTAACTGACCGCTTGGCATCTCAACGCAACATGTATCCCCTTGTTGCTGAACACTCTGCCCAAAGGGCAGAGTGTTGAGGGCATCGCTGTTACCAGTCATAGCTCACGCTCGCGATAACATTGCGGCGGTCACCGTAGTAACACCAAGTATTACTCGTACATGTTGCTATGTACTCTTTGTCAAAGATGTTTTTCGCTGCGACTTGAAACTTATAGTCATCAATTCGGTAGCTAACCGTTGCATCGTAAAGTGTATATGAAGGAACTGTGTTTACGTTATCATTACCAGCATATGTGTCATCTGTATAACGCAAACCACCGCCTATACTAAGGCCTTCAAAAGTACCACCAAAGAACTGGTATTTAGCCCAAGCCGAAGCTGTAGTATCAGCCACTTGCTGGGGTTGATTGCCTATTATGGCCGAGTTTGTATCATCTTTGATTTCAGAATCAACGTAAGATAAGTTACCAATCAAAGTAAGAGCCTGAGTAACATTCGCTACCGCACCAAGTTCCATACCTCGGTTACGTATTTCCCCGATTTGCTTGATTTCTGAATTAACCGATTGGACAACATCCTTTTTAGTGGCTTCATAGACAGAAAAGTTAAAGTAACCATCAAAGCTTCTCGGTTGATACTTCACACCTGCTTCAATTGCTTCGCCCCGTTCTGGTTTAGCAGCTTGATTGTCCACTGTCTTAATGACTGGTTCAAAAGATTGCGCGTAAGTCACATATGGAGTGAAGCCATTGTTCATAACGTAGGCAACGGCCGCACTAGAGGTCCATTCTTCGTAATCAGCTTTGTAAGTTTTTCCTGTGGACTGGTTACTATCTTCGTTTGACGTATCGTCATATCGTAGACCGGCTTGGAACACCCAGTTGTGATATTTAATCTGATCTTGTACGTAGAAACCAAGCTGGCTGTTCTTAGTACTTGTTGTTTGCATATCGTCTTCGGTGACTTGGGTTACGCCGTTAAGCAATACAATGTTATTTGTATAACTAGGGTTGAAGATATTGAAGGTTGGGTCAGGTATGCTCCCCACGCCAGGTATAGTTTTAGATTCATTACCATTAGCTATAGTTGGATTGTCTGCAAACGTTTTGCTGTCTATATCTATACTCTGATAATCAATTCCTGTTAGTAAAGTATGGCTAAAATCACCAGTTTTAAACTCATAAACTAACCTGTTATCAATATTGAAAGCATCAGACTGCCCTTTTTCAATAGATGCACCTCGTGAAATAGTTTGGCGTGATCCCGTGGGGTCCAATAGAGCACCGATATTAAGGCCTTGGAAAGTAGCATCCGCTGAATAGCCGGCAAAAAACATCTGACGTAAATCAATATCCATTCGACTATAGCGAGCAGATTGCCCAAAACTCAAAGCGCTATTGAACTGGTGATCGAACTCATAGCCCAAGGATAACTGTTCACGTTCAAACTTTTCCCAGTCTGGGTTGCCCAGAGCCACATCATCAGCAATTTTGCCATTAGGGTTGCTTGTTAATGTACCTTCGACAGGCAAAAACTGTAGATATGGATCAGAATCATCTTTTTGATAGCTAGTTAGGAATGTAATACTGCTCTTGTCGTTGATATTCCACGCTAAGGAAGGAGCAATTAAAATACGCTCAGCATCGACATTATCCACTTTAGTGCCGTTCTTACGGCCCATAGCGACTAGACGAAAAGCAACATCTTCATTGAGCTCATGATTTACATCCAAGCTAATTTGAGTTCTATCATAAGAGCCATACTCAACAGCAACCTGACCGGAACCACCATCAAATTGAGGGCGTTTGCTGACGGTATTGATTAAGCCACCCGGAGGGTTTTGTCCGTACAGAACAGATGCAGGACCACGAAGAATTTCAACTCGCTCTAGAGCAAACGGGTCAATTTGCCAACTGTAGAAACCTGCTGAATATAGACGTGTGCCATCTTGGTAAAGTCCGTTATTCGCCTGTGTAAAACCACGAATAACAAACCAATCTTGTTTGTTATCCTCACCATAGAAATTAGCTTGAATACCTGGGGTGTACTGAAGTGCGTCTGAGATGCTGATTGACGCACGGTCATCCATTTGTTCGCGAGTAACAACAGAAACAGCTCGTGGCGTTTCATGGATTGCTAAATCTGTTTTGGTTGCTGTACGACTTTTTTGTCCTAGATAACTGAAATCTGGTCCTACGGCACTATCGTGCTCTTGACCTACTACCACTACTGTTTCGTCTTCCGCTGCGTTAACTACGCCAGCAGACAGAGCGAACGCTACTGCCAAACAAGCCGGGCTCAGCATAAACTGCCGATTCATGTCTTTCTCCTTAACTCTCGGTTTTACCGAATATTATATTAATAATTATGATAACCATTATCATTAGCATTTCGAGTGCGAATGGAGTGTAACGAGTTTTATAGAAAAATGGAATCTATAAATTAGTCGTTATGGATCTATAATGTATTGATTATTAATAAGTGGCGTAATTTCTCGATAAGCGTACTGTCTTGCACTATTCCTAAATGATCCGTATCCAGCACTTCACTGCTTAACTGAGCGTTAACTTTCGACAATTCCGAACTCAGCAGTTTGTGTCGACCTTCAGGTTGCCCTGCCCAATATGCGGTTGGTTTGGTATTGATTTCAGGTAACTGATACTCATGACACAGCGCTCTCATGTGCTGCTCTACCGCCCAGCTGTAAAGCATTTGCTGTGCACTTTCCGACAGGTAGTGATCAAAGTTTTGTGACGCTAACCATGATGAGAACACGTTTGGCCATTTATCCGGTGATGATTGGTCAAACCCTGCAAGACAGCTTTGCTTTTGCCCTTCCGATAACTTACCCAAGAGCAATTCTAGATGCCCAATCAGCTTGGCTTTTGCTGTTGGTGATTCCCATTGATCTTCGGCAATTTCAGTGCCCGGCACATAGCAGTCCAATAGCCCGAGGAAAGCAACACTTTCACCTGCTGCTTCGAGGCGAGCTGCGATTTCTTGACAGAGCGCGCCACCAAGCGACCAACCAATCAATGTGTAAGGCCCTAATGGCTGTATTTGACGAATAGTCGCGCAATAAGTATCAGCCATTGCGCTAAACGAAATGTCAAAGCGATTTGGATAGACGAAACTCTGAGACTGAACACCATAAACGGTGCGTTTGCCCGCCAATGCTTGAGCCAGTTTCTGATAGCCAACTGTTCGGCCTGTCACTGGGTGAATGCAGAATACAGGAGCACTACCTTCAACATCGGTATTAAGCTTTTCGATCAATTTAAGGTCAGCTTTGGCTGCTATCCCCTCGCCTTTTTGCGATTTAGATGCCGAGTGTATCGATTCAAGTTTTTCTTGCCATGCATTTGCTTTGATCTCGATATCTGATTTCGAATAATGACTCGTTGCATATTCAAAATCAGCGCTTAATACACCATCCACAACTTGGGCATTGATGACCAAGGGCGTCAACATAGTATTATCATCTGCTTGATCACGCGAGTTTGACGACACTGGTTGGCACCAATGAGCAAAACTATTGCCTTGATACTGCCCTAGGTAATTGAATGTTAGCTGCGTAATTTGTTCTTGAGACTCATCCTCTAAGTAGCGCAGTCCATAGCCAATGCCTGAGTCTTGGCTCAATAGCGCCATACGCTCGGCGATATCATCTCGAGAATCTGAGGTATTCAAAGTCATCGGATAGAGGCTCGTCATCCAGCCCACCATGCGGCTTAGATCTAACCCTTCAAAGACAGACTCGTCACGACCATGACTTTCTAGATACACGCTTTGACCATCTTCGTTGCTTCCCACAATTGCTGCCAAAGCAGAAACAAGTTCAACTGTGATGTTTTCAGAACTCAGTAAAGCCGACGTCACCTCACGGCTTAGCTCAACCTTGAGTGAGCGCTTGTTGCCATAGATTGCTTTAGCGTGTGTATTTTCCACATGGAAAGCTTGTTCGTTCCAAACGGCTTTCCTAGCTTTGCCCTGTTCTGTTGATGCCCAGTTGTTGAGGCTATCTACCGCCATATCCAAAGAGGTGTAAACAGGTGGTAGCTCAACTGTTTTCTTTGACTTTTCGTCACTTGAAAGCGTTTGCTGATAAGCACGCCATAAGTCATCCATCAGGACTCGCCATGAGACGCCATCTACAGCCAGGTGATGAATTACGATCATCAAGCGAGATTTCTGCCCCTCGATTTGAGCGTAGCCTGCTTGAATCAGTCGGCCTGCTTCGATATCAAGGCTTGCTTGCAACTCGTGAGCGAACACTTCGAATGCTTCTAAGCTGTTTAGCTGAGTTTTCCATAGAAGAGCATGGGAAACATTCTCGACGTATTGCTGCTGCCATTTACCCTCATTTTGAGAAAACGACAATCTCAACGCAGGATGATGCTCTACTAACCCTTTAAGCGCAGTATCCAGTGCCTGAATATCCATATCCTGCTTCAACTCAACACACACGTGCTGGTTCCAGTGGTTTGGCTGAGCAAAGTTTTGCGCCATGAAATGAGCCTGAATTGGCATCAGACCAAATGGTTCTTTTGGTAACTCTCTTTGCTCTTGCTCAACTGCTGCTTCAAGTACTTGTGCTAACTCGCTCAGTACTGGCGCTTGGAATACTTGCCTTGGAGATACGTTGAGGCCTGCTAGTTTCAATTTGCTCACTAGCTGAAGGCTCAATATAGAGTCTCCACCTAGCGCGAAGAAGCTGTCTTCTCGGCTGACAGAATTAATACCCAGTAGCTCTTGCCAAATCTCAACAAGGAGAGTTTCTTTTTCTCCTTCTGGTGGTAAACCTTGCGACAGTTCAGATTTGAATTCTGGTTCCGGCAGTGCTTTTCTATCCACCTTACCTGCTGGAGTTAACGGCAAATCATCTAGCACCACGAGATGCGCTGGTACCATGTACTCAGGCAGATGCTCAGCAAGCTCAGATAATATCGAAACGCTATCAGCCTTGTTTGCATTTGCGCCATGTAGATACCCCACAAGGTGGGTCATAGAACCATGACGATGCGCCGCAGCCACGCAAGTCTCGACACCGGATATTTGCTGAAGCCTTGATTCAATCTCGCCCAGTTCGATTCTGAATCCACGGATTTTTATCTGTTGGTCAACACGGCCAAAATACTCCATGACACCGTCTTCTCGCCAACGAACTAAATCACCCGTGCGATACATGCGCTCGCCATTATTGGCAAATGGATCCGGCATAAATCTTTCTGAGGTCATATCGGGCTTACCCAGATAACCACGTGCTAGGCCGACTTCTTCACCAATGTACAACTCCCCGACTGAGCCTTCGACAACTTGGTTAAGCAAACCATCTAACACATAAAGTCTACGAGCCCCAACAGGTTGACCGATAGGTGCATAGGCACTGGTCAGCTTATCCTGTGGGTAAGCACGCCAGATCATTGGTGTCACCACAGTTTCTGTTGGCCCATAGCCGTTGATAATACGCGGTGGGTTTACAACAGATTGCAACCGGTCATAGGTTTCCCGAGTAAAGGCTTCACCACCCAAAGTCCAGGAACGTACATTCAACTGAAGCTGAGTCGTCTCAATCCAGTCCAATAAAGGCCCGACATAACTTGGAGGGAAACAGGCTATCGTAATCCCTTCCTGTTTGAGGACTTCACAGGTCTTCTCCGCACTCCAAAGTTGCTGATCGCGAATCACCAAACGAGAACCAAACGCCAATGGCACTGTCCAGCGCTCTACTGCTCCATCAAAACTGATTGAAGCAAAGTGGAGTTCAACGTCATCTTGCGTCATCCCATACTGAGCACCAATCGTCTGCACATGCATACTCAGGCCATCATGGGCAATCGCGACGCCTTTAGGTTTACCCGTCGACCCTGATGTGTAGATGATGTAAGCCAACTGCTCTGGCAAGAGTTTTACTTCTGGCTTGGCTTTTGAGAGACCTTGCCAATCTAACGTATCCATATAAAGCGGTGAAACTGAAGCCGCCTGATCCGAATGTGAGAGGACGTGTGAGTTAATCTCTTCCCAACGTGAGCGCAATGATTGATCGCTGATGACCAAGCTCGCAGCAGAATCCTCGATCATGTAAGCCAATCGGTCGGTCGGATAATCAGGGTCAAGTGGTAGAAACGCCCCACCAGCCTTCATAATGGCGATCATCGCTATGATCATATCGTTGCCGCGCTCGAAAAGAACGCCCACAGCTTGGTCGCGAACGACACCCTGTTCCACTAACTGGCTCGCCAGCTGGTTCGATTTTTCTTCCAGCTGTTTAAACGAGACACTTTGCTGGCCGTGTTTTAATGCAATGGCTGACGGTTGCTCAAAACCCTGAAGATCGAACAACTCAGTGACTGGTTGATAACGCCACTCACCTTCTGGCTGCGACAGTTCCGATAATCTGGCAAGTTGAGCCTGATCCAGTGAGTTAAGCGCAGCCAATGGTGTATTCAGGTTTTGTTCTGCTTGCGAGACCAACAGGTTCAGAGTACTAGTAAGCGAAACCATCATCTCGGGGTCGATACGATCTTTGGCATAGGTCAGCGTTACCTGAGTGCTGCTCGAAGATTCCAACACATCCAAAGCGACATCAAACAGTGCGAAGTTGCCTTTAAGTGCCAGCGGCTTTACCGCTACACCCGGAGCAAACTCGACCGATTCGGTTTGATTGACCTGATGATTAAACAACACTTGAAAGTAAGGCGTTTCGCCAACCAACCTTTCCGTCAGCAATGAAGAAACCACACGATCGAACGGCAATAGTTGATGTTCCTGAATCTCTAGCACTTTGCTGTGAGATCTAGCCATGATTTGACCAAAGCTCTGCTCAGGTTGTACGTTTTGCGCAACCACATTAGTGTTTACGAAAAAGCCAATAACATTAGATACTTCTGGTCGGGCGCGGTTAGCCATTGGCATACCAATGTTGATATCGTTACGTCTTGTCAACTTGAACAGCGCAGCCTGCCAAATGGCTAGCCAGAAACTCGAAGTGGTGACGTTATTTTGCCTTGCAAGGCGCGCAATATGTTCAGAAACATTACTATCAAATTTAAGGCTTACCTGCTGTGCTTCTCGACGCTGATTAGGCGTAATATCGCCCGTCCATTCAAACAGTTTTTGTGGCTGCTTCTCACCTAACTCTTGCTGCCAGAATTGAAGATCCTCATCCCCTTTGCCCGCTTTTAGCAGTGCATCCTGCCAGACAGAAAAGTCGCTGTACTGAATGCTCAATGGCTCTAGAGACTCACCCTGATAGGCGGTGACCAGATCCCGCATAAATAATCCGATAGACCAGCCATCAGAGACGATATGGTGCATCACGATGATCACATGGGTTTTGTCTTCAGATGCACGAATACACGCCATTCGCACTGGCATCTCATGAAGCAAATCAAACGGCTTAGCGATAAATTCAGCTGTCCATTCGCCCAGCTGACTTTCCGTTAAGTGCCTAGCATCTTTAAGCTCAACGTGAGCAATACAGTGCTGGTCAACATGTTGCTTCGGTTCACCTTGGTCCGAAACAACAAAGCGTGTTCTCAAGGCGTGGTGCTTGCTCATGACTTCAGCAAGCGCCAGTTCCATTTTGTCGGTAGAGAGATCACCAGTGAGCTCAAAACCACCACTGATATGGTAAGCACTATTACCAGCATCAAGCTGGTAGATGTCCCAAAGTCGTTTCTGCGCCGGAGAAAGAGGCACATCACGCACCTCTTCTGCTGAGACAATCGGTAGCTTTTCAAAGCTCATTCCTTTGGCATCAAGCAGAGCGATAAATTTCGCCTGCTCTTGCTCGCCAAGGTTTAGAAAACGTTTTGCTAATGCAAATTTGTCTATTTTTGGTTTTTGTTGTGCTTTTGAATTTGATTCTTGGGTCATAACAATTCCAACTCGTCCATTAGTGCTGCCATGGCGTCGAGTTCATCCTGTTCTTGTTCATTGTTTGCCTGATACTGAGACTGAAGTGCATCCGTTAGCGCCTGTAGCGTCCCAGCAGCAAAGAAGTCTTTTAATGAGATCGCTAAGTCGAGCTCTTTTTGTGCTTGAGCGACGATACGTGTAGCCAACAGAGAATGGCCTCCGAGCGCAAAGAAGTTATCGTCTAAGCCGACTTTTTCTGAGCCAAGGACTTGCTGCCATGTATTGGCAAACCAAATTTCCAATTCACTCTCTGGGGCGCGATATTCCACCTTACTCCACTCTGGAGAAGGCAACGCTTTGCGATCACGCTTGCCATTTGGTGAAAGAGGCATTTCATCCAGTGCAACGTAGATGGCAGGAACCATGTAGTCGGGAAGGTGATCATTCAAGTGCGCTTTAGCAGCGGTTTCTTTTTCTGAATTCCACTCACCGCAAACCACGTAAGCGACAAGCTGCGTACCTGTTTGATGTTCATAAGCAATGACTACCGATTCATCGACGTCATCATGTTGGTTAAGAACATTCTCAATTTCTTCCAGCTCAATACGAAGCCCACGAATTTTTACCTGATGATCTAATCGGTCCAGATATTCAAGTCTGCCATCTGGCATGCGGACCACTTGGTCACCGGTGCGGTACATACGAGAACCGATGTTTCCATCTTGCTCGCACGCAAAAGGATTTGGCACAAAGCGATCGGCGGTCAAATCCGGTCTGGATAGGTACTCACGCGCGAGGCCATCACCCGCAAGGTATAGCTCACCAGGTACACCGACTGGGACTGGATTCCAACAATCATCCAATACATGAAGTTGAGTGTTGCTAATCGCATGACCAATCGGGATGCGCTTACCGACAGGCAATTCACATTGCCAGTAAGTCACATCGATAGCCGCTTCAGTCGGACCATAAAGGTTATGCAGCTGACAATCTGGCGCACCCGTCAACACTTTTTCTGTCAACTCAGCAGGTAAGGCTTCACCGCTACAAATAATACGGCGCAGGCTGCTGCACTCTCCAATATCCGTTTCACTTTCAAACGCATGAAGCATCGAAGGAACGAAATGGATCGTCGTTACGCCCTGCTCGCGAATGGTGTTATGCAATAACTCAGGTTGTCGGTGATGATCTGGCTCAGCAATCGCTAGTCTTGCACCATACATAAGCGGCCAGAAGAACTCCCATACAGAGACATCAAAGCTAAACGGTGTTTTCTGAAGGACACAGTCACTGGCATCTAACTGATACTCGTTTTGCATCCAAGCCAAACGGTTGTGCAGTGCCGACTGGGTATTTACCACGCCTTTTGGTAGTCCTGTAGAACCGGAAGTAAAGATGACATACAGCGACTGTTCAGCCTGCCAATTTACCACTGGAGCCTCAGTGCTCTGCTCGTTGACTTGCTGTAAGATCTCAGCCTGATTTAGCGCCACATACTGACATTGAGGATTTTCTGGCCATTGTGGCAAGGTCTCACTATCGGTCAGTAAGATGGATACGTCCGCAGACTCAAGAATGTAATTCAAACGTTCTGCTGGATAACTTGGGTCTAATGGCACATAAGCACCACCGGCACGAGTAATCGCGTGTAATCCAATTACTAGTTCAAACGAGCGTGGTAAACCAAGGCCGACTCTGGTTTCTTCGCCCACACCTTGTTGGCGTAGCCACTGAGCCAACTGATTAACTTTGCTGTCGAATTCAGCGTAAGTCATTGACTGCTGACCCATGGACAAAGCAATCGCCTCAGGGGTGCGCTGTGCTTGAGCTTCAACAGCGACTGGCGGAGGGAGCATTTCACCCCATGATTTCTTCGTCGCGTTGAATGCTTCAATTTGTGCGAACTCGTCAGAATCAACCAACTTGAGTTCAGACAGCGTCGCGTTGGGATTCAAGGCAACTTGTTCAAGCAGCTTGAGCCAGTGACCAAGTAACGCTTCGACAAACGTTTGATCGAATACTGGTGCTGCGTAGTTAACAAAACCACTCCATTCGCCGTCATCATAGGCCTGAACATCTAAGCTCAACTCTAACTGAGCCGCAACCACGCCCGGATCAAACGCTTCTGCTTGTAATCCTCCCCATTCAGCGAGAATTGAGCGCTCAATACGTTGGAAGTTGAAACTCGTCTGGTACAACGGATGGTGCTGCAAATTACCCGTCACGCCAAGTGACTCTACCAATACCTCAAATGGCACATCCTGATGCGTCAACGCCTGCTCAGTAAAACGTTTTGTGTCTTGGAGCAGATTGTCGTAACTCATTGCCGCGTCTAACTGCGCAGGGATCACCAAGTTGTTAATGAAGCAGCCTTGCATCTGCTGAGTATCTGGCTGTGTTCTACCTGCGACAGGAATACCAACTCGAATTTCATCACGCCCAGAATACTTGTGAAGCAATAAGTGCCACAGGCTTAACATAACGTTAAAAGGAGTCGTTGCGCTTTGTGCAGCAAGAGTCTCAATCGCGTTGACCTGCTGCTTGGTCAGAGTGAAGTGATGACGCTGACCGGTGGTTTCGAGCTGGTCTCTCGCGACATCGCTATGGAGAACAAGCGGCTCAATATCTTTCGCTAACGTCGCTTTCCACCATGAAAGTGATTCTTTGGCGCTATCTGACTTTAACCATTCTTGCTGCCAGCTAGCGTAATCGGCGTAATCCAGCGCGACAGTCTCTACGCTTGACTCAAAGTGTCCAGAATGACTGTATGACGAATAAACAGCCGACAGCTCTCGCATTAGGTTTTGAATCGAAATGCCATCAGAGACGATGTGATGGACAACCAGAAGTAACTCAAATTCCTGTTCTGAATGCTTGATTAAGTATGCTCTCAATAATGAAGGCGATGACAAATCAAAGGTTTCACCGATCCAGTTAAGGCGCTGCTCCTCTATGCTAGAGAACTCATCAGCTGAGTATTCTTCTAATGCAAATTGACTTACATCGTCATCAGAATGGATAGACTGCATCAGCTCGCCATCTACCTGCATGAAGCTGGTACGCAGAGCTTCATGGCGGCCTATCACAGTGCGCAACGACTGCTCTAGCCACTCTCTATTCACTTCGCCTTTTAACTTAAGTCCAAGCGGCATGTGATAAGCAGAGCTTTCAGGCATCAGCTGTTGAACAAACCATAAACGCTTCTGTGAAGCGCTCACTGGCATGTATTCCATGCGCGGCACTGCTTTGATCGTGACTGCAGGTTCTTTGAGCGATGTACACTGAGTTGCCATCACATCTAGTCCTGGAGAATCAAAGACACTCTGAAGTAAAAGACGAATCTGGTGTTTTTGCTGCAAACGTCCAACGAGCTGGGTAGCGAGCAATGACTGACCGCCCAGAGCGAAGAAATCATCATTACGACTTACCTTCTCTAGCCCGAACAAGGCTTGCCATTCTTGTGCCAGAAGCTGTTCAACCTCACCTTCTGGCGCTTCATAGGCTTTGTGCTGAACATGGTTGTCAGGCTGCGGCAGTTTTTTCTTGTCGACTTTACTTGCTGGCGTCAACGGCATTGACTCCATGACTACAAGCTGTGAAGGCACCATATAGTCAGGCAGTACTTTCGCCATTTGAGCGAGAATATCATCGCCGTTTATTAGGTCAGCCTGACCTTCTACGTAGCCGACCAAGTATTTTCCAGCTGAACCTTCAAAGGCGGTGACAGCACTCAGTTTACTGCCACTGATACTCTGTAATCGTGACTCGATTTCACCCAATTCGACACGGAAGCCTCGAATTTTTATTTGGTCATCTGCCCGCCCCAGATACTCCATCACACCATCTTCGCGCCAGCGAACTAAGTCGCCAGTGCGGTACATGCGCTCTCCATTATTCGCAAATGGATCGGGAACAAAACGCTCGGCCGTTAAATCTGGACGATCTAGATAACCGCGAGCTAAGCCAACTTCTTCACCAATGTACAGTTCGCCACTGACACCAGACGGAACCGGACGAAGGTTGCTGTCCAATACATACAGACTACGTGCACCGACAGCAGTACCGATAGGCGCATAAGCACTTTCTAGTGGCGTTTCAGGATAAGCCTGCCAGATCATTGGCGTCACGACTGTTTCCGTCGGGCCGTATCCGTTGATAATGCGCTTCGGATTCAGTACCTGCTGAAGCTTGAAATAGGTCTCTCGTGTAAAGGCTTCACCACCCAGAGTCCAAGAGCGTACGGCTAATGTTAGCTGTTCAACCTCAATCCACTCTAGCAGTGGTCCAACATAGCTTGGCGGGAAGCACGCAATGGTCACGGCTTCACGCTCAAGCACTTCACATGTCTCTTGAGCACTCCAAAGCTGCTGGTCTCGAATCACCAGCTTTGAACCAAAGGCCAGAGGGACAGTCCATCTCTCAACGGCACCATCAAAACTGATCGAAGCAAAGTGCAGCTCGATGTCTTTTGGTGTCATGCCATATCGTTGGCCAATAGTTTGAACGTGCATACTCAGACCTGAATGAGAAACACACACACCTTTAGGTTTACCCGTTGAGCCGGAGGTATAGATCACATACGCCAGCTGCTCTTCCAAAATTTCAGGGCGATTTAAAAGAGGCTGCTGAAGGTCGATTTCAGAATACGCAATGATGTTATCTGGCTGACAAATCTCACTTGCCAATTGTTGCGAACTACCGTCAGAAATCAGCCATTGAGCATCGCTATCTTCAACCATGTAGGCCAGTCGGTCTTGAGGGTATGAAGGATCTAAAGGTAGGAATGCAGCTCCGGCTTTCAAGACACCGATCATTGCCACCAGCATGTCTGCGCCACGGGCAAACATTACACCAACTCGCTGATCTCGTTGAATACCGCGCGCAATTAGCTCAGCAGCCACACCATCACTGAAGTTATCCAGCTGTTGGTATGTCAAAGCAAGCCGTTCCGAGCCATTAGTTGATAAGGCCGTTCCCCCAAGAGGATTCGCCACAAGCGCTTCACTATCTGGTTGTGCAAGCACCTGCTCTTTTAACAGTTCAGCGAAGGGTTTGTAAGCCCAGGGTTCAGGCTCTTTTACATGACCGGACAAGCGAGACTGTTGCTCGGCGTCCAATACATCAATATCACTCAGGCTATGAGTCAACTTATCGACAAGCTGCTCAAGATAATGAGACATCGTTGCTGACAGCGCATCAATATCTGACTGCGAGAATTTCGCTGAGTCGTACGCAAAAACAATACGTAATGATTCACTTGGCAATACCGCCAGCGTTAACGGGTAATGCGTAAACTCATAACTGTCAGGCTCGCCAATTTTAAGGCCAGTTTCACTAAACAGGCTCTCATCCAATGGGTAATTTTCAAAGACCACCAACGAATCAAACAGATTCTCACCAGCCAGTGGAGATTGTGCTTGTACCTCTGACAAAGAGACGTGGCTGAATTCACGCTGTGCACTCGCCTGCTCTTGTATATCGGCAAGCCATTCACCGGTTTTCGCTTGCCAGTTCACCATTGATGTAACAGGCAAGGTATTAATGAAAAGACCAACCATGGCTTCACTGTTTGCCAGTGACGATGGCCGACCTGCAACCGTATTGCCGAAAACAGGCTGAGACTGACCCGTGTAGCGTTGAAGCGTTAGTAACCATGCGCCCTGAATGAGAGTATTCAGCGTGATGCCAGATGACTTCAACTGAGACTGCCAGCCACTTAGTACCTCAGCACTGAAGTCCACGTTGTGGCGCACATGCCCTAGTTTATCTGTGTTCGAACCGTATTGTTCAACCAAGATTGTTGGCGCTTCTACACCATTCAGATAACCACGCCAGTACTCTTGAGCACTTTCTGGTTCTTGCTGTACAACCCATTCTAAATAATCCGCAAAATTATGGCTGACAACAGGCAGGCTCATGTTTTGATAGTGGGCAAACAGTTCGCTGAGCAAAACACCAGTGCTCCAACCATCCATCAGAATGTGGTGAATCGTGAAGATACAAGCGATCTCATTGTCGCCCGTTGTCACTAGATCTACTCGCCACAAAGGTTTTAGCTGCTGTACGCTCGCATCTTGTTCCAGTTCGAAACCTTGTTCAATGAGCGAACGTTTATACGACTCTAGTTCAAAGCCTACTTCCTCTCGCCCATCAAAGACTCTGCTCGTGATAGGAAGGTCATCCCAAACATAAAGGTGTGTCTGACCTTCTACTTGATGCAGCGTACTACGTAGAATCGAATGACGCTTCATCAAGGCTTTCCAACCCTCTTCTAACTGGCCAGCATCAGCGCCAAATATTGGTAAGGTAATTTGGTTGACGTAGGTACTTGTGTCTTGCGATAGCTGAGCGTGGAAATACAAACCTTGCTGTAGCGTAGACAGCGGTAGTATTTGATTCGGAAGTTGATGAGCGTTATCACTTACATGGCTTAGCGTAGCAAGACTCAGGTTAGTGTTTGGCGCATCAGCTTGTGTCAAAACGGCTGAGTTAGACGTGCAATGTTCCGTCATTGCTTTGATTGCCGCTTCTAAGTGATGAACATAAGCATCACATTCAGATTTCGACAGAGCAGAAAGTGAAAACTCCAAATCGACGTCAAAGCCATCATCAGTTTCGCTGATATTCAGTACAATTGCGGCATCAGCTTTGGCATTTTCTGGTCGCCATAAGCCAAACTCACCCAGTTCAGCCCCTTTTACATCAGCCTTCGTTGCTCGGCCTAGGAAGTTAAATAGCACATCAACATTGTCTTGATACTGCCATTGCTGCTGAGCTACGCCAGCTGAGTAACTCAAGCCACCATCGGTGATTGCATGTGAGCCATCTTTTACACTCGCTAACAGTTCACTAATACTCTCACTTAGCACAACTTTTTGCGGGAACAGCGCAGTATGCCAGTTAACACTGCGTGAAAGATCCAATCCAAACGACTCACTGAATCGACCATGGCTTTCACGATGAATGACGATCTCATTTGCAGAGGTTATTTGTTTTACTGCAAGTGCAGACAATGCCATCAAAGTCTGCTCCTTGCTCATTCTGGCAAAGGCCTGAGTCGATGCAAGCAGTGGCTCGGCGAGCTCTTTGGTTAAATGGTAACTGTGCTTATGAATTCCTTTGCTTTCGCCCTCCTTAGCAGAACCTTCAGCAAAAGCTCGTTCTGCTCGCTGAGCATTCCAGAATTCGGACTGTTTATGACTGATATGTAGATTCTCTAATGCCTCATACCAGTCAGCCTGATTGTGCGTTTTAGAAGCGAAGGCATAAGAGTCGACCCCCATTTCTTGCTGATAACTGCCCAGCAAATCTTGAATAAGCACAGGCCAAGAAAGCGCATCAATGACAAGGTGGTGAACGGCAACCAGCATTTCGCCCGTCTCAATATTCAAGCCGACCGACAATTGCTTACCAGCAGACGGATTAATCGCACTCTGCACAGCATCGATGTCTATCTGCTCGGTATAAAGGTGGAATGCAAAATCTGCGGTAGTCACATATTCAGCTAGACACTCTGCTACATCAGATGTTGTGGTATTAGGAGCCTCGAAAGAAAGGCGCAAACTATCGTGATGCTGCACCACTTGCTTAAGTGCTCGGACAATCGCGTCTGCATTAACCGGAGCTGGCAAGTTAAGTTTTGCGTACTGGTTGCACAGTTCTAGCTGACCATTCTTATCCAGATAATTCTCAATGAATCGCTTCTGCATTGGTAGCAAGGCTACTTTGCCATTCAGCTCACCTTGTTCAGCTGGTTTGATTTGGCTATCGAGAACACATAACGCCATTTCATCGAGTACTGGATGGTCAAACACTTGCTTTGGTGTCAGCATCAAACCTCGTTGACGAAGCTTCCCTACCATTTGCAAAGCGGTAATTGAATCTCCGCCAAGTGCAAAGAAATGGCTGTCAGAACCAATAGACTCTACTTTTAGGAGCTCACGCCATATTTCTGCCAACTGATATTGGATGTCCCCTTCCAGCGGTGCACCCGCTTTCTGTTCTTCATCCCAATCCGGTGCAGATAGTTGCTTACGATCCACCTTACCAGCAGGTGTCAGAGGGAGTGTCTGGCTAACAATGATGCGTGACGGCACCATATAATCTGGCAACTGGGAGGCTAACTCTATACGCCATTGAGATTCAGATTTTTGCTCTGTTTCACTCAATTGAACGTAACCGACTAGGCGCTTTCCTGTTGGCGACTCGTGTGCGACAACAGCACAAAACTCAGCATTAGCAAGCGTCTGTAGGCGAGATTCAATCTCTCCAAGCTCAATACGGAAACCACGAATTTTTACTTGTTGATCGGCACGGCCAAGGTATTCAACAACACCATCTTGTCTGAATCGGACCAAATCACCAGTGCGATACATACGCTCGCCGTTAGCGGTAAATGGATCCGGAATAAAACGTTCAGCGGTCAAGTCAGGTCGTTTCAAGTAACCGCGAGCAAGGCCAGATTCCATGCCAATGTATAGTTCACCAACTGTTCCAAATGGGACCTGCTTAAGGTTCTCGTCCAACACATACAACTTACGGTCACCCACAGGCTGACCAATCGGTGCGTAGGAGCTTTCCAGTTTATCTTCTGGATAAGCACGCCAGATCATCGGAGTAACGACCGTTTCTGTCGGGCCGTAACCATTGACGATGCGAGGTGGATTAACCACCCGTTGAATTCGTTCAAACGTATCTCGGGTAAATGCCTCACCACCCAGTGTCAATGAGCGCAAAGACAAGTCTGGCTGAGTTTGTTCAACCCAATCTAGCCAAGGGCCTGCATAACTTGGTGGGAAACAAGCGATGGTGACCTTCTCGTCCACCAATACTTGAGTCGTTTTTTCTGGTGTCCACAACTGTTGGTCTCGAATGATAAGTGTTGAGCCAAACGCCAGTGGCACAGTCCAACGCTCAACAGCACCATCAAAACTGATAGAGGCAAAATGCAGCTCTGTGTCTTCAGGCGTCATGCCATACTGCTCGCCAATCGTCTGGACATGCATTGTCAGTCCGCGATGACTGACTGCCACACCTTTAGGCTTACCTGTTGAACCAGAGGTGTAGATCAGATACGCCAACTGGTCTAAATGGATATCTTGATATGAACACTCACTAGGCTCAGATACTGGAACCTCAGCTGCTAACAAAGATTCAATAGCGATACACTCTTGAGTATTTTCAGATCGGATGAAAAGATCTTGAGCCTTATCCATCAAGTTCTGCTGAGTCAGTAATTGCTGAGCTTCGCTGTCTTCAAGCATAAAGCTGATGCGCTCAGCAGGGTAATCCGGATCAAGTGGCAGGAATGCGCAGCCTGCTTTCATGATGCCAAGCATGGCGACCAACATATCGGTACCACGCTCCATCATCACACCGACAACACTTTCTGATTGAACCTCTCTTTGATGCAGTGAATCTGTAACTAAATTCGATTGAGCATCTAACTCAGCGTAAGTCAGCGTGTTATGGCCATGTTTTAAGGCAACTTTTTCAGGACGCAGTTTTGCTTGCTCAGCCACAAGCGCCATAAAGGTCACTGGATTCCATGTTTGTTGTACCGCTGAGTGCGCTTCCAAGGCCACTGTGTCTGAGCTAGAAAGCGCGTTAGTCCGTGCTAGAGACTGTTGAGGAGATTGGCAGATCTGGTTCAGAACGTTTTTGTATGTGCTTAAAATGCTGTCAATTTGAGCTTGAGTGAACTTCTCTTGTGCATAAACAAGTCGCAGTGATAGTTGCTCACCCGTTACTGCATCCAACACCAATTCAAACGGTGTTTCAGCGAGAGGGAACTCTGTGAATGAGCCCTGAATTTCTCCAGAAGTTACGACCAGCTTGTCACCATGACTGCGGTAGTTGAATGCAACAGTCGGTAATGGAAGTTGCCCTGCTAATTTCTCTAGAGGTAAATGCTCGAACTTCATTGACTCTGTCAGGTTTGTTCGGACACTCTCAACCAATTCAGCAAGCGTATTTTCAGGAGAAACTTGCAAACCTAGTACAGCATTATTGACATAAAAACCAATGTTTCTTCGGCTTTTCGAGTTTCGGTTTAGGGCAGGTACAGTGATCGAAGGATGCGCATGATTTGAGTAGCTAGACAGAGTAAGTAATAGAGCCGTAGAAAGCACTTCAAAGCGTGTGACACCAAAAGATTTCGCAGCTTCAGACACGCGCTCAGTTTCTTCCAGAGTCAATGACTCTTCAATATGTGTAGCCGTATAAGCACTGGCGTCGATCTGATTGGAAGCCGGCAATACGCAAGGTTCATCGCTGATTAGATTCAATGCTTGCCATTGCTGCATCGCCTCCTCATGCTCTTCACTTCCTTGCATTGAAGCGAATTCAACGAAGCTTTGGCCTCGTAGTTTACGTTTTGGCTTGCCAGCGAGGCGATCAACCAACGCGCGAACAACAAGCTGTAAAGACCAAGCATCCGTTGTAATGTGGTGAGCGGCTACTCCCATCACAAACTCTTGGTCACTCACTTGATATAGGCACACCCTATTCAAGGCTTCACCGACCATGATGTAAGGCTCTCGAACCCGTCTTTCTGCATCTTTTAACACGAATGCTTCAGGGTCAGAATATTTCTGTGCGTCAACAAATTCCAGTTTTGGACCAGAATCTGAGACTCGTTGAAGAGGCACGCCATCATGTTCTTTGAGTCTTAGCCGAAGAACATCTTGCTGTTCTACCAGCGCATCGAATGCCTCAAATATGGCTTCTTTGCTGATACCTTCTCCAGACAAACGTAATAAGCCACCCGTATTGTAGGCAATACTTTCTGGCATGAGCTGCTGGAACAACCACAGACGTTGCTGAGAATGAGAAAGTGGACCCCAACCACCATTGGCCGGAGTCATCGTGATATCATCCACTGACATACATATACCTAAAAACTGTTAAATGTCAGGTACCTAAACAGTAGGCACCAAAATTAAGCAAAAGTGAGTGACATTACTCAGCTAACGCTTCTCGCAGGCTTTTCGGACGCATGTCAGTCCACACTTCATTAATGTGGGCAAGGCAAGTTTCTTTGTTGCCAGTAACACCAACGGCTTTCCATCCATTTGGAATTGGATGATAAGTAGGCCAAATGCTGTACTGTTCTTGCGGGTTGATAACGACGGTAAATTCTGTGTTTGGGCTGTCAATACTCATAATATCCTCAACTAGATCGTTGTTTTTATTGTTTTGATTTTCTGGATTGTTGTTTCGTTAAGCGACGACACTTTCTACTGCTTGTTGAGCTTGTGATTTATCTGCAGTATCCAGTTCCGTCAGTTGCCCACTGTCCATTTTGAAGATGCGATCAGCCGCATCGAAATAACGGTCATCATGGGTAATAGCGATTACAGTCACGCCACGCTCTTTAAGAAGAGGCAGTAACTGTTGGTAAAAGACTTTTCTAAAGCGAGGGTCTTGATCTGCCGCCCATTCGTCGAGAAGCATGCAGCCTCGCTGTTCAGCAACGGCCATCAGCAACGCCAGACGCTTACGCTGCCCCTGTGAATAGCGAACATCTGACAAGCGACCATTCTCTTGAGTCACTTTGTGGCTCATTTCCAGACGGTCCATCCACTCTTTGATATCGGCTTCTGGAACGTCTTGACCTTGTCCATTGGTAATCTGATGGAACAAGTAGAAGTCACTGAATACGGTAGAAAATTGCTGGCGATAGTGAGGCCAGTTGAGCTCACTCATAGGTTGACCGTTCAAGAGAACATTACCTGTATGCGGGCGATAAAGGCCGGTCAGTAAACGAGCAAACGTTGATTTTCCGCTGCCATTACCTCCAATGATGAAGATCATCTCACCTTTTGAGGCTTTAAAATTGATTGGGCCAACTTTAAACGGACGGTCATCGCCATCAGCGCGGTATTCGTAAGTCACCTGTTGGAGATCGATGCCTTCAAATACTTCTGGTTGTTCGTTAGCCTCAACAAGGTTTTCATTGTCACTTAAATCGAGAGATTCAAGCTTGCGCATAGAAATATTGGCGCTAATCAGACCTGGCAGCGCACCGACCGCGGCCATAAGTGGCATGCGCATAAAAAGAATGACCAGAGCAAAGGTAGAAGCAACGTCAAATCCAGCCCAGCCTAAACCCAGCGCCAGATAAAAGTTGAGACCAATAAGTGCCAGCACAATCGTGTTAGCCATATTGGCAGCAAAACCGTTGTAGATATCCGCTCTTGTGACTTCGTCTCGATAACCCGCGGCATTTGGACCAAACTCATCCTCAAAATAACGACGAGCGCGATTTGGGTTGAGTGATAACTCTTTGCGGCCGTCAATCAAGGCCTGATAGTCGTGATAAAGCTTGTCTTCCAACTCACGAACTTTGCGAACGTGAAACGTAATGCGTGTCACCAATCCATATCCAATGATGCCAGTCGCCCCTAACATCAGAAGGCTTACACCAAACAGTGGTAGTGATAGAAAGGCGAGATAAGACAATGCCACTACGGTAAGTACCAAGCCGTAAATCATTTCCGGCAGGGTAACGAAGGCAATCGTAATGTTGCGAATGTCGGTATTCAGCGATGCCAGCACGCCAGCACTACCCACATCTTCTATTTGTTCAATATCCGTGTTGATCAGTTGCTTAACCAATTGACAACGCTTTGAATAGACAAATTGGTGGCCTAACTTGTGCAGTGACACCTGCGCGACGGTAGCCGTGATCAATAGCAGCACCAGCAATCCAGCAAATTGCCAAATAGCACTATGGACACTGGTTGTCTGACTCAACAGTTCATATTGAATAAAAGCAATCACGCCAATACTGAGAAAGGCACTTGCCACACTCAGCAAAATAACCAAAGCGAGCGCTTTATGTTGTTTATGGGCCAACTGAAAAAGTAATTTCATCTCAAATCCATGTATTAATTATTATTGTGATTATCATTATCAACAAATTTTAAAACAGCATTGAGGGAAGATGAGCATTGCCTCCCTCACGACTAAAAATTAGAGTCTGCGAAGCCCCCACATCAGATACATACCGCCAATCAAAGACGCCACCAAACCGGCTGGGATTTCTTGTGGGTACAACATTTGGCGTCCTAGCCAATCAGCGAGAAGCATTAGCCCCATACCGACAAGCGCTGAACAAATCAGGTGTTCTCTAGCTCGGCTAAAACCAAACAAACGAGCGAGATGCGGCGCCATCAAACCAATAAAACTCAATGGGCCAACAACGAGAGTGGCACTAACTGTCAGCAATGCCACCAGCAGTAATAGCAAACCTCTCGCCTGCCCTACTTTCACTCCAAGTGCGCGAGAACTGGCCTCTCCCAAAGGTAATATGTCCAACCAGCGAGCCGTTAAGAAACTAAAGCCAACAAGCACGAAAGTCGCGACTGCTAAAGGAAGTAAGGTCGCCTCTGTAACAAAGTAAGTTGAGCCAGAAAGCCAGGCTAGAACTTGGTAACTACGTGGGTCTCCACCTGCCAATACGAAGCTTTGTACCGCATTCATCAGAGCTGTGATAGCCACACCAGTAAGCAGTACTCGTTCTGGTTGGAATCCAGACTTACGGTTCAAAAGAACAATCACAGATAGCGACGCCATCGCGCCCACAAGTCCACCTAAATACAAACCAACGAGACTAACGCCAATGCCAGAGAACATGGCAATGATCAAACCCAAAGCGGTACCCGAACTGATGCCGATTACTTCAGGGCTCGCCATCGGGTTACCACTTAAACGCTGGATCAGCGTACCTGCGGTAGCCAACATCACACCAGCTAAGGCGGCGGCAACAAGTCGGGGCCAACGCCACTCAAGCAGGTTCCACTCACCTGAGAACACTAGCCACTGCCAGCCAGAGCTCTGAATTGAAGTGGTACTAAAGATAAATAGAGCAACTGGAATAACGAGCGCAACCAATGCAATGGCATGGCGGTTGAGGCTCTTAACTTGCTCACTATGACGCGTCATGACTGTTTGCGTCTGGGTTTGACTACGCATCGACAACCTTGGCAGCAGCCACAATAAGAGAGGTGCACCTAATGCGGCAGTTGCGGCACCAGTTGGCACAATCATGGCGGCAATACCTGGGAGCTGTTGGATAAGCAGATCCGTAAGCGTTAGTAGTAAACCACCTAACAGCATGGAGACGATTAACTTAGGCACAAGACGATGCACACCGGTTGCACGAGCAATCGCTGGAGCAGCGAGACCTACGAAGCCAATCACGCCAACTTTAGCGACCACCCAAGATGTCAGTAACACTGCGAGACCAAGACATATAACGCGCAACTTAGCCAAAGACACGCCAAGACTTTTCGCGCCTTCTTCAGATAATTCCAGCAAGGTTAACGGCTTAACAAATAGGAATGAAATACCAATCGCTAACCCGAGTCTTGGCGCGAGATAAGCAATATCAGACCACCCTGTCTGGACGAGAGAACCCGCTCCCCAAATCATTAAGCCTGCTAGCTTATCCTGATTCATCATCAACAGGACAGTGCTGACGGCGCCGAAGTAGAGGTTAATGACCAGACCTGAAACCACCACAACTGTCGGTGAAAGAGCACGACGCCATGACAGTGCAAATACCAGCGCCATTGTTCCCACGCCACCAAGCAAAGCAATCAGTGATTTAGAAAATGTCAGTAACCAAGGGGCATACAAGGTTGCCATCATCAGAGTAAAACTGGCACCACTTGCCACACCTAAAGTGGATGGTGACGCCAAAGGGTTACGCAACACTTGCTGCATCAGTACGCCAGCAGCAGCCAAAGCAGCACCTGCAATCAGTGTCGTGAAAAATCTAGGCCACCAAGTTAAATGCAATCTAACCGATTCTGGCGACATCCAATCTGCTTGGAACAGGCTATTCATGCCTGCTGAGAAATTGCCAGAGGCATTCAACTGAAAGCCTGCAATGGTCAGCATAAATGCCGCGAGTATCGCAACAAGACTCAGGGATAAGATTCTCATCGTTTGACCTCCTCAGCCAGAGCAGAGGTGACCAAATTAGCGAAACGCATCGCTGAGGGTAAACCACCAAAACTCCATGTTGGTTTTACAGTGATTACCGGACGACCCGTTTGCCCAATCAAATACTGCCAATATTGGTCTTGCGCTAAATGTTCCTTTACGCCAACAGGAAGAGGTTCTATGACGACAAATTGCGCATCGATACCCTGTAACTTATCAACACCTGTGAGAGCAAAGCCCCACGCGTTAGTGGCTTTGTCCCAAGCATTTTGAATGCCTAACTGATTCAATGCCACTTTATAGATGCTGTTCTCACCAAATACTCGAACATGTTTGGTGTCCATAAACTGCACTAAAAGCACTGGAGGCAGGTTGTCAGGCAGTGCTGCCTTGAGGCCATTCAATTCAGCTTCACTATTGGCGATAAGCTGTTCAGCTTGCTTATCAGCGTTAACCTCTTTTGCCATGCGGCGAGTGAAATCAGTGACGGCCTCCCAGTTAACCTCACCCACTTTATACAGGCCAAGAATTTTTACGGGTGCAATACGAGATAACTGAGTCTCAAGCGAAGCGAAACGAGGAGACAGGAATATGGTGTCTAGGTTTAGCTCAGATAATCTTTCTAGGTTGGGTTGAGTGCGCAGGCCAACATCTACAGTCTCATCCGGTATTTTCGGACTTCTCACCCAGTCGTTGTAATCCGACTGTTGAGCCGATGCCACAGGCGTAACGCCAAGAGCAATCATGGTTTCCGTCTGAGACCAGTCAATGGACATCACTCGTAATTTATCTTGTGACACCTCTGTTCCAGCCATGGCAGGCATGATTACCGTCAACGTAGTAATACAGGCGATTGTCATTCGTTTGATGTTTAGCATGGCATTGCAACCGGATAACCTGCAGCGTGGTCGGTGATCTGCATTTCGATACCATAAATATCGTTTAGCTGCTGTTCGTTAAACACTTCAGAGACAGAGCCTTGAGCGATCATTTTACCGCTATGAAGTGCCACTATATGGTCGCAAAAGCGAGCGGCCATGTTGATATCGTGTATCACGATAAGAACGCCTAATTCGAGTTCAGTTGCCAGTTTCTTTATTAGTTCAAGCATTTCTACTTGGTGAGCGATATCCAGAGCTGACAAGGGCTCATCCAAAAGCAGATATTGAGTTCTCTGAGCCAGAAGCATGGCTAACCACACTCGCTGACGTTCACCACCCGACAATGTATCAACCAAGCGGTCTGCATACTTTTCCGTATCCGTCATCTGCATCGCTTGTTGGATGAATTCTTTATCTTTCGTACCTAAACGCCCAAGTAAGCCGTGCCATGGGTAACGGCCAAAACTCACTAGGTCTTTTCCTGAAAGGCTATCGGTAGGTGGTAAATGCTGAGGAAGATAGGCGATTTGCTGAGCGAATTTCTTATCTGACCAATCGGAAACTGATTTGCCTTGTAGCAAGACATCTCCGCTGGTGGATTTTTGTTGCTGTGCGAGAAGTTTAAGTAGCGTTGATTTACCTGAGCCGTTATGGCCAACCAGAGCGTAAATCTTGCCTGGTTCAAAATTCATATCAAAATCTGACAACAAGCTTCTGTCGCCAACGCTAAATGCTAGTTTTCTAGCTTCGAGCATATCCGTTCCCTTAAACTCTCTTTTTACATAGGGTTAATCAATAAAAAACGACTGATTAACAAGGTGGAAGTTATATAACAGTAAATATATAAATGCAAACCATTTTCATTTGCAATTATATACACAATTGTTAAGGTATTTGGTTGATATATAAGGCCTGGGCATAGGTTAAGAGCGGTAGATTTAAGAAATGAACACGCTGACTGAAAGTACTAAAAATAAACAAAACTGGCTTCAAGGGCTTCCAAACCTGCCATTCACTGTTAATCAAACGGAACTGGTGGTTTGCATCGTGTCATACGATAAGTCACTGTTCCCTAAGTCACTTTATCCGAGAAAAGAGCTACCCTATTCCATACAGAAGGCGCACTTTTCACGTCAGGCTGAATTTGTCGCAGGTCGCTCTGCGGCTCACAATGCTCTTGCTCTCCTTGGAGAATCTCATCAAATAGGCATAAATTTAGATCGTTCTCCCAATTTCCCACCTCACCTTAGCGGCTCAATTTCTCACTGTGAAAACTACGCGGTTGCAGTGGTCGAGAGGAAAGAAAAGCTGGCAGATCATCATATCGGTGTCGACATCCAACGTCTCCTTTCAGGTCAGGAAGTAAAAGATACTCACGCTTTTATCGCTAGAGAAGAGGAGATAGATCTGCTTGCTCAAACAGGTCTGAGCCGAAATGAAGCGGTCACTTTATTGTTTTCAGCGAAAGAATCACTCTACAAAGCTATCTACCCTCAAGTTCAGGAGATCCTTGAGTTCGATGTCGTTCGTTTAGTGAAAAGTGGTAAAAATAGTTTAAGGTTCGAATCGAACCATTATCTGACTTCGAAAGGAATTTCTAGGACTTTGGAGAGTCACTATGCATGGTTTCAACAGTGTGTGATTTGTCTATCTAAAGTGGCAGCATAATGACGGCAGTGCTAATCACTGCCGTATTCGCTGAAACCTAGTGACTTATCTGATAAGTCCGAGCCACGTTTTCCGCAACGTTTGCTAGATTGCTTGCGGCTTCATCAAATGCTTCTTGCAGCGACATTGGCCTAGGTAAACAGGCATAGACAGCATCAATACCGTGCTCATAGACTGCTTGGAAATTATCTCCAGTACAACCCGCAATCGCAATAACAGGAAGATTAAGTTGCTTAGCCAGTTTTGATACGCCTACGGGAGTTTTGCCATGAACCGTTTGGTCATCAATTTTGCCTTCACCAGTGATCACTAAATTCGCGCCTATCAGTTTCGATTCTAGCTCAACCGTATCCAGAACAATCTCTATACCCGGCTTTAACACTGCATTAGCGTAACCAAGTAAAGCCGCACCCATTCCACCAGCTGCACCGGCACCAGCCGCAGTAAGCACATCAACGCCAGCATTTTTTTCTGTTACTTGGCCAAAAATCTCTAGAGATTTATCCAGCAGGGCCACATCTTGCTCAGTTGCCCCTTTTTGTGGTCCAAAGACAGCGGATGCACCTTTATCACCACAAAGAGGGTTATCTACATCACACGCGACGACCACTTCACATTGCTTTAGTCGCGGATCCAGCTTGGAAGTATCAACACTTTCTAGGTTTGCTAGACTTGCACCGCCAACAGGCACAAACTCTTCGCCTGTTTTATCTAAGAAAGTAACACCTAATGCGGCAAGCATCCCAGCGCCAGCGTCATTAGTCGCGCTGCCCCCCAACCCAACAATCAGCTTGGTTACACCTTGATTTAATGCGTGCTTAATCAGCTCACCAGTTCCGAAGCTGGTTGTAATCTTAGGGTCTCGTTTTTCTGCTGGGACTAGGTGTAAACCACTTGCTTCAGCCATTTCGATCACAGCGGTTTTGTTGTCACCCAAAACGCCATAAAAAGCTTGCACTGGTTGACCTAATGGTCCTGTTACCTCAGTGAATACTTTTTGTCCTGAAGTGGCGTCAATTAAAGACTGAACCGTCCCTTCACCACCATCTGCCACTGGCACTTTTAAAAACTCAGCATCAGGCCATACTCTTTCCAACCCCGCCTGGATTGATTGAGCGACTTCTATTGCGGACAAACTTTCTTTGAATGAGTCTGGAGCGATAACAATCTTCATACTGGCCTATTCCTTTCCACTGATGACTGTAGACATTATGGAACAAAACAAGAACCGTATCATTGTGCAAATTAACAAAATAATAGCTAAATAAAACCTAATTACGGTAAATATGCACAACTCAACTAAGCTTACCAAGCTGAATCGCCAGATAAAGCTGCGCCATATGAGAGAAATCTGTTGTCTCAAATCCTGTAATTTCAGTGATCTTGTCCAAACGGTATTTCAGAGTATTTCGGTGAATAAACAGTTTGGATGCCGTCTCATTTGCGCTGCCATTTGCATCAAAGTAGGCCTCCAAGGTCGCGATAAGCTGGCCTGATTTATCATGCTCGACCAAGGTCGCTGTCATTTGTGACAGTTGCTCCCCCTGCCAAGTACCATGTAATGGTGCTAACAAAACAGGCAGTTGATAATCATCGAGAAGGTACACTGTATTCTTCGGACGTGCCGCCTTCCCTATTTTCATTACCTGAAGCGCCGAATTGTAAGCGGTTTGCCATTCCTCAAGACGGTGGGCAAATTTTCCCGTGGAAACCTTTAGATTTCGACATGGTGTCTGCTCTAGCCAGTGAAGCCACTCATTGACGCTATCTGCACTCAAGGGCTGTTCTGTCGGAACAAAAATGACTAAATGGCGTGCTGACAAATGAGCACAAAGGTGATGACCCGGTTTTTGGTAAAGACGTTCTGTGAGTGTTGCTGTGGAGCTATCTTGAGTAGGCATCTCTACCAGCAACAGCTCCCACGAATCACTCGGATTCACTGAGATTTGTTCAGCACCATCTCGCATTTCGGAGGGAGACAAGCGCCCTGTTAAACAAGCTAAGATGAACTCATCTCTGTATCGTCTATCACGTTGAACTTTTTCTAATAAGTCGGCTTGGTCGATGATAAGTTCAGCCGTCATTGCCACAAGTTCAGCTACACCACGAATCTCATTAGGCTCACCAGTGATGCCAACCACACCTAAAATGGCATTTTTATGTTTGAGCAGAAGGTTAACACCGGGTTTGACGCCAGAAAGCAGTTTGCAGTCTTCTGAGGTCACTTCAACTGAAGTCTTTCTGCTTAATGCCAACAATGCCCCGTCGTGTGTCTGACCAATACGCGAGCTTTCTCCACTTGCGACCACAAGACCTGCATTGTTCATCACGTTAATGTTGTAGCCAATAATCGGCATTGTGCGATCAACAATTCGTTGAGCGAGTTGAGCATCTAGCATGATCGTCCCTGAACTATTTGATTTCTTATACTTTAGAGAGTCTGACAGATCTCTAACCTTGCTCCTACAAGATTTTCATTGTTTTGCACAAAAGTGACAAACGAGCCTTATTGATACTACTTATGAGAGTGAGCGAGTAGAACGGTATCCGCACCGTCCCCTCACCTTGCAGCCGTGGCAAATGCGTCAATCAGATGCTTCAAAAACAGTGTGAGACGTTTAGGCTGATATTTACGATCGCGGTACACCGCATAAAGCTCAGAATCATTGTTCGAAGAAAATGGTTTAAAGTCGACGCGAAAATCCGGCAGTAGGATTTGCAGTGTGCCAGCCTTAACATCAGCCTCAACATCTAATCGAGACTTAAGTGCGATACCCACACCTTGCTTTGCCCAATGCCGAATCACCTCACCATCATCTGAACAACGAAAGCTCAGCACCTGATGCGATGATGTCTCATCAGACTCCTTGTGCTGGAAGTACCAAAGCTTCATTTCCTGTTCATTTCTCAGCAAAGATAAACATTGGTGTGAGCGAAGTTGTTCAGGATCGTTTGGCAAGCCGTGATTATCAATATAAGCAGGAGATGCGACTAAAACACGCTCACTTACGGCTAGCCTTTTGGCAATCATGCCGCTATCTGGAGGAGAACCATAACGTATCTGGAGATCAATGTTGCTTTCCGACCAGCTCGATAGGTTGTCATGCAATAGCAAGTGAGGCACAACTTTGGGATACTGCTGCTGAAAAGTATCGATAGCTGGCATCACAAACTGCTTACCAATATCTTTAGGGGCTGAAATTCGAATTTGCCCTTCTATCTGAACAGCAGTGTTATGCAGTTTTGCTTCCGCTTCACGGACACTTTCTAATATCTGCAGACAAGACTCATAATAATTGAGACCGGAATCTGTTAGCGCAATATGCCGCGTACTGCGGTTGAGAAGCTTCACTCCGTACCTCTCTTCAAGCGCTTGAAGCCTTGATGTCACACTCGCTGGCGACAGACCAAGTTCCCTGCCTGCACTTGCCAACCCCTGATGCTTGACGATCAGAGTGAACAATTCCATATCCGCTAGTTTGTTCATTGTTCCTCACCAGCATTATTCAGAAATAGTGAATTATAAATTCAATTCTCACTCAATTATCAAAAATGAGCAAATACATAAAATGGAATCATCAATTTCATTACCGAGATACATTTATGACGAATCAGAAAATGCCATTGCAGGTTTGGATACTCACTCTCTCTGCATTTGCTATCGGCACCGCAGAGTTTGTAATTGCCGGGATACTCACCCAAGTTTCCGGCTCTATGGGAATCACCGAAGGACAAGCAGGTTATCTTATCAGCGCCTACGCTCTTGCTATCGTGTTCGGCGGACCGATTCTTACTATCTATCTGGCTAAATTTAATAAAAAGCTCGTCTTGCTGTTTTTAATGTTGCTATTCATCGCAGGCAACTTAATTTCTGCATTTGCGCCAAACTATACCGTATTGATGGTGAGCAGAGTCATTACTGGATTGGTACAAGGGCCTTTTTACGGCATAGGTTCCGTTGTCGCAACTAGCCTGGTGGCAGAAAAAATGGCAGGTCGTGCTGTAGGTCAAATGTTCGCAGGTTTAACACTCGCGAATGTGCTTGGCGTTCCCGGAGGTACGTGGATAGGGCTTGAGCTTGGCTGGCACACAACGTTTATTACGGTTTCAATACTCGGCATTGTTGCATTCTTGGCCATTTTTATGTTCATCAAGTCCGATCACGCTCATTCTCAGTCTGATGTGAAAGACCAGATCATGGCCTTTAAGAACCCGATGCTACTGATCAGCCTTTCTATTACTGTACTTGCATGGTCAGGTTTCATGACCTTTTACGGCTATATCGCCCCTATTGCTCAGCATGTCGCTGGTTACTCTTCACATGCCGTTACTTGGATTCTGGTCGTTGTCGGCTTTGGTCTGATTGTCGGGAACCACCTTGGCGGCCGCTCATCAGATAAAGATTTAGCAAAGGCGTCACTTTGGTGGTCTGTTGCCATGGTTCTATCACTAATCGTTGTTGGTCTGGTATCAGAGAATCAATGGCTGTTCGTTGTCGCAAGTTTTATTTTCGGCATTGCTTCTTTCGCCAATGTGCCAGCAATGCAACTGCGAGTCATGAAGCACGGCGGTAAAGGACAGGAACTAGCGGCAACAGCAAATATCTCCGCTTTTAACTTAGCTAACGCGTTTGGAGGCTTTATCGGTGGGACGATTTTGGATAGCCAACTGGGAGCAAGTATGATTCCTTACGCAGCCATTGTTGTCCCTCTTGTAGGTGTATTGCTGATTAATGCAGCAAACAGACGGGAAACAGCGCTTCAATAAATGAGAGAGCCAAGCGGCAGGTTACCGCTTGGCCCTCTTTGCCTTCATAACCTAAGTAGTTACTGATTTGGCAAGTTGTTGAGAAACTCTTGAAACTCAGCGCCCCGAACATGACGCAACACCTTTCGCAGTGCTTCAATTAAGTCTCCATCCGCCCAATCAACTCGAATATCAACGGGCGCCTTCGTCATACTCTCTACTCTTAATGACGCAGAAAATGTTCCTCGCTTATCCCCGCCAGCTTGTAACGCCTTCTCTAATGCGGAGATCAAGGTTTCAGGCAGTTGGTCTTCATAATCATGACGATATTTGGGAACGCCGCCTGCCTTAACTGACTCCACGTTAATGGCTACTTGCTCTAAGAAGCTGTCAGCAAGGGCCGCCAGAACAGAGTTACTCTCCAGCATATTTCCGGCAACGGCTAACGTTGGAAAGGCAATGGACCCTGTCACTGGAACATTGTCGTTACCATGGATAAAAGCACTGTTACCATTTTTATCCATCACCAGACACTGACGCTTTGAAAACTCAGCATCCCCCGCTTTCAGAGCATCGACTGTCTCTGCAGCACTCATGCCTTCGGTTAAACACTTTCGAGCCAGATCTGCATACCATGGGTTAGTGAACAAGCCTTGGGTGGCGCAACCACCTAGATTGCGCCAGCTATGATTAACATAGCCTCCGACAGCAACACCACCTGTTGCTGTTATTGATGCAGATAACCCCGTTTTAGGGTTTACATGTATAAGTGAAATCGTCATAAATTCTCTGCAGTAAAAAGGCTTAATAGCCCACCATTTGACCTATAAACAGGACAACCCAACACAATGCGTACACAAACACCATGAAAGGTAAGATCGCTTTTAACCATTGCTCATAAGAGACACGGCCAAGAGCTAACATCGCAAGTGTTCCACCAGAAGTTGGCACGATGAGATTCGTTAAACCGTCACCCACCTGGAAAGCGGTAATCATTAACTGACGGCTCATTCCGACCAGATCCGCAACAGGAATGAGAATTGGCATTGTCACCATTGCCTGACCTGAGCCAGAAGGAACAAACAAGTTGATCACACCTTGAACAACACTGGCAACAATTGCCGAGATCGCAATTGGCATATCTTTGATCAGTGAGCTCAACGCATGAACGATAGTGTCGATGATTTGTGCTTGATCTAAAATCACCTGAATGGAAGCAGCAACACCAATCACTAACGCACCAGCGGTGACACCTGAAGCGCCTTCCATCATCTGTTTGACAATAGCGTTGGCATTCAGGCCGTTGACTGCACCAATCACGATGGCCATCAACAAAAATAGACCTGCGATTTCATTGATGTACCAGCCATTAACGAACACGCCATAAAGCATCACACCCAAGCCCGCAAGGAAAACGCAAAGCGTCAGTTTGTCTTTTTTTCCTAAACGGTAATCAGATAGATCTTTGCTTAATCCCTCCGACGATTCTGGCTCTTTAAACTCCATCTTGGTCACTCGAGCGCAGATATAGTAAGACAAAAGCGCTAGTGAAGAGAGCACCATGACAACACGCAGCCAAGCCCCCGAAAATGTTGGCAGTTCAGCAATACCTTGAGCGACACCTACTGTATATGGGTTAATCGGAGACAAGGCGAAGCCCACGCCAATACCACCGACAGCCATCACCGTACCCACTAAACTCGAATACCCGACAGCAGCAGAAATCAGAACGGCAACAGGGACAAGCGCAATGTTGTTTTCAAACCCTACCGCAACACCGAAGAAACCATAAATGAACGTCCCGATGGTAATGATCATGTTGCGTTTCTTCACGCCAGCGCGGTTGACTGCAACCCCAATCGCGTTCTCTAGTGCACCGGTTCGTTGCAATATGTGGAACAAACCACCAGCAATAAAGACGATGAACAAATAAGGCGCAGCACTGATCAAACCTTTGGGGATAGCAACGAAAACATCAAAGAAGTGAACCGAAGGAACGTCTTTCAAATAGGTAAACGAATCCGCCACCACGGACGTTTTACCATTACTGACAATACGTTCAAACTGACCCGCTGGTACAATAAAGGTCAACAAATAGGTTGCGACCAAAATCATAAAAATTAGAACCATCGGGTCTGGAATGTTTTGATACCATCGCCTCTTTTGAGCGGTTTCCATGTTGTTTGTCATGTCCATAACAAAATATCTCCTTAGTATAGGGATAAACGCTGCTAGATAAGAGCGTTCTTGCTTGCAAGCAAAGCCAAATCAACGACTATGGCTGATGTTTTCACTTGCCAATATCTGGTTGTTGCTTCATTAACAGACAGAAGTGATTAAGAACTTCCGCCGCTGCGACTAAATCTTCTTGCAATATGGCTTCTTCAGGATGGTGACTGATTCCATCAGTACAACGCAGGAATAGCATAGCGATATCAGTAAGCTTGCTCACAGCCAATCCATCGTGGCCTGCGCCGCTGTATATATGCTTAGGTTCAATTCCAGCCAATTGCACTGCTTCACTTAACGTGGCTGAAAGTGAATCTGCACACTTCACCGCTGACTGTTCATAGGTTTGCTCATGCTGGTATGCGAGATTGTATTGGCGCATCAAAGATTCAATGTTTGATAACATCTCTTCTCTTGCTGCGATACGCGAGGCGTCGTTTGGTGACCGCAGCTCAATTGTAAGATCCGTTTGTTGGGGAATCACATTCACGCCATTTGGATAGTTGGCAATTTTGCCTACAACACCCACCAAGTCCTCTTCGCGCTTACATAGTTGATCAAACATATGAATCACTTGAGACGCTCCCACCAGCGCATCTTGGCGCATGTGCATAGGAACGGTACCAGCGTGACTCGCCTTACCCACTATCGACAAGGTATGACGCTCGATACCTGTCATCGCCGTAACAACACCTACAGGCAAATTAGCCTGCTCTAGCTGCGGCCCCTGCTCTATATGCAGCTCAACAAAACCAAGAACACTGTTCTCATCGTAAGCATCTTCACTGATCAACTCCGGCTGGCAGCCAAATGAGATCAGCGCTTCTCGCATGCTCACTCCATCAGCGTCTTTCGCATCAAGCATTTGAGGATCAAAGGTGCCAGATATCGCTTTGGAGCCAAGCAATGTGGACTGAAAACGAGTCCCTTCCTCATCACTGAATGCTATGACATCAATATGAAAGGGGAACTCAATTTGGTTTTGATGAAAGTAGTTCACCAATGCAATAGGCAGAATAACGCCAAGAATACCGTCGTATTTGCCTCCATTTGGAACCGTATCTTGATGCGAACCAAACATAAGCGTTTTGGCATCTGGATTTGAACTTGGGTAACGTCCGATCAAGTTGGCGGCATTGTCCATATGTACATTCATCCCAGAAGCCGTCATCCAATCTCGAAGTTTTCGATTGGCACCCGCATGCTGCAGAGTGGCACATAGTCGAGTCACACCTTCTTTATCGGGATTACTTGTTTGGCTGCATTGAGCAATAGACTCAAGCCATTCCCAAGCAAGGTCAGCTGTTTGTTTAAAATTCTTCATTTTTCGCTCTACTTTTGACCATATCTCACTTTAATTTATCATGATAAATAGCAAATAAAATACATTTATCATGATAAATTACATTTTTGTGAGTACGATAAGATCATTAATCGGATAGTTTCATAACGAAACTTAGGGGCGATTTAGTCCAGTATTTCGATAGAAAACAGATGACTTTCGGCAGAAATGCTTCAAAATTTGTGAGAAATGATAAAGTGCAGCGAGGTTAAAGTGGTAAGCAGCGCGAAAGGACGAAGAACGCAACAATTAGCGGAGTCCATAAAGGATTGGATTGTGGAGCAAGCACTCCAACCAGGAGACCGCCTTCCAAACGAAGCAGAAGTCATGGAGACCTTTGAAGCGTCAAAGAGCACCGTTCGAGAAAGTATGCGTATCCTTGAGGCACAAGGCATTCTTGCAACCAAAACAGGCCCCAAAGGTGGCGTTTTCGTCAGTGAAATGTCTGAGAGCAAAGCTCAGTCATTGATGAGCAACTATTTGTTCTTTAAAGATATATCTATTTCGGATCTATACCAGCTACGTCTATCACTTGAACCGGAAATCGCTGCGTCACTCTCGGGTAAGCTAAACGAGTCACAACTGAACGCCCTCGATAAGCAAATCGACAAATATCAGAAGCCTCCCGAAGATGTTTATCAAGAGAGAGAGCACCACATCGCTTCCATTGAATTCCATAGCCTCCTTGCAAGCTACTCAGACAATGAACTGCTCAAGTTTATTGTCCGCTTTACTGCGCAAATGCTGACAAAACTCACCATATACCGGAAATTGTATGAAGCAGGGAATCATAAATTATGGCATACCGGAATTGAAAGCCAGCGTTCGCTAGTCGATGCGTTACGCTCCGGGGATGCAGTGAAAGCAAAACAGGTAATGCAACAACACATGTTGACCGCACATCAACTAATGGTTCAACAAGAAGCCGAAGTGGCCAATCGATTTATTTCAGAAAGATGAGCACTCACATAGTGCTCATTGCAATTAATTTGACTCAAAGTTGTGTGGATAAAATGCTCGCGACGCGTCTACGCTACGTAACTAGGAAGCCAGCTCGCTAAGGCGCTGTTGAATGTTCGTATGCGTCTCTTCGAGCCAGGCATAGCGTTTAGTGTAAAGGCGCCTCTTCGTTTTCTTTAATGAGCTAGGATCCTTACGCGCAGTGCTAAGAGGCAACTGATACAAATATTTGGATACCTCTACGCCGCCATATTCAGACCACAGTTCAGAGTAATTGTACGTAATACTAGAGCGCTTAGACCCTGTATACCTGAGCGCTTGGTAAATATGACCTCGGTTCGTCACGCCATACACAGCCTCAACACCCCACTCACGAGCAAGCATCAAAAGCACTTCTAGCATAAGGGCTTTTGGGCGAAGTCCATGCATTCCACGCGTCAGGTGTTTAATGATTTCACCACGGTCAATGATGTGCTCACCTGGCCCTTGTAAGGCACCAATGTGGATTTCGCGTTTTGGCGAAGATGAAATATTGAAGGCTAAAGTGAATAAGTCCTGTTTGTTCTCATCGACCAACTTCAAAGCCAAAGACCCTTCCCTTTCAGGACCCGCACACAACTTGAGTCTGCAATCCTGAATATCCATCAAGCACCAACCTTCTTCAGAATAAAAGTCGAGGAATGCGCGTCCGTACATTTGGTGTAGCGTCTGAAAGTGCTCATAGATTTTTGCAGCCCTTTGTTGAGGGCGCCACTTTAGACAAACGAATGGTTTTAGGGGCTTTTCAAACATCCTTGGGTTTGTCTCTTTGATCGGACGAAACTCCGGCTGATCAAACAACTGCTGCATTTGTTTCAACACATTAGGTTTGAACATTGACCACAAACAAAAACGGGCGTTATAGCGAAGCTTTTTCACCCCACGGATATCTGGGTAAACACTCTCAGCAACGCGAGGGAGGGATTTAACAAAATGGAAGTAGTTGGCAGACATAGATTCACTAACACTCAAACGCAGCGGTTAAAAATAGAAGGAGGAAAGCCTGACGGTCAGTCAGGCCTTAGGAGATAGTCGCTAAGATCAGAAGCGGTATGCGACGGTCGCGCCAACGGTCCACTGGTTTGCGCTATCAACAATTGGGGAGTCCGCAATGTTGTCGCCAAGACGAGTGTAAGCCGTCGTCTGGGTAAGTTCCCAACTGTCATTAATTGGAAGGATAAGCTTGTAGCCTAAGTTGTAAGACACATCACCGCTTCCCTTGTACGCCTTGCGTGCTTGAGTCGCTTCTTTGTCTTTTACGCCAAAGTAGTAGTCCACGTAATCTTTGCTTTGATAAGTCAAACCAGCAAATGGGACTAAGTCCATGCTGCCAACACTCATTGGCAAGAAGTAAGTTACACCCGCTAGGTAGCCATCGTAAGTATCGGTAACATCATGCTGAGCGTAAGTAGAAATGGTGCCTTGAGATAAGTGGAAGTCAGCGTTGATACCAAGGTCCAGGCTCGCTTTACGCTTGTCCATACCTTTCAGGAAATCTGAAGTGTCATGGTCATACATCAAGCCAGAGGAACCCAAGTAGGCACTCATGTTGAACATATCACCAGTATTACCAAGGAATCGGTAGTTGATCCCTTGCAGGCTCGCATTGAAATCTTCGCCTTGGTAACCAAAGTTACCAAGAAGCGTCGCGTTATGCTTCTGATCCTTGTAGAGATCGCTTACGCCTGCTCCACCTAGTTCAGCAATCCAGCTATTTTCTTTGGTATAGATGTTACCGTTTCGAATGTATGTATCACCGGCGGCATGTGCCGCTGTTGCCGCTACTAAAGTTGAAACTAGAATCGTTAGCTTTTTCATCGTTTTGTCCTTGTGTTAACTTGTTATGAACACTGTACAAAACGATTCATCCTGACAATATCTTTACTTTGTCACGCCTTTGTCACCGTTTGTCAGACTCATCTGACATACGTGGGATTTGTAGAGTAAATTTAGCTCCACCAAGTAAACTTGCACCCACTTCGGCACGTCCACCATGACGTTCAACGATCAATTTGACAATCGCTAGTCCTAATCCAAAGCCAGTATTGGCTTTGTTCCTAGAGGGGTCTGCACTATAGAAAGGGTCAAAGATAAAGTTCCAGTGATCGGTTGGGATTCCCGGTCCATCATCTTCAACAGTAAATAGGATGGTTTCATTTTCTAACTTCGCCGAAAGCTGGATTTTCTCATCCGCATAGCGCAACGCGTTAGAAAGCAGGTTATTGATTGCCCGCTTGAGCAGTGCGCTGTCTGCCTCGACAAACAAATTATCTTGAATCTCTAACGATACCAAGTTCAATTTAGTTTCAGGCAATTTGTTCGTCAGTCCGTGCATAAACGGGGCGAGCTCAATTATTTCAATGTTAAGCGCTGAGTCTGGGCGCTCTACCTTGGCGAAATAGAGAAGCTCATCGACCATTTGCTCCATCTCTTCCGTATCTTCAATGATGCTGGCGATTTTATCGTGCTGATCCTTAGTTAGGCTCTCATCCTGGAGCATTTCAGCCTGCCATTGAATGCGGAAAACGGGAGTTCTTAAATCGTGGGCAACGGAGTTGGTAAGTGAGCGGTTACTGGTAATAAGATCGGAAATCTTATCGGCCATGTAGTTAAAACTATCATTGAGAGAGCCTACACGATGTCTACTGCCCGTTGGCGCTCTAGAGTTGAAATCACCTTGCGCGAATTTCATGGTAACCTCTTCAAGAGTACGAACTCGCCTGCTTAAGAACCAAATAAGTCCCGAGGTGTAGATAAAGAAACCGCCCAGAATAAATCCCCAGAGAATATCGTCATCAAACTCTATAGCTTTGCGAAGGTCAGACTCGACGTCAGGTTGAACTCGGTAGATGGTGTCTGGTGACGATAACATGAACCAGAAATCACGCTCGTCGTCATAAAATGTGAATGGGTGAATACGATCATTGGTGAAGTAGTTTTTCACTTCATCTGGCACATCTGAACTCGGAAAAGCCGTCAATGTTTTCGCAGTATTGGCGATAAACTCATTCAGAACTATCAAAGCTTGATCTTTACCTTGATGGTCTGAAATTGTCATTAGGACGTCCCTGAATGCGGCGCCCTCTAAGTCTTCTAGAACATAGTCATAGTCTGTATTAAGTTGATAAATAATGATTTCATACGCCACCAGACTCAGGGTGAACAACACCAACAACCCGAAAAATGCCTCAATGTAGATTCGGCGCATACATCATTATCCTCAAAAATTTTTACCAACTATCTGGTACGAACAAATAACCTTTACCTCTGACAGTGATGATGCGTTTAGGTGTCGCGGAATTGTCACCCAGTTTTTTTCTCAAACTGACCACTTTGTTGTCGATCGTACGATCCAAACCATCGTATTCGATACCTCTCAACGTTTGGGTCAGAAAGTCGCGCGATAACACTTCATCCGGAGTGCTAGCCAGTATCCAAAGCAGATCAAAATCGCTGTCAGACATGCTGACCTGAGCACCATCAAGAACACACACTTTGCGCGCTTGATTCAGGCTTAGTTGGCCGTATGTCAGAGTATTCACTGGTTTGGAATCTACCTCAGCAGACTGTTCCCCAACTGGGCCTCGCCTTAATAGCATCCGCATGCGAGCGAGTAATACGCGTGGTTTTATCGGTTTGCTGACAAAATCATCGGCACCAATTTCAAGTGCCGCAACATGGTCAAAATCATCATCACTTGCCGTCAACATTAAGACTTTACCGGAGTATTTCGCTCGAATCTGTCTACAAATTGTCAGGCCATCCATTCCCGGCAGCATCAGATCAAGTAAAAGTAGATCCGGCTGTTGCTCAACAATAGCATCAACAGCACTGCTACCGTCTTCGAAAGTAGTGACTTCAAAATCTTGTTTAACGAAGTATTCTTCCAGCATTGAGCGAAGCTTTACGTCGTCTTCAACAATAAATAAGGATTGCAAAGAGCTCATCGACTATATAACCAGAGTTCTGAATTTGAGATTGAGTAATATTAGCTTAAAGCTATAAGGATTACCGTAACAAAGATGAGCCCAATAGATTTATTTTGAACACAGTTCAATTATGAGACGAGAGTTATCCTTAATGAGCTGACAGAGCTACAGGGAAGAAACCCAGTCCATTAAACCACCGCTATTTAGATCATCAAAAATATTTAGAAATATAAATCATCCTTAATAACTAACGTGAAGCGGATTAACACGTTAAGTTCGAGGTGCGGAGTGACGAATTTTGGCTCTATTACGGCGTCTTGTAGCTTATCGTTACTCCATTTCCCTACAGAGCTAGTTTGGACATCTAGACGTGATTAGCTGTGTGCTTTGGGGTGACTCTTCTCACCCCACTTTTTTCTCAATCGCATTCCTTTAGAAATGCATGTCGACAAAAGCACTTCATTTGGAAAGCGGCTCTTCACAATACCTGCTTTTATGTTTTTATCTTAGTTTGGTTATTGATGACGAAATGCGATTGTTCGCTGCTGGAGCAAAATTAGGTTCGGTTTCTTATTGGTTGCCATCTTTATTAAAGAAGTATCCGCTTCACCAGTAGTAGAGCAATCTGATTTATCACTGATGCGAGGCAACACACTTTTTAGTCAAGGCTGCAGCTAAATTATTGGAGAGGTTTTTCTGGGTACTTATGGTAAGGGAATCGAAAAGGAATGTAAGCCCTAGGGAAATCCTTATCTCCTAGGCTTAAGGCAGTAAATAGACTCATATTAGTCTTTTTGCTTCGCTTTAAATTGGTAATCGAAATTCAGGATAGAGCGATACTTCACCTCTCCACGATTGCTTGCGTACTCTTCTACTTTCACTTTGAAGTCATCCAATTTGATGTCGCCTACATGTGAATAGCCTAATGTTGCAAACTCGTTTTTTCGCTCTGCTTGGGACATGTCCTGCATAGAATCTTTCAAATTGAAGCCAGCTTCATAAGCTGCCGTTTTGCTATCAAATGAACCAGCAGAAATGTTTTGCTCACCGCTGATGTTAACAAAAGAAGAAGCGAAAGCAGAAGTTGCTAGTAACATAGTTGAAGTAAGAGTAATTAAACGTTTCATAATTATTTCCTCACATTTTGTATTTATTAACATTGGTTAAACAGAATGTTTCTCCAATCAACAGAGCTCATTTTATATTGCACAACCGTGCAGTAAATAGGTATTCTGTCTATTCATTGTGGAAAATATTGCACCAATAGATGTCACCCCAATGTAACTAAATGGTTGGATTTTGCAGCTAGAGTGAAGAAAAAAAGAGCGCCTGATAGGCGCTCTAGATCGAACTGGGTATCAATGAAACCGTTGTTCCCAAATTGGCGGAGAACCTATGATTTCTTCAACAGCTTCAATGAAAAATTTAACCAAAGGCGGCTGGTTTCGATGTGAATACATGGCATAAATACCGCTCTGCGTGTAAATATCAGCATAGGGTAGCAGCTTCACCAGCCCCATCTCATTGAGAGGTTCTGGCAGCATAAAATCACAGATTAAACCATAGCCGATACCTGCTTTCATACCTTCTATCATCAGTTCGGCTTCGTTAACGAAGTACTTACCGTTCATTTCATATGAGGCGAGTTCATCCCCATTTGTCCCGCTAGGCATTTGGAATCGGTCTGCGGTCATGCTGCCATTGGTATACACAATCGCAGGTAGAGAAACGAGCTCCTCCGGCGTTTCTGGGTTGCCATGAAGTTCAACAAACTCTCGAGAGGCGAGAAGTGAAAAGTCATTCGGTGCGATTTTTTTGGCTACAAGGTTTGAATCCTGAAGTTTGCCGATGCGGAACACAACATCAAAGCGCTCACCAATCACATCCACCCTACGATCATCCAAAATCAGTTCAATGGTGATTTGCGGATACTTAGCCATAAACTTTTCGATAGCAGGCTGAAGGTACATACGACCAAAAACTGTCGCGCTTGAAATTCTTAAGTGGCCCTTGGGCTCATTGTGGTAAGTATCTGCAATATTGCGGGTGTCAGCCAATAACTCTCTGACTTTTCTGGCTTGATGAACAATATCCTGCCCTGCTGATGTCAGCGCTAAAGAACGTGTCGAGCGATTGAGCAGACGCACACCCAGTGTCTCTTCCAGTTTTTTGATCTGCTTAGACAAGACAGAGCGATCCATATGTAAACGTTCAGCAGCTTTTGCAAATGACCCTGACTCCGAGACCTCAAGTAACATTTCCAGCCGATTTGCAAAGTCCATACTACCTCCAGTTTAAAGCTGCCTTTAAAAGCCAAGCTTACTTATTGATAAGGCAGATATGTTAACTCAAAGAGTTACATAATGATTATAGACTTATTGTCTATAGTTCATTTCTTTAATGTCCATAATTACTATTCGCGGCGAATTCTCCTTGATACAAAGGGGGTTGATGTAACACAAACTAGCTCTCTGATTTTCATTCCTCTGTATTGACCTCAATCTCAGGTAATCACCTGATATTTCGTTTTTCGTCCAATTTTTATACTCCACTCCAATTTCATGCTGATTAGTCAAGCTAGTAAGCCTCTGGAATTCACCACTATTTCTATCATTTGGCTAAACACTTGCCCATACCGGAGTATTTAAAACACTTATGAAACAGTTAACTTTGATGCTAATTCCGCTCGCTCTGGCTCCTAAAGCTATGGCAGCAGGCGATACGAATAATGTCACGCTAGAAGGATCTCTTGGCGTCTTGAATGGCTCATCAACGGAACTGGTTTACGACAGTACAGGAAGGAAGCTGAGTCAGCTTGACTGGGAGATCGATAATGTCCCGATAATCAAGCTAGGTGCTGCTTGGGATATTAATGAGAATTGGACGCTAAGGGGTAGCTTTTGGTCTGTGCTGACTGATGATGGCGACGCTCATATGGAGGACCGCGATTGGCTTAATGCTAATCAATCATCACCGACAGACATATCCATAAGCCCAGACACTAAGTTGCGAGATGCTCATGAGATTGACATCAATGCAACCTACTGGCTGCTTAGCCAAAGCAATTACAAAGTCGGTGCTCTAGCGGGCTATCAATATAACCTCTTCAAGTGGGACGGCATTGGTGGCACTTATTCCTACAATAATGGGGCTGACGTAGGCTCATTCCCAAACGTCGTAGGCATAGATTATAAGCAGGAATTCAGCGTGCTATATCTTGGACTAGCTGGAGAATACAAGCTGGATAAATCGGACTTTGGTGCACAACTTAAATGGAGCCCATGGGTTGATGCGAAAGATGTAGACCATCACAACATGCGCGATCTGACCTTCTATGAGCAAAGCAATCGTAATTCTGATTTTATCTCGTTGTCGCTCAACTATGGTTACCACTTTACGCCAAGCATGAAGCTATATGCCGAATATGTTTATACCAAATACTCTGAAGCGAAGGCAGATACCACCATCGTTGACAACAGCTCTGGTGACTCTGGAGTAGTACCCAATGGCGCTGGCTTGGATAACCACAACTCAACCGTTTCAGTTGGCCTGAAATACACATTCTAGTCACTCGCAAATGACTCAGAACGGTGCATTCGTTTGCGCCGTTCTTTTCTAAATTCCCCCAATCATCATCGGAATACAATCTCATGAAACACGCTATTAAATGGTCTCTGGCAGCTTTGATTATTAGCTGCAGCTTTAACGCACTGGCGGCAAAAATTGTCTATTGGGACGATGCTGAATCTTTTGAACGTTTGGTTTCGTCAGAAAACAAGACAGACTTTGCGCGACTCTCGGTTTACTACCAACCGCAAGAAAACAAAATGTTCTGTGGTGTCGCATCGGCTGCGATGGTGCTAAATGCACTGCGTGTTGATAGAACACCAGAGCAAATCCCACTTGATTCAAGTCAGTTCTCTACGTTGGAGTCCGGCTACCTGCCAAATGGCGGTGGCAATGTCGAGCACTCAGATAAATCCTATGTCAGCTGGTCTCCACTATTTCACCGTTATACTCAAAACACCGTGTTAATCCACTCACCGAAATCCAGAATTGAAATCCTAGGCAAGCCCGCGAAAGGCAGCCAGTTTAACGACTATGGGTTGCAACTTTCTCAATTCGTCGATCTGGTTAAATCCAATGGCGCTAAAGTCGTCAGCTACGAACTACAAAACATTGACGATATCGACACAATTAAGGCCAATATGGTCACGGCACTGAGTCAGCCAGAACATTACCTGGTGGTAAACTACGCTCGAAAAGGCGTTGAGCAAAAAGGTGGTGGACATTACGCGCCAGTGGCTGCTTATGATGGAGATTCGGATTCATTTCTCATCTTAGATCCTAATAACGCTGACTACTTGTGGCATTGGGTCGATGCCACCAGCATGATCAAAGCGATGAATACAATCGATGTCGACAGATACCGCGGCTACGCCATTATCTCCGACTAATAAAAAGACCAGCAAACCGTTTGGTTTGCTGGCCTTTCAACATTGCGATTACACGATTAGCGAAGTAATCGCTGCTTAAGTGTTTTCCAGCGAATCGCAAGCAACACGAGAGCTATCAGAATATAGATCGTTGGTTCAGTGACCTCTGACTTTACCGACCAGTAGAAATGTATCGGTGCAAGCAGCAAGGCTAAATAAACCCAATTATGTAGCTTTTGCCATTTTGCTCCCAATCTACGCTGCATCGCTTTGGTCGATGTTACAGACAGCGACAATAATATCAGCCACACAGCTCCACCAACGGTGAGGTAAGGACGTTTGATGATCTCCGAAGCCAGTAGACTCCAGTCCAAACCCAGATCCAGCGTCGCATAGGCGACTAAATGTAATACCGCCCAGAAAAAGCTATACAGCCCTACCAATCGTCTGACTCTGACCAACGCCCCTTGCTTAGTCCATTTCGCTAATGGCGAAACCAGTAAAGAAACAAATAGCGTATTGAGTGCACTGATACCCGTGTAGTGGATGATGCCCTGTACTGGGTCTCCACCTAAATCACCCGCGAAAGCCTTGAGCACCAACATCAGCAAGAAACTCAAAGACACGCCATGGATAACTACCTTCAGCCCGGTAATCGCCTTCGGAGACAACCTCATCAATAGAACTTCCTCAAGTCCATATTCTTGTAGAGATGAGCGACTTCTTCTTCATAGCCATTAAACATCAATGTAGGCTGTCTGCGGCTGCTAAATAAGTTACCTTCACCAATAAAACGTTCGCTCGCCTGACTCCATCGTGGATGATCGACCTGCGGGTTCACATTGGCATAAAACCCATATTCGTGGGGCGCGAGTCTATTCCAAGTGGTTGGTGGCTCTTGAGCTGTCAAACGAATGCACACTATAGACTTGATACTCTTGAAGCCATATTTCCATGGCACAACTAAGCGCAAAGGTGCGCCATTTTGGGGAGCTAAGGTTTTGCCATACAAACCTACTGAGATAAGCGTTAACGGGTTCATCGCTTCATCCAATCTCAGGCCTTCAACATAGGGGTAATCGATACTACCACCCCAAGAGTTTTGTCCAGGGAATTGCTCAGGGTCATAGAGTGTTTCAAAAGCAACGTATTTCGCTTCACTCTTCGGATTGGCCATTTTGATGATGTCAGATAGCGGAAAGCCAATCCAAGGTATATTCATTGACCATGCTTCTACGCATCTCAGGCGATAGATACGTTCTTCAAGAGTGAACTTGTTGAAAATATCTTCATAATTCAACGTTATCGGATTACCGACTAACCCATCAACTTTGACGCTCCAAGGATCGGAAACAAAACCACCTGATTTTTCCGCAGGATCAGACTTCCCTGTTCCAAATTCATAAAAGTTATTGTACTTCAGTACTTTGTCTTCAGGTGTTAATGAAAGGTCAGCTTGATACTTATCCGGCTTTGAGGCAGATAAATCAATACGGCGGTCTTGAACAGGCTCCTCTTTTGAGGAGAACAGATCCAAAACACCCGCTTGAGAGTTCGCCGCCAACGGCACACCGACAACAGCAATACCCAGTTTTTTTAATATGTCTCTTCGCTCTTTATACACCGACTCTGGTGTTGCCTCGTTTTCAGATAACGCCCAGCGATGATTTTTCTTTATCCACATAGTCTTCCCCTGATACGACTTACTCACTGAGCAAGAAACAAATCGATTGTTCAATGATTTAACCAGACCGTACTAACGTCAGATCTCTTTCATCAAAAACGCAGATAATCTTGTTAAGGTGAAGTGTGGTACAAAGTCTGTTACTATGCGCGCCCCTCTGAATACTGGGCGACAACGATGAACCGTAAGAAGAAAATTAACCAGATCCTAAAAGCGAAGCAGAAAAAGCAAAACGCTAAGCTACATAAAAGCAACAAGCCTCGCTACATTTCTAAAGCGGAAAGAGCAAAGCTTGAAACAGAAGAGCAAGAACAGCAAACCGCTGCACAAGCAGAAAATGAAGAAAGCGTAGACTCAGGTTCGTCTGAGCAATAATTCCTCTTCAATCGGGATGAACTTATCGCACACGTCGATTAGTGACTGTGCGCTAAGGCCCGGCACACCAAATACATCCACTTTGGTGCCAAACCTTTCTTGGACTCTTTTGACTAACACGTCAAAGTCGCCATCTCCAGATAACAGAATAACTCGGTCAACCTTGCTGGCAGCTTCGTACACATCCAAAGCAATACCCACATCCCAATCGCCTTTGGCACTGCCATCTTGTCGTTGAATAAATGGCTTCAGTTTAACGTTAAAGCCAATACCGCGAAGGATATGATGAAACTGTCTTTGTTTAGGGTCATGTGAAGCAATCGCATACGCATGAGCCTCAGTGACGTCTCGACCTTCCGTTGCAACGTACCAAAACTCATTGTAGTCAAAGTTTGCGCGGTACTTTTCTCGTGTTGTGTAGTAGATGTTCTGGACATCAACGAAAATGGCGACTTTTTCCATCAGGAATCCTGTTTAATCAATAACGCAGGCATAGTAACAGTTATTGAACTCAAGCTGTTGGTTTTCTATGGATTCTGATGCGAAAGGCAAGACTCTTTAATTAAACCATTTAAGCTTATCGTGCAGCGAGGTCACGCTACCAACAACAATAAGAGCAGGGCTGACTGCTCCCTCTGCCAACTTGGGTAAGTCTTTTAGTGGCCCAGTGAAGACACGCTGTTCGCTGCGTGTTCCGTTTTCAATAATGGCGCAAGATATCTGTTCATCCAGACCATTTTCGATAAGCTTGGTAGTAATTCGCTGGCTCTGCTTTAGACCCATATAAAATACCAGTGTGTTGTTAGATTGGGCCAATGATTGCCATTCAATTTCCCGACCATCTTTCTGCACATGACCAGTAATAAACTGAACGCTCTGAGCGTGGTCACGGTGTGTCAACGGAATACCTGCGTATGCAGTTGCGCCAGCAGCCGCTGTTATGCCCGGTACCACTTCAAAGTGAATTCCATGGGCAGCCAACTCTTCCAGCTCTTCACCACCACGACCAAAAATAAATGAGTCCCCACCCTTGAGCCGAACAACACGTTTTCCTGCCAGTGCTTTTTCCACCAAAATCTGGTTGATTTGATCCTGAGGCACGCAATGAAAATCAAGCTTCTTGCCGACATAAACCATCTCAGCTTGAGGATTGGCTAACGCCAATATTTCTTTAGAAACAAGGCGGTCATAAACGATCACTTCTGCTTGCTGTATCACTCGGTAACCTTTCAAGGTTAGTAAATCTGGATCACCGGGACCAGCGCCAACAAGAGAAACAAAACCACGTTTTGGAGAAGAGTTAGGGTGAGCACTCATAGCCGTACCTGCTGATTCAAATTTGGATATAAAAAGTAGCGCTCAATCAAAGTACTCATCGAATCACGACTTTTTATCGCCAAACCTTTAACCATATAAAAGGACTCTGCGAAGGCCCCATGCTGCGCCATGAGGCCACATCAATTTATTTCGCCATTGCAGGCTTAGCTTTAACTTCCTGCTCAGAATCAATTGATGGAGCAGTTTTCGCGTGAGTCAGGTAAAGAGGAATACAAGTGAACAACAAGCCACCAACGATGTTACCCAGAATCGTTGGAATAAGGTTGAAGTTCAGCCAAGTTGCAATACCGAAATCTGCACCAAGAATCATACCCAGTGGGAACAAGAACATGTTCACAACCGTATGCTCAAACACCAAGGCAAAGAAGATGAAAATCGGTAGCCACATGGCTGCGATCTTGCCAGCAACACTTCGGGCAGTCATGTTACCAATCACACCAAGACAGACCATCAGGTTACAGAAAATGCCACGCACAAAGCAGGTAATCCATCCGTCCATTCCCATGTTTTCAAAGCCAACAGTACGCGCTGTTGATACTGCGATAAATTTCTTAACCACAGCATTTGGGTCTAAAGAGAAATTACCCGTCAGAGAGATAGCAACCAAATAAGCAACAATCAGCGAGCCAATCAAGTTACCAAGGCCAACCAATCCCCAGCAACGGAAAATACGGTTCCAGGTGATACCTGGTCGGTTGTCAAACTTGGCAAGAGGTGCGAGACCAAAAACACCAGTGACCAGATCGTAGCCCATCAGACTTAGGATACAAAAGCCGACCGGAAACACTAAAGCACCCACGATGCCGATGCCTGTCTGTACGATAGTCGTAATGGCGACTACAACAGCCAAAGATAAGATGATACCCGCCATTGTGCCGCGCAAAATCAAGTCACGCGTACTCGTTTTTGTTTTCGCTTCGCCGACATTGATCATGGTTTGTACGAATTCGGCAGGTTTTAATGCTGAAGACATAGCTACGTCCTTTTTAAAATTGAAAGTTAAAAGTTGAAATTGAATAGTGAAAGGCTCGTTGCTTCACCTGCTCCCCTATGGAAAAGCAACAAGCCTTTAAGCTATTAAATCTCTTCAAACACCCGGCTAAGCAGAAACTTCAACTTGACCTTTAATAACGCGTGTTTTGTATGCTTTGACACTGAAGTTTTCGTCTTCCATACATACACCCGTTGATAGGTTAAAACGCTGTTTTTTCAGAGGACTAGCGACCCACAACTCCTGCTTGTGTTCAACGATCAATCCACGGGAAAGGACATTTGACTGGTAGAACGGATCAGTGTTGCCGATAGCCATCACTTCTTCAGCGTGAGAAGGGCGAAAAATGGCAACCTGCTCCCCAGAAACCAACGCACACACGCCAGTACCCGGGATGATATCTTCAATACTGCATACTTTTGTAAATGCCATGATGTTGTCTCCCTAAACTAACTCGACGTGAAGGATGTCACCCTTCTCTTCTGGATGTTTTTCTGTGTACGTCGCCGGACGATGCTGTTCACGCTCTTGGACAAAGACAACATTGCTATCGCGTTCATCTGAGTTTATGAAATGTGCGAAACGTTTTAGCTGAGCTTCGTCGTTGATAGTATCAGTCCATTCACAACGGAACTCTTCTACTAACTTGGCTACATCGGCTTCCAGTTGTGCATTGATACCAAGTTTGTCGTTGACGATGACTTCTCTCAGGTAATCAACACCACCTTCCAGATTTTCCATCCACACAGAAGTGCGTTGCAGTGGCGCTGCCGTACGAATGTAGAACATCATGAAACGGTCGATGTATTTGATGAGGGTGTCCTTATCGAGGTCGCTCGCTAGAAGGTCAGCATGTCTTGGCTTCATTCCGCCATTACCACACACGTACATATTCCAGCCTGCGTCTGTCGCTATGATGCCTAAGTCTTTACCTTGTGCTTCTGCACATTCACGCGTACAACCCGATACACCGAATTTCATCTTATGCGGGGTACGGATGCCCTTGTAGCGGTTTTCGATCATCACACCAAGGCCAACAGAATCTTGAACGCCATAACGACACCAAGTTGAGCCTACACAAGTCTTTGCCATACGAAGCGCTTTGGCATAGGCCTGCCCTGTTTCATAGCCTGCCGCGATCAACTTCTTCCATATCGCAGGTAGGTCGTCTTTCTGAGCGCCAAATAGACCAATGCGCTGAGCACCAGTAACTTTGGTGTAAAGGTTGTACTCGGCAGCAACTTCAGCCAATACCTTAAGTGCCTGAGGAGTCACTTCACCACCAGCCATACGAGGAATCACAGAGTAGGTTCCGTCTTTTTGCATGTTGCCGAGGAAGTTGTCGTTGGTATCGTGGAGTTTGACCAATTCAGGTTTTAGAATGTGCTCACCCCAGCAAGATGCGAGGATTGAGCCTGCTAGTGGCTTACACACTTCACAGCCGTATCCCTTACCGTATTTTTCCAACAGCTCATCAAATGTTTTGATTTCTTCAATACGGATAAGGTGGAACAGCTCCTGGCGAGAATAAGCAAAATGCTCACACACATCATTTTTTACTTCGACACCTGCTTTGGCTAATTCAGCGTTTAGCACGGATGTCACCAGTGGAATACAACCACCACAACCCGTTCCAGCGCCAGTTACCGCTTTGATATCACCAATAGTGTGATGGCCTTGAGCCACGGCTTCAGCAATCTTGCCTTTAGTAACATCAAAGCAAGAACAAATAACCGCTGATTCGGGAAGCGCATCAGCCCCTAGTGTTGGCTTTTCTGCCCCAGCATGAGCCGGAAGAATTAGCGTATCTGGATGTTCTGGAAGCTCGATCTCATTGAGTTTAAGCTGCAGCAAATCACCGTAATCAGATGTGTCACCTACCATCACCGCGCCAAGCAACTTCTTACCGTCTTCAGAAACGATAATTCGCTTGTACACTTCCTGCTCTTCGTTTTGGTAAACGTAGCTCTTACATCCCGGTGTACGTCCGTTTGCATCACCGATTGAGCCTACTTTGACACCAAGCAGCTTCAGTTTCGCAGACATGTCCGCGCCTTCAAACTTGCTGTCGTTACCTAATAAGTGGTCAACGGCGACTGTCGCCATCTTGTAACCCGGTGCCACAAGGCCATAAAACGTGCGATTCCAAGATGCACATTCACCGATAGCATAAACATTTTCATCAGTTGTCTGACAGCAATCATTAATCTCTACACCGCCACGTGGTGCTATGCCTAACCCCATTTGGCGAGCAAGTTTGTCTTGAGGACGGATACCGGCAGAAAAAACAATAAAGTCCGTCTCTAACTCGCTACCATCAGCGAATCGCATTACGTTTCTTGCTGTTTTGCCTTCCGGTGCAATCTCTAGGGTATTTTTGCTAACGTGTACCGTTACGCCCATACGTTCAATCTTCTGACGTAATTGGTCACCACCAGCCTGATCTAACTGCTCAGCCATCAATTTCGGAGCAAACTCTACTACATGAGTTTGCACACCTAGTGCTTTCAGTGCACCTGCAGCTTCAAGGCCAAGTAAGCCACCACCAATAACGACGCCAACTTTGCTGTTCTTGGCACATGCTTCGATCGCTTTAAGATCTTCGATTGTACGGTAGACAAAACAGTCTTTGCTCTCGTGGCCCTTAATTGGTGGAACAAAAGGAAAAGACCCCGTGGCCATGACAAGTTTGTCATACTGAATTTCACGTCCAGTGCTTGAATAAACGGTCTGCTTTTCACGATTGATGTTGATAGCGCGTTCGCCCATCAAGATGTTGATATTATGCTTTTCGTAAAAGCCTTCCTTTACAAGCGAAAGCTCATCTGCAGTATGATGGGAAAAGTAAGAAGAGAGATGGACACGGTCATAAGCGACACGCGGTTCTTCACAGAAGACAGATATTTCATATTGAGAAACATCCGTCTTCTCAACGAGGTCTTCTATGTAACGGTGCCCGACCATGCCGTTACCTATAATGACCAGCTTCAACTTGCTCATAGTACTTCCTAAGGGTTAGGTTCTTATCACTATGTGCATTGTTAAATGTGAAAGAAAATTAATATATGATGTAAATCAATTACGAAATTAAACTACCCTAAAGGGGTAGAAGCAAGATTTAACCAGCCTATTTATGTATTAAAATTACAATAATGAATTCCTAATCCTCTATAAGACTTAGTAATGTGTGCTTTATGTAAACACTTGTTCACAGGAGCTCTGAACGGTAAAGCTCGGGTTAACAAATTAAATACAATTGCAATCAAGCACATATTAATAATTGGAATTAATATCTCAACAAAAAGAAACAACATGTAACAAGGTTATTTTTGCAGCAATTATTTGCGAACAGTCAAACTTCGCTGAGCAGTTTGTGAATAGTTACCTCAAATTGATTTAGGTCATTTATAGAACTTTTGCCCTAGGGATAGCATGGCGCGGTAAGTCAAGGAAAAACCAGAAGTAATTTAGCAAATGGTAATAGACCGCTAGCTGAAATACGCCGCCATACTATTTGAGATAACCAATAAAAATGAACAATCAACAGCTCAACAAAGACTATTGCGCTAATGCCAATCTAATATCTACCACGGATCGATCCAGCCTTATAACTCATGCCAATCAAGACTTCTGTGATATTGCAGGCTATTCAACTGACGAATTAGTGGGCAACCCCCACAATATGGTTCGTCATGATGACATGCCCAAGCAAGCATTCGAACAGATGTGGACCTACCTTAAACAAGGGAAAAGTTGGATGGGTCTAGTAAAAAATCAATGTAAAGATGAAGCTCACTATTGGGTATCCGCCTTTGTAACTCCCATTAAAAACCCTGACGGTGACATCGTTGAATATCAGTCGGTTCGTTCTAAGCCCGATTCAGGGCAGGTTGAAAGGGCTGAAGCTCTTTATCGTCGGCTACAACAGAACAAATCTGCAACAAAACCTAGGCTGCCACTGCACAAACTCACATTAGGCTATTCTACGTTACTGGCATTATTGTCGCTTTTAATGCTGGGTACGACCCCGAGTGTTCTCAGCGCTGCAATTACCTTAGTTGCGGCAATGATGACATTTGGCCTCGCGTACCAGTACCGACGCAGTAAAAGCATGGCAGCTCTCGCCCAGCAAGCCTATAGTAACCCATTGATGGAAAAGCCCTACACCAACCACTTCGATGACTACTCTCAAGTCGAATTAGCGCTGAAAATGAAACAAGCCGAACTGCGAGCAGTGACCGCTAGGGCAACGGAAACGTCCGGAGAAATCCTGATTTCAGCAGAAGACGAATTTGGCACGATTCAATCAATCGGACAAAGCCTAGACCAACAATGTCATGAAACGGAGCAAGTTGCCGCAGCTGTTGAACAACTCACCCATTCTATCAATGAAGTCGCAAGCGGCGCATCTGCTGCTTCAATGCTCGCTGAAGAAGCAGATCACGAATCTGAAAAAGGGCTAAGCAGCATACATTCCACCATTGCGGAAGTGACTGCTCTTGAAGCTGAGCTGGCGCAAGCACAGACAATCATTAATCAGCTATCTCAAGACAGCCAAAAGATCGACAGCATTTTAGAGGTCATCACTGCTATTTCAGAACAAACGAATCTACTTGCCCTAAATGCCGCTATCGAAGCAGCGCGAGCGGGAGAAGCTGGCCGCGGATTTGCTGTAGTAGCGGATGAAGTACGAAATCTGGCGTCAAAAACCGGTTCTTCCGCAAGTGAAATTCATACCATGATTCGCCAGCTTCAGGAAACGGCCGAAAGTGCAGTAGGTGCGATGGAAAAAGGTATTGCTCTTTCGAGCCGCTGCAAGCATCGCGCGGATGAAACGGGTGATGTTCTCAGTACAATTTCAGACAAATTGAATCAAGTCACCGACAGCAGCATCCAAATCGCCACTGCTGTCGAGCAACAGGCGAGCGTTACGCAAGAGATCAACCGCAACATCATCAACATCAAACAACTCGCCGATGACACTTCCCAAACATCACAATCTTCAATCGAACGAACCAGTCATTTGGTTGACAACCTGGAAGGTCTGGAACGTTTAATGAAACAGTTCCAGAAATAATTGGAGAGCCTTCGGGCTCTTTTTCCTCTCCATCATCCAGCCCTGATAACTACAAAAAGATCACTAAAATAAGGTCAAATCTGTTTAACAATCTTATCAATGATACAGGCTTAGGCCTATTAGGGCTCAGAAGTGGTATTTCTCTACATTTTGTCGCATTTTTGTGACTTTAAATACGAAATCAAAACCATTAATAAAAGTGATACTAGTTCCACTATTTGATAATTTTCTGATTAAGTATAGACTGGTAAAAAGATGATATAAATTGACTATTTCTTATACATTACATTAACTTGCGCACATAATACCTGTATAGTTTTAATACGCTGTATCATTTATAGTCTTTAAAGTGTGATCCTTGTTCAGTCTTATGCTTGATTCCCCATACGAAAAGCATACTATTGTCTGATATTCATACTTAGGCATATTCCTACAAAGGCTACTCAAGATGGAGCTTGACATATTTAATCCTTCCAGACAGTTACGTCGAGCAGTCTTGTTCTGGCTAAGTATGCTTCTTGCCCTGATGTCATTGATTATTGCCACTCTTAATGTGTTTTTTGGCGTTTATCATCTCTTGGCGATCATTCAGAGTCTTTTTTGTAGCTTTTCTCTCTATGTCGCTTTCAATAGCTACCGAAGCACTGCTTCCCTTTTACTCTCAAACTGCTACGTCTATAGCATCATAGGTTTGGTTTATTTCACGACGCTGACATACCCGATAGAAAATGGTTTGTTCCTCTGGAGTTTCCTCTACCCGGTTCTGTTTTACCTTATTCTGGGTAAACGGTATGGATTTGTTGCGACCATGATGGGCTTCATTAGCCAGCTATTCCTTGTGGTTGATAAATCGTTCGTCGATGGTGTTGTTAGCTATTTTGAGCTCATCGTTAATTTTGCCCTCGCCTATCTGAGTGTCTGGCTCGCCAGCCACATTCTCGAGGTCAAGCGTAAGACATCAGAGGCATCACTGGGGCAGCTTGCTTCACGTGATGCTCTCACTAGTGTCTATAACCGCCACGCCTTAATTCATAACTTTGACCGCTACCGACAAGAAAGTGAAACACTACCTTTGTCGCTTCTGGTTTTGGACTTGGATTACTTTAAACAAGTCAATGACGAATTCGGCCATGACATTGGTGATAAGGTGCTCGTTCAGACAGCAGCACTCATTGATGGATTAAGCGATGAACACTTGGTGTATCGCATTGGTGGAGAAGAGTTCTGCATCGCTCTACACAACACTAATATTCAACATGCCATGATTAAGGCTGAACAAATCCGAATGGCCATTGAACGCTACCGATTCAACAACAATGAGCAGCCAATATCTCTCACGGCGAGTATTGGGATTTATCAGTGTGACCTCTACAACGATCTCGAAAGCGTACTGAAAGAAGCAGATAAAGAGCTTTACAAGGCCAAGAAGAACGGGCGTAACCAAGTCATGGTATGCAATCAAAAAGAGCAGGCCATGATGACCTGCTCTTGATAACAGTTACTTTTAGTCATTAGCCTTCTGAGTCATCTTCATCAAACACAACATTGTAGTTTTCTGTATAAGTACACTGAGGTTGTCGGCTACAGGTAAAGAAACGACGACCTTTGAACTCCCCTTGAGAAGCAGTCTTAATCACCATAGGGCTACCACAACGCTTACAGAAACGTATCTCTTTCTCTGGTTCGATCAAATCGATATGAGACGCCAGAAGACGACGCAACTTGCCAACCTGATAGCTGTGTTTAACGGAAGTGCCGATTAAGGGAATGCCTGACGACTTACACACGTGCATTAATAGCTTTTGGCGTTCTATTTTGCCTTTATCGAGTGTCCTGCCATCATCCAATTCGATTGCTACACGAACCTGAAGTGTACGCGGGTCGCAAACCACGTAATCAAAGTAACTCTTAGCAATGCGGTTATTGGCGATAAACCACTGCTTTTTATCAGTAGCCAGTGGGGCAACAATATTTGTCATGTTTACTTTTGCCATAACAATGCCATGCTGACCTACTGCAGTCATCAGGGCATTGTAAAATGCCGATTCCTGCATATTCATCAAGGGGCCTTTTTTCTTATAGGCACTGTCTTTCAGCTCATCTTGTTTCAAATAACGTTTTTGCACAAAGACAAAAAATAAAACCAACAAAACGACAACGATGAAAACACTTTCCATTTCGCTTTATCTACTCCACCACTTAGGAAATGTATGAAACTCTTAAAGAATTTATACGCTAACTTAGGGGATATGTCAGTGTTTATGTAGGAATGGCTTATTGTTTGTGGGATCCAGCCTCGGGTAAAGCCAGATTGATCACCACCCGATCATCGGGTTTAATTTGTTCATACGTCTGCTGCCAGTATTTACGCACCAATCGATCTATCAGGCCACTGTTTTTGGCCTGCTTTAACGCTTGCTCCAAAATCTGGCGATAACCCGCAGCTTCATGAGATAGATAGAAATAAAAGTCTTTCTCGTAATTTAAAAGTAGGCGTTGTTCTATCGCTAGGTGGGGGTTTTGTGCTGCTTCACCTAGAATTTCGGTCATCCCTCTCGGGAAGTAGTTCACATCGCCTTTTGGAGTGAGCTTGGAGTAAAGTGCCCTCCACTCACCATCTTCTAAATGCACTGGCAATTGATTAGCCTGCCAAATCGCCACATCGTACCATTGCATTCCCATCCCTGCGATCAGACCTGAATCCTGCAAGTCTTTCAAGTTCCTTATAGTGTTAAACTCATTCTGCAATTGAGGTGGAATGAGCAACACACGTTTACCTATCAGACCATTGGTTAGCGGTACCTTGACTGGTACATACTGCTGATTTCTTTCTTCTGTCTCAATCAGCCAAGTTAAAGATAGCTGATTACTTTCAACCATTTTAGTCGCACGCTTTTGAGGAATATGATCTTGGGGAACTGATATTGTGACCGTGTAACCTGCATCGCCTAATGCTCTGTAAAGCAACTCATGATAGAAGACATGACCGCCATCCATCTGAGATGGCAATGTAAGTTCAATTTCATTTTTTGCAAAAACGTGCTGGCACATCATGCACAGCAAAATGACGATTATACGCATACCGCCGCTTCCTGATTTGATTTCAACCAAAGTGCTTTAGCGATAGGTATCAACAATCTCCTGATACTTAGACATACCCGCTTCACCGATGGTATTTTTCATTTCATCGATACCGCGTTGTAGCTTCTCAGTTAATTTTTCATCTACCGCTAAATTAAAAGCATAGTAGAGTTCCCCTTCTCTGAGCACAAACACTGCCTCAAAATCGCTGGTGTCGTATCCGATTTGCTTGATCCACCACTTAGCGACGTTTTCTTCATATGCCCAAAGATCAATACGCCCTTTAGCCAGTTGCTGAGCTAAAGTCTCAGCTACAGAGTTCTCCTGCATTGAATCTCTCGGCACGCCAAGCTCTAACATCAGCTGTTCACCCACGTCGTCCCGAATGACTCCAATCCGATATTGAGCAAAGTCGATTGTGTTCTCGATACTGATTTGACGGGACTTTTTCGCCATAACGACGATCCGCGTTTCACTCAAAGGTCCCACCCATTGGAACAGGTGTTCACGCAACCTTGTCCTAGTAGTCGAAAACAGTACCGCATCAGGCTTAATCAGTGTGGTTCGGTATGCCCTAGCCCACGGCTGAACCTTGATATCTTCTTTCTTGATTTCTATCCCCTCAGATTTAGCAGCAGCAATCAGCAAATCGATCGAAATGCCTTTTGTTTCACCATCTTGGGTAAAGTTGTATGGTGGGTATTCTTCGGTCAAAAACTGAAGTTCATTGAGCTCTATCGCTCCAATCGGAAATGAAAACAACAAGAGCGATAGAGACAGGCTGAGTAAAGATTTCATAGCCGCCTCTAACAGTAAATAGTGTCACATCTATCAATAAACTTTAGAGGCGGATGCAAAATACGTCTAGGTAATTTGGGCGAGAATTTTCTAATCGAAAGTTGTAGTTACGATCGCTTATAGCAGCGTTCGGGTCTCCCGACCGTGCCGTAGTTAAGATCAGCCACTAGTTCACCAGAGCTGATAAGGTATTCTAGATAGCGTCTAGCTGTTGTACGGCTCGCACCAATGCGTTCTCCTGCTTCATCTGCTGTGATACTTTCTGCACCAGAAAACAACGCACGTATTTTGTCGAGAGTGACACTGTCGATACCCTTAGGCAACCTTTGAACACTGGATTCTGCAGTAGATGGGCTCTGTAGCATCTTGTCCACCAAATTTTGGTCAAGATCCGAAGCGCTCGTGAACTGATGCTTTTGTACTACGTATTTCTTCAATGCTGCTTCCAGCCTTGGGAATACAACAGGCTTAAGTAGATAGTCGACAACACCACCACGCATCGCCTGTTGCAGTGTATCGACATCACGAGCTGCGGTAATAAGAATGACATCGCAGCTTTGGTTGCGGGCACGCAGTTCCTGTAAAAGCTCCAACCCTGTTCCATCCGGAAGATACACATCAAGTAACAGGAGATCTGGGTTCAACACATCAAGCTGTATCTCAGCTTCGACTTTCGTAGTGGCAATCCCGATAACCTCATAGCCTTCCATCTGTTCCAGATAACGTTGATGTAATTGAGCAATGTTGAGATCGTCTTCAATAATCATCACTCGTGTTACGGATGTCATACCTGCTCTTCCTTCGGTAAATACACTGTCATTCTAGCTCCATGCTGTTCGTTATTCGTGATTTCCAGCGCGCCGTGATAGCGCACTGCTAATTCATTCACCAAGTAGAGGCCCACTCCTCTGGTCGACTTGTCTTTGGTTGACACACCCCGTTCAACCAAATGCTCTACTGAAAGATCTTCGGGTAAACCACAACCTTGATCCGTGACTTCGAGAATGATTTCATTCCCGAAATCACCAATGGAAACTTCAATTTGTCTTCGTACTGGGGCAAACATGGCATCCAAAGTAATCGCGCTGCGCGTGGCATCAAAAGCGTTATCAATAAGGTTGCCCAAAATAGTCACAAGATCTTCTGCATTAATCCGCTCAGGCAGAGGCTCAAGTCGGGAGCCCTCTTCGACGATAAGTTCAAGCCCAAGCTCTCGAGCACGCTCCGTCTTGCCCAGCAGCATGCCTGCGATCAATGGCTCTTTGACGGTTTCACGTAAGAACTCAATCAAAGATTGGTAATGCGCGGTTTCCTGGCCAATCAGATGCTGAACCGCGTCCAGCTCACCCATTTGAACCATACCACTAATAGTGTTCAACTTATTGCGATGTTCATGAGTCTGAGAGCGAAGCATCTCTGCGTACTCTTTTGTTTTCGCTAGCTGCTCCGATAGCTCATTAAGCTCATCCCTCAAGCGAAAACTCGATACGGCCCCCACCACTTTTCCTTCAACAATTATCGGGCTACGGTTTGCAATTAATCTTTGTTTGTTGAGATAAAGGTTTATGTCGTGATCGGTGCGGGCTGTCGTAAGAACAGTGTGAAGGTCACTCTCAGGCAATACTTCTTTTAACGGCTTATTCAGGCATTGAGACTTTTCCAAACCCAATATATAACACGCACTCTTGTTAATTGAACGCAGTTTGCCCGACTGATCGATGCTCAAAATGCCTTCTTTGAGCGTTTCCATCGTCACGTCTAACTCAACGTACAAACGACCGATTTCTTCAGGTTCAAAACCAAGGATCGCTTTCTGGAAACGCCGAGATGCATAGCTTGAGACAATAGCATTCGCTGCAACCACCAATAACGCCATTAAAATCAAAAATATCAGAAAAGGTTCAAGTCGGTCCTGAAGGCGGTCAATGAGATAGCCAACCGACACCACACCTATGATATTGCCATCCGAATCAAAAACGGCCGCTTTCCCTCGAACGGAGTAACCCAACGAGCCTTGGGCGAAAGAAACGTATTTCTTACCTTCTATCAGAGCACGATCGTTATCGCCCCCTTTCATTGGTTTACCAATGCGTTCATCAATAGGATGGATGATGCGAATACCGTCCTTATCGCCAATAACAATAAACGCAGCGCCAATTAACTCGGTAAGATTACGATAACGAAGCTGATATTCTGAACCACCACCATCTTCTATCATTTTTACGACGAATGGAGAGTTTGCCAAAAATGAGGCGACACCAAGCGCTTGCTTCCCCATCTTTTCTTCCTGCTCTTGTTTAACGTAGAAGAAGCCTGCGGCAGCAAGCAACAACAATTCAATCAAGCCAGAAAGCGTCATGATAATCAGCATTCGCTTGCGAAAGCTGATACTACTCCATTTCATAAACTCTCCCATTTATCCTATCGAGGCTAACATCCAATTAACATTTATACGAGTTACTGGGCGCTATTTTGTGAGGCCTATTATCCTAACCATTCCCTCCTGTTATTGAGTCACTCCCAACAATTCGTCTTATGTGTTGTTTGATAGTTTTAAACACACTTTGATATAAAACCAGTGGAATAATTGATTTTGATCACAAGAGTTTTAGAACATTTTTTGTACTACTTACTTATTTAGACTGTATAATTATTGAGCATGAAAAATGTAGGAACGTTAGAAGTGGGCAGTGAGTAATAATAAAAACACGATAAATAACCGTCCACAATACAATGTCAGAGGGAAAGACGATGAAACGGGATATGTTTGGTATCTGCCTGTCAAAATCTATGCTGTCACGTAATCTATCCAGCACCTTTACTCACGTAAGGGCCTATGAAAAGTCCGACTTAGATAACGACGTAAAGGTTCTGCATGCCTTTCCGCAATTATCCGGTCAGGAGCTGCTAACGACAATTCAATCCTCCAAGCAATTACTATGGCGAGCGGAATATGTCTGCTTAAATCAAAAGTAAGCGGCAACAAAAAGGGAAGCAAATTGCTTCCCTTTTTTAATCGATTAGCCTGTCGTCTGTTGAGCGGCAGCCCTAAGTTGAGACAAGTATTTAATCCAACTCTTCGCCTGGTTTGATGGTTCGATATTGTTGGCTCTTTTCGCTTGTACCAGCGCTTTCTCAAGCAGATTCAATTTGTACAAAGCACGCGTTTTGGCCAGCGCCACGTCTGCATCACGGCCTTTCACTTTATCTAGCACCGACAACGAATCTTTGTAATAGCCTTGCTGAACCATGAGCTGAGCGACACTCCAGTTATACTTAGCGTCTTTCTTGGCTGCTAACTTCCAAATAGATAAAGATTTATCCCACTCTTTCGCCAACTGCCAATATGTTGCCTGTTCTGACAGCAACTGAACATCCGTTTGCGCTTCATCCAGCTCACTTATTTCAATCGCGGCCCTTTCTGGGATACCACGTTTGGCATACATCTGGGCCAGCATACGTCTGTCGCTCTGGCTCAACGGTAACCCATTGATCTTTGCAAGAGCCAAGGTATCGAGCGCCTCTTTGTCTTTGCCGACTTTCATTTGCAAGCCAACCAGTTGGCGCCACCAGCTCAGTTTCTCCGGCTGGATACCGATGAGTAACTCAAGGGTCGGAATAGCTCTGCTCCAGCGTTTCAGCTCAAGCTGTGCTCCCAGCTTGAGTGATAGCGGTTGAAGAATCTCTTTTTCCTCGACCTTTAGATACTTATCGACCGCAGGAACCACTTTATCCCACTGCTCTAGTTGATAGTGCGACTGTGCAATTCGCAACCACAAATCCTGAGCTTTTTGAGTTTCAGGAACCGACTTAACTAACTGGTAATAGTGCTTAAGTGCCTTAGCAAACTGCTGGTCATTAAGGTACAGATCAGCCAGCATACGTTGGCTGATCCACGCCTGTTCATCACGCAGTAGACCACTTTCAACCGCATACTCCATTTTCGAAATGGCTTGCTTGGTGTTGCCGTCTTGCCAGTAGAACACTGCCAACATACGAGCGACAAACGCTTTGTCGTAGTCGCGCGAGGTGTCGATTTCCTTAAGTAAAGTAATCGCCTCTTTCAGCTGTTCTTTCTGAGCGAGTTCATTGGCTTTCTGAACACGAACCGCAGTGTATTGAGTCAGCTCCTGAGCCGCGGTTAATGGCGAAGCCAGAAGCAAAGCGATAAGGGCTAATCGTTTCATCATTTGGCTAAATTAAACTCCACTCTAGCAGTTTTGTTAGGTTGAGAAACCGCAACTCCATCAACAACTTTAGGTTGATACTTCCATTTTCGAAGCGCCTGTATAGCGTTACGCTCAAACATACGTTTCGGACTGGCTTCCACAACCTCAATGTCTGTTGGCCTACCCGTGGGATCAATGGTGAACTTCAACACCACGTAACCTTCTGCTTGACGCTTCATTGCTTTTGTCGGATAGCGAGGCTCAACACGATACAAAGGTATCGCCTCTTGATTAACGCCAAAGTCGCCAAACGTTGGAGCACTTATAGCCAAACCTTCAATGCTGGTATTCAGACCAAGTGACGGCTGTGAAATCGGTGAAATCTGCGACAATTCAGTATTGGCTTGAGAAGTTGGCATCTGCTCTGGTACTTCTGGTGCTTTCGGCTGCTCTGGCACCGTTCGCTGGCGACGTTGAACATCCTGCTCATTTTCCACCATCACCATATTAAAGCTCAGCGATTCACTTGGATCAGGAGCTCTACGATGACCGCTGTCCACCATCCATGCCATAAAGCTGAAAATAGCTAACGCACATACGGCAGCCAGTGGCGTTGCAATTAACAAACGTCCCACTACTTCTTCTCCGCTGCCAGCGCTATGTTCTTAACACCAGCACCTTTCGCCGCATCCATTACTTTCACTACAGTACCGCTGTAGGCATGTTCATCGGCCTGAATAACCAGCGAAGCGTCAGGTTTATCCAGCAACAAATGCTCTAGTGTCGCTTGTACACGTTCAATATCAACGTTTCGCTTATCAATATAAATGTCGTTTGCAGAAGTGACCGCGACAAAAATGCCAGCGTCCTTCTGACTCACCACATTAGATGCCTGAGGGCGATTCACTTCAACACCAGATTCACGTACGAACGAGCTGGTAACGATGAAGAAGATCAACATGATAAAAACGATATCAAGCATAGAAGTAAGGTCAACCTGAGCTTCATCTTGTTTATGGTGACGTCGACCGAGTCTCATCGCTGACTCCTTAAAGATTTTTCTAATTTAATTTCTCTCAACTGGCAGGCTTTCACTAATCGCGCATAGAAAAACATGCCTGTTAATGCGCCGACCATACCTGCCATTGTTGGTAATGTGGCGAGTGAGATGCCTGAAGCCATCAATTTAGGGTTACTGCTACCTTGGTTAGCCATGACATCAAAAACGGAGATCATACCCGTCACTGTGCCCAGCAAACCCAACATTGGACAAATGGCAACCAGAACCTTAATGATGTTCAGGTTTTGATATAACTGGCTGTGCGCTTGTGATAACCACCCTTCACGGATAGAGCGAGCATACCAAGAAGTTTGGTCGCTCCGTTCACGCCAAGCGTCGACCCAATTTGCTTTATGCTTGGGAAATTCGACAAACAGATAGATGATGCGCTCTAGAATCAATAGCCAGCATAACGCTACCACACCAGACAGCCACCACAGCACCTGACCACCCTGCTGCATAAAGTTTTGCAACGAGAGTAGCCAGTCACTGCCAGCTAATGCTTCAGGTAACAATGCAAATATTGCATCCATTAGGCAACATTCCCTAGCGCTTCCTGAGATGGCTTGAGATCTTTCTCCGCTTGTTCAGCGACTAGAGAGATTCCCTGTTTCTCAAGGATGTTGCGAATCGTTTCAGCTTGCGAGCTCAGAATATTGTGAGCCAGAAGAAGAGGCATAGCGGCAACAAGACCAAGTACGGTGGTCACAAGTGCCATCGAAATACCACCTGCCATGACTTTAGGATCGCCATTGCCAAACTGAGTGATGACCTGGAACGTTTCAATCATACCCGTAACCGTACCCAGAAGACCCAGCATTGGTGCCAAAGCAGCCAACAGTTTGAGCATGGACAATCCTTTTTCCAGCGTTGCTTGCTCATCAACGACAGCTTCAAGCAAACGTAATTCAAGCGCTTCAACACTGAGGTTTTTCTCTTTGCCGTAAACGGATAACACACGGCCAAGTGGGTTATTACCCGGATTTTGAGGTGACTTCAGTTGAGCACGAATCTTCTGGCGAGCAATAGACAAACTCACGCCACGTACTACAGCTATGATCAAGCCAATCGCAAGCAGACCAAGAATGATCTTACCTACCACACCACCAGCTTGTAGTCTGTCCATCAGGCTTGGGCTGTGCGCCAGTTGCTCCAGCATCACACCACGAGAAGGATCAAGAACAATGTTCTCAACCTGCCCATTTGTTAAAGGAGAAAGAGATGAAATGGTTGGCGCTTGCTCGGGTTGCTTAATATAAGCCTGAGCTTCACCTTTTGCGGCATTCCAGTTTAAGTAGCCCTGCGCTCCAACTAAGCCAATCGAACCAAGTCGAAGGGCTGATTCGCTTTGAGCCACCCCGTCACCGTTAACAAAACGGACTTCAGTTGATGCCACTTCACCACTGGCTTTGATCTGCTCTTCCAACGCTTTCCAAAGACCATTAAGTTGATACATAGAAGGCAGTTTTGTCGCTGCGACAATCTCATTAACCACACTGGCATGAGTTTGTGCATCTGCTGAGGTCACTGAGTACTGCAGTTCAGACTCCAACTCTTTGGCGTTTTGACGCACAACGCCAAATACTTCACCTAGGCTTCCTGTCTCTAAGCGAAGTTTTTCTTCCAGGCGAGCCAAGGTATTTTCGTTGTCACTGAACTTTGCCGCTAGTTTGTCATTTTGCGTTTGCAAATCGTCACGCTGCTTGATCAGTTGTGCTTTGAGCGCTTTAAGTTCTTTCTCTGTTTGCTTAAAACCTGACTCGCGCGCGACGTTATGTTGAGCCTGCTGTTGGTTTTCAGCCTGAGCTTTGTTGACCAGCTCAGAAGAAGCTTGAGTGTTAAACGACAGGCCAGCAAGCGCGATAAGGGAAGCAATTAATGTACGTTTCATATTATTTTGCCTCCGCAACGTTTAGAGAAACTGGGAGAGTAATCAAGCTTGGCGCCGCTTGCTTCGCTGCGATGTTAAACGCTTTGTCTAACTCTGATTTCATCGAGCTATCGACACTCTGCCACTGTTTATCAGACTGGTTCCATGACCAAAATTTCGTGCCGTTCAGGCTGCGAGCTACCAGTGAAACGCGACCAAGATGAAGGATGTCAACTTCACGCGAGCCCTCACTTACCGCAATCTGGTCTTGATACAAGCCAAGTTTGGTACCGTAATCAAGCTCTATCTGATACGCCTCTAGAATACGACGATACTTCTCTGCATCGCTCACATCAGCGCGAGTCATCATTTTTTCCAACTTCGCGACACGCTCTTGGCGCTGCTCTTGTTTGATCGGCATATCATCAGCAGTCGACGCTTTTAGACCTGCGATCATCTGATACATCAGCGGAACCACACCCTGACGAGTGGTTTTTATCTCATCAATTTGATTTTCAAGATTACCCGCTTCCTGCTCTTGGCTTTTAACTAACGCCGTCAGGTGAGAGCGATAAACCTCAAGGTTTTTGACCTCTTCCTGAAGCTGTTCAATTTCAGCTTGAAGGCTAAGTGTATTTTCAGCACTGACATCAATACGTTTCTGACTCGCAGCGGATGAGGAATTGGTTTTACTTTGAATGGATTGAGCGCTATCAAGGCTCGAGGCCGTTGCACTGAAGCCTGCTGTCGCAACCATCAACGCCAAACTGGTTTTAAATAGATTCATAACGTGTAATTTTCAATGATGTCAAACTGATTAGTGAGAAGCAATCTCATTTTCACTCGCACGACATAGTAACGCGATTACATAAAATTTCAATCAACCATATGCTCAATATGCATTTAGGGGAAAGACCATGCCTTTCCCCTAATGTATCAAAGTTGATTAACCGTATTGTGTTTTAGTATTTGATTTGTAGAGTCGCCATATAGTTTCGACCTTCACCAATCACAACGTCTTCGGCATAAGCGTGTTTTGAAGATGTTGAACCTCCACCAGCAAGGTAATCTGTATCAAACACGTTTTCGACCGTCAGACGAGCCACCATATCAAGGTTTTCATCGTATTTAAGCGTGTAGGCCATACCCATATCGACACGTGTGTAAGCGTCTTTCTTGAACGTGTTCGCATCGTCACCGTAGCGAGAACCTTCGTAAATCACACCGACATTGAGATCAACTTCGTTGGTTGCCGCGTAGCTGGACCAAACACTCGCCGCAAACTCAGGTACATCCACAGGGCGATTACCTGCGTAAGTCTCGTGCTGTGTGATTTCAGCATCTAAGTACATAGCCGAACCCGTTAGCGATAAACGCTCTGTCACAAAGCCTTGTGCTGACAATTCCGCGCCGCGGTGTTCTTGCTGACCGTTTTGAGTCTTGATGTAATTCCCTGTTGCTGTGTCTTCAACATCCATCGAGATGTTTTCCTGAGTGATATCAAATACAGCACCAGAAACAAACAGACGATTATCCAGCAGCTCCCACTTAGTCCCTAGCTCATAGGAAACGCCTGTTTTCGCATCCAGCAAAGCACCATCGTTGAGGTAAGTACGGCTTCCGCTTGATACCTGACCTTGAGGCTCAAAGCTTTCTGAGTAAGACAGGTAAACACTACCATTGTCAGCTGGGTGGTAAATCACACCCAATTTTGGAGCGACGTGTTCTTCTGCAACACCATTTGCGACTTTACGGTCAAAACGCAGGCCTGCAATAACCTGCCATTGTTCGTTCAGCGTCACCATATCCTGAGCGTAGAAACCCCAAGTATCGTAAGCGCTGTGGCTGACTTTATCGCTCCCGCTAAATGTTGGAACAGATACGGATTCGCCCGGCGCCACATCCTGACTATTGAACCCTTTCTGGTTGCGATCATAACTGTAACCTAACCAGTTAGACCCCATTAGGAATTGGTGTTCGACACCGAACATCTCAGTGTTCGCAACTAGGTCAACATAAGCGGTGCGGAATCGCCATTTATCATGACGGTTGCTACCACCATGAGATACAGTACCTGTTCCATCAGAATTTAGGTTAGAGAATCCCGGGTAGCTTTCAATATCTACACGCTCGAAATCCTGATAGTTGTAACCTGTTTTCAGGCTCCATACGTCCGTCAGTGTTGCGTTGACGTTGAAACCAATGTTTTCTACGTCATTTTCAATCTCAGACCATTGTGCGTCCCAGATGTGCTCTTTGCTGCCAACCAGTTGGCCGTCCAGCGTATAAACTGCTCCCGAGTCAACGCTGCCTTTATCGTTGGTTTTGTCGTAGTGAACAGAAACTGTGATATCGTCGTTGACGTCGTAATCAACGAACAGACCAGCGACAAGTCGCTCAGTTTGAGGTTTTGAACCATCACCATACGTGCGCCATGAACTGTAGCTCTCTTTCGATACAATAGTTCTAGCTCGCAGCGTCTGAGCGTCATTGAGTGACCCGCTCACATCTACCATGGTACGAGACTGGTCATCTGAACCGATATCTTGACTGACTTGAACTTGTGTATCGTATGTTGGCTTCTTTGCCACCATGTTGATCAAGCCACCCGGAGCCGAAATACCGTAAAGAAGACCAGATGGTCCTTTTAGTACTTCTACTCTTTCCAGTAATTCGACAGGCTGGCGGTAGTGAGACCAGTGTTGGTGGCCATCACGAAGGAAACCAGAAGAGCTTTCTACATCAAATCCACGCAGTGCAAAGCGTTCACGGTTCCGACCTGTACCACCTGCGCTCACGCTAGCGTCGTTTTTCAGAACATCTCCAAGAGTCGTAGCACGCTGCTCTTCCATTACCTGACTATCAATGACGGTCACTTGACCAGCCGTTTCCAACTGACTCACTTCCATACGCATTGATGTCGAGTTTGTGTCAGCCTTATAACCATACTCACGGCCTTCAACAACCATGTGCTCATCAGTCTGAGTGGTTTGCGCGCTAACTGAAGGTGCAGCTAATACAGCACCGATGACCAGTGCTAACTGACTCTTAGTAAACATATTCATCTCCGAATTAAATGACGACCCCAAAAGCCGCCTGACTAATTATTTCGGCGAGAATATAAGTGATAACCAATATCATTTGCATTAAATTTACATTCTTTGCATTCGTAAATTTATCGATGCAGAAATATTAAGTTTACTGGTGAATGAATGCCTCTGCAGGCTTGCGGAATAATAATGTTGTTCTGAGAGCAGTCAAACTTACCGCAACATCGGCAACACTCTTGATTATAAGGGTATCAATGCAGAAAACACTGACATCCATAATGAAAAGCACAGCCATTAAGGCTTTGTTTTTATTGGGAAATAGAGTTGAATACTAAGGCCATGGGGCAAACGATTCTGCGCCCTGACCTCGCCTTTCATCAAAGTCATGGCTTCTTTGACAATTGCTAATCCTAAACCGTAGCCCCCAGACTGCTTGTCGCGTGCTGACTCCATCCGAGTAAATGGGCTGAAGATATCCTCTAACGCGGCTTCTGGAATACCCGGACCATCATCCGCGACGTCAAACACTAAATACTGATTGCCGTGTTCAGAAGAGGCTTTAATCGACACCTCGATGTGCGCATCCGAACCGGCGTATTTCATTGAGTTTGATATTAGATTGCTAAGACAGCGCAAAATTAAACGTTCATCAGCATGTAACATAGGAAGAGATGGCGCTACATTGAGAACCAGTTGTTGCTCCGCTCCCAGCTGAAGTCGGCTTTGATTTACTTGCGTGTTCGCAATGCTTTCTGGGCAGACAGGCTGAACGTCGGTCACGTAACGAGAGTTCTCTAGTCTGCTGAACTCTAAGATCTCACCCACCAACTTATCCATTTCATCGACCTCTTTTTCTAATCGGTCAACCAAAGCTTGCTCTTCTTCGCCCGCTTTTCTGCGTAGTAGATGCAGCGCTAAGTTTTGCCTAGCTAAAGGCGTTCTCAGCTCATGAGACACGTCTCGAATCAACCTTCTCTGCTTCTCAGCCAGTGAATGAATCTCTTGGGTCATGCCATCAAAATCATGGGCGAGCTGGTTAAACTCGGTAATATTGGAGTTCAGCTCACTAACGACATTGACTCGAAAATTGCCCAGAGAAAGCTTGTTACTTGCTTCACGTAATCGATCAAGAGGCCTTTGTAACTTGCGCGCCAATATCTGAGAAAAAAGAATCAGCATGATAATGGCGATGATAATTTTGCTCACCGTCAGATAAACAATAAAACGGTGAGCCGGATGCACTTCACTAGGCAGCTGAATAACCAAAGTGTTTCTTTCTATTAGCGGAATACCTATCAGGGGTTTGCTGACTTGATCATTGAGTGGTCCATCGAGCTCACGCAAGAAACGCAGCTTGAATTCAAAATGTGGGTGCATCTGACGATGAGAAAGCGGCTTATTCTCTTCATTCAAAACGAACAGATAAAAAGGCTGCGCATTCGCCCAGTCAGCTAAATCGTCCATGTCTCCTTCTTCGATCAATACATTAGCCTCTTCAGCTAACGTTAACATCTGAGCTTTCAGTGCTGGCGGCACTTTTAGTACCGCTTTCATTAATGCTTGCTCCGCGACAGCTTGAAGAAGCAATATTGAAATGATAACAGCGGACATGTAGCTAAATAACTGAAAGACCAGCGCATCCTTACGTGTTGCAATAGCTTCTGGGCATCGAAGAGAAAACACGGCTAGCCCCTGACAGAGTCGACAAAGCTATAGCCTTTGCCGCGCACTGTTTTGATGTGTTGTTTCGACAAGCCCGCTTCAACCAACTTGCGCCGAACATTGCTGATATGCATATCCAGATTGCGGTCAAATGGACTGAGCTCTTTTTTCAATACTTCAATCTGAAGCTCCGCTTTGGAGACAACCACACCATCATTACGCATAAGGTAGTTGAGTAAATCAGATTCTGTGCCAGTCAGTGGCACACCGGACAAGTGTTCAGCAAAACCTACACTGCTCTGACAGCCTGATTGACGCTGTTTTTCCAATCCAACTCGACGGAAAATCGCTTTAATACGAGTCAACAACTCAGGCACTTTAAAAGGTTTAGCAATGTACTGGTCTGCACCCGCCTGATAACCGTCGAGCATCGACGCTTCATCATTCAGTGCAGTTAGCATCAATATCGGCGTGGCAAATCGTTGGCAGATACGCTTCGCGACCTGCATGCCGTTGAGTTTGGGTAACATAACGTCAAGGAGGACGAGATCAACAGGCTTTTTCTCAATGTATTGCAGCGCGCTCTCGCCACAATGAACGCTCTCTACTTGATAGCCTTCTGCAGAGAGCACGTCCACTAGCAGTGCACACAGTTCAATATCATCATCAACGACTAGAATTCGGGACATCTTGTTATATTGCAAATGAAAAGATTTCGCATTCTAATCTGCATTATTATCAGTGACAATACCGTTCTGTATCCACTCCCATTGTTATGCTATTTCTTGTTCAAATCCGCTGTCATTCAGCGCTTTTTCTTCACTCCAAATGCCCACAACGCACCGAGTAAACCACGTAACTTCACTTTCGTTGCTCGCCAATGGGTGGCAGGAGTGCGCGGCGCGACTTTGAGTAAATGATCATAAGCGCTTTGATCAAACTGGACCTCGCCTCCGTGAGCGAGTAGCAAAGTTTTAGGTTCCATTTCGTAAACACGATGAAGGGAATGGCGGTACTTGTTCGGATGAAAAATAGGAAAAGGGGCGATCAGTCGTTTCTTCACTTCAACCATTAAGTCGGCAACATAAAGGATATCTTGTTGTTCATGATGAAGAGATAAATCCCGATCAGTATGACCTGGGGTCTCTAGCACTTTCCAATCTTCAAAACAGGGAATGGCTTGCCCATCGGTGAGTTTAATATCAGGGTGCAGGTTTCGCGAATACCATAATTTTCGCTTAGGACGCTTCATTCTCCCTGCGACCCAGCGAGCTAAAGCCAGATCTGTCAAGTGCATTAAGATGCCATCCCAACCACCGTACCATTGCTTGTCTTTCTCAGCTGATACAATTTTGCAGCCCGTCAGCTCTCTCAGCTTGTGAGCAGCTCCAGCGTGATCTGGGTGCATGTGGGTCACCACCACCACCTTAAGGGAATGAAAAGGCTTCCCGAGCGTTTCAGTGATGTAGCGCTCTAAATATGGAACATCTGCCCTACTCGCCCCATCCAGTAGCATCAGCTTATCTGGATACTCGGCTAAGTACATTTTCTGAATATAACCATCAATGGTATGAAGCTTCATTTGAACTGCCAATTTAACAATGTATTTACATTTTCCAATTTAGCAATAAGCCAATAAATGAACAGAGTAAATACTCCATGATGTGACATCGGACCAGTTGGTCAAATATGGGGATTAGCGTTTGAGTCTCAAGAGACGTCCATCTGTGCGGTAGAAAATCAGAGCGAGTAAAATCAAACTACATCCTAGCAGTTTGTTGGCCGAGAGCTGTTCGCCATACCAGATAATACTGAGTATCACGGTCCAGATCGGTTCAAGTAGCATGATAAGGGCGGCATTGCCTGGATTGCTGTGTTTCTGGCCAAGCGTCTGCATCACGTATCGCAAGCTAGTTGCAAGAACGGCACTGGCAGCAAACCATCCCCAAATGCTGGCATCCACACTAACAGGTACTGTCTCAAATAAAGCGGAAGCCACTAAAGCAATAACGCCAGTAACAAATAGCTGAATACAAGTCAGTGTCAGTACCGGTAGGTTTTGTGCTAGTCGGCTATTCACATTGAAATGCAAAGCAAGTAGACAGGCATTGGCTAAGAACCAAAGTTGTCCAGCTGAACTGTTCCACTCTCCTTGTAAAGAAAGAAATGCCAGACCGGATACCGCAATCGGCATCGCAATCCAGAACGCACGCTTTGGCCGTTCCTTGTACAGCGCCCAAGCAACAATAGGAACAATAATCATAGATAAGCTAACAATAAACGCCCCTTCACCAAGGGTTTCACTGACTGCGATAGCATGTACCCAAGCAAGGAGCGCAAGCGCCAGAATACAACCGCCACCCATTGCTTGAGCAAGCTGTTTTAGGCTGAGTTGTTTGAGTGATTTGAAACAGAAAGGAAGTAAACATATTGAAGCGACCACAAAGCGTAAACCGACAAAGCCAAATGGCGGTAAACCTTGAATCGTTTCTTTGGAAAAAATCCACCCTAAACCGGCCAATGCGGTAGTGGCAACAAGAATCCAAGCGGCTTTGCTTTCTGAGTTCAATACAAATTCTCTTTAATTATTATTCTGTTAATTCGGGAATTTCCGATAGTCGCAGATTTGTTCAAGAATTACCAAGAAAAGTCTAATCCTATTTTCGTGCCCAATATTATATATACAGAGAATATGGTGGCACTTGATGAAAAAAATCCCCGATACCAAAGTCTCATGGTACTCAACATGTGCATTTCTTTACTTGCCGCATCACTAGACGTTATTCAGGCACCTCGACAACCACTGTATAACACTGTATGAAAAATTGTGTTTTAGATCACATTTCCTCATACTTCTATCTCATCGCAACGCTAGAATAGAAATAAAAATTAATGCTTAAAAACAAACAGTTAAACAAAAAACTTCAGATACCACGCAAAATAAACGTACAAAAAGACAACAAATATTGCTTGATCAACTGACACAATTAAACTACTGTATAGACATACAGCATGTATGTAAGGACAGTAATTATGTTTCAGGTACACACTACAAATCGCTCAGTTTCTAAATTCAATGTATTGGCTCAACCAACTCAACCAATGAACATTGCAGACTCGACGCTCAGCCGTTTAGCAGGGTTGTCTAACCAGAAACAATGGATCTTGTTCACTGCCGAATGCCCTCGTCCAGATTACGAACAGTTCTCTTCATACAATGTCAGCTGTAAAAAGATCATTCAGATGAAGTCTTCGCAAACACAGTCAGAGTTTGAAATCGTAGTCAAAGCAATTAAATCCGGTAATGCCAGCGCTGTTGTCGCATCAGATAATATTGAACTCGTAGAACAATCATTGCTTCGTGATCTCGCGAGCCAATACCATTGCGAAGTCTTCTTTGTTGAAAGCCACAATCAATTCCACTAATTTCATTTGCACTGTCTTCTGCCTCTCTTTTCGAGAGGCTTTTTTGTTTTTAGCTAATTTCTAATTCCTAAAGAACATTTACAAGCAAACGTTTGCTTTTTCTCTGGAAGGTTAATTTAGTTCTGGTATGATTCTCTGCAAATCGATTGCCTCTCGCCGGCAACCTTCCATTTTTGACAAAGATAGGAATGTCTAAATGAGTCTCGCTGATCAAGTTCTTGCTGTTAATGATGATCTTCCCATTCGTACCAACAAACCCGTTCATAGTGGCAAAGTACGCTCTGTATACTGGCTAACAGAGGAAGACAGCCAACGTCTGATTAAGGAAAAAGGCTACGATGTTGCGGAAGATGCACCGCTTGCCATCATGGTTATCAGCGACCGCATCTCTGCATTCGACTGTATCTGGCACGGACAAGGCGGATTAAAGGGCGTACCCGGTAAAGGGGCGGCACTCAACGCGATTTCCAATCACTGGTTTAAGCTCTTCAAAGAGAACGGTCTGGCGGACAGCCATATCTTGGATATTCCTCACCCTTTGGTTTGGATCGTTCAGAAAGCGAAACCAATCATGATTGAAGCGATTTGTCGTCAGTACATTACTGGCTCAATGTGGCGCGCTTACGACAAAGGCGAACGTGACTTCTGCGGAATCCAGCTACCAGAAGGCTTAGAGAAAGACACCGCGTTACCTGAGCTTTTGATGACACCGTCAACTAAAGGCATTCTGAAAGGCATTCCCGGTGTCCCGGAAGCTGACGATGTGAATATCACGCGTCAGAACATTGAAGATAACTTTGCTGCGTTCAACTTCTCTAGCGCGAACGATATCAGCCTGTATGAAAAACTGCTGAGCGAAGGGTTTGCTGTGATCAGTAATGCTCTGTCTCAAGTTGAGCAAATCTTCGTTGATACCAAGTTTGAATTTGGTTATGTGCACGATGCCTCAGGCAATGAAAAGCTGATTTACATGGATGAAGTGGGCACACCAGACTCTTCTCGTATTTGGGATGAGCAAGAATACAAAAACGGTCATATTGTTGAAAACTCTAAAGAAGGCTTCCGCCAGTTCTTACTTAACCACTTCCCTGATCCTGATATTCTGCTTAACAAAGAACGTATGCCTGAGCGTGAAGCTTTAGCGCGCGATAACGAGCTTCCGCTTGAGGCGCTGATGGAGATTTCACAGACCTATACAGGCATCGCAGAGAAGATCACCGGGCAACCGATCAAACTGAGTGCCAATCCGAAACAAGAAATTATCGATGTACTGAGCAGAGAATACGGCTTGGTTGACTAATCAATGACGCCCAAGTCATCACTTGGGCGTCTTTCTCTAACTTACTATCCCTTAAAACCTTCTACGGTTCCCTGTTCAATGTAAGCCTGAGCCAAATGCCCTACAAAGCAACGGCCCGGATTATCTCCTAGTATCCATTCTTCCGGCGTAAACAATTCAAACAAACCAAAGCTTGCCAATGCTGGAATGGCTAATTTTAAATCCTGCACAACTTCGCCACGCTCCCCTTCGTTGTATCTGATTATATTGTGCAGCATCGCCCCAACGGTTCCGGTTGGAATCATAGTGCCATCTTTCAATGTTACGATCGGCAGTACCTGACCTTCGGCAACTATTTTGTGGTTAACCGCCGAAAGCTGCTGCGCTAGAGATGTATTCTTATCCATTTTTCAATCCTCTTTTGATTACTGTTACGTGGGGTTGCCAAGTCATAACGCTTGAAACCTCAAACACAGGGATAGAATAACGGCTAACGAATAGGCATAATTTCTTTAAATAGACATAATATTTACTTATTACGCCATATGAATTGCATTGAAATATTGAAGATTCATCACCCAGCGGCATCCGAAACCGAATGGCACCAGCATGAGTATGCGCAGCTTTACTGGGTGAGCAAGGGTATATTTACGATTGAAACAAGTGATCAGCAATGGACGATTACTCCCGCATGTCTTGGCTGGATTCCTCCCCATTTACAACACAGATCTGATGTTGTGGCTGACATAGAAGCTGTCATGATCTACGTACCTTCAACTTGGCTCAATGCCTTTCCGCAACAAGCGAAGGTCATTCAATCCAACACTCTTATTCAAGCTCTCATTGAGCGAATTACCCATTTCAACTTATCGGCGATGACAGAGCCTCAACAGCGACAGTTTCAAGTTCTGCTGGATGAGATTCACCTTGCCCCTGCGAGTAATCTCTATTTACCTCTACCCAAGGAGGCAAAAATGCGCCAAATCGCCGATACCCTATTAGCAACACCAGATGACGCCCGCTCGCAAACAGAATTAGCGCATGATTTTGGTACCAGCACACGGACTTTGAGTCGGCTGTTCAAGAAAGAAACCGGGATGGCTTTTGGGTTCTGGCGACAACAAGCCAGACTCGTCAGCTCATTGCCTATGTTGGAAAAAGGCTTAAGTATCACTTGCGTCGCACTGTCTTGTGGGTACAGTAACACCAGCAGCTTTATCACTGCTTTTAAAGCACGTTTTGGCGTCACTCCCAGTGTGTATTTCGGTTCACAGTAGTGGCGTATCAGTGTCTGTCACAACTCGTAATCGAGGCCAGTTTTCCATCCAGCGCTTACTTTTCACCCTTTGATGAAACAATGCTTGAGAGCGCTTAGGGTTGTGCGTCACTTTCAAAGCGAACAAGCTATCAAAACCAAATGATGAAAGGCACTGGTATTCTCCACGCGCAAGCTGTCTAATTGCCACCGCGGTTTCTTTTTCCGGCCAGAAACTCATGGCATCAATCAAATCCGTATACGCGCGATCACCATTGCGCTCATGCATCATGGCTTGGTTTCTAACCTGCCAGTTCGCGTCCGGCATCAACTCCTGAAGCTCTAATTCGTAGGCCTTGTATCGTTCTGGGTCGGATTCATCCAAATCAAAATAGATGACATCAAGATCGTTGAGTAGTGTCGGGGTTTCTTTGTTATGTAACGCATCCCACACTAGGTTTCTGACAAATCCTGCGGCTAAGAAAACATGGGGGATCTCAGATTCAGCAACACACGCTAAAGCGCGCATCCGAAAACTGTCTTTTTCAATCCATTGGATTATCTGGTCGCTGTGGTTTTCCATTTCATTCTTCTGAATTTCTCATTCTGCCTAATCCTAGCATGACGTGGTTAAACGGTTCCTAGATAAATCGACCACTTACAACTGACAGAATTTTTGATCAGGCTCGTATCTAATTTAAGCCATCAAAGGTATAACTTGCCCGTCTTTCTTTTCCGGCCTTTTCAATGGATTACGTTGCCCTTTCTCGAATCAGTTTAAAGCACCTGACGGTATTACATGTACTATTAAGTACGCACAGTGTCAGTGGTACCGCTCAAGTTCTATGTGTTACCCCATCAAGCGTCAGTAAAACACTCAGTCAGCTTAGAGAACAACTTAAGGATGAACTTTTTTATCGGGAAGGAACGTCACTGGTCCCCACCCCCTTTGCGCTGTCCGTTGCCAAAGACGTACACAAGATCCTTGCTTGTATGAACGGAATTCTCCATCAAGGGGAGTTTGAACCGAAGAATTTTTCCGGAACGGTATCGCTATCGATGCGCGAGAGTACCTTCGAGCTTTTTTCCGAGCGAATTACCGAAATCGGTCGTGAGTTAACGTCAGCTAACATCCAGATTTTCGCCAAAGAAGAGCTCAGCTTTGATGCCCTGCTGCGTGGACAAGTTGATTTTATGATTTTACCTCACGATATCAGCCAACCGCCAACACGCAGTCGCGACCTAGTCTGGGAGCAGATTCAGGAGGATGAAATGGTCTGTTTGATGAGTCCAACGCACCCTCTGGCTAACCAATCGATGAACACTGAACAGTATCTAGCTTACCAGCACATCGGTATTTTGGATAAGGATCTGTCCGCTCCCTACTTTGAGCAGAAACTCACCCAACAGTATACGTCGAGAAACATCGCCATATCCGTCGCTGATTTTGGTTCGGCAGCGGTTATCTGTCACCAAACTGAGTTGTTACTGACTTGTTCGAAAATGTGGGCAGAGAAATCGCTGCAGGCAGAAACTCTGATCCAAAAGCCTCTGCCGTTTTCCTATGGAAAGGTTACTTACAGCTTGGTCTGGAACCAAGCGAGCCTAAACGACCCAGCTCTGAAGTGGTTGCACTCTCAACTGATTAAACCAGTTTAGACATAAACACTGGGTAGCTGAATGTTTTGGTGAATCAGTGGCCGCAAAGCATCATGAAACTGCAACATTTGCGATTCTGTACATTTCGGCCACTCTAGCGCTTCACCCATCACGCCATGATGCTGAAACGCATTTAGCCGCACATTAACATTGTCAGGCAGCGTATTAATAAGGCGTGCGACTTCTGTGACTTCTTTGTCCAAATCACTTCTGTACGGTATATGTAGTAAGCGAAGCTCATGCAACTTCTGCTTATCTGCCAAATAGCGTATTGAGTGAACCACCTTGTGATTATCACGCCCAACCAACCAGTGATGTGTCTCTTCCTGCCAAGACTTAAGGTCAATCATTGCACCGTCAAGATAAGGCAGAACCTTATCCCAACCAGACTCACCTAGGTAGCCATTGCTGTCAATGAAACAGGTAAGATGGCAAAGCTCTTTGTCTGATTTGATGCGTTTAAATAACTCGATAATAAAAGGCAACTGCATTGTCGCTTCGCCACCGGATATCGTGACACCGCTGATAAACCACTTTTGCTCATTTATCAGCTCGATGATTTCTGGTATCGAGTAGTGACGCACTTTAGGGCTAGAACGATGTGTGCACAGATCAACACACTGGTCACAATGCGTACATTTGCTCTCATCCCATACGACTTTCCGCTTCGTATCGAATGACAGCGCATTTTCTGGGCACCCTGCGACACAATCCCCACAGTGATTACAATAATTAATCGTATGGGGATTATGACAGTTAATGCAGTTAAAATTGCACCCCTGTAGGAAAAGGACCAGTCGATTACCTGGTCCATCCACGCACGAGAACTTGAGGATACGGCTCACAATGGCCTGCCTTTCGCTCATATGCTTACCCTATTTGTAAACCGGCTGACTTTCCATACTCACAACTCGCGGAGCTCTATCCAAAATCCCTGTATTATTAGCCGCTTCAGCGCCAAGAAAAGTCGTATTTTTGCGCGAACCTTGCTCTGAGAACTTATCTATATCTGACAGTTTGATCATATAGCCAGTAACTCGCACCAAGTCATTTGAAGCAACATTGGCCGTGAACTCTCTATACCCTGAACTCAGCGCCCCCTTACACAAATTAAACATCGCTTCCGGGTTTGACTTCACCGTTTCATCTATCGTCAAAATATCACTAATACCAGAGGTATAATGCTGATGGTGCTTGGCGGTTGCTTGTACATAAGCAACTGGGTCTGGCTCGGTGCCATAAGGAATGCGAACTCCTGGGGTCACTCCCTCATCGAGGCTAATCCCCCCTTGAGCATGTAGAAGCGCCTTACCTTCAAGACCGTACTTCACCTCTGAACCTTGCACGATTTCAGCCAGTTTCTCAGAAATTAGATGGCCTAGCTCGTTCGCTTCTAGGTCATGTCCATAGCAACCCTTTTCTCCCGACTTATCCATAAGAAGATTAACCGCTTCAGCCATACCGTAGATGCCAAACATTGGTGCAAAACGCTCTTCGTCAATCAAACCTTCTTTGGTTAAAAAGCCTTTAAAGAAATTCGACTTCTCATGTAAATGTGAGCTGCGTGAGTCCATCAACTCGACCATTAATTCACTGTAATAAGGCAACAGTTGATTGAGAAAGTCTTCGGTGTCTGATGCTAGGTTCGCCAGCAGCTTAAGATTCATTCTGACTAGAGTATTCGACCCACCAGCCAGAGGCAGAGAGTTGTAGCAACTCACAATACCAAATCGTTTTTCGCCGTAGCTGCTTGCGTGCATTGGGTAGTTAGCAATATGAGGTTTACTGCATTCACAAATGTTACTCGTTGCCTGACGTAACAAATCATCCGGTGTCACAGTCGGGTCGTACATAAAAGTCAGATTTGGTGCAATTTGCTTGAGCTCAGCGTCTATTTTTAAGATCGTTCGACAAATGATGTTATCCGAAGGACCAATATTAACGTGCATAAATGCATCAGGCAGTGTTCGGTCTAGCATGATCCAAAAGCGCTTGAGCTTCTGATAGATCGCCTGCTCACTTAACTCACCCACATAGGGAAGCAATACGTCATCAAGCTGCCCTAGATATACTGGAATATTAGTCACTGACGGCACATGATGATAAATGATTGTCAGCAGGTTAATCGCATCGTCAAAATCACTCGCTGGCTCTAGCTCTAGATACTCAGAACCTTGTTGAAGAAACTTGGCATAATCAGGCAAGACATATCGCGGTTTAAATGGTGCATGACCTTCAAACATATCGCATAAAATGCCTTCTTCCATTGCAAGACGAACAGGCTCTGAGACAGGCATATAAGGGAGGCTAGCCTCTGCTTCTAAGGCTAAGAATTGATTCTTCTGTTTAGGGTTTAATTTGGCATCAGTGACAATTTCTTGTACGCGTTGCTGGAAAGAGTTGAGAGCTTCAGACATTGTATATTCCTTATTGTTTTTAAGGATTTTAGACCCGAGCTCTCCTTGTCGACAATTGAAATATATTTAATCCCTCTTTTCCAATTTGGAAATACAAAGACAATAAAAAAGGCTCGGTAGTATTCCGAGCCTTTCGTCATTTAATTAGACACTTACAGTTTAAAGCGGCCAATTTCCTGTTCTAGTTCGTGAGACAGCTCTGAAAGCTGAGCGGCTTGTGCTGCAGCGTCGTGAGCTTCATCAGCAAGCTCGTTTGATACATCGCGAATACCAACCGTATTGCGAGTGATCTCAGAGGTTACCGAGGCTTGTTCTTCCGCGGCAGAAGCAATCTGTGTCGCCATATCGCTGATTTGCTCAACCGCTGATTGAATCTGAGTTAAGCTGACCGCTGCTGAGTCCGCATCGGTGACGCTGGTGTCTGCAAGCTGACGGCTATCGCCCATAATGCTCACCGCTTTACCCGTGGTACTTTGCAATGTTTCGATCATTTGCTGAATCTCTTGCGTCGACGCATGGGTGCGTTGGCTAAGAACACGAACTTCATCAGCGACAACAGCGAAACCGCGACCTTGTTCGCCAGCACGTGCCGCCTCAATCGCAGCATTCAGTGCCAACAGGTTCGTTTGCTCAGCGATATCCTGAATTGTGGATAGAATCGTGCTGATGCTATTACCGTGCGTTTCAAGTTCTTGGATAACATCTGTAGCAACTTGTACTTCTTGGGCCAGATTCTGAATCGAAGACTGAGTCTGAACAACTTGCTTACCACCGTGAACACACGCTGTCACCGCTTCCGTTGAGTTTTGCGCAGTGTTATCTGCATTGCCAGCAATTTCTTGGGTTGCTGCTGCCATTTCATTGATTGCAGTCGCTACCATATTAATCTCATCTTGCTGGAGACGAATACGTGCGCTGCGCTCTTCAGCATGTTCCGCCGTCTGCTTAGCTTGCTCTGAGAGTGACGCCGATACATGACTTAGCTTGGAAACCATCGCATGCATGTTGCCAACAAAGGTGTTGAAGTTCGTTGCCAATTGGCCCACTTCATCATCACTGCGAGGTTCAAGGCGCTGTGTGAGATCCCCTTCACCAGATGCGATTTCTTCAAGAGCGTGAGATACGCGTCCAAGATCGCGGAACAAGAAGCTCACCAGCCAAGAAACAACCGCGATAACAATGATTGTGATGATCGTTGCCGTCAGCAGCAGGTTTTCCAGCAATGCGGTGTGCGCCGCTTCTTCTGTTTGACGATCCATCTCAATGGCGAAAATCCACTGCGTACCAGGAACCTTTTTGAAGAAGTAGAATTTCTCCTGACCTTTGCGCTCAATGATCTCCATTGCACCTGAATTCGCAGCGTTTTCAATCGCGCTCATTGTCAGCTTTTTAGATAGCGTAGTCACAGGTTTGAGAGAAAGATCTTTGTTCGGATGTGCTAGGAATGTGCCATCTTGCGTATCAATCAGCATTGCGTAGGCATTTTCACCCGCATCTAGGTTGATAACATCATCGATAAGCTGGTCAATCAATACATCAGCACCCACTACGCCTACCAATTTGCCATTGCGACGAACAGGTTCTGCAATAGTAACCAACAGTGCATTAGTGATTGCATCTTTATACGCTGTGGTAATGATCTGACGACCGGCTGCGTTCGCATCTTTATACCAAGGACGAACGCGCGGATCGTAATCCGCACGATTGCGCTCAGGGTGGGAACGGAACATACCACCTTCTGGCGTGCCTAGGAAAATATCATCAAAGCCGCCCGCTTTACGGGCCTGCTGAAGATAAGGAACAACGTCTTGCTCTTGGCTGTAATCGTTAAACGCTTTAGCAATATCCTCACGGATGGTAATCCAATCTGAAATACCTTCCGAGGCAGCGGTAGCTAGACTTTCTGCTCTGGCATTTACGCCATTGCGAGTTTGCTGGAAAAGTTGGTCGGCAGAAAGCCAAGTCAATGCACTCGCCATTAGCACAACGGCTAATAAGCTGGCACCGATGAGTTTTTGTTTCAGTGACAGTTTCATGATAGTTAATATTGGTTGTGGAACAGACAGAAGCTGCGAATTTTATAGGCAATTTCGCATTCATGCACGCAATATTATTGAAATATTATTTACCTGTAACTATTTGTAATAACGTTATTTTTTTGGCGTCATACCTTTGTCAGAGATAATTTTATCAATTAGATATTGATGAAATTTATCACTCTCAACTTAAGCGACTGATTACTATTAGTTTGTTTCTAACATGGTGATTTGGGAAGGCAAGATCTCTGAATTTCAGACACAAAAAAGCCGGGTTCAAACCCGGCTTTTAAACATAACGTCAACGATTATTCTTGCTCGTCTGCGTCAGTATCAACCTCAGCGTCTGGTGTAGATTCTGGAGCGGCTTCAGATACTTCACCTTCCTGACCTTCTAATTCTTCGCCTTCAGGCAAATCAGACTCTTCAACTTCGTCAATACGCTGCAAACCTACAACGTTTTCGTCTTCAGCAGTACGGATAAGAGTAACACCTTGCGTGTTACGACCAACTTGCCTAACTTCCGCTACGCGTGTGCGGACTAGAGTACCAGCGTCGGTGATCATCATCATCTCATCGCCTTCTTCTACCTGTACCGCGCCAACGACACTACCGTTACGCTCAGAAACCTTGATAGACACAACGCCCTGAGTTGCACGACCTTTCGTTGGATACTCGGCCAGCTCTGTACGCTTACCGTAACCATTTTGCGTCACTGTCAGAATGTCACCTTCGTTAGAAGGAACAATCAGTGAAACAACCTGATCATCATCAGCCAGTTTCATACCACGTACACCTGCCGCAGTACGACCCATAGCACGAACTTTATCTTCGCTAAATCGAACCACTTTACCTGCTTTAGAGAACAGCATGATGTCACTGTCACCATCGGTGATATCAACACCAATCAGTGAGTCATCTTCACGCAGGTTAACCGCAATCAGACCATTAGAACGTACGTTCGCAAACTGATCGAGAGAAGTCTTCTTAACCGTTCCATCACCCGTTGCCATAAAGATGAACTTCTCTGGGCTGAATTCAGAAACAGGTAGAATTGCTGTGATACGCTCATTTTCTTCTAACGGAAGAATGTTCACGATTGGTTTGCCACGTGCAGTGCGGCTAGCTTGCGGTAATTGGTATACCTTCAAGCGATATGTTTTACCACGAGTAGAGAAACATAGGATGTTGTCATGAGTATTAGCAACAAGCAGACGCTCGATGTAATCCTCTTCTTTCATCTTGGTTGCACTCTTACCTTTACCACCACGTCGCTGAGCTTCGTAGTCGCTCAGTAGCTGATACTTAACGTAACCTTCGTGAGAAAGCGTTACAACGACGTCTTCGCGAGCAATAAGCTCTTCCATGTCGATATCATGGATTGCAGCAGTGATTTCTGTGCGACGTGCATCGCCGAAACCGTCACGAACCGCTTCAAGCTCTTCGCGGATCACTTCCATCAAGCGCTCAGTGCTTGCAAGGATGTGCATTAGCTCTGCGATTTCTTCTAGAAGCTGTTTGTACTCATCAAGAATCTTCTCGTGCTCTAGACCAGTCAGTTTCTGTAGACGAAGATCTAGAATCGCTTGTGCTTGCTGCTCAGTCAGGAAGTACTGACCATCACGGATACCAAACTGAGGCTCTAGCCACTCTGGACGAGCCGCATCTGTACCTGCACGCTCAAGCATTGCTGCAACATTGCCTAAGTCCCAACCGCGAGCTACTAACCCTTCTTTGGCTTCAGCAGGTGTTGGAGCGCGACGGATCAATTCAATGATTTCGTCAATATTTGCAAGTGCAAGTGCTAACCCTTCAAGGATATGAGCACGTTCACGAGCTTTGCGTAATTCGAAGATAGTACGACGAGTCACCACTTCACGGCGGTGGTCAACGAAGCACTTCAGCATATCTTTCAGGTTAAACAGTTGTGGCTGACCATTGTTCAGCGCAACCATGTTGATACCGAAAGTCGTCTGTAGCTGAGTATTTGCGTACAAGTTGTTCAGAACAACTTCACCTACCGCATCACGCTTACATTCGATGACAATACGCATACCGTCTTTATCAGACTCGTCACGTAGTGCACTGATGCCTTCAACTTTCTTATCTTTAACCAGCTCAGCAATTTTTTCGATTAGGCGAGCTTTGTTAACCTGGTACGGAATCTCTGTGACAACAATGGTTTCTTTGCCATTCTTGTCTGCTTCGATTTCCGCTTTAGAACGCATGTAGATCTTACCGCGACCTGTTTTGTACGCGTCTACAATGCCTTTACGACCACTGATAAGCGCTGCCGTAGGGAAATCAGGACCAGGAATATAATCCATTAGCTCATCAATAGTGATCTCTTCATTATTGATGTAAGCCAGACAGCCATCGATTACCTCAGTCAAGTTGTGCGGAGGAATGTTGGTTGCCATACCTACCGCGATACCAGAAGCACCGTTCACCAGTAAGTTAGGAATTTTTGTCGGGAGAACTGCCGGGATTTGCTCCGTACCATCATAGTTAGGTACGTAATCGACAGTTTCTTTGTCTAGGTCAGCCAGAAGTTCATGGGCGATTTTCGCCATGCGGACTTCGGTATAACGCATTGCCGCCGCTGAGTCACCATCGATGGAGCCAAAGTTACCTTGGCCATCAACAAGCATGTAACGTAGTGAGAACGGCTGAGCCATACGTACGATAGTGTCGTACACAGCGCTATCACCGTGAGGGTGATATTTACCGATTACGTCGCCAACTACACGGGCAGATTTTTTGTATGGTTTATTCCAGTCATTACCTAGTACATTCATCGCGAACAAAACGCGGCGGTGTACAGGCTTTAGGCCATCACGCACATCTGGAAGAGCACGACCAACGATAACGGACATCGCATAGTCAAGGTACGAACCTCGAAGCTCATCTTCAATGTTTACGGGCGTGATCTCTTTAGCTAGATCGCTCATAGAGCCAATATCCCTCTATTTATAGATCGTATGTACAATACGTTTAAGGTGCAAAAATATAACACACAAATCAACAGTTCGGCATTACTTTCCCTCTCCTTTTATCAGGTTGTGAGCTTGGTTGTGAATCAAATGCTGAGAAATTGCACACTCTGAATTTATCTCGCTGATTAATGGTTATATTTTCACCACCTCTTGAGAAAAGTGATCCCTTCTATGGAGAGTTGAGAGTTAAGGGTTATAATGCCCACCTGTTTCAAGGAAGTCGTTAAGTAAATAGAGTAGTTATGACCCAGTCACAAAATGTCGATCCAAACGAAATCAAAAAATTTGAAGAGATGGCCTCTCGCTGGTGGGATTTAGAGGGTGAGTTCAAGCCTCTGCATCAAATCAACCCACTACGACTGAATTACGTATTGGATAACACGAATGGCTTGTTTGGAAAAACCGTTCTAGATGTTGGCTGTGGCGGTGGAATTCTTGCTGAAAGCATGGCGAAAGAAGGCGCAACAGTGACTGGCCTTGATATGGGTAAGGAGCCACTAGAGGTAGCTCGATTGCACGCACTGGAGACAGGCACTGAGTTGTCCTATATACAAAGTACAATTGAAGACCATGCTCGCGACAATGCAGGCAAGTATGATGTCGTCACCTGTATGGAAATGCTTGAGCACGTTCCCGACCCTCAATCTGTCATTAGTGCTTGCGCTGCATTGGTCAAGCCCGGTGGTCACGTGTTTTTCTCAACACTAAACCGAAACTTTAAGTCTTACCTATTCGCTATTGTTGGGGCTGAAAAGCTACTACGTATTGTTCCAGAAGGTACACACGATCATGAAAAGTTCATTCGGCCAGCAGAGCTAATTAAGATGATTGATCATACCGACCTAACAGAAATGGGGATAACGGGCCTACTTTATAATCCATTAACGGATAGCTATAAGCTCGGCAATAAAGTTGATGTGAATTATATTGTTCATACGCAAAAGTTTTAATAACAACACGTATCATTCATAAGTCTAACATATAGAAAGCGGTGGCATATTGCCCCGCTTTTTTTGTTATTTTTTCGCCCATTTTTGGGGCTCTGATTCCAAAATATACAGCCATAAAATCACGCTCAGAATTCCTGAAAGATCAAGGAATTTTTTTTTGTTTGTGGTTACTTATAAACCGATCTCAAAACGGTAATTTTATACAATCAATTAGACTCTAACCCCATCGGTTAGTGTCCACTTACTGAAATTTTCATTTTTGTTAGTTATCCACAAGTCATCCCAGATCTGCAACTTGAAAAGGGGCATGGATAGCACTATCTTGTAACTCGCACAGCAATGCACCCCTATATGTTGTGTTTGTACTACAATATATAGATAGACTTTGATCACAAAGCCGGAACATTTTTTACAAGAATTACACGAAAACACGGCTTTTATCAGTTTTGTTAGGGAAATTAAGCAGAATGAACCAACAACTAACCGTTACCAAACGTGACGGCCGCAAAGAAAGTATTGATCTGGAAAAGATCCACAGAGTAATTACCTGGGCTGCTGAAGGTCTAGACAATGTTTCTGTATCTCAGGTAGAACTGCGCGCTCACATTCAGTTCTACGATGGAATCACTACTACTGATATCCATGAAACAATCATCAAATCAGCGGCCGATTTGATCTCAGAAGAAACGCCAGATTATCAATACCTAGCCGCTCGACTAGCCGTATTCCACCTGCGCAAAAAAGCTTATGGTCAATACGAGCCGCCGACGCTACATGACCATGTGTCCCGCCTTATCGACATGGGCAAATACGATCAGCACATTTTGGAAGACTATACAAAAGCTGAGCTGGATGAACTAGATGCGTACCTAGATCACAAACGTGACCTCGATTTCTCCTACGCAGCAGTTAAACAGCTAGAAGGTAAGTACTTCGTTCAAAACCGTGTATCTGGTGAAATCTACGAAAGTGCTCAGTTCCTGTATATCCTTGTAGCGGCATGTCTGTTTGCTAAGTATCCAAAAGAAACGCGTCTTGATTACATCAAGCGCTTCTACGATGCGACGTCAACATTCAAGATTTCCCTGCCAACGCCAATTATGTCTGGTGTGCGTACTCCGACTCGTCAGTTCAGTTCATGTGTTCTGATCGAGTGTGGCGATAGCTTAGACTCTATCAACGCAACAGCAAGCTCTATCGTACGTTACGTTTCGCAACGTGCAGGTATTGGTATCAACGCTGGTCGAATTCGTGCGCTGGGCTCAGAAATCCGTAACGGTGAAGCGTTCCACACAGGCTGTATCCCATTCTACAAATACTTCCAAACTGCCGTTAAATGTTGTTCGCAAGGTGGCGTGCGTGGTGGTGCTGCAACCGTATTCTACCCTCTATGGCACGGTGAATCTCAGGCACTAATGGTGCTTAAGAACAACCGCGGTGTCGAAGAAAACCGTGTTCGCCATATGGACTATGGTGTTCAGCTAAACCGCCTGATGTATCAGCGTTTGGTTGAAGGCGGAAACATTACGCTGTTCTCACCATCAGACGTGCCAGGCCTATACGATGCGTTCTTTGAGAATCAAGATGAGTTTGAACGTCTGTACGTTAAATACGAAAACGATCCATCAATCAAGAAAGAATCCGTTAAAGCTATCGAGATGTTCTCTATCTTGATGCAGGAACGCGCTTCTACAGGTCGTATCTATATTCAGAACGTTGACCACTGTAATACTCACAGCCCATTTGACTCTGAAGTTGCACCTGTTCGTCAGTCTAACCTATGTTTGGAGATCGCTCTTCCAACGAAACCTCTGACAAACGTAGAAGACGACTCAGGTGAGATTGCACTGTGTACGCTTTCAGCATTCAACTTGGGTGCTATTAAGTCTCTTGATGACTTTGAAGAGCTATCTGATCTGGTTGTTCGTGCGCTTGATGCCCTACTAGATTATCAAGACTACCCTCTACCAGCGGCATACAAGTCAACGATGAACCGTCGTACTCTGGGTGTTGGTGTTATTAACTACGCTTACTACCTAGCTAAGAATGGCGTGAAATACTCAGACGGCAGCGCTAATGGCCTGACGCACCGTACTTTTGAAGCGATTCAATACTACTTGCTAAAAGCGTCTGTGGCGCTAGCGAAAGAGCAAGGTAAGTGTCCTTTATTTGGTGAAACCAACTATGCGAAAGGTTTGCTACCAATCGACACCTACAAGAAAGATCTGGACTTAGTTTGTGATGAACCCCTTCATTACGACTGGGACGGTCTTCGTGAAGAGATCATGACTCACGGCCTGCGTAACTCAACGCTAACGGCGCTAATGCCTTCAGAAACGTCTTCTCAAATTTCAAATGCGACAAATGGTATCGAGCCTCCACGCGGCTACGTATCTGTAAAAGCATCGAAAGACGGTATCCTGAAGCAGGTTGTTCCTGAGTTCACTGAATACAAAGATAACTACGAGCTTCTTTGGAATATTGGTTCTAATGACGGTTATCTACATTTGGTTGGTATCATGCAGAAGTTTGTCGATCAGGCAATTTCAGCCAACACTAACTATGACCCAAGCCGTTTCGAGAGTGGCAAAGTGCCAATGAAGAAACTGCTACAAGATCTGCTAACAGCGTACAAGTATGGTGTGAAGACACTTTACTACCATAACACTCGCGATGGTGCGAGCGATGACCAGAAAGACGCTGTACAACCACAAGACGACGATTGTGCAGGCGGCGGTTGTAAGATCTAATCACTAATCCGACAATAGGATTAGCAAGGCTTAACAGATTATCTGCCCCTCGCTTGAGGGGCTTAAAAGGAATTGAGGCATCATGGCTTACAGTACTTTTAACCGAAACAAAAATGACCAACTAAAAGAGCCAATGTTCTTAGGTCAGTCAGTAAACGTTGCTCGTTACGACCAACAGAAGTTCGAGATCTTCGAAAAACTGATAGAGAAGCAATTATCTTTCTTCTGGCGTCCAGAAGAAGTCGACGTATCAAGCGATCGCATCGATTACAACAAGTTACCAGAACATGAAAAGCACATTTTCATTTCTAACCTGAAGTACCAAACACTACTGGATTCCATTCAGGGTCGTAGCCCGAACGTTGCCCTACTTCCTCTAGTATCACTACCAGAAGTAGAAACGTGGATTGAAACGTGGTCGTTCTCTGAAACGATTCACTCACGTTCGTACACCCATATCATCCGCAACATCGTGAATGATCCAGGCCTAGTGTTTGATGACATCGTTGAAAATGAGCATATTCTGAAGCGTGCTGAAGACATTTCACACTACTACGACGATCTGATCCAAATGACGAATGACTACCATCGTTACGGCGAAGGTACGCATACTATCAATGGTGAAGACGTTAAAATCAGCCTTCACGAATTGAAGAAGAAACTGTACGTATGTTTGATGTCTGTAAATGCACTAGAGGCAATCCGTTTCTACGTCAGCTTTGCTTGTTCATTTGCATTTGCAGAACGTGAACTGATGGAAGGTAATGCGAAGATCATCAAGCTTATCGCGCGTGATGAAGCCCTTCACCTGACGGGTACACAGCACATGATCAACCTTCTACGCAACGGCCAGGATGACTTCTCATTCATGCAAATTGCTGAAGAGTGTAAGCAAGAGTGTTTTGACCTGTTTAAAGATGCGGCTGAGCAAGAAAAAGAATGGGCGGAATACCTGTTTAAAGATGGTTCAATGATTGGCCTGAACAAAGATATCCTTTGCCAGTATGTTGAGTACATCACTAACATCCGTATGCAGGCAGTAGGACTAGATGCCGCTTACCCAGAGGCAACATCTAACCCGATTCCATGGATTAACGCTTGGTTATCTTCAGATAACGTACAGGTAGCACCGCAGGAAGCAGAGATCTCCTCTTACCTTGTTGGTCAGATTGACAGCGATGTACAAGCGGACGACTTCAAGGACTTCGAACTGTAATGCCCAACATAAAAATCAACGGTATTACTGCGATTCAGTCTAATCCTTCAAACACCATCCTAGAGACGATGGAACAAGCGGGGATTGAACCTGAATATAACTGCCGAGATGGCCACTGTGGTGCATGCCGCTGTAAGCTCGTCAAAGGTGAAGTAGAATATGTTGGTTTTGCGATGGCGTACACTCAGAGTGATGAAATTTTGCCTTGCATTTGTAAAGCAAAGTCAGACATTGAAATTGAAGATGTCAACTATTCCCTGAAGGAAAAACGCGCATAAATATGCAAATTATAAAAAGCCCGGCTAGCATTGCCGGGTTTTCTTTTATTATTTAGGCACGAATCTGAATACCGGATAAGAACTCATCGGCGGTCAACATAGACACTGCTTTGTCGGCAATCTCTCGCCCATCATCGTCAAATAGGGACAAGCGATAGCCTAATGAATTTTCTTGATTTTTTTCTTCCGGAGCATGAAGCCACATAGAGATAACGTCCTGTTTATCATCACTAAGTGCTTCTCCCAAAACAACTTTCTGACTCGCCACCTGATACCAAACCATTATTTTTGAATGATGGAACATGCTAACCTCCCTGAGCAAAACCTGCGACGAACTATCATTTTAAGCACAATTGCAACAAATGCACGTTGCAATTAGGAGACAAAGTTGGCATCTATTTAAAATCATCCATTTAAGCTATAGATGATTTTCTTCTAAGAAATAATTATGAAAGCATGCGAGTAATAACAAACATATTCATTCACTTATTACTGCATGCCACTCGGTAGGAGTTTGACAGATATTCGGCTCTGTTCTAGCCAGAAATAACGTTTTGAGGGACATACATTTCTTTGTCCCGAGTTAGTGAGCTGTAGTTAGGAAACATGGTTTTGCCTGACAAATAACGCCTTAACATGTCCGCAGCCACCGTGGTAATAATCGTGGTTTGATCTGCTCTAGAGAAATGACGATTAAAGGTCAACGTCTGCCCCCACTCACCTTCTCTTGCAGAAATCGCTACTGAGAATGTGCGTTCTTTAACTTTTCCCGTTGCAATCGCTACATCGGTCGCACATTTATCTTTCGTGGCTCCAGCTAAAGCAAATGCAGCCGCTAAGTCATCGTTATCGCTATTACCGACATCGACTTTATTGCCCAAAACCCAGCCATGTCCGCAGTAGTCTGCCGCTTCTTCGTTGGAGTGAAGCCATAATGATAAGTTACCGTGTGTAGACTGTTCTGCGGTTGAAATTGACCATTTCTTCTCGAGAATCAAATGACCAACATTGTCTTGCATAGACTCATCAACACTCACTACGTTACTTTCAATCAAGTTGTAGACTAGCTGGAGTAACTTAACGCGATTGTCCAAGTCATCCTTAGGGCCAAACAGCTTGACCTCAATGTAAGGCATGTAGGAGCGGTAACCTAAAAAGTAGCCTTCTGGAAGTTGTACTTTGTCCAGCTTATCTGAAAGCGCAGATTCAGAAGTGCCAAAGGTATGTAGCTTACTGCATTCATAACCAACAACATCACTGTGATTTTGCTTGAGGTGCGGAATAATTTGCGCTTCAACCATTAACTTAAATTCACTCGGTACGCCAGGCGTAAAGTAAAAATCACACTCATTGAAATTCACTAAAAATCCGCAGGCCGTACCCACTGGGTTGTCTAGCATGAGTGAGCCTTTCGGAAGCATCGCTTGCTTGCGGTTGCTTTCCGGCATAGGAAGCCCTCTTGCGGCGAAAAACTGCTCCAGCCTTTCTAACCACTCAGGGTAAAGCTCCAACTCAGTCTCTGACGCCTGAGCTGCCGCTTCGGCACTCAGGTCATCGGATGTTGGGCCAAGTCCACCATTCACAATCACTACATCGCAGTTGAAGCTCAGCATCATCAGCTCTTCCACCAACGCTGACTGACTATCACCAACGGTTGAACGTTTCGACAGGGAAAAACCGTGCTGAAAAAACTTTTCAGACAACCACGCCGCATTGGTATCAACGATATCGCCGTGAAGCACTTCTTCACCGGTACTTAACATCGCTATTTTCAACATAATTATTTTCCTTTTCAGGAAACCTCTGGTCCTGAGTCACAAACATGAACAATCAAACTGATCATTTTCATTGTTTGAGTGTTTTTTAGAAACTAAGTTTCTTAATTAGGACAATTTCCGGTTTCCATTCCTCTTGCTTTGGTGGATAATTGTGAGCCTGATCATTATTAGAAATAGACTGTGGAGTTTATCCGTGTACAAAAAACACATCACCGCTTTGATGTTGTCGGCTTCTGCTTGCGCCAATGCCAATACCTACGATTCTCCGAAACACATTGAGTTTTCATACACCGTAGATAACACAGAAAACTACAGTCTTTTCAGCAACTCTTATTCTTATAAGCCTAGCAATAGTTATGCCTTAGGTTTAACTGAAAGCGAATTAAAACTGGAAGAGCCTGAGTTGCCTAAATACCTCACCGTACAAAGTGAGAAAGATTGGGACTACCTTAAAGGCCAAACTTACACGATTTTGGGTCTTAGTGTTGCGACCGTAGGCCTGATGACTCTCCTTCCAGAATCTATTACAAAATGGGATGAAGAAGACCGCGATTTGAGTGGCTTAGGCACTAAGTGGAAGGATAACGTAACCTCAGGGCCGGTTTGGGACCGAGATGACCATTTCCTAAACTATGTGATGCACCCTTACTTTGGTGGTGTTTACTATACAGCAGCCCGTCACGCTGGCTTCAATGAATTCGAATCTTTCCTGTATTCTGCAACTCTGTCGACCTTCTTCTGGGAGTATGGTGTTGAGGCTTTTGCTGAAGTTCCTTCTTGGCAGGATCTGTTCATTACGCCTTTCTTCGGGGCTGTTGTGGGTGAGATGATGTTTGAGGCTGAACAAGAAATCGTTGCGACTGGCGGTGAAGTCTGGGGCTCTCAAACCATGGGTGACGTAACCTTATTCTTCCTTAACCCTGTTGGGCACATCCACGGGTGGGTAAGCGATGCTTGGGGCGGTAGCGCAGATTTCCAATACAACAGTAAACCTTGGTTTGGTAACCAAGACGCAGCGAAGTTTGCAATGGATGCTGGCGCTAGCTATGACAGCGTATTTTATGGTGTCGAGATGAAAATCAGTTTTTAATCTGACACTTGAGCAAAGAAAGCGGCAGCGAATTGCCGCTTTTTTTGTGTCTGCCATACCATAATGGTCAAGACAATCCGCTATCAGGTCAAAAACTTGACCTGAATCAAACCTAACTTCCGCCCTACTCCTACACTAAATTTAGCCCTATAAAAAGAATTGCTTGCATTTAGGAGGCCCGTTATGAATAGCACTTTTATCGTCAATTTCGTCGGTAAAGCAACACCTGCCACAATCAAGCAGCTGGCGGCTATCACTCATGAAAATGGAGGGAAGTGGCTGATCAGTAAAGTGAACTTTATCGAAGATCAAGTCGCGGCAGTCATCAAAGTCGAAATGCCAGAGGAAAAAGCGGAGTACGTTAAAGAAGCGTTTCGCAACCATGACGACCTACTGGTCCAGTTTGTCGATTCAGATAGCCACACACACAATGCCGATGCCATATATCAGGTCCGGTTAGACTCCAATGACCGAGCCGGCATTGTTAATGAGATTACGCACGTTCTGGACAATCAAGGCATCAACATTCTGGATATGGACTGCCAACGTGTGTTCATCGCAGGTGGTGGAGGAGTGAGTTCCAGCTTGTTCACGGCAAATATCGCATTGAAATTACCGACCGAAGTTCAAATAGACGATGTAGCCAAAGAACTCGAAGCTCTCAGTGAAGATACACGAGTGATGGTTGAGGTGTAACAAAAAGAGCAGCTTTTCGGCTGCTCTTTTTCGTTGAACTACTCAACACTCCATTGTGAGAGCGAGCGTTTAAAGTCTGAATAATCGAACTCATTGAGCTTCTGAATGTCACCACCTGAGCGTTCACAGTACACGGAAGGCATTCTTAAACCATTAAACCAGTTGAGCTTCACCATTGTATAACCCGCACTATCTAAGATATGTAGACGCTGACCTATTTCCAAAGGTTTATCAAAGCTAGCCTCACAGAACTGATCACCAGCCAAGCATGAACAAGAGCCAATCACATACTCATGCTCACCTTTATCCACAGCTTCTAGAATAGAAGCGGGTTCATTGTAAATTAGCGTATCCAAACGATGAGCTTCCGTTGCAGAATCTACAATCGCGGTTTTTTTAACGTTCTCAACAATATCCACCACTGTCACAACCAAGTCTGTTGTCTTGGTAATGATAGCTTCACCCGGCTCAAGGTACATCTGAACACCGTGCTTCTCAGAAAACGCTTTAAGCGCTAAGCCAAGTTTTTCGATGTCGTATCCCGGCCATGTGAAAAACACACCTCCGCCCATACTGACCCAGTCAAGCTTATCCAAGTAGTGGCCAAACTGCTCAGAAATAGAGTCCAGCAGATCGATAAACGCATCGACGTCTTTGTTCTCACAATTCATGTGGAACATCACACCATCAATATCTTCAAAGACTTCTGGATCAATATGGTCCGCTTGCACACCAAGGCGAGAAAACTGACGTGCTGGATTTGCTAAATCTTGCCCTGCATAACTCACACCTGGGTTAAGGCGTAAACCAAGTGAAGCCTTTCCTTCTACAATGTGTCGATACGCAGCCAATTGATTTTGTGAGTTAAAAATCATTTTGTCGCAAATATCAGCCACATCACGTACATCATCCTCACTGTATCCGACACTGTACGCGTGAGTTTCACCACCAAAAGTTTCATGCCCCAGTTTAACCTCAAATGGGCCAGAACTCGTTGTGCCATCTAAGTAAGGCTTAATGATGTCGAAAACACCCCATGTAGAAAAACACTTCAACGCCAATACCAACTTCACACCCGAGATTTCTTTGAGTTGCTTGGCTTTTTCTAGATTTTCGACCAACTTATCTTCATTGATCATAAAGTATGGTGTTTTCAGTTCGTTTTTTTGCATTTTATATTCTGACCTAATTACTACCGTAAAAATCGAACAAAGCCGACACTAGTGCATCGGCTTAATCTTATAAATCCAAATTAAGAACAATAAGTGCTTACTTTAGTTTGTGGATAACAGGTTGACCCGGCTCTAGTTCCTGAACATGCCAATCAAGACCAATGCTTGGCATAGTCTCAAGGAATGGGTCTGGATTTAGCTGTTCCATATTGAACACACCTTTATCCGCCCACTCACCGCGGAAGAACTGAAGTGCAGCGGTGATCGCTGGTACACCTGTGGTGTAAGAAATTGCTTGATGCTCAACATCTTCGTACGCGACTTCATGATCAGCGTTATTGTAGATAAATACGCTACGCTGCTTGCCATCTTTCGTACCCTGAACCCAAGTACCGATACAAGTTTTACCAGTATAACCCGGAGCAAGAGAAGTTGGGTCTGGCAACAGTGCTTTAAGTACATGTAGAGGCTGTACAACCGTACCATCGTGAAGCGTCAGCGGATCTGGGCTTAGTAAGCCGATGTCACGCATGCAGTTGAAGTAGTTCAGGTATTTGTCACCAAAACCCATCCAGAACTCGATACGTTTAGCTGGAATGAACTCTTGCATAGAACGAACTTCATCGTGCGCCATAGAGTACACTTTGTGCTTGCCCACTAGCGGGAATTCAAACTCAAGCATGCGCGAATGACACGGAACCTGTTTCCACTCTTCATTTTCCCAGTAGAAAGAATCACCTTGGATTTCTAACATGTTGGTTTCTGGGTCGAAGTTGGTTGCGAACTTCTTACCGTGATCGCCAGCATTTACGTCCATTACATCAATGGTGTCGATTTCATCAAACAGATGCTTCACTGCGTAAGCTGCAAATACCGAAACCACGCCCGGATCGAAACCAGCACCCAAAATACCTGTGATGCCCGCTTCAGCGAACTTCTCACGGTAGCCCCACTGCCAATCGTAAGCTTGAGGAACTTGCTGGCCTTCAGAACATAGATCAACAGCAACAGAGGTATCTAGGTAGTTCACTTTTGCTTGGTAACATGCTTCCATGATCGTCATGTTAACCCAAGGAGGGCCTGCGTTAATGACAAGGTCAGGCTGAACTTCTTTAATAAGAGCAACTAATGCATCAACGTCATCCGCATCAACAGCACGCGCTTCCAGTTTCTTCGATGGATCTTTCAGGTTGTTTTTCTTCTGAATAGATTCGATGATTTTTTCACACTTGCTCACGGTACGCGATGCAATGGTGATGTCACCCAGTACTTCGTTGTTTTGCGCAGCTTTATGTGCAACTACCCAGCCAACGCCGCCTGCACCAATCTGTAGAATTGCCATAGTTTTCCGTTACCTTAATTACGCCAGCTCAGCAGCTAGCTTATTGATTTTAATTAGTAAAGATTCAAAATCAGCCATCGTCAGGCACGGATTAAGAATCGTAAATTTCAATGCGGTTTTACCATCAACAATGGTTTCACCTAATACCGCAACGCCACGAGTCAACGCTTCTAGTCTTACGACTTTGTTCAGCTCGTCCAGATCCGCTACTTGAGCATTTGCTACGCGGAATAACACGGTCGACAATGATGGCTCAGACAACAATTCTAAGTTGTCGTCGCTACGAACGAGATCCGCCACTTGCTGAGTTTGTTCGAGAAGATGGTCATACATTGCACCCAATGTATCTGGACCGACATTCTGCATCGTCATAAAGACTTTCAATGCGTCAAATCGCTTCGTCGTCGCAATCGACTTATCTACCAAGTTAGGCAACTCATCATGCTCACGGTTGAGGTAATCCGCATGATGCAGCAGATACTTAAAGTTGTGTTTGTCTTTAAGTAACAAAGCTCCACAACTGATTGTTTGGTAGAACAACTTATGGAAGTCGACGCTGACTGAATCTGCGCGCTCAATACCCGCTAGACGTTCTTTGTGGCAGCTTAAAATCAGTGCACCACCGTAAGCACCATCAACATGCATCCACATCTGGTGTTTTTGCGCTGCATCGGCAATCACATTCAAATCATCAATTGCGCCATGGTCAGTGGTTCCTGCCGTCCCAACGATGGCAAATGGAATCAACCCTTGAGATTTCGCCTCGCTAATCACTTCATCAAGCTGAGCGACATCCATCGTACCGTTACTATGAGCATCAACGGTTAGCACCGCTTTCTCACCTAACCCCATCCAAGATGCAGATTTCTGAACCGTAAAATGAGATTTCTTCGAGCAGATGATACGAAGTTTGTCGGCGAAATCCGGCAATCCAAATTTCTGGATAGAGTGTCCTGATAGCTTGTCTGCAACCCAATCACGAGCCAGCATTAAACCCATTTGATTACTTTGGGTACCACCACTGGTAAATATGCCGTCAGCCTGTGTGCCAAGCTCGTATATCTCACACAGCCAATCCACCACTTTCTGCTCAACATAAGTCGCAGAAGAGGCTTGATCCCAGGAGTCCATTGACTGGTTTAGAGAGGCAATCATCGCTTCTGCTGCCACTGCAGACATTAACGGCGGAGTATGAAGATGAGCGATACAGTCAGGATGCTGAGTGAAAATAGCATTCTTTGCGACTAGTTCAGCGGTATCCGTGATCACATCCGTCAGGCTGGCATTTTTGTTGTTTAGATCAACGGCATTAATCGCCTGTTCTAACTGCTTTGGGTCAAGCCCTGAATAAGGCGCATCGACTTGTTCAAAGACCTGTTTCATTGTCGCTGTTGTGTGGTTCATGACTTTGCAGAACTCATCACTGCCAGACTCACCGGTATGAATGAAATGCTGTTTCCATTGTTGATTGGTGTCTTGTGGCTCAACATGGCTCCCACCAGCAACCAGAATCGCTTCTTCCAGCACTCGAAGTGCAAAGTCGATCTGCTCAAAGGTTATAATCAATGGTGGCAGGAATCGAATCACCGAACCGTCACGTCCACCTTTTTCAACCATCAGCCCGCGTTCAAGGGCAGCTCTCTGAATCGCCAAGGTCAATTCACCATCAGCGACTGGCTCACCAAACTTATTGCGCTCTGTACCGGGTTTGCGGATTTCCACACCAAGCATTAGACCTTTGCCACGAACTTCAGCAATACAGTTGACGCGTTTCTGAATCGACTCGAGTCCCAAACGCAAGTACTGACCAGCAACATTCGCGTGTTCAACAAGATTATCTCGCTCGATGATTTCCAATGCTTTAGCGCCAGACACCATAGCCAGCTGATTGCCACGGAAAGTGCCCGTGTGCTCACCTGGCAGCCAAGTATCATGTTTCTTATTGATGACTAGGAGCGACATTGGCATACCGCCACCAATCGCTTTCGATAAGCAAAGAATGTCTGGCACAATGCCCGCTTCTTCAAACGCAAAGTTGTAGCCTGATTTACCTACACCACACTGAATCTCATCAAAGATCAGTAAGATACCGTGCTCGTCACAGATACGACGTAATTCTTTCAACCAAAATGCAGGAGCAGGTACAACACCGCCCTCGCCCTGAACAGGCTCGACAACTATAGCGGCTGGTTTCATGATTCCAGCTTCATCGTCATTGAGTAGGCGTTCAATATAGCGAATACCCGCTCTGGCGCCTTCGTCGCCGCCCAAACCAAACGGGCAGCGCAGACTGTATGGGAAAGGCATAAAATGTACGTCCGACATTAGGCCTGTGCGACGTGCTTTTGTCCCTAGATTACCCATCATGCCCATCGTGCCGTTTGTCATGCCATGATAAGCACCACGGAAAGCAAACATAGTATTGCGACCTGTTGTTTGCTTTGCGAGTTTGATTGCGGCTTCTACAGCATCCGCACCTGAAGGGCCACAGAACTGGAGTACACAGTTATCACTCAGCTCTTGAGGAAGAAAATTCTTCACCGAGCGAATGAAATTCGTTTTTGCTTCTGTTGCGATATCCAGTGTCTGATAAGGAAGACCAGAGTCGAGCTGATCTTTGAGTGCTTGGTTGATTTCTGGATGGTTGTAACCCAGAGCCAACGTACCCGCACCGGCAAGACAATCTAAAAATATTTGACCGCGAGTGTCTTCAACCAGTGCGCCATAAGCTTGTTTGATCGCAATAGGAAGACGACGAGGATAAGAACGTACCGCTGATTCGTGCTCGGCCTGATCTTGTAATACCAGATCAGGTGTCAGATCATAAACGCCTTCTACAGCAGGAATCTGGGTGGAAAATGGTGTTGCGATAACAGTGTCGTTCACTGCATTATCGACTTCAAAGGCTGTGCTCATGATTTAATCCCTTTGAAATGTAATTCTCCTGCCATACGTGAAATGCAAATAGCAGGTACAGTTACCCATTTCGTGTTAGCAACTCAAATAGCGCGTACACGAAATCGCTCCATCATTTCGATGGACTACATGTTCAATAGGTAAATCAAGGTTCAGTAATGCTGCTGTTTTGTAAAACAGGGCATTTAGGAAGAACTAAGCTGATTAATGGTTGTTTGTTATGTGAGTTCAATGTTGGGTTTCCTATAAACATGCCGCTACAGCGACAACAGTATCCCGTCTATCGACAAAAGGACTTGCCGATACCTACCCTACGGAGTGTTCACTCAGCCTGAATGCTCACTACGCGTATCCCCCAGAATGTCTTTTTGCGACTCACCTCCGAGATTGCGCGCGAAGTTATCACAAAATGAAAACGGTTCGCAACATTTTTTGAATTCGAGCACGTCAAATCCCAACTTGTGTAAAACTCCTTCTAATTATCATCATTATCATTAATAGGTTTTTTGGAACTTTCATAGCCAGCAGCTGGAGACAGTATTTCGATTTTTGACGGATCGATTCCCTGATCAATCGCATCAATGAGAGGTTTAAGTTCATCACTAATAGCGATGGGAACAGTCGTACCATCATCTTCAACTTGCAGTGCTTCTACGTCAGTATAGACGGTTGCTCCGCTTCCCATAATGACGATAACTTCTCCGGGGTTGGGTATCTCCCCGGGCAATAGTTCACGAACTTGTCCGTTGATATCGATAACCACAGTGGTGTTTGCCAAAGCGATTAAAGCGAGCGCACTGAATCCCATAGCTCACCTTCTCTTGCAATTACTACTATCAACATAAATATTAGTAGCAATACATAGTACTGACCAAATGAACGTTACAACTCACCATATTCAGTTAAAGTTCAAGTATCAAAACTCGCCTTATAGTACTAAATTAACAATAATTTCTCCGTGTTGAGTCTTCATGTACTACGATTTTAATAATCTATCGATATTCCATGAATGCCTTTCAATAAGGAGGACGATGTGTCTACCATCAAGTTTGCACCAATCGTTGCTCTGCTCGCCGTTTGCCACGGCTATGCTGTTGGACAAACACTTGAACAAGCCGTCGCTCTCACGTTGGCGAACAACCCAGAAATTAAGAGTTCATTCAACGAGTACAGAAGTGCGGTAAAACAAGCAGACGCTTCCGAAGGCGCATACCTGCCATCATTAGATTTAGATGCTGGTATTGGCTATGAAGGTATCAATCCTGCGGATTCAACCGCGCAAGACGATACAGACCTAACCAGAAAAGAAGCCACATTGAGCCTGACTCAATTGCTTTGGGATGGAAATGCCACTTTAAATGACATGAGTAGAACCGCTGCAGAAGCTGAATCTATTAGACTACAACTTTTAGCTGATGCGTCTGATATCGCTCTTCAAGTGACCAATATATACCTAGAGTCGATCAAAGCCACTGAAGTGCTGACGCTATCCGAGAACAACCTAGCCGTACACAAAGATATATATCGGGATATTAAAAGACGTGCAGAATCCGGAATAGGCTCCACAGCTGACGTATCTCAGGTAGAAGCAAGGTTGGCTAAAGCACACGGTAACCTCCTGGCAGCTCAAAACAACCTCATTGACACCCACACACAGTTTCGGCGCCTTGTAGGACAGCAACCTCTTGGACTGATATATCCGAGGGCGGATGAATCCAAACTTCCTATCACCTTAGAAGACGCCATCAGTATTGCCTTTGAAAGACACCCAGTCATACAAGTATCTAAAGCCGATGTCGACTCCGCCCGTTATCAATACAAACAGTCAAAAGGCAACTACTACCCTACTTTATCTGTAGAAGCTAGCCAGACTTGGCGAGACGATGCTGGGGGGGATGTAGGTAGTAGCAACGAGTCTCTGGCAATGTTAAGGCTAAGATACAACTTGTTTAACGGTGGGTCTGATAGTGATTTGTCCGAGAGGGCCGCGTACCAGCTCAACAAGGCCAAAGACCTGAGAGATAACTCCTACCGCCAAGTGGAAGAGAGCCTACGTTTATCTTGGAGTGCACTTGACCTAACATTACAACAAAAAAACTTTCTCGCCGACCACGTTGACTCAGCGTCTGCGACGGTCATTGCCTACGAAAAGCAATACCGTATCGGGCAGAGAACCTTACTTGACCTCCTCAATACGGAGAATGAACTTTTCGAAGCGCGTAAAGATTATTTAGACGCCCATTATTCAGAGCAATACGCCAAATATAGAGTCATGAATGCGACCGGAAATTTACTGAACGCTTTGCTTGTTGATATCCCTAAAGAGTGGACTGAAAAGGTGGAGTACTGATTATGAAACGCACAATCCTTTGTTCTTTACCATTTTTAGGCGCTTCATTGGCTTTTCCGGTCCTCGCTTATGATGATCAGTACGAATACATTCAAACGCCGGATGCCGAGCAAATTTCTGATTTAACCGATGATGATCGGGATGGTGTCGTCAATGCGCGAGACCTCTGTCCAGATACACCAATAGGTGCTCAAATCGATAATGATGGCTGTAGCTTGGAAGTCACCAAAGAAGAAGAGCGGCAACTCAGGATTCTGTTTGCCAATGATTCTTATGATGTAAGCCCAGTGTTTTCCGATCAAATCAGCGCAATGGCTGATTTCATGGATAGGTACCGCTCCGCTTCAATTGAAATCCAAGGCTATGCTAGCAAAACAGGTAACTCGGATTACAATGTAGAACTCTCAAAGAAACGGGCAGTCGCTGTAGAGGAGCTGCTACTCTCATATGGCATAAACCCTGAGAGAGTGACTATCGTAGGCTTTGGGGCAACCCATTTGGAATCGACTGGTGAAGAGGAAACGGACCACGCGTTAAATCGAAGAGTAACTGCAACGGTCGTCGGCTTAACAGAGACGGTCGTTGAAGAGTGGACCATATTTTCTGCCATAGACCGATAATCTAGCCAATAGAAAAAGCCCCGATGTTTTCACATCGGGGCTTTGTTTTGTTTGTCTTAAACTCAGTGGTTTGCTTCGGTCGCTGGCTTATCTGCCAGCATTGTCTTTTTTGGTAAAGAAATGTGCAGTAACACGTATCCTATAATCGCAGCTGTCGTCGAGCCCATCAGGATGCCCAGTCTCGCATAGGTATCAAACTCAGCCTTAACCGGACCAAAGGCCAACGAAGAGATGAAAATCGACATGGTGAAACCGATACCACACAACACTGAGACTGCGAAAATATGTCTGAACGTTATCCCTTCTGGCAATTTGGCTACACCTGACTTAACCGCAACCCAGCTAAAGCTGAAGATACCTAGAGGCTTACCGACCAACAACCCTAATGCAATACCCAGTGGTAGCATCGAAGTCAGCCCTTCCATCGAGATTCCCTCAAGAGAGATACCTGCGTTGGCAAACGCAAACACTGGAAGAATACCAAAAGCAACGTATGGGTGCAGCGCATGTTCCATGTGCTTCAGCGGAGAACCCTCACCTTTGTTTCCTTTAAGAGGAATCGCAAAACCTATCACTACACCAGCTAGTGTTGCGTGCACTCCCGATTTCAGAACAGCGAACCAGAGTATCGCACCTACTATCATATAGGGGAGCAACTTGGTGACCTTCTTCGAGTTGAGAATGAACAAGGCTGCGGTCATGGCAAATCCGACGGCTAAAGCTGAAGTCGACAGGTCTCCTGTGTAGAACAAAGCGATAATGACAACAACACCCAAGTCATCAATGATTGCCAGCGCAAGTAGGAATACTTTCAGGCTGACAGGGACACGCTTACCTAGCAACGCCATAATACCAAGTGCAAATGCGATGTCTGTAGCAGCGGGAATCGCCCAGCCTTGAATTGCCTCAGCGTTGCTGTAGTTGAATGCGACATAAACCAATGCCGGCGCTAACATACCACCAACAGCAGCAATAGCAGGGAAAATAGCAGTTTCGCGGGATTTAAGCGCGCCTTCTAGAAGTTCACGTTTTACTTCTAAACCGATGAGAAGGAAGAATACAGCCATTAGGCCGTCATTAATCCAGTGAGATACAGACATGCCAAACACATAAGAATGCAATATTGCCTGATAAGATTCGTTCAGTGGCGTGTTGGCAATGGTCATTGCGATTGCAGCAGCGATTACTAGAAGAATCCCCCCTGCTGACTCCATTTTGAAGAAATCGCGAATAATATCACTCATGATATCGTCCTTATATTTATTATGTTAATAAACGATTAACAAAGAATAGAGTTGAGTTTATATATATCGAATCTTAAGGAAAAATCGCTTGTTTGGATGTTTAACTTCGGAATTTTCGATATAAAAATTCTAATGCAACGTTTATTCCTTACGTAAGTATAGGTAAATTCAGAGAATTACCAACACAAACAAAAACGCAGTTTCTCATTAAATGAGAAACTGCGTTTTTAGTCACTTAGCACCGCTTTTTTAATTTAGTAACCTGTCAACTGCATGAAACCTTTCGCTTGATGGCTACCCGAAGTTTGAACAGGCCCTTCCCAATACGGAACAACAAATGGCAACCAAAGCTCCTGGTTAAGCACTTGAGTTGTAAGGTTAATATCGTACTCAGGGATTTTGATATCCCATTGCAACGGGATATGTTTGCCATTATTGAACAACGTAGATTCATGGGGTTCAATCGACATATCCTCGGCTGACAGTTTCACTGCCTTACCATCTTTACGGGACAAGGTACCAAACAGATATGGCAACTGTTGGGCATGCCGATAGCGACTGATGGAGAGTGTGGTCTCATTATCTAGATGGAGTACAAACCAGTCCCAGCCCTTTTGGCCCTCTGCCATCAATCCACTGCCCCATTCTTTACTCATCCAAGCTTCCCCCTCGACAGGAATCAACTTGCGCGAACCCAGTTGAAGCATCCCTTTCACTTTCAGAAACGGATTGGTGAGGTTATAGGAAGCAATTGGCAGTAAATCGTGTTTTTCGACGTACCCTTTGTCGCCCGGTAATACATAAGGGCCGTGAGCCATAGTTTGAAGCTGGACATTAAAGCTATCGCTTGCAGCACTTAGTTGCCCTGGGAATGGCGTTTTGCCAAGCGAACGCCAAAACCAGTTATCAATCCAAATACGAAACGGTCGATTCGTCATACCTGCCTGACCGATTCCACCTCTCGCGAGCCGCTGTTCTTTCCAGACCTCATCTTTATTGGAGACCACCACGTGAGAGATATAGAGTTGAGGGCTTTGCCATCCAATTCCGTCTCTATCATCCATTGAGACTCGAAAGTAGCTCCATTGGATACCATATTCTTCACCATTTTGATCTTTCACATTCGCGAAGAAATGCCACCACTCATGCTGATATTCATTATGGAATCGAAAATCCACTGGAATCTTAACCGGGTTATTGGGCAGGACGGGTTCAAACACCTGAGTCGGCTCTGACTGCATCACGTGATTCACCGAGCTGTTTTTCGCCGTCTGAGGCATAACGTAGTATCTGAGATAAGCAGCCCAAACGAGCACACCTACTACTATGAGCAATAGCAAAGCTCTCACAAGGGTTTTCGCTTGAATGGACTTCCTCATTTTACAATGCGTCCCTTAGTGATTTCATTGGTGTGTTTCGAATCATCCTCAATACTGGCAAAGCACCAGCCAGCATCAGCGAGCCCATCGCCATCAAACTGGTGTGAAGATATTCTTCAGGGATTAACTGAAGCTCAAGTGTCCATCCGAAAGACTGCTTAATGACGATATCAACCACTAAATTAGCCAGAGCCAAGCCAAGCGGTAACGCAATTAGAATCGATATTGCCCCGAAGACAAACAGTTGTAGACCACCCATAACAACCAATTCTTTACCAGACATCCCTAGGCAACGCAGCAACGAGACATGACGTTGACGTGATACCTCACCAGCGACCGTGGCAAAGAAAATACCAAATACTGCGATGATCAAGGTGATATTGCCGAGTGTATCGGCTATTGAGAAGGTCCGGTCAAACACCCTCATCGCCTGCTTATGAATATGGCTATTGTCGAAAATCCTTTCCGAATTCAAACGGAACACCGACTCCATTCGCCTTTTAAGACCAACAGAATTAACGCCATCTTTCAATACAGCGCCTAAAGCAACCGTACCTCCGCCAGCGAAGGCATACAGCCAATTACGGTGTGAAAGCAGAACTTGATTATAGGGGTTACCATAATCGTAGTAGACACCAACCACCTGCCAGCCTTTACCAAGCTTGCCAGATAAATCGATAGAGTCGCCCGGGCGAATACTTAGTTTCAGTGCCATCGATTCACTGATCATCACACCTTTAGAGTGATGTAAGTGATACCAGTAGTTAGGAATGCCCAGCTTGACAGTTAAGGAGTCCAACTCCCCTTCTGAGGCACCTGTACTGACAACCTGAAGAACTCCTTTATTAGAGTTAACCTCTTTTTCCCAACGCCACCAAACAGAATCGACTTCAGGCTGCTTAGACAACCAACCACTCATGCGAGCCGCTGCACTATTATTCGGGTAAATGTACAAATCAGCGGCTAAACGTTGGCTCAGCCATTTGTCGGTTGTATCACGGAAGCTACCAACCATGGTTTCAACACCAATGTTGGCTGCCATTGCCAACATAAACGCCATGGTCGCTACACCTCGGTAGCTCATGCTGGCTGCCGCGTCAGCGAAGAACCAGCGTGTCTTCACCCATTTAAGCGAATAGGAAAGACTATCGAATACCTTCCAGATTAGGAACGGTGTAAACAACGCGACACTCAGAAGCATCAAAGCGACGATCGCAAAGCCAGATTCCTGTGTTTGCGGCGCCTGATAAATGGCGATTGCTGCCACACACAACGCGCAAGCTAGCAAGGCTTGGATCGTAAACTCAGTGCCCGCAAAACGAACTAAAGATAAACGTGCTGTTAATCGAATCGGCTGTGAACGCAACAAACGTACCAAAGGCCAAGCACAAGCAACAAAAGCACCAATGATCGTCATGTATAGGCTGTATATACTGGATTTCCAGCTCCACGAGATCAACAAGCCAACATTCGCGTCATAAAGGTCGCCCAAACTGGCCGAAACAGCAGGAATAAGCTGATTAGCAAGCAAAATGCCGAGCACGTTACCACACAACCAGCTGATCGTGATCAACACCAAAAGCTCTAAACAGAGTGCCTTAGCCAGTTGCCAACCAGAAACGCCGGTTTGACGCATCGCACCGACTAACGGCTGCCTTTGAGTCAACGAAAGTGACATCGCTTGGTAGAAGATAAATAGACCAACGAGAAACGCCAGCATCCCCATAGCGCTTAAGTTCATGTGGAAGGCTTGCGTCAGTGATTCAAGCTCAGCACGTGAATTACGCATAATGCTCATGCCGTTGGGTAAGTACTCTTTGAGACGTGCTAGTTTTTCCGGAGGCATTTCACCGCAGGCAATGACTGAAATTCCGGAACTACGCTCTAACATTCTAAGCAATGAAATATCGGCGATAATCCGAGTACCGTTCAATCGGTCTTGGGTATCAACAACAATCGGCCCTAATTTACTGCCATCACTGAGCGGGATAAAGTCATTGTCCTGCCATTTCATATGTGCGGCGAGATCGGAACTGACCAAAATCGGATATGGGCTGTTCATTAATTGCAGAGAAGAGAAATCTTTCAGAATCGTCGCGGGCCTGAATTGCAACATAGCCACGGGATCAACACCAACTAGCATCAGATCCGTCCCATTGGCCATGTTTACTCGTAGGCTTTCAAATGGTGCGCACTGGTTGAACCCATCGCGACGGAGTTGGACATAGAAGCCCTGAGGGATCTTATTGGTGATGTGTTTAGGGCGAATACGGTAAGGAAGAGGATTAGAAAAAAGTTTTTCACCGTGTTCGTAGCTTTGCCTCGCATGATCGTTAATAGAGGTCACACCCACTAAAAGTGACACACCTAACGTAAGACCGAGCCAGACAAGAAGGATTTGAAAAGGGTAGCGTCTGTAATGGCCGAGTAGTGCTTTAACTACGGGCCATAACATGAAGCTGCCCTCCTTGAAGACGCACTCGACCTTCCATGTGTTCCGCTACCCGCTCACTGTGTGTCACCAGTAATAATGTACACTCTAGCTGGCGAGTCAACGTAGTAAGAAGGCGCATCACTGCTTCGGCATTTCGCTCATCAAGGCTGCCGGTTGGTTCATCGGCAAGGAGGATTTTGGGCTCCATGTAAAGCGCACGGGCGATAGCTGCTCGTTGCTGCTGGCCACCTGAGACTTCTTCAGGGTAACGACCCAGCAATGGCATTAGATCTAATGCAGAGAGGATTTGACGCCACAGTCCCTTGTCTTCAGGGAGCCCCTTAAGCTGGCGACAAAAACGAATATTATCAGCGACGTTGAGTGTTGGAAGTAAGTTAAATTGCTGAAAGATAAGGCCAATGTTGTTACGACGATATGCAGTACGTTTGGTTTCGGCAATTTCATGCATAGAGAAATTCGGAAACCAAATTTCGCCAGAATCGACAGTATCCAACCCCGCGATCAAATTCAGTAACGTACTCTTTCCTGAACCACTTTCACCCATCAGAGCGACTTGCTCACCTTGTTCTAATGACAACTCAGCACCTTGCAAGACAGGGTGAAATTCACCACCATCTACATAGCCTTTACATAGGTCTGTTAGCTGAAGCATTAAAAGTCTCGCAATCGTTCAAAATTGGACTGTGAATCTACACTAAAACCACGCTGGGAGGAAGTATTTTGGATACTAGATCACAAGATATGCATCTAAACACACCTCCTGGACGATTCATGTCTAATTTTCGATCAAATTTTTCATCCAACGCTGTGTTTTCATCCTATAAAGCGAACCGCCCCATTTAATGACTTCCTCGGTCAAAAATAGTAGGAAAACCCACTCAGGCTCCCATCCTAGGCCAATGGCCGCGAACGCGGCGAGCGGTATACCAATCAGCCACTGAGCAATCAAGTCTTGATAGAGGCAGAACTTCACATCACCGCCAGCTCTTAGTACACCGACGATCACCATCATAGGAATTGAGCGTAAAATAATGCCAAAGCACAGAATAACCATGAACTTCTCAGCCAAAGCACGAGTCTCATCAGTCAATGCACTAAAAGCATCAAGAACAAGTCCCTGACATAAGTACAAAATCAGAGCGACAACAATGCCTACAATCAAGCTCAGTATGGTCATGCCAATCGCCTGATAATAGACTGCCTCATAATTCTTGGCGCCAATCTGGTTACCCACTAGCACAGCAGCGGCATTGGACATTCCGATCAACAGTGCCAAAGCGATCGATTCAACCGGCGACATGACCGACAGCGCAGCCAATCCCTGAACTCCGGACTGCCCCATGATCGCGTGATAGGCAAACAACCCACCAGCCCAAGCGAGAAAGTTAAACGTGGTGGGTAAAGAAAGTTTCAAAAAACGTACAACCCTTTTCCATTGGATTACCGCTTTAAGATCTTTAGCTCCGAAAGCCAGCAAGTGATTTTTTGCGTAGATGTAGCCAAATAGTGTTGCAACTTCAATCGCTCCACTTAGCACTGTGGCGATTGCGGCACCTTTGATCCCCATCGCGGGAAAACCCAGCTTACCGAAGATAAGTACCCAGTTAAGAAAAATATTGGACACAATACCAATACCACTAAAAAAGGTACTGATACCGGGTTTGTGCATCGAGCGGAGACCAACAGACATGCTGGCAACGCACGCGACAGCAAACATTGTCACTGCTGTAATCACCAAGTACTGACTACCTAACTGATTGACTTCCTGAGATTCAGTGGTCAGAGCCATAATTTCACTTGGAAACAAAACAAAAATCGCTACGGTAAACACAGCAAAAATCATTGATACCAACCAAGTCAGGGCAGTACTTTCTTTGACGCCCTGACGGTCAGCTGCACCCCAATATTGGGCTGTAAGCAGCGCTCCGCCTGTCGTCACGCCTACCAGCATAATCGTTGTAACAAAGGTTGCTCTGGCCGCAACGCCCACTGCTGCAATTTCTGCTTCACCTAATTGGCCAAGCATTAACACGTCCACTAAACCACGACTAGAGAACATGATACTTTGCAACGTAATAGGTAAAGCGATAGCGATCATTCGTCGCAAAAACTCACCGCGCGTATGGAATAGAATCTGTGAGACCGTGCTCAATTACTCACCTCAAACGACAACACTATGATAGGAAGGGAAAAAATATACCGTTTATTATATGATCAGCCTTGCGCATAAACCATATTATTAATAAGGGGTCGAGATGAAAAAAGTGCTAGTACTGGGCGCATCCGGCTATGTAGGTTCGCAATTGCTGCTTCAACTGTGTAGCAAAGGCTATCAGGTAACGGCAGCAGCTCGGCAAATCGAGTATTTGAAAGCCCGAGTCACCCCCCACCCTAACCTTGAATTGATTTATCTCGATCTCGCTGACCAAGAGACAACACAGCGCATTGTTCCAGAATATGAAGTCGTCTATTTCTTGGTTCACGGAATGGCGCACGGCCATGACTTCCTTGAGTATGAAATATCCCTTGCTGAAAACTTCAAATCGGCATTAAAGAACAGTCATACTAAACACGTCATCTATCTCAGCGCAATTCAACCTCAGACTGGCAATTCAGAACACCTTAAAGCACGCCGAATGACGGGCGACATTATTCGCAAAGCGGGAATACCCGTCACTGAACTACGGGCGGGGGTCATCATAGGCCCCGGCTCAGCGGCTTTTGAGATAATGAGAGACTTTGTCTACAACATGCCTCTACTCGTCACTCCGAAATGGGTAGACTCGAAAGCCAACCCTATCGCGCTGGAAAACCTCAACCACTATTTGTTGTCGCTTATTGAGGAATCCCCTACCAGTCATGCTCTATACGAAGTGGGAGGACCGGATACTCTCAGTTATCGTGAGCAATTCGAAACCATCAGCACTGTAATTCGAAAGCCCATCAAGCTCTGGTCAACATCATTACTGACGCCTCAACTCGCATCGCGCTGGCTGGGTATTGTTACTTCTGTTCCTTCCAGTATTGGGGCTGCTCTGCTATCTGGCTTAGAGCACGATTTTATTGCCAACTCCGACGACATTCGCCAACGCTACCCTCAAGCACTTGTCAGCTACGAACAAATGGTCAGAAAAAGCATCGACGAAGAAGGTCATTTTGTTCGCAGCGAAGTTTGGGGGTTCGACCCTGCAGCTCTAAAGCGCTGGCAAGCTGGCTATGGCTATTACCCAAAACAAACAGGTGCAAGTATAGAAACAGATTTAAGTTCAGAACAACTGTGGGAAATAGTCAAACAAATTGGTAGTAGAAAAGAGGGCTACTTCTTCGCCAACCTGATGTGGCGAACACGGGAGTGGCTCGATCTGTTTTTTGGCGGAGGGCGACCTAAGCGGCGCTCTCCTCCCGGGCCAGAGTTGCAAGTGGGCGATTATATTGACTCTTGGAAAGTGATTCGCTGCGAAAAAGAACAATTTCTGTCCCTGCTGTTTGGTATGAAAGGCCCTGGCCTAGGCCGCTTGGAATTTTCATTGGAAGACTTGGGCAGCAAGAGCAAACTTACTGTCAAAGCCTGGTGGCATCCGCAAGGGTTAAGAGGCTTACTATACTGGTTCGCGATGATGCCTGCACATCTATTTATCTTTAAAGGCATGGTGAAAGCCATTGTCCGAAAAGCAAAAGAGCTTCCATAATGGAAGCTCTTTTCAAATAAAATAAACACTGCAAGCTAAACTTGATATCCGATTGGAATCTCAGCTAAATGATTTCCTTGGTTGCCTGGATAAACCAGATATTCCCCATGGTACTTAACGTTTGATTTGTAGTCGGTAATCTTATGTAGCATGAATCCTGCGGCTGATGCTTTTTCAACAAACTGCGCGTGGTTACCACGAACAAACCAACTCATAGGTTTAATAAGAGTTTCCCCGTCAAAACAGTCGTCACATTGGTTGGTACATAGTGCGAAAGAGTTTGGGCCTTCAGTAAAAATCTGAACTTTACCGCAGTTAAGAAGCGGCTCTGACGTTGACACTTCCCAACCACCTTCTTCCATCTGGTCGAGAAATGCATTAATTTCACTGTCTTTAATCACTCGCTCCGCTTCCCCTTGAGGGAAAAACTCAGCGTAGAACTTAGAAATACGCTGGAATGTGAACATCAACCCGGCTTCGTTACCTTTCGAGCGCCCCGCTTTTTGCCAACGAATGAGATCATCAACCACACAGCGATGAAAACGCTGTGACTTGAGAGCACGGGTTACCCAACGCACCAGATAATGATTGTTTGCCACAGGTGCATCCACGGCTTTACCTGATTTATGATCGGCGGCCAATTCTTCTAGAGCAGTATTGACCAAGTTTTGTATTTCAACAGTGTACTGAGACATTACGCCTTTCTTCCAAATATCCAGTAAAATGCGGCGGACAGAATTGAACACGCCGTCATAACAGTAATCATTGGCCAAGTCGCCCCATCAGGCAACATAGCGACGACAACGCCAATCACAGAACCCGTGCCAAAACGCAGCGTTCCTGCCAGAGAAGAAGCCGTACCTGCCATCGCTGGGTATCCACTGAGCAATAAGCCCATGGTGTTACTACCAATTGTCGACAAGGTACCAATGAAAAGGACCACGAAAGGTACAGTGCCCCACAGCCCTAGGTCAAGCATCCAACCAACAAATAACCCTAATCCAGCGACAAGTTGAACCAACAGAGCAAATCTGAGCATGGCATGGGAGCCGACCTTCTTCACCAGACGGCCATTAATCATGGTCATAATGATCATCGCGACGATGTTTAACGCAAACAAATAACCAAAGTGATTCGGCTGTACACCATAAATATCAATGTAGACGAACGAACCTGCGGTCAGAAAGGCAAACATACCAGCAAAAGAAAATGCGCCAGATAAAATCAAGCCCATAGCGACTGAATTCTTACACAGGCGGAAATAGTTACGTATCGTCGTACCAAAGCGAAGGGGCTGTTTGTTCTCTTCGCTCAACGTTTCTGGAATTTTCCAGAAAACCAAAGCGATCACCACCGCAGCAAACGCGGCCAGAATCCAGAAAATCGCGCGCCAGCCAAACCAAACTGCAATATAGCCCCCAATCATAGGAGCTATCAAAGGAGCAATCGTAATAACTAAGGTCACAAACGACATTGCGCGAGAAAAATCCTCTCGATCAAACATATCGCGAACCACAGCCTGAATGATGACAGCCGCTGCTGCGCCCGCAAAACCTTGAGCTGTGCGTACCCAAGTCAACGCCTCAATGCCGGTCGTAGTTGCGCTGACGACGGAAGCAAGACCAAAAAACAAAACGCCTAAGATCAGAACGGGCCTACGGCCATAACTGTCAGCGAGTGGACCATGGATCAACTGACCAATGGCAAAACCTGCGGTATACGCGGTTAAGGTAATTTGCACTGCCCCGTCTGCAACACCCAGATCACGGGCGATGGTCGGCATCGCTGGCAAGTACATGTCGATGGCTAGTGGCGTCAATGCGCCGATGGCACCCAGAACAAGAAAAAGAAGAAAAGTGATTTGGGGTGCTTTGGTTTGCTCTAATGCAGTATCAGACATAAATCTCCTACTCGGTTGCGTTAGATATGCAGCTTCCGTGCTGCAACCAAACAGAAAAGAGAGACTCGCATCCACGAGTCTGTAGCCGATCTATATTGAGCGATATCTCTATAAAAGACTAGTTCCTAATTGGAACTAAACTATTTCCAATTTAGATGATTAGTTCCAGACTGATTCAATTTCTTCTTGCGTCAAGTAGCGGTATTCACCCGGTTCCAGCTCATCATCCAGAATGATATTGCCGATACGTTCACGGTGTAGGTGCTCCACCTTGTTACCCAGTGCGGCAAACATGCGTTTCACCTGATGGTATTTCCCTTCCGTTATGGTCAGCAGTACTTCTTTTTCTTCTTCATCAACGATTTCCAGTTTCGCTGGCAAAGTGGCCGCCTTTTCATTACGAAGCTCGATGCCCTGTTCAAACTGTGCCACGTAATCAGCCCCAATCGAGTCAACCAGCCAAACGCGGTAAGTCTTTTCGCATTTGTGCTTTGGCGAAGTAATGCGGTGTGACCACTGACCATCATCGGTGATCAACACTAAACCCGTGGTATCGACATCTAAGCGCCCTGCAAAATGAAGATCTTCCATCTTCACTTCGTCGAGTAACATAAAGGCTGTTTGATTAAATCCATCTTCATGCGAACAGACAAAACCATCTGGTTTGAACAGCATGATGTAACGAGGACCTGGCTTTTGGATCTCACGTCCTTGCCATTCGACAATACAATCGTCCGTCACTTTCACCGCACCACTTTTCTGGACGATATCGTTGACGGTGACGTCACCACTTTTAATGATTTTTGTTGCTTCTTTACGTGTCGCACCCAGTGCATCACACAAGTATTTATCTAAACGCATGAATACCTCATCTCAATCAGGTGAGGTATTATAGAGCCACTAGACTAAATAGTTGAGCTATTTCACACAATTTATGTATACACTCCGACCTTACCAAGCCGACTCGGTGAAAGCCGTTATTCACTATTTCCGTAAACACTCCAGCCCAGCCGTCCTTGTGCTACCAACTGGAGCAGGAAAAAGTCTGGTTATTGCTGAACTCGCCAGACTGGCTAAAGGTCGTGTATTGGTCATGGCGCACGTCAAAGAGCTGGTTGAACAAAACCACGCTAAATACGAAGGGTACGATCTCAAAGGGGCAATCTACTCTGCGGGTTTAGGCCGTAAAGAAACCGACCAACAAGTGGTGTTTGCGTCAGTGCAGTCTGTGGTCAGGAATCTCGATGATTTCAAAAACCAATTCTCGCTACTCGTGATTGACGAGTGCCACCGCGTTCCGGATAACAAAAACACTAGCTACCAGAAAGTGATTTCTCATCTTCGAGAGCTGAATCCAGGCATCAAAGTGCTCGGCTTAACCGCCACGCCTTATCGGCTTGGCATGGGTTGGATTTACCAATATCACACGCGCGGCCTAGTCAGAACAGAGGAACCAAGATTCTTTCGAGACTGCATTTTCGAGCTACCTATTCGTTACTTGCTTGATGAAAAGTTCCTCACCCCAGCTCGCATGATGGACGCCCCCGTACTGAGCTACGACTTCTCACAGCTCAAACCCGCAACCACAGGTCGCTATAAAGAGGCGGAGCTGGACATGGTGATTGACAGGGCCAGACGGGCGACGCCTCAAATTGTCGAGCAAATCATTCATCTTGCTAAAGACAAACAAGGCATCATGGTTTTCGCCGCAACGGTTAGACATGCTCAAGAAATTTATGGTTTGCTCCCAGAAGGTCAAACTGCTCTTGTGATTGGCGACACCCCAACACCTGAACGCGACACTATCATCCAAGATTTTAAAGACCGTAAAATTAAGTACTTGGTTAATGTCTCTGTGTTAACCACAGGATTTGATGCCCCTCATGTCGACCTGATAGCAATTTTGCGACCAACAGAATCAATCAGCTTGTATCAACAGATCGTTGGACGAGGGCTGCGTCTTTCTCCGGGCAAAGAAGAGTGTCTGGTATTGGATTATGCAGGTAACAGCTACGATCTCTATCAGCCTGAAGTGGGTGATGCCAAACCTGACTCCGACAGCGAAATCATTACCATCCCCTGCCCGGCTTGTGGCTTCAACAACAACTTCTGGGGAAAGCTGGATAACAATGGCTTCTTAATTGAGCATTACGGTCGAAAATGTCAGGGCTTTTTCGAAGACGAAGAGACTGGTGAACGAGAGCATTGTAATTATCGTTTCCGCGCCAAATACTGCGGGGAATGCGGCGCAGACAATGACATTGCTGCGCGAATTTGTCACGAATGCGATGCGACCTTAGTGGATCCTGACAAGAAGCTTAAAGAGGCGTTAAACTTAAAAGACGCCTTGGTATTCGAGTGCCTGTCGATGGATTTGAGTGTTCACAAAGATGACAAAGGCAAAAGCAGCCTCAAGGTCTCTTATGTGGGGGAAAATCAAGCTCAGGTGCACGAATTCTGGTCTTTAACGACCAAGAAACAGAAGCAGACATTCAAAGATATGTTTGTTCGGCCTCATCTCGCTGACAAACATCGTCCGTTTGACGATGCTTCTCCGACCAAGGTGGTCAATAATCAGCATCGTTTCAGACCGCCACAATTTGTGATCGCGCGTAAAGCTGGGCGATTCTGGAAAATGCGTGACAAAATTTTTGAGGATGAGCTAACCAACTAGGGTCTGTTGACCTTTTGCAGTTAAATTTTGTTCGAGATAAAAGCGTTTTAGTCGCGGCGAAAGGTTTGTCGCCTAGTGACCTAAGCAAAACACCTCTCAACAAAGAGTAAAACGCTTTTAGCCGAACCCTCTGGGCAGCGTTTGTGGTTCCTTTCTACTGCGTTATCGGCTTATCAGGTAGGGCAACTACATTTCAAATCCTCTGCCTTGTATAAAGAACCCACAAACTGCTGCAAAAATCAGCTCAAAAGGTCAACAGACCCTAAGCACTCTATCAGCTCACTCTTAATATTCACTTTGTATTCAGAAAAGATTCATTATACTGAGTCATAGAATTTCCGAGAAGGTAACGCTATGTTTCATAAGCAGTTAATTTGCTCCCTTGCTGTCACGTTTTGTATGGTGCTTGCTTACCCTACCTACGCTGACAGACACGATGATAAAGATGGCCATGCTCTGGTACAGGATGTCCATAAAGCAGGGACAGAAATTGAATTTGAAGAAGATCAGGACGAGGTATACGACGCTGTTCGTAAAGGCTATATTCGCCCATTCTCCGATCTTTACGCTGCGGTGGAACAAGACCTTCACGGACGCATTATCAAAGTCGAACTTGAAGAAGACGATGATATTTGGATTTACGAACTAAAGTTAAATTACAACAACAACATCATCAAAGTTGAGTACAACGCCAAAACGCTGGAAATGATGCTCATCAAAGGTCGCAATTTCAAACAAGCCCTTAAGAATTAGAAGAAGAACGCCATGAAAATACTTGTAGTGGAAGATGAACCTCGCCTTGGGGAACAAATCATAGAAGCCCTTGAACAGAATGGTTGGGTACCAGAACTGTCAGCAGATGGCATTGATGCACTCTATCGTGCGACGTCCGAAGAATGGGATGCTATTGTACTCGACCTTGGCCTGCCAAAGCTTGATGGTTTGACCGTCCTAAAAGGTATCCGAGATGAGAACATCAATACGCCCGTCATTATTCTCAGTGCACGTGATACCTTAACTCAGAGGGTTGAAGGTCTTAACGCAGGTGCAGACGACTACCAGACCAAACCGTTCGAAATGGTTGAACTGATCGCTCGAATTCGCGCCCAGCTTCGCCGCGCATCAGGTAACGCCTCTCCTGTGATGCAAGTGGGAAGCCTAAGCTTAGACACCCGCTCTTCTAAAGTCATGTGGCAAGGCCAAGCAATTGACCTAACCGCACTAGAATATAAAGTCGTTGCTTACTTCATGCATAACCCAGAAAAGGTAATCTCGCGAACCGAGTTGGTAGAACACATCTACAAACAAGACTTTGACCGCGACTCCAACACCATCGAAGTATTTATCGGGCGTATACGCAAGAAAATCGCACCTAAAGTGATTAAAACTGTTCGAGGACTGGGATACCAGCTTAATGCCGAATAAAAAAGCGCATTTACTTAAAAAGCTCAGCCTTAAAAGCCGCCTCGTTCTGGCGGCGGTTGTTTGGCTGACCGCGATGATCATCGCCGCCGGTGTCATGGTCCCTTCTCAGGTTTATATCTACATGGAAGATGATGCCAAGGCACAATTGGCAACTTACATGGACGAGATTGCAGCGACAATTGAAGCGGATGAAAAAGGCAATGTGACCATCGGCACTCCCCTTTCCGACCCGCGCTTCAACCGCCCCTACAGTGGCTTATACTGGTCCGCCAAAACGGATAAAGATTTACTACGTTCTCGCTCTCTCTGGGACAAAGCACTGACCGAAAAAGGCGATCACGATCTGCTGGGGGCACGGGATGAGAAGCTCATCTATATCGAATCGACACTCTATTACCCTGATTACGATGGCCCTATCGAAGTCACTATTGGTATTGACGAGCAACCGATAGAAGACACTGTTCGCAGCTTAATGGGCCAACTTTGGGTCATACTTGCACTACTTTACCTTGGCGTCCTGACACTCATTGTTATTCAGGTACAGTGGTCTCTGAGCCCATTGACCAAGATGCACAAAGAGCTCTCTCAACTTCGTTCAGGTAAGAAGACCCAGCTCGAAGAAGATTATCCACGCGAAGTCGCGCCTGTCGTGTCGGATTTGAATGCTCTTGTGTTCCACTATCAGGAGCTGTTAGAACGTGCTCGTCACCATGCGGGTAATTTGTCTCATGCGCTAAAGACCCCTCTTTCAGTATTAAAGAATGAAGTTGCCAACCAAGACCAACAAACCAAGCAGCAACTGCAACCTTCGCTCGACCAAATTCAAAGCCAGATAGATTATCACTTAGGCCGCGCCCGAATGGCGGGTTCTAAGAACATCCTTTCTGTGAAATCCTGCCCGTCTGAGCGCGTTGATGCAATCTCAATGGCTTTCGATAAAGTCTATGCAGAGCGTGATATCACACTGATCAACGAGCTCGACTCTGACTTGGTCACTGCAGTCGAAGAAACTGACCTTGACGAAATGGTCGGCAATATTCTGGAAAATGCTTATAAATGGTCAGACAGCATCATCCGCGTTCATGCTACTGCCAATAGCGAAGACGCCGAAACCATCGACATCATCATTGAAGATGACGGCCAAGGTATCCCCGAGGAGAAACTCAAACAGGTTATTAAACGTGGCGTACGCTTAGATGAGACGACCCCAGGAACAGGTTTAGGCTTGAATATCGTCAGCGAAATGGCCCACAGTTATCGCGGTAAGTTAACGTTAGATCGCAGTTCGATGGGCGGACTAAAAGCCATTCTATCGATGAAAACCACTCACTAACAAACTCTCAACAAAACACTACCACACGAAGCAGGCATTTTTACCTGCTTTTCTATTTTCAATTCCAGCTAAAGCGATTCATTAAACTTCATTCAATCTTCTTGACTCAGTAACAATACTGTCCAGAACACCAACGAACTTCCTTTGACAACATTTGAGAAGGCTAAAACTAAGTCAATCATGATTTATGATGATTCAGTTAACATTTGCGGACATGTAAACATAATGAGCAAACATTGTACAAAGTCCGCTTTATTCAAATGAAAACAAAATCAATGATTGCTCTGGCTGTTGCTCTGGCTACGAGTGCAGCACACGCAGAGGAAGAAGAGACACTTCCTCAAGACCCTTTTTCGGCTCAGACAAAATTGGGCTTTATCTACACCGAAAACACTAGTTCATCGCTGTCTTACAATACCGCGTTGATTTTAGGCTATAGCAAAGACCAATGGGAACACAAAGGTGGTTTTGAAAGCTACTATACGGACGCCGACAACGCCGACGATGGTGCCAACCGCTACACTATTAATGCAGGGTCAACCTATGACTATAATGAAACCAGCTTCTTAAGAGCTGCTACCCGTTTTGAGAACGACCTATACGGCACATATCGCAAACAATGGGTTTTAATGAGTGGCCTCGGTTTCTATTTACATAATACCGATACAGCCAAACTGTCTGTGTCACTCGGTCCGGGTTACCGAATTTCTGAACGTCAACCAACCGATAGTGAATTCCCCTCCTTACGCAACTACGAAGTCATCGCAACCTCAACATTGGATGGATCTGTATCGTTTTCAGAAACATTTTCTGTCGGTGCAGTTATGGACGTAGCACACGGTGAAGAGAATACTCACTACAACACCAAAGCATACGTAAAGAACATCCTGATGGGCAGTTTGGCGCTGGTTTTCGATGTGGAATACATCTACAACACCACCGTCGCTGACGATCAATCTAATGATGAAATCTACTCGACGATGAGTCTTAGTTACGATTTTTAAGGTTATTTCATTTATTAATTAGCTTTGCGGTCAGGTAGGTTTGAGTTAGGAAACAACGTCAAAACTCATAAAAGCAAGAGGCTAAACAAGGATGATTGTATGAAAAAAGCCCTCGTAGTGTTGTCAATTACTGCCACCACCATTGCCGGTGGCAGCCTTTTCTCCAGTTACTTGCGAATGGAGAAGGACAAACTCGTAGATGAACAAGAGATTCTGACAACGATTCAGAACGACAACCAACTCAGCACACCTGATCGCATCGTTCAAACCTCCGGTATGTTTATCGGAGTCGACTATGAAGCAAATACACTTACTTCCATCAATTCAGATAAAGAAGTGCTGGTTAAAAACTTCAACCACGTCGATTGCTTTACTCTGCTCGACTACGTTACTTCCCTCGCCTTTTCAGACTCCTTCGGCCAGTTCGATAAGAATCTTAAGCTAGCGCGTTACTTATACGGTAACGTAGACTTTCTCATGCGCCGTCATTTCTTTTCTGATTGGTTGGAAAACAGCCCATTTAATGTTCAAGACATTACGCTTGATCTTGATAGTCGAGCGGTCACGACCGTTAAGCATATTAATCAAAAAACACCTGAAGGTGAACGTTGGATCCCTTCTGTTCCGATTAAAGACAAGAACATCAGTTTTATCCCACGAGAATTTGTCGATGATTCTTTAATTAAAGAACTGAAAAGCGGTGATTTAATCGGTATATACAGCCATAAACGCGGATTAGACGTCTCTCATACAGGTATCTTTGTCGAAAATGGTGACAAACCCATTTTCCGCCATGCCTCCTCTATCGAAGGTAAAGTCGTCGACACGCCAATGCTGGAATATTTGAAAAGCAAACCCGGTATCATCGTTTATCGGTTCTCCACCAGCACTTCTTCAAGTTAAAAAAACGGCAACTTAACAAGTTGCCGTTTTTTGTCTGCGATTAACGCCGATTTAGTATGTCATATGCAATATGACTTTATGCCCCACAAGTGCCGCATTGTTTTCACCCAACTTGGCCACTTTCATGTGACCGTCAAAGGAACCAGGTCTGACGAACAGTTGCTCGATAATACCCTTACGTAACGGTTCTATATCTAGCGGTTGATGTTCTTCCATCGCAAAAAACACACCATCACTATCAAGCTCGTATCGGCCTGAACCGGTATATCCAACACGACTTTTAGGCAATACCGCGTAAACGTCGTAGCTGCTGTTCTCTTTAAGAGTCAGTTCAATTCTCATTGGTAGCGTGGTAGCAAAATCATCATCCGGATCAGTGGATGACACATGTGCTACCGTGTGGCTGATCATATGACGGTTAAGCTGGTTGTCATCAATGTACGAAACCGCAGCCCCGACAGCAACGCCCGCAATAAGCGGAACAATGGCTAATAACTTATTCACAACTGATGACTCCACTATTTGAACTGAAACTCAAAGAGCGACCTTGGCCGTCCACTAATAACGTTAGTTCGCCAAAATCGTATAAAGTCGAGTTCTGGTAATGCACCTTAGCTCCGTTGTTTTCCGGCGTAAACCAGCAAGAGGCAAACTCTTGCTGCTCAAAAGATGCATAAGCCAATGGTGAGCTCGAATTTTCGATGATTGAGTAGCTGGCGACTGCGCCGAAAACAAACAATCCAGTTGCAATAAGCTGGGAGCGGTACTTCACCAAACGACTGCGTAGCGTCTCTTTGGGTTCCTGAGGGACAGGTATTTCCACCACCTCAGGAATGACTGCTTCAACTTGCTCAACTTCGTTTGCTGGCTGATAGGCATCGACCCGACCCACAAATTCATAGCCAGTACCACGAACCGTGCGGATGATTTCACCAGCGCGATCTTCCAGCGCTCGGCGACAGTTGGAGATACAGTGCAATAAACTACTGCTCTCTACTACGATGCCACGCTTTAGCCACACTTCATGCATCAATTCGTGCTTTGTCAGTGTTTCACCAGTGCGCTCGATCATATAGTTCAGTAGCGCAATCTCATTGATTCCTATCGGATGACGAACATTACTTCCCTGACTGTGAATATAACCTTGCTCAACATCGAGAATATGGCTTTCATTAATCAGTAACATGTTTTACCCCTCAACAAGCTGCTTACGCAATACGCTTTTTTCGCGAAGCTTTGCTACCGCAACATAAGCCATTGGTACAAAGAACAGCGAGAAGAAAGTACCAATCGTCAAACCGCCGACCAGAACCAGACCAATGTTTACTCGACCTAACGAACCCGGACCTTCTGCCAGAGCAAGAGGTAGTGAACCGATGATCATCGTCAGAGACGTCATCAGGATAGGACGTAGACGAGAGCGTGCACTCATCAACGCCGCTTCCATCACTTCCACACCTTCCTTACGCTTAAGATTGGCAAATTCCACCATCAGGATGCCGTGCTTGGTCACCAAACCAACCAGAGTCAGCAAACCAATCTTAGAGTACAAGTTCAGGCTTTGACCAAAGACGCTTAACGTCAGTATCGCACCTACCAGACACAGAGGAACGGTGATCAGAATAACCAATGGGTCTACAAAGCTCTCAAACTGAGCAGCAAGGATCAGGAAGATAAAGATCAGCGCCAGACCAAACAGCATCTGCATACCCGCTGATGACTCGTTAAGCTCTTTAATCACGCCATCGTATTCGTAGCTTTGCCCCGCTTTCAGTAACTCAGGAAGCTTCTCATCGAGGAATGCTTGAACATCATCCGCACTGTAACCTGGTACCAAGTCTGCAGTAATCTCTGCAGCGTCTTTACCGCCATAGGTTTTAATATTTGATTCTGCCGTCACAGGCTTAATCGATACGAACTGAGACAGTGGCAACCTTTGACCAGATTCAGAGCTAACGTATAACTTATCTAGAACTTTAAAGTCACCTAACGCTTGGCGGTTTACCTGTACCTGAATTGGGTAGGTAAATCCGTCATCTGCTTGCAGATCGGCAGCCTTCACAGAGCCTAAGAAAGTAGAGATTGCATTGGTTACATTACCGTAATCAACGCCCGACAATACAATCGCATTGCGGTCAATCGACATATCAAATCGTAGCTGGTCACGGTGCGTTGAGTTATCAACGTTCGATAGACCTGGGTAATCCTCAAGTAACTCAACGACTTTCGCTGCAGTATCAGACAGCTCGTCTAGGTCACGGTTAACGGTGGTCACTTGAAGAATCAGATTATCTGCCACATCAAGGTTGTCAGCAGAACGTACAGAGAAAGACGTTGTATACGCCGAGATAGTTTCCTTCGCTTTAGCAATCATCTCATTGATGATTTCATCGGCGCTCTTATTACGTTCTTCCCATGGCTTCAACAACACGTGATTAGTCGGTGCAGTTTCAATGTAAGCAAGATTAGCTTCAATCTCTTTGTTACCTTCAAACACTGCGTTGATTTGGTCAGCGTTATCCAAGTCGTATAGACGACCAGCACCAGCAGGGCCATGAGAAGTCACTTCAATGAAACCAGTATCTTCTGTAGGCAAAAGAACTTTTGGCATAAACCATACAGCAACAACAGACAAAATAGTCAGCACTGCAGTACCCGCTAAAACCTGACGTGGACGCTTGAACCATGCATTCAGGTACACCATATACTTGTCAGTCATGGCGTTCAGTTTGGTTTCTACCCACTGGAACCACTTTGGTGACGTTGTCACTGATTTCAGCATGTAGGCACTCATCATCGGAGACAGAGTTAATGCTACGAATCCTGAGATGATGACTGATGCTGCTAGCGTAAAGGCAAACTGTTGGAACAGATCCGCCGTCAAACCTGACATCAAACCAATCGGCAAGTACACCACAGCCAGCGTTAAGGTCATTGCGATGACAGGGAAAACAATCTCTTTACAGCTCTTAAGTGCTGCTTCAAATGGTGAAAGACCTTCTTCAATATGTCGGTAGCAGTTTTCCACCACAACGATAGCATCATCAACCACCAGACCAATCGCAAGAATAATAGCCAAAATAGTCAACACGTTGATGCTAAAGCCTAGCATTGCCATTACACCAAACACGCCGATCACACAGACAGGAATGGTTATCAGAGGAATCGCTGCAACGCGCAGTGAACCTAAGAACAAAACTACAATTGCCGATACCAGAACAATCGCTTCAACCAACGTCATAAACCCTTGGTCAATTGCTTCTTCGATAAAGTCAGCCTGATTGTAGACCATCTTCATCTCAACATTGTCCGGTACTTCCATGGTTTCCATGGCCGCTTTTACGCGGTTCGCAACCGTAACCGGGTTCTCAGATTTAAGTGGTAACACCTGAAGAGACATCGCCATATCGCCATCAACATGAAGCATGCTTGGCTCAAGGCTCTCCTCACCCATTTGAACGTCAGCCACATCATTAACACGAACGATGTTGCCATTATCGACACGGATAACGAGGTCACGCACATCTTCAATAGACGTTACCTGATTGACAGGGTTGATTGAGAAGTCACGAACTTCACCTTTAATCGTACCTGCAGTAAACGTCGCATTGTAAGTGCTCAGCGTACCTACTACGTCAGAAGCACTGACATTCAGAGCCGCCATACGCTCAGGTTGCAACCAAACACGAATAGCACGGTTGGAACCACCATATGGCCCCCACACACCACCAACACCCAGTACGTTTTTGAACTGAGGAGCAATCTGCTGACTGATGAAGTCAAACAGCTCTTGCTTCTCCATCTCACCACGGTTAACGAATGTGATAATGTTACTTGGCATTGCCGTGTCAGAAGAGTCATCCGTTACTGTCGGTTTATCTGTCATCGCTGGCGGGAAGTCAGAGATACCATCCACCTTGCTGCGCAGATTGTTCATCAGGCTTGCGTACTCAACCTCACTGACTCCATCTTCAAATTGGATCTTGAGAGAACAGCTGCCTTCCTGACAATCCGTTGTCATCGTTTTGATCTTATCGAGACCTGTGACTGCCGTGATGAGTTCTTCTGCCACATTTTGTGACATAAACTCAGCACTCGCCCCGGTAATTGAAGCGCTCACTGTAGCCGATGCAGTCTGGCGCTCTGGAAAATATTGAATCGCAAGTTTTTGGTAGGAGACTATCCCCAGTAGCACAATCGCAATGCTCAGCACTGAGGCGAGCACTGGATGTTTAATACATATTTCAGGCAGCTTCATTCGTTACCTCCGCTGGCTTTTCGTTTGCCGGCTCAGCTACCTTTTTTTCTTCTTTTTCTACTTCGGTCGGAAGTTCAGCGGCAGGTTTCTCTGCCTCCGCTTCTTTGACTGGCTGAGCAGGTAAAGTGCGTGACGGCAAAGTCACTGGTGATTTAGTGTTTTGAACAGATACAGGAGACTCGTGATTGAGGTTTTGTCGGCCTGTTACAACAACGGTTTCGCCTAGTTTGAGACCAGATTCAATCGTTACGTAACCATTGTTGGTGTTTTCACCAAGCTCGACTGGACGCTTGATCGCTTTGTTGTCTTCAACGACCCAAACGAAGCGCTGGTCTCCGTCAGCGCCAATAGACGTCTGAGAAACCACAAGATGTGAGTTTGCCTCACCAATTGTTTGAGAAACCTTGGCGAACATGCCCGGCACTAGAGCATTTTCTGGGTTATCAAAATGCGCGTGAATTTCTACACGGCCAGAGCTTTCATCAACAAGTGGAGCGATATAGTTTACCTTGCCAGTGAACGTCTGGTCTTGGTATGCATCGACGGTTAGAGAGACTGCCTGGCCTAACTTCGCTTTACCGACTTCTGACTGGCTAATTGAGTAATGTACTTCAACCGGATCAAGTTTAATCAGGCTAACCAAGGCCGTTGCTGCTTCAACACGACTACCAACAGAATGGGTAAAGTTAGTCAGTTGACCATCAAATGGTGCAACCAACTGGTAGTTCTGCATGTCGGTTTTCTTTTGACGGAAGTCTGCACGCGCAAGATTCGCTTGTTGTTTAAGCTCTTCTACATCCTGAGCAGACATGGAATCTGGTTGTTTCTTTAGCAATGCCAACACACGGTCTAGCTTAGACTCAGCTAATGCCAGTGAGCTCTCTGCTTTATCGAGTTCAGCTTTAGCTTGGTCATCATCAAGTTGAGCAATTAGCTCGCCTTTCTTAACCACATCACCATCGCTGAATTTTAGCGACTTAAGTTTTTCACCAGCACTGAACGTCAGCGCGGCAGAATCTGTTGCTTTAATTTTGCCAACTTCGTTAAGTGAAGCTGCACTTGATTGCTCGGCAACTACTTCGACGGTTACCGGAGTCGCAGGAACTTGATCTTCTGCGATCACGTTAACGGCATAAACGGAGCTAGCAGTGCATAAAATAGACAGCGGCAGAGCCTTAGAATTTTTCATGATTTGTCTCTAATTGATGAAACTTGCCGCTTGTTATACCTAAGATTTTCCTTGCTAAGTTAGGGCTTTGTCAGGTGGATGATATTTAATCATGAACCATTATTAAAAAACCTCAAAACCATGTTTTTAAAAGAAAAAATGCACAAAAAAAGCCAGCATCTAAATGCTGGCTTTTGCACTATTTTTGAACATTATTGTTCGGCAGTGACAAACAGGTAGGAGTATCTTGGTGCAACCAGAATCGTTTGCTCCTTACCGATACGAATGACTTTCAACTCTTCCATTGAATGCATTCCTCGTTGACTGAACATAGTCTCCATAATGTTCAACTTTTTACCCTCTGGCACAACTTGCTCAGCAGAGATTGGCATCAGAGACAAACCATATGAGTCAAAGTCATAATGCCCTGTGGTATTAAACCCAACCAGATTCCCAGTCAAGAAATACAGTTCGTATTGGCCAGAACGTTTCAGGTTCAGTGACGCACGCATTTTAACCAGCTCACTACCTTCTCGCTTGGGTATAACTATTTGCGTATGACTTTCAAAGTTCTGATTCATGGTCGGTGAGTTGACGTAAGCTGCCACTCCACCAATCGCTAAACCCGCTAACACGCTGGTGATCGTCATCGTCTTATTCACAAATCACCTCCACTTCTTCAGGTAGGTAACTGACTGACGTTCCATCCTGATCAACCAAGATCACCTGATTACCGGTCTGGAAAGCACGGACATTAGCCAATGTAACAGGCTCGTCTGTCTGAACCGTGCACCCTAAGTAACGGGTTTCAGTATAGTCAGCTTCAACCCAAGGCGTACGTAGAGTAGAAACAAGCAGATATCCCGCCAAAGCGCTCAGGCTAAACATAACCAGATAGCGTGCATTGCGCTTTTTCAATACCGTTGAAGATACATCGGAGAGAACTTCGATTTCCGCCGAAGAAGATGAAACAGAGTTATCAGCTAAAGCCTCAGGTTCGTAATCTCTGACTTCACCGTTAAATTGATAACCAACACCACGAATCGTACTGATGATTTCGCTGTTTTTATCTTGAAGTGCTTTTCGGCAGCTTGATACGCAGTGCAGCAAGCTGCTCTCTTCAACAATAACGCCTTTTTTATGCCAGACCTGTTCCAAAAGTTCTGATTTAGAGAGGGGCTTATGGGGGTGCTCAATCATGTATTGAAGTAGTGCAACTTCGTTACCACCAAGCATAGTTTTCTGACCGGAATCAGCGTCTTCCACTGAACCAGCAAGCAAGTTGAGAATATGATTATTATTAATTATCAGCATCGTAATAGACTGAATATAGGTACTTTCTATACCTTAACCATATCTTAAAACTTATAAAAAAGAAAAACTCAACCGATTAAGACTGAGTTTTCGTTAGGCTTTTTGTTATCTAGCTTCCAGTCTGAGGGATTATTGTTTCTTGAATGACCAATATCTGACCGTCAGTAAAATAGTCATGTTGGTCATCGATTGCAGTAGGTGCAGATAGCGGCTGAAAGGCGATTGCTTGCTGCGGCAATACCGACTTTACCTGTTGGGCAAGTTTATCCCGCTCTTTATCCACATTTGGATCAATGCTGTGCAGTACAGTGAAAATGCCCGAATAGGCAGTGAATTTTAATCCGTTGTCATAGCTTATTGCACCGAGCCAAATCGTCTGATGACTTTGTGGGTCCACTCCCCCTTTCCACCAGCGAATGTGGCTTCGTTGAACCAAATCTCCGGGAAGCTGGAATGCCAAATTTTGAGGGGTTTGGTTCCAAAATAAATCAGACACTGGCGGAGTCTGGTTATTAATCAAATCTAAATATACGGATGGGTCAATGTCATGACGTGAAAATGTGTGATTCTCAATCCAGCCAAGCTGCAACATTAACTCACGTGGTGAGTCGCCAAAATAGAGCACATTGATAGCCTGTGCATCGAATACCGATGATCTCCCTGGGTACGCTTTGAACTTCAGCGCAGTGGGTGCAATTTTTGGAGCCGGCCCTGCCTGCTCAACAAAGTCATCGGACATATGGAAAAAGTGCGTGTAGTTGGCGTACAGCATCGCACCCAGCAGAAACAACGAGAATTTAGGCAACATTAAACGCCACTTTAAGCGTTTACCAATAAACAGAAAAACAAGACTGGCAGCAACGGCAATGAGGCTGGCTTGGTGCTCAACAATGACGGCTTTGACTTCAGCGATCATTGGAAATTTATCGATGCCATAAGCGAGCAGATAACCCCACATCACAAACTGGCCAACGCCCAGTACCAGCCCAATAGAAGAAAAAACGCTAAATCGCGCCCAGGTAATCTTATTGGTGCCCGCAATAAACGGGACGACCCATGCTACAGGCCCAAGTAAACGAGCAAACGCCAATACCGCGTTACCTCGCTTTGCCATTAGATGGCGACATCGGGCTATTGGGCGCCTGGTCTTAGGCTGCCACTTAACCAATTTTTTCTGAGCAGGCACGCCTACTTTTCGCCCAATGAAATAGCTCGCCTGATCGCCAAGCAAGCCACCAAGCAGTACCGCGAAGACGCCAGTAATAATCCCCTGATGCAACTGATAACCCGCTGCGATAAGGAAAGGCTCTCCCGGCACAAATAGATTGGGGCCTATTAACGCATCCAGTAAGGCCCCAATAAACAGGCTAGCTCCTTCAAACATAACCAAAATCCCTGAGTATTACTGCTCTTTATAGTGGCCGAACTTGTAATCCATTTCGTTATTGCGCATTTCACCAAAGAAGAAACGACGAACATTGGCTTTAAAGTAAGTCATACCCATTTTGAAAATACCATCTTGATCTAAGCGGCGAGGATCAAAGCCGAACGTCAGATTCAAGAAGCGGAACCGCCATGTTTTGCTGGCACGCTTCACATAGTCACAGTCTTCACACAATACGATTTGCTCATCAAAGCCATTCAGTTGTTCATGTACGCGTTTGGTCGAGAAAATACACGCCCCAACCGCTGTGGGGAAAATAAACTGAGTTGTAAACAGACCTAAATTAAACAAACCGTAACCCAGCTTGTGTACCACAGGCAGATCTTTGGCGCCCATATACACACCAGCTACCTCAAGCTGCTTTTCTTCCAGCTGGCTGACGGCGTTAGCTAAGAAGTTTGGCGCTAGTCGTACATCCGCATCGAGAAACAACAAACGCTCATGCTTTGCCATGGACGCGCCCGTATTACGCCCTAGGCTCACACCACGAGTATCCATCTTATGCACGGTCAATGCAGGTAAAGAAGCCTCATACGCGCTCGCCACTTCTCTAGTCGCGTCTTCGCTGTCTGAATCAACGAGAATCACTTCAAAATCGCGATGTGTCTGTTTGCTCAAATCTTCCATCAAACGCCCAATGCGTTTTTCTTCATTCAAGGTAATGACAACAATACTTACTGGTCCCATAACGAACTCCTCAATCAATCTATCATTCACGATATGAACAATACCGTCGTGAGACTTAATCAAGCGTGAGAAGAATGTTCAGATTCGGTTCATATTGAACGCTTGTTTAGCTATAAAAATGTAAGTATCTTGTGCCCACCTCAAACAACGGTAAGCGACTGAAAATATTTACTCAAAAGATAGCCAGTTAAACGGGTTTTCTATTGCGGGAAAATCGAGAGAGTGATAGTATCCGCGCTCGCTTGAAGAGTTACTACCAATTACTCGAAAGCGTTTACCACATTCACGCGAGGTCGCATCGCAGAATGTGACGTTATTTTTTTCATATTTGAGAGTAAATACTATGAAATTTGAAGCAGTAGTACGTACTGAACTAGGTAAAGGTGCGAGCCGCCGCCTACGTCACGCTGGTCAATTCCCTGCTATCGTTTACGGTGGTGAGGCTGCGCCAGTATCTATCGTTCTTAACCACGACGACGTTGTGAACCAAATGGACAAGCCTGAGTTCTACGAAGGTATCGTTCTAGTGATCGACGGCGCTGAAGTTAAAGTTAAGCCACAAGACGTTCAACGTCACGCTTACAAGCCAAAAGTTGAGCACATGGACTTCATCCGCATCTAATTCCCTACCAAGGAATTAAATCGGATTACATCCAGCCTTTTGCATAAAGAATATCGGCCTTACCAACCGAGACTTCTAAAAATTCGAAACCCCGATGCTACCAACATCGGGGTTTCACCGTTTTTGAGCCCTCAAAAACGCTCTCTATTCTCTTCAACTTACTGAAACTTAGCCACTTTACCCAACCCCACTATAACCACATCATTTTTGGGTGGATTAAGTGTGGACGAATAGTGGACTTATACAGTAGTTTCTCTCTCAACTATCTTAGACCCATTTTCACCACGACTCAAATCACTGCCCTGCTTCCCCTACTTTATTCTTCACTCTAGAACATATCTGAAAATGCCTCAAAGAGCCTCTGACGAGCTTCCGAGTAAAACCTATATCGGTGGTATACTTTCTATCAAATCGCTTACTAGCTAGTGAGGCTACAGAAATGAATAAGAAGACTTTGACCGAGCAGGAGCTACTCGAAGGGTTAGATGCTCATACTGCACATGCTGATGAATTAGCGGAACTGGTTGAGGCAGAGGTTGATTTAGGTTTAGATGAAGTCGAGGAAGAAGGCAGCCACGACTAAAGTGATCATTCGCAGCTGCTTATCTTTAAATTGGCCTGAAGGACTAAGTCAATTTTGGACGAAAGTGTTTCAGGGGCCTTGCTAAATTAGCCAAATACGGATTTGTTTATGTATCAATGATGCTAGTGGTTAGTTGATCACGCAAAGCCTCAGAGCGTTTCAGCTAGTGGGCATTTTTGAAAGCCGAATGGCTAGGCTTTATAAACTAAGCGATTAACTAGACTAGGATCATCGAAGTCTTGTATAAGCTTTTCATATTTCTGCTCGTTTTCGGAATCATCGTTCAGTCTCCAAACAATGGTTCCTCTAATATAGATCATTGTTATGATATCCCCACGCTGTCGGTGCGATGCAATGTCCCAGAGTAGCTTATGGCATTGAACAAACAAGGTATCAAACTTTTGTCGAAATAGGTAATTATAGATGTATGATAAATCTTGGATATCTTTCTCTTTAATTCGTTCAAATAGGTTGCTTTCTACAAGAGCTTGATTTTTGTAAATTGTTGCTCGGCAGAAGTTATAGCTACTCTTTTCAGACTCAAGTGCAGTATCCAGATTCTTGATTTTATCTACGTTGGTTCGCTCCTTATTAATCGTAAAGAGAATATTGTTTGCTAGGGTGAAATGTTTATGTCTCCTAGCTTTTTTTTCCAACCTTACTAAAGACTTAAATCGGTCATCAGGGGCTTTATCTTCGGCTAGAACCACTTCCGAAACTAAATATGCAACTGATTTTTTGAAGTGTTTGTTTTTACTTGATTTAGCTAAAGCGATTGCAGCATCCATATCTGTATGTTCAAGTAAATGTAACCGTTCGATGTAAATATCTTCTAACGTCCCTTTATCACTCTCTGGACAACGTTCTATGCAAAGGTCAAGATATTTTTTCGCCTCAGAGTAGTTAGATCTAATGCGATAAGATGAAGCTAGGTTGAGGTAATATTTGTAAAGTGAATCTGGGTCGATCTTCTCAATGGTGTTGTGTAAAAGATCAACAGCGGATATCGTTTCTGCGTAGCGGCTAGAGCTACGAAGTATGTATACGTAGGCTCGGCAATATTGGCGTAATTTCGTTAACCGCCTTTCATTCATCTCATTGCTTTCTCCTTGTTCGGTGTTGATTCGGATGTTATCCAAACATGATTCAATTGAATTAAGGAGCAAAGTACCTGTATTGTCTTCTTCGGTACTATAACCTTTTTGATACACCTTGCGATTGAGTGAACTTAACTTGATTCCGTTCTTCATTGGAATCACGGTTACATTTAAATAGGCGTTGGAGATCTCGTACACCTGTTCCTTAGACATCTTGCTAAGAACATAATCTTTGATTATTGGGTTAATCTTAATAACTTTGGTAGATGCATCAATCTGGGTCGTTGTAGCCAGTTCGAATCTAACCAACTCTTGTACATGTTTGGGATTCAGGTTCCTCCCCATAGGGTCTGCTTTGAGGTTCGTTAACGTCTCGCCATTCTTTAATATAGACAGAATGTTAAGCATCTTTAACGTCAACCTTTTAGAAGAATCTGTAAACAACAAATCTAGTTGACTTAATGTTGTGGCAGGAATGTGATCAATGTGAAACTCATCATCAAATATCTCATCGTGCTCTAATACTTCGTCTACAGAGCTATTTTCAATTAGATCCATGATCTGCTCTAGCTTATCGACCACCCCTTCGGATCTTTCATGAATCAGAGTGACTTGAGATTGCGTATATTCCGACAGGTCTATCCTATCATTCAAGATTAACTCTGTTTCGTGAAGGGTTAAAGCTTCTAGTTCTACATGAAATTTCCGAAATTGCTTAATCCCCACTCTTGATGTAAAGATGAAGAAAATATTTTTACCAAATTCAGGGAGTGAGTCTGGTAGTCCTGCTAGGTAGTTCAAAGCCTCTGCGCTTATGCTACTTTTGATGTTATCAAAGATGACGAAGTAAGCTTCGTCTTGTGCATTAGCGCAACAAATTAGAATGAGCTGAGAAAGTGTTTGATAAGTATCGGTTTTTATCTGACTTTCAATTTGTGCCTTTGTTAGTGCCTCAGAGCAATCGATACGAAGAAATTTGAACTTATGCAGTGCAGTATCATGCTTGAAAGACGAGATAAAATCATACACGCCATACCCTAAAGGAGCGAGTATCGATAATGCATTATTATTGTTCAAATGCTCTATCGCATCCAAATATGTTTTATTTCTAACCTTGCGGTTATATCCCCTGTTCTCGATAGGATAAAAATTCAGATCTTCAAGCAGTTGGCGATCTAACTCGTGCTTAGCATTTCTTTTTTTTTTACTTCATTAACTTCAGAAAGTTTGTCACACGTTGAGTTGCAATCAACGCCCTTATAAAAATGTACTCGGGCACGAATTATCGCATCGTTTAATTCTGCAAATAACTCCTGACGTGATGCCTGTATAATCTCTTCTTGAGGTTCATAGAACGTCCAAAGGATTTGGTAATCGAGTGCTGGATTAGTTACAGCTCTAGCAAGAGAGCGAGTAAAGCTATCTTCCCATCCGCCATAAGCCATGACAACAACAAGGTCATCTTTTACAAGGTTTTGTAGCGAGATTTCGATACGCTCGCGAACTACTTGTAGTTGATTCACCGTGTGCATAGTATCTTGATCCCACTTGCCATGAAGATGGAAAATATTGACAAAGTCATTCGCATTAGATGGAAAGAGAGTGTCATTAACAAGACTGTAAGAGTTGCATTTAATCTCTTGGTTCTTGAATTCTTCTTCCAGCAAAGTATCAAAATTTGTTGTTACTATGTTCGTAACATTGATGTTTTTATTCTTAATCGCTGTTACGAAGTCACTGACGGCTTTGGGAATTCTTTGTTTGCCGCTTTCGTCCTCATTGCTCCTTATAACATCTGCAATGATTTCATTAACAGCATCTTGACCATAAATACTTGATACGGTGTCAAATGCTACCTGGTAGCGCTCTTGATGTTTGCTCGTGCTTAACTGGTTTCTAAAATACTCTAGATCTTCTGGGTCTTCACGCTCGATGAAATTTTCAATGAACTGGATTACACCGTCTACGTTTGGGATACCGCATCCGCTTTTGTCTTTTTGACTAAAAGCAGAGCCAAGAACAAATGTAATACTGCCTTTGTGCTTTTTTAAACGTTTGATTAGGGCGTATTCTGGATAGATTTTTAGTGACATGCTGCTCGCTACTCTGATAACTCTCTGAACAATACATAACCGGATTCGACATTGAACCAGTTGAACTATTGTATTGTTTGTCAAACTGCGCTCAGATTACATTATTATGAACAAAAATGCACTGATACTAATGGTTATTAATGCTGATGTACTTCTGTGTACGATTGTTGAAAGTTAAAGGGCGTGCAGTGGGTCAACGCTTAGTTTTTTTGCGTCTTTTATAGAATGACTCGCGATTCATTTAGATAAGTCGTAGTCATGAAAAATAAGAGGGAGATGAATCAATTGATCATTTACTCCAAACCATTTTGGGACAAGAACAAGCTAGAAAAACTGAGATAAACAGCTAAAACATTCTGACTTTGAACACCCTGCTACTCCGGAAAACGATAAAAAGTGTTCTAACCTAGAACACTTTTAAGATCGGTTGTTGGGATCTAACCGTTAATTCAACGCCCTAGATAAACAGCAGTCACTTCCTCTCTGCTATGCCCTAACTCTTCGCTAATGATAATTCTGGCTTCATAGTCACGCTGCTTGTCTGCACCACGCATCCCTTTCGTTGACGGGCCTCCCGCAGCAGGAGCGCTATTACCCGTCAACTCAAGATATCGCTGGTGCGCATACGCATGTCTCAGGCCATGTGCACGAGCGAGCCCCATCTTGATACACGCTCGTTCGTATCTACCTAGATGAATTTTATACGTATCCTCTTTCGGTATAAGTGATCCATCCCCCACCCACTTTTTTATCGAGTCGATGAGTTCACGCTGCGCTTGGGTTCTGATTGGTACGGCTCGGGGTCTAGCGCCTTTAGTTTTAGTCAGGACTAAGTGATCACCTTTATCCGAAAAGCGCGGTATTATCTTCATGCACTCTTCTCGGCGAAGACCAAAGGCGGCCTGTAATCTGAAACTCGCTTCTAAATAGCGGTTATTGAGCCTAGATAACTGCTCATCTGATATATGGCGGGACCGATTGATGTTTGTAACGTAGTGGCGCTTTTCAATACCGAGAGATGCATTGTTAGCGGGTATAAGGCCAGGCTTACCAATTTTTTCTGATAGCCATCTTAGGTGAGACATTCGGTTTTTTATTGTACCTGCCGATAAGCCTTGCGATTGCCAATGAGTTAATAGCTTCACAGCGTGTCGATGGCCAAAGTTCTTTAGCTCTAAGTTTCGTACATTCAGCTCTTTCAGTTGACTGTCCACCAGCTTGAGCACTTTCTTTCTCTCTGCTTGAGTGGCTTTCGAGCCATCTGGGTTTCGGTGTAGTAAACGGGTAATTTGGTAATAGAAATTAGTAGCCATGCGCTAACCCTCTTCTTGTTAAATGAAAAATAAAGAGCCGTGTGTTGTCGGCTCTTTCTCTTGTCATTCGAAGGTTCTTATTTCACGGGTGCAGTAGTTAGTTATCAATGCGATTTCAGATTAGTGTTGTTACTCCCGTTCATTTCGACAAAACGCCTATCACTTCTATGAAACAATTAGGTAATGGAGTGAGACTACTGTGCGGTCAGAAATTCCGAACAATTGAATGACTGTAAGCCATGTGCAATTGCTTAATCCCCAGAAGCCCGTAGGGCTGGTGAGATAAGAATGCGCTGGTAATTAATTGGTTTCTTTTACAAGTAGGCTATGCAGCAATGGCTGCGTATTTAATTCCATTTCATTGTGTGCGATGAGTGCTGAGTATTCAAATTTAATGACGCTCTCAGCGCCAGTTTGGGTTCGGCGTCATTCGCTGATAATTCTGAGAATCGGCTCGGAAAGTAGTAATGGCGGGCGCTATCCGTCCTGTCACTCCATGCTTGGAGTGACAGGACTAGTGAACAAACTCCGTACTGAATCTGATAACAAAACCTTATACGGAATTTCATTCCAAATTTTCACAAAGTGAATCCATGTGCATATTGATTGTTAGCACGCGTCGTGGCGCATAACTTCCTAAATGTAAAGATTAAACCTACGAAGCGACAACTAACAATAGTTATAGCTCTATGCATCAAATTGTACTGGTGTTATTGATACTCGTTATCTTTGATGGTAAGGTATTGTTTTTTAAATAGTTAAATTGAGCTTTACATGCCCAAAGATACGATAGGTGACTTTGACTTACAGTGGATAGAAACACTGATTAAGTTTATTTTCTCTTGGGTGATTTTAATGCCCGTTGCTGTCATTGTGACAGGTAAGCTTTTAAGTAAGCCTATTAATTACGGCGCTGATTCTAAGCAACTCCTCAAAATACCTCTTAGAATATTCAATGTTGAAGCAAGCGGAGGCGAGGTGATATTAGGCTTTGCATGTCTTTTTATCGTTTTTTTATCTGTGGCTATGATTGGTGGCGCTGATGTACATACAATTGTAAAGACAAAATTTGGTGTAGATCCTGGACAATTTCATTCAATAGTATTTTTTTCCTCATTACTTAGCGTCTCAATTTCCGGAGCGTTGTTTATTATCCACTATGTATTCAAGCAATGTTCTTCAAGCACTTTTGTAGACAAAGATAAGTATAATGAAATGATCGAGAAGCTAGCCAACGGCGGAGATAAATAATGAATGACCTTAAACTTCATGACGCACCATGTAGAACGATTGCTTTGGTTAGTGGAAAAGGTGGTAGTGGCAAAACAATGATTGCCTCAACTATGACGACAATCTTAGATTCCTTAGGTTATAGAACGTTACTCGTTGATGGTGATTTGGGGACTGCTGGTTTAACTTATTATATGGGACTTAATACAGTTTCAAATATTAGTGTTGGGCTTACCAACTTAACTCAAGAAGAATATCATTATGACTTCTCTATGATTGAGCGCGTCGTTCAAGATATGAATAATTTTGAACGTTCTAAGTTTTTAGGCGTTGGAGACCATCGAAGATACTTAAAAAATGGTGGAGACTTTTACGAAAGTCATAGCTTATCTGTTACTTTTGAAAATCTAATAGAGTATGGTTCTAATCTTTATGATTTTATAATAGTAGACTGTCGCGGAGGAATAGATCGTGAATCATTAGCTGTTTGCTCAGCTGTAGACGATATAATAATAGTAGCTGAAACTGACACTACTTCTTTTCAAGCCACCCAATACCTAGTTGATACACTATATGATAACGAACTATCCAGTAAATTGTCTGGTTTTTTTGTAAATAAAGTTTTTGATGACCCTAGTACGATTGCTCGTTCAGGAACTGCTAGTTTTAAATCTCAATACTTATCTTCAGTACCTTTTGATCTTGATGCGACCAAAAGTTTTTTGGTCGGTGAACTCCCGAATATTAATAGCATGTTTGCAACTCAAATTTGGCATGGGTTATTCAAACTATATCCTTCGCTTATAAGAAGCCCTTCACGTAGACAACTTAGCTTTAATGATTTCAGAGGGCTCAGCTTAAGGGACGACGACTCCCTTATCGGAGGTATGATACTATCGTTTTCATCACTAATGCTTGGTTTTTATTTATTTTATACCAATCAATTAGGTTATAGCCCATTTAAAGAATTTGACACAGTAATAATTTTGATGTTGATGCTTTTGGCTACATTTTCAGGAATGGAGCCAACAAGAAAAGCAATGGGTAGGGTGTTCTCTTTGTATAAGAGGTTAATTGTAAGGGTTTTTTCAGGTAAATAGGACTAACTCCGAGCTATAACAAACTGTTTAAGAGTGATTCGCAACGCTTAGCATTTTTGCTATGCGTTGCGTTTTGTGTTTTAGGTGGCATGCGGGAGCTTAGGCATTGCGTTGCTCACACCTTAACAGGGCGTTATGCTTTTTCTCAAACTTGTAAGTATGGACACTTTAGGTATTCAACGAATATCACCATGTATCTTTACTAAAAATGAGGCTTTTATCCCTTAATAGACGCTAACTTTTCTGAAAAACATCGCAGCTCATCAAAAATTGCGTTCTGTCTTATCTAACTTATCAGTGGTTTGATAGAGTTATGATTCGATGTGTAAGGAGGGGTTTAGATGGGAACTATAATAGGCTTGGTTATTTTAGCAGCGATAGATTGGTATCTTGTTCGTAAAACAGGACTTCATATACATCAACTCATTTCCAAAAGGTATACCGAGCATTCGCGTAGTAAAGAACATCATAAATAAGACCTCTTTAGGCAACAGGCTAACTGTATATGGCGTTGGCATTTAACCGTGCCTACTGATAGAACAAGCTTAGTATCAAGTTTGAAGTGCAACAACAATTGGCAAAATTACACCGCCATTTTTCCTAGTCAGCTCTTCAATATAATCTTTCTGATCTACTTAGATGAAGAGCGCTATTGCACTAACTCACTTTTGGCTGAACCTCGATCGCTGGAACCTGATTCCAGCGAATATCATTTTCTCTCGTGTAAATCTTCGTTGTATCAGCATTGGCATGGGCCATCCGCTCAGTTGCGCTTATGCCTTGCTCTTCAATCATTCTGGCCGACAAACCTCGAATCTCGTGATAGGTTGGTCGAAGGGCTTTCTTAAGGTGATCGTATAGGCCCAATGAGTCCCTTACTTTGCTGAACTCTTTACTGATATTGTGATGGTGAACCTGATAAAGATGATCCGTTTCCTTAGAGATACCTCGCTGCAACTGGCGAGGTTTTCTATGTACCACGTATGGGCAGTGCAACCTTGAGGTTTTCGATAGATCGACAATATCTTTGATCGCCTGCGTGACTGGAATCGCTACCGCAGAAGTCTCCGACTTTTGGACTTTCTGGCGATGGATATACAGCGTGCCATAGATGGGTTGGCCGTCAATGTATTCCACCCTACCCTCTGGATTCCAAAGGATGCCGCATACGCCTTCTCTGGCCTTCTTGATTCGATAACGCAATCGGTAAATCTCACGTACAGCATGAGTTGTCTCTAGGGTTAAAGACATCGCGACCTTCAAGAACAGTGGCGCCGCTTCATAGATTTGAAGATAGCTTTCGTAGTCTAAGTTGTGACGCGCTTTGGTGTAATCCTCTTTCGATAAACGTCTCTGTTTCTTGTTAAGAACAAAGTTACTCTCTATCGCACTCTCATCAGCCAAATAGGAAAATATCTTTTTCAGATTGCTGATTTTTCCATTTAGCTGTCGATTATTAAGCTCAGCATAGTATTTACCAATGTGCTCATTGATATGCTGTAACTTCAGCGATTTTGTTAAGCACTTACCCATGTGCTCTTCCAATCTTTCGCAGTCACGTTCTAAGTTTCGAAATACGTCTTTTGAGAGTTTCTCTTCCGCTTTGACACGGGCCAACACGACAGGAAGCCAATCTTTTAATGGCTTATTAAACTTATCTCTACGCCCTTTAGAGATAGCTCTTTGAAATTGGGTTGGCTCATTAAGATCGAAGTCTTGCGTCAATTCTGGCCTGTTCTGCATGTTATAAACATACGCCGCTTGAATCGCCTCTTGCTCAGTTGTGCCACTAGGGAAAAGTCGCTTAACACCTTCAACTGTTGTAAAGCGAAAGCGCAGCTCTCCCCTGTGGCTCATTCGTACAAGAAATGCTGGGTAGTGAGCCGTTTCTTTACTTCTTGCTCGACCTACCATCACGACTCCAGAAATCTGACTAATTCTGAAATTCGATCGGCTGGGTTCCCAACATCCTCGTCTATACAAACTAGGTATCGGCCCGTTGGGGTTCTCGTACCGCCCAACTTCCCAATTTTTATCCAATTAATGATCGTGGCGCTGCACATACCAGATCCTGGATAAAACTCCTCAATGTACTGACTCGGTCTTAAGTATCGGATTGCCATGTTCTTCTCCTCACATTTCAAATAATGAAAATTGCTTAAGAAAAACTATGCATGAAATTTTCGGTAAGATTTGTTTTGCGCGGCAATTGGCAACAAAAGCAAATGAAGAAGAGATGCGTAAAGTGGCCGATGCCAGTCGCTATAGGGTGGACTTATACAGTAATAGCAAAATTACAACCGATTGATTTATAAGCTTTTACTAATTAGAGCATTTTCGCATTTAAGACGTCACTTTAAGATACGAAATGCTCTATAAAGTAATGAAAACATTTAAAATCAATCCCCTACAATTGTGCTTACTACCAACATCGGGGTTTCACCGTTTTTGGCCCCTCACAATCTCACATTTCCAATTTAGTAGCCATGTCTTTGTCATCGTAAAGCAAACTCAGCGTGGTACCGCTAGGAAATGCCCCCCCTTACCAAGGCACCTCTGAGTCAGAACAATTTTGATTTAAATATACTTTCTTCAGGTAATCTACCCACTGTTTGTTAGGATACACGTCATTTTCTCTCACCGGGTAGACTTGGTATTCCCTCGTACCTTAAGTAAGATGCCCCTACCCCCCTTAGTTTTTATGGAATTATGACTGAGTTATTTGAGCAAAAAAATTTGCAACCGTTGTACATTCAAGTCGCGGGAGAGTTAAAGCGCGAGATTGATAAAGGCACTTATCCAGCAGGCAGTAAGCTACCGTCTGAGAATCAGTTGGTGGAGCTGTTGAAAGTCAGTCGTGTTACGGTGCGTAAAGCGTTGCAACAGCTCAATGATGGCGGTTATATATTTTCCGAAAAGGGCAAAGGTAGCTTTGTTAAATCCAATAAGCTGCGTCATGACTTCTTATCTATGTCTGGATTGGCGCAAGAGGCAGCTGGTGCGGGTCTAGAAGCGACCAATATTGTCGATGCCTTTGAGGTGCAGCCTGCAGATGAGCTTGTCGCTCAAAAACTCAATATCGCTGTTGGTGAGCCCGTTAATTTTGCTCGTCGTTTAAGACTGGTTAACGACCAAGTCGTCTCATTTGAAGAGTTCTACATCCCACGAGTACTACTTCCCAACCTAACAAAAGACGATCTCAAGGGATCAAAGTTCGAATATTTGAGTCGTCACGGTATTGAGATGGTCAAGACGCAACAGAAACTGTTGCCCGCGTTGCCCGACGTGACGGTTCAGCAATTTTTGGATGTTGGAGAGCTTGACCCCATCTTGATCAACCACTCTCAGAACTTCTATGAAGAGCAGAAAATATACGAATACTCAACGGTTTATTATAAGTCTAGTCTGTATGACTTTGAGATAACCGCCCGAGTTTAGAGAATGTCGAATAGCCCACGTTTGTGGGCTATTTTTTTATCTATAGGTTTTTGAAGGTAAGCAATCTTATGCATTTCAGGTAAACAACAAGTGTGACGAATAACAAAAAACAACAACCAAAAATACAACCTGTATCTTACCTGTATTATCATAAATACAAGTTAAATACAGGCTGTTATTTCTTTGCACTCTTTGGAGACGAAATTTATGGCGCGAGATGCGAGAGTTGTAGCGGATAGAGTCATGTCCTTACTGGGAGGTGAGGGCAATATCGTACAACTGAATCACTGTGCAACACGACTGCGTGTTGTGGCCAAGGATGATGAAAAAGTCGACGCTGAAGGACTCAGCGCAACGCAAGGCGTACACGGGTACTTTTTCCAAAATGGTCAGCACCAGGTGATCTTGGGTACGGGCTTTGTGGGTAAGGTTTTTGCCATCATAAAAGGCAATGAAGCCATTGAAGAAACGCCACAAGCAGAAGAGAAAAATGACAAAGTAAGCACCTTCCAAACGGTAACTCGTACTTTTTCTGACATCTTCGTCGCCATTATTCCAGCCCTAGTTGCGACCGGTTTGCTTATGGGGCTGCGTGGGTTGTTGGTTAACGGTTTCGGGATTGAGCTCTCTCCACAGCTTAATACGTTGTCTCAAGTTTTAACCGATACTGCCTTCATCTTTATCCCAGTATTGGTGACTTGGTCGGCGATGCGCGTGTTTGGTGGCAATCCGGTGCTCGGTATTGTATTGGGCTTGATGCTGGTCGCTCCACAACTGGCGAGTAAATGGGATGTCGCTTTCGGTAACGCAGAAGCGATGATAATTCCGTTTATGGGCTTTGAGATTGCGGTTACTGGTTTACAGAGTTCAATTCTTCCCGCTGTGTTCATGGGGTGGTTTGCTGCTTTAGTTGAGCGTACATCACGCAAATATATCCCTGAAGTATTGGACCTCATTCTGACGCCATTTATCACTCTGTTGGTCTCTTTGATCGCAGGCTTAGTATTCGTTGGTCCAATCCTACTCGGTATTGAGAAGCTGATTACCGAAGCTGTGCTCTATTTCTTACAAATCCCATACGGCATTGGCGGCTTGATTTACGGTGGCGCTATCCAGTTTATGGCGGTAACAGGTATGCACCATACCATCGTGCCGATCACCATCGCCATGGTGACGGATACAGGCTTTGATTACATCAACCCATTGGGTACCGCTGCAATCGCTGGCCAGTTTGGAGCGGCAATGGCAGTGATGTCGATGCAGACAGACAAGGTTAAACGCACGGGAATGTTTGGTGCCGCACTGCCAGCTCTATTTGGCATTACTGAGCCAGCCATGTTCGCGATTACCTTACCTCGCGTAAAACCTTTCTTATACGGCTGTGTTGGTGGTGCGCTAGGTGGCTGTTTGGGCGCAATTGCGGGTATCGGCTCAGCGGGTACGGGCGCAACCATGCTACCGGGTGTCCTACTTTATCTTGGCAGCGGTCTAGGAATGTATGTTCTTGTGATGCTAGTCGGCGCAGCCTCTGCTTTCGCGCTAACAAAGCTACTTTACAAAGAGCCTAAATAATTTTTCACCACTAATTTGAGTGAATAGCATTTTCTGGAGTTGTTATGGATTTTTCTAATCGTCAAAACCGCTTTGTCCGAATTCATGAGGTGAGCGAGGAGTATTTGGCGGATATTGAGCACAAAACACAAGCTGACCCGTTTTATCCGAGCTACCACATTGCACCAAAGCACGGCTTGTTGAATGACCCGAATGGTTTGAGTTACTTCAATGGCGAGCACCACATTTTCTACCAGTGGTTCCCGCTTGGCCCAGTGCACGGGTTAAAGCACTGGTACCACGTATCGACCAAAGATTTCGTGAACTTTACTGACCGCGGTATCGCGATGTACCCAGACCAAGATTACGACCATCATGGTTGTTATACCGGTGTTGGTGTACCACACGATGACCAGCTGTACATTTTCTACACAGCGAACTTGAAAAAGGAGAATGACCAACGTCATCCGACTCAAGTTCTCGCGATTATGGACAAGCAAGGTAATGTGGAAAAGAAAGGTATCGTGGTTGACTTCGATCCGAGCGCATATACCGCAGAGATTCGTGACCCTGTGTTGGTGTGTCGTGACAACGATTATCACATGCTGATTGGCGCTCAAGGTCATAACGAAAAGGGCACGTTGGCATACTACCGCGGTAGCGACATTGATGACTACCATCACCAAGGTGATATCGATGTGGGGTTAGAAGATTTTGGCTACATGTGGGAGTGCCCAAACTACTACGAGACGGATGAAAATGGGGTTTATATTTTCTCACCACAGGGCGTGAGCTCAGAGAATAAATATGACCTTAAAAACGTATTTTCTGTGGTTTATATGGTGGGTGAACCTATTGATTTTGAATCGAAAGTATTCAAAAACCAAGGCTATCGAGAGCTAGACAAAGGCTTTGATTTCTACGCACCACAAACGTATCTGGACAACCAGCAACGTCGCATCCTTATTGGCTGGTTGGGTAACTCAAAGAGCGACTATCCGACGGATAAAAACGGCTGGGCGCATATGCTTACGCTACCACGTGAGTTGATCATCGATGGCGACTACCTAATTCAAAAACCATTGAAAGAGCTTGCAGCACTGCGCCAAAGTTCGATTGATGTCGAGGACTCTGAAGCTCTAGAGCTAACGTCACGAGCATTCGAGATAGAGTTGAATGTAAATGAGTCTTTCACTTTGACTCTGGCTAACCAGAAAGGTGAGCAGATGGTGTTCCGAGGCGATCAAGATGAGTTAATTCTAGACCGTACTCAAGTCTCTCACCTACATGCAGAAGCATACGGCACGGTTCGCTATGCTCATCGTCTAGAGCAAGCGCAAACCATTCGCGTCTTTGTCGATAACTCAGCGATTGAAATTTTTGCTGACAACGGCAAGACAGTGTTCACCTCTCGAATCTTCATCGATGAGTTGTCTCTAGTCTCTCTCAATCAGGCAAGTGGCACACTGCATTACATGTCTGCGATACAGGCTACTCGCTAGCCACCAGTAAATTATTCCAAAACAAAAAATAAGGCCCTCGTCGGGGAGGGCCTCTTATTGCCAAAATATAGGGTTTAACATTAAAAATGTCGCTTGCTGCGGCTGCAGTAATGGCCGCAACGACAGCAAACGCTGGAATCAGCATTGTTGATACTGAAGAAGGCAACTTCTCTGTTGGTGGTAATGTGGAGCTGAACTTCAACTACCAAGATCGTGAATCACACATTAGTGACGACAGTGAGTTTAACCAAGACGGCCGCGTTCTAATTGAGTTTGCAGGCGAAAAATACACAAGTAAGGGACACTATGTAGGTGTGAAAGCGCAGCCGCTGTTTGAGAGCACAGGCAATATTGCATTGGATGATGCGTACTTTGAGTTTGGTAAAAAAGATGGCTGGGCAATTAAAGCGGGGCGATTTGAAGCTTACGACATGTTCCCTGTTGGCCTTGATGTATTCCTAGAATACTCAGGTGATACAGCGAATGATCTGTATTCAGATGGAGCTGCATATTCATACCAAGCAAAAGAAGCCCGTGGCCGTGGCGCTGACGGACAAATCATGTATAGCCAAACATTTGGTGATCTCTACATTGAAGTTGGCGCTATGCTTGGTGATCGTTCTAATTTGTTCGATGACGGCCTTGACGGCAAGTACCACGGTAAAGAGATCGAATCGAGCAAAGATTCGTTTTTAGTTCGTCCAGTTGTGGCTTACCAAATAGGTGATTTCAAAGTAGCTGCTTCGGTTGAAACCAACCTCGTTTCTAACGCAGTTGTCGCTGATGGCGTGGATATCTCGGATCGTACAGGTTATGGCTTAACAGGTAACTGGACGAGCGGTGATTGGACAGTAAATGCCAACGTTGCGTACTTAGATGCCGTTGACGAAAATAACTTATCAGCAGGCGTTAATGCACTGTGGAATAACTTTGGATTGGGTTACATTCACTCGATAAATGAGTATGAAGATAAAGAGTTTTCTTCGTGGGCTGAAGGCGACGTAAACGTATCAACATGGTATGCATCTTACGCTTTCCGTGATGTACTGGAGGTACAAGACTTTTCGATTCTTCTAGGTACATACTACACAACCGTCGACAACAAGTTGGATCAGCAATCAGACGCATCTGTCTTTGCTGAAGAAGATGATTTCGGTGCTCGTGTACGTCTGTTCTACGAATTCTAATTTAACTTCGTTACGTGAGGCAAAATGATATGAACAAGGTTTGGCGGACTGAAGGTATGTCCCCCTGCCCTTCATAGTCTCTCAGCTTGGGAACGCCAATGTTTGGATAACCTATGATTTTCGGGGTTCCCTTGCTTACACTCATGACCATATTACTTTCAGCCAGCCAAATTCGAATACATCATGCGAATTAGAACGCTGTTCAGCTACCAAAATTCGCATGCTGCTTAATATGCTCAATAAACATAGGAATCTTATTGGCTACGTGTTTTCTTGATGCGTAAAAGGCATAAAGCACCAAGTCATCGGGTTGGTACTCCATTTCTATGATCTTTAAAGCACCTGAGTTGATTTCAGCTTGGCACGTTTCAATTGGTAGTATCGCAAGCCCTAACCCAGATATAGCACCCGTTTTCGCCAGATGACCACTGTTGACCTTAAACGAAGATCGTACTTTCTGAGTACTAAGTTCGCCGCAACCTTTTTTGAAAACCCACGGAGTTCCGTTTATTGCGGTCAGGCTGCTGATGCATGGAATGTGTTGTAAATCAGTCGTCTGAAAAGGTGTCGGGTACCGCTCTAGCAGTTTAGGAGAACCAACAACAACACTCGGCCAGCGCTTAATCTCTCTCGCAACCAGATTTGAATCTTCAAGACGTCCGCGATGGAATTTCAAGATAATATCAAACCCATCGAACAAATCTTCTTTAGGGCTGATGCTCGTATCACAACACAATGAGATGGATGGGTACTGCTCGCAAAAGCTGACCACTGCATTCGCTAATGGCGGTGAGTCTGGCATCAATACCCTAAGCTGCCCAACAGCTTCTTGAGAGTGGCGAGTGACCTCTTCAAGTGCATCGTTCAATTTGCTCATTAACGGCTGCGTCAGCAAATATAGGTGTTCTCCCGCGTTTGTCGGAGCTATTTTTCGAGTCGTCCTATCAAATAGTCGTGTATCAAGCCGCTCTTCGAGCATACTGATGTGGCGACTGACGTTGGAAGTTGGCAACTGGAGAAACTCGGATGCACGTTTAAAGCTCATGTTTTCATATACAGAGTGAAAACTTGTCAGCCATTGCTGTTCAATTTTCTCAAGCACGATCGATTATCTCATTAAATTGGATTTACTAACTCATTAATCACACTTTATTGCCTAATTTGGGTTTATACAATGCATGAACTGGATTAAACAACTAAAGGTGACTCATGAGTTGGCTTGAAAAGCTAATACATAAAAAGAATATTGTCCGTGCTGGAAAATCAGAAATACCGCAAGGCTTATGGAAAACATGCCCTCAGTGCAATCAAGTTCTTTACTACAAAACGCTGGAAATTCACTTGGACGTCTGCCCTCACTGTAATCACCACATGAGAATGAAAGCACGCTGTCGGCTTGATCGCTTCTTAGATGCAGGGGAAAACGTTGAAATTGCGAGTCATCATGAACCACGAGATACGCTGTGCTTTAAAGACCAAAAACGATACAAAGACCGTATTGCTTTGGCTCAAAAAGAGTCAGGCGAAAAAGATGCGTTAATCGCAATGAAAGGTGAGCTTATGGGCCTACCTGTTGTAGCCTGCGCCTTTGAGTTTTCATTTATGGCCGGCTCGATGGGTTCCGTGGTGGGTGCTCGGTTTGTTCAAGCTGTTAACACTGCGATAGAGAACAACTGCGGTTTGGTTTGCTTTTCGGCTTGTGGCGGCGCTCGGATGCAAGAGTCCTTGATGGCGTTAATGCAAATGGCTAAAACCAGTGCAGCATTGAAACAACTCTCAATTGCTAAATTACCCTACATTTCAATACTCACTGACCAAACTTACGGTGGTGTCTCCGCAAGCTTAGCGATGCTTGGAGACATTAATATTGGCGAACCAAAGGCAAGAGTCGGCTTTGCTGGGCGTCGTGTAATCGAACAAACCGTACGTGAGACATTGCCCGAAGATTTCCAGCAAAGTGAGTTTCTTTTGGATCATGGAGCAATCGATATGATTATCGATAGACGTGATATGAGGAAACGAGTAGCAAGACTACTATCTATGCTGACAAATACACCACTTACTATGGATGAATAACGGCCATTCAACTGGAAAGCGGTTTCATCGCGAGACAAGTTCTGAACGCGCTTTCCTTCACTTACGGGTTAAACGTGGCAATAATCTAATTAAATCAAGCACAAAACCTTTACCATTGAGCCTCAAAAGGTATATACATAATCTTAAGATCATCAAAATGTTGAATGCTTCATGACGCTCCGAGAAATTCTTCATATCCGTAATGTCCGCAGCTTCTTAATCTTTCGGAGCAGTTACTTTGCGCGTTTTTACTACCCTGTATTCACCCTACTCTATCTCGATTATGGCTTAACCCTGTCTCAGTTCGCGATGCTTAACGTCGTTTGGGCGGCGACCATTGTTCTTGCAGAAGTCCCATCTGGCGCCTTTGCTGATACCTTGGGGCGTAAAAAGCTGGTGGTGTTATCTTCGGTGGTCATGTTTATAGAGATCGCCATGATCGCTTTCGTGCCGACGGGTAACCCTACTATTGTTTTCTTTGTCTTTTTGATTAACCGAGTGTTGAGTGGCTTGGCGATGGCATTAGCGAGTGGCGCCGACGAGGCTTTGGCTTACGACACACTCAAAGAACAAGGGAAAGAAGACGTCTGGCCGCAAGTACTGCAGATCCAACTGCGTATTTCCTCTAGCGTGGGGATCTTGGTCACCCTAATTGGCGCAGCCATGTATGACGTGAACTTTATGGCGTCGGTGTTTAACCTCCTTGGCCTCGACGCTCCAGAAAAGACACAAGACATCATGCGGATTCCAGTCTATGCCACTCTGTTCGTTGCGCTTATCGCCTTTTATGCCGCAATAAATATGGAAGAAGACAACAGTGCATTGCCTGTGCACGACAGCAAATTTGCCACCACAATCGCCAGCCTCAAATTAACACTGAATACGGGTAAGTGGGTGCTTTCCACCCCTTACGTATTATTCATATTGCTCTACTACAGCTTGTTCGAGCATACATCGCGGATGTTCTTAACGATGAACAGCCAATACTATCGCGCAATAGATATTCCGATTATCTATTTCGGCTTCATCGGTGCGGGGATAAGCGTCTTGCAAATCCTATTGGCTGGGCAGAGTCGTAAACTAGCGGAACGTATCGCCCCCAAAAGGTTTATTGCGATCATGGGGTTAGCAAGCATGGCAACGTACTATTGGATCAGCCTAGGGTGGTCAATCTATGGGGTAATCCCTGCCCTGTTACTCATCTTTATTATCATGACGATGAACATCTTCATTAGTTATCACCTCAATAAAAAGACTGAGTCTCACAACAGAGCAACGGTGTTGAGTTTCAAAGGTTTAATGTTCAACTTAGGATACGGCTCAATCGGTATTCTATACGCCTACTACTATAAGCTGGTGTCTCAGAATTATACTGAGCAGGAGATAGAACAGCACATCGACTTCATCGCCTCACTCTCTTCATTTTTCTATTACTTTACGTTTCTGTTCATCGCAATCAGCGCTTTTTTCTATGTCAAACATAGGAAGAAGGCGATTTTCTGAAGAGGAATGTAACGAGCAGCCTCGGTTTAAAGCTTCAATGGGATCGTTTGAGCAAGATTATTTGATGTAGGAGTCCAGCACTTTCAGCACGATATCCATATCTTCTTCTCGCTGCTTAGTGTCTTCTTCAAGTACAACATGCTCCTGTAAATGGCCTTTGATCACTTCACGCATCAGGCCATTCACCGCACCACGAATCGCCGCTATTTGCTGGAGCACGTTTTGGCATTCATGTTCTTCATCCAACATCTTTTTTAAGCCGTTCACTTGACCTTGTATCTTGCTTACCCGTGCTTTGAGCTTCTTTTGATCTTTCGCTATGTGTGACATGGCTTACTCACTCCCTTTATTCAGTGGCGAGATTCTACCTGATAATGTAGCACTCACATTATACTAGGGGGTAGTATATTATACTATGGGGGAGTATAGTTTATTTCAGATACAAGGCTCTCCCCCATAACGCACTGAGCTTTGTATCTGCTATCGAAGTAAAACAAGAGAATCAACCGATGAAAGATGTTAAAGGTGTCTTCCGTAACCTTGAGAAAATGCTCCAGCAAGCAAGCTGGTTTGATGACGGCTGGGGAATTTACAATCGCGGAAATTACCTTCAGCTTTACAAAGAAAATTGGTTCAATCACAACCAAGGCGGTGTCCATTTTGAGACCTTCATCGAAGCACCGCAGATCAAGCAAAAACAGTTTCCGGTATGCGTTCACGCTGAGGAAGATTGCCCATCTCAATCTGAATTTATTCGCCAGTTAAAGGAGCTAGAAGGTGAGCAAATCCAAGGCTGGAAAGGTTATAAAGCTCTGGATAATAGCTATGGTATTTGCCAGCGTACGCTGCCTCTGAACTTTAAAAATCTCGAACAGAGGCTATTTGAAGAGTTCAATCGCCTTCGAATGCTGGAAGCCAGCATTGAGAAAGTACTACAGAGACTATGACCGAACCGCTACATGTAAGTAAGGGATGATATGAAGAAACAAAAAAGCCCGTGTATTGATATGTGTGACTTTTCAGGTCCAAAAGGTTGGTGTTTGGGGTGTGCTCGAACACGCGAAGAGTGTCAAAACTGGAAAACAATGAAGCCTTACGCTATCAACACTCTTCAAAGAGAATTGAAAAAGAGGATGACCAAAATAAATCAGTGAATCCCCCCATTTAAGATGGCCTTCCTATTGAGAGGCCACCTGAATCATAAAACCTCTCTATCGCGTACCAGTTTTACTGTCACGATATGCAAACTAACGATCAGCCGCGTTCATTAGTCATTCTGCTGCTGCGGTAATCTCCGAAATTTGCTCTCTAAACCATCGGTTAGCCTGATCGTCTTTATTTTTGATATGCCAGTACATTTTCATGGCGTAGCTTTCAAGCTCAACAGGGGGCGTAAAAGACGACACATTAAACTTACCTGCAATCAAATCGACAAACGTTCTGGGCGCGGTCAGGATCGCATCGCTTGATTCGACAATGTATGGTGCGCTAGAGAAGTTCGCGACCTTGTATTGCATCACTCGTGATAGCCCTAAACCTTCAAGTGCATCATCAACCATGCCACGATTATCATTGCCTGTGCTAGCGAGAACATGGGGGTACTGGCAAAAGTCCTTAGCTTTTATCTTTGAATTTAATAATGGGTGCCCTGCTCTCACTACCGAAACGAAATCATCTCGATAAAGCGTCCTCACCATTAAGTTAGGGTGGGTTGAGTCTATAACACTAATCGCAAAATCCACTTCCCCACTCTCTATCTGACTAGCCAATGCTCGTTTTTCAATTTTCCTGAAAACAATCCGGATATTCGGTGCTATTCGCCCAAAATGACGGCTTAAATGGGGGGCGAGGATATGTTCAACCAGATCACTGGTGGCGATGTAAAAAGTGCGATCAGACGTCAAGGGATCAAATACTTCTTGGAAAAGAATGTTTCTCTCAAAGTCGTTCAGCCAACGTCCTAAGGATGTTTGAAGTGACTCCGCTCTGGGTGTTAAGACCATTTTATTACCCTGGCGGATAACTAGAGAGTCATTAAAACTGTGACGCAACTTTTTAAGCGTATGACTCACAGCCGATTGCGTTAGCCCTGCCCGCTCTCCTGCTTGGGTAAGATTTTTGGTTTCAAAGATAATTTGCAGCAGCCTAAGTTGGCTCAGCTCAATATCCGAAATGTTTGACATCCATTACATCCCATTAAAAATACTCATACCTAGATTACCCCAATTAATTTCATTAATGAATAGGGCAGACATATTCTTATCTCGAATCCAACGTAATCTAATGAGGGAACAACATGAAAACACCAAAGCTTCTTACCCTAGCAGCCTTAATCGCAAGCCCTGTAACCATGGCTGACAATATCTTAGTCGTTCTATCTGACGTATCTGAGATGAAGTTAAAAGGTGGCTACGACTACCAGACTGGTTTCTATCTCAATGAGCTGATGGAACCGGTGAAAATCTTTTTGGACGCAGGGCACACACTGACTTTCGCATCACCAACAGGACAAGCACCAACGCTTGATCCCGTTTCGGATACTCCTGGCCACTTCTTAGATGAAAGTAAGGCCAACTACGAAGCACACAAAGCATTACTGAACAAACTCCAACTAACAAATTCCGAGCTTAGCCCAGTACTTAGCTTCTCACGCGTTGAACAAATTGGGATTGAAAATTATGACGCAGTGTTTGTACCTGGTGGTCACGCACCATTAGGCGATTTGGTTGCCAACGATCAGTTAGGTGATTTTTTACGCTACTTCAATGCTGAATCAAAACCTACTGGGCTGGTTTGCCATGGCCCTGTGGCTCTCCTTTCGTCACTAGACAACAGCAAAGAATTCGAAACGCAAATGAAGAGTGGTTCCGGAGCAAAACCAGCCAAAGGTTGGATCTATGACGACTACAACATGACCACATTCAGCAACTCCGAAGAAACAGTAGCTACTCAGTATTACCTAGGAGGCGATGAGTTGTACTACTGGCCGCAGGACGCATTAATAAAAGCAGGCGGCAACTACTCTCGTGGTGCAGAAGATTGGCAGCCACATATTGTTGTCGACCGAGAGCTAGTCACAGGTCAGAACAACAAATCATCGACAGGTGTCGCTTTAGCCATGTTAGAGCTGCTGGACAAGTAAATCGTTCATTATTCAGTCCACAACTTACACAATCTATATATTAGGAACCATATTATGACTCAGACAGTACTTATTACAGGTGTCAATTCAGGCTTCGGTTACCTGACCGCAAATACACTTAGTGACAATGGTTACACCGTTATTGGGACAATGCGCGACCCGCAAGGCCGCAATGCTTCCATCGCCAACGAGTTTGCAGCGAAAGGCGTCATGATCGTTGACATTGATGTTACCGATGATGAAAGCGTGACTCGAGGTGTGCAGCATGCCCTAGAAAAAACAGGAACAATAGACATCCTCATAAACAATGCAGGTGTCGGAACTCTGGGTTGGCAGGAAAGCTTCACCATCGACGACTTCAAGAAAGTGTTTGATATCAATGTCTTTGGTGTTCAAAGACTAACGCGAGCTGTTTTGCCTTATATGAAAAAACAGCAGCAAGGCACTCTTATTCAGATATCCAGCATTTTGGGTAAGTTCGTTTTGCCTTTCCTGGGCTCTTATAACGCTTCAAAGCATGCGGTTGAAGGTCTGGTCGAAAACTATCGCGCCGAGCTCACTCAGTTTGGAATTCAATCGCTGATTGTTCAGCCAGGCGGGTTTGGCACAGACTTCGGCGCCAATTTACTCAAGTCGAGTGACACAGCCGTTTCACAAAGTTATGGCGAACATGCCAATGCACCAGAGCAGATGTGGGCAGGGACTGAGCAGAGCCACGATGCAGAAGACGCTCCAAACCCTCAAATGGTTGCTGATGCAATATTGAAACTGATAGAAACCATACCGGAAGAACGTACTTTTAGAACGGTTGTTGACGGAACAGGTTTAAACCCAGTAATAGGCGAGATTAACGCCTCAACAGAAAAAGCCATGCAGACGATCTACACCGCGTATGGTATGGAAAACCTTCTCCAACCATAAACAAACCGCTGATCTCACTGCCTAAAATGGAAGGCGCCGGAACGAAAGTTCTGGCGTCCTTTGATAGGTTGTCCCATCAAGCGCATATAAGTTATTGATACTAGATAAGCCATGAGCTAAAAGATTCCAAGCATGGAAATCGCGATGTTGGCCGCCTTTTTGAGTGATAGCATTGACTGGTTCCCCATCGCCCAATTGTTACAACGACAAGAAATTCATATTAAACATTATTCATATGTGATTCATATCCTATCCTTTTGAATCATTTACTTTAAAGTTGGCTCACCCTTATCAACTTGCTCAATCTGGTTAATGAAACGGACACTACTTTGGGTCGTGCTGCATGGCTTTGCCATGCTGTGTGTTCTGATGAATCTTTTAACAGGCTTTCGCATTGCAACAGTAAGCCATCCGCAATGGCTTTTCTTCTCGGTGTGGCTTCCTCAAGGGCAATTGCATTCCATCCACATCTATTCCGGTATTGCGTTAAGTGCTTTGGCGCTCTCATATTGTATTTATCGTTGGAAGCTCAAGCCGAGTGTTAAATCGAGCCAGCGTCGAGGCATCAACGCATTTAACAAACGCTTCATTAAAGTGAGCTACGTGCTCTTCCCTGCATTAATTGTGACTGGGTGGCTGCTACTTAGCGGTTACGCAGGTGATGCAAGCAAGCTTCACTTTTATCTTGCACACGGGGCACTACTTTACTTATTTCTGCACGCTGGCGGTTACTTTCTCCAATATGGTGTGGCGACATTTCTCACTATCTTTTCAACTCGAATAACCAAGCATGAAATACTGCAAATATTAGCAGTATTAACGCTTACCCTTCTCCCTTGGGCGGGCATCTTTCTGACTTCCTCTGCGGTGCTGACGGCCACAACCCTACCTTCAGAGCAAGTTATCAACATTGATGGCATTGCCGAAGAGCCCATTTGGCAAAATACACCGTCGACCTACGTAGAAACCTATGGTGGAGAAGGGTTTGAAAATGGGTATACTCGCATCAGTATCAAAGCGCTCCAGAACCAGCAGGATATTTTCTTCCACATCACTTGGGATGATCCAACCGAAAGTCTGGATCACCTCCCTTTGGTTAAAACAGACAAAGGTTGGCAAGTCCAAGAAGACGGCTTTTATCGCTTCGACGAAAAGCAATTCTATGAAGACAAACTTGCAATCATGATCTCCAATTCATGCAACCTAGGCGCCGATGGAACCGCTCACCTTGGGCCTAAGCCACTAGAAGGAAAACCTGCCAATTGGCACGGCAAAGGTTATCACTATTCGCCAGATAACAGCCTTCGTGATCTATGGCATTGGAAGGCTGTACGAACCAATGGCATGTATCAGGCGGATGACAATTCGTTCACTACTCCTCAGCAAGTTGACCCAGCTAAGAGGCGCTATACCGCTGGCTATATGACTGACGGCAAAGAATCTGGGGCTTACGTCATGAATTGGCAGTGGTATTCACCTAATGGCGTCACCCCGAAACGACTGCCTAATACAGACCTAACCGGCTCTTTTTCGTCTATCAACCAATCTACGAATCACGCTCCTTACCTGAGCTGGCACGACACTAAGGTTTACTCACATAACATTGAGCAATCTCCCCTCAAGACGACCCTTCCTTCGGTATTACATAACTCCAATCAGTTTGAAGGTGACCGAGGTGATGTCCGTGCATTTGGGCAGTGGAACAACGGAGCATGGTCACTCGAAATCGCTCGAAAATTAGATACAGGATCAGCTCAGGACATTGCAATACGTGATGGTGTATGCCTTTGGGTTGCCGCTTTTGACCATTCCCAAATAGCACACACGCGACATGCTCAAGGCATACGTTTAGCACTTGAGGTAACACAATGATCAAACGACTGTCGATACTCGCTACTTTGATTTCAAGCTTAGTAGTCATCGCTTACTTCAACCCTATTGAGCAAGAAGAACCACAACCATCACGATGGCAAAAGATAACTATGGGAGGTCAACCAATCGATATCTGGAGTGGGCCTTGGAGCTGCGTGTTGGATAAGAAAACGGGATTACTCTGGGAAGTAAAAACAGACTCTGAAAACATCCATGATTCGTATTGGTCGTACTCATGGTTTGATGGCACGCGAGGTGTCCCAGATCGCGGCGATTGTTTCTTTGACGATGGTCGCTGCGACAGTTTCGACCATGTCACTCGAACCAACGCCGAATCCTTGTGTGGCCGCAGTGATTGGCGAGTCCCCACAACGGACGAGCTCTCCACACTGATTAACCTCTCGGTTCCAAATGGGCAGGCCAAAATCAGTGGCGGATTTTTTCCTAGGGTGCGCAAAGGTGATTATTGGACAGCAGACCATTCGATTCCTTTAAGCGGCTTTTACTCTCGATTGGGCGAAGGGGCAAACGCCGTTGACTTTCGTGATGGCCAAGTGAAAACCCTCCCCTATCGAAATGCCGCCTTTTTAATCTTGGTCACTCAAGCTCGGTAGTCGAATTTTCATGGTCAGTTTAGACCGACTCTAACCCATAAACTATGGACTTTATTATGATTCGAAGGATTGCAACATTGTCACTTTTAGCCGTAGCCGGGCTCACGAGCCTGAATGCGGGAGCCGCGACACAATATCATCGAGTAGTCTGGGACGGTGACCCTGCGCGAGAAGCGGTCATTGGATTCTCGCCTAACGGCGAGAGTGAACAACCCTATGTGCAATATGGAACGTCAACCGATGAAGCCACATGGCTAACCAAACAACCTAGCTACGATCATGTATTTGCTGGCGACTTACTCAGCTATTTTGTCCGATTGGATAACCTGATGCCGGATTCCCCCGTTTACTATCGTGTCTGTGACCAACAAGGTTGTGGTGAGCGCTTTTGGTTCCGCACCGCTCCTATAGACAATAGTGAGTTTGTCATGATCGCTGGGGGCGATACTCGCACAGGGTGGACCAACCGAAGAATGGGGAATCAGCTAGTAGCGAAGGTTCGCCCCTTATTCATCCTTCACGGCGGCGATTACACCAGCCAAAACAGCGCGTCGCAAATGGCTCAGTACTTAGAAGATTGGGCATTGACCTTTTCCAGTGACCAGATAGATGGCAAAGCGTACAAACGTACCTACCCATTCATTCCAACCCACGGCAACCACGAAGATTACGATTACTCAACGCTGTGTAAAGTGTTTGGAGTCGATGCTGACGGTAATGGCGAGTGTAATCCTTTTGATACCTACAACGTTGTTAACATTTCGCCATTACTTCGCATCTATACACTGAACAGCCAGTTTCGCAAAAGTGGCTGGTCAAGCTATGCCTCCCAAATGAACGAATGGCTAGAACAGGATTTGGCCACTCATGGCGAAGAGAATATCTGGCGCGTGGCACAATACCACAGACCAATGTTTCCTCACGTTTCATCCAAGTCTGATAGCCCAGATCTGTTTAGCTGGTGGGCAGAGTTGTTTTACCAGCACAGTATGAATCTCGTTGTCGAATCAGATAGTCACTTAACCAAAGCGACCCGAGAACTAAAACCGGACGGTAACAACTTTGTTAGTTCGCCAACCGGAGGAACAGTGTACATCGGTGAAGGCAGTTGGGGGGCAGCAGCCCGCTCTGCTAATGACCCTAAAAGCTGGACTCTAGACGCAGCAAGTATTCAGCAAGTAAAAGTCATTCAAGTATTGAAAGACTCCATGACCGTCCGAACTGCGCAGTTTGATACTTCAGCTTCAACGCTGACAAGAGAGGAGAGAGAAGCGGATAGCCTCCGTTTACCAGAGAACGTGAATTGGTGGTCACTCAACGAAGTCGGAGAAACGATGGAATTGGTTCAATCCGCGGATCGTCTCTCGATACTTAAAAATCAAGATCCTGATACCTCCCCTTCGTTCATTCGCTTATCCGCCACACAAGATGTTTTTGTCGCACAATCACAGCCAGACACTAACTTTGATGGACACGAAGATGGCTTGCTCGCCGATGCATCTGATTCTACCTATGGCCGAACTATGAGCCTAATGGCCTTTGACGTTTCATCCATTCCAACTTGTGTCGATATAGCCGGTGTTAAGCTTGAATTGCAAGTCACCAACAAATCTTATGGAGAGTATGGCGTTCATGTCGCTGCAGAGGAGTGGAAAGACTCATCGGCGACCTGGAATTCAGTGGATGGTGAACAAATCGCCGGAAGAACACTGACCCAATTCATACCATCATCAACGGGAACGGTCGATGTTGATCTAACCGACAGCCACCTACTCGACTTATGGGAGCATGATGGCAATTTTGGCCTAGTCATCGCGTCAGCCGGTACGACAGATGGCCTTGACTTTGATTCAAGCGAAACAGGTACACCACCAGCACTAGTCGTGAGCTACAACGAACGCAAAGACTGTGAGGCACCTGTTAACTCATTATCGTTACCAACCAGCGACGATACCTTTATCGCCTCCAGCAAAGCTTCTGAAAGCTTCAACAATCATGCAGACGGCTTACTTGCTGACTTGCTTGATACCAAATATGGAAAAACCAATGCGCTGATGAAGTTTGATGTCTCTGCATTACCTGAAGGCGTTGAATTCGATTCAGTGATATTGGCATTACACGTGACCAATGCTTCGACTGGCAATTTTGAATTGTATCGCGTCAATCAAAATTGGAATGAGCAGACGGCGACCTGGCAATCGATTTACGATAATGGCGGTTCTGGCGACTACCTAACCACCTTCTCACCAAAAGAGACTGGTGTTTACCGTATCGATTTGACCAACTCGGGCTTACTTCAATCTTGGCTTAACGGAGAAAACACTGGGCTTATCATTGTACCCAAGAGCCTCAATGGTCTTGATATCAGCTCCCGCGAACTGGGAATGGGCCCCGTTTTAACAGTCACTTATCATTAGCGACTACGAATAGCTCGGCTTCAATCTGGGCGAAAGTTTCAACGCCCAGATTGAACGCTTTCACAGTTATTGTACGCTGACGTCTTTCTCACGAATTTGCTGGCTGTTGATATGCGCTGCCGCTTTTCTAGCAGCCGATTCTATATGCGTAAGATCAGCTTCCGTTTGAATAGAGAGATATTGGTGGCCTCTGAAATCTAAATCAAAATACCGAGCGGTCATCACAAATGGTTCAATAAAACACGATGGACACGTAGATTGATAGCCCGTAGAAATGACCGACATGCTTTTTCCTGCCCATCGCCGACCTAAAAGCTTGTCGTTCTCCGTCAAGTCCGACAACCTGTCAAAAAACACTTTCATCTGAGCTGACATCGAATACCAGTACACAGGGGACGCCCAAACTATATGGTCTGCATCCACCAATGTACGCATCAACTCAAGAAAATCATCGGATTCGTTCTGATGTTTGTAGTCGTAATATGTGATGTCATAATCTGACAAGTCAAACACGCGCCCCCCGGAAACCGCAGCAACAGCTTCAGCGAATTGATGTGTATTGCCATCTGCCTTTGACGAGCCAAGTACAATCGCGATTCGCATATCTCGATCTAATTTTACATGCTCTAAATTGCCCATTACGCCTCCCAAACCTGACGCTGCAATACAACGCGGTAACCATCGATGTCTTCAAAAGTACATCCAACGTTTTCCCAATAAGGATTGAATGAGGTCACTTTCTGAAAACCCGCACCGAGCATATTCTGACAGCAACGCTTCCAATCACTTTCGTCGGGTACGTAAAACACCAGCAAATTATCCTGACTTGGTGCAGGCCCTACATGGCTGCCGTAGTGGTGTGTAAATTCTAAATGATAGGGGTGAGCTGGATGACCGATGATGGTTCCACTAAAGCCTTCATGGTCGGTAAAGCTGCTCAGCAATTCAAAGCCTAAGCCGTTAATATACATATTGGTGAGAGTATCTAGATCGTTCGTTGGTCGAGCGACACGCAATGTTGAGTTCCTTGGGATCATAGTTGCTCCTTATCAAAATCCTGTGCTCAGCGATGGCCCATCTCTGGGCCTCCTTGAAACTAAGAAAACGCAGGATAAAACCTCAACCTAACTTGAGATCAAGAACCAATTTCTTAGATGCACCTTGTTTACGAAAGAGTCCAAATTGCTCACTCGGCCTCTAAAGACTCTGTGTCACTTTTCCATTCCCTGCAATCCCGAAATGCACTATGCTAAGGCCGCCCATAACAATGGGTACTTAATACATATATTTATTCTCAGGGCGGGGCGAAATTCCCCACCGGCGGTATATCTTTAACAAGATGAGCCCGCGAGCGCTCGATTCGTCGAGGTCAGCAGATCTGGTGAGATGCCAGAGCCGACGGTTATAGTCCGGATGAGAGAGAATTGATGCACACCAGATGTTTCATTGCGAAACGCTGGTGCATTTTGCGTTGTCTTCTATCCCATATTGCCCTGATTCTGGTAAACGATAAGGAAACACCATGAATCAGACATCTTTACTTGCCGAATTTGGCACTCCTATCGACCGCGTCAACGCGGCTCTTGATGCTCTAAAGCGCGGACAAGGCGTTTTATTACTTGATGATGAAAACAGAGAAAATGAAGGTGACTTAATTTACTCTGCTGAACATCTCACACCCCAGCAAATGGCACTAATGATTCGAGAATGCAGCGGGATTGTCTGCCTGTGCTTAACGGATGACAAAGCCACTCAACTCGATTTACCGCCTATGGTTAGCAGTAACGACAGTGCGAATCAGACGGCATTCACAGTTTCAATTGAAGCTAAAAAAGGCGTTACCACCGGCGTCTCAGCCCATGACCGCGTCACCACTATCCAGACCGCTATTGCGCCAGATGCAAAGCCGCAGGATTTGGCGCGCCCTGGGCATGTATTTCCCTTACGTGCACGCTCTGGTGGCGTTTTAAGTCGCCGCGGCCACACAGAAGGAACGGTCGACTTAATGACTCTAGCGGGCTTAGCTCCTTCTGGCGTTCTATGTGAAGTAACAAACCCTGATGGCACCATGGCTCGCGCTCCACAGATTGTTGAGTTCGCACGAGAGCATGGGATGCCGGTATTAACGATCGAAGACATCGTCGCCTATCGACTACAAAACACCAGCGCTTTAGCCAGCTGATCGTAAGGAGTAACGCCTATGTTTACAGGAATTGTCTCCTCCATCGCGACGATCCAACGGATTGACGATCGCGGAGGAATTCGAACCTTTGAGCTTGAGTTTGCCGATGACTTTTGTAAGGACTTAACCATCGGAGCAAGTGTAGCCGTTGACGGTGTCTGCTTAACGGTCACAGACCAAATCAGTGACACCCGAGCGTCTTTTGATGTTGTCCTACCGAGCATTCAGATTACGACTCTCGGTCGCGAGCAGGTCGGCTCACTCGTCAATGTGGAACGGGCTGCCAAAGACGGCGCCGAGATTGGTGGTCATCCTTTGTCCGGGCATATCGATGCGCAAGCTCCGGTTGTCTTAATCGAAGCAATAGACAGCAATTATCGTCTGCGTTTTGGGCTCCCTGAAATCTTGAGCTCTTATGTGTTTGCAAAAGGATACATCGCCATCAATGGTGCCAGCTTGACCGTGTCCGCTGTCGATCATCAAGCTCAGTGGTTTGAAGTCTGGCTTATTCCCGAGACCCGACGACAGACGACGCTGGGTAGCAAGTTGGTTGGCGACCGAGTTAACATTGAAATTGACCGTGGAACTCAAGTGGTTGTCGATACCATCAAAGCATCTGTCGCTGAGACCTTAGGGCCTTTACTGCCTCACTTCGAGCAGTTTCTCGCTGCGCAAGGCAGCAGTCTCAACGCTCTGACTCATACAACAGCACATCCTCTACAACGCTCTTAAGCTTTGTGCCGCGCCAACGCTTAGCAACGGCGCGGTATTATTACTGGTTTAGCAAGAGCCCTGCCCTACTCGGTAGCAATTTATTCACACAAAAAATGCGCAACCATTGACATATACCATTAACCGCACTATGCCTTAGGTGTCTTTTGGTTAATGATAAGCTGGACCATGTTATGTTCGCAATTCTACGAGTTCTCATGCTGTCGGTATTCGTCTATGGATGCGCCAGTTCCGACTATGCACAAAAATCTGCTCAAATAAATGAACCTCAGAACCCTACATCTCAAAAGAATGGACAAGAGAGTGCTCCTCTAACGCCTAACCCTATTTCCGCAAGTGGTCATGACGTCGACATATTTCTGAACACCGTCAGATTCATTGATACGTCAAAATCAGTTAACGAACAAAATGAGCGAATACCTTTAAACGGTCTTTATACAAAGTTGCTGATATATACGGCCTATGACAATGACACTTGTAGCCAAGATAAAAGCTGTGTGATTAAAGACCTCGAATACAAGAAGCGATGGGGGCTAACTCGTTTTTTCTTCCCCAAGCGCGTCACATTAAATGCCTCTGCCAAAGTTGACCTTGGCGTTTACAAAACAACCGTGTCTCTGCTCAGTATTGATGAAACAAGCTCTAGTGAAGTCGGCTCTCGTTGGGAACGCTATATCATTGATGACCATACTACTGAGCCACTATTCCTTGTTCCACAAAACATCACTCACGCTACGCTCGATTACAGCTTCACTGGAAATGAAGATACCAGTTTTAGTTCAGCCAAAGCGTTAGATATAGCCATTGGCGCTGTTTCTATCGTGTCACCAACATCAAGTTTGATTACGTCTCTGAACAAGCAATCTGTGTCAGACAAATCTGCGGCAATAGATAAAGCGATAGCGAATGCATTTTCAGAAAGCTTGATTGAAACGAAAACGCTCGGGCTTAGAATGGACAGCTGGTCTGTCGGTGATACCTATACGCTGAAGATGAAACTTCCGAAGGACGAAAAAACCGACTGGGAAGCGGAAAAATTGGCAACCGTAGGTATATGGTCAGTTAGATTCGACGCTCCAAGAATCAGCGCGATATACCCTTACCATGTATGTGGTAAGGACTCTTCGGGCCAACCAAATGCCATCAAAGGCAAGAATTGCTTTGAAAGTTACGCCAAAGCTAAGGAAGCAGTGTTTGGTGAGTTTAAGCGAAATAGGGATTATCACCGCGTTCTTGATACCGAACTCTACAAACTTAATGACAGCAATAAAGTTTCAGTCAGTAGTTTGATCGGTGAACTGCCTAGCGTAAAACGGTTGAATGACAAAACCTACCTGACGGCTTTTGCATCAGGAAGCCTAAACCGCGACGGTATCCAAGATATGAACACAGCATGTGCGGATATCTCCCGAGAAATGACCAAGCTAGGGTTATCCGTTGTGGATACTAGTTTAGTTATCTACTCCACATTTTTATCTAGCTCTCTAGTTAAGTTAGATGCAAACGCGTGGGAGACTAATTTAGCCATGATGAAGTCTTGCGATCTTTCTGTGGGTGAATTGAAGGCGACAACAATATAGTAGCCACATATACATTTTGATTGCCTCAGTCCCCTCTGGGGCAATTTCTACTTATTTGTACTCACTCCCCAATCGATGACATGTAAGCCTCATAATCTTGACCATGAGTAAGATAAATTTGTTTTAGTTCACCAGACTGGATAAGTTGTGGCATATGGGTATCAAACATCTCAATGAGTGTGTTTGATGACTCGGTGTTAGAAAATACGACGTAAAGTTTCTCCCCTTTCTTGGCAACTTCAGTAACAAACGCGTCTGTCGCTAACAATTCTGAACTAGCCATGCTTGATGGATAATCTATTAGAGCGCTCACTCTGCCCTTTTTTAGAAGTTTCATCCCTTGCTCGGCGCTGTCTACCTCTACCAATTCAAGCGGAATATCTTTAAGGAAGCCCTTCTCAAAGCCATAACCCCGAACCCAAGCGACCTTCTTATTTACCAATGATGAAAGCTGCTGCTCTTCCCAATCAAGCGAGCCTCGAGCAAACACAACAATTACATCTTCTTCCACACTAAGGTGCCACTGTGGATATAGAAACGCATCCGCGTTTGGATAAAAGTAATCGCCCAAATAAGCGCTGGCTTCCTGTTTTCGGACAAGATGCTTGGCTCGTTTCCATGGCAATACTTCTAGGGTAAGGGAAACATTCAAAGGTTGGAAAACGGCTTTAACGATCTCCCAGTAAAGGCCTGTGCCGTCGCTATTGGTGTATCCAAGCCATTCCTGACTAACTATTTTAATTCGTTTACTATCACTGGCGTAGGAAACTGAAGTAACCATCAGTAGTACCACACTAACAAGCCAAGGCTTCAACCTCATTCGCAGACCTTACCTTTATCAATCCTTCTAAATAGAGTCTAGTCCAGCAGATATAACAGAGGCTTGCGAATTTGGCTCACCCGCGTGCAGCAAGGTCTTTGCTGAATGCCTCTAATAAAAAGTCGATAAAGACCTTTTTACGCTTCGGCATGAGTTGCCTATCTGCGTAGACCAAACTCACAAGCACTTCTGGCATTTGATACTCAGGAAGCAGTTGAATAAGTCGCCCGCTGGCAAAGTGCTCTCGGCAAATGAATTCAGGTAATACTGCGATGCCAAGCCCGTCCAGACAGGCTTTCAGACAGGCGGTAATGGTGTTGACTCGTAATCGGTGTGGCAGGTCAATTTGCAAGGAGTCTCCGTCTTCCGGAATCAGATGCCACTTAGGCAACCTCACCGCGCGGTTAAATACCTCAACCATTTGATGCGGTGGAATTAAGTCACGATGAGACTCAATTCCTCCATGCTCCTCAAGATATTCTGGGCTGGCAACCAGTACGCGCTGGGATTTCGTCAGTGGGCGAGAAACCAAAGCAGAGTCTTCTAACTCACCAATTTGCGCATACAAGTCAATGCCTTCTGCGATGATATCGACTTCTCGATTCGACAATTCAAGGTTAATCGTCACACTTGGGTACTCTTTTAAAAACGCATTGATGTATGAGCCCATGATTTGATGGCCTAACTCTACTGGCAACACCACGTTTAAAGGCCCGCGAATCAAATCCTGATTGGCAGATACTTCAAGCTCAGCCTGATTCATAATCTCCAGCATTTGCAGGCTGGATTGATAAAACCGCTCACCTTCCGGTGTTAACACTAAACTTCTCGTTGAACGCGTGATCAAGCGCACGCCTAGATGCTTTTCCAGCTCAACTAACTTTCGGCTCACAGTTGACTTGGTCATATTCAGTGCATCCGCTGCATGAGTAAAACTCCCACAATCAACAACTTGTGCGAAAACAGCAATCGCATTCAAATCCATCTCATCACCTCACGCCTTCATTAGTTAAATTTTTGCAACAGTGTTTCTCTTTTTTCCTATCTTATCAATCAATTCAAATCATTTACAATTTGTAACATCTGCCGAAGACGAAAACTGAATACGAGAAAAATAATGACGAATACACATACCGAGACTAAGCCAGCAAAATCCAGAAAAGCCCCTCTTATCGCGACAGCCATTATGCTGTCACTAGGGCTACTGGGCGGTGGGTACTGGTTTGGATACGGTCAGTATTTCGAATCCACCGACAATGCCTACCTTCAGGGAGAGATCACTACGATTAGCCCTAAAGTGGCTGGCTACATTGAACACTCTTTTGTCAGTGACAACCAAAAAGTCAAAAAGGGCGATCTGTTAGTCCAAATTGATGACCGTGACTACCGCACTGCTCTCGAACAAGCGAAGGCGCACCTTACCGTCACACAGTCCAGCGTTGAAAATTTGAAAGCGCAGCAAACCTTGCAGCAAAGTCAAATCCATCAAGCAGAAAGCCGCGTAGATTCAGCAAAAGCAGAATATGACCGCGCTGTTCAGCAAGTACAACGCTCGCGTAGCCTTCTTAAACGCAATTACGCTTCGCAAGATGAAGTCGACAACATGCTGGCGCAACAAAAAGTTACTCAGGCCGAACTAGATGAAGCAAAAGCCAGTCTGGTTGCCGCTCACGATCAACTCGCGGTCATCGATAGCGACATTAAACAAGCTCAAGCATCCATTGTTGAGTCTCAAACAGCCGTAGAGCAAGCCCAGCTCAACCTAGACTACACCAAAATCTACGCGCCGGTAGATGGTATCGTAGGCAAGCGCAGTGTACGTGAAGGTCTGTTGGTTCAAGCTGGTACACCATTAATGAGCTTGGTACCGACAAGTGACGTCTGGATAGAAGCGAACTTCAAAGAAACTCAATTGAGTGGCATTCATCAGGGGCAAAAAGTTGAGATAGAGCTGGATGCCTTTCCGGGGCAACCATTAGAAGGCATCGTAGACAGCTTTTCGCCAGCAACAGGGGCTAAGTTTGCGCTACTACCTCCGGAGAACGCGACGGGTAACTTCACCAAGATCGTCCAGCGAGTACCAGTTAAGATCACCATCCCTGACCAACAAGCGTTGAAAGGCCGACTGCTACCGGGGTTATCGGTTGTGGCAACCATAGACACAAGAGGTTAATCCATGTCGGAAGCAACCTTAAACGCACCTTCAGCTCAAGAGAATGAAGTGCCAACACGCCACTGGATCGCTTTATTTGGTGGTTTGATTGGTGCCTTCATGGCCATTCTCGACATACAGATCACCAACTCGTCACTGAAAGACATACAAGGTGCGTTGTCTGCGACTCTGGATGAGAGCTCATGGATTTCGACGTCCTATTTAGTCGCAGAAATGATTGCTATTCCACTCAGTGGCTGGTTGTCTAAAGCCCTAGGCAAGCGTCGTTACCTGACTTGGACTACAGCAATCTTCACACTGTCATCACTGCTTTGTTCCTTCTCATGGAACATGACCTCGATGATCGTCTTCCGTGCAATGCAAGGGTTTAGTGGCGGTGCATTAATTCCTCTCGCCTTCTCTCTGGTTATTCAGCTACTTCCGATTAACAAGCGAGCCGTCGGTATGGCGTTGTTCGGTGTTACCGCTACGTTTGCTCCGTCCATTGGTCCAACGTTTGGTGGCTGGCTCACAGAAAATCTTTCCTGGCATTACATCTTTTATATCAACATTCCACCAGCGCTTCTGGTGATTACAATGATTCGCTATGGTTTGGATGACGAGAAGCTAAATCTAAATACCCTCAAAAAAGCCGATTGGTTCGGCATTGTGACTATGGCGTTAGGTTTGGGCTGCCTCGAAGTAGTATTGGAAGAAGGAAACCGTGAAGAGTGGTTCAGCTCTAGCTTTATCATTACGCTAAGCATTATCTCCGCCGTGAGTTTAGTGTACTTCGTTATCAATGAGTTACAGCACAAGAAACCACTAGTGAACTTGAGATTACTGCGTGATGGGCAATTTGCCATGTCGTGTATTGCTTATCTGATTTTGGGCATGGCCTTACTAGGTTCAATCTATGTACTGCCTCTCTACCTAACTCAGATCCAGCAATACAACGCGATGGAGATTGGTGAAGTCCTGATGTGGATGGGCTTTCCTCAGCTCCTGATCTTTCCGCTGGTTCCGAAGCTGACTCAAATCATCAAACCTAAGTATTTAGTTACCTTTGGCTTCGCGATGTTTGGCTTGAGTTGCTACGTCAATACTCACATGACGATGGATTTTGGTGGTCACCAGCTCATTCTGTCGATGATTCTACGAGCAATTGGCAGCCCGTTCATTATGGTGCCGTTATCTCTGGTCGCGATGAAAAACATCAGCAAGCTTGACACTCCAGATGCCTCAACACTGACCAATGTTATGCGTAACCTTGGCGGTGCTTTTAGCATTGCTATTATTGCGACCTTGCTCGACAACAAAACCCGTGAACACCTCGCACATATTAAAGAATCTCTGCCGTCGGTGAGTACATTAGGTTGGGACACGCTGCACCAGCAGCAAGCCTTCTTTATGCAATCTGGAAGTGACGCCGCAACAGCCATGATGCAAGCTGAAGCCAGTTTACTCAGTACAATGCAACGCGACGCCGCGATCATGGCCTACAACGATGTCTTCCTGATGATGACCGCCTTTCTAGCGTTAGCAGCGGTACTCATTCTTAATATGAAGAACTAACTTCATAACGAAGATTAAAATCTGGGCGCGACGTTACCAAGTCACTTCGCGTCCATTTTCCACCACGAAGCCTGAACTTAAAATCGTTGTCATAACCAATACGTTTTGGGACTCGACAGAAAAACTCTCCGATAGGGCTTTAGCCAACCCCAACTGTAGCGCGCTCACTGATTTTTCTGACCAGACTGACGGTAAGAAAAGGTTGGCAATGATTAGGTACGGCCTCCCCTCTTGTCGATTCGCCCGAACAAAATTAATAGTCATATCTGTGGTAGGCTGCTCAGACAAACTGCCCCAGCGTTCCATAACTTCACCAGTCTCTACCTTGAAAACCAAATCTGGCGAGATTGTACAATGTGCTATTGGCATATCAGCCCCCAGCTTTTTCCGATTTAAACAGATACAGGGCAAGCAGCGACACTCCAACTTCCAACATGAGATAGAAATGCATCGTGCTGTTAGCTTCACCATCACTCACCAAGCCGATGATTCTCCCTGTTGCCATACTCGCATTGACAAAAATGACGGCCAGCAAGCCAGTGGCGAGTGTTGATGGTTTTTGCGAAAGCAGGAACAGGATAAGCGCGACACCGACAGACATGCCCCCATAGGTTGCCCGCATGTCAACTAACATAGATGCGGATGTCGCATACCCACCGGTCGCATGGCTAAGCATGCTGACTGGGGCAAAAGCGAACGCCAGACCATAGAAAAAGAATACGGCAGAAGTCAGTAGAATGAGGCCTTTTGACATAGGGAAGATTCCTCTACCTCTAAAACACTAGTTTGGCTTAACCTGAGCGAGCTTGAGATATGAGTGTAGCTCACCGTTTTTGTATTCGATGGCGGAATGAATATTGACGGCTTGGCAGCCTACTACGGCAAATTTGTAGCGGTTCTCCGCTTTATAAATTTCCACGTGCAGAATACCGTCGTGCAGTTGCCAATGACCTTGAGTCGGAAATCGGTCAAACAAACGGTACTCTTCTAACGTTCCATCAGCATGAAAGACGACTTCCGTTATGTAGCCGCCAGTGCAGGATTTAATCCAATGCGTATCTTGAATATCGCAAAACGTGAGCGGACGTTTTTCATTTAACCACGCTTCATACCGGTCACTAGCCTGCACCGTTTCGTCTATATTTTTAAGCTCACGCAGCTCTTCATGGGATTCACGCCAGAAGAGAGGTAACAATGCCTCAGCTTGGTTCATAGTCCCCCCTCTCAAGTCACTAACAAAGATGATGATTCACTCGTTTGAATTCTTCTATCGCTCGCTTATCGGCCTCAATCGAAACTGAATCTGATTCAAGCTTTTTCCAACTTACGCTTTCCGCTTCCAGTGCTTTAATCTCACCTTGCCACTCAGTCACCACGTAATAATGCAGTAGCTGTAGCTCAGAGGTGGGATGGTACAAAGAACACAAGTAGTGATACTTATTGGCGGTAATATCCAATTCTTCTTTTAGCTCACGGCACAGAGCTTGTGGCTGAGTTTCGCCATCTTCTATATGTCCACCGGGAATACAGGTTAAGCCAGGGTCACTCGCTTTATGTATCGATCTCTTTTCCAGCAGTATTTGGTTATTATCCACTAAAAGAAATGACACACATTCAAAAGGCTGCATTAAGTACACTCCCAGTATTTATCATTTTGTCATGTTTAGCTTGCCATTGTTTTGATGTGTTTTTTCACTTTTTTCAATGCCATACGCTGCTTTAATGGAGAAAGATAGTCGATAAACAGATTACCTGCCAAGTGATCAATTTCATGCTGCATGACAATCGCAAGAAAATCATCACTTTCAATCCTCACAGGTTCGCCGTGTCTATCTAGAGCTTCAACGACAACGGATGTGTAACGCTCAACATCAGCATAATAATCCGGGACGGATAAACACCCTTCTTGTCCCATCGCTCGATTCTTACCCTCTACTACTTCTGGATTCACTAATATCAGTGGCTGATCTCGGCTCTCCGACAGATCAATAATCACGATAGCCTCACGGTGGCCCACTTGAGTTGCCGCCAAACCAATTCCATTACTTGTCGCGTAGAGCGTTTCCAGCATGTCATCGATTAGGGTCTGAACGGATTGAATGTCCGATACTTTTTCAGCTTTTATCTTTAGCTTTGGGTCTGGTGCGGTAAGAATCTTTAAAACAGCCATTAGGTTCCTTATATGAAAATTAAATTGCGTAAATAACCTATCACTTAGGCTATATAAGTCACTGTAAATAATGAATATATACGGAAACGCTCAAAGTTATTAGCTTTGAGCGTTTCTTCTAACAGATTGAGTGACGACAAACCGAGACTTAGAGCGTCATATGCAAAATTGGAAATGGTTTTCCCATATCATCAACAGGCGAGCGCGACTCAACATGGAACCCCATGTGTTTATAAAAGTCGACCGCCATTGGGTTTTGCTCATTCACATCTACTTTGTTTACACCAAGATGCTTAATGGCATATTGCAATAATGCTTTCCCCACTCCCTTGCCTCTCGCGGCGTCTAACACAAACAGCATTTCTACTTTTGCTTCATGAACACCCACAAAGCCGAGAATGTTGCCGGTTTCGTTTTTTATACACTTCAGTGTGACGGCCGGAAAAGCTTCTTCAATGATAATAGGTTTAAAAAACTCAATATCTTCTTCTGTTATGAAGTCATGAGTCGCTCGGACTGAGTTTTCCCAAACATCCAGCATCTCTGCGAAATTTTCAGGAAGCACATTTTCTACATTCATAATGAGTCACTTAATTCGTAAGTTGTATCCATGTGCAGCCGCGAATGCGGATCCTAACAACCGCGAGAAACAAAGTATAGATTGGAGAAAGGAAATGACAGGATGCTAACTTTTCGCTTCCAGATTCAACCCAAGTTCACTTTGCTTACGTTTACTCAAACCTGAAGCCACCAGCCGATAAGACTCTCGCAGGTAGTACTCCAGCTCTTCATCGAGTTCACCTGACGTTTCCACTTGCTGAATCCATTTCATTCCTCGGTTCGCAAAGTAAGGCGCAGGAATATACCCGTCATGATCGCTGAGAAAATCAAAATTTAGCGGGGAGGTTTTAAACGTAAAGGCGGGTTTGTCCGATTTGCCCCAACCGCCGATAGCAAATACCTTTCCTCCCACCTTCCAAACATGAGAATCCCCCCATTGCACGATATGGGTAGTCGCGGGAAGCTCAGAACAAAACTGATTAAACTGCTCGTAAGTCATACTTATCTCTTCAGTCACTTATAGATTGAGGTTAACGAGAGCTTAGCGCCTCAAGAACAAATCGTGATCGTTGCTCAATGCTACCTTTCGGTACTTCCGTTAAGGTGTAGCCAAACAATTGATACGCTTCGCGCATTTTTTCATAAGTGGCCACGGCTTCAGCAAAGTCTTGCTTCCTTTCCGCATCGTTGGAAAATATCTCTTTCCAAGGAGGGAAAACAAACACCTGTAGATTGTGCCTGAGTTGATTGCAGTGCTGCGTGAGACTCTCAGTGAGGGCCAAGTCCTCTAATAAGCTATAACCGTAACTATCGACAATACTTCGATCGAAAAATACGAACTCTTCCCCAACACCGATTCGACGATACTTGTCGACTTCTTCTGAAACCATGGCGTCACGAAAAGCGGTTTTATCCAACCATGGAAGGGCATTGCCACCGCTCTCAACCTGTTGTTGAATCACTCGTCGACCAATTTCGTCAGCGGTCTTGTACCCCAGATTTTGCAGGTGTTCAATTACCGATGTTTTCCCTGATCCGGGCCCACCTGTAAATACAATAAAACGTTCCATTGAATTCCTATTGGCTGAAAGGATAAATCTTATTTTATTGCGACTTAGCGAAAAACTAATGGTACAGCAATGATGTGTTATCAAGAAAGAAGTGAAATCTGAGAAGAGCTACCTTGAAGAGTTTAGGCGGGATAACTCGATCCCGCCCAGCAAGAAAAATCAGTCGATTACGAAGCGCTTACCACCAAGCTTCTACCTGCATACCAACACTGATTTCTGTGTCTTTACCAGTACCAAAAGCATTATCATTTTCTGCATCATTCAGATATGTAGCGAATACGCGAATCTCAGGTCGAGACCAAAAGCCCGCTTTAGGTACCCAAGCCTGTGCAACAGTAAACTTGCTGCCCGCACTGTCTACGTTATTGATCTTTTCTGAGAAACCACCAATTTCCAGAATGGTACGCATTCTATCTGTCCATTTGTATAGCGGGCGAACCACAACGCTGAGTGTGGAATCATCCGTCGCGGTGCCATCCACATCTGTAGCTGCGGCATAGCGAATGGAGTGACCAAATTCAATTTTGTCTCCGACAGAAACGACACCCCAGTTGATCAGGCGGTAACCTTTCGCATCGTTGTTTGCAGCATCACGAACCAGACCATTACCATGACCAAATGTCGTCATTTGCTCCGCGTAACCAGAGTTCGCTAACTGTAGGATTGTTTTGTTGAAACCATTGTCTAATGATTGTTGAAGGCTTGCCGTAAACATCAGGCTGTTGTCAGCATCCAGAGACTGACCACTACGTTCGTTACCTGCGTGATAATCCAAGCCCACTTCCAGATCTGCGTTTTCCCACATTGGGATACCAGCGTATCGAACATCGGCAATAACAGCCGTCGTTTCCTGACCGTCATCTAGATCGCCAGCCACAGTATCTTGTAAAAGCGCAACGGACAGCTTACCCGGCCCCATATTAATGTGTTCAACACCACCACCGATACCGCTGACATCCCAGTAGTAGTTATCTACGATATGAACATCGTGACGCTGGTAGTAACGTTCACCCGCCCAGATAGTGATGTCTTTATCTTCAAATAAACCTGTTGCCTGAACGTTCAGCTGTGCTAACTCAACACTGCGATCTTTGGAGTTTTGGTCTTGCCCTTCCCAGTATTTAAGCATCGAGTCAACAACGAATGACACATCGTCTTCTGCATACACTTCTTTTTTCAGGCCAAATTCACCATACAGATCATCTTCGTTTCCAAGACGACCGACTTTGTTTACCTCCCACTTGCTGTTAGAACCGCCCTCATTACTCAGCCCGACACCACCACGCATGTAGCCATAAAATTCGACGGGAGAAGTGGCGGCTAATGTACTGGTTGACAGGATGGCAACGGAAAGTGCGCTGGCAATAGGTAATAGTTTCATAATCCTTTCCTTGTAGCGTTAAAGCTCAATTGATTCACTCAAGTTTGTATATTTTATGATTTATGGGAACAATCCCATGGGATCGATCCCATCCTGAAGTGATAATTTAATCAAGGAAAGTAATCAGCACGATTATTGTGATCGGCATAACTATTAGGCTTATTAATAAGTGAGCTAGTTATCGGTTTGACAACCGAGTAAAGCGCTCATAATTTGTTCAAGGACAAATCAAGGGGAGATGGAGGAATTTGGAGTGCTAGGCCATTTAAAGCCTTGAATAAGTATACAGAATTAAAATGAGGCGGCCACTTACTGTGACCACTTTTCTTTATGAATCAGCTGGTTGAGCTCTTCTCGCTTGAGCCAGCCAAACTCTTCAAGCTCGGGCTTATCATTAAATTTTGACACATAACCTAAGCACAAGTAGCCAATAATATCCTTGTCTTCAGGAATACCCAGCACGTTTCTAAGCACTTCATCATGAATAATGCTAACCCAGCCAAGGCCAATGTTTTCTGCTCTGGCTGCCAGCCACATATTCTGAATGGCGCAAACCGTACTATAGAGGTCCATTTCAGGCTTAATTGTCCGCCCTATAACCACAGGGCCATTGCGTTCTCTGTCACATGTGACGCATATTCCAAGCGGTGCTTCCAAGATGCCTTCAAGTTTGAAGCTACGATATTGTTCACGTTTCTCTTCGGAGAATTGCTCGGCTGATTCGACCCTAGCCTTCTCATATCCCCGCTTGATCGCCTTCTTGGTTTCCTCTTCGGTGACAAGAATGAAGTCCCAAGGCTGCATAAAACCTACACTGGGTGCATGATGCCCAGCGGTAAGAATTCTCAACAACACATCTTCTGGAATCGCTTTAGGAATGAAATCGCGACGTACATCCCGACGGGAAAAAATCACTTTATAAAGTGCATCTCTTTCTTCTTCATTAATGAACATACGTGCTCTCCCTCAAAAAGTGAGAATTGTATTAGTAATGCTAGGGAACGCCAAGAGACGAGCGCGCTTAATCAGAATTAATTGGAAGGTTCGGGTTGTTTCGTCGTCATATGGCAGATCTTCTGGATCTACACCGATGTAGTCAGGTTCAACGTATTCAGGAAGCTGAACCGCACGTATCGAGTTTTGCCCCATGAGTAGAGCCTTACATACTCGATGCATACCATCCATTATCCTTCCCTGATGACACAATATGATTGGATAGGATAAATCCACATAGTTAATTAAAGCAGCATGCTCCAGAACACTTCGGCAAGTCGGTTTCGCCCCACCGAGTTCATACCAAAACTCTTCATCCAGCTCACTAATATCAGAGATAGGCACGTCTATAATGGGAAGCTTTTTAGTAATTTCGATTAACCTAAGAACATCCCACGCCAATAAACCCTGCTCAGATTGGCGAAAATGATATTGTTGGCGCATAAAGATTCCTTATCTAAGCCATTAAATAGAAAAAGAGCAGAACACTCACTGTTCCAAATACAATCCACGAAAGGTGCCTGCCCTTCGAGCCCCAAAAAGCCATTACACAATGGATAGCAAATGTGATCGCGATTATTTTTACGACTGTCGATTGACTAAACCCAGGTAGAGTGAGGCTGAAAACAATGGCAGCAAACCCTATCCAAGCGACAGAGGTTAGGTGCCAAGCGAAACGTAAAGTGCGTTTGGTAAAGTCATCGCTCCCAAAAAGCTTAGGCAAATTGTCTCGTTTGAATAGCCGCATCAGGATATAGCGTTCACCAAGGTAGGAATGAATGAACGAAATGGCAATCAGAAGTAAAGCAGACACGTATAAGGTAAGTTCCATTTCTTAACCCTTAACCAAAAAATATTTTCTGACACAACGACTCATTATTCTGCCAAATCAACTTGCACGATGGAGAAGCTATTCTTGTTGCAGTCTACGATATGAGTCATCAATCCGCCCCAGAGCTGTTTTTCAGGCGGCCCCGTAAATTCAACGTCTTTTGCTGTTAAGGTCTCGTAGAAGCTATGGATGTTTTTGACTTCCAGGCTAAAACCTAAAAATCGCCCCGCTTCAAACTCACCGCTTTCTTCTCCCTCCAGCAACACCTGAACGTTCTCCAACTGGTAACCGATGAACCCTTCTTCTGGTGAACCGAACACCTTGTTAAGTCCAAGTTTTTCCGTGTAGAACTTTTCTGACTCGATTAAACAACGACATGGGATTCTCATTGTGTTGATTTTCACTTTTCACGCACCTTGTGTTGGCTTCTCACCACTAAGCTAAACCATTTCCCTTCAAACGCAAAACAACCAACGCTTCAGAATATAACGCTTTGTGTTGATTAATGGTTTGCGCACTTGTTCCTTCGCTTCTTTGCCAGAAAACCTTTTCTAGTGTGATGCCGATCTAGTTTGAAAATTAGATTCGATCGACAATCTGCGATATTTTTTGCAATGTTATAACATAACCATTATATTACTTGGCGTTCATCAGGTCGCCAAAGAAGAACCAATCTAAGGAAGATTTTCCATATGATGCTAAAAAAAGTAGCAGCACTTTGTGCTCTTTCATTTGCAAGCAATGCAATGGCAGACGTAGTCGTGAAGGAAACAACCAAGTTTCAGGATGTGGCTGCGAAAGTAAATCAATTGACGAAACAAGGTGAGAAACCGCTGATTGTTATTGATATAGATAACACTCTTCTGACCTCTACTTCTGATATCGGTGGCGACATTTGGTACCAATGGCAACGAGGTAAACTGGATGTAAAACCTGCGGAAGGCGATAAAGTCGACTGTCTTTTCCAAGATTCAATTGGCCTACTCTACGAATTAGTACCAATGAAAATCATTGAAGACGACGTTCCAGCAACGGTAAGCGGTTGGCAGGACAAGGGGCTAACCGTCATGGCTCTGACATCCCGTTCACCAAACTATCGCTATGCAACTGAGCGTGAAATGATTCGCAACCAGTACGACATGACACGTACCGCACTCAAAGAGAAGGGTTCTGATCAGCTTCCTGTTTACATTGATAACCCTAAGCGTCCTCTGAGCTACATCAACGGCATCATGATGACGACAGGTATGAACAAGGGCACAATGCTGGATTATATTCTGGATAAAACAGGCCAGAGCTTCAGCAGCGTCGTATTTATTGATGACAGTAAGAAAAACATCGTGAATATGGAAGAAGCATATAAAGATGACGCTTCTGTCGACATGACGATTTTCCACTACACCAAAGTTGAAGAAGATCGTATAGCTGCAAATGGTGCGGTTCTAACGAAAGAGCAAGCCAACAAGATGGCAAGTGATTGGAAAGAGCTCAACCAAGTGCTGGATAAGATCGCACCTGCCCGTATTGGTGACACTTGCCTCGGCCAGTAATGACTTGTGGGTGAAAACTGAATTTAAAGATTGTTGCGTGTGTCTGTGCTCTTAAAAGTTAGCTCAAGGGCAAATTGGGGGCCCCACTGCGGACTTGATAGATAACGGACTCATGCAACGCCCTCTTAGAGCGATACCAAGATTGGTATCGCTTTTTTCGTCAAGCTAAGGCCAGTTTAGCTTGACCTCAAAATGGCTATAAATGTGTTTTCACATAGATTAAGGTGTTATCCAAATCACCACTAGGTAGTCGTCTGCCATTGACCAAGCAAGCTTCAAAGTGATAACCGCACCGCGTTGCCACGGCCTGGCTTTTAGTATTTGACTCAGCCATTTTTATTTCCAGTCTCCTCGCACAACGAACCTGAAATGCGTATCGCTCAACCAGACTAACAGCTTCTGTAACGTACCCTTTTCCTGTCTCTGAGGTGCGTAGCCAATATCCGATCTCGAAATAAGGGAGACTTTTATCTCTAACAATAAAGCCTATTGCACCGATAAAATGCCCAGTCGCTTTTTCGATAATGTTGAACCAAAACTCATCGACAAACTGCTCAAAGTTCACTAACGCAGTTTTGGTGTTTTCTTCGATATCGGCCAATGTTAGTGAATCTGTGACCCAAGGGAGAAAAGGAGCAAACTCCTCTTTGCTATCTTCAATAACAGTAAACATGGATTCTGAATATTCTAAAGAAGGCGGGGTTAATTTAATCCTCTGTGTTTCCATAAAAGTCACCATTAAACATGTAGATAGTAATTGGTTAACTTATTGAGTGGAGTTTTTGCCACTCTGAACGCAATACTCCGTATTTAACTGAGTCATAATACTCGCCATTGAAGTATCTTACTTTTCGCAGTCGAGCTTCTTGCTGAAAACCGAGCTTGAGTGCAAGTGACATCATGCGAGGGTTTCCGGACCACGTTGTCATCCCAACTCGCTCTATTTGCTTGTTTTTAAACAAATAAGTAACCCAAAGAGGAATTGCAGTCGCTGCTATTCCTTTTCCCCAAAAAGCAGAGTCGTAAACGACAATTCCAGCTTCGAGCCAGCGTGTTTCTTCACATTCCCAATAACAACTCACGGTACCAACAGGGGCATCATTTACCGTCACCAATTGAAGATCTTCACCTTTTATCATTCGTTGAAAAGACCCTCTTTCAAACTGTTCAAGTGAAGGATGCGAATATGGGAAATAGGGTCCATTGAACTTTGTCCATTCATCGTTGGATACCACAAGAGCATGAATGGTTTCCAGCTCATCCGGCTTAGCGGGCCTAATACTAATCACGGTATCTGACACAAAATTTCCTTCTTAATTTTAATGGTCCACCTTCATGGCAGAGAGTCTGGTGGCTATATAGGCAGCACTTTATCGTTGTTTCTAATTCAGAGCAAAAGATTGCAGCTCAGTTTTATCGATGTTTCATCACCCGACATTAACAATGCTAAAAATCTCGTACTCCAAAAAGTCAATGCAGGGCTAACAATCAAAAAGAGCGCCCATTGGCGCTCTCTCGAGAAGTTCAAAGCTTACTCTGTAAACGTGGCATTCAGTTTCACTTTATAGTGAGCATAAATGTTTGATGAGTAGTGCCTTGCAACCAGTTTTATCTTCAGCTTCTCTACATCAACCGGTTGTTCCAAAGCAACAGACTGTCGGCCTGGGAATTTCAGATAGCTTGGATATACGCGGTTACCATTTTCATCATGAACGAATGCAACAACAGATTGATTTCGAGCGTTGTCATTTGTTTCAACGACCAACTCTAAAGACTTCACTTTCTTATTATAAGTTGGGGTAATTTCAATCCAATCCGTCACTGCCTGACCAAAACGGACATACATTGATGTTCCTGCCGAGTGTGTTTCGTCAAAATCAATCACGGGGTCATGGTCAGGAAAGCTGCTTGCATCGTTCGGTTTGCTGTTACCAAAGTACTCTTGAATTAAGCTAAAGCTGTCTCCGTCATAATCTGTATTAGCATCGAGTCCAACTGAGTTATAAGTTTTCTTCCACCATGTCGGTAGATGATCGTTGTCTATACGCGAGCTTTCGCCAAAGTTAAAACGAAAATTCCCTTCAAATCGCTGACTCGATTGAGAAAAATCTGCATTATACAAAGAGATAACAGCTCGATAATTATCCTGCCAGTAAGCGATAGGCGTAGCAAATGTGTGCTCACCAATACCGGCGCGACAGTCTAGATAGTGCAGTAACGTACTCGCACTATCGTAAATACTAATCTTACAATCCATTGAAGACGGCTGGTTGTTGTCATAGCCTAACGTTGCCAAGTGGCGTCTGTCTGCAGGTAGTGAAAGGTTAACAGGGATATTCAAGCGCTGACCTTTATATAACGTCTGACTTACTTGAGTATTGAACGTTTCCAAGTGAGGATTAGTATTCGCAACAGCGACGAATGAGAGAAAGGGAAGAGCCAACAGAAGTTTTGTTTTCATTACATCAACCTATAGCCATTTGTTATTAATAACCTAAAATCAATTAACGAATGCTATTAATCACAGGTAAGGTATGTAAATACTCAATTGAAGAAACCAATTGATTTACAAATAGCTATAGGTTGTTACATCGTAAAATGTGACAGGTTTAATCTATAACGCGCTCTCCATTTGAATGAAAAGCTCTTAGGCAACTTCTGTCTCTTCTTGGCTCTGCTCATCTAATGGCTCAATCTCAGCATCTCTTAGCTTTTGAATGAGAACAGGCAGATCATTACGATAAAAACTTGCATTGTAACCTTGAGCAGCAGATGGTAGAGACTGAACAAACTGACACAATGGCTCGCAAGGCGCAGTGACGTCATCACTATCATTAGGGACAAGCAACACCTTTTCATTAACCGTCAATAACACGCTTTCTAATGACTGTTCGTAATGTTCTACATTTTCAGGCGTTATCGGCTGAAAAACAAAAAAATAGTTCGGCAATCGAATCATCGTGCTCTCATCCTGCTTCGATAAGGCACCAGAAAACACCCATTGCTGAGTTTCTGATTTGAATCGCTTTTTCATTTTTTCGACACGCACGGTCAGTGTTTTTTTCGCGTCTTGGGCTTCCTTTTTCCGTTTAGCTTCAAAATAGAAGTACAAGGCAAAGAGGGTTAATAGAACAAAAAGGAGCGCGATAAGAATAAAGAAAGGCATGATAATTTGCTTAGAATTGGTGCTGAGTAGCTGAAAAATAAAAGGAATTATACAAAATGATTCCTTTCTTAACCAAAGGTAATTAGCAATTTAGTGAAATCAGAAACATTCCGTGCAGGTTGTGCTTTATGTTAAGCATCAACTTCCCTTTCAAAAGTTACCCTAGATAACTCAACATAATTAATCCTAAAGTCATACTTTTGTTGTCGGGAAACACGCTATAAATGAACGCATCTACACAATGCCTAGAAAGATGATGAAGCGTTATGCCTGAGAAAAGTCCTTTTCTTAGAGAAGTATGTGAGCACATGAGACTAAGTGGTTACAGTATTCGAACGGAAAAATCGTACCTGTACTGGATTCGGTCTTATATTTTCTATCACGAAAAACGTCACCCTATGCAAATGGGATCAGAGGAAGTCATTCAATTTCTGTCCTATTTAGCCAACTCTCGCAATGTGGCAATCAATACACAAAAAGTAGCGCTAAATGCTCTGGTTTACCTTTATCAAGCCTTCCTCAAAATTGAACTGGGAGAATTGGGCTTTCGCCACGCAACCAAGCAAAGGCAGTTACCCGTTGTAATAACACCAAATGAAGTCAAGCAGGTTCTTTCTCATCTAAACGGAAAGGAAAAGCTTATCGTCGAGCTGCTTTATGGAAGTGGATTACGAATTTCAGAATGTTTAAGGCTGAGAGTTCAAGATATCGATTTGAGTAATCCATCCATTACAGTTAGAGATGGAAAAGGAAAAAAGGACAGGCAGACATTACTTAGTAAACAGTGTGTCGATGTCCTGAAACTGTTGATTGAACAGGCCGAGCAAGTTCAAATTGCCGACAACAAACACGGGATCGGCCCCTCACTCCCCTACGCAATCCATAAAAAATATCCGAACGCATTTCGTAAACTCGCTTGGATGTTTATTTTCCCCTCTCCTTCTATTTCGCATAGTCAATACAATAGTGATCATCCTTCTCGTCATCACCTTCATAGCAGTGTGATTAGAAAAGCGTTGAGTCGTGCCGTCGCAAAAACGACCATCAATAAAAAGGTAACTTGCCACACGTTTCGTCATAGCTTTGCAACACACCTATTGCAGGCAGGAAGAGACATTCGCAGTGTTCAAGAACTGCTGGGTCACAATGACGTAAAGACGACACAGATCTACACCCATGTTATCGGTCAACACTATGCAGGAACCACCAGCCCTCTAGATAACCTGAACTAAGTTATAAGATTTCAGACTCAAATCTAGCGGTACGAGCTTCTGAGAGTGAACAACCAGTGCGTTCCATCAACTCGGTGAGCGTGATTGTCGGGTCGGCAAGCAGTATGCGCTTAAGGCGCTCTTCAGTGGATTCACGTGGTTTAACACTTTGACTGATTTGTACATTCAACTTGCTTAACACAAAGTCGAATTCTGTAGATTGCTCAGATAGATTATTAAACAGGTCGAGTAGCGCCTCGGGTTGACCAATCAGTTGCCAGTTTCTCGAACGACGAACACGCTTGAGCTCACAATCGTGCTGTTTAGCGACAATACGCAACTGCTTGTTCGCGTCACCACCAATTCTGTGAATAAGCGAAGGGAGAGATATAACAAGGTTTTCTGACGGCATTGCAGGGCTCAGTTAACGAACAACCGAGATACTCTACCTGACAATCCACTTCATGCCGAGGCTTTACTGGAGTCAGAGCTGACATTAAAGAGCGAAAAGAACTCTTTACCTGAAAGAGGCTGGGAGAAAAGGTAGCCCTGATACTCATCGCAGTTTTCCTGACGCAGTACCTCTAGCTGCTGTTCGTCTTCAACGCCTTCAGCAATAACCTTAATATTCAGACTGTGACCCATCTGGACGATTGTTCTGAGTAACATACGATCCGCTTCATGAATCGCGCATTCATCAACAAAGCACTTATCAATTTTAAGTACATCAACGGGGAGCTGTTTCAAGTAACGCAAACAGGAATACTCCACCCCAAAATCATCAATCGCCACAGAGATCCCCAGTGCTCTCAACTGCCCACATATATCGGTCACTGCATCTGGGTCACTCATCAAAGCAGATTCGGTAATTTCGATCTGAAGTAGATGTGAAGGTAAACGAACTTCACGCAAAATTTCACAAATCACTTTAAACAGGTCAGTGTGATCGAACTGCACGTTTGAGACATTGACGGACACGCACAAATCTACACCAGCATCATGCCACTCTTTGATCTGATTACAGGCCTCTCGTAAAACCCAGTGCCCAAGGGGAACTATCTGAGCCGTTTTCTCAGCCACTGGAATAAATTCAGCAGGAGTGATTGAACCTAGCTGAGGATGTTTCCAACGGACCAGCGCCTCTGCCCCGACCACTTCTGAAGTCGTCGCCGAAACTTTAGGTTGGTAATACAAGGAGAACTGGTTTTTAACCAGCGCGTTTTTAATTTCAGTTTCAATTTGATGCTGCCTAATTGTTTCACCAAGCAACTCGTCATCAAACCAACACACAGAACCCGCGCCTTCAGAGCGAGCTTTAAATAAAGCAAAATCGGCATTTTTAACCCAAACATCGAGATTATCGACTGCGTCTCTGGCGAATGCTATACCTATACAAAAACCAAGCCTGTGAGAAGTGTTGTTAACATTGAAAAGAGTCTTCTTATGTCTAAGCAAGATTTCAATCGTCTCATCTAAAACCAATTCGACATCATGGGATTCAGCGATTAAAACAAACTCGTCACCTCCTAGGCGATAGAGTTTTCCGTACCCTCCAATGAGTTCATTGATATGGTTGGCAAACGCCACTAGTAATATGTCACCATGGCGATATCCTAAACGATCATTGACGTTCTTGAACCCATCAAGCCCAATGTGCAATAAGCCAAAATGCTCTGCGTTGTCTTTGTTTACTTGTTTGATATCACTATAGAAAGCATGAAGGTTTGGCAGCTTGGTCAGGTAATCCGTCACACTCTCCTGCTTGTAAGCCATAGCCTGCTCACGCACTTTGACATAAAAATACGCCATGATGGTCGCGAACACAGTAATCGCACTGACTTCTGTCGCTACCTCAATAAATAGCTGTAAGTCCGTTGAAGTTAATTGGTATAGATAACCATTCACTAGCGCCGCCCCAACGGCGATTGGCCACAAAGTCCCTGGGAAAAGTACGATGTAGCAGAGTGGAATGAGTATTAAGGCGTCTCTGACAGAACCGATTTCAAATGGCTGAACCAACCCACCAATTAGGAACATCGCGACTGAAGAAAAGGCAAATAAGTGGCGCAACGTGAGATCGTTTGCAATCAAAGCCAAGATCATGAGTATCGGAAAAATAAAGAAAATGCGTGACCAGCTGTGGTCCTGATTTACCAACCCATAGGAGACAACCCCTACCGCACAGAGAAAGGCAAGGTTAGCAATGATTTTTACCCACTCTGTACCATTATTCTTCTGCACGCCGCTTCCTTAACCGCATAAGCACGTTTGTCGAGGTTATTGGTCTATCCATTAAAATTAGTAACAAATCTATTAATTGCCTACTTTTGATATAAAAAAACCTCCCTAGTGGGAGGTTTAATAACAATTTCAGCGCGATGTTACTGCAAACCTAATTCGTCTGTAAGTGCCTTCATTTGTTTTAGATCCATCTGATGCACTCTGATCATCTGATTGACCTGACTTAAGCGAGAGTTTGCTTCATCTTGCTTATCACATGAGTCAGATTTTGCATCCCATGACGTACCTGATAGGTACAAATCACAATCTTTTTTCAGCTGTTTGACTTTAGGTTCGAGCTCTTCGCGTTCTTTTTCTAGTGCTTCCAGTTCTTGCTTAACTTTGAGCTCTTGTTGGAATAACTCTCGTGATCGCTCAAACATCGTCGCTTGCATATCAGCCTGTCGATTCAGTTGATTATTCTCTCGGTTCGCTTCAGCAATCTTCTGCTTCTGCTGATTCAGTTGTTCCTCAAGGGATAAATTGACTTTTTCCAGCTCAGAAACCTCTGAACGTAGAGCTGCCAATGCATCTTCGTGCTCTTGCTGCTGCTCCTCGATGGCTTGTTGCAGCTTAACTGCGATTTCATCATCCACTTTCGCCACTTTATCTTCGACTTCAACAACCAGCTGTTTTTTGTCTTCTACAAGTAACTGATATTTTTCTTCCAGCCCATTGTAGGCATTTTGCCATTTACCGGCCGTGACGACGGAGCCAACTAACCCACCTAGTGCTAATCCTAAGACACCAGCAATAATGATGTATAAATAACTGCGCTTATCTCTTTCTTCGATAACCACCACATCATCATTGTTATCCATTTCAGACTCGTTGTTCACTTCTTTGCTCCTACTGGTTTAGCGCATGAGTTCGGTTACCACCAAAGTGGCGGTATAAACTAAAAAGCCGGAGATCAGAGTAACAACGACATATTTTTGCAGCTTTTCGTTGGTTCGATACCGGATCAGAACAAACGCCAATGCCACCAAAAAAACAATCGCAATCAATCTTGTCATACCGTCTCCTTAGCCAGACTCTGCGCGAACCTCAATGGCCTGTTAACTCGTTCATTTATACCATTTTTTAAGAGCATTGGGTCAGAGTTAGGTTTGTTTTATACCCATTTGATTTAATTATATACACTCCCATTCCCGCTTCCTCCACTTCCACGTGGTTTAATCGTAACAAAACGCGACCTTTCCCAAACAACATTAGAATTTTACCCCTTTAACAGAATTATATTTGGGCTTGCATAGAATTTGAGGTATAAGGAGCTAACTCGAAAGTTTGAGGCAAAATAATGAAACCATTTAAGTTAGAAAATAAGAAACGTCGTATCCAGAAGAAGCTATTTTTGGGTGAGTTCGCGATGCTTGGATTCGAAGTCAGCTGTGAAACAACGATCACTGACTTTGACAACTACGACGCGTTTGTTGACGAGTTCATTGATTACATTGATGCGCTTGGTCTAAGCTTTGGCGGCGGTGGTCTTGAGTTGTTTGAAGGCTTTATCTGTCACTCAGAAAGATACCAAAGCGTAACAGAAGAACAACAAGCAAAAGTCGCTGAATGGCTGGATGCTCGCGCTGATGTGAAATCAGTGCAAGTAAGCGAGCTGGTTGACGCGAACTACTTCTAAGCTTTGCAATAGCGCCCTACTTAGGGCGCTATTGCTATGTCATATCTATTTCACTTCTAAACCTAGATTGTATTGCGCCAAGCATCGGGTGACATAACTCACTTTCAAAAATGCAGCTATTACGATGGTACTGATATGCGCAGCAATTTGAGCATTCAGGCTGAAGGAGTTAGCGTATGGATACGAAATCAGCACGCTGACCACCAGTGCGAGAAAAGTGACGACCAGTCCAATATTTGAAACAGTCAAAAGTGTTTTGAATGTAGTGCGAGTTGGTTGAACAAACATAGAGACCTCACTAGATTATTTTGTTTTTCTCTCTACATTGCATTCTTCTTGCCAACTTTAAAATCTCCGTATAATCAATACAATAGAAATCAAACCAACAAAAATAGTGTCAATAAGACATCACAACAATAAAGTCAAAAAGACACTATAGAGTCTTTAAAACCGAACTCAACTTAACCCCCTCGACACACTCCACTCAACAGTTTTAAACCAGTTGAATTCCAATTATTTTAATGGGTTAAAATTACATATATATCACTTAGTATAAATACTCAAAACACTATTGATATGATGATTGTTTTATATGTAGTATGACTTCTTCAGAGCGACGAGATTCAACTTTTTCGCCTGCTCTGATGTTCATCGAGAACTTAAGTTAGTTCGTAGTCAACTTGTTGTAAGTCTCATTCCACCATGAATTACTACTTCATTAGTGAGGAGAGACCTCCATGCGATATTTAGCATTACTCGCTGCCCTACTTTCATTAGGTACAAATGCATCACCCAATTTTCCTGATTTATCCGATTATCAAAAAATCGACAAGGTATCAGGAACAACGTCACTTTCGCGTAACGTCGGCGTCATCGAAAACCAAATTATTTTTAAAGATTTTGGCGTTTGGAAGTTTGGTCCAAAGCTTCCGGTTACCGGCAGTGGATATACCGATAAGTACGTCTACAACACAGACCGCTTTATTGCTATCGGTTCCAACTCTGAGCACAAAGTTTGGCTGTACGAGCGCGAGAACGCATTCAAACCAAACTGGACGTTATCTAGCACAATCGAACTGCCGGACGACGTTGACCCACAACTTTCTCAATTTGGTGAGTCTGTTTACCTTGATGACCAGCTACTCACAATTTCCGATCCCAAGCAAAGAAGCGTTTATGTATACCTCAGAAACTCTGGGGAATGGCAACTGGTCGATAAGCTAGACGTCAACAGCTTTCCCGACCCTACTTATCAGTCTTTAGGGTTTACTGTTCGCCGTTATGCCAACGAGTTGTACATCAGCGAATCGTCAGCAGAGCGTATCTTTATTTTCCGCAGTCGAGATCTTAATACTTGGCACTTAGGTGATGTTATTGAGTCGCCGGATAAGACCCCAACTCAATCCAGTCAGTTTGGTTTCGCCTTTGATGTGAATAAGCACTTTTTAGTCGTAAGTAGTTACACAACGTCGTACGTGCATGTCTTCATGAGACGTCATCCTTACGAATCTTGGAGCCTTCAGCAGACGATCAATCAAGCGGATATCGATACGGAAACAGGCTATTTTGGTCATGACGTGGAGCTAGATCGGACCACCTTCATGATTGGTGATGACGCACTAGGGAAAGTTTATCGTTTCGATATCCAAAAAGGTAAAGAGTTGTCTTGGCAGCTGGCTGAAATCTTTCAGACTGGAGACGGGAACAGTAGGTATGGTTCCAGTTTTGGGTTTGAATCAGGCACTTTATTGATTGGTGATATTAGCAATTCACACCTATTTACGCGCCCTACTTCAAAAGTAAACATTGAAGGATACGTATACTCTCAGGATGGCATCCCTGTCCAAAACGCAGATGTAAGAGGTTACTTCTCCAGCGCTAAAACAGACGCTAATGGCGCATACACCTTACCTGTTCCAAGAGGTTGGAGTGGCAGCCTTTACGCAGAAAAATTTGCTGGGGCGATTTACACCAGTCAACCCATTGACCTCAATCGAACATATCGAGATGTCACGCTCGAAGACTTTACTATTTCGGAACCGATTATGTTTCCCACCATCATGACCATCTCAGGAAGCTGCCGCGATACTGAAATGTACATAGAGGAGATTCCTAGAGGAGATCAAGACAATGTCTTTAGTCGATTTATTCAATTTGATCTTCGCTATGGTACGAGCGGCACCTTAACACCTGTCTCCGAAGTCTGTGACGTTACCCCTTCGCAACTTGAGTATGACTTCGTGGATGAAAATTCCATCTTTAGCATCCGTACTCAAAACAAAGAATGAGTTTTAACTAAGAGCCTTTGAAGCTTTCAAAGGCTCTAATTATCCTCATTTCCCCCATTTTGTTATTCATGCAAAAAACTAATTGAATTACACAAAAATAATGATAGAGTTCACACGTTGGTAGCAACCAGTGCTATCAACCAACTTTTGCTCACTTTACGAGCAATCGTTCCGATGAAGACTACAGGAGAGTGGTTATTAACCAAATTTTAACATTTGGACGAAATAACCTACCGAAGAAGTAAATCTTTCAGGTGCTGTGAAAACAGCGAGGACTGTAGTTGGAGGAACCTCTGGAGAGAACCGTTAAATCGGTCGCCGAAGGAGCAAACCTCACACCATCAGGTGTGTGGTGAAACTCTCAGGCAAAAGGACAGAGGAGTGAAAAGAACAACCTAGCTATGATCGCTTTGCTGCCTGTAGCGTTTGTTGAGACTCGTCGTCTCTGCCCTTTCACTCTTCTCCTTAGTAATGCTTTATCAATTAAGGGGAAATCATGGATAACCTTCAATCTTTACTTAAAACTATCGACAGCTTTGTCTGGGGTCCACCACTACTTATCCTGTTAGTGGGAACCGGTGTCTACTTTACTTTTCGCTTAGGCTTACTTCAGTTTCGACACCTGCCGACTGCACTGAAAATGGTTTTCAGCAAAGATGATTCCAAAAAACCAGGTGATGTTTCAAGCTTCGCCGCTCTTTGTACCGCGCTTTCTGCCACCATCGGTACAGGTAACATTGTTGGTGTCGCAACCGCAATAAAACTCGGTGGTCCGGGTGCACTGTTCTGGATGTGGCTTGCTGCTCTGTTCGGAATGGCGACTAAATACGCGGAATGCTTATTGGCTGTTAAATACCGCAAGGTAGATGACAAAGGCCAGATGGTTGGTGGACCAATGTACTACCTCCAATATGGGGTGGGTTCTCGTACGCTCGCTTCGCTATTCGCCTTCTTCGCTTTGGGTGTTGCCTGCTTCGGTATTGGTACTTTCCCTCAGGTAAACGCGATTCTAGACGCCAGCCAGATCTCTTTTGGCGTGCCGCGAGAAGCATCCGCAGTGGTACTGACGGTACTAGTCGCGTTTGTCACGCTGGGTGGTATTCAGTCAATTGCTAAAGTTGCAGGCAAAGTCGTTCCAACGATGGCGCTGTTCTACGTATTGGCTTGTTTGAGCGTGATTGTCATCAACAGCGATCAACTGTTCAATGCTATCGAGCTAGTTCTGGTGTCTGCTTTCACACAAACGGCGGCAACAGGTGGCTTCCTTGGTGCAAGCATCATGCTAGCCATCCAGTCGGGTATTGCTCGTGGTGTTTTCTCTAACGAATCGGGTCTTGGCAGTGCTCCCATGGCAGCAGCGGCTGCGAAAACCGATTCGTGTGTGAGACAAGGTCTGATTTCGATGACAGGTACCTTCTTCGATACCATTATCATTTGTACGATGACAGGTCTTGCACTGATCCTGACTGGTGCATGGCAAAGTGACTTTGCTGGTGCAGCGATGACGACTCACGCTTTTGCTGTTGGCCTGAATGCTGAAACGCTTGGCCCTATTCTGGTTTCCGTTGGTTTGATCTTCTTCGCCTTCACAACCATTCTGGGTTGGAACTACTATGGTGAGCGCTGTGTCGTATTTTTGTTCGGCACCAAAGCCGTTCTGCCATACAAGGTTATCTTCCTTGCTTTGGTGGCATCAGGCGCTTTCCTACACCTCGATATGATTTGGATTATCGCTGATATCGTTAACGGCTTGATGGCGGTGCCTAACCTGATCGGTTTGATCTTGCTCCGTCATGTCGTGATTGAGGAAACGAAAGCGTATTTCTCAGCCGCTGTCGATAACTTAAAGCAACCTCAGATGCAGAGCTAACCAATAAAAAAACAGCGGCTTAAGCCGCTGTTTTTTTATTCTTCCACTATAAGTTTCACACCTAAGCCAACGAGAACCACTCCTGTTGTTGCTTCCATTCGGCGCATAAACTTAGGGCTTTTAAGTAGGTTCTTTGCTGAGTTCAAAGTACCTGCTAAGCCACACTGCCAAATCATGGCAATCACAAAGTGGATAGCCGCCATCAAACTGGATTGCAAAAATGCCGAACCCTCGGGATTGATAAACTGCGGCAAGAACGCGAGATAGAAAACTGCTGTTTTCGGGTTGAGAATATTTGACAGAAAGCCTTCTCGAAGAGAGCGTTTCATATCCAGATTATGCGTATGAGACTCCATATTCGACAGAGCCACATCTCCTTTCCAGACCTCTCTTAAAGTTGTCGCCCCCAGCCATATAAGATAAGCGGCACCAACCATCTTTACTGCATTAAACAGTTCTGCCGACTGAGCCAAAATAGCGGAGATACCAATTGCAGAAAACGTCGCGTGGACAAACAGACCTAAACAAATACCTAGACTGGTGGCAACGCCATCTTTCACTCCACCTCGGGAAGAATTGCGTAGCACCAGCGCAGTGTCCAGACCCGGTGTTAGCGTTAAAATGGTAATGGCGATCAGAAACGCTTCCATATTGTTAATCACATCTACTCCTTTCTATGCCTCTTCTCGAATTCATCGAGGCCATTTGATAATCCTCTTCTATCATCAAAACGTCAGTGAATAAACAACGAAACGGAATTCTTTTCCGCCATACCAATAACATTTAAATCACTAAATGCTCGAAATAGTGTGATTTAACAGAGACTCAATCCAAAGGATGTAACCGGATAGTACTTGGTCTGACTACGCGAGGTTGATACACTTTCCTTCTCCTAAATAGTCACGGAAGGCGACCCATGAGCGCATTCGAAAAACTCAAAGCACATTCTAAAAAAATCTCTCATTTCAGCCACCTTGCTTCTATTTGTGGTTGGGACCAAGCAGCAGTTATGCCTAGCGGCGGTAACCAAGCTCGCTCTGAAGCCATGGCGGAACTCTCGGTTCATATTCACGGCCTTCATACTCAGCCTCAACTGGCAGACTGGTTTGCAGAAGCCGAAGGTGAATCACTCAATACAGATGACAAGGCGACACTTCGCGAGTTGAAACGCCAGTGGCAGCAAGCCAACCTTCTCCCAGAAGAACTGGTGCAAGCTAAATCCCTTGCAGGTTCCAAATGTGAACATGCATGGCGTACACAACGTGGTGACAATGACTGGGTTGGGTTCGAGAAGAACTGGGCTGAGGTAGTGAAACTTTCTCAGGAAGAAGCGCAAATCCGAGCAGAGGCAAACGGACTCACTCCATACGATGCCATGTTGGATATCTACGAGCCCGGCACCAGCTCCGCTTCCCTAGACACCTTGTTTAGCAATGTGAAAAGCTGGTTGCCAGAACTTATTGATGAAGTGATTGAAAAGCAATCTTCTGAGCAGTTTATTCAACCTGAAGGTAAATTCGCAACAGACAAGCAGAAAGCACTTGGTCTCGAAGTGATGAAGCTACTGCAGTTCGACTTTGAACATGGTCGTCTGGATGAGAGTGTGCACCCATTCTGTGGCGGTGTACCATCGGATGTGCGTATTACGACTCGCTACGACGAAAACGAGTTCGTTCAATCGCTGATGGGCATTGTACACGAAACGGGTCATGCTCGTTATGAACAAGGACTACCAAAATCTCTAGCTGGATTACCTTCTGGTGAAGCTCGCTCTATGGGTATTCACGAGTCTCAATCGCTATTTTTTGAAATGCAGGTCGGGCGCAGCGACGCCTTTATCGCTCATCTGGCAGGTTTTGCGGCCAAGCATTTCGATGGCGATAACCCAGCTCTATTCTCGCAGGAAAACTTCCACAAACTATACACCCGCGTGAAAAAAGACTTCATTCGTGTTGATGCCGACGAGCTTACCTACCCTGCTCACGTTATTTTACGCTACGAGATTGAGCGCGACCTGATCAACGGTAAGATCAAACACACTGACGTCCCTGAATTGTGGAATGAAAAAATGCAGGCTTACCTTGGATTATCGACCAAAGACAACTTCAAGAACGGTTGTATGCAAGACATCCACTGGACCGACGGCGCATTTGGCTACTTCCCATCTTACACATTAGGGGCCATGTATGCCGCGCAGTTTATGGCAGCAATGAAGCAAACAGTTGATGTTGATGCAGCCATTAAAGCTGGCGATTTAACGCCAATCTTTAGCTGGCTATCAGACAATATCTGGAGCAAGGGAAGCTTACTCACAACAGATCAGTTAGTGAAGCAATCAACAGGCGACACTCTCAACGCGCAATTCTTTAAAGATCACCTCAAGAATCGCTATTTAGGCTAAACGCTAAGGCTGGTGAATTCACCAGCCTTTTTCATTTCTCAACCTTCCAAAAGTCTGAAATCCCAGCAACGCCGTGCGCACCGTAGCTTTGTACATGTTCTACGTTATGGGTACTTTGCCCACCGAGGGCAAAGGTTGGCATGTTCGCCAATTTGGATAGCTCCGCAAAGCGCTGCCAACCAATCGGAGTGGCATCAGGATGAGAGTTCGTCGCTTCCACTGGCGAAATAGTAATGAAATCACACCCTGCTTTATTCGCCAGCTCAATCTCCTGCTCATTGTGACACGATGCCGCCAGATATTGCGCGCCGCTGTGACGAACTGACTGAATCAAAGCCTTATCTGAGAGGTCTTTTGAGGTAAAGTGCACGCCATAAAAAGGAGCTACATCCGAGCCGTCATAGGAAGCAGAATTGACCAACACAATCCCTTTCACATAGGGAGCAATTGCTTGCTTTAGAGACGATAGACTGTACGACTTGGCTCGTACCTGGCACAAACTGTCAACGCCTTGCAAAACAAGTAATTGCGCCAACTCATCTAGACTCTTCTCATTACGGGTAATGGCGTACTTTGTAGGTAACAACATTGGCGACTCTTTTCTCTTCAACAAATTTTGCGAAACAGCCGAAATGTTACTACTTGTTCGTTTTGGTTTCACTATCATCTGAGTCAGCCACATAAACCTACTCGCAAGTTCAGACAATATCTCAGCCAGCTATGTTATTCTCAAAGTCGTTTTTGGTTAAAGTTTGGAGTACTTTATTTATGTCCATCAAAGCGTTGAAAACCTTGCGGGCGATTATTGCCCACGGCAGTTTTTCTGCAGCAGGTGACAGAATAGGTTTAACGCAGGCGGCGGTCAGTACCCAAATGAAACAACTTGAAACGGAACTTGATACCAAACTGTTTGAGAAGATCGGTCGCAATTTGGTTCTTACTCGTGATGGCGAAAAAGTCATGCAACGAGCGGAGCAAATTTTATCAATGTATGATTCTCTCGGCGACGGTTTAGGTCAAAACGGTCTCTACAGCGGCGAGCTACTGGTAGGGTCAGTATTTAGTGTTCAGGTTGGCGCACTTGGCCCTGCCCTAGCTTCAATTCGTCGCCAATATCCCAAGCTCTCGATTAAAGTATTTCGAGGTATGTCAGTCGATTTGGCTGAGCGGGTTGAGACCGGAGAATTGGACGCGGTTTTAATTACTGAACCACAACGGAAGATACCGACTGGCTTTAGCTGGACGACCATAGAGCAAGAACCTTTTTACGTTGTCGCTCATAAGGATACAGCCGAAACTTCCGATAGCGATTTACTCAAAAACCACCCATTTATAAAGCTGGACGCGCGAGCTTGGGCTGGCACAATGATTGATAACGAACTCAAACGTAGGAATTTGATCACAGATACTGTGATGGAACTGGATTCCCTCCAAGCGTCGTTGATCATGGTGCAGGAAAAACTGGGAGTTACCGTTATGGCTTTAGGGGAAGCCAGAGCAAACAAACTACGAGAAGAATACAAACTCGTTCCCTTTGGTATACCACGACTGCACCGCAACATGGGTTTGTACCAGAGAGAACATCACAGCAGAAAAGAGCTAGTTCAAGTCTTGCTCGATGAGTTGTTACCCATAAATTAATTTTACGTTTTTGTTAAAAATCCATAATTATTTTTTCGCCTTCTTTCTTTGTACTCTTGGATGAAGAAAGGAGAAAATATGTCAGCTGCTATCTCGGCCTTACTGCAGGTCATGTTCATCATATTATTGGGTTATTTGATTCGTCGCTTAATGCGTTTTAACGATTCATTCTGGGACGAATTGGCCAAGTTGACCTATTTTCTCCTCACTCCCGCTTTATTAATCTACTCGCTTGGCAACAAACCATTGGATGATCTGCCATGGTTCAGCATTGCTAGCGTCTTGGTTGTCGTCCTTCTTATCTGCAGTGTTTTACTCATCGTCTGGCAACGCTATGTGCGCTCTGTTGACCCAGCGTCTTTTACGTCAATATTTCAAGGAGGCGTGCGCTTTAATAGTTTTGTGGCGTTGGCCATCGTCTACAACTTGTTTGGGGAGTCTGGCATCGTTGCCGCCGCTATATCGATGTCAGTAATCATCATCACCGTAAACGTGCTGTGTCTTTTGGTGTTTTCTTTTTATGGTCAGGAAGTGAAAAGCTGGAAATCGATATTTATCAGCCTATCGCGCAACCCCCTTATTCTTGGTTGCGTGATTGGATTAACGGTTAATCTAAGCCCGCTGTCTCTACCCGATGAAATCAATGTAACCCTTGGTTTATTAGGCAAATGTGCACTGCCGTTAGCACTGCTTGCTATTGGCGCAGCTCTGAAAACAGACCGCAATGAATCATTCAAAGAAATGGTCGTCGTTGCTTCTGTGATGCAGCTGCTTATTAAACCGGGAATGACTTTTGTGTTCGCGCTTTCGCTTGGGCTTGAAGGCATGATACTCGCGATTGTTACCATCATGATGGCAGTTCCCACCGCCCCTTCCGCTTACATTCTTGCAAAACAGCTCGGCGGTAACAGCCACGCTATGGCATCTATCATTGCTCACCAGACTTTTCTCGCCATCTTTACACTGCCTGTAACGTTTTATATTCTCAGCACTTATGGATAAAGAGTGGTTATCCCTTGAAACTTAGTGGTCGTACCTCTAATTAGAAAGTTTCAACCAAAAGTCGAAGATCACCGAGTTCATTTTCGTTAATGTAGTTAATACATCCCCAAGCCTCGGCTATGTCTGTTCAAAGATGACCCGGTGCGTTCAACATCGTTAAGTGGAGGTTTCTATGCAAGTCAAACTACTTAAACGTCTCATCAAAGACAAAATCTTTGGTAATACTTCTAATACTGCGCGCGGTGTTCAGGTTGCACAAATGGCGGATGCTCGCATGGGCGCCATGTACATGTTAGCGAGTACAGAAATTACTAAAGTTGCCAAAATTTCGAATGCACACTTTTTTAGTGCATTTGTTGTAGGCACCGAACCCTTCACAGACTTCAAAGATGCTGCCATGGGCCTACTCAACAACACTGAGACCATGACTAAGCTCAAAAATAGCAAAGCAGCGAAAAAGATTTCGAAAGCCGCTTCAAAAGTCGCGGAAGTCACCACTTCAATGAAGAATGGTATCAAAGACCTTTTGTCTGATTTTTTCCGCACCTTGCTCAACAAAGTCAGCCATGTTTATGGTGATTTACTGCATGGTCTGGAGTGGCTAGCCGAGGTTGGGAGCTGGCTGATCAGTAAATTTGCCGGTAATTTCGCGGATCTGATTCCTGGTTGGGGGCATGTAAGAAGTGCTTCTTCTCTTTATTCAGCAGTCAAAAAGTCAGTTCTGAAATCGAAAGACCTCATTACTCAAATCTATAAAGGTCGTGGTGTCGAGCTACTGGGCGGCCACCCTAGCATTATATCCAAAGCGTTGGCTCGCCACTCTGCTACTGGCGCTCTAGGTGGCATCAAAAGTGTTGCGCTTAGCGTCGCTGGGATCGCGGGAGCCACTGCCGCCGGCATTGGTTCTATCATCAGCCTTATCGTTGCTGTTTTAGAACGTATTATCAAATTGGTCGACTTTTTTGTTCAGCGCGCTCTACTCGACAAAGTCCTCAAACGTGCCAAAAAAGAATGGCACAATCGCACCGCCAATGGCAGCTTGGTCAGTGATCACAAGATGTTTTCTGAGTGGTTTCAGAATGCGGTAGTGACTACTCCAATTGTTGCCGCACTCGTTATGGGCAGTGGTTTTGTCGGCCATCCAATGAAGTTTGCACAATTGCTTACGCCTAAGTTAGATGCTGTATCTCAGGGCGAGTATGATAAAGCCGTGGTTTACATTGATAAGCTTAAATCGCTCTCGACCAAATACGTTCAGGAGTACGTCGGCAGTTACAAAATTGATTTCTCCAGCACCGATGGCGTGGTTAACGCTCGACTTAATGAACTCAAGGAGGGTAAAGGCATACTGGATGGACACGAATTCGCAGTGAAACCCGCCGCGGTAAAACCAGCAGTCGCCTCCCGCAGTTCATTGGCGAAAAGCAATCTCTCACTCTCACAACTTGCGTCTTTACATGGCATGCCACCATTGGATGTGTGATTGAATGAAAAAGCCAAGGTCTTGACCTTGGCTTTTTCAGTATTAGACCAGCTCTCCGGCACCCTGCCTTGAACGTTCGCTATTCTCGACCAGAAATACAGTCGCGGTCTGCTTTAGTAATTCCCATTCTTCGTCTTCAACGAAAATACCCTCTCGCCATGAGGACTGCTGTGCATCGACGAGCTCCTTAGCGTCAACATACACGTTGTAGCCTTGCGAACTAGCACTGACATCAAAATCACTTACCGCTAATTCAATCGTCATCGAGTGTTCACTTTCTATCGAACCACGGCTCTCCTCTGAGAAATACAGTTCCGGTGCAACTTGGCCTCGATTTAACACGTACAATACATTTTTAGGGCTGGTGCCATTGGTCCAGCGGGCACGACACGCGATACCTTTAGCTGCCAACTTCACTAACTCGCTATACGCCAGCCAACGGTTATGGCACTGCTTAAGCTCAATAGTAATGGTTTTAGACTGGGCCATTTTCTCCAGCGCAAAATCCAACACGGCAGGTAAGTGACAAGCCACACTGCTATTGTGCAAATCCACCTCTAGGCTCTCATCAGAACGTTGTGAAATCGACACCGCGCAGTCAGAGTCTAAACCGAGAAAACGACTGGCATTATTAAAGTGACGAACACCATGCAGCCCCGCCATTTGTAAATCGGCCACCATATTGGCAATAACATCCGCTTCACCACACATACGACGTGCGCCTAAGAACGCTTTATTGACTGCTGCAACCAGCTCATTGTGTGACACGATCATAATGCGTTTCTCCCTTGAACCTTGTTCGACTGACGACTCTGGATCTCACTTTCGGTTGGCATCAAAGGGAAAATCCAATTATCGTTGTGCTGCTCTGAGTCGATTTCGTCCAGCAAAGGCGCACCTTGAAAGAAGGTCACCCGTACCCAGCGATCTGAGCGGGGATCAAATTTCGTCGCACCAAAGAAAGACAGCTTACAGCGCAGCAAATGCATAGGCAGTGCATCTTTACGTAACACGTTCATCTGAATATCGCCCATCTGGCGATGGCCCAAGGTCCAGACTCGACGCGCCACAGAGCGATATTGAGGGTGTTGTAATAGAAACTGAGCCAGTGACATCTCACTCGGCTGCTGAGAGGCTGCGGTAAACAGGCGGTTGACCTGACGACCAATATCGAGCGGCAGCTCTCGGTCTTCACCGGATTCCTCCCCACGAACCCCAAGTCTCGGTTCTTCTTTATCCTGAGAGCGATACCAGAACCAATAGTTGTTTTCTGCCAGCGAGTAATCGGCGTCAATCGCCCAGCGATACTTATCGTTTAACACACTAAGCAAATCACCAACGCTTTTGCCGGTAGCAACAGACAACGTTTCGTCGGTGTTCATTTGCTCTTCAAAACGGTTAACCAGTTCTGGGTAAAGCTCAATCAAACAAGAAGTGACAATCTCTTGAGTTTCCAAACTGTAGGTCGTCAAACCCTCCATCACACTCTGCCAGTTGGGCTGCTGTGAAGTGATGTTCGCCAGATCTTTATGAATAAGAGTCAGCTCAGCAATCGCCTGTTGATTCAACGTATCCTGATGCGGATTGATGGTCACTACCTGATCTAAATGTTTGATGGCTTTATTCAATAGCTGACTCAAAGGTTCAAGCATCTCCGAATCGCATGGGCTTGCTAGAACCTGCGCTAAAGCACTTTCACGCGCCGTCATCCATTGATCAACGATACATGGGTGATTAATCAAATAAGGCGCCATACCCAACCCGGTGGCATTGCCGACGCCAAGATAGCGTTGCAGTCCTCGGTCTAGCTCAACTGCATTATTGCCACCTTGCTGACGTGCAAGGTAATGCACCCAATCGAGACTGAACTCGCGCAGCAGGTACACAGCACACATCTGCGCACTGAAGGACAGACTGAAGTCCGGATTGTTCTCCAGGAGCTTGAAGTCCGCAATCCCAAACTTACCGTTGCCATACACGGCTGTTGTTCTGAGGATATAACCCACCTGTGCCAGCTCTTCGCCTTGTGGTTGAAGGCCTTTAGCCAGCGCCGAGACAATATGTTCGAACACTCGTACACTTTTGTTTGCTCTTGCCAGCACCAACACATTGTTCGGGTTGCGCCCAGCTTCCTGAAGCGGAACATTGGCACGCAACTGTTCAAGCAAACTCACATCAACATCACCGTAAACCAAGGCAAACGTGACATCCCATCTTTCCGCGATGACTCTGTCATTGCGCTCTTCGTCTGCAATCTGATCACAAAACACCACGAGATGATAAACATGGTGTGGGGTGTTAAGTCGGTAAATGACATGGCCAAACCCTTGCGGGCAAAGTTGCCAATCATGACGACTCACCTGCCATTGTTGTCTAGCCATTTTACGAATCAGACTGCGTACAAAACTGATTCGATTTTGGTGCATAGCTCCTAGCCTTTCTGGCGCCATGACCACCTCTGCATTGCGCAGCGATGTTTCAGTGTAAGTAGAACGATGTGCATCCATTTTGCTCACCACCTGTTGTTATTGTAAGAATGGTTGGAGTGTGCGGACAATTTCCGCACACTGTTCACGTTATTAGTTGTTAATAAGTAGTCACTAGGGTCTGTTGACCTTTTGCGGTTAAATTTTGTTCGAGATAAAAGCGTTTTAGTCGCGGCGAGAGGTTTGTCGCCTAGTGACCTAAGCAAAACACCTCTCAACAAAGAGTAAAACGCTTTTAGCCGAACCCTCTGGGCAGCGTTTGTGGTTCCTTTCTACTGCGTTATCGGCTTATCAGGTAGGGCAACTACATTTCAAATCCTCTGCCTTGTATAAAGAACCCACAAACTGCTGCAAAAATCAGCTCAAAAGGTCAACAGCCCCTAGTACCCTTGCGCCTTCGCCATCTTGATTGCGATTTGTGGCGCATTCCAAAGTGATGGCAGCAGTATCAATGACACCGGAACCGCAGTGATCACGATAAAAGACTGCAATGCGGAGATTCCGCCTGAACCCAGTGAAATCAGAATCAGCGCTGTCACACCCATGGCGACACCCCAGAATGTGCGAACGATGGCATTAGGCTCGGTTTCTCCACTGATCACCACGCTGATGGTGTACGTCATAGAGTCACCGGTTGTAACGATGAAGATCGTCGTCAGGATAAGGAACAGCACCGACACCACCATAGGTAACGGTAGTTGTTGAGTAACCGCCAATAGCGCACCTGGCAGGTTGAAACCTTCGAAAGCTTTACTGACACTGCCCGGCTCGGCAATTTCAAATGCCAGACCAGAACCACCAACAATAGTGAACCAAAAGCAAGTCGCCAGTGGTGCCACAATGCTAATAGTCGAGATTAACTGGCGGATACTGCGACCGCGGGAAATGCGCGCAATAAAGATTGCCATCATAGGTCCATAGCCAAGGAACCATCCCCAGAAAAAGACCGTCCACCAGCTAAGCCAGCCTTCATCCCCACGATAAGTCGCCATTGGGATGAAGTTATCGAGCATGCTGCCCACACCCTGAATGTAGCCGTTGAAGATAAAGTTCGTTGGGCCAAATAGAAGAATGTAGATCATCAGGGCGATAGCCAAAATTACGTTGTAACGGCTAAGCATCTGCATTCCACGATTCAGACCACTCAGAGCAGACAAAGTATAAAGTGCGATGGCAAACAGAATAATGATCAGCTGAGTGGTAAAGCCGTCGGGAATATCAAACAATGCGTTTAACGCGTAGCTAACCTGTAGACCTAGGAAACCAATTGGACCTATCGTCCCTGCAGCAACCGCGATGATGCAGCACGCATCAATGATCGCACCCGTATGGCCTTTTAATGCACGTTCACCAAGAACCGGATAGAGAAGAATACGAGGTTTCAGCGGCAGACCTTTATCGTAATGAAGATGCATCACCACAATAGCTGTCAGGCTGCCAACAATGGCCCATGCAAGGAATCCCCAGTGCATAAAGGATTGCGACAGTGAGTTGACGGCTAACTGTTGAGGGTTATCTTGTGGGCCATAGAGAGGCGGTGGGCTAACGTAATGGGCGATTGGCTCTGCCGCAGCCCAGAACACACCACCACCAGCGAGTAAGGTACAGAAGATGATCGCAGTCCAGCGGAAAGTATCCATTTCGGGTTTGGTTGTGCCACCGAGTATCACCTTACCTGTTCGCCCTGCAGCGAGCCCAAGGCCAATAAGAAAGGTGAGAAGCAGTAGCAACTGCCAGTATGGACCAAACACTTTCACTGACCAGCCAAATCCTGCATTGACCAGATTAGACAGCAGTTCGCCATCATAGAGCGCTAAAGCAACAAACAGAGCGATGAACCCACCGCTATACCAGAAAGCGGGATTGCTCAGCCCAAGCTTGTCAGGCGAATTTTCATTGGCACACGTATTGTGCTTAGCCTGTGATTTGTCAGATGCCATGTTCATTGCGGCAGCTTTCATGCTATTGGTTAAATCAGACATATGCTGACTCCAGAAGTTTTTCGGTAGTGGCCATCAGGCCAGCTACACGAGTGTATTCAACGACCCACCTTGTTTTAGTTGTTGTGGTGGGCTGCTCCATGTTTGGGTTAAGGTTTATGAAATAGGCTCAAGTCCTTCTTTCAGAAAGTTAAACCAGTTATCACCCAGTATTTGTCCCGCCTCGGACTCACTGAATCCATGACGAATTAATCCGTTGTAGATGTTCTCCATCCCTTTACTTCCGCTAAACCACGGCAGCGCATCCGGCCAGCCCGAATTGCTTGCAGAGCCTTCGCCATAATCCATCGCCTTAGACCAGCGCCCATTGCGCATCCACTCCAACACTTGTTGTGGTTGGTTGAGGCATAAATCGCTGCCAATACCAAGGTGTTCAACACCGAATAGCTCGGCCGTTTTCGCCACCATCTGGCAGAAGTCTTCTAGTGAACATTGGCTGCCGTTTGGCAAGTGAAATGGGTAGAGGCTGAAGCCAATCAAGCCACCACGCTCGGTCAGCGCTTTAATCACTGTGTTGGATTTGTTACGAAGCGCATCGTGAGCAAAGCTCGGGTTCGCATGGCTAATGCAAATCGGGCGGGAAGAAAGGTCAATCGCTTCCAGCGTCGAACGTTCCGCGCTGTGGGACATATCAATGATCATCCCCACTCGGTTCATTTCCGCGATGGCTTGCTTACCAAAGCGAGTAATGCCCGTATCGTTCGCCTCGTAGCATCCGGTCGCAAGCAAACTTTGGTTGTTATAGGTCAGCTGCATAATCAGCAAACCTTGGCGGCGCATCACCTCAATCAGGCCAATTTCATCGTCAATTGGCGAGCAGTTTTGCGCACCAAAGAAGATACCGACCTTGCCTTGTCGCTTAGCGGTTTCCACATCGGCCATTGAGTAGATGGGCATGATGAGATCGGAGTTTTGTTCAAAACGTAAATTCCACTCAGCAAATCGGCTCAGGGTTTCACGTGCATTTTCGTGATAAACAATGGTCGCATGTACTGCGGTGATTCCACTGGCCTTGAGAGTTTGGAAATACTCTCTGTCCCAGTTGCAGTACTGAAGTCCATCAATGATGATTCGTTGTTGGTACATAACCATTCCTCAATAATTCTTAGAACCGCTCTATGTCGGGCAGCGCAGCGGTTGCCCAATGCAGACTTAGTACGGACGTTGATATGCCGTTTTCACTACGGTGTAGAACTCTTTGGCATACTGACCCTGCTCGCGAGGACCAAAACTAGACTCTTTACGGCCACCAAATGGAACGTGGTAGTCTGTCCCTGCTGTCGGTAGGTTGACCATCACACAGCCAGTTTGCGCTTGTTGCTTGAAGATGGCACTCGTGCGCAGGCTTTGCGTCACAATCCCGCCAGTCAGACCAAAGCGAGTATCGTTGGTGACGGCAATCGCTTCATCTAAGTCAGCAACTCGAATCACGCTCGCCATTGGTGCAAAAACCTCTTCCTGGTTCACTTCCCAGCTGTTTTGCGTGTTGAGGAATAACGTTGGCGACATGTAGTAGCCATCGTGTTTGAGGTTCAAACGCTCGCCACCAAACGCTAGCTCAGCACCGCTTTGACGTGCTTTCTCAATCCACTCGAAGTTTGCCTCTAGCTGATTGCCATCGACGACAGGGCCCATAAAGATGCCTTCTTCCAACGCATGGCCTACCTTAAGTTCGCTCATGCGTTTGATCAGCGCTTCTACGTAAGCGTCATGGATCCCGTCCATCACCACTAAACGTGAAGAGGCTGTACACTTCTGACCCGCGCCGGAGAATGAACCCGCGATGGTTGCTTCAACTGCAATTTGAATGTCTGCATCATCGGCAACAACTAGGGCGTTTTTGCTGCCCATTTCAAGCTGGCACCGAACAAAGTTTGGTGCTGTTGCCGCCGCCACTTTGCGCCCTGTATCGACGGAGCCAGTAAAGCTCACACCATTCACGTCTGTTGAATTAATCAGTGTGTTACCAACTTGAGAACCGCTACCCAATACCAAGTTAAATGTGCCTGCTGGCAGCCCTTGACGATGAACAATTTCAGTCAGTGCCACGGCACTGGCTGGCGTCAAGTTGGCAGGTTTCCAAACAACGCTGTTACCAAATGCCAGCGCTGGCGCTATCTTCCAAGCAGCGGTTGCAGTCGGGAAGTTCCAAGGAGAAATAATGGCGATAACGCCTACGGCTTCGCGAGTCACTTCAACAGAGACCCCTGGACGGACGGAGGCAGCGTTATCGCCAATCTGACGCAACACTTCAGCAGCGAAATATTGGAAGAACTGGCCTGCACGGTAGATTTCACCGCGACCTTCAGCAAACGGCTTGCCTTCTTCACTCGATAGTAGCTTTCCTAGCTCATCGCAACGGGCAATCAGTTCATCACCAATCGCTTGCAGTACCGCCTGCTTGCGCTCGATGGGTGTTTTTTCCCACTCCGGTTGAGCCTGCTTAGCCGCCTGAATAGCTTGTTGAACCTGAGCTTCACTCGCCTGAGCAAAATCACCCAGATTCTCGCTGATGTCGGATGGGTTAATGTTGGCAACGGTATTGATGCCTGATTGCCATTCGCCGCCAATGTAGAGCGATTTTTCGGCCTGAACGTTGTTTAATGATGTCATGATTGCTTCCTTTGTTCTTGCTGACGGCTTTACTCGCCATCAGGCTGTTATTCGTAATAAGGGGTTACTGGTCTTGGCTCGCTGAAGCGTAAACGACAAACTCCACCAACATCTCTTCTCTTGCCAGGCCAGCAACGACCATGGCAGCGCGATTTGGGTACGGCGCGTTGAAGTACTCGGCGTAAACTTGATTAACCGTTTTGAGATATTCGCGGTCAGTCACGTAAATCAGCACTTGTAGAACAGAGTCCAGTGACTCGCCTGCGCATTCTAGGGTGTGCACCAAGTTGTTAAATGTCTGACGGGTTTGCGCTTCGATACCCCCTTCCACGACAGTACCAGTGGCATCAATCGGGATTTGCGCGGTATAGAGAGTGCCATTATTAACAATCGCCCATTCCAGAGGAGCCTTAGAGGCGAACAGTGATGTTTTGACTGGGTGTTTTTGAGTTTGAGTATTCACGTGCCCTCAACCTTTTGTAACAAAATTGTTTCGCAATAGTTAAATCTTGCACTTTGACAGACGATAAATCGAACGGTAAATTTCTTACATTCGATAAAAAAAACTTATCACCTTACTGAGACTATGGTGAATAAAGGGATGGTAAGGAGTCCGAGTTGAGCATCAAATTTCAACAATTAAAGCATTTTGTGATGGTGGTCGAAGAAGGCGGTTTTCGCGCAGCATCACATCGAGCCAACCGTTCTCAGGCCGCATTATCCACATCAATAAAAGAGCTGGAAAAGATATTGGGACAAGCATTATTCGAAGCGGGTAACAAAGCCAAGTTAACCCCATTTGGTGAAATCTGCTTGCCGAAGATCGTTCAGTTTCTCAATATCTACACAGCGCTAGACAATGATTTGCGAGCTGCTGCAGCCGGCCAGCAAGGAAGGGTAAAAATTGCCAGTGTTCCCTCTGTTGCCGCTAAACTCATTCCGAGCGTTTTAGGGGCATTCTGCGAGCAACACCCAAACGTAGAAGTCAGTTTGATCGATGACAATGCCGCAGGGGTCGAAGCGAGATTACTCTCTGGCGAGGTTGATTTAGCACTGGGAAACCCGTCTCATCTCGATGATGACAACATGACGTTCACGCCTTTATTATCGGACCCGATTGGTGTGGTGTGTTTGAGTGATAACCCGATTGCGACTAGCCGAGAAGGCATTGAGTGGCAAACATTGCTCAAGCAGCCATTTATTCGTAACGGGACCTGCACTTTGCTTGATCCGACGCCTGCCCGAGCTCTAAGTCAGCAAGCCCTCTACTCGGTAGAGAACATTACCTCGCTGTTTTCCGTATTAGAACTGGGCATCGGTGTCACAACCCTGCCGAAATTGGCCTTCCCTACCAATGAAACCAGATTGGTATGGATACCACTTATCGACCCGCCATTGGAAAGACAAATCGGTATCTTCACACTCAGCGACCGCACTATTTCTCCGCAGGCACAAGCGTTTCACGATTTATGTGTGGAGTACTTAAACTATCAGGACGATCACAGTCGGGTGTGAGCAAGATGAGCAATCTCTGATCTCTTAAATTTGCTTTTAGACAGGGTTACACACTGATACTAGACAGTTGGGAAAGTTAGATAATTACGTTGATAAGAGAAACCAATAGTTAGGTATCCCAAATAAAAGGGTACGTTTTACACGTACCCATATGAATCAATAAAGCATAGGTTTAACGACTCACGCCAGTTGGAGTGATATCTTCTGGTGTAAGATCTTCGATATAGCCATTCTCATCAACAGATAAGAAGAAGGAGTTATCGCTAAACTTGCCTGTAAGCATATAACCATCGCCACTTGGGCGCTCTAGAACACTATTGGCGTAGTCATCAAACTCATCATAAGCATAGGTTTCATCTATACCTATTACCCCATCGGTATCAAAGGTTAGCAGCCAAGAATCCCCATTTTTCATACCCGCAGCTAGAATGTTGTTTTGGCTCCCTTGCGATAAACCATTAATGATATTTCCCTCATAGTTTATCGACCAAATCATGTTGTAGTCTTCATCAAGTTTTGTAACGAAGGAATCGTGAGCTACATAAAGCTGTGATTGACTGATAATGATATCCGTAAACCCATTAGAGGCAGCGGGTTCCTCATAAACCAGCTCTGAGTAGCATTCGCCGGCAGAAAATGATGTCGCATATATAACGCCTCTTGAATCGGAATGGCCCACAGAAATAGCGATACCATCTTGATAAGCAGAACTATTTAGTGTGACACCTTCACCAACCTCAATGGTACAAGTTTGCATTTCCCCGCTAGCAGAATAATGCGCGACAAAGCCATTTCCTTCGCTCGGATATTGACCTGTAATGATCACACCATCAGCACCATCTGATTCTAAAGAACGATATTCCGCGTTCTCAGAAGTGACTCGGTCAATCTCAACCCCATCTTTACTTATCAGAAGTAACTGAGAGTCAAGGTTGTGATGCGAGGATAGTGCTAGGTAGTATATTCCGCCAGACTCGACAATATCCATACCTTGGTAATAGCTGCTTTGCTCAAATGATTTTAGCCAACTTACCTCGCCATTTTCATCGATCTTTGAGGTAAAGTCATAGATGGGATGACGTCGGTGGTTCGTATCTTGCTGCATACTCGGTAAAGGTGCACGTCCTTCACCAGTTGTCATCATAAAACCATCAGAGTCTAGGTTAGAAAACCCACCATAGGTAAGACTCAAATACTTAGACCATTGATTGTCGGCCTGCGCAGCTGTAGCAAACAGGAAGGATAAAGCCAATATAGTACGTTTCATTATTTTCCTTATGAGGTTTGTTGTCCCAAAAATATCTTTCCATAGGCATAATATTTTTATAGGGCTTATTATAAAACCTGTGATTAGTTGTTAAAAAACAAATAAGGATATTAATACTAATATCATAGGAATTACCTTTATCTAAATATACGGGTTAAAAATTAATGTTAATTACAAACATCTATATCTTTCAAAAATAATAACGTAAATAAAATAAACAAAACAAATAATAAAAATCTAATTTTAATTTACAAAAAATATAAAAACCAAATGCTCACACCTTACCAATAAAAATTGTAAATATAATTCATGCACATACTAATAACAAAAATAAATATAACACTAAAAACAAAAAAATTATTATTAACAGTGATATTTTGCATATATATCGAGTTATTAAAATCAACCCTAAGTTAATAGATTTATTTTATTGACTCCAATCCTATTAGAGTGATTTTATTCACCCGATGTTTAATCATCGCAACATAACCTTATTAATTTTTGGAGAAAAACAATGACTACTATTGAAAAACTAAATAAGAAGAAAAGAAACACAGAAGTTAAAACTAAGAAAGTAACGAAGAAAGCAGCAGGTATGTGCTGCACATGTGTTTGCTAAATATTAGTTAATATTTAATTACTTAGCTGCCCTAAGATATAAAGGCTTTATAATGAAACTCAGTCGAAACGTAAATTTTATCTCTACGAAGAATGAGGTAACTCATTTATACTATATGGGCAGCTCACTTTATTTTGAAACAGGAAGCATTTCATCTAATGAACTAAATGCTTTTATTGAAGAACTTCAAAACGTTGCTTTGGATGATATAGACATTGATTCACTATGCGACATCCGATCAGGCATGATATGTTCGCTTTACGACTATGGTCTATTTGAAGGAAATATTTGCAAGTCCCTGCAAGAACTTGAGTTAGTAGAAAACAAAATCTTAAACAAAGTCTACTTCCAGAGCTTCCTACCCGATGAAGAAGAACTTGAGACGCTACGCGCTCACAACTCCATCGAAGTACTCCCAAACTCACATAGCTTGAGCCAGTTAGATGAGAAAGCTTTACTCCTCATTGCGGTCAGTCAACATCAATATAAACACCTAGAGCATCTACATGAAACGCTTTCGACACCATGGGCGGCCATAATCTTTGACCATTTCGGTTTTAGTATTACCCCTGTATTCGGATTGAGTATGGGGCCTTGTTATAATTGCTACCGTATGCTTTTCCTATCCAACCTGTCTTCAATTGATGAACATAATAGGATCGAGCATTATTTCAGTGAGAGAAAACAAAAGTTCAAAATATCAAAAAGTACATTAAGGCAGGGAGAATCCACACTGCAATTATGGATTGAGCGTTTACTTTCAGGAAAACCTTACGGCGACTATGATCATGCAATACTGTTTGATGCTCAAAACCTTGATTTTGAAAAAGTTAGAATACCTAATATCAACACGTGTAACTTCTGCTTTGAGTGATAACTATGTTTTATCCAAACTTAAAAAGCCAAGCCTTCTTAGACAAATTAAGCAAGGTATGTTCAAACAAGTTAGGCATAATTCCCTCTGCCGAGAAACTCAAATTTGAGAACGGACTATACATAACTCGATGTCATTCAAATTCTGGTATCAGTCTACTAACCGGAAGGAAAAATGACATTGTCTCATGTGGCAATGATGCCAGTCTAAATCTGTCAGCAGTGAAAGTTGCTGCCGAATACTTTGAGCGTTATTGCTGGTATAGCCTTTCTATTTATCATGGTAAAGCCCCCAAAAGTTGGGAACAAATGATCAATGAAGGAAATTTCGCGTCGCCACTTAACGAAATCATAAATGCTTTTTCAGAAACCCAGTACTCCGAGCCTACATTTCCTCTTAAAAAATTGGGAACAGGAGAGCCTATTTATTGGTTAAAGACGACTGACCTTGATAATCAAAGCACTTATTTGCCGGCACAGATTTTCGTCCCTCAAAAACCAGAAGAAGTACCGTATTGGAGTCCTAACTCTAATGGAGTAGCTTTTCACATCGAAAAAGATGAAGCTTTTTTGAACAGTTTACTAGAACTCATAGAGCGAGACGCTTTTCTTCATGTTTGGTGGGCTAAGTTAAGTCCAGCGGTGATTTCACAAGAAGACAACCGGTTTGTTTTGGATATCACTGGACGTATTGGAGTTCCTTGTGTTGCTGTAGTGGAGATTTATCGCCAGCATATATTGATAGGTACAAGCGCGGACTTCAATAAAAACAAAGCTATAGACAAGGCCTCTTCAGAAGTTGAGCAGCTAAAAATCGTATCTGCACTTCACGATAATACAGAAAATGTTGAAGAAACTAGCGGTATAAAGTCCTTTGAAGATAGCCTCAATTATTACAAGGAAGAAAATCTCCATCTAACCCACTTTCTTACTCAAGGTGTTTCAGCTACAGAAGAAATGAGAGCAGGCATCAGCACCTTGTCTGAGCTTATCAATCGATTGAAAGAGCTAAATATACGTATCTATACCGCTGACCTTACCACTCTAGAAGTCGCCGCTATGGGGGGAATAGTACTCAAGTCGTATTCTCCGGATTTGATCTCCTTGAACCACGATGATCGGTGTCGACCACTGGCAGCGATAAAGAGAATTACAGGGTGTTGCGCAGCTGAGCGCGAGCCGCATCCATTTCTTTGACGAGAAACGCACTTATGCCCATCATTAAGCAAAAGAACAGATTTGAACGAAAACTAACGCGTAGTATTTCACAATGGTACATTGATACTTGTCTCCGAAGCCAGTTTACTAATCAGGAATCTGTGAACCGCTTCGAGGCGTTTTATGAATCTGCATCAGGCCAAATATTTGAATTGCCTGAAGCATTAACTATAGAAAACGATGCCAGCCCGCTTTTACGCCTTTTTTCAGATCGAAATAGCCATCGTTCCTACTCAGGTTCAACTCTGCAACTGAGCGAACTGTTGTTTTTCCATCGTTCAATTTTTCGTACTCGCAGCTACCCTTCAGCAGGCGGACTTTATAAGGTAACTCCTTACTATATCGTCAATCGAGTCGAAGGTTTGGAACCAGGCGCATACCACTTACCTAATCATCATGAATCAACACCATCACGCCTTTACGCACTTACTGAACATGATAAGAGTGTAGATAAAACCTACTCTTTCGATAACTTATCCGATGCTGCCTTTATCCTATTTCTCACGGCTGAGCACTCTGCTATCACTGAGAAATATGGTGATAGAGGATGGCGTTATGCTTTCTTAGAAGCAGGACATATTGGACAAAACGTAAGTCTCCTTGCAACAGAGCAGGGCTGGAAACATTGCTGTATAGGAGGTGGTATGGAGGACACATTGTGCCAATGGCTGGGAACCACTATTCAGCATCAGGCTCCCTTATACAGTGTGGCAGTAGGCCTCTAGAGCAGACCATTGCAAACATACCTAGATGAATCGGCCCAATTTGCTGATGTTCACTCAGTAACGGTAACATTTCCTCGGCAGAGCTAACTCGTATATAAAAAACAAACCCCGCCAAAATCAGCGGGGCTAGGACTAAAACCATTTTGGCTGGTTGAGTGTCAGCCAGTGGGATATACGCCGTGCTACTTCGTCTGGCCGCTCCATGCTGGAGAGATGACCGCAGTTTGGTAATACGTGCAGTGTCACATCTGGGATGTGCTTGGCCATCAGTAAGTGATTGTCGATAGGACACAGCAAATCGTCTTTGCCGGTAATGACGAGGGTTGGCACCGAGATGTCTGCCAGAAGTGGCCGAGCGTCGGGCCTTGTCGCTAAAGCATCAGCGTGAGCTTGAAAAGCTTCTAGGCCGACATTGAGCGCCATTTGTTCGATTCTCGCCGTCAGATCCAACTCGTCAACACGACTTGGATGAATCAACACCGACATCAACACCTCAGGCGTAATCTGATCAAATTCACCTCTTAACGCCCTATTAACCAGTGCATAGCGTTTCTCTGAGACTTCCGGTTTTTCATCCGCCGAGTTGGTATCCATCAGAATCAAACCGTTGACTCGCTCCGGCGCCTGACGATACACCTCAAACGCCAAAATGCCCCCCATGGATAAACCACCAAGCACAAACTCTTGTGGGGCTTTAGCCAACACATCAGCCGCTAGTTGTTCCATGGTCGGCAACGCACTCAGTGAAACGCACTCAGGCGCTATCCATTTAGGTAGCGCCTGATTCACATCTTCAAACAGTGCACCATCACACAGCAACCCGGGTAACCAGATCAAAGGCAGTGGTTGTGTCATGTTGCACTCCTTACAGTTTGGCTGGCTTATCAGAGCCGAGTACACAGTATGTGAAGCTGTTACCACGCAAGTTCGTCAGTGAGTATGAGGCACCTTCCGGTACGCTGAATACATCACCTCGGGTAAGGATCAGGCTGGCTTGTTCGCCTTGATGGGTCACAACCACTTCGGTATCACCATCAAAGTTAATCAGTACCTGCTTATCATCACGGCTATGCTGAGGAATGGAGCCACCCTCTGTGAGTTCATACGCCATGATACTGACCTCATCTTCACTTTTTACGTGGAAATCGTAATCAGCCAGCGGATGACCAGTTAGCGCATATTGTTTGACGTTTGGTGCTGAAAAGTCACTTTCAATCGGGCGGTAGTCGTTCTTTAGCGCCACGAAAGGCATCATCTGCTCAGCGGTGTAGCTATCAAACGAAGCCATCTCTTCTTTGGTCAGCAATGGCATCAGTTCAGACTCTTGTGGAACCGCATCACCGTCAATAGTATCGACCAAAGTGCCGTCCGCTTTTAAGTACAAGCCGTAACCTTGACTGTCTTTGATAACGTTAGGGTGCCAGATCACACCACCACCTGAATCATCGCCACCCAGTACCGAGTACATGAAGCCATAATCGCGGCCGACAACTTCAAAGCCACGGAAAAGGTTGGTCGGAATTGAAATCACATCGCCGTGAGAGAGCACCGCTTCATGTTCACCATCATTACCCCAGTAAAAGCGGAATTGACCTTTAAACACGACGAACAGCTCAGCAGTTCGGTGCGAATGGAGTGAATTCTTAATACCCGGCGGCTGACCTGCTGCGCCGATATTGAAGCCTGCTGTTTCGCGAATGTGAACATGCTGACGGCTGCTTTCAGCAACGCCTGCACCTATGATGCAGAAGTTGTCTTTCAGGTCACTGCCCGGAGTACGCGCATCGATAAACGCACTGGTTCCCGGTATCAGCTCCATGTAACGAACAAGATTGTCGTTAATTCGATTTTGTAGAGTCATAGATAATCCTAATTGTTCTTTCTTTTCTTGGGTCTAGCCATTGACCTTGTTAGCGCTTTGCTTTGCTGGCTCTCATACCAATGAGATCAGGAACCAAGAGGTCTGCCACCATCGACGGCAATCGTGTTGCCCGTTGAGAACGTCAGCACTTCCGCAGCGGCGTAGACTGCATTTGCCACCTCTTCATCACTGGCAAGACGTTTGAGTGGTGTCGACTGCTCCTGCTGATTGCGCCAGCTGTCATCGAGCCCTTTAACAAACTCGGTGTCCACCAGCCCCGGAGCAACTGCAAGTACGCGAATATCCGGTGAAAGCGCTCTTGCCAATGAGCGAGTCATATTCTCTGCGGCGGATTTACTCGCACAGTAAGCAATATTGCTGCCCATCGCGGTTTGCGCAGCGATGGAAGTAATGTTCACCACACAACCTTTGGCCTCACGCAGCAAAGATTCACAGGCGCGGACCATGGCAAACGGCGCGCGAACATTGACTTGGAAGATTTGGTCAAACAGCTCGTCGTTCAAACCACTCAAATCTGAATGCGCGACAAACTTTGTCATACCGGCACAATTGACCAGCAAATCCAGGTGGCCGTTAATTTCATTGACCTGACTGGCTAACGAATCTATCGCTTGCGAATCCGACACATTGAGCTGAAAAGCTAAGTGACCTTCACCAGACAACTCTGACAATACTTTGTGCGCCGACTGTTGATTGCTGTTGTACGTTAAGACAATTCGGTAGCCGGAATCGGCCAGCTTGTTACATATGGCGGCCCCTAGACCGCCACTGCCGCCTGTTACTAAGGCAAGTTTCGACATATTAAGCCTCTTCTACTTTGCCTTTGTAACGGCGTACACGAATATCCGCCTGCTCTTTGTGCCCAGCAAAACCTTCCAGTGCACACAAGCGAGAACAGTATTCGCCCACCTTCAGAGATGCCGCTTCAGTGACACGCTGATACGTACAAGTCTTGATGAATTTACCTACCCACAGACCACCGGTGTAGCGAGCCGCTTTCTTTGTCGGAAGCGTATGGTTAGTACCGATACATTTGTCACCGTAAGAAACGTTGGTCTCGCGACCTAAGAACAGCGCACCATAGTTAGACATGTTGTCGAGGAAATACTTTGGCTCTTCCGTCATCACCTGAACGTGTTCTGAGGCGATGTCATCTGCAACTTCAACCATTTCTTCATAGCTGTCACACACGATCACCTGACCGTAATCTGCCCATGCTTTGCCTGCGACTTCCGCCGTTGGCAGAATCGTCAACTGGCGCTCAATCTCTTTGATCGTTTCCTCGGCAAACGTCTCGCTGTTTGTTAGAAGAACAGCCGGAGAGTTGTAGCCATGCTCAGCCTGACCCAATAAGTCTGCTGCTGCCAGCTCTGGGTCACAGCCCTTTTCATCAGCAATAACCAGCGTTTCCGTTGGACCAGCAAACAAATCGATACCCACGCGACCAAACAATTGACGCTTGGCTTCAGCAACAAACGCGTTGCCTGGGCCAACAATCATATCTACAGGGGCAATTGTCTCAGTACCCAGTGCCATTGCGCCTACTGCCTGAACACCACCAAAACAGTAAATCTCATCAGCGCCAGCCATCGCCATCGCCGCAACGATTGCCACATTTGGCTGGCCATTAAATGGCGGAGCACAAGCGATCACTCGTTTTACGCCTGCCACTTTTGCAGTGAGTACACTCATGTGAGCAGACGCGACTAGCGGGTACTTACCGCCTGGGATATAACAACCTACGCTATTAACCGGAATATTCTTATGACCCAGAACCACACCCGGCATGGTTTCAACTTCGACATCTTTCATTGAATCACGCTGAATTTGAGCAAAGTTACGTACTTGCTCCTGAGCGAATTCAATATCGTGGCGAGTTGACTCATCTAATGCATCAACACATGCCTGAATCTGATCTGGTGTTAAACGAAACTGCTCTGGTGACCAGTTATCAAATTTTTCTGAAAGCTCGCGTACGGCGCTGTCACCTTTAGATTCAATATCAGCAAGAATGTTCTCTACTATCTGACGCACTTTCGCGTCATTTGATGCTGATGCTTCTTCAGTGATTCCGTTCTTTAAAATGCGTGCCATGCGATTTTCTCCTTGAGGGTTTAGACTGACAATTGCTTCTTTGTAATTTTGGATACGAATGCAAAATTAGATTAAACACAATATTAACAACTTTCAAGATAATCGTACGCAAGCCCAAAAAGCCATCTAATTACTTGTTTTAATAAGAATTAAAGACATAAAGAAGCGTAATAGACACGATTAATCGATGATTAAATAATCAAAAACATTATTTAGATCACATAAAATTCACTGATCATTTACATTTGTTCGTGCTAATTTTTGCATACCTTTGCAATGGAGTTTTTTCATGACTAATTTCAAATCAACGCTAACCCAGCCTTCCTTACTGGGAACATTTGTTAAAACCCCTCACCCCCACATTATCGAAGTGCTAGCACTGTCTGATTTGTCCTTCATCATTCTCGATGCCGAGCACGCTCCGTTTGACCGTCAGTCTCTCGACCTGTGTATCCTTGCTGCCCGCGCTAATCAGTTACCCTGTCTAGTTCGAGTTCAGGACAGCCAGCCCGCCACCATTCTTAATGCTTTGGATTGTGGTGCGACAGGTGTTCAGATCCCACATGTCTGCAATGCAGAACAGGCAGAGAAAATCGTTAAGATATGTCACTACGGTGAAGGGGGGCGCGGCTACGCAGGCTCCAGCCGCGCTGCAAGCTACGCAACCAAGCCTATGGTGCAACATCTGGCTGACAGTAAAGCGAATACTGTGATCGTGGCTCAGATAGAAGATCCCGAAGGCGTAGACAATGTGGAAGCCATCGCTCGCGTCGATGGTATAGATGCCCTGTTTATTGGTCAGGTCGACCTCACCGTGGCGTATGGCGCTAAAAGCGTAAACGACGATCAGGTGCGACAAGCAAGCATCAGAATTATTGAAGCCGCCAAAGCCTGTGGCAAGCCCGTCGGTATGTTCGTTGCCACAGCGCAACAAGCAAAAGACTGGAGCGAGCTTGGCGTCAACTTCTTTGGCGTGGGGTCGGAGCACAAAATGATCATCGATGGCTTCAGGCAAGAAAGAAATGTGATGAATTCCTGAGTTTTATCCGATATTTAATTGCTATCAATGCACAGCGCTAGACAGAGAAATCCCCTAACCCATACACTCTGGCAGATAAAAGGGTCAGCAAACCCACGGAAAGGAGTATCACCATTAAAGCGAAAGTAACTTCGATAGACGTCGCGAAAATGCTCGGCGTCTCTCAGTCGACCGTATCAAGAGCGTTCAGCCCGACCGCTAGCATCAGCGAGAAGAAGCGTAAGATGGTGATGGATGCCGCCGCTAAGCTCGGTTACACCCCCAACGCGATTGCTCGTAGCCTAATCTCAAATCGCTCTGGTCTTGTTGCCATCGCGTTAGACAGTGAGTCAAACCCGATGTATGACCTGCAATCACGTGCGTTAGCAATGGAAATCCAAAAACGTGGCGGTCAGGTGGTTCTCTGCCCGATAGACAAAGACGACCTTGATCTGGCGATTTCCCGCGCGATTGAGTATCAAGTTGATGGCCTGATCATCGCCACCAGCCGTCTGACTTCACGCGCTTTTGCCCAGTGCGAAAAATTTGGCGTTCACCTGAGTCTTATCAACCGTTATACCAATGGCATCAATGCTAACTGTGCCGGTGTCGACAACCGCCAGGCCGGCCAAGAAGCGGCCGAGTATCTGGTGAAAAAAGGCTATAAACAACTGGCGTATGTCAGTGGCGATTCAGGTTCAATGACCAGCGAAGAGCGCTGGCTTGGCTTTTCATCAAAGCTCAAAGAGTTAGGTGTTCCAACCCCTGTATTTATTCAAGCTAAATACTGCTTCGATGCGGGGATGGAAGCCGCAACAGAGATTCAGTCGCACGCGGTGAAGCCGGAAGCGATTTTCTGCGCCAACGACATCATCGCTCTGGGTTTGATGGATGGACTCAGAAAAGCAGGCGCGTCGATACCGGAAGATTATGCAGTAATGGGCGTCGATAACATCCCGATGTCTGGCTGGCCAGCTTACGACTTAACCACGGTCGCACAGCCTGTCGACAAGATCGTAAGCCGCGCTGTCGAAGATTTGATGGATCGTATCAACAACAATACCGACGCGTCTGGCGACTATCTGCTTGAACAAGGCACTCTGATTGAGCGCGGTAGCACTCATCTCAGCTAGCCTAAACCTTATCAACACATGTAAAAGCCTCACCCTACGGTGAGGTTTTTTTCAAGACAAAGACAAATGGCATTCGTATGCAACAAGAATTAATCTATTAAAGTTATCCCGAGTAAAGACAACTGAATACAGTGTAGGTAACTTTTCTCACTTCATTTTCTTTGTTCTACTAAACGAAAATCTTCCCATCCCTGACGCGTACTCATCAAGTAATAAAGCGACTAGCACTCCTACTATTGACCTAATCTATTGTTTTAAAACCGCTGAATACAGTTCTATTCACCGAAATATGAGTAACAAATTAGCGCAATCACTCTGAACACTTTTCGAACACTTGTTAAAAACCCGATCTTAAGCACGATATTAAAACATCACAGGAACAATCTATTGACAAAAATGCAACACAACTTCATTTTGGATACGTAACCAAAAATGAAATAAACAAGAATTTAACTCAGGAGGTGATTTATGGCTATGGTTGGCTTTGACGAAAAATGGCGTGATTTTCCCGATTATATTTTGGGAATTACAAAAGAGATTTGGGAAGACCGTGGCCTAAATACCCTTGAGCACTATTACTCACCCGATATTGTTGTGCGTACACCTTTGTCTATTGTGCAAGGTAACGACGACGTCATCAGCGCGACCATGGCTACACTGGCTGAGTTCCCGGATCGTACGCTTTACGGAGAAGATGTCATCTGGTCTGGCTCACCTGAACAAGGCATGTTGTCCTCTCACCGTATCATTTCGACTGCCACACACAGCAGCGATGGTTTCTATGGCAAAGCAACGAACAGCAAGTTACGTTTTCGCATCATCGCCGACTGCCATGCGATCAACAATCAGATTAACGATGAGTGGCTAGTGCGCGACCAAGCAGACATTGCCAGACAGCTCGGCATGACGTCCGAAGAGTTCGCCCGAAAACAAATTGATTTCGAAGGTGGCGTAGAAAAAGCCTCCTTCCCTTTTACTCCAGATGTCGATATGCAGGGCCCTTACACGGGTGTTGGCAATGACAATCAATATGGTCAGCAATACGAAGCCATTCTAAACAGCATCATGAATGCTGAGTTTTCCGCCATCCCACGTGAATACGACCGAGCCTGTATCGGTGAGTACAGCGGCGGCCGTACCGCCCTATCACACAGCGAAATTGATCATTTCTGGATTTCACTGCGCTCTTCATTCCCAAATGCCGAGTTCAAAGTCCACCATCGCATTGGTCGAGAAGATCCAAAGATGTCTCCACGCGCCGCCATTCGCTGGTCTCTACATGGTAAGCACGAAGGTTATGGCGCATTTGGTAAGCCGACAGGTAAAGACGTATACATCATGGGCATCAGCCACGCTGAGTTTGGCCCATGGGGACTTCGTCGCGAGTTTACGCTTATCGACGAAACCGCGATCTGGAAGCAGATTCTGCTTCAGCAAGGCTAAGCCGCCCAGTCATAAACCCACATTCAGTAAGGAAGCAAAATGTCACTCAATATCATTGAACAGTTCTACCAACAGTACTTCAACGCCACGCTTAGTGAGCAGGCGAGTGTTGCCCAGCAAGCGTTGAACCCAGACGTCAAATGGTGTGTCGCGCACCCAGTCAATGACCTGAACGGCCCAGAGGCTGCACACACTTCGTTTCTATCACCTTTGGTAACGGCAATGCCTGATGTTGAGCGACGCCCGATGATCGTGATGAACGGCGAATTTGAAGGCCGTACTTGGTACAACTCAACGGGTTACTTTGTTGGCACTTTTGAGCAACCACTGTTCGGCATTCCGGCGACGGGAAAAACCCTGTATCTCAGATACACAGAGATGGTGTGCGTCGAAAATGATCAGATCACTGAATCTTACATGATCCCAGATTTTATCGATGCCATGAACCAATCACGTGTAAACCCTCTGCGCAAAAGCTTAGGTCACGACGGTTTAATTCCTTCACCCGCAACTGCAGATGGCATTCAAACCTCTGACGCATGTGAAGAGTACAGCGCAAAGAGTGGTCAACTGGTGCATGACATGCTGGCATGTCTTGGTCGTTTTGACGGAAAAGATCTCTACTCAATGGATCTGGAAAACTACTGGCATAAAGACTTTATGTGGTATGGCCCAGCAGGTATCGGTACTACACGTGGCATCAAAGGTTTCCGCAACCACCACCAAGCTCCATTTGTCTTCGCCTTCCCCGATAGAAGTGTGGATATTGAGCTCAATTTTTTGGCTAAAAATGACTACGTATCCACTGGAGGCTGGCCTCACATGCATGGTACTCATACGGGTCACAGTGGCTGGCTAGGCCTTGCCCCAACAGGAAAAAATATAGAACTTCGCGTCATGGATATCTGGCGACGAGAAGGTGACTTGCTGAAAGAAAACTGGGTAGCAATTGATATCGTGCATATCTTGCTCCAACTTGGTTATGACGTTTTCGGCCAAATGAAAGAACAATTAGAAGGACCTAATTATGCATGAATTTGGTGTACTTAACTGGACTATTCTTGGCGGTTACATTGCCCTCACCTTATTGTTGGGGGCCGTGGTCGGCAAGAAAGTAACCTCGGCGAGCCAGTTCGCACTCGGTGATAAAAATATCCCATGGTGGGCGATCGGTATTTCTGTTGTATGTACCTATGTCAGTGCAATGTCGTTCTTGGGCGGTCCGGCATGGTCATACAAAGAAGGCTTGTCGGTTATCGCAATTCACCTTAACTACCCGTTGGTGATCTTCTTCATCGTTGCTGTATTTATGCCATTCTTTTACAACAACGGTCTGACTTCTATCTACGAATATCAGGAAAGACGTTTCGGCAAGGCGTCACGCGTGACTTTATCATTCATTTTCCTGATTAAGCAGGCGTTAAGCTCTGCTGCTGTACTGTACGCGACAGCGATAATACTGGAGTTCATCACAGGTATAGACGTGGTGTACTGCATCATGATCGTTACTGCCATTGCGCTGATTTATACCGTCATGGGCGGTATCGCCGCTGTTATCTGGACTGATGTGATTCAAGCCGTGATTCTTTTCATTGGTGCCTTCATCATTATCGAAGCCGTGTGGAATGGCATGCCAGAGCCGATGACCGACATGATGGCCGAGCTAAAAGCTAAAGGCATGACAGATGCTCTGCAAACCAGCATGGATTTGAGTCAGGTAACAACTATCTGGGCTGGGGTGATCGCCATGACGATGTTCCACACAACGGTCTACGGTGGCAGCCAGATGATGGTTCAACGCTGTATGGCAGCGAAAAGCATGGGTGATGCGAAGAAAGCCATGCTGATGATGGGCTACGTCGCCTTCTTCATCTACTTCGTGTTCATTCTACTTGGCGTTCTATTCAACGCTTACTATGACGGTAAAGAGTTTGAAAACGGCAATACGATTATTCTTCATTACGCCAGTGAGTATGGTATGCCGGGCCTTATGGGCATCATTGCGGCAGCGATTCTGGCAGCAAGTATGTCGAGCCTTGACTCAGCATTCAACTCGATGGCAACGGTATCCGTAGCAGACTTTTACAAGCGTTTTTACAAGCAGAACGAATCTGAAGAACACTACCTGAAAGCATCTCGCATCTTTACTGTCGCGTGGGCGATTCTGGTCATCATTCCCGCTCTGATGTTCGCGACCAGCACAGGCTCGGTGCTTGAAGTGTTGAGTAAAGCCGGTTCTTATTTCGTGGGTGCGAGCTTCTGTATGTTTGTGCTGGGCTTCTACTCAAAGCACATCACTGAAAAAGGTCTGCTTATTGGTGTCGTCGCCAGCTTTATCGCCATCTGGTATGTCGCGGTAGCGACCGACATCTCGTGGCCTTGGTACTGTGTGATTGGTGTCGTCGTCAACGCTGTTGTGGCTTACGTTGCAAGCTTGCTTCTGACAGGAAAACAGGAAGAGATGCACCTATACACCATCAAAGGGCAACAAGCGGAATACGCTCGCCTGAACAAGCCTGTCAAAGAAGACGGCTGGTATGTTATCCCAGGAAAGATTGACGCACCATGCTATGGCTTGCTGGTCATGTTCGTCTTCTCACTGTTTCTACTGTGGGGTATCAACGCCTTCACCGATAACGCGCCAATGCTAATCAACTTTGTTCGTGGCTGCTCAATTGTGGTTGCAATCAGTGTTGTCGCTTACGCTGTCTATTCACTACGAGGCTCTAAAACGGCCAAACCGGAGCAGGTTGAAACGGCTGAATAGATCTGGGTTGTACCCAATCCAAGCAATCTGATAAACCAAAAGCCTTATTTTCTCTAGAGTAAGGCTTTTTCCTTTTATGACTACGTACCTATTTATGTTAGGCTTGCTGTGAATTTCTTACCAAATGAATGATGGTCTATGAACTCAACTAAGCAGACGGTGACATCGAAAGATGTCGCAAAACTCGCCGGCGTTTCTCAATCGACCGTTTCTCGCGTATTTATCTCTGGCAGTTCAGTGTCAGAGAAAACGAAGCAGAAAGTCTACGAAGCGGCGAAAGCGCTCAATTACCGCCCTAACGCGTTTGCACGTAGTCTTACAACCAACGAATCAAAGCTGATTGGCTTGGTTTTTCCTGATGCTGATTATCCAATTCATATGAAAACCCTGCAGCTCATTTCATCAGAACTGCAAAAACTGGGTTACTCAGCAGTTTTGATTCCGTGGCAAGTTGACGACAAAGAAAATCATTCTATCCCGAATATTTTCCAGTACCGAGTAGACGGCGTGATTGCGGCTTCTGCCACATTCAACAAAAGCCTCTATGAAGAGTGTGAAGAGTTTAATATTCCCATCGTTCAGTACGCGCGCGTGGTGGAAGGAACCAAAAGCAGTTACGTGATCAGCGACAACTACGAAGCAGGACAGCAAGCCGCTCAGTTGTTAGTGGAATGTGGTGTGAAACATCCCGTTTATCTGACTGGAGAAGTACCTACCTTTACCAATGATGAACGGTACAAAGGCTTCAGTAGTGAGTTTGAAGATTTAACCGGTACGCTCGCTCAGGTTGTTGAAGCAAACTATGACTATACTGCTGCGCTTGACGATATTCGTCAGCTGCTAAAAAAGAATGATCGCCCCGATGCGGTGTTCTGTGCAACGGACAATCTCGCGATGGCATTAATGGACGTTGCTCGCTACGAATTCAACTTACGTATTCCACAAGACTTGCAGGTGATCGGTTTCGATAACATCCCCCAGACCGAATGGCTGAGTTATCAGTTAACAACGTTCAGGCAAGACTTCAAACGTCTGGCAAGGGAAAGTGTCAAAATTGTGGTAGACCAAATCAACGAGCAAAACACCAGTATGGTTAAAATGATGGTGCCGGTGAAACTGATCGAGCGAAACACCACCAGCCGTTAAACTAAAAGCGGGTAACTTTACTCCAACCAACTCACTTTCAGGGCATGTATGGACGCATTACTTCAGCAATTGAGTTTCTCACTGTCGATTACCGGCCCTATTTGTTTGATGCTGTTGTTAGGTGTGTTTTTCAAACGCATCGGCCTGATTAACGACAATTTCATAGAAGTCGCCTCGAAATTAGTCTTTCAGGTGACCCTGCCAACGATGTTGTTCCTCAGTATTGTCGTATCTGAACATAACTTCACTGCTGCCAGCCGCTTCCTTGGATTTGCCGCGTTTGCGAGCATTGCCTTTTTTGTCTTTACTACGGTCTCTGTCGCAATGTTATTCAAATCTTCTCCAGACAAAGGCGTCATCACGCAAGGTGGCTATCGCGCTAACACTGGTATCATTGGCATTGCTTACGTGGCGAATGCGTTTGGAGAACAAGGGATCGCACTCGCTGCACTGTATGTCGCCATCACCACTTTCATTTACAACGTTCAGGCAGTTATCTGCTTAGCACCCAAAGGGGGAACCTCCCCCGCCAAAGCCGCTAAAGTGATGCTGAGGACGTTAACCAAGAATCCACTGATCATCGCCATTGTTTCTGGCGTTGTATTCTATCTGCTTTCTCTACCTGTCCCAACGGTCGCTGTTGATGCGGGTAATTATCTGGCGAAAATGACCCTACCACTTGCTTTGTTGTGCACCGGCGGCTCACTGGATTTGAGTAAGATGAGAAAAGAAAAAGGGCCAGCGTGGTTTGCCAGTAGCTACAAGCTGGTACTGGCTCCTTTGCTGATCACCAGCGCTGCCTATTGGTATGGGTTTAGAGGGCTAGAACTAGCGATCTTGTTTTTTATGAACGCCTCACCTGTTGCAGCAGCAAGCTATGTAATGACCCGCTCAATGGGCGGAAACTCGGTACTGGCTGCTAACATTGTTGCCATGACGACGGTCATCTCAACTCTCACCTGTACCGCAGGACTAGTCCTACTTGTTAACATCGGGCTTATTTAAGTCAGCGTCATCAGTTAGAGAAAAATGTAGTTCAACACGGCGACCTGAATTGGTTGCGCTATTGTCGTAATACCAGCCGTACTGGCTGATTAAGCGCTCGGTTAGCTCAAGACCTAGCCCAAAACCCAACTCCTCTTCCCCATCACCTTGGGATACGTTGTGATTGGTGATAACCAGTCGACTTCCAGACTGCTCGATAATCACTTCCCCCTGATAAGTATGCTGAAACGCATTGCGAACCAAATTAGTTATGATGATTCGACACAGCCCGTGCGGTAATGAATGCTGCGTGGCGTCTACTTTGATACTCACTTTGACCGCTTTTCCTTGCAGTAAATATTCGAGTTCATGATCGATCTGAGTAATGAGGTTACCAATCACGAGATCACTGAATGGCAGTGTCTTTTCTTCTTGTCGGTTGAGCCACAATAGCGTTTCAGTCAAATCTGTCATTGTGTACCCTGCACGCTCAATGCGTTCCAACACTTCAAGCTGCTTGTCCTCATCCAACTTCTTGAGGATCATCTTTTTCAGTAGCTCTGAATTGGTACGAGTAACAGCTATCGGCGTTCTTAGTTCATGACTAGCATAACCCAAAAAGCGCTGCTCTCGTTCAAGACCTTCCTGTACACAGCTCAGACTGGATCTGATGATTTCTGCCAATGTGTTGAGCTCACTGTAGTCAAACTCCGGAATTGGCTGGCTGAGCTTTTCTTTATCCAAGGATTTCGCCCAGTCTTTAAGCTCCTCTACGGGAGTTGAAACACTGCGAATAAAGGCAATGAGTATCAAAGAAAACGCTAAGATTGCAGCGATGGCAACAAACACGATGTAGATAAACTGGGGCATTTCACCCGGAGAAAATTCATTATCGAGAAACAACACCGACGCGTACCTGACGTCTCCTTTGTGCTCCATTTTCATTGCGAAATAGCCCGCTTTAGGCGATTCAATAAGAGGGACTCCGACAACTTTTTTAAGTACTTCATTGAGAACCAGTTCGTTTGGATTCAGGTTGTCTTGAATTGGCTGAGGTAAGTCTTGCCATCGTCTTGCCACTGTCAGGTCATTGATTTTCACTGGAGTGTTATCCGTCAATTCAACTTGGTACGCCTGCGTTCGCATGAACCCTGTCATAGCCATATCCAAACCTGAAAAGAAGTAACTTACCGCAACACCAGACATCGCTATAATCGTCAACGACCCTGTCAGTAGCATGGCAAACAAAAAATAAAGCCTCAGGCTACGTCTTATTTTCATTGAGAACTCTCTTGTTTCAATGCAAAGCCACGTCCTGTGATCGTATGAATCAATTTGGTTTCAAAACGGCTATCGACGGTTTTTCTCAGATTAAACATGTGCACCTTTAGGCTATTACTGTCTGGTTGCTCATCTCCCCACACACTCTGCATCAATTTTTCACGAGAGACAGTATTTGGACTCGCCCTAACCAACGTTTCAAGTAGCTTGAATCCGATTGGCGAGAGCTTTAATGGCTCACTAGATCGGGTTGCGGTCTGAGTCTGTAGGTCAACTTCGAGATCGGAAACAGAAAGCTTAGTGACCTGCCCGCTGCGCCGACGAGACAATACCTGCGCTCGAATAATCAGCTCTTCCATAGCAAAAGGCTTCACCAAATAGTCATCCGCTCCTTTCGAAAAGCCTGTTAACTTGTCATCAAGGGTATCTTTTGCCGTCAACATCAGAACAGGCACGTCAATCCCTTGCTCTCTGAGCCTTGCACACACTTCCAGGCCATTCATTTTTGGCAAGTTCAAATCTAGAATCACCGTGTCGTACTGGCCTTGTTGAATCAGGTTTAATCCGGACAAGCCATTTGCAGCGTGGTCACACTGAATGTCTTCCAGAGCGAGGTAGTCAACAATCGCCTTAGCTAAATCCAGATCATCTTCGACCAGTAACAGCTGCAAGTTTTCCATGACTACCTCTTACTCTATGAAACTACTATTAACTTAGACGTTAAACGCTTTGAGCGAGCTTTTTCTCACCCAACACCGCTGCCTTCACTTTGTTAAGACCATTATGAATATCACATTGGATCAGTAGAAGTGATGGGGTCAGCACCAATGTAATCATTGTCGCGAACAAAATACCGTAGCCTAATGCAGCGGCGGCTGGAATTAGGAACTGTGCTTGCATCGAGGTTTCGCTCAGCAATGGTGCCAAACCAGCAAAGGTCGTGACTGATGTCAGCAACACTGCCCTGAGTCTGCTACTGCATGATTCAACAATCGCTTCACTCACGGGGACGTTGTGCTTTCGCGTCAGTTCATTGAAGCGTGATACCAGCAATAAGCTGTCATTGACCACGACACCACTCAAGGCAAGGATACCATTTAACGATAGGATACTGATCGTCAGATCATTCAGCCAGTGACCTAAGATTGCTCCAACTATACCAAACGGAATCGCTACCATAATGATGAGCGGTTGAACGTAAGACTTTAATGGTATCGCCAGCAATGCAAAGATCACTACCAAAGCCATAATGAAGGTCGATTGCATTGAATCTGTCGACTCTTGCTGCTGCTCCGCTTCCCCAGTAAAGTCAATTTTTAGCGTCGGGTATTCCGATTTAAGCTGTGGAACCAGTGTTTTCTCCAACTGAGCCACCAGCTCATTCGACGACACCACGTCTTTATCTACCACCGCAGTCAAATAAACAGCACGTAAGTTGTCGATACGTGTAATTTCCGCTTGCTGATAGTCGGAATAGACATTCGCGACCGATAACATTGGCACTACTTTTCCATCTGAAGTACGGACACTCGATTGCTGAATATCCGCCAGCGTTTGACGATCACCTTCTGGATAGCGAACTCGAACTTTGACTTCGTCTTTCCCACGCTGGAAGCGCTGAACAATATCACCACCGAAGGATTGTAATACCTGCTTCGCGAGGCTCGAAGTATCCATCCCTAGCGCACGCCCCTGCTCGGTCAGCTCAAAACGGTATTGCGGCTCACCAAGATCTAAGTTGTCATCAATTCCACTCACACCCGGTGTCTGTTCCAGTGCCTGTTTAAATGTATTACCTGCCTGCGTAAGAATCGTGTCGTCGCTAGCTTTGAGCTCCACTTTAAAGTTATCGACCATTTCCATTGAAGAGAGCACTTTAAGCTTCTTCATCCCTTCCATCTGCCCAGACATCTGCAACCACAAGTCAGCAAACTCGCCTGAGCTATAAGTCGCATCCGTAGAAAGTTCTACTTGGACAGTTCCAGTGCGGTCTTCATCGGCAATTACCTGAAGGCTAGTAATGTAAGATGTTTTCTGATCGCTGCTCTCGCTACTCGCTCTCAACTGCTGATCTGCTTTAAGCGCATTTGCTTCCAGTTCAAGAAGATTTGTTTGAGTCTGACCAAAGCTGGAATCGTTATACATACTTATTTCTGCACTAACGGTATCGCCTGCAATATCAGGGAAGAAAGCGATCCTCACCGCTCCGGTCAGTGGCATACCAATCACGAGAATGAACAGAGCGATAAAGGCCATGAACACAGCATAACGGAACTTTAACGCCTGTTTAATCACCTGTTTGTACACTTTATGATTGAACCACTCCAACCCGTTGTCCGCGCCTTGTTGAATGCGGTTCCAGATGCCTTTTTTATCACTGCGATGGGTATTGATATGGGCAAGATGCGACGGAAGAATGAACTTGGATTCAACCAATGATAGTAGCAAACAGATGGTAACCACAGTGGCAAACTGAGCATAAATCTGCCCCATTTTTCCATCAACCGCCGCAATTGAAAGAAACGCCACGACGGTTGTCAGTACGCCAAACACGGTCGGTGCCGCCACCTTTAATGTTCCGACAATCGTGCTATTGAGCGAGTCTCCCTCTTTCCGTCGCGTCGAATAAATGCTTTCCCCGACGACCACGGCGTCATCAACGACGATTCCCAGTGCCATGATAAAGCCAAACGTGGTCATCTCGTTGATGGTTAAACCGACAAAAGAATCGGTCATAAAGAACAATGTGCCGAAGAATACGAACGGTAAACTCGCCGCAACCCAAAATGCGACACGAATGTTCAAAAATAGCGCCAGTACGATGAACACTAGAGCAATACCTGTGAGGGCATTTTTGGCCAGAAGAGACAATCGCTCTTTGATCAGCGTACTTTTGTCATACCAAGTCTCAACACTAACATTGTCTGGTAGCAGATTACTGCTACGCCACTGTTCTACCACTTGTTTGGCTTGCTCTACGATTTGCACAACGTCGCTGTACTCATCCATGACAATCTGAATGCCCATCGCGTTGCTTTGGTTGTATCGTGACAGGCTGAAAGTGTCTTCCTCAAAGGTATCCGTGACAAGGGCAATATCGCCTAGCGTAATTTGGCTGCCGTCGGAATGGGTGAGAACAGGGATCGCTTTAAAGTCTTCAATCTCGTAAGCCTGCTCAGAGACCTTAAGACGTACTGTTTTCTCATCATTGCGCAGACTGGTAGAAATACTAGTGGATGACTCCGCATTGATCGCATCCGATACATCGGTGAGTGTTAAACCATAGGCTTGCAATCGACTTTCATTGACCTCGACCGAAATCATAGGATCAATTTCTGCTTTGATCTCCAGGTCACGAATCGCACTTTCAGCAAGCAAATCGGCTTTAAGCTGCTCCGCTAAGTCCTGCAATGTAGCGCGGTCCGCGTCGCCATAAAGTTGAACCCATAAAGCGTGGTCCTGCATCCGAGCCTTATCAATCACAGGGTTGTCGGCTTCCGCTGGTAAATTGTTGATGGCATCTACTTTGGTCTTCACGTCAGTCAGCAAAGCATCGAGACTATAGTTGGTCTCTTTTTCAATGGAAACGTGGCTACCCGATGCGCTGGAAGTCGACGTAATGCGCTTTATGCCGGCGACCGTTTCCAGAGCTTCTTCAATCTTTATCGATATCCCCTCTTCTGCCTGGATAGGATCGCCACTGTCATAATTGACAGATACAGTCACGATGTCCGGTTCTAGACTTGGGAAGGCTTCCTTGCGTAATGAATTGACCGAGAACAGGCCGACAATAATCACCCCTAACATGAGCAGGTTAGCGGCAACCGGATTTTGCGCGAACCAAGCGATCAAGCCTTTTGGTGTTTTGGATTGATGCTCCATATTACCCCTCCTCCGTTGGCGTAACTTTCATACCTGGCTTGAAATTACTCAGTGGCCTGACAACCACTTGAGCCCTTTCTTCAACCAAACTCGGAGTGACGTACACTTTGCCATCACGACCAAACAGTTTGCTGGCGTTCGATTTGTGCAGCAAACCTTGCTCATCTACCGTCCAGATTTCGCCCTGCTGAGATATCGCTGACGCTGGCACTTCCCAAAGACCATTAACTTCAGCTCCACTCAGTATTGCTTTAACAAAGGTCCCCGGATAGAGAGGTGACTCGGCTTCGAGAGGTTTATCTACAACCACAACCAGTGAGCGCTGGCGTGTGTCCTGAGTGACATGTTGGAACTTTCTCTCAACCTGACCAATCCAATGGTGAGCACCGCTACTGTCAGTCAATGTCACCTGCCAGTCCCCCATATCGTTGGAGGTTGGCAGATTCGCCCATTGCTGCTCTGACAGTGGCACTTCCACTTCAACACGTTCAATACTGTATAAAGTGGCGACTGCGCCGCCCGCACTCAAATAGCTCCCCGGCTGAACATCTCTGCTCACGACTAGCGCCGTAAAAGGCGCACGTATTACCGTGTCTTTTAGGTCTTTTTCTGCTTTGTTTAACGCCTGCTTTGCATTGGCTAATTTTGCTTCAGCGCTGGCAAGTTGAGGCTCTCTAAGGACCAGGGGTGAGTTCGGCTCGCCACTCAGGCCTGAACGCTGCCATTCCGACTTCGCTTGTTCTCCTTCTCGCTGCTCTTCTAACAACTCAAGTTCAGCCGTCGCGACATCAGATTTGGCCTGAGCCAACGCCTGCTGATATGAGGTATCATCCAGTTTTGCCAGTATCGTACCTTTGGTGACTACTTTTCCTGTTTCAAAATCATCAGATAGGGTGGTCACCCGGCCACTAACCTCAATGGCATAGTTAAGTTGGTAACGAGATCGAGTTTCACCATAACCCACAACCTGAGCCTGATAGCTGGCACTGGTTGTCATCTGCACTGCAACTTGCTGGAGGTTTAAGCTTTCTTTCACCAATGGCTGCTGCAAAGTTTCCGTTGCTTGTTGCTCAGACTGGCTATTCTCGCTCGCCTGAGCCATGTGACTACCGTTATAGCCAATGGCGGCAAAGATGCTTCCGGCAGCAGCAAGAGTCACCGCTAGAGTGATGGCATTTTTTTTCATGATGATACTCCCAAGCCCAGAGCTAGGCCTAAATCGATTCGGTTTAATAAACGTTGATAAGTGGCATTAACTAGTTGTGCTTCGGTGTCGTAGGTCTGCTGCTGAACGGACAGTAAATTAAAGATGTCGACCAGCCCTTTTCGATATTTCTCTTCGTAGCTGACAAAGCTACGTTTCGAACTTGTGAAGGCTTGATTAAGATGCAATTGCTGCTGTTCAAGCGAATACTCCTGCCCAACAGCGTTTTCCACTTCATTGATCGCCGTCAGCAAGGTTTCCTGATAAGCCCAATAGCTTTGCTCTGTGGTGAGTTGAGCAATTTCGGCCTGAGATTTAAGCTTTCCGCCCTGAAAAAGTGGCGCCGATAGTTGTCCGAGTAGGCTCCACAATGGATCCGTTAGCAAGGCCTCGCTGGGTGACTGCGCAATATCCGTTAAACTTGCCGTCAAGCTGAACGATGGCAACATGGCTTTGTATGCTGCGTCGGTACGAAGGGCTTCAGCTTCGATATTGTAGAAAGCTTGCTGTAGATCTGGTCGGCCTGCCATATTCTGCTGGGCAAGAGAATCGAGGGGGTTGACGACTTGTGGAAACGTCATCGCTACCTCTGGCTGCTGCAACTCGGGTTGCCATTGCCCGGTTAACAGTTGGAGGCTGCGTCTGCTCTGTTCTAGGTTTTCTTCATACTCAGCGACAGTTGAGCGCGTCGACGCCGTGCTGGTTTTCGCGTTATCTAAGTCTTCCAGACTGCCTAATCCCACCTGATAGCGCTCTAATACCAACACCTCGTTGTTTTCCAATACATCCAGCCTTCTCAGCTCAATATCAAGTAATTGCTGATTGACGCTGATTTCTAACCAGTTGCGCATGATATTGGCCGCCAACAAATCTTTTGCTGATTGCAAGCTTGCCTGAGAGGCCGCAACATCTTTTCGTGCTGCCTCGCTGCTATCTGCCAGTTTTTGCCACAGATCCAGCTCCCAGCTCACGGTCACTTCGCCAGTGTAACTGTCGTCGCTATCTTCTTTGGATTGACCCGAAAAGCTGGCATTCGCCGTAGGCAATTGATCGGCAACAGTTACACCTTGCTGGGCATAAGCAATTTTCAACGCAATCACACTTTGTTGCAGGCTGGGGCTACGAGTAAACGCGGCTTGTAAGTAATGCTCAAGCTCAGGGACATAAATCAAATCCGTCAGTTGAGTCGGTTGGCTGATTTCGTCAGCCTCAAGTGAAAGTTGTCGCTCGGCTACCACCTGCGCCAGCAATTGCTCCACAGACTGAGTACTATTTTGCTCAGCCAGCGTGGCAAAGTCGGCATCGGTCCCCGTCGCACAGCCCATAACGCCAGCCAGCGTCAGAGCAAGAATGGAATATCGCAATGTCATCGTTGTTATCTCCCGCTAATCTACAGGTACGGTAACAAACGATGGGGTTAACGCCGGGTTAAGGCATTTCTAATACCCCTAAAGTAGTATTCTATACTTCTTTTTGCTTTGACATTGCTTCAAAAATGATGTGCAACTAGATTTATATTAAGAACAAACTCACGGAAGGTGCTAAGTGCCTGTAAGAGTGGACATAAGATGGAAAAGAAAACGTTATTGTGGATAGGGCTCTTTATTGCAGCTGCTTCAATTGGCCTTCTTCTTTTTGAAGGTTTCAGCTCATCACATTCAAAACACAATGACGCAGAGCATGATCACGCTTTAGAACCAGAACACCATGACTCGCACCAACACGACCATCAACACGGTGAAACCGAACAAAGCCGACACTATGGTTTAGTTTCTCCGATTCCAGAACACCCAAAGTTTGACCGTACTCAAGCCAAGATCGGCTGGGTGCTTTTTCGCGACCCTAATCTTTCCTCAAACAGAAAAGTCAGTTGTGAGAGCTGCCACAATCTGCGCACCAACGGCGCCGAAATGACTGCAGTTTCCACAGGGGTTGAAGGCCTAGGAACCCGTAATTCCCTCACTGTGTTTAATGCCAGCTTGAATTATCGCTTTTTCTGGGACGGTCGGGTAAACAGTCTCCATGAGCAGCTTGATAGCCCGATTCATGACCCGGTTGAGATGGACTCAAATTGGTCAAAAATTACCGAGTATGTCAGCCAGTCTCCTATCTACCAACAATATTTCTTGCAGGCAGACCTTCCTATTACAGAGCACAATATTAAAACTGCTTTAGTTGAGTTCATGAATGCCCTCAGCACACCAAACTCCCCATTTGATCAGTATTTAGCAGGTAATGAAAACGCACTCAGCCCTGAAGCAAAAATCGGATGGCAAACATTTCAGAAAGAAGGATGTATTCGTTGTCATCAGGGCGCCAACATAGGCGGTGGTATGGTCATGAGGTTTGGATATTTTGGCCAATCAACCACTGGAGAAGACCGCAGCTCAGATAAAGGACGGTTCAGGACCACTCAGGATGAGAATGATCTTTACCTTTTTCGCGTAGCGAGTCTAAGAAACGTCGCCCAGACGCCCCCCTACTTCCACGATGGAAAAACACAACACCTTTCTGAAGCAATTAAAATCATGGGGGAAAGCCAATTGGGTAAAACATTTGGCGATGAAACCATCGCGTATCTCGAAGCGTTCCTGCATTCGCTAAGTGGTGATAGACCAGCCATTTTGAAGGAGTTTGAAAATGAATAAAATCAAGCTGACCTTCGCAGTGTTTAGTTTACTTTTCCTATCAATGTGTGGGTACGTCTATCTGGCTTATGTCGAGCTGACCAAACTCGCGAAGTATGATGATCTGGTTCGTAATTTGGGCCATGAAGTGGTCGAGCTAAAAGATGAAGTCGTGGGTGCTTCTATTCGCGGTCTGACCTCACCTTATGAGTTGACGAGTCATCTGGTCAGTATCGAAAAAGAGATACAGGCATTCCATCAACAGCAACAAATAGATTCAGTTCACAGCCCGTTATTCCAACATTTACCAACCGAAGCTCTACTTTTACAGTTTCACCAGTCGGCTCTTGAACTCTCTAAAGCGCTTGATCAAACCATCGGCTTAATCGTCGCCAGAGAATTTGTCCTGCACTCGCTAAAAAACAACCTGACAAAAAATGGCAAGTCTGGCCAAGATAATCGGTCACTGGAACAGCTTATTGCCCACATACTCGATCAAAATGCTATTGGCGCAGATGAAGAATTGACCCGTTTCGCACAGACGTTTATCCAGCTCAACGCGCAACGAGAAAAGCTACTCTCTCGCATTCTTTCGCATGAAAGCGCGATGTTTCTAGAACAAACCGAACGTGGGCTCTCAGCCACCTCAGCTCAGAGATACCATTTCCCAAGTGTTGTTTGCCATGGCGGCGTTGCTAGTCGTTCTCTCTGGGCTTGGTTTTGTGAGTCGAATTTCAGAATTAAAGCGTAACAACCTAGCTTATCAAGTTGCTACTGAGAACGCTGAAAAAGCTAATGAAGCAAAATCCATATTCCTCGCCACCATGAGCCACGAACTGCGGACGCCCATGAACGGCGTATTAGGTATTGCTCAAATTATCAAAGATGAATCTCAAGAGCTGGAAACCAAGAAGCAAGCTCAGATCCTTATCGACTCCGGTCAACATCTGATGACGATACTCAATGACATACTCGATTTCTCTAAGGTCGAACAAGGCAAACTGGAACTTGAGATTCATCCATTCTCCATAGGCGAATTAGTACTCAGTCTGGAAAAAACATTAGGCCCTCAAGCGGCAAACAAAGGTTTGAAGTTTGTCATCCAAAATAAAGTGCCAGCCAATATTGAACTGCATGGTGATCCTGCTCGAACCCGACAGATTCTATTTAACTTGGTCGGCAACGCGATTAAATTTACCCAAACTGGCAAAATCGAGGTCGAATTTGCGCTCAACACTTCAATACCACCCAATGTCTGTATATCCGTCACAGATAGCGGCATAGGAATAGAACGCGAGAAGCTCGACACTATTTTTACTCCATTTGAGCAAGCAGAGCTCTCCACGACGCGTAAATTTGGCGGTACAGGACTCGGTTTATCTATTGTTAAGCGGTTGGTCGAAATGATGGGCGGCAAAGTGTCCGTTTTCAGCCAGCCAAATGTGGGAACACAATTCACCCTCACTATCCCATTTGAACTCAAAGAGTTGGAAATAAGCGAAGCTCAAGTGCAACCCTCAGATGAGCTTTCATTACTTGATAACTTCACCGTTCTGCTGGTCGAAGACAACCGAGTGAATGCTATGGTAGCGAGGAAGTTCTGCGAGTCTATGGGACTATTGGTTGATCATGCCAATGACGGGCTTGAGGCAATCAGCCGTCTTAAGCATTCCAATTATGATCTGATCATTATGGATAACCACATGCCAAACATGAATGGTCTGGATGCGATTGAACATATACGTACCAAGCTCAGACTCAGCACAGTCATTTTTGCTTGTACTGCCGACGTATTCAAAGAAGCACACGATGAATTCATCGCCCGAGGCGCCGATTTTGTCCTGACTAAACCTCTACAAAAGAGCAGTCTACAGAACGCATTAAGTCAGTTTTCACGTCAGTTTTCCACCCACCGGGAAGTGGCTGAAGCCGTGAAACAGTTACCTCAAAACGCCAACAACAACATATCGACTCTCATCCGCTTCCCTGTTGATAAGTTGCCGCTTACAGAAGAGGAAGTCTCACAGAGCCCGCTGATCAATCAGCTTGAACTTCAGGATAGAGAAAAAGTTGAATTGCTCGAATCATTAATATTTGAGTTGGATACTAAAACCGACTCTCTGATCGAACTACATTCCAATACAACGCCAACCGAACTTCACGCTATTCTGCACGCCATCAAAGGTATCGCTCTCGAGTTCTCTATGGGAGAAGTTCTACTGTTGACGAAAAAGACAGAAGACATTGCAAGACAAGGGGAAATTCCTGAAATCGAGCTGCTGCAAAAACTAGTCAACCGACTGATGGTGAATAGCCACGAAGCCAGCCGATTGATAACCCGATTAAATCCGCACAACAAGACTGGCTAAGGTAAAGCAACGTTATGAAATGGACCTTCACGAAAAGTCGATACGAGCTACACGCCGTTCTTGCCCTACTCGCAGGATTGTTCTTCTATCTTGATTTAATAATGCCAGCTGAAGTGGCAGCAGGCCTCCCCTACATCGCCATAATCCTTCTCTCCATGGCATTGAGAAACCAGCATTCTATCGTTGCTTGGGCGATTATCTGTACCTTACTCACTCTCGTGGGCCATTACGTAACGTCCGCTGGGAACGCTGTTTGGAGTGAGATAGCGAATCGTCTGCTCGCAATTTCTGCAATCTGGGTCGTCACGATAGTATCGCTGGCTATCAAGGTTCGAGAGCAGAAGCTATCAAAGCTTGAAACCGAGCTGGTTGTTTCTGATTTTCGTTCAACACAGGGATTTGTCGCAGAGTATGCCCGTGATGCCATTGTGGTAACAGACCCCGAGGGGTACACAACATGGGTCAACGAGGGTTTTGTGCAGTTGACGGGTTACCAACTGGACGAGATAAAAGGTAAAAAGCCAGGTGATATTCTTCAAGGTCCCAACACCAATATTAAACAAGTCCAAGCACTGTCAGAAGCTATCAAACAAGCGAAACAAATCGATTGTGAACTGATTAATTACAGCAAAGATGGCACCGAATACTGGATTGACATGTCAATCGTCCCCGTATTCAAGGACGGTACACTCACCCGCTTCGTGGCTGTAGAACGAGATATCACTGAACGAAAACAATTAGAAGAGCAACTTAAGAAAGAGGTTCAACTGGCGAAGTCAGCCATGGAAAACAAGTCGCGCTTCATGCGGCTGATTAATCATGAACTCAAAGTCTATAGCAACAGTATCGTTATACCGTTAAAACAAATCGAACGCAGCGATGACCTTTCACAGATCAAATCATTAGCCACTCGACTCAAGCATTCCGGTGATTTACTCCACGCTTCGATCAAACATATTCTCACCCTGTCGGCGACGGATGTGGATTCTCTGGCAAGCAAAGCGGAAGAGATTAAATTGGCCGAGCACTTGCAATCATTGAGCAAAAAGTTGACACCGCTCGCCAACGGTAACGACGTCAACTTCTCTACTCAATTTAACGTCAACGACAGCAAACAATATCTGCTTGATGGGAACTTACTCAACCAAACCGTGTGCTTCTTCGCCCTCACAACGATTAACCAAGCCCCAGGAGGAGACGTTGAAGTGAGCGCAGAAGTGATTGACGATAGAGACTCGGAATCTCTAGAAGTACAGATACGTTCTTCCGACAAGGGGGTTAGCTGTCGTTTGATGTCTGAACTGCCAGGAAGTCCTTTGCAGCGTCATGGATTGATGGAAGGCATCTGTGCCGGCTTCCACAAAGTTGAAGCTCTCATTTGCCAAAACGGCGGAAATATTCAATTAAGTTATACCCCTGAAGGTCACTCACTTATATCAATCAGAGTGCCGCTAACACATACAGAGAAAGAAACACCAGATAAGGCTTCGAACGGTACTTGTATTTTGATCGCGGAAGATAACCAAGTGAATGCACTTATTTTGTCGAAATTCCTCAAAGGGTTGGGGTATTACAATATTGATCGGGCAAAAGACGGGCAGGAAGCCGTAGAGATGGCACTAGCGGGCAATTACCAATACATCTTTATGGATAATCACATGCCACGACTCACTGGGTTAGAAGCGACCAAACTGATTATTCAGTTTCACAACATTCCAACCACAATAATTGCCTGTACGGCTGACACTACTAACACCGCAAGGCAGCAGTTCTATCAGTACGGAGCAAAAGAAGTACTGCTTAAACCCGTTAAAAAAGATGCGCTGTATGCTGCAATGGAGACTTCTTCTCAATCAAATGGCCAAAGTGTTGGAAATGGTTAGGTGCCACAGTGTGCCCCTACCTGCCTTACACGGCTTTAATTTCTAACGTTTTGTTGATTCCGGCTTCATCGACAAAATCTTGATCATGACTGACCAAAATAAAAGGGCCTGGGTACGTAGATAATGCTTTGGCCAGCCGTTGCTTTGAATCGATATCGAGATGATTGTCTGGTTCATCAAGCAAAAGTAACGGCGAACAAGATTGGTGGCTCACCATTAATACCGCTAACTTCATTTTTTCTCCACCACTCAGCGCTGAGACCATCTTGTAAACACAGTCTCTGCGAAAGCCTACTCCAGCTAACAAAGTCCGAGCGTCACTCTCTGCCAGCTTGGGGCAAGAATTGCGTAACGTATCCAACATACTCATATTCGGACAAAGCAAACTAAAATGTTGATCAAGATAGACAGTCTTTACATTACATTTAATCCCTTGTACAAGCCTTCCCGCTGGTGAACTCAGTGCTTTCAATAAAGTCGATTTCCCACAGCCATTATTGCCAGATAGGTGTATCCGATCCTGTGTTTCCACTCTTATGCTCACGGTTTGCCAACGACTTTTATCTACGCTGAAATCCGCAATAGAAGCCAGATTGTGTCTCTTGTCCACTTGAGTATGGGCAAGATAAAAACTCTGCTCCTTCCCGTCTTCCTGCCGGCTCTTTAACGTCTCCAGCTTGTGTTGGTTCCGCTTCAACTGATTGTTTTGATTCGTGATAGCAGCAGAGCGAGTGACTTGCGCGCTGTCTTTCATTGCGTCCATTAGAATTTTTGGCTGACTGCCTGATCTTCTTGCGCGATTGCCCATCGCCTCTCGCTGCTGGGCTTTTTCGGCATTGAGCTGGATCTGACGCTCAATCTTCTTCTTTTCTGATTTGAGGTTGTCAATCTTGCTGCTTAAAGCCTGTTTCTCTACGTTATATTGGCGCTGGAATTCATCATAGCCACCTCGATAGCTTTTCAAACCTAATGATGAGAGGTGACAGATAACATCCGCACAACGTAGTAACGCTCTATCATGACTGACCAATAGAATCTTACCGGGGAATGCTTTGAGTTTATTTATCAACCACTGCTTTCCTTGGGTATCGAGATGATTAGTTGGCTCATCAAGCAACAAAATATCCGGGCTTTGTTCAAACAGATGATAAAGCTGCAGCTTAGCCAATTGCCCTCCACTTAGGTGGCAACAAAAGTCGTCCAATGACAGCGCAATGCTCAACTGAGCCATAAGCTCGATTGCTCGCTGCTCTACCTCCCAGTCATCGCTAAGGCGGTCAAAATCTTCCTGCCGCGTGCTTCCTTGCTCTATCGCTCTCAGAGCCTGACGTTTGTCATCGATGCCAAGGTATTGCGCAATGGTCATATCACTGACTAACAACTCTGAAGGTAGCTGAGAGTACGTAGCAATCCTCCCTTGACGTTCGACATTGCCAGCGTCAGGCAAGCAGTCCCCCGTCAAGATGGAAAGCAACACCGACTTACCACTACCATTTTTTCCAGTTAGGCCAGTAATACGATGATTCAACGATAGATTGATCGAACGGAATAACCATTCACCCGTTTCGAGCTGATGTGAAATTTGAGATGCAATTAATGCAGGCATATCGCCTCCTTTTTTATTCAAAAAGGGGTCGCCATTGTGCGGTGATATGGCCGAGCGTATAAAATGCCGAGATAATCCAGATAAACTGGAAAGAACCACCATTGGTGGATTTTAGAAATGTACTAAGATTGCGGCAACGCCCACTAACCCCGAGTGTCCAAAGTATTGTTTATATTGGATGTCAGGAAGTTAGCTGTTCATTTAGGCATTGGCTCCTAGTAATGTGATGCGCGAATTATAACCAGCTTCGTTCAAACGTTGCAATACGGTGAAGCGGATAGTGCCAAACAAAAGATAAGATCTAAAAGGTCGCAAACACCCTTTCTAGATCACTGCTGAGATTGTTTTTGTTTATAGACGTTACTGCACCTAAAAACTTGGCAGCCTGCAGGCTGCTTTCCGCAGAGGCATGTGTATAGCCACTCGACATAGCAATAACCGCAGTATCCGGATGATGACTCTTAAGGTGCTGTATCACCTCGTAACCATCCATTTCCGGCATAAACACATCGGTCAAAACAACATCAAAGTGATTTTCAGCCAAGAGCTGAGGGACCTCTGAACTATGAGTACAAATTTCTACTTCAAACTTGTCAGCAAATCGCTGCTCCATAAAGCTTTCTATCAGCGCAGCGATCGTGGGCGAGTCGTCTACAATCAACAGTTTCATTTCATTTCCTAGCCAAGATAACTCTGGGTTATCAATTTTTCTATCTGTATGAGTTAAGACCTATTTCCGTTACTTATCAATATATCTTGTTTGTTGTTTCGAGTAACAACAAACAGTAAAGCTAAATCACTTGGAAATGTTGGTATCAAACGATTCACCAAACCCTAGCGATTCTTGCCAACATAAAACCAGTTTGTCAGCTTCAACCATCAACTTATTAAGCATTACGATTCATATCAACTGGTTATTTCTCACCACTAAATATCTTAAGAAAAAGTAATAACAAAGAGTATTAACTCTAATAAAAATGCTTTAAATACTGCATAAATCAGACTAATTAAGAATAAAAAATGCTCATTTGTGATTTTCTTTCCACAAATGTTAATTCAATGTTATCAAATAAATGCTAGTGTCTTGATGTTATTTTTTGTCGCGAAATTAAACCACATCCATCTCCACGACTTAGAAATGGGACCAAACTATGGACAGCTACGTCACTGAAAACCTCAACAAGCGTATTGATACTCGGCTACCGCGGCTAAACAAAGTGGTTTTTGTCATCAAAGGAGAAAAAGGAAAAGGTCTTGGGCACTGCTACCGTGCATGGACGATTGCGCAATCCTTACCCAGTTTCATTGAATCCAAGTTTGTACTGACTCCAAATAGCTCCCTTGGTTTATCCTTTTGCGAGCAAAAAAACATCTCACAATACCAACTAGCGGCAAGCGACGACGACTTATTGAACATCATCGCCCAAGCAAAGCCTGATCTGATTATTAATGATGTCCTCAATACATCCGAAGCGTATGTGAGTACGCTGAAAAAGCTCAACACTCCAATCATCAATTTTGAGGATCTCGGCACTGGTGGAATACATGCAGACTGCGTCATTAATGCCGTCTATCCGAAAACCGGTCTGGGCCAAGAGCTGTCTGGCCATGATTATGTTGATATAAGAAAAGAGTTTTTTCTCCACCGAAAAATCAGCAACACCTTAAGCCCTTCGGTACGTAGCATTCTGCTGACTTTTGGTGGCGAAGACCCAAGCAATCTAACCCAAAAAACCTTGGAAGTCATTGCCCGCAACGACTACCTCTGCCAATTGAACTATGTCATCGCTTTAGGCGGCTCTTATCAACAGCCAAAAGAAGTCATGCGATTCATACAGGAAAAATCACTTAACGCGGAAGTGTTTATCGGCCAGGACATCGCACCGCTGATGGCTCAGGTGGACATGGCGATTACCGCCAATTGCCGAACTGTCTTTGAAGCCGCTTTTATGCGCTTACCTACCGTGGTGATCTCGGCTAATGCGAGAGAGTGCCTCCATACCTTCTATCGAGATGCCCTTTTTCCATACTGCGGAAATGGCCAACTGGTAGATCATTCTGTTATTGAACGTCAGATCTTACAACTCGCCACCAACAATCAGCTAAGGCGCACTATCTCCAACCGACTCCAGACATTCGATCTGAGCAACGGCATGAACAGAATCATCAATCAAATTATCCAGCTGCTCAATCGCAGCTCTTCTATTGGCAACACCGAATATCAACACATTACAGAGAAAGCATTATGAATGAGCAACACACAACAACATTCCCCAAGTGGCCCGCATTTCACCCCGATTCTCTTCGAGATGTTATAGAGCCACTGAAGTCTGGTGAGGTCAATTACTGGACTGGAAACAAAGGGCGAGAATTCGAAGACGCCTTTGCGAAGTGGTGTGGCTCTGAGTTTGCCATCAGTTGCTCGTCTGGTACCTCTGCTCTACACACCATCATTAGTGCGATGGATATTGGCCCGGGCGATGAAATCATCGTGCCCTCTTACAGTTTTATCGCCTCTTCCTATGCGGTTTTACAGGCTGGTGCCATCCCGATTTTCTGTGATGTAAGCGCCGATCACACAATCAATCCGGACAAAATTGAAGCTTTGGTGACTAAGCGTACCCGCGCGATTATCGTCGTTCACTTGTATGGTGTGGTCTGCGATATGCAGCCAATTATGGAGATCGCTGAACGCTATCAAATTAAGGTGATTGAAGATGCCGCGCAGTGCATTGGTGGCCAATATTACGGCCAGAAAGTCGGTACATTGGGGCATGCAGCGGCCTTTAGCTTTTGTCAAAGCAAGCATTTCACCACCGGTGGTGAAGGTGGAATGATTACCACCAATGACGAGAGCCTAGCGTGGGAATGTCGCTCGTTTAGAGATCATGGTTTCGACGTTAAACACAAGCTGGCGTTACTGGAGATGGAAGAAAAGGAAAAATACATCCATCACCGTGTTGGCTACAACTATCGAATGACCGAAATTCAGTCGATTATCGGTCTCAATGAGCTGAAGCGTTTTGACGACTGGAACCTACTCAACCGACGCAAAAATGCCTTCATTTATCGCGAATGTTTATCTCAGTGCCAATACATTGAAAGCCTGCCGCTGGATACTCCAGACAGACAAAATGCTTACTGGCTATTCCCTATTGTTTTCGACCAGTCATTTGATGAGCAACGTACTGAGTCCGTCTACAAGAAGCTGGTCGAGAGAGGTATTCCAGTAACCAAAGTGCTGTGGCCTGAAGCATACCGTGAAAAAGCCTACACGGATTTGATTGGTTTCGGTAAAGCCAACTTCCCATTTCACTCAAGAGAATATACCGACTCTCAATCGGTTCAGTATGACAATCAGATATGCCCAATGGCGTATTCACTTTCTAAACGCACACTTAACCTGCATCTCCACCCAACCTGGAATGCAGAGCACATTGAAAAATGCGCATCAACACTACTCGACGTATTGGCAGAAGTTCACGGAGGCAATCATGGATAGTAAAAATGCCCGCTACTGGGATGAGAAACGAGCGCAGCTTGCAGAACAAGGCTATACCGTTATCGAGTCAGTTGTTCCTCAGGAGTTATGCCAGTCATCCATAGAAGCGATCTGCTCTTTTATGGAAGTCGATCTCAACAATAAAGACACCTGGTACAAACAGGACCCAATCAATGACACGGGTTCCGTCCCGATGCATCATCACCCAGCGTTTTGGCAGGTTCGTCAACATCCAGACGTGTATCAGGCCTTCGCTCAGCTTCTAAATGAAGAACAATTGTGGGTCACCATGGATCGCGCTTCTTTTAAGCCGCCGTGCCGCTATGACCTACCGCAATATGGCAATGATTCGAATCGAATGCATTGGGATTATGATTTCCGTCAAATGGATATTCCTGTCTACCAGGGATTGATCTACCTGACTGATACAGAAAAAGAACAAGGTGCGTTTGGTGGTCTACCACAAGTGTATCGCCAGATTATCGACAACACGTTCCACGATCCAAGCCTGTTTGATCAGTTCACGATTAATGGATTGTATCTGGAGGATGTCTACCCTTTCACCGAGCAAGACGTCACGAAGATAGATGCCCCTGCTGGCAGTTTAGTTATCTTTGACAGCCGTTTACCGCATGGCAACGTTTGTACTCACCATCTCAACCCTCGCCTTGTTCAGTTTATTGCTATGTACAAAGCCGACAGCAAAGAGCACGTGCCCCCAGTGTTGTACCAATCACGAGAAGAGCGCGTGAATTGCTACCAAAACGCTCGCCCACCAGCGTGGCTACGTGGCTGGCGCGGTCAGCTCGATCCTGAACCCTTTACACCGCTTGAACTCACTCCTCTGGGCAGAAAATTGGTAGGACTAGAGTCATGGTAAAGCCAAGTCACTCACGGCAGCCAAGTTGGTTGGCGGTTACTATGCCCGCTCTGTGCCTGTTCTTTGCGTTAGGCTTGAACATTGGCAGTTGGGCATCGCGACTCGCGGACTTGAAAATCGCCATGAGCATTACCGACATGGAGCTCGGTTTTTTCCTTCTCGCGACAAGTCTTGGTGCGATCTCCGCTTTTCCGCTCACCATCTGGCTACTGCGCCATGTAGGTGCGCGAAAAATGGCACTGCTACTAGGAAGTATTGCCGCTTGTTTGCTCCCTTTAATCATGAACAACACTTCCTATCACTTAGGTTTGGTTTTGATGTTTATTGAGGGCATATGCTGCGCAGGGCTTAACGCCGCGATTAACACTTACGGCAGTGACATCGAACGTAAACACGACATTAAATGCATGTCCCGCTTGCATGCCGTGTTCAGCTTAGGATTGGCGGCAGCGGCTTTGATTTCAATGGGTCTGATTCGCTTTGTTTCGTCCGAACTGATTGTTCATGGCGCCGTCATTTGTGTATCGCTTTTGATGTTGTTTGCCGTTGCTTATCGAACCTCGGAGCAGTGCCGAACATCCGATTCAGACGACAAACAGCCTGAACCAAAACTGATCAACAAAACAACCTTAGTGCTTGGTATCATCGTCCTGAGTGCAACCATCATCGAGGGCTCAATGAATGATTGGAGCGCGATTTATCTCAAAGATGTGATTGACGTTAGCCCGTCGCTCGCCCCTTCGGGTGTCTTGGTGTTCTCCGCTGCGATGTTCATTGGCCGACTCTTTGCTGACAGCCTGCGCTCACAATACAACGACGCCATCCTGATTGCCTTTGCCGGACTTATCGTCAGCTTTTCACTTGCAACAGGCGTGTGGCTGTCTGGGCTTTACGCTTCATGGATATCATTCGCTATTGTCGGCTTAACCGTCTCTTTGGTTTCACCCATCATTTACGCTTCAGCGGCTGCCATTGGCCCCGGGTGTTTATCGCTAATTTCCACCTTTGGTTCCATTGGCGGTTTAGCGGGCCCACCGACTATCGGTTTCATCGCCACGCATTTTGGCCTGACCAGCGGCATGTATTTCGTCGCCGCCAGCGGCGTAGTCATTGGTATTGCGGCCTTAAAGCTTGCCAAGCATCAGCACACACCTCAATACGCATCACTTTAGGAAAACAGCATGTTAATCAGTATCATTATTCCGACTTACAACTGCGCGAACCTTCTAGAGAAGACGCTCGAATCACTTTGCCAACAGTCGTTGCAAACCGAGTGTTTCGAAGTCATCGTTGCCGATGATGGCTCGTCAGATAATACCGAACAGATGGTCAAAAGCTTTGCTTCTCGTCTTAATATCGGTTACTGCTTTCAGCCCGATTTAGGATTCAGAGCGGCAAGCGCACGCAACCTTGGCAGCCAGCAAGCGCTTGGCGAATACCTATTTTATTTGGACAGCGGCGTAGTCCTAGAACAGCACGCACTGCAAATACATCTTGCCGAAATGGAAAGAAACCCAGATCACATCCAGATTGGATTCTGCCACGGTTTTGAAGAGCATTTCGTCGCAAACAATACCTTCTCTCAGTTACTCGATAACAACGATTTCAACACGTTGTTTGACTCTTTGACGCAACAAGATTCGAATTTAGATTGCCGCCAGCAACTGCTCAATCAAATCGGGCATATGAGAGGCTTCGACACTCATCCGTGGCTGTTTTTCTGGGGTGGACACCTATTTGCTAAAACCTCTGATTTTGTTGAAGCCGGCGGTTTTGATGAGAACTTTACCCATTGGGGCGGCGAAGATGTCGAGCTGGGGCTGAGGCTATTTAACGCCGGACATAAGTTTACGCTACTGTTGGATGCCAAGGCCTACCACATCCCACACCCCAAAGCAGAAACTGCTGGGTCGGAAGCGACACATAACAACTGCCATTACATCCACGATAAGCACCAGTTACCGATTACAGAACGTATGTTGGCGGAGAGCTGGGAAGACATCGTCCGGAGCGTCAGTTAATCAGGGCAATCAACCCAATGAGCCGCCCAGAACCTTTTTAACATTATCGGGCATAAATCATTGCTATTGAGTGAAATCAGGAAGCGACCATGACAAGTGTATGTGATATTTCAAGCAGAGAGCCATTACAACCTGCGGCGATGTCTGCTGAAGGCGTTGCCAAACTAGACCTTAGAACCGGAGGGCAGCAAGAGCCTATTATCGTAAAGCATTTGCCTCCAATGAATGATCCTAGCCTGAACATTGCCGCTTTACTCGGGCGTGAGGCGATCACTTCAAACCAGCAGCTACTGGCAAAAAACATTACCGGCAAGAATGTCATGGTGACAGGCGCTGGCGGCTCGATTGGCTCGGAATTGTGCCGACAAGTGCTCAAGCAAAACCCCAAAAGCCTGATTCTGTTTGAGCTGAATGAATATAACCTCTATCAAATTGATCAAGAGTTAAGTGCCAGCTCCATAACAAACGCGAGCACTGTAAAAATCGTTCCAATACTGGGCTCAGTTCAAACCGAGCAACGCCTGATTACGCTCATGAAAAACCACAATGTGGATACTATCTACCACACCGCCGCCTATAAACATGTTCCGTTGGTCGAAGATAATATCATCGCTGGCATCCAGAATAATGTGTTTGGTACGTTATCGTGTGCTCAAGCCGCGATTGAGGCCAAAGTAGAAAACTTTACCCTTATCTCCACGGATAAGGCAGTCAGGCCGACCAATATTATGGGCGCCAGTAAACGACTGGCTGAGTTAGTTCTGCAAGCTTTAGCAGACAAAAAAACCGCGACTACCTTTACCATTGTCCGATTTGGCAATGTCCTTGGTTCATCGGGTTCGGTTGTTCCACTGTTCAAAAAACAGATCGAAGCAGGCGGCCCAATCACTATTACTCACCCAGAAATCGTCCGCTATTTCATGCTTACTCAAGAAGCAGCGGAACTGGTCATTCAAGCCAGCGCTATGGGCCACAATGGACAGGTGTTTGTGCTGGATATGGGCGAGCCGGTCAAGATCGTTGAGCTGGCACGTAAGATGATTCAATTATCGGGTAAGAAAGAAGGTTTACTGGGCAACACACATCACGATGAAATTGCTATCCAGTTCATTGGCCTCCGTCCGGGCGAGAAACTGTATGAAGAGTTACTGATTGGCGGAAACGTAGAAGAAACCTGCCATCACAAAATAATGACGGCCATGGAAGAGAAGCTTAATTGGCAGGAGATGGCGTTAGTCTTAAGCGAGCTTGAACGTAACTGCAACGAACATGATGTGGTCGCCATCAAGCAGACACTTCTGTCAGCGCCGACGGGCTACCAAACCGCTAACGTTCACAAAGAAACCAGCGACGTTTGCTAACGAGGTAAAACGAACCGGAAACCTAAATGGGCTTCCGGTTGAATTTCTTATAGTGAAACGGTCTTTTTGCTACGCAGTGATTCCAGCGCCGCATCAGCCAGTCTGAGTGCATATTCGCCATCATCACCTGAACACTCAGGCTCAGCGCCATTGAGCACATCAACAAAGTGTTGCCATTCGGCGATGTAAGCGTCTTTGTATCGCTCTAGGAAGAAATGCATTGGCTTGGCTGATTGCCTGCCCTGCTCGCTAATCTGGCTGACCAAGTTTTCATTTTGGTTTGCCGCCTGAAGCATGCCAAGCTCACCATGAAGCTCGATACGTTGATCATAACCATAACCTGAGCGGCGACTGTTCTGGATCGTTGCCATTGCACCGGAAGGAAATTCCAACACCAAGACGCCAGTGTCGATATCACCCGCAGCTCCGATTTCTGGGTTCACTTTACAGCTGCCATGCGCCGTAATGGAAACAGGATCTTCTCCAAGAATAAAACGCGCCATATCTAAGTCGTGAATGGTCATGTCGCGGAACATGCCTCCAGACACCTTAACGTAATCAGCGCCCGGTGGTTCTGGATCACGAGACGTTATGGTCAGTGTCGCAGGCTCACCAATTGCTCCCTGGTTCAATTTGTTTTTCAGTGTTCTGAATTGAGGATCGTAACGTCGGTTAAAACCGACTAGCATCGGAACTTGATGCTGCTTAACCACCGCTAAACAGTCTCTGACTCGGCTCAAATCAAGATCGATCGGTTTCTCACAGAAAATGGCTTTCCCTGCTTTTGCCGCCAGTTCGATCAAATCAGCGTGTGTATCCGTTGCAGAACAAATACACACAGCATCAATCTCACTGTCTTGCATTGCTTCTTCGATACTCTGTCGCTTAGCGCCATACTGCTGACACAGCATATTGGCATTAACGTCATAAGGGTCGATGACAGAAAACAAACGGGTTTCCGGGTGATTGGCAATGTTAACAGCATGCACTTGTCCAATCCGCCCTGCTCCAAACAGTGCGATATTAAACATTCTGTACTCCTTACAGATTAGGTAGGAAAGAGGCCCACTGGCATATCTCAGTGGGCATAAATGTGCGTGATTGGGGGTGACGCACTTTTCAGGAGCGCTTATGTACGCTCAAACTTTAGCGATATAAGTTCTTACTCAGGCTAATCACTCAGTATCTGAACTCTTTGCGTATTGCTCAGAATTGATCCAAGCGTGGTCTTTTTCCCATGTGAACAACCACTTTCGGGTTGGGCCCGCCATCACATTGAGGTAGTAGCTGTTATAGCCCGCCATTGTCGCTACTGGGTGGTAACCTTTTGGCACCATAACCACGTCTTTGTTATAAACCGCCATACACTCATCCAACTCGCGATCATCGGTATACACGCGCTGCATACAGAACCCTTGCTCAGGATCGAGTCGGTGGTAGTAGGTTTCTTCGAGATAAGTTTCCTCAGGCTCTGCATCTTGATCGTGTTTATGACTCGGATACGAACTGGTGCAGCCTTCGTCGGTGTACACCTCAACCACTAACAAGCTATCTGCTTCTTTGTCATCAGGAAGAATATTGTGCACATAGCGCTGATTCTGTCCCTGACCGCGATGTTCCGCATCAATATCTTGCGGAGCGATCAGGCGAGTTGGAAAGTTTCCCTTCCCCGGCGCCTGACATACGGCCAGTTCTAGCTGAGTATTTGCCACAACCTGCACCGTTTCTTTTGGCGCCACATACACAGCGTAAGGCTTGGTTTTCTCAAACGGAGACATACGCTGACCGATGTTTTCAAAACTCTGGCTATCGGTAGAAATGGTCGCTTTGCCAGCAATCAATACCAGACAGAGCTCATCCTCATTAGCATCGAGTTGTATCGAATCACCAGTGTTCAACTCGTAAACCTTAAAGCCAACGTATTGCCAGCCAGCCGATTGCGGCGTAATAGACTGCACAAGCCCTTGCGCACCATCGGGCTGATATTTGGAAAGCAGATACGACATTGCGAGACACTCCATTCTTCACAATAAAACGAATTTTCCATTACACTATCAAATGAAATAATTATTTCACCAATATTTTAGTTTGAAATATTCATTTTGTGGACTGAGTAACAAATAGCCAAAGGTGGTTCAAATACTGAAACGACTAGCTAGTTAAAAGTAAGCCCTTCATACGCTCTAACATCGCCGACGCAACATCATGATGATCATGTTCCCACAGTTGATCATTTAGGAACTCGCCGGAATAAAATCCGTCATAGCCAGTGGCACGAATAGCATCAAGATATTCCTTTAGCGGGATATCGCCATCACTTGGTAAATAACCACGCAGTAACCTTTCGTCAGGCCATTCTTGATTAGGTTCAGGACGTTTGCCATCAGAAATGTGGATGTTATAAATCAGAGATGAATCCAACGAGGCGAACTCTTCTGGTGATGCGCCACGGCAGGCCCAGAAATGCCAGGTATCAAGCACAAAACCAAAATTGTCTCTAGCCACCGCATCATGCAATTTGAGGCAATCACTGAGTTTAGCGATGGGTGTCCATGCCGCACCTTCGTATTGAAAGCGGATGCCAAAATCTCGGCCAATATCGGTAATGGAACGTATGTTTCGTGCCGTCAGTTGAATATTGTCTTCGACGCTAAGCCCGTTCAGCCCTTCAAAAGCGTTAAGCTGAATGGTTGGCGCACCAATATCGGCTGCAAACTGACACAAGGTTTCTGTCTCTTTCCACAATGTTTTCTGCTGGCTTTTGTCGGTTGCTTCAACACCACCAATAATATCGATCGCACTGGGCGTGATACCAAACTGGTCAAGGCGAGATTTAAACTGCTCAGCGGTAAATCCGGCATGAATATAACGCCAGAGTTTTTCCGTGTGGATTTCTAATCCCTGATATCCGGTTTCTTTGGCCAGGCGAATATCGGACAAGATGTTACTGTGCAACGAGCACATGCCATGAAGAGCAAAACGCATAAGAGCTCCTTATTGGGAGTCTGAAAGATTTTGGGCCACACAGAGGATAGTGACCCTTCGATTAAGTGAGAATTAACCGATTTCCCGACACATCAGGCTGACTGCCAGAGTTTGTGCCAGATACATGGAGCTACTGAGCGAGCGGAAACCCATGACTTCCCCTTCCTTCACTTCAAAACAAACATCGTACTTGCTGCCATTTTCCGTCATTTGGTTGTCGGTAATAGCAACGATAGGCACCTGCTTCTCGTGCGCATTTTCCACCAATTCACTGGTTTCCGGCGCGTAAGGTGTGAATGTCACACACAACAGGACATCTTTTTTGTTCATACGCTTTGTCAGAGGTTTCAGCATACCACCATGATCATCGATTAAGACCACGTTATTGTCTGACTTCATCAGTGCGTACCAGAGATAGAATGCAACCGGATAAGCGCGGCGCATGCCTTGAATGTAGATGGTTTCTGCTTCATCAAGCAGAGAGACCGCTTTTTCGAGTTTTTGTGGAGAAACGGCTATTTGTAACTGCTCAATAGCTTCAACATTGGCATGGCCAAAGTCTTGGAACACTGCCGCTGGCGAGTCCGATGCCATATCATCGTGCTCACGAGCCTGTCGCACACGCTCTTTATAATCACGCGGGCGATTCAGGTACTGCTCGCGGAACAACGCCTGCATCTGGCTAAAGCCTGAGAAACCCATAGTATTGGCAAAACGGCTCAGAGTAGAGAGCGGCACGTTCGCTTGCTCGGCAATGGTCGCCATAGTTTCGACGGCCACCAGCATGGGCTGGGCCATCACAAAATCCGCTACCTGCTGTAAACGCTGGCTGAGCCTATCGTAGCGCTTTACCACGCGATCACGTAGTGTATCTAAATCCGCAGGAACCAATTCCAACTGGCTGTTTTCCACTGTCATACCCTGCACTTCTCCTCGAAAAGCTTTTCTAATTCAAATAATAACTGATTGGTGCACAACTGAATACATCAAGCTATCTATTCTGGAAATACTTTAAGCCAGAATTTCAAAATTTCGGATTGCTTCTTGTCTTACCGCAGGTATGACTTTCTGCATAAAGTACAAGCGATCGAACTTATCCGGCTCCTGATTGAGCAAGTCGCGCAGTCCATGACCAAATGCCTGCCTCAAGCAAGTGCCTATGTTAAATTTGGCGACGCGGCTCTGCTTAAGCTTGAGCATGTCCACTTCACGAATACCGCTGGTGCCGTGAATCACCAGTGGAATATCAACTTGCGCAGCAATTTGGTCAAGTAAGCCAAAATCTATCTCGCAGACAGGCTGAGTAAGGCGGTGAATATTACCGACCGATATCGCGACACAATCCGCTTCACTTTCTTCAGCAAATCGCTGGGCATCTTGCGGGCTGGTGTATATCGACTTAATGTGATCACGGCCTTCTTCATAAGGCACTGATCCGATTTCACCTTCAACACTCGCTCCCAAAGCATGAGCAACACGCGCGACATTACGCGTACGACGGATGTTCTCATCCAATGTTAATTGCGAGCCATCAAACATAACTGAGCTAAAGCCAGCTTTGAGTGCACGGAAAACAATCTCTTCCTCGTAAGTGTGGTCAAGATGCAAACAAACTGGTGCACTGCTCTGCTTAGCGAGATTGAGAAACATAGATGCCGCGGTTTCAACACCGTAAAAATCCACCACGTCTTTGTTGCACGCCAGAATGACCGAGCGATTGGTTTCCTCAGTAGCTTCAACAACGGCTTTGGCGTCTTCATAGCCAAAAACGTTAAAACAAGGAACAGCAAAATCCCCTGCCGCCGCTTCCGGCAGCAAATCCTTTAAATTAACCAGCATAAAAGCTCCCTATTTGAATTTGGCGATCATGTCCTTGATGCCCGGAATAGTTTCAACCTGATACTCATGATGCGGATCGAAGTGTTGAATCAGTGACTTAGATGTCTTACCCACGATGATCGTGAAGTAATACATTTCGTACCCAGGGGCAGCAACACTCGGGTGATAGCCTTTGTCTATCGCTATGACAGAGCCAGTACGCACGTGGTAAACCGGACCAAAGTCGTCCTCATGTTCATACAGAAACTGAGCACCGAATCCGAAGTCCGGATTAAAGCGGAACTGATACACCTCTTCATAAAGGGTTTCTTTGCTGCCATCTTCTTTAACGCGGTCTTCATCGTGTTTATGTGGGGGGAAACCCGACCAACCACCAGCGCCAACCGTAAACAACTCACTCACCAATAGGCGACCACGCTTGTCCGCATTGCTCTGCCCTAGTACATGCTTGATCTTACGGTGTGTTTTTGTATCGTCTGAGCCGTATTGAACGATGTCGACATCGTTTTGACGAACGCAGAACGGAGACAGTGTCTCTTCAAATCGGCCACCTGCGATCATGATATCCGCATGGTCACTGACACACTCAAGCTTGGCTGTCATACCCACAGGCACATAGACGGATTCAGGGTTTCCGGTCCAGACTGATTCACGCTGACCAATATTGTCGAAAGCGTGCGTTTGCCCGTTTTGTTCAGTGACAGTGACACTACAAGTGCCTCCAGCCAGAACGACAACCGTTTCGTAGTCGTCTAACATGTAATCGAACGTTTCACCCTGAGCAAGGCGAACGTGATTGAAATAACACAACGGCGTAGTGTCATCATTGACATCAATAATCGCTTCATTGTGGTTATCAAAAGGTGGAATATGCTTTCCCATTGTTCTTCCTTTAATACTGACTGACCAAAAGAAAGCCGGACCACGATGGTAGGTAGTCGGTGATCATTATTGATCACACTGGCCCGGCAAGACCTAAGACGCTAGTGGCATTCCGACACTTAACGTTGTTCTCTGGTCTCAATAAAATTAAACAGCGCTTCTCTGGTTGGCATGGCTTCCGTACAACTGGTGCCACTGACATTGATCGCGGCAGCAGCAGAGCCATGTTTGACCGCTTGTTCCAGCTCACCGCCGTTGACTAGTGTCCAGATGACACCACCAGCGAAAGAGTCACCCGAACCAAATGGCTTGGTCACTTCGACTGGGAAAATCCCCTGCTCGAAGTAACTGCCATCGCGGCCATAGACTTTTGAGCCGAGCTCTCCGGCTTTGATGATGACGAACTGAGTTGAGCCCGTCAGGAACCGCTGCGCGGTTGCGTCATCATCTTTATTACCCGGTGCGACAACGGTTTCCATCATGTCGAACTCTTCACGGTTACCAATCACGATGTCTGACAGTTGAGATGCAATACCAAAATAGATAGACGCGTCGACGTCTGTGCGCCATGAATATGGGCGGTAATCTACATCCAGTACCACCAAGGTGCCGCTGGATCTTGCATACTGCATTGCGAGTAACGTCGCCTCTCGGCTCGGGCTTTGTGCCAACGCCGTTCCTGTGACAATCAACACCTTAGAACTGGCAATATAGTCAGCGTCAATTTGCTCTGGTTTGAGCGTCAGATCCGACGCGTTGTTACGATAAATCAGCACGTCGCAGTCGGAAGGTTTCATCTCGGTGAATGCAACTGAAGTCCGTGAGCCAGAATCATCCGTCATCATGCCGTTCAGATTGATCCCTAAACCACTCATATAGTGTTTGACGTAATCACCAAACGAGTCTTTGGCCACACAGCCAATGAAACCGACTTTGCCTCCGAGCTTGTTTACCGCAACCGCAATGTTAGCTGCAGAGCCACCCACGAACTTGTTGAATCCAGAAATATCCTGAATATCAGTATTCAGTTCGCGCGCGTAGAGATCCACACCAGCTCGTCCCAGCACGATGGCATCGAGTTGACGATCGTGTTCGATAGCAATCTTGGTCATATCGTTCCCTCTCTGTGATCTCTGGACTATTTGTAGTCAACCCAAGTGGCATTCTGGTCAGCGGATTCAACACACTTCTCACACAGACGAACACCTTCGATACCCGCATCAATGCCCGGATACCACAGATTTGCCAGAGTTTCCTGATCATCGTTATTCGCCGCCTGAAACGCGAGAGCAAAACGGTGGTAAAGGTTCGCCCAAGACTCGAAGTAACCTTCCGCATGACCACCGCCAATGCGGTTCGAGGCCACACCCTCTGCGTCGTTATGCAGGTAACCCATACCACGGTCTAATAGACGTGGTGGCTCACCCTGAATTTCATACTTAAGTTGGTTTGGATGCTCATCCCACCACTCAATGGATGCTTTTTCGCCAACGATGCGAATCTTCTGCTGATGCATAGCCCCCGAGTTAACTGCAGACGCCCACAAAGTGCCTACTGCGCCGCCTTCAAATTCCATCATTACATGAGCGTTATCTTCCAGAGGAGCACGTGATTCGATGAAGCTTTGGCGCATACAAGCCAGACGTTTGACCTCCAGTCCTGTGATCATTTCACACAGGTAAAAAGCGTGTGTACCAATGTCACCAATCACGTAGGTAGGGCCCGATACTTCAGGGCTAACACGCCACTTTAAGCCAGGGTCATTCTTTTCATGCTCAATGTTGTGGAAACCATGCGCAAAGGTCATGTTTACAACACGTATCTCACCCAAATCACCACGTTGAACCATCTCACGCGCCTGCTGGACCATAGGGAAGCCCGTATAGCCGTACATAACTCCAAGTACGCGGTTGTTCTGCGCTGCGATGGTTTTCAGTTCTTCGGCTTCAGCCACAGTAAAGGTAATAGGTTTTTCGCACACCACGTGCAGATTAGCTTCCAGCGCCGCTTTACAGATCTCGTAATGAGTCGAATTCGGCGTTGCGATTGATACCGCCTGAATACCATCCTCTCTCTGCGCTTCGGCGGCAAACATCTCTTTATAGCTTGAGTAGCAACGATCGCTATCCAGACCTAAATTGGTGCCGAAATCACGACAACGCTCGGCATCCAAATCGAATGCACCCGCAACTAACTTAAATAAGCCATCACGCTGCGCAGCATTACGGTGAGAATAACCAATCTGGCTACCACGCCCGCCACCGACCATTGCCCAGCGAATAGGTTGTTCAAATCGACGCTCTTCATTAAACATGTTTCAATTCCTTCTTAACGCCACACTTTTCAGAGCGGCTTAACAATGCACTAATAACTTTTTAGACGCCACGACGTTGATTGACTCGGCCTTCTTCCCACTCCGCCACAATGCTGGCGGTCTCTTCGCTGCGAGTTACTTCTGGTAGTCCAACTTCCCACCAACAGTCGCATTTAGACCAAGTTGCAGGAGAGATAGGATCGATATCGACCACAATGACGTAGGTGCGATCCGCTTCTTTAGCGCGCTGGAACGCAGCATCAAACTCAGTAATGTCGGTCAGTTTCTCGCTGATCGCGCCTTGCGCTTCCGCATGCTTAGCGAAGTCCACACGTGCCAACTCACCATCAGGGCGTCGACAATCTTCCAGTAAGTTATTGAATGACTGGTTACCTGTGTTGGTTTGCAGTTTATTGATCACGGCGAATCCGCCGTTGTCACACACAACCACAATCATCTTGTGACCCGTCAGAACGGACGAGTAGATATCTGAGTTCTGGATTAGGTAGGAGCCATCACCGACAAGCACGACTACGTCGTTGTCTGGATTTGCGACTTTCGCACCCCAGCCCCCTGCGATTTCATACCCCATGCAAGAGAAACCAAACTCAATGTCAAACTTGCCAATCTGGTAGTTCTGCCAGTTCATAGCCAGCTCAGCAGGTAAACCTCCTGCCGCAGTCAGAACGGTGTCACCGGGTTGCATGGATTTGTTGAGCTTGCCAATCACTTCTGCATAAGAAGACATGCCTGGTAGCAAGTCGCCTTCTTGAGGGTTAGTACGACGTTGAACGACCGCTTTCCACTCGTCGGCTTGCGCTTTGGCCGTCGACGCCCAGTCATCACTACTGCGCCAGTCTCCCAGCAGTTGTGACAGCTGCGCCATACCACGTTGCGCATCACATTTTACCGCCAGTGCTCGGTGCTTAATCGCATCAAAACGGGCGACATTCATCGCGATAAGCTTCATGTCTGGATTGCGGAAAACGCTCCACGACCCGGTTGTAAAATCTTGAAGACGCGTACCGATTGCCAGTACCACATCAGCATGTGCAGCCATGTAGTTGGCTGAGTCTGAGCCAGTCACGCCGATTGGACCAGCGTTCAGTGGGTTGTCCTGCAGCATAGTTGCGCGGCCTGCTATCGTCTCAACAACCGGAATATTATGCTTTTCAGCGAACGCTTTTAGCTCATCGGTTGCCAGTGAGTAGTGAACGCCACCGCCAGAAATAATCAGCGGCTTCTCCGCCTTCATCAGCGCAGCCTTTGCGTCCTCTAAATCTGCTAACTCAGGCTCAGGGCGGCGGATACGGTGGATTTTTTCTTCAAAGAACACTTCTGGGAAATCGTACGCTACTCCCTGAATATCTTGAGGTAAGCTTAGGAATGCTGGGCCACACGTTTCCGGATCTAACATAGTGTCGATCGCTTGCGGCAGAGTATGAATCAACTGCGAAGGTGATACGATTCGATCCCAGTAACGAGTTAACGGTTTGAAAGCGTCATTACAGGTGATGGATGGGTCATAAAAGTTTTCTGGCTGCTGTAAAACAGGGTCTGGCAGACGACTGACATACGCGTCTCCTGAGATAAGTAGAACTGGCAGGCGGTTAGTATGGGCTATCCCTGCTGCTGTCACCATATTGGTTGCGCCTGGGCCAATAGATGACGTTGCAATACCGATGCGGCGGCGCTGATTAGCCTTGGCGTAGGCAATAGCCGCTGTTGCCATCGACTGCTCATTCTGGCCGCGCCAAGTAGGAATTTTGTCTTCAATATTCTTTAGCTGCTGACCAAAGCAAGTCACATTACCGTGGCCAAAAATGGCAAATGCACAGCCAAACAACTGCTCGACTTTACCGTCAATTTCAATTTTCTGTGCAGCCAGATATTGTGCCAGTGCTTCTGCTACCGTAAGACGTATGGTTTTCATTATTGTCTGTCCTTAGTTTTGTCCCTAAGCCTCGTTAAGCCACTCGTTTGAGGCTCAGGGTCGACCTTTAATTCACATTGATATTTGATGCGCATTTAAGCAAAGCGTCCCTGCTTTATGCGTGCTTCCTGCATGACGTTGTTAGCCGTTATAAACCGTATTTTTCTGCATAACCTGAGATATTTTCGTAGGCGGTTTTTGCAAATGTGAGCGGATGTGCTTTGGCTGGATCTTGTTCAGCTTCCACCAGCAACCAGCCTTCATAGTTGCGCGCTTTGAGGGCAGCAAAGACATCGTCATAATTAACATCACCTGTACCTGGGACGGTAAAGACGCCATCAAGCACGGCATTGAGGAAAGATTTATCGGCGTCACGAGCCGTTTTCATCACGCCAAGACGCAAATCTTTAAAGTGCATATGGCCAATGCGATGTCCCCAACGCTCAATCATGGTAACTGGATTGCCTCCGCCATAAGTCACATGTCCTGTGTCTAACGTTAGGAATACTTCCGGTCCCGTCAGCTCCATCAGTAGGTTGATGTCATCTTCCGTTTCACAGATGGTGCCAACATGATGGTGGAAGGACAATTTGATATCGTGCTCTTCCAAAAGGTACTTCGCCACTTTGGTCAGCTTTTCACCGTACGTTTTCCATTCTTCCATACTGAGGATGACACGCTGTGAGAGCGGAGTATCAATATCGCCATGAACGCTGTTGCTCACTTCTCCATACACCATCGCTTTACAACCAGCGGCTTTAAGCAAGCGAATGTGCTGTTGCATAGCATCGATTTCTTCATCCGCTGTAAGCGTCATTAGGTTACCGCTGTACCACCCTGATGCGAGAACCAAATTATGCTTCTCTAAAAGTGGGATCAGCACTTCTGGCTCTCGCGGGTACTTTGTTCCCAGCTCCGTACCGGTAAAGCCCGCTTGCGCCATTTCACTCAAACATGTTTCCAATGGGATTTCTCCCCCCAACTCAGGCATATCATCGTTGGTCCAGGTCAGTGGGCTAATTCCGTATTGCACCTTACTCATGTTTGTACTCCAAAGATTTAAGTTTTCGAAAAACGGATTGAATCAGAGCGCTAAAGCGGTGTTTTTTGGAAAATGCTTTTCATCTCTCGTTCAATCGCACCAATTCGTTGAGTTGCTGCTTACTATAAAACAACACTCATGAAATGAAAAATATTTTTCAAACGATAAAAAACTTTTACAAACTGCTGAAAAAACCTGCTAACAGTAATCACAATAAGGCCTCAAGCATAAAATTGACCCCGCTCACATTTAAAATTAAATACAACAAAATCAGATACTTAAAAACCAATATCACCATTGAAAAATATTTTCCACAATTTGATTTGTGTAACAGTTTTCCGGAAAACACACTAACTGCACTTCCCGAACAAGTTTTGAACGACTAGGATAAAAAACCGAAACAATGAAAAATTCTTATCATTAACAAACCCAACATAGCTGCAACATTTTAATAAGTCGTCAAAGACACTCAGCAGCCAACTGGAATTGCCATTACGTGAACAAACATCCAAACCCAGCTCACACTGTTCGATGGTAGAGCGAGAGACGGGTTCTCATATAAAGGAGTAGAGAAACATGTCATCGAGTCATTCGACGGATAAGAGTCAACGAAACTTTGCCTACATTATTAAAATCTGTTGCGTCGCCGCACTAGGTGGGATCCTCTTCGGTTACGACACGGCTGTCATATCCGGAGCCATTGGCCCCATTACGAATTACTTTGGCCTAACACCTGCGCAGACAGGCTGGGCAGTTTCCAGCGTAGTATTAGGTAGTATTGTTGGCGCAGTCAGCGCAGGCTGGTTCTCACTCAAATACGGCCGTCGTAACACTTTATTCTTGGCCGCTATTTTGTTTGCTATATCGGCCGTTGGTTCAGCACTCGCCCCAACTTTCACTTTCTATACGATGTTAAGAATTGTTGGCGGCGTCGCGGTTGGTCTAGCCGCTGTTGTCTCACCTATGTACATGTCTGAAGTCGCACCCAAGGATTTTCGTGGTCGCGCAGTGAGCATGTTTCAGCAATCCGTTGTTGTCGGCCAGACGGTGGTGTTCTACGTCAACTTTGTGATCGCTAAAGGTATGACAGAAATGTGGCTTCAGGATCTTGGCTGGCGCTGGATGCTGGGCTCAGAGATCATTCCCGCAATCATCTTTGGTGCTCTGCTTTTCACCATTCCAGAATCCCCACGCTGGTTAGTGCTAAAAGGCCAGAAAGAGAAGGCTAAGCAAGTACTTACCCGCATTTCAGATGCCGAGCATGCCCAACGCGTAATCAATGAAATTGAAGACTCTTTGATGGCCAGCCGTGTTGTGAAGAAAAGCCAAGTCAGCCTTAAATCTCCCCTTATGCTGTCAATCGTCGCTGTCGGTACCTTTGTTGCCGCGGCGCAGCAGTTCACAGGGATCAACGTCATCATGTATTACACCCCAGAGATCCTAAAACCCATTGTAGGCAGCACGGAAAACGCGCTATTCCAAACCACCTTTATTGGTTTAGTGTTTATTCTCGGCAATGCGTTGGGTATGTACCTGATTGATAAAGTGGGAAGATTACCGTTAATGAAATGGGGTACGCTTGGCTGTGCTCTGAGCATGACTTATGTGGGTTTTGTGGTTTACAACCAGTCTGAGGGTTACTCTGCACTGTTTGCACTTTGCTTGTACGTAGTCTCTTATGCGACCTCGTGGGGCTGTGCGTGCTGGACTATGATTTCAGAGATTTTCCCGAATAGTATCCGCTCAAGAGCAATGGCGATCGCTGTCGGTGCTCAGTGGTGTGCAGGCTTTGTCGTCACGCAATCATTCCCAATGCTCAATGAAAATGCCTTCCTCAAGGAGCAGTTTAATGGCGGGTTCAGCTTCTGGTTATTTGCTGCTCTCTCTATGATCTGCATGTATTTTGTGGTCAGATATGTACCAGAAACCAAAGGTGTTGCGCTGGAAAAAATGGAAGAAGTGATGGCTCAGAAGCTTGGCAAGGCCAAACCCTCCACCACTCAACAGGAAAGCGCACACGTATAGAAATAATGGAAATACCGCGAGCACTCAGGTGCTCGCTTTGGCGCATAAGGAAGTCGCATGCTGGATAAGATGGCCTTTTTTGTATACGTGATCCGCACCGGATCCATCTCCGCTGCATCGCGCCATTTTAATCTCAGTGTTTCCGCCGGCAGCCGCTGGTTGCAAGAGCTCGAAAATCATTTTGGCGTGCCACTTTGCCACCGCTCCAACCGACTTCTTACCGCAACGCAAGCTGGTCAAACGCTGTTCGATGAGTTTTCGCCACTGGTCGATAACGCCGAACGTATCAGCCGTAAACTGGAAGACTTTCAAGCCAGCGACAAAGGCCATATCAATATTGCCGTTACCCCTGTTTACGCCAATCATTTTCTGATCGATAAAATCGCCGACTACATGACTGAAAACCCAGACGTGACGTTCAATTTGAATGTCACGCCTTGGGCATTAGATCATGCCAGTGAGTGTGATTTGATGATCAGCGCCAATGCCTCATTTCAGGGGTATCGTGAAAAAGACCTGCTGCTTGTAAAGCGTGAAGTCATGCAATGCCCGTTTATCGTCGTGGCCTCACCGGACTACCTCAAGCGCAACGGAGAGCCTAAACATCCGCAGGATCTCACTCAGCACCATTGTTTGTTCGCCACCACTTTGACGGGCAGCAACGACTGGATATTCAGGAAAAATGCTGAAACCTTGCAGATGAAAGTGCCAAAAAGTGTTGAAGTTAATGACAGTGACCTGCTGCTAAAAGCCGCGCTTAAAGGGACGGGTATCGCCTACTTACCACAGTTTGTGGTCGAAGAGTCAATAACCAACCACTCTTTAGTTCCTGTGATGGAAAATTACGAAACTAGTATCTGGAGTCTTAATCTTTATTATCACCCTCCCCAAAAAGCGTCTCCACTCGTGACTCGCTTCAAAGATTTCCTGCTAGGGAGTACAGACTCCTCCCTTTAAGGCTTAAGTAAGCGTTATATCTCACCCTAAAAACATTCATGTCAGTAGGATGTTTTTTGTACACCTTCGCGTTTAAATCCTCCTGATAATTAAAAAAGAAAAGGAAAGAAAATGAACGCGAGACAAAAAGCTCAACAAGACTTCGACCTTAGCGGAGAACCGCTTATCGTTGGTGACAAAAACCGCTGCCCTTTGCCACCTGAAGAACTCATATCACTGACCCACGAATCACCCTATGTAGTTAAAGTTGTCGACTCAGGCTTGACGGCTGAGGTCTATCACCTGCGAATCAATCGTCGCGACTACAACATGAAAAAGCGCCGCCCTACCGCTAAGGTGAAAAACTTAGATGGCCAGTATTCGTTTTTAAATGAAGTCCAGCGCCGACAACAATTCCAACAGTTACGCGAAAACCCAGCTACATCAGCTTTATTTCAGAATATTGTGCCCACTTTGTATGCCGACTATCGTCTCGGGTTTATGATCTCCCCATGGATCGAAGGTGAGCATGTACAAACTCTCACTCCATCGATCATCAAACAGCTGTTCACCACGCTGGAAGCGTGCGAGCAGCACGGCCTGATGGAATGGGATTTGTGCAGTGGTAACCTGCTGGTAGATAACGTAGGCAAACTCTGGCTGTTTGATTTTGGGTATATGTACCCGTTTGATCCACTCTCTGAGCTCAACAGCAACGGGTTGAGTGATCCAATTTTCCACTTTGTCGAACGCTTTGAAACCCGTTTTTTCTTTGGCTGGTTGCTGGAACAAAACCTTAGCTCAGCGCATCAGTTATCCCTTTATGAAAGCGTTAAACAACTCGGATTTGAGAGCTTTCAGCGCAAGGTTCAGTGGCTTAACTCACAGTCTGCTTTGCCCGAAGTTATTACTCACTTTCAATCCATTGCTCAGCGCTGGAAAGCAGCATTGGATAACGAACAAGCACTCAATCAACAATTCAGACTTGAAGCCTTTCGCTCACATGTTCTGGACATTGAAGATGACTTACACGGCCAGTCCTGTACGCCAACAACACTAAAAAGAATTGACGTAGTTCGAAGAGAAATCGAACAAGATTACCAATACCTGTTAGACAATGGTGGCCTGTTTTATGGCAACGCCGATAAAAGCCAATCACAGCTACTTGAAGACTACGCGGAAAAGTATCAACTGGCGCTTAACTACCAGATAAAATAACCGATGAATGTCCTCCCCGTCTGTATTAAATAGGCGGGGTAATCAGCCAACAACCCCGTCCCAGCACAACTTCATACCAGACAGAAACAAGAACAGATAACACAGCTGATAAATCCTTTCCTGACTGACTCTGTGAAGCAGAAACACACCCAACTTAACGCCAATCGGCGCCAAAGGAATCAGCGCAAGCGCAGTCAACAGGTTCGTCTTATCAAACTCACCCAATGCGGCGTATGGGATCAGCTTAAAGAGATTAATAATCGCAAATAGCACAGCCATCGTGGCGATAAGAGGTACCTTCTCTAATCGTAAGGGCAGAAGATAAATACTCGCTGGCCCCCCTCCCGCGTGAATCGCAGTGCTGGAGAAACCACTCAATGAGCTCCAGAACCAAGCACTGATTGTACCCGGCTTTCGGGTAGAAGAGCGGCCACTCAACCAGTGTTGTAAACAAAAGCCAAGTGACAGCAATCCAATCGTCAGCTTCAACCCTGTTTCCGGAGTCACACTCAGAAATGCCCACGCCAAACCAACACCCAGAATAGCGCCGGGCAACATTGTCTTAAGTACGGCATAGTCGGCATTTCGGTAGTGCTGTTTAACCGCAAACGCATCCATAACCACCAAAATAGGCAGCAATATCGCCGCAGCTTGCGTTGGTGATATCGCCAACGCCATTAAGGGCACAGCGATAATACCTAAAGCGCCACCTAACCCACCCTTGCCAATTCCATAAATCAATACCGCTGGCACTGCCGTGGCGTAAAACCAAGGGTCTGTGACCAGAGTCATCTTAGCTTACCAAAGGCAAAGGTTGAGTGTTTTTTAACAGCGAAACCTGACATAGAAATACCCTTATCTCACTAATTTTGAACACTTTAATCAGTAACGTCCTCTTCGGCAGTGAACCGTTCCACATTGTTACTTTGCATATTTGCAAAGTCGCTTTGAATTCCTGGGCATAACACCTTAGCGATGGCTTTTCATAGACTAGAGCCATCGGATTCAGGCAAAAGGATTGAGAAATGAAACGAGTATTTATTGTTGCTGCCAAGAGAACGCCAATCGGCAGTTTCAATGGTTCGTTAGCGCCATTGTCAGCGGTTGAGCTCGGTGCCCACGCCATTCAGAGCGCAATCGCTCAAGCAAATCTCTCTGTCGATTTAGTCGACGAAGTCATCATGGGCAATGTCCTAACTGCAGGTTCAGGCATGGGGCCAGGAAGACAGGCAGCCATCAAAGCAGGCATCCCAGACTCTGTCCCTGCTTATACCATCAACATGATTTGTGGTAGCGGCCTGAAAGCTGTGATGGACGCGGCAAGCCATATTCGCGCTGGCGATGCAGAAGTGGTCATCGCAGGTGGTATGGAGAGCATGTCTAACGCAGCCTTTATTACCAATGGCCAAATCCGACGTGGCTATCGAATGGGCCATCAAAATCTGGAAGATTCCATTATTAAAGATGGCCTGACCGATGCGTTTCATCACTACCACATGGGCATCACGGCGGAAAACGTAGCTAAACACCTCGGCATCAGCCGCGAAGCACAAGATGAATTTGCCCTGTCTAGCCAAAACAAAGCGGCGACAGCGATTGAACAAGGTCACTTTGATGCTGAAATTGAGCCCATCACCGTAACTCAACGTCGCGCGCAAACCGAAGTCTCACAAGACGAATATCCGAAAGCTAATGCGACAATCGAAGGTCTAGCCAAACTAAGAGCGGCTTTCGACCCAGACGGAACGGTGACCGCAGGCAATGCTTCTGGAATCAACGATGGTGCTTCGGCTGTCATTCTTGTTAACCAAGAAGCGTTGGAGCGCTACAACCTGACACCACTCGCGGAAATTGTCGAATATGGTCAGGGCGCATTGAAGCCAGAAATCATGGGCCTTGGGCCAGTCACCGCGATCAATAACACTCTCGAAAAAGCGCGGCTAAACCTAAGTGACATTGATGTGTTCGAACTCAATGAAGCCTTCGCTGCTCAAGCATTAGGGGTAATCAAAGAGCTTAGCCACCAGCACAACGTCGAGCCGCAATGGCTACTCGACAACAGCAACCTGAGTGGCGGTGCGATTGCTCTAGGTCACCCAATCGGGGCTTCTGGTAACCGTATTCTCACTACTCTGGTTTATCAGCTTGAAAGAAACAATAAACGCATGGGCTTGGCTTCACTGTGTATCGGCGGCGGAATGGGCGCGGCAGTGATCTTAAAGCGCTGCGAGGAGCAATGATATGAAAAAATGCATTTCTTCAGAGCAGGTGAGTCAATACTTGCAAGATGGCATGACGATTATGATCGGTGGCTTTATGGGGACAGGGACACCAGAAAAACTCATCGACCTTTTGATTGAAAATGACGTGCGGGATATCACCTTGATAAGCACTGATACTGCCTTGCCAGATATCGGCACCAGTCGCCTGATTGCTGAGCAGCGCGTCTCCAAATTGTACGCATCACATATCGGGCTCAACCCTGAAACTGGCCGCCAGATGAACGATGGCATAATCGACGTTGAACTAGTGCCTCAAGGCACACTAGCTGAAAGGATCCGTTGTGGCGGCGCTGGTCTGGGCGGCGTTTTGACGCCAACGGGATTAGGGACACTTGTTGCCGAAAGTAAGCAGCTTATTGAAGTGGACGGTGAGCAGTTCCTTCTAGAGAAACCACTTAAAGCTGACCTAGCCTTGATTCGCGGTTCTAAAGTCGACCACCGAGGTAATGTCTTCTACAGCAAAACAACCCAAAATTTTAACCCGTTGATGGCAACGGCTGCTGAACGTGTCATTGTTGAAGCTGAACAACTGGTGGAAATCGGGGGTATTCAACCGGAAGCCGTCCACACCCCAAGCTTATATGTTGATCATATTTTCGTTGGAGAAGCCTCATGAGTCACAGCGAAAAACACCTTATCCGTAAACGTATCGCCTCCCGTGTTGCTCAAGAACTGAAAGACGGTGATATCGTTAACCTTGGCATAGGTTTACCGACTCTGGTTGCCAACGAAGTCGACAAAGACATCGAAATCTTGATGCAAGCAGAAAACGGCCTATTGGGCATTGATGAACTGGCCGATGAAAATAATCAGGACCCAGATTTGGTCAACGCTGGCGCACAACCTATTACCGCTATCGAAGGGGCCTGCTATTTCAACAGTGCTGACTCCTTTGCCATTATCCGAGGCGGACACGTTGACGCCACCGTACTGGGTGCGCTGCAGGTTGACCAACAAGGGAATCTGGCGAACTGGATCATTCCGGGCAAGATGGTACCAGGAATGGGCGGTGCAATGGATTTGGTTGTCGGTGCAAAAAAGGTCATTGTCGCCATGGAGCACACAGCAAAAGGCAAACCTAAGCTTTTGAAGCACTGCACCTTGCCGCTCACGGCGATGAATCAGGTTAATTTGATTGTGACCGAGCTGGGTGTCTTTACCATCACACCACAAGGTATTGAAATCATTGAAATAGCTCCAGACACTGACTTGGATTATGTGCAGTCAGTAACAGCAGCCGAGCTAATCGTCTCCCCTAACCTCAAAGCCATGCCTTGCTAGGCGATCAAAAACGGGAATAGCACTTCCATGCTACTCCCGTTCATTCTCTTTTGAATCTAGGGCTAGATCAGAACTTAATATTCATACCAGCAAAGACCACATCGGATTCAAAGTCATCCGCCAAAACAAACTTTCTGTACTCTAGGTTCAGGCCAACAGTACTAAAAAAAACCAGTTCTGTACCCGCTCCATAGTATGGATGTAACCCTGTATGAGAGTCGGTTCGTTCCGTTCCACCAGAAGGCGTATACGTCTTCTCAACATCGGAATAGTTAGCACCACCGACAACGTAAAGGTTGAGAAAAGAGACAGGAGATACTCCCGCTTTCAAACCCACAAAACCCGTGGAGTATTGCACTTCTTGCTTGGTCGTTCCTAGCACGGTTGTAACGATATTACTTGTCATACCCGCAACTCCGGCATAACCGATCTCCGCGGCAAAGTTGGGGTGGAACTGATACGCGTAATCAATTTTGCCTGCAAAGCCTGAGTCACTCCAGTCGTTCGGGCCATCCGTACTACCGCCCCCAATGCCAAAGCCGATTTGATGATTCCCCGCGAACGCCGTTGAAGACAGCAATAATGGCAAGAGTAAAAGCGCTTTTTTCATAGTTGAGTATTCACCATAGACACGAAACAGAGCTGGAAAATACGACAACCTTTCAATAAGTTGTATATCGTTTTTGTAAGGCTTTGTCAGAAGAATGTATCAGGCTCTGCAGCCGTTGCGCCTACTCCTCAACTACCCGATATTCAATATAGTGCGGTATTTGCCTTCAAGTTCTTTCAGGGCAGCTTCTAAAGTGGGTTCTGGTTTGCTCAAGTGAGTAATCAGAGTCATAAAATAGCAGTCCATAATCAGCGGCATTTTCTCTGCTACATTGACCGGCAGGTTCGAGTTTGCAAATACCGCATCATTGTATGACTGGTAGTAGTCCATATCCCAGATGACTTCTTTAAGCAGCGCTCGGCTCAGGTTCACATTGGAAAAATAGTAACCGTAATAGGTTGTCGCGAACTGCATCCCCATTTCCATTGCGTCATTCACAGGGTTGGCCAAGCCTTGCTGCGCAAGCTGAGTTAGCTGGTTGAGCATACCTTCACGTAATATCGCGAGCTTGTTTTCAAAGTGGCTAAAGACCGTGCCATCTGCCACTCCCGCTTGCCTTGCTATCTGACGCGTAGACGTTTCCTGATACCCCTGCGTTTCAAACAATTCCCACGCAGCGCTAAGAATCCGCTCTCTCGTTTGTTCTCTTTTTCCCATGCTCTTTTCATCCAAAATATTGCTGCTAGATCATACCTCTACCCAGATGAGTTGACAAATTGAGCGTGCTCACTTATTAATTGAGCGCGCTCAATTTTATAATTAGGAAAGAATGCAATGGAAGATAACCTCAAGAAAGTCGTGACTCTATTAGGCCAGTGGTTGGTATTTATGCCGAGCTTGTTTTGTTTCTCCTACGTATTAAGGCCGATAATGATGGCGCTGTTGATCCCGGGAGGCCTTTTGTTTCTCGCTCTCATTGGAGGCTCGGAAGTAAGAGACACGTTAAAACAGATGATGCAGGAGAGATGATGAAAACACTCGCAAGCAGTGAGCTCCCAGCACAAAGTGCACTGGTTGGGCGCTTAAAGAAACGGGGCTTTTGTGACGCATTGAGCTTTGAGATCCCAGACCAACAACGCTCCCCTAGTCAGGTTTACGTGGATGTATTTGGCCACCTTCCAAACATCGTTGAAACACTGATGGCGCTGAGAAACCGTTTGGTCGCTCCGTTAGGCTTTGCTGCGTCAGCAGAAAAGATGACGTTGCGGGTCGAAGATTTACGGCAGGGACAAGGCATCGGATTACATCAAGTCGAATTACTCTCAGAGAGTGAGATCATTTGCACCAGTGAGGACAAACATATGCAAGTCTCCCTTTCAGTGGTCAAACTCGCTCCGGGGCGGTTCACGCTCTCCACTTTAGTCAATACTCGGACATGGATTGGTTACGCCTACTTGCTGGCGATCATTCCTTTTCATAAGTTGATCGCCGCTGCTAGCATTCGTGCAATGCTTAAAAGGGTCAACACTTAGGGTCTGCTTACCCCACTCTCAGGCATTTGAACATAAAAAATCCCAGCGATTTATGCTGGGATTTTTCGTCAATAAGCCGGAGCAGTCACTTAGTCCATGGTCGGCATAGTAAAGGCACTCGCATGTTGTTCGAGCCTCACACCCGTAGGCCAGCGGCTTGTTACCGTCTTCATTCGGGTGTAGAAACGAACACCATCATTGCCGTGGACATTGAGTGGGCCAAATACCGAACGCTTCCAGCCGCCGAAGCTGTGGAATGCCATAGGTACTGGAATAGGCACGTTCACTCCAACCATGCCAGCCAGCACGTCTTCACCAAACTGACGAGCCGTTTCACCATCACGGGTAAATATTGCGGTTCCATTGCCGTATTCGTGACGATTGATCAGGTCCAGCGCTGTCTCGTAGTCTTCAACTCGCACTACCGACAAGACGGGGCCAAAGATTTCTTCTTTGTAGATCGTCATGTCTGGTGAAACATTGTCGATCAGCGTCGGGCCAACAAAGTAACCTGTTTCGTGTCCTTCCACCACAAAATCACGACCATCAACCACTAGCTTGGCGCCCTGTTGTTCACCTGATGTGATGTAGTCGCAAATCTTCGCTTTGTGCGGTGCTGAGATCACAGGTCCCATATCATTTTCTCGCCCATCTACGATCCCCGGCCCGACACGCATTTGCGCAATTTTCTCTTCAAGCTGGGCGATGAGCTTGTCACCAGTTTCATCGCCAACCACAACCGCCACTGACAACGCCATGCAACGTTCTCCTGCGGCACCAAAGGCCGCCCCCATGATAGCGTTAGCTGCCATATCAAGGTCTGCATCTGGCATTAGCACACAATGGTTCTTGGCTCCCCCTAATGCCTGACAGCGCTTACCGTGTGCAGAAGCGGTGCTGTAGATATACTCGGCAATTGGCGTCGAACCAACAAAACTGACGGCTTGAACTCTAGGGTCTGTAAGTAGTACGTCCACCGCTTCTTTATCGCCATTAACAACGTTGAACACCCCGTCAGGCAACCCTGCTTCTTTCAGTAGTTCAGCCATAATCAGGGCCATACTCGGGTCTTTTTCCGATGGCTTAAGGACAAAGGTGTTACCTGTCGCAAGGGCAACTGGGAACATCCACATTGGTACCATAGCAGGGAAATTAAACGGCGTGATACCCGCACAAACCCCCAGAGGTTGCATCAGTGAGTGGCTATCGACACCCGTCCCGACGTTGGCTGAATGCTCCCCTTTTTGAAGATGTGGTATGCCACATGCGAACTCAACCACTTCCAGACCACGCGTCACCTCTCCAACAGCGTCTGAATAGACTTTACCGTGCTCGTTGGAGATCACTCGCGCCAAACGATCCATATTTTGTTCAAGTAGTGCTTTGAATTTGAACATCACACGGGCACGCTTGAGAGGCGGTGTCTTCGCCCATAGAGGGAAAGCCCTCTCAGCTACAGCAATCGCTTCGGCGGTTTCCGCGGCCGAACTTAACACGACTTGGCGACTTTGCTCGCCTGTCGCAGGGTTAAATACAGGTGCGAAGCGACCTGTATGACTCTCGCTTAGTTGACCATTAATAAAATTCTGAACCGTTTCCATTTATCGAGCTCCTTCCCTGCTCTACTGGTTAAACAAACCAGCATCAGAGGCAAATTGATGTAAATTTTTGAATCCTAATTTGGCGTAAGTCAGCGGATGCGCCACCGACGGATCTTGCTCTGCTTCCACCACTAACCAGCCTTGGTAACCGTTTTCTGCCAGCAATTTAAGTACGGGCGGGAAATCCACGCCACCGTCACCAGGCACCGTAAACACGCCATCCAATACCGCATCAAGAAAGCTGGTCTTACGGTTCTTGACGTCTGCCAGAACATCAAGACGCACATCCTTGGTGTGAACATGGTTGATGCGATGAGCCCAGCGCTGAGCAACAGCAAGCGGATCCGCACCAGCAAAAGTGAGATGTCCGGTATCCAAAAGCAGCCCAACTTCCTTATCGGTGTGCATCATTAGATTGTCGATGTCTTGTGCCGACTCGATAACCGTTCCCATATGGTGGTGATAAGCAATTTGAACGCCCTGACTCTGGGTGTATCTGGCAAACTCAGACAGTTTTTCGCCATACTCCTCCCATTTGTCTTCCGGGAAATGAGGACGTAAATGCGCTGATGTTGTTTGGTCGCCATGAATGCAACCTGTCACTTCAGCAAACACCATCACTTTCGCACCGAGTTCTCGCAGCAACGTCAGATGCGACTGCGCGGCTTCAATCTCTTCTTCAACGCTACGAGTCAGCAACTCGCCAGAGTACCAGCCAGAGACTAATTGCAACTCATGTCCGGCTAAGATTGGCCCAAGTTGACTCGCTTCACGCGGGAATTTATTACCCAATTCAAATCCAGCGAAACCCGCCAGTTTTCCTTCCGACAAACACGTTTCAAGTGGTGTTTCAGCCCCAAGAGACGGCAAGTCATCGTTCGTCCACGTTAGTGGATTAATTCCTAGTTGTACTGTCATGATTGTTCCCTTAGATAACCTGATCTTTCTTGGCTGCTTCGTAGCGTTTACGCGCTTCTCGCACTGGCTCACGAACTGAAACTTCTGGCACAGCGACCTCCCACCATGAACCACCAGATTCAGTGGTACTGAGCGGATCGGTATCCAGCGTGATGACATACGTACTGTCCGCAGCTCTCGCGCGAATCAACGCCTGCTCCAGTTCAGTAATGTTGCCCACTTTTTCTGCGCTAGCGCCAAGTGAGCGCGCGTGTCCGGCAAAGTCGGTCTTCGGTGCCCCCGCCTCAACGGTATTGCAATCCTGAAGCAGATTATTGAAACCCGCACCGCCACAAGCTTGCTGAAGGCGGTTAATACAGCCATAACCGCGGTTATCTAACACCACCACAACCAACTTCTGACCTAACATCACCGAAGTGGCGATTTCAGAGTTAAGCATCAGATACGAGCCATCACCCACCATGACGAAAACCTCTGAATCAGGCTTCGCCATTTTGACGCCAAGCCCACCAGCGATTTCATACCCCATACACGAAAAACCATACTCAAGGTGGTAACCCTTGTCGTAACGTGTCCGCCACAGTTTATGCAGCTCACCCGGCAGGCCGCCTGCCGCGCAGACAACTATGTCTTTCTCCTGCGCGGCACGGTTAACAGCACCAATCACTTCCGCATCGGTGGGTAACTCGCTTTGGCGATCAGTCATCGCAATCTCGACGGTTTCATTCCATTTCAATCGCAGTGATTCCGCTTTGCTCTTCCAGTTAGGGCAAATGTTCCAACCAATCAGACCACTGCCGAGTTGTGGCAAGGTATGTTTGGCGTCAGCAACCAAAGGGGTGCTGTAGTGCTTGGTCGCATCGAATCCATTGACGTTGAGTGACACAATCTTGGCATCAGAACGGAACAACGCACGAGAGCTGGAAGTAAAGTCCTGTAAGCGAGTCCCGACAGCGATGACTACGTCTGCCTCACTGGCAAGCGTATTAACTGCTTCTGAGCCCGTAACTCCGATCGACCCTAGATTACTCGGGTGATCCCATGCCAATGCGCCTTTGCCCGCTTGTGTTTCACCGACGGGCAAGCCAAAGGCTTCCACAAAGTCGCTGAACTCTTGGGTTGCTTCTGCGTAATGGATACCTCCTCCCGCGATAACCAGTGGCTGCTTAGCCTGCGCTATGCTCTCAATAGCAAGTTGGAGTTCATGCTCATCTGCCCCAGGTCGGCGGATGCGATGGACTTTTTCTGCAAAGAAATGTTCAGGGTAATCAAAAGCCATGGTCTGCACGTCCTGAGGGAGAGAAAGCGTCACAGGGCCACATTCAACCGGATCGGTCAGTACTCGCATTGCCTGAGGTAAGCTATTCAACAACTGCTCAGGGCGAGTAATGCGATCAAAAAAACGGCTCACTGGCTTAAAGCAATCGTTCGGCGTGATGGTGGCGTCACTCCAGTCTTCAACTTGTTGAAGGACAGGATCCGGTTCGCGAGTCGCAAACGTATCGCCCGGTAAAAGCAAGACGGGTAAACGGTTAACGTGAGCCAAAGCCGCAGCGGTCACCATATTCAGCGCGCCCGGACCAACCGATGTCGTTGCTGCCATCATGCGGCGGCGGTTGTTGGCTTTTGCAAAGGCAATCGCACTGTGCGCCATTGCTTGTTCATTGTGCGCGCGATAGGTCGGCAGTTCATCGTTCACATGGAACAACGCCTCTCCTAAACCTGCAACATTGCCATGACCAAAGATGGCAAATACACCTTCAAATATCGGTTGCAGTTGGCCATCTACTTCCACTTTCTGCGCCTGCATAAACTTCACCAGCGCTTGAGCCATGGTCAGTCGGATTGTCTTCGTCATTCTTTACCCCTCCTGACCACGTTCACGCCACAGACTTATCAGGTTGTGGTAATTACGTTTAATCTGATCGATGAGAGTTTGATCATCTATCTCATTAGCTAACCAAGCACGAGACGGCTGACCAAATATAGTTCGCCCGACCGCAAAGCCTTTGACTACATTATTCTGCGCAGCTTGCTTAAAGCCTTCACGCAGCACCTCTTCCGGCGCATCTAGCCCGAGCAATACTACGCCTCGACAATGCGCATCACGCTCGTTGATCAGTGCCTCAGCCGTTTGCCAGCTTTCTGTTTGCATCGGTGGAAGCTTCCACCAGTCAGGTTTCACACCTAGGTTATAGAAGCGCTGCATGGCGCGAAGGTAAAGGGCGTCATCGCGCTCCATGTCAGCGGGTAGAATAACTTCTAAAAGCATTTCATGGCCGGATTTGCAGCAGGCGGTGTAGACTTCCTGCACCTGTTTTTCCTGCTCCAAACGCAACGCATGATTGTCTTCCGGATGGAAGAACACCAAACACTTAACGACATGCTCAAGTGGCCAGTCAATCAATTGTGAACCGATGTTGCCGTGCTCAAGCTCTAGTGGGCGCGATCCCGGTAGCTCGACTGGACGCCCTATCCACCAACCGCTGCCCGTAACCTGATTCAATACCGATTGACCGAAAGAGCCATCGCACAATAAACCAGCTTTACCTTGCAAGTCGGCCTCACACGCCACTTCCTGGCTGGCTTTATAGATCAGTTCTTTAAGGGGAGAAATCCGACTGATATCAGCACCGACTGAACGCGCCATATCGACAAACTGAATACGGTGATCGAACGCCAGTACACACAACTCATCCCACTCTTTATCTCGCGTTGTTACTCGATGAAGGTGATTGAGGTGTGAGTCAAGATCCGGACGCGGTACCTCTTCTGCTCGCGCCAGATAATCATCCAGCTCCTCCTTACTTGGCATTGCTGGCGCACAGCCGTGTCTTGAAACCACCAGCGCGCCACATGCATTTGCGTACGCACAAGACTGCTGCCAACTCTCACCATTGAGGTAGCCACGCAATAACCCAGACATAAACGCATCCCCAGCTCCGAGTACATTGAGCACTTCTACTCTTACGCCGCGAGCGTTGATACCACCGTCAAGATCGTCTGGTAGCTCACCACTAAACACAGAACAGCCAAGTGGCCCTCGTTTGCAGACCAGTTCCGCATCCGATACTTCACGTACACTCTTCAACGCTTGCAAAGTATCTTCAGACCCTCCAGCAATATGGAATTCTTCTTCTGTACCGATAATAAGGTCGAATAATCCCAGCACCTCTTTAAGTGATGCTGTAACGTTTTCTGATTCAATATAACGTGTTTCACCATCACCAATGGAAGTCAGCCCCCACAATACTGGTCGGTAGTCGATATCCAGCGCTGTTTTTACACCATGTTTGCGAGCATATTTCAGCGCTGTTAGCACTGCTTCCCTTGTTTGAGGATGAGACAAATGCGTACCTGTAATCGCTAGACAACGGGCTGAAGCGATATATTCCTCGCTTACATCGTCAGACGTTATTGCCATGTCTGCGCAGTTATCGCGATAAAAAATCAGTGGAAACGTGTCCTCATCTTTGATCCCTAAAATCACCAGCGCGGTCAGGCGTTGCTGATCGGTGATCAGATGGCTGGTGTCTACTCCGAGCCTTTGCAGCTCTTCACGCACGAATCGGCCCATATGTTCATCACCAACACGCGCTAGCATAGATGACTTCAAGCCCTGACGCGCCGTACCGTAGGCAACATTGCCCGATGACCCACCGAGATACTTTGCGAACGACCCCATGTCTTCTAGACGGGCACCAATCTGTTGCCCATACAGGTCAACGGCCACACGTCCCATACATATAAGATCGAGTTTCTTATCGATGGCCTTCATTTGGTTACTCCTTTAATACTTTGCTGGTTTTAACCGGGGACACCAACCCGGTTTCCAACTATCGCCGAATAAGGTTATTTGTGTTTCACAACCTTTATACGAAACATTTGTTTCATTTTCAATGAAAAATGAAATGCAAAATCCAGACTGTGATCCATGGCCATTTTTTACTCAAATCCATTCTTTTCATTTCTAAGACACACATAAAATGAAAAATATTTATCAAAATACCATTCAATATTTTCCGCTGAAACAAAAATTCCACAAATGAAAGACTCAATTAACACAAATATCAGAAACAGGTCACAAAAATTTTTTATTTATTATAAATCAATAATTTAATATTGAACGTCATATTGAAATGTAAATTTCAGTGAGATCGCGATAACAGTTTTAACAATTGAGAAACAATTCGACTGGTCAGAATTCAAACATCCACATATAGTTTCTCACCGACACCAATAAAAAATATTTTTCAAACCAATGAAGTATGTTTTGCAAGTTTGAAAAGATAACGATTGAAACAGCTGAATAGGACTCACAGCCGCATTCAAGCAAAAATGAAATGAAAATTTCATTATGTGTGGAACGCGGTTGAACAAGAACGAAGGAGGCAATGATGCCATCATTACATCAAGGACTTACCATGCTGCTGACCAAGGTGAAACAACTCGCCACTACCTCTAAAACCTTACTTAAAGGCCTACTCGTGACTTCTGGGTTACTTCTACTGACAGCTTGTGGTCAGGAAGAAGCCAAGTCGGACGTCACACGGGTCGGCGTTGCCATTCCCAACTTTGATGACACCTTCATGGTGTACATGAAAGATGCAATGGACAAATACGCGCAACAATTTGACGGCAAAGTTGAACTGACCTTTGTCGATGCCAAGGAAGATACAGCGAAGCAGTTGGGTCAGGTAGAGAACTTTATCGTCCAGCAAATGGACGCAATTATTCTCGTCCCTGTAAACACTGACGCAACTCAACCAATGACCGACCGCATCCTTGATGCCGGTATTAAGCTGGTGTATCTCAACCGACGTCCTTCTTACCTGCCGGAAAGCGTTTTCTACGTTGGCTCTGAAGAGCTGAAGTTCGGCGAAACGCAGGCGGAATACGCCGCCAACATTAAAGACGGTGGCAACGTGGGTATCCTGATGGGGATGCTGACTCAGGAAGCCGCCATCATGCGAACTAAGGGTGTGGAAGATTTCTTCCAAGACAAACCAAATTTCGATGTGGTTCGTAAGCAAACAGGTCTATGGCAGCGCGCTCAAGGGATGACCGTTATGGAAAACTGGCTCAACTCTGGCGACCAGTTAGACATTATCTTGGCTAACAACGATGACATGGCACTGGGTGCAATTCAGGCTCTACGTGCAGCGGGCAAACTTGATGACACCTTAGTCGTTGGTGTCGACGCTACGCCAGATGGTCTGATCGCAGTTAAGAATGGTTCTCTGAATGCGACGGTATTCCAAGACGGAGGTGGTCAGGCTCGTGGCGCGATTGATGCCGCAGTTGATGCCGTTAAAGGTAAACAGCACGATCAAATTACTTGGATCCCAGCAGAGCTGGTCACACAGGACAACCTAGCCGCGTTCGAAGCGAAACAAAAAGGTTAATGGAATAACAGCGCTCTGCACCTTCAGTGCAGAGCACTTTTTGGAGTAGTAGTTATGAGTCAAGTTTTACTCGAAATGCGTGGTATCACCAAAACCTTCCCTGGTGTTAAAGCATTAGACAACGTTCAGCTTACCCTTAAACAAGGCCGAGTCATGGCATTGATGGGGGAAAACGGCGCTGGTAAATCAACCCTGATGAAGGTGATGTTCGGTATTTATCAGCGTGACAGTGGCACCATTCGCTACAAAGGAGAAGCCGTTGAGTTCTCGGGCGCAAAAGAAGCGCTGGAATCAGGTATCTCTATGATCCATCAGGAGCTTTCTCCTATTTTATATCGCAGTATTGCAGAGAACATCTGGCTGGGACGCGAACCGCTTAAGGGGCCGTTAAAGCTAATTGACCACGATAAGATGTATCGCGATACCGAAGAGCTGCTGAAAAAGCTCGATCTGGATTTAGATCCACGAACCCCGATGACTGAACTGACGGTGGCAACGATGCAGATGGTTGAAATAGCCAAAGCCATCTCCTACCACTCAGAAATCATCATCATGGATGAGCCGACTTCCGCTCTAACCGACAAAGAAGTCGACCATCTGTTTGAAATCATTGAAATGTTGAAAAGTCGTGGCTGCGCTATCGTCTACATCAGCCACAAAATGGATGAGATTTTCCGCATCTGCGACGACATTACCGTCTTCCGTGATGGTTGCTTTATTGGTGAACGAGAAGCCAAAGAGACCAATAACGAAGAACTGGTGCAGATGATGGTGGGTCGAGATCTTGGTGACGTATTCCCACCTCCGACAGCCAAACCGGGCAAAACTCGTCTTGAAGTGCGAGATCTCTCCGTTGAAGGCGCCTTCAGCAACATTAACTTTGACCTTCACGAAGGCGAAATTCTTGGCATTGCCGGGCTGGTGGGTGCAGGTCGTACGGAACTGATTGAAACTCTGTTTGGGGTTCGCGAGAAAGACACCGGAGTGATCCGCATCAACGGAAATGAAGTGGAAATCAAAACCCCACAAGACGCAATCAGCCACAAGATGGCTTTCCTGACCGAAGATCGACGCCATTCCGGCTTATATCTGATGCTCGATATCTTTGCGAATACATCCATTGCTCATCTCGACGCATACCGTAACAAAGTGGTGAATGTGCTTGATGTTCGCAAGATGCGCTCAGACAGCGAAGACCACTGTAAAAAGCTCAGAGTGAAAACTCCAGGCATGTACGAAACCATCGACAACCTCAGTGGTGGTAACCAGCAAAAAGTGCTGCTTGCCCGTTGGATGCTGACCAAGCCTGACATTTTGTTCCTCGATGAGCCCACACGCGGTATTGATGTTGGTGCTAAGTCTGAAATTTACAAACTCATGCGCCTGCTTACCGGTATGGGTAAGAGTTTGGTGATGATTTCCTCCGAGCTGCCCGAAGTGATGGGGATGAGTGACCGCATTCTAGTCATGCATGAAGGTCAGCTAAAAGGTGCGATTGAAGGGCAAGAAGCAACGCAGCAGAAAATCATGTCAATGGCGCTCAATTAAGGTCTCAGATCGTCATTCGTTTATCAGGATTTGTTCACCTGCCTGGCAGGTGATTAAGAAGTAATTCAAGGAATGCAGTTATGATTGCAAAACTGATTAAGGCTACCTCAACCGAAGGCGAGCCAAACAAAAATTTCAAACGTCTTGTCTCTAAGTACGCGATTTACATTGTTTTTGTTGCCATGTGTATCGTGATGACGATTTTGTCTCCCGTCTTTCTGACCGTGGCAAACCTGCTCAATGTGGTTACTCAGATGGCCAGTATCGGTCTGCTAGCGTTGGGCGTGACCATCATCATTATCACTCGTGGTATCGACCTTTCATCCGGCTCAGTGCTGGCCGTCGCAGCGGTGGTATCGGCCAGTATGGCGCAAACACTCGACTGGAGTATGCGCATGTATCCAAACATGCCAGAGTTTCCAGTGATCGTGCCCATCATCGCAGCATTAGCGGTAGGTGCATTGTGTGGCTACATTAACGGCGCCTTAATCGCGTACACAGGTATTCCGCCATTCATTGCAACGCTAGGGATGATGATCGTCGCGCGTGGCGCTGCCCTGCTCTACTCAGATGGCCGCCCGGTCAGTAGTCTGATAGAGTCCTATCAGTGGATTGGACAAGGCAACATTGCTGGACTTCCTGTACCTGTGGTGATATTCATCGTCATGGCTTTTGTCTCCTACATTCTGCTCAACTACACCCGTTTCGGTAAGTACGCTTACGCGATTGGCGGCAACGAAACTGCAGCTTACGTCTCGGGTATCAACGTCAATAAATACAAAATTCTGGTTTACACCTACGCAGGCCTTCTGGCGGGTATTGCGGCCTTGATTCTGGCTGCACGCATTAACTCTGGTCAACCGGGTCTTGGGGTCATGTATGAACTGGATGCGATTGCCGCTGCAACCGTTGGTGGTGTATCCCATGCAGGCGGTATCGGTACAATTCAGGGCACCATCATAGGCACTATGATCATGGGTGTGCTTCAAAACGGGCTCGATTTGCTCAATGTTTCAGCGTACTGGCAGCAAATCGTCAAAGGCTTAGTCATCATTTTTGCTGTGATGTTCGATATGAAACGTCACAAGAAAAGCAAATAACGTTTTGTAGGGCTGAAGCTATTGTCCTTTCACGAATATCTTGTCTGACGCTGCGCTCACAACGTCAGCCCTGATATGGCAATAGCTTCTGGGGATTACCCTGTTTGCGCCGCTTTACGTTGCGGCGCTTTTTTCTTCTCGCATCCAGCTTCTGACCATTTTTGGAAGCCATCACTAATCTCGTTCTGAAACAAATATTTCACGATTTTCGAATTTAAGGTATCTTTACGGAAGATTTATTTCAGATTCCGAACCTAGGAGAGTGACATGAAAGCGGCCAGTTCGCTCGGAGAGCTGCAGGATCAGATCCGCAATAATTACTCTGACCTGAGTAAGCGACTCCAGCAAGTAGCTAAGTATGTGCTTGATAATTCTAACAGTGTTGCATTTGATACTGTTGCCGTTATTGCTCAGCAAGCCGAAGTACCTCCATCGACTCTAATTCGTTTTGCCAGTGCATTTGGCTTCAGCGGATTCAATGATATGAAACAACTGTTTCGTCGTAATCTGGTTGAGGAAACCACCAGCTATACCGATCGAGCCAGACTGTATAAACAGCTAGAGGGAGAACCTCACCCACCAGAAACGCCAAAAGACATTCTGGAGGAATTTGCCCGCGCTAATTCTCAGGCAATGAATCACCTTGCCGCTCAAACTTCAGCTGAAAAATTAGAGCAGGCGGTTGATATCCTGCGTAATGCGGAGAATATCTATCTTATTGGACTTAGACGCTCGTTTAGCGTCGCGTCATATCTGACTTACGCACTACGTCATCTGGATAAGCGCGCTTTCCTTATTGATGGCCTTGGTGGAATGTTCAAAGAACAACTGAGCATGATTGGCCCTAAAGATGCCATCGTGTCCATCAGTTTCAGCCCTTACGCGCAAGAAACCGTGATGCTAAGCGAAGTCGCATCCAAAGCCGGTGCACATCAAATTGTGATTACCGATAGCCAAATCAGCCCGCTCGCAGCGTTCAGCGACGTGTGTTTTGTGGTCAAAGAAGCCAAAGTGGATGCATTTCGTTCTCAGTCTGCGTCTTTGTGCCTAGCGCAAACTCTCGCGGTGTCTATGGCCTTCGATCAGGCTGAAAAACTCTAGCCTTCTCAGCGGCAGTGGTCGATCACTGCCGCTTATTTCTTCTTTATACCTGCCAAGGTCAAATCATTGAGCTAAGTGAGGGTTTGATCACTTATTTTTTACAATTCAACGCCTCTAGCTCCTCACTTATTATGTCAATTTTGGAAAAAGACAATGATACTTCTTCCAATAATCGAAGAATAATACTGGCTTAAGTGATTGATATTTGGTGATTCAGCTTCCAAAGCGTGTTTTATTGACCGAGAAAACACACAAGTGTGAATTTCTGCTTCTGGTTCGAATTGAGTTTCGAATTTAAAATATGCAAAACCAGAAAATAACAAGCACGTCACAAAGGAAGCAAAGGGACGCCATGAGTAATCAAGCGCTAATTCAGACATTCATCAACATTGTCGGCCAAGACCATGTGTTAACCGATAACAAAAAAACCGAATATTACCGCTCAGGCTTCCGCTCGGGTAAAGGCAAAGCACTGGCAGTTTTGTTTCCCGGTTCATTAGTTGAACAGTGGCGCCTGCTTCAGGCCGCGGTAGAAGCGAACTGCATTGTGATCATGCAGGCCGCCAAAACCGGTCTGACTGAAGGGTCTGCACCAAGTGGTGACGATTACGACCGAGAAGTTGTGGTGATCAACATCATGCGTATTAACTCGCTGCATTTGATTGAAAACGGCAAACAGATCATCAGCTTACCGGGTGTGAGCCTTCACCAACTTGAGAAGAAGCTTAAATCCGTTAACCGTGCGCCTCATTCCGTGATTGGCTCTTCTTCAATTGGCGCAACAGTTGTTGGTGGTATTGCCAACAACTCCGGTGGTGCTTTAGTCAAACGCGGCCCTGCGTACACGGAATTAGCGCTGTTTGGCCAGGTCACCAAAGAAGGCAAACTAGAACTTGTGAATCATTTAGGTATCGAAGGCCTTGGTGAAACGCCAGAAGAAATCCTGACCAATGTTGAACAAGGCAACTTTGACCCTTCTAAGATCATCCACAGTGATGCGATGGCATCAGACAAAGAGTACGAAGCTCGCGTTCGTGACGTCGATGCAGAAACCCCTTCCCGTTTTAATGCTGATTCCAGACGCCTGTTTGAAGCCAGTGGCTGTGCAGGTAAGCTCGCAGTGTTTGCAGTCCGTGTCGATACCAACCCTGTCGCTGAAAAAGAACAGCTTTTCTACATCGGCTGTAGCGATCCAGCGAAGATGACGATGCTGCGCCGTGACATGCTGAGTGGCTTTAAGCATTTGCCAGAAATGGGCGAATACATGCACCGCGACATTTTCAATCTGGCGGAAACTTACGGTAAAGATGTCTTCCTGTCGATTCATCACCTAGGCACTGACAAGTTGCCTAAGTTCTTTGCGCTAAAAGCAAAAGTTGAGTCGATCCTGAAACGCATTCCGTTTGTATCTAAAGATTTGCCAGATATTACACTTTACTGGCTCACCAAACTGTTCCCACAGCACCTTCCTAAGCGCATGCTGGAATTCAGAGATAAGTACGAGCACCATCTGATCCTAAAAATGAGTGATGGTGGTATCGATGAAGCGAAAGAATACCTGGAGAACGTCTGGTCTAAGCAGGACGGGTGTGAGTACTTTGTTTGTGATGCTGATGAAGGCAAGAAAGCTCTGCTTCATCGCTTTGCGGCTGCGGGTGCTGCGATTCGCTATGAAACCATTCACTCCAATGAAGTGGAAGACATTCTTGCGCTAGATATTGCCCTGCGCCGAAACGACATTGACTGGGTGGAACAGTTACCAGAAGAGATCACCAAAGACTTGGTTATGGGTCTCTACTACGGTCACTTTATGTGTCATGTCTTCCATCAGGATTACATCTTTAGAAAGGGCGCGGATACGAAGAAGATCAAACAGAAAATGCTTGAGCTTTTAACTCAGAAAGGCGCCAAATACCCAGCAGAGCATAACGTAGGCCACCTCTATGAAGCCGAAAAGCAGCTTCAGGAGTTCTACCACTCATTGGATCCAACCAATACCTTTAACCCAGGTATAGGTAAAATGAGTAAGTACAAACGTAACTGCAGCTGCTGTGGCGGTTAACAGAAAGGAAAGCGGAGCTCATTGAGCTCCGTTTTACGATTAATTCTTCACAAACATGCCTGAACCGCTCAAGGCTTGATGCTTCTCCAATTCGCCTTCTTGATAAAAACCTGTGTGATAAACCGCCATCTGAGATTGACCACTGGTACTTTTCACAAAGCCAATCAGAATGCCGTGTTCACCTTCAAATGGCTTGGTACCTGACTGCTTCAGATAGGTTTTACACGCCTCAACGTTAGACGCTTCAAGCTTAGTTTCAAAACGCATAATCTGATTATCATTGTACATGGCGAAACCCTTTGGCTCAGTCTTACAGTACTCGACGCCATTGTCTTCAATGAAAGCGGTGACCATCAATGGGCCGTTGTTAACTTGGGTAAATTTGTAACGGTTATAGGCATTAGGTTGGTTGTAAGCATCAATGCTTTTCCATTCTGTATCTGGCAGAGAAGCCAAAACGTCAATCAGTTTTTCAGTTTCAACTTGTTGATACCAAACATTAAAGTCTTCTCCTTGGATGCCAGAATCTTCCGAAGTCATCCGAAAGCCATAATCCAGTGTATTAAACTCATAATCATCCAAGTGAATTGACTTAATCTGCGCCTTTTGCACAGCAGAAAGATCTTTTCGCCATTCACCAAAAATCCAGCCTAAGTTCGACAATTTAGCGTTGCGTAATGAGCGACTAAGCACCTCACCACTTGGTTTCACTTGCTTAGAAGCATATTCCATTGCATCACTCACTGTTGACTGAGCGACTTCATACCCAGCCGACACTTCTACTTTGTGATAATCGTTTGAAGCATCTACACTCACCGACTGGCTCCAAAACTGTTGCTCACCTGTATAGTGATAACCAATGCCTACCCCCATGTAACGCGGTGATGTATCACTAGCGCGTAGAATATCGTCACTTCCATTTCCTAGTGTCGCAACATAGATCCCCATAGGATAAACAACACGGCTTTGACCACCATTAATATTATTTTTGCCAGTGCTTCCAGCATCGCCAGAACCACCACCGCCACAACCAACAAGTAACGCAGTTAGTACCGAAACCGAAATCGCCGCTCTTTTAAACATAAGTTTTCCCACTCATCACATACCCAACTGAGACGTATGCACACCAGAACACCATGAAATCTGGTGTGTATAAATCGATGATGGGAAGTATCCGCACGGATGTCGTTAAATCAAAAAACGTTTCCACACTAAACTTAACAGCACATTTATTTACATCTAACACACTGAATAATAGGAAGAATAACGAGTTGTCTTACAGAGCTTATTTAGCAATTTTTACACTACAGAGAGGGAAAAGAGCCCCCACTCTACTGGTTAGGATGGTGAGTTCAATCCAAGGTCACGTCTGCTTGGCTCCAACCAAATTTGTCGCACAGCACTTTAAGTTGGTTCAGCTCATTTTGAGTCTGTTCGACCAACCAGTTCAGGATTTCACTGATCATGGGAGAATGATTACGTTGATAACAGTAGTACTGCCAATCGCTATGTTGAAGTGAAAGCTGTTCAGGGCATTTGAGAAACTCACGCTTGAGTTCAGGTAATACCAACAGCAGATCCGTCACTGTCACTCCCTGGCCGGATAGGCAGGCACTTAGCGCTAAATCCAAGCTGAAGAACACAGTATCCCTGCCCTTTTTCGCCCCTTCCAGATCAGCGTTGCTTAACCAGTTTTTCCAATCCTGATGATCAAGGGTGGCATGCAGATGTGGCAACGTCAGAACATCACTTAACTGAATATGCTGCTTAGAGAGGGATTCAGCGTAAACCGGCGCCATAAACTCATCACGAAGAAAGGTTACATCTGAGCGATTCTGGTATCGCTCACGCTTTCGCGTGTTCACGATCAGCAGATCGCAGTCTTCAGAATCAAGCGGTGGATCTTCTTCAATCGATGGGATGATGACAATCTCGTGTTCAGGGTATCGCTCGTTGAGCATCGCAACCTTAGGCATCAGAATACGCGTGGCGTAACTGAGCGCACTTTTGATCACAATACGCTTCTTATTCGGCACCGCCCACTGAGCAATCAAGCTGTCTAGCGCAACGTAGTTTTTGCGCAGCACTTCATAGAGATCTTTCCCTTGCGTTGTTAACTCAATCGCTCGGTGTTTTCGGATCACTAGAGATGCTTTTAGCTCATCTTCAAGTTGCTTTATCTGACGGCTGACTGCACTTTGGGTAACGTTAAGCTCATCAGCCGCTTTGGTAAAGCTCATAAGGCGCGCCACAGATTCAAAGACTTTCAATCCGTTGTGTGAATAAGGGAGACGGTTATAAGGGGACATAATTCACTCGCATGATCTGAACTCATGTAAGAGTGGCATAAATGTCATTTGAAGGCTAGCCAGCAAACTCGTACCTTATTGTGATAACGATCACGAGGCACACAATGAAAAAAATTCTCTCTCTGGCATTTCCACTGATAATTTCGCAACTCATCGCAATGGCACTGGTTCTGACTGATGTCTGGATGATGTCGCGACTCAGTGTGTCTGCGCTGGCAGCCGGAGGATTGGGTGCGTCCATCTACAGTTTCGTCTTTATTGTGGCGAGCAGCACCGTGGGTTGTGTGGCGAACTTAATTGCGATTGCTTATGGTCAACGTATTGCGAGGCCGGAATATGGCAATCAGCAAATCCGCTTAGCAGTAAAAGGGGCTGTACTACTGACGGTGATCCTGTCTGCGATCTTAACCTTGTGTTTTGCATATGCACCGCAACTGCTGGCACTGGCGAAGCAGCCTCAAGAGCTCGCTGGCCCAGCTATGGAATACCTAGACGCATTAAAATGGGCCATGTTGCCGTCTCTGATGCTACTGGTGCTGCGCGGCTTAACCAGTGCGCTCGGTAATGTACGTTCAATCATGGTGATGTCATTACTGACGGTTGCGCTCAACGTACCTATCAGCTATTTGCTTGCTTTCCAGCTAGAGCTTGGCTTGGCAGGACTTGGCGCGGGTACCGCTTTAGCGGCATTCATTGTGATGCTGGGCTACGGCTACTGGGTGTTTAAGAGCCCTGAATACATGCCGTTTGCGCCGTGGAAAAATACAGAAGAATACTCGCTATCATTGCTTAAACCTTTACTGGCCATGGGCTTGCCTATTGCACTGGCTGCGCTGCTTGAACACGGTTTGATTTACGGTGGCACTTTGATGGCAGGCACCATCAGTATCGCTGCGCTCGCATTGCACCAAATTCTTCTGCAATGTCTGAGCTTCACCTGGAACATCAACTTTGGTTTCTCGCAAGCCGCAGCAATTTTGGTCGGGCAGGACTATGGTGCGGAAGACTATGATGGTATTAAGCGCACAGCCCTTCGTAGCTTTGGCCTGACGACAGTGATCAGCGTAGTGCTGGCAGGTGTGTTCATGTTATGGCCTGAGCTGATCGGCTCCATTTTCAATCTGGATTCTGAGCTTTCAACACTGCTCGTCGCCGTTCTATGGGTAGTCGCGCTCTCTTTCATTGTTGATGCGTGGCAGCTACTGGCGATTAACCTACTTCGCGGCATGAAGATCGTTGTTGGCCCGACTGTAGTGACGGCTGTCGGCTACTGGCTGTTTGGTCTGCCTGCTGCATGGCTGCTACTGCCAGACTTTGGTTTAGGCGGCATCTGGGGCGGTATCGGTATTGGTCTAGGCGTCACAGGTATGTTGCTACTTGTTCAGCTTCTGCTGGCGATTAAAAAGCAACGCAATACAGATTCTCTTGCCGTAGCCATGGGTTAGTCGGTAGTATCGCTTCGACCATAAGTGAGAGAAGCGATGACAGACCTCGATATTGAATTTGAACATATTTTTCTGGAAGTAAAAGCCGAACGCTGGCACAGCATCGAGCGATTCTATTTCAGCTATTTTTGCTTCCGGGAAAATTACCTCACTAAGAAAGGCAAGCCAGATTGGGAACTCGCCCGCCAGCGCTGCCCTCGTTCCCGCTCTCTTACTATCATTAAGCACGCTGAGCTTGAGCCGCTGGTTCCGCACGAAGTGATCACCGGAGAAATCAAACGTTACTGGCGTGATGGTTTACTCACACCAAGAGCATTACGCCGTATTCTCGACAGCCTTCTGGATTACGCGACCATTACCAAAGCAGAAAAGAACGTCTTAAAACAAGCAGGCTTTCTCAACGCAATGCCAGCCTTTTGGTATCAATCCAAAGACAAATCACCGATATCAAGGTTCGCAGCCGCAAATATCGAGATGCAAGACCAATCAAGAGATTAGCGCCTACGATGAATTCTGGCGGGCAACACCGTAATTCCTGTTTTCATCTCCGGCTGCTTTAGAATGGCTTGTCCGTAATCAAATAGTGTCTGAGCAATCAGATCGCAGTCCTGTTCAACCGAGTCAATTTTCACAGGTAAGCAATCCAGAATGTCGTAGTTATCGAAGGTCGCCAAGCGAATATCTTCATCCAGCATGTTCTTCTCGGTCAAAAAACGCAAAACCCCTTCCAACAATGAATACGAGGCGGTATACACGGCTTTAGGTAGACGCCCTAGATCTTCTACAGCCAGTGCCATGAGCTCGTAGCCTGACTCAGGTTGATAATCCTTGGTATACACGTAGCGATCATCAAAACGCACACCTGCATCCTTAAGCCCGAGCTGATAGCCCTTAAAACGATCTCGGCTCGTAGACAAGTTAAGCTGACCACCGATATACACGCACTCTTCACCACTTAAGGCTAATTGAGCCACCACTTCCTTTGTCGCTTTTTCAGCATTGGTTTTGATATTGATGAAATCGCTATCTTCTAATATACGGTCAAAGAAAATTACTGGAGTGCTTGGACTGATAGGTTGATAGAAGGTGTCATCCATCATGCAAGTTGCCACTAGCAGGACATCCACCTGCCGTTCAATCAAGCTCTTTACTGCCTGTTGTTCCTGTTCATGATCATCGTCGGACGAGGCGATAAGTAGCTGATAACCATTATTCCGACACAGTATTTCCAACCGTTTAGCAATGTTCGCAAAGCCCATGTTCGCTAAATCTGGAATGACTAAGCCTACGGTATAGGTCTGCTTAGACTTGAGCGCTCTGGCGTAGATACTCGGCTTGTAATGATACTGTTCAGCAATAGCCTGTACTTTCTCCACCGTGTCTTCATGAATACGGTGCTTTTTTGCGTGTCCATTGAGCACAAAACTCACTGTTGACTTGGAAACACCCGCCAATGCTGCGATGTCTGCCAATTTCAGTTTTTTACCTGCCATTATTCTCTTTTCCTACTCGGTGTCTTTATCAGCCTGCCTTGCTGCTAGCTCAATCAACGCCACTGCGCTCTCATGTTTAGACTCTGACAATGATCACAATTTGATCTTTATCGTGATAAATGATCTCTGCAAACCTAGATCGCTAAACCGTTTTAGCTATACAATCAGCTTAATTTAGTTAAGTAAGAGATGCAATGATGAAAAACAGAGTTTGGGTAACAGGAGATGCAGTTGTAGACCTGATTCCAGATAGCGAGTCCAGCTACTTGAAATGCCCAGGTGGCGCGCCTGCTAATGTGGCAGTCGCCATCGCCAGATTGGGCGGTGATGCTGCTTTTATTGGTCGCGTCGGGCAAGATCCCCTCGGCCGTTTTATGCAACAGACACTCAAGCAAGAGCAAGTCGATACGCAGATGATGATACTCGACGAAGCACAGCGCACTTCGACCGTTATTGTTGACCTTGATGATTCTGGCGAGCGAAGCTTTACCTTTATGGTCAAGCCTAGTGCAGACCAATTCCTTGAAACCAGTGACCTACCGACCTTCACCCAGGGTCAGTGGCTGCACGTATGCTCAATTGCACTAGCGAACGAGCCAAGTCGCAGCAGCACACTGGAAGCGATGCGTCAGATTAAAGCCGCAGGTGGATATGTAAGTTTTGACCCTAACTTAAGAGAAGAGGTGTGGGCAAATCCAGAAGAGCTCAAACCTATCGTACGTGAAGCAATTGCGCTGGCCGATGTCGTCAAGTTTTCGGATGATGAGCTGCTGTTTTTGACAGGCAGCGATACCCTTGAACAAGGTGTGGAAGCACTAAAACCGTTTAAAAATACACTAGTCTTAATCACTCAGGGAGCGAAAGGTGCGTTAGTCCTGTTTGAAAAAACACAACAGCTTATTGCCAGCCAAGCAGTATCACCCGTTGATACTACAGGTGCAGGCGATGCTTTTGTCGGAGGCTTGCTCGCTAAGTTGTCTCAATATAATGATTGGCAGCAGCTTGAGGTCATTAAGTCTGCGGTAAAATGGGCTAACGGCTGTGGCGCACTTGCTACTACTCAGAAAGGCGCTATGACTGCTCTACCTTCCTATCAGGCTCTTGAGGAATATATTCTGAGGTAATTGGCAGGAAATTCTGGATAAGAAAAAAGGCAGAGAGTTCTGCCTTTTTCTCCTAACTCACCTACGCGAAAACTCAACAATTCAGGGAACACTTCATTACCCTCACATCTCGCTCACCCATGCATTTGAATTGGTGATGCAATCCATGACGGTTTCTTCATGGAGCTCAATATCTTTCAGTAAAGACTCCAAAAGTTTCCAATTAGAACTTTCTATCGCTTCTGCTATTGAGAGTAGAGAACCTAATACCCCCTTCCTATGTATGAGGGCCTCGGTGATCACATCAGATAATGACAAAGACGAAACAATGTCTTCCAATGCCATATCTAACAAACCCTCAACAAGTGAAAGCATTCCACAGAGATAGGCAGAATCCGCTAAATGAGGCTGCCTAATGTTAGCTGCTAACTCTTCCAATAGTTTTGCTCTTGTGAGTAAATTCCTGAGAATAATGTTAGGTTTACTAGGCGAAAGCGCCGACAACGTTGTGTAGGTGACATACTTTCTTATTCTGTCATTGCCTAGATATGCTAAAGCTTGCTGCGTACTTTCTATAGATCTATTGAGTCTGGAATCATTGTTAACAAAATTTAGAAGCTGGACCGATAAGATTGGGTTTCTTTCTATGACTTGATTGACCTTATGAACTTCAATGTCTCTTTTTGCAACAAGGGCTGAAAGCTTAAAAATATCAACGGCAGACGCAGACAGTTTTTTTGTTTTTATCAGCTCTGGTTTTTGATAAAAATACCCTTGAAAGTAGTCGAAACCACACTGACAAGCTTGTTGGAATTCAGTGTTATCCTCTATTTTTTCCGCAATAAACTGAATGTTGGAATGCTGAAAATCACGAATGATTCCAGCGCATTCTTTCATTGAAAGCGCTCTAAGATCTAATTTAATAAAATCAATGAGTTTATAAAATCGGTCCCATTCAGGAGAAGGTTCAAAATCATCCAGTGCCACAAGGTAATTTTTTTGTTTTAACTCACTCACAGCATTGAAAAGCTCGTCAGTTGGGCTGCATGATTCGAGGATTTCTACAACGATATCATTTGAAGAGAAATCAAAGGGTACGCCTTCTATCAGATCTTTATATTCAAAATTCACAAAGCCTTGTTTGTTGTCTAAGTTTTTCTTTTGAAAGGTAAGAAATTGCTCAGAAAGAAGGCGCATGGTGACTCTTTTTGCATTTTCTGATTGGAACGCATTTGTATCACTTTCTCTGTATAGCAATTCGTAGGCGAATAATTCCTTATTCTTATCGATGATAGGCTGCCTAGCGACAATTGATAGCTTGCTACTCATAGTATTACCTGACGTTATTTAATTAGAATTCTTATCGGTTTGCTAAAAAACTATAGTACAGAGCCATTGCAATTGTGCGATTTGAAGGGCAGAAAGTGAGATACCGCTTAGTCTCTTCATTGGTTATTTTTAGCGCAACAAAAACGGCGCCCACAGGCGCCGTTAGAAACAACAAAACAATACATTTTATTCAAACACAGGTCGGAAGAAACTTCTCTCGTAGCTGATGACGCACTCTGTCTCTTCGGCGAACTTAAATGCTTTCATACACGCTTCGTCTTGGAAAGACTTATTGCGATACTCATCATAGGCTGTCAGGCTTTCAAAGGTGAACAATGCCAGTGCGATGTTGCTAGCACCTTCCGAAGGCAGAAAATAGCCGTTGTGCTGGCCGCCAAATTTCTCTACCAGAGGGATCCACATTTTGGCGTACTCCTCAAACTCTTTGACCTTCTTCGGGTTGATAACATATCGAATGTAACAGGTGACCATTTCTCTACTCCTTGATTTGAATCCATGCCTTAATGTATGGCTAATTAACTTACGCCTTAAAGCGGTCAATCGCCAGTGTCAGATCCGTGGCCTGACTCGCCACTACAGTGGCAGACTGCGCGTTTTCGGACACAGCGCCTACGTTAGCGTAAGTCAGGTCACGAATAGTATTAACGTTACGAGCGATCTCTTCTGAGACCGTGCTTTGCTGTTCCACTGCCAGCGCAATTTGCGTGCTGCTGTCAAGGATGTGTTTCATCTCTTCCATAATCGCTTTGATGTGACTTAGGGCCTGCTCTGACATGTCTACGCTGTCTGCCCCTTTGTTGCTGCATGACTGAATCGTAGAAACCACCGTTTGAGTCTGCTGTTGTACCGCGCTGATAATATCGGAGATTTCCGCGGTTGAACGCTGAGTCTTACCTGCAAGTGTTCTAACTTCATCAGCAACTACAGCAAAGCCCCGTCCCTGCTCCCCTGCTCGTGCGGCTTCAATCGCAGCATTGAGAGCCAAGAGGTTCGTCTGCTCTGCAATTTCACCAATCACATTCAATACACTGCTGATCTGATCAGACAGTGCCAGCAAATGATTCACCTCACCGCGGGCAGTGGCTAAGTCTTCTGAAAGCGATGAAATGGTATCGCGTGTTTCCACAATATCATTAAAGCCAAGCTGAGCTGTGTCGTAACTTCTCTGAGTGTTGTCCGCAGCGCTTTCCGTTGTGCTGGCGACGTCTTTGATTGTCTCACCCATTTCAGTTACTGCCGCCGCAACACTATCAGTTTCAATCTGCTGCTGACTTAACGCCTGTTCGGTATCCACGCTGCTTTGTTGTAACTGAGTAGAAGCCGCTCCCAGCTCATTGACGCTGCCTTGCACACGAGATATCAGCCCCTGAATACTAGCCAGAAGGCTATTAAGCTGCCCTGCCATTTCTGCGATTTCATCTTTTCGATCGGTATTGGCTTTAAGAGTCAGGTCATGTGTATTGGCAATAGTCGACATCATATTACTCAGCTGCTGGATGTTGCTCTGAACACTGCGGATAAGGAAGTACGAGCCCAATAATAGTAACCCGGCAACAAAGATGACAGAGCCAGCGATGAAACGCTCAATACTAGCCTGAGCGCGTTCAATTTCTGCGTCTAGTGTCGATTCAATTCCATGGAAGATAGTAAAGATGTCAGTGAACAGCCCTTTCATCTCATGCTTGAGGTGTTCAACTTGCGCAGCATCAGAATCATAACTCACCGCTAACATTTCCAGATCTTTGCGGTACAAAGTAATTTTCTTACTTAAGGTAGGAAGTTGACGAACAACAATGCCAAGTGCATCAAGATCATTGGAAAGCATGCTTGATAGGGTCTGGAAATTCGCATACTCGGCCTTGAACTCTTCAAGCTTACTGGCATCTGGTTTGTCTAAAAACTCATATTCGATACGATTCATCTCTAATAGTGAGACTTCCATATCTTTTACTTCAATTAGGGTTTTCTCAAGCTTGAGCAGTTTGAGGTTACTCAGCTCTGTAATGGTTACAATGGCAATAAGCGCAAGAATAGAGAGGCCGGTAAGGCCAAATAGTTTTGTTTTTATGGTCATGGTCTTTCTCAATGAAGCAGGCTTGCAATAACTACTTATTTTTATAATGGTTTTTGCGCTTTGTAACATGTTGTTACAACCATGTCACCCTTACATTGGCGCAAATTTTCTTTTTCTTAATAGTTGTCTATTGTTTGATTCTTAATCTACGGCTTAAAGAGGTAAATATCGTCATTTCAGATGCAACCAGTAGCATAGCAAAACGGGTGTTCAACCTCCCAAACAACAAGACATTGGCTGCGTTCCGAGCTCAAAACGTATATTTATCAAACACCCCATCACTATATTGTTCAGAAAATAGGTACGACCACACAATGAAAGCACTATAGGAATTGATCGAGTTATATACGCACTCAAAGATTAAAGAGTGAGCAATTCAACGGCGCAGGCGGATGTATTAATGCTCACCTGAGCTGCGGCTCTTACGAGAAGGTCTAAAACTATGAGTATGACATTGTATGAAGCGAATCGTTTTCAGCCAGATATCTGCAAGTCTCTGACAACAGAGTGGCTTGGTGAAATGATGAAGGGCTCGCACTATGGGAAGCTCTGGTGTACTCACGCCAACGGAGCGACAGAAAATGGAGAGTTTTATCAACGGCATCACCTTGATCAGGCACAGTTGGAATGCACTCAACAAATTCAGTCGATGAAAAACATTCAGACCTTGTTATCCAAGACACCGTTTATTCAGAGACATCCCGCAGAAGCTATGAGCTTATTGTCAGCGCGTGGCGCTGCAATTGAGTCTCTCTCAACTCAGAAAACACAAAAGGTGATGCTGTCGCGAGTGAGAAACATGAAAGTTGTCCGCTCAACAAACCAAATTGATATCAATGGGTTGAAGGCAGAATTTTCCAAACTGGATAACAATAAGCGCTTTTATCTGATTTCAGTGCGCGCGAACAGTGGTTCACACGCCATTGCGGTAGCGTCGAGTAAAGCCAAGGGCTTTTTCAGCCCATCGGGTTACCTCTATTACTACGATCCAAATCTGAAAAAGGTCGTGAGATGGCGCAGACGCACCGATTTAAAACGCTTTCTGGATAAGTCGTTACTGTCAGATTACCGCTCAATCAATGGCATCTGGCAGGTTGCGCCTGTGTAAACGATACGAATAAAAAAAGGCTATTCAATTGATTAGCCTTTTAAAATCTTACGCGCTTGGCTCTTCGCCAAATATAGCTTCAATGTCTGAATACCGGTTACGCCAACTCACCGCCGCAGTCCGTTACCTAATCAAGCAAATGGCGGTCGTGCTGCTTTGAGTGTTTTTAATCTGGCGGTCTGGCAGCCATGCAACAGTGAAATACCTGTCGCTGCCTGCTCAACGAAAACTCGTGATGTCATCACTGCCTGGCCATGATTTACAAAAACTTCTATTGAGGAAGTATCGGCAAGAATGCGCAGCTGAATCTTATCTGTATCGATCTTGAGTTCTCTTTGAGTATCTACCGCTCGATTCAGTGTCTGGCTGCGATCCAGTATAAGTGTTTGGCGATCTTCATCTGCGTACAAGACAACTTTGTGCTGGCTACTTTCAAACAAATTCAGGCTCTGCCCCCACTCCAGCTCAACTTCAAGATCGAACGAGTTACGCTCCAAGCGATACGGCTCATCGCTTAACTCAATGTAGCGTTGGCTATGAACGAGTTCTTCGAGTTCCTTAACAGGCCATTGGTACAGCCGTCCGTTTTGGTAACTGAGCTCACGCATACAAGTGAGCTGATGCACCCAACCATTTTCGCTGCTTGGTTGGTCAACTTCATCAGGTAATCCCATCCAGCCACACATCACCCGCCGGCCATCCGGTGTTTCAAGTGTCTGAGGAGCGTAAAAATCGAAACCATAGTCTAGATGTTCAAACTGCGACAAAGATAAACCATTTTCCAAACAAGCTTTAGCAATCCCGTTGTGATGAGGAATGGTGTTGTGCTTAGAGAAAGATTCAATCCCTTGTGGCCCGATGACGACAAGCATCTGCCCATCGAGTTCAAACATGTCAGGACACTCCCACATGTAGCCAAAGTCCCCCAGCTCTTCACCATAAAGCGCATCAAACTTCCAGGCCCTAAGATCTGTTGAGGTGTAAACAGCCAGGCGTCCTTTTAGGTCCGTAGTTTGTGCACCCAACAACATAAACCATCGGTTTTGATGTCGGACGATTTTAGGGTCGCGAATGTGTGCGGTAACTCCATCGGGTAACTCACTGATAACCGGCCCATGTTTATCGAAATTCACACCATCTTTGGATGTGGCAAGACACTGAGTTGTGTGACGTTCGCGATTCTCGCCAATACGAACATTACCCGTATAGAACAGCATCAACTCAGAGCCATGACTGAGTGCGTGCCCGGAGAAAACACCATGGCTATCAAACCAATCAGACGGTGTGAGCGCAACTGGTTGCCACTGCCATTCAATCAAGTTTTTGCTGGTTAAATGTGCCCAGTATTTGTCTTTGTGGATACAGCCATGGGGGTACCATTGATAAAACAAGTGATACTGCCCGTCATGGTAAACAAAACCATTAGGATCGTTGAGTAACCCCTGTGGCGGAGAAATGTGCCAATCGGGTCGAAACGGACAGTTAACCGCGTCGAGCGCGTGTTCAAGTTCCAACCTTTGCTTTTCGCCTATACGCTGTCCTATAGACAGCAGATCCGCGGGACTTAATGAGTCTGGAATTGGGAACTCTACTTGATATTCATCTAGTACAATTTTGATTTGAGAACCTGACACAGTGCTCGCCACTAGCGAACAATCTCTGATTGCAAATATCAATCGACCTTGCGGCATCAGAACTCTTGTTATGTTTGTCTCACCACCACACTGGGTGATCAGGCTTTCAACCGACATCTTTAAAACCTAAAAACTGGGAACGTTTGCAAAATACACTATTTGTTCTATTTGAACAAGATCAGTAGATACTCGCCTTCACTATTCAGGTGGTGACAGAGTGTACCGAAACGAAAATAAATACGCCGAATCCGGTGAGATTCAGAAATTGAAAATGGCTTCCGGCACTAAGCTAACACCCGACCGGAAGCCTTTTTATCGAGCAATGATTCTTTGAAAACTCAGGGCTAGAACCAAGTTTCCATTTGTAGGGCAAACAAGGTTTCACCACCTTGTCCCATTGTGCTGGCACCTGAATCCAAGCTTACTGAGTAGTTGTCCAGATCTTCACTCCAGTCAACGTAACTTACAGCAAAGCGAATTTCAGGGCGGTCAAAGAATCCAGCTGACGTCGCCAGCTTCACAGTCGGAGCCACCGTTAACTTGTAGAAGCTACCGTCTGCTTTTTCCACGCTGTTATCTAGATCCATGTACTGGTAGGAGCCTTCATAAACCATCTCAAAGTTCGAATTTAGCTCTTGAGCCAATCGAACGTTAACAGATGCCCATAGGAATTCATCGTTATCTTTAACACGATCTTTGCTCATTTCAGCCATAAATGCGGGTGCGATACGCCAGTTATCGGAGAATTTAGTGACGCCATAACTAAAGATTCGAACTGCCTGAGCATCATCATTCAGATCACCATCAGAGCCAATACCTTTGAGTGATGCACCAAGGCCCTGGCCAATCAATACACCAGACTTCGAGAAGCCCTCGCTGACACCGAAAAAGTCATTGCCATGGTAGGCGAACATTGCATGCAGGCCGTCTTCTGCTCGCTCTGTAGGTGACGATGAGCTGGTTGAGCGGTCTGCATTATCGTTTGATTTCATCGCGTTGAGCATTAACTGCCATGAGCCAAAGTAGTTGTTCATAGTCGCAACATAGTTCTCCACATCAGTGCTTGAACTATCGATTTCGCCAAAATCGCGGCCATAAAGAGAGAAGTTTGCTTTCCAGTCCTCACCTAGTTTCACGTCATACAGACCGGCGCCCGTACCAGAGAGAAATACGATGTCCGAATCAAAGAAATGGATATCGAAATTGTCTCTATCAAATCTCTTACCCGCCCAGATTTTCGCATCTTCAAACGCACCGCTAAACCAGGTTAAATCAGAGAACTCTGTGTACACCTGTCGAACGTTTAGCTGACTATCGCTTGCCGTCCATTCATTGTTAGTTTCGACACTGTCCGCCAACATGATTTTGTAATACGCTTTTGAACCATCTTCGGCCACGCGATTATGGACAAGGTTCGCTTCCAGATAGTTGTCATCTTCAAGACCAAGACGTCCAACCGGAGCACCTAAGGTTCCTGCCGCCGTCATATATGGGCCACTTCCTGTCGCACCATTCAGGCTATCATTAATCAACAACCCTGCTCGCGCATAACCGTGGAACTCAAAGCTTCCGGCAGATTTTTCAGCCTCTTTTGCTACTTGCTCTGTTTGAGCTAGGCGGCTTTCTAATTCCGAGATCCTTGCTTCAAGAGAAGCCATATCGTCTTGAGAAAAGGCATTAGGTGTGATTGCCAGAGTGACAGCACACGCAAGTAAAGACTTCATATTGTTCATTCTAATTCTCCATTGAGTAAATAACTTGGATTCAGCAGCAAACGTTCCCAGTTAATTCACAACCAATGCGAACCGTCGAATTTTAGGTATATAAACCTCAATACTCGTTCTCGATTTATTTACTTCACCTCAGTGATAGTGAGTGGACTATAAATACATTTTCGGTAACGTTCCCGAAAATAATTATAAAAACAGAATACTCATCACGAATATCTATAGAAGTGTGATCTTATATAATGAGAGGATTTTCATATGTGGGAATAAAAACGCCTAAAACGAAGTTCAGGCGTGGAAAGGCTAGCAGGTTTCGCGCTGTATATTCTGAAAAGTCAGTACAACTTTACTCATCACCTGAGGTTTACCCTCTATCAATTCAAGCAGCACATCCGCACCACTTTCTCCTGCTTTATCAAATGGATAACTAAACGTCGATAAACTTGGAGAAACAACAAAACCAAGCTCATCATTACCTACTCCCAGTATTTTAACTTGCTCACCAACCACTATGTTTTCTTCCTGCAGTGCTTTAATTGCACCAATGGCAATTCGGTCAGTTGCACAAAAAACACCATCAACCTGAGGATATTCTTTAATAAGACGCCGCATATTGGCGTAACCAGATTCAATGCTGAACTCTCCGTGACAATGGAACAATAACTCTTGTTCACTGTGCATCGTAAGCGCTTGCTTCAATCCATCAGAACGCAGTTTATCTACGGCGAGGTCTGAATCCGCTACTCCAATAAATCCGATATTTTCGCACCCAGCATTGAGCAAACGCTTTCCTGCTTCGTACCCTACACGCAGATCATCATGGACAATACTCGGGATATTAAACAATGAGCCATCCTGGCCAATTAAAACAATCGGAGCTCTAGACTGAGAAATGGCTTCAACCAACTGAGTGTCAATGTGTGTCGCATACAAAACAATACCCTCCACTCGTTTTTGATTGAATAAACGAATGAACTCGATCTCTTTCGAATCAGATTGCTGAGTGCTGGCCAGCAAAACATGCTTTCCTGCCTTTTCAAATATGCGGCTTAGGCCATCAACACCTTGAGACGTGGCATTAGATGAGACTCGCGGCACAATGACACCCACCAAATTGGTTTTCTGTGACTTGAGATCTTTCGCCACTTGATTGACCACATAGCCCACTTCGTCGACAGCTTTCATGACTTTCAACTTGGTCGCTTCTTTTACACCATACTCGTTGTTGATCACACGAGAGACTGTGGATTTAGATACTCCGGCCAGTCTGGCGACATCATGCAGGCTTGCCATGTCTATGCCTTCATTAAGTTATTGGGAATGTTTGCAAAAGTTACCAGAATCTGACGGAATTTCCACTTCGCCCAATCGGTTTAGCAAAAAAGTTTAGCCGATCCAACTCACATTACCTTTTATTAACCTTTGACTGACACTGACAGATAGAGAAGAATTCATTTTGCAAACGTTCCCCAGAAAAGTTTACTGCCTTTTTGAACTATAAATTATTAGCAAAATAATAATCGGGGTTTGGAATGAATTATCCAAAAATTGCCAGAGAGCTGCTGGAGTTACTTGGAGGTAAAGACAACCTTCAAGCACTCGCCCACTGCGCGACGCGACTGCGCCTTGCACTGAAAGACGATTCAATCATCAATGAAGAAGCGATCAGCAACTTAGATGGCGTCAAAGGCCAATTCAAAGTTGCTGGACAATATCAAATCATTTTTGGTTCAGGCATTGTTAATCAGGTACACGCTGAAATGGCGAAGCTGACGGGCATGGCAGACATGTCGACCAACGATGTGGCCAGTGCGGGTGCACAAAAACAGAATATCATTCAGCGTGCAGTGAAAGGTTTATCCGACATTTTCGTACCTATCATCCCTGCAATTGTTGCTGGTGGTCTGTTGATGGGTCTGTTCAACGTACTGACAGCGAAAGGCCTCTTCATTGATGGTCAATCTCTGATTGATGCCAATCCGGGGCTTGCTGATCTCGCTAGCATGATCAACACATTCGCTAACGCACCTTTTGTTTACCTTCCTGTTTTATTAGCGTTTTCTGCCAGTAAGAAATTTGGTGGAAACCCGTTCCTCGGGGCTGCTCTAGGTATGCTGATGGTGCATCCAGATCTGCTGAACGGCTGGGGATTCGGTGGAGCAAGCGTAGCTGGGACGATTCCGACATGGAACATCTTTGGTTTCGAAATCCAAAAAGTCGGTTACCAAGGATCAGTTCTACCTGTATTGGTTTCTGCCTTCATCCTTGCCAAGGTTGAAAATGGCCTACGCAAGGTGATTCCTTCTGTGCTGGATAACCTCCTAACGCCGATGCTGGCGATTTTTATCACAGGTTTCCTGACCTTTACATTGGTTGGTCCAATCACGCGTGATATTGGTTTCTTGCTTGGCGATGGTCTGAACTGGCTATACGATTCTGCTGGTTTCATTGGCGGCGCACTGTTCGGCTTCATCTACGCACCGTTTGTGATTACCGGCATGCACCATAGCTTTATCGCAATTGAAACTCAGTTGCTCGCCGATATTGCAGTCACTGGCGGCACCTTTATTTTCCCTATCGCTGCCATGTCTAACATCGCACAAGGTGCTGCAGCATTGGCGGTTGGCTTTACCACTAAGGACAATAAACTTAAAGGAATTGCAATGCCTTCGGGTGTCACTGCTCTACTGGGTATTACCGAGCCAGCCATGTTTGGTGTCAATCTTAAGCTGCGTTATCCGTTTATTGCGGCGATTATCGGAGCGGCATCGGCCAGTGCATTTATTACTCTGTTTAACGTCAAAGCTCAGGCATTAGGTGCTGCAGGTCTACCTGGCGTGATTTCGATTGTGCCTGACAAGCTAGGCTACTATGTCACAGGCATGGCTATTTCATTCGTTATAGCGTTTGCTCTAACACTAGTTCTTGGTGCTCGCTCCGGCCAAGAGTCAGGCAACGCTGCAACAACATAGCTGAGAGCAGTCCCCCGTAGCTAAAATATGTTTTTAGCTCACTCCTACCCCGCCTCAGGCGGGGTATTTTACTTTTTAGTACTCCCCACTCGAATGTGTAGCTTTATCAACATTGGTAACGCCAGATAGGACACTATAGGGACAATGATTCCAACTGAAACAAAGGTCATCACAAACGGATGCTCAGTGACATGGTTTTGTACCCAGGCTGGAATAAAAAACACCAATGGTAAAAGAATAATAAAAGTATATAACGCCACCCAATGACGATTGGGTGGCGAACCATTACGCTCGCCACTCATGATTATCCCCTTGCGAAATAGCTGTTCATCACGTAACCGTATTTGGTGGTGTGCTCAGCCAAAACCTGACCTAACGCTTCACCGTGCTCACTTCTCCAGTCGTTCATTAGCTCAGCCAGAACTGAAGCCCATGTTGTCACTTTCACACCAGCCTGAGTCAGTCGTTGTATCGTCACTTCCTGAACCGTTTTATTCCACGTGCCAGATGCATCAATCACTGCGTAGACATCGTAACCTTCTTCGACTGCTGACAGTGCAGGGAAAAGTAGGCATACATCCGTTACGATACCCGCCATGATGATCTTTTTACGACCTGTTTTCTCAATCGCCTGCTTGAACGCTAAGCTATCCCAGGCATTGATTTGCCCTTCACGTTCGATCACTTCCTCACCAAGTACTTGGGTAATTTCTGGCATCACAGGACCATTTGGACCCTCTGGTAAACTTGCCGTTACAACTGAAGGCAGTCCGATCGCTTTCGCTGTTCTGGTCAGGCCGACAATGTTGTTTTTCAGCACAGTCGGGTGTTCATCACCAAGCCCCACCATCAAGCCAGTCTGGTGGTCAATCATCGCTAATACAGAGTTGTCTGCTGTTAAGAATTCAGAGTATTTTGTAGTCATGGTCACTTCCTCACTTATTGTGTCTATTTAATTAAAAAGATTCGGTAAAAATCAGGATAAGCTGACTGTCTTTATGAGCGACGAAATCCAGCTCTGTTGTTCTAACCAAAGTTCCGGCCTGCATCGTTTCACCGTTGATGCGTGCTTCACCGCTGCTTAGGTAGGCCAAGACCTCACCGTTATGTGTTGTTTGGTAACCTTCTGTCGCCTGAACCATTTCGATCACCGTGTGGCTATCAAAGGTCTCCGTCTGGTTTTTACTTCCACCATAGATACGTGTTCGAACGTTGATTTCAGGGGTATAGGCTTTGTAACCTGCTGGTTCGCCTTTAGTTTCCGGTAGAACCCAGAGTTGAATCAGTTGGTTGGGTTCGTCATCTGGATTGGCTTCGTTATGCGCAAACCCTTCGCCACCAGCTCGCTGCACTTGTGCTTCACCTGCGACCAAACCTTTACCATGTTCTAGTGAGCCTCCATGGCTTACTCGACCTTTTGCCATCACACTGATGACATCAATTTCGTGATGAGGGTGCATACCGGTCTCGCCATGTGGCAAGAAGTTAGCGTCAGCAAGATAGACGAAGTTGCCAATCCCATTCGCGGTTTCGGGACGTTTGCGCGCACCAAACACACGGTAATCTGTCACTACCTGTTTCTCTTTAAGCCCAGCGAATCCGCCTTGTGGTAATTGGTCTAGTGTCAAAATTTCCATCGCTCAATCCTTGGTTATCTCGTTAAGTGATGAAGCTAGATTAGTTTGTTGCCTAAAATTGATATATATTCATTCAGATACAACACTGTTCAATATTTGATAACAAATGACTGACCTTAATGATCTGATGGTGTTCGCGACAGTAGTAGAGAGAGGTAGCTTTACTCAGGCAGCGGAAGCACTGAATACACCGAAATCCAACATCAGCCGTAAAATTACTCGGTTAGAGTCACAATTAGGTGTGCGACTACTGGAACGCTCAACGAGAACACTGCATCTGACTGAAATCGGTCAGCGCTACTATCAATATTGCAAACGAATCAAAGAAGAATATGAAGCCGCAGGCAGTGCGGTGGAATCTATGCTGGAGAAGCCTCAAGGCCGCCTTAGGGTGTGTACATCTCTTGGTGTTGGCCAGTCATTACTAGGCGATCACCTTGCCGAGTACTGTCGACATTATCCGGATGTTGAACTCGATCTCAGCCTAACGAATCGACGTGTTGATCTCATTGAGGAAGGCTACGACCTAGCATTCCGAGTTGGAGATCTGCCAGACTCGGGGCTGATCGCTAAGAAGTTGTGTTCCATTAATCTCCGCCTTTATGCCGCGCCAAGTTTTGCAAAACACAGGATCAATACGCCCAGTGACCTGCTAAAACATCCACTAATGCTGATGAGCGCAAAAGAGCGCAGCCCCGATTGGCATCTACGTTGCGGAGTAGAAAAAACGGCATTGAGATTTGAACCAAATGTACGCTGCGACGACTTTTCTATGCTGATGAGAATGGCGATAAAGGGCTTGGGAATCACAGAATTACCCGAGTACATGGCGAAGCGTGAGCTTGCGGAAGGTACGCTCATTAATATTCTTCCCGACTGGCAATTCGAACCTGTCGATTTGTATGCGCTCTACCCAAGTCATCGAGGTTCGACGCCTAAAGTTCGGGCATTATTGACTCATCTTTCGCAAGCTCTGTGATTTTCCAGCCGCAAAGCAATGAAAAAAGCCCGCCTTAGGCGGGCTATGATTCCAAATAAGAAAAATATAATTGGCAATAATATAATTATTTCCCGATTAAACAGGTGACGACTTTAATCAGCTCAATTAACTGATAATTAACTCTGGATTAATAGTCTAAAAACATTTAGATTCTCGGGAAACAAATAAAAATTACACATTAGAATAAAATAAATCAAAGAAATTTATTTTAATGAATTACAAGCATGAATTAAATCACGTTTGGTTGACTAGTAGATGATAGATAAGATAATAAGGCTTATTACAGAAAGTAAGCATGACACAGGTGGTGTGAAATTCCTCGCTCAGGAAATGGGCATTAAGTATAGCACGCTGTATAGCCTGTATTCCGGCAAGAATAGTAACCCCACAATCGATACGGTTGGAAAGATTTGTGATTACTACAACATTACCTTTTCTGACCTCTCTGATGAAGCAGCAGCACCTCATCATTTTGACTCGTTGCACCCTGAAATAGTCAGGCTGTCCCAGCATGAAGGTGTCGATGTTTTCATTAAAAACAACCACCTTATTGATAGTTTACCCAAAAGTAGCCAGTTGATTTTTGAAAAATTCACTCCCCCTTTGAAAAACAAAAATCATTATATTTGCCTCACAGAAACTGGTGAAATTGTCTTGAGAAAAGCCATTGAAGAAGATAATAAATTTCTATTTATCTCTTCAAATAGAATAATTCACAAGAATGATTATCCAATAATGCAACTAAAGAATGTCAAAATATAACTTCTTCAAAATAAGGAAAAAACGCTCTCGACTCTATTCTATCGATGGATTGGTAGGTTTTATAGACAAAGAGATGTTTCGACACGCTTATATTGATAAACACGACGTCGATCTTCACAACGGAAAATACTCTATTTCCGACAAGCGGATCCGCGCTATCAATGTAAAGGAAAAAACCATCGAAATGGAAATATCTGATATTCCAGTGACCGTGACGATGAAAAGCCTGCTTACACCTTCAATCAGACAAGAACTCGATATTAGTAATGAAAATTTTGTCGCCATCTATCACCAAATGGAGCAATAACCAATGAACGTACTAGAAAAGTCGACCATGCTCGCGACTCTAGGGCTGTTCTGTTTCCTAACTGCTTCAAACATGGCCGCAGCAAAAGCTGTTGAATTCTTCGGCATCCATCTTACGGCGGGATTCTTCACCTACCCGTTTGTTTACCTTTTCTCTTCCATCATCATGGCGACGCGTTCTCCGGACGTGTACTTCAAATGTATTACCTTTGCCTATTTCGGTTATCTGTCGTTTATCAGCCTGATGTACATTGCGGCGATTCTGCCCGGTGTCAATGCCGAGTCGACTTACAACAAGAGTTTTGACCTAATCTACAATCTCAGTAATTACCGAATTTACTTATCCTCATTGTGTGCCTACTTCGTCTCAATGTTCCTGTTTGGTGTGCTATTTAACTCACTGAAGATTGAAAGCATCGCAATCAGAATTGCGTTGGCCACGCTAATCGTCGCACTCGCGGATGTAAACCTCTTCCTCATCCTGGCTTTCTGGGGTGTTAAAGCAAGCAGCCTACTGATGGACATTATGTTCTGGGCGAGCATTAAAAAGCTGGTTGCACAGCTGGTTCTGCTGGGGCCAACCCTCTTAATAATTAACCTGATCAGGAACAAACATGAGTACTGTGTTTCAAATTAGCGATTGCCATTTGAGCGATGAGTCGAGCTTTCAAAACCTTGAGAAGGCGCTGAATGTTGCAAATGCTGATAGTGATTGCGACACAATTCTGCTGACCGGTGATATCTGCTGTGGCCCTAAATCAGGCGATTATACAAAGCTGCTGAGTTTTGTTTCCCAGCACGTTGATAGCAAAAAACAGGTTTATGCCATTGCAGGTAACCATGATGATATCGTTTTGATGAAAGATGAGCTGAAGGGCTCTTTGATTCAGGTGGTGGATCAATGTGAGATTGCAGGGCGTCATTTCGTCTTCCTCGACTCAAGTCAGAAACCTATTGATGCTCAGCACCCTCTCGGCTCAGGCAGAATAGACAATCGCGGTATCGCTCACCTGAGAAAGCAAATCCGTAAGAAAAAAAAACCTATTGTGGTCGTACATCACCCTGTCATTCGTGTTGGCTCAGAGTGGATGAAGGCCATCTGCCTTGAGAACGACCAACAGATATTCAACATCCTTAAGCAATCTGGCGTCAGAGAAGTTATTTGTGGTCATGGCCATGATCATATTACCTGCACCAAAGAAGGTGTTACGCAGTACATGGCGCCAGCAACCGCTTATGGATTTGATCACTCCATTCCTGAATACAATCGAAGTGAGCGTATCGGAATGAACAAATTTACTATTTCAAAACAAACAATAACTGTAAATGAGGTTGTGCTATGAGATTAAGCTTGGTTCTCGATATTTCGAAAGCCGTTGTCGCGATGTATGTGGGGGTATTCTGCGTACTGGTCAGCTATAACAATGTGATTGACTACAATACAAACTTCCAATTTGTGCAACACGTATTGGCTATGGACCAAATGAAGGCATTTTTTACAGGCGATAATCTGTATGGACGTGCGATCACTTCTCCGACACTTCACACTGTGTTTTACAATCTGATCATCGCACTTGAGTTCCTTGCGGGCGCTTTATGCGTTGTCGGCGCGGTAATTATGTTCTTCAAACGTGAAGCGGCCGGATTCTCCAAAGGTCAGGCTTTCTATGTAGCCGGTGTCACCGTCGCTTTAGGTGTGTGGTATTTCGGTTTTGGCGTGGTTGGCGCTGAGTGGTTCTCGATGTGGGCAAACTCATGGAATGGCCAGATGAAGGCATACACCTTCGCTATGTTTATCATTCTGACGTTGATTTATGTCCTGATGCCAAGGCCAAATAACGACTAGTTCATTACTAATAGCAATAAAAAAACCCTGCTGATTGAGCAGGGTTTTTTCTATCTAATCACAAGTAATTAGTCGCGAAGTGACGCACCAAACTTCTCAGATACGTGAGCAACGATAGCGTCAACCATAACAGCAATATCAGCATCTTCTAGCGTACGCTCAACTGACTGTAGCGTCAGTGCGATTGCTAGGCTCTTCTTACCTTAAAATCTAACCTCTTCATACTTTAGGCTAACTCTACGACTAATGTCTAACTCACTGAGACTATTTGTTTTTTTCAGTTTGGTTTAAGGTACTAACAACTTCAATAATTGCGTTTATTTATAGGGTAACTTGTTCTTTATCTTTAATAGTGAACCTCAAGCTCTTTACACCAATACCAACGATATTCTTGCTTGTTTCCGACCCTATTCTTAGTCAGTCATCTTCACTTTTTGATAATAACTCAAGTTACACCTAATAGAGATTTGTCGCATTCTTTGTAGCAAACACTAACTACTCCGCTACCTCTTAATATCGGGAGTAAATTACGTTTGTTGGAACAACACACCTCAGAGTGTGAACGAAAGGAATCAAAATGAGCAGTACTTTAGAGTCCACACATATAAGAACAGATAAGCCTCAACCCAATGAGGATCAACTAACTTATGAACAACAACACAAACCAAGCTCTGAATTTGAGTCTCGAGAGCAGTACCTAGAGCACGAATTGCAAATTATGTCGCCTAAACGCTGGCGCCCAAATTTGCCGTTTAAAGATTATCGATTTGAGGTTGAAGACACCATCCCAGCAATGGCGGCGACCATTGGTAAAGTGGTAATGGTGGGCGCTATTGCAGCAACCTTTGCCGGAGCTCTAGGGCTAAACGAAGGGTTTATTCTAGAAAATGTTCGTTATGAATTACTTATCGCTTCAGTGTTCATTATTCTTTTCTCTGGTTTTTTACTGCCAACCGCTAACCTCGCAGGTACACACGGACCACTTATCCCTTTGATTCCGATTGTTGTTGCCGCTGGCGGACACCCGATGGCCTTTGGCTTGCTGATTGGCGCGTTTGGCTTATTGTTGGCCATCAGTAAAGGTGGCAGCATGCTGGCAAATCTCACCAGTAAAGGTGTGTGCGGTGGCTTATTGCTCTACCTAGGCTTTGTTGGGACCGTTTCTCAAGTCAAAAAGCTATTCGCCTGGGCTGAAGGAATTGGTATGAGTCACATCGCTTTTGTTGTGATCTTTTGTACCATTATTTTGTATGCGCTATTGGAACATTTCCGTAAGCGTTGGCTAGCAGTACCTCTTAGTTGCTTGCTGGGTGGCACGTTAGCTTTTGCTATGGGCGCACCGTTTTCTTTCCAAACCGAGCCTGGTTTACCTAACATGAACCCTATGTATTGGTGGGGGGAGAATACAGGTTGGATGCTAGGCCTACCGACAATTGAACATTTCATGGTGGTATTGCCGTTTGCGATTTTAGCAGTGGCTATGTGGTCACCGGACTTCTTAGGGCATCAAGTCTTTCAAAAAATCAGCTACCCGGAACGTACGGAAAAAGTACACATGAACATTGACGATACCATGACCACGGCTTCTATTCGTCAGACGTTTGGTTCTCTTCTTGGTGGTACTAACTTTACCTCTTCATGGGGGACTTACATCGTGCCAGCAGCAATAGCTAAACGCCCTATTCCTGCGGGTGCTTTGCTGACGGCGCTATTTTGTATCATCGCCGCAATTTGGGGCTACCCGATGGATTTAGCTATCTGGCAACCTGTACTTTGTGTTGCACTAATCGTTGGTGTATTCGTCCCATTGCTAGAAGCTGGCATGGAAATGACGCGCGAAGGGAAAACCACTCAATCTGCCGCAATCGTTGTGTTTTCATCAGCGCTAGTAAACCCTGCATTTGGTTGGTCGCTCACTATGCTGTTAGACAACTTAGGTTTAGTCGGTTGTAAAGAACGTAGCGGTGAACTGAGTAAAATGAGCCGTTGGGTGTTGCCTGGCATTATGTTTGTGGTGCTAACCAGTGTGATGGCGTTAGTTGGGCTTCTACCAGGGATTCCTGCGATTATCCCTAGCTTTCGCTAACCGCTAGACGCCGAGTTAAAACCAATGGGTATTTAACCTCTCGGCTATATCTGTAAAAACTAAGGCCTCGCAATAGCGAGGCCTTTGGTTTCTGAGGTGATGACTAGCCAAATCATTTTTGCCCCAAAGTTACTTAGCGCAACAATATTGACTTGTTTATTGCATCACTAGTGACCTACTTTTACTAATGATTAATTATACAATCAGTTTTGCCCATTTCCTTCCAACTACAATCGTGATGACCAAATAAGGAGGAGGTCATTATGGTGGTTTTCAACAAAACAAAACGAAGTGGCGTCAAAAAGCCTTTTCGGCTTGAGGAAATTTGGCGGATCAGAACCAGACTAGAGATTGAAAATAGTTTGATGCAGCTTGCGCTACTTAACTTAGCTATTGATAGCAAACTTAGAGCAAGTGACTTGCTCTCGCTCAGGGTTTGCGATGTATCTTCTCAAGGTAGGATATTCAGTCGTGCTAAGCATACTCAACGAAAAACAGACATTGAAGTTCAATTTGAAATAACTACAAGAACTCAACAAAGTCTAATGAAATGGATTTTGATTTCTGCTTTAGACGCCAGCGATTTTCTTTTTCCAAGCCAAAGACGAGAGCAACAACCAATTAGTTATTCGTACTATAGGTCCCTAGTCAGAAAGTGGGCATCAGATCTTGGGTTGGATTCTCATCTTTATGGTACTCACTCAATGAGGCGAACCAAAGCTACATTAGTCTATGCAAAAACGAAAAACATTCGAGTGGTGCAGCTTTTACTGGGACATACAAAGGTAGATAACACGATTCGCTATCTTGGTGTTGAACTAGAAGATGCATTATTACTTTCAGAAGACACTGATTGTTAGTTGAAAGGAGCCCTATTTCTTAGGGTTCCAATTAGCTAGTCTCTGACAGTCTGTGACCCTATATGAGTCATTCCATATACTCTTAAGAGTAGGTTACTAAAAGTATACTAATTGTAATCCAATATCAGGTAACTAATATATACCGCAAGACACAAGATACGAGGGTTTCATTTGTGTATCCAATCTATTTTTTGCGGAGTAATTAGCTATGAGTAACGTTCTTATCATCAATGCCCACGAACCATCACCATTCTCAGAAGGTAAACTTAACGCTTCTTTGGTAGATAAAGCGGCGACATTATTAGAGCAGAAAGGTCATTCAGTTCGTATCGTAACCATGCAAGAGGAATGGGTCGTTGATGAACAGTTAGCGCATTTTGAGTGGGCTGATCGTGTTATTCTGCAATCCCCAGTAAACTGGATGACGATCCCTTGGTCTTTCAAAAAATATATGGATGAAGTATTCACTGCTGGTATGGGCGGCGAATTGTGTGCTTTTGATGGTCGTAGCGCAGAAGAGCCAACTAAGAACTATGGTACAGGTGGCACGCGTACTAACACCAAATATATGCTTTCACTGACATTCAACGCACCAAAAGAATCTTTTGATGATCAAGATGAATTCTTATTCCAAGGTAAAGGTGTGGATGATTTAATGTTCCACATGCACGCTAACTTTCGTTTCTTTGGTATGTCAGCATTGCCGACTTTCGCTTGTTATGACGTGATGAAGAATGGCGATATTGAAAATGACTTTGCACGCTTTGAATCGCACCTTAATGAGCTATTTTAATTAACAAGACCAGCAGGGGTCGCTAATTGCCTCTACTGAGAACTTAATTCAATCAGCGCATAGTGCTACTATAGTGTAAAACTTAAACTAGGGACTTGTGGCTTCTTTCAATGAATGAACCCCTGCTATCTGGTTTCTTGATTTGTGAGATTGTATGAAAGCAAGAGTAGAAGTAGATCCAAGAGGGCGTAAAAATGTTATCGATGCCTGCTCTGAGCCTTGTGCGATAGAAAAAGGCATGCGGATCTTGGGTTCTAAGTGGAAAGGTTCCATCATCTATCATCTGAAAGACGGCCCAGTCAGATTTAATGATCTTACAAGAATGTTGGGCGGAGCCAGTAAGAAGATGGTTGACCAACGCCTAAAAGAGCTAGAAAGTGAAAATATGGTGGTACGTCGCGTGATCAATGACAAGCCACTAGCGGTGAGTTATGAGCTGACTGAGTTTGGCACAAGCGCTCTGACAATTCTTGATGAATTGAGGAAGTGGTCTGAAAGTAACAATATTCAGATTAAATGATGTTCGGCTATGTAGTGTTGGTTCAAACAATCACTGAACAACCGATACAAAAAGGCAACCTGTTACTAGATTGCCTTTTTTCATTCTTGCCTTGTGAGGTTTGAGACTTAGTAGTCTAGCGTTCCTCGGATTGGGTAATGGTTATTTGGATCACGAATCCAGGCTAGACCGCGAGTTAATGCGCCAAGCTCTGGCCTTACAAATGGGTTGTTTGATAGGTCAACTACATGGACATTGCCGTGCTCATTGACGACAAACAGCCCCGGCTCTGCAAAGTTATGGTCAGTTTCTGCTTCTGAACGCGGTAGAGAAATATAAAGCCCTAACGTCTTCATTTGTTGCTCACTTAGACCATAAGCAATAGGGAAACTGATATCGAGCTTTTCTAGATGTTGTTCTAATTGTTGTTTTGAATCGGCAGAGACAGCCAAAATATCAACGCCTGCATCGCTGAAGGCCTGCTTGTGAGTCTCAATTTCGTTAAGGTATTTGGTGCAAAGCGGGCAATGCTTACCACGATAGATAAACACCGCTTGCCATGTTGCATCACCTAGAGGCTGACCTAGCGTAACTTTGGTCCCATCCAAGGTTGTTGCTTCTAATGTAGGGAAAGTGTCACCGGCTTTGAGCTTCTGTGAGTATGTCATCTCGACTCCTTGAATTGGGTTTACAACTAAGTAGATAAAAGTAGATAAAAAGATAAGCCACTAGGAAACCAGTTGCAACTGGTATACTTTTAGTAACCTAGTTATGGGCGTGAGAATGTCTACCTCGTCTGGATGAAAACGGCAAAGCATTATTCTGCATCCGCCTTAGCCATCAGTTCAGATAGGATTTGTTTATAACCTTCAACTGGGTGCGCCCCAGAAACGCCAGACTCACGGTTGAAGACGACCGTTGGCACACTTGAAACACCCATTTGCTGCCATTGTTTCTCTGCGTTACGTATCGCACTACGTTGCTCCGCATCATTTAGCCAGCGCATTCCTTCTTCAGGGTCAAGGCCTACAAAGATTAGCTCTTGCTTGAGAATCTCGCGGTCAGAGACGTCTTTCTGCTCACTGAAAAATGCGGTAAATAAACGCATTTTTAGTTCAGTCTGCTTGCCCAAACTCTTGGCGTAATCAAGTAGAAGGTGTGCGTCAAATGTGTTCACCATCTTCATGTCATCAAAGTAGTTAAACTTGAAGCCATGCTCCGCGCCAATGCTGGCGATACGAATACGCGCGTTTTTACTTTCCTCTACACTACTGCCATATTTACGTGCAACGTGCTGACGAAGGTTTTCTCCCTCAGCAGGCATATCCGGATTGAGCTCAAAAGGTTGCCATTCAATCTCGATGCGGTCTTCAATGCCAAGCTCTTTAATAGCGGCTTGTAAGTGGTTGTAACCAATAATGCACCAAGGGCAAACGACATCACTAATAATGTCTAGTTTAATCATATTACTCATGATGATTCCTTATTAGAAAGTACTGTAGGCGTTACGCAAACAGTACTTGAGTGGTGTTATTGCTGTTGATTTAGATTAACGCTCGTTAGGATGCGTCCACGCATATTTTTGGAATGGCGCATCAGGTTCAGTATGTGCCAGTGCGTTAGTGAAGTTCGAGATAAGCTTTGCAGACAAACCCGTCAATACTTCAAGTGCTTGACGCTTGGTGAAACCTGCATCTAGGAAGGCTTGCAGTCTTTCATCACCAATATGACCACGGTTATCAAGCAGCTCTTTGGTAAAATCATGCAACGCTTGTAACTTCACATCAGGAATTGGAGTACCTTCGCGCAGCGCTTCAATCGCTTCATCTGGCATTTTGCCTGCTTTCATCATCCATGTATGACCCGGAACGCAGTAGTGACAGTTGTTCTCAAAGTTCGCTGTCATGAAGACCACCTGCTGCTCTAGCGGGCTGAATGTTGTGTTCTTGATAAACAGTTCGAAAACCGTGTTGTATGCTTCGTACGTCGCTGGTGCTTCAGCAAGAACTGCGTGCAGATTGGGTAGCATGCCAAAGCCTTTAAGAGACTGTTCTACCAGAGCTTTAGACTCTTCAGGTGCGGTTTCGGCGTTGTAACAAGTAAACTCAGTGCTCATGGTTATCTCCTTAGAAGTTAGCGTCTAGGTGCGCTTCAAAGCGAGCAAAGTCGTTCTCAATGTCTGCGTTTTTCATAACGTCGTAGCAAGCAAAGGTTGGCAGTGCAGACATGCCAAAGAAGCGGAAGTTTGCGTGCATGTGGAACATCAAGTCATCAACACTACAACCTTGGAATAGGTATTCGCTATCATCATTGAATGATTCTTCTGGCGCATTGAATGTGAAAGAAAGCATGTATTTCGTATTTGTACGAGTCCCGCCTGTTCCATAATTTTTCTTTGGTTCTTCTGGCGTTCTGCCATCAAAGGCACATAGCGCACCACCCATCCCCGCAGTGAATACTTCATCCATGTATTTCTTGAAAGACCATGGGATGGTCATCCAGTTGACAGGTGATTGAAGGATCACTCGGTCTGCCCATTCAAAGTTCGCCAGTTGCTCATCAACTACGATGTCATCTTGCATTGTAACTACACAAACTTCGTGGCCCTTTGATTCTAACTGGGTGCGAGCTTTCTCAACTAAAGCCGCATTTAGTTTGCCTTCAGAAAATGGAGATGGTTCGTGTGCGTTAATGATTAGAACGTTACTCATGATATTAACCCTTCAATATTTGGATGTTTACAGAGCGAATAATGATTTCGCTGTCTTGCGGTTTATTATGGTTACCTAGAATTAGACTACAACTAGTTAACTTTTAGTAACCACTATAAATTTCAGCAAAATTGACAGTAAGTTGATGTTTAATAGGCACTTTATTTTTTAAGGGTTAAGGGCAGGCATAGATAAGCAGAAATAGGTTACCAAAAGGATACTACTTGAAATATCGCAGGAGGTTACAATAATAAACCACATAAACAGAATAGAGTACTAACCTATAGGACATAACTGTATGGATTTATCCCAAAAACACCCATTGTGGCGTAAACCAAAACATCATCTTGATGCAGATAGCAGCAATGATCATGTGCATTGGATTGAGCTTTTTTACGATTTAGCCCATGTGGTATCGATTTTTGTTCTTGGGAACTTCTTAAGTCATCATCTTGGCTTTGGTGGTTTTGCCATTTTTGCTGCACTGTTTACCGTGATCTGGGTTGCCTGGTTTGACTTAAGCCTTTTTAACTCCATTTATGTCAGCACCGATGTCCAGCACCGTTACATTATGGCGGCGCAGATTATCACCATTATGATCATGTCATCAGCGATAGTGCATATTGATGGTGCTGGTTGGGCTTACTTTGCTATAGGTTACGCGATAAACCGAGCGATTATGTCACTGCTCTATTTCAGGGCTAAAACGGTCGAAGATAGTGAGACTTTTCTACCAAGTCGCATGTCACGAAACTTTGCTATTGGCTCAGTCATCTTCTTTATTAGTGCGTTTCTCCCTGCGCCATATAGCTACATGGTCTTTGCTGCCGGGATGGTGGTTTTAGCTGCGTTGTATGTCGCGCCAAAAGTTGGCGTACTTTACAGCAAGCGATTCTTACCGCGCTTTGGACATATGGCGGAACGTTTTGTACTGCTACTACTTATCGTTGCTGGCGAGGGCTTTTTTAAGCTTGTCATTACTCTTGCAGAAAAGGGCATCGATGATGTGGTTGGCGATGTGTTTGTTAATTACGCATTTGGTGGTCTCTCTATTTTCGTTTTATGTTGGATCTATTTTGATTTTGTTGGTAATGGCAAGCCGCGTGATAATGAGCCGAAAACATTCATCAAGTGGACGGTCGCTCACCTGTTCTTGATGCTTTCTGCTGTCATGATAGGTGTTGCACTGTCAGCGGAAGTGAAGATTAGCTTTATGGATCAATACCCATTCAAATATGCGTTGATTGGTTGTTTAGGCTTGGCGACATACCTGTATTGCTTGCTTCAGATTCAAAACGTTATTGAACTTCGCACGGCCCATCGTTTTGCTACTGCTAAAGTTCGTTATATTGGTATTGCGCTGTGCTTTGTGACGCTTGCTATTGTGTCGTTTGTTCCTTCAATTGTAGCCAATGTCGTATGGGGAGCAGCATTGTTCTCTCAGATCCTCATTCCTGTGAGAACTGCATTTAAAACCCTGACTGAAGAAGCTGAGCAATAGTTCGATTAAGCCCTTTTGTTTGAACCGCAGGGCAGTCTACTTTGCGGTTCACTGGATTGCCATTATGTATCGACCAAAAGTACCGGAACAAATCACAAGCTTTCAATTGGCAGTCTTAATACTGTCTTTGTTTGTTGTGGTCTCATTAACCATTGAACTTATCTTTAAGTTACCGCCTGAAATTCTTCAGATATTGATTTACGTAGATACCTTTATCTGCATGATCTTCTTTATCGATTTTGTGCAGCAGTATCGTGCTGCGCCATCAAAGCTTGAATACATGAAATGGGGCTGGCTTGACCTTATCTCTTGTATTCCGTTAATGGAGATGAACCAGTTTGCTCGTTTGATTCGTGTGTTTCGCCTAATCCGTGCAATCAAATCTATCTCTATGATTTCTCATGCAATCAATGAGAACAAAGCGTCCACGTCACTGCATTTTATGGTGGTGACTTCATTGATGATGATGGTGTTTGGCTCTATTTATATTCTCTATCTTGAGAAAGAAATGCCGGGTGCCAATATTCACACCGCTGGTGATGCGTTTTGGTGGACATTCGTCACCATCACGACGGTTGGATACGGTGACTTTTTCCCTGTGACTCTAGAAGGGCGCATTGTTGCCATTGTTTTAATCACGACTGGCGTTGGTATGTTTGGTAGCTTTACCGCGGTTCTCGCCTCGTGGATCATGGACACTTCTAACGAGCGTAAGATGGAGGTTCAGATCTTAGAAGAGGTGCATGAGCTCAAAGCAGAGGTTCGGGAATTGAAATCAATACTAAAAAAGCAAACTGAAAGAAATGAGTAGTCTGCTATCCTGCAGCTAGACTTACCATACTTGTAGTTATTCATGAGTTGTTAATATTCAATTTTTCGTAACTCATTTTTGTCCACTAATGAGCTAACACCCTAGCTCCTTAATCGCCCCAAACAAAAAGGCCTCGCTATGCGAGGCCTTTGATTTTCTATCTAATCAGTAGTGATTAGTCGCGTAGCGATGCACCAAACTTATCAGATACGTGAGCAACGATTGCGTCAACCGCGCCAGCGATGTCTGCATCTTCAAGCGTACGCTCTACTGACTGTAGTGTTAGCGCAATTGCTAGGCTCTTCTTACCTTCTTCAACGCCTTTACCAACGTATACGTCGAACAGCTTGGCATCTTTCAGGAACTCACCACCTTGTTCTAGACACGCTGCAACGATGTCGCCAGAGGCTACTGCTTCATCAACAACTACCGCGATGTCACGACGGTTTGATGGGAACTTAGAAAGCTGAACCGCTTCTGGAATCACTTTAGTGTTGATTGCAGACCATTCCACTTCGAATACGATAGTACGGCCGTTTAGACCAAACTTACGCTCAAGTTCTGGGTGAACGGTACCGATTACACCTACTTGCTTACCATCAACGATGATTGCTGCAGATTGACCTGGGTGAAGTGCTGGGTTCGCTGCTTTATCTTCAGCCGAAAGCGCAGCAAAAGAGTATGCGTTTTCGTTTGCTGTAAGCTCAAGAACCGCTTCTAGATCGCCTTTCAGATCAAAGAAATCAACCGTGTTAGTTTCTATGTCCCAGTGCTCTTCGCTGCGAGTCCCTGCGATAACACCGGCAAGCATAGGCTCTTGGCGCATACCGTTTTCAGCAGACTCACATGGGATGAAACGCAGGCCGTATTCGAATAGACGAACGCGTGGCTGTTGACGTTTCTGGTTGTGAACCACAGTGTTTAGTAGACCTTGAATTAGGCCTAGGCGCATTGCTGACATATCCGCAGAGATTGGGAATGGCAGAATTAGCGGCTCAACACCTGGAACAACAAGCTTTTGCTGCTCTGGCTCAACGAAGCTGTAAGTGATTGCTTCTTGGTAACCACGGTCAACTAGTAGGTTACGAACGCGTTTTAGCGGAATGTTCGCTTCAACGTGGTCGTGCATCTTAAGTGCTGCCGCTGGGTTTTGGTTAGGAATGTTATCGTAACCGTAGATACGACCTACTTCTTCAATTAAGTCTTGCTCGATTGCGATATCAAAACGCCATGTCGGTGCTGTCGCTGTCCAACCAGTGTCAGTTGTTGATACTGTTAGGCCAAGACGCTCTAGGATTTCAACAACATCGCTGTCTGCAATGTGGTGACCTAGTAGGCTGTCTAGCTTAGTGCGACGTAGTGACACTGTGTTTGCTTTTGGTAGGTCAGCTTCTGACTCTTCAGCAACAACAGGGGCTACTTCACCGCCACAGATCTCAACAAGAAGTTCTGTTGCACGCTCCATTGCGCTCGTTTGTAGTGCGAAATCGACACCACGCTCAAAACGCATTGAAGAATCTGTATGTAGACCGTAGCTACGCGCGCGGCCACGGATGTGGTCTGGTGCAAAGAACGCACACTCAAGTAGTACGTCTTTAGTCTCAGTGGTTACACCAGACTCTTCACCACCGAAGATACCTGCGATAGCAAGTGCTTTGTTGTGGTCTGCGACAACTAGAGTATCTGCGTTTAGCTCAGCTTCGTTGCCGTCTAGAAGAGTTAGCTTCTCGCCCTGCTCTGCCATACGAACGACGATGCCACCTTCAATCTTAGCAAGATCAAATGCGTGCATTGGCTGGCCTTGCTCTAGAAGAATGAAGTTAGTGATGTCTACTACTGGATCGATAGAACGGATACCACAACGGCGCAGTTTTTCTTGCATCCAAAGTGGTGTTTCAGCTTGAACGTTTACGTTCTTAACTACACGGCCAAGGTAACGTGGACATGCAGCAGGTGCTTTCACTTCGATAGAAACAGTGTCGTCAATCGCTGGAGCAACTGGGTTTACCGCAGGCTCAGTCACGTCTGCACGGTTTAGAACGCCAACTTCACGCGCCATACCACGGATACTGAAACAGTCAGCGCGGTTAGCCGTTAGGTCTACGTCTACTGTTACGTCGTCAAGACCTAGGAATTCACGGAAATCAGTACCGATTGCAGCGTCTTCTGCTAGTTCCATGATGCCATCAGATTCAACGTCGATGCCTAGCTCAGAGAATGAACACAGCATGCCGTGTGATGGTTGACCACGTAGTTTTGCTTTTTTGATTTTGAAATCGCCTGGTAGAACAGCACCAACAGTCGCTACAGCAACTTTGATACCTAGGCGGCAGTTAGATGCGCCACAAACGATGTCTAGAAGTTCTTCAGCGCCAACATCTACTTTGGTTACGCGTAGTTTGTCAGCGTCTGGGTGTTGACCACACTCAACCACTTTACCTACTTTAACGCCAGTGAAAGAACCAGCAACAGGTAGTACGTCGTCTACTTCTAGACCCGCCATTGTGATTTGGTGTGTAAGTTCGTCAGTCGATACCGCAGGGTTTACCCACTCACGAAGCCAAGATTCGCTAAATTTCATAGTGATGGTTCCCCTGGATTACTTGAACTGTTTTAGGAAACGAAGGTCGTTCTCGAAGAACGCACGAAGATCGTTTACGCCGTAACGAAGCATAGTCAGACGCTCAACGCCCATACCAAATGCAAAGCCAGAGTATTTCTCAGGGTCGATGCCTACGCTGCGAAGTACGTTCGGGTGAACCATGCCACAGCCTAGAACTTCAAGCCATTTGCCGTTCTTACCTTTCACGTCTACTTCTGCTGAAGGCTCTGTGAACGGGAAGTAAGAAGGACGGAAACGAACTTCAACTTCTTCTTCAAAGAAGTTACATAGGAAGTCATGCAGGATGCCTTTTAGCTGTGCGAAGTTTACGTTTTCGTCTACTAGCATGCCTTCCACTTGGTGGAACATTGGCGTGTGCGTTTGGTCGTAGTCGTTACGGTAAACACGGCCCGGTGCGATGAAGCGGAATGGTGGTTTACCATTTTCCATCGTACGGATCTGAACGCCAGACGTGTGCGTACGTAGCATTAGATCTGGGTTAAAGAAGAACGTGTCGTGGTCAGTACGCGCTGGGTGATCTTCTGCGATGTTTAGTGCATCAAAGTTGTGGAATGCATCTTCAATCTCAGGACCAGACTCAGTGTTAAAGCCTAGCTCACCAAAGAACTGTTCAATACGCTCAACTGTACGAGTCACAGGGTGAAGACCACCGTTCTCGATACGACGCCCCGGTAGAGTCACGTCAATAGTTTCTTCAGCCAGCTTCGCTTCTAGCTCTGCACGTTGCAGTGCGTCTTTGCGTGCGGCAATCGCTTGTTGAACTGCACCTTTTGCTTTGTTGATCTCTTGACCAGCAGTACGGCGCTCTTCTGGTGGTAGTTTACCTAGGCTTTGAAGTTGAGCCGTTAGCTCACCTTTCTTACCTAGATACTGAACACGCACTTCATCAAGTGCGACTAGCGAATCAGCAGCTTCAATTGCTGCGCCCGCATTAGCAATGATCTCTTCTAGATGTTGCATCGTTTCCTCATCTACCTTTAGGTAGTTTCCATAAGGGTTCCCGCGAGGGATTTTTGGTATTTTCAAATAGCTGTACATAGTAACGAAAGCGAGGTCTAAATCCAATCTGAAATCGGGATTCGACCTCTCTTTGGGTAAAAAAACAGCTTAATGATTGTTCGAGTTCATTAAGCTCAGCTATTTGGGTCTGTATCGACGAGGAAACTGGGTAAATTAGACGCTAGCGTGAAGTGTCATAGGCAGAGGAATGGAGCGGTTGCTCACACGTCGCAACACAGTTGCGTCCTTGCGATTTGGCTTTGTAGACCGCGTTATCTGCCCCCTTAATGAGATCGTTGAAATCTCTCATTTCATAGGTACGCTCTGCCACACCGACACTAATGCTGCCACACCAGATGTCATCACCTGCGGGCACACGCATTTGAGCAACAATTTGTCTCGTTTGTTCCGCCACATGCGCGCCTCCTTCGACGTCAGTATTAGGGCAGATGACGAAGAACTCGTCCCCGCCAAGACGACACACCAGATCATCACTGCGAAATGAGTCATTTAGCGTCTGAGCTAACTCCACCAGCAAGCGATCGCCTGCGTCGTGCCCCGCACTGTCATTCACCTGTTTGAAGTTGTCAGCATCAATCATGATGCACACCAAAGGCTCTTGATTGAGGGTTGACTCATGCCAGTATGCTTTCAGTTTGCGAATAGCACAGCGTCTATTGGGAAGCTGAGTGAGTGGATCAGTTAAAGATAGCTCTTCAAGCTGCTTATTCGCTTTGGATAACTGTTTAGTCCGTTCTTTCACTTTATCTTCTAAGCACTGATTCAGTTCCAGCAGCTCTTTGTTTCGGTCAGAAACCTGTTCGAACAAGCCATTAAGCGCCTTAAGAAGCGGCTCCGTCGAGCTGTCTTGTTTCTTCTCTTCGCGCTCATAAGCGGTCTTTGGATCCACACCCGCCTGAACCTGTTTAACCTGACGAGACATATTCTGGTCAATGCCAAGGATATGGTAAGCCAACCAATGAATCAGAAAGTTAAACAACTGCTCAGAAGCTTTCTTGTTTTCATCACTGATGAACGCCTGCATGCTGATAATATCCGTCATAAAAGCACGGTGTATTTTGATATGGCCTTCAATATGAGCGGGGTGAAGCCCTACCGAATGCATGAGCGCTTCTTCTTCCTTGAAATGAAATTCTGCGTATCGAGATAATTCAAACAGCGCCATGCGAATGTCTTGTAATGACATATTATTCTTGGTGAGTAACTCTCCATATCGATTGATGATCTCGACTAGGTATTGGTGTTGTTCATCAACATCGTCTAAGCCGGTTTCGTAGCAGTTATCCCATTGAAATGACTTCATTCGCTAATAGCCTTCAGAATTATATTTATCACATTGCACTGTCAGCACGATGCATAAAAACCATAAATGATTTATGGATTTTACATAGGAATGTAGCGATGCTAAGGACTTAAATACAAAAAAGGGAGCTGGATCAGCCCCCTAGAGTTTGGAATAAAGATCACGTTTAAAAAGTGTTATTGAGCTCTCACTTAGAAGTAATACTCTAACGACACTTCAATGAAGTCATCCTTACGCGCAAAGTACAATAAGTCGTCAGGTGTGTCATTCTCAAACCACCACCCATCAACTCGCCATTTAAGGTGATTGGTCAATCGACTTGACGCTTCCAACTTAGCACTGAACACATCACTGTTATCCAGATCCTGTGTGAATCCGAGTAATATTTCGGTACCATCCTCATCGTTCAGCTCGAAACGTGAACCAATGAACACATCGTTTTGACCTGTACTTTGAGCATTGTTACCTCGACTGTCATAGAGATACTCTGCGATAAGCCCAACATCCCAAACACTTTCCAATGCACCAACAATGGTGTATTCAAATCCTGAAACCAACCCAATGTGGTGATCAAAACTGTCACGATAGATACTCTCGAGCTTCCACAACCAGTCACCTACGATGCCTTGAATATCCACGCCGACTTGCTTCGCCTGCGCGTAGTAAGGCTTCAAGTCAGTCCCTTGAAGGCGGAAATACGGATCGCGGTTAGTCCCTTGAAAGTAGCTCAACCCTAAATCCCAATCTCCAAACATCTGGGTGTATCTCACCGCATAATCAACGTGCTGCTCCTCATGAGAAGATTCATAAATCGCATCCTCTGAGACTGGCAATGTCGTCCTCAAACGCCCATCTTGGCCTGCAAAGGTACGCTCACGGAAGTAAGGAAGAAGCATCGCGTCAAGAATTCCCCAATCTTTGACTGAAGTTAGGTGCAACATGGGTTGCCCTAGCTTGTCTTCGCCGTCCACCGCTTCAATCGCATCGGTTTGATTCACCACATCGACCAGATGTGCAGACTCAGTAACACCCCAGAAAACCTTTCCGATCCCGGCACGTAGTTCGTAGTCATCCCAGTAAGTTAAATAAAGCGCTTCTCGAATGTCGCCGTGACTTCGCTCATCATCTTCGCTGTCTAAACGATAAAAAGGCGTGAAGGTAAAATCTGAATTGTCATCAATCTCCCAATAAAATTCAGGCTGTAAGACGATTGAACTTTGACCTTTACCTTGCCCCTGAAGTCCGTCGGAAAAGAACTGTCTATGCTCAAGATTGACCTGACCTGAGAGTTCGAAACCATGGCAATGTAAGGCAGCTAGCGTCAGTGATACACAGGCCGCGAGGCGACCTGTCTTATTCCATATTTTGCTCATAGCGATCCTTATTTCACCCGTTTGAGGATATTCTTCTCAAAATCTCTTGCTCTCAAACCAGTCTGAAACTGGAGATCACTAGTAGTAAGCAACGTGCTCTTGCCTGTTTGATGGTTCGTCATCGCCATGGTGTGCGCACGCCAATATTTATCTAGATAAAGCTGGTAATCATCGAATTTAAGCGTTTTCAGCAGTGACCCTTTTCGGTCATAGAATTCAACTTGCATTGGTCGGTAATGCGCTTTATCCAGCCAGACTTGCTGTTTGGTGTAACCCGAGTTTTTGTCTGTTGGTATCTGCTCGACAACGAAAGTGCTGCGCCCTCCGAACTCTTCATCACGGAGGTAAGTGAAGGTGTATTTCTCCAGCTCAAACGAGCTCAAGTCTTCATAAGCAAATTCACTGCCCATAAACGGGCCCGATTTATTGCGTGAGGAAATCCGCTTAACTCGTTTAAGCGCTGGTAGATATAACCATTGGTCATCAGCATCGATAGTGTGCGAGTGGTTGAGAAATGCCGTTCCTTTGACGTCTCTTGGCTGATCGAAAATCGTCAGTCCTTTATCGCCGTCATCAGCCACTTCAAATGACTTCATACGCATTTCGCGAGTACTGCTCTCTCCTTGAGCGTTTTTCAGCACCATTTGCATGGTTGCGATTGAGTCACCCCAGCCTTCATCTCGTGCTTTGCGTTCGGTCGCAATTTCCAAACCTTTTTCAGCGTTGGCAAACGCCATAGACTGACTGCCAATTGTCAACAAAGCAGACAGCGCGACCGATGTGATCAATGAATAATTTGAACGTTTCATAGTGTATTCCCTTAACTTTGTGTCTGAGGAGCCGTTGTTGGCTGAGTTGAAGTGGCGGCTGATGTCAGTGATTCGTTTTCCTGCGCATAACTCGCGGTATCAAAGCGCATCAACAGCGCTGGTAGGAAAACAAAGTCAACAACAAGAGCAATAAAGATCACCATGGCGCTCAGCTGGCCCATATCTGCATTAAGTCTGAACGTGGACATGGCCAGCACAGTGAACCCTGCAACCAGAACAATGGTGGTGATCCATAGAGCTCGGCCTACAGTGTGAAAGGCGTAGCGAACCGCTTGTTCCGCGTTTTGCCCTTGTTTACGTGCACGTTGATATTTCGAAAGAAAGTGGACCGCATCATCAACAACGATACCCAGTGTCAGCGTGACAACCACAGACAGACCTAGGTTTATCTCGCCAGAGATCAAGGCCCATAAACCAAAGCCAATAACTGCCGGAGCCATGTTAGGTACAATGCTGATCACACCAAGTCGCATTGATCTCAGAGCAAAAATCATCAAAGCTGAAATCAAGATCAGAGTAATAGGCAGTGTCGACAGCATGCTTGCCATATTGGTCTCACCAATGTGTGCAAACATCAGCGATGGGCTTGAAGCCAACACGCCGTACTGCGAGCCGTTCGCCTTAAACCAGTCGTAAATTCGATTCTCTAAATCGACCAGTTCAACACTGCCCAAGTTGTCGATGGTCACCACCAGTTTGATCGACGATTTATCGACATTAATCTGGTTATTAAGATCAAGGCCATATGGCAGTGACATTTCATACAACAGCAAATATTGTGCAGCGAGCTCTCTTTGCAGAGGCAGTTTGTAGTAACTGTCATCATCGCCATGCATGTTTTTGTTCAGGCGTTTATAGACATCGGAAAGCGTGGCGACGTGATCCGTTTCTGGCTGCATACGAAGCCAGTCAGTAAAGTTGCTAATCGTCTGGAGAAAAATAGGATCCGCAATCCCTTGGGACTCATGGGTTTTCACCACAATACTGATGGTTGTCATGCCACTGATGCGCTCTTCCATGAAATCTGCGGCGCGGCGAAAATCATTGCGCGAGTCAAAATACTTCACCGATTCATCGTTCACCTTATTCAGTGGAATCAGTGCAGCAGATACCGCAATGACAACAACAGAAATAGGCAGCAAGGCTTTGCGGTTATTCACTACCCAATCGCCAAGCTTATCCATCGAGTCACTGGTTTTCCCATTATCGGTCTCTTTTCGCTTCACTTTAATTGGTAGCAATTTGAGTAGCGCTGGCAACAAGCTGACTGACAGAAAGCACGCCAACATAACACCAAGCGCTGCCAAGTTACCGAAATCTCTCAATACCGGTGAATCCGACATATTCATCATCAGGAAACCAATCGCTGTAGTCACAGAGGTGATGACGATCGGCATGAAGTTAATCGAAACACTGTGGTCGATCGCGTACTGCTTAGAATGGCCTTTCTGCATGCTCTGACGCATCGTTGCGATAACATGAACGCAGTCTGCTACAGCCAACGTCATCACTAAGGTGGGAATATTGACCGTAGCTGTACTGAGGAACATACCAGCCCAACCCGATAACCCCATGGTTGCGGCGACTGAGCCGATGATCACCACCAGAGTGGCTATCACACTCAGGAAGGAACGCAGCATAATGGTCAAAAATACTAGTATTACCAGCAACATGGCTGGCACTAATGTTGAGCTGTCATCCTGAGCGGCGACCATGAAAGCATGGTTCATTGCAATGATCCCCGCTTTATGGAACTCGACATGAGGATACAACTCACCATATTTGCTTAACAGTTCATCGACTCCGGCAACCACTTCGAGTGCTTCCGTCGTCTCATCAATTTCAGGTAACTGAACAGTGACATTCACCACTGTCACATCGCCTTTTTCAGAGATCAGGGCGTGCTTGACCACAGGTTCAGACAAAGCAATTGCCTTAACCTTTTCGATGCGTTCTGGCGTAAGAGGATAATCTTCCAACAGAAGATCCTCGACAATCAGGTCATCTTCAATGGCTTCGGTATGCTGATAATTGGCAATGGAGTCGACTCGGCTTGAATAAGGTACTAGCCAGGCATCTTGGGTAAGCTGTTGAATCAGTTCTAGAGTTTTTGGCTCAAAAACGTTGCCGCTTTGGGGGGAAATGATGATTGCGATGTTGTCGGATTTGGCGAAAGTGGTTTGTATTTCCTCATAGGCGAGCAGTTGTTGGTTTTTTCCGTCAAAAAAGATGTTGTAGTCACCACGGAAATAAAGATTCTTTCCTCCAAAAGTGGCAGCGGTGACCAGTGCTAATGACAGTAGGAGTACCCAACCGCTAAATCGGGTAGGTAAGGTTAACCACGGATGTGGTTGATTTGGATTAGAGTTGGCTGATTTCATCACACTCTCCGTTTGTGACGTTTCGTCAAAAGTTGTTATTTAAAAACCAGCTAACGCTGGCACTTAAGTAACAAAGCTCGTGTTTGAGTTATTCAAACCTTATCGAGTGTCTTTTTTGACGATTCGTCATTTAGAGAGTCAAATAAAACCCATAACGGGCTTTATTTTAGGCTGAAGCAGATTAGCGTCCGACGGAGTTGAGATATTCGATCTCTTGACTAAATAGCTCCTGCTCTACTCGGCGCCAGGTTTTCTTGTAATCCCACTCACTAGAGAGAGGTTTCCAGTTCAACCCATCTAACAGCATATTCGCATTATGGAGCACTGAGAACGGGTCCTGTAGGCGATTGATACAATGGCTATTGGACGCATTTTGCGTAAGGGCATTTGACCCAAAAGCAATCGACCAATTGGCAAACACTATCGCATCTGAGCTGATACCTGGTGAGAACTTGAGGTCACCACTTTCAACCGCGTAGTTAACCAGTTGATCGGCGCCTTCTATCACTTGCTCTTCCAGCTCATTTAGCTCTTTAACACGTTCTGGCGACGCCTTCTCAAGTACAAAAGGATTTTTCGCCATTAGTGCACACATGGACAAAATCGGCTCCATGCGCGTGTAGATACGATAGCCTACATGCATCGCTATGATTTTTTCCCGTGTACAGCCTTCAAATTCTGCAGCGCGGGCGAATAACACAGCTTCGCTTTTCAGAGAATGAATACAAAGCGCAACAATCGCGTCTTCTTTACTACTAAAGTGATTATAAATCGTACCTTTCGAGTAAGGGCTTGCTGCCGTTAGCTTGTCCATGGTCAGGTTACTCCACCCTTCCTTTTGAACCAGCGCTTTCGCCAGTAGAATCAGCTCTATTTCTCTATCGGCAATGGCCTGTTGTTTCTTGGTTAACCCAAAACCACAACGGACGCCGTCTTTTTTATCACTTTTTTTACAGCTAAAGCCAAACATGATTATTTCGATCCGTACCCGTCTGTTGCTCCTTAACTTTCTAATTGTAACACGAATCATAATATTGCGATAAACCACAATCATGACGATTCGTCATTTTTGACACTTCGTCATAATAGATCATATATCACTCAAATAAAAGATTTATTCGTAGATACATATATAAAAACTATGAATTATTATCGTGCTACACTTTATGCACTTATCTGAACTAGAGAGACATTCCCACGTGTTCAAATACTTAGCTTTACCGCTTGTTACTTTTACATGCTGGACAAGTCCGGCATTGTCAGCGGACTACTCAACAGAAAAAATTGCTTCAGGTTTACTGGTTCCTTGGGGAATGGCGTTTGCCGACGACAACACGTTACTGGTCACCGAACGCAACGGCCATATTCTCTCGGTCGATATCGCTACAGGGAAAAGTACTCAGCTTATGGAAGACCCTGCTGGCCTTTATGCCAACGGTCAGGGAGGGTTGCTCGATATCGCGATGTCCCCTTTCGAACCGAACAAAGCGTATGTGACCTACAGTAAACGCACCGCTAGCGGTTCAGATACCACTCTTGCTACCTTCACATTTTCAGACGGTAAGCTCTCAGACTGGAAAAACATCCTCACAACAACGTCCAATTCCTCGACCAATCGCCACTATGGTAGTCGTGTGACCTTCGATGAGCAGTACCTCTACATGAGTGTTGGTGATCGCGGAGAACGCGATAATGGACAGGACTTAAGTACCCATGCGGGATCGATTCTGAGGTTGAACCCTGACGGTTCAGCAGCCGAAGACAACCCTTTCGTCGAGCAAAAAGGCGCGCAAAAGGAAATCTGGAGCTTTGGTCATCGTAATCCACAAGGCTTGTTTTACGATTCAGCAGCTGGCGCTTTATGGTCGATAGAACATGGCCCAAGAGGCGGCGATGAAATAAATTTTATTCGGGCAGGCTCAAACTATGGCTGGCCAATCACTTCTCACGGTAAAGAATACTGGGGGCCGATTAATGTCGGGGAATCTAAAGAAAAAGAGGGGATCGAGTCACCAATCAAGGTTTATGTTCCTTCCATCGCTCCCTCAAGTTTGCTTTTGTATCGAGGTAAAAACTACCCTGAACTGAACGGTAAGCTTCTCGCACCCGCTTTGAAACTGACCCATATTAATGTCGTCACGCTAAACAAAAACAATCAAGCAGTAGATGAAATTCGAATATTGTCCGAACTTAACGAACGCATTCGCCATGTCATCGTCAGCCCTAAGGATGAACTCATCTTTAGTACTGATCAAGGCAATATATACCGCCTTGTTCCAACTCGCAGCTAAGAAAAAAGGCCCGTTATTACGGGCCTTTTCTTAAGCACTGATATGCTCCAGCAGTTCATCCTTGAGCTCACCTAATACCCCAGGTTTTGGCTGAGTGTGAGATAAAGTCCGCATGCCATAGATACCCATGACCAAAAACTGAGCTAACTGAGCTGGCGATTTTTTTTGAGATGCTTGACCCGCCTGCTGCGCCTGGGAAAGCTTCTCTTCAATAGACTGATGCCAGTCTTGAAGCATCATGCTGATAAGATGTTCCACTTCATCATCCTGCTGTGCCATCTCACTGAGTGATTTCTGCAGCAAACAATCTTTGATTTCTTCCGTTTCACACTCTTCGACCACCCAGCTTAGATATTTTTCAAAGCCAGCCATCACTGTTGGTTGAGAGTCAAACAAGGCCTGAAACTCTTGCGATTTATCGTCACGATACTGTTCCAACGCCGCAATCAATAAGCCGCGCTTGTTCTCAAAGGCACAATAGATCGAACCGGGGTGCAGTCCAGTTACCTTTTTTAGGTCTTGCATGCTGGTCTTAGCGTACCCTTTAGCTACAAAAGCATCCATTGCAGAACGTAATACTTTTTTCCGATCAAATTCAGCGCTGCGCATTGGCTCTCTTATCTCAATTATCAATATGGATTGATTCTACTTTATTTTGAACAAGCATTCAAAAAAGTAGTTGAATGCTTGTTCAAATTAGACTAACTTGAATGGGCATTCAAGAAAAACCACAAAGGGAACGTCATGAATAACCTATTTGAACCATTAGCGCTGAACGACACTATTACATTGAACAACAGAATTGTGATGGCACCACTGACTCGTTGTATGGCTGATGACAGCCTAGTTCCAACTCAAGCGATGGTGGATTACTATGCTCGTCGAGCAGATACTGGTTTGATTATTAGTGAAGCGACCATCATTCGCCCAGATGGTCAGGGATATCCAAATACCCCCGGAATATTCAGTCAGGAGCAAATTACTGGCTGGCGTAAGGTGACAGACGCGGTTCATGAGAAAGGCGGTAAGATTTTTGTGCAGTTGTGGCACACGGGCCGTGTTGCGCACCCTCATTTCTTCAATGGAGAATATGTGCTGGCGCCTTCAGCAGTGGCTGTTGAAGGCAGCGTACCCCGCATGCGAGAACTGACCTACACCACGCCTAAGCCAGCGACCCGAGAAGAGATTGAAGAACTTGTTGAAGATTATCGTCAGGCCGCTATTAATGCTCTAGAAGCCGGCTTTGACGGGGTTGAAATCCACGGAGCAAATGGATATCTGATCGACCAGTTCCTGCATTATTCAAGCAATACTCGAGACGATGAATTTGGTGGTTCAGCAGAAAATATGGCGCGCTTCCCGTTGCAAGTCGTCGATGCAATCGTTGATGCCATTGGTAAAGATAGAACAGCGCTACGACTCTCTCCGGGTGCTTACTTCAACATGGAACCAGACAATCGTGATCGTCAGGTTTCAGATTACTTGCTCAAAGCGCTCGAAAGCCGTGATCTAAGCTACCTTCACGTGGGAATTTTTGACGATAGCATGTCATTTGATTACCTAGATGGCACCGTTTCAGAGTATATGCGTTCAAACTACAGTAAGACGTTAATGGGTGTCGGTGGTTTTACACCAGAAACTGGGAATGCGGCGTTGGAGTCTGGCAAATTTGATTTGCTGGCAATTGGTCGTCCATTAATCGCCAACCCTGACTATATCGAAAAAGTAAAATCAGGCTCAGTGTTGACCGAATACTCGGATGAAATGCTTGCCGAGCTTGTATAACCCATTCACGTTTGGTGAGTGAAAAATCAGCGGCTTGTTGCCGCTGATTCCTTATGTAATGAAGATAAAAAAAAGCCCTGACCAAATGGTCAGGGCTTCGTAATTTGGAGCGACACACGAGGTTCGAACTCGTGACCTCAACCTTGGCAAGGTTGCGCTCTACCAACTGAGCTAGTGTCGCATAATGCGTTAGTTAGATGGTGCCCCGGGCCGGACTTGAACCGGCACAGCGCGAACGCCGAGGGATTTTAAATCCCTTGTGTCTACCAATTCCACCACCAGGGCACACAAATCTAAATTTGTGATGGAGACACCATCTTTGACATCGACCCATTAGGAATCGCTATCATAAAATTTGGAGCGACACACGAGGTTCGAACTCGTGACCTCAACCTTGGCAAGGTTGCGCTCTACCAACTGAGCTAGTGTCGCAAATGGAGGCGCGTCCCGGAGTCGAACCGAGGTCCACGGATTTGCAATCCGCTGCATAGCCACTCTGCCAACGCGCCTTCGTAACACCAATCGTCTCGCTTATTTCGCTGCGTTCCTCTTGGGTACGGGATGCATTCTACGGATTCGAACTAATGAGTCAACACTATTTTTAATTTTTTGAATCGTTTGTCTAATTAACAGTCAAAAGCTTCTAATTTGATTAATTTACTCTCAAAATTCTTTTGATTTTGACCAAGTTAACTTAAACAAAGTAGATGAGAGGCATAAAAAAACGGGCTATTGCCAGTTTTCTTTAATGATGCTCTTCACTGAGAAGATCGTCTTTGGCTGCCATTAAATACTGTGCCATAGACCAATAGGTCAATACGGTAGCAACATAAAGCGCGGCGTAACCTAACCAAATCATCCAGTCATCATAACGCCAGATAAGCACCCATAAAGCAAACATTTGGCTAAGCGTTTTTACTTTACCTACCCATGAAACTGCCACACTGGCACGTTTACCGATTTCTGCCATCCATTCACGCAATGCAGAAATAATGATTTCTCGAGCAATCATAGTCACAGCAGGAATTGTTACCCAAATGGAGTGGTAGTGTTCAGTGACAAGAATCAGAGCGGTCGCGACAAGGACTTTATCAGCAACAGGATCAATAAAAGCACCAAAACGAGAGGTTTGCCCCAACTTTCGCGCTAACATTCCATCTAGCCAGTCCGTGAACCCTGCAACCCAGAACACCATTGCCGCTGCAAAAGGTGCCCAACTGTAAGGAAGATAAAAAACCACGACAAATACTGGAATAAGGAAAAGTCGTAACAAAGATAAAATGTTAGGGATATTTAAACGCATATTTATTGAGGCTCTTATCGTTTGCGTATTGCTCTGTTCACTGCTTAAAAACAGGGCTCTTATGGTGCGGGATTTTTCCTATTGTTTCAATGCTTGATAAATGTTTTCTGCCAAAGAAACACTAATCCCAGGGACTTTGGCGATTTCTTCAACGCTAGCACGTTGAAGTTCCTGTAATCCCCCCATGTATTTGAGCAATGCCTGACGACGTTTCGGCCCCACCCCTTCAATGCCTTCCAAGGCACTGGTTCTTCTTGTTTTTCCACGTTTAGCCCGATGCCCCGCAATGGCATGGTTATGGCTTTCATCACGGATATGTTGCATCAAATGTAGAGCTGGTGCATCACTAGGCAAGTTGAACTCTTCACCGTCTGTGGTAATCAAAGTTTCCAATCCTGGTTTACGCGTCACTCCTTTCGCAATACCAATCAAACGTGGCCGCTTAGGCCAATCTCCCCAGTACTGTGAAATGATTTCAAACGCTCGATTAAGCTGCCCTTTACCACCATCAATAAACACAATATCCGGGATTTTTTCCACATCCAGCTGCTTAGAGTAACGCCTCTCGAGTGCTTGTCCCATCGCGGCGTAATCGTCACCACCGGTAATCCCAGTAATATTGTAGCGACGGTATTCCTGCTTCACTGGCCCTTCTTGATTAAACACAACACAAGAAGCAATCGTACTTTCGCCCATCGTATGCGATATGTCGAAACATTCCATACGAGTGATGATATCCATACCTAAGACTTCCCGTAACTCTTTAAAGCGTTGGGATATCGTCATCTTGTGATTGATTTTGGTAGTAATTGCCGTCAGTGCGTTGGTATTCGACAGCTTAAGGTAGCGCCCACGAGTTCCCGTCGGATTAACATGAAAATTGACTTTACGTCCGGCAATCTCGCCTAAAGCTTCTTGTAATGGCAGCGATTCTTCCATCAGGCCGGAGTTAAGGATGATTCGTGTCGGGATCGTTCGTGCTTCGTTGTGGCTCAGGTAATACTGGCTCAAAAAACTATAAAACACTTCTTCTTGAGTCGTATCATTTGGAATTTTAGGAAAATGGCTACGACTGCCCAAAATCTTACCTTGGCGAATCATCAGAATATGGACACAGGCAATGCCGTTCTCTTGAGCAAAACCCAAAACGTCCATATCATCTTGAGAGTCTTCAGACACAAACTGCTGCTCCTGAACACGTCGTATCGCTTGTATTTGGTCTCTAAACTTTGCCGCGTCTTCAAACTTAAGACTTTTACTAGCCAGCTCCATCTTTTCAACCAAGGTCGTGAGAACTTGCTGATCTTTTCCTTGCAGGAACAAACGAACAAAACCCACCAGCTCGGCATAATCTTCATCGGAGATAATACTGCTAACACATGGCCCCGCACATCGGCCAATTTGGTACATCAGACAAGGCCGAGTTCGATTACTGTAAACCGTATCTTCACATTGTCGAACCGGGAAAATTTTTTGAATTAAGTGCAGCGTTTCCCGAACTGCTCCCGAGTCAGGGTAAGGACCAAAGTATTCACCTTTGCGCTTTTTTGCTCCGCGATGCATAGATAGCCTCGGGTGCTTATGGCCGCTGACAAAAATGTAAGGGTATGACTTGTCATCACGCAGTAATACATTGTATTTGGGTAAATACTGCTTAATGTAGTTGTGTTCAAGTATCAGGGCTTCTGTTTCGGTGTGCGTCACCGTAACATCAATCTTGTCAATATTACTGACTAGAGCTCGTGTTTTTTCGCTGTCTACTTTCTTACGGAAATAGCTAGAAAGACGCTTTTTAAGGTCTTTGGCTTTACCTACGTAAATGACAACAGCCTCGGCGTTATACATTCTGTACACGCCGGGCTGATTAGTAACGGTTTTTAGAAAGGAAGCCGAGTCGAATGTGGCGGTCACTACAATGTCTCAGTGTCTAACATTCCATGGCGGATGGCTAGATGAGTCAACTCTACGTCACCGCTGATGTCCAGCTTATTGAACAAGCGGTAGCGGTAACTGTTGACAGTTTTCGGGCTCAAATTCAACTGCTCTGAAATATCGGTTACCTTCTGCCCTTTGGTGATCATCATCATGATCTGCAATTCACGCTCAGAAAGATCGGCAAAAGGATTTTCCGATGCTGGAGAGAATTGGCTAAGCGCCATCTGCTGAGCAATTTCAGGAGAAATATAACGTTGGCCGCTATTTACAACACGAATTGCGTTGACCATTTCATCTGGCCCCGCACCTTTAGTCAGGTAGCCTGCGGCACCTGCTTGCATCACTTTAGTTGGAAACGGATTTTCCGTATGAACAGTTAAAACGATGATTTTCACATCAGGATTGAACCGCAAGATTTTCTTGGTAGCTTCTAAGCCACCAATACCTGGCATATTCATATCCATCAAAATGACATCGGCATGATTGCTACGACACCATTTTGCTGCGTCTTCACCGCTTTCAGCTTCCCCTGCTACGTTCATTCCACGGACGTCTTCAATAATACGTCGTATCCCTGTGCGAACCAGCTCGTGATCATCTACAAGGAAAACACTTATCAAACTTGTATCTCCACACTTCTTGATTGGCTCTGCACCCACTATTTGTAGTGGATAACAGCATGGCAGCCTATTTTAACTTAAATTACGCTTTTTACTTACTCTGAATATGTGCTCAAACGCAAACTTTAGCAAGTACTTATTTTCATATCTGCTGCTTAGCACGTTAATAACCATGCAATCAATAAGTTAAGTCATACAATGAGGTTATGAGTCAAAAATCGGCATACGCACACACAACACAAGGCTTACCATTGAAAACGAATCTAACTTCACCTATTAATACATAGTGCAGTGCGCATAGTTGCACACTTTAAAGTACATTTTAAATATCATCTTATAAGGATATGTTATGAAAAAGCTTCTAGCAGTGGCAGCCCTAGCAACAACTATTCCTATGTCTAATCTAGCACTTGCTGACAATGATATTGGTTGTGGTTTGGGTACTATGGTATTCGACGGTCAGTCAGGCAAAGTTTCTAAAATTCTAGCTGCTACAACTAACGGCACTTCAGGTAACCAAACTTTTGGTATCACTTTCGGTACTCTAGGTTGTGACGGCACAGGTACAATTTCATCATCTGAAAAGCTAGCCATGTTCATTGATGGCAACATGGACAACCTAGCACGTGATATCGCTAAAGGCGAAGGTGAAACTCTGGCAACACTTTCTGAAGTTTGGGGTATTAATGAAGCTGACAAAGCAGCATTCAACACTCTAGCTCAAGAAAACTTTGCGCAAGTATTCAAATCTGAAAATGTCACTTCTCAAGAAGTATTTGTAAACCTGAACAACGTTGTTGCGGATAACGCACAATTAGCGGGTTACGCTATTTAATCAATGCCCTATTAAAAGGTGCCTTTCTAGGCACCTTTTTCACACCACCCTAAAGCCTCCCTATTATTTGTTGTATCCTGACGCTAAAAGTAGAAGCTCAATCGAACTGTAAGACTGTGTATTAGATGAAGTCCCCTTTGCTAAAAACCTCTTTGTTGTGTGGCTTAAGCTTGAGCCTTTTATTACCTTCAGCATCAATCGCTAGTGAATTCGATGTAGAACAGCTCTCCAAGCACTCATACTGGCATAAGCTCGGCCACTATTTGCCTGCGCTTCTATCTGGATACGAAAGTACCGTCGATAAAAGCGAATTTTTTCTTTCGGAACAAGGAAAGTACTCTCCAAAAGCGGAGCTTGAGGCAACCATCAGTCGGCTTTATTCAGAGGATAAGCAACTTGCATTGGAGACTCAGTGTCAATATCCAGCACGCTATAGTTGGCTTGAACAGCAACAAGGTCGCCAGGCGATATTGAACTGCCCAGAGCTAGAAACTTGGAGCCAAGTCATCGACCCGGCTGGTCTTACGCTTGTTTTCCCAACCGCATTTATGAATAACCCTTCTTCTATGTTTGGTCACACCCTATTGCGTGTCGACGCTAAGGATCAAACCAGACATAAAGAATTGGTCGCATTTGCCATTAATTTTGCTGCTGAGCCAGAAACAGATGACAACCCCGCTCTGTTTGCGATCAAAGGATTGATCGGCAGCTACCCCGGTCGTTACATCGTGATGCCATATTATCGAAAAGTTCGTGAATACAACGACATCGAATCGAGAGATATTTGGGAGTACAAACTTAAACTCAATGAAGAGGAAGTAAATCGGGTTTTATTACACTTATGGGAAATGCAAAGAGCAGAGTTTGATTACTATTTCTTAGACGAAAACTGTTCTTATCAGTTGCTGTCTCTATTGGATGTCGCTCGGGAAGACTTAAGCTTGACCAAAGACTTCTCGATACAGGCAATTCCGTCAGATACAGTTTATGCATTAGCGGAAAGCGGATTATTGGAAGAAACTCAATATCGCGAGGCATTTGGCACCAGATTGCTACATCAAGCCAATGAAGCCGATGAGAAAATCTTCGAGGCTGCTAAAAAAGCGACACAAGGCGAGTACCCGAGTGAAAACGAATTCTCAGATGAAGAACGAGCAGCAATTCTAGAACTCGCCTACGAGTGGTTAAACTTTCAATTGTATGACTCCGGTTTAGAACGAGATCCGACAGCCAAACGGCTAACCAAATTGCTCTATCTGCGCAGCAGAATCAAAGTAGAGTCTCCGTTTACCCCAGTTCCTCAGCCTGACGTTCCACCAGAAAAAGGGCACGCTTCCGCCCGTATCGGACTGAGCTACCAATACTGGGATGAGTTCAGTAATCAAGCCACCATTGAATGGAGAGCGGCGTATCATGATTTGCTTGACTCACAGGATGGCTTCATACCTGGCGCACAGATCAACTTTCTAGATACTCAAGTGAGTATTGATCAGCAAGGCACTTCTCGACTCGATAGGTTTTACTTTATCGACACAATGGCGCTTGCTCCAAGTAATAGAGTATTCGACAGTTGGGCTTGGAATATTCGCACTGGCTTTGATAGACAGCCTCTGTCTAATAAGTTGGCAGGAAGATGGTTTGGACAAGGTGGCTTTGGCAAGGCTTGGGGCTCACCAGACAAGATCCACGTATACACACTCTTTTCAGGTGCAGTCAGTGGCGGCAATCTGACGGAATATGACGCAGTCTCTGGGGTCGGCTTGGAAACGGGAGCAATTTTCCAAGCTGGACGTAATCATAGAATAGGATTACAAGCTCAATATATGGCGCTGATTAACTCTCAGGAAGAGAGCCATGTCGAAATTGATGCAAGCTGGAACTGGAGCTTCAATCGTAATTTTGCTGTGCGAACGCAACTGAGTTATCAAAGTTGGCAGTCTGAGAACATTGGCGCCAGACTGACAGGCTTTATCTATTATTAAGAGAACGCCTGCTTATGCTAAGCTAGTGAAACCAAGCTTCATCCGTTGCTTGGTTTTCATTTAGAGCAGTACAAATGTCCGTCCAACAAGGTTTCCTACTTACTCGCCACGCCAGAGATGTTTCTGGTCAAACTCAGATCGATTTATGGTTATCTACTGATAATGGGCCGGTACAGCTTGTTATACCGGGAGAAAAACCCGTCTTCTTTATTCCTCAAGACGATATCGAACAATGCCAAGCTTTAGTTAGCGAGTTATCCATTCAGGCTGAGATAAAACCTTTGGCGTTGCATAGCTTTGATGATGTAAAACTTGCGGCTTGTTACTGCTTAACCGTTAAAGACGGACAACGGCTAAGTCAGAAATTCAAACATCATGAGATTCTTGTACTCGAAGACGATATACGCCTTGCCGATCGATATTTAATGGAGCGCTTTGTTCAAGGCAGTGTCGAATTTACCGGTCACCCCCAACGCAGGAAAGACTACACTCGCTTTTCAAACGTCAAATGCCGTCAGGGTCACTATACCCCTCAGTTAAAGGTTGTCTCACTCGATATCGAATGTTCAGAGAAAGGCGTTCTTTACTCTATAGGACTCGATAGTCCTATGGACAGCCGTGTCATCATGATTGGAGAACCGCAAGCTGCTGAAACCGCTGTTGAGTGGGTCCAAGACGAGAAACACTTATTGCTCTCACTGATCACGTGGTTTCAGCAATTTGATCCCGATGTCATCGTAGGTTGGAACGTCATTGACTTTGACTTTAGGCTGCTACATAAACGTGCCGAGTGGAATAAAGTCAGATTAGCAATTGGGCGTGCGAATCAGGCGAGTTTTTTCCGCACCTCAAGTAACACTCAACAAGCATTCATATCAATCCCAGGTCGCGTGGTTTTAGATGGTATCGATACGCTAAAAACCGCCACTTATCACTTTCGAAGCTGGTCGCTAGAATCAGTGTCTCAGGAGTTACTCGGAGAGGGTAAACAAATCCACAACGTTCATGATCGAATGGACGAAATCAATTACATGTTCAAAAAGGACAAACCCTCACTTGCAAAGTACAACCTGCAAGATTGTGTTCTGGTCAACAAGATTTTTGCCCACACCCACTTGCTTGAGTTTGCCATCGAACGCTCTAAATTGACTGGTGTTGAACTGGACCGTGTCGGCGGCTCGGTCGCGGCATTTACCAATCTTTACCTGCCACAAATCCATCGTGCTGGGTACATTGCCCCTAACCTACATTCTGAAAACTGGTTGGCTAGCCCAGGGGGCTATGTAATGGACTCCATCCCAAACCTGTATGATTCGGTGTTAGTTCTGGATTTTAAGAGCCTATACCCTTCCATTATCCGTTCATTCCTAATTGACCCAATGGGTTTGATCGAAGGGTTGAAATTGGACGTGGGTAAACAGGAAAACCAAGCTGTTGAAGGATTTCGTGGCGGTCAATTTCATCGTAGTAAACACTTTTTGCCCGAGATGATCGAAAACCTGTGGGCGGCGCGTGATATCGCCAAGAAAAACAACGAAAAGGCCTTCTCACAGGCGATCAAAATCATTATGAACTCCTTCTACGGCGTACTGGGCTCTTCTGGCTGTCGCTTCTTTGATACTCGCTTGGCATCAAGTATCACTATGCGTGGTCACGAAATCATGAAGCAGACGAAAGTACTCATCGAAGAGCAAGGCTATCAAGTGATTTATGGGGATACAGATTCGACGTTTGTTTCTTTGAACGGGCAATTTTCTCAAGAGCAAGCCGATGAGATTGGCCACCAGCTTGTCGAGCATATCAATTCGTGGTGGACGACCCATCTCAAACAAGAGTACGGCCTTACCTCAATCCTCGAACTGGAGTATGAAACCCACTATAAGAAGTTTCTGATGCCAACTATCCGTGGTCAAGAAACAGGATCCAAAAAGCGTTACGCAGGCTTGATTGGCGAAGGCGACAGGGAAAAAATTGTCTTTAAGGGATTGGAAAGTGCTCGCACCGACTGGACTCCGCTCGCTCAGCGCTTTCAGCAAGATCTGTATTCACTGGTTTTCCATGGTAAAGATCCCTCTGACTACGTTCGGGATTTTGTCGAAAGAACCATGGCGGGCGAATTTGATGATGAGCTGGTTTACCAAAAAAGGCTACGCCGGAAGCTACACGAGTATCAGAAAAACGTACCACCACAAGTGCGTGCAGCTCGGTTAGCAGATGAAATCAATGCCCAGTTAGGTCGCCCTTTGCAATACCAAAACAAAGGACGAATTGAATACCTGATTACGATTTCTGGCCCTGAACCCAAAGAATACCTTAAAAGCAACATTGATTATCAGCACTACATTGATAAACAGCTTCAGCCTGTTGCAGAGGCTATCTTGCCATTTATTGGCATCGATTTTTCAACGCTCAGTGAGCCTCAACTCGGTTTGTTCTAACACTGAAGAAACTATATTGAAGGGCGCTGTTATTCCAGATGAGTACACTCCATTTTTACGTATCGATGTTCGCTCTATCGTTCGTACTGCAAGTAGTGATGCGCTCACCTATGAGTTAACCGCCAACGGTGCGAGACACTCGTTCAGAATCAAATATTTGATCATATAACATACATCTTTGCTTGCGATTTTTAACTCATTTTTAACCCCATTTGTACTATTAACGACATGCAGCCACCATTTGAACATTCGGTGCTGCTTAATTCTTTATTTTGACCAAACCTAGCGAATCACACAAATCTTGACTATTCCCGTTAGCAACTTGATTGGTGTCCAGACTGCCTGCGTTCAGGTTTATGTCATCAAATGACAAGAGAGATAGTATGAAAAGAAAGTTCAACCTGCTTCTAATAGCCGTATCAAGCGTTTTGAGTGCCAACATTTGGGCGTCAGAATTTGACGAGCCTGCTGGAGCAGCCATTAATATTCTCAGTGCCTTACAAGATTCAAGTGCGGTGATTTACATCAATGCTGAGAATCTCGTCAGCGGAAACAGCACACCACCAACATTATCCCATGTAAAAACTCAGGTGTTGGTGGAGAACAAACGCTATTTGATCGACTTTAGTAACATAGAACATGAGACTGAAAAAAACATTGCTCGAGCCAAACTCCGCAGAAGCTTGGGATTATTGACTCTCGGAGATATGGTAATCATTAGTGAGCACAAAGGTAAACTCCTGTTTAGTCAGTTAGAGAGCTCTGATGACACCAACCTTAAACGTCTTGAATACAAACCTAAACCACGCCGAGTAAAGAAAAGCATCTCCCCTCTTGCAGAGGTGGATAACAGCATACCTAGGGTCGCTTTCTATATCGAGGCGAAACGTACCATCAGTGACGCAGCATGCAATCCTACCTGGAATACTTACCAAGGCCCCGTTAAAAGTACAGGCATGTGTGACAATGCCCATATTTCTTTAATTTATCAGGTGACGCTGCAACGTTCATTGCCATTTGGAACCCAAGGAAGCGCAACGCCCGATGCCAAAATAGTGAGAATTGCAATTGACGATTCAACGACCGGTGCAGGTATTCAACTGAACCAAAACTTCGACAACATTCTGCTTCATACACGCGGTATACCATGGCCTGAGGGCGGCGACGAGCATGAGATGGTGACCACAGCTCTCGCCCAAAGCTATGACTTCAATTTCAATGCTTCAAATGAAAAAGCTCGTATCCTGCGTACCGTGCCTAAAAGCAATTTAAACAAGAACTACACTAACCGTGAGATTTCAACCTTTTCATTCGGTGTGGTCGCGGGAGGTGAGGCAAGTAGTGACGGCGCAAAAGGCAAACTTGAAGCTTCGGCAAACTGGACAGAATCAAAATGGCTATCCTTTGAAACCAATGACTATCGAGTCGATCGCCATTCAAATGGCCCTCAGCATGTAGGTTTCGAGTGGGCAAGGGAGCAATACCCAACCGCGGAATCAGTTATGGTCACCACAATTCATGGCTATACGGCAGGGATCACACTGCCTGTCGATGAAAGTCGTATTAACAAAATGGGGCACGCAAGCTTCCTACCAAAAATGGAAGTCATATACTCTGCAGCCCCTGATGCAACGGGCAACACCAAATTTAATATTGATTCCACTGTCGACATCACTGGATTTAGGTATATGACGAACGTGACGCCGTTCTTCGGAGTACGAACTTACTACGCTAAAGACGACGATCACCAAGTCAATAGCGTCAATAAGAACATTAATTTTGTAGTTGATTGGGACCACCCTGTGTTCACTGGTGGCAGACCAGTGAATCTGCAACTTGGCGGATTCAAGAACAAATGTCTGGCTATCGATACTCAACAGCAGATATCCGCTAAAGAGTGTGATGAATACGATAACCAACAAGCTTTCATCTACAGTCAAGATGGTCATTATATTAGTGCATACAATACAGAATATTGCTTAGACAGTACCGACCTAACTCAAGCTCAATCATGCAACTTTAGCCTCACCCAAAAATGGAGTTGGGAAGAAAAAGCTAACCAAGATAACTTAAAAAGTGCTCACCTCGGCCATTATCTGACATACGATAAACAGACTGAGAAACTAAGTATGACTGCCAGTACGCAATCGGAGGCTAGCCTTAGTACCAAGATGTACACACGATATGTCAATGTTTTTGATGCTTCTACGGTAGAAACCAACTCGTATAAGTAATCAGCCGCATACCTAAAGCGAGAAATTGAGCGGCAATAATAGACGTTTTAGCTTTTATTGCCGCATAATCAGTATCTTAGCCTATCTTAAATTCGGTTTTCTTGTACTGTTTAGCTAGCCACTCACCGAAACCATCAAGAATGCCAACGACGGATCGTTTTGCTATCACTCGTCCTGTGAGCAAAATCCCTAACCGTTCAATTTCGACCTGTTTATCAGGATAGTAGCGAAGAAAGTTCTGCCCACATTCAATAGGATCATCGAACCAATTTTTATCTTTGTACATCACTAGCGAATAGCTCGCACGCAGCAGCTTCTTGGCAATAACTATCTGTGCTTTTGACTGTTCCTCTGGCGTCGCAGAGCGTGCAATACGATTGCGGTACACTGCGACCCAATCTTCAACATCCATATTCCAATGTTTGGCGATTTCCCAGCTTGGCTCATAGTCGCCAAAACACTCAGAAAGGTCGTCACCGTAAATACACACCGAGCAATGACGAAGCTGAAATCCCCAAGAAAAAATGCTGTCCAAGCTCGCCACTTCTTTCACAAGCGTATTCTTTAGCGATACATCTGTTAAGAATGGATAGGACTTCTGAAAACGCCATTTAATAGAGTTGAACAAGGTGGTTCTGACATCACTAAAGCTGTCATGCGTAACGACCAACACGTCTAAGTTAGAACGATTAGGCTTTGCCCTCTTACGAGCGACACTGCCGTAAAGATAGACACTGTGTAGATTGTCACCCAACCCTCCCTTTAGAAAAGCGATAAGATCGTTAATGGCAGGCTGATACCTTTCCTGAAAAGGTTGCTTAGGGTCAATAACAGAAAGATGCATTTAGTTGATAACAATAATTTTTAGGCTTTCGATTCTTTAATGTTCGCCCACACACAGACACGAATCAAGATATTCCTTCCCTTAAACACTATGTATATAATACGACAATTCCATCTCACACTAAGGAAACACTTTTATGCCAAGGGCAAGTGAGCTTAAAAAAGGTTTTGCTATCGAATCTAGTGGCAAAACACTTCTGATTAAAGATATCGAAGTCACCACTCCGGGTGGACGCGGCGGCGCAAAAATCTACAAACTTCGTTGTACTGATCTTGCGACAGGTGGACGTGTCGATGAGCGCTTTAAATCAGACGACGTAGTTGAAACGGTAGATATGTTTAAACGTGCTGTTGCTTTCTCTTACGTGGATGGTGACGAGTACATTTTCATGGATAATGAAGATTACACTCAATACACCTTCAAGAAAGAAGAAATTGAAGACGAACTACAGTTTGTTACAGAAGAAATTCAAGGCTTACATGTGATTGTCGTGGATGGCAATGCAGTAGGACTAGAGCTTCCCGCTTCTGTTGAGCTTGTAATCGAAGAAACTGACCCATCAATAAAAGGGGCTTCAGCTTCGGCGCGCACAAAGCCTGCACGTTTCGCGACAGGCTTGACAGTTCAAGTTCCTGAGTATATTGCAACAGGTGACCGTATTGTTATCAATACCACTGAACGTAAATACATGAGCCGAGCGTAATTATGTCCGAACTGATCTCCTATGATGACGCCATTGAAACGGCCTATGACATCTTTCTAGAGATGGCTCCAGATAATCTTGAAACCGCAGACGTTATTATATTCACCGCTCAATTTGACGACCGTGGTGCTGCTGAGCTGGTTGAAACTGGCGATGATTGGGCTGGTCATGTCGGCTTTGAAGTCGATAAAGAAATCTATGCGGAAGTCCGTATTGGCTTAGTGAACGAAGAGAATGATGTCTTGGATGAAGTTTTCGCCCGCCTACTGGTAAGCCGAGATCCAGAGCATAAGTTCTGCCACGTTCTTTGGAAGCGAGACTAAACAACAAAAAAATACCCAAGTTTTTAACTTGGGTATTTTTTATAAATAACTAGAAGACGAATTATAGACAAATCCGTCTTCTAGAATTCTATCGGTTTCAACTGACAAACGCGTGCTTGTTAGCCTTCTACCTTGGCATTTTCTACACGGGCTTTTAGTTTCTGCCCCGGGCGGAAGGTGACAACGCGACGAGCACTGATTGGAATGTCTTCACCCGTCTTTGGGTTTCGACCTGGACGTTCGTTTTTTTCTCGAAGATCAAAGTTACCAAATCCAGACAGTTTTACCTGTTCGCCACTCTCTAGTGCCTTACGAATTTCTTCGAAAAACGCCTCAACCGTTTCCTTGGCATCCCGTTTACTGTATCCGAGCTTCTCAAACAGGTTTTCAGCCAAATCGGCCTTTGTGAGCGCCATAAAACTTTCCTCAAAGCTGTGTTAAACAATGCTGCCGAGTTGGCAGCGCCAAAGCATTTTGCCCAGCCAATCAACAACATATCGGCTTTACTTGGGAAAGTGTATGCCAACCTTCTGATTTTCGCCAACTTTTTTATTAATTGAAGGCAAATTAATCATTAAAAACAAATAGATATATGACCTAAAACAAACATGCCGACTAAGCTGTTAGTTCAAAAAATCTTTATTTTTCAGATAATTAACTCATAAAAATCAGAACCATCAGTATTAGAGCCTGAATTTATTGGCAAAAAATTTTCTTACGCTTAACATGATAGCGAATTCAGTCTGTTAGATATGCTTTTGTGCATATGGATTCTTATCAAATAACACTGCAGCATAACTTTATATGCTCACTGTAAAGAATAGAAGAATAATAAAACAACACTTTCGTTTTTAGTTTTCTCTAACTAGCTGAATGTAAAGTCATTAAAAACGTTCACAAAAGAAATATTCACACCAGCATCTAATAGGTTTTTTACAGTCCAATGCACCATTACTTGTACACACCGAGCAAGACACAATCAATTGACAAACATTTATATTAATAACGTGAACTGCGCATTTATTCTCCAAGTCAATAAATGTTTAGAATATGGAAGTTAGTATTTAAATATTGACAAAAAAATAAATAAATAAATAATCTAAACTATTGTTGGCAATCAGAACATGAATATTATAGAAATGCTGTCTTCTTTTTTACAGGAAGACATGCTATCTAGAGCTCAATCTAAAGAGCTTTTACACAAAATTGCAGATACACCACAACATGCAGAAATACTTGGGGCACTCATTAGCAAAAGAAAGTTCCAAGTACTACAAGTACGTTCGGACTTGAAACTTAAAGATCTAAATACACTATTAGGAACTGATGAATACGCTTTCTTTACAAGGAAAAAACCAGTTACTGGAGATCTGACTGAGGAGCTAAAGTTTTTTTTAGAACAAGTTGCATTAAAACACTTTGAATCTTTACCGTTGCTATGGGCACAAGTAGAACGCCATAAATTGAGATCTAAACAATTGAGTGCTCTCACAGATACTCCTAAGTTAAGTTATAGTGACATTGAGTATTACAGTGACCTGATCGAAGAAATATCAGAAGATCCACAAATCGTTTCTGTCCCATTTGATGACGGCCTCTATCGATTAAGTGATGCCATCTTGCTCTCAAATATCGAATTATTTGTCATCAAGCAAAAGTGGTACGAGCTCCTTTTTCTTATGGAACATTCTTCATCTGGTCAACATTTCGTTATGTTTCATAAGTCAGGTGAAAACAAGTATCCTTGCCTATGTTCATCAGCCATGATCACAGACTGGCAGCACAAACATCGGTGGCTTAGCTTTAGTCCCTTTTTTCAGCATGAAAGATGGTCACTGCTTATCTCGAAAGAAGCAATTGATAGCTTGAACAAAACGGGAGTTTTTAACGGGCTTTCTAACAATCTACCAACTCTAGAGCAGTTTGATTCAGATTGTATGGCAAAAGCTAACTCTTCATACAAGCGATGTGAGATACTTAGGTTAACTGTATGCGGTAATCAAATTCAGCAACTCTATCTTCTCTATTTGGCTCAGAAACAAATGGCAAAGCAATTGGCCCAATCTGACTATGGTTGTGCTTATACAATTATTAATAACCCGTGGCTGTTAAACTTTTACGCCCAGCTAGAAGGTAACGCATACGTTCACTGCGGTAGCTTCGGCATTAATCAAGGCGAGTGTCCAACCTATAGAGGCATGTGGCTTGTAAAAGAATTTAACCGTCAATATTCATATATCAACTTTAAGCGATATAAGTCTATGGCTAGGCAAAAAATCATGACTTTGGAAAAAAGCGATGCCTGATTTGCTTACAAATATCCAGATCCACCCAGCATTTCTGCTGCTTTTTGTTGTTGCTTCAATTGTTCTTACTTGGAGTATTTACTTTGCAAAAACCGCTAATCGCAGTAACAGCGTCCAGCTAAGAAAGATAAAATTACCTTATTTATGCTATTCCCTATCAATTCTAGGTTGGACTTTAAGCAACGCTTTTTTCTACTCTCCGTATTTAGTTAGCTGGGGGAGTAACGTTGCTATAGGGATGGCTTTGTTTGCAAATGTCACATCTTATCTTGCATTTGCTAATGCATACCTAGTGTGTTTAATGCTCGCGAAGAAAGAAGGCGAAGGTTCTTGGAGAGAAATAGCCTTTTTATGTACTGTTTCTGCAATCGTACTCTTAGCTAATATCGGTAATCATTCCATGATACGTGGTATTACGATTGATAATGTGGGAATGTTTAACATTCATTTTGGTGAGGGAACCAACTATTTCTTCCTGACCGTTATGGTATTAATATTGCTGTCGTTTAAAAACGTAATTCGATACGCACGTAACGCAAAGCCACTCCAGCAGCTCAAATCGCTATACATGCTATTCGGTATAGGTGTTTTCATGCTATCCACGCTTGCGATTCATGTTGTCGTTCCAATGTTATTTGAGGACTTTTCTTTAGCATGGCTACCGCCAGCACTTTCCATCACGGAAATGTTATTAATGGGGTATGCACTGATTACATCTCGCTTCTATAGTAGCCGACATATAATACATCGACTATCAGCAATTACCCTAGCTGTTACTGTGCTCTTGTTCCCTACACTATTTGTTATTCGTGTACTTGAAACAGAGAACATAGTTTTAGTTGGGTTACTGTTTATAACTATTACGGGAATCAGTTGGAAACCACTAATAGGTTCGTGTAGCCGATTAGCGAGCAGAATTGTGTTTAATGATGCATATTCACCACAAGATAAGCTCTATCAATTAGAAAATGAATTTCAGGTTTCGACCAATCAAGCGTTGAGAAAAGTGGCAGCAATTTTGGGGGTAAATGAAACTTCCTTACAGCTATTGTCAAACATTCAAGATGAAACACTTTATACGTCTCACTTGAAAGGAGCTGGAAGTGTTCTAATCTATGAAGAAATTGAAGAATCTTTGCCTGTTCCTAGTAAAAACGTCGCTCATTCTCTATCAAAACTATATAAGAAAATGAGTGCAGACAATGTTGCTATGGTTCTTCCTATATACGATCATACAAACAATATGTCGCATCTGTTAGTTGCACGTAAGAAAAGTGATGGCCGCTTATTCTTCAGTGAAGAGATCCAAGCCTTACAGTCTGTACTAAAAAAAGTACAGGGATACATCAATGCCGACAGAAAGGTAAGACAATCTCAAGCATTAGCAAATTCCATTGCTCACGAAATGAGAAATCCACTCGCTCAAGTTCAGTTTCAGTTTGAAAGCCTTGCACTCAAATTAGGTAATGGTACCTCGCGTGATGAACTTAATAGGCATGTATTGGATGGTAAAAATGCGATTGAGCGGGGAAAACAACTTATAGATATTATATTAAGAGAAGTAAGTGATTCTTCTTTGGAACAGGAGCCTGCGATATCGACTTCAATACAACCTGTTATACGTACAGCAGTAGAGCGATATGGCTTTGAAGATGATAAGATTAAGAAACGCGTTATTCTCAATATCGACCAAGATTTTGTAGTGAAAATAAATGACACCTTGTTTAACTTCGTTTTGTTTAACTTAATGCGTAATGCCATTTACTATTTTGACTCTTACCCAGACAGTACTATTGAAGTACGAACCATTGCGGGTAAATATGAAAATTATGTTATTGTCAGAGATACAGGCCCCGGCATTCCAGAACATTTAACCAAACGTATATTTGATGACTTCTTTAGCCACAACAAGAGTGGTGGTAGTGGGCTAGGATTAGGATATTGCCAGCGTGTTATGAGAGCGTTTGGAGGTTCGATACGCTGCTACTCTCAGCTAGGCTATTATACCGAGTTCCATCTATCGTTCCCATCAATATCGATTGCGCCACCAGTAAAGTCCGTTCAAGGCTGTTCTCCTTATTTACACGAAGAACTGGTAGAGGATAAAAATAGTTTTATAAGTAGCTTAACTCACAGTATTGATAAATCTGATAATCACTTAATCCTAGTTGTTGATGATAAAGAGATTCAACGCTCGCTTGTTAAGCTATATCTAGAGCAACTAGGTTATGATGTTGTTTTGGCAAACAATGGAAAAGTGGCAATAGAAATAATCCATAGTAACCCAATTGACCTTGTTTTTATGGATATACAGATGCCTGTTATGAATGGTTTTGAAGCAGCAAGCATAATAAAACGTTCCTATCCAACCATACCAATAATTGCTCTGTCTGGTGAATCAGGAGAGCGTGAACTTAATCTGATAAGTGAATTGATGGATGGACGACTCTCTAAACCTACCACTAAGCAGGCTTTAAACCAAATGCTTACTTCTTCTTTACCTGTAACTACGCATTAAGAAAGACGCCCATTAAGCGAGAGCGGTAGCAAGAGCTAGTTTTTTACCGCTCTAAGTTTAAATCGGCTCATTAATCAAATTTAAAGTTATGATGCAGTATTGAATCAATCTAAAACAACAAGGAATAAAATTAGTAAATACTTTTCGATTAAAAATGGGACTAGATCTGAACACGAATAAAAACAGGTTGCAAAAATATTTTTATCGGGTAAACAATATTGCTTCAATTTTCAAACCCAAAGTAACAGCTTATGTAAATATCAATTCAATCAATAAACGACTTTAGAAAAGAAGATAATTATAAATTTATAACACATAATACCCAAAAAGATATCGCGACCAGACATAATTCATCGAACTATATATGGCTTAATAAATAAAAGGTTTGAATGGAACACTATAAATAGCGAGCTAGGGTGATTATAAAATACGATATTTAATTTAATAAAACGACGTCAGAAATTGGTGAAATCGGAACATTATGTTCAGCTATATGTTAGACCAGGTTTCATACCCTAAAGCTATGGTACTGATTGGTGCAGCGCTGTCTTTATTGATATGGGCTGTATACTTTTGCTCAGCGATAATCAAACGCTATGGAAAAGATGGTATGCGGCTTTATTACTATTACATTCTTTACATGGCGGGGTTATTTGTATGGATTATCAGTAACAGTTATTTTCATACAGATCTTCTTAAAGCATTTGGTAATAGTGCTGCAGTAAACGTGGCAATCATCGCTAACTTAGCCACCCTCGTTGCATTTGTTTCTGCGTATTTATTTTCGGCAAAACTACATAACTTTTACGCTCAAAAATCTATTGGACATTGGCAAAGTGCTGTTGTTGTAATCACAATAATATTCGCCGTATCATGCAATCTGATACCCGGATTAACTGTGCGTGGAATAAGTATTATAGGCCCAAGCGACTTTGAGCTAGATTTCGGCCCATACACTAAACCATTTTTTTTGGGGCTTGCTATTTTAGTCACACTCACGCTAGTGAACCTAATATCTTTAAAGAACAATCCCAATCTAATTCGAAGAACTCGTGTAATTTACATGATTTGGGGAATGACAATATTCATGCTTTCAACCGTGATTATACAGCTCGGATTCACTTTGTTCTTTGACGATTTCTCACTAACTTGGCTACCTCCAACATTATCTGTCCGAGAAGTTCTGTTCATGGGCTACGCAATACTAACCTCTAGATTTTATAGCCCTAGATACATTAGCTACATTATGACAAGTTTTACGATAACCGCATTTGCCTATGCGGGCTTTATCTCCTCATTCTATTCATTTGAAAACACAAGTATCTCGGAACTTGCATTAGTTGCTCTAATAATCGGAGTATCTTGGCCAAAGGTTTATAAAACGATTCAACTAACAAGCTGTAAATTGTTCTATGGTGAATCACTATCTCCAGTAGCCAAAATAGCTCTCCTCGAAGAGGACTTTCACAAATCACCAACCCAAGCCATGGTAAAACTCGCTAAATATCTCGGAGTTCCTAAAGGGAAACTCCGTCTCTTAGACAACTATCAAGGTGCGAACGTCTATCAGCATTACTTCGAGAAACAAAGCACTCCGTTGGTGATAGATGAAGTTGAGGAAAGAATTGCACAGACCAGCGATACTACACTCAATCTCGTACATCGTAATATGAAAGAGACTCAATCAGCTCTTGTCTTACCAATTTACGATAATAATAAAGATCTGTCCCATGTTCTCGTTTCGAGCTCGAAATCCGAAGGAGCTTATTTTTCCTATGAAGAACTATCAGCGCTGGAGCATGTGCTTCAAAAAGTTCAACTTCATATCACGTACGAACAAAAAGTACGCCAATCACAGGCATTAGCGAACTCTATAGCTCATGAAATGCGTAACCCTCTAACCCAAGTTCAGTTGGAGTTCGAAAATCTCGCGCAAAAAATAGATGGAAGGCAATCCTATCAAGATCTCGCGTCCCATGTTGGTAGTGGTAAACAAGCGATAGCTAGAGGCAAACAACTCATCGATATTATTTTAAGGGAAATTGACAACACATCTCTCGATCAAGAACCAGCGACTGCTTGTTCCATTACTTCAGCTGTGACCTCAGCGGTTAATCAATACGGGTTTGACGATGATTCGCTAAGAAGCAGGGTAATGCTCGAGACAAGAGACGATTTCATCGTAGAGATTAACAACACTCTGTTCAACTTTGTCATGTTTAACCTACTACGCAACGCTGTTTATTATTTTGAATCTTACCCAGAGAGCATTATCACTATTCGCACTGAAAAAGGGCAAAATAGAAACACTGTAATGTTTACAGATACAGGTCCAGGAATTCCTCAAACCTATCTAGCACGTATATTCGACGATTTTTTCAGCCACAATAAGAGTGGCGGCAGTGGTCTAGGGTTGGGATACTGTAAGAGAGTAATGAAAGCCTTTGGCGGCTCTATTCGATGCGACTCGAAAATTGGTGAATATACAACGTTCTATCTGAATTTTCCTGTTACTTCAGATAAAGTGGAAGAGTGTCAAATCAATGAATCGGTTGTGACCTCAGGCAATGTAGGTACTTTGCCAACACTCCCCCCTACTTCAGAATTAACACCAACAACTAACCCAGATAAACCTCTAATCCTTGTCGTAGACGACAAACGAGTTCAGCTTTCACTCGCTAAGCTTTACCTTGAGCAGCTGGGTTACAACGTCCTACTGGCAAATAACGGAAAAATCGCAGTTGAGATGGTTCAGAATAACCCAATTGATCTCGTCTTTATGGATATACAAATGCCGGTAATGGATGGATTTGAAGCCGCTACTCTAATCAAGCGTTCACACCCATCTCTCCCAATCATTGCTCTATCAGGTGAATCGGGAGAAAAAGAACTGAAAAGAATCAGCGAACTTATGGACGGGCGTTTATCCAAACCGACGTCAAAGCAAGCGCTCAATCAGATACTGATATCGGCTTTGCCTACTACAATGCAATAACATTTCCGTAGTTTCAAAACGACTCGCAGTTTGCGTATCGCTCAGTCGTGAATAAATAAAACGGTTATCTTTCTTTATGACGTTATACTTGTGTTTGAAATTTGACACCGAGATTTGATTCACTAACTGTTTAATATACATGATGAAAGTTGGCTACAACCTAATTCAAGTTGGTTGTGGCATTCATTATGCTTCTAGAGAACTATGAATAAAAAAGTGGCGATGTTTTGTCTTCGCTACTTTCTCAGCCTGAGAATGTTGTCAGGCTGGCATAGATAAGAGAGGCAGCTTATGGAAATTCATCGTCATACTTATTATCGCCTTATCCATCATGGCATTAAAAGCTTGTTAGTCGATCGCATAGGTCATTTTACCGAACACGAGTACCATGATTATCTCAATTACATGACCGGCAAATCCAGCTGTTTTGCCATGACTAATGAAGAACTCGAAGTTGCCGTCACCAACCTGAAAAACGAAGGCTACTTAGAAGACATCAAACCCTTGATTCGACGCCTCGAAATGCACTCTTAGCCTACAGTTCAAGGCCAGCAATATATTGCTGGCCTTGAACTGTTAAAGCGAGTACTGCTTAAGCCTTTGTGAATTGTTCAGATTTGGTTACACTGAAGGCAACTTCGCAATCTACAAGCTTTACAATGAAACAACTGATTGATTTTATTCCACTCATTATCTTTTTTGTCCTGTATAAAATGCACGACATTTACGTGGCTACAGGCGCTCTCATCGTAGCGACAGCAATTCAAATAATCGTTACCTACGCCCTATACAAAAAAGTTGAAAAAATGCAGCTTGTCACCTTTTTGATGGTGGCTTTTTTTGGTGGCCTAACCATATTCCTACACGATGACAATTTCATTAAGTGGAAAGTTACCATCGTATATATGGTCTTCGCAATCGGCCTTGCCGTCAGCCACGCCATTGGCAAATCCGCCATAAAAGGCATGCTTGGCAAAGAGATTAGTCTACCCGATACAGTATGGGCAAAGGTAACTTGGGCGTGGGTTGTATTCTTTTCTATCTGTGCAGGACTCAATGTGTATGTTGCGTTTGAGCTACCACTTGATGTGTGGGTCAATTTCAAAGTCTTTGGTCTACTTGCAGCAACATTTGGTTTTACCTTGCTGACCGGTATCTACATCTACAAACATCTGCCAAAAGACAAGCCCGAAGCCGACCCTGGTGACTAACCAAGCGTTTTTGATATAATCCACACTAATTTTTCCCCATTGGGGTATTACAGCGGCCGGATTGGCCGCTGTTTAGTTTTATGGATGTCAAAATGAGTAATGAAATCACTTCCCCTCGTGGACAAATGCTTTTACGCACCCTTGCCATGCCTGCAGACACCAATGCAAATGGTGATATATTTGGTGGCTGGATCATGTCACAGCTCGATTTAGCAGGTGGCATTCTGGCAAAAGAAATATCGGGTGGACGGATTGTCACTGTGTCTGTTTCAAGTATTACGTTCAAAAAGCCAGTTAAGGTTGGCGATGTTGTCTGCTGCTACGGTGAATGTACCAAGATTGGCCGCACATCGATGAGTATTGATCTTGAAGTCTGGGTAAAACCTGTCAAAGAGCACGGGATAGAAGATCGCTTCATGGTGTGTGATGCGACGTTCAACTATGTGGCCATCGACACTGAGGGGAAACCTCGTCCAATCAAACAAAACTAATCTCACACTTTGCTGTCAGAAAGTCTTTAAAAAGCTGTTACATTCTGTAGAGTTAGGCTAATCACACAATAAGCGGCTGCGCTGTCGCTTATTCATTATAAGGACATCAATACATGTGGTATGTAATTTTCTCTCAAGACGTTGAAAACTCACTGGAAAAACGTTTAAGTGCGCGCCCTGCTCATCTAGAGCGCCTTCAAACACTTCAAAACGAAGGCCGACTGCTTACCGCAGGCCCAATGCCAGCTATTGATTCGGACAATCCTGGCGAAGCGGGTTTTACAGGCTCTACCGTTATTGCTGAGTTTGATTCTCTTGAACAAGCTCAAAACTGGGCTGATGCGGATCCGTATATCGAAGCAGGTGTCTACGAGAAAGTGATCGTCAAACCTTTCAAGAAAGTATTTTAAGATGAGAATGAAGATTGCGTTAGGTGTGCTTTCTGCCGTTCTTTTGGCAGGATGTGCGTCACCGGAAGGAGACAAGCAAAGAGAACTGGAGCTGCTCGCAAGCAACCGAGCCAGTCTGCTGGCCTCAGAACTGCCAATGGAAGCTGGCCCGCTTTCTATTATGAGAGCCACTGCGAAAGGCACCATGATAGAAATTATGATGGTATACAATCAAGATGCTAGAGGTGCTAAACCCATCCAGCAAGTGCTTCGCCACAGCATCAACAGTTACTGTACGAATCCCGATACCAAAAACAATTTGGATGTCGGGTTGAGCTATCGATTGAAGATGCGTAACAGCCGCGGTCAATTAATGGTTGACGAAATAGTGACTCAACAAACCTGCCAAGCTAAACCGTAACCTTCCCTTCAGCAGGGTAACGACTCCTTAGACCTCGCAATGCGGGGTCTAAGTCATTGAAACATCTGCTCACGTAATCTAGCCCATCAACTTGATAACACTCTAGTTGCATAATGGGCATAGCACGAATAAATGAAGTTTTTATGACACCGATATTGAATCATAAGATGGATAAAAACCGCTAAGTGCCTATCGATTATTAAAATAATTCACCTAAAGCCGGCCATTTATCCAACAAATAAAAGATATATAATCTTTAAAACTGTGATCTTGCATTGACGCTTATCCAATCGCCTTCTAACTTTTCATATTAGTGTCATAACCAAGGAGGATCACCCAATGAAGCGCGCAAGCAATTCCTACCGTCTGCAATTAATAAAAGAAGTTGCCACCCGGCAAGAGCGGCTGAGCTGCGGTGATCCCATGGCCAACTATATCCAACAACTATTAGACTCCAAATCTGAGTCTGAGCTGCATGAAGAAAAAAATTATCGCTTTAGTGGCAACCACTTCGACGATCATGTCGGGGGGTGGGTAAGTGACAAGTGGGGATTAAAGTAACCCGTAAGGTTAGGACTATAAGCGAGAGGGAACATTTCTCGCTTTCCTGTTTATTGAGCATGTTTAAAGCAGTTAAAAGAGATCTTGCTGAGGGCTTTTCGGATCGGACTCCGCTTGCTGCTCTATTCTAGAGCCTAGCATTTTTCGACGATAACGCTGCCGACAAAGTTTAATAATGTGCAGTTGCTCGGCAGGGGTAAAAGTCAGCCAATTAAAGCGTTCTTCACGCTTACGCATACAGCCCTTACAGTAGCCTTTTTCATCTACTGTGCATACACCTACACATGGGCTAGGGACGACAAAAAATTCTAGCTGCTCCATCTGTGCCTCTTCATAGTTTTCTCAGCTACGCGTTAAGCACCCATCACTACTTTATTGCATCTATAATTAAATAAAATTCAATAACTTTCATTATGTGACTGTAAACAAACTATGACCTTAACCTGACAAAAACAGTGTTTTATAACCTATACTTTGTGCCATTAAAGTCGACAAAGTGTCGATTAACGTTTCTATATTTCGGAGTTCATTACTATGAAGTTTAGTCCAAAAACATTACTTGCAGCTGTCACCCTACCGTTTGTCATGACGGCTTGCGCGAGCAATGGAGGCGATGTGAAGCAAATAACAGTTAAAGATCTTCAGCATCATAACTGGGAACTGGTTAGTATTGATGGAAAAGAAGTAAAAGCGGAAGGTCACCAAAAACGACCACGCCTAGAATTGGGCGAGAACATGATGGCTAACGGTAACGCAGGTTGTAACAACTTCTTCGGTCAGGCTGAGCTCAAAGATAATCAGTTCCGTATTGAGAAAATGGGCATGACGATGAAGATGTGTATGGGTGACGCGATGGATTTAGAGCAGTCATTCTCGAAAACACTCGCTGAATGGAGCGACATGTCCCTGACCAATGAAGGTATGGTACTAAAAAATGACCTTCATACTCTGACTTTCAAGCTAAGTGATTGGAAAAACTAATCACCCACAACTAGAAACCAAAGCAGTCAATTATGACTGCTTTTTTGTTGCCCGTAGAAAAAGAGAACAAATCTCATACAACCCGCCTACAATTCCTTCAAATACATAAAAAAATTAAATTTTTTCAGTCATAATGAATGAAAAACATGGATAGCACGGTCTATCACAAAACTTATAGATTCATTCAAAGGGTAAGGACAACCATGAAAAGGCTGATCACTCTCATCTCCACTGTACTTCTGTCTGTTGGAGTAACAGCACAAGACAATTGGCAGCAAGTAACAGAGAAAGCAAAAGGACAAACCGTATACTTCCATGCTTGGGGTGGCAGTCAAGAAATCAACAACTATCTGCGCTGGGCAGATAAACAGTTGCAATCACAATATGGCGTGACACTAAAACATGTCAAAGTCACTGATATCGCCGAAACCACAACACGCTTGATTGCGGAGAAAGCGGCTGGAAAGAACACTGGCGGCAGTGTCGATATGGTTTGGATCAATGGTGAGAACTTCAAATCAATGAAGAACAACCAATTGCTTTTCGGTCCTTTCGTCGAACGTTTACCAAGTTGGCAACAAGTCGATAAATCCTTACCCGTTGATAGTGATTTCTCAGAGCCTACCGAAGGATTAGAAGCACCTTGGGGGGTAGGCCAGTTAGTATTCATTCACGATAAAATGACGCTCAACAACCCTCCAGCATCGTATGCTGAAATGCTCAGCTATGCTAAAGCATTTCCGAACAAATTGAGCTACCCTCGCCCACCCGCATTCCATGGCACCAGCTTTCTTAAAGCCGTATTAATTGAACTGACCGCCAATGATCCGTCTTTAGCCAAACCCGTTGAACAGGTGGATTTCAATGCCGTCACTGCGCCTTTGTGGAAATACCTAGACGAATTTCACAAAGTCGCATGGCGCCAAGGCAAACAATTCCCAGCAAGCTCTGCTGAAACAGTGCAATTGCTTGACGATGGGCAATTGGACTTAGCCATCACATTTAATCCAAACTCAGTTTATTCAGCACAAGCGAACGGTAATCTGGCTGAGACTACCACTGTTTACGCAATGGATGGCGGCGCTTTGTCGAACATTCATTTCCTAGCGATTCCATGGAATGCGAACGCGACAGAAGGTGCATTAGTCGCGATTAACTTCCTATTGAGCCCTGAAGCTCAATCACGCAAAGGCGATTTGTCTATCTGGGGCGACCCATCCGTACTTCAAAATCAATACCTGACAGAAAGTGCAAAGAAAACAACGTTGTTTAAATCCGTTGCCGAACCACATCCAAGCTGGCAGGCTGCTCTGGAAACAGAATGGCAAAAACGCTACGGTAATTAAGAACAATCATTAGGTTACGAGAGCCAGATGTTAAGAGCTGCGTACATAGTATTAATTTTGCTTTGCATTGCGCCAACAATCCCCGGATTAGTTGGTGTATTGCTTTCATCATTTGGCTACGTTCCTCCTGTCGGCCTGTTCGATTTCTCACTCAGCAGCTATCAGCAGTTTTTCGAATGGCCGGGGATTGAGCACTCCATTGGTCTCACTTTACTCAGCTCCATAACCAGTACTTATCTTTCTTGTTTAATCTGCTTTGCGATTCTTCAAAGCCTTTGGTTAGACCGCCATTGGCGAAAAGTTGAAGCACTACTTTCACCCTTGCTAGCAATGCCTCACGTCGCTTTCGCGATTGGATTTGCTTTTCTGTTCGCTCCTACAGGTATGGTTGCACGTATGTTGGCTCAAACCTTAGGTATTGACGTAGACACACATGAAGCAACTTGGTTAGTGCATGACCCTTATGCGCTGGGGTTAGCCATGGCACTTTCATTTAAAGAAGTGCCATTTTTACTGCTCATGAGCATTCCCGTTTTGCAGCAGATTAAAATCGACAAGCTGTATCAAGTCAGCACTTCTTTAGGGTATTCACCCACACAAATGTGGTGGAAGGCGGTCTTCCCTCTTTGGTTGGTAAGAATGCGCTTCGCTTTGTTTGCCGTGATGGCTTATGGCGTTTCAGTGGTCGATTTGAGTTTGATCTTGGGTCCAACCAATCCACCTACTTTGGCCGTTTTAGTATGGCAGTGGTTTAATGACCCCGACTTATCACTGATACCTCGTGCGGCATCAGGCGCGGTCATGTTATTTGTGTTAGCAAGTTTACTTTTAGTCTTAATCGTACTGGTCGAAAAGCTTCTCGTCGGCCATTTTGGTCAGTGGCAATACTCAGGTCGAAGAGGGTTTAGCCTTCCCGGGAAAACGCTATTTACCTTTTCGGCCATTTTAGCCGGCATTATGTTTCCACTGATGTTGATCTGGAGCTTCGCTCATCGATGGCGCTTTCCGGACCTTATCCCTACCCGATATAGCGACCGCTTTTGGATCAATGAGTGGCTCAATATATTACCAACGATTAACCAAAGTTTGATCATTGCCGCCGTTACCGCTTGTTTTGCTTTGATATTGGGCGTGGTGGCTCAGGAAAGTCGTATCCGTTTTCGCTTACACTTGCCAGGTTATGTCATTGCTTTACCTATGCTTATCCCGCAGCTTTCTATCTTATTTGGTATCCAGATAACCACGCTCTACTTGTCTGGTGATGCCTATTACACCTGGGTCATCTGGTCACATGTATTCTTTGCTTTCCCATTTGTGTACTTAGCACTCGATGGCCCATGGCGAAGCTATGACAACAACTATACTCGAGCGGCATTAAGCCTTGGCAAAACGCCCCTCTTTGTCTTTTTTCATATTAAGGTTAAGTTGCTGCTACCAGCCATCTTGTACGCTTGGGCTGTCGGAGCCAGTGTGAGCTTGGCGCAATATCTACCGACTCTCATGCTCGGTGGGGGCAGGATTGCAACCGTGACCACGGAAGCCGTAGCTCTTTCAAGTGGCTTCGATCGACGCGTTACTGCCATCTACGCGATTTGGCAAGCCATCTTGCCATTTGTTTTCTTTGTCTCTGCCATCCTTATTGGCAGATTCGCATTGCGACAACCTGATTATCAAAAACAAACGAACAAGGATGCCCTTAAGCATGACGCTGTCTCTAGAAAGCCTCGCCATCCATAAAACCAGCGGTGAAGCCCTCTTTTCTGATTTGAATATATCCGTTTCAGCGCAGGAAGTTGTTTGTCTAATGGGCCCCAGTGGATGCGGAAAATCAACCTTGTTAAGCTTGATTGCAGGACATATGAGTAGCGAGTTTGTCCATTCCGGGCGCGTGCTACTGAATGGCATTAACTTGGCTGAACTTGAACCTCATCAGCGACAAGTTGGAATTCTGTTTCAGGATGATTTGCTGTTTCCACACCTAAACGTGTGGCAGAACCTCGCTTTTGCCCTTCCTAACTCAATCAAAGGCGATGAAAGACGCCACCAAGCCATGGTTGCATTGAACAAGGTTGAGCTATCACAACTCGCAGATTCATTTCCTGACCAGATCTCCGGCGGCCAACGTGCTCGTGTCAGCTTGCTCAGGATGCTGTTGGCTAAGCCTAAACTGGCGCTGTTAGATGAACCATTTAGCAAACTGGATAAAGAACTTAGAACACAGTTTCGTGACTGGGTCATCGCTCAACTGGCAGAAGCCAACATTCCTACTCTGATGGTCACGCATGACAGGGATGATGTTCCTGAGAATGGACGGGTATTAAGTTGGCCGTGGGAGACTCATCATGCTTGATCGGTTCAGTATCAAAGTCATTCGCTCCCCTTTGGCTATTACAGCCGCCGGATTAGATAAACTCGGTGTGACCGCGAACCAAACGACGGTAAGCGGTTTTCTTCTTGGGTGTCTGGCGTTTCCTGCTCTGTACTTTGAGCAATACGAGCTGGCACTTGTGTTCATCGTTATGAACCGAGTATTTGATGGTTTGGATGGCGCGTTAGCTCGGCGTCAGGGCATCACAGATGCAGGTGGATTTCTCGATATCAGCCTCGACTTCCTGTTTTATTCTCTGATCCCATTTGGCTTTGTGGTTGCTAATCCAGAGCAAAACGCAGTTGCGGGCGCCTTTCTCATTTTCTCATTCATTGGTACTGGCTGCAGCTTTCTTGCTTTTGCCGTCATGGCAGGGAAACGTGGAATTGAGAATCCTATTTATAAAAACAAATCCCTTTACTATATGAGTGGGCTGACTGAGGGCACTGAAACCATAGCGTGTTTCATTGCGTTTTGTCTTTTCCCGCAGCACTTTGCCATCATTGCATACCTGTTTGGCACAGCCTGCTGGTTCACGACCTTTACTCGCATCTATTCAGGTTTCCACACTCTGAAATAGACATAAAAAAGGTCGCTCAATGCGACCTTTTTTAAAAGACAAAATTGATTATCACTGCGACCAGCAATCCGGAGAAGAAACTCGGAACATGAAACTGACGCTTCGGCATAGATTGATATTCTAGTACTGGCCCTTCTTGAAATGTTTTCTTTGATAATTCCTTGATGTAATCATTCTGCATGTCCGTTCTCCCAACTGAAGTGATTCTGACTTCAGCATAGAAACTCAAGTTAAGTTGAGGTCAAGACGGATTTACAAAGATCTCAATAAAATTAGCGGAACAGCATCACTTTAAGCGCAGCTTCACTATCAACATCAGCAAATTCAGGCGGATTATCTAACCGTTGCACAAAGCTAAGCTCTGGCGCTTCTTCCTTCATGCTTTCAATTAGGAAATCGCTACTGACCTGAGGAGAGTTCACACAAGCAAGCACTTCGCCCTTATCAGTGAGTAACTCAGGCAAACGACGCAGAATTCTCTTGTAGTCTTTGGTTAGCGCAAAGCTGCCTTTTTGAAATGAAGGTGGATCGATGACGACTAGATCATATGGTCCGGATCTTTTTATTTTTCCCCATGACTTGAATATGTCGTAAGCCAGAAACTTCACTAGATTTAGGTTGTGCTCATTCAACCTATGGTTATCTCGCCCTTTCGACAATGACGCTCTTGCCATATCTACGTTAACTACTTGATTAGCCCCACCATCGATAGCCGCAACTGAAAATCCACAGGTATAAGCAAATAAATTGAGAACATTTTTATGCTTAGCATGCTGCTGAACCCACTCTCGGCCTAGGCGCATATCGAGAAACAAACCAAAGTTCTGGTTGCGACCAATATCGAGTTGGTACTTCAGCCCTGACTCAACCACAACAGGTTTAGTGTTCAGTTCACCGATAAGCACTTCCGATGGCGCACCTTCGCTGTATCTATGTTGGATAACCACACACTTGACACCTTTCTCCTGCCATAGCGCAGTCTTAGACAGCTCATGCAATCCCTGTTTGAGCTGTTCAAGAAACTCATCGTCAACACTCTTGAATATATTGATCAGCAATTGGCATTCGACCCAGTCACAAGTGATCTGCTCTAAACCTTGGTAAACACGGCCTCGACCATGAAATAAACGCCTGACTTCGTTGGAAGTACTCGATAACTGCTCCGAAATGTGAGCGAAGAATGTAGGAAGTTGTTCAACCTGCATACTGGTTCCTGTTATTTTTTGATTTTCGGCCATGAAAGCTCCCAAGGTTTTAACCAAGCATTAATGCCTTGGCTGACATTTTCCTGCTGCCATTTTTCTCCAAGCAGAGCACTTTCTCTCGGGTCACAGACAAACTGGAATGCTTTTCCATAAAACTCAAATTCAAGCGCAAATGCATGGAGGTAACCTCGGTCTGATTTACTGGCGGGGGTATAAATCGCATCACCGACGATAGGTGAGCCGACCGACTTTAGTGCCACCCTGATTTGATGAGTTTTACCTGTATGGGGCTTGCACAAAAACAAACGCTCACCCGGTTCTGCGCTAGTTGAAAGAAATTGCGTGATCGCAGGGTTTGAATGAGAGCTGGTCAGTTTCCATGCCGAGCGACGCGAGCGCTCCATATCACCACTGACAAGCCCTTGTTTCTTCTTCGGCTTCTTACTACCAATCGCCAAATAGAACTTTTCCACACGGCGCTGAGCAAATTGTGTCGACAACTCACTCGCAGCTGCAGCGTTGCGCGCAAGTAAAAGAAGCCCAGAAGTCATTTTATCCAATCGATGCACAAGATAGAGTTGCTCATCACCAGTAACTAATGCCACTTCATGTAGCAACATGGTTTCGCCATCATCTTTATGAACTGAAACATTGGGGTGTTTATTAATGACGACAAAGTCTGAATGAGAAAAAACGATATCAAACATAGAGGACTCCACTTTGGACGGATGAGTATACCTGTTATGCGATCTAATTCCATAAGTAGATAAGCAAATAAAAACGGGGAGCCATGTAGGCTCCCCGTTTACGTTGTTATCTGGATTCAGCGTTACAATTTCTTAGAAAGAACACCTGCAAACGCAATGATTCCGATACCCAGTAGCATGATTTCACCTTTGCCGCTATCGAAGCCGGACTTGATGCCCATGAAAGCAACGATTGCGATAGCAACAGGGATTACGTATTTCACTAGGTTGTACCATAGGCCAAACAGTGGAAAAGAAACTTCACCGTCGTTAGTGATTTCTTTCTCAAGGTCTGCACGGCTTAGACGCCAGCCCGCAAAGATACATACCAACATACCGCCAACTGCTAGGAAGATCTTATCAGTCAGTAGGTCGAAGATATCAAATGCACCAGTACCAAACAGAGTTGGACCAACGCCACCCAGAGATAGAGAAGCAAACACACACAGTGCTGCCATTACTGAGCTTGCTGCGATTACCGCTGTTGGGCGCTTCATACCTTTCTCATCGATTAGGTAAGAAACCACAACTTCAAGCAATGATACCGAAGATGTCAGTGCCGCTACTGTTAGACCAATGAAGAACAGTAGTGCGAACAGAAGACCAATAACGCCGCCCATTTCAGCAAATAGCTGAGGCACAACAACAAACACCAGACCAGGACCTGCTGCCGGCTCCATACCGAATGCGAACATTGCTGGGAACATTGCCACACCTGCTAGGATAGCAACACCCGTATCCATAGCTGTTACCATACCGGTAGTCTGAACTAGGTTCTCTTTCTTCTTCAGGTAAGAACCGTACGTCATCATACAACCCATACCAAGACTTAGAGAGAAGAACGCCTGACCTAGCGCCGCTAGCACTACGTTGCTATCCACTTTGGAGAAGTCCGGCATGAACAGGAACTCTAGACCTGCCATCGCACCTGGAAGCATCAGACCTTTCACTGATACAACGATCAGGATAAGGAATAGCAGTGGCATCAGAATCTTACCTGCTTTTTCGATACCGCCAGAAATACCTTTCATCACGATAACGATGTTAAACATCAGGTAAATACCCATCCACATCAGTGGCTGTACTGGGTCAGAGATAAAGCCACCAAAACTATCGCCGATAGCTTCTGGCGTGCTGAGTAGACCACCACCCACTTTAAAGATGTATGCCAGTGCCCAACCGCCTACTACTGGGTAGAAACCCATGATAAGCAAGCCACTCACAACACCGATAACGCCGGTAAATGTCCAACGACGATCAGTAGACTTAAACGCGCCTACTGCAGATAGACCTGTCTTACGGCCAATAGCGAATTCTGTCAGCATAACGCTAAAGCCGATGAAAATTACAAAAATCAGGTAGATAGCAACGAACGCACCGCCACCGCTCTCACCTGCTGTGTATGGAAACTTCCATATGTTGCCCAAACCTACAGCAGAACCTGCTGCGGCCATTACGAAGCCTAATTTAGACCCCCACGTATCACGGGGCTGTGCACTTGTACTAGTAGCCACGGTTACTCCATTAAAAAATTTTATCAGTTGTGTTTGCTACGTTAGGCGTCGAAAAGTTGAGTGTATAAAAAAATTTACACTTATTAGAATTCTAGGTGACCCTAACAATGTGGCAAGTAAACCAGTTTGAGATTAAAATTGGAACCCCAAAAAGTGTAAATTCCCACCACCGCACGGTATAGCATGCTTAAACGCTGCTTTTTTAATCAAAAACCTCCCCTTTTATCTACATTTTACATTGTCATAACATAATAATTCTATTCCTGACATTTATCTAACCACTTGTGTCACATTACTTGTAAGAACATTTGGCAACGAAATGTTTGTTGTCGGCGCTTCCAACTGGATTTAATATCTAGGTTGAACATCAACCTTACTCAAGCGATTGATTTACGCAGGAAATTGAATGGAAAAGTTCTATCACTTCCTCACATTGGCGGGCATTGTCTTTTACTGGATCCTCGTAGCAGGGGTGACTTTACGCGTCGTTCTGAAACGGAGAGCAGTTAGTGTTTCTCTCGCATGGCTGATGATCATCTATATCATTCCCATTGTTGGGGTCGCTTGCTACTTTTTATTCGGTGAGTTGAATCTCGGGCGAAAGAGAGCCGAGCGCGCAAAAGAGATGTTTGCGCCTTTTGCCAAATGGTTTTCCAGCCTGAATGAATGTCACGCCCACGACACCACAAGCTTTGGCCGTCATATCTATCGTATCGATGAACTCTGCAACAATCGCCTAGGTTTACCTGCCTTAAGTGGTAATACTCTGTCTTTGCAAAGCTCGCCCAACGAAATACTCCATTCGATCATTGATGATATTGAGAATGCACAAACTAGCGTAAGAATGGTGTTTTACATCTGGCATCCAGGTGGGCTCGCGGATGCCGTAGCTTCAGCGCTAATAAGAGCTGCGAAACGAGGCGTAGAAGTGAAATTACTTCTCGACTCAGCGGGTAGCCCGCGCTTCTTCCGCAGTCAGTGGCTCAAGATGATGCAAGCCGCCGGCGTGGAAGTCGTGCAAGCCTTAGAAGTGAGCCCTTGGCGTATTTTCCTGCGTCGCCTCGATCTTCGCCAGCATCGGAAAATTATCGTTATAGACGACAAAATTGGCTATACAGGCTCAATGAACCTCGTTGACCCGGCTTTCTTCAAGCAAGAATCAGGTGTTGGGCAATGGATCGATATGATGGTCCGCGTGACAGGTCCGACGGTTAACGTTCTTTCTGCTATTCACTGCTGGGATTGGGAGGTGGAAACCGGCTCGCGTTCACTCCCTCAATTACCAGAATGCCAGCTCGATCCAAACGAACCTCAACATCCCGTGCAAGTTGTGCCTTCTGGACCGGGGATGCCAGAGCATCTCATTTCTCAGGTACTGACACTCGCCATTAATCAGGCCAACCAGTCGGTGAGGATCACCACGCCTTATTTCGTTCCTAGTGCCGATTTACTCGAAACACTGAAAATGACGGCACAAAGGGGTATTACGGTTGAGCTTATTATCCCGCACAAGAACGACTCGCTCATGGTGCAATGGGCTTCGCGGGCGTTTTACGCTGAGTTGATGGAAGCAGGCGTAGAAATTTATGAGTTCTATGGTGGCCTGCTGCACACCAAATCTGTTGTTATCGATCAGCAGTTCTGTTTAGTGGGAACGGTTAATATGGACATGCGCAGCCTATGGCTCAATTTCGAGCTCACATTGGCGATCGACGACGAAGCTTTCACTAAAGAGATGTACTGGCTTCAGAAGAACTACATGGAAACCTCCCATCAAGTGAAGTTAGAAGAATGGAAAAAGCGCTCTCTATATTCACGTTTCTTAGAGCGTACTTATTACCTATTTAACCCACTTCTGTAATCCGTTATTTCTTACTCCTGACCCTCTTGCTATTAATGCGTTGCCATGTTTTAAATAGGGCAACGCATTTTCAGATAAGGACTTCCAATGTCAGAAGGTAAGCAAACGAAGCTGGTCACCGCTGGTCGTGATGAAAAATGGACCAATGGTGTCGTTAATCCACCAGTTCAACGAGCTTCTACTGTCGTGTTTAATACGGTTGCCGAAAAACACCATGCAACCGTTAACCGCGCAAACAAAACACTCTTTTATGGCCGCCGCGGCACCAACACTCACTTTGCTTTCCAAGATGCAATGGTTGAAGTTGAGGGTGGCGCTGGTTGCGCTTTGTACCCATGTGGTACTGCAGCTATTTCGAACGCAATTCTCTCTTTTGTTGAGTCGGGTGACCATATCCTTATGGTTGATACCTGCTATGAACCAACCCGTGACTTTTGTGACAAGATCATGAAGAAGATGGGAGTGGAAACCACCTATTACGATCCGGTGATTGGAGAAGGTATTCGCGATTTAATTCAGCCCAATACCAAAGTGCTGTTTCTAGAGTCACCTGGCTCTATCACTATGGAAGTGCAAGATGTTCCAACATTAGCCAAGATTGCTCACGAACATGACATCATTGTAATGCTCGACAACACTTGGGCGGCTGGCGTGAACTTTTCGCCTTTTGACCATGGCGTTGATATCTCTATCCAGGCTGCGACCAAGTACATTGTTGGCCACTCCGATGTCATGTTAGGTACGGCAATCGCCAATGAGAAACATTGGGATCAGCTACGCGAACAAAGCTATCTGATGGGTCAATGTGTTTCACCAGATGATGCCTATCTCGGGTTACGTGGTATTCGCACTCTGGATGTCCGACTACGTCAACATGCCGAAAATAGCCTCAAGGTTGCACAGTGGCTGCAAAGCCGACCTGAAGTCGATCACGTGCGCCACCCAGCTTTAGAAAGCTGTCCTGGTCACGAGTTTTTCCAGCGTGATTTCACTGGCGGTAACGGCCTATTCTCATTCGTACTAAAAACAAGCTACCCACGTGCCACTACGGCACTGCTTGATGGCATGAAACATTTCAGCATGGGCTATTCTTGGGGCGGTTTTGAAAGTTTGATTCTGGCCAACGAGCCAAAAAGCTTCAACAGCTTGAGAACCATCGCCAATCCAAACTTTGATGGCACGTTGATCCGTCTGCATATCGGTTTGGAAAATGTTGAGGATCTGATCGCTGACCTTGAGCGAGGTTTTGAACGCTATAACTCACTCATTTTAGAGCAGTCCGCGACGGCTTAACGCTAGCCAATTCAATCAAGCCCCTGACTCAGGGGCTTTATTTTTAACCCAATGATATTATTGAATATTTTATCAATTACTTACTTAATAATGACACGTTAAACAATTGTGTTGTTTTCCATCTCTAATTCACAATTCTATTGCTTACTTTTCATTCAAATTTCGTATAGCTCATTTTCTATTCTACTGTTTAGTTACTCATCAGAGGTCATACCAGAAGGAGCTAATTTTGAAACACAAACTGATACTTGCTGTGCTCTGTATCTTCAGTTTAGGGCTATCGGCAACTACTAGCGCGTCCAATGCTAGTGGCTACACTCAAACTCAATACCCCATTGTGCTAGTTCACGGATTATTCGGCTTTGATACATTAGCGGGCGTTGACTATTTCTATGGCATTCCACACGCCCTAACTAAAGACGGTGCAAGCGTTTACGTTGCTCAAGTCTCTGCGACGAACAGTTCTGAAGTTCGTGGCGAGCAGTTGCTAGAACAAGTGGAAACTTTACTTGCAGCAACAGGCGCAGCAAAAGTTAACTTAGTCGGACATAGCCATGGTGGCCCTACTGCGCGTTATGTAGCGTCTGTCAGACCGGACCTTGTCGCTTCTGTGACAAGTATCGGTGGTGTCAATAAAGGCTCTAAAGTGGCTGACCTCGTTCGCGGTACCGTACCAGAAGACTCTGGTTTAGAAGCCTTGGCAGTAAAGCTAGCTCAAGGACTGACGACACTGATCAATCTATTGTCTGGTGGTGGTGACCTCGACCAAGATCCTCTTGCCTCTTTGGATGCATTAACCACCGAAGGATCACTTGCCTTTAACCAACATTACCCAGAAGGCATTCCGGCCACAGAGTGTGGCAGCGGTGATTTGCTCGCTGGTAACGGTGTTTATTACTACTCTTGGACAGGTTCATCTACCTTTACCAATATCTTTGATCCAACGGATGCCGCAATGACCATTCTTGGCCTAGCATTTAACGAACCGAATGACGGTCTGGTTGGCGCTTGTAGCACGCACCTAGGTCAAGTTATTCGTGACGACTACAAAATGAATCACTTGGATGAGATCAATGGCTTACTTGGTATCCACCATTTGTTTGAAACCGATCCAGTGACTCTTTATCGCCAACATGCCAACCGCCTGAAACTGCAAGGTTTGTAGGAACTATAAGATGAAAAAGACCGCTCTAATAACAACAGTGATGATCGCCTCGATGAGTCTTGGAGCGGTCTATTTTATCAATCAAGAAGACAGTGAAGAGATTGCAAACCAATCACAATCTCAACGAGATACCCAGATAGATACCTCCTCAAGTCGAGATTTGTTTGATTACGCGTTAAGCAGCTTAGGTGAACAAGAGTTAGACCAAATTAAAGCTCGGATACAAAGTCTTCCTAAAGACCAACAAGGGCTAGTCGTCGATGAAGCACTTTTCGAGACCTATTTACAATACAAAACAGAGCTAGAAACTCTGGAATCTATAACCTCACAACAAATTACCTTGACCGATTTAGAGCAGCTTCATCAGCAGATTATGGCGCTGCAAAGCCAGTATTTTACTGACGAACAGATACAGACATTGTTTGGTGAAGAAAATCGACTACGCCAGCTCGCGATCGATAAACTCGCGATAGCCAATCAAAACTTGGATGCGGAGTCGCAAGCGCAATGGTTAGAAGAGACCTTAGCCGACCAACCTGACTACATTCAGCAAGCAGAACGCAATAATCACCTCATTATCGGGCTTAACCAATCGGCTCAGATGGATGAGCAAAACAAACATTTGACACGTGTCGAGTTAGTAGGGGAAGAAGCCGCAGAGAGGCTTGATAAACTAGACACCAAACGTGAACAATTTAACACTCAGCTCGACAGCTACTTGCAGCAAAGAAGTGTAATCCTGTCTGACAACACCTTGTCGGACGATGACAAGCAATCTCAAATCGCATATCTGAGAGAGCAAAGTTTCGATTCTGTGCAATGGCGAAGAATCCAGGCATTAGAACGCATCCATGATCAAAGTTTATAATCGAAGGATGCGTTTAAACCGTTAATACTTGGGTTTCTTAGGGCAACTCACCATATGGTCGTCGACCATACCTACCGCCTGCATAAACGCGTAGCAGATGGTCTCTCCAACAAATTTGAAGCCTTTCTTTTTCAGGAATTTGCTCATAGCCTTTGACTGCTCAGTCGAGGCTGGCACTTCGCTCATATCCTGCCACTGGTTGACCTTAGGCTTGCCATCCACAAACTGCCATAACGCCTGCGATAAGCTACCGTATTCTTCAATCAATGCTTTCGCGGCTCGCGCGTTACTGAACACAGATTTAATTTTTCCTCTGTGCTTAACCACATCATAATTTTCAACAATATGCTCAGCGTGCTCGTCCTCATACGCTGCCAATTTATCCAGATCATAGTTTTCAAAGGCTTGTCGGTAGCCTTCGCGTTTTTTCAGGATGGTGATCCAACTCAATCCTGCTTGGGCTCCCTCTAAAGTAATAAACTCGAACAATACCTTATCGTCATAAACGGGAACACCCCACTCTTTATCGTGGTATTCACGCTCAAGCTCATGGTTCATCGCCCATGCGCAAGTGGTATCCATTGCTTTCTCCTTAAATAAAACGCCCCCGACAAAGTCAGGGGCGTCTTCGATCTTAGTTGAATCAGTTTGGCACTTTCACTTTGTGGAAGATACGATACAACACTGGCACGACAATAAGTGTCAGTACGGTCGCAAATCCCAAACCAAACATGATGGTCACTGCCATTGGTTTAAAGAATATATCCGGTAGCAGCGGAATCATGCCCAGAATCGTGGTAATGGCAGCCATACAAACTGGACGTACACGGCTCAGAGAAGCGTCCACGACGGCCAGATATGGGTCTTTACCTGACTTCATTTCGATTTCTATCTGATCGAGCAGTACGATACCGTTTTTAAGTAGCATACCCGATAAGCTGAGGAAACCGAGTAGCGCCATAAAGCCAAACGGAGTGTTTAATGCCAGCAAACCAGTCGTCACACCAATAATGGCGAGCGGAACAGTTAACCATACGATCAGAGGCTCTTTCACGGTATTAAACAGGAACACCGTCACTAAGAACATGAACAGGTAACCCATCGGCATGGTCGTGAACAATGACGCTTGAGCATCACCAGATGACTCGTATTCGCCCCCCCACTCCAATGCATAGCCTGGTGGAAGTTCAATGGCTTCAATCTGAGGCTGCAAGCGTTTTTGTAAGGTTGCTGCCGTCTCTTCACCAAGCAAGTCTGGATCTGCCATCACCGTCAGCATACGTTTTCGGTTCTTACGTACGATGATTGGGTCTTCCCAGCGCATGTCGTAACCTAGCGTCACTTGCTGCAATGGAATGTATTCGCTTAATGCCGGGCTCCAAATTTTCATCCCTTCAATGTTACGAATATCCACACGCTCTTCTTCTGGTAATCGCGCCACAATTGGCATCAGCGTCGTACCATCACGGTACACACCGACCGATTTACCAGAGAATGACATAGCAAGAAATTCGTCCACATCTGACTTAGTGATACCGTAACGTCGAGCCTGACCTTCGTTGAACTGTGGCTCCAGTACTTTAGTACGTTCACGCCAGTCATGGCGGATGTTGGTCGCACCTGGGTCGGCATGCATGATGTCTTCAACTTGCTTCGCAATTGTTCTCAGTACGGTCGGATCTGAACCGATCACTCGAGCTTCTATCTTCGCACCACCACCCGGGCCCAATTCAATTTGCTTAAGCTTATAATTGATTTCCGGGAACCCTTTTTCGACGTGAGCTCGGAAATCAGACATCAACTTAGCTAATTGGTCATAGCTCTCAACCCGAGTCGTGATCTCACCATACGCAGAATAACTCTTCTCTGGGGCGTAAGTAAGCATGAAGCGTTGTAAGCCTTTGCCCGCTGTCGTCGTAATGTGCTCAACACCATCTTGCTCGGATAACCAAGACTCCAATGCTTTCAGCTTTGTGTTGGTTGCTCGAATGTCTGTCCCTTCCGGAAGCCAGATATCTGCTTGAAATATTGGCGTTGTAGACGATGGGAAGAATGACTGTTTGACGAAAGTGAAACCGTAAATACTAACGACCAAGCCAACAATCATCACAGCAACCGTTAACCAAGCGCGCTTCATACAAAACTCAAGGAAGCCCTTGTACAGCACGAATATCATGCCGTTATATGGATCACTCTCTTCTCCGCCACCTTTAATTTTTTGCCCTTTAAAGAAGATATCTGCAAAGAACGGCGTCAGGGAAATCGCAGTAAACCAGCTGAGCATGAGAGAAATTAGGAGCACGGTAAATAGAGTGCCACAGTATTCGCCCGTTGCATCCTCAGACAGTCCAATAGGTGCAAACGCTGTCACCGCAATGACTGTCGCACCCAGCAACGGCCACTTGGTTTGAGTCACAATGTCAGTCGCCGCCTGCATTCGCGTTCGGCCTTTTTGCGTTCCTATCAGTATCCCTTCGACCACCACGATGGCATTATCCACCAGCATACCGAGAGCGATAACCAATGCACCAAGCGAAATACGCTGTAAGTCGATGGCAAAATACTTCATGAAGATGAAGGTGCCCAATACAGTGAGCAACAAGATCAAGCCAATAAGTAAACCTGAGCGTAGACCCATAAAGAACAGCAGGACGATAATGACGATCGCCACGGCTTGCCCTAGGCTGACGACAAAACCACTGACTGACTTGTCCACTTCTTTTGGCTGGCTGTAAATCTCAGAGATCCCAACACCAACAGGTTGTTGATATTTAAGCTCTGCGAGGCGACGGTCAAAACGTTTACCCACTTCAACCACGTTAACGCCTTGTGCAAAGGAAACACCTACGTTCAACGCCAACTTACCGTTAAAGGTAATAATGTTGTCCGGTACATCGATATATCCGCGCTTAATTTCCGCAACGTCACGAAGATAAATCAGCCCTTGAGCACCGCTCTCGGTAATGATCAAATCTCCTAACTGGTCAACATTCTGGAACTCCCCCGTCGGCTGAATACGTATATACTCATCGCCAACCCGAATCGCACCAGCATCGGACACCACGTTTTGCGTCGACAGCAGGTTAAACACGGTATTGGGGGCTAAACCCAAACTGCTCAAACGTTTCATCGAAATTTCGATGAAGACTTGCTCTTGTTGCTGACCAGAAACAGAAACCTTACTAACGCCATCAATCAGCTCCAATTCACGCCTTAAATAATCGACGTAATCAAGTAGCTCCTTATAGCTGTATCCTTCCCCCGTCACAGCAAGCAAAATACCGTAAACATCACCAAAATCGTCAATCACCTGAGGATCATTGACGCCAGGAGGAAACTGGCCTTTAAGGTCATTCACCTTACGACGCAACTCATCCCAGATTTGTGGTAAATCGTCCGGGCCGTAGTTGTTCTTCATCGTCACGGTGATCTGAGATAGCCCGCGACTAGAAATCGAGTTTATCTCATCAACATAAGTGAGCTGCTGAATGGCTTTTTCTATCGGGTACGTGACTTCTTCTTCAACTTGTTGAGGCGTCGCCCCCGGATAGGATGTCACTACCATGGCATCTTTAATGGTGAATGCTGGATCTTCTAAACGGCCTAACCCGAAGAACGCCGCGACACCACCAATCAAGAAGATCAGCGAGATCATCCAGCTGATGACGCGATTACGTATAAAATAGGCAGCGATGCCTGTTACATCTTCATCTTTCTGAGACAGTTGATTATTTTGCTCACTCATTGCCTGCCTCCTGCTTCACGACTTCCACCTTCATTCCTTCTCTTAGGCGGGAAATTCCTGCCACAACCACTTGTTGTTTACTTTCGAGGCCATCCAGAATCTGCAAATCTTGTTTGGTGACTTTACCGATCGTCACTGCTTGCTTAGAAACGGTGTTGTCATCATTCAGCACCCAAACATATTTGTTCAGCCGATCAATCTTGTCACCGTCGGCATTGAACACAGCTTCAATCGGAACCAAAACACCAGCGTTCAAATTCAGCCCGACATCATCACCTTCCGAAGTCACTTCAACGGCCATACCATCCAGAATGTACTCTTCTTCTGGCATAGGAAGTGAAAGAGTCACGGTAAATGTACCGGTAGCAGGGTCTGGCTCAGTGGTGAACTCTTTGATAGAGGCTGAATATTCATTACCACTTGGTACTTTGACCAATGCTTCAATGCGTGACAGGGTTTCCTGATCAGGCTGATTGACGTACAACCGGTCAGGCAACTGAATCAGAACTTCAACGTTTTCGAGACTATGGATATTGACGATCTGTTGTCCAACCTGAATATTTTCAAACTGGTCAACATTAACGCGAGAAATAATTCCGTCCACGGGAGCAAGTAATTTGGTGAAAGAGAGCCTGAGCTGAGCAAGCCTCAATTCTGCGAAGGCAATCTGTCGATTCGCCGCAATCTCATCAAATTGAGATTTTGCCAACAGGCCTTTATCGACTAAAGGTTTGGAACGCTTGTACTGGCTATCGACCACACTATACTTCGCCGAGGCATTATCAACATCCAGTTTATAATCCGTAGGGTCTAGCTTAGCTAATACATCACCCTTTTTGACTTGATCACCTTCTTTGACGTTTAGCTCACTGATTTCTCCTGCAACACGAAAACTGAGATGGGAGCGCTCTGCGGCATTGGCCACTGCTGGGAAATACAGATTGTCACCTTGTACTCCACTACCGATCTCCATAATTTTTACTTTAGGTAGCCCAAAATCCACATATTGATTTTCAGCACCACAGCCAGCAAGAACTGCAGCTGTAGAAAGCATACCTAGGCTAATCCACTGCTTCATATTACAACCCTCGCTCCTTGACCCACTCTCTGACTTTGATGCCAGGCTCAATACCGCTGACACCAGAGATGATGATTCGATCGCCGTCATTCAAACCGCTTTTCACCTGACGTTTGTCGTTTAACACAATCGTGGCTTTCTCAACCACGCCTGTCTGCCCGACACGCCATACACAGGTTTTTCCGTTTTCTTCGAAAATAGCGGCACTAGGAATTCGAGTCGCACCAGTTGAATCCACTTTGACGTGCACTTCACCTGCCATACCAGGAAGAATACCGATGTCGGTTGGGCGCTCCATCACCATGGTGACTTTGTATGAGCCAGTTTTTGGGTCTGCTTCAGTATCGACTTCTTGGAAAGTGAGGTCGTAGCTGTTCTCGGGGAAAGCATCAAACTTCATCGTAGCGGTAAGATTGATACCACTCGCGAAACGATTAAGCAGATGATCAGGTAGTTGGAATTGTACTTTCATCAACTGATTGGTCTGAATGTTCATTACGCCTTCTTTAGCCGCAATGTACTCATAGTTCTCAGCTGGTATGATTGAAATTGTGCCATCATATGGCGCAACCAATTTGGTGTAGCGCAAATTGGCGCGTGCTTGTTCCAAACTGGCTTTCGCTGAATTGTGATTGGCTTTGGCTTGATCAAAGTCTTGCTCAGAAACGACTTTATCAACGCGAAGCTTTTTATAACGTTCATATTGAACGTCGGCCAAACGATATTGCGCCTCGGCCTGTTTAGCCAACAACGAATATTCGTCTGGGTTTAATGACGCCAGTACTTCACCTTTACTCACAGGCTGACCTGAAAGCACATCGATAGATTGAAGTTGCCCTGGGACTCGGAAAGCTAAAACAGCTTTGTCACCGGCTTCAGATGTGGCGGGAAAATGTCTTTCAAACTGAGCGTTGCCAACTGAAACGGTAAAGAGTTTTGCGGGTCTGGATTCGGGTTCAGGGACAGGAGGGAGCTCCTTACCACAGCCACCTAGTGTTGCGGCAATGGCAAGAAGCACGAGATTTTTGTGCATAGTCAAACATCCATTTGTCACTTTTAGTTACAAAGATAGATGAATGATTACGCGACTGCCAGAGACATACCAGTAAATTATTATGAAAATTAATAATTTGCTGACAAAATATAGCTTAAGTTCTCATTATTAAGTTATAAGCTTTTAAACTCTCGGTCGACCTTAAAAGTATCAGAAGTGACGTATGCCTCAAGGTCGCGGATTTTACCTTCCAGTCCGTCAAAGTCTTTCTCCAACGTATCCAAAAGTGCTCCTGGGGTCTGCCCTTGCTGCCACGGTTTACTTTTCAGCTTATGTTCTTGTTCCGTTTTAATCGACTCTACGTAATTCGCCGGCTGTTTTTCTATCATAAACGTCATTGCAATATAGGCCAGCAAGACCAAAAAGCTGCCACCGAGTAATGCCGCCGAAATCACCAGAATTCGAATTAACCAAACTTCAGTGCCGAAGTAATTTGCCAATCCAGCACACACACCAGAGATCTTACCATTGGCGGTATCACGATATAGCTCTCGCTTATTCATATCGGCGTCTCCAGTTAGGTGTTTCTGCATCCAAAATACGCTCTAATGTATCTACACGCTTTTGCATTTTTTCTGCCTTTTCAGACAGTGTCTGTAGCCTTTGAAAATCATCTTCAGACAACCCACCAGCTGTTTTCTTCTTACTGCGGTAGTGAAGTATCAACCACAGAGGTGCGACAAAAATCAGAAATACAATCAAAGGCCCGGCAATAAGAAAAGACGACATACGCGACTCCTAAATAGACAACAGTTTTACGTGAGTAGATCCTCTACTCTGCCGTAAGATGTTATAAAATCAATTAAATAAAGATAAGAACTTCGAAATAAAAATGGAAAGCGGTAAGAATAATCTGAGACTGGTCAGGCGACAGACGCCCGACCTATCGTGCTTTCTCGCTCGCGACTTAAATTACTTTTTGTCGTTCATCTGTTGCTTAAGATTCTCTAGCTCTTTTTCAATTTCGTCTTGAGCTTGTAACTCTGCAAATTCTTGTTCCAACGACTTAGAGTTCCCCGTTTTGGCGTACACATCCGCTTCCGCTTCTAGCTCGTCGACTTTACGAGAATACTGCTCAAACTTTGCCATCGCTTCGGAAGTACGCGCGGTGTGGAGATGCTTTTGCACATCACGTCGGTTAGACGCCGCCTGAGAGCGGATAGCCAGCGCTTGTTGCTTAGCTCGGGTTTCCGTAATTTTGCTTTCAAGCTTGCTAATCTCACCTGTCAGCTTCTCAATGGTTTCTTCTACCAATGTCTGCTCAGTGTGTAAGCCTTTCAAAACGTCTTGCAGCTTCTGCTTTTCAATCAAAGCAGCACGAGCAAGATCTTCACGTTGCTTCGTCAAAGCCAGCGTTGCTTTTTCTTGCCATTCGCTAATTTGATCTTCTAGCGCTTCTACTTTACGTGCCAACTCTTTCTTATCAGCAATAGCTTTGGCTGAGTTAGTACGCACTTCAACCAAGGTATCTTCCATTTCCTGGATAATAAGGCGAATCATTTTTTCAGGATCTTCAGCCTTGTCTAGCAATGCGCTAATGTTTGAATTTACGATGTCGGCAAAACGAGAAAAAATACCCATAGTTTACTCCTTAATTCTACAGTCAATCACTTCTAAGACGGCTTGGCTGTATCTGATGTTCATTGTAGGTTTCACTTACCTATCTAGTAACCAAGATGCGTGCCAACTTATAAATTCATATAAAACATTAAGTTACGAAAACAACCATTGTAATTAAATCTAATCTATGATGAATTTAACTAACAGTAGGTAAATTTCACCAACGGAGTGGTTTCATGCAACAAAATCTCATCGGCGAGTCACCCGCTTTCCTTTCGGTACTTGATAAAGTGTCGAAACTGGCCGCCATAGAACGACCGATATTGATCATTGGTGAGCGAGGGACAGGTAAAGAATTGATTGCTCAACGCCTGCATTATCTCTCCAAACGTTGGGATCAATCGCTGATATCACTGAATTGCTCGACACTCAGCGAAGGCCTTATCGATTCAGAGCTCTTTGGTCATGAACAAGGCGCGTTTACAGGATCTAAAGGCCGGCACAAAGGCCGATTTGAGCGAGCGGAGAATGGCACCTTGTTTTTGGACGAACTGGCTACTGCTCCACTGCTGGTACAAGAGAAACTACTCAGAGTAATCGAATACGGCCAGTATGAGCGTGTTGGCGGACACCAATTGCTCAATGCGAATGTTCGGCTAGTCTGCGCAACCAACGCTAATCTGCCTGAGATGGCAGCCAATGGTGAATTCAGAGCAGACTTGCTCGATAGACTGGCGTTTGATGTCATTCATTTACCGCCCCTACGCCAGCGCAAAGAGGACATTCTGCTGTTAGCTGAATACTATGCAATTAAAATGTGTCGTGAGTTGAGCTTTGATTACTTCGTTGGCTTCTCTCCCAAAGCAGAACAAGCATTGCTTGATTATCAATGGCCGGGTAACGTGCGAGAATTAAAAAACGTCATTGAGCGAGCAGTCTATCAACACGGTCAACAAGAAAACCCGATTCATGACCTGATCTTCGATCCTTTTGCGACCGAATGGCAACCTGAGCCTGAAGAAGCCATTGAAGAAGCGGAACCAGAAATCGCCAGCACGAATTTTACCTTTCCAATGGATTATAAAGCTTGGCAAGAGAATCAAGACATCCATCTACTAAAGGCAGTGCTGGAACAAAGTAAGTTTAACCAACGGAAAGCGGCCGATATGCTGGGTCTGAGCTATCATCAGCTAAGAGGGATGATCAGAAAGTACGACCTCTCGACACTCTCCTGATCGTGCGAACGTTATTTTAAAAACCATAAACTAATAATGGTAAATTACTGAGATCTTAGGGCATAATGGGGAGTTCTATTATGCTTTGTCTCCGGCAATTGTTCTTTCTATGAAAGCATTCATTCAACTGACATTGAGTATCTTCGGCGTCACCCTGCTTACAGGCTGCGGTGAAGAACTTGATCACAACAAAATTCGTCAAAACGGCTTCGTTTACTGTGGTCAAGGCGGCCCGACGAGTTTTAACCCTCAATTGGTCGATAGCGGGATTACATCTGAAACATTGAGCCCGCAGCTCTTCGATACTCTGCTGACATTGGACTCGAATAACTTCAAGCCGATACCAAACCTTGCAACCAGTTGGTCAGTGAACAAAGCAGGTACGGAATACACTTTTAATTTGCGCAAGGGCGTGAAGTTTCAGAAGACGGCTTGGTTTACCCCAAAACGTCCAATGAATGCGGAAGATGTCGTATTCAGCTTCCGCCGGATCATCGATTCTTCACACCCTTATCATTACGTTGGCAGCGGCTTGTACCCTTGGTTTAGTGGTATCGACTTTCAGAATCTCTTGATTGATGTAAAGGCCACATCTGAATACCAAGTCCGATTCACCTTAAGCCGCCCAGACAATACTTTTTTATCCAACATTGCCACCAGCCATGCAGTAATTCATTCAGCGGAATACGCCAGCACGCTCGAATTAACCGATGACAAAGCGATGCTTGATAGCCACCCTGTCGGTACAGGCCCATTCTACCTCGATGATTTTCAGGTCAACGATTTAGTACGCTTAAAACGTCATAATGATTACTGGAAAGGCCGCCCTAAAATGGCTCAAGTGGTGTTCGATATTTCTCACCGCGGTACAGGAACACTCGCTAAATTGCTGCGCAATGAGTGCGATGTGTTAAATTCACCGCTCTCTAGCCAAATCCCCATCATTGAGCAGCAGAATGATATTGAATTGATGGCGAAACCCGCGATGAATATTTCATTTATTGCCGTCAACACGACTCATCCAGCGCTCAACGATCCACGAGTTCGTAAAGCGCTCAACTACGCCATTAACCGCCAAAACATTCTGGAATCAGTTTATTACGGTACCGGCAGTCAAGCATACTCTGTTCTTCCGCCCAGTTCTTGGGCTTATCTAAAAGACAGCGTCCAGATTCGTTACGACCGAAATTACGCCATTGCATTGATTAAAGAAGCTGGGTTCGATAAAGGGTTAGAACTGACCATGTCAGTGCCGCTGGAACCAAGAGCATACAACCCAAGCCCACGCAAAACCGCTGAGCTGATCCAAGCAAATCTCGCAGATATCGGTATTACCCTCAATCTACTCACCGATGATCGCTACGACCGTACTGACGTTGCCAGCAACGCCAATATCGATCTCTATCTAACAGGCTGGATTGCCAATACCGGTGACCCAGATAATTTCTTGCGACCACTACTGTCATGTGACTCAAAAAGAGTGGGGCTAAACGTGTCAAGCTGGTGTAATTCTGATTTCGACTTCCTACTCGACCTTGCTTTGGAAGTCGACAAGCCACGCTACCGTCTCAACCTATATAAACAAGCGCAAAACATTCTTAATGAAGAATTCCCTGTCATCCCACTCAGTCACGGCATGCAATTTCAAGCTTATGATGCTTCGTTACAAGGGTTTAAAGTGAGTCCATTTAACGCACAACCTTTCGATGCAGTAGAGAGGGTTAAATAATGTTTCTCTATACTGTTCGACGTATCAACCTGTTTATCATCACTTTGCTCATCCTGACCATGGTCGGTTTTAGTCTGCTTAGACTCGACCCTAACTCTCCGTGGGCAATTCAGGATTTCTGGCCCGGCTGGATGACCTATATTGGCGAGTTAATGCACCTAAACTTTGGCGTCACCAAAAGCGGTGTTCCTATTGTCGACGAACTGGCATTGGTCTTCCCTGCAACACTAGAGCTGTGCTTGATCGCCTTTGTCCTTTCTCTTCTAGTCGGCATTCCAATTGGAACCTTGGCTGGCATGAAACAAGGTAAATGGATTGATACCGCGATCTCCTTTACCTCTATGTCTGGCTACTCAGCGCCGATTTTCTGGGTCGCGCTCTTGATGATCATGGCGTTTTCGCTGCACTTTGAAATATTCCCCGTTGCTGGCCGCTACGACCTACTCTATGAAATTGACCACATCACTGGTTTTGCCATTGTGGACGCCTTTTTCGCTCGTGGTGAATACCGCGCCCACGCACTGCAGAGTGTGCTCGAGCACCTAATGCTGCCCTGTTTGGTACTCGCGCTTGCACCAACAACACAAGTCATCGGTTTAATGCGCACCTCGGTAGCAGAAGTCATGGGGCAAAACTACATCCGTGCGGCTCGTATCAAGGGTCTTTCAACACATGAGATTGTTACTCAACACGTACTGAGGAATGCTATCCCACCAATCATTCCTAAGATTGGTGTGCAGCTTTCAAGTATGTTAACGCTGGCCATCATCACCGAGTCGATCTTTAACTGGCCTGGCATCGGACGCTGGCTTTTGGATGCGTTATCCAATCAAGATTACGTCTCGATTCAAGCAGGTGTTATTGTGGTCGCAACGTTAGTTCTGACTGCTAATATTCTTTCAGATTTGATCGGCGCTATGGTCAATCCGTTAGTAAGGAAAGAGTGGTATGCTAACCGATAACGTATATCAGGAAGAACAGATCCCAACCCAGTTCGAACGTTTCTGGCGCAGCTATCGAGCTAATGGCTTGGCGATGTTTGGGCTCTGGTGCCTTGGTTTAATCGTCATAGTGACCATCGCCTCTCCTTGGCTTGCACCACATGATCCTCAAGCTCAAACGGGCGAACTGCTGGTTCCGCCATCATGGAATCCCGCAGGTACTGTTGAATACTTCCTTGGCACAGATGATTTGGGCAGAGATATTCTGTCTCGTCTCATTGTTGGCTCTCAACTGACATTTGGTGCTGCAGTCATCATTACCCTCATCGCAACCGTGGTTGGTTGCTTGATTGGTATTTTAGCCGGAATGACCAAAGGACTCATCTCGAGTACGCTTAACCACCTGCTAGACACGGTTATGTCGATTCCCTCGCTGCTGCTCGCGATCATTTTTGTCGCATTCCTGGGTTTCGGCGAATTCAATATTCTCCTTGCGATATGCCTTGCATTGATACCTAGGTTCGTTCGCTCGGTTTACATTGCCGTACACACAGAAGTGGAAAAAGACTACATCATGGCGGCACGCCTTGATGGAGCAAACGACTTCTACCTGCTTTGGAACTCAATCCTGCCCAATATTTTGGTGGTGATTGCCTCAGAGGTCACACTTGCGCTATCGATCGCCATTCTTGATATCACCGCCCTTGGTTTTCTTGGCTTAGGCGCACAAGCGCCTAGCACGGAATGGGGAGCCATTCTTGGTGATTCAGTCGAGTTAATCTACCTAGCACCTTGGACCGTGACACTACCGGGCCTCGCCATCATGTTTATCGTGATAGTCATCAACTTAGTCGGCGAAGGGGTTCGTCAGGCACTGAACGCGGGGATCGAATAATGCCATTACTAGATATTCGCCACCTGACGATTGAGATTGAAACGCCTCAAGGACTGATGAAAGCTGTAGATCGCATGAGCCTTACCATGAACGAAGGAGAAATTCGTGGCTTGGTGGGCGAATCGGGTTCAGGCAAAAGCCTAGTCGCTAAAGCGATTGTTGGCGTATGTAAAGAAAACTGGAAAGTAACTGCTGACCGAATGCGTCTGGGCAATGTTGACTTACTCCAACTGACCCCAAAAGAACGTCGCCGCGTAATCGCACGCGATATCGCGATGATCTTTCAGGAACCATCAACCTGTCTTGATCCTTCGGAAGAAGTGGGCAGCCAGCTGATCGAATCGATTCCCGCGCATTCTTTTGACGGCAAATGGTGGGAACGCTTTAAGTGGCGTAAAAAACAGGCAGTCACTCTATTGCACAAGGTTGGGATCAAAAACCACGAGCAGATCATGTCTAGCTACCCGTATGAGCTGACTGACGGTGAATGTCAGAAAATCATGATTGCCATGGCTATCGCAGCAAAACCTAAGCTTCTGATTGCCGACGAGCCAACCAATGACCTCGACCCAATCACTCAGTCGCAGATCCTTCGTCTGCTAAGTCGCATGAATCAGGTCAACAACACATCGATCATGCTGATCGGCCACGATCTGACAACCATTACTCAGTGGGCGACCAGAATTACCGTCATGTACTGTGGCCAGTCCGTTGAGTCCGCAGACACCAAAAAGATTTTAGAGAAACCAAAACATCCGTACACGGTAGCTTTACTGAAAGCGATGCCGGACTTCAGTGAGTGGATTCCTCACAAAGAGAAACTGCAATCTCTCCCCGGTACCATCCCTCCATTGCAGCACTTACCGATTGGCTGCCGACTCGGACCACGTTGTCCTTATGCACAACGCCAGTGTGTTGAGATGCCAATGACACGACGAGTTAAGAACCACAAGTTCGCCTGTCACTTCCCGCTGAATATGGAGAAGAAAAAAGTATGAGTGCGCTGCTAGAAGTTAATGGCCTGAGCAAAGAATTCGTTACTCGTTCAGGCTTATTTCGTAAAAAAGTCCATCAAGCAGTGAAGCCCGTCAGTTTTACGCTTGAAGCAGGCCAAACCCTTGGTTTCATCGGCCAGAATGGTTCAGGAAAGTCGACGTTAGCGCGCATGTTGGCAGGTATGGTCGAGCCCACCGCAGGCGAAATTCGAGTCAATGGCGAGCTTTTAGAACACAAAGATTACTCAACTCGCTGTAAGTTGATTCGGATGATCTTTCAGGACCCAAATACCTCGCTCAACCCACGCATTCAAATTGGTCGAATTCTTGAAGGTCCTTTAAAGCGAAACACCAATATGACGCCTGAAGCGCGTATGAAGCGGGTCAAGGATGTCTTGCTGAGAGTCGGTCTACTTCCTGAACACGCCTACTTTTATCCGCAGATGTTAGCGGCAGGACAGAAACAGCGTATATGCCTAGCACGCGCTTTGATTCTACAACCTTCGATTATTGTTGCCGATGAAGCGCTGAATGGTCTAGATATGGCCATGCGTTCCCAGATTATTAACCTATTCTTAGAATTACAGGAAGAGATGGGCGTGTCGTTTATCTACGTATCGCAGCATCTGGGGGTCGTGAAACACATCACAGATAAGGTGATGGTCATGCATAATGGTGAAGTGGTCGAAGCAGGAGAAACTCAGCAGATTCTAAGCTGCCCGGACAACATCATCACTCAACGTATGGTGGAAAGCCACTTCAATAAAGCGACCTGTTTTAAGTAATCTGTTTGAAGATTGACAGGAGTCCCACATGCTAAGGATAGCGATTGGGTTCGTATTTGGTTTGCTTCTATTCAGCCCCGCACTGGCCTACACCACCACCAAAACTTGGCTAGATCCTAGCTTTATCAATCAGGCATTTTTGGATGTCGCGTTAAAGAACGAATACTCAGAGGGCAATAAACCTCTGGTTAAATGGAAACAACCGATCAAGGTTTGGGTTGAACACAAAGTGGCTGACCAAGATCTCCATGATGAGCTAACCAATGCTCAACTTAGAGATCTCTCGTCGATAACTCGCCACCCAATCGAACGCGTATCCAGCAGAGAACAGGCCAATATCATCTGGATCTATACCCGCGAATCAGACTGGCGAAAAGATATCGAAAAAGAAATCGGCCCTAGTGCTCTCAAAAACATTCATGGCGCCCTTTGCAAAGCGGGATATCGGGTAAACCAGGCCACAAGTGAAATTGATTCTGCAACTGTCATTATTCCGGTCGACCAAGCAAGAGAGCATGGAAAATTGTTGGCTTGTATCGTAGAAGAAATCACTCAGGTGATGGGATTGCCCAATGATGCCGAGTCAGCCTATCCATCCATTTTCAATGATGAAACGCCCGAGGATCTACTTTCACCGTTGGATGTTATTCTATTGAAAATGCTTTATGACCCAACGTTAGAGCCAGGGATGGAGCGAGCTCAAGTGAAAAAGCTCGCTAAAAAGATATTGGATCAGTATCAACGCCAAGGGGTGTTGAATGACGCCGTAGCTATGTCCAAGTCGGGTGAGTTGTTTCAGATTGTAGGGTATTAACAGGCTAGATTAGTTCCTATTTTCCTGCTTTTTCAGCTCAAACTCGAACTCATCCGGATAGAGCACTAAACCTTCTTCATTTTGGTTTGGGAAGACTACGATTGCCAATTCATCGTCTTCAAGACCGTAAGTCCAGCGGCTAAACCATTTTGCCGTCGAGATCGACTCTGCTTTACAGTGCTCCCAATCACCCGTTGCCCACTGATTGGCAAACTCTTCGTGAGGCCAAACAGGTACACAATCCTCATCTTCAGTGTTGAGCATGACACAGCCGTGTTCATCTGTAAGAATCCAAACTTTTCTATGCTTCGCAATTTCTTTGACTGTGTACTTCAATCGTTCGTCTTCACGCATTTTAAGCACGGATTCAATCTGCTGCGGTGAAAGTGGTTCTGACATTTCCTTACTCCTCAAATAAAACGCCCACGGAAGTCCGTGGGCGTCGAATTTTGTTAATGAACCGGCGAATTAAGCCAGTTCAGTCTGAAGCCAAGGCCAACCTTGCTTCTTACGGCTTAGCGTGTTTTCCATCATCAGCATGCCGTCTTGCTCGTGCTGAGTCAGTTTCTCTGCCCACTCACCTTTGTATAGTAGACGAGTTTGAGCTGTAGTGATGTCAGTTAGCATTACTGCAGCAAAGGCTAGGCTTTCTTCTGCACAGCGGCGTTCTAGATCAGATTCCAGCGCTTCAATCATGCCGTCTACTTGCTCTAGAGTCGCAAGTTCAACCTGACCGACAACAACATCACGGCCGTTAAATGGATAGCCTTTCAGATCTTTTTCTACAAGCTCAGCCGCAGAAAGACCTTCGATGTTTGTTTTTGCGATAAGAAGATCTTTAATGAAAGCGTCAACATCACATACGTCTGCAATTTTCGCTAGCTCTTCAACAGCATCTTTATCTTTCTGTGTGCAAGTTGGAGAGGCAAAGCCGACGGTGTCAGACAGGATAGCCGACATCATTAGCTTAGCGATTTGCGGTGTGATTTCATGACCTTCAATTTTGAACATGTTGAAAAGTACTGTGTTCGTACAACCAACAGGCCAAATCCACGCTTCCATTGGGTTTACTGTCATAACATCACCTAGGCGGTGATGGTCTACGATACCTAAGATTTCTGCTTCAGCCACGTCATCCGGTGCTTGCGCTAGATCTGAGTAGTCAACCAACCAAATTTTCTCACCAGCAACAGAGGTGCGAAGTTCAGGAACTTCCGCGCCTGCGACTTCAAGAATGTGCTGTGTTTCACGGTTGATTTCGCCTTGGCGAATTGGCATTGCTTCAACGCCACGAGCTTTTAGCAGCTCAGTTGCTACCAATGCACTACAGATGCTATCACTATCAGGGTTCTTGTGACCTACAACTAGAATCATCTTTTTTCCTATTACGACTTAAATAGGCCCGTATTGGGCAATTACTCACAAAGGCCGATACTTTACCTGAATTTTGAAATTTGTCATGAGTTAGCAAAAAGAAAAGTGTAAATCACAACTTTTAGTTGCAAATAATTCTCACTAACATATATTGAGAATTATTCGTATTTGCATTTAAAGCTCAATGGACTCGATAAGACTTTCTCAAACACTGCCAGGTTGGCTGTCTTTTTCCCAGTTTCGGCCTGCCTATAAACGCCTTCTCCTGCCTGTGACTCTACTGGCACTGGTACTGAGTGAAACGACACGTGAAGTCACCGTTTCTACTCTGTCTGATGCCTTCTGGGCAGTGTCTGCCTACGTTGCTTTTACTCTGGTCATCTATCACTACGTTTCCCTGTGGATGAACAAGGAGAGCAAGCTGGTCAATCTATACCAGAGCTCACGTAGCTATCAGGTTTTCTTTGCTTCTTTACTGGGCGCCCTGCCTGGGTGTGGCGGTGCCATTATAGTAACGACTCAATTTGTCAGCGGGCGAGTTGGCTTTGGCGCCATTGTCGCAGTATTAACGTCCACTATGGGTGATGCTGCTTTTCTGCTGTTGGCCAGTAAACCTGATATTGGTTTGGCCGTTGTTGCACTGGGCGTTGTGGTAGGCTCAGTATCTGGATGGGCCGTCAACGCTATCCACCAAGATGATTTCCTAAGGCCGGCCGCTAAGTCGGTACTTGCGGACAAATTTTGTTGTCGTTCAGAAGCAAGCGATCCTTCTGGTCTTGAAAAGAAAGCCATCAACCTGCAAGGAGCCTTCTGGAAGTGGCTCATCGTTCCTGCGACTGTGGTAGCAGTATTGGGTTCATTCCAGGTCGATATCAATGAGCTTCTTTCTCTGCCTGCTATGAGCATTGAGTGGCTCGGTGCAGGGCTGATCATTTTGAGTATGCTGCTTTGGTCGCTGACTAAAGAAATCAAAGATTACGAGTCAACAGTATCAGAAGATAAGAAGACCGTTTCATCACATCCTCTACAGAAAGCGGCTCAGGATACAAACTTCGTTACCGCATGGGTTATTCTGGCCTTTATGGCATTCGAGCTGATTGCTTTCTTTGGTCACATCGATTTAGCCGCTACCTTTTCCGGTTGGGGAGTGTGGATGCCACTGATGGGGCTAGCGGTTGGTATGCTGCCTGGGTGTGGGCCTCAAATTCTGGTAACCAGCTTATATATTTCAGGCGCTGCGCCACTGTCAGCTCAATTAGCCAACGCGATTTCAAACGATGGCGATGCACTATTCCCAGCTATCGCTCTGGCACCAAGGGCAGCACTGGTTGCGTCTATCTATTCCGCTATTCCTGCGCTGTTCGTCGGCTACGGCTACTATTTCTTATTCGAGATATAATAACGTGTTGGCTAATACGTAAATACGAAAACGCCCTCAATTGAGGGCGTTTTTGATCAACCTACGTTATAGCGTTGCTGCTACCTCATCAGAAATGTCGCCATTATGGTAGACCTCCTGAACATCATCTAAGTCTTCCAATGCATCGATCAAACGAAGTAACTTCGGCGCGGTATCAGCGTCTAACTCAGCTTTAGTCGATGGAATCAGTGATACTTCAGCGTTTGCCGCTTCGAACCCAGCAGCATCGAGTGCATCTTTTACGGCACCAAAATCATGAGGCTCGGTAAAGACATCAATGGCGCCATTTTCTGTTGTCTCAATATCATCTGCGCCACTGTCGAGTGCCACTTCCATCACTTCATCTTCGTCTAATCCGGGAGCATAAGAGATCACGCCTTTCTTATCGAACAGATAGTTTACGCTGCCATCCGTACCTAGGTTTCCGCCTGCCTTAGAAAATGCATGACGGACACCAGACACAGTTCGATTACGATTGTCTGTCATACACTCAACCATTACCGCGGTACCACCAGGCCCATATCCTTCGTAGATGACGGTTTCCATGCCATCGTCCCCTTCACCACCAGCACCACGAGACACTGCGCGATTCACCGTATCACGCGTCATGTTATTGGAAAGAGCTTTGTCGATAGCAGCGCGAAGGCGTGGGTTATTCTCTGGCTCACCGCCACCTTCTTTAGCTGCAACGACGATTTCTCGGATCAGTTTAGTGAAAATCTTACCGCGCTTTGCATCTTGTGCTGCTTTGCGGTGACGGATGTTAGCCCATTTACTATGACCAGCCATAAATGAATACTCCCTAACAAAAAGAAAAGCCGTAAGTGATGCTTACGGCTTTGAATTTTCTTCAGTTTATCACAATGAAGACAGCTTTACTTGTGACGCTCTTTCAGCTTATTAACCACGTCGTTCATTGATAAACCTTGATCCTGAAGTAGAACCAGTAAGTGATAAATCAAATCCGCTGACTCACACACTAACTCCGCCTTGTCACCCGACGTCGCCGCAAGCGCGACTTCAACGCCTTCTTCGCCCACTTTCTGCGAAATACGCTTGGTGCCACGGGAATAAAGGTTGGCAGTATAAGAGGAATCAGGGTCGGCACTCTTGCGGGCAGCCAATAACTGCTCAAGTTGATGAAGCCACACCATTTGTGACTCCTCTTGCGGATCGACATCCCAACAAGTGGTGTTGCCCAAGTGACACGTAGGGCCAATGGGATTCACTTTCACCAGCAGCGTATCGTTATCGCAATCTAACTGCATGTTCACCAATTGCAATACGTTACCTGAGGTCTCACCTTTGGTCCATAGACGCTGTTTGGTACGAGAGAAAAACGTCACTTGACCCGTTTCACCCGTTTTTGCCAACGCATCTTGGTTCATGTAACCCATCATCAGCACTTGACTTGATTGGAAATCTTGTACGATGGCAGGCACTAAACCATCCACCTTGTCCCAGTTGATGCGCTCAGCTAGAGAACTCACTTCGGTGGTGTTTAAACTCATAGTCGCACCTCAATACCTTGTTGTTTCAAATACTGCTTTAGTTCACCAATATTGATGACTTGTTTGTGGAATACCGATGCGGCAAGCGCACCATCCACATTTGCTTTTTGGTAAGCTTCCGCGAAGTGCTCCATGGCACCCGCCCCGCCTGATGCAATCAGCGGAACGTTACACACTTCACGTACCATATTCAGTTGTTCGATGTCGTAACCGTTACGCACGCCGTCTTGGTTCATCATGTTCAATACGATTTCACCAGCGCCACGCTTTTGCACTTCTTGCACCCAATCACGCGTTTCCCATTGGGTCGCTTTAGTGCGTTCCTCATCGCCAGTAAACTGGTAAACCTGATACTTGCCAGTATCTTTGTCGTAATAAGAGTCGATGCCAACCACGATACACTGAACACCAAATTTATCAGCAAGGTCGGTAATCAGTTGCGGGTTCGCCAATGCCGGTGAGTTGATCGACACCTTGTCCGCACCAAACTCAAGAATGCGTGCTGCGTCTTCGGCTGATTTAATGCCACCAGCGACGCAGAACGGAATATCAATCACTTCTGCAACGCGAGCGACCCAGCTTTTATCGACGACACGACCATCACTGGAAGCGGTAATATCGTAAAACACCAGCTCGTCGGCGCCTTCTTCCGCATAACGCTGTGCCAGAGGAACGATGTCGCCAATGATTTCGTGGTTGCGGAACTGAACGCCCTTCACCACTTGTCCATCGCGAACATCAAGACATGGAATTATTCGCTTTGCCAGCATGCAAATGCCTCCTCTGCCGTGAACTTTCCGTCTAGCAGTGCGCGACCAACAATCACGCCTGCCACACCACTGCCTTTTAGTGCTTCGATATCTGCTAGCGATCCGATACCGCCTGAAGATTGGAACTGCACTTGTGGGTACTGTTTACATAGGTCAACATAAAGCTCTACGTTTGAGCCTTCTAACGTACCGTCACGTGAAATGTCGGTACAAAGCACATGCCGTAGACCTACTGTTAGGTAATCGTTGATAAGCGATTCGATGGTCACGCCTGAGTCTTCTTGCCAACCAGAGATCGCCACTTTACGTGTACCGTTTTGGTCGATGTTAATGTCTAGTGCGAGAACGATTTTCTCTGCGCCGTATTTTTCCATCCAACCTTTCACAAGCTCTGGTTGTTTTACTGCTGTAGAACCAACTACAACACGTTGAGCACCGGCTTCTAACAGATCAATCACGTCTTGCTCAGTACGCACACCACCACCGATTTGGATGTTCGCTGGCGTACTTGCTAATAGCTTTGCAATCAAATCAAGCTGGCGTGCTGTCGTGTCTTTCGCGCCAGTTAAATCCACCAAGTGCAGCCAGTTAGCACCTGCTTGGTGGTACAAGTTGAACTGCTCTGCTGGGTCGACTTTGTACTCGGTTACTTGACCGTAATCACCTTGATAAAGACGAACCACCTGTCCTTCAATTAAATCAAGAGCTGGAATAATCACACTAAATCCCTTTTATAATTCTAAGAAGTTTTGAATAAGCTTTGCGCCCGCTTTTGAAGAACGCTCAGGGTGGAATTGCACGCCGTAGTAATTACCGCTTTGCACCGCTGCCGTGAACGGATTTCCGTATTCACATTCTGCAATGGTGTAGTCCCCTACTGGCATGGCAAAGCTGTGTACAAAGTAGAAGTACTCACCTTCTTCAATGCCTTTGAACAGCGGGTTGCCTGTTTTCGCAGAGACTGTGTTCCAGCCCATATGCGGCAGCGGCAAGTCGCCAGTTTGTAGTAGCTTCACTTCGCCATCACAAAGTCCAAGACACTCAACCAACTCGTCCGCTTTCTGTCCTTTCTCTTGAGACACTTTACCTAACAGTTGCATGCCTAAACAGATACCTAACAGCGGCTTCTCTACCTGTTTTACCAAGCTGATAAGATCACGCTCAGCTAGGTTTTTCATTGCTTCACTTGCTGTTCCTACACCCGGTAGGAATAGCTTATCTGCCGACAATACAACTTGTGGGTCTTTTGAAATCGTTACGTCATAGCCTAGGCGTTCAATGGCAAACTTCACCGAAGAAACGTTGGCACAGCCAGTATCGATAATGACAACTTTCTGCTCTGTCACTGTTTTTCTCCTTGCTAGCGTTAGCCTTACAGCACGCCTTTGCTACTTGGTAGCTCAGTGCCTTCTACTTTGATTGCTTGGCGCAGAGTACGACCAAACGCTTTAAATAGACTCTCAATGATGTGGTGATCATTGTCGCCATCAGAAGAAAGGTGCAGCGTACACGCTAGGGTGTCAGTTAGAGAGCGGAAGAAGTGAACCACCATCTCGGTTGAAAGGTCACCGACTTGCTCACGGCTGAACTTCGCGTCGAACTTAAGGTAAGGACGCCCTGACAGGTCTAGAGCACATTGCGCCAAACACTCATCCATTGGCAGGCTAAAGCCAAATCGGCCAATACCACGCTTATCACCTAGCGCTTCTTTTAGCGCTTGGCCCAATGCAAGTGCGGTGTCTTCTACTGAGTGATGATCGTCAATGTGTAGGTCGCCCTCCACTTTACAAACCATCTTAAATCCACCGTGTGTTGCGATTTGATCCAACATGTGGTCAAAGAAACCAAGACCTGTAGAAATATCATTCCCGCCTTGGTCATCAAGATTGACCGCGACTTTAATATCAGTTTCTTTCGTAGTTCGAACCACTTCAGCAACACGAGCTTTCACCGTCAGATCTTTCAGGATCTGTTTCCAGCCCATGGTTTCCGGGTTGTACTGAATGCCACGAATTGCCATGTTTTCTGCAAGTTGAAGATCGGTTTGACGATCGCCAATCACAACAGAGTTTTGGAAGTCCACTTTGCCACCCTGAAGGTACTCTTTCACCATGCCTAATTTAGGCTTGCGGCATGAGCAGTTATCTTCTTCAAAGTGAGGGCAAATCAGTACGTCATCGAACTTCACACCTTGAGATTCGAAGATTTCCATCATCATATCGTGCGGTGCATCAAAATCTGCTTGTGGGTAGCTGTTTGTACCCAAACCGTCTTGGTTCGTTACCATCACTAGACGGTATCCTGCATCCTGCAACGACAGCAGACTTGGGATAACAAATGGTTCTAGTTTTAGTTTATCTAAACGATCAACTTGAAAATCAACCGGCGGCTCAACAATTAAGGTGCCATCACGGTCGATAAAAAGGATTTTTTGTTGTTTACTCACTCGAACTTCCTTATTGCTAATCTTTGGCGCCTCCGCTTTGTCAGCGAAAGCAATTAATTTTGTCTCTACTTATGAGTAGTAGTTTCTAATAAATCCGAGTGTTTTTTCGCACTCGTCGCGGTTACCCACACTGATACGTACGCAGTTCTCAATTGGCGAGTTACGCAAGATAATGCCTGTTTCCCAAGCGGCTTTGAAAAGATCATCACCATCTGGGAATTTAACCAATAGGTAGTTACCCCATCCTTCAAAGACTTCCAAGCCCGGAATCATCGACAAGCCCACCTGCAAATAAGCACGGTTCGCGTTCAAATCGAGAACTTGGAACTTCGCTCTCGCTAGGCCTGCTTCAGAAAGCGCTTGAGTGGCAATTTCTGCAACAGGAACTGGGACTGGGTATGGTGCGATGACTTTCAGAAGTACCTTAATCAGCTCTTCGTTCGCAAGCGTAAATCCACAACGCAAACCCGCAAGGGCAAAAGCTTTCGACAGAGTACGCAGAATTGCAAGATTCGGGTATTGCGCCAGTAAATCTACCGTTGACGCTTCTGGGCAGAAATCAATGTACGCTTCGTCCATCACCACGATTGCGCGGTCTTTTGTCATTTCAAGCAGAGAGACAATATCTTCACGCTTAACTAAGTTACCCGTAGGGTTATTTGGTGAACATACGAAAACCAGTTTAACGTTATCCAGATTAGCTTCGATGCCAGCAAGGTCTAGTTGCCAATCTGATGTTAGCGGCACGGTTTTGCGCTCTACACCAATGGTTTCAGCGCTGATGGAGTACATACCGTAAGTCGGTGGGCAGTAAAGAATCGCATCTTCACCTGGCTCACAGAAAGCACGAATCAGTAACTCGATGCCTTCATCTGCACCGCGAGAAGTCAACGTTTGTTCTGGGTTCACCCCGGCATACGCAGCGTATGCAGAAATCAGTTCTTTAGGCTGACATTCGCTATAACGATTAAGACGAGCGAAGTCTGTTTTGTATTCATTGTTGAATGGCGATTCGTTGGCGTTCAGCCAAACATCACCTGTACCACCGATACGACGAGCCGATAAATAAGGGGTAAGTTTTTGGACCTGTTTACGCGCTAGCTTTTCCATCTCATTGCCCTCTTACTTAACTGCCAGTTTTTCTACACGAATAGTCACGGCACGTTTGTGTGCATCCAAACCTTCTGCTTCAGCCATGGTCACCACCGTTGGAGCAAGGTTTTTTAGACCATCAGCAGACAACTCTTGAACTGTCATCCGCTTAGAGAAATCCGCTAAACCTAAGCTCGAATACGTACGCGTGTAACCGTAAGTAGGGAGAACGTGGTTAGTGCCCGATGCGTAATCCCCCGCCGATTCTGGTGACCAATCCCCTAGGAAGATGGAACCTGCATTATCGAGTAAAGGCAAAAGCTCGCGAGGGTTCTTGGTCTGAACAATCAAGTGCTCAGGGCCGTAGTAATTTGAGATTGAAACCGCCTGAGTCAACGACTCCGCGATGATAACCAAACTTGAAGCGAGTGCCTTCTCAGCAATATCCGCACGAGATAGCTCTTTGAGTTGGCACTGAACTGCGTCAGTGACTTGGTCTGCAATCACAGGTGAAGGCGTCACAAGCACTACTTGAGAGTCAGGGCCGTGCTCTGCTTGGCTTAGCAGGTCGGCAGCAATAAAATCAGGGTCCGCAGTTTCATCGGCCAAAACCAGTACTTCTGAAGGACCCGCTGGCATGTCAATCGCTGCGCCGCGAAAATCATTGCTCACTTGACGTTTTGCTTCAGTCACGTAAGCGTTACCCGGACCAAAAATCTTATCAACTTTGGATACCGTTTCTGTGCCATAAGCCATCGCAGCAACGGCTTGGCCACCACCGACGTTGTATACTTCATCAATGCCGCACAGCTGAGCAACATACAAAATTTCGTCTGCGATTGGTGGTGGAGAACACAACACCACTTTGCGACAGCCCGCAATCTTCGCAGGGACGCCAAGCATCAAAACAGTCGATGGCAATGGCGCGCTGCCACCCGGAATGTACAAGCCCACTTTTTGAATTGGGCGCGTTACCTGCTCACAAAGCACACCCGGTTGAGTTTCTACTTTGATAGGTTGCGGCTTCTGCGCTTTGTGGAACTTAGAGATGTTGGCATAAGCTTGCTCAAGTGCATTCTTCATCTTCTCCGGAAGACGCGCTGACGCTTCCTCAATCTCTTGAGCCGACACTCGAATGGATTCCGGTTTCACACGGTCAAACTTCTCAGTCAATTCAAGCAAGGCTGAATCGCCCTCACTACGAACGTTCGCGATAACTTCAGAAACCGCAGCCGTGATGTTTGCACCTTCAGCAATTGCCGGACGCTCTAAAATAGAATCTTGCTGCGTTTCACTTAGTGATTGCCATACGACAGTTCTCATGGCGATTACTCCATCATTTTCTCAATTGGTAGCACCAGAATTGAGCTCGCACCCAGTTCTTTAAGTTGTTCCATGGTTTCCCAGAACAGGTTCTCAGTACTAACCAAATGAACAGCCACTTTCTGTTGGTCCGCAGAGAGAGGCAATACAGTTGGATCTTCCGCACCAGGTAGCAATGACTTGATTTGGTCTAGCTTATCCGTTGGAGCATGTAGCATGATGTACTTCGACTCTTTCGCTTGCTGTACACCCTGCATTCGAGTCAACAGTTTTTCGATTAGCGCGACTTTGTCTGCATCGAATTCACCTGTACGTTGAATCAGCGTTGCTTTTGATTTGAAGATAATTTCGGCTTCTTTTAGACCGTTCGCTTCCAATGTTGCACCAGTAGAAACCAAGTCAGCGATGGCGTCAGCAAGACCAGCGCGAGGGGCGACTTCTACAGAACCAGTGAGCATACACGTTGAAAACGGTACACCTGCTTCATCCATATACGCTTTAAGAAGTTGCGGGTAGGTAGTTGCAATTCGTTTGCCTGCCAGATCTTGAGGGCCGTTGTACTCTTCATCTTTGTCAATAGCGATAGACAAACGGCAACCACCGAAATCAAGACGACGAAGTGGCACAAACTCGCTTGGTTCACCCAAAGCGATACGGTCAAGACGGACTTCTTCAAGCTCGTTTTCACCGATGAAACCAAGGTCAACGACACCATCCATAATTAGACCTGGGATGTCGTCATCACGAACTAACAGTAGATCGATAGGCATGTTCAGCGAGTGAACGACTAAACGCTCACCCATGATGTTGAATTTTACGCCACACTTTTTAAGCAGTTCTTGGCATTCTTTGCTTAGGCGACCTTTCTTTTGGATTGCGATTCTTAGGCGTTGTGTTTGCATTGCTTTTATCCCTGTGCAAATTAATTTTTAAATCGTTAAAACTAAAAAACCCTCGGAAGAATTGGTCTCCCGAGGGTTCTGAATCTTGTAGTTTGCGATTTCTGCCTCCGGGAGTTTCCTGTCCCCCGGGTATGCGTACATCTCCCGAAAGACTAGACTGGGTGATGATGGTGATGAATGTTCATTACAAAATTACGCATACTTATAAGCTCTTCAGTTCGCTTGCTTGGTAACCACACTAACCAAGGCAAAACCATTTTTCAACTAAAAATTAAAGATTTTTTCAATTTGTATAAGACAAATAAAAAGGGAGCGAAAGCTCCCTTTAAAATTCTTTTATCGTTCAAATCATTAAACGTTTTGACAGCTTGCCATCTTCGCTTTTGAAAGAATCGATAGCAAGACACAGACGCCAACAAAAGCAACTGCGGATACAGCGAATGAGATGCCTACAGATGCAGTCATACCCAACGTGATGAAACCAATACAAGAGACAGCAGCGACAGATAGTGCATACGGCAGCTGAGTGGCTACGTGATCAATATGGTTACAACGTGCGCCCGTTGAAGAGAGAATCGTCGTATCTGAAATTGGTGAACAATGGTCTCCAAATACCGAGCCTGCCAATACAGCACTTAGCATAGGCAGCATCAGAGCAAGATCCGTTGCACCTGCCATATCGCCAGCAATTGGTAGCATGATACCAAACGTACCCCATGATGTGCCGGTAGAGAACGCCATCAGACCAGATAGCAAGAAAAGGATAACTGGCAACCAATGAGGGTTGATATTACCTTGTGCTAGCGTCGACAGGTATTTACCCGTGTTCATATCACCGATCACAGAACCAATAGTCCAAGCGAATATTAGGATCAGAATTGCACCAAACATGGATTTCGCACCGATCCAGAGCGTACGCGATATTTCGCTAAATGCGATACCTTGCTTAAGCACCGTAAACAGAGCTACAGCCAACCCGACAAGACCACCATAGATCAACGAAGTGCCTACATCTGTGTTCTCAAAAGCGCCTAGTACATTAAAGGCTTTGTCATCTGCGGTTAATGCCTGTCCGCCCGTATATAGCATTGAGGCAATCGTTGCGACAATCAGGAATACAATCGGTAGAACTAAGTCGGAAACTTTACCACCTTCACTTTCCTGGATATCCAATTCTTCATTAATATCATGAGCTTCTTGAGAGTCATCAGCTTGTTCTTTTTCAAAGCCATGCCCCTGAGATGCTGCGATTTCATGGTTACGCATCTTGCCAATATCAAGACCAAACCAAGCCACTGCAAATACCATTAGCAAAGCGAAAACAGCGTAAAAGTTCATTGGAATAAGGCGTACATAAGCACCAAGAGCAGAATACTCAGTGATGCCATGAGAGACGAGAATGCCACCAATGATCGTCATGATGTAAGCACCCCAGCTAGACGCAGGCATGATCACACACATAGGTGCTGCGGTTGAGTCTAAGATGTAGGCCAGCTTAGCGCGGGATACATAAAAACGGTCCGTGACAGGTCGGGAAATCGCGCCAACGGCTAGGCTATTAAAATAGTCATCAACAAAAATAAATACGCCTAGAAAAGCCGCCAGTAACTTAGAACCGCGCTTACTTTTAACACGTGATTGTGCCCATTCAGCAAAAGCGCGAGTACCACCTGATAACGTCAACAACGCTGTCATCATGCCTAGCAATAGCAAAAAGCCGACAATACTCATGTTCCAAGTATTAATACCGCCATCTTCGATGAAGACGCTTGATACTGTAGAACCAACGTAGCTTATAGTATCACCCACCGAATAGTCATTAAGAAGTATGGCTCCAAGAGCAATACCAACACCTAAAGACACCAATACACGACGAGTAATAATTGCCAAACTCAGAGCTACCAAAGGAGGTAACAAAGAAATAGGGGATGATGCAAAATCAATTAAATTCATGATCTTCAAAAACCAGTAATAAATGGTTAGAGATCTACTGCAGACAAATTGAAGGAAAAATTTCCAAGCAATTAAGTTGAACTAAGCGAAAGGGAAGCGAAAACTTCACCCTGCCCTACAGTAGCGCTCCATAGTTTTACAAAATTATAGACTATGGCAGTGTTACCCCTTTCGAGTGTAACCCCAGCAAGCATCTTTGATTTGAATACTCACTTCGGCGAAACAACCTTTCGTATTTGTTCATTGGCATCACCCCAACAAACACTACTGATTTATTTCGCGCCTCTACCGCGAATGTTGATATTTTAAACTGTCAAAAATAGATTTTAACAACAATTTAACCAACACATCGCATTAGGTGGCGCCCATTGTACTCATCTAAAGCACCATTTCAATACATCATGCCAAATTTACTCACCCTAATTGTCTGCGCAACAGTGCGTAAGGTTTCTCAACAATTGCATAGCCATCAACCAATATCATATTCAGACTACTCAATATGAATCTAATTATTCAGAATTTGAGTCGCCAATGTGGAATTATACGTCTGAAACTAGGTATTAAGCCCTAACAACGAAAATTAGAGTGAAAAATTCGTGAATTGATGAAGATTTGTTACTACCTTGATAAATAGCTGACAAAAGGATAATCCAAATTATTTTGACGTTATAAAATAAATATCGTTCAATGTATGAAACTTATCCGCTATAAGTATTGTCAAAATCACAAAACCACCGATATTTTATGCAACAAAAACTTGTTGATTAAATTGAAAGGTCTCATTATTCAAATGAACTAGCGATTAATTAATAAATTTTTATAACAATTTAACCAGAAAATATTGTATTGCTAATAATACGGGTTTAATATTTATTTTATCGGCTCCTTAAATAAGTGGGAATTTACATGTCGGAACTAACAAAAACTCTATTAAACATTCGCAGTCTACGCGCATTTGCGCGTGAGCTAACTCTGGAACAACTTGAAGAAGCTCTAGACAAATTATCAACTGTTGTAGCTGAACGTAAAGAAGCTGAAGAAGCTGAACGTGAAGCTCAAGCGGCACAAGAAGCTAAATTAGCCGATATCGCAGAACAAATTAAGCAACTAGGTCTAGATAAAGACATGGTTATTTCTGCACTTGCAGGTGAAGCAGCAGGTAAGCCAAAATCTAAACGTGCTCCTCGCCCAGCAAAATACAAATACCTAGATAACACTGGTGAAGAAAAGACGTGGACAGGTCAAGGCCGCACGCCTTCAGCAATCCAAGAGCAACTAGACGCAGGTAAATCACTAGACGATTTCCTTATCTAATTGAATTTATAGAAGTGTTGTAACTCAACACTTTTATAAAACAAAAGAAAAGCCTCGCAATGCGAGGCTTTTTTGTAATTATATGTTGCTGATTAGCGTTCCCAGTATGCTTCTTCCAAACTATCTTCACGCTCAGGCAAACCTCGAGACAAGCGCGGAGAATGTTGTACTAGTACTTCGTAACTGGCACGATTTGAATATTTACATACTTGAGAGAAAGAAGAATATGTCAGGTAAGTGTGGGCATGCTTACTCGAATTAGGCACATTTTCTTTATGGTATTTATTCGCTGCCATATCATGTAACAGCGCAGATAATGCGGCATCGCCAGCACCATTGGTGTTTTTAATTTTTTCCGGCCCGCCCATGTACGGAGATATATGTGAATACACCTTAATTGGGTTGTCACACGCCCATTTTGCAGCAGGGCGGCTGAACTCATATCGGTTAAATTCAGCAATACTACCAGGGAGTAATGGCAGAGAAGTCTGACGTTTAGCCGCTTCTTCCGTATAACCCGCCATAAATAAACCTACAGGGCCTGCGGTACAAAGCACCAAGTCCACCCATTCAAGCGTTTTATCTGATGCGGCTAGTGGATCAGATTCGCCCGTTAGCGCTTCTGCTTCATCTTCATTCATTGCAACAACACTAACGTGGTCACGTAAAAAGTTTTGCCAAAATACTGGATCATCTTGAATAACGAATTTCGTTCCAAGTGTAAGTACAACAGGAACGTTATATTTCTTCGCATATTCGATCGCTTTCATCGTAGCATCTGGCATTGGGTCACCTTCTTTACAACGAACCAAATAAGCCGTGAGCACTAAAGCAGAAGCATTTTCAAAAATATGTTCCGGAATACTATTTGGGTGAAGCTGGTTCATCTGACCTTCACTGATGGCAAACGTACGCTCACCATCATCAGAGATCAAAGCAAAACAGCGGCCAATTGCACCATCAACACCTTGTAAATAATTAAGATCCATTCGACTGGAAGTGTTGCACAAATAGCGGAAACCATAGCTACCGATCTTAATATCCTGACTCATCACACCCAAAAGTGTTGAGCGGTCATCAGCTAGAACAGAATAGTTATGAAGAGTGTTACCAATCGTGCCACCAGCGTATTCATTGGTAATCAGTCCATTTTCCTTTAGCTCATTATAGAGCGCTTCCGCAGTCACATCGTCAATAACCAGTGAGTGACCTTTACTCAATTGATACTTCTCAATGAGTTCCGAACTTACCTTCGCTTCGATATCCACCAAAGTTTGGTCAATACCGATAATGTGCGTGCTGGACATTTTCTTGCTTTCTTGAGATTGACTCACTAAAGGGTCACGCGCATGGACGGGAAAATAGTGCTTGGACTTTCGTTGGCCTGGAAACTTCATAACAAAATATTCTGAGTAAGGGGTCAAAGGATGCCGGATTCTACCGCGCACTACCTGACGCGGCAATAACCGGAATTATAGCAAACGATTGCGATAAAAATTAAATTCTACCTATCGAGAGGTAATAAATAAGAAGTGTTAAAGAGAAGGAAGATCTTAAGCAATTAACGCGAAGAGTTTCTCTGCACCATACCCATTAATAACAAAAGCCAACTGACTACCAGTTGGCGCATGATGACAACTTATTCGCCTTCCATAAAACTAATGTCCGGCAAGCGGTCAAGGTGCTCGGAGTAACGTTTGAGATTAAACTCACCTTCGTTTTTCATTACGTCGAAGATCTCAATAGAGACAGCACAAGCCATCATTGCAACAGCCTCGTCTCGCGGTGTTCCTGTCATCATCAAACGCATCAAAGTTTCTTTCACTTTGAGCGGTTCACCATCTTCCAACTGATTCTCAACAATTTCAATCAGCTCTGCTTCCGCCATGAATTGACTGTCATCACTCATGTTTTTGTACCTTGTCTAACTTGAATTTTGCCAACTATGCCACATATAGCCTGTCTATAGTGAAAATTCGCAGATTAAGATAGTGAACGAGTAAAATTGCGGCAAATTTGAAGTGTGAGTTCGATCTCGGATCTGTCACCTCGAAACGCTTTCTGTTAAGATCTGCCTCCAGTTAAATTGTGTGGTGTTTAGTAATGTCTGAGAACTGTACTGACAACAGTAAAAAGAAAGTTATCGTCGGCATGTCTGGCGGTGTGGACTCATCCGTTTCCGCGTATCTCCTAAAGCAACAGGGCTATCAGGTCGAAGGTCTGTTCATGAAGAACTGGGAAGAAGACGATAACGAAGAATACTGTACAGCTGCAGAAGACTTGGCCGATGCACAAGCGGTTTGTGACAAGCTGGGAATACACCTTCACACCATTAATTTTGCTGCCGAATACTGGGACAACGTGTTTGAGTATTTTCTGGCGGAATACAAAGCGGGTCGCACACCGAACCCAGACATCCTTTGTAACAAAGAAATCAAGTTCAAAGCTTTCCTTGAGTTTGCAGATGAAGTATTAGATGCAGATTACATTGCAATGGGTCATTACGTTCGACGTACTTTCCCTGATAACGGTGAGAAGCCTCAAATGCTGCGTGGCCTAGATAGCAACAAAGATCAAAGCTACTTTCTGTATACACTGAGCAGTGATCAGATAGCTCGCAGCCTGTTCCCTGTGGGGGAACTAGAAAAACCTGAAGTACGCCGAATCGCCGAAGAGCAGGACCTTATTACCGCGAAGAAAAAAGACTCGACAGGTATATGCTTCATCGGTGAACGCAAGTTTACCGACTTCCTATCTCGTTATTTGCCAGCTCAGCCGGGCAAAATTGAGACACCTGAAGGCAAAGTAATCGGTGAACACCAAGGTTTGATGTATCACACATTGGGTCAGCGTAAAGGTCTGCATATCGGCGGTCAGAAAGGCGGCGGTGGTAATGAAGACCCGTGGTACGTGGCAGACAAAGATCTTAAACGTAACGTACTAATTGCGGTACAAGGTGCTGAACACCCATTGTTAAAATCCCAGGGACTCATTGCTTCTCAGCTTCATTGGGTTGATCGAGAGATAATTAAGGCACCGCTTCAATGCAGTGTGAAAACACGTTACCGTCAAACGGATATCCCTTGTACCATTATCCCAATTGATGACGAAAATATTAAGGTCATTTTCGACGACCCTCAGGTAGCCGTAACCCCTGGCCAATCTGCGGTATTTTATAAAGATGATGTTTGCCTTGGTGGCGGCATCATTGAAAAACGTATTTAATTCAATGTATTTTCAGGAGTAATACTACGTGGCTAACGCTCTTTACGACCGCACCATCGCATTTGCAGGAATTTGCCAAGCTGTCGCTCTGGTTCAACAGGTCGCGAAAAACGGTCACTGTGACTCTGACGCATTTGAAACTTCGCTCAAAGCTATCTTAAACACAAACCCAAACAACACCGTGGGTGTTTATGGTAGAGAATCAGATTTGAAACTCGGCCTAGAATGCTTGGTGAAAGGCATCGATAGTACGCCTTCTGGCAGTGAAGTAACTCGCTATATCATTAGCCTGATGGCGCTTGAACGTAAGCTAAGTGGACGTAACGATGCAATGTCTCAATTGGCTGATCGTATTCAAATGATAGAGCGACAACTTGATCATTTTGAGCTGCTAGACGACCAGATGATCAGCAACCTTGCCAGCGTATATTTAGATGTCATCAGCCCAATTGGACCGAGAATTCAAGTAACTGGAACCCCTTCTGTACTGCAACAGACAGGTAACCAACATAAAGTTCGAGCCTTGTTACTATCAGGTATTCGCAGTGCTGTACTATGGCGCCAAGTCGGCGGAAAGCGTCGTCACCTCATTTTCGGACGCAAAAAAATGGTTGAACAGGCTCAAATCCTCTTAGCCAGAATGTAATGACTTAACAATACAGCTCGCGCCTATCGCGAGCTGATTTTTTCTACCAAAATAAACTTAACGCAAACGATTGCGCAATCTGCGTGACAATCTATGCGGTTATTGGTATAAAGCACACGAAATTTAGAAACTCAATTCAGGAGAACATCATGGAACTGTCAGCACTGACTGCTGTTTCACCAGTAGACGGCCGTTACGGAAGTAAGACGATTGCACTTCGCAGCATTTTTAGCGAATTTGGCCTTCTAAAGTACCGCTCTATCGTTGAAATTCGTTGGCTGCAGAAGCTTGCTGCAACTGATGCAATCAAAGAAGTACCAGCTTTCAGTGCAGAAGCAAACCAGTTTCTTGATGATCTTGCCGCTAACTTCAGTGAAGAAGACGCTGCTCGAATTAAAGAAATTGAGCGTACGACGAACCACGACGTAAAAGCTGTTGAATACTTCCTGAAAGAAAAGGTTGCAGGTGTACCAGAGCTCCATGCCGTCAATGAATTCCTTCACTTTGCTTGTACTTCAGAAGACATTAACAACACGTCTCACGCACTAATGCTTAAAGAAGCTCGTGATGAAGTAATTCTTCCTGAGATCAAAAACATCATTGACGCTATTAAAACACTTGCTGTTGAATACCGCGATATTCCTCTTCTATCTCGTACACACGGCCAGCCAGCTTCTCCATCTACTATGGGTAAAGAAATGGCGAACGTGGCGTACCGTATGGAGCGTCAATACAAGCAAATCGCTAACGTAGAAATCCTAGGTAAGATTAACGGTGCTGTAGGTAACTACAACGCTCACCTATCTGCTTACCCAGAACTAGACTGGCACAAGTTCTCTGAAGAGTTCATCACTGAGTCACTAGGCGTTACTTGGAACCCTTACACAACTCAGATCGAACCACACGATTACATTGCTGAACTATTCGATGCGGTTGCACGTTTCAACACTATCCTAATAGACTTTGATCGTGACGTTTGGGGTTACATCGCACTAGGTCACTTTAAGCAGAAGACAATCGCTGGTGAAATCGGTTCTTCAACCATGCCTCACAAAGTTAACCCAATCGACTTTGAAAACTCTGAAGGTAACTTAGGTCTTGCTAACGCAGTATTCGGCCATCTAGCACAGAAACTACCAATCTCTCGCTGGCAGCGTGACCTAACTGACTCAACCGTTCTACGTAACCTAGGTGTTGGTGTTGGCTACGCAATCATTGCTTACACTTCTACGCTGAAAGGTATCAGCAAGCTAGAAGTGAACCGTGAAGCACTACTTGCTGAACTAGACCAAAACTGGGAAGTTCTTGCTGAACCTGTGCAGACTGTTATGCGTCGCTACGGCATCGAAAAGCCATACGAGAAGCTCAAAGAGCTAACTCGTGGTAAACGTGTAGATGGTGAAGCAATGCGTAACTTTATCGACGGCCTTGAGCTACCAGAGCACGAGAAAGCTCGCCTAAAAGAGATGACGCCAGCGAACTATATTGGTCAGGCAATCGAGCTCACTGACAAACTGTAAGATCAAGCACCGATAAAATTTAAGGGTTGACGTGAAAGCGTCAACCCTTTTTTATACCTACTCGTAGATGGGTATTACATTAACTACACATCTGACTTTTGAAAGAACAAAGTGATTTTGCCTACTTCAAAACCTAACTTTCGGATACTCGTAATATTAAAGACATGTCGCTCGTCTTGCCTGAATAACCAATCGTCAAAAGCTACAGTTACCTTTGAACCATCCACGACGAGCTCAAAGTCATATACCCAGTGGAGCGCATTACCCACTTCGTTACCTTTCGCAGTACCTAGTATGTCTCCAGCTTCTCCTTCGTAGGTACTATCGCTCAATCGCTTAATCTTCCAGATTCTCTGGTCAAGCTCGCCATCGTCAAATACAAAATCTTCAACAAGTGTTAAAGTATCTCCATCGATTGAGCCTACAATATCGACCTTAAAACGACGTTGCTGCTTGTTGGTATAATCCTGAACCATCCCCCAAGCGGTCACCTCGCCGTCAAAGTACTCGAATAGATTGAAAGCAGGTGTGCTGTCTTTATATTCAGAGATATCTGCAGAACACCCCGTTAGTAAAACGAATAGGCTAGCGAAAATAAACGTTTTAATCTTTCGCATTCTATTTAGCTCCTATCAGTTCTTGCCTGAGTTTTGGGTATTGCGTCTGTGGAGACAACCAGATCGCGAGAAACGCATCATTTAATTGAGGATCGGTAATAGAACCTATCAACTGATTTTTTTCGCTGAGAGAGGAAAAAAAGAATCTGCCTATATCTCCATCGGAGACATAGATCAGTTGTTGGCCATCTTTGATGTCTGGAAAAATGTCTTCGAGCTGAGTCACCCAAGAGCTAGTGTCGGAATAACCCAGTTTTTCCCATTGCTCGATAGTGGCATCGACCAACTGTTTTTGACTAATATCTCTTTGATACTCAATGGATAACGCGAGTGGATGTGGTGAAACATCTTCACTCTGTGCGTAGTCGCCAGAGGGTGTAAGAAGCTGAGATTTGTATACGTCAAAAAAGAAATAAGTGAGCTGTGCGCTACCCACTTTACGCCATTCCTGCCATTGTTCATCGTTAGCAGTATTTGCTTCTACACTTGCGCTAACAATCAAAGAGCTAGCGATCAACCCTGCCAGCATACCCCATTTTATCCGATGCATTTCCATAAACCTTTATTATGACTGCCGCAATCAGCAGCCATTCCACCATTAATACAAGAAGTGTGGTTGTCGTTGGTAAAGGAAAATAGACCGCGCCCAATTTTTCTCCTGCTAAATAACTGAGCGTTCCTCCAACTCCCCCGAAAATAGATACGAGCAAGATAGAAAATCGGCTCACTATTGGCACAAGAAAATATGCATACCAAACAAAAATAAACCAAAGTGCCATAAGCCAAATAGGGAATTCATTGAATTCAAAACGAAAAATGCCAAGCGCCATATTGGCGTAATCGACCATGACACCGAATAACGCCATCAAAAACACTCGCTCAAGCTTAATCGGTGCAACTAATTGGCTGTATACATAGGTACCAACGACAAGGCTAACTGCTAACCACTGCAGTTTCTCCTGACCAAATACTGCGATGATCCAGACAATTTGAAACCAGAGAGAATAGAAAATTAGCCTCTTCGTCGTCATATTCACGCCTTTTGAAAAGTCATGTGGACAGTGCTTATACTTTTCGCTCGAAATCCACCTTCGCAGTAACAGAAATAATATTTCCACATACGGATAAACGTGTCATCAAAGCCTAATTTCCTGACATGGCTTTCGGCTGCCATAAATCTTGTGTGCCATTCTTTCAACGTCTGCGCATAATCTAAGCCTATATCAAACAAGTTCTTCAAGACTAAGTCGCTGTGTGCAGTTGTTGCTTGAGTTAAAGCAGTAATCGAAGGCAGGAAGCCACCCGGAAAAATATACTTCTGGATAAAGTCTACGTTATTACTGTAGTAGTCGTATCTTTGGTCAGCAATGGTAATGGCTTGGATTGCCATCAGTCCTTTTGGCCTTAAAAGAGACTGACACTTTTCAATGTATGAGCCCAAATACTCCTTGCCTACTGCTTCGATCATTTCAATGGATACCAGCTTGTCGTAATGCCCCTTTAGCTGCCTGTAGTCTTTTTTTAGCAGTGTTATCTTATGCTCTAGTCCCTTTTCAACTATTTGCTGCTGAGCGTACTGATACTGCTGCTCGGAAATCGTTGTGGTTGTAACGTGACAACCATATGTCTCCGCCATGTATATCGCCATACCACCCCAACCTGTACCAATCTCAATAACTCGGTCGCTAGAGGTCAGTTCAAGCTGCTGACACAACCTTTCCATTTTGTTGATCTGAGCCTGCTCTAAACTATCAGCAGTCGAGCTGAACACTGCAGCGGAGTACAACATTTCTTGGTCAAGGAACGTTTGGTAAAGCTCGTTACTCAAATCATAATGAGCACTAATATTTTTAGCCGCATTCTTCTCAGTATTTCGATTGAACCAATGCCCAAGCTGGTAAGATATTCGAGAAATAAAGCTACTCTGTCCTTCAATAGAGTCGAGTGTTTTTAAATTTAAGGCCATTAGCTCCATAAGCTTGGTTAAATCTGGGCTATCCCACCAGCCTTCCATATAAGCCTCACCCGCTGCAATACTGCCACCTTTTAGCAATCTTGCGTAAAAGCCCGGATTTTTGACTTCAATTATCGCGTGCAAGCGTGACGTCTGGGGTGCACCAAAAGTGGTCCTGTTTTCTGACTGTGAGAAAGACTCAATCACAGTTAGTGAACCTGATGTGATTTTTTTTAGGAATGACATTGCCAAACTACGCGCTGTTTTTTGTCCTGTGCTTAGTGACGATGAGTAACCTAAAGTTTGGGAGTTCATCATGTCCTATGCTCCTTAACCTGTTCTCTCGATTTATGTTTTTCAGAAGATGCTTCTGGCTTTGTTTTGTATTTAGGATGAGAGTAAAACGGGGCACCTTTACACCAGAGCTTAAGCGCATGCCAGTAGATACCGACCAACATTTTAGCTGCCATTAGCGGTGTCCTAATTAGTTGTTTTAGGAGTATCCTTGATGTAAGCGCTTGCTTACTCATGCTGAGCGTGGCATCAAATTCCTTTTTATCCCGATGGCACTCAAGATGAATCGAAAGCTTTTTCCCTAAGGGTTTTAACCGCCAAACATATTCTTGTTCTATAGGGTTAAAGGGGGACACGTGAAACGCTTTGCTGTGTCGCCACAAAGTTTCATCAAAAGCAGGAACAGCATAGTAATGCCTTTGATTCCAGGGGGTATTACTTACCTCAGCCAACAGATAACGCCAATCTCCATCCTTGTTATAAACATAGTAGAAGTTTACCGGACTGAAATAGATCCCGAGATATCTAAGATGGATGACTGCCTCAACACGACCGTCTACTTTCTCTCCTGTCAGCTCTTTTATCTTGTCAAATACCGCGTGTTTTAAATCTCCCTCTCCTAGATAATCATCCCGTTTGAATCTCGCCCAATGCCACCACTTTTGCCCGAAACCCCACACAGATTTCTCCACTGCGCTGATCTGGTCTAAATCGATACAAGGCATAAAAATTGGGTATTTTAGCTGATGCTCTACTGGACTAAAGCGGCGATGTCTTACGTCCCCAACAAGCAATGAGCAACTGTGCTCTGAGTTCATTATGCCGCACCTCTTTGGCGCTCAACTTTGTTGAGCTGTTTAAGCTCTCTCACAACATCTAAAGCACTTTTGACCCCGTCCTCATGAAATCCGTTGTACCAATACGCACCACAGAACCATACCTTGTCCTGACCATTTATTTCTTGACGTCGTCTCTGGGCCTGCATCGATTGCTCACTAAAGACAGGATGATGATAAGTAAACGTTTTGAGCACTTTATTCGGCTCAATCAGGTGCGCGCTGTTTAATGAAACACAGAATGTCACAGGCGCTTGTATATGTTGCAATATGTTCATGTTGTAGGTGAGCGTTGGCGGGCGTTCGCTCTCACCTTGCGCTCCATCTAACCAATAATTCCAAGAAGCCCAAGCTGACTTCCTCTTAGGAAGTAAGCTCTCATCAGTATGAAGCGTCACCTCATTCGCTTGGTACTCCAACTGACCCAAGACTTCACTTTCAATGCAATTAGCATCGCTAAGCAGGGCTAGCGCCTGATCGCTGTGACACGCGAAAATCACCTGATCAAAACGTTCGGTTCGATCGTCGAGTTCAATTCGCACGCCAAGTTGCTCTCGACGGACAGACTTCACAGGTGTAGACAGCTTTATGTTATCGGCGAAATCTCTTGTTAGCGGCTCAACATAAGCATTTGAACCTCCTTTTACTACATACCACTGTGGTCTGTTCAGTACGTCTAGTAATCCATGATTCAAGAAGAAGCGAGCGAAAAACTGAAGAGGGAAAGCACGCATATCTGCAAGTGTAGAAGACCATATGGCAGCCCCCATGGGTAAGATATAATTATCGCAAAAGTAGTCGCTAAATTTCTCTTCTGATAAAAAGTCTCCTAGCGTTTTTTCGGACTCTTGAGATTGTTCAACTAACCTTTTGACTTGCTTATTAAAGCGTAAGATCTCGAATATGAAAGCGTAAAACCTAGGATTGAACCAATTTCTTTTTTGCGCAAAAAGCGTAGATAACGTGTGACCGTTGTACTCCAATCCGCAATCGTCATTACGAACACTGAAGCTCATCTGCGTCGGTATACCTTCCACACCAATCTCTTCCATCATGGCCATGAAGTGCGGATAAGTTCTATCGTTATACACGATGAAACCGGTGTCGACTGCATAGCTCTCGCCTTCAACCTCAACATTGACCGTCGCTGTGTGCCCACCGATATAGTCGTTGGCTTCAAAAAGAGTAACATCATGTTGCTTGTTGAGATGGTAAGCACATGTCAACCCAGAGATACCTGTCCCGATTATGGCTATTTTCATTTTGGAATCCTCTTACTCTGAGATCAATTTAGCGGTTATTCGCTTTTGCCAGCTGTAAGGCATGGCACCGATGAAACGCAATAGCGTTGTGAATCTTCGAGGGAAGTAAATATATTGTTTTCGAGCAGCAAGCCCCTTGCGTATGGCTCGCGATGCCTGTTGTACAGTTACCAACATCGGCATAGGAAATGTGTTTTTATCAGTCAAAGGCGTTTTCACGAAACCAGGAAATATTACTGATACATAGATGTTCTTACTGGCTAAATCGAGCTGAAGGGTTCTGCCGAGATAACTCACAGCGGCTTTGGATGCGCCATAGGCCTCTGCTCTAGGCAATGCCACCTCGCTGGCGATAGAACCCACCAAAGCCACCGTGTGACCAGCTTGAAAATGGTGTTGACTTGCTTCTATAGCATTGGCAAGACCAACGACGTTGATATCAAACACGCGCTTCACAAGCTGAGCGTCTACAATGCCATCATCTATGTATTCACAATCACCAGCATTGAATATCCAAATATTCGGCGTGACTGCTAGATTCTCCAACACCTGTTTTGTGCTGGATAAGTCCGTTAAATCGAACTGAAGCGAAGTAATCAAGCTGGAGGAAGATTCAAGCTCTTCAAGTGCTTGTTTGTTTCTTCCACAAGCAATAACTTCATAGCCTTCTCGGGCGTAATCCTCGGCCAGTTGTTTGCCGATGCCAGACGTAGCGCCTGTGATTAGAACGCAAGTCATTGACCTAACCTCTGCTTAATCGTCTTTATAACCGACCCAAGCAGTGGAAGATTCTCATAAAGCATTTCGCCAAGGTCGAAGTAATCTCTGTGATATATGACTTTGCCATCTTTAAACTTCAGATGACTAACTCCATTGACTACAACCGTTTTGCCTTTTTGAAGCTTGGGGTGCTCTAGAGACATTGACCAAGTCAAGAACCCACTGTCGCCCGATTGCTGGTGCTCTTTGATGTCAAAGTCACATCGCCTGACATTTGTATATAGGCTATCGAAATAGCTTTGCAAAGCTTGCCAACCTTGAAGACGATGCGCTGAATCTTCAAAGACAACATCTTGATGATAGACATCATCTAAAAGATAGAGGTTGTTCTTGCTTAGTTGCTGATATATGTGACCAACCGACTCGACGTTCATGTCCTCTCCAATTAGTTATACAAAATATTTTTATGTACAATTCATAATGAAGATTAGGCACCTTTTATGAGTTGTACAAATATAAATTTTGTAAAAGTTTAATTTGCAGAGTTGTACGGCGGTTAAATTAGAAGGGATCAAAAAAGGCTTGATATAAAATCAAGCCTTTTCGTTAAATCAAAAACTTATGAGTTGCGTAGGGCTGCGATACGCTTATCTAGTGGAGGGTGGCTCATCAGCAACTCCGTCATTGAGCGCTTACCATTAATACCAAATGCCATCATTGAACCTTCTAACTGAGATTCATGACTCACTTTTAAGCGCTCCAAAGCTGCAATCATTTTGTGCTTGCCTACCAACTGCGCCGCACCTGCATCAGCATGGAATTCGCGGTGGCGGCTGTACCACATAGTAATGAAGCTTGCTAGGAAGCCAAATACAAGTTCAAGAACGATGGATACGCCAAAGTACACCATCATATTGCTGCCACCTTCTTCTTCATCATTAGATGAAACGATATTCGCAATGAAGCGTGATAGGAAGATGACGAACGTATTCACAACACCTTGCATTAGCGTCATAGTAACCATGTCACCATTTGCAATATGACTCACTTCGTGAGCTAGCACTGCTTCGGCTTCATCTCGAGTCATGTTGTGCAAAAGACCCGTTGAGACTGCGACCAATGAATCATTGCGCTTGGCACCTGTTGCAAATGCGTTAATGTCAGCCGAGTCATAAATAGCGACAGTTGGCATACCAATACCCACTTGCTCTGACTGTCGACGAACCGTTTCCAACAACCAGTGCTCAGTCTCATTACGAGGACTTTCGATCACCATGCCACCTACAGAGCGCAGCGCCATACCTTTCGACATCATCAATGAAATGAATGAACCACCAAAACCAAACACCGCCGCCATAATAAGCAGACCAGACAAACTGCCAGGCTGCATACCTGTAACAGCATAAACAATATTTAGAACAACACTTAGGACCAGAACAACGGCCAAGTTCGTTGCCAAAAATAACATTACTCGCTTCATTACTTTTCTCCGAAACAGGAAGCTTAATTATTTGCCTTGGCAATACGAATCTTGCGCCGAGGCTTTATATCTAACTCATAGATATAGTCTATCCCTTTTAAATACAAGGGATAGATGCAAATTGAAACATTTGTTTTCTTAACTGCAAAAATTGTGAAAGTTTTCCGTAAGAATTCACAGCCAAAATGCAGTTTGCCCGATATATTAATCAACAGCAGCAGTATTAGACTTTGGTCTTATTGTACCTAGACTGAAGCGTGCTAGATTGTTGTCAGATTAAAATATCCATGTGTGAAAAGGACAAAATCATGGTTGAAACTAACAACTATCAAATGGCTATTGACCTACTATGCTGCCACCTTGGTATTTCAGAGGAAGAAGCAAAGCAGCAACTTGGTATTTCTTCAGAGCAGCAAGCACAGAAACGTATCTCTGATACCCAGCAAGCGCTCATGGGTCTAAACCAAGATAAGTAAGTGTCAGATTATAAATACAATAAAGGCTGCCATATGGCAGCCTTTATGTTTTAGGTCACGAGGAAAAATCAACTATCAATTAGCGTGGACACATCAATATATTTCGCTAGATCTTTTTGTTTAACGCTTGGTACGTAAGGAATCTCACCCAGCTTTGGCGCACCAATTTTTTGTTCCAGCATTTCAATGATTTCAGCGTAATGCTCTGTACCAGGGTTGACTCGGTTTGCAACCCAACCAATCACTTCCAACCCATCCGCCTTAATCGCATCGACAGTCAACATAGCATGGCTTAAGCACCCCAACTTGATGCCAACAACTAACACCACAGGCAATTTCTCTTGCTGTACCCAACTAGACAGGCATTTAGATTCCGTGACCGGCACTCGCCAGCCCCCAGCCCCTTCGACCAGAACCACATCCGCTTTATCTTTATGCTCCGCTAATTTTTCACTCAACACGGAGTACTGAATTTCAATACCTTCACGCTGAGCGGCTATATGCGGTGAAGCTGGCAACTCCAAAGCGTATGGATTGACCTGATCATAGTCAACGTCAAGTGTGGAGGCTTTTTGCAGATACAAAGCATCTGAATTTCGGTAGCCTTCGCTTGTTTTCTCACTACCCGCTGCAACGGGCTTGTAGCCAATTGTTTTTAAGTCCTTTAGCGCAAGCGCGTTAAGAATTGCTTTTGAAGCAACTGTTTTACCAACATCGGTATCCGTACCAGCAATAAAAAATGCATCAATCATAGATGAATAACCCCTAAACAAACCTGATAAGTTGCAGGTAGAAGACCTTGATGGTTTTTAAACGTTTGGTATGCACGCTCAACTTCGAGTAGTGTGCGACGGCTCGTTAACCCATGTGAACGCCCGCTTACATGATTAGCTCCAATGCCCTTCAGATCGCGCATCAAAGAAAATGCAGTGTCGTACCAAACCTTCATGGTAGGCAAGTCTAGATGATGACTCTGGCAACCAGATTGCGCTAACGCAATTTTTACCTGATTGGTGCTGATAAAGTCGTTGACGTGTTGATATGCGTCAATTTGGCGCCAAGCACATTTCAGCTCTTCCAATGATCCCTCAAGCAAGGTAGAAAAATACACTTGGCCCGCTGGTTTAACAACTCTACGCATTTCTCTCAAGGGGCGTGACAAGTCTTCACACCACTGCAACGCTAAACTTGAGAACACATAGTCAACAGAAGCAGTTGGAAACGGCAAAGCTTCAGCATCTCCAAGCTGGTAGCGCATTCCTGCAGAGCCACACCTTTCCTCAGCCTTATTCAACATCTGCTGTGAAAGATCGCAGCAGATCACCAACGCACCACGTTGGCGCAGCTTGTCTGAAAAATACCCTGTCCCACAGCCAAGATCGAGGACCGTTTTATTACTTAAATCTTCAGGTAACTGATTCAGTAACCGCTCCCCTACCATTCTTTGAAAAGCAGCATGAGAGTCATAAGTATTGGCTGCTTTACCAAACGCTTCTGCAATGGCGGTTTTGTCTTGAGGCCAAGACTCATGCATCAAAATAGCGTGTTCCATCAATGCACCTTTTCCATTGAAACTTCTATGCTTTTTGCGAGTTCTTTAATTTGTGTCACCGAGTGATTCGCCGAGAGCGTCACTCTTAACCTTGCTGAATTACTAGGAACCGTGGGAGGTCGAATCGCCGTTAACCAAAAACCCGCACCCTTTAAGTCATTCGCGACTTCCAATGCAGCGCCACTCTTCCCAATCAACAAGGGTTTAATAGGTGTTGAGGTCTCTACATAACCATCAAACGAAGAAAAGTGCTGGGCGTATTCACCTTGCAGATCCGAAAGCTTGTCTCGTCGCCAATGTTGAGTTTGAACCATAGTGATCGCATGAGTTAACGCATAAGCTTGTGAAGGCGGCATAGCCGTTGAGTAAACGTGATGTCTAGCAAACTGCGTTAAATACTCACCCAATGCCTTACTACACATAATCGCTGCTCCTGACAAACCCAGAGCTTTGCCGAACGTCACTATCAGCACATCAGGTTTAACGTTCGCTACGTCACAACTCCCTCGACCGTCGCTGCCCAGAACGCCAATGCCATGCGCGTCATCAACGGCAAGCCAAGACTTATTTTCAGTGACAGCATGAATATCGGCTAACGGTGCGAGATCACCATCCATGCTAAACACCCCTTCAGTCACAACTAACGCGCTTTGCTTCATGATTACCTTCAAATGTTCAGCATCATTGTGGTGAAAGCGTTTCATCGTCGCAGGAGAAAGCATGCCAGCCTCCATTAAAGAGGCATGATTTAATTTGTCTTGGATAAGCAGATCATCTTTTTCCAACAAGCTGAAAAGTAAGGCCTGATTGGCCGAAAATCCGGAGTTAAACAATATCGCTCGTTCAAAGCCAAGCCACTCACATAACGCGGCTTGTAGATCTGAGTGCGCTTTTGAGTGCCCTGTAACCAGAGGAGATGCACCACTTCCGTTGCCATACAGATTCAAGCCCTTTTGCCAAGCATTTGACAGCTCTTTGTCTGTCGCGAGGCCTAAGTAATCGTTGCTGGAGAAATTGGTAAACAGATTGTCTCCATGCGTTAGCGTCGTGCTATTACCCGCTCCAACCATGCGCATACTGCGCTCAAGCCCCTGACGTTTTCTTTCGTTCAGAGCTCGATCAATGCGTTCACTAAACACTGGCATCGTAAAACAGATCATCCTTGGCTGGACGTGCAGCAACACGCTCTACCACACGATCAAGCAGATCATTTTCCTCAATTTCATCTGGTCGCTGGGACACTTCTTGACTGTTGATGCCCAGCTTATTGAACAACTGCATATCTTTGTCTTCGGAAGGGTTAGGTGTAGTCAGCAACTTGCATCCGTAGAACACTGAGTTAGCACCTGCCATAAAACAAAGCGCCTGCATCTGCTCGTTCATATCTTCACGACCAGCAGATAGACGCACCGCTGACTTAGGCATCAAAATACGCGCGACAGCAATAAGACGAATAAAATCGAATGGCTCAACATCATCGACTTCTTCAAGTGGTGTCCCTTTGACTTTCACTAACATGTTGATAGGAACGCTCTCAGGGTGAGTCGGTAAGTTTGCTAGCTCAACTAACAGACCAGCACGATCATTGGCACTTTCCCCCATACCAATAATCCCGCCAGAACAGATTTTCATACCGGCATCACGTACGTGAGATAAGGTATCTAGACGATCTTGGTATGTACGTGTGGTAATAATACTGCCGTAGAATTCAGGAGAAGTATCAAGGTTGTGGTTGTAATAATCCAAGCCTGCATCAGCCAGTTCAGCGGCCTGTTCAGGTGTGAGCATGCCGAGAGTCATACAGGTCTCAAGCCCCATCCCCTTCACGCCCTTAATCATTTCTGTCAGGTGAGGCATGTCACGAGCCTTAGGATTCTTCCAAGCTGCTCCCATGCAAAAACGAGTAGACCCAGCACTTTTGGCTTTTTGGGCTGCATCAAGCACGCGCTCAACTTCCATCAAACGTTCTTTTTCAACATCTGTCTGATAACGAGCACTCTGCGGGCAATACTTACAATCTTCAGGGCAGGCGCCAGTTTTAATTGAGAGCAATGTACTGACTTGTACGTGGTTGTGTTGCTGATAGTGACGGTGAACTAGCTGCGCTTCAAAAAGAAGATCCATAAACGGCTTCGCCATTAATTCGCGAACTTCGGCTACCGTCCAGTTGTGACGTACTTCCACGTGTATTCCTTACTATTATTGTTAGTTTCTTGACTTGGCTAGTCTACCGACGCGATGTAAACTGTCAACACTATTAAATTTCAAAAGTTTACATATGGTCATTATATGACCACTCATCATTGAGGAAATATTGATGGATCTCGACTTTGACCGCCGCCATATCTGGCATCCCTATACATCAACGCTAACACCTCTGACCTGCTATCCAGTCACCTCAGCGAATGGTGTTTACATAAAGCTTGAAGGTGGGAGAGAGTTGATAGACGGCATGTCCTCTTGGTGGTCGGCGATTCACGGCTACAACCACACTGCTCTGAATAACGCGGCTCAAGAACAAATAAGCAAGATGTCGCACGTCATGTTTGGGGGCATAACTCACGAGCCAGCGATTAATTTATGCAAGAAGCTCCTTTCTCTCGCGCCCAATAATCTCGAACATGTATTTTTAGCTGACTCAGGTTCGGTAGCCGTCGAAGTAAGTCTAAAAATGGCACTTCAGTACTGGCATGCGAAAGGTGAGAAACGACCTAAGTTCTTAACTTTAAGGGACGGCTATCATGGTGATACGTTCGCCGCAATGTCAGTGACGGATCCAGACAACTCAATGCATTCGCTATACAAAGGCTTTCTTCCGGAACACATATTCGCTGACTCTCCAAAAATCGGTTTTCATCAGGAGTGGGATGAAGCTGATCTGAATGATTTCAAATCTAAGTTAGAAGCTCATCACACTGAGATCGCGGCCGTAATTCTAGAACCCATTGTCCAAGGTGCTGGTGGCATGCGGATATACCATCCGAGCTTCCTAAAAGGTGTAAGGAAATTGTGCGACCAATTTGGTGTACTATTGATTCTTGATGAAATCGCAACTGGATTTGGCCGTACAGGGAAGATGTTCGCCTGTGAACACTCAGAAGTAGAACCCGATATTCTTTGCGTAGGCAAAGCGCTGACAGGCGGGTACATGACACTGTCAGCCACTCTCACATCAAAAGACGTCGCTGACACCGTATGTGGAGGCGAAGCAGGCTGCTTTATGCATGGCCCTACCTTTATGGGCAACCCGCTTGCTTGCGCAGTGGCAACAGCTAGTTTAGAGCTTTTAGAGCAAGGAGACTGGCAACATCAGACACTTCAAATTGAAAATGCGTTTTCAGAATTGCTGCCTAGATTAAAGCAATATGACTTAGTCGCCGATGCGAGGTGGTTAGGTGCAATTGGAGTCGTTGAGACAACTAAACCAGTCAATATGGAAAAGATACAACAACTATTTGTTGAGCAAGGCGTATGGATTCGACCTTTCTGTAAACTCATCTATATGATGCCACCGTTTATTAGTGAGCCCGATCATATAGAAAAGCTTGTTGGAGCAATTGAAAATGCTCTAGTGGAGCCTACTTGCTTTAATTGAGTACGTATTGAAAAGGCTTCTCTTAAGAAGCCTTTTTAAATCAAATTAGTCTTGTTCGATCATCCAGCGCTTAAAGTTTTTTCGCTCTTCATCACTTGCGCGCAAGTACCAGAGTTTTAGCTGCAGTGTATTTTCAGATTCGGTTACACCAGCAATAGTTGTTGTCTTTCTTTCACCCGAAGCAATAGGTTCACTTTGCTCCAGTTTCGCTAACTCTGCTTTTAGTTCCACTACCTTACCTGAGTCAAAAACTAATCCTCGCTCTTTGTTGTATGTATCAACTAAAGCAGGAACATTTGAGTAAGGGAATGCACCTTCAGCCGGTGGGAGCATTTCTTGAGAATCGTTTACAGCCTTGCCATCAATCGTGAACTTAAAAATTGGCTCTCGTTTGTTAACTTTTTTTTCAATACTACTCAATCTGTTTGAAACCAGCTCTACTTTCAAAACATCAGCATTTTCTAGATCCAGAGTAACAATATAAGGACGAGAAGAGTAATACTCTCGCTTATGACCATCCTTCAACTTGCCACTGAATTCAAATACAAACTGATTATCACCTTTGACCAGTTCATAATTCTCATCTTTGACTTTTTTGCCGTTCAATACTTCAGCTGAAATACCACTGTCTAGATCCAAATCAAGCGCCAGAGAAGGAAGAGAAACAGCAGTCGCCAGTACAGCCAGAACTATATGTTTAATTTTATTCACGTGGTATTTCCTTTTATCAATAACAAAAAGCCAACGCTTTCGCGTTGGCTTTAACCTATTCTAAATGACTAGCAATTAGAATGTGTAGTATGCACCGATCACAAATGTATCTGCATCTAGGCCAGCGCTCGATTGAAGAGTAGCAGCTGATGCACCTTCAAAGTCGTTAGAAGTTTCAGCTGTTTGGTATTCACCGAAGATAGTAACATTGTCTTGTAGAGCGTAATCAACACCAACAACTAGGTTAGTTGTATCACCTTTCGCATTTGCACCACTTACCGTGAATTCATCTAGGTCCATTACATCGTACGTTGCGTAAAGGCGAGTTTTATCAATAGTGTACTGAGCTGCAACGCCGTATGCAGTACCATCTACATAGTCGTAGCTAGTTTTAGTTGTACCTTCAGTAACTGAACTGCCGAATAGACCAAAAGAGTTAACACCCTCAAACTGAGCTACTGTAGCTGCAAAATAGAAACCGCCAACGTTAACAGAACCAGACAGACCAACTACTTGGTAATCTGTGTCTTGTGCTTGCTCACCGTTAATAGCAGAAGCGCCAACGGAGAACATGTCGTTGATAGTCCAGTCTAGAGAAGCACCGTAAGTGTTGTCGATGTTCTCATTAGACTCAGTGTTAGCGTCAGCTACGAATACTAGACCTTCTGCAAGCTCAGCTTTGAATACGACACCGTTACCATTTGATTCAGCACGGTGACCGCCAGCAGAACCAAAGAATTGACCTTCGTTTGTGATATCACCTTTCTCGATTGCGTCTAGAGATTCAGCAAGATCGCCTACTTCACCGATCGCAACACCCCAAGAATCAGATTTAACACCGATGTAAACGTCGTCAAACTTAGCATTGTTATCTGTAGCCGCTGAATCAAAGCCAGTGCTTGATTCAATTTCGAAAGAAGCAAAGCTAGTTAGTGTATCGCTTACCTTGTGCTCTGCATCTAGCTGGATTTTACCCCAAACTGTAACAAATGGGTCTGTTTCAGTACGAGTAGTTGCTGAAGTACCAGTTTTTTCGATATCAGTAGTTGCAACGTATGCGTCAACTTCACCTTTTAAAGATACTTTAGAAGCATCTGTAGAGTAAATTTCAGCTGCATTTACGTTTGCTGCTGCCGCTAGAACTGAAAGAGCTACTAGAGTCTTTTTCATAATAATCCACTGCCTTTTCTATAGAATGGGGAAATCCTTATCCGGTTCCCTTTATGTTTTTTGATGACAACTCTGAACTCTAACTGGTCAGATGTTGTCGCCACTAAAATTCGGGGTCTAGATTGCAAAAGATTCAGCTACCTGTCAAATGACCTAAATAAAACAAATCAAAAAAAATAAAATGCTTTAAATACATATAGTTACATATAAATAGGGTATTTTTTCGAGCAAGTTCTAATCAAATTAAGTAAATTATCATCAAAAAGGAAATTGCAGTTTTGCGATATTTTAAACTAACCAAAGTAAACAAGCAGTTAACAAACGGAATTTTCATCTACATAAAAAACACTTATGGAGAGATATATTTTTAAATCTAAAAATATGCTCTAAGTTTATGAAGGTTCAGTTTTTTTTTGTGAAGGAGATCTAGATTTGATATGAAATGCTCTCATTTCGTGAACTACTTATCATTTAAAAAAATGTGGTAACATCGCCTTCCCTAATTAAAGGCACCAGTATGACCACCAGTAAAATCCAGCAATCCATACGTACCAGTTATCAAAATTTACAATCTCAGCTGGATAACTTTGTACCTCGCAGAGCTCAAAACTATTTAGTCGCAGAAATCGCCAAATCCCTATGTGGTGAGTACCACAAATCAACACGAATGATTGTCGCCGAAGCAGGGACTGGTATCGGTAAATCACTCTCATATTTGATGGCAGCGATCCCAGTGGCATTATTCAATAATCGTAAAGTTGTGATCTCGACGGCGACAGTCGCGCTGCAAGAACAGTTGCTCAATAAAGACCTCCCTTTGTACAGAAGACTGATTGACAGGGAATTTTCTTTCATACTGGCCAAAGGCAGGCAACGCTATTGTTGTGCAGAGAAACTCGCCGCTGCATGTGGAGCGGATGGTGGTCAAATGGCGATGTTTGACAGCAAACCAAAGCGTAGAGATGTCGAACAGCTTGAGCTGATGTATAAAAAGCTCGCGCAAAACAAATGGGATGGTGACAGGGATTCTTGGCCAAAGCCGATCTCCGATGAAATTTGGCAATCCATCGTCAGCGACAAACACAGCTGTAACAACAGCATACCCGTTCACCGTGACTGCCCTTTCCAAAAAGCGCGTTCAGAGCTAGATAAAACGGATGTCATCATTGCCAACCATAGCTTAGTTATGGCCGATGCCGATCTCGGTGGTGGGGTCATTCTCCCTGAACCAGAGAATACTATTTATGTTTTTGATGAAGCTCATCACCTCCCACATGTTGCACGAGACCACTCCTCAGCTGCAGCGAGTTTAAAAGGCGCGGCAAGTTGGCTCGAGCGTTTGAATCAGTCTGTAACTAAGTTTGCCAATCTGGCAGATGAAAAACGCGTAGGCCGCTTTCGCAATGAATTGCAAGACGCAGTTCAACAATTGATTCCTTCACTGACTCAACTTGCGAGTCGTTTTAATGCTGACCAATTTGAAGATGGCTGTTATCGGTTTGAGAATGGTGAGTTACCCACATGGTTAGAAGAAGAGTCAAAACAATTAAAGATTGTCACCCAAAAAGCTGCGCAGTCTGTTGCAAAGATTGCAGATCTTATTGCTGAGCGAGTGAAAGATGGCGAGCTTGCTAACCGACTTGCCGAACCTGCTTTAGCCGAGCTTGGTTTTTACATTCAACGCATGGATAACCTTGCTCAAGTCTGGAACTTAATGGCTGAGCCTCAACGAGAGAAAGGCGCCCCTCTAGCAAGGTGGCTGGAAGTCGCACCTGAACGAGAAGGCGATTTTGTTGTCAATGTGTCACCTTTGGAAGTTGGGTGGCAATTAGATCAACAGCTTTGGAGCCGCTGTATTGGTGCGGTGCTTGTGTCTGCAACCATGCGAGCACTTAACTCGTTTAGTTTCTTCTGTCGACAAGCTGGGATCAGTGAAAAACCAGAAGACGGCGTGAGATTTTTAGCCTTAGCTTCTCCGTTCGACTACCAAAACCAAGCGGAGCTTAGAGTGCCTAAAATGGCTTATGAACCTCAAGCTCCTCAATTTACCGATAGCTTAATTGAACGACTGCCAGAATTGATTGAAGAGAAGAAAGCCAACTTGGTGTTGTTTTCATCCTACTGGCAAATGAATCAAGTCACGGACGCGTTATCGTCATACTTTATAAAAAAAGGTTGGTCACTACAGGTTCAAGGTAAAGAATCACGCTCAGAGATTCTAAAAAAACATAAAACCTTAGTACAGTGTAAGAAAACCAGCATCTTATTTGGTACCGGAAGTTTTTCAGAAGGCCTTGATCTTCCTGGAGATTTACTTGAAAACCTAATCATTACCAAGATACCTTTTGCCGTCCCTACCTCACCAGTGGAACAAGCTCACGCAGAGTATATTGAGAGCAAAGGTGGAAACCCATTTATGCAAATCACAGTACCTGAAGCGAGCAAAAAAATGATCCAATCTGTCGGCCGTCTGCTGCGAAAAGAGCGAGATTCTGGTACAGTCATCATCCTTGATCGTCGTATCGTTACTAAGCGATATGGCAAGGCTCTACTCGACTCACTACCACCATTTAAACGTGTCATCGAATAACTAGAATATAAGAAACTGTATGGAACTTTTTGAACCAACAATGTTGTTGGTGTTAGCGCTGGTTGCTTTTGTGGCAGGTTTTATCGATGCCGTAGCTGGCGGTGGCGGTATGCTTACCGTACCTGCTCTGCTTTCCCTTGGCTTACCACCACATATCGCGTTAGGTACCAATAAGCTGGCAGCTACGTTCGCGTCATCAACAGCAGCGTTTACTTATTATAAAAAGCGACTGTTCAAACCTCATTGCTGGGGTCGAGCGTTTATTGCGACTTTAATTGGTGCAACCCTCGGGACCCTAGTTGTCGATCTAATTAGTACCGAATGGCTGGAAAAGATTCTCCCTATCATCATTCTGCTTGCCGCGATTTACACCATCTGGCACAAAACACCACAATCAAACAGTAATGAGATGCCACAACCTTGCCCTAAGTTTAATAAAAAACAATATATTCAAGGGTTCAGTATCGGCTTCTATGATGGCGTTGCAGGCCCAGGGACAGGCGCATTTTGGACTGTCAGTTCAATGGCACTGTATCGATTGAACATTTTGCTGGCGTCGGGCCTATCGAAAGCGATGAACTTTACCAGTAACTTCACCTCGCTGATCACGTTCGCCATCCTAGGTCACATTGATTGGGTGCTGGGGCTGACTATGGGTGTTTGCCTAATGGCAGGCGCCTTTGTTGGTGCTCATTCGGCAATACGATTCGGCGCTAAGTTTATCCGCCCTGTATTTGTTACCGTTGTAAGTATCCTTGCCGTGAAACTTGCTTATGAAGCGTGGTTTGTGAATCTATGAAGCAATTTGGCCAGCTATCATCGTTATTAGAACAGTTGGAACAAGAAGCCACTTTGTTGGATAACCAAAGAGGCGAACAGCAGCAAGCCCTTTTCGACCAAAAACTATTTCGCTGCCAATCCAAGCTTCTGACGCCTTACACTTATGAAGCACATGAAACACTCGACAAAATTCTCTGCGAACAATCATCAGGATCACTATCGCCTGACCAAGCAGAGTTTTTGTCTGAAAAACTGTTGTGGCAAATTAGCGCAATTAAACGAGAATTAGCTACAACAGCTCTCAGACAAAGCGAACCGACCGGCAAGTCATTCAGTCAACGCAACCTCAATGAACTTTACCAAAGCTTGGCTCAGCACCAACAATGGGAACAACGGCTTAAAACATTGGTGAAAAACAAGGAGCAAGAACATAAGCTCGCCACACCAAGAGATAAGTCTCTAGCTGCACAAACTTTGCAGTCTGCTCAGCGTCGTTTGCAACGATGCCAGCAAGCTAAAATCAAAATTGAAAAGCAAATTAGTTACAAAGAGCGGAACCAGTAATATGTCTTCAAACTCGTCCAATCTGGATCAAGCACCTGATGAAATAAAACTCGCTGTGGATCTCATCTATTTAATTGAAAGCAATGAGATAGATCCCGAAGTAGCATTGGCGGCCATCAACATTGTTAAATCTGATTTGGAAAACAAATTGGAGAAGAAATCATGAGCTATCCACTAAGTTTTGACATGACAGAGTTTCTTGCTCAATACTGGCACAAGAAACCGACTGTGATTAAAGGCGGATTCAATGATTTCATCGACCCGATTTCTCCAGACGAGTTAGCAGGACTTGCCATGGAGGAAGAGGTAGATTCGCGTTACATTTCTAACGTTGAAGGTAAGTGGTCAGCACAACACGGTCCTTTTGACGATTCTCTGTTTGAAAACCTGCCTGAGTCCCATTGGCAATTAGTGGTACAAGCTTGCAACCATTGGCACCTAGGTGCAGCCGAATTAATAGAGCCATTCAAACAGCTGCCCAACTGGTTATTTGACGACTTAATGGTGTGCTTTTCTGCCCCTGAAGGTGGTGTTGGCCCTCACATCGACCAATATGATGTTTTCATTATCCAAGGCAGTGGTAAACGCCGCTGGCGTGTTGGAGATCTAGATAAAGGTCAGTATAAAGAGTCGATTCAGGCCGACGCTTTGCGTCAGATTGAAGGCTTTGATGCCATCATTGATGAAGTATTGGAACCCGGTGACATATTATACATCCCGCCAGGTTTCCCGCACGAAGGGAATACGCTAGAGCCGAGTATGAGTTACTCAATGGGCTTTCGTTCACCTAAGGAGCAAGAACTGCTCAGTAATTTCGCTGATTATGTACTAGCCAATGAAAAAGGTGACGTTCACCTACATAACCCAGAGATAACGGTTCAGCATCAATACGGCAAAATACTCAATACTGATTTAGATAAGCTGACAGCCATGCTTCGCTCGGCCCTGCAATCAGAATCCGATATCCGTGAATTTATGGGGGGTATGCTAAGTCAATCTCGCCATCAGCTCGATATTGTTGAACCTGAAGAGCCAATCAGCACTCTGGAAATCTACCACCACTTAGAATCACTAGGCAGTTTACGCAAAGTCTCTGGTTTACGTGCGCTCTACCATGAGAACGAATCTGCACATGTTTACATTAACGGTGATGCTTACCCAGCTGAGTCACCGCACCTCGTCCACCTACTGTGTAATCAAGAGTCGATTGAGATTGAAGATATCGACGGCAAGTTATCTGGCTCACAAATGCAGCTGCTTACAACACTGGTTAACCTTGGTTACTGGTATCTAGATTAGATAGCAAAAGGGCCTCATCAAGAGGCCCTTTACTTTTATACTTTAAACTGATTCACCAGTTTTTGCTGTCTTTCTGAGAGATTTCCGATTTGCGTGCTGACAGTTTCAGATTCTTCTGCTTGAGATAAAATCTGCGCGCTCAAGTCACGGATGTTGCTGACACTCTGATTTACCTCAGCAGATACCGACTGCTGCTCTTCAGCGGCTTTCACGATCTGCGAGTTCATATCATTGATGGATGAGATCGCATCAAAGATATTGTTGAGCTGAGAAACTGCTCTTTCAACTTGTTGGGCGGAATCATTCGCTAAATCATTACCATCTTGGATAGCGTTGACCACATCCTGCGTCCCTTTCTGTACATCTTCGATCACCTGACGAATTTCACCAACTGACGATTGAGTGCGACTGGCTAGGCTGCGAACTTCATCGGCAACTACAGCGAAACCACGCCCTTGATCACCTGCTCGCGCGGCTTCAATGGCAGCGTTCAAGGCCAGAAGATTCGTTTGCTCTGAAATTCCTTCAATAACAGTCAGTATCTCGGTTATGTTGGCGTTGTTTTTCGCTAGCTCTTCAACAACAGGAACCGCTGCCGTCATTCTCTCAACTAATCGAACCATTTCGTCTTGAGACTGCTCAATAACCTTCTTACCGGAATCTGCAGCGACGTTGGCTTTTTCAGCTTCGCTCACTGCAACTTCTGCGTTTTGAACCACCAGACCTGCCGTTTGAGTCATTTCCTCAGAGGCTGTTGCCACCAAATCCACTTCTTTAAACTGGGAATCACTGCTTGAGCGAGTTTGCTGAGCTGCTATTCGAGACTGCTCTGTCGTCGTACCGATCTGCAGCGTCGTTTCTACGACATCACTAATAATTGACTGAAGCTTATCAAGGAATTTATTGAACCCTGTGGCAAGCTGACCAATCTCATCTTGGGATTTCACATCCAAGCGCTGAGTTAAATCCCCTTCGCCAGATGCAATATCATCTAACCTCGCGACCACCTCACGAATTGGTTTAACCAAACGAGATGCCATCACCGCGATAGTCACTAAACCGAAAACAACCAAAATTGAGCCCGCAAGTACTTCGGTTTTCACGCTCGACTCCACCTGATGGCTGATGGTTTGATCGAGCATTTCTGCGTCTGCCAACACGCTGCTTCTAGGCATATCAAATAATACGCCCCAAGTTTGATTGGCAACCATAATAGGGGCAAATACGCTCAGCCATTCACCATCACTACTCCATTGGGTTTGAACTTCCTGCCCAAACAGAAGATCAGTCAATTGATCACTGGAAAGTGTTTTGCTGTCGAACGATTGTCCAATGGCACGAGAGGAATCATCACTAGCAATCAATGAACCATCTAGGCTGATGATATTGACATTACCACTGCCGTTGAAGAGTTGGCTGTCTGACTCGACAACAATACCCGACATCGCATCAAGTCGAAGATCAATACCAAAGAAACCAATCACAGTATCATCGATCATGATCGGAACAGATATAGAGGTCGCCAAAACCTGTCCGCCAGCTTGGTTAATAAGTCTTGGAGTACTGACACATGAATCGCCACTGGAAAGCGGACAAAAGAATCGCTCACTGTTTTGAGTATCTTCCAGCGCCGCTTCACTCAGCACATTAGACACGACATTCTCACCGTTTTGAGCGGTTACCCAGTAAGGTGCAAACTGCCCTCGTTCGTTCGAGCCTACATACTCCGCATCAACATAGTTACTATCTTCACCATCTAGCATGTTAGGCCTGAAGACGAGATAAGCACCTTGAATCGAATCAAAACTCAGTACCGACTTGCGAACCATTTCATCCAAAGCAGTACGCAATTCTTCGCTATCACCAAAATTTTCTTCAGTATTGGTTTTCAAAAACAGCGCATTAGATGCCAGCATTTCCGCTCGATATAAGGCTTCATTAAGATATTCAGCCACTTCAGTGGCATTCAGTAGTGCTCGTGTTTCAAGCAGTTGCTCTGATTTGTTGATCACAGACTCTGCACTTTGTGCCTTTATCTGTTGTTGGTTAGTCACTGCGTTGTAAACAGAAAATCCGATCAGGGATAAAGAGGTAATGAGCAGGCAGCAACCTGCAAGAAGGGTAATTTTCCATTGAACGGAAAGGGTTCGCATAGTACATCCTTATGAGCAAACTCATTCATATCGCATGAGAACGAAAACTAAATTCTACATTTCGAGACCAATTACAACATATTGCAATCAATTATCAATCGAAAGTTTACAGATATGTTAATACAAATACACCAACTGTTAACTTTAGGCGGTTACTAAAGAAAGTGGTAATATCTGGGGAAATTTCGATTCGTTGAATTATTTCAATAACAAGGAATAAAAATGAAAGTTATCAGCTTTAACATCAATGGTCTTCGCGCACGCTTGCATCAACTGCAAGCTGTCATCGATAAACATCAGCCAGACGTAATCGGTCTTCAAGAGATCAAAGTACATGATGAAGCCTTCCCTATCGAAGACGTTGAAGCTATGGGCTATAAAGTCTACTTCCATGGTCAGAAAGCACACTACGGTGTTGCCATGCTATGTAAGAAAGAACCGCTTTCTGTGCAGAAAGGCTTTCCTACTGACAATGAAGATCACCAGAAACGTATGATCATGGCGACGTTTGAAGACGACAATGGCGAGAAAGTCACCGTGCTCAACGGCTACTTTCCACAGGGTGACAACATCAGCCACGAAACCAAGTACCCGTACAAACGCCAGTTCTACAAAGACTTGATGACTTACCTTAATGATCACCACAACAACGACGAACAGCTTATCGTGATGGGTGACATTAATATAAGCCCAATTGATGCCGATATCGGTATTGGTGAACCTAACCGTAAGCGCTGGTTAAAGACGGGCAAATGTTCTTTCCAACCAGAAGAGCGTGAATGGTTGAAAACATTAATGGACTGGGGATTTGTGGATACCTTCCGTCAACTCCACCCAGAGGTAGAAGACCGATTTTCGTGGTTTGATTACCGTTCACGTGGTTTCGATGACAACCGTGGTCTGCGCATTGACGTTGTACTCGCGACTCCAAAACTCGCCGAGAAATGTATTGAATCAGATATCGACTACGAGCTGCGTGGCATCGAAAAACCATCAGATCACGCACCGATTTGGTCAACGTTTAAGTAAAACAAAAAATCCGGAGCCTAGGCTCCGGATTTTGTTTTTAACGCAGTGCAATCAATTAGATAGCAATAAAGTCTGCTTTGTAGTCTGGGTTAACATCAGCGTCATAATCGACGCCTTCCGCACCAAAACCAAATAGCTTCAAGAACTCTTCTTTATACTCAACGTAGTCAGTTAGCTCTTTTAGATTCTCAGACGTGATTTGTGGCCACAGGTCACGACAATGCTGTTGAATATCGTCACGTAGTTCCCAGTCATCCAGACGTAGGCGGTTCTTGTCGTCGACTTCAGGCGCAGAGCCATCTTCTTTGTATAGACGCTGGCTGAACATGCGGAAGATTTGCTCCATACAGCCTTCGTGTACGCCTTCTTCACGCATTTTCTTAAATACCATTGCGATGTACAGTGGCATAACAGGAATTGCTGAACTTGCTTGAGTCACGACGGACTTCAATACCGCTACGTTTGCTGTTCCGCCTGTTGCTGAAAGCTTCTCGTTAAGAGCCGTCGCAGCGCGGTCTAGATCCATTTTCGCTTTACCTAGCGCACCATCCCAGTAGATTGGCCAAGTCAGCTCAGTACCGATGTAGCTGTATGCAACTGTCTTACAACCTTCAGCTAGAACGCCAGCTTCAGACAATGCGTTGATCCAAAGTTCCCAATCTTCACCGCCCATTACTGTGACAGTGTCTTTGATTTCTTCTTCCGTTGCAGGCTCAACGCTTGCTTCGATGATGACGTCTTTGTTGGTGTCTACGGCTGTTGAAGTGTAAGTCTCACCAATTGGTTTTAGAGACGAACGAATCACTTCACCTGTTTCTGGCATTTTACGTACTGGAGAAGCCAGTGAGTAAACCACCATATCGATTTGGCCTAGATCTTCTTTGATTAGGTCGATTGTTTTTTGCTTCGCTTCGTTAGAGAAAGCGTCGCCATTCAGGCTCTTCGCGTAAAGACCTTCTTCACGTGCAAGCTTTTCGAATGCAACTGAGTTGTAGAAACCTGCTGTGCCTGGCTTTTTCTCTGTGCCTTCTTTTTCAAAGAACACACCGATAGTTGAAGCGCCGCCACCAAATGCCGCAGCGATACGAGAAGATAGACCGTAGCCACTTGAAGCACCAACAACAAGAACACGCTTAGGCGCGTTTTTGATTGGGCCTTGTGCTTTTGTGTAAGCAATTTGTTCTTTTACGTTAGCTTCACAACCCACAGGGTGCGTTGTAGTACAGATAAATCCACGAATTCTAGGTTTGATGATCATATTCAACTTCCTTTAAAAAACTTCGCTAGGATAAAAGGTTCAACGCCAGTTCGCATCTAATTTCTGTAAAAATGTCGGTAAAATGCAAGTGGTTGGAGCTCTTTCATACAAGTTTTAGATTTCGAGCAAAAAGAAAGGCACCCATTAAGGTGCCTTTACTCAATATCGGTCAGCTAGCTCTAAGCCACGCTATCTAACTTTGGCTTTACCCGAGCTTTACCTGTTCTCACTTCGCTAAAGTCGTGGCTAAAGTCATCGACTTGAATCGCTTTGTAGCGCAGCGCATCTGCTGCAACGATTTGGTCGACTTCGTCCTGAGTTAACACATTGGCTTCTAGCGCTTGTGCCAGACGATCTTTAAGTAGGCCTTTACGAGCAACTTTACCTTCTTTAGCAGCACGCATCAGTTTACGTTCAAGGCTCTTCACACCATACATCGCAAGGAAGGCATTCTCCATTAGACCAACGCTATCATCTGCTTCTTTGCCAACATAGCAAAGGTGCGTCAGACGGTCTCGGTGCGCTCCTGGTGTCATCAAGCTTTCTGCCAATTTCACTGTCAGTTTGTCGCTTGGCTTAGCAAAGTGATTCCCTAATGGGAAGATCAACACTTTGAGTAGGCGGCCGACCGCTTTTTGCGGGTAGTTAGTAAACGCTTCTTGCAGTGATTTCGCGGCGTTATGCAAACAGTGTTGAACAGCGTAATGTACGTAATCAAGATCTTGCTGCTGACGCCCTTCGTCTTCGTACTTCTTAAGCGCCGCTGACCCCATGTAAAGGTAAGCCAGAACATCACCAAGGCGGGCAGAAATCATTTCTTTACGTTTTAGATCACCACCCAAGGTGGCCATCGCAATATCTGCACTCACTGCCAACGCACGACTTATACGTGTCAGATCTTTGTAGTAACCTTGAGTTGGGCCACTCATATCGGCTTTGATAAAGCGAGAGCCTGTAAGGGCTGCACCAAATGCGCCAAAAGTGTTCTTGGTCGCGTGAGCGATGTGTTTGAACAGCAAGTCATCAAACTCTTTAGCGCCTTGTTTCTCATCAGGATTTGCCGCGGCTTCCATCTCTTTCAATACGTATGGGTGACAGCGAGTAGCACCTTGACCAAAAATCATCAGGTTACGGGTCAGAATGTTTGCACCTTCCACCGTGATTGCTACCGGAATACCGAGGTAAGGCGACGCTAGATAGTTCATCGGACCATCCTGAATCGCTCGACCAGAATGAATATCCATTGAGTCATTGAGAATAGTACGCGCCATTTCTGTCATATGGTATTTGGCAATCGCAGTCACAATGCCTGGCTTCTCTTTAAGATCCAGAGACGTTGTCGTTAGAGTACGCGTCGCTTCAAGCAAGTAAGTCAGGCCACCGATTCGGCCCATCGCCTCAGCAACACCTTCAAACTTACCAATCGACATACCAAACTGTTTACGAACATAAGCGTAAGCGCCCGTAGTACGTGACGTTAGGTGACCAACTGCGGTACCTAGTGCCGGTAGAGAAATACCACGACCCGCAGAAAGACATTCCACCAACATACGCCAGCCTTTACCTGCGTAATCCTGACCACCGATCAGCCATTCCATCGGAATGAAAACGTCTTTCCCGCGCGTTGGACCATTCATAAACGCAAGACCTAGTGGGTCATGACGTTCACCAATTTCAACCCCTTTGTGGGACGCTGGGATAAGCGCACAAGTAATGCCTAACTCTTTCTTATCGCCCATTAAACCATCAGGATCGTACATCTTGAATGCAAGGCCAAGTACCGTTGCTACTGGTGCTAACGTAATGTAGCGCTTATTCCAGTTAAGGCGGATACCCAACACTTCTTTGCCTTCGTGTTCGCCATAACAAACGATGCCATCATCAGGGATACCGCCAGCGTCAGAACCGGCTTCAGGGCCCGTTAGGGCAAAACATGGAATGTCGGTACCATCGGCTAAACGTGGCAACCAGTAATCTTTTTGTTCTTGAGTACCATAGTGAGAAAGCAGTTCACCCGGGCCTAAAGAGTTAGGTACCATCACACACACCGCTGCACTAATACTGCGCGTTGCGATACGTGTAACGATTGTTGAGTTGGCTAATGCAGAGAACTCTCGACCACCGTATTCTTTTGAAATGATGAGTGAGAAGAAACGCTCTTTACGTAGGTATTCCCAAACCTCAGGGGGTAGGTCACGGTCTTCTTTTACGATCTTATGATCGTCTAGCATGCTAAGCAGGGTTTCCAACTCGTTATCAACGAAGGATTGCTCCTCCGCAGTTAACGTTGGTGTTGGATACTTGTGCAGCTTGGAGAAGTCTGGGCGACCTGAAAACAGCTCCCCATCCCACCAAACGCTACCCGCTTCCATTGCTTCCTTCTCCGTGCTGGAAAGCGGTGGCAGTACTTTTTTAAACATTTTGAAAGCTGGGTCACTGACCCATTTTCTACGTAGAGAGCACATAATCAGATCCTTTTGTTCACAGTTGGTGGTCCAATTTATATTTGTTTTATGTTTCGATTTTTGTGTTACTCAGCCGCTACACCTGCTGCTAAGTATGGAATAAGCTGATCGACAACAGATTTCGCGTCCATCTGCTTTCCGTATGCATTTTCTGCGATTTCCATTAACGCTTGGCTTGAAGCCATAGTGAATACGCACGTACCCAGCGTAAAATGGAGTCGCCAAAATAATTCTTCCTGAGACAGCTTAGGATTCGCTTTCATCACTGATTGAGTAAACAGAGATAACGCATCCTGATAACGAGTGGTGATGAACCAACGTAAGTGGCCTTGCACATCGGTATAGCCACGACCAATCAACAGCATAAAACGGCTGGTTCCATTCGGTCTGACATCGTTGAGTGCACGCAGTGGCCCTCTTAGCGATTCAAACACATCCGCCATTTCGTAACTTTCATTAAGATTAAGATTGATCAACGCATCTTGAACCGCTGGCATGAAAGCTTCCAGATAACGGTTTAAAACCGCTCTAACCAGAGTTTTCTTGTCGCCAAAGTGATAGTTCACAGAAGCTAGGTTGACACCCGCTTTGCTGGTAATCGTGCGCAATGACGTGTCATTGAAACCATGTTCAGCAAACAGAGCTTCCGCAACATCTAGGATTTTCTCTTTGGTCGTATTTCTCATCGACATTTCAATCACTCGTATTAAACAACTGTTTGAAATATACAACCGAAACAATTAACCAACAAGTTTTTAACATCACATTTTTGAAGATTGGTCCGACCAGATTGCAAGTTATGTGTTGTAAGCCTCTGAAGAAAAAATTAAAAAAATTTTCACTGTGAATGGAACTGAATTGAATAACGAGAGTCTGAATAAGTGTAGTTAGCAGAGCCTTCTTAAGTTTACAGGCCGTAAAACTTGTTTTCTTGACTGACACTACTAATTTACGCTGCTTTTTCTTATTAACTCCTATGTTTTGTATCAGCCCAGAGCCAGTTTGCTCTGGGCTTTTTTTATTTGCTACTACCGCTCAGTTTGTAAGTGACGTTGAGTACGAAATACCCACCAATGACTCAGCAAAAAATTACTCAACATTCCAGCAAGCACACCCAAGACCAGCGCGAACATCGCCAACACGCCTTCACTTCCCCAATAATAAGTGGTGAGTTTGAATACTCCGAAATTGGGCACAGCGGAAAACGTGGCACACCCCATAAATTTCACCCACTGCAAGAATTTCCCAGATGGATTTCGACTCTCAAAGGTAAAAACACGATTGCCTAACCAAGTTACCGTTGCCGCAAAGAGAAAAGCCACAATGCGCGAGTCCAATATCGGCAACCCAATGGCATAAAACAGTAAGGCAAAAAGAGAGGCATCAGCGATAAAGCCAACGCCCCCGACTAGGGCAAAACGCCATAATTTGTTCATCATGAGTTTCGATCACATCGATATAATGCACGTTTGCTATCGGCGACAAAATCAATCGCGCAACTCATCTTCTTCTCTTTGACCAGTTGCTCCACCTGACTCTTCTCACCAATCAACTGAACCTTATCCAATCGATTCAGAACAGAACTGTCTGTGAGCTGCTTGGCCTGACCATGGCTGTAGAACTGACCTGAGAACGGGCGGTTCCCTACGTAATACGTTACTACCTGAGGATCAGCATTACGAAAAATGACCTTGTCACTTTTACGATCCCCTACTCCAAGCTGAATGTAGATAACAGCGGCAATTAACAAACAAGGCAAGATGCCTGCCGTTACTTTGAACCACTTCTTATCCTCTCGCACATCCGAAAGCAGTATCGCCATAAGCATTCCAATCGCAGGAACACCCGGTAACACATAGGCAGGAAGAATGTTGCCTGAAAAGGTAAACAAAAGCATAGGAGCGAGCATCCAGCACACAAGAAAACTAAAGATGCCATCTTTTAGTATGATGTCTCGCCCCAATTTTTTGCGTTTCAACCAAAAAACGATGGGCAATACTATCGACCATGGCGCAGCTGAATAGAGCCAGAACAACCAGATGGTTCCTCTCGGTTCATCGTGGGCAGTGCCGTAGAGATCACCCTGCCAGCCACTCACCAGAAAACGGTTAAAGTGTTCGCCAACAATAAAATAATCTAGAAAACCTGGGGTTGCCGCTTCAGCGGCGAAATACCATGGAAGAGCGATAATCAGCATAAGTAGACTGCCTCCCAATACTGGAAAGCGTTGCCAAAGCACTTTGAATGCACCCAGCAAACCATGCTGAACCACCAGCCATGGCACAACCGCTAAGCCCATCAAGACAATAACCAGTGGCCCTTTCGCCAGTAAGCCAATCGCCAAGCCAACAAAACCGAAATACCCCCAAGGCTTAGAGCCTTGCCAACACAGGTAAAAGCCTATCATAGCGAGCGACAGCCCTAACGTCAGCGCCATATCCGTCATCACCGCGCCTGCCGCAATGGAAAAAATACCGCACGTGGCTAAAACCAGCGCCGTGATCAGCCCACTGAAGCCTTGTCGATTTGCAAAGTACGCCATCAAAGCGATCACTATGACTCCAGCCAACCAATGGGGAGCACGCACCGCAAACTCATTGATACCAAACAATTCGATACCACCAGCACTTAACCAAGTGAATAAGGGCGGCTTTCCCCAGAAAGGCACTCCATAATCAAACTGCGGTGTGATCCAGTTATTGGTTTCAATCATCAGACGCGCCATTTCACCATAGCGCGCCTCTGTCGTATCCATCAGTGGGTAAGCCCCCAAACTCAACAAGCGAATAAGTAATGCAACACCTAGCAGCGCCCATAAGTGGACTCGATTAAAACTCACGCGCGTTTCTCCAATTGTTGATATTGAGTGGTTGCTGGTTTCTCACTGACGGATTGAACCAAATAAAGCGGTCGCGCTTTGGATTCAATAAAAATGCGGCCGATATACTCACCAAGCACGCCAATACTCAGCAGTTGAATCCCTCCCAGAGCGAGTTGGACCACCATCATTGACGGGTAACCTGTGACGGTTTCACCAAAAAGTAGGGTTTTAAACACGATAAAAGCACCGTACCCAAACGCACTTCCTGCAATCAGAACGCCAAGCAAGGTGGCTAAACGTAGTGGTTTAATAGAAAAAGAAGTGATGCCGTCCACCGCCAGCCCGATCAGCTTGAGATAATTCCATTTGGTTTCGCCGCAGAAACGCGCATCACGTTGAAAAGGCAACGTCGCTTGTTTAAATCCCGGCCAAACGAAGATGCCCTTCATGTAACGATTGCGCTCAGGCAGTTGGTTTATATGATCCACTACTTCACGGCTTAACAGCCTGAAATCACCTACATTTTCTGGAATGTCCGATTTGACGAGTGTATTGAGCAAACGATAGAACGCGGCAGCAGAGGCTCTTTTAAACCAAGTTTCCCCCTGCCTTTCCGTGCGCTGCATATTGACCACGTCATAACCCTCACGCCACTTGGCTAGCATTTGAGGAATCAACTCGGGCGGGTCTTGTAGATCAGCATCGATAAGTATCACTGCCAGCCCGCGAGAATGCTCCAGCCCAGCGCTCATTGCTGCTTCTTTGCCAAAATTACGGCTCAGCCCAATGCTGCGAATCGTGCAACCGTCAGCGGTAAAGGATTCGACCAACTGTAAGCTGTTGTCGCTGCTGCCATCGTCCACATAGATGATTTCGCAGGAATCTGGCAGAGCGCTCAGCACCTCAGTTATCCGCTGGTGCAGCTCAGGCAAAACCTCTGCTTCGTTGTAGTAAGGAACAATGACCGATAATGTCACTGCTTTTAGTCTGTTTGGTACCGAATTGACTAGCCCCATAGCAAAACTCACTATAGTTGCATACGTACCATGAGATGCTTCACTATACGTATTGATTATCTAAAAGAAGCTGAGATGGAAACCTAACTCGCTGTCCCGCCCAGCTTCTGCGACTTTTTGGCAGATTATCAATCGCAACGTGAAAACGATGTTGTTCACGTTTTTTCCACGCAGGTTTTGCTGTCATAAGGCGATAGAAATAGAGAGCCGTTGCATGAACAAAATTTTATTGGTCGAAGACAACCGGGAAGTAGCCGGTATTCTGTTTGATTACTTCGAAAGTATGGGGATGGAGCTCGACTACGCAGACAATGGCGAGCTGGGTTTGCAACTTGCACTCAGCGAGAATTTTGACCTGATTTTATTGGACTTGATGCTACCGCGAATGGACGGCTTAACGGTATGCAATAAACTGCGAGAAGCTGGTAACAATACCCCTGTTTTGATGCTCACCGCACTGGATAATCGTGAAGACATGCTAAAAGGGTTTGAGCATGGTGCAGATGATTACCTAACCAAACCTTTTGATTTGGAGATTCTTGAAGCCCGTATGCATGCATTGGTAAAGCGCTATCGGGGACAGGTCGCCAACACCGTATTGAGTTTTGGCAGCCTGAAAATCGATCAAAAAACACGTCAAGCATTCCGAGAAGGCAAGTTACTCGCGCTCAATCCTACTACCTACACCATCCTTGAGGCACTATGTCACAAGGCGCCTGAGATCCTGACCCGCCAAGAGATTTCTGAAAAGCTTTGGCAAGAAAAAGAACCCAATAATGACGTCCTGCGAAGTCATATCTACCAACTACGTAACCAACTCGATAAGCCTTTCGCCCAACCAATGTTAACCACATTGCCAAAAATTGGCTTTCGTCTAGAGGATGTCTAACGTGAACCGAGTTCTCTCTAGTACGCGTTCGCTGACTGGTCGATTGGCGCTGTTTTTCACGACGATTTCCTGCATCATAGGCGTCGTCATTTTCCTCATCTTTACTCTATCGCTCCAATGGTCAGAAGATCGAGTGGGGGAGCGCAGGATTCTAATTGACAGAGATGAAGCTGTCGCGCGTTTTATTGCTGGTGAAGATGGTGAAATTCAGATTGATGCCCTTACCCGAGCCTATAACGACTTATCGTTAGTGCCTGACTTTTATCGAAAGTATACGGATACTTACGACACTTATCTTGGAGAGGTTGGCTCCACGTTGTCTCCCAACGGGCACATGGTTTACAAGGGCTACTATACCGATAAAGGTGAAAAGAAAGTCGTCGTTCTGCTGTCTCTGATCGATCAAGTTGAGTTCGCGACGGATGAATTCATCTATTCAGGTGTGATTGTCATCAGCTTTGTTTCAGTGTTGATGTTTCTGTTTGGTACCTTGTTATATCGTCTCTCAACACGCTTGATTGAACCCGTCAATGAAATCGCTAAACAGCTGGAAAGTCACTCAGGTAGCGCCACGCAAGCCTTTACGATTCGTGAAGGAGCCGCGGACGAGTTTCAAGCATTAACCGAACAACTCAACCAATACCGGCAAGACCTTAACCTTGCACTCAAACGCGAACAAGCCTTTGCACGTTACGCCAGCCATGAGCTGCGCACACCGCTTACCGTCGTCAAAGGTGCCAACAAATTGCTGTCTCGTTCAGAGCACTCCGAATTTCAGGAACGGCAAATCAGTCGGATAGAAGATGCGACGACACAAATGACAACTATGGTGGATGCCTTGCTCTCCATCGTTCGCTACGAGCGAAATGTCGATGACGCGCCTTTGAGAGGCATCGAAGAAGCAGAGCTTCAATCGATTGTCGATGCCAATTCCGTTCAAGCGACCGAGAAAAACATAGCTATCCGACTAACGATTGAAGGGCTGCCTACCGTAAGGGCTACCCCTGCGGTCATGAATATGATTCTGGGCAATTTAATTCGTAATGCTATCGCGGCGTCCGCGGAGGGAGAGATTACCATTGACCTGTCAGAGCAGCAGTTGGTGATTATCGACGACGGGCCAGGGTTAAGTGAAACGCCCAACGCAGATGGACACGGACTAGGGCTTCTGATCGTCGATGATTTAAGCCAGCGCTATGGCTGGTCATTTGAGCTGGAAAATCACCCTAGACGAGGCTGTAGCGCGCGCATCCTGTTTTGATCCATATTCATGCTTTTAAAGTGAAATCAGGTAAGATAATCGTCCATTTTATCTCTCAACGAATCTGATGAAACTTTGCGATACACCAATAACTCAGCACCAATTTGATGGAACCACGTTTTACCTCAAACGGGATGATCAACTACATAGCCACTTTAGTGGCAACAAAGCTCGCAAGTTCATGACGCTGTTAGATGGAAACTATCCAGACGTCACCACATTGATTAGCTATGGCAGTGCGCAAGCAAACTCACTTTACTCATTAGCGGCCCTGTGCGCTATCAAAGGCTGGTCTCTGGAGTTTTACGTTGACCACATTCCCCAATGGTTAGTGGAACGGCCGATTGGTAACTATCGAGGTGCGCTAGACCTTGGTGCGAGCATCATCCCTGTCAATGAGATCAACCTTCATCCTGCTGAATTCATTAAAGCTGTCCGTCGACCAGATTCCACCTGCCTAGTCGTCGAAGAAGGTGGTCGCTCCACCGATGCCAGACTGGGCATTGAGCAACTTGCCCGTGAAATACTGTCTTGGACTAGATTCGAAACAGGTAAAGAGTTTGTCGTCGCACTACCATCAGGTACTGGCACAACAGCATTGTACTTGCATCGCTTTCTAAAACTTCATGGAATCGACGTGCTGACCTGCCCTTGTGTCGGCGGCAAAGACTATTTAATAGAGCAATTTAAGCAGCTCGGTGAAACCGATTTCCCTCAGATACTTGAGCTAGAGAACAAACACCATTTTGGCAAACTTTATCGTCAAGATTATGGAATCTGGCGTAAACTTCTGGAACAAACGAATGTTGAGTTTGACCTGCTTTATGACCCAATGATGTGGCAATGTTTACAATCTTGGTCTGAAGAAAACCCAGAAAAAACGATCATTTATGTGCATCAAGGTGGCTTGCTGGGAAACGAAAGTATGTTGCCTCGTTATCAGCGTAAATTTGGAGATTGAAGAGAAGTAAACACAACCACACATTTTTCTCGGTAGCAACTTAATCGCGATTCAGAACTGGTCGCCTATATCCTACGGGTTAATCTAAGGAGAGTTTATGCGAATCAATCTATACACTTTGCTATTGCTGGCATCGGTATCCGCTTCGGCAAACGTTATTACGACGCCCGGTAAAGCCGTCATTGCCATCGATGGAAGCGAAGCCGCCAAGCGAGTGTGTTACTACCAAGACCAGGGCTATTCTCTGGGCGCAATACTCCAAGTTGGCGAACACTACATGATTTGTACCGAAGCCAACGATTTTGAAACCAATGGTGCGTTAAAATGGGCGCCTCTCAACAGCCAAACTCAAGTCGAGCCAAAAGAAAGTAACCCAAAAGTTAAAAGCTATTCGATTAAATGATTGGCGAACTAGCTAAGTGAGTGCAAAAACGCTGCGCCTCGTACGCCGGACGAGTCACCGTGGACATTCTTCACAATGCGCGTTTTTGCTGATTTATTAAAGGTGTATAAGTTCAGCTTTTCATTCACCAGCGGGTAAATCGCTTCAACATTCGACATGCCTCCACCCAGCACTATCACTTCTGGATCGACAAAGTTGACGATGGATGCACACACGCGCGCCAGTTGATCACAATAGAGATCAAAATGCTGTTGTGCATCTAAATCGCCCTCGGCACATAACGCCATGATTTGTTTGGAATCTGCTGGATAGTATTTTTCAGAGAACAAGCGACCAAATCCGGTGCCAGACACAAATGACTCTGTACAGTTCAACGACCCGCAATAACATTCAATAGGCTGACCGTCTTTGTTTTTATCGTATCCAGGCAAAGGATTGTGCCCTAACTCTCCACCCAGTTTGTTCAAACCTGTCACTAAGCCGTTATTGATGACCACACCTGAGCCGCAGCCCGTGCCAATGATGATGGCGACACACGAATGCTGTGCACCTTTCGCAGCCCCATCTTTGAACTCTGACAAAGCAAGGCAATCAGCATCGTTGGCTAAAGCAACAGGAACATCAATGTAGCGGTTTAAATCGCCGATAAAGTCCTGACCATTGAGCACGGTGACATTGGCCCCTTGCATCAAACCATCATTGCCTACCGAACCACAACATCCGATGCCGATAGAATGGATTTCGCCGTGCTTCTCCACCTCTTTTATCACAGCTAATACCGATTCCAGAAAACCCTGATAGCTTTCTGTATTGGTCGGTTCACGATGTTTGACTAAGGTTGCATAAGTCTCCTTATCCAGACCTACACCTTCTATTTTCGTACCACCAATATCTAGCCCAACTAGCATAGTTTTCCTCTTCATAAACACCTGAAAGTTTCACCTCATCATGACACAGTCACACTCTTATCTCTTTTATCTTGCTCATGATATTGGCAAGTTTGTAAACTACGGTTGTTTAGGCCTATTCGTTTGGGCTTTTTTGCTAGCTGCATTTGTTTTGTAAGGTATAAGAATGTCTAACTCTGCTCCATTTTTCCTTCTGGAAAACGTCATTCAAAACTACCCTTGGGGTAGCCGAGATTCGATTAACACGCTATTTGGTATTGCAAACCCTGAGCAACAGCCTCAGGCTGAAATCTGGATGGGTGCTCACCCGAATGGATGTTCAAAAATTCAGTTAGAGAATGAGACCGTCCTACTGTCTGATTTTATCAACCAGAGCCCAGAGCAAACCATTGGCACAGAAACTCAGCAGCGTTTCGGTGAACTGCCGTTTCTTTTCAAAGTACTTGCCGCCGCGCAAGCACTCTCCATTCAGGTTCACCCGTCCAAAGCACAAGCGGAAGAAGGGTTTGCCAGAGAGGATAAAGCAGGCATTGAGCGTAATGCCTCTAACCGTAACTACAAAGACCCTAATCACAAGCCAGAGCTGGTGTACGCTCTAACGCCTTATATGGCCATGAATGGCTTCCGCGACTTCGAAGAGATGATTACGCTGTTTGATGAGATCAATGCTCATGCTCTGCAGCAGGATATTGATGCTTTTCGCGAGAACCTTACGTCAGAAGGTCTGCAGGCATTCTTCAAAGCCATGCTAGAACTGGATGGCGGCAAAAAATCCGATGCCTTAGATGCATTGCTAAGCTGGGCTAATAACAGCGAAGATTCATTAGCGGCACTGGTTGTGGAATTGAACACCCAGTACCCTAACGATGTCGGTCTCCTCGCCCCTCTAATGCTTAATGTGCTTGAGCTTCAACCAGGCGAAGCGATGTTCTTAGATGCGGGAACCCCTCACGCCTACATCAAAGGTACAGGTCTAGAGATCATGGCCAACTCGGATAACGTATTGCGAGCGGGTTTGACGCCAAAATATATGGACGTTGAAGAATTGGTGAGCAGCTGCAAATTTGAAGCGCTGGATAAAGGTAAAATCTTAACGCAACCTGTCGCTAACGAGGGTGAGCTCAACTTCCCAGTGCCTGTTGAAGACTTTAAGTTTTCTGTTCTTAAGCAGCCAGAAAGTAAGCAGCTCGAGCTAAACCGCGCTGAGATAATCTTCGCTATTGATAGCGATGTAACGCTTCATTCAGGTACAGAGAGGCTAGTGTTAAGCCGAGGCCAGTCAGCATTTGTTCCTTACTCTACTCAAGCGATTAACGTGAGCTCTAAAGGCTCTGTTGCAAGAGCTCACTAGGCTACGTACTCTGACAATTCATAGAGCCCACTATTGAGTGGGCTTTTTTATTGCCAAAGAAAAGCAACTAGTCGCATAAAATTCTCCTCACTCAAAAAATAGATAAATAGTTGAAAATATCTATCAATTGAATTTTCTATCAACAGCATAAATATCATTAAAAATTCATACCTTAAGAAAATGGCATCATCATTCATTCTTAATCATTAACAATTTTTCAACATTAAATTGTTCAATATGGATATCGCATTGATTCATATGGACTGTTGTATGCGATCTTGTTAAATGATGAATAATAGGGATAGGTATGAAACCGTTTAGATCAAGTTTACTTCCACTTGTTGTATTTTCGGCAGTAACTACGGCTTCCGCAATCGCTGAAGCCAATCAAAATCAAATCACAGTCACACTTGAAGCTGAGCTTCCTGGATACCCTCGTGATATAAGTGATGGCAATTACGTTGTCGGTTTTTCTAATGGCGACTGGGATTGGGAGGGCGCACCAGAGCTGAGCAGAGCTGGCTTCCGTTGGTCGCAAGAAGGAGCAGAAGCCAATGTAGAATGGCTGACTGCACCTAACCTGACACAATCTGAGTTGTACGCAGTCAATGACAATGGTGACGCAGTGGGTACAGCTTGTTTTACGCACTCAGGGTGCCAAGCAGTATTTTGGAAAGCTGACGGCGAAATAGTAAAACTCAATCAGGAAGTCGATAGGGAAATCGCCAAATTCATTGCAGAAAATCAATTGGGATCGAATCCAAGTAATTTCCCTTACGACGTCAATGTTCATGGAGAAGTATTTGGCTTTACCAATTTCTTCACTCATAACGGCGCGCGCGGCATTTTAGCATGGACATGGTCAAACAATGAGGGATTGACTATTTTGCCGGGAGGAGGCGGAGAATCTCAAGGATTTGAACGTGTTAGTGCCGGTAACATAAACGGGATCGCAGTAGGTGGTGCATACGATGAGTTTATCCCTGATGGCGAGTTTGCAAGCTATTGGGATACCGCCAACACACATCATAAACTCGACGTACCACAAGCTTTATACCCATATGGTTCAGTGGCTATGAGCATCAATAACTCCGGCGATATCGTTGGTGTCGATGCCAGCTTATATACTCGTCCATGGACAATAAACCTCAATGACCCATCGAGCTTTACTCAATTGACCGAGTCACCTTATGGCGCCACAAGCATCGACTCCATTACAGAAGGTGGTATGATTCTAGGCTCAGCCCGACAAGTGATGTCCGGTTACTACTTTGATCGCCCACAGATTTGGGATACAGAAGGTAACTTGTATGACATCAACGAGTACTATCAAGCAGATAGCCACAATATTGGCGGTAGTACAAACATCGGCCTCAATCATCACAGGTTACTTGTTGCGCCTAAGCAAGAAATAGGCGGCAGCAGCTATATTGGAGCCGCAGTATTTCGGATTCACGGAATTTAACTCATGAAACTCGGACTCAACCTGTAAACGACTTAAAGGAGCAATCAATTTGCTCCTTTTTGCATTAAACACAACACTTTTATCACCGAGAACCAACTATGATTCAGCCAATCGCTGTTCGACTCACCAAAGGCCAAGACTTAAAAAAGCAAATCCAGTCTCTGGTGACACAATATGATATTCAAGCAGGGTCTATTGCATCTTGTGTAGGGTGTTTAGAACAAATTAGCATGCGCTTGGCAGGTGCTGAACAATCTATAACACTAACTCAGCCTTTTGAAATTGTTTCCGTGATGGGAACACTGACCCCAAACCACCAACACATCCACATTTCCGTTGCAGATAGCGAAGGGAAAGTCATTGGTGGACACCTTCTCGAAAACAGCATCATAGACACCACCGCCGAACTGATCCTTCACAAGTACCCTAACCAAAGCTTTTCAAGAGAGCAGGATGAAGCAACGGGGTATACCGAGTTGGTAGTTGGGGAGTGTCGAAATAAGAAATGAGGAATGGTAGTGACCCCAGTTTCTCTAAGACACCCATCTATCATCTCAGGATGATCATCAGTCTGACAGGCCACAAACATGCGGCTCATCTGAAAAATCATGTACGTTGTTTAGATCTTACATTGAGAACATAAAAACCCAAGCGCATGAATACACTTGGATTTTTATATCTTCGTAGGATCGTTCAAACGTTCATTTTTGGCTTAACTATTCGGCATGAGTAATGTATGCGGCCTTTTGAGTAAGCAATAATTAAAATACGCTCTGAGCTTTGTGCTGTCTAGCGCGTATACGTTGCGGTTAATGTCGCTTTACCTAAAGCCACACTGTTTAAGGTAAACCCAACCACTGCCGCGGGTGTTTGTGGATTGAGTTCTAAGCTGGCGGTAGGCAGCGCCCAAACTGTAAACTGGTAGCGATGCATACCATCCCCAGCTGGCGGACATGCACCGCCATACCCAGTGGTGCCAAAGTCGATGCGTGATTCCGTCCCACCTAACTTGTTAATGTCTGCTCCACGAGGTAATGCTTTGACGGAAGCTGGAATGTCAAACGCCAACCAATGCCAGAAACCACTGCCTGTAGGCGCATCGGGATCGTATACAGAAATCGCATAGCTCTTGGTCCCAGCAGGCGCACCCTTCCACGTCAGCTGCGGAGACATATTGTCACCATCACAACCCCAACCTTGATACTCAAAGGTTTTCTGCATCGGGTGGCCTTCAATAATGTCTTCGCTCATGAGTTCAAACGCCTGAACAGAGCTCGTCGTTAGGATTCCTACTGCCAGTAAGGATTTGGCTATCTTTTTCATTGTTGTCCTTTCCTATTTTGTTTAAAAGTTGCGGCGTTGAGCCTAGTGCCTTTAGCCATACGTGGGGTAATCGGTATACCCGCGTTCATCACCACCAAACAGTGTCGCACCGTCCAGATCCTGCAGAGGCTGTTGATGCCTTAGGCGTGCGACTAAATCTGGGTTAGAAACATACGGACGTCCAAAAGCAACTAAATCTGCATACCCTTTTTCGAGTACAGTCTCCGCACGTTGCTGAGTGTAACTGCCGGCGACAATGATGGTGTTGGTGAAGTAGTTGCGCAGCTCTTGTCTAAAGCTTTCAGGAATCACTGGCGCATCATCCCAATCGGCCTCCGACAGGTGTAAGTAGGCAATGTCGCGAGCTTGAAGTTGCTGAGACGCCTGTAGAATCGTCGCGACAATCTCTGGGCAATTCATATCCTTAAACGTGATGAAAGGTGCCAGTCGTACTCCGACTTTATCGGCGCCAATGGCAACACTCACAGCATCGACCACCTCCAATAAAAAGCGTATGCGGTTTGCCTGAGTTCCACCGTATTGATCGGTTCTGTGATTGGAGTTTGTACGCAGGAACTGATCAATCAAGTAACCGTTACCACCGTGGATTTCAATGCCATCGAAACCCGCTTCAATCGCACGCTTTGCCGCGTAAGCAAAATCGCTCACCACTCGGTCAATATCCGCCTGAGACATGGCTCTTGGCTCGACACAATCCACCATATTACCGTTGCCATTCTCGTCAGCGATCCACACTTGCGTATCTACGGGTTTCAGGGCCGATGGTGCGATAGGTTGCTCGCCGTTTTGAAAACTTGGGTGCGATACTCGACCCACATGCCATAGCTGGCAAAACATCACTGCGCCTTGTTGTTTGACCGCTTGAGTCACGGTTTTCCAACCCGCCACTTGTTCATCGGTGTAGACGCCCGGAGTGAAAGAATAGCCTTGTGAATCGTCAGAAATCTGTGTCGCTTCAGAAATAATTAAGCCCGCGGTCGCGCGTTGCTGATAATAGGTTGCCATCATTGGGTTAGGTATATTACCCGGCTGGCTAGTGCGCGCTCGGGTCATGGGAGCCATCACAACACGGTTTTGCAGATCCAGTTGCTTTAGTTGTGTTGTATCAAACAGTTTGCTCATCATCGGTTCCTCAGTTAAGTCTTGGTCACTGGGATGATTGCTCACGAACTCCAGCCGACCTGGTAATCATGGAATCAGTATATTGATCAGAGTTAGTTTGATAATTGGTGTAAATCTGAATTAACTATTTGGCTCAGCTAAACAATGACGTATGAGTAACCGAATGGGTGAGCCCCTCCACTCAAGAGCAAGAAGTTGACAGCATGACACCATAAACAAAGTGACAGCGAACAAGGGTTCGACAAGCCTATGACTAGTGTGTCGGTAGGGTAGGTATAGATTATTCGGTTCGAATGAAAAGTGTTTTTAGATTAGCTGCCCTTCTCTTTGCCGTCACCGATCACGTATTGTGGAGTATACGTTTTCCCTTCAGGCACAAGGTAGTCATATGCGTATAAAGGCCATCGATCACTTTACCATCAGAACCTCTAACCTAGATATAACCATACAGTTCTTTGAACAGTCTCTTGGGCTACAGCGCGGCCCTCGCCCTCAATTTGCTTTTCCAGGTGCTTGGATGTATGACGATGATGGAAACCCTATTTTACATCTAGTGTCTCTCTCTGAAGGGCATACTCCCAAAGCTCTGGTGGATTATTTAGGAGGCAAAGAAGGCCAATCAGGCTCAGGGGCCATAGACCATATCTCATTCAAAGGCCACCACCTTGCATCAACTCAGCGGCACTTGGCTCACCTGAAGATTCCTTTTCGTGAACGCGTGATCCCGCAAATCAATGAGCATCAGATCTTTTTCGACGATCCAAACGGTATCACGATTGAAATTATTTTCCCTTTTTCACCCGACAACAAAATAGTAGGCTCCCTCTTACCCGTGGTCGAGCTCACTTAACAATGTGGGCGTTTTCTCTTTGATTTTAGGGGATATCTAGCCGCTGATGAATTTTATGCTAAACCCGTTTTGCTCTTGCTGTATCGCTTTATCAGCCGATAAGATCAGAAGGTAAACTATCTGGATGAATTCTGCATTAATCGCTAAATTTGTTCGCTAGGTAAGCTTCAAACAAGTATCGAGAGCTGCGGCTTGTTTTATGAAGTTGAGGCACAAAAAAAGACGTCCTAGGACGTCTTTTTTAAAATGTGGCGGTGAGTGAGAGATTCGAACTCTCGATACGTTGCCGTATACACACTTTCCAGGCGTGCTCCTTCAGCCACTCGGACAACTCACCGAATCAAATTGTGGTTGGTTTTGCTCACCAACGAGGCGCTAATTTAATGATTCTATTAGGTTAGGTCAAGCCTAATGAGGAAAAAAAGCGTCACTCATTGATCGTTTGATTACTTAATGGCTAATTCGACCAGATTTCCTGCAAAATCAGGCTTGCTGATAGTAACCCGGTACTCTAAACCACTTGCGGCACATATCGAGAAAGTAACCATACAAGACACCCATTCCACATGAGATCACTGCATTCGAGGTTACCGCCGTTAGGATTTGATCACTTGATGCGCCAACTGCAAATAGGATCGCAGCATACACTGGCGATTGAAACAGTACATAAGCAAGCAAGTCGGACATATTCTTCATCATACTCGTGGATGAGACTCGCTCACCTTGCCTAAGCATGAAATCTCGGAACATGCCGTATGGCCAAGCAATCGCAATATTCACGGGAATAGAAAGGGTTCGTGAAGCCAGAGATTGTTCGAACGTCATCCCGGAAATAAAGATTTCTATGATCATCCCAGAAATAAAGCAGAATACCACCATAGCAAAAGTGTCTGCTGCTGCATTACGAATACAAAACGGCCCACGCGGCTTCATCTAAAACCTCAGTATATAAATCCAAATTAAAACAATTAAAGTAGTGATATAAACTGGATAAAATTTAAATTACCAGCACATAAAACTATTATTTCATGATTTATGCAGTTTTAGATTTCAAATTCATGCAAAGGCAGTAAATAAACCACCAAATTCAGTAAAAAGGTTAGAACAATTCGCTACAAATCCTCAATCTGCTCACAAATTAATCAAAATTACGTAATTTACTTACAGAAGTCTTTTAGTAGAACCGTTAATACGTCCAAATCTGATTGGGAAGGAACCTCGCCTAGTGTAAGCTTCATCTGTATCGCTTTCAGGGTTTCTTCCAAGTGGTTATCTTCAATGCCTGTTGTCGCCGCTTTCAGGGCTTGAAAATGCTCTTGTGCTTCTTCTAGGTCACCATTCTCTAGAGCCATATAGAACGTCAGCAACAATGACTCTGTCTCTTCATCTTCAGCATTCGAACTCTTTAATAGTGTGGGTTTATATTGATAAAGGCGTTCAGAATATCGATAGAGCGCATCGTCAAGTTCGTTTTCATCAATAGGCTTCGAGACAATGTAATCAACCCCCACTCCAAGCATACGCTCTCGGGTTTCTTTAAATACGTCAGCTGTGCAGCCTAATATAAGGATTTTAGATTTAGAGCTAGGAAGTGAGCGGATTGCAGAAGTAGCCTCCACGCCATCCATTACTGGCATGTGGTTGTCCATTAGAATTAAGTCATATTCATTGTTTGCTATCGCATGGATAGCCAACTCGCCATTTTCTACCACTTCACACTCAAAACCTTTGTTACTCATGAAGGTGTTAATGATTATGGCATTGGTCCGGTTATCTTCAACAATCAGTGCCTTCAGGCCGTTGTAATTCAACTTGCGGTGCTCTTTGGCGTCTTGATTTCGAGGCTCGCAGCGGTCCATCGCAACCAGAGCATCAAAACTGGTACCTATACCCAGCTCACTGGTCAATGTCACGCTACCATTCATGAGGTCACACAACTGCTTGACGATCGCCAAGCCTAAACCTGTACCACCAAATCGGCGAGTTGTAGAAGACTCCGCTTGTTCGAAAGGTTTGAATATCTTTTGTTGAGCTTCTTTTGCTATTCCTATTCCCGTATCTCGGACTTTGATTTCTAAGTAGTTTTGCCCCTGCTTTTCTACCTCCTTGAAATACACCTCAACATATCCGCGTGAGGTGAACTTGACCGCATTGTTGAGCAAGTTGAATAGTATCTGACGCAGGCGTGCCTTGTCTGACATATACCAGCGATCAGGTGGCACTTCGGAATAAACCTTGAACTGCAGCCCTTTTTCAGAGCACAGCGTAAAATAGACACTATTAATACTGCCAATGATGGCCTCTAGCGGGAACGGATTGTTTTCAAGCTCCAAATGGCCTTGTTCAATTTTAGAGAAATCGAGAATTTCATTGAGCAGTGTCATCATATGGTCGCCAGACTCATAGAGCGTTTTCATGTGCTTCTGCTGTTCTTCACTCAAGTCTGTTTTAAGCAATATCTGAGCAGTGCCCAGTACGCCGTTCATTGGCGTCCGAATCTCGTGTGATAATGTGGCTAAAAAGGCGCTTTTCGCTTTGGTTGAAGCTTGGGCTTTCTGCTTTTCGGCTTCCAGGAATACGGTTTTTTGATTAAACGTCTCGATCAGGTGTTTAATCTCATCTTGACTGTTGTAACGCAAATCGATGATGCCTCCTTCTATAGAGTCATCAACCTTCTGAGCAATAATCACGATAGGTGAAATAAGGAAGCGATTGATAAGGAAATACCCCATCATCACACAAGCAAGCATAATCGGTATGATGCCGGCTTCAACTTTAGAGACTAGATCATAGACTTGCTCTGTCACCAAGCGATTCGCATTCACAACATCGATGTACCATTTAAAGTCGCCGAAGTCGGTACTACTGATGTAAATGCCCTCCACTACCTGGAAATTGTGCTCAGTAATGACATCACCATATGAGTCTTTTAGCACCACGCCTAATTCATACTCTTCAGCATGCTTACGCACAAAGGCAACTAGGCTTTCGAGCGATATGTCTACCGTTGCCACACCGGCGAAAACATCATCGACGTAATAAGGAGAAGAAGCGGTGATCATCTGGACATGGGTAAAAGGATCGATATACACCTGTGACCAAGAAACCGTGCCCATTGGCTTACCAACAACAGAGGTATACCAAGATTCTTTGTCATAGCCGCCAGACTCTGGGTTATCCCAAGAGAATACTTGATCTATCTGTCCATCACTGGCTCGATTGAAAAACAAGCTTTTATAAGCTTTGCCTTCCTCGATTGAATAAGGAATTGGCCAAAGTCCACCACTGACCGCGACACCATCGATTACCGAAAATAACTCAAACAGCATCTCTTCCTGATGGCTCTGCGATTCATGAGTATTACCGATACTGACCACACTCTGGAGTATGCCCAGAGAACTGTTCAAAGGCTCTTTGATCTCAGCGGCTATTATTTGCGTTCTCAGGTCCAAATTCTTTTCTAACTGATCCCTAATAGGTGGCTCCACCACCAAATAGCTCACAGTACCAATGATCGCAATCAGCAACGCCATATACATGGCGAGCGCCAAAAAGCTCTTTCTTTTGAGGGAGGAACGAATTTCCATAAGCCTTTGAATTTTGTCCGTTTAACTCCAATTATAGCGAAGATAACAAAGCTGCCACCTTTTTATGTCTCGTTTTGGCTGTTAGTATTAGCCCAATTTCATCAAACCCGTTTGGTATTCATTTTGACACTACAAGAAATCCTTTCTCAGCCAGAACTGGAAAACCGACTGATCAACGAGCCAAAAACTCAAGGATTCGTTACAGCTATGGCTGCTGCACCCAATGTATTGCCGCCTCAAGAATGGCTTCCTTTTCTATGGGGTGGAGAAGAAGTTGCGCCTTTTTCTGATGGCGAGCAGCTAGAAACCTACATTGAATTGATTATTGCAATGTGGAACGAATACCGCCCTGCTTTACTAGAAAACCAGTGGGTATGGCCAAGCGAATGTTCGCTGGATGAAGCGGATATCGTTAATCAGGAAGCACGTGATTTCTGTGAAGGTGTTTTGCAAGGCTGGCAGCTAGCCAGAGATGACTGGGAAACCATCATGCCTGAAGACAGCGAAGACAGCGCCCTTCTTGGCGGTGTACTGCTTTCTCTCAGCATGCTTTACGACCCAGAGACTTCAATCGCTACATTGGCTGAGCAAGGTATTGAAGGCTTAGAGCAGTTTGAAGAGATATTTAATGCAATCCCAACTATGTTATGTGGCCTAGCAATGCGCGGCTCCATGTTGGTGGAAGCGGAATAAAAACTACTCAAAACTAAAAAGGGCCCAATGGCCCTTTTTTCTTTGTAAACAGCATTGCTCACTTCATTGATGACCACTCAAAAGCATCTATCCTCTCATCTGCGATGTAAAACAACTTAGTTCCTGGAAGGATAACCTTTTCTAAGTCGGGGTTGAGTTCGATCCCTTTTCCGGTATCAATCGCGATGAGTGTCGCTTGGTAAGCACGTTTAATGTAAACAAAGATAGACTGCACATCTGTTGCAGAAGCGCTTTCTGGGTAGGTTGTTGAGTACTGAGTCATTCCTCTAGTGGAAGCGAGCAGCTCTTGATGAAGAGCGCTAGATCCCGGGTCTACAGCGGCTTTGGCAAGCATTTCGGCTCCAACGGCCGGAATACATTCAGCATTCGGGCAATGTTGATTGAGCAATTGGCTCAACGCTTCATCTTTGAAATAAGCTAATAGGTGCGCCTTTGGGTTCACGTTGGCTGAGTAAAGCGCCGCAGATAGCGTAATATCATCTTCCAAGTTATCGACCACGATGCAACTGGCCTGTGCGACCGATGCCTTTTCCATCTCCTGCTCATCGGTGTAGCTAGTCACTTTTACAAAGCCGATTTCTCCTGGTAAAGGATTCTCGATATCAGATCTACTGCACAATACGATAGGTCGTTTCCCTTCTTCTTCATGTTGCAGCATACGAATTAAATGCATAGTACGCTGACCGTTCCAACCTAAAAGCAGAATATGATTTTCCACACCAACTCTCCGTTTTCCTAATATTCCTGCGCGCCAATAATCTACTGATGCCGAAGCTAACCTACCAACAAGAGCAGCAAATAAGGTTAATCCGCCAGGTATGACGAATAAAATCACCACCCATTTTCCTGCTGCTGTTGTCGGAGACAAATCGCCATATCCGACTGTCGATGCCGTGACCATGAGGTAATAGACAAAAGTGGAGATATCTTCAGTCAGTGCCGTTTCACCACTAACTACCAACATTCCCCAAGACAAAGCCACATACGCCAGCAGCAAAATGATCAGATTGCGATTACTCAGCTGGAATAATCGTGATTTCAACCACTTTTTGAAAACAAACCAAACTGACATATTTCCTGTTACTCGACTGATTACTATCAATATTCTAACTAGGTTAACTCACTTAGGACCGATGAGCCAATTCCCTGTATTAAACTGTTGATCCCTTGTCACTTCTATATGGTTATAGTCAGAAAAATCAGGGTAATAACGTTTAAATGGGCGGCTTACACACCGACGCTCGCTTTCTGCAATCTTAGGTTTTGCGTTTATCTATCGAATCTCAAATCGGCTAGGTCTATGTTGGGGATAGACGAGTATTAAACTCGCTGTAATTAAGATAAGAAAGTAAGGGTTTTCACATGATGTCTTTCATCTTTTTAGTACTTTTTGCTGCGATGCTTTTCGCATTCTGCGGCAAAAAGTCACTTGGCTACACTCTGTTCGCCACATCGATATTGATTGGTTTGTATTGGTTTAACCACCATGCCAACGACGCTCTTTCTATTTTGCTGTAAGGAGAGCACGATGAACCGAAATCAAATCAATATTCTTAATACCCTCGGCCTTTTCGGCATGACGTTAGTCTTGCTAATTGGTTTTGTCCTCCAATTCTCACTCAACGAGTTGCCATGCCCCCTTTGCCTACTTCAGCGCATTGGTTTTGTCATGGTGATGTTTGGCTTTCTGCTCAACGTAAAATACGGTCCACAGCAACGACATTATGGTGTCGTGTTGATAGGGGCACTGTTTGGGGCAGCGACCGCCCTGCGCCAAGTCTCATTGCACGTTATCCCTGGTACTCCTGGATATGGCAGCGCTATCTTTGGTATGCATTACTACACTTGGGCGTTCGTCTTGTTCTCAGCGACTATTTTGGCTGTCGCGATACTGCTCATGCTGTGGAACGAGGCTTGGAATACGGAACCTTTCGAAATGAGCAAGATTGGTCGCTGGGTGTGTCTGCTTGCGATATCGGTAGTGGCTCTCAATATGCTATCGACGTTTGTTGAGTGCGGGCCATACCAATGTCCAGATAACCCTGTGAGCTACTGGTTGTTTAACTAAACCGTGAATAATTAGAGACAAAAAAGCCAGCTTAGTTAAGCTGGCTTTTGAGTTATTTGTATGCGGATTTAAGCGTTACCCTTAACCTGCATGTTCAGTTGCTCGGCAAAATCAAGCATACGATTTAATGGAATAAGCGATTTCACACGTAATGCTTCATCAACGAAAATTTCGTGTTGTTCTCCACCGTCGCGCAATGCTTCTTCGATTGCTTTCAGACCGTTCATTGCCATCCAAGGACAATGTGCACAGCTACGACAAGTGGCTCCTGCACCAGCAGTAGGTGCTTCAATCAGTTCTTTTTCAGGCACCAATTGCTGCATCTTGAAGAAGATACCTTTATCAGTCGCAACGATCATTTTTTGCTGAGGTAGCTCTTTAGCCGCTTTGATCAGTTGGCTAGTTGAGCCGACAGCGTCCGCCAGCTCGACTACACTCGCTGGTGACTCAGGGTGTACCAAAATCGCCGCTTCAGGGTATAGACCTTTCATCTTACGTAACGCATCAGCAGAGAACTCATCGTGAACGACACATTCGCCTTGCCACAAAAGCATATCAGCACCAGTTTGATTGGCGATGTAAGAGCCTAAATGGCGATCGGGGCCCCAGATAATAGGTTTGTCTTCAGCGTCTAAATGCTCAACGATTTCCAAAGCGATACTTGACGTCACCACCCAGTCAGCACGGGCCTTCACCGCAGCTGAGGTATTCGCATAAACTACGACAGTGTGATCAGGGTGCGCATCACAGAATTCTGTGAATTTGTCCGCTGGACAACCTAAGTCTAATGAACACTCCGCTTCTAGCGTTGGCATCAAGATGCGTTTTTCAGGTGTCAGAATTTTTGCAGATTCGCCCATAAAGCGCACACCACCGATAATCAATGTGCTCGCAGGATGGCGGTTACCAAACTTGGCCATCTCTAGTGAATCGCCAACAAACCCTCCGGTCTCTTCAGCAAGCGCTTGAATTTCAGGGTCAGTGTAATAGTGGGCGATCAGTACCGCGTCTTTCTCTTTAAGCAGCTCTTTAATGTTTTTAATGTGCGCTTGCTTTTGGTCATCTGTCAGCGGTGTTGGTTTCGGTGGGAATGGGTAAACAGTTTCGATTGTATCTAAAATGTGGCTCATTGCTCTTGCTCTACGCAACTTCCAGTAATCCGAGTATTGTAACCTTAACCCAGATCAAGATGCTAGTTTCCGCAAGAATTACTTGTTGAGTAAATAGTGAATGGAATGTCCGTACAGAGGGTATTAAAAAGGAGCGACTCTGCGCTCCTTTGTTTATCTACTTAATACGTTCTGCCGCAAGTTTTGCAGACGCACTATCTGGATACTCGTCAAGTACCTGTTGATAGTACTTTTTCGCTTGCGCTGCATTGTTGTTACGCTGCGAAAGGTCACCAAGTTTCACCAGAGCATCCGCACGTTTATTCGAGTCTTTGTAAGACACTACCGAGGCAAAGCTCTTAACTGCTTCTTTATCCTGCTTCTTAGCAAAATAAAGCTGCCCTAGCCAGTAATGGGCGTTTGGTGCAAACGTTGAGTCAGGGAAGTCTTTCTGAAATTGCTGGAATGCAGCAATAGCACCCGTGTAATCACGTTTCTTAAGGATAAGATCAACGGCATTCTGATACGCAGTCTGCTCATCCACATTAGTACTGAATTTACCAACAGGCTTCGCTTGGTCATCTTTAGCTGCAGTATCGACTGCTGGAGCGCTGTTGATCTGGCCGCGAAGCTTATCAAGCTCGATAAACAATTCACGCTGACGCTGCAGCATCTGCTGCATGTCGTAATTATTCTTTTCTAGCTGACCACGAAGGTCACTAATTTCCAACGCCATTTCATCAAGCTGCTGTTGCATTTGCAACTGAACGCGATTGCGGTTTTCTAACAAGCGTTCGAGGCGTTGAACTTCGGTTTCATTTGCCGGTACGGCAGAAGACGATGGTGCAGAGTTGCTACCACCAAGATCAGATACTGGAGCTGGTGCAGCGAACACAGTGTTCGCTGCACTTGCCAGTAACGTAAGCGTAACTACGCGCTTAAGGTTACTGAACATAAGGTCTTTCCTTGATTAGTATACTAGAACCGCACGACGGTTCTTAGCGTACACATCTTCAGACTGACCTAGTAGAAGAGGCTTCTCTTCACCGTAGCTCACGATTGAGATTTGGTCTGCTTGAACACCTAGTGCTTGTAGGTACTTAGCAACTGCAGTTGCACGACGCTCGCCTAGTGCGATGTTGTACTCAGGAGTACCACGCTCATCAGCGTGACCTTCGATAGTCACTTTTAGTGCAGGGTTTTTGCTTAGGTAAGCCGCGTGTGCAGCTAGCATTTCTTCGTAGTCACCAGCGATGGTTGCGTTGTCAAACGCGAAGTAGATTGTTTGAGACTCACGAAGTGCCTGCTCTTTAAGCTCTTGCTCAGAAAGTTGGCCGTTCTCACCGATTGGTGAAACTACAGTTGTATCAACACCGTTAGCAGAGCCAGACGTTGATTGGTTAGTTTCAGAACCAGAAGCGTTAGCTGCGTCATCGCTTGAACTACATGCTGTAACAGCTAGAACTGGTAGCGCAATCAATAGCCCTTTAAGAACTTTGTTTAGTTGCATTGTTATATTTTCCTTACTTTTTGATACTTATTACTTGCTACAAAAACGGTGACCATGCAGGTGCACGAACGCGACCGTTTGTTGCCGGTAATCGAGCTTTAAAGCGTCCATCTATTGAAACCATTGAAAGCACATTGGTTTTGTTGAAGATAGAGCTATAAATAACCATACCGCCGTTTGGCGCAATACTCGGTGATTCATCCAGCAATGTTTTTGTCAGAACCTGAACGGCGCCCGTTTCAAGATCCTGCTTTGCCAAATTGAAGCCCGAGTTACTGCGATTGACCATTACTAGGAATCGTCCATCAGGTGTAATCTGCCCACCTAGGTTCTGGCGACCCTGCCAGGTAAGGCGGTTGGTTGAACCACTTGCCAAATCTACTTGATAAATTTGAGGTTTACCACCCCGATCCGAGGTAAAGATCAGTGATTTGCCATCAGGATGCCAGAATGGTTCTGTATTATTTGATCTACCACGTGTTATTTGCGTCAACTTGCGGGTTTTCAAATCCAATGTATAAACTTGCAGGCTGCCTGTTTTCGACAACACGAGAGCGAGTTTATTACCATCAGGAGAGAATCGTGGCGCACCATTGTGACGAGGGTATGACGTTACTTTTTCACGCTCACCCGTGTAGATGTTCATGATGAAGATTTCTGCCTGGCCATTTTGGAAACTCACATAAGCCAGTTTCTTACCATCTGGTGACCAAGCTGGAGACATAAGTGGCTGCTTAGAACGTAGAACCAATCGCTCGTTATAACCATCATAGTCAGCAACACGTAGTTGATACGGATAGCTGTCTTTATCGTTAACCACAACGTAAGCGATTCGAGTCAGGAACGCACCACGCTCACCAGTTAACTCTTTGTATACCAAGTCTGAAATTCGGTGAGCATATTCACGCATACGCTCCCCCGGCACTGTTGCACGCTTGTTGAAAAGCACGTGATCTTTAGACAACACGAGTTGGCCATCAGTACTTAACGCTTTGCTTTGCCCTTGAGTTAATTGACCACGAACTACGTCCACCAACTGGTAGTTGATTACATAGTTACCTTCCGCATTTTGCGAAATAGTGCCTGTTAGTAACGCATCAACGCCTAACCCTGTCCAAGCATCAAAGTTAATTTCACTTTCACTATATGGTGTTTGTGGCATTTTGCTGGTTGCAACTGGGCTGAATTTACCACTGCGTTGCAAATCAGAAGCAATAACAGCTGATACATTATGAGGTAATTTAGTTGAACCTTCCCACTTAAATGGGACGATAGCGATCGGACGTGCAGAGTCAATGCCGTCTGTAATCACAAGTTCCAGTGCCGCATTGGCTACCTGAAACGCGCTCATCACTGTGAGCAAACATCCTAATACTAGTCGCTTTAACACAAGCTTTTCCTTATGACTTAGGTTCTACGGTTAAATTGATATTCTTTAACTGATTGATGACGTCTTGTTCTTTAGGTAATGGGAAACTTCCTACCTGCGCAACCGCTCGTCGCGTCGCCGAACACAGTCGATTGTCACCATCAAGCACGCTTAGATTACCGACAATGGCGCCAGCACCTGTAGGAATCAGGCGCAGATTAACTCGGCATGACTTTCCCCTGAAACTGTCCTCCAGTAGCAGGTTCTGCTGAATCAATTGGGTATAAATAGCACCGTATCGATCCGCTTCACTATTCACGTGTTGCTGTCTAGCTGAACTGTTTTGCTCAGCCTCAGTTTCTAGACCAGAGAAGATGTTATCTAAAGCAGCTTCTTGCTCTTTACGTTCACGCTCCAAGCGCTCTAAACGTTCTTTCTCTTTTCGCGCTTTCTCAGCAGCTTCTTTAGCAGCTTTCTCCTTCGCTATACGTTCTTTTTCAGCTTTTTCAGCCGCTTCACGTTGACGACGTGCTTTTTCTTCCGCTTCTTTTGCCGCTTTCTCACGTGCAACGCGCTCTTTCTCTGCTTTAGCGATAGCGGCTTCTTTAGCTAAACGTTCTTGTTCCGCTTTTTTGATCGCCTCTTCTTTCGCTTTACGCTCAGCTTCTAATTTAGCCGCACGTTCGCGCTCTTTTTTAACTCGCTCTTCAGCGGCTTGGCGTTCTTTTTCTTTCTGCTGTCTGGCTTTCTCAGCTTCACGTGCAGCTTTCGCTTCTCGTGCTTGCTGCTCTTTCAGCTTACGAATGCGTTCTTCTTCCGCTTTGCGGTTTTTCTCAAGCTGCTCGCTTTCGCGGCGCAACTTATCTAAACGGTCCTGCTCTTTCTTCGCTGCTTCTTCACGTTGACTGCGAATTTGCTGAGCTTGCTGGCGCACCAAGTTGGGGTCAATAACAACCGCCTGAACCATCTGACCAGAAGGCTCTGGCTTTGACATGGTAAAGTCTGTTCCCCAAATAAGCGCCACAGCCAACAGTGCATGCAAAGCTGCAGATATCGCTATCGGCTTGGTGTAATCACTCTTTTTCTTTGGTTTGGTCTCTTTCATAACCTGAGAGCGCTTATTCCTTTATGTCCGTAAGAAGCCCCACTTTAGGGATCCCAGCACGGCTTAATTCGTCCAGAACCAGTACCACTTCAGCATAAGGAGTCGCCGCATCACCACCAACAGCGACAGGTGACTCTGGCTTCAAGGACAGTTCTGCTTTCACACGTACAATCACGTCCTGCAGCGAGATACCACGCATGACTTCTTCATCGTTTACACTCAGGCCTAAATTGCCTTCACGATCAATTTCTACGATGATGAAACTTGAGTCGCTATCTCCGGCGAGCTCTGATGCAGGTTTCGCTGTTGCTGTTTTTGGCAACTCAACATCAACACCCTGTGTTACGAAAGGCGACGTCACCATGAAGATAATTAACAACACGAGCATAACGTCGATGTAAGGCACAACGTTAATCTCTGCCGTCATCTTACGTTTTTTAGGTTGATAGCCTGCCATATCCATTAATCCCTGTTGGCAGAATCACGTCCAGCCATCGCTTGGCGGTGCAGGATGCTGTGGAATTCTTCAGAGAAAGTGGCGTAGTTGTGTTCCAACTTACCCACTTTATTACTCAATCGGTTGTAAGCCATCACAGCTGGAATCGCTGCAAATAGACCCATCGCAGTTGCAACCAATGCTTCAGCGATACCCGGCGCAACCATGGCTAAAGTAGCCTGCTTAACTTCACCAAGTGCGATAAAGGCATGCATAATGCCCCAAACTGTACCAAATAGACCGATATAAGGGCTGATTGAGCCAACCGTTGCCAAAAATGGTAGGTTAGTTTCAAGTTCATCGACTTCACGGGCAACTGCAACACGCATTGCGCGACCAGTGCCTTCCATAATGAAGTCAGGTGAGTCAGCGTTGGATTTTCTTAGGCGAGCAAACTCAGTGAAACCTGAATAGAAGATCTCTTCCGTTCCTTCCAGTTCGTCTTTGCGCTTTTTAGCATTTTGATAAAGGACGGAAAGATCAGTGCCTGACCAGAACTTATCTTCGAATGTTTCAGCTCCTTTCGCAGCTTGGGATAGCACTTTACTGCGCTTAATGATCATTGCCCAAGAAACAATCGACATACCTAACAAGGTCAACATCACCATTTTTACGAGCAGGCTTGCTTGCAAAAACAGGTCAAGCATTGAAATATCAGCGGTCACTGTGAGTAAACTCCATAACTATTGATTGAGGGATCGCTTTTGGCCTCATTTTTTCATTATCGATGCATGCTACCTTAACCATTGCTTTACACAATGTTTTACCGGCAGGATTTACGATCTCCTGACAGAAAATAAGGCTTGCTTTCTTCGCTTCTGCAACTGATGTCTTAACCGTTAGACGGTCTTCGAGACGAGCGCCTTGCAGAAAATCGATGTCCATGTGTCGGACTACGAAACCGATGTTTTGTTCCAAAAGAGTCGATTGTGAAACACCAATACTGGACAGATATTCAGAACGGCCACGCTCAAAATACTTAACGTAATTGGCGTGAAATACCAGCCCACCGACGTCAGTATCTTCATAATAAACCGTTACAGGCAGCTCAAATACAGCAGGTTCGCTTTGCACATCAATCCCTTTCTAACAATTGAGGTGCTTTACTATAACGCAACTCATTGCCGTTTATGCAAGGGTTAATGGAGGTTTTCAAAGATTGAAACAAAAAATAGCGCCAGCTATCAAATAGTGGCGCTATTGTGACTAATTAGTGGATAATTTTCAGTCAGTTCAATTTACAAAACACGTATTAGAGTTAAATAAATTAGAATCGTTAAGGAAAAATAGGGACTGAATAATACTTGCCAATACCAGTTTTTTGGTTTGAAACTCAAGCCAAAGATCATACTGGAGCAAATTGCCCAAATCATCAGCGGTGAGATCAGTGCATTGAAGCCGCCTATTGAAGCTGAATACTGCTCCGGATCCCACATCACCATAGCAACATGATAAAAACCAAGAATCAGAGATAAGGCTCTAAACAGAGCCTTATCCATTGGCGCATGCAGCTTAGCTACCTGCTCAGTGAGATTACTCACTGTCTTTATCCATCATTTCTGAATGCTCTAGCCAAAGAGCATTGATGATACCGAATGCACAAGCAAGTAGTACACCTAGAATCCATGCGAAATACCACATAGTAATAGCTCCTTAGTAAAGTGAGTTTTTGTTGTCTTCAATGAACTTGCTGTCCAGACGACCGAACATCTTGTAGTAAGTCCAAATTGTGTACGCCAAGATAACAGGCACCATGATAAAGGCTACACCTGTCATCAGATTGAGCGTCAATTCAGATGACGTTGCATCCCACATGGTCAGGCTGTGGTTAGGCATCAAATCAGAAGGCATGATGAATGGGAACATCGCAAGACCCGCTGTGAAAATAATACCTGCATTACCTAGGCTTGAAGCGAAGAATGCGATACCACCACGCTCAAGACGTGAAGCCAGTACAGTAACAAGAGACATCACTACACCCAGCGCTGGAGCAATCCACATCAACGGGTACTGCTCGAAGTTGTTCATCCAAGCACCCGCTTCACGAACTACTTCTTTAGCAAGTGGGTTAGACGCGCCATTATGGTCAATTGCGCTGGTAATCACGTAGCCTTCAATACTTTGAACCCAGAAACCAGCAGCAACGAAAGTCGCAACCGTTAGTAGACCCATGATTTGTGCAACACTGCGTGAGCGAGCGTGAACTGCGTCTGTAGTCTTCATCTGTAGCCAAGTAGCGCCCTGCATTAAGATCATGAACAAGCTAACTAAGCCACATAGTAATGCGAATGGGTTTAACAGACCAAAGAATGAACCGTGATACGTTGGCATCAAAAATTCAGTCAACTGGAACGGTACACCTTGTAGTAGATTACCAAACGCCACGCCAAAGATAATTGGTGGAACGAAGCCACTGATAGAAATACAAATATCCCACGTTTGACGCCACTTAGTATCTTCAATCTTTGAGCGATAAGAGAGGCCCAACGGTCTTAGCCACAAAGCAGCCAACGTCAGAATCATCGCCAGATAGAATCCAGAAAACGACGTTGCGTAAACTAAAGGCCATGCAGCAAATAGAGCACCACCCGCTGTCACCAACCAAACTTGGTTACCTTCCCAGTGAGGTGCGATCGAGTTGATCATCACACGACGTTCAGTGTCATTTTTTCCGATTACAGGTACTAGCGCACCAACACCCATATCGAAGCCATCAGTCACTGCGAAGCCTACCAGGAGAACACCGATCAGAACCCACCAGATAAGTCGCAAGATTTCGTATTCAAACATATGTTTCTCCTTGCTTTACGCGTCTACTTGACGACTAACTTTGTCTTCAACAGAGTCAGCGTTTTGCTCAAAGTGGTAACGACCTGTCTTCAGGCTGCTAGGACCTTTGCGAGCAAATTTCAGCATCAAGTACACTTCTGCAATCAGGAAGACGGTGTATAGCGCCAAGATTGCAAACAGTGACGTCCAGATTTCTCCAGCGGTGAGTGCAGATGCCGCCACATGTACAGGTAGAATTTCACCCACAGCCCATGGCTGACGACCGAATTCAGCAACAAACCAACCTGCTTCGATAGCAATCCAAGGCAGTGGAATACTCAGCAACGCGGCTTTTAGTACCCATGGTTTTTGCTCGATCTTCTGGCGACAAGTCTGGATGAATGCGGCACCGAATACGAATAGCATGATAAAGCCACACGCAACCATGATTCGGAACGACCAGAATAGTGGCCAAACTGTTGGGATAGAATCATCCGCCGCCGCTTGGATTTGATCTTCAGTCGCATCAACCACGTTTTCTGTGTAACGCTTCAGAAGAAGGCCGTAACCTAGGTCGCCTTTCACTTCATCAAAGGCAGCCATGTTTTCTTCTGACTTATCGCCTGCACGAAGCTTTTCAAGCAGTTCATAGGCGTACATACCAGTGCGAATACGTTCAACGTGTTCATCACGAAGGTCACGTAGACCTGTTACTTGCTCATCTAAAGAACGAGTCGCGATGATGCCCATAACGTAAGGAATCTTGATCGCGTAATCAGTATGCATGGTTTCCTGATTTGGCAGGCCAAACAGAGTGAAAGCGGCTGGCGCTGGTTCGGTGTGCCATTCAGCTTCTACTGCTGCCAGTTTTACTTTCTGCACTTCACCTAGTTCATAACCAGATTCGTCACCAAGCACGATTACAGACAGGATTGCCGCCATACCAAAAGAGGCTGCGATGGCGAATGAACGACGAGCGAAAGCGATGTCACGACCTTTTAATAGGTAGTAAGAACTGATGCCAAGAATAAACATCGCGCCTGTCGTATAGCCAGAAGCTACTGTGTGTACGAATTTCACCTGAGCAACCGGGTTAAGTACAACCTCAGCAAAGCTCACCATTTCCATTCGCATGGTTTCAAAATTGAATTCTGCTCCAACTGGGTTTTGCATCCAGCCGTTTGCAACCAAGATCCACAGTGCCGAGAAGTTAGAACCCAATGCGACTAACCAAGTTACAACTAAGTGTTGTCGTTTTGTCAGTCGGTCCCAGCCGAAGAAGAAAAGGCCAACGAAAGTGGACTCAAGGAAGAAGGCAACCAGAGCTTCGATGGCCAGTGGAGCCCCGAAGATATCCCCGACATAATGAGAATAGTAAGACCAGTTAGTACCAAACTGGAATTCCATGGTCAGGCCGGTGGCAACACCAAGTACGAAGTTAATACCGAAAAGCTTACCCCAGAACTTTGTCATGTCCTTGTAGATTTGCTTGTCCGTCATTACGTACAGAGATTCCATGATGGCGAGAAGGAAAGCCATACCCAGAGTCAATGGTACGAAGAGGAAGTGATACATCGCAGTGAGCGCAAACTGCAACCGCGACAGATCGACTACATCAATCATGTTTACTCCTATGTGTCGGCTGAAGACACTTTCTACATTCATGCAGCATAAGTAGGCGTTTAGCCAACTTAAATAATGTTGCTAAAGAACAGTATGTTGTTGCAAAAATGTACCGTAACGGTTAGTTAATTGTTAAGCATCAGCTAATATAGCTGGCGCTAATGCTACTCCTAAAAACTGTCTGTTTCAAAAGGTTTATCTTTGGACTTCGCTTTGATTTGTATCAAATTTTGTGCGGCATTTTTGTCTAAAAATCCATCACATTGATCCACATCAACAGTTTAAGCGAGCTTTTGTTAATTTGCGGTTATTTGGGAGGTAGACCAAGGTATTTATGCAAAACAAGCGCTTAACAACTCGTGCATTTTAGTTACCTAATTAGTAGTAACGAGATTTAATTATTGTGATCAATATCACTCATAGTAAAAGACCAGCTCATGATGAGCTGGTCCTGAAAACTTATTTTTCAATTCCGAAATGAAGGTATGCCCTATCGGTAGCAATACGCCCTCTTGGCGTTCGCTGCAGATAGCCTTGTTGTATCAGATACGGCTCCAAGACATCTTCAATGGTGTCCTTCTCTTCGCCAATGGCGGCTGCCATGTTATCCAGCCCAACAGGTCCACCACCGAACTTCTCCATAATGGCCAGCAGCAATTTGCGGTCCATGTAGTCGAAGCCCTGTGCGTCAACATCCAACATGTTAAGGGCCTTGTCTGCGATATCTGCACATATATGACCGTTACCTTTCACTTCAGCGTAATCTCGTACGCGGCGTAACAAGCGGTTGGCGATACGTGGCGTACCACGAGCACGTCTTGCGACTTCAAGCGCGCCTTCGCTCTCCATCGACAAGCCCAAACAATCAGCGCTACGCTGGACAATATGCTGAAGATCAGGAATTTTGTAGTATTCCAGGCGCTGGGTAATACCAAAACGGTCTCGAAGTGGTGACGTCAACGAGCCAGCTCGTGTAGTAGCACCGATTAAGGTAAAGGGTGGTAAATCGATCTTGATGGAACGTGCGGCAGGACCTTCACCAATCATGATATCGAGCTGGTAGTCTTCCATCGCTGGATACAACACCTCTTCAACCATCGGGCTCAAACGGTGGATTTCATCGATGAACAACACATCGTTTTCTTCTAGGTTGGTCAGAAGCGCGGCCAAGTCACCGGCTTTTTCCAGAACAGGACCAGATGTAGTGCGAATGTTTACGCCCATTTCATTGGCCACAATATTCGCCAATGTGGTTTTCCCCAAACCAGGAGGGCCAAATATCAGCAAATGATCTAACGCTTCTTCACGTAGGTTGGCGGCCTTGATGAAAATCTCCATCTGATCACGAACGTGATCTTGTCCTTGGTAATCCGCCAGTTTTTTCGGGCGAATTGCCCTGTCGATAACGTCTTCTTCTTTATAAACCGCATTTTCCGGCGCGATTAGACGATCCGCTTCTATCATTAACAGTTCCTAGTCGTCACTTAAACCATTGACTTTAGTGCTTCGCGGATTAGCTCTTCGCTGCTCATATCCGCGGTTTTGACCTGAGACACTACTTTAGAAGCTTGTGTCGGTTTATAGCCAAGTGCAAGTAATGCGCTAATTGCTTCTTCTTCGGCGTTAGCTTGATCAACTTGAGGCGCTGAATCGACTGGCGCTGCATCTGTATGCGGCGTGAACAAATCACCCGCCCCCCAACCTTTGAGACGGTCTTTCATCTCAACGACCAGACGTTCTGCAGTTTTCTTACCAACACCCGGTAATTTAACCAGTGTTGAAATGTCTTCACGTTCAACACATGAAACAAATTGGCTGGCTGTCATACCTGACAATATACCCAAGCCCAGTTTCGGGCCAACACCATTAGCTTTAATCACTTCGCGGAATAGAGCGCGTTCTTTAACGGTATTAAAGCCATAGAGTAGCTGAGCATCTTCGCGAACAACGAAATGCGTGTAGATGATTGCTTCCTCACCAATATTCGGCAATTCGTAAAAACAGCTCATCGGCATCTGAACTTCATAGCCAATACCGTTTACTTCAATCAACAATTCAGGGGGTTGCTTTTCAAGCAGAATGCCACGCAAACGTCCAATCACACTCAATACTCTTTGGAAATGAATTTGCGACAGGATAATAAAGAACTGGATAGACATCCAGTTCTTTATACAGTGTATCTAGATTTTTGAGACCACTAGATCAAGTTGGGATGTGAGAGTGCGAACTGTCTCGACCTGCCCGTTTAACTGCGCACCATTTTGTGCAACAAGCTCGGAAATGGTCTTGGTCTCCACCACACCATTGGCCACTTCACTGCTCGCTTCATCCAGTTCTTTGAGTGCCGACATTTGGTTAGTCATGATATTGGCTAAGCCGTTTACATCTTTCGAGATACCCGTCACTTGTTCGATGACTTCTTTCATTCGCGTCGCACTAGCATGGACCACATCTTGACCGTGCCGCACTTCCTGTTCGCTTCGGTCAAGCAAGTTACGAATCTCCACCGCAGACTCACTACTCTTAGCTGATAACTCACGTACCTGATCCGCCACCACAGCAAAACCTCTGCCCTGTTCACCTGCACGAGCGGCTTCAATCGCTGCATTCAGTGCCAGTAAATTGGTTTGTTCCGCAACCGAAGTGATCAAATCAGCGACTTTCATGATTTGCTCATGGCTGTCGATGATCTGGCTTATTGCACTGGTAGAAGCTTCAAGCAGTTCTGAACTTTTCTCCGCCTGTTTATGAACAGCGTCACTTCGTCCGCGCAACTCAGTGACAAAGTGGCTAGAATCTTCAAGCCCCTCGGTCATCTGATGGACTTGCTGGCTCATCTGTTCAGCTGCACTGGCCTGCGATTCACTATTGATGTTGAGCTGACTGACCTGGCTGTCGAGGGCTTCCGACTGAGACTCCAAAATTTGCGAGACTTCTTTCAATTGATGAGAATTCTGATTTGCCTGATCTAGTACACTCGATAAATGGCGCTCACCTTGCGTAGCTTTATCAGCTACCGCTTCACTTTTTTGTTTTGCGTACTCAGCTAGCTCAATCGCTTGGTCACGCTGTTTCGCCGTAAAAGCTTGAGCAATACAAATCACCACCAGCGGGAGAATGGTTCCTGACCATATTTCAATGCGCAATGCCGGTTCAGACAGAATCAATTGAGGAAAGCTAAAATCCGAGAGATGAAGATACGTCATGGCAGCCGATAACGAAATGACAATCGCACTCCAACAGATCGCCATGAAGCGGGTTCCCGAGAGGAAAAATGCAACAACCAGTAAAGGCACCCAATAGGTTTGAGTTGACTCGACGACGCCACCACTTTGATAAATGATGTTGAGCGCATGGACCGTCATGCCGACAAATCCAAGATTGAGCGCAAAACCGGGATGTTTAAACCACTTCAAACACGCCGCAGAAATCAGCTCTAATACAATAAGAAACACAGAAGTCAGCACTAAGCTGTCATGGCTGTGTTTACTCCATTTAATAAAGCTATAAAGGCCGACGAGGAAAGCAATAAAAGTGAATAGAGACAGGATATCAGCCTGTCGCTGTTGTGATTTTGTCCAATTGTGTTGGCTCGGCATACACGCACGACGCCAGAGAGTGGCTGGGTTCATTGTCAATCATCCTTGATTGAAAGTTGTAAGACCTCCGACCACTATAGATTTGCAACATTTTCATAACAAATCGCATTGTTAGATCTGTTTAGGACGTCTCAATTTTGAAATCACTATGCACAATCAACGGTAACGACCTCGTCGTGCACTGGTTGCTTTGCCAGCCAAAGCAACTAAGGTTTTATTGGTATTTGCATGACAGATAGCAACGCCTAGGGCATCAGCGGCATCCGCTTGAGGCTTAGCAGGCAACTTGAGCATTGACTGTACCATGTGCTGCACCTGCTCTTTATCTGCGCCCCCCGTTCCAACTACCGCTTGTTTAATTAAGCGCGCCGCATACTCATAGACAGGGAGATCGGCGTTGACGGCAGCTACGATCGCACTGCCGCGGGCTTGACCAAGCTTTAAGGCGGAGTCCGCATTGCGCGCCATAAACACTTGCTCAATAGCGAACACATCCGGTTGAAATTGGGTGATGATTTCTGTGACTCCGGCGTAAATTTGCTTCAGTCGACCGGGCAGCTCTTTTTCTGATGTTCGAATGCAACCACTGCCTAAATAGTGGAGGTGACGTCCGGTCTGGCGGATGACGCCGTATCCGGTGATGCGGGAACCTGGGTCAATGCCCAAGATGATTGACATAGTGCTTATAAAACCTATTCGTTTAGCCAGCGCGTATCTTAGCTTACCCCATGATCTTTAGCGAGGTTTCAGCGCGCGGTCACAATCGCTCTGCTTGATAATCCAGCATCCAAGGTGACTTCGATCACCGCAGTACGTTCATGACTGAGTTTTTCGCCGCTCCAGTAATCATACCAATACACTGGAAAGTCAGAGGTTAAAGTCACTTCTCGAGCAGGTTGCTGGAAGTTAAACAAACAGTGCAGATCATTCTGCTCCGTCATTTTCAAATAAGCATGGTGCAAGCTCAACGAAGTAAATCTAGCCGCGTTTTGGCTATGTTTTTGGCGGATAAACAGGCGGGAGAGTGTTTTCTGAGCGAAGGGCGTCAGTTCGGGCAACGGGTCACCAGATAACAACATGCCACCGCAGGCTAGCAGTGTGTCCCGATGAAACTCGTAATAACGACGCTCTGTGGCCTGATTCGGCAAAGAGACAAACGTGGCGCAGTCTGGATCAATCTGCCACAGTTTTCGATGCTGCCAGCTGCGATAAAACGTTTCTTTCGCGATTTGCTCAAAGCGCCGTTCATCTCGTTCCACATCGTCTGACACTCGCATCGCATCGACAAGTCCTAGCGATGGCCACATTGGAGCATTACAGCCAAGAATTAAGGCATCCCCCGCTCCTTCGGCAATGGCTTCCATACCCAATCGATACGCTTCGACACCAGTGATGCCGCTCTGATCTCGTCGCCCTTTTAGCGTTCCCCAATAATTCGCATCAAGCTTGAACAGCTCTATCCCCCACTCTTCTCGCATCGTTTTAACCACTTGGGTAAGATGCTCCTGCACATCTGGGTGAGACGTGTCCAAGATGTACCAAGGTGTGCAGCGCCAACCGGCATAAGTCACGTCTTCGGCTTTCAGTAGAGAGCCATCTTCATGAGTCACAAACCAATCTTGATGTTGCTTAAAAAGCTCCGATTCTGGCTGAGCAATAAAGGGGGCTAGCCAAATCGCGGGCTTCTTGCCCTGAAGTTTGATTTCTTTTATCAGCGCTTTTACGCCAGAGGGGAATTTGTCAGACGGCGTGAGCCAGTCTCCCATAAAAGCCTGATAACCGTCATCCAGCAGTACATATTCGAGCGATGCCAACTCATCCTTCATATGATTCAAATTATCGAGGACATGGCTCTGCGTAACGTCAGCATAGTAAGCGTACCAGGAGCACCAACCAATAGGCGCCGTCTTCTTCACGCCAGCTCTTGGCGGATGATGACGCGAAATCAATTGAGCATACTCAGAAAAGAGCGCTGACAACGACTCTCCCTGAAGTACCACGACAGACTCCAACTGATTAGATGCCCAATCCAGTGGGTAGGTATCTTCGCCATCAATGCAAATCTTCAACCAGTTGTGATTCTCTAACTCAACCACTTCAAAATAGCCGGCAAAACGATGGCAAGAGGTAAAACCAAACAAGCTGTAACCTAAGGAGTCTTCAACCACCAGATAATTGTAATAGCGCTTTGGTCCTGTTGAAGAATAGATACGATAACTTGAAGAGTTGTCCGGACAGCGTCCAATATCCACAGGGTTGTCGACAGTACCCGTAGTCTGAGCAAGCATCTGGAAACCATCACCTAGCAGAGTCGCATTATGTTCGAACTCAAACTCCGTAATCGCCAGAACATAGCGCCCACTGATACGATCATTATTCAAGCCTTGATAACTAAACGATATTTCATTGTGATGGAGCTCGGCTTGCAAATTGATGTCTCTGACCCGCAGAGTACGACCATTTTCCAAGCTGACTGAAAACGACATAAATGAGCCCCCCAGATCAATCAAATTTGCTGTGCCCTTAATCAAATTAGAGCACTAGGTTTTTTTATTGTCCAATCACTAACTTAGGTAATATTGGTCTGGGTCACGAATTGTTTTCATATCATTTGTGATGGTGATGAAGAATCACTTTTAGATGCCTGCCCGCACAAAGCGGTATTAGCATCCATTCACAGGTAGAGTTTTTGAGGGAAAGAATGAAAGAACCCTAGTAGGAGATGAATCTGGGGGTGTCTTAAAACGAAAAAGCCCTCCAACTCCGGAGGGCGAAAAGGCAGTGGATTATTGCGATAAGCGTCCTGCTTAAAAAAAGCCCACCTTTGTGGGCTTTAAGAGATATGAATAAACCCGATCGTTAAATTAGAATGCGTAAGCTAGTTTAACGAATGATTCGATGTCGCCTTCTTCTGCGCCAACACCTGTCGTTGAGTTAAAGCCTTCATCAGAAATGTGGTAAGCAATATCAACTAGTGCAGTCACGTTATCGGTAAACGCGTAAGAACCACCGAAGTTCACTGCTTCGCGAGTGTCTTCAATCGTTACGTAACCTGCTGCTAAGTATAGTGCATCAATGGTGTAACCTGCAGATGTGTTGTACATCTTAACTTTTTTGCCATCTGCAAATTCTTCTTCAGCAAAAGTAGCACCGATGCCAACAGAACCAAGCTTCACAGAACCGTTCACTAGGTATAGTTTGTCGGTAGTACCTTTATCTTCATCGTTATCTTCGTAACCAAAGTTAACCATGAAAGTGTCGTTTTCATAACCTAGGTAACCGTTGTAGCCTGGTTGACGCTCTTCTTCAGCAGAGCCGTCCGTATAGTTACGGTCACCATAGTAAGAGATACCGTATTTAACGCCTTCTTTATCGCCTTCAAATTTAACTACCTGACGTGCGTCAGATGCATCATTTGGTGACCATAGGAACTCGATAGTTTGGTCTGCTGCACCATCAACCGCGTCTAGAGCAGTGTCATTTGCATAGCCAGCAGAAACAACACCAGCACCAGTTTTGTAACCAACCCAAGTGTCAGTAATATTGAACTCTGAATCTGATGTACCGTAGTCATTTTCTACGTCAAACTCACCGCCAAACTTACCAACAATGTTACCGTTTTCGTAATCAGCGAAGATATCAAAACCCGTTACACCGCCGTTGTAGATTTCTTCTGATTTCAGAGAATCATCGTTGCTTACAACATAATCACTACCATTTTCTTTACGATCTGTTTGGTAGTAACCACCGACTGCGATTTCACCAGATACTGTGAATTGGTCGCCTGAAAGTGCTTCTGCTGCTACGGCTGAACCTGCAACAAGAGATAGGGCTGCTGCTAATGCTGTCTTTTTCATTTTCTATGTTCCTATAGATTTTTATTTATGAGCGTCAAATACCATCTGCTCGCTCTGGCTATAGAAACTATTGGCGCCAATCATTATTAACAAATAAATCAATAAAAAATAAACGTAGTCACCTAATTAAGATTCACGAAAAAGGTCAAGCTCCCTTAATTACTAATGACAAACAACTCAATACAAAGAGGAATTTCTATTCTGAGCGTAATAGCCGTAAGGCCACGCTCGAATACGCGAAAGCAAATACTCATTGTAAAATGAGCACAGAGATAACTCTGATGATAAAAATATTTTTGGCTTTCTCAACCTCAACTAAACTTAATTACTAAGAGGTTTGATGGAACAGACTGGTGTATAGATACCAAATTGGAAAATTGATTTTCCTTACTCTCAGCCTATGGAGTGGCCTAGGATGGGCTGCGCCATTACGACTCGCGCAAGACTTATGGCCTCCTTACGTCATGAACTCTGCACTTGGCAGCGGGATCGCCCATGATTTGGTGACAGAAGCGTTAGTCTCTGCTGGTTTTGAAATAGAATATTCTGTCAAACCCTGGTCTAGGGTGCTTAAAGAAACCATTAACGGCAAAAATGACGTCATCATCGCCATCTGGAAGACAGAACAACGCAACAAAGATTACTTGTTCACAGATGAATACATGTATAACCAGATGGCCTTTATTTCTCGCACCGACACCAATTTTGAATATACCTCAATGAACAGTTTGAAAGGCTTGCGTGTTGCGTTAATCAACAACTATGCCTACGGCGCCGGATTACGTGACTACAAAGAAATGATCCCAGCAGACTCGATAGACTTACCCAATAGCATCCGCTTGGTGCTTACCGATCGGGCAGATGTTCTCGTCACTGATGAAGCAGTGGGAAGATGGACAGTGAAAGAGATGCGAATCAAAAAGGACAGGCTTCATTTTAGCGAAGCCTACCTTGACTCAACCCCACTGCACGCCGCAGTGAGAAAAGATCATCCTCAAGCCGAGCAAATCGTGACAGCGCTCAACCTGTATTTTAAACATCACGCGGAGCAGAAACTTCATGATCTGCGAATAAAGTACGGCTTGACTGACTAGTACTTTCAGCTTAGAGGATTTTAAACCCGATTGATCGTAATGTCAGAAACGAAGCCATTGCCGAAACTAGACAACGACGAATGAATCATCTCAGCTACGTCCTCTGCTGCCACAAATCCGGCTGTGTTCAAATCCTTCCCGCTTGACGGCCAGAATTCTGTATCCATACCGCCAGGGTACACCGCAATCAACTTCATTGGTTTGCCTTTCAGTTCTAGGCGCACCGATTCCAATAAACCTCTAACTGCCCACTTGACCGCACAATAAGTCGATTCCTGAGCTTTTGGTTGTTGAGCGGCTGTCGACATCACCATAACTACATTAACGGGTTTATCTTGGTATCGCTTGACCGCTTCTTGCAGCACATTAATTGCCGATTTCAGGTTATTGTCGATTAACGCTTGAATCGCATCAGGTTCTTGCTGCTCAAGCAGACCAAAGTACCCTGAGCCCGCACAGTGAATTAAGGTAGTCGGCAGGCCCTGAAAACCATCAAACAAATCAGAGACCGAGCTGTGATTAGCCAGATCACATGTTTGGTAGCTTGATTGCTCCGATAGCTGCGCGTCGACTGCTGCAAGCTTCTCTCGACTGCGACCAGTTAACAAAACCGTCTGCCCATCCGCATCAAGCCGTTTTGCTAACGCCGCGCCCAATCCGCTGCTGCCACCTGTAATTACAATCATAATATTCCTTTCATGTTGGACCTAACCATGCTGAACCTAACAAAGCGTGCGAATATCGCTCAAGTGGTCTGCCAAGATTTTATCGCCGGCTATTGATGCCTTTTACCCATTACCGACGTATCATTGCTGATAGATTCTACTTGCCGTCAGGAATTATAAAAAGCATGAATAAACAGGAAGGGATGAAACGCCCAGTAGATATTGATAACTTGGCCGATCTTGCCCGAGCCTCTGACTACTCTTTGCTCAACACGCTTATCTGTGACCCAGATGCGACGCAAGATGGCGAAGATCACTTCCCAAGACAGGTGTTTTCAGGTCATTACGTGCCAGTCAAACCTACTCCCATTTCTGACCCTGTATTTGTCAGCCACAGTCGCCCTTTTTTTAAAGAGCTGGGCTTGCAAGACAGCCTTGCACTAAGCGAAGAATTCAAACAGCTATTTTCTGGTGATGTGAGTCAGGTACCAGCTCCCATGCGCAACCTAGGCTGGGCGACAGGCTACGCCTTGTCTATCTTTGGTAATGAATACACAGAACAGTGCCCATTTAGAACGGGCAATGGTTATGGTGATGGACGTGCTATCTCAGTCTTTGAAGGAGTACTCAACCACCAGCGCTGGGAAATGCAGTTAAAAGGCGGTGGTCCAACAGCATACTGCCGCGGTGCAGATGGCAGAGCGGTACTTCGTTCAAGTATCCGCGAATTCCTTGCACAAGAACATATGCATGCTCTTGGGGTTTCTTCATCACGATCTTTAAGCTTATTTGTATCCCAATCGGAAACGGTTGATCGCCCTTGGTATCGTGAAGGCTCTCGCTCTCAAGATCCTGATGTCATGGTCTCAAACCCTGTGGCGATCTCAACTCGCGTCGCGCCGTCTTTCTTGCGTGTTGGTCAACTTGAACTCTTCGGGCGCCGCGCTCGTTGTCAGGAACATCCCAACGCTGTAGTTGAATTGGAGATGATGGCTTTACACATGATTGAACGAGAGTATGACGATAAGATAGATGCTAACCTTCCTTTGGCTGACAAAGCACTCCGGTTAGCCGTTGAGTTTCGCGAACGGCTCACGACATTAATTACACACTGGCTACGCGTCGGCTACTGTCAGGGCAACTTTAACAGTGACAACTGTGCAGTAGGTGGATTCACCTTAGATTATGGTCCGTTCGGGTTTTGCGAACGTTTTGAACCCTATTTTCAACCTTGGACAGGTGGTGGTCGACACTTTGCCTTCTTTAACCAGCCATTGGCCGCCGAAAAGAACTTTGAATCTTTCTGCTCCGCGTTAGAAGTGTTATTGCAGTCTTCCCCAGAGCTCATCCAACAATTGGATGAGATTCGCGATGGCTTCTCTTCACTCATGCAAGACAAAATTACCCAGATGTGGGCAGACAAATTGGGTCTCGACACATTTGATGCTCCTCTATTTAACTCGCTACTCGCTCTGATGATGAAGACCCATGTCGATTACACGATGTTCTTCCGCGAACTCTGTGATATTCCAGAGGATGTCTCTGAAATTGCCAAGAGCTTTTACACTGAGCCTGATGAACTATTAGAAAATGAGTGGAGTGAGTGGTTAACATCATGGCGTAAGTCACTGAATGTTGAAAAAGGTATCGAGGTTATCTCTCGTAACATGAAGCAAGTAAACCCTAAATACACTTGGCGCGAGTGGCTTATTGTCCCTGCTTATGAGCAAGCTAGACTGGGAGATTTTTCGCTTATCCATGAGTTACAAGAGATATTATCTGACCCGTATGGTGAGCAATCTAAAGAGGTCGAAGAGAAATACTACAAGCTAAAACCGTTAGAGTATTTCGCAGCAGGCGGGGTCTCTCATTACAGCTGTTCTTCATAACCACTTTCAATAGTCACTGAACGAACGAAGTTTGCGCAAAACATACCCCAGTAAAAACAGGCAAACATAAAATTGAACAATAGCAGTTGCATACCAGTTGTATGCAACTGCATCATTTAATCAAACCATAGATTACGGGAACAGGTTGAGCTCAAAATCACTCGTCTCACTCCATTCAGACCAATTCATGTCAGCGCTGCGAACACGTACTTTCCAATACCATCTATCACCATGTTTAATATCGAATTGTGGTGCTTGGTTGCCCTGACCTGAGAACCTATCGTATGAACTGATATGAGTCACTTTCTCACGACGCACAGTGCCCGCCGTGACTTCATTCCCTTCCACTGAATCATTCTCACTCATATGCTGATGTTCTTCGGTGTATTTATGATTACTCCATTTGTAAGCTTCATCACCACCGATGTAGAACTTTTCAATAAAGTTAGCAAGCGCCAATTTTGTAAGATCCACACCTTCTTGGCTATCCACTAGATCGCCTTCGCGCCATGTTGGATCTACTTCGTCCCCAGGATCTTCACCCGGTTTAGGTTTGGGCATTACATTGTGTTTACGCGTATGGTTACCCCATAAGTCATAGACATCGTTCTCAAACTTATCGTCTTTAGACAGCTGCCATTGCACTTCATAAATCGAATCCGGATCACTATGGCTAATTTCAAGCATGATGTCCTTGGTATTCACTTCACCATTAGGAGAGATGATCTGTGGAGCGGGAAGCACCGTCTTACCCGGGTTCACTGTAACTTCGTCTGTCATTTCAAACCCATCCTGAAGTGAACCGTATCCACCCACTTTATTCGCCACCGTCGCAGAGTATCGCTTCATATTGACGCTCTCACTGCCGCCAGCGTTAAAGGTCAATATGTTGAAGCCAAATTCGCTTCTACTGATAGCAAAGGTATTGTAATCATGAACATCGTAGAGCATATGATTGTCATGAATTGGCTCACGATAACCTTGTGATGTTGATGCATTAACCCAAAGGTGATTGGTGTCCATCGATTGTCCACGCGAATAAGCATGCGTATGCCCAAAGAAATGCCCAGAAATATTCCCCGTATCTTTTGAGTATTTTTCTGTTTCCGCGACTAACTCACAAGAGCCCAAGCTCTCACCGGTGATCCATAGCTCAGACAAACATGGGTGGTGGAACATGGAAAATACATACTTTATGTTTTCGTTGTTTTTCGTCGAATTCAGTTTCTCGCTCAACCACTGACGTTGGGTCGCCATTACATCCTTTTGAAAATTTGAGTGATCGTGCGAGATTGGAAAACTGTCTAAGCCGATAATACGTAAACGCCCCAAGTCCATCGAATACCAAGTCTCTTCGTATCCTTCTACTTCATTTGTCGGTTTTTCAAAGAAGTGTTTGTATATACTTAAATTTGAGCCGTCATAATAGTCGTGATTACCTGGAACCGTAATTAATGGGACATAAGGAGTAATATTCTTCATTTGTTCAAAAAGTTCATAGCGCCACTGCGCCATAACATTACCAGTAGAGACAATATCCCCTGCAATAGTTATTGCTGATATTTTTTCAGCACATGTTGCTTCATTATCCTCACATGCATAAGGAATAATACCTTTATTAACCACATCGGCGAGTACACCTATCGTATCACCATTTTGGGTATCTCCTATTGCCACAATATTCAACTCTGTATTATCCCCCTGATTAGGGAGAGTTTTAAATGCGTACGTAGGAGACTTGGATTCTATTTTTTCTTCATCTTGAGGGTTAAGCGCAACGATAAAGTATTCATACATTGTTGATGGTTTTAGCCCTTCGAGCACAGCTGTTCGAGTATCGGAAATAGACTCATCAATCAACTCGGCATCTACCACGATGAAACCATTAGAACTACCCTTAGGCCTAGCCCAAACTTGAGTATGCTTATCGACGGTCTCGAAACGTACTGTCATGCTGTCACTACTAGGCATTTGTAGATACGGATGAATGATGAAGTTGACCTGCTCCCTAGTATTCAAAGAGACTACGTTGTCTTCCTCCTGACAGCCAATCAGGGTCAGCACTAAAGATAAAACTATTATTTGTTTTTTCAAAAGTTACTCTCTACTAAAAATTTAAAGAGCGACAAATATTGGTCAATTTTGATTTTAAATTGATGACATTAAATTTAACTCTTTTATTAAAAAATATTTCAGAAAGAAAAAATATTAATATGATTTTATTAGATAAATACAAGAAAAACATATCTAGTAAAATTAAGAATAAAAGAATTTACAAAATAGAAATGAGTTTATATATATGGTAGCTAGGGATAAATTAATACTATTTAAAATATCTATTGGTCGAGTTAGTTCGACGTATTTTACTCAATTAAAATTTCAGAATAAAAATGAGCCTGCTAAGTATTAATCAACACATAACAGGCTCATATTCAATACAATTAAGCGACTTCGATTGGGCCACCAAATGAGGTTACTGGTGGAACCTTACCAGTGAACTTCTCGAAATCAACGATACAGGTGTTGGCAGAGGTTGCCTGAGCAAGCTCTGAAGAACCAATATCCATTGTTAGCGTATTCGGGTCGCCGTAAGTACAGATCGCACCTTCTTTTTCGTTCAGAGGACCATACCATGCGCCCTCTTCGATACGGATAACGCCACGAGCATAGCTATCCATAAGCACAGCCCCTGCCAGCAATTGACCACGGTCGTTAAACACGCGAACCAAGTCACCGTCTTTGATACCTTTCTCTTTGGCATCCTGAGGGTTGATGTAAACCGGCTCACGACCTTGCACCGCGTAGGTAGCACGGAACTCTTCCGACTCACACATCTGCGAGTGTAGGCGTTTATCAGGGTGACACGATTGCAGCCAGAATGGGAACTTGTCTGAACCCGGTCCACCATGTGAGCGTTCTGTCTTTTCAAACCACATTGGGTGTTCCTGACAATGCTCATAGCCATAACGACCAATCTTACGGGAGGTAATCTCAATAAAGCCAGAAGGAGTACCAAGTGCGTTAATTTCTGGATCTTCACGGAAATCAGCGTGTCGAACCCAAGGTTTACCTTCGCCGAAATCAAGAACGCTCTGTTCCCAGAAATCGTCGAACGATGGCATGTCGAACTTACCTTTGTTTGCCTCACGGCAGTCATCATACAATGAGCGAACCCACTGCATTTCATCCATACCACGCGTGTACTCGTTATGGCGACCAAATCGACGGCTGAGCTCGGTGAAGATCTCGAAGTCTGTCTTAGATTGGAACAATGGATCCACTAGACGGTGCATCGCAATCAAACCTTTACCTGAATATGAGCCGTAGACGTCGATGTCATTACGTTCAAACTGGGTACAAGCTGGTAGAACGATATCAGAGAATCGACACGTTGCAGTCCAAGCGAACTCTACAGTCACCACGGTCTGAAGCTGCTTGAAGGCCTTCTTCATACGGTTGCGATCTTGGTGGTGATGCCATGGGTTGTTACCTGAAATCACCATCATTTTGTAACCCGGTAACTTCACTTTACTGCCGTTGTAGCGAATTTCTTTACCCGGTTCCAACAGACAGTCAATCCAACGGGCAACAGGAATGGTTTTGCTGTAACCATTGTAGTCATTGTTGTCCCATTTAGGCTTCATACCTTGATCAAGGTTACGTGGGAAACCACCCGGTGCAGCGAAGCCAGTTGAAGGTACGCCAATACCAGAATAGTGGTGACCATAAGAAATACCGCCACCCGGAAGACCAATTTGACCGACCATCGCCGCAACTACTGCCGCCGCCCAATAAGGCTGCTCACCGTGCTCCTGACGCTGAATACACCATCCCATCAGGATCTGTGTGCGACCATTAACCAGCATGCGCGCAAATTCACGGATCTTGTCAGCGCTTACGCCACAGATCTCAGCCGCCCATTCAGGTGTTTTTTCAAGTTTGTCTTTCGTCTCACCTTGAACGTACTTAATAAACTCGTCGAAACCAAGGCAGTAGGTATCAATGAACTTCTGATCGTGAAGTTTTTCGTTGTACAACACATGAGCGACCGCCAACATAAACGCAACGTCAGTCATTGGGTTAATGTACAAGTGATCATTTTGTAGGAAACGCTGAGTTTTGTTCTTCACTGGGTCAACAGAAAGTACGTTGATTTCGCCTTTAGCGACTTTCTCTTTCAGTTGCTCCAAGTAAGGGAATGACTGGTGAGTTTCACAGTTCCAACCAACCTGAAGGTTCTTCACCGGATCATTAGCCCATAGGATGATGTTGTCTGAGTTTTCCAGAATCTCAGACCACGATGTACCTTGTGCGTAAACTTCAGTCGAGCCCAAAACGTAAGGCAGAATCGTCTGACCTGCACCTGTTGAGTAGTCGCCAACTTTAGTAATGAAGTTACCATGCATACCTACCGCACGTTGCATGTGGCTGGTACAGCTATGGAATTGACCTGTCTGACGCCAACCCGTTTGGCCTGCGTGCAATGCCCAAGGTCCATAGTCTTTCTGAATGCGCTCTAACTCACGGTAGAACAGATCCAAAGCTTCATCCCAAGTGACACGAATAAAACGGTTGTCGCCGCGAGTTTCGGCGCTGTACTTGTGCTTTTTCAACCAATCTAGGCGCACCATTGGGTAGCGGACACGAGACGGGTTATAAATAACACCTTTGATACCGTTGATCATATCAGTTGGGTTGGTATCGGTTTCTAGCGGCTTGATCTCTTGAACTTTACCCGCGTAGATATGGGCACGGAATGCGCCCCAGTGAGAACCGGAGACTTTCCAAGTTCCTGTTGTTTCAGCTGCGCTTGCAGAAGCAGATGCCAATAAGCTTGGACCGATTACTGACGCTGCACTGGTCGTTGCTACACCTTTAAGAAAACTTCTTCGTGTAATAGCCATTTCAATTACTCCATCCGACGCTTATTAGTGATGACCTTCAGCAAAATCTGAAGAGTGCTTCTGTAGGTACTTCAATACTAGGGCTTCGCTATCTGTGTCGAAGTTAACAAACGCCAACATACCATTGAACATACCAGGCCAAGTGTTCGCATCGAAGTGCGCTTCATCAGGCTGAGTGTGACAAACTGAACAGTTGGTCTTATACGCTTCGCTCGCTTTTTCCCAGATTGGAGTGACGTCGTTTAGCATTGCTTCTTTTTTCATCCAAACGGTTGCTGCCACTTTCTCCCATGGGAGACCAGTTAGCTCATCGACTTTTTTCTCGCCTTTTGTAACCACATCATCACTGGTTGCCGCTTCTTTAAGTAGTGAACCAACTGCGATGTTCATACCAAAGTCTTCCTGAATAACTCGGCCAAAGCCTTTTGCTTTGCGCCAGCCATCAATCTCAACTTTCATCATTTCACCCTTGTCTTCTAAAACAGTAACTGTCGATGCTGGGTTAAGCAGGCCCGCTTCTTCAGCACCCGTTTCATCAAAGTAGACAGGTAAATGGCGAACGCTCACCAAGGCGTTACCCACCGAGTAATCTGTGCTGGAAGTCAGCTGCTCCAGTTCACCAACAATCCCACCAATACTGTCCATACCAGCTGGAAGCTTGTGGGCAATACCTTTATGACAGTCAACACAACTCTGATCTTTTTCCGCCGCTTGCTTCATTTGGATGCGAGCCGTTGGGGACATTTGTTCGAAGTCCATTGACTCATAGTTGTGGCAGTTTTTGCACTCCAAGGATTTGTTTGCAGAGAAACGATCCCATTCGTGTTTAGCGAGTTCGATACGACGCTCTTCAAATACACCTGGTTCGTCGTAGTTACCAAACACTTGGGCGAATACTTCTTTAGAGGCTTGCATCTTACGAGCAATTTTATCAGTCCAGTTATGAGGAACGTGACAGTCAGGACAAGTAGCGCGAACACCAGAATGGTTTTTCCAGTGAACAGTTTCCTGAAGTTCAACGTATACGTTGTCACGCATGGTATGACAGCTGATACAGAATTCTTCGGTGTTCGTTGCTTCTAGTGCTGTGTTGAAACCACCCCAGAAGATGACACCTGCGATAAAACCGCCCATAGTCAGCACGCCAAGGCTGATATGCACTGCTGGGCGCGTCATGGTACGCCACAGTTTAACGATAAATGATTTCATGGTTTGCTCTCTTAAAATCTTTTCAAAAATGTGGAAATGAGCTCACTGGCTTACATGCCATGGGCGCCAGGTGGTCCAAAGAAGAATACTTGTAGCATCCAAACAATGAATCCGTAGCCGCCTACGAAAGCCACACTTAGAACCGGGAAGAGAACAACCGCGATGAAGAGAAAAGACTTCCACTCCAGCGAGCGTTTTTCACCACTCTCAATTTTGTTAACATCACTCATACATTTGCCTATTTTGTATTTAGTGTTATTGGATAGCTCTTGTAACCGAGCTAACGTTTCTTACAATCTCTAGATAAAAATGTTAGACCATACTAATCGTAGGGTTCAATTAAATCCGCCCCACCACACCTTGTTATTCAACACTTTTTTGAGCTCATCCAGAGATGTGTTTGATTAATAATTCATATATCAACATGCATAATTTTATGAAGATTTATTAACAGAAAAACATTGTTAAAAAAACAACCAACAAACAACAAATAAGTAACATTTTGCGTGTGTTTTTAAGGATGTAGCACGTTATCTACCCCAAAAAAGAACACCTAAATGTTAATAAGTTGTATCGTGAAATGTACAAAATTCAGGCAGCTTAACTATGTGAAGTCGAATGTACTAGAACTGAATCGGGCACTTTTTCGTGGAATTCGACCCTTACTAAAGTTTTTAGGTATACAATGCGCATTGAAATTTTAGGGGAGAAATCATGAGCGGCGTTGTAGATATTTCTTGGCCACTGCTGGCATTATTTTTTTGTACTCTGACGATCCCAGTACTCATCAGTCGCTATTACCGGCTTAATATCGAAAGAGAAGCGCTCATTAGCGTCGCTAGAATGACCATACAGCTATTGTTGGTCGGTATTTACCTTCAGTACTTGTTCACTATAAACAGCCTTCTTGTAAACGTTTTGTGGTTGCTGGTCATGACTTTAATTGGTGCGAGCTCCATCATCAGCAAGGCTAAGCTGCCTAGGAAGCCTTTAATGTACCCTGTTACCGCTGGTTTACTCGTCGGCCTTTTACCCATTCTGATACTCATCTGTGTCGTGATCGTTCAGCCACAACCGCTCTTTAATGCACAGTATCTGATCCCCTTGGCGGGAATGCTTCTGGGAAATTCACTGAGCGGTAATATCGTCGCATTACAGAATATGTTTACCTCAATCGATACTCGTCGCAGTGAATATGAGGCTGCGCTTGCCTTAGGCGCTTCTCCTCAGTTCGCCACATTACCCTTTGTAAGAGAGTCGATTAAAAAGTCCCTAGCTCCCACTTTGGCCTCAATGACCACTAGCGGTCTAGTTACATTGCCAGGAATGATGACAGGCCAGATTTTAGGAGGAGCAAGCCCACTTATCGCGATCAAGTATCAGTTAATGATCATGGTCGCGATCTTTGTCATGCTGTCTGTCTCCATCAGTTTGACCCTCAGCTTATCTGTTCGAAGCTGCATTAATAAAGAAGGAAGAGTCTTAGTGGATCTTAATAACACACCGTCATGACAATAAGGATCTACGAGTAGAAAAGATCTTATCCACAGAATCTGTGGATAACCATGTCATACTACTCAGGATAACTTCGATTCTTCCTCTCAAACGTATTCTAGTCAGTAAAAATTGTTAGTATTCATATGCATATGAATTAGCTCAAACGACGTCATAAAACCGTCAAATCCCGAGATTATGCTTTAGACAATTGATCTTGTGAGGTTAAAAACATGCAACTTGACGCTTTCTATCGCCCTAACGACGTAGCCCAACTGGAAAACGAAGATAGTCGTGACTGGTTAGTCTCTCTACCAGAAGAAATATTGGAAATGGATGACATCATTGAAGAGCCGTGGGGGCAACTTCATTGAGATCCGCAAGATCAAAAAAGGCTCGTTCTTCAACGAGCCTTTATTCATTCAATTCGGGTTAGTCTCTTAGATAAATCATCCAATACCACATCCCAACAAAGACACCACCACCAATGATGTTACCGAGAGTCACAGGTATAAGGTTGTTGGTGATAAAGTTGAGCAAATTCAAATCCGCGTAATCAGCAATATTCGCTCCCGTCATCTGCCAAAACTCAGCAGGTGCAAAAAACTTGATACCAATAGCCATCGGCACCTGAAACATATTTGCGATGCAATGCTCAAAACCAGCAGAGACGAACATCGCCACAGGTAAAATCATCACAGCAATTTTATCTGTCAGTGTACGCCCACTAAATGTCATCCAAACCGCGATGCAGACTAAAACATTACACATAATGCCCAGCGCGACCGCAGAAACAAAACTGTGATGCAGTTTATGCTGAGAGATAGCCATAGCGTTGAGGCCAACTTGGCCGCCATCGAACATATACTGCTTGGTTAGCAACATACACACCACTAGCAATAACGCACCGATGAGGTTTCCACTGTACACAACAGCCCAGTTTTTCATCAGCATTTTCCACGTAATCTTACCACTCGCACGGGCAACCAAGGTGAGAACTGAACTGGTAAACAACTCGCCACCGGTAACGACAACGAGTATCAAACCTAAACTGAATGCTAATCCACCTAACAAGCGAGTAAGGCCCCAAGGTAAGTCCCCGGCCCCAGTCGTGACTATTGTGTAGAAGACAAACGCAATACCGATATGAATACCAGCCGAAATGGCCAGAAGAAACGACTTCATCGGGTCTTTCGTCACTTTACCTACACCGATTTCAGCGGCACGTTCCGCCATCTGTGGCGGCAATAGAGAATCAAACTGATTTAAGTTCATCATGGTAAAACATTTAAGTTAATGTGGATTTGTGGGCGCGGATAATTACTCTTATTGTGCTCAATTTCAAGCCTTAATTCCCTGCGCGTAACGAAGTGGCTTTAAAACAATAAAAACTTCGAGTGTTTGTCAGGTTTAGAATAATAAAATAAGATAAAATAAGAACCTTTAAAATGTGTAATATTACTTCAAATCAATTAGTTAGTTATGATTTAAAATCGGTAATATTTACGTCAAAGGCATTTAGTCAATTTCTTCATATCAACCTTCACCGTTATGAAGTTTAAGCATTAAGAAAAACACCTTAAACACAGTTAAACAGTTGGTCAATAACTAATCGAATCAACGTCTATTTTTATGCAAATTAAGGGGTAGATAACATTTCTCTTTGCCCATAATTGATGAATACCAATACGAGGATTATGGTTGTTTTAATACTTTCTCTAAGGAATTCATTATGAAATATACCGCTGATAAGATCGCCGAGTTAAACCTGTTACTTCAATTCGACATTAGCAGCGCCGCTACTGGCATTAAAGTTCATCATGATGCATCAGAAGATATGCAATCGGCGGTTCAACGACTATTTGATAAAGGCCTATGTACTCTCCCTGACGGCGGTTACCTCACTGACGAGGGCATCGAAATTGCCGAACATGCAGACAAAATTTTACGCGTTTTATCTAGTTAGATTTATCTATCGTAGGAACACTGCTTAAGGCGTTCTTGTTGTCAGTCGGTTTCTTTAACCGACTGACGATTGAGTCTATATCTATTTTTTCCAATCCTTGATTAAATATTTCTCTTATCGCTTTACCTTCCGGCTGATTTTTAAACGCCATATAAAGCTGCTTATTCTCAAGCAACCTAGCATTCATTCTCAAACGTTTCCTCAACAGCCCCTCTCGCACATCAACACTGATAAGATATTCTAGGACATTTGGGTCAATCACGGCCGCATCCAGTCTTCCTTTGGCTACTTTATGAATGTTTCTGGTGTCATTAGCTGATGCCTCCACTTGTAGGTGGCCTTCTGCCACCATTTGGTCAAACTCTTTGGTATTGATATAACCTTGTACAACACCAATGCGAAGGAATCTGAGATCAGAGAGACTTTGCCACTTAATCGGAAAGCGGGTATTTTCGACAAAACCCAATGGGCCACTGCCTATAGAGTCAGAGAAAACAAAATCAGAGGTTTCAAAAAAGTACTCGGGGAAATAGCCCATGTACCTGTCAGATTTAGTGGCTAATGCCACAGCTCTGACCCAAGGTTGAAAGTCTACCACCAGCTCGTATCCCATTGCGGCAAAAGCTTCGCGAGCAACGGCAACAGAGTAACCATTTTCAGGCAAGTCTGCGCCTGAATAAGGTGGCCACTCTAGAGATGTCATATAAACTTTTTGTTCGGCCGCTACACTTGAGCAAAACAAGGTGGCCCATAACAAACACCACTTCATGTACTTACCTAAAAAGTCGAGTGTCAAAACGCACCCAATACTTAATAATAGACTCAATAATAAGAGATTGGGTTTGTTGGTTTAGCGAAGCAAAGGCTATGAAACCATCAAACTAACTGTTGATTATTCTCAACGTCTTTAAGATAGTTAAATGGAAAATCACTTTGGACAAGGACTTAGTGTGAAAAACATATTGATCATTGGTGGCGGATGGCTAGGTAAGCCTCTCGCCCATTACCTAGAAACCATAGGGCACAAAGTGTATGTGAGCCGCACCACTGATGATGGTGTAAAAGAGCTGGAAGCTCAGCATCTCACAGGGCTAAAAATCGACTTACAGACTAATCCGGATATTGTCGCTCAAGCCATTAGTAACACTAAAGCGGACATTGTGATTGGCTGTTTCCCTCCCGGTTTTAGAAAAGGGATGGGACAACAGTACGCTCAACACTGGAATATGCTCTGCCAGGCTTGCCTGGTTGCTCAGGTTAAGAAAGTCATCATGGTCAGCTCGACCACCGTATACCCCAACCTAGCTGACGCATTAGATGAAGATGCTGCCTCTCTCAATAAAGCGTACAGCAGCAACTTATTCTCGGAAAAAGCAGCTACGATGCTGCAAGCAGAGCAGTATGTAATTGATTCAGGGCTTGATTACGGCGTTGTCCGCTGTAGTGGGCTCGTTGGACCTGATCGTCACCCTTCTCGCTTTGTCGATAAATTGAAGCAAGTCAGTGAACTTGCTCCAGCCAATATGCTTCACCTAACCGATGCTATAGGTGCAACAAGCTTCGTTGCTCTCAACTGCAAGAACGTTGTAATCAATGCGACGACACCCAACACGGTTAGCAAGGCAGAGTTTTATCAAGCAGCGCTCAACAGTGTCGGCTCTGATGTCCGCCTACCACCTGTTGTACAACAAGCAGACAAGCGAATTCTAGCGGATCGCTTGCAAAAATTGGGCTATCGCTTTCATTACCAGCACACTTTAGAACTTGTATAGCACTGGGAATCCAATATGAGTACCAAGCTTTTCCAACACATAGAAAATCTGTGGGATTACATGCAGCTCGCTCAGCCATTACATAAAGCTGACTGCCTATTTGTACTTGGTAGCAACGACGTTAGGGTTGCAGAGCATGCAGCAAAACTTTATCACGATGGTTGGGCAAATAAGATTGTGTTTTCTGGTGGCGTTGGACGACTAACAGACGGTATTTTTGATCAAACCGAGGCACATACTTTTGCTGCTATAGCTAGAGATCTCGGGGTACCCTCAGTTGATATCATCCTCGAAGATCAAGCGACCAATACCGGTGAAAATATACAGTTAACGGCCAAACTTCTCACCGAACTTTGCTACGATTTTCGCTCATTCATATTGGTCCAAAAGCCCTATATGGAGAGGCGAGCTTACGCTACTTTCATGAAACAATGGCCAAATGAAGTCAACCATGTCTGCGTGACATCCCCTAAAACCGCTTTTATTGATTACTTTAGTGAAGAGATATCTCTTGATGTTACCGTTGAGGCTATGTTGGGTGATTTTGAGCGAATCAAAGAATACCCCAAAAAAGGATTTCAGATAGAACAGGAAATACCGCCACACATTGAGACTTCCTATCTCGCATTAAGATCCGTTTTCAATTAATACAAAAAAGCCAGAGCTTCACATGCTCTGGCTTTTTCATTAAACACACGACTTAGTGTACAGCCGCCTCTTTTTCACTTAAGTACTTAAACTTAAGCTCATCTTTCTTCAGATTGACTTTCACGGTGCCGCCGTCAACCAACGTACCGAACAGCAGCTCATTGGCAAGAGGTTTCTTCAGTTGTTCTTGAATAACACGTCCCATAGGACGCGCACCCATCGCCTTGTCGTAACCTTTCAGTGCTAACCAATGGCGTGCATCATCCGATACTTCTAGTGATACACCACGCGCATCCAGCTGCGCTTGAAGTTCAACAATAAATTTATCAACCACTTGATGGATAACATGTTCATCAAGGCTGTTAAACCAGATAATGTTGTCCAGACGGTTACGGAACTCAGGCGTGAACACCTTCTTGATCTCTGATATCGCATCGTGGCTGTGATCCTGCTGGATCAGGCCGATGGATTTCTTGACCGTTTCCTGAACGCCAGCGTTGGTTGTCATCACAAGAATGACGTTACGGAAATCCGCTTTACGACCATTATTATCCGTCAAGGTACCATTATCCATAACCTGAAGAAGCAGGTTAAAGATATCTGGGTGAGCTTTTTCAATTTCGTCCAGAAGTACAACAGAGTGCGGATGTTTGATTACCGCGTCGGTTAACAAACCACCTTGATCGTAACCAACATACCCCGGTGGCGCACCAATCAAGCGGCTCACAGAATGGCGTTCGCCATATTCAGACATATCGAAACGAAGTAGTTCAATACCCATCAGTTTAGACAGCTGAACGGTGACTTCCGTTTTACCCACCCCAGTTGGGCCTGCAAACAAGAATGACCCCACAGGTTTGTTATCAGCACCAAGACCAGCACGTGTTAGCTTGATGGCTTCGCTCAGAACGTCAATGGCGTCATCCTGACCAAATACCAGCATCTTCATCTTCTCATCCAAATTCTGAAGAATCTCTTTATCGGAAGAAGACACAGACTTTTCAGGAATACGAGCCATTTTCGCTACCATCGCCTCAATGTCGGCAACACCAACTGTTTTCTTACGACGGCTCGCAGGCGCTAGACGATGGCGAGCACCAGCCTCGTCAATCACGTCAATGGCTTTATCTGGTAAATGGCGCTCGTTGATGTATTTCGCCGAAAGCTCTACCGCAGCACGAAGTGCTTTGTTGGTGTAGCGCACCTCATGGTGAGCTTCATACTTAGGTTTCAGACCCATCAGGATTTTCGTTGTGTCATCAAGCGATGGTTCAACAATATCAATCTTCTGGAAACGGCGAGACAGGGCACGTTCTTTTTCAAAGATGTTGCTGTATTCCTGATACGTGGTTGAACCGATACAACGCAATTTACCGCTACTTAGCAGAGGCTTAATCAGGTTAGCAGCGTCAACTTGACCACCAGATGCTGCACCAGCACCAATAATGGTATGGATCTCATCAATGAAAAGAATCGCGTCGTCTTCTTTCTCTAGTTGCTTAAGAATGGCTTTGAAACGTTTTTCAAAATCACCACGATACTTGGTGCCAGCCAGTAGCGAACCAATATCCAGAGAATAAATTACACTATTCTTAATAATTTCAGGGACTTGCCCTTCAACAATTCTCCACGCCAAACCTTCAGCAATGGCTGTCTTACCGACGCCCGCTTCACCCACTAGAAGTGGATTGTTTTTGCGGCGGCGACACAATACTTGAATAGTTCTTTCTAGCTCTTTGTCGCGACCGATCAGTGGATCAATCTGGCCTTGCTTAGCAAGCTGGTTCAAGTTGGAAGCAAAACTCTCTAGGCGCTCTTCCGAACCTGCTTCTTCAGTACTGTCACTGCTACTGAAAGAGTCAGATGAAGAAGAGTCATCACCTGAGCTTGATGCTTTGGTAATACCGTGTGAAATAAAGTTAACGATATCCAGACGGCTAATATCATTCTTCTTCAGAAGATAAGCCGCATGAGACTCTTGTTCACTAAAGATAGCGACCAAAACATTGGCGCCTGTTACTTCACTGCGTCCTGAAGACTGCACGTGGAACACCGCGCGCTGCAGGACACGTTGAAAACTTAATGTAGGTTGGGTTTCGCGAGTTTCATCATTTTCAGGGATAAGAGGAGTTGTCTGATCAATGAAGATATCTAACTCGCTTCTTAATGCATCGATATCTGCCTGACAGGCAAGAAGGGCTTCCCTTGCAGCATCGTTTTCCAACAATGCTAGCAGGAGGTGCTCGACAGTCATGAACTCATGTCGTTTGTCTCTAGCGCGGGAGAATGCGCCGTTTAGACTCGACTCTAACTCTTTATTCAGCATAAGTACCTCCTTTGGCAGCAACTTGGGTTGCTTGATTCAGCTTTACGCTTGCTCCATTGTACAAAGCAAAGGATGCTCGTTTTCTTGAGAATACATAGTGACTTGCGCTACTTTGGTTTCCGCGACTTCGGCAGTGAACGTGCCACATATCGCTTTGCCTTCGTAATGCACTTTGAGCATCACTTGTGTTGCCTTGTCTATATCCATAGAGAAAAAACGCTCTAGGATTTCAATCACAAAGTCCATTGGTGTGTAATCATCGTTATTCAAAACAACGTTATACATGGACGGCGGCTTTACTTTTGTTTTTTCTAGCTCCAGTAAATCAGAGTCTGGAGTGACCCATTCAAATTGCTTGCTCATGACTAATCGTGTTTAGAAAGTTGCTTAAGATAATTTTACCACTTCACTGTGCGGAAGTTATCGATTTAGCTCTTATAAGTAAGAACAAATTGAGCCAAGCAAATTTGTGCCCTTACTTAGAGACTAATGCAGCAATTGTATCGCTGCAAATAAAAGATTTCTATCAAACAGCATTCTCTATCTAATTGATTAAAAAGACACCAAAAACCATTCAGGGCATAAATACAACAGACCGGATTACGCTGAAATTCGTTGCAAAAATGTAAATCTTAAAAGTGATTTGTTTGCAAATATGTTGAGTGTGATACGTTTTTCCTATTGACTGAACTCAATCATTGGCTACATTGGTCAAATAGTGACTCAAAATTTGGCAGCGGCTGAATGGATATTCACTTTTTGTTTACACACGGAATCATCGTGTAATCACACAACTTCAGTAACAATATGCATGAGGGATGTATAGCATGGCTACAGGTACAGTAAAATGGTTTAACAATGCCAAAGGATTTGGTTTTATCTGTCCGGAGGGTGAAGACGGTGATGTCTTCGCGCACTACTCCACAATCAAAATGGATGGGTATCGTACTCTGAAAGCAGGCCAACAAGTCACATTTGAAGTGGAAGAAGGTCCTAAAGGGTATCACGCAAGTTCTGTGGTACCAGTAGAAGCTCAAGCCATTAAATAATACGCTGCCAAACAACATTCGACATCTAAAGTGTCGTAATAGAGAAATAAAAAAACCCGCCACTTGGCGGGTTTTTCAATTTCAAAATGACTAATTAGCCATTAATGATAGCGTTTAATGTTGCGCTTGGACGCATCAGCGGTGCAGCTTTGTCAAACTCAGGTGCGTAGTAACCACCTAGTTCACCTGCCACGCCCTGCGCGCCGTTAAGCTCAGCAACGATCGCGTCTTCTTTTGAAGATAGTGCTTCAGCAACAGGAGCAAACTCTGCAGCAAGGTCTGCATCAGCAGTTTGAGCTGCTAGCGCTTGCGCCCAGTAGGTTGCTAGGTAGTAATGGCTACCACGGTTGTCCAACTCGCCGACTTTACGCGAAGGTGACTTGTTGTTATCCAAGAATTCACCGGTTGCTTTGTCTAGTGCATCAGCCAGTACCTGAGCTTTAGCATTGCCAGTCACTGTACTTAGGTGCTCTAGAGAAGCCGCTAGTGCAAGGAATTCACCAAGAGAATCCCAACGTAGGTGGTTTTCTTTCTCAACCTGTTGAACGTGCTTAGGTGCCGAACCACCCGCTCCAGTTTCAAACAGACCACCGCCATTCATTAGTGGCACAATTGAAAGCATTTTAGCTGACGTACCAAGCTCTAGAATCGGGAACAAGTCCGTTAGGTAATCACGCAGTACGTTACCTGTTACAGAAATAGTATCCTGACCTTCTTTGATGCGCTCTAGCGAGAACTTACATGCATCCAGTGGTGCTAGGATCTTGATTTCTAGACCTGCTGTATCGTGGTTAGGTAGGTAAGCATTCACCTTCTTGATCAGCTGAGCGTCGTGTGCACGATTCTCATCTAACCAGAACACCGCTGGTACACCTGTTGCGCGAGCACGTGTTACCGCCAGTTTCACCCAGTCTTGAATCGGAGCGTCTTTCACCTGGCACATACGGAAGATATCGCCTTCCTCAACCGCTTGCTCTAGTAGCACTGCACCAGCAGCGTCAACAACACGGATTGTGCCCGCTTGGTCAAGAATGAACGTTTTATCGTGAGAACCGTACTCTTCCGCTTTCTGAGCCATTAGGCCTACGTTTGGCACACTACCCATTGTCGTTGGGTCAAACGCACCGTTTTCTTTACAGAAATCGATAACCGCTTGATAGATGCTTGCGTAGCTACGATCAGGAATCATCGCTTTGGTGTCTTTCTGCTTACCATCTGGGCCCCACATTTGGCCAGAAGAACGCAGCATTGCAGGCATAGAAGCATCAACAATGATGTCACTTGGCACGTGAAGGTTAGTGATACCACGATCTGAATCAACCATAGCTAGCGGTGGTTGGGTTTCGTAAACAGCTTGCAGCGCAGCTTCGATTTCTTCTTTTTGAGCAGCTGGTAGAGAGGCAATCTTAGCGTAAACATCGCCAATACCGTTGTTCACATCTACGCCCAGTTGATCAAATACGTCACCGTACTTAGCAAACACATCTTTGTAGTAAACTTTAACCGCGTGACCGAAGATCACTGGGTCAGACACTTTCATCATGGTCGCTTTCATGTGAAGCGATAGAAGAACATCTTGCTGTTTCGCATCAGCAATTTCTTTTTCAAAGAACTCTACTAATGCTTTTTTGTTCATTACTGAACAATCAATGATTTCTTGGTCTTGAAGAGCGAATGGTGCTTTAAGCTCTTTAACTGTACCGTCAGCCGCAGTGAATTCGATCTTAACCTCGGTCGCACCTTCTACAGTGTGAGACTTTTCGCTACCAAAGAAATCGTTACCAGACATGCTTGATACATGGGACTTAGAATCTTTTGACCACGCACCCATTGAATGAGGGTTTTTCTTCGCGTAATTCTTAACCGACAGTGGCGCACGACGGTCTGAGTTACCTTCACGCAGTACAGGGTTTACTGCACTACCTTTGATTTTGTCGTAAGTCGCTTTGATAGCTTCTTCTTCATACGTGCTTGGCTCTTCAGGGTAGTTAGGTAGATTGTAGCCCTTGTCCTGAAGTTCTTTGATTGCTGCTTTAAGCTGTGGGATAGAAGCAGAAATGTTTGGAAGTTTGATGATGTTAGCTTCAGGTGTTTTTGCTAGCTCACCTAGCTCAGCCAGTGCGTCACCAATGCGTTGCTCTTCAGTCAAATGCTCTGGGAAGTTTGCAATAATACGCCCAGCTAGAGAGATATCACGAGTATCAACATCAATACCAGATGAAGCCGTGAAAGACTGAATGATTGGTAGCAGTGAATACGTTGCTAGTGCAGGAGCTTCATCAGTGATGGTGTAAATAATTGTAGGTTTTTCTGTAGGCATGAAATTTCCCTATTGTTCTTACAAAGTCCGTCGGATGAACGGCTTTGGGTTGTGTGTCCGCCAACAAGTTGAATTGTCATCCCCTCACTTGTTTGCGATTTATTGTCTCTTTTGTTTTTTCCTTACGTTTGCTTAAGCGTAAGATCCGTGAGAACTGTACTTTTATAATTAAACAAAATCGGAAGAATAGTCTATTATCTTGTGCACCAATCCTGTTTTCGGGCGCGCACATCATAGCCTAAAATGGATGGTTTTGAAAATTTTCGCCCACACTTCGTTTACATTTTTGCAAGGTAGTTAACATGTCGCCACGCTCACGCCGTGAGTCCTCCACGCCTTCCTCTCGTTCGCGTAAACCCGGTTTTAAACACTCGACTTCGACCAATAAAACCAAACATCATTCATCAAAGAACCGTAAAAAACCGGCGAGTACTAAACCTAAAGTAGCCCCTGAAGATCGCAAGGTGATCGTGTTTAATAAACCATTTGATACTCTGAGCCAATTTACTGATGGTGAAGGCCGAAAAACACTCGCTGACTTTATCCCAGTAAAAGATGTCTATGCCGCTGGAAGATTAGACAGAGATAGCGAAGGCCTAATGGTACTGACTAATGATGGCATACTGCAGGCCAAGCTGACTCAACCAAAATCTAAGTCACCGAAAACGTATTGGGTGCAAGTTGACGGAGCACCTTCAGAGTCTGATCTCGATAAGTTGAGGAAGGGTGTTGAGCTTAAAGATGGCATGACTCTACCCGCAAAAGTTGAAGTGATGGCAGAACCCAATGTATGGGAACGCACCCCTCCTGTTCGCTTTAGGGCCAATATTCCAACGACTTGGCTGGCAATCACCATTATCGAAGGAAGAAACCGTCAGGTTCGCCGCATGACCGCTAATATTGGCTTCCCAACTCTACGTCTAATTCGATATTCAATGGGCGATATTAAGCTAGGTGAATTACAGCCAGGTGAATGGAAAGAAATCCTGATCTAATTACAGACACGATTACTCCGCACATACAAAAACGGCGCTTCAATTGAAGCGCCGTTTATATTCACTATCAGCGAAAAGCTTATTCTGCGTCTTTCTCTTTTGCAGCCGTTACTGCAATCGCAAGCTCTTCAAGTGCTGCTGGGTTTGCAACACTTGGTGCATCGGTAAGTAGACACGCCGCCGCTGTTGTTTTAGGGAACGCGATAACGTCACGGATGTTCTCCGTACCACATAGCAGCATAACCAGACGGTCTAGGCCGAATGCAAGACCTGCATGTGGAGGCGTACCAAATTTCAAAGCGTCAAGTAGGAAGCCAAACTTAAGCTGCTGTTCTTCTGCATCGATGCCTAGAATATCAAACACCGCTGCCTGCATTTCTGCGTTGTGAATACGAACAGAGCCACCACCAACTTCGTAGCCGTTGATAACCATATCGTAAGCATTTGAGTTCGCTGCTGCTGGGTTTGCTTTCAATTCTTCAGCATTCACACCTAATGGAGAAGTGAATGGGTGGTGCATTGCGTGCAGGTTGCCTTCATCGTCTTCTTCGAACATTGGGAAGTCAACAACCCATAGCGGAGCCCATGCGTTCTCGTCTGTTAGTTCAAGGTCTTTACCCAGTTTCAGACGCAGTGCACCCATTGCTTCTGCAACTGTGTTCGCTTTATCTGCACCGAATAGAATGATGTCGCCAGATTCAGCTTGAGTGCGATCCAGAATACCGTTAATCACATCTTCATTTAGGAATTTAGCCACTGGAGATTGGATACCTTCCATGCCTGCTGCACGGTCGTTAACCTTCATCCATGCCAGACCTTTCGCACCGTAGATGCCAACGAACTCACCGTAACCATCAATCTGCTTACGAGTTAGAGAAGCACCACCTGGTACGCGAATCACTGCAACGCGACCTTTCTCATCGTTTGCTGGACCAGAGAATACTTTGAACTCAACGTCTTTTACTAGGTCAGCAACATCTACTAGCTCTAGTGGGTTACGTAGATCTGGCTTGTCAGAACCGAAACGACGAATCGCTTCAGAGAAAGGCATCACTGGGAATTGTCCTAGGTCTACGTTTAGTAGCTCTTGCCACATATCGCGAACCATTTTCTCGGTCGTAGCACGAACTTCATCAGCCGTCATGAAAGACGTTTCGATATCGATCTGAGTGAATTCTGGTTGACGGTCAGCACGTAAGTCTTCATCACGGAAGCACTTAACGATTTGGTAGTAACGGTCAAAACCAGACATCATTAGCAGCTGTTTGAATAGCTGCGGAGACTGAGGTAGCGCGTAGAACGAACCTTTGTGAACGCGGCTTGGTACTAAGTAGTCACGTGCGCCTTCTGGCGTCGCTTTAGTTAGAACTGGAGTCTCAATGTCTAGGAAACCATTGTCATCTAGGAAACGACGAACAAAGCTAGAAGCTTTAGCACGTAGCTTGATGCGATCGCTCATTTCAGGGCGACGAAGATCTAGATAACGGTACTTTAGACGCTGCTCTTCAGAGTTCTTCTGGTTAAAGTCTAGTGGCAGAACGTCCGCACGGTTGATGATTTCAAGACCTTTCGCGATGATCTCAACTTCACCCGTCGCCATATCTTTGTTTACTTGGCTATCTGGGCGAACACGAACTTCACCAGTTAGCTTGATACAGAATTCATTACGAAGTGTGTTAGCTACTTCATACGCATCTGCCATATCTGGATCAACAACTACCTGAACGACGCCTTCACGATCTCGCATATCGATAAAAATAAGACCGCCTAAATCACGACGACGGTTAACCCAGCCGCAAAGTTCTACAGTTTGTCCTGCAAGGGACTTGTTCAGGTGACCACAGTAATGGGTACGCATAATGAATTTCCCAATCTCTTTAAATTCGTTAATTACTCGATATCAGCGTTTTCCTAGCTGATAGCGCAAAGATCCATTTATACGCTGAAAGTCATTCAAAATCGACTACTCAGAATACAATTTATTGCTATTTATCTAGTTTTGATGCTTTTTAGCGCAATAAAAGAGCAAAACCACATCAATCAGAAAAAATTGGCGCTGATTATAGCTTGAAAGTACCGTTCTCTTCAAAACTCTCGTAAAGTGGTTAAGCGTTAAAGGTAGAGATGGCTCAATATGGATGGATTCCCCCTAAGACTTGGCTTGACCATGTGGTCTCACAACAACTGGCAACAAAGCTTCTACGGTAGTGGCACCAAGCCCGCCGAAAGGCTAGAAAAGTACGCTCAGGTTTTCCATACTGTCGAAGGGAATACGACATTCTACGCCACACCAAGTGTTTCAACCGTGCAGAACTGGCGAGCTGCGACGCATGATGATTTCAAATTCACTTTTAAGCTGCCAAAAGCGATCACTCACCAACAAATGCTACGAGGCAGTCAAGGGCCACTCAATGAGTTCATGCAAATCATGGCACCTTTGCATGACCGCATCGGCCAGTGGACCATTCAGTTGCCAGCGGCTTTTGGCCCAGAACATCTCAGCGACCTGCAAAGATTCTGCGATTTATTCCCACCAAACTTCCCTATTGGCGTTGAAGTTCGACACCCCGCTTTTTTCGCTAAAGGTGAAGAAGAGCGTCAATTGAACCAGTGGCTGCACGAGAAAGGCTACGACCGGATCATCATGGATAGCCGGCCTGTGTTTGCAGCAAAACCGGACAATGAAGCCATCATTGATGCACAGCAAAAGAAACCTAAAGTCCCAGTACACGCTATCGCCACAGCCTCACACCCCATGATTCGCTTTATCGGTCATCCAACGGAGTCTGAAAACTACGCTTTTTTCACCCCTTGGCTGAAAAAGCTACCAGAGTGGATAGCCGAAGGTAAGCAACCTTATGTAATGATTCATACCGCCGACAATATTATTGCGCCAGAACTTGCGGGTAATTTGTACAAAATGCTGCAAAACAATACTCAATTGCCTGACTTATCAGCATTCCCGGCAAATGATGGCAATTCGCAGTTACAGATGTTCTGAGTAGAATTGTCTCAACACATGACACGAGCGCGATTTTCTCATAAAATACGCGCCTTTTTTGATGCCACTGCGAAACTTGTCAGAGAATCGATTATGAATCCTAAGAGCAATCCAGATACGATGTTTTCCGCTCCTATCGATAAAATAGGAGACTTCACGTTTGATGAGCGTGTTGCAGAAGTCTTTCCTGATATGATTCAGCGATCTGTTCCTGGGTACAGTAATATCATCTCTGCCATTGGCATGTTGGCCGAAAGGTTCGTTAAACCGCATTCAAACATTTACGATCTTGGCTGCTCACTCGGTGCCGCGACGTTATCCATGCGTCGTCATATTCAGCAGGAAGGTTGCCAAATCATTGCAGTCGACAACTCGTCCGCCATGGTTGAGCGTTGTAAACTGCACGTCAATGCTTACCGCAGCGATACACCTGTGGATGTGGTGGAAGCAGACATTCGCAATATCGAAATCCAAAACGCTTCTGTCGTGGTACTCAATTTCACGCTGCAGTTTCTTTCACCTCAGGATAGGTATACTTTGCTGGAGAAAATCTATGCGGGTCTGCGTCCGGGGGGCATTTTGATCTTGTCAGAAAAGTATGTGTTTGAAGATCAAGTGTCTAATGAACTGCTCATCGACCTTCATCATGACTTTAAGCGCGCCAACGGTTATAGCGAATTGGAAATCAGCCAGAAGCGCAGTGCGATTGAAAACGTCATGCGCCCTGATTCGAAAAAGGAACACAAAGAGCGTTTTGCCGAAATCGGCTTTAGTAGCTTCGATGTCTGGTTCCAATGTTTCAACTTTGGTTCAATGTTCGCGATAAAGTAGCGAAAAATGAGTCGTTCGCTCAGTATGTTGGGCTAAATTGTTTAATTTATTATCAGTGAAAAACTATGTTTAACTTTGCCAATTTTTATCAGTTAATTGCCACGGATACGCGCCTTCAGCCATGGCTTAATGTTTTACCTCAGCAGCTAACCGATTGGCAAAACGCAGAGCACGGTGATTTTGGTCGCTGGCTAAAAGCACTCAACAAAATCCCTGAAGGTTCACCTGATCAGGTTGATCTGAAGCACTCTGTCACTATTGCGAACGATACTCCGTTCCATACTGGTGAGCTGAAAAAGCTAGAAAACTTGCTCCGTACGTTCCACCCTTGGCGTAAAGGCCCATATCATCTGCACGGCATTCACATTGATACAGAGTGGCGCAGCGATTGGAAATGGGATCGCGTGCTACCACACATCTCACCACTTAAGAATCGCAGTGTCCTTGATGTTGGCTGTGGCAACGGTTACCACATGTGGCGAATGCTGGGCGAAGGCGCGCGATTGTGTGTAGGTATTGACCCATCACATTTATTCCTGATTCAGTTTGAAGCAGTACGCAAGCTAATGGGCGATAACCAACGTGCGCATTTGCTGCCACTGGGTATCGAACAGCTACCGAAACTTGAAGCATTTGATACTGTGTTCAGCATGGGCGTGCTATACCACCGCCGCTCTCCACTCGACCACTTGATTCAACTTAAAGATCAGCTTGTGGCGGGTGGTGAGTTGATTTTGGAAACGTTAGTCATTGAAGGTGATGAAACTTCCGTGCTTGTACCAGTTGACCGCTATGCTCAAATGCGTAATGTCTACTTCTTCCCTTCTTCAAAAGCCCTCAAAGTGTGGCTAGAGCAAGTAGGATTTGAGGATGTTCGCATCGTTGACGAAAACGTCACTTCTGTCGATGAGCAGCGCACAACTGACTGGATGACGCACAATTCCCTGCCAGACTATCTTGATGCCAACGACCCAAGCAAAACAGTGGAAGGTCATCCGGCACCTCGTCGAGCAGTACTTGTCGCCAAAAAACCTAATTATGATTAATTATTGACAGACTCCTAACTTTTTAGGTACTTCAAATACTTAATCTAAACACTAAAAGACTCTAAAATTTAGGATGCTGACTGCGTCCTATTTTTTTGCAGTGCATCACTAATCAATACTCAATACAATCTATCAGGGCAATGTGCCTTGTGAGACCAACGAGTAATGATCTAAACTCCTAATTTATAAACAACTTAATCTAATTCAGGATTTTCAATGTTTACCAAATTGACTCCGGTCATTGCGATTGCCTTACTTTCAGGCTGCACGCTCACCAACAGTGAGCAATACCATCAGGAAACCCTTGCAGCGATTCAATCTTCAGAAACAAATCTCACACAAAAATTTACTCGTTTAGAGAGTCAGGTAAGCGATCAAGCCGAACACATTGAAAATCTACAATCTAAGGTCGACATGCTGGATAAAGAGCTGATGAAGTTCAAATACGAAGCCATGGCCGAAGTAAAGAAAAAGCGCGAACCAGTACTGGTGCCTACTCAAGTCCAAGTTCAAGCTGCACCGACTCAAGACGTTGTGTTAGGTGAGATTGAAAAAGTGACCATAGATTCTATCAAGCAGGCATTTGACACTCGCATCGATACCGGTGCAGCCACGTCTTCACTCAATGCCGTAAACATCGAAGAATTCGAGCGTAATGGCAAGAATTGGGTTCGTTTTCACTTATCAGATGGTGAAACCGCGTTAGATGACACGAATTGGATTGAAGCCCCTATCATCCGCTTTGTGAAAATACGACAAGCAACAAGCGATAAAATGGAACGCCGCGCGGTCGTAGAATTGTGGGTAAGATTGGGCAAGATTCACGAAAAAACACAGTTCACTTTGGCAGATCGTTCTCAGATGACCCATCCTGTGTTATTGGGTCGTGAATTTATCCGAGATATTGCAGTGGTGGATGTCAGTAAACAATACATCCAAACGAAAAACGAACAAATACAATAAGGTAGCTTATGACGTCTAAAGTCCCTTTTTATATATCGGTCGTCCTGCTTATTATTGCAGGCATCGCTTTAAGTATGTTCAGGCATCAGACTTATGGCGTTCCTTGGACACCGGGAGAAACCCGTCAAGTTTGGGATATTGAAGCCCGTGTCGAGTTTAATGCTCAGGCTAAACCTGTTAAGGCGTCACTAGCCGCACCACATACTCAAAACGGGTTCACGCTGATCAGTGAATCTTCTTCATCACCAGGCTACGGCGTTTCATACGTTAATACTGAAACTGGGAGAAGAGCTGAGTGGTCAATTCGCCACGCAGTAGGCGCACAAACTATCTACTACAAAGCGCAATTCCTTGTGGATCCTCAGGCGAAAGTCGAACCACTCAAGCCAGATCAAGATATCACCCCACCAACCTTTGACGGTCCGACAGAAGCCGCGGCGATCTCTTTAATTGAACGCGCCAACAAACGCTCTGCTGATGACATCACGTTCACTCGTGAACTGATCAAAATCCTTAACGATTCAGATAGCCAAAACGCTGCTCTATTGCTGAACAAAATGTCCAAAGTGGAAGCGGTCGATAAAATCCTTGCTCACGCTCAAATACCAAGCAAAGTGGTTGGTGTCATCGAGTTAGAAGATGGCCGTCGACGTCAGACTATTCAGCAGATGAACCAAGTATGGAATGGTAAAGAGTGGATTCTGTTTAATCCTCAGAACGCTAATCAAGTCATCGCTGAGAACATCCTAGTCTGGGATGAGTCCAATGTATCACTGCTTGATATCATCGGCGGCCAAAACAGCCAAGTTCACTTCTCGATGATCGCTCAGGAAGTCTCACCAAAACAGGCGACTCTGGACAAAGTTGAAGCAGACGGTCTACTTAACTTCTCTATCCATAGTTTACCACTTGAAGAGCAGGCGATGTTTAAAACCATCATGCTGATTCCGATTGGTGCACTTATTGTGGTGTTCCTACGTGTCATCATTGGCCTGAAAACCTCCGGTACCTTCATGCCAGTCCTGATTGCGGTTGCCTTCGTTCAGACTCAGCTTGTCACTGGTATTGTCGGCTTCTTGCTGATTGTCGGTACCGGTCTGGTAATACGAAGTTATCTCTCAAGGCTAAACTTGCTGTTAGTCGCTCGGATTTCTGCAGTGATTATCACGGTCATCATGATCATCTCGGTCTTCACGGTAGTCGCGTTTAAGATTGGTTTGACAGAGGGTCTGTCGATTACCTTCTTCCCGATGATCATCCTTTCTTGGACCATCGAACGTATGTCGATTCTATGGGAAGAAGAAGGCGCTAAAGAGGTTATGCTGCAAGGCGGAGGTTCATTAGCAACGGCCGTACTGGTTTACCTAGCGATGACCAGCACTTACATTCAGCACCTGACTTTCAACTTTATTGGTCTTCAGCTGATTGTTCTGGCAGGTATTCTGCTACTTGGTACTTACACGGGTTACCGTCTAACAGAGCTACGTCGCTTTAAACCACTAGCGGAGGACTAAACGATGCTGACACGTTTAACTTCGCAGTTTACATCGCCAGATAAGCTTCGCCATAAAGGTATTATGGGCATGAATCAACGTAACCACAGCTACATTGGTCGTTACAATGATCGCTCAAAATACCCGTTGGTAGATGACAAGCTTAAAACGAAAATCATTGCTCAGCAGCATGGTGCCACGACACCTGAGTTAATTGGCGTGATCAGTAGCCAAGTGGAAGTCAAAACCATTCATAAGATGGTCAAAGACTGGCCTGGCTTCGTTATTAAGCCCGCTCAAGGAAGTGGTGGTAAAGGCATCTTGGTTATCACCTCTCACAAGGACGGTATCTACACCAAACCGTCTGGCGCTACGATCAACCAAGAAGACGTTGAACGCCATATTAGTAACGCACTGGCGGGTCTTTTTTCGCTAGGTGGTAAAAACGATGTTGCTGTTGTTGAAAACCTGATTAAGTTTGATGACTGCTTCGACGGGTTCAGCTACGAAGGTGTACCCGATGTGCGAATCATTGTTTTTAAGGGCTACCCTGTCATGGCAATGATGCGCTGTTCCACTGCCGCCTCTGATGGTAAAGCAAATTTACACCAAGGTGCGGTAGGTGTCGGTATTGATATCGCGACAGGTCGTGCAGTGAGAGCCGTACAATTCGATCAACCCGTTACGCATCACCCCGATACAGGTAAAGAACTCGCTACGCTGCAAGTACCTCATTGGGAACGCTTGTTAACATTGGCTTCGAGTGCATGGGAAATGACAGGCTTGGGCTACATGGGCACTGACATGGTTCTGGATAAAGAAGAAGGGCCTATGGTGCTTGAGCTAAACGCACGTCCGGGCTTAGCTATCCAAATCGCCAATGGCGCTGGGCTACTGCCTAGACTGCATCATATAGAAAACCTTGGCTCACCAAGAGTTTATCCAAGCGCAGAAGAACGCGTCGCTTATGCGGCCAAGCAGTTTGGTATATTCGCCAATGAAGTGACAAGCTAAAAGCTTTCAATAACTCAAAACCCGCGACATGCGGGTTTTTTAATCGCTGAAGTAAAACTATCAAGCCAAATTCACACTAGCGTGCTCCTTGCACAAACCGTATTTTAACTTGATCTTATCTGCCACTTTTTCGGCAATCATTATTGTTGGTGCATTGGTATTGCCACCTACCAAAGTGGGCATAATTGAGGCATCAACAACTCTTAAGCCCTCAATCCCATAGACGGAAAGATTACTGTCTACCACAGCCAATGCATCTTGCTCTGTTCCCATTTTGCAAGTTCCGACCGGATGATATTGAGTGTCAGCACGGTTTCGAATGTCCTGCTCAATCGCACTATCATCACTCACATCAACGGGGTAAAAACTGTCTCCTCGCACATCATCAAACACCTCATTTTCTAGCATCCGATGCTGCTTTTTCCACGCCTTAATCATCACCGACATATCATCGGGGTGGCTGAAAAATGCAGGGTCAATGCTTGGTGAATCATACGGGTCTGCACTTCTAAGCTTGACTGTCCCTTTGCTCTTGGGTCTCAGCAAGGTGACGTGGCTGCTGAAGCCATGACTCAGATGGATTTTCCGCGCGTGGTCATCAACAACAGCGACAACAAAGACAAATTCAAGATCGGGAACTTGTACTTCATCATCAGAACAAAAGAACCCAATTCCCTCTGCGTAGTTACTTGTTAACTTCCCGCTCCGATGGCGTCGCCATTGGGGGATCGCTTTACCTATATCTACGGCCATTTGTAATGAAATACCAAAAGTCGAGCGCTTGGCATTACATGTATAGGAATGGATCAGATCAATATGATCTTGCAGATTCTCACCCACCCCCGCGAGTTCATGGACCTGGTAAATACCGTGTTTATCCAGCTCTTCTTTAGGTCCAACACCGGATAGCAGCAAGATTTGTGGCGAACCAAATGCCCCAGCAGAAAGAATGACTTCTTTTCGGCACTTAATCTGAAAGCGCTTTCCTGCTAAGCCATACTCCACACCAATAGCTTGCTTATCACGAAACAGGACTTTATGAGTTGTAGCTTTAGTTACAACGGTAAGATTAGGACGAGACAAATTGGGAGTCAGGTACGCTTTAGCCGCACTACAACGCTCACCATTGAGCTGAGTCACTTGAGTTGCCATCGCGCCGAGTTGCTCAACGCCATTGATGTCCTTATTTCGCGGTATACCAATAGACTCACATGCCTGTAGGTACTTCTCAAGCATCTCACTTGGGCAACGTAGATCAGTGACATTCAGCGGTCCACCTTGGCCGTGAAATTCATCCTGGTGGACTTCGTTATGTTCAGCCTTTTTGAAGTAAGGCAAACACTCGTCATAGCTCCATCCGACATTGCCTAAACTTGACCACAAATCATAGTCATAGCGATGCCCGCGTGCGTACATCATGGCGTTGATCGAACTTGAACCACCCAGTGTTTTACCACGTGGCTGATAGCCTTTGCGCCCGTTGAGGCCTTTCTGTGGAACCGTCTCAAAACCCCAGTTATTGTGTTTAGTCGGCATCATTGCGACCATTCCGACAGGAGTATGAATAAAGGGACTGGTATCTTTACCACCAGCTTCTAATAGGCATACGCTGATAGTGGGATCTTCAGATAAGCGGGCCGCTAACACGCACCCGGCAGAACCTCCACCGACAATAATAAAATCATAGCTGTCCATCAGTTAATTCCTCAGCACAAATTCAGGGGCATATAGAAGTGGGGAAACGCCCCTATTCGCACAAGTACGCACTTGGATGTGCAGACTGCCCTGCGAATCTATTTGGCTTGTTCTTTGAGTGCAGGATCAGGTTTTCCAACAAACCATCGAACCGCCAGTTTCTGAATCGGATTTCCATAGGGCGGCGTAAACAAAGCGATTGGAAACCACCGACGCATCTGCAACACACTGCGCGCGTGGCTAAGTTCACGAAAGCCTTCTTCCCCGTGATAATTGCCGATTCCAGAATTGCCAACCCCGCCGAATGGCACTGAATGATTCAGCACATGCCATCCCCAGTCATTGATCGTCACGCCACCACTGTGTGTTCGAGCCAGTAACGCTTCGCGCTGTTGCTGATCATGACTAAATAGATAACACGCGAGAGGTCTTGGACGCTGATTAATGTAATCAGTGACTTGCTCCAAATTCTGATAGCCGTGCACCGGAAGCAGTGGACCAAAAATCTCTTCCTGGCAGATACGCATCTCAGGCGTTAGTTGGGTGGCGATGAACAAGGGCGTCTTGCGTCCCTCTCCATCCTCTGAACATTGCGTTATGACCGCTCCTTTGTGGCGAGCATCCTCTAACAATTCTTGGAAACGTTGCGCCTGTGCATCATCGATTAGAGAGGTATAGTCATGATTACCTCGAATCGATTTGTACATTGCTTTGTGCGCATGGGACACGGCAGTGACAAACCGCTCCACTTTGTCTTCGGGGACAAACGCATAATCTGGCGCGATACATATCTGCCCAGAGTTAAATGCTTTGCCATGAGCCACACGTTGAGCAGCAAGCTCAATATCAAAGTCATCAAAAACAATAACCGGAGACTTGCCCCCTAGCTCCAACGTCACCGGAGTAAGATTCTTAGCCGCATTAGCCATGATAACTTTGCCGCTCTTCGGTGAGCCGGTAAAAACAAGATGGTTAAATGGAAGACTCGAAATATCCATCGCTTGTGGATGGCTACCCTCTACGACGCGGACCAAGTCGGTTGAATAAATCTCGCTCAATAACTTCGTCAATACTCTCGTCACTGCTGGGCAGTTCGGGGGCATTTTTATCATGCATCGATTGCCCGCGGCTAAAGCAGTAACCAGCGGACCAACAGAAAGGTAAATTGGGAAGTTCCATGGGCAGATAATACCAACCACTCCTTTGGGCTGATATCTCACCTCAAGCCTATTGCCTTTGAATAGCCACTCCGTAGGGCGACGGCTCGGTTTCATCCAGCGTCCAATGTGGCTTAAGACATGATTGATATCCAGTATCGGGGCTAGGACATCCGCCATAATCGACTCGGTATGACTACGGCCACCAAAGTCTTCACTCATCGCATCAGCGAGAACATCTTGATATCGAGATAACTGTTGCTTAAGTGCTCTTAAGCGTTGCTTCCTGACGCTCAAACTTGGCAATGGTTCATTTTGGTATGCCAATTGAAGCTCATTGAACCAAGTTGTCAGCTCACTTACTGAAGCGTCAGACGCCAGTGTATCGCTGTCGGCTAAGTGTGTTGCCATCGTATTCATCTAAGTGACCTCGCATGTCCCAATACCTTATTACAACATTTTGCTAACATGACGCACAGGTGGTAGAGAGACATAAAGCGGTGAAATTCGGACACAAATAACAGATCTAAAGACATCCTTAGGCTATAAAGTATCCTCAAGCTGACAATGTGTAAGGGAAAGGGAAGAAAGGAAAATGGAGTATAGTGCGGTTTATGAACCCGATATGCAGGCTTTTGGTATCCTAGATGTACAGCTGTTAACTAGATATCTGGAGCATCAGATTCCAGTCGAAGATCTGCTTAAAGGCAGTGGTATATCACTTGCGGAACTCTACTCTCCAGACACACATATCACCCTCGCTCAGAAGCTAATCATTTTTAGTAATGCGACAAACCTGTCAAACGAGCCTGCTCTGGGTTTAAAAATAGGTCAACAAGCGCGTTTCAGTGACTTTGGTGTTCTTGGTTATGCGGCTTTTAGCAGCAGCACGCTACTCGATGCCTTGCTACTTGGCTTCAAATATCTGCGTCTTGCCGGCCCCGTACTAAGAAAGAAAATGTGGATTGAACAAAATCACGGTTATTTTCGCGCAGAGCAACTTATCGAGCTCGATTCGCTGCTTCCTTTTTGCTGCGAGTACTGGTTTGCTACCATTCAGAATCTGTGTGAAGAGGTAATGCAACAACCATTTCCTTCCCATGTACTTAAGTTTCCTTACCCGAAGCCAGAGTATGGAGACTTATATAACGAGCTGTTTCGCTGCCAAATTGAATTTGATAGCCAAGAGCTGGAATGGGAATTTGACGCTAGCCAATTACACAACCCTCTGCCGTCAGCGAACGCAATGACGCTACAGATGTGCTTAAAGTCCTGTGACGAGATGTTGGCTAAAGTGAGCAGTACGCCAAATTTGAAAGAAAAAATCACTCAGATATTCATTGAGCGGCCTGGTCGCTACCCCTCGATTGAAGCGCTCTCTTCTGAGCTAGGAATGTCATCTCGTACATTACGTCGCCACCTCAAGGCCGAACAAACGGGCTATCAACAAATATTGGATCACGTCCGCTTCCACCTCGCAAAATATTACCTTGTTTCAACAGGTTTAAATATCGAAGAAATTTCTGAGCGGGTAGGCTTCTCAGACAGTGCAAATTTCCGCCATGCGTTTCGCAAATGGAATGGCTGCTCACCGAAAGCGTTTCGTAACCAAGCCGCTGACGCTAAACAAAAAAATACCCGCTAACTCAGCGGGTATTTTCTATCAGCTTGTCTTTATAGCTCTTCAATCAGTTCTTGAGCTTCTGACTTGTCTTGCTCAGCTTGTCCAAAGCCTCTTAGACCAACCACATGAACATGCTCATGGTCTTTAAATACTTTACGCACTAGCTTGTAAGTGGTGCCCTTCTCTGGGCTGATGTTTTCTGGTGCCGCAATCAACAATTGCATATCCAGACGGTCACACAGTTCAAACAGAGTCGAAATCGACTTAGCATCCAAACGCGCAGCCTCATCGAGGAACAACAGTCGACAAGGAACAATGTCTTTACTGCGTAAACGACGAGATTCTTCTTCCCAGCTCTGAACAACCATCAGAAGAATCGACTGACCCGTACCGATCGCTTCACCCGTAGACAATGCACCAGATTCCGCTTGTAACCAACCATCTGAACCGCGGCAGACTTCAACACTCAGCTCTAGGTAGTTGCGGTAGTCCAGCAGCTCTTCTCCCAGAACTTGCGGGCTGCGTTGCCCCATATCAATATGTGGGTTAACGCGCTGGAACAATTTCGCCATCGCCTCTGAGAAGGTATAGCGAGAGGTCTCAAACAAGTCTTTGTGCTGCTCTTGCTGTGAAGCTAGACCATGAAGCAAAATTTCGTGGCTTTCACGAATCTTCACATTCAAACGAACACCTTTTACCTGACCAAAGGCAATGTTCGACAAGCCTTGGTTTAGCATACGGATGCGGTTTTGCTCACGCTGAATCGTTTTCTTGATGATGCTAGCGACAGATTCAGAACTAATCGCAAGACGATTTTCACGTTGCGTCAGTTCTTCGGTCAATCGCGCCAGCTCCACTTCCATCTCTTCAATGGCCTCAACCGGGTCATCGGTATGGATGATATCCTGACGAATGCGTTCACGCAGATGCTGGTACACTGCGATATAGAACAATACCTTACGCTCAGGGCGTGCATTGTCTTCCGACAGACGCAGGGCATCACGTAAGTCATCGTTATCTGCCACCGCCAGACGTAACGCACCCAACGATTTATCCGACATCGAGCGTAGTTCATCCGCTGACATATAAGCAAGCTCACGTTTATGCAGACGACGTTCGACATCGTTTTCACGTGCTAAGCGCAGTACTGAGCACCAACCTGCTTTCGCTGCAACCACAAAGGTGCGCAGCTCAATGTACTCTTTCTGAACCTTCTTAAGACGTTTTGCCAGACCTTTCATTTCCAGCTCAGTCGACGTGATGGTACGCTCGTATTCACTCTTACGACTGCGTGACGTATGCAGACGTTCCTGCAGTTCATCTCGACGACGCATGGCGCGCTCTTGTGCGCCTTCGTCTGCAGTAACACCGAACTCTTGAAGCTCTTGCTTAAATTCTTGAACCGTTTCCTGCTTAGCCTGATGAGAACTCTTCAATGAAGCCAAGACTTGGTTGTACTGGTTCATCTGACCTTGAGATTGCTTCAGTTCGTCACGAGAACGTGTACGGTGCCTCTCCACTTCAACAAGCTTAGCTTTAAGCTGTTCACTCAGCTCGCTGCTCTTGTTGAGCAAGTCCACAGAGTCAGAATAAGCAAAGTGATGGCGACGTTCCACCAAGTCAGACAATGCAAAGATCTGCTTCTTAAGTTCCTGTAACTGAATATCCGCTGCCTTATATTCAGCTTCTAACGCATCGAATTGCTCAGGGTCGGCTTCAAGCGCTGAGGCGATTTTTTCCAGTTCAGCGACTGTTTTCGCGTGGCTGCTCAAAAATGCTTTCGCTTCAGACAGTTGAACGATTTTTTCTTCAAGCTCTTCGAAACGTAGTGTCAGTGAATCATCTTCAATCAGCGCCATCATTGGTGCTAACTTATCCAGCGATGACAACGCCTGCTTACTCGTTAACAACTGAGAACGTTGCTGCTGCTCTTTGGCATCCAAATCTGCCAGTACTCGTGACACTTGGTTGCGCTTCTCGCGAGCCACTGTCAGCGATTGCTCTGGATCCGCTTCAAAAGCAACCTGAATGTGCTTAGCAACGAAGTTGTTGAATGCCTGATATAGACGCTGAAGTTTTTGCGAATCGAACGCAGCTTTCGCATGCTGTTCAACCACTTCTTCTCGCTCATTACGTAGCAGCTCTAAACGTTGTTCACGCGCAGCACGTCCAAACAGAGGAATTTCTGGGAAGCGTGAGTAACGCATCTGGCGATCGTTCATGCGAACACAAACCGCCCCTTCCAGTTCTTCAGCATCAAATGAGCTGTCATCAAAGGCATCGATATCGCCTTCAATGATGTAAAGGTCTTCAGGACAATCGTCCAGCTCAATCAGCTTTTCTTCAATACCCGTTAAGTCAGACACCACAATCGCATGACGAGATGGACCGTACATCGCACTGAAATAAGGCGCATCGCCAATGGTGATATCGTCATAGATCTCTGAAAGCAGCACACCACCTAATGTATCAGCCAAGCCTTTCAGACGAGGATCATTGGAGCCACCCGGTGATGCTAACCGTTCAATTTCATTCTCTAAATGAGCACGGCGCTCAGCGAGCTTTTCTTTCGCCAATGACTGCTGCTTTTCTTGCTCCAGTACCACTTGCATGTGGGACATAACAGCCTGGCTGTCATACAGATCAGCACCACTTTGCTCTTTGAGCGTTTCCAACGCGTCGTGAGCTGCAATCCAAGTTGGCGCAATGGCTTCAAGCTTTTTGATTTCGCTAGCAGAATCCTGCTCTAAGCGACGCTGTTCGCTGCGCTGCTCACGTACCTCTTCCTGAGCCATCTCAAGCGATTCAACCTGCATAGCGTGACGTTCACGCTCCTGCTCAAAGGTTAACTCATCAACGAGCTCTGCATGATGTTGCTTCTGATACGCGTCGACTAACTCACAGGCCTGACGCTGTTGATTGAGATTACGTTCTAGATCTCTGTGCTGCGCTCGCCATTGTTGTTCATTTTGTGCAATTTGCTCAGCATCTCGCGCTTGACGAATCGACTCCTTTGCAACTTCAGCAGCATTTTTACGCTCCACTGAGTCGCCAGCAATCTTACGAACCAAGGTAAGCGCCGTCTCAAACTGCTCAACGGCAGCTGAAGACATATCCAGTTTGTGTTTCACCGACAGCAAAGCTGCCGTGCTTTCTGATTCCTGATTTTTCAGCTCAGAGACCAAGGAGTGTGCGCGCTCAGCAGTAAGGTCCTCATCCCCCAGCAAGGTTTTGGCTTTCTCAAGCGCTTGAACTGCTTGTTGGTATTGAAGTGCGCGGGTTTGCTGAACGTCCAACGCTTGCTGATAATCCGCTAACTGAGTCTTAAGGCTATCTACCTCTTCTTCTGCAACCGTCGCTTGCTCTTCCATCATCAGAACACGTTCTTGCGCTTCTTCAACGACCATCAACTGTTCTTCAAGTCGTTCGCTGAGCTCTTCAAGATCTTCTTGGTAGCGCTCGATCTTTTCCTGCTGACGCAACGCATTCTGGACAAGCTGTAAGTGGTCGGAAGCCGCTTGATAGTCTTGCTCTAAAGCCGACTCGGACTCCACCAGCAGTTCAAGCTCTTCTTGAACGCGATTAAGTAAATTGTTTTGCTCAACCAGTGTTTCACGTGAGCCAAACAATTCTGAGCGCAGAGATAGAGTCTGCTCAAGCTTGTTACGACGATCGTTTGCATGGCGCATGTAGTCAGCCGCCACGTAATTTGTCGATTCGGTGATCAGATGTTTAAACAGGTCTCGATCTGCTTGAGTGGTTTTGATCGCTTCAAGCGTCATGCGGTTTTCACGCAACGCCGATTCCATGTCTTGAAAAGCTTTCTTTACTCCGCCATTCTGAGGCAGTAGGTAATCGCGTAATGAGCGGGTAATCGCACTCGAAATACCACCGTACAGCGACGCCTCAATCAAGCGATAGAACTTAGAACGGTCACTGGAGTTACGCAATTTCTTAGGAATCACGCCAAATTCAAACATTTGTGCGTGGTATTCGACAATTGAATTGAAAGTCTTAAGCTGAACACCTTCGTGTTGCGCGACTGACTCTTTGATTGCGTTGATCTGACGAACACGCGCCTGAGTCGCAGAAACACTTTCAATCAGAATATCCGTCGGCTTCACACTGCTTGGCAGCCCTTGAATCACGAACGGTTTGATATCCACTTTCTTATCACGACCCGCGACCTGCTGCAGCTTAACCGCAAACAGTAAGCGCTGATTACGTGAATTCACAACATCCAATGCCGCATAACACGCACCTGGCTGCAATTTACCGTAGAGGCCTTTGTCACGTGAAGACTGGCTACTGCCCGCCTCGGTCGTATTTCGGAAATGCAGCAGCGTCTGGTCAGGTATCAAGGCTGTAATGAATGCCGCCATTGTGGTTGATTTACCTGCACCATTACCCCCGGATAACGTGGTAACTAAGCCATCAATGTCAAAGGTTCGTGCAAAGAAGCCGTTCCAGTTGACCATGGTCAGCGATTGATATTTACCTCTTTCAATCATGCTTCACCTTCTTCTAATTTTTCTGATTGAGATGACTCATCACCTTGTTCTGATTCTGCCAGTAAGCTGCCTTGGCTTGGCTCTTTGGTATGCACAACTGCTTCACCATCACGGATCAAGCGTAACTGCGCTTCACGCATGTCGTCGCCCACACGGACATCAGCACCAAAGCGGAATACCGATTCACTGATACTGAATTTACCGGTTTCGCCAATGTTGATGATCATGCCCAGACGGCGTAAACGACGCAGAGAAGTGCGAACTTTTTCAAACAGTTTTTCTTTATCTAAATCTGAACCAGTCGCACGGTTGGTGACCAGCTTCATCAGCTTTTTCTCATCAGATAAAGCCAACAGCTCTTCATACAGTTCCTGATTGGTAAAGATTCCCTCGTGAGCTAGACGCTCTGGGCTTAGGTAGAGGAAACACAAGACCTTGCCCACCAGCATGTCGAGCTCAGACAGCACACTGCGGTTAATCAGAGACGTAGAGCGAGGGCGAAGGTAGAAGAAACCTTCTGGTGCTTTGACCAACTCAGTGTTGTAGCGTTGGTAAAATGAAGAAAGCTCAACTTCAAAGTCAGACAGCAACGCGTGATTGTCGAGATCTTCGGTAGAAATATGACGTCCGGCACGAAGCATGCTGTCTAGCGCCGGGAAAAGTGGATTTGAAATCGCTTTTGCCAGATTTTCTGACATGTAATCATTAGTATCGGTCGATGACATTTGCTTGTACCTTTGCTCCGTATTCGTTAATTGCCTGCCAGTCTGGCTGAATCGCTTGATAATCCGATTCGGAGTAACCCAGACGTACTGCTTGATCAATGACGATACGAGCTAAATCGAAATGATGAGTGCGCGGATGCTGTGCTAGATAGTCGCGTAATACAGCTCCAAGATGGATAGCTGTACCCTGCTCTTTATGTACTTTGAGCATGTCACCTATGCGCTCAGAAAGCTCATCATTCACTTGTTGGAATTCTTCATACTCCACTTCCAGAGGCACTTGTCCGGTCACTTCGTCATCTCGAAGAACCAGTGCTTCATCGCGGAGATCGACTAACCTTTCTGCATCGGCATAAGTGAGATACCAAGGTGTGTCGAAGTAGTCTTTGACTGACTGACGCAAACGCGTGCTGAAGGCACGGTTCTTATCCATGTCAATTGCGGTGCGGATAAACTTATGGACGTGTCTGTCGTATCCAATCCATAAATCAATCGCTTGTTGGCCCCAGCTTGTGATGCGATCTAGTTTCATCTGTAAGCCAAACAAGGCCTCCTCAATAAATTCCAGTTCATCTTGTCCGTAAACAATTTCCTGAATATCAAGGATTTGAGTTTGTAGCTCGTCGCTGGCTGCTTGCAATGTATCTTGCAACTCACGCAAGGTGCTAGACGTTTCAGATAACAACTCTTCACAGTTGTTGATCGCTTCACGCCAATCTTTGTTCAGTAGCTCAGCAATCTGCACTTTGACGGACTGTTGCTGCTCATCCATAACACGTTGGTTGAGATCAATTTGATCGAATATCTCACCCACGGAATATTTGAGCACGCCATAAACGTTCTTTTTCCAGTGCCCCGGCGTCCCGCCTTGCTGAGCAGATTCAATCGCTTTCGCCATTTCATCCGCCACCATCGACAACTGAATTGAGAGGCGTAACTTAGAAAACTCACGATGGCGAACATAATAGTCCGTAATTCCAATCGCGAGCGGCGACAAGCGATAAATACTTGCGCCATCATTCACTTCACTGGTAAAGCGGCTAATCAGCCTCTGCTTTACCATCTCATTAATCGCGTTGTTAGCCCGAAAAGCCGACGCTTCTCCGGTATCCTCAAATAATCGAGTGACGATAGTAAATGCGTCGTGCAATTCACCTTCACCCAATTCTTCATCAAACCTCTCATTGCTAAGGACTGCAATAGCGATGAGAAATGCGAGACGTTCAGTCGGCAGGTTTAATGAGAAATCGTGCTGCTTTACCCAGCCAACCAATTCATCAATGGGTTGCTCAGCAGCGTTGAGAGTCATCTCACTCATTATTATTCCTGTTCTTCTTTCTTTTTGGCCCATACATGTATGTATCGGCCTAGCGAGAGGTAGGGCTCTTGTCGACACAGCTGTCGCTCAAGTGCCACCACATCTTCTGTCTTATAGTCGCCCATGTATTCTCTGTTTCCGATGTAATCACTAAAACAGCGAATACCAGCTTTGCCACAGATTTCAAAGCCAGCGTCCTCGATCCACTTGTAGACCTCTTCTGGTTTAAGCCCTTTCTGCGGCTGTAACTTAAATCGTTTTCGATGCGGCATACCCTCTAATACATGAGGAATGTTGCCACATACGACATTCTTGTAGACCAGACCATGATGGTTGTAGAACATGATGGAAGCTGCGCCCCCCGGTTTCACCTGCTCAAGCACCGTTTCTAAAGCGGGTTTCGGGTCTGCCAACCACTCCATCACAGCATGGAACATGGCCACATCAACGGGCTGCTCCAGATGCTCTGCAATGTTCTGAACTGGCGAATGAATCAAGCGATACTGCTCAAGCAAGCCATTTTTTTCAATATCCTGCTTGGCTAGTTGCAGCATTTCCAAAGATAGATCACATAAAGCGACGCGATGTCCGAGTTTAGCCAGCTTTTGCGACATTTGTGCTAAACCACCGCCAGCATCCAGCACATCGAGGCTTTTCCTGCTACCATTAACCGCACAAAGTAGTTGTTCAAGTTCTTCCCAAACAATGACTTGGCGTATCTCTCCTTTATCGGAGCCGTAGATGTTTTTTGCAAATTTGTGGGCAATATCGTCGAAATTGCGGTCTTCAGTCACGGCGGCTTAGGTTATCATGTCGAATCGTGCTGCTATTCTGTCATAAGAAAGGCAGATATAAAGAGGGATTCTCTTAAATTAAAATCAATTGGTGTTTTTTCGGACTATTTAAGTATGTTTGAGCTGAAAAAAGTGGTGTCATCCCTTTTAATGCCTTTGCCAGCAATGCTGATCATCGGTTTTTTAGGTCTGATGCTGATTATGTTTACAAGGAAGCAAAAAACAGGCTGTTTTGTTGTTCTATTCTCTTTCATTGGCATTTTTCTCATTGCATTCCAGCCAGTTTCATCTCGTCTCCTGATGCCACTTGAGCGTCAGTATTCTGCATTTTTTCCTGTCGATGAGACGATCGACTACGTTATGGTCTTGGGCAGTGGTCATGTGGTGGATGATAAAATTCCGCCCACTTCTGAGCTTAGTCGCACCGGCCTGATGCGATTGGCAGAAGGTATTCGCATTATGCGCATCTATCCGGGGTCTAAATTGATCCTGTCTGGGTACGCCGGAGGGTCTGAAGTCAGTAACGCACGTATGATGGCGAAAGTGGCTCTAGCTCTGGGGGTTTCAAAATCCGATATTATTTTGCTCGAAACCGCAAAAGATACGTGGGAAGAGGCAAGGCAAGCGGCGGCATTTGTTAAACGCAAAAAGTTGGTTGTGGTGACATCAGCCAGCCATATGAAGCGCGCGCTGAATGAATTCCATTCTGCGGGCCTTAAACCTTACCCTGCTCCGACTAACTATTTGGCGCACGATAAGGTGACACAGGCTTGGGCAAAATACGCACCGAAGGCAGTCTATCTAGAGCAAACAGAGCGCTATTGGCACGAAACATTAGGCCGTATCTGGCAATCTCTGCGTGACTGGGCATCCGATTACGAAGAGAAAGCAATACAAGCTTCCGATAGTAATGTTTAATTAAAAAAATACCGAGGGCATGCCTCGGTATTTTTTTGCTTGTCTGTTTAGGTCAATCACCCGCAAACATGTACCCTTCACCATGGACGGTAACAAAGATTTGTGGGTTCTTGGGGTCAAATTCCATCTTAGCGCGCATGCGTCGAATTAACACATCAATAGTACGATCATTAGGTGCATCGACTCTGTGACTAATCATATTAAGGATACGTTCACGGCTCAGTACTTGATTCGGGTATGAGGAAAGAGCTACTAACAGCTCGTATTCTGCTTTGGTCAGTTTCACGGGCTCGCCATTTTTACTCAGAGCGCGACGCTGAACATCGAAAGTCCATTCCGCAAAACGTACCACATTACCTTCATTTTTATGCTGCTCATTGACGTCGATGGCATTGCGAGCAGCGGCAATTCGCCACAATAGGTTTTTAACACGAACAAGCAGTTCACGAAGTTCGAACGGTTTGGTTACATAATCGTCTGCGCCCATTTCTAGACCTACGATTTTATCAATGCTATCCGTGCGTCCTGTTACCAGGATAATTCCAATATCCGACTGACTGCGAAGTTCGCGAGTGAGCATCAACCCATCTTCACCAGGAAGATTGATATCAAGCATCACTAAGTCAATCGCATGATTTTGTAGCGTGTCGCGCATTTGCTCGCCGCTTTCGGCTTCGCTGACCTGATAACCTTCATTTTGAAAGTACCCAACCAACTTGCTGCGAGTCACTGCGTCATCTTCAACTACTAATACGTGATAGCTCATTTACACCACTTAATTACACTTGGAATTGTCTTCACTTGTATTCTATTCATAATCAGTAACAATTCTAGTCTTTGTCCGCTTACTATCCAGAAACCTGAGTGTTTATTGATTCAAAACAAACCTAGTCTCTGGCGTTCATAACTTTCCATTTTTGCACTCAACCTGAAACAACCACCATTACCGCTATTCATTTTTATTCGTTAAACTAATAGGTAGAATTTTCAGGAGTCTGAACTAATGCAAGAAATCAAAGCATTCAACGAAAAACGTGCCGAAATATACTGGTGGCTGTCGAGCCTTTATGCCAAAGAGCTCACAGAAGATAACCTTCAGCAGTATCACTCAGCAGAGATCCGATCTTTCTTGACCGGACTTGGTGAAAACTCCCACCTTAAGCCAGCAATAGAGCGCGTAATTGACGCATTAAATCGACTGATGGATCGCGATGATGCACAACTGGAACTCGCCGCTGATTTCTGCGATTTGTTTCTAAAGTCAGATAAGGATTCCGCACTGCCTTACGCGTCAATGTACATTGGCAAGTCTGGCCTGCTCAATGATCAGCCTGCTACTGATATGGAAAAGCTGATGGCAGAGCATGGCATCGAGGTCGAAAAGGGTCTTAATGAACCAGCTGACCATATCGCTATTGAGCTCGATTTCCTTGGCAATCTGATCATCCGTTCTAATGAGTTAGAGCAAGACCGACATATGGAAGAAGCGTTTTCAGAGCAAGAGCAATTTATCCAGCAACAGCTCCTCAGCTGGATTCCACAATTTAGTAAAAAGTGTCAGGCGTTAGATGAGTTTGGATTTTATTCTGCAGTTTCATTGCTGTTGATCGCCTTTCTTGAGTTGGATTGTGCCTATCTGAAAGGCGAGTAACCATATAGTAATTGTGTGATACATAACTTATCACTGTTACGTTTTTTATTTGCTCTTCTGTTGTTTGCGGTCTAAAATCGTGACCGCAAACGATAAAAACGAATGAACTAGAGACAAACCGCTGAATACAGCGGTTTTTGTGTTTCTGATACTTTCTGCCAAATTATTCTACAATCTGAATATGCTTCCTGGCAGTCATCGACAGGACAGAACCTTATGGCCACTATAAAAGACGTGGCACGCTTAGCTGGCGTGTCTACTACAACCGTTTCTCACGTAATTAACAAAACTCGCTTTGTTGCTGAAGCGACTCAGGAAAAGGTAATGGAAGCCGTTACCGAACTGAATTACGCCCCCAGTGCTGTTGCCCGTAGCTTAAAGTGCAACAGTACACGCACCATTGGTATGCTTGTTACTCAATCTACCAATCTGTTCTTTTCTGAAGTCATCGATGGTGTTGAGAGCTACTGTTATCGTCAAGGCTACACTTTGATCTTGTGTAACACTGGTGGTATTTACGAAAAGCAACGCGACTACATTCGCATGCTGGCAGAAAAGCGTGTCGATGGCATTTTGGTTATGTGTTCTGACCTGACTGAAGAACTGAGCGAAATGCTGGACCGCCATAAAGACATCCCAAAAGTAGTTATGGACTGGGGCCCTGAGAGTTCTCAAGCCGATAAGATCATTGATAACTCAGAAGAAGGTGGCTACCTCGCGACGAAATACCTTATCGATAACGGTCACAAAGACATTGCTTGCTTAAGCGGACACTTTGAAAAGGCAGCTTGTCAGGAACGCATCCTAGGATTCCGTCGTGCAATGGATGAAGCGAATCTAACCGTGAAAGAAGATTGGATTCTTGAAGGTAACTTCGAATGTGATACTGCGGTATTAGCGGCAGACAAAATTGTCGCCATGGACGACAAGCCAACCGCAGTATTCTGCTTCAACGATACTATGGCACTTGGCTTAATGAGTCGTCTACAGCAGAAAGGTATTCGCGTACCTGAAGATATTTCTGTGATTGGTTACGATAACATTGAGCTTGCAGAGTACTTCTCACCACCGCTAACAACGGTTCACCAACCTAAACGTCGTGTTGGTAAAAACGCGTTTGAAATCCTTCTAGAGCGTATCAAGGACAAAGAACACGAAAAGCGTGTATTCGAAATGCACCCTGAAATTGTCGTGCGTGATACGGTGTACAACTTAAACAAATAGCATGCTCAATAGTCCGACTAATAACTCAATCTATTAGTCGGACATATCATTTTCACGCAATTTCCTTGAACCAAGATCACATTTGATCAATAGAGATGTGATACTTACCTCAAATTTTATTTATCCTTAAAATGTTCGACTAATGCCACGAACAGGGCAAACCACTTCGAAAGAGTGGGACGCAAAGCTTCCGGCCTGACTCAGGAGACTGAAAGGTAGCGGGGTTGCCGATGGGCAAAAATGCAAACGATCCGTATCGTTTAAAACAGTACACTGTAATTGTTATCTAGAGCTAAGTAACTAACGTGTGAGTTTTATTTCGGTATGACACCTTACTGACACTTTATCTGCATTATTTTGCTATTCTCTCGGACCTGAATTTGGTGGCGTATAATAATATACACCGAGATAACACAGCATGGATAAACCAATACTTAAAGACTCGATGCGGCTTTTTGATCAGCTTGGTCGTATAAAATCGCGTTCGATGTTCGGCGGATTCGGAATCTTCGCAGACGACACAATGTTCGCATTGGTGGTCAACGATAAGCTTCACATCCGCGCGGATGACAAACTGGCTAGTCAATTCAAATCTGAAGGCTTAGAACCCTACGTTTATAAAAAACGAGGTTTTCCGGTCGTTACCAAATATTTCGCTTTAACTGACGATGTGGCTTCCTGCCCAACTCGTGCTCTCGCCCTCGCACAAAGTGCATTGGCGATAGCTAAGAAAGAGAAAACGTCGCAGGCTAAAACACGACCAAATCGCCTCAAAGACCTACCGAACCTCCGTCTGGCAACAGAACGAATGCTAAAGAAAGCAGGTATCGATAGCGTTGAAAACCTTGAAGAGGCAGGTTCAGTAGAAGCGTTTAGGGCCATTCAGGCAACGCACTCTGCTGAGGTCTCTCTTGAATTGCTATGGGCGCTTGAAGGGGCGATTAACGGAAAACACTGGTCAGTGATTCCACCAGAGCGACGACAAGAGCTGGTCAACAAACTGAACAACTGATCGACAAAATTGATGAAAAGCCAACCACTCAGGTTGGCTTTTTTATTGTTTGTGAAATTTAATCTTTGCCAAACGGTTCTTATTTGTTAACAATTTTTATTGAGTCGAAAGCCTGAGACTCGAAACAGAGGAAGTCGTTATGAATAAGAAACTTGTGTTGGGTGTCCTGCTGGTTGGCCTGATCGTTTTTCTCGGTATTAACTTTGGTCAATACCTCACCTTAGAAAACGCGAAAGCCCAACAAATAGCGCTTTCTGAATACATCAATAACAACTTTGTGCTTGCAGCCGTTACTTATTTCTTGGCTTATGTCGCCATTACCGCCTTTTCGATCCCTGGTGCAGCGGTGGTCACTCTCCTCGGCGCAGCTTTGTTTGGTTTCTGGACCAGTCTACTACTTGTTTCTTTTGCCAGTACCATAGGTGCGACACTAGCCTTTTTGAGCAGTCGTTTCCTCTTGCGTGACTGGGTTCAGAGTAAGTTTGGTGACAAGCTGAATGCCATCAACCAAGGCGTTGAAAGAGACGGTGCTTTTTACTTGTTTTCATTGCGCCTGATCCCCGTGTTCCCGTTTTTCCTGATCAACCTTCTAATGGGTCTGACACCACTTTCAACAGCGAGATTTTATCTCGTTAGCCAGTTAGGTATGCTGCCAGGCACTGCGGTGTATCTGAATGCAGGTACACAATTGGCACAAATTGACAGCTTGTCAGGAATCGTATCTCCGTCTGTCTTAGCCTCATTCGCACTACTAGGGCTTTTCCCTGTCATTGCTAAATGGGTGATGGCAAAAATTAAAGGCGCGCCTCAAGCACAAAATGGGAGCCCTTCTTGAAGATATTCACCGCCAATAACCCACCAGAAGCTCACATTGTTTGCGAGCTTCTTAAATCAAACTGCATTCCATGTGAAGTGCGAGGAGAAGGTATGTTTGGCTTGCAGGGTGAAGTCCCTTTCGGTGAAAACTCCCAACCCTATATATGGCTTCTCGATAGCAAGATGTATAATCAAGCCAGCGCTATCATTGAACAATATATGCAGCAAACACTGGTTGGCTCGGAATGGCAATGTGAGGAATGCGGAGAAACTAACGAAGCACAATTCGCTATCTGCTGGCAGTGTGGTGCCGCTGGCCCTGCTTAGTTGGTAATGGCTTGTTGTTTAATGAAGGCAATAGAGTGTTGATTAAATTCTTCTGGACGCTCTACGTTGCACACGTGGCCACAATCGGGAATTTCCAGTAGCGTACTTTTCTGGTGCGCTGCGACCATTTCTTTGACCGGGCGAATAAACATGTAGTCCCTTTCCCCCATTAGATACAATGTAGGAATTGGTAATTCACGCTCTTTAAAGTATCGCATCATCGGATTCACATCAGCCGTGAGAATAAACCAACGTTTAAACTCTTTCTGGCATAGCTTCTTCGCTTCGCGGATAAACAGGTGGCGGGATTCTTTTTGTGTACGCTGTGGCATGACGATATAAGCAAATAAGCTGTACAACCACATATAAGGCACGATGTGCTTACACAAGTTACCCAGCTTCACCAAAACTTGTGAACGCGTGTTCAAACGCGTTACAGCGCCTCCTAGAACCATAGACTTAACCCGGCCAGTCGACATCTCTGCCAAGTTTCTTACGATAATGGTTCCTAAAGACATACCAACGAAATGCGCTGATGTAATCTTTAAATGGTCCAAAACCTTAAGAATATCCGCGGTAACCGCTTTGAATGTATAACGATTTGAGATCAACTCTTTGATGAAAGGGTTAGACTTACCGTGTCCACGAAGATCCACCAACAGTAAGTTAAAATGCTGTCGATAAGCTTTGATCTGCTTGAACCAGATAGATGAACTGCCACCTGCACCATGCACAAAAACCACCCACTCATTACTGGTTGGGTGCAAATATGTTTTATGGAAGAGAAGCGTTTCGCTCATATTCTCGCAATCAGTTAGGTCAATAATTTTGTGTCGGGCAGAGTATCACAAACTCTCTATCTTTTAAGTCAGCTTATGCCAATTAAGCCCACAATTACCACAAATTAACCCTAAATTTAACTCAAAAAAGGCGCCATATAGGCGCCTTTTTTCATAGTAATTGTTATCAATCTAATGCACTGTGATACAAACTCAAATACTCATCCGCCGCTTTGTTCCAGCAAAAATCTTGTTGCATTGCGTATAACTGAACACGCTTGAGTTCACCGGGCTGCTGAGCGTACAACAGCAATGAGCGTTGCAGCGTTAAAAGCAGTTCTTTAGGCTCTGGCAGTTCAAACACAAAGCCAGTAGCGGTCTCTGGATCAGCATCATAATCGTTAACACTGTCTTTTAATCCTCCAACACCCCGAACAATCGGCAATGTGCCATAAGCCATGCTGTAGATCTGGTTTAAGCCACAGGGTTCAAACTCAGACGGCATTAGGAAGAAATCAGACCCAGCTTCCACCAGATGAGCCAATTCGTTGTCGTAGGCCTCTATAAACTTGAACTTATCACTGTGTAAGGCTTCGATATCTTTAAGCTTAGATGCCAGAACTGGGTCACCTGTACCAACAATGACCAGCTGAACCTCATAACGCAAAAACTGGTCGAGTATCGGCAGTAAGTAATGGACACCTTTCTGGTTCGTCAGCCGACATACCATGCCATACACTGCGCCGTCATTTTCTGCTAAGCCAACGCGCTCCTGAAGAGCTCGCTTACAGGCTTTTTTGCCGCGCACCATACTTTGACGATTCGCCTTGTAATTGGTTGGCAAGTAATGATCAGTCTCCGGATTCCAAGCAGAATAGTCACAGCCGTTCAATATACCAACTAAGTCGCCTTCTCGCTGTTTGAACTCAGCAGCCATACCATGGCTACCTAGTTCTGTTTTGAGCTCTTCTGCATAAGTTGGGCTGACTGCATTGATCTTGTCAGCATTCATCACACCCGCTTTTAACATGGTTACGTGTGTTGAGCTTACTGCCGCGTCCGGTGCGTAGCGAGTATGCATTTCAGGCAAAACCTGAAGCTCCTCGTAGCTGAATACACCTTTAAATACCGCATTGTGCACAGACAGGATACTTCTGGTTTGTGCAAAAAAGTCTGTGCGGCCATATCGGTGTTTGAGCAGATAAGGGACAAATCCCGTATGCCAGTCGTTAGCGTGAATAATATCCGGTTGGAAACCCAGCTTAGGCAACATATCCAGACAGGCAGCACTAAAGAAAGCGAAGCGCTCACCATTGTCGCTGTATGCCTGATTGTTTTCGGCATACATCTCTGGACGATCAAAGTACTTAGGACAATCAATCGCGTAGGCTTTTAAGCCTGCAACGTGCAGCTCCCGAACCAAATACTCAGTATGAGGCCAGTGCGCGAGTGTCGTCTTCAACACCACTGGAGCTGATGTGACTTGAGGAATTTTTTGATAAGCAGGTAATGTTACTCGTACATCTTGATTAAGTTTGAGGAGAGCCTCGGGTAGCGCCTTGGCCACGTCGGCCAAGCCACCACTCTTGATGAGTCCTTCAACTTCCGATGCTACAAACAGAATAGATAAATTCTTAGTAGCCAATTCGTGCTCCTTTAGGAATGACAACAATACCATCATCAGAGACGTGGAAGTGCTTTTTGTCTTCCGTGAGGTTCACACCAATTTGCGTACCAGGTGCAATATCTGCGTCTTTGTCGATGATGACGCGACGTAGTACACAACCCTCGCCTACTTTCACGTCGCCCAAAAGGATACTTTCGCTAATATCACACGCAGATGCAATATTACTGCGGAAACCTAGTACAGATTTTTCGATTCGTGAGCCACGAACATAACTGCCGTTACATACTAGACTGTCAATGATCTGCACACGGCCATTATCCGAGTCAGTAAATGTTGCAGGCGGTAGTGCTGGGTAAAATGTGTGAAGAGGCCACTTTCGGTTATAAAGAGAGAATGGAGCATCTTTCTCAAGCAAGTCCATGTGCGCCTGCCAGTAGGCATCAATCGTACCGACATCACGCCAATAAACTTCTTCTTTCTCGCCAGTAATTCGGTTGGTACTGAAATCATAAACAAACACATCACCACGCGGGAACATTTTTGGAATGATGTCTTTGCCGAAATCGTGAGAAGAGTCTGGGTTATCCGCGTCTTCAATCAGTTCAGCAAACAGTGGTTGGGCTTCAAATACATAGTTACCCATTGAAACCAACGCATGTTGAGGATCACCAGGAATCGGCTTAGGCTGCGCTGGCTTCTCTTCAAAGCCGATCATTCGTCCGTCTTCATCTACTTCAATAACACCGAACTGAGAAGCCTCAGACAGTGGCATACGCAATGCCGAAACCGTCAGTGATGCTTGTTTTTCTTTATGAAAATCGAGCATCTGTTTGATGTCCATTTTATAGATATGGTCAGAACCAAAGATGCACACTTGATCGGGCTCAGCCAACTCCATAAAACGTAAGTTCTGATAGATCGCATCCGCCGTGCCTTCATACCAACGTTTACCGGTGCGCATCTGCGCAGGGATTGGGTCGATGAATCGATCAGTGATGCCACTGATATTCCAACCTTTCTTAAGGTGATGGAACAGGGATTGGGATTTAAACTGAGTCAACACATAGATGCGCATCAAATCAGCATTAACGAAGTTGTTTAAAGCGAAATCAATAAGACGGTAACTACCGCCAAAAGGAACCGAGGGCTTGCTACGAGACTCTGTCAACGGACGAAGGCGTGAACCTTCACCACCAGCAAGGATCATTCCTAAAACACCAGCCATTATTTATTCTCCATAATAATTTTTAATTGCGGATAAGTTTCTATTTCGGGGACTTATCTTTGTCTTCCTAGTTGCTAGTCTGATTTCACGCAGACATACGATATGGAATGCTTAGCCTGTTTTTTCGAACATAAATCCATTTTATGTTTCGTCTAATAATCATCAATTCTTTGTGCACAGGGTTTACTATAAATTACCGTATTTCGTTAAATTTACAATTTAAAAGATGCTATACCTTGAACGCGACAAAGTTTACTTTGCCCTGCCCTGAAGCAGCTCACAGAATCAAGGGCTTTTAACACAAGCCGTTAACACGACGCATACAAAGTGGTGACTTTGATCGCAGTTCACAATTTATTGCCAAGATGATATTACGAGCAGATGGCAGTTTCATGAATCACCTAATCCGAATGCATTTCTTAGCTAATCCATTGTTCTGAACAATATCCATTGATTACTCAACGAATAATAAAAAAGCAGCCTAAAGAGGCTGCTTTTTTAAATGTAGGATTAATGGCTTTACTTTGCGGACTTCTTACGCTTATCGGTAATTTCCCATTTACCATCGATATACAACGCTGTGTAGCCTGATGGTTTGCCATCAACCTCAGATCGAACATAGTTCTCTTTCGATTTGCGGCTGAAACGCACTACCATAGGAAGACCGTCTGGATCTTTTTCAGGCGCTGTTGTCAGATAATGGAATTTAGGAGAAATACGATCTTTAAATCGAACCAACTCTTCTACAAGAGGAGCACGAGTTTCACGCGATTTAGGGAAAGTACTTGCCGCCAAGAACAGACCAGAAGCACCATCACGCAATACAAAGTATGCATCTGAGTTTTCACACGGTAACTCAGGAAGATGAACTGGGTCTTCTTTAGGCGGTGCAACTTCACCGTTTTTAAGGATTTTGCGCGTGTTCTTACATGTCTCGCTAGTACAGTCCATGTATTTACCAAAGCGACCGTTCTTCAGAACCATGTCACTGCCGCACTTATCACACTCAACGACAGGGCCATCGTACCCTTTCACCTTGTATTCGCCATGCTCAACGATGTAACCATCACAATTAGGGTTGTTACCACACACGTGTAGCTTACGCTTATCGTCGATCAGGTAAGCGTCCATTGCGGTTTCACAAATCGGACAACGCTTTTTCGCACGAAGTGCTGCTGTTTCAACGTCTTCTTCTAAAACGTTAATGATGCCTTCTTCGTCACCCAAATTGATGGTGGTCTTACAACGCTCTTTTGGTGGTAATGCATAACCTGAACATCCAAGGAATACACCTGTCGATGCTGTTCGGATACCCATTTCACGAGAACAAGTTGGACACTCGATATCGGTGTAGACGATATGGTTTGGCTTCATGCCACCATGATCTTCATCCTGCTCCGCTTTTTCCAGATCTCCAGTAAAGTCACCAAAGAAGTTATCCAGAACCTTCTTCCAGTTCGCTTCACCTTCAGCAATTTGGTCAAGCTTTTCTTCCATGCGAGACGTAAACTCATAGTTCATCAACTCATGGAAGCTATCATCCAAGCGATCCGTTACGATTTCACCCATTTTTTCAGCGTAAAATCGACGTTGTTCAACTTTAACGTAACCACGATCCTGAATGGTCGAAATGATAGACGCATACGTTGACGGACGGCCAATGCCTCTCTTCTCAAGCTCTTTAACCAAAGCCGCTTCAGTGAAACGTGCAGGCGGTTTGGTAAAGTGCTGTTTAGGATCTAATTGAATCAAATCAACCTTGTCACCAACCTGAACGGCAGGCAGGATCTGGTCTTCATTCTTACCTAGTGGACGTTGAACACGAGTCCAACCATCAAACTTAAGAATGCGGCCTTTGGCCTTAAGCGTGTACTCAGCAGCTTTGACGCTCACTGTCGTAGAATCATACTTTGCAGGTGTCATCTGACACGCGACAAACTGATTCCAGATAAGTGAATACAGTTTATGCGCATCCGCTTCCATGCCTTTCAGATCGTCAGCTTTAACTGCCACATCTGAAGGTCGGATTGCTTCGTGCGCTTCCTGCGCACCTTCTTTGCTGCCATACACATTAGGTTTAGCCGGAAGGTAAGCGTCACCGTACTCATCGCCAATGAATCCACGAACGGTTTCTACAGCTTCTGCGCTCAAATTCGTCGAGTCGGTACGCATATACGTGATATAACCCGCTTCATACAGACGCTGAGCTAACATCATCGTTTTCTTAACGCCGTAACCTAAACGAGTGCTGGCTGCTTGCTGAAGCGTTGACGTAATGAACGGAGCAGAAGGCTTGCTCGACGTTGGGCGGTCCTCACGTTTGCAAACTTCGTATGCTGCTTTTTCCAGCACAGCAATCGCTGACTGCGTTTCAGCTTCATTCGACGGCTTAAATGCCACACCATCTTTCTGGGCAACCTGAAGACGGAAATCCGTTTTGTTAGCAGTTTTAGTATCCGCGTGAATATCCCAAAACTCTTCTGGAACAAACGCTTTGATTTCGCGCTCACGCTCCACCAATAGTTTTACCGCCACCGACTGAACACGGCCAGCAGACAGGCCACGCGCGACCTTTTTCCACAACAGTGGTGAAACCATAAAGCCCACAACACGATCCATAAAGCGGCGTGCCTGTTGGGCGTTAACGCCATCCATACTAAGCTCACCCGGTTTCTGGAAAGCTTGTTGAATCGCGTTCTTAGTAATTTCGTTAAAGACAACTCGTTTGTATCGCTCTTCATCGCCACCGATGATCTCACGAAGGTGCCAAGCGATAGCTTCTCCCTCGCGATCCAAATCGGTTGCGAGATAGACGCTATCTGCGTCTTTCGCGAGCTTCTGTAGCTCAGCAACCACTTTTTCTTTACCAGGCAAGACCTGATAATTCGCTTCCCAGCCGTTAAATGGGTCGATGCCCATTTTTTTGATCAGCGCTTTGCGGTCTTTTTCTTTCTTGATTCGAGCTTTCTCTTCAACACTCAAACCTTTCGTAGAGACAGCCGCTGCCTTCTGGCCGGTACTCTGACCTGCGGTAGGTAGATCGCGTACGTGACCCACACTGGACTTAACAATAAAGTCCTTACCTAAATACTTATTGATGGTTTTAGCCTTAGCCGGCGACTCCACAATAACGAGTGACTTACCCATATTGACTCAAGTGTCCTTAATATGATTTCGGCGATTTAACGCACGACATACTTAATATATTGCTTCTTTTTTTACTATTGAGCGAGAAACCAAGAAGATCAATATCTTTTTTTAAATTCAACATTGACTGGTCGACAATTCGACGAATGGTAATTGTCTCGATGCTTAGAAAGTGCCACATACTAAACGTGGCAAAGATGCTTCCGCTAGTACAACAAAAAAATTTTTGCCTTCGGTCACAAAACCCATCGCATTGCCCGTTTAACATTGGGACAAGCTAGATTGATCTGACGCAATTGCTTTCGTTATTAACCCTTCTACAATCCCCTCTATTATATAAACGCGTTGATAAGCGAGTGATAAATATGAGCGAGAAGAAAGTCATTTCCAAATTCGAATTGTTGCTGATAGCCAACCACATCATTCAGGAGCATGAAGACTATGTTGAAGGAATGCGAGCAGACAGCGTCGAAGAAAAAGATGAAGTTTTAGTATTCAAAGGAAATTACTTTTTGGATGATGCAGGTCTGCCAACAGCAAACACTACCGCTGTATTTAATATGTTCAAATACTTAGCGCATCAACTGTCGAAAGAATTTACCTTAGAAAATTAGAAAGCAGAATAAAACCCTGATGACGAGCATCAGGGTTCATTATGTTAGCAGCTCAGTGAAGCCAGCTTGTCAAAGTAATCAGGGAAGGTCTTTGACGTACATTTCGGGTCATTGATCGTTACAGGTGTATCACTCAACGCAACCAGAGAAAAACACATCGCCATACGATGATCATCATAGGTATCAATAGCCGCATGAGTTAGCTGTTGAGGTGGTGTCACAACGATGTAATCTTCGCCTTCTTCCACTTCTGCGCCTACTTTGCGCAACTCTGTTGCCATCGCTGCTAAACGATCAGTTTCTTTCACTCGCCAGTTGTAGACATTACGGATCGCCGTTGTGCCTTTAGCGAACAGTGCGGTAGTAGCAATTGTCATTGCAGCATCAGGGATATGGTTGAAGTCCATATCAACCGCATTCAGTTCGCCAACACGAGAGATAACGTAGTCGTCACCCCATTCGATTTCAGCACCCATCTTTTCTAGCGCATCAGCAAATTGGATATCACCCTGGATGCTCTTCTTACCAATCCCTGTTACTTTAATTTCGCCACCCTTAATAGCAGCAGCAGCCAGGAAATAAGAAGCAGAAGAGGCGTCGCCTTCGACCAGAAAATCACCCGGAGCAACGTAAGACTGACCTTTACGGATGACAAATTCCTGATAGTCATTGTTCTCTACTTCAACACCGAACTGCGACATGATGTGCAGAGTAATATCGATGTATGGCTTCGACACCAACTCACCAACGATTCTAATGGTTACATCGTCTTGTGCCAACGGCGCAGACATCAAGAATGCCGTCAGGAATTGACTTGAGATCGAACCGTCAATTTCAACCGTACCGCCCTTCAGGCCCGTTCCTTTAATTTTCAGTGGAGGAAAGTCTTCATTTTCTAGGTATTCAACATCAGCACCAGCCTGACGAAGGGCTTCAACTAGGTGGCCTATCGGGCGCTCTTTCATACGAGGCTCGCCCGTCAGCACATACTCTCCGCTACCCAAACATAAAGCAGCAGCGAGAGGTCGCATTGCCGTACCTGCATTACCTAAGAAGAGCTCTAATGCTTCCGGAGCATCAAAGGCTTTACCTAGCCCTTCCACTTCGCAAACCGTTTTGTCTTGCGACAACGTATAATTCACACCAAGTTGAGTCAGTGCATTCAGCATATGGCGAATGTCGTCACTGTCTAGAAGGTTAGTTAGACGAGTCGTCCCTTTAGCGAGTGCTGCTAGCAATAACGCACGGTTAGAAACGCTCTTAGAACCGGGTAAGTTGACCTCACCATTGACTTTGTTGATAGGTTGTAACGTAAGGCTTTCCATTAAATTCAGTTATTCCTTGATCGCTTTGCCTTCCTAAGCAAGCGATGAAAAATTCTTCGTAGTTGCAGCCTATCTAAAATCGACATCTAAAACTAGACCAAAATCACAATTAGTCGTGATCTTTTATTTGGCTTATGCAATAGCAATACACAGGGCGAATCAATACTCTTTATCAACTCTAACACCGTTATCGAAATACAGGATTCGTATCTTGTCGCCCCGCTCAAACAACATAGTGTTGTCGACATCCTGAATGACATCGATCAGCTTATCGTCGTCCGTTTTTATCAACAATTCGACCAGCTTGTACTCCACTTTATATTCTTGATTAGCGCGATTGTGTGCAATGCCTGCTCCTGCCACAGCGCCAACGCCAGTGGCGACTTGTTTGCCGGTCCCACCACCAAATTGATTGCCGATAACGCCGCCCACGACAGCACCAAGCAGCGTTTCCCAGCCAGAAGATTCAGCTTTAACAATATCTTGTTGAGTGAGATAGCGAACGGAATCAACTTCACCAAACACGACTTGATTCACAGGTCTGGCTTGATTTCTCTCATATGCTGCATTGGCAACGAGCGGAAAAATGAATAAGATCCAAAGCCATTTTTTCATCATAGTTCTCCTGCGTCATGGCGATTTATTTAACTGAACTCGACGAAGACAAACTTTGGTTTCCATCTCCATACGAAGCCCTAAATGATCCAAATGGGTTGCTTGCATTCGGTGGCGACCTGTCTCCTGACCGTCTATTGCTCGCTTACCAGAATGGGATTTTCCCTTGGTATGGGCCAGGTGAGCCTCTTCTTTGGTGGAGTCCATCACCGAGAGCAGTGTTTGATCCTAAGACATTCAAACCCGCTAAAAGTCTTAAAAAGTTTCAGAAAAAGCATCAATATCAGATCAGCATCAACCTTGCGACCGAGGCTGTTATCGATCATTGCGCATCAATGCGGCCAGAACACGAAACCTGGCTCAATGAAGAAATGCGCGCATCATACAAGAAACTGGCAACGCTAGGGCACTGCCATTCAGTGGAAGTGTGGAAAGATGAAGCGCTTATTGGGGGCTTGTACGGCCTATCTATAGGACAGGTTTTCTGCGGCGAGTCGATGTTCAGCCGAGAAACCAACGCTTCCAAGGTCGCGTTATGGTATTTCTGCGAACATTTTAAGTCGATGAAGGGGCAATTAATCGATTGTCAGGTGATGAATCCACATTTGAAATCCCTTGGTGCTCAGGAACTCGATAGAGATGACTTCATGCAAAGCCTGCTATCCTTAAGACAGGAAAAGGTTGTTGAAAACAGCTTTAAAGCTCAGTGGCTTGAGCTGTCTTCAGGGGAGAATCAATGAGTTCTGATCTGCAACAAATCCGTATCGGGTTAACAGATAGTCACCCTTGTAGTTATCTTCAAGACAAGCAAGAACGTGTTGCTGTGGCCCTAGATCCAACCATGCACACAGTATCAAGTTATGAAGTTCTGCTGGCGAATGGCTTTCGTCGTAGCGGTGATACGATATATAAACCTCATTGCGATCAGTGCCAATCTTGCCAAGCTCTTAGAGTCTCTGTGCCTGACATCCAGCTTTCAAAGAGTCAAAAACGCTTAAGAAATAAAGCCAAACACCTAAAATGGGAATTACGAGATGAAATGATTCCAGGCTGGTTTGAGCTCTATTCAAAGTATATTGAGGCTCGCCATAGCAATGGCACCATGTACCCGCCTAAACAAAATGAGTTTGCCCAGTTTTCACAATGTCACTGGCTCAATACTCAATATCTGCATGTTTATGACCAAGATCGACTCATTGCCATAGCAGTAACTGATATTTTGTCCAACTCAGCCAGCGCGTTTTACACCTTTTTTGACCCAGATTACGAATTATCTTTGGGGACACTGGGGGTGTTGTTTCAGCTCGAATACTGCCAGCAGCAAGGAAAACAGTGGCTCTATTTGGGTTATCAGATTGACGAATGCCCTGCAATGAATTACAAAGTCCGCTTTCAGCGCCATCAAAGGCTAGTAAATCAGCGTTGGCAAGGGTAGAATACGCCCCAACTTTACTTATTTCATTTTTATCGGCGAAATTAGCCGGTTGAAATTATCCATTTTTAAAAGAGGATTAAATGGCTAAAGAAGACGTAATTGAGATGCAAGGCACTGTCCTTGATACTCTTCCAAACACAATGTTCCGTGTTGAGCTAGAAAACGGTCACGTAGTTACTGCTCACATCTCTGGTAAAATGCGTAAGAACTACATCCGTATTCTTACTGGTGACAAAGTAACTGTAGAGATGACTCCATACGATCTATCTAAAGGTCGCATCGTCTTCCGTGCTCGTTAATCTCTGATTGCTTTGCGCAATCCGAATTAGTCGAATACAACAAAAAACGGAGCTCAAAGCTCCGTTTTTTGTTGTCTAGTATTTGTGCTGCTATTTACCGAGCGCTTCTTTGTAATGCTGACGGCACACTGAGACGTAACGGTCGTTACCACCAATCGCTACCTGATCACCTTCAGCAATGGCGTTTCCGTGTTCATCCGTACGAATAACCATGTTCGCCTTGCGTCCACAGTGACAAATAGTTTTCAGCTCAATCAGCTTATCTGCCCAAGACAAAAGGTATTTACTGCCTTCAAATAACTCGCCCAGAAAATCCGTTCTCAAGCCATAACACAGCACTGGGATATTCAGCTTGTCCACCACTTCTGTCAGCTGGTAAACCTGCTCTTTAGTCAAAAACTGGCATTCATCAACCAAAATACAGTGGCGCTTTTCCACCTCGTTTAAGGCGGCAATATCCTGATAGAGATCAGAGTCATGGCGGAACAGTTGAGCATCCGACTGCAAGCCGATACGAGAGCTCACTTTACCGACACCATATCGGTCATCTAACGCAGCGGTAAAAATCACGGGCGTCATGCCTCGTTCTTGGTAGTTAAATGAGGATTGAAGAAGAGTGGTGGATTTACCCGCATTCATCGCAGAGTAATAGAAGTACATCTGAGCCACTGATTGCTACCCATATAAATGTATAAATAAAAAGAAAAAGGGCTGAATCAACAGCCCTCAACAAAATTCAGTTACTTACGGCGCCAAGTCGTCCCTTCTGGGCCATCTTCAAGCACGATTCCCATCTCAGTTAACTTGTCGCGCGCCATATCGGCATTTGCCCAGTCTTTAGACGCACGCGAGTCGTTACGCAGTTTAATAAGCCCTTCAATCTCAGCCACTTCATCATCATTACCTGCATCACCTTTCAAGAACGCTTCTGGTTCTTGATGAAGGATACCTATCACATCTGCCAATTCACGCATTAATGAACCCATCGCACTCGCCTGCTCTAAGTTATCGTTCTTAATGCGGTTAATCTCGCGAGCCATGTCAAACAACACTGAATATGCTTCTGGCGTATTGAAGTCATCGTTCATCGCTTCGGTAAAGCGCTTAACGTACTCTTCACCACCAGCTGCTGGGACTGTTAGGTCCAAACCACGTAGCGAGGTGTATAGGCGCTCAAGAGATGCACGAGCCTGATTCAGGTTTTCTTCACTGTAGTTCAGTTGGCTACGGTAATGACCTGACATTAGGAAATAGCGAACCGTTTCGGCATCATAATGACCAAGCACATCGCGAATGGTAAAGAAGTTACCCAGTGACTTCGACATCTTCTCTTTGTCGACCATCACCATGCCACTGTGCATCCAAGTATTCACGTATTGAGTGTCGTGAGCACAGCATGACTGAGCAATTTCATTTTCGTGATGCGGGAATTGAAGATCCGAGCCACCACCGTGAATATCGAAATGATTACCTAGGATTGATGAGTTCATTGCTGAACACTCAATATGCCAACCTGGACGACCCGCGCCCCATGGCGATTCCCATGTTGGCTCGCCTGGCTTTGACATTTTCCACAGCACAAAGTCTAGCGGACTGCGCTTTGCGCTTTCTACATCGACACGAGCGCCAGCCTGAAGCTGATCTAAATCTTGTTTAGATAACTTACCGTATTCGTCGAACTGGCCAACTTCAAACATGACGTCACCGTTGTCAGCAACGTATGCAAAACCGCGCTCGATCAGTTTTTCAACCAGCTCGATAATTTCAGCAATAAATTCTGTCGCACGTGGCTCAACATCTGGGCGCTTCATATTCAGAGCGTCAAAGTCAGCGTGCATTTCACCAATAAGGCGCTCTGTTAAAGAGTCACAGCTCTCGCCGTTTTCATTGGCGCGCTTGATGATCTTATCGTCGATATCGGTGATGTTACGAACAAAGGTCAGATCATAGCCAAGGTAACGCAGGTAACGAGACACTACGTCGAAAGAAACGAATGTACGACCATGACCGATGTGACAGAGATCGTAGATGGTTACTCCACAGACATACATGCCAACTTTGCCAGCATTGATTGGTTTGAATTCCTCTTTCTGTCTTGTGAGTGTGTTATATATCTTTAACATGATCTCTATCTAATTATTTAGGTGAAACAAAATAGTGGCTCAGTATACCAATATGCTTACCTTCAGGTCATCCCTGAAATGCTTAAAAAGACACCACCAAACTCATTATTCACCTCTAGAGAGCCACTTTTCACGTATAAAAGTGGCAAAAGTTAATATAGAATTCAGTTTTTAAGTCAAAGTCATAAATAAAGGACATCATCATGATCACCCTTCACACTAATTTTGGTGACATCAAAGTTGAGCTAAACGAAGAGAAAGCACCAGAAACATGCGCGAATTTCCTGCAGTACTGCCGTGATGGTTTCTACGACAACACGCTATTCCACCGTGTTATCGACGGTTTCATGATCCAAGGTGGCGGCATGGAATCTGGTCTGCGTGAAAAAGCAACTCGCGCACCAATCAAAAACGAAGCGAACAATGGCCTGAGCAACAAAGTGGGCACGCTAGCAATGGCACGTACCATGGAACCGCATTCAGCAAGTTCACAGTTTTTCATCAACGTGAACAACAACACTTTCCTAGATTTCCGTAGCGAGAGCCTAGACGGTTGGGGTTACTGTGTATTCGCTGAAGTGGTTGAAGGCATGGATATCGTTAACCAAATTAAAGGTGTAAGCACAGGTTCTCAAGGCATGCACCAAGACGTACCTCTTGAAGACGTTGTCATCACAGGTACCACAATCGAAGAATAATGATTGTCAGGGAGAGCACTACGCTCTCCCTCGTTGTTTCTTCAGGTTAATAAAATATGACCACATTATTTATTTCAGACCTCCATCTCTCTTCTACCACACCAGACATCACTGATTGCTTTATTCGCTTTATGCGTGAAGAAGCCGTTCATGCTGACGCCTTATACGTTCTCGGCGACCTGTTCGAGTTTTGGATTGGCGATGATGACCGCTCAGATTTTGCCAAGCAAATTCGTCGCGAATTCAAGCAACTGACCTCTCTTGGTGTACCTTGCTACTTCACACAAGGTAATCGCGACTTCCTCGTCGGTAAGCGCTTTGCCAAGCAAACTGGTGTCACCTTACTGGGTGATGAGACAGTGATTGACCTGTACGGCAAAAAAGCCGTGGTTTTGCACGGGGACACACTGTGTACTGAGGATGTAAAGTATCTCCAGTATCGAGAGAAAGTGCATCAACCATGGCTACAATGGTTGTTTAATCGCATCCCAATGTTTATTAAAAAGAAGATTGTATCGAAAGTTCAATCTGATATTAGTACCGACAAACAAACCAAATCACTCGACATCATGGACGTGACACAAACAGAAGTGGAAGCGGTCATGGCACACCATAACGTCGATTTGATGATTCATGGACACACTCATCGCCCTGATGTCCATGTATTCACCGCGCACAATCATAAAAAAACCCGCATTGTTTTAGGGGATTGGTACACCCAAGGTTCAGTTCTGGTCTATGCTAAAAATAACTTCGAGTTACAAGCTAGGCCATTTCAACCTTCTCAAGAAAAGGTTGTTTAAACGGTTCAATAATCATTGGATTTTGGCTGGTCCAGAAAAATATAAGAGACGTTGGAACTAGGTTTTGAAAAACTCATATATTGCCAGACAACCGATACTGAACAGTGACAAACAGACTGTTGGCTATGAACTGCTCTTTAGGGATGGTCCTAAAAATACCTTTCCTGAGGTAGATCCAGAACAAGCCACCAGTCGATTGCTGTCTGATCACTTCCTTAATACGCATTACGAGACGCTCGGGGACAAACTTGGCTTCGTTAACTTCCCGTATCAAAGCCTATTAAATCGAGTGCCAACGTTGTTTCCCTCAGAAAACTTTGTCGTCGAAATATTAGAAGACTGCCCGCCAACTGAAGAACTGCTTGATGCAATAAAAGATATGGCAGCCAAAGGCTATACCATTGCACTAGATGATTTTATCCCTAATAAGGAGTGGCGCCCTTTTCTTCCTTATGTCGCGTTGATTAAGTTTGATATCCGATTAGTGCCAATTGAGAAAGCCCATATTTTCATGAAGCGACTCAAGGGCAGTAACATTCGTTTCCTTGCCGAAAAAGTTGAGACTTATGAAGAATTTGAACAAGCGAAAGAAGCTGGGTTTGAATACTTCCAAGGTTACTTTTTTAGCAAGCCTGAAATGATCAGCAAAAAGGCGCTGGAACCTTCGTTCATGACGGTAATTCAATTGTTGACGGAGATTTCGAAACAGGACATTGACTACAACGCAATTGAATCTTTGATCAGCAAAGATCTGTCGCTTTCTTATAAACTCCTGACTTTTGTCAATTCCTCAGCCATCGTACAGACACAAATTCAGTCTTTCCACCAAGCATTGGTTTATCTTGGTGAAGACAAGTTGCGTAAATTTATTTCTTTGGTATCTCTGGCATCGACTCAGGATAGTAAACCCGACTACCTGTACGGGCTATCTATTCAACGCGCTCGCTTCTGTGAGCTGATCGGTGCAAAACTACAAGTTGAGCTCGAATCCGGGCAGGCCTTTCTTACCGGTATGTTCTCGCTGCTAGATAGCCTTCTAGATAAGCCGTTGGAGCTGATAGTGAATGAAATTCCTGTTGAAGAAACCGTAAAGCTGGCATTGACGCAGAATGAAGGCATACTAGGCAGCATTCTCATGTTAACCGAAGCGTATGAGTTAGCTGATTGGGAAGAGGTATCCGACCTTAGCGGGTCTTTAGGCTTGAATCCACAAGATTTAAGTAAAAGCTATGACGCATCCGTTAAATGGACTGCAGATCTTCTCTCAGTATCAACAAAATAGCGCTTCATTGGAGCCATCATGCAACACTGCCCTTGTGGTACAGAAAAAAGCTACAGCGAATGCTGCGAGCCAATTCACCTCGATCATTCTAAAGCCACAACTCCTGAAAAATTAATGCGCTCCCGCTATAGCGCACACGTTAAGCATCTGGTCGATTACGTCGTAGATACTTATCATCCAAGTTGCAATGCCACTGAACAACGTGAAGGGATTCAACAATCGATAGAAAGCGATTGGTGCAAACTTGAAGTCATCAATACAGAAGCAGGCAGCGATAAAGACGAAGGCTTCGTTACCTTCAAGGCTTATTTCAAAGAAGATAACGTGCAGCACTGTCTCGAAGAGCGCTCACGTTTTGTGCGAGAAAATGGGCTATGGTATTACATTGACGGTACGTTTCCAGAGCCAGACATTGATCCACGGCTCAATCAAACTATAAAGAGTTTCAAAGTCGGCCGAAACGATCCGTGTATTTGTGGTAGCGGTAAAAAGTTTAAGAAATGTTGCGGTTAACTACAGGCTAGATAGTAAAAAAGCAGGATGATTATCCTGCTTTTAGTTTCTGAGCTTAGTAAAGCACTAAGCGTCCTTATTTGGGTTAACTCTCACAATATCTTGTTGATCTTGCTTGAATTGCTTTTTCAGTTCCGCTTTTGACTTAAAACTGATCTCGCCCCCTTGGGCCACTGTCATATGTTGTGCTTCTGCATTGTGCTTAGATTGATACAACATCACAGCTTGCATACACGAATCTCGCTGCTCTTGAGAAAGTGGTGTACCCTCAGGCCACTTCCCCGTTTCTACAGCATAGAGTAGACGCTCGTATGCCTCTGGTGTAATGGCATTAATTAACTGCTCTGCGTCCATGGTCTATCCTTAAGTTGTAACTGAGATGGAAAGAACATAACTGGCTGGCATTCTGAGTCAAGATTGCACCCAAGAATAAGTGTAACGGATCACAAGCAAATCAAAATATGAATCATATAAAAGCACTACTAATCTTCAGTCTGGCTATTGCGTTATCAGGGTGTTTCGAAAACCGTCAGAACACCGACAAACTGTGCGCAGACAACCCTAGCTTACAATGTGAACGGCTTAATATGAACGATGGTCAATGCCGTGTTCCTAGAACCGATTTGATTTGGCATCGGAATGAAGTACGTAAACAACCGACCGACAGCAATATTATTGATGAATACCATTTTCTGGCCGCGTATAAGAAATGTCTTGAGTTGGCATCGCAAATCCAACCGATTGAGCAAGCCGGACTCAAAGAGCGCCGATTTAACGCGCTGATTAACTCCGGCGAAGACCTGGAAAAATTAGTCGAACGAATTCGCAAGTCATCTTCACCAGAATCACTCTATTTTCTATGGAGCCAAACTGGCGATGATGAAGCGCAAAGAAGCTTCCTCCAACTCGAAGGTACACCCGCTTTAGACACGCCAGAAATGCAGTATGCACTGGCGACTTTCTATACCAGCCGCGATCTGGAGAAAACCATAAACTTGCTCAACAAATCACTTGAGCTGAGTAAAGGCAAGAACCTCAACACGGATATCTTCAAAACACTCGCCAGCATTACCTATCAATTGAATCGCAAAGAACAAGCTTATATCTGGGCAATGGTCGCAAATCGCTTTGAAGTACCCATTATTGGCTCAGAGCAAGAAATGCAGATTCTTTACGGGTTCAGTAAGGACAAGTACAAACAGCTTGACGGTATTGCCGATAATATTGAAAGCGCACTAGATAGCGGCACTTATCAAAGAAATATGGTTCCTAGCTTCAATTAGCGTCGACAAGTTGAAAGGATTAAACAATGAGCGGTGAATTAATCACCGCTTTTTATTGAATTGTTGAAAATTAACGACACAGAATTTACACAGAATCTTTCGCCTGTTGTCTTTGGCCCATCTGGAAAAACGTGACCTAAGTGGCTATCACAAGCTGCACATCTAATCTCTGTTCTCACCATTCCGTGACTTAGATCTTCCAAATAACGAATAGCCTGATCATTAATAGGGGCATCAAAACTTGGCCAACCACAACCGGAATCATACTTGTTATCTGATTGAAATAGAGGGGCCTGACAGCAAGTACAAGAATATACCCCAGTTTCCTTGTTGTGCAGTAACTTACCTGTGAACGGTGCTTCTGTTCCCTGCTCTCGACATACTCGATATTCTTCTTCAGAAAGCTTTTCACGCCAGTATTCATTTGGTTTGATGACTTTTTTATTATCCTGTTCCACTTTGTCTTTTTCTCCGAATTAATCACTATTACTGTGACTTTTTTTCTCAAAAACTTGCGCAATTTATTGTTTGTAGCACATACTTTGAATCCATAAAAGGACGCTTAAACTTTGATCAAAAGTGAAAGCGTTTGATCTATTTTACGTCAACTGGTTAGACAAGAAACCTATAATCCGTTCAAAAGATAGTCAATTACGACTGATTGTGAAAAAAAGCGACGCTTTTTTTTGACTTTAAACAAGTTAAGTCCGATTATCTGTTGCAGATTTTGACTGGATTCTGTAATTTTACTACCAGTTATCTTTAATCAGAAATTAAGTTGTGGAGCAACTATAATGACTATCAAAGTAGGTATTAACGGTTTTGGCCGTATCGGTCGTTTCGTATTCCGTGCAGCACAAGAGCGTAGCGACATCGAAGTTGTAGGTATCAACGACCTGATCGATGTAGAGTACATGGCATACATGCTTAAGTACGATTCAACTCACGGCCGTTTCAACGGTACTGTTGAAGTTGAAGGTGGTAACCTAATCGTTAACGGTAAGACTGTACGTGTTACTGCTGAGCGTAACCCAACTGACCTTAAGTGGGACGAAATCGGTGTTGACGTTGTAGCTGAAGCAACTGGTATCTTCCTAACTGACGAAACTGCACGTCAGCACATCACTGCTGGTGCTAAGAAAGTTGTTCTAACTGGTCCTTCAAAAGACGCAACTCCAATGTTCGTAATGGGTGTTAACGACAGCACTTACGCTGGTCAAGACATCGTTTCTAACGCTTCTTGTACAACTAACTGTCTAGCGCCTATCGCTAAAGTTCTTAACGACAAGTTCGGTATCGAATCTGGCCTTATGACTACAGTTCACGCTACTACAGCAACTCAAAAAACTGTAGATGGTCCTTCTGCTAAAGACTGGCGCGGTGGTCGTGGTGCTTCTCAGAACATCATCCCATCTTCAACTGGTGCTGCTAAAGCTGTAGGCGTTGTTCTTCCAGAACTAAACGGCAAACTAACTGGTATGGCTTTCCGCGTACCAACTGCTAACGTTTCTGTAGTTGACCTAACTGTTAACCTAAAAGAAGGCGCATCTTACGAAGCTATCTGTGCAGCTATGAAAGAAGCTTCTGAAGGCGAGCTTAAAGGTGTTCTAGGTTACACTGAAGACCAAGTTGTTTCTCAAGACTTCATCGGCGAAGTTCAAACTTCAGTATTCGATGCTAAAGCTGGTATCGCTCTAACTGACAACTTCGTTAAAGTTGTATCTTGGTACGACAACGAAATCGGTTACTCAAACAAAGTTCTAGACCTAATCGCTCACATCTCTAAGTAATTAGATAGTTAGCAATTAGCGAATAACTTCGTTAAAGAAAAGGCGGCTCTAGAGTCGCCTTTTTTGTATCTGGACTTTGAGGTTATACAAACTCGACATTGCAAATAATGTGCGAAGTATGTCGAAAAGCTCTCCCCAGCGATAGGAAACTACACATGGATTTAAAAACTCTCCCAGCCCTAACCGTGTTATCTGACAACGTCACTATCGTTGAAGTTGATCAGGTTAAAGTCGTCCGCGTTATTCATGAAAAAGCAACGGCAGGCATCGCGCTACACGGTGGCCATGTCGTATCGTTCACACCAGCAGGCCAAGAAGATCTGATTTGGATGAGCGACAGCGCCATTTTTGATGGTAAGGCAGCGCTTCGTGGTGGCATTCCAATTTGCTGGCCTTGGTTTGGCCGCATTGCTGCGCCTGCACATGGCTTTGCTCGTACCAGTGAGTGGTCACTGCTACAACATCGTGAAAATGAACAAGGAGTTGTGATTGAGCTCGAACTGAAACCTTCAGAGCAAACGCTATCAATCTGGCCACATAAATTTGATGCGCGTTTAATAATAGAAGTCAGCAACGAGCTTAAAGTGACGCTCGACGTCACCAATACTGATACGACACCTTGGGCATTTTCAGGGGCATTGCACACGTATCTTAACGTAGGCAACATCAAACAAGCACAAACTACTGGGATGGGCTCTGAGTACATCGATAGCCTAAAAGCAGGTGAAATCTGCCAAGGTGACAAGGTTCTTCAACTTACTGATACTATCGACCGTGTTTACACTCAACCAGAAGCGCAAATTTTAGTGAAAGATCCAGTGTTGGATCGCACACTAAGCGTGGAGAACCAAGGCCACAACTCGGCTGTATTATGGAACCCATGGGCACAAGGTGCTGAATCTATGTCAGATATGACGAATGACGGGTATTTAACAATGATGTGTGTCGAATCTACTCTTCACGCACCAAGCATTGAACTAGGAAAAACACTTCAACCTGGTGAGTCACATCAACTTATCACCTCTATTTCCGCTCAATAACTCTTTTTCTGCAGGCTATTAGCCTGCAGTACCTCCCTCCCGAAATTATTCTATGCCCGCTCAGGTCTTTTACTCTACACCCGCTGTACAAACACATTTTTTGACTTGCTTATTGTTTGAATAATTAATAGGAATCAATTTTAGCAAATGGATAAGTCGTTATTATTATTCTTAATTTACAATAAGAGCTCTATTTTTCAGCGATAAGACACGTCTCTAAAGACAGGATAATTAAAAAATGTTCGAGAAATTCAAAAACCAAAGTGTTGGCTTTCAATTAAAGTTGGTGATACTGCTTTGCTTGTTGGTCTCTTTTGTAGGGACCGCTACCCTCGTTTACCGTAATGCCTCTAAAGTGCTCCTTGATACCACACTTAAAGGCCACCAATCAGAGGTCGAAGCAATGGCAATGACCATTGCCGGCCAATTTAACGCTTACCTTCATACCGCAAAAGTTTTGGAATCCACCTTTAGAAACGGTTATCTGGCAGGCGTCTATGTTGAAGACTACACCGTCGACTTCAATGGTAAACAGGTTCTAAATGTGACTCAATATGGTGAGAGCCTGATCAATGATGAAAAACTGGTTGATAGTTTTACCCGTGATACAGGGGCAGTAGCCACGCTATTTGCTCCGTTAGATGGCGACTTTATTCGTGTTTCAACTTCACTCAAAAACCCATCAGGTACTCGCGTGGTTGGTACAACATTAGGCAAAAACCATCCGGGTTATAACAAGCTAATGAGCGGCCAACCTTACTACGCTCAAGTTAAGCTTTTTGGCGAAAACTATATTACCTATTACGCCCCCCTCAAAGACTATCAGGGCAACGTGAGTGGCATCACCTTCATCGGGCTACCAGTCGAACAAGCGACCCAAGATCTTTTTGAATCATTACGTTCAATAAAATGGGGCGATACGGGATATAGCATTGTGGTAGATAACCGTGAGGACAATTTGGGTCGCTACCTATTGCACCCAATTCATGATGAAAACGCTCCACCCATCATCGATGTCGCCGACTACAATGGCAATAAACCTTTTCATCAGATTTTCGAACAGAAAAGTGGTCTGATCCGTTACCCATACGAGTATCAGGGTACGGTTGGAGAGAAATATCTAGTCTACACAGAAGTACCTGGTTGGGACTGGAAGCTGCTTGGGGGGACGTTCATCAAAGAAGTCACCAAAGGCAGTGACACCTTGCTCAAGCTGATCATTACGATTGCTACGGTAGTGGCGATTGCCACCTTCATCATTTTGACTATTTTCCTGAACCGTAACCTCAAACCACTAACGGTACTGAACGGGTATATGTCTCGCCTAGCAAAAGGTGAAGTAAGTTTAGATATACCAGCGACAGGCAAAGCATCTAAGAATGAAATCATTAACCTGAATAACGGCGTCGCCAATATGGCAGGACAACTGAACTCCCTGGTCAGCGAGATTCGCTCTACGAGTGACGCAGTTCAGGAAGCGTCGCGTAGTGTCTCGCAGGATGCCAACCAGAATCTCAGCCAATCAGACCTACAGCAGCAACAGGTTGAGCAAGTCGCAACTGCTATTGAAGAAATGGCCTCTTCCGCACAATCAGTAGCCGAGCAAGTAGAAGCAATTGCTGAAAACGTCCGTCTCACCAACGAAGATAGCCAGTCGGGGCTAGAAAAAGTTGAAGGAGTTTGTATTGATGTCGCGCAGTTGAATGATCAGCTAGATAATTCCGCGCAAGCCATTGAACAGGTAAACAAAGACAGTGAAGCTATCCAGACTGTCACAAAGATGATTGACGAAATTGCCGAACAAACCAATCTGCTTGCTCTGAATGCTGCAATTGAAGCAGCACGTGCAGGAGAACAAGGCCGTGGTTTTGCTGTTGTAGCTGATGAAGTCCGTACCTTAGCGCATCGCACACAGACGTCTGTTCAGGATGTCGTATCTATCATCGAGAAGCTAAAAACGTCTACAGGTAACGCCGTGAATCTGATGACTCAGAGCCAAAGTAACGCGAATCAGGTATTGGATAAAGCCCAAGAGGCAGGCTCAGCACTAGAGGCCATTGCGTCACAAGTGCAATCTATTGCCACTCAGGCTGATACGATAGCGGCGACTTCTGAAGAGCAAGCGAATGTATCACAGGAGATTGCGTCCAATGCAAATTCGATCAGTGAATTGAACCGAGAAAGCCGAGCAACCAGCGCTAAGACCACTCAAAGTGCTGAAGAGCTGCAAACTCAAGCCGGTTCGTTGAAACAACAAGTCGACTTCTTCCACTAATACGAAAAAACGGGCAGGACTTTTTCTGCCCTTTTTTACCTCTATGCCGCCCTTCCCATGCTAGTCTGAAAACACGGTTCCTGTTAGAATTCGCGCTCATTTTGTCATCCTGAGATCGTTATGTCTTATACCTGCCCTTTATGTCATCAAAGCCTGTCACTCACTGAGCGCACCTATCGCTGTGAGAACAACCATGCTTTTGACTTAGCCAAAGAAGGCTACGTCAACTTGATGCCAGTTCAGCATAAGCGTTCTAAAGATCCGGGTGATAACAAAGAGATGATGCAGGCCCGTCGTCGCTTTTTAGAGAAAGACTACTATCGCCCGATGAAAGAGAAAGTGGCTGAGATCTGTGCTAAATACCTTGAAGGCACTCAGCACCAGTTACTTGATATTGGCTGTGGTGAGGGTTACTACACCACAGAAGTCGCGACGCAGCTTTCAATACAGCACTCACAAGCAGTAACTTATGGTCTCGATATATCTAAAGTGGCTATTCGCTACGCGTCTAAACGTTATACCAACTGTTCATTTAGCGTAGCGTCGAGTACTCGCCTGCCTTTTTCAGACAACAGCCTTGACGCCGTGCTACGTATCTATGCACCTTGTAAAGCAGAAGAGTTAGCACGAGTCGTGAATGGCAATGGTGTCGTCATCACAGTCACGCCTGCGGGTCGTCACCTCTACCAACTTAGAGAACGTATCTATCAGGATGTCAGATTGCATAGCGAAGAAGCAGAAATCATTGATGGATTTAGTCTTGAAGAAACACTCAAACTCACTTACACAATGCCATTGCAAGGTGGCGATGCACATGATTTGCTCCAAATGACACCTTTTGCATGGAAAGCTAGTGAAGAGCTGCGCGATCGTCTGAAATCAGCTAAGTTATTTGAATGCGAGGCAGACTTTATGATTCGTATCTATCGCAAACAGCCTGATTAATTTACTAGATAATAATTCTCATTTAGATTGAGTTATCTTCCTGCCTCCATTAGTATGCTCGCATCATATTTTGGAGGCATTTCATGCGTAAGCTTCTCACTATATCTTTGGCATGTCTGACTTTGTCAGCTTGTTCCACTGCTCCTCATCAAGAAATAACCAGTTTCTACGACTATCAACTCTTCACCCCACACGCTACAACCGTTTCGCTAACCAGTCTTCCCGAAGACATTCAAAAAGCTGACATTATTTTGGTGGGTGAATGGCATACCCATTCCGGAGTTCATCGCTTTCAAACCGACTTAGTCAAAGCGCTTATTTCACAAGGCCATAATGTGGCTGTCTCTATGGAGCAATTCTCACGTGACAGCCAAGATATCGTCAATCAGTACCTATCTGGTGAAATTGGGGAGCAAACGCTGATTAAAAACGCCAGCGCTTGGCCAAACTATGAAAGTGACTATCGCGCGCTAGTTGAACTGGCAAAAGCCAATCAGCTCGATGTTATCGCGGCGAATGCGCCGAAACCCATCGTTCGCTGCATTGGGCGGCAAGGGGTTGGTTACCTCGATAAACTTCCCCCTGAGCAACGCGCGAATGTGGCCGAGAAAGTGAATGTCACATCGAGCCCATACAAAGATAAATTCATGGCTTCGATGCACCATGGCAAACCTGAACAGACAGAAAAACAGTTTGCCGCTCAGGTGGCTTGGGATGAAACCATGGCAGAAAGTATGACTCACTATCTGGAGCAGAACCCTTCCAAACAGATCGTTCATATCGCCGGCAAGTTTCATATTGAAGACGGATTAGGGACCAAAGCATCGATTCTCTCTAGAAATCCAGATTTACGTGTTGTTGTGATTACGCCGACAGGTGACGTTATCTCTGAAAGCGACGACTACCAACTAGAGGTACTCGCTCCTCCAGCGCGATATGTGCAAATGGAGAATCGAATGAAGGCATACCACAGCCTAACGAAAAGAAACGAGGATTTATCTTGCCTCTAACCCGGCATCCATTTTGCTCACTTTGATAAGATCCATTGAACTAACATCATGTAAATTCAATAAATAGCAGTTTTTGATATGTAATGGATAAATCAGGCATGCTTTGTGCTTGATTCTATTTCATACAAAATCGACATATTTTGCACAAGTTTTTCGCTCATTGGTCGATATATTCCATGAGGATGATGTAAGGAGATCGCTATGACACCAGTAGGAATGGAGCCAGCTAAGCTGACACCAGCCCAGCAGGTCAAGCCTCAAGCGAATCAAAGTGAGCCAAATAATGGCCCGGCTCCGCTTAAAGTGGAGCAAAATAAAGTCACGCTTTCTGATGAAGGAAAGGCGTTGCTTGCCGCTTTGCAGGAAATTGATAAGGAAGCGAAAGCCGCAGAGAAGGCGGATAAAACCGTCGGCGATAAAGTAGAGTCCTTCACACATGGTGCGTTAGGTATTGATAAACCTGACGAAATCAAAGAAGAAGATGATGGTGCTTATTCTGCGGGGCAATATCTTTCCGCAGCGGCAACAGTGGGCGGAATACTTCTAGCTCTGATATAGAGTTATTCCGACCATCTGTTTTTTCTTCATCAAGCTTAATTGACGCTAAGTTAAACAGTGTCACCACTCCGCGCCTAGCTGTAGCTCCATAATTTGTGGCACATTTCATTTCGGTTACGCTCAACTGACAACGGCTTTTTCACTGTGCGCTAAGCCCGCCATCTTTCTATTGCGAAGAAAAATACAGTTCTTCCAGTTTTACTTGCCCGACCTCCCCTAACAAACCACTGCTGCTCACCTCTCGATGTTACCGCTACTTTTAATATCAAAAGACTCACTTAATTGAACTTTATTTCGTGTTAATCAACACAAAAATCACCATGCAATCGATTTTATAAATTAATTCATTGATGACACAAATGTGAAATGTAACAGTGATTTAATCAGGACGCTTTTACAAATAAGGACAATTCGATGAAGCACTTAACAAAACCTCTTGTCGCGGCAGTCGCGACTTCTGCGCTCTCTTTTAATGCACTTTCTGCAGAAATTAAAAACGTTATCCTGATGATTGGTGATGGGATGGGCCCACAGCAGGTTGGCCTGCTAGAAACTTATGCCAATCAAGCCCCGAATTCCATTTACCAAGGTCAACCGACGGCACTGTTTAAACTCGCTCAGGAAGGGGTTATCGGTTCCTCACTGACCCACCCCGAAGATGCGATTGTGGTTGACTCAGCATGTTCGGCAACCATGCTTTCAACGGGTATTTATACAGGCTCCGAGGTCATTGGTATCGACTCTCAAGGTAACCATGTTCAGACTGTTTTAGAAAAAGCTAAAAGCATGGGCAAAGCAACCGGGTTGGTTTCTGATACTCGCCTCACTCATGCTACCCCAGCCTCATTTGCCGCGCACCAACCTCACCGATCTCTAGAGAATGACATTGCATCTGACATGTTGGAAACGGGAGCAGATGTCATGCTATCCGGCGGTCTTCGTCACTGGATTCCAAAGTCGACCAACGACAAAGGTGAGACATACAACCAGCTGAAAACGCTGACCCAGGGCGATGTTTACCTTAAGTCTAAGCGCAAAGATGACCGTAACCTGCTCACTGAAGCGCAGCAAGACGGTTACTCACTGGCCTTTAACCGTGACATGATGGCAAAAGCGCAAGGCGATAAGCTGCTTGGTCTGTTCTCCTACTCTGGTATGAACGACGGCATTGCTTATAGCGTGAGTAAAAATGATCCAGAGCGCACCCAACCAAGCCTTAAAGAAATGACAGATAAAGCGCTGGATATCCTTTCGAAGGACGAAGACGGCTTCTTCCTCATGGTTGAAGGCGGCCAAATTGACTGGGCTGGACACAGTAATGATGCCGGCACCATGCTGCATGAGATGATCAAATTTGATGAAGCCGTCAATACCGTTTATCAATGGGCGCAAGGCCGTGAAGATACCATTGTCATCGTCACTGCTGACCATGAAACGGGATCCTTTGGCTTCAGCTATTCCTCTCAGGATCTGCCAAAACCTGAGCAACGTGATGGCGAAGCTTTTGCCGAGCGTAGCTACGCCCCTAACTTTAACTTTGGTGCATTTCAGATCTTAGATGGTCTATACAACCAGAAGAAGAGCTATTATGGCATCGTGAGTGAGTTCCAAAAGCTGGATAAAAATCAGCAAACTGCCGCTAAGTTTGCTGAAATGGTGAACAAGAATACCGATTTCCCAATCACTTCAGGTCAAGCTGCGAATGTCCTTGCCAGCAAACCTAACCCATATCGTTTGGCAGGGCATAAGTACTTGTCTGTTGAAGAAGTTCCGGCAATTAACGACTTCGATGCCTTCTTCCCATATAACGATCGCGGTAACCTGCTTGCACGTGAGCAGGCAACTGGCCAAAACATTGTTTGGGGCACGGGTACGCACACACATACACCGGTAAACGTGTTTGCCTGGGGGCCAGCAGAGGCCATTATTCCTGTGTCTAAAATCATGCATCACTCAGAGCTGGGTGAATACATCAAGACGCAAGTTAAATGAGCAAACCTTGAGACTTCAGCAAGATAAAAACGCCTTTCGGGGCGTTTTTTAGTGACATCGTTTTCTGTTGACTCGTACTGAATGGCAGGTTAGAAATAGCGGTTTATCATTATTCAGCATCGTATTATGTGTGAAATCTTTTCTAATCAACCTCAAGAAAACTATCAGATTATTGCCCGCTCGATCCGAATTGATGGCCACGCGACCAGCATTAAGCTCGAAGCAAGCTTCTGGCAGATCTTAGAGGAAATCGCGCAGCAACAATCAATGACACTGCCCCGCTTTATCAGCGCGATTTACGCTGAAGCATTGAAATACAATGGGGAAATCAAAAACTTCACCTCCCTACTTCGCTGTGCGTGCCTCATCTATCTTCGCCAACCCGATGATGTTATGGAAGCCGTCAAACAGCAGCTCATCGTGAATAGTTAAAATCTTTTCGCTGTCGTACTCCGGTACTACCTTACGCTAAACATTTCCCCTTATTCTTCTCACCAACAGAGCAAGGGGAAGATAATGGCAAAGCTAATTCACACTATGGTGAGAGTACAAGACCTTACCGCTTCGATTGAGTTTTATCGCACAGCACTTGAGCTTGAGATGAAAGACCAATTCGTTTTTGACGGCTTTACCCTTACCTACCTAGCCAATCGCGAAACCGGTTTTGAGTTAGAGTTGACCCACAATCACGATACGAAAGAACCGTATAGTCACGGAAACGGCTACGGGCATATTGCAGTCTGTGTCGATGACATTCATCAGACACATCACAAACTCGCCACGCTAGGATTAGCTCCCTCTGAAACGAAAACCATGCAGCATCAAGGTACTGATCTCGCAACTTTCTTTTTCATTACCGATCCCGATGGATACAAAATCGAATTCCTACAACGTCAGGGAAGATACCAATAAACAACAACGAAAAATCAATAATTACAGAGTAAACATAATGATAAATTTAACCGCGACTTTTCACGCAAAAGCTGGCCAAGAAAGCGTACTGCAGTCCTTATTAATCGCCATGCTAGAACCTACCCGAAATGAGCCAGGATGCTTACGCTATGACTTATTAAAGGACAGCAGCAACTCGGCAATATTTATGTTTCAAGAGCAGTTCACTGACAAGCAGGCTTTTGATGAACATTGCCAACAGGCGCACTTTCTCTACCTTTTAGACAGTTTGGAAGGTTTGCTAGAGCAGGAACCGACTATCACCTTTTACGATCAGTTATAAACGCAAAAGAGCGCCATTGGCGCTCTTATTCTTATTTAATCACCCTGTTTTACCATATGTAAGTGCACATCTTGCTGAGGGAAAGGAATCGATATGCCTTCTTGATCAAATCTCAGTTTCACTTCACGTGTGACATACCAGTACACATCCCAGTAATCATCGGTTTTCACCCAAGGACGAACGATGAAATCGACCGAAGACGTATTCAGTATATGCACACGAATATTAGGTTCTGGATTGCGTAATACCGCCGGATGAGAGTCGACAATATCCTTTAGCACTTTCTCCGCTTTAAGAATGTCATCGCTATAACCGATGCCAAACACCATATCAACGCGACGCACTCGTTCATGGGTAACATTCTTAATTACATCACCCCAGATTTTGCCATTCGGTACAATAATGATTTGGTTGTCGAATGTCTTGATGGTGGTGTTAACTAAGCTCATGTGACTCACCTTGCCATCAACGCCACCAGCAAAGACAAAATCCCCGACATCGAACGGACGATAGATGAGCAGCATCATACCTGCTGCGAAGTTGGAAAGCGTATCCTGAAGCGCAAAGCCGACAATTACCCCTGCAATACCAAAACCCGTTAATACAGGAGTAAGGTTAAGCCCTATTTGAGACAGCCCGATCAGAATACCAATAATCCATACCGCATTGCCTGACATGGCGATAAAGAAGTCTTGCATCAGCTGTGACATTTTGAGGTTTTTTGAAACCACCGTTTTACTGACAACTTTCCTCGCCAACTTAGCAAGAATCTTAGTGACCAGTAGAATCAGAATAAAAACGAACAGCTGGAACAAGTGCTGCGGGGCATTGTTGGCAATCCAACTCCAGAAATTGTCCGACCAATGCGTTACAACAGAAAGTGCGACCTGCCAGTCCAACAAATCCTGCGTCACGCTACCTGTAACTTCAAACATCAGACGTTTGTATTCGGCGGTCTTAACTGATAATTGATCGGCAATGGAGACTAGAGAGCTCAGGCTATCACCAGCAATATTGAGCCTTTGTTGAATCACCAAGCGACTGAGTTGAAGGCTGGATTTTTCTGACTCTGGGCTAATGGAAAGCTGCTTATCTACCACATCAATCTGCTGGCTAAAGTACTCCACCGACGCAGAGACCAGACGCAATCGCTTGGTGATAAAACTTTTAAATTGCTTTTCTTCTAGAGTCTCATCGACACCCAGTTGCTTGAGCCACTGGATATTCTGCCAGCTCGACTCAACCACTGTATCAAGATAATGTTGTAGCTCCTGATAATCATTGAGCATCGTCAGACGCTGTTCGTCTTTCGCTTCATTGAGTTTTTCGCTGAGTGACTTTATCTTACCTTCAAGATACTCGGATGCTCCTTGAGAATAAGCTTGCTGAGTTGCGACCTGCTCAATCAACGCCTCTTTAGGCAGCTTATTTTGTTCAATGGCAGTGGCCAGAATCGATCTTAGTTCCTCATTTTTTTGAAACAGTTTCAGTTGCAGCGCGTCTCTTTCATCACCAATCGCACTTTCAAGTGTCACCGTCAGTTCTTTAAGGTCAGCGTTTATCTTGGTGATCGCCGCTTCAGCCCTTGATACTGTAGGAGTTTGCGCCAATGCCTGAAAGCTCAGCATCCACGCCATCAACATAACAATGAACAGACAGATAAAAGATCGATTGGTGAATCCAAAGTTGTGGTTCATATACACCTCGAAAGCGGCACTCTTCTTGTGCAAGCTTTTGTTTAAACAATGATTACTAAACAGTGTATATCAACAAAACGTATTGGCGAGTCTTTGCCGTGTTAGCGATTGGCAAATACAAAAACAGCCGCAATTAGCGGCTGTTCTTGTATGGAATCTATTGTGCTCGATCAGGATGGTTAAGGATATGATCCTCCCAGTCCACCACATCAATCTCATACACTACTTTATTGCGTACACTTTCTCCTGCCGCATGCATCGCAGACTTAGAACCTGTAATCAGAGGGTGCCATTCAGGAATCGGCTGATTTTCTGCTAATAAGCGGTAAGCACAGGTGTGCGGCAACCAAGTGAAGTCATCAATATCGTCGCGGGTTAGCTTGGTACATTCTTCACCTGATGTGAATCGGTTTGGGTAGTCTTTGCACGAGCAGGTTTTGCTATTTAACCAACTGCACGCCACGTTGGTGTAGTAGATTTCGTCCGTGTCTTCATCCATGAGCTTATGCAGGCAGCACTTACCACAACCATCACAGAGAGCTTCCCACTCCTGCTCGGTCATTTGTTCTAGTGATTTGCTTTCCCAAAATGGCTGGCTCATAACATTACTTCGGTATCGGACAAGGGGAGCGTTTTATACCGTTTAGACGCGCAAAGTTCAAGGGCAATTTTTGTACGGAACAGAGAAGCAAAGGCAGCATTTAAGAGGCTTTCTGAAACTCTCTCAGATAAGCAACAGGTTAGCGAGTTCAACGGCCCCTGGCACGATGACCAAGCGCGTAAGTCTTTGGTGATTGTTTGAGGTATTTTGCTTTGTAATTGCCATTGAGATGCACCAAGGTCCCCCTTAATCGATCGAGGTGATAACGTTGCTCACTGCTGCCTAGATTAAACTCTAACGTTTCACCATCAAACGCAAAGTGTGTACTGATTAAGTCTTCGTTCCAATAGATCCCTTCTTCCGCCACATGCAGCGTATTGGCGGCATAGGTCGCCACATTCGACTCTTCCCACACACCAAGTAATTCCTGGCGAGCCTGTTGGTGTTCGTAATCAATAACGAAATAGATGCCAACACCAACCATAACTGCGCCAGCTATGCCAAGGACAGTCGCGACCTTGCTGGAATGTTTTGTCCAAAAGCTTTTATCGCTCATATGACTCGACACTCCTGATTGTATATTTCATTTCAAAACGCCTAAAAAGCGTTTCCCCTAACCTTTAAGTTTAGTGGAACACGCATAAAACTAACAAAAATATAAATTAGAGCGGAGCTGCTTTTACTCACACCACAGTTATATGGGCGACCAAGTCATGAATGACATTAAGTAAAAATGTAATGTGTCGAATGAACTTTATACTGCTATAGGCAATCTTTTTTGCTACTATCGCGCCCCTGTTTTTGATGAGACCGTCAATATGGAATGCCGATTAGGCTGCGGAGCGTGTTGTATCGCGCCAAGTATTTCCTCCCCGATTCCGGGTATGCCGAAAGGTAAGCCGGCTGGGACAAGATGTATTCAGCTCAATGAAGATAATTTGTGTAAGTTGTTTGGTAAACCAGAAAGACCGAAAGTGTGCCACGAATTTAAACCCTGTCCTGTCGTCTGTGGTAGTACGAACCAGCAAGCGATCGACAACATTACTGAGCTTGAAAATCTGACATAAAAAAGCCGCTTTATCATAAAGCGGCTTTTTCGTTTTAGAGGCTGAGTATCACACCAGCGATTGATGCACTCATTAAGTTGGCCATTACCCCTGCTGCAATGGCACGGAACCCATACTGGGAAATAAAGCTGCGACGCTCAGGCACCAAGCTACCCAGTCCACCAATCAGCATTGCCATTGTCGAAATATTCGCGAAACCACACAAAGCGAACGTCACAATCGCCTGTGAATGCTCACTTAGCTGAGACTTCACTTCCATTAGCTGAATGAAGGCAACAAATTCATTAACCACCACTTTGTTGCCAATCAGAGAGCCTGCCGTAATCGCTTCACTCCAAGGCACACCCAGCAGCCAAGCAACAGGTGCAAACAAGTAGCCTAAGATGAGCTCAAAACTTAGCTCCATACCTACCAGACCACCTATCCAGCCCAGCATGCCGTTAAGCATGGCAATCACACTGATAAATGCTAGCAAGGTGGCACCAACGGCTACAGCAATTCGTAAGCCGGACATCGCACCATCCGCCATCGCCTCAACAACATTGGTCGCGCGTGGCATATCGACATTGTCTATTTCAACCTGAGCGTCTATTTTTTCCGTTTCAGGAACCAAGATTTTTGCCATCAGCAAACCTGCAGGGGCTGACATAAATGCTGCCGCGATAAGGAAGTTGAGGTCCACGCCCAGCGACGCGTATCCGACCAGTGTACCACCAGCCACAGATGCAAGACCGCCTGTCATCACAGCAAAAAACTGTGAATCGGTCATCTGGCGCAGATAAGGCTTTACTACTAGAGGCGCTTCAATCATACCGACGAAAATGTTTGCCGTCGCAGACAGAGATTCTGCACGGCCTATTCCCAGCAGTTTTTGTAATCCGCCGCCGATCACATTGATCACTTTCGGCATTAGCCCAATATGATACAGACCGGAGATTAACGCAGAGAAGAAGACGATAATACCCAACACGTTGATGGCAAAGGTAAAGCCACCGGTTGCCAACCCACCAAACAAAAAGGCAATCCCTTCCTGACCATAGTTGATCAGATTCGACACCGCTCCGGTGACATTGTTCAGCACTTCCTTACCTGCCGGTACATAGAGGACTAACAGCGCAAAGGTAATCTGCAGAGCAAATGCTAAAGATACCGTTTTCAGGTTAATATTTTTTCTGTTGGTAGAAAGTAGCCATGCCAGTGCAAGAATGGCGATGATTCCGAGGATCGAGTTCATGGAAATATCCGACTAAAAGGGGCATTAAGAATGGCGTCGGATAATATTCCGTTACAAATGAGATGCAAATCCAAGTTGTTAAAATCCGGTTTACTTTCCACAACTTAAACTTTAATCAACGCATTAAGCTGCTGTTTTATATCAAGATAAACGTTTGCTTTTTCTTATTATTTCCATAAAGAAAAAATGTTTCCAAAAACAGAAATAATCTCAGGGCGAAAATCAGGCTTTAGATCGGTGGATATAGGGAGACAATCGTTTGTCCCAGTAGCAAGGTGAACCAATTTTCTTCTTGATGAACTCAATTACTGCTGTTGTCTTAGTCGGCAGGTAACGGCGGCTAGGGTAAACCGCATAAAATGGCATGTTCTGACTAGGTAACCACTCAGGTAAAAGCTGAATCAGCTGACCTTGTTTAAACTCGTCACGAATCAGATAAGTGGCAAGGTAAGCGACTCCCCATCCAGCGACAGCCGCATCTCTAACTGCTTCGGCCAGATCGACCGAGTAATTTCCAGACACCTTTACATTTATTTGATCGTCACGATTGGAAAATGCCCAACTGGTATAATCGCGCTCCCAACTTCGATAAATCAAACAATTATGATCAACCAAATCATTCGGGTGATGAGGGGTGTCATAGTTCATCAGATACTCTGGCGAAGCCGCGACTACGAACTGGCTGTCCGCTAACCGCTGTGCGACATATCCTTCCGGCAGCATCTCGTTATTGGTAATCCAGAGATCAAGCCCCTCTTGCAACATGTCGACCTTGTAGTCAAACAAATGCATCTCTACTTGCAGGTTTGGGTGTTGCAACCGTAACTCATCAATCGCAGGAAGAATATGTAAGGTACCAAACGACTGCGATAAGCCGATTCGAATCAACCCCGCCACTTCATCTTTTTGGCTTTCAACTTCCAGATGTGCTTCTTCAACACTTCGCACCACTTTCTGGCAATGATAGAAAAACTGTTCTCCTGCCTCAGTCGGCGTAAAAGTCCTTGTGGTTCGTTGGACTAACTTAACCCCTAGCGACTCTTCCAACAGAGCCAGTTGCTTACTGACATGTGAAACAGAGACACCCAGACTCTTGGCGGCCTGAGTAAAGTTTTTATGAGTAAGTAAGGCGGCAAACACCACCATTTGAGACGCGCGATCAGACAGCACAAGGACTCCACAAACTAAAAGGAGCTCCGAAGAGCTCCTAATCAAAACAATTAAAGTGCGATTCTATCGGCCAGATGGCTGACGGCTAAAGCGAAATAATAAGAGCGATTCCACTTCATCAACACATTATAGTTGTTGTATACCAGATAAACGCGGCCATTGGCGTCATCAGGGGCAATCAACCAAGCTTTAATATCTTCATCCAATTGAGGCAGTGGGCGTCCGTCATAGCGAGTGACCCCCATTTTGCTCCATTCCTGAAGGTATTTCCCTTTCTCTTCACTGCGACCCTGAATGCTGGTATCAAAACCGTGTGGCAGCTTAACCTGACGCCCCCAAGTATAGGAATCGGTCCAGCCAGACTGGCTCAAGTAATTGGCTGCGGAAGCAAATACATCGGCTTCGTTATCCCAGATGTCTTTTTTGCCATCACCGCTGCCATCCGCGGCATAAGAAAGAAAAGAGCTCGGCATAAACTGGCACTGGCCCATCGCCCCTGCCCATGAGCCCTTCATGTTCTCAGGCTTGATATGCCCTTCATCAAGAATCGTTAACGCTGCCATGGCTTCATTACGGAAAAATGCTTCACGTCGACCGTCATAAGCCATGGTCGACAGCGCATCAATCACACTGTAATTACCAGTGAATTTACCAAAATTACTCTCAACGCCCCAAAGCGCGACAATAAATCGAGGTTGAACGCCATATTCCTCACCAATACGCTGCAGCTCTTCTTTATGCTTCACGTACAACTCTTTGGCCTGTTTTACTTTCCAGTCAGGCACTGCACGAGGAATGTATTCATCCAGCGTGAGTTTTTTTTCTGGTTGGTTACGATCGGCTTTCACGGCCCGTGGTTTATACGTCACGTCCTCAAAAGCCGCAGAAATTGTTTGCTCAGAGATGCCTTTTTGTCGCGCCTCTTGTTTTAATCCTTCAACGTATTGCTCAAAGCTCAGCTCATTAGCCCAAGCTGAGCTCGCAATCGTCGCACCTAGTATGACTGACAATAATTTTTTCACATTGCCCTCCTTGAGCAACATTATGATTCGCCAACAACTTCCCTATTATAGATGAGAGAAATTATTCTGATTGCTGGCGCGCTTTTTGTTCTTTGTATTCGTCCAACAGGTTCTTTGGCGGTGGCGGTAACTGAAGGAAAAAGCCTTCATCTTTCATCGATTGCTTCACTTTTTCAATGTCGACTTGAGCCAGCTCACGCCCGTCCAAATTCACCATCATGACCATGGTAGGTTTGCCAAACATTTGCATCAATGTGTCAGGAACTTGTGAAAAATCATCCTTTTTCGGGATATATAGGTACGCGCCTTCTTTTTTAGAACTTTTGTAAATTGCACAAAGCATGGGAAGCCTTTTGTCTGTTTAGATTCAGAGAACGTCAATGTTTCGCTATTTTTGAGAGCAAAACACTCAATTGAGCGCAAGATAACTTGCTGTGCTTATTGTGGGAATATAACATGACAACCCTAGTCTCAGGCAACGTCCTTACGAGGTTCCCAAAAAAAGATGTCGAATTCACCGGACCTGAAAGGTAGTAGTTTTACTTTGTCCGTTTTACACCTTTCAAATAACGATGTTGAAAACACACTCCAATTTCTCAGTGAAAAAGTCGAACAAGCGCCGGCTTTCTTCGCTCAAGCCCCTGTTGTCATCAATATTTCAAAAGTTGATGGTGATATTGACTTTGCGAGACTAAAACAAGGGATTTCACACGCTGGAATGATTCCAGTTGGTGTGACAGGCGGTCGCGATAAACGCACTCAGAATCTGGCTTCAGAGGCTGGTTTTGCTGTTATGTCAGCCAGTAAATCCCCTTCTCAGGCTCCAGCAAAAATGGCACCAACCAAGATTATTCGCACTCCGGTACGATCTGGTCAGCAGATCTACGCCAAGGACTGTGATCTGGTAGTGTTAAGCCACGTCAGTGAGGGTGCCGAGGTTATTGCAGATGGTTCTATTCACATTCACGGAACACTCCGTGGTCGTGCGATTGCTGGCGCCAGTGGCAACACGGGCGCAGTGATCATCTGCAATAAGCTTAATGCCGAATTAATGTCAATTGCCGGTCACTATTGGCTCACAGAACAGTTTGCTGATGAATACTGGCAGAAGAAAGTTATGTTCAGTTTGGACAATGACTCGCTCAAGTTCGAGTTGTTAACCGTTTAAAGATTAATAAGGAACACATAATGGCACGCATTATTGTTGTCACGTCAGGTAAAGGTGGTGTAGGTAAAACCACGTCAAGTGCCGCTATTGCTTCAGGCCTGGCACTTAAAGGAAAGAAAACCGCAGTGATCGATTTTGATATCGGTCTACGCAACCTAGATTTGATCATGGGCTGTGAACGCCGCGTAGTTTACGATTTCGTGAACGTAATCAATGGTGAAGCCACGCTTAATCAGGCATTGATCAAAGACAAACGTACAGACAACCTCTTCATTCTACCTGCCTCTCAGACGCGTGATAAAGATGCACTGACTCGCGATGGGGTTCGCCGTGTATTTGATGAACTGGATGAAATGGGCTTTGATTTCATCATCTGTGACTCTCCGGCAGGTATCGAGCAAGGCGCACTGATGGCGCTATACTTTGCAGATGAAGCTATTGTAACAACGAACCCTGAAGTTTCTTCGGTTCGTGACTCAGACCGTATCTTGGGCATTTTGGACTCGAAGTCTCGCCGTGCTGAAGAAGGACTAGAGCCAGTTAGACAGCACCTGCTGCTAACCCGTTACAATCCAGCACGCGTTACACAAGGTGAAATGCTGAGCGTAGAAGATGTCGAAGAGATTCTGCATATCTCACTGCTTGGCGTGATCCCTGAAAGTCAGGCGGTTCTGAATGCTTCAAACAAAGGTGTACCAGTGATCTTCGATAACGAGACAGACGCGGGTATGGCTTACGACGACACTGTCGAGCGCTTATTAGGATCACAAGTGGATTTCCGCTTCCTAACCGAGCAGAAGAAAGGGATCTTCAAACGACTATTCGGAGGCTAAATGTCATTACTTGAATTTTTCCGCCCGCAGAAGAAAACGTCTGCCAATTTAGCCAAAGAGCGTCTGCAAATCATCGTTGCAGAACGTCGTAGTCAGGGTGACCCGTCACCTTCGTACCTGCCACAGCTCAAAGAGGACATTCTGAAGGTAATTGGTAAATACGTCGCTGTGGATCCTTCTATGGTTGATCTCTCTTTTGAACACAAAGATGACGATATTTCTGTACTGGAGCTGAATGTAAAACTTCCGGAAGACGAGAAGTAAAACCAGTGAAATAGAATTTAAAAGCCAATGCGAGAGCATTGGCTTTTTTAATGGCTGCAAGTTTTACCGCGCGTAACTTCTATCAGCACCTTTCAGCAATTCTTATAACGAAAAAAAGCCCCAACCTTTCGATTGGGGCTAAACCTTTTCCCGATAGTTAGGTTTCGTGCTAGCGAAAACCTATCTCAACACTAACGCTCCTACTTATGCGTTAGCTTTTGCTTTTTTTGATTTTGGCGCTGCTTTTGCGGCTACCTGGTCTGCTTTCTTTTTGATAACAGTCGTACCTTCGAAAGTATCACCTTCAACGAACGCTTTACCGTAGTAAGACGCTAGTAGAACTTCTTTCAGCTCAGTGATCAGAGGGTAACGAGGGTTAGCACCTGTACACTGGTCATCGAACGCTTCTACCGCTAGCTCATCAAGTTTAGCAACGAAGTCCGCTTCAGAAACGCCAGCAGCTTGGATAGACATTGGGATGTCTAGGTTACCTTTTAGCTCATCAAGCCATGCTAGTAGACGTTCAATCTTCTGAGCAGTACGGTCACCTTCTTGGCTAAGGCCTAGGTGGTCAGCTACTTCAGCATAACGACGACGTGCTTGTGGACGGTCGTACTGAGAGAATGCAGTCTGCTTAGTTGGGTTATCGTTCGCGTTGTAACGTACTACGTTAGAGATTAGTAGTGCGTTCGCCAGACCGTGTGGTAGGTGGAACTCAGCACCAATCTTGTGCGCCATAGAGTGACATACACCTAGGAATGCGTTCGCAAATGCGATACCTGCGATGGTCGCCGCATTGTGCACTTTCTCACGAGCAATTGGGTCAGCTGCACCATTTGCGTAGCTTGATGGTAGGTACTCTTTTAGCATCTTAAGTGCTTGTAGAGCCTGACCGTCAGAGTATTCATTTGCTAGGACTGATACATAAGCTTCTAGAGCGTGAGTTACTGCATCGTAACCGCCGAATGCTGTTAGAGACTTAGGCATGTTCATAACAAGGTTTGCATCTACGATAGCCATGTTTGGCGTAATTTCGTAGTCAGCTAGTGGGTACTTAGCACCAGTCTTGTCGTCAGTAACCACCGCGAATGGAGTAACTTCTGAACCCGTACCTGAAGTTGTAGTAATACAAACAAGCTCAGCTTTTTGACCCATTTTAGGGAACTTGTAGATACGTTTACGGATGTCCATAAAGCGCATTGCTAGTTCTTCGAAGTGCGTATCTGGGTGCTCGTACATTACCCACATGATTTTCGCTGCATCCATCGGAGAACCACCACCTAGCGCGATGATAGTGTCTGGCTGGAAGCTCTTCATCGCTTCAGCACCTTTCTCTACTACAGATAGAGTTGGATCCGCTTCTACGTCGAAGAACGTTTGAACTTCCATGCCTTGAGCTTTAAGCAGGCTAACTACGTCATCAGCGTAACCGTTGTTGAATAGGAAACGGTCAGTAACTAGGAATGCGCGTTTCTTACCTTCTAGATCGCTCAGTGCGATTGGAAGGCTACCACGACGGAAGTAGATAGACTTAGGTAGTTTGTGCCACAACATGTTTTCAGCTCGCTTCGCTACAGTTTTCTTGTTGATTAGGTGCTTAGGACCTACGTTCTCTGAGATTGAGTTACCACCCCATGAACCACAACCTAGAGTTAGAGAAGGTGCAACGTTGAAGTTGTACAGGTCACCGATACCACCGTGAGTTGTCGGGATGTTGATTAAGATACGAGCGGTCTTCATCTTGTCACCGAAGTAACGGATGCGGTCTGCATTAACATCTTGGTTAGTGTATAGGCCAGATGTGTGGCCGATACCGCCAATCTCAACCATAGTCACAGCCTGTGCCACGGCATCTTCAAAGTCATCTGCGCGGAATAGACCTAAAGTTGGAGACAGTTTCTCGTGAGCAAATGCGTCATCGTAAGACACTTTGCCTAGGCCTTCACCTACCAGCACTTTAGTGTCTGCTGGAACGCTAACACCTGCCATTTCAGCAATTGCTGGAGCTGGTTGACCAACGATTTTTGCGTTTAGTGCACCATCGATGAGCAGAACTTTGCGAACTTTCTCTGCTTCAGCTTTAGTCAAAACGTAAGCTTTGTGAGAAGCAAAACGTTCTTTTACTTCGTCGTATACAGAATCAACAACGATTGCAGCTTGCTCAGAAGCACATACAACACCGTTATCGAAAGTTTTAGACATTAGGATAGAAGCGACAGCACGTTTGATGTCAGCGGTTTCATCGATAACTACAGGAACGTTACCTGCACCTACACCGATTGCTGGCTTACCAGAAGAGTAAGCTGCTTTAACCATGCCTGGTCCACCAGTTGCAAGAATAAGAGCGATATCATCGTGCTTCATTAGAGCGTTAGAAAGCTCTACAGATGGCTGATCAATCCAGCCGATGATGTCTTTTGGAGCACCCGCTGCAACTGCTGCATCTAGGACAAGTTTTGCTGCGTCGTTAGTAGAGTTCTTCGCACGTGGGTGTGGCGAGAAGATGATACCGTTACGAGTCTTCAAAGAAATTAGAGATTTGAAGATTGCAGTAGAAGTTGGGTTAGTTGTTGGTACGATACCGCAGATGATACCTACAGGCTCAGCGATAGTCATAGTACCTAGGTTGTCATCCTCTTCTAGGATGCCACAAGTCTGTTCGTCTTTGTATTTATTGTAGATAAACTCAGAGGCAAAATGGTTCTTGATTACCTTATCTTCAACAATACCCATACCAGATTCTTCAACCGCTTGTTGAGCTAGCGGGATACGTGCTTGGTTAGCTGCAAGAGACGCTGCGCGGAAGATCTTGTCGACTTGCTCCTGAGAGTATGTCGCGAACTCTTCTTGCGCTTTTTTAACGCGTGCAATCATTGCATCTAGTTCAGCCATATTAGTTACAGGCATAGGGAATCTCCTAAAATTAACAAATATTAAAAACTTTTTAGTAAGTAAACTGTGTGCTCGTTGTTAGTTGATTCAACAGTGTTTCTTAGTAAATTGCTTTCAGAGCTGATTATATTATTTCAGGTTGTGAAAAAAATTGACCCAGATCAGTTCTGAAATATTATTTACCTACTAAGTGGTATCCCACATCAAAAATAAAATCTAACTAGTTGAATTTTAAAAAATAAAAAGAAATCCAAACACGAGATAAATTTACAGCTATTACGTATCTCAGATATCGAATCGCACACAAACTGTAAAAAAGTTTCATTTCTTGACCATCAACTTACATGTGGTCCACTAATGTTGTGCTACTAAGCTTATATCCAATCGTAAATGAGGCACTATAGTCCCTCCTTTTTTTTATCAAAAATGTGCAAATGTTAACGTTTGTGTAAATCGAAGGAAACTGCACACATATTGTACGTAACAAAGTATGTCATTAGTGTTTACGTTTCTGTCAGGAATTAGATTTTCTCAGTAATGAATTCAGATTAGCTTTAGATTTTTTCATTCGTGACTCAGCAAATTTTCGACTATATTCCGCCTATCACTCTGGTGATCCTGTTCTGGTCTTTACTTTGTGTAGGCACACGCAATGCAAACGTTCGAAATCGCAATTTTTTTACAGTTCTTTCTGGGCTTAGTCGCAGCCGTTAACCCTGTCGGAATTATGCCTGTGTTTGTTTCTCTAACAGGCCATATGACGCTGGAAGAAAAACATAAGACCGCAGCAACTGCGAATCTCGCCGTCGCCGTGATTCTAATCGTATCTCTACTGGCAGGTCAGATGCTGCTCGATATGTTCAGTATTTCGTTGGATTCATTCCGTGTCGCTGGTGGCTTACTTCTACTTAGTATCGCCTTCTCAATGATGAGCGGTAAGTTAGGTGAAGATAAGCAGAACAAACAGGAGAAGTCCGAGTATGTCAGCCGCGAGCAAATTGGCGTGGTTCCTCTGGCTATGCCACTGATGGCCGGTCCCGGTGCTATCAGTTCTACTATCGTTTATGGTGCACGTTACCCGACCATGCTGGATACTGTCGGCATCATTATTACCGTCAGCTTATTCTGCCTTTGCTCTTGGTTCCTGTTCCGTTCTGCGCCATTGATTGTACGTTTTCTTGGTCAGACAGGAATTAACGTTATCACAAGGATCATGGGCTTGATTCTCGGAGCACTTGGCATTGAATTTATCGCCAATGGCTTACGTAACTTATTCCCTGGATTAGCCTGACAAGAGTGTTGCAGGTATGATTAGCGCTATCGATTAAAAGGTAGTACCGTCATGCCACGCAAATCCCTGAAACACCATCTCTATATCATTATTTTTGGCACGCATACCAAGGCTGGGCGTGCCTTTGATATCGCATTAATTATTGCGATTCTTTCATCGTTACTGGTACTGGTTCTGGAATCAATTCCAGCGGTCGCATCCCAATGGCGAACAGAGCTGCGTTACTTGGAATACACATTCACCGCTCTCTTCACTATCGAGTACCTGCTGCGCCTTTATTGCTCTCCAAAACCCGTGGCTTACGCAAAAAGCTTCTACGGCGTCGTCGATCTGTTGGCTATTCTGCCAACATACCTAGCGTTTTTCTTTCCGTCTGCGTCATTCATGGGTGTCATCAGGTTGCTACGCGTAATGCGAATATTCCGCGTACTTAAGTTGGTGCGTTACCTGCAAGACTCCAATATTTTGTTGCGCTCATTGCTCATGGCGAGAAGAAAGATCTTCATCTTTTTCAGTACGGTCGCCATCCTTGTTACCATCTTTGGTGCGCTGATCTTTGTCATTGAAGGGCCGAAAAACGGCTTTACTAGCATCCCTAAAAGTATCTACTGGGCAATCGTCACCATCACAACTGTCGGATATGGTGACCTTGTTCCTCAAACCAATTTGGGCAAAGCCGTTGCATCCATCACTATGTTACTTGGTTACTCTATATTGGCCGTACCGACAGGGATCATCACCGCCGAGCTCAATCAAGAAATGCGCACCCACAAGTCTTTGGTCAAATGCCCAAACTGCTCTAAGTCAGGACATGAGTCAGATGCCATGCATTGCAAACATTGTGGAAGTGAGTTGGCCGACCCTGACCAAAGGATAGTTGTCGAAGAAGACTAGAAAATAGACAACAGGAAAAACGAAAGGGTTGACGTTATACGTCAACCCTTCCTTTATACAAAGCTTGCACCTCAAGAATGAGATGGTTCTTCGCTTTGAAAACTATGCTTTTTCAGCAAGGATGATGCGTAGTGTGCGACGCAGTGGCTCTGCCGCACCCCACAGTAGTTGGTCACCTACAGTAAAGGCATTAAGGAAGTCATCACCCATTGCCATCTTACGTAGTCGGCCGACTGGAATCGACAGCGTACCAGTCACTTTCGCTGGTGTTAGCTCTTCTGCAGTGATGTCGCGATCATTAGGAATCACTTTAACCCAATCATTATGGGTAGCGATCATCTCTTCGATCTCATCCATTGGTACATTTTGCTTAAGCTTGATGGTCAGCGCTTGAGAGTGACAACGCATTGCGCCGATACGCACACAAGTGCCATCAATTGGTACTGGCGCATCTTGGAAGCCGAGAATCTTGTTCGCTTCAACGCCCGCTTTCCATTCTTCTTTACTCTGACCATTATCACGCTTCACATCGATCCATGGAATCAAAGAGCCCGCCAGTGGCACACCAAACTTGTCCGTTGGGAATGAGCCGCTGCGCATGGTGTCAGCCACTTTTTTATCGATATCAAGAATGGAGCTTGATGGGTTTGCTAATTCTGAGCTTACTGAGTCGTTGATAACGCCCATTTGAGAAATCAGCTCACGCATATTCTGCGCACCCGCACCAGATGCGGCTTGGTAAGTCATCGCACTGGTCCATTCAACCAAGCCTTTTTCAAACAGACCGCCCAAGCCCATAAGCATCAAGCTCACTGTACAGTTACCACCAACAAACGTATTGGTGCCACCATGGATGCCTTGCTGAATCTGAGCCATGTTCACCGGATCAAGAGTGATGATTGAGTCTTGAGCCATGCGCAGCGTTGATGCCGCATCAATCCAGTACCCTTTCCATCCCGCCTGACGAAGTGCAGGGTAGACTTTCTCTGTATAGCTACCACCTTGACAGGTAACAACCGCATCAAGCTGTTTTAAACTTTCGATGTCAAATGCATCCTGTAGGAGACCTGCTTCTTTACCAAGATTTGGAGCAGGGGTACCTACCTGAGAAGTGCTGTAAAATACCGGCTCAATAAGGTCGAAATCTTTTTCTTCAACCATGCGCTGCATAAGCACTGAACCTACCATGCCACGCCAACCGACTAAACCTACTCTCATTCTCAACTCTCCGTGTACGATATTTTAAAAAGGAATTCCTCAATATTTCAATTTTCCCAACAAAATCTCAAGGAAAAATTCACTTATTTCTGTAACTTTTGCATCCTTTTTTTAAATATCTCCACCAAATGGCTTTTTGTCGCTTCTTTGCTCACCATCAACAAGTTACAACAAAACATGCGATTTAGTGTACATAAGAGAGATTTACGTGCCACATACCATTCACAAAATAACTCATTTCAAACCATTAAATTTAACCATTTTTAATATTTTTAACTGGCAAAAAATACATCAATAGATTTAAATCACATCGGAGTTGTATTTGTTCGAAATATTATTCCGAGTAATGTAAAGTGCATCCAGTACCCAAACGAGTAAACACTCTCTATATGTTCCTTCCCCATACACATAGGAGCATATGGCATATAACACATATAAGAGGCTCTGCATGACGCAACTCACTCCCCGTTTACCAAGCCTGCTGCAAGTTATCGCTGCGCTTGGTTTGTTTTTGCTAATGGCTTTCTCTTTCACCGCCCAATTGGATTTGCCTATTCAGCTAGCACTCTATATAGGCTGGTTTGTCATCATGATTCTTGGTGTTCGTCTCGGTCACCAATATAAAGATTTAGAAAAAGCAGCGCTTAATGGCATTTCTAATGGTCTAGGTGCTGTTTTAATTCTTCTAGCGGTCGGCGCTTTGGTCGGCACTTGGATTTCAGGCGGTATTGTTCCAACCATCATCTACTACGGCCTGAAAGCGATTCATCCGTCTATCTTCCTTCTGGCGACCATGATCATCTGTTCCCTGACCGCACTTGCAACCGGAACATCGTGGGGTGCAGCTGGTACTGCTGGTATTGCCATGATGGGTATTGGCCAAGGTCTAGGCGTTCCCGCACCAATCACAGCAGGTGCTGTTCTGTCAGGTTGTTACTTTGGCGATAAAATGTCTCCGCTTTCGGATTCCGTAATTTTGGCCTCATCAATGTCTAACGTTGAAGTCGTTGAGCACATCAAAGGTATGCTGCCGATTGCTCTGATCAGTTACATCATCACTGGTATCATGTTTACTGCTTTTGGCTTCCACTACGCCGGTAATGTTGACATGACACAAGTGCAGTCAGTCATCGATGCCATGGAAAGTCAGTTCTACATCACGCCATACTCGTTCGTCCCTGTCATGATCGTACTTGGCCTGTTAGCGATGCGCATGCCGTCTTTCCCAGTGATCAGCTTTGGTTCACTACTGGGGATTATCTGGGCGGTGATGATTCAAGATGTTGACTTCCTTCAGGCATTTAATACTGCGTGGGCACCATTCCATATCGAGTCTGGCGTTGGGTTTATCGACTCAATTCTCAACCGTGGTGGTATGTCTTCTATGTTAGGTTCTGTCGCTGTGATCGTCTTTGGTCTGGGCTTTGGTGGTCTATTGGACAAAGTCGGCGTATTGGAAACCATCGCCAAACTGTTTGAGCGCCGTGTCCAGAGTTCAGGTTCACTGGCAACCAGCACTATTGGTACTGCTTTCCTAGGCAACGTGTTTGGCTCTGCGATGTATGTTTCCCTGATCCTCACTCCGAAGATCTGCGCGAAAAACTACGATCGCCTTGGCTACAAGCGTAAGAACCTGTCACGAAATGCCGAATTCGGCGGTACGCTAACATCTGGCATGGTTCCGTGGAGTGACAACGGTATCTATATGGCAAGCATCTTAGGTGTCGCCACACTTTCATACGCGCCATTTATGTGGCTAAGTTTTGTTTGTATTTTGGTAACGATTATTACCTCGTACATGGGTTGGTTTGTCGATAAGTGCGAACCCACAGCTCCAGCGAGTGCAGAAGATACACCAGAGTTAAGCAAACAAACCGCTTGATAGATAACCAAAAAGAAAAGCGCCAAAACGGCGCTTTTTTATTAACTCTATAACGAATAATCGTTCTTCTGTTCTGGTTGCTCTGAGAGGTACTCTATAAACTCAAATTGCAAGTTATGATCATCCATATAATAGGCGTTCTTGCGATGAGGGTGTTCATCTCCTCGATGATCGACAAAATAGCCTTGCTTAGCCAACCTTGCTTCCATCGCATCTAGATCGGTTACCACTATCCCAACGTGCTTAACCCCAGTGAATCGTGTTTGCCAATCCGGCGCCTCCCCTTTTCCTGTTGAAGAAAGTGCTATGTAAGAGTTTTCATCGCCGACGTGACACCACTGAATCGTCTCACCCTGACCATTAACGTATTCACCTCCACCACGGATTCTCCATTCTGGTAAAGCTGTCGTTAGCAATTTCACCGTTTTGTTTGGATCAACAACACCAATATTTGCGTGCTCAACATAGCCTTTCATAATTCAGTCCTTTTGAGTAATTAGATAGTTAATTTAAGAATCAGCGCGTTACCGCCTAATCTTGTCTTCACTGATTTAACTCTAATTCCTCAAGTTAACTTTAGGTAAAGCACTTTTTTAAATTTAATTTGATGAGATGCAGGCGGAGAAAATACTCGCTTGCACCAACAGTGAAAACGGGTAACCTGAATCTATCATCCTTTATTTTCTGAGCATTATGCATCTTGTCGATCGCTTGAAAATCTACCTATTCCATAAAGAAAGAATTCGGCGTTGGAATGGGACAAATCATAAGGTGCAAGGCTGGTCCAGCCATGAAGAACAACAAGTGCGCTTCGAGACTTTCGCCCGAAACATGAAGTTCAAAGGCAAACGTGTGTTGGATCTCGGCTGTGGGCTGGGAGAGTTGTATGACTACCTTTCAGAGAACCAACGCCCTGGGTTTTATCTCGGTTTCGACCAACATTGGTCTTTCCTTCACCAAGCTAGAAAGCGGATAGGGTCCTCACAATGCCGATTTAAATTCGCCGACATCAGCCGAGCAACCTTACCGGAGATGGACATCATCGTCGCCAGTGGATCACTGAATTACCAAACGAAAAACCCAGATTACCTGAACGAGATGATTATGCGTATGTTCTCTGCATGCAAAGAGGCAACTATCTTTAATCTTCTTAACATTGAGGCATTTCCTGACCAACAGGTATTGCAAGCCTATAACAAGCTTGAGGTATTGCAGTTTTGCCAAACAGCAACACCTAATGTCACTTTAATTGACGATTACTCTGACGCTGACTTTACTTTGGTACTTAGAAAATAAAACAGAGAGCCTTTGCTCTCTGCTGTATTTATATCTCGATTTCAACTAATTAGTTGAATCAACCATTAGCATCTTGTTCGTTAAGAAACGTTTGTGCTTCAAGAATCGCCTTATCCAAACGAGCTTTGAGCTCATCCAACAAACCTGACACAGAACCAATGTCATCTTTAATTGCCTGCTCAACCTTACCTGCTGATTCACGAAGTTTTAGTGCGCCTAAATTACCACCAACCCCCTTTAGACTATGGGCTTTACGCAACGCTTCTTCAGGGGAGTCATTGAGCAACTGAGTGATTCGTTCAGCGTCTCCAGTATGGTCATCGACAAATACCTGTAGCAACATACACACCGATTCGTAGTCATTTCCCAATGAATCAAGCATGCCGTCTAAATCAATCTCTGGACCATCGTCCAACGCAGCAGCTGCAGTAACCATGGGTGCTGATTCTTTAGCTGTTTCAACTATAGATTGAACCTCTTTCTGAGAGTTATCTGCAACTTTTTCTGAACGCTCAACCATACGTTGGACTCCTGTAAATCGATAAGTAATGAGCATCATCGCTATCAAACAAATTCCGCTAAAAATGACACCGCCAATGACGAGATTACGCTGCTGTGACTGATATTGCGATTCGACTACATTGATCTGGGTGTGAATGGAATGTGTCATCATTTTCTCGATGACATAACTTCCTTGCGCATAGCTACCCAATACAGCTGAAGTTTGTGACAGCAATTGTTGAAGATCTTGCTTTTGCAGCGCTGGAAGAGATTCAGATGCTACGTAAAGCTGATCAAGCTCGCGGAAAACCTGAGGATTGGATCTGTTGGAGCTGAACAAAGCCTCTAAAACATTCGCACTCAAATGGTAAGAGTGTGACATCAGCTCATTGTTGTCTTGGTATTTTGCGCGAATAAACCGAACTTGGTCCACCAACGAAATTAAAGCAAGTTCATTATCAAGGAAGACTTTGGTCTGCTCTATAAATCGATCGGTGGTATAAAGCAGTTGGTTAATGTCTGGTGTCAGCCAGCTCTGCTCATAAGTCGCTTCAATTTGGAGGCGAAGAGCGTAGATAAGCTGTAAGTTGAGAGACTGGCCATCGGTCAATTCCGCTCTGTAGGCAGGCTCTTGAAACAAGGAATACTTGAGTTCATCTATGCTATTACTCAATTCTCCGACTTGGCTCATTGTCATTACGTTTGAGCGATAGCTTAGAGACAGCACTGTTGTCCCTATCACCCAGACAACAATAATCAGCCAACTCAGCTTGAGCGCTTTGCGTTCCATGTCATGCTCGTCTTTAAATAAATTCCATAATTACAAGCATATACGCAAAGTTTGAGAAAGGTAGGACTAAGTGCATATTTCTTCGACTTAGTCCTGATTTAGTGAGGAATTAGCGGTTGCGTGTCAGCTGATCACGCAGGTTTGGTGGCGTACCTTTGATCGTCAGTGTATCGGTTTCTGGATCATAGAAAATACGCTCGCCAAGCAGCAAGCTGTCAAAGTTAATCGTTAGGCCACCGCCTGCACCAACATATTTAGTCAGTTTACGTACTGCCGTTCTGTCGCCTGGGAAACTTTCTTCAAGTTCATAACCTTGTTCCTGCGTGTAATCAAGGAAGCTGGTACCATCCTGAGAGGGAGGTAACTCACCCGACAGCTCACGAACCTGAACTTCGTCACCACTTTTAATCTGTTCGTTACAGTAGTCCGCTACCTGCTTTTTGTAGCTGATGGCTTCATCTTTCTCTAACTTAGAGTCTGTACAAAAATCTTCAACCGCCTGCATCAGAACTTGGTTTTGTTGCTTAGTATCGAGCCCTACTTCCGCCTGCAAGAAATCAAGGAAAAAGTCTGCGACTTTACGCCCAACTCGACCTTTAATATAGGCAAGGTAGCGGTTTGACTCTTTGTCAGTCTCATAACTGGTCAGGTCAATACGCGCTGCGATATCCATTTTGCTCAGATCTAGATAATCAGTCGCACTAATTTCGAGACCTTCTGTCACTTTTAGGCTTTCATTTGAAGGAATGATGGCAACAAAAAGGTAATCTGTCGCCAGAGACTGATATTCAGCAATGACCAGAATACCCTCATCAGCAAACGGGTACTTACTTAACTCATCTTTCAGACGGTTTGCACTTTCTTGTGAGAAATCATAGAAGCTTCTCTCACCTTTACGAAGTTCATGCAACCAGTTCTGGAATTCGCTGTCAGATTTGAATGAGCCGAACCCTTTGCCAGCTTTTGAATTAAAGACACGATGAAGCTCAGCCACTAGGTTTTCAGTCGATGCGTCATTAGCCAGAGAGTCAGCTCGGAAGTTAACAACAAGTTCGTCTGAATCGTTTTTTCGTAGCTGGTGTAAGATAACGTTTGAAAGATGAAGACTCATGATGAATTTTTATCGTCGTGTAGGTTTCAGTTGCGACGCATTGTAGGTTATCATAAGCCGCTTTACTATCACCATTAGAGTCTTTATGCCGATTACATCTAAATACAGCGACGACAAAGTTGAAGCTATTCTATCAGAAGTGGCTGCAGTGTTAGACAAACACGGTGCGGGTCCGGAATTATCTTTGATGATTGCGGGAAATATCGCTACCAATGTCTTAAATCAAAACGTTAATGCTTCACAACGTAAAGCACTTGCTGAAAAATTTGCTCAGGCGCTGTTGTCTTCTATTGAAGAAAACACTCACTAGAAAAATAAACGGACAATAGAACAGTACATGGTAGATAACGGAAATACATACGGCGAGCGCGTATCGCGTTTAGTGGGTTGGGGGCATTGGTTTGCCTTTTTCAACATCATAGCGGCCATGTTAATTGGTACCCGTTACATCACTCAGTCTCCCTGGCCCGAAACCCTTTTAGGACAATTCTATCTGGCAGTATCTTGGGTGGGGCATTTCGGTTTCCTCGTTTTTGCACTCTACCTACTGGTTCTGTTTCCGCTAACCTTCTTGATACCGTCACGCAAGCTATTTCGCTTAGTGGCGGTTTGCTTTGCCACCGTCGGATTGACGGTGCTTCTGATTGACACTCAAGCCTATCAAAAAATTAACCTCCACCTCACGCCTGTCGTCTGGGAAGTGTTGTTTAGTGAGGAAGGCAGTTCGATCAGCATAGATCTACAGCACTTGTTTGTTGTACTTCCACTGATATTCCTATTACAACTGGCGCTATCAGAGTGGGTGTGGCGTAAGCAACGTCGTCTGTCTCACAAACATGTCGGTCGTCCAATTGCCGCATTATTCTTTGTCAGCTTTATTACCAGCCATTTGATTTACGTTTGGGCTGATGCCTATTTCTACAATCCAATTACGGCGCAAAAAGCCAACTTCCCTCTTTCGTACCCAATGACGGCGAAGTCCTTTATGGAGCGTCATGGTTTATTGGATAGAGAAGAATACCTTCAACGTCTCAAAGAGAGTGAAGCGAACACAGATTTGGTTCGCTATCCTCTTGAAAAGCTTGAATTCAACCGTCGAGCGAACCCGCTCAATGTACTGGTTGTCAGTGTTAATAACCTACGTGGTGATGTCCTGACGCCGCAGTTGATGCCAAATGCCGCTGAGTTTGCCTCGAACAACCTCAACTTTGCGAATCACTATAGCTCCAGCAACGATACTTTCGGCGTGTTTGGTTTGTTCTATGGCCTGCCAAGTAGCTATGTCAGCAGCATCAAAACTCAAGGTTCTCGCCCAATCTTGCTTGATACACTGCTCGATAAAGAGTACAGCTTCGGCTTGTTCAGTGGCGATAACTTCGATGATACGCTTTATGGTGAAACCGTCTTCCGTGGTCTGAACTTTACTGGCATTGCCTTTAATGACAGCACATCACCTGATACTCAAGCCATTAATGCTTGGGCAACGTGGGTGTCTCAGCAGAAGAAGCAACCTTGGTTTAGCTTTATTGAACTCACAACGGTCGATAACTTTAGCGCCTATAACGAAACAGGCAACAACACGTCTACGTTAGAGACCTTGAAACAGGGCTATCACACGTCTGTGAACAACGCCGATGAAGAACTGGGCGTGCTGTTCGAGAAGATAAAAGAACTGGATATTGGTGACTCAACAGTTATTGTCATCACATCAAATCATGGTACTGAGTTTAACGAAACTAAGACCAATAGCTGGGGTTCAAACAGTAACTACAGCCGTTATCAACTTGAAGTGCCAATGATTATTCACTGGCCAGGCAAAGTCGCCGGAAAATACGATCACCGCACTAGCCACCTTGATTTATCTGTGACTCTTCTGCAGGATCTACTGGGTGTATCTTCTAACCCATCAGATTTCAGCAGCGGTCAAAACCTGTTTGATGAACGCTCTAGAAAATGGATTCTTGCAGGCGACACAAGAGAGTTGGCATTGATCACAAACAAAGACACAACGGTGATCGATAAGTTTGGTAACTACAAATTGTATGACAGTAATTACCAACGCCTGAAAGACGAAAATCCGACATTGCCAGTTTTAATGCAAGGTCTGACAGAGCTACAGCGTTTTTACGTAAAAAGTAACTAAATCATAACCTTAGTAATTGACCTCGTCGTAAATTATGGGTAGATTATTGGCATCGGACTGTAGCGCAGCTTGGTAGCGCACCGTCATGGGGTGTCGGGGGTCGCTGGTTCAAATCCAGTCAGTCCGACCATTACACCTAGAAAAAGAGAGCTTCGGCTCTCTTTTTTGTTTTTGGCTGATTGTATCCCTTGTCGTTCTACTCCTCGTCAGATCAACTCACCATAGCTAACAATAAAAAACCGCCTCAACGGCGGCTTTAGAATCATCGAACTGAACATCAACAGTATTAGCTCAGCTTGAACTGAGCGACTATCTGAGAAAGCTGTTGGTTGTTTTTGGACAAGTCTGATGTACTCTCCATCGTTTGTGAACCATTACTGGTGAGCTCATCGACCATGCTTTGAATGGTCGTCATATTACGGCTGACTTCTTCTGTCACCGCATTTTGCTGACTTGCTGCTGTCGCGATTTCAAGTCCAAGATCATTAATACGCACGATAGAGTTAACCATACGATCCAGGCTCTCATTCACATTCTCCGTCGTCTCAGCCGTTTCCTGACAACGCTGTTTAGTGTCATCCATCGCTTTAACAACCGTTCTGGTGCCCTCGTTAAGGTTATCCAGCATATTGTTGATCTCAGAGGTGCTTTGTTGAGTTCGGGCAGCCAAAGCGCGAACCTCGTCCGCCACCACTGCGAAGCCACGCCCTTGCTCACCTGCTCGCGCCGCCTCAATCGCCGCGTTCAGTGCCAACAGATTGGTTTGATCAGCTATCTCACCGATCACCATCAACACAGAGCCTATCTTCTGCGAGTCTTCGTTCATAGCCTGAATACTTTTCGCCATCGACTCAACTTCTTCGATCAGGTCAGCAACACTGCGAACGGCACTGGCAACGACCAGTTTCGACTGCTCGGCTTCATCATTGGTTACACGAGTAAACTCCGCGGTTTGAGATGCACTTTGTGCAACGCTTTCGGCTGTTGAACTCATTTCATTCATCGCCGTTACCACTTGTGTGGTTTCCATCGCATGAGATGTCAGCACTTGAGCATTGCTGTCGGTCTGCGATTTTAATAGATCAATGTTGCCTGAAATTTGATTGGACGATTTCGACACTTCCAGCATCATTGATTGCAGGTTACCAATGAAGGTATTCACTGCCTGAGCTATCTGGCCTAAGTCATCGTCAGTTTTGACTTCAAGACGACGTGTTAAGTCGCCATTGCCCTGAGACAGATCGAGGACAGTACTCTTTAACGCTAGAATTGGACGATAGGCATAATTGAGAATGACGAACAAGATGATAAAAGCGACAACGAGTAACACCAGTGCTGTATAGAGTGAATTTTTCAGTGCTTCGTCAACTTCGGCATAAGCAACGGATTTATTCACCCCGACCAACAAATGCCAGCTGTTGTTCTCATCCAATTGAATTGTCTGGAAGAAAGCGACCTTCTCGATACCTCCTAAACTATAATCCTTCATCCCTGTCGGCTGAGACAGCAAAGCGTCGGTCAAAGGATTTAATTCCGCAAAGTCATACAGTTTTGTTTCACCGGGAACATCTACTTCGCCGTTAGACGCAATTGTTAGGCTGTTGTGGTCATATAGACCCATCATCGCACCTGGGAAAGGGGCTTTTCTGACTAGCTCATCCAATAAACTCAATTCGATATCGGCCAGCAAGACCCCTTTTAGCTGACCTTGTGCGTAAAAAGGTTCTGCAACACTCACCATCAGACTCTTGGTCAAAGCATCACTGTAGATTTCCGTGACAATCGTACCGCGCTTCTGCTTTGCAAGTTGGTACCAATCACGTGTACGCGGGTCATACTTGGCTAAATCTCGCTTACCACTGTTATTGCCATAAGAACGGCCATCTTCGTAGCCAACCAGAATATCCGATGCAGGAGAGGTGTTTGCGATCTGTCTGATCATCAATAAGATTTGGTCATCGTCGTAGTCTGGAACAAAATCAGGCGCATTCGCCACCAGCCCGGACTTTATCGAATCAATCCAAGTTAAGATCGTATCGCTGGTTGTGCTGATTTTTAGCATCGAGTATTCATTCACTCGCTCGTGAATCGACGAAGAAATTTGCCTGTAAGAAAGGAAGCTAGAAACCGTAAGTGATGCTGTCAGTAAGAGAATGACAACAGCAACGATCCTGCCCTTAAAACTGTTTAAAACACTCATATCCTTTACCACTGTTTCATAAGTGAGACAAATGTATCATCGCAATTGCATAATGCTCCTTGTTTTCATCTAAATTTTTACGCCGATCACACTATTAACAAAGTTAACAACATCTTTCTAAGTCATTGTAAGTATTGATAGTTAATAGAAGATTAATCGTATTCGAGCCCGAAAAAATACCGTTTATCGTTCCTCGATGTTTCATGACAACTGAAGCCAGCTAAATAAGGCTTCAGCGCTTTTAGTCACCAATATCAAACAGCCTGTTCGACAAACGATCTCAACGATACATAGAACCTTTAGCTATTGAATATGCAGCAATTAGCTTTGCGTAAGTTGCCGTTGATCACTACTATCAATTTGAACGATCGTTCAACAGGGTATATGATTCACCAGAACAATAATTAATCCAAACAGAGGTTGCAGATGTATCTAGCTCAGTTTTTTAAAACCGCAGGCGAACCCGCGATACTAAAACGCTCGCTAAAGGTTTCTCTTATAGTTGGCACTATTCTTATGTTCATTAATCACGGCGACAAATTGCTCTCCAACAACATCGACGCAACACTGGTTATCAAGATATTAATGACTTACTGCGTACCTTTTTGTGTATCTACCCAAGCAAGCGTTTCTGCAACTCTACAATCACGAAACAAGGCCGCCTAATCATGAAATTTTCCTTTAAAAAACAGTCTCCAGATATTGTTGAGGTCAAAACCAGTCACCTCGAAGAATTAGAGCAAATCTCTGATAAGTACTCGCTATTCAAACAGAATGATCCCACCAACTATGCAAAGAAAATTCACGTCAATGCGGCCAATGTCCATAAAGCGTCCCGAAGTCGCGCTGAATCTATCGAGCAAAGCTACGAACTGGTCAATCACTTTATCGAGCAATCGGAAAGCATTAATAAACTGTCTTGTGAGAGTCACCAATATTCCAGCAAAACGGCTGAAACTGCAGCCAATACCATCGATAAGCTGGAGCTTTTGGAAGAACAGGTGCTGGTTTCTAAGGAAAAGATCTGTCAGTTCAGTGACCTTCTTGAATCATTAGATGAGATAAACAAGAACGTCACCCAATTGGTGGATTCCATCAAAGGCATTGCGGCACAGACAAACTTGTTAGCGCTTAATGCCGCGATTGAAGCGGCTCGAGCTGGAGAGCACGGTCGCGGTTTTGCGGTAGTCGCAGACGAAGTCCGTCAGTTAGCGAACACAGCGAACCAGTCAGCAGAGAGTATCGATACTGAAATGGCGTCGATTTCAAAAATATCAGACAGCATTTTCAATAAGCAAAAAGAAGTCGAGGACGTCATTATTCTCAGTTCAGAAGTCACTAAAGACACCATGCTAAAAATGCAGAACCTGATGGACATGTCGATTGAAAGTAAAACCTCCTCCAAAACCATCATGGATGCCATTGAAGCGCAGCTGTCAGACTCAAATACGGTTAAGCAAAACATGGAAGCCTTAGTTGAAGACACCAAGCTGTCAATCAGCCTTTCAGGTAATAACCATGAACTCGCGGAACAAATCGTCAACTCTTTATCTTATCTGGAGCTAGGTGGTCACGCAGGTCGAAAGGAAAGCGCTTAACACCGTTAGCGTGTGAGCAAATAAGGAGAGGAGCCACATGGATAAAATTGAAACGAGTGTTTCTATCTCACTGAATGATATCTTAAGTGAGCGTTCACTATCTTCATATGTTCAATCTATTAGAGATCTTAAGAGCCAAACTACCTATGGGCATGAAGTTTTGGTTCGTGGTCCTTCAGATTCCTTGTGGCATCGCCCCGATCAATTGTTTGCTGCAGCTCAATCACAGCAACTCAGCAGGCAATTGGAAATTGTCATCCTCGACGTTCATCTTGAAAACATTGTCGCCCACGCTCCCATAGGGTGTTACACCGTTAACCTCACTCCTAACCTATTGTTAGATGAGACCGTATTCCAGATACTTAGCCGCTATCCGCTCGCCGAAAAAATTAAGATCGAGCTTACCGAACACTTACCGATAAGGGACTGGCAGCCAATAAAACAACGAATGGCTCAATTGAGGAAACGGGGCTACCAGTTTTGGCTTGATGACGTTGGCTGTGGATTCTTTGATTTGGCGCTGATCGATGAAGTTAAACCAGAGGTGGTTAAACTGTGCATAAAAATCGTCAGCAGGCTTACGTTTGATTCTACTCTGGTCGATGAAATTAAAACCGTCGTCACAGCCGTTCATGACTACGGCGGCGCGGTTTTGGCTGAAGGGATTGAAGAGCCAGCCCAACTCGATATGGCGCAGCAACTGAATATCGACCTCGCACAAGGCTATCTTTTTGATAAGCCACGGCCACTCATCTGAAGAACCAAACTCCAACCATCAACTAAAGATGTATCGTTGGTTTTTTTGTTCTTATTGTTCTATTTATTGAGACTATAAATCAGTTTCTGCTGTATTTATCCAAAAATGCTGACAAGTATACTTTGCTTCAAGTCGAACAAATCCACCTAACTTGAAGAGGTATACCAGATGTTAAAACCACTCAACACAATCACTCGCGCTTGTTCTGCCCTTTCGCTTCTTGCAGTTACTATGGGGGCAAACGCTGCAACCACGGAACACACTCATACAAGAGCAAGCGTTATTGAGATTACCGCTCAACAGGGACAAAACACCGCCCTTGCTGACTTCCTTTCGGTTGGTGCACAGCTCGTTCAGGACAACGAACCTGACACACTGTTCTGGTCTGCACTTCAAACCGAAGATAAAAACACCTTTGTGATCTTCGACGCTTTTGGCTCTCAAGCTGCTCAGGATGCGCATTTTGCTGGAAAAATCCCGAAAGCACTGAGTGAAAGTGCTGCAACACTAGTTAAAGGTGGATGGAACGACGGCGTGCTACCTAACATCCACAATGCTGACATTATTGCTTCAAAAGTCGGCAAAAATACGCAGGAAAGTATCAAGATTGCCACTTTTATCCCCTTGAAGGCAAAGCCAGGTCAAGAACAAAAGCTCGCGGAATTACTCAAGCAAGGCGCTCACATCGTAACAACGCAAGAGCCCGGCACAGTCCATTGGTTTGCCATTCATTTTGGCGATGATCGCTTCGGCATCGTAGATTTCTTCGCGGATCAAGCCGGAGTTGATGCGCACTTTAATGGCGGCGTTGCTGCTGCAATGAAACAACATGCCTCAACTCTAGTTGAAGGTGGTTGGGAGCAAGGCGTACTCGCTGGTATCCAAACTTACCAAGTCATTGAGTTGCTCCAGCACTGATCAGCGAGAATATGCCTTCAACAAGCCTGCTGACTGAGCAGGCTTGGTATCACTCTCCAGTCAGCAAGCTTTTCGTAAAACCAGCGTAAACGTCATCCCGCTTGTGGCATTGTTTATCCCAGTCAACCTTCCCTGCATGTCACGGACATTGTTCGCTGCAATCGCTAATCCAAGCCCCAGTCCCTCACCGATTTTTTTGCTGGTGTAGAAAGGCTCAAACATGCGCTCTAGGTTATCTTGTTCCACACCACAGCCGTTATCGATGATTCTGATTTCTACTTCATTCGATGAGCATCTCACCTCAATGTCTAGTCGAGGAAAGTCAGTATTCACCATTGCATCCAGAGCATTGCCAACCAAGTTTCCGAGTACGTGGCGCAACCTAGCCTCTTCGCCAAGCACAATCAGCTTTGCGCTCTCAGTGCGAAGCTCGAAATCCACTTTGTCCAAACGCTCTTGATGAACTTGTAGTACTTCATCCAACGCTTCTTTGAGTGACACAGGCTGTGGAGAATCGAGTCGCTGAAACGCAAACGACTTAAGCTGACGCGTCATCGACGCCATACGTTCAAATAACGTCATTGCCAATGACATATTGTCTTTCAGTAACTCTGTGTCACCTCTTTCAAGCAACAATTGGTTACTCGAAAATAGCGTTCTGAGCCCTGTCAGTGGTTGATTAAGTTCATGCACAATGGCACTGGACATTCTTCCCAGCGCGACCATTTTGCTCGACTCAATCAACTCTTGCTGAGCATTGTCGAGTGCCTTCGTCCGCTCTTCGACTCGCACCTGCAACATCTGGTTTGACTGTTTCAAGGCCATTTCAGCACGTTTTCGTTTGCTGATATCAATCACAGTACACAGGTAATAGCCTCTTTCATGCCAAGGTAAGGCACTGAGTGAGAGCATCACGGGAAAGCAGCTACCGTCGCTGCGCTGGCCTAAAATTTCTACTTCCGTCATTTCAGCCAGATAGGTGTGCTTATCGAAGTTTCTCAGTAGTTCTAACGTGGGTGAATCCGAGTGGCCGCTGTCAAACAACTGCCATACCTTAATTTGACGAGTCATGGAATCTGACAAACTAAAATACTTCTTCGCCATCGGATTAATGTCTCGGATATGACCACTTTCATCAATCAATATCAACCCGACATGGGTTTTACTGAGCATCACATTCAGCCTTTTTTCAGAAGCCTCCACCAGCTTTTGTATACGCTGTTGGCTACGCAGTTTCTGATGTCGTTGATATCTGATCACCATCAGTAGCATGATGATCAAACACCCAACCACAGCACTCGCGCTAATCCAGCGTGTAGTGCGTAACATCGACTGCAAGGGAGTTAGGTACACCAGCCTCCAATTGAGATCATCTAAGGTAACCGACTGAACTAAATATCTTTTTTTCTTTAGCTGCCAGGTTTCAATGCGCGTTCCATCATACAGAGTTCGGTACTCCATCATTTCCCCACTATCGAAGTGCTGATTAAACCAAGTGGATGAAAAGAAAGGGTTACTGGAGAGAAAAAACTGGCTGTCAGGATGGTGCGCCAAAATCGCCTCTCCCTGAGAAAACCATTGATCGATTAGAAGAGTCAGATCTATCTGAACCACGACAATACCAATGATAGTCACGCCATCGTACAGAGGGGCGGCAATAAAATAATCCGAGCTGTTTGGGCTAGTGGCCACATGAGAAATCACGCCACGATGTTGCTGAATTTTAGCCGCGATTTCCTTGGCGCTGTCACCAGCGAGCTGACTAGATTGAACACTAGAAATTTTAAGCGTGCCTTTGTCGGTAAGTACATACCAACCTTTGGTGTTAGCCGCCTTGTCCAGTTGGATCAGTTGCTGCTGAATCTTTCGATAAAGCTGTTGCTCACCGCTTAAAAAACGCACACTCTCTTCATCTTTAGTGACTAAGAAAGGCAAGTAGTCAAAACGACGTAATGTGCGGCGAACTTCTTCGATATAACCGAGAAAACGTTCTTCTGCGTAACGTTGTTTGCTTTCCAGTTTCCACTGCTTAACCACTTCCTCACTCACGACCTGAATCAAGCCTATCAGCAAAAGGGCAACGGCAAACAAGCCATATCGTTGTGGAGCCACCATAGCAATTTCATCCTTTATCACTTATTGAGGCCACACATACTAGGTTTTGACGAATTACACTGCTCGGTTTTAAAACGGACAAACTAGTTGCATAAAGTGAGAGCCAGCTCCTTTCCGCCTGAGGACAATTTCCTTAACGTGACGGAAAAAGACAACGACGTTAGATATGGAACAAGTAACTAAACACTCTATAGCGCTGATCGAGGACGACCCTATCGTTCGCCAGACGACCGCTCAATGGCTGCAACTGGCTGGTTTTGATATCACCACCTTTGACAATGGCCAGGCGGCGCTGGCCGAAATTACTCAGCATAAGTTCATGGCGATCATCAGTGATGTTCGTTTGCCGGGAATCAACGGCTTGGAATTGCAACAGCAGGTGAAGCAGCAAGCTCCGGGCATTCCAGTGATCCTCATTACCGGACATGGTGATGTCGATATGGCGGTCAAAGCTCTTCAGCAAGGTGCCTACGATTTCATCGAGAAACCATTTGAGCCCGAACGCTTAGCGCAAACCGTCAACCAAGCCATCCTGCCTTATATCGAATCTCAGAAGTGGCAATCACGGCAGACTTATCTCCAGAGGCTTGAAGGTATTGAGCAAATATTGATTGGCCGCAGTCAAGTCATGTGCGAGCTGCGTGAGCAGGTGCAGAAAGTCGCCGACATTGACACCAACGTCATCATTTATGGCGACACAGGGTGCGGAAAGGAGCTGGTCGCTTACTGCCTGCATCACTTTAGCGCCCGACAATCTCATCCATTTGTACCGCTCAATTGCGGCGCAATACCAGATAACTTGTTTGAAAGTGAGTTGTTTGGTCATGAAGCCGGGGCTTTTACTGGCGCTGCCAAGCGACACATCGGCAAGATAGAATTTGCCGACAAAGGCACCTTATTCCTTGATGAAATAGAAAGTTTACCCTTAGCAATGCAGGTCAAGCTGTTGCGCGCTCTGCAAGAAAGTACCGTCGAACGTGTGGGCAGTAATCACGCTAAGCAGGTCAACTTGCGCGTCATCTCGGCCGCTAAGTGTGACTTGCTCAATCACTCTGATTTTCGCCCAGATCTATTTTACCGTTTGAATATCGCCCAGCTGCATCTACCTGCCCTGAAAGACCGAGAAGAAGACGCCTTACTGCTGTTTGAACATTTTACTCAGGAAGCCAACCCCAACACGCGACGTGCCAGCCCTGCCGATCAGCAAGCGTTACTCAACTACCCTTGGCCGGGCAATATCCGTGAGCTACGTAATGTCGCGATTCGCTTCGCACTGGATGATTCACTGACTGTTGGTGACATTCTCTCTTGCCGTCCACAGGCTACCACAGCGGGTATCAAGCAAGGTTTACCACTCGCCGTTCAGATGCAGAGCTTCGAGAGAAAAATTCTCCACGACGCGTTGAGGCGCCACCAAGGATGCATCAATGATGTGATGGAAGAGCTGGATTTACCGCGACGAACACTCAACCAAAAGATGGTCAAGTACGCGCTAAACCGAAGCGACTATATCTCCTCTTAGCTTGTTCAGCCGATAGGCAAAAATCCGCTTATCTGAATGTTGCAGGTGTCGGCGCCATTTACCGACTAGCAATAATCGCGCTATTTAGGGGCTGATACGTCATTCGCTGCACTCCCTTCTTGATGAGCCATTTTTTGCTTACGGCAACCGCCACAAATAAGCAACTTAATGCTTATTTAGAGCATAACTTAATAAAAATATCTTTTATTACAATAGCTTAAACTTTGGCATTCTGCTTGCTCTATGTGGTTTTCCAATTTTAATAACATCTAATGATATGGAGCATCATCATGACGTTAAAACAGATCTTCACAGCCACAGCACTTACACTCAGCGCGCTGTCATTTACTCATCCAACTCTCGCTAGCGATCGCAGCTATATTCTCGCGACCGCTTCAACCGGTGGAACTTACTATCCGGTAGGCGTGGCACTGGCAACGTTAAGTAAGGTGAAACTCGCCCCTAAGCAACATTTCTCACTGGCCGCCATCAGCTCTGCAGGTTCCGGAGAAAACATTAAGCTTCTTAATGACAATCAGGCACAATTTGCGATTTTGCAGGGGCTGTATGGCGCTTGGGCATGGCAAGGAGCGGGGCCTTACCAGAAGTCAGGCAGTCAGACTCAATTGCGTTCAGTTTCCATGCTGTGGCAAAACGTGGAACATTTTATTGTGCGTTCAAACTTAGCGCAGACAGGAACCGTAAGTGACCTTGAAAAACTAGAAGGCAAAAAGTTTTCTATTGGTAAGAAAAGCTCAGGTACAGAGAACTCGGGGCGTCAGATACTGCGCAGCCTCTCTATTAATCCGGAAGATTTCAAACTGGCCTTTATGGGCTATGGTGGTAGCGCCAGCGCACTGCAAAACGGCACCATTGATGGTATGAACACACCAGCGGGCGTGCCTGTTGGCGCGGTTACTCAGGCGTTTGCCGCGCTTGGCAGTGACATTCAAATTCTCTCTTTCACCGATGAGCAAATCAAACAGGCAAATCAGGAATATGACATTTGGACAAAATATGAGATACCAGCGAACACCTACCCAGGTGTAGACAAACCCATCACTACAATTGCTCAGCCAAACTTCCTTGCGGTGCGCGACGATATCCCTGAGGAAGACGTTTATCAGCTGACGAAAGCAATCTACGAAAACTTATCCTTCCTGCAAGGTATCCACAAAGCCACCAAAGCGATGGCGTTGGAAAAAGGCACCTCCGGCCTGCCAGTACCACTGCACCCAGGCGCAGCTCGCTATTACCGAGAAATGGGTATCGATCTTCCACCTGAGTTGATTGTGCGTTAAGCCGTTCTGGCCTGCACGCATGGAGTTTGTTATGAAGGATTCACTTCAACAAGAACTGCAAAAGTTTGAACTGCCCACACGTACTGACTTTCCCTTGGTTGGGAAAGTCATCACAACACTCGGCGTAGTTCTCTCTCTCTTACATATCTGGTTTAACACCATAGCGACACTGCCTGAGTTATGGATTTCCGCCATTCACTTTGCTGGTTTCGCCATCATATGTGCACTCTGGTACCCAGCACACGGGTCTCTAAAGAAAAGTCGAGTAGCCCTTATTGCAGATATAGGGCTCGTCATCGCCATTCTTGCTTGTGTCGTCTACCTCCCGTTTGCTGAAGATGCACTCTACGAGCGAGGCATGAGCTTTATCGCTAGCGACTGGTTCTTTTCCGTACTGGCGATCGCCATCGTCATAGAACTCATACGCCGCACCATGGGCTGGTTCATTCCGATCCTGATCTTTGTCTGCCTCAGTTACGTGGTACTGTGGGGGAAATGGACAACCGGTTTATTCCACTTTCCCGGGTTGAGCTTTGAGACTCTGCTCTATCGAAGCTTCTACTCATCAGAGGGAATGTTCGGCCCTATTTCGCGCATAAGCTGGACGTTTGTCTTCATGTTCATTCTGTTTGGCGCCTTTTTGGTCCGCTCTGGCGTTGGTGACTATATTCTTGCCGTAGCAAAAGCAGCCGCTGGAAAAATCATAGGCGGACCCGGTTTTATCGCCGTTATCGGCTCGGGTTTAATGGGTTCGGTATCTGGCTCAAGTGTCGCTAATACAGTTTCCACGGGCGTCATCAGTATCCCTCTGATGCAAAAAGCAGGCTTTCCACCTCGCTTCGCAGCCGGCGTCGAAGCGGCTGCGTCAACCGGAGGACAACTAATGCCACCAGTCATGGGCGCTGGTGCATTTATCATGGCCTCTTACACGCAAATCCCTTATGTCGACATCATCTTAGTGTCTCTGTTACCTGCGTTGATTTACTTTCTCTCTGTGGCTTTCTTCGTGCGGATTGAAGCTAAACGTAGTGGTGTACAAAAGGTGTCGACTGGTGGCGAGTCATTGCTCCGCGTCTTACTATCTGGCTGGCATAACCTGATTCCGTTAGCAGTATTAGTGACTCTGTTGGTGCAAGGATTTACACCTACTTATGCCGCAGGGCTGTCCATTTTGTCGGTTGTGGTCGCATCATGGTTTTCGAAACAACACAGAATGGGCCCACGCGCTATTTTTGAAGCCTTGGCACAAGGCGCAAAAAACATGGCCACCACCGCCGTGCTTTTGGTCGGGATTGGTTTAGTGGTGAATGTCATCAGTACCACAGGCATTGGCAACACCTTCTCACTCATGATTCATCACTGGGCAAACGGACAACTGCTGCTGATGATCCTGTTTGTTGCCCTAGCCTCTTTGATACTGGGAATGGGCTTACCTGTCACCGCGTCTTACATTGTACTAGGCACGCTGTCTGCGCCTGCTCTGTACGAATTGCTGGCAGAGAAACAGCTTCTCGACCTCATGGTGTCCGGTCAACTGCCACAGGAAGCGATGTCTATCTTTATGCTCACCGCACCGGATCAACTCAGCGCACTTGCCGCTCCTATGTCACTGGAAACGGCTCAGCAACTGCTTTCTCAGGTACCTGCTGATTTTATGCAGACATTACTTGAACAAAGTTTGGGGCTGGAAACAGTCAGTCTGGCTTTGCTGTCTGCGCATCTGATCATTTTCTGGTTATCGCAAGACAGCAATGTCACGCCGCCAGTGTGTTTAACAGCCTTTGCCGCCGCGACCATTGCACGCACTCCGCCGATGCGAACCGGCTTTACGGCGTGGAAAATAGCCAAGGGTTTATATTTAGTTCCTCTGCTGATCGCCTACAGTGGTATTGTCAGTTGGGATACGGTGTCAGTACTGGAAGCAGGGGTGTTCGCTATTTTAGGCACTTATGCATTTGTTGGCGCGATGGAAGGTTATCTGGAAGGGAATATCCATCTGGTAATGCGTATCTTACTTGTCGCTATCGGTTTCGCTCTCGTCTGGCCTGAAACTGCTTTGATTGTGCGCTTAGCATGCTGTGCAATATTGATTGCTTTCGTGTGGTACAGCCGAAAACACTATCAACCAGCGCCGTTACAACAGCCTGTTTCCTCTTAGTCGACGGGATGATTAAGTAAAGAGCGCTATACTTCTGAGCGCTGTGATTATCACAGCGCTCTTTCTATTCTCCATGAATCTATTTTTCACAGGTCACTACCGAATAACTCTCTGTTTATTCGTCATATTTGGTCTAAAAACACGCACTCGATCTAGTTTTCCTCTTCAAGTGCTCACAATTAAAGCAATCAGTAAAATTAGGGGTTTACAAGAAAAACCAACCTATATATTATTCGCCTCAACAACGGAGAGATGGCTGAGTGGTTGAAAGCACCGGTCTTGAAAACCGGCATACGTTAATAGCGTATCTAGGGTTCAAATCCCTATCTCTCCGCCACATTCAGTAAAAAGCCGCTAAGCAATTAGCGGCTTTTTTCATTTTTGTTGTTCGGAAACGGAAGTTGTCTAATCACCGAGTTGAGTGCAACCCACTTCTCTATAAAAAGCCCACTCTTATCTGAGCGGACTTTTTACTCTCATGTCGCCTTCTCTCATCGGCAAAATTTCACTCAGCCTATAACTGATTGAGATCTTCCTGATCGCCTTGCGCGTAACTGCCAAGATGAGTAGAAAAGCTCTCGGTCTGAATCAGTTCCAGTACTTTATCTTTAAGCTCTTTCGGATACATACGCTTGTCGTTCAGTTCAGTCAAAGGCACCCATTCCACAGACTGGATGTATTCTTCGTCATTAAGTCCAGCAAGGTTCTCGATATGAGGTTCGCCATGATAACGGGAGACGCGATAGAAGAATTCTGAGTGATAGCGGTTTTTGTGCGATTCAAGAAACTCGCGCACACAAATCAGCTCTCCTGCTTCAATATCCAGCCCAGCCTCCTCTTTGAACTCCCTCACAACACAATCTTTTGAGCTTCTGTCGCCCGCTTCCATGCCACCACCCGGTGGGATCCAATACTCTCCCGTAAAGTCTCTTACTTTCAAAAGCAGCATCGCGTCATTGTCGATGAGTATGCCTGCAGCCCGAATTCTCTGTTCCATTGTTAACCTTTATTGATTGCCATAGGCCTGAAAGGCCGCATTAAGTAACTGCATGTGGATCGGTACCAATTCGCTGTGGTCAGTGCGGTAGCCGCCTCCAACAACACAGCCTATCGGAAGTACGTTCGCTTTTGCCAGCTCAAACATGGCAACGTCTCGTTGGTAAATCGCTTGAGTAGAAACATTGAAGTAACCAAGCTCGTCGTCTTGATGAATATCTACACCCGCATCATAAAGGATCAAATCCGGTTGATGCAGATTAATCGCCATTTCAACAACTGAGGCAAACGAGCTAAGAAACTCTTCATCACTGGTTTCACGTGGTAAAGCCACATCCATATCTGAATCTGGCTTACGTGCAGGAAAGTTTTTATCGCAATGAAAGGATAGCGTCACGATGTCATCCTGATCTGCACATAGCGTTGCAGTCCCATCACCATGGTGGACGTCACTATCAACAATCAGCACTTTTTCGATGCCTTCATGCGTTAGTGCACGTTTCGCCGCCAATACCAAATCATTAAGTAAACAGAACCCACTGCCAAAATCATAATGTGCATGGTGGTATCCGCCACTCAGGTGGATAGCCACACCATGTTCAATCGCTTTTTCAGCCGTCAGGCAAGTTCCACCTGCCGACGTCAACGTGCGTTCAATAAGGCACTCACTCCACGGGAAACCAATACGTCGCATCCGCGCTGCAGGCAGGCCACCAGAAAACAGCTCAGACACGTACTGTTCACAGTGCGTCTTCATCACTTCCTCTGATGTCAAAGCTTGAGGTTCACAGTAGTGGAAAAACGCCTGCCACTGCTCGTCACGAAAGCGCACTTTCTCGATCTCATTGAATAACAGACGATACTTATGGATCGGGTATCGGTGGCCTTGAGGTAACGGCAGCTCTGAATAGATGGAATGATAAATCAGTGGGATCATTGATATCAGTCGATATTTGAGTTTTGAGTATGGTAACAAGTTGCATCACGGTTGCAAAACAACTTAAATAGTAATAATTATCATTTGAGTTATTTAGTCTTATGCATCATCCAAAACTGTTTTTACTGCTAGGAATCATAGTCGGTTCAGTTGGCGCTATATCTTTGTTTTCCCTGATGCTGGTCTCTGCGTGGTGGCTAGTTGATTTTACGTTGACCGCTTAGCAAAATAGCCAAAATACTTTAACAGGGGTTCACCATGAAAACTGTTCTAATCACCGGAGCTAACCGTGGTATCGGGCTGAGCTTAGTCAAAAACTACCATGCTCAAGGCTGGCAGGTTCACGCAACCTATCGCTCAGAGAAAAGCTCGCAAGATCTCCTTGAGCTGGAAGGTGACAACCTGACGTGCCATCCGCTCGACGTGACGGATTATCAAGGGCTGAGTGAGTTCGCCAACGCTCTGCCAGCGCTTGATGTGCTGATCAATAATGCAGGCTGCTATGGGCCAAAAGGCTATGGCTTTGGTAATACCGATATCGACGAGTGGCGCAAAGTGCTTGAAATTAACACCATCGCGCCGCTAAAACTCGTTGAAGCACTCTTTCCCAATCTACAAACAGGTCAGCTTAAAAAGATTGCCTGCCTCTCTTCTAAAGTGGGTAGCATGACGGAAAATACGTCTGGTGGCGGTTATATTTATCGTTCGTCTAAAGCCGCGCTTAACTCAGTAGTGAAGAGCCTGAGTAACGACCTTTCCAGCCAGGGCTTCACCGTTTTAGCGCTTCACCCAGGTTGGGTACAAACTGAAATGGGCGGGCCAAATGCGTTAATTGATACGCAAACATCCGCTGCGGGACTTGTTGAAGTAATCGAGAGCGCCGATATCAGCCGCTCTGGCGAATTTATCAACTACGATGGCACCGCACTTCCTTGGTAATATCAAAATCAACAAAAAGTATCACTATTAACTAATATTAGATTGAATGTGATACTTTTAGATCCATAGAAACAGATTGAGCTCGTTAAACTGACACTAAATCAGACACAAGGAGCTCAACATGAAAGCAATCACATTAGCACTAATGACAGCAGGCTTGATGCTGTCAGGCAACACATTTGCCTTTGATCTAACCAGTCAGGATATTCAGGAAGGTCATCCAATGGAGAAGACCTTCGAGTTTGCTGGCTGGGGATGCTCAGGCGATAATTTGTCGCCGCAGTTAAGCTGGGACAACGCACCAAAGGGCACCAAGAGTTTCGCCATTACGGCTTACGACCCAGATGCGCCGACCGAAAGTGGCTTCTGGCATTGGATTGCACTCGATATTCCTGCGGGCGTCAGTCAGCTACCTAGAGGGGCAGATATCAGCAAGCTGGGTGGCTTAGAAACCCGTATTGACTATGGCACCAAAGGCTTTGGTGGAGCTTGTCCACCCGTGGGTGATGGTATGCATCGTTATCAGTTCACGGTTTGGGCACTACCAAAAGCGAAGCTGGAGTTGGGTGAGGATACACCGGCGGCTGTGGTTGGTTTTACCCTTAATAGCATCGCATTAGCGAAAACGACGCTTACAGCGACCTATACCCGTTAATTGAAGGAGGAGTGATGGCTCACCAATTTCAGATCACTGAGTTTCGTGCCCAGCACTTGCAAGCTTTGAGAAATGTGACGATTCACTCCCCTAGCATCATCCAGATTTTATCCGGCAACAAACGACTGTTCTGGCAGGAAGAGTCTGTCACGCTAACACCTGACTCGCTCATATTGTGCAGCGCAGCTAGCTCATGGAACTTTGCCAATCTTCCACAAAAAGGGCCGTTCCTATCACGAGTGTTTAGCTTCAACTATTTACCTAGTCAGGAAATGCTCGGTTTGAGCGAAAATGCCGCTCACTCATCGAGTCCCTCTTACTGCTTGGTCGATAAACCAATCAGAGACACACTCAATACACTTGCAACAGTTAACTTAAAGGCGATCAGTCCCCGCACTCAACAGTATTGGCTAATGCCGCTTTATCAGCAGTTGGCAGAACAAGGCGCTCTGCATAAGATTTTTAGCTCTTCCCAAGCATCACTGACACAAACTATCACCCAATACCTTTCCATCGCCCCGGCAGATGAGCACTCTCTTGAAGGCGTCGCTGATCATTTTGGTATGAGCCGGGCAACGCTGATCCGAAAGCTGAAGCAGGAAGGCAGTCAATATCGGCAATTATTGGCGCAAGTGCGCCTTAGCCATGCATTGCAATTGATGCAAAAACATCAATATGATGGCTACCAGTTAGCGCAAATGTGCGGTTATCAGTCGGAAGAACGCTTTCGTCAGCGTTTTAGAGAAAGGTTTGGCGTCACGCCAAGAGAGTATCAACGAACTATCGGCAACGAGCATTAACTGCTCTTACGTCTTGTGGTCGCACGTTTCTGACCACCAGCTTTCGCACTGTTTCTCCGCTTACGCTTAAAGGCAGGCCGTTCCACCTTAGGTAGATGACGCAGCGACTCAGGCACTTCGCCGCCTTTGACTTGCTGCATTAAACCGTCAATACGCGTTTGCAATGCCTGCATAAATGGGCTGTAGGCTTGATTACGTTCTGCCATCCCTTGAAGCTGATGCTCCCAATGTGCGGTCATGTCGGGATAAGTCGACTCGGAAGGCAATGCATGCACTAGCCCTCTTCCCGCTGGTGAACTGAGGATTGTTTTGCCCTGTCGTTGCAGCAGTTGGCGCTTAAACAGCGTATCCAAAATCCCTGCGCGAGTCGCTTCGGTACCTAGGCCATCGGTTTCTTTGAGGATTTTTTTCAGCTCTTTGTCTTCAACAAAACGGGCGATGCCTGTCATCGCCTGCAGTAAAGTCGCTTCAGTAAAGTGCTTAGGTGGCTCAGTCTTACGGTCTTTGATCTCGCCTTCGCGACAAGTCAGCACTGTGCCTTCATCAAGCGGCGGAACCGCGTCAACGCCCGTGTCGTCATCATCCACTTTTCCCATCAACGCTTTCCAGCCAGCCGAAACAAGCTGGCGACCTTTAGCAATAAAAGTCCCCCCAGCGATATCAAATACCAGCTTCGCTTCTGCATAAATCGCGGCCGGATAAAACTGCATTAGATACTGGCGAGCAATTTGCTGATAGATTTTTATCTCATTGCCTGACAGCGCATTTACGGAAGCCTTTTTAGGCGTGGGAATGATCGCGTGGTGCGCATCCACTTTTTTATCATTCCATGCTTTGGATTTGAGGCTTAAATCAGCGCCATGAACAGCCTGGCCTAACTCATTACAGTTGTTCGATATCGCATCGCAAACACTTTTGGCCTGTCCATAATGTTCCATCGGCAGGTATCGGCAGTCCGACCTAGGGTAAGTGATGAGCTTGTGCTTTTCATACAAAGATTGGCAGGTATCCAGAACCTGTTGAGCACTCATGCCAAAACGCTTGGCAGCGTCAATCTGTAACGCAGAGAGAGAATAAGGTAACGGAGCCGATTGCTTAGATTGTTTTTGCTCCGACTCGACAACCTTGGCAGGCTGATTCGTGATGCGATTGGCAACGTTCTCGACCAGTTTACGATTGAGAACTCGCCCTTCTTCATCTTGCCAAGGCTTGCATGCTTCGCTCGGTTTCCAACGGGCACGGATATCAAACGCGCTATTTCCGTCCTGATAAGGAATCAAGGCATGCAAGGTAAAATAGTCACGAGGGACGAAGCTCTCGATCTCTTCATCACGACGGACCACCAGCCCAAGCACGGGCGTCTGAACCCTGCCGACTGACAGTACTCCCTGATAGCCTGCTTTTTGCCCCAGTAGCGTATAAGCGCGGGACATATTCATGCCATACAACCAGTCAGCTCGGGAGCGAGCAAGAGCGGAAACCGAAAGAGGAATAAACTCGCGGTTACTGCGCATCTGATTTAGCGCGCGTTTGACCGCTGGTAAGTTGAGGTCGCTAATCAATAAGCGCTGTGTGGCTTCTTTTTTCGTCTTACTGACTTTGCAGTAATCCAACACTTCATCCACCAATAACTGGCCTTCACGATCCGGGTCGCCAGCGTGAATGATTTCAGACGCTTCTTTCAGTAACTTCTTAACTACAGTCAGCTGTTTAGACGCCGACTTGCGAGGACGTAGTTGCCAGTGTTCGGGAACGATTGGTAAATCAGCCAGATTCCATTTTTTGTATCTATCGTCGTAAGCATCCGGTTCTACCTGCTCAAGCAAGTGACCAATGCACCACGTCACCACGTCGCCATTGCCACAACGAATAAAACCCTGATCTTTCTTTTGCGGATTAGGCAACGCCGCAGCGATAGCTCGACCTAAGCTCGGTTTTTCAGCAATGAACAGACGTGACATAAAACTTAATCAGGCAGATACAATAAGGGCCACATTATCGAATGTGGCCCTTAAAAATCAAGAAAAACTGTAAATTTAAACAGTAGTTTCTCTATTATTCTTCGTCTGCACCAGCGCGTTCAGCTGCTTCTTTAATCAGTGGCTGAAGTTCACCTTTCTGGAACATCTCAATAATAATGTCGCAACCGCCAATCAGCTCACCTTCAACCCAAAGTTGTGGGAATGTTGGCCACTGTGCGTATGCAGGTAGCTCAGCACGGATATCCGGGTTTTGTAGGATATCTACATAAGCGAATTTTTCACCACATGCCATTAGTGCTTGTGAAGCCTGAGATGAGAAGCCGCAGCTAGGTAGCTTTGGAGAACCTTTCATGTAAAGAAGGATAGCGTTCTCTTCGATTTGCTGTTTGATTTTGTCGATGGTTTCCATTACTTCCTCTTCATGGAGTTACTGCAAGTTATTGACACATTTTAAACCATTGGCTGAGAATAAAAAGCCTATAATATCTATGGTTTTATAGAAGAAAGAAATTTGTCGAGGCGCTTTTATTAAAGTAAAAACTTGTTAGACTATAACGCAAGTCAGCAGAATGACATGGTTGGCCTGTGGCGAGCCATGAATAATAAATAACACTGGAAGCAATCGAGAGAGTTTAACTCTTTCATATCAATGGAGAATCGAGCAATGGCATTTGAACTACCAGCTCTTCCTTACGCGAAAGACGCGCTAGAACCACATATCTCAGCAGAGACTCTAGATTTCCACCACGGTAAGCACCACAACACTTACGTAGTTAAGCTAAACGGTCTTATCCCAGGTACTGAGTTCGAAGGCAAAACGCTAGAAGAAATCATCAAAACGTCTACTGGCGGCGTATTCAACAACGCAGCACAGATCTGGAACCACACGTTCTACTGGCACTGTCTAGCTCCAAACGCGGGCGGTGAACCAACAGGCGCAGTTGCTGACGCAATCAACGCTGCATTCGGTTCTTTCGAAGAGTTCAAAGCGAAGTTCACTGATTCAGCAATCAACAACTTCGGTTCTTCTTGGACTTGGCTAGTTAAGAAAGCTGACGGTTCTCTAGACATCGTTAACACTTCTAACGCAGCGACTCCTCTAACAGAAGAAGGTACAACTCCACTTCTTACTGTTGACCTATGGGAACACGCTTACTACATCGATTACCGTAACGTTCGTCCAGACTACATGAATGGTTTCTGGGCGCTAGTTAACTGGGACTTCGTAGCAGAAAACCTAGCTAAATAATCCTCCCCTATAGGATTTAAAATTTAGTCGCTTAAAAAGCCAGCACTTAGCTGGCTTTTTTCTTTTCTAGTCAGTCATTTCCCCTAAAGTTCACCTCGATGTTGCCGCTACATAGGCATCAAGCGAGGTAACATGCAAACTCAGATTCACACCTTAGACAAAGCGGGTATTATTAACGAGCTTCAGTTCGGCAAGGGGATTAACCATGCTGTTCACGAAGGACGTCGTGCCGACTTCGCTTTGATTCTATCGATGTTTTCTGATGACGTTCGCGATAACACCCCCATCGAGAAGGTAAACGAGCAGGACGCAACTGACGAAGCTTTGAGGCGCCGATTCGAACTGCAACCTCCCCAGCAAATTCGTTCTGATCAGGACTCCTACCCTATCTCGGCGATGCAAGCCGATATGTTTCATCGAGCAGGTTTACCAAGTGCCAAACTCACTCACTACCTTCACCCTGAAGTTCTGACATACATGCCAGAAGATACTCACGACCTTCCTGAAGAGATTTACAATAATTTATCTGGCCATCAACGCCGCCAGTTAGGCGAAAAAGACGCCAAGGAACTGATACCTATCGATCTCTACAATCAGCTGATCAAAGCCCAGCGAACCTTCCAGATCCAAACGCAAGTTTGAAGATCAGTCGAGATCACACAATCCTGTCTTCGATTTTCCTTTATATTCAATCAATCACTTATAAATGTGAATGAGTGCAAATTATTTACCCTAAGCACAAGATATGCACAAGTTATTTGAGCTTATTCACACTTAAGCAACAACTAATCTACCATGCTATGTGGACAACCTTTTTAGCTATGGACGGAGGCTCACTATATGGATATAAAAAGTGCCGTGATTTTAATCACTTCGGCAGGCTCACAGCTTGGTAGTACGCTCGCTACGCACTTTGCTTCACTGGGTGCCACCGTTGTTCTTTGCGATAAAAGCGCGGCTCAATTGAATGAAACTTTTGTCCGTTGCAAAGCCATTTCACCAGATATATATCAATACGCTTTGCCGGATCATTCAGTGGACTCTATCCACTCTCTTTTCGGATTTATTGATCAATCGGTTCATCAATCACCGGATGTTTTGATCAATGCCTTGACCAGTCAGGCTATGCCCAAGTTTTTTGATGATCGAGCGGGAGATGTCTTTACGCAGCACTTATCACTAATGGCCGCGACATTGTTTAGTTTTGGCCAGGCTACAGCAGAAAAAATGCGTCAGGATAAGAAAAACGGTGTGATTGTGAATGTGATTGCTCACGCGGATTACCATGATTTATCCGGATTTGAAAACGCGACTTCTATGGTTGCCGGATTTACCCAGAGCTGGGCGAAAGAACTGACACCGTTTAATATTCGAGTCGGTGGTGTGGTCCCTTGCTACGAACAAGAAGAAACCCACTGGGCTAAAATCCACGATGAGCTGATCCGCAATACGGAATACATTGTTTCAAACGATTATTTCAGCGGCCGAGTGATGGCCGCCTAAGCTAAAGAGATCGAAGAAGTTTTTCTGATGCTTCTTCGATCAAATCCAACACCAACTCAAACCCCTTATCACCGCCGTAGTAGGGATCCGGAATTTCCTCTTCACACGCTTCTCCAAAGCTAAGAAACAGCCTGAGCTTATCTTGATACTGAGATGGGCATTGCGCTTTCAAGTCAGCTAAATTGTCTCGATCAGCCGCTAAAATCAGGTCAAAGTGCTCAAAGTCGCTATCAACAACTTTGCGAGAACGAATCCCTTTGAATGAGTAACCTCGTTGTTCACCCGCGGCTTTCGAGCGAGGATCTGGTGGGTTACCTTGGTGGTAGCCAATCGTACCCGCGGAATCCACTTCGACATCCACGCCCATTTGCTCTGCTTTCGCACGCAGAATTGCCTCTCCCGTGGGAGAACGGCAAATGTTTCCCATGCATACCACAAGTATTGATGGTTTCTTTATATTATTCATTGCTTTAAACCTATAACGCTGCCAAATCCCGTACTCAATATTCACATAATTTAATATTAAAACACCTTCTCAAGTTATTACCAGTAAAGTGCAGATCTCAAAACTCTATTTTTGCATATATCGAATACCAATCAATTCATGATCCTTTCTGCCCCACTTCACGTAACTTAAGGAAGTAATTCAAGTAGTAAGGCAAGGGTGCGTTAACCAAAAACAAACTTTGGTTGGCACCGTTTGAGAAGAGACATAGGGAAGCCTACGACAATGCATCACGTAACTGTCAGCATTGGCAGCAACATCGACAGAGAGTTTTACGTTTACAAAGCGTTGAACGCACTTGACCAGTTTTTCGCGCCTCTGACCGTATCTAAATCTTACGACTGTGTACCTGTTGGCTTTGAAGGTGACAACTTTCTAAACTTGGTAGTGGGGTTTGAGTGCTCTCAATCCGTAAGTGACCTAGCAACATTACTTAGACAAATCGAAGATGAAAGTGATCGCGTTAGAAGTGGAGAAAAGTTCGCTTCAAGAACACTAGACCTCGACATACTCACTTTCGATGATCTAGTCGGAATCATTGATGGTGTTGAGCTCCCACGAGGTGAAATCACCGAAAACGCGTTTGTGCTTCGCCCGCTAGCAGACATTATTCCAAACGAAACTCATCCACTAACAACAAAGACATACGAGCAACTTTGGAGTGAATACGACAAAAGCAGTCAGCATGTCACTGTGACCGATTTTACATGGCCTTAATCTGCTCATCCTTCCTATCTCAATCAGTCTTCCCTCTTACCGCTATATGCAAATTGATCTCAGTAAGCGGCTATTACGTAAAGGTTGTTACGGTCCTAAACTAGGAAAATATGATGAATCACAACGCAATAATAACAATTACTAACCTCAGACTTCGTACCTACATCGGTTTCAACGAAGAGGAAAAAAAGAAGCAGCAAGACATCATTATCAACGCAGAAATCCACTACCCAGCGAATAAACTTTGTTTAGAAGACAACATTGATAATGCCTTGAATTACAAAACCATCTGTAAAGGAATCATTAACCATGTCGAAAATGGCAGGTTCTTACTGTTAGAAAAACTCACCAGCGACGTTCTCGGCATCTGTATCGATCATCCTTGGGTCTATTATGCTCAAGTTAAGATTGATAAACCTCATGCTCTGAGATTTGCAGACTCTGTTTCTCTCACTTTGAACTACACGGCAGAAACAGGAGACAAGGCATGATTTCACCAGAAGCTCAAAAAGTACAAGAAGCATTAATCGCACGTGGATTGGAAACGCCACTCGTTCCCTCTGAAATGACGGCAGATGAGAAATATCAACGTATTCGAGGTCTACTCACCGAAGTCATTAGCACATTAGGACTGGATCTTACCGACGATAGCTTGGCTGAAACACCTCATCGTATTTCAAAAATGTACGTGCATGAGATTTTCTCTGGTCTGGATTACCAGAACTTTCCAAAAATCAGTGTGATTGAAAACAAAATGGCCGTTGATGAAATGGTCAAAGTATCGGATGTGAACATCACGTCGACCTGTGAGCATCACTTCATCACTATTGATGGCCTAGCTCAAGTCGCTTACATTCCGTCGAACAAAATCATTGGTTTGTCGAAAATAAATCGCATTGTACGCTTCTTTGCACAGCGACCACAGGTACAGGAGCGCCTCACTCAACAAATCTTAGTGGCGATTCAAACCCTGACGGAAACTGAAAATGTCGCAGTGTCTATAAAAGCCACTCACTACTGCGTTAAATCTCGAGGTGTCATGGATACTAGCTCAGAGACATCGACTACTGCACTGGGTGGCATCTTCAAAACCAACCCTCAGACCCGCGCGGAGTTTCTAGGATGAAAGGAGCGGTGGTAATAACAGGTGTTGGTAAAAGACTGGGATTAGCATTGGCGAAAGATTTTCTCGCTCAAGATTATAGAGTGATCGGTACTTATCGCACCAAATACCCAGAGCTTGAAGCTTTACAGGCACAAGGAGCTGACTTGCATCAAGTTGATTTCTATCAGCCTACAAGCCTCGATGCTTTTATCCAATACCTCAATCTTGAGTACTCTGAGCTGCGGGCAGTTATTCATAATGCTTCAGACTGGAGCCCAGATGAACCTGCAGGGTCCAACAATCACGCTCAGGTGTTGCAAAAAATGATGGCGGTTCATGTGAGCGCACCATACCAGATGAACTTGGTACTACAAAGATTGCTCTCCAAGGGCTCTGGCACCAGCGATATTATTCACATCAGTGACTATGTTGCTGAAAAAGGCAGTAGAAAGCATGCAGCCTATGCAGCCAGTAAGGCTGCGCTTAACAATCTTACGCTCTCGTTCTCGGCTATGTTAGCGCCAAAGGTTAAAGTGAACACTGTTTCACCAGCCCTTCTTAAGTTTAATGAGCATGATAATGATGCGTACAAGCAAAAGGCTCTGACCAAAGCGCTTATACCTCATGAAGCAGGTTTTGAAGAAGTGATAGAAGCGATTCGGTTTATCATGTCTAGCGAATACATGACTGGCAGGAACATCTATCTCGATGGTGGTAGGCACTTAAAATGACACAATGATTGCTGGTATTTACCAGCAATTTTTTTGGTTATGATAAGGCCAAACACACTTAAGGAAGCATTCATGCCTGATCAAAATTCAAAGCAAGAACGTCATCAAGCGCGTCAGCAAAAAGTGAAAGAGCAAATCGACGCTAAAATTGCTGCTGCTCAAGAAGAAAAAGGACTGCTACTGGTTATCACTGGTAACGGTAAAGGTAAATCCACTTCAGGATTTGGCACTATCGCCCGCGCTGTTGGCCATGGCTTCAAATGTTCAGTCGCCCAGTTCATTAAAGGAACGTGGGACAACGGTGAGCGTAACTTGCTAGAAAAACTCGGAGTAGAATTCCAAGTCATGGCGACGGGCTTTACTTGGGAAACTCAGAATAAAGCCACCGACACCGAAGCCGCGCAGAAAGTTTGGCAAGAATGTAAGCGAATGTTGAGCGATGAGTCTATCGACGTGATTCTGTTTGATGAATTAACCTACATGGTCAGCTACGGCTACATTGAACTTAATGAAGTCGTCGAAGCATTGAACAACCGGCCAAAGATGCAATCTGTTGTCATCACAGGTCGCGGCGCGCATCGTACGTTGATCGAAATGGCCGATACTGTTTCAGAAGTGAAAAACGTCAAGCATGCTTTTGAATCTGGAGTGAAAGCACTCAAGGGTGTTGATTGGTAGTCTAGGCTGCCCACTATCATTACAAACAACAACACGAATGACAGCACTGACAATGACTATCGCTCAGTGCTTTGACCCTGTAAGTTCTTTCTCTTGATATTACATGGATTGCCCGCCGCCAGACAGTAGGAAGGGATGCTTTTCGTGACAACACTACCTGCTCCGATAACTGCCCCATCACCAATATGGACGCCAGGTAAAATAATGCACCCGTATCCAACCCAGACGTCGTTACCTATCGTAACAGGCTTGGCTTCTAGGCTATCTAGCTCATTCGCGTGACCTCGATTAGCCAAAGAATGACCACTGCAATCCATAATGACTACATTAGGGCCAAAAATGACATTGTTCCCTATCTTTATCTCTTGATAAGAACAGATAGAAGTACCTTGGAGAACACAGCTGTTCCCGATTTCAATTTTTCCAAATGGACGGTTTTTAATAGATACACTAGTTAACTTTGTTATTCCCGAAGGAAATGCAGGAAGATGAGTGGACTCAATATAACAGCTAGAACCGATACAAATAACTTCATTGGTTTTGGGGTGGTTACCAAAACTATCTGTTCCAACTTTAGTTAGCGTCACTGATGGACAGCCCGAAAATGTCACCCAATTATCTACACCACAGTACTCCCCAAACTGTTGCATCAATTCAGTCCCTGACAATCCAGAATGCTTATCCGGACACAGTATGCGTTCAGAGTGATACATTTGAACCCTCCTGCCTAAAATTATTAGGTATCTCCTGGACTACCCCTCCGTCCATAAGTAAAACTCGATCGGCCGATGCTATGGTTTCTGGGCGATGAGCGATCATCAGGATGGGAATATTAATTTCTTTAAACATCTGACAGACAAACGACTCGGTATAGATGTCTAAACTACTTGTGGCTTCATCCAACACCAAAAATTTAGGTTTCTTGTACAAAGCTCGCGCGATAAGGATTCTTTGCTTTTGACCTCCGGAGAGACTGGAGCCCATTTCACCAACCAGTGTGTGATACCCCATATTTAGACGTTCAATATCATCATGAACACCTGCCCTTCGAGCACACTCAACGAGCCACTCTTCATCTAGATCGCCTGAAAAGAACGTAATATTCTCGATAATCGAACCACTAAATAGCTGATCTTCTTGTAATACTGCTCCGACTTGAGCTCTAAGTGATTTAGAAGCTGTCGATCTATTACCAAAATAGCAAATGTCTCCAGATGTGACTGAGTATATGCCTAATAGAAGCTTAGAGATCGTAGATTTACCGCAACCAGATGGCCCGACTAACGCAACAATTTCGTCGTTTTTGATACTAAAGCTAGCACCACTAAGAATAGGGGGCAGGTCTTTCCCATAGGAAAAGTATACATCGTCGAACTCGATGGCACTCTCATTCTGGTCATTAATCACACTAGGTAGTTCCGTAACATCTGGAGCGCTATCTGTTTCCTTTTCCGTTAAGACAATGTCTGCAAGACGCTCGTTATACACGGATAACATCTTAAACTCGAAATACTTATCTATTAGGGAGCTAATGCTGGCCGAAAAGCGCCCTTGATAAGACAGGAACGCCATTAACATACCGATAGTAAAGAGTCCATCTAACACCAAATTCGCACCAAACCAAAGAACACTCGCAGATACAAGGCTAACAATGCTCACATTCATTGTGTTGTAGATCATTCCTAGCTTTTGCTCGTATAGCTGCGCATTTCTGCGATTAATGTTAAGGTTTCTCCAGGACGACTCTCGCCAAGGTAGCGTCCCATTTACTCGCAAACTTAATACACCGCGAACAGTCTCAATGAAATAGCTTTCTTCTTGAGTACTAGCTTCCCAAGTATTTTCTTCAGCGCGTTTAAACGCACCAAACCATGCCAACCTGAGAGCGATGTAGCCCAATGCAGCAGCGATGGCAATGAATGAGAGTTGAGGACTATAAACCAACATAACCGACAGCGTGCCAACGACTAATACTAAGTCGAGTAGAGCTTGAATTACACTGGTTGTTAACGTCTGCTGAATGACATTTACAGCAGAAAATTTAGCATTAATACTCCCTATATCCCTTTTTTCAAACCAATCTATCGGTAATCGGAACAAATGATGGAAAACATTTGCAGCCCACTGCATATTAAAATTTACTGAAAGCTTGATTGTCGCCCATTGCTGGGCGAGACCGATTAAGGTTTGAGTCGCCATTATCATAAGGATGGATCCAATGACGAGTACAAGGAGATTTTTGTCATACCCAACCAACACTTCATCAATCACGATTTGATTGAAGATAGGTAACGTAAGGGCTAATACCTCCAATACCAATGCAAAAACAAAAATTCGTCCTAGTGCCCCTTTTAGGCCAACTGTTTTACCAATAAGGGTTGATAGCCGAACGGCTTTGCTTTCGACTTTTTCTTCAAAGTCATGAGTGGGTGTTAACTCTAGAGCAATACCTGTAAAATGTTTGTTCACCTCATCATAACTCAGTGTCAATGCTCCATTTGCAGGATCATGAATTTCAATTCTCCTCCCACTCACTTTCTTTAACACAACAAAATGATTTAGATTCCAGTGCAAAATACAAGGTGTGGCTAACTGTTCTAATTCATGCAGGTCCAAGCGCACCGCTCGGCCAGAAAGCTTGAGAAGAGAAGCACATTCAATTAGCCGGGCAAACGACATCCCATGCTGGGTAATGCCACATTTTACCCTCAGTGACCTAAGATCGGTTTTGTAACCATACCAATCGGCAACCATCGCCAAACAAGCAACACCACATTCCGCCTTTTCAGTCTGTCGGATCAATGGGAGTTTCTTTCCCCACCCCCAATCTATTAGACCATCTGCATGCATCACTATATTCGCCCATTAATAGTGTACAAAGGCTCTAAAAGCCACTCGTAGACCTTACGTGTATCCAATTCAATGTCTGCAGTTAACGTCATTCCTGGCACAAATACTTGCTCCTCCCCATATACGGTGATGGTTGGCTTATCTAATTTAACTCTCACTTGGTACAAACCAACACCACCAAGAGTACGAGAAAGCTGACTTTGTATTAGTGGACTATTTGGTAACATCTCCGCGGAGACTGCAGATTTTGATATAGATGCGATAACGCCTTGCTGAACACCAAATTTTTCATAAGGGAACGCGTCAAACCGTAAGCGAACATCCTGACCTTCTTGAATAAAGCCAATGCTACGACTGGGGGCATAAAGCTCAACAACGACTGGGTCTTCACCCTCTGGAATAACAACAAGTAAAGGCTGACCTTTATTAACTGAATGGCCTTCCTTGACGAAGATTGACGCAACGACGCCGTCTATCGGTGACACAACCTGAGTATCTGTCTGATAAAAGTATTCTATTTTGTTTTGAGTAACTTTCTGAAGCTGGCGGTCTATTTCCTGTAGGGCAATATCAAGTTCCAACTGGAGGGTATCTTTCGATTCTTCCAGCTTAGCTTTTTCTCTGACCAAGCGTTGTAAACTAAGACGTTGAGTTTGTACCTTAGCCTCTAGTGTTATTAGCTCAAGCCTTTGTTTTTGAAGCTCAATAGAAGAGATGAATTGTTTGTTGGCTAACACTTGTTGCTTATCGACTAGGCTTTGTGCAAGGCTTAGTTCTTGTTCAGATAAATCAACGACAACTTTCAGTATACTTGCTTCTTCTGACAGGCGCGCTAGGTCATCCTCAATGACTTCTCGTTGATGTTGGGATTTTTCTACTTCTTTATTTCGACGTTCATTTAGCAAGGTGATTTGATTTTCAATGGTAGTAACAATGCGCTTTTTTACACCTTGGCCAAACTCATCATATCGCTCTGTTTTTATCTCGTACAACGCTTCTCCAGCGAGAACTTTCTGACCTTCAGTAACAAATACATTTTCGGCATACCCTTCATCGTTAGACTGTATCTTAACAATACCGCCTGTAGGGCTTACCACTCCATTCAGTGTATCTCTCCGAGTATATTCAGCAAAAACAACGAAAAAAATGATCGTCAATAAAACGAATACAGATGCGCCAACGAACAAGTTCTGACTAACTGAAGCATCAATTAAAATTGAACCTTGATTGTCTGATCTTTGCGCCTCAAAATACTCTGGCCGGTATAAATGCTTGGCTCTTGCTACCACTGGTTATCCTTTCCCGAAACAAATGAGGCTAAACCTGCGTTACTGCAATTTCTTGTTGCTTATGTGAAATTAACTTTGTATTCACCTTTGTAGCCGACAGGTCTACACCACATTGGCAAATCTTAGTTCTACACTTGGTTGGAATATCGGGAAGTTCAAAATTTTCGTCATAAATAGAACCAATAGGTCCATCTTGCATACACCAAGAGCGATAAATATCTCCGCTAAACGTCACGACTAAACTATCAATACCAGCATAGCAATCCCACCCAACAAAGTTGGTTTGATTATTAGCAATTAGGTCAAAGGTAGACAAATTCCTAGCTGTACCATCAATATATTTAACTTCTAGTTCAGCTATTGACGGGGGTAGTGTTTTAAGTTCCGGCCTACCACGAAAGTCTTTCATTATCTGTTCTTGTTCAGGGGTATACGAATACTTCTTAGTAATTCCACCATGGCCGAAGCCTTCAAAAAGTGGCTGGAGAGCAATAGAGCAACGAACTTCTTGTTTTAGCCTGTTTGCAAACTCTAAGCAGTCATCAAAACGCTCTGGAACCATCATGATATTGACATGGAAACGTGTACTTTGAGATACCTCGAGAACTTTGGAAACCGCAACAAAATGAGATTCACTTTTGATATCGTTAATATGATAGCTAAGGCTCACGCCCGATAAGTACTCAGCATTGTCTCGCCACCAAGACAATTTCTTGGAACCATTTGAAACAATACAAACATGCCCATCATTTTTACGGATATATTTTATAAGGTCACAAAAATATCTGAGTAGAGTAACTTCACCACCACCAAACTCAAAGTAAGGTTTCAAGTTTAAACTGTTTGAGTGCTTAAATATTTTTTTCACAAAGTCAATTATGACCTCATTCGATGGAGACTTAACTGAACCACTATTTAGACCAGAATGGCAATAATTGCATTTGTAGTTACAATTATTCATTAACGCCCAGTTCACAGAAAAACAACCATCATTGGATTTAATTTCACACATCATATCTAACAACTCTTAAAATAATAAAAATTCATATAAAAAGACACTTCATTAATAATCCTAATCAACAAAAATAATAACACACAAAAATTAAACAAAAACCACCGACAAATAATAAATTCAGTGTTCAACTTAATAAAATATAGACATAAAGATTGTGTAGAGAATGAGGAAATGTAATTACAATCATGTTAGTTGAAAATTTGGGATATTTATACTTAAAATATAACCATCCATACAGAGAAAATGAGATAAAAGATATTAACCAAAAACCAATGCTATTCGACATGTCAGATCCCATTGTAGAATGCAATCCAGCCCAAACAACACCTAACGCTATACACGATGAAATTTTACTAATAAAAGTAGAACACAAAGTCAAAACAATTATAGAAATAATACTTTCTATAACTGGAGATAAAAGTACGAATAGAAAAAAATTATAGTTGAAATATTTATTACCTTCTTGTTCTTCACCAAAATAATAATTTAAAGATATCTGTATAAAAATTGAAAAAACAAAAGTAAAAACAGAAATATAAAACCCAACTTTAAATACATCACTTACTCTTCTATTCAAAATTGAACCTCTAATAAATAGGGCAAGTACAGCCAACCCGCCCTGAATGTGATTAATTAATGTTAGTATCCGTAGCCACCTCTAGAACCGCCTGCTTGCATCATTCCACCGCCCGAATCTAGACCGTAACCTCCGTAATTTTGATTAGTGCCTGTACCAACTCCGGAGTTATTGCTATAGTTATTATTACCACCCAATGCATTATTAACATATCCAAGACCCGCACCAATAATTTCACCAGCTATATACCCCTGAATACTAGTCTTGATGAAATTTCCATCACCACCACCATCAACCATTGAAATCTCATCAACACTTAAATTATACATAAGTTATTTCCTTATATTTATTACAGTAAAAGAGTACTGTGCTCATAGAATCTATCTTGTTAGCCATCCCTTCTTCTTGCCCAGGATTTCATCTGAATATCCGAGTAAATTAGGTATCCACGTAATTGACTCTAATAAGGCTGAATATATTGGCGCTTTAATAATTTTCTGGTTTGATAAATCACCCGAAAGATCAAAGTCTCTTATATATGAATTGACAAGTAAAAAATAAAAAATAATATTTAAAGCACCTATAGCAATCGGAACCCAAATACCTGTTGCAACCATAAATACAAATAAAATAATGCTAGATGGGAATATATACTGTGCCGCCGTAAGCAAAAACCAAGGAGATGCACACAAACCCGCGCTCCAATGAGTTTTCCATGCTTCCGTATAGGCTTCCACCCGACCTCGCGCCCATCTCCTGCGTTGATTAAACAACCCTTTAGCATCGGTAGGGCATTGTGTTGTTGCCTTTGCCTTAGGTGCATATCCTGTTCGATAGCCGTTAGAAATGGCCTTCCAGCACCAAGCGATATCTTCGACTAACCACTCGCTCCATCCCCCTAGCTTTTTCACAACTGAAGCTCGGTGGGCTACAAACGCGCCAGCTAATACTGGAACACAACCAAGTTTGTCTTGCGCGGCTCTTATCGCACCATAAAAGCTAACATGTTCATAGTGTTGCAATTTACCTATAAAACTGACTTCATGGTTCTCTGGTGTGATATACCCACAAACTGCAGCGTATTTTTCATCAGACCAAAGCTTCGTGACCAGCTCATAGATGCCATTGGGTTCGATATAAGTATCGCTATCTACCACAACGTAAACATCCCCAGTTGCAACGCCAAGATGAAGGACATGATCTAAGGCGAAACCTTTTCTACCACCATTTACTGCCCTTTCTACAATTTGGAAGTCGTGGTTGATCTCGGTGCTAGTAATCCACGCTTTAACCCTACTGATTGCATCGTTTGTAGAACCATCATCAATAACAATAACCTGAATTCGACTTGAATAGTTTTGCTCATTTAACTTGTTCAGTGCACATATTAAGTACTCTTCATTTTCGTTGTAAAAAGGCAGAAATACGGAAACTTCTGGGTCGTTATCATTTTTACACTTAGACTTTCTCAGTTTATAACAACCAAATAAAACAAGAGTTGAAATGAATGACAATAGGGACGTAGAAATTAATATCACTTCGATCACATCAATCATAATTATTCCACTTATGATAAATAACTATTAATAAGACAACTAATAGATTGACAATCATATTTTGTATGTAGGTGATTTTGATGCATATTAAATGCTGAATACTTTCCTTCTCTTAAAGTAAATTTTGTATGGCTAATATTGAAACCTAATTTTTTTGACTCAACTAAAACTTTCTGTCGAAACTCATTATCATTGAATCGAGTAATAATTTTCCTTTCATCACCCTTTAGTCGCTCCTTTAAAGTATTTGCACTTTGCAAATTCCTCTCGGAGTGATCCTCGATTCCTAATTCATCTAATAAATACCGATTTTCATAGTCACAAAGTGCTTTTGAGAAACCATACGATAAATCTTTAATTTGATTTGAAGTAAGTTCACCTTTTGAATAGTGATTAACTGTATCAAACAGATTTTCTAGCCAAGATTCAATTAGTTCGTGGTCATCCCATACGGCACCCACTCCATTAGCCAGTACGTAGTTTCCAAAGTCTGGAACTGCTGTTATCGTTCCAAAGTCCAAAAACCTACCATCTATCGATATATTTGAACTCGTTAGTGAGCCATGTGGAATTCCTTTTACTCGAGACGCAGCGATCTGAGAAGCAAGGCGGTTTATCAATTCGTTTAGAACTTCACCTAGAGGGATATCCTCCATCCCACCTAACAATTTAGAGAGATACGGTACTGCTTTCCTTACACGGTTAGCATCATTGTCACGCAGGAAGCTGTAACTCTTCTCTGGCCAAAAAAATGTGCATCGTTCAAAATGTGCCGGACGAACTGACATTTCTCTGACTGCTAGTGCACAGTGCTTATTTGGAGTATCATCTTGATACGTGAAAGCATGTTTGGTATTGGTTTTAATAATGGCTAATGTACGTATTGCTCCATATGGTAAATGTTTGTGACAGATCTCACCCCATATAGCTTCGCTAATGGCTTCGTCGATAAATAACTTTCCATGAGAGTGGCTTTCAGAAATATTTTGAGAGATTAGTGGATTTCGTCCAATACCTTTAATCTGAAAATTACCATTTATTCCACATCTTGCACTGCCTCCATTACAAACTTCATGTCGAGAACCGTATTGATCAGCCATGAATTGTTTCTGATCATTGATATTAATCCGATCCTTCTTAGCATAATCTTCGGAAACATAGCTAAAATTTTTAACTAACTCATTTTTAATTAAATTCTCGTCGCAGTTAATTCCATAATCTTGAAGAAGTTTTTTATTAGTCCAGACAACCTCTGTTCCTGACAATTTATAAGCATCAAAAGATACAAAAGATTCCTCTGGTAATAAATTTCCTATACACGGGGTGTTATCTACTCCAACTAACTTGTGCGTTTTTAGTAGTTCAGTACCCATAAATGCTCCGCTTATTTGTTCTGACAATTAAACCTTGATCGTCTCGAATACAAATATTGATCGCACTTCTATTAATATCTGTAGATGAAGTAATGTGTCTATATAATTCTCTCAGTTGACTCTTCTTGTTTTTTTCAACAAACCAATCGACAATTATTAAGTTATTACCTTCATTCCAGTGCATTGGTTTTAAAAAAAATCGAGGCTGAGTCATGTACTTTGTCAAAGTCGAGTCATCCACCCATGCCCATAATACATATCCGGTATATTCAACATCACTAGTTAGCTTAAGGAACTTATATTGCCGATGGAGAACGGCTGGTTTGATCCAATGCATGAAGGACGATAAATTTAAGTTTTGTCGCAACTTACTCTTAGACATGGTTTCAACAAATCGGCCTAGCTCATGCATTGCTTCTGCTTTCGATAGGGCTCCATAAGGCATACCTGTTATCTGGTTGTTGTAATACGAAACTGTCTTTTCTTCCATAGCAACGCTTGATCTATAATGACTTTCTGTTGGTGGCTAAATTACAGGTAGTTATGACGAAAGAGAATAATGGTAAGAAACGCATTCGAACGACCTCTTTAAAGTATGCCTATGACAAATATGTCAGTTGCAAGATACTTCATATTTGATCGCAAACTGCTTGTCATTTTTATGCCACATGTAAAATATGTGGCATAAAAAACAATAAACTCTATCGATGTGATCTTGATGAAGTCGTCGAAGCATTGAACAACCGACCAAAGATGCAATCTGTCGTCATCACAGGTCGCGGCGCGCATCGTACGTTGATCGAGATGGCCGATACTGTTTCAGAAGTGAAAAACGTTAAGCATGCTTTTGAATCTGGGGTGAAAGCGCTCAAGGGTGTTGATTGGTAAAGATTTGCTGGTCAGTGGCGTAGTCAGTCTACGCCACTCTTTCGTGCCGTTGGCACTGTATCTCTATTCAATATGGATGTTGTTTTGATGCTTATAATGTCCGTCAGGCCATATGTGATTGGGGTAGTGATAGCGTTCTGATTCCATGATAGCAACTGTACCTGGCAATTTATCGCTCAGTGCTTTTCTCGTCTTAAGCCTCATCTCATCAGAAAACAAATCCGCCTGAGATCCTGAATACGCAGCGGTTGCCAGATAGAAGAACTCAGTAACTTTACACTCGTCATCGCATGTCGGGTCATCATAAAAGTAGTAACCTTTCTGCTCTGCAGTTTGCCATTGGCGATACAGCTCACTCTGCTGAGAACTTTGATCACTGAATACATTCGGAAACAGTCCCTGCCACCCTGCATTAAGAATCAAATGATGAATCTCTTCCTGGGAGGCATCTCGGTCCGCATCTGGATTGGTTTCTTCCGCGGACAAGTCCTGCCCAACAATGCCATCGATGTCCATTTGTTCAAACGCTTGGTCACTAAATCCTCTGGCACTCATGACCAATGTTGCTCGATTACCCTGAAGCTCATTAACAATACCCGTTTGGTCAACCTGACCATCTTGATCGTTGTCTAGCCACTGCGCGGCAACATTCGCAGCGTGGCGCAGTTTATCAATCGGCACCTGGTTCGTTGCACAAATCGTAACGGCATTAAACACCGTTGCTTTTTGTGTAAAGAAATCAGCCGGACAGCCTTGTTTAGCGTAGGGGCTAGCATCGAATTCCCCAGCCTGCGCTGGCACAACCATAAATGGTAAAAGATAAATCAGTCGTTTCATGTTCCCTCCTTAGTCAGAACTCCACTCTACTCACATTCACAATATGAATCTGTAAGCACTTGTAATGACTTTGTAAGTGGACCAGAAACAAAAAAAGCGCACCCTGAGGTGCGCTTTCAATTGATATCCAAGTGGGTTAGTTGAATAGACCTTTCAGTAAGCTATTCACTGCTTCTTTAGTCTTTTCATCTTTGATCTTGTCACCCAGTTTCTCATCAAGCTTCTTCAGGCCGCGATCAATTTCTTTCTGCGCTTTTTGCTTCAGAACATCATCGAAAACAAGCTTGAATTTAGGCTGCTGCCAAGAGCCAGAGATGTTGATTGGAATCGTTACATCACGCAACTCATCAATGTCTTTACCACCCTGCCCTTCTAGCGAACCAACGATTGAAGTGCTAACCGTGAAGTCGACGGTTTGATTCAGGTAATTGGCGCTACCATTACCACGAATGCGTAGCAGTGGCGATTGCATCGTTAAATCGTTGGTCGACACATTGCCCTTGTTCAGTTTAAGTGTCGCCTTCATCGCACTAAAGTCAGTCTTTTGCGTCTCATTGCTAGACTCAACTTTCTGGCCTTTTATCTTGGCGTAGTTTTCACGAATCAACTGTGCAACGTTGATGCCGTTAACGGCACCATCGGTGAAGTTAATGCCAATAGTCCCGACCAAGTTTTTCTGAATACCCGTTGGGGTCAGACTGCTGCCTTTAACGTCAACATCGATATTACCCGTCCCTTCCAGCATGTCATTGTTTGCCACGTCTTTCAGTAACGGCTGAACTTTAACGCCTTTGATTTTCTTCTTCGCTGTGTAAGAAGCTGGGCTCTTACGTGCATCCAATTTAGCGGTTGCAGTAATTGAACCTTGGTACAAGTTTGACGAGAACGATGTCAGCTCTGCAATACCGCGATCGACATAAAAGCTCGCTTTGACGTTCTGCATTCTGGCGTTGCTGACTTTGAACTTATCAATAGTAATGTCACCTTTGACGTCCAACGTCTTCAACGCTGACAAATCAGGTTCTACTTCGGCCTGTGGCTTACTTGCTGATGCAGAAGCGCTACTAGAGCTTGTCGAGCCTGTATTTTGCGTACCTGCTGTACCTGATGCTGAAGTATTCTCTGCTGGCTTATTCAGACCAAGAAACTCATCTAAATCAATGTTTGGACTGTGCAGAGCAAAACGCACTTTTGGAATATCACCCAGCGTCACATCCGCCTTACCATCAAAAGCAAGTGCGTTGGCGGTTAATTTCTCTAACACAAAGCTCAAGTGGCTTTTTGTCAGATCAAACGTCAAATCAGACGCCATATCCACTTTCATTGGCGATTGAGGCAGTGAGTCACCTTTGAATGTTGCGTCCAAAGTCAGTTTGTTCATCACAACTTTGGAAATCGCTTTGTCGACCGTCAGTGCACCTGCGCCTTTCATATCAATGTCTAGGCCAGCAGCTTGACCTGCAACGCTGTAAGTCAAAGCGTTTGCCTTATCAAACTCAAACGTTTCCAATCCTAGCTTGATTGAATCCATCTCAGTTGCCGGGTCGCTAAAGCTCGCATTGAGATCAATATTACGCAGCGCATACTCAGCAAAACCTTTTGCTAGCTTAAATTCAGCACTGCCTTGCGCCGTGAAATTTTGCTGGTTGTTTTCGCCTTTGGCGGCAAAATCAGCCTTGGTCCAAGTATCTACTGCAAACTCAGACAAGTTGAGCGACACATCGTACAGCTTAGTGTAGGAACCAGCCTGCTTATCCTGAATTTCAACCGCAGCATTAGAGACTGTGACTCCAGCAAGATTGATCGTCCAAGCAGAAGCTGGGCTTGGGCTTGACTCTGTCGGAGCAGCATCCGCAGGCGCTTCTGTGTTTGGCGCATCCGTTGTCACGGCTTCCGTATGCGTATTTTGAGCCTGAGTCAAAGCATCAATGTTCTTACGGCCATCTTTGAGTGTTTCGAGGTAAAACTCTGCACCATCAAGAGTGATGTTGCCAATTTCAAGCTGCTGACTGAATAAAGGCATAACGGAGACATCAACGCCCACCGTTTCAACTTTAAACATGTTTGGCTGGCTAAAACCCTGCGGGTTACGCAGTTCCGTTTTGCCTAGCTCAAAGCCAATAGATGGGAAGAATTGCCAGCTGATATCGCCTTCAATCACTAGCTCAAGACCAGTTTGTTTCTGCGCTTGCTCAACAATAAGAGGTTTAAATTGGTTTGGGTTAACCAAAAGTACCAGTGCCAATAGAGCACCGATAATGATTACTAGAGGAATCGCTATAAATAGGAACAGTTTCTTCATCAGCATTATCCTTGCTATTCGGGTATTGCCAGACGTGAGTGGACAAATATCCCAAGTATAAGTCTTGTCGGAAAACTTTTATGAGACATAAAAAGAAAGTGGCACTTAAAGTGCCACTTCTTACATAAAAAATAAAGCGCCTGAATGAGATAAGGGCTTAAGCTTTCAAAAGTTTTGCAATGTGAGCTTTTAGTACATCGATAGCAATACGGTTTTTACCGCCACGAGGAACAATGATGTCCGCGTATTGCTTTGAAGGTTCGATAAATTGCATAAACATAGGACGCACTGTTTCTTGGTACTGCTTCAGTACTGATTCCATTGTACGACCACGCTCTTCCACATCGCGCTTCACGCGGCGTAGTAAACAAATGTCGAGAGGAGTGTCCATAAAGACGGTCGCGTGCATCAAATCACGCAAACGTGGATCAGTCAGAAGAAGAATACCTTCCAGAATGATCACCTTCTTTGGTGTCATAGATGAGGTATTTTCTGTACGCGTGTGGTCTGTATAGCTGTATTCTGGTACTTCGACTGCTTCGCCACGAGTCAGCATTTCAAGATGCTCACACAGAAGGTCATGATCCAGCGCGCTCGGGTGGTCGTAGTTGGTCTTAACACGCTCTTCCATGCTCAGGTGACCCTGATCGTTGTAGTAGCAATCTTCCGTAATCACACCAATTTGATGATCGCCCACTTTCTCACGAAGCTCGTTGTAGATAGTGCTGGCGATTAAACTTTTTCCAGAAGCAGACGCGCCAGCAATACCGACGATGACGCATTGATTATTATCAGACATTATTCTTGCACCCGATGAATTGAATTGGTGTCATGTTCTAATACTAGCATTGTGCATAAAAGCACACATTGTGTATTAGTGTGTAATAGATAAACCGCCTGATTATAGGGAGTTCGGCCTGCAGTTACTAGTGAGGATTTAGCCCAAACCTACAAATGGAATAAATAAGCTCAACGCAAACGATTACAAGCTATAAGATGAAGAAACGAGTGCTTAAAAAGCACTCATTTTATCGTTACTCGACCATTGTAAATTGGATGGATGCTGGCTTTTCTTTACCATGCCAGTACATTCGGGCACATACGGATTCAGCCAGTTGAATATACTGAGCTGCATGTTCTGAGTCTGGACGCGCTGCCACCGTCGGACAACCTTTATCAATGTCTTCACGCATAGAGATGTGCAGAGGAATTTGAGCCAATAAGTCGAGACCATACTCACTCGACATCTTTTCGGCGCCACCCGCTCCAAAGATGTGCTCTTTACCACCGCAATGGCTACAAATGTGGTAACTCATGTTCTCAACTAACCCCACAACTGGAACTTGCACCTTCTCAAACATTGCCGCACCTTTGCGCGCGTCTGCTAATGCGAGATCTTGTGGTGTGGTCACTATCACAGCTCCGGTCACCGGAATTTGCTGCGCCAGTGTCAACTGAATATCTCCCGTCCCCGGTGGCATATCGATCACCAGATAGTCCAGCTCTGGCCACTCTGTCTCATTTAGCAATTGAGCCAGCGCTTTAGATGCCATCGGCCCGCGCCAGATGGCTGCTTCATCCTTCGATACCAGATAACCAATCGAATGTGTGTAAATGCCATGCGCAGCAATAGGCTGCATCCACTTGTCATCGCGAACAACCGGTGTCGCGTTTTGCTGGCCAAGCATCATAGGTACGGACGGCCCATAAATATCCGCATCAAGTAACCCGACTTTTGCCCCAGATTGCGCCATCGCGAGCGCTAGGTTGACTGAAGTTGTGGATTTACCGACACCGCCTTTCGCAGACGTCACTGCGATGACATTTTTCACCCCTTTAACTTCATGGCCGACATGAGTTTCCAATGGTTTAGGTGCCACGGTAATCTCGCACTCAAAAGCAGCAACCTCACCACCTTGTTGCTGAGACTGAACCCATTCAGACAACTCGCTAACGAGCGCTTTAGCAGCAAATGGAATGACGATCTGAATAGCATTTGCTCCGACCGTGACAATATTGGCCACAGATGCCCATTGCGGAGCTAAGCTCGGGTGCTCAAATTGGTTTAACCAAGCACAAAAATCTTGCTTTGAAGTGAAATGACGCATAGGTCCTCCTTATGCATCTAATCGTAGCACTGAGCAGCGCAGGACTGAACCCCGAAAAAACTAAGGTAATCGCGCTGATGACTCCTTGGAGTCACTGGTGGGATAAGGTAGTATTACTCTCTATTTTTATACACCTTAAGAAGCGATTATTAAGTATGGCAAACGATCCAAGAAAACTACTGGTCACTTGTGCCCTCCCGTACGCTAACGGTTCGATTCACCTAGGTCACATGCTTGAGCACATTCAAGCTGACATCTGGGTTCGCTACCAACGCCTACGTGGCAACACTGTAAACTTCATCTGTGCTGACGATGCTCACGGCACGCCAATCATGCTAAAAGCACAACAGATGGGTATTACGCCAGAAGAGATGATCGCTGCAGTAAGTGAAGAGCACCAGAAAGACTTCGCTGGCTTCGATATTAGCTTTGATAACTACCACAGCACACACTCTGAAGAGAACCGTGAGCTGGCTTCACGCATCTACCTAGAGCTGAAAAAGAACGGCTTTATCTCTAGCCGCACTATCTCTCAGCTTTTCGATCCTGAAAAAGAGATGTTCCTACCGGACCGTTTCGTAAAAGGTACTTGTCCTAAGTGTAAGTCAGAAGACCAATACGGAGACAACTGTGATAACTGTGGTGAAACGTACAGCCCTACTGAACTGATTGATCCTAAATCAGCAGTATCTGGTGCAACTCCAGTAATGAAAGACTCTGAGCACTTCTTCTTCGATCTACCTCAGTTTGAAAGCATGCTGCAAGAGTGGACACGCTCTGGCTCACTTCAAGCTGAAACAGCGAACAAGATGCAAGAGTGGTTTGAGTCAGGCCTTCAACAGTGGGACATCTCTCGTGATGCGCCATATTTCGGCTTTGAAATCCCAGGTGAGAAAGACAAATTCTTCTACGTATGGCTGGATGCCCCCATCGGCTACATGGGTTCATTCAAAAACCTATGTGACAAGCGCGATGACCTAGATTTCGATGAGTACTGGAAGAAAGACAGCACAACTGAGCTTTACCACTTCATCGGTAAAGACATCGTTTACTTCCACTCTCTATTCTGGCCGGCAATGCTTGAAGGCTCTGGCTTCCGTAAGCCAAACAACGTATTCGTCCACGGCTACGTGACCGTAAACGGCGCTAAGATGTCTAAGTCGAAAGGCACATTCATCAAAGCAGCTACTTACTTGAATCACCTAGATCCAGAGTGCCTACGTTACTACTACGCAGCGAAGCTAAACAGCCGTATCGATGACCTAGACCTTAACCTTGAAGATTTCATTCAGCGTGTTAACGCAGACGTGGTCAACAAGATCGTTAACCTAGCTTCTCGCAACGCAGGCTTTATCACTAAGCGTTTTGAAGGCAAGCTATCTTCAGAGTTCGTAGAGCCTGAGCTATACAACGAATTCGTTGCAGCCGCTGATCGTATCGCAGAGCTTTTTGAAACTCGTGAATTTGGCCGTGCTATCCGTGAAATCACAGCACTAGCAGACAAAGCAAACCAATACGTTGATGAAAAAGCACCGTGGGTTGTAGCGAAAGAAGAAGGTAAAGACCAAGAGCTACAAGACATCTGTTCTGTTGGTATCAACCTATTCCGCGTTCTAATGACTTACCTTAAACCGGTAATGCCAGAGCTTGCTGCGCGAACTGAAGGCTTCCTAAACGAAGAACTGACTTGGGAAGGCATCGCTGCACCGCTAACTGGTCACGAAATCACTAAGTTTAAAGCGCTATTCAACCGTATCGATCCGAAGAAGGTTGAAGCTATGGTTGAAGCATCTAAAGAAGATGCAGCGGCAGAAGTTGCAGCGAAAGAAAAAGCGGAAGCTGAAAAGAACAAAGCGAGCCAGACTGAGCTTGATAAAGAGCCAATTGCGGACGAAATCGAATTCGATGACTTTGCGAAAGTTGATCTTCGTATTGCTAAAATCGTTGAGTGTGAAGAAGTACCAAAAGCAAACAAGCTTCTCAAATTGAAGCTGGATATCGGTGGTGAAGTACGTCAGGTATTTGCAGGTATTAAGTCCGCTTACAAACCTGAAGATCTGATCGGTAAGCACACAGTTATGGTGGCAAACCTTAAACCACGTAAGATGAAGTTTGGCATGTCTGAAGGTATGGTACTGGCAGCAGGCCCAGGTGGCAGTGATCTTTGGATCCTAGAGCCGCACGAAGGTGCCCAGCCAGGCATGCGTGTCATGTAAGTCAACTGACTTTTAGTTACACAAGCCCCGCTTTATAGCGGGGCTTTTTTGTGCCCTATTTCACACTTTTGGTGAGTTCATGCACCTTCTAAGAGCACAGCAGAACACCTAATAAAATTAAGTCATTGAAATATAATAGATAAAATTCTGGCACCAAAGCTGCTCTACCCATTAAGAGGTATCAAGCAACAAGGAGTCAGTCATGTTTGTACTCATTTCTATCATTATATCCGTAGGCATTTTGCTGACGCTGTTTCACTTTTCAAAACATCGTCAAACGACACTACAGAGAAAATTCGACATTCTCGTATTACTTAGGCAAGTTTTGCTGCTTGGTCGACAGCACAGATCGCTCACTCATCAAGCGCTATCCAACCAAAATCAATCTCAGAGCTTTCCTGAGTTAGAACGAATTTATGGCCAAATGATGGAGAAATCGGGCGAGCTTATTGCAGTTGCACAGTTTGAAAACAAACCTATGTATCGAATTCTGCAATTGAAACTCAAGGGATTACATAAAGAGTGGTCTCATCGTTCCATCGCTCGCAATCAAGTCGTTCACGGACACGCCATTCGCCACTGTATGTTCTTAATGGATGAAGTCGCCATCGCTTGGTTGATCGAATCTGGGCGGGGAGAATTGAGTGATGAGTATCACCTTAACTGGCAGCAAGTCCTCGACAGCATGGAAGTGCTGACTCAATTACGTGTTTCCATTCAGGAAGCTCACTACCCTGAAGGAATGCTGCGTGTGAAATACTATTGTGATAAATCTAGGCGTAAGCTTAATCAGCTATCACTGATTTGCCCAATGTCGATCGCCTCACCGCTAAGCTCAAAGTCCATGCATACTTTGTCTGAAATCGGGGCTTCCGATGACATGGTGCTTTCCGTAGAAGAGCTATACCAACTGACGACAGACATCTCCCTGATCATTTCTCAGGTGTACGACCAGATGTTGTCAAACATCACTGAAAGTTTGTATTTACCCCTGCCTAAAGTTGCTTTTAACTAATGAGTAGTAGCGCCACATGATTTGTGGCGCTCCTATAATGTAAAAATTACATAAAATATCTTAATTCAAACTTTACAACTTAGTCTAAAATTATAGAATTGACTTAAAATCTTAATTCTATTTTTCTATGAGTAAAAACGATAGTATCGTTTATTATTGTGATGACTTAATCTTAGACAGAAATGAAATGTCTATAAAAATAGATAGTCATGAAAACAAACTAAACTATAATGAACTAATGATTATTATCCACTTTATGGAAAATAATAATCAGGTCATATCAAAGAATCACCTTATCTCAGTAGGCTGGCCAGACAGTATTGTTACTGACTCCTCGTTACACAAAGCTATTTTTAATCTTCGCTCAGCAACTCGACACTCCAAAACCATCGAAATAAAAACTATTCCTAATAAAGGCTATATGTGGGTTTGCAATTATTTTGAAGCAAAACGTGTTGAAAGAGAAAGCGAGAATATGGCCGTCTCTCGGGTTGAAAAAGTCCCCCAAAAGTTCATCAAAGCAAGTATTGTCTCTCTTTCAGCGATAATGCTTAGCACTGCGCTGTGGTCTGTCAGTAACAATTACTTTTTTAATACAACCTTTATTGATGAACAATACCACATTATGAAAATATCAACTAAGACGGTATTAAAACGCAAAGATCAGCCTTTACCTCAAGAGCTTATCGATAGAATAAAGGAAATGCCCTGCCAATGTTCTTATTTTTATTATAAGAATAAAGACACTTATGAATTATCAACATTTAGTTCAAAAAATAAGAGTAGTAACAATTACTTTATTGATAAAGGAGAGTGGGATGTATTTATAAAAGAATGGGGCAATGAATGATGAAGCGGTACTATATTTTACTTATTATTAGTTCTTTAGCGCTTTGGGGTTCTGTTTTTTTTGAAAGTGATATTAACTTCAGAGGTGGCGTATTCAACAGCAATATTATTACTCACCCATACAAAGCAGAAAAGTGGCAAGAGAATATCAATATTTTGATCAATGAAGATGGTAGCTTTCATGCAACACTCATCCTAGAAGGGAATGAGCTGCCACGAACTGAAGTCTTCTCTGTATTTGGCCAACTCAATAAAGATGCCGAATATGCCTATCAGATCGTTTCTAAAACTAAATCAATGCAAGAGACTTCACTACCGGAGCTGATTTCGGAACCCTACACACAACTGTACTTTTCTGAAGATTTGACCTTGGTCGATTCATTCAACGTTATCTATCGTGACAAAGATAAGCTGATAGTCGAAGCAAAAGAAGGTGAACTAAAAACGCTAATGATCACTAGAGAATAGAGGCTGCCTCTTACCGAAGAGGCAGCTAAATCTGTCTAGAAGGAGTACGTCGCCCCTATCTGAAAAATGTTGTCGTTCGCTTTTTTTTCCAAATCAAAATCTGCAAATTTTAGCTCTCGATAGACAAAATTGGTGTTGAGCGCCCAGTGATTCGAAAAGTAATAGTCATTGTTTAAGTGGATTTCGTGCTTATAGATGTCCATGCCGTCCTCTTCGAAATAACTGATGTTGTAAAAAATGTTCAGTCTATCGTTGTCACTTAAGCTAACGACGCTTCCTAACTCCAGCGACATTCCATCTTCAAACCGGTTCACCTCATCAGTAACAGCGACATAGTCTTGTGGGTTCAGAGGATCATGTTCTTCGGTCTTGAATGATCTTTGGCTCGTTTTAAAATCACTCCAACCAACAGCGGCATATGGCTTAAATCTTCCCAACGGCAGAAAGTAGCCCAGACCAATGTATTTATTCGCGCTCGCAAAATGTTCTTTACCGGAGTACTGCGAAGATGCGTTGCTGGTCTGACGCTCAGCTCCCTCTAAACTGGACTCATCGTAACGAGCCTGAATAAAAAGCTGATCATAGAAGTTCCAAGAAGCATCCAAATAGGCTCCTAAACCTTCTCTTGCATCCTCGTCTCCATACAATCCCTCACCCGCATTGCTAATGTGCAGGCCAGCTGAAACGTGATCGAATGGGTTTTCTAGGGCGTAACACTGACTGGTTAGAATAAGTGTGCTGATAGCGAAGAATATTTTTGACACGGATTTCCCTCATAAAACTTGTGTAATTCCTAACGACTGGCTGTCGTTCAAAGCTGGCACAAGGTAAAGAAGCTAGGCTGAGATAGGAACGGAAGGTTTCTTACTGGTTCTGAAAAAGCTAAAACCGTGTTTTTAGCTTTTTTGAGAGCATATGTGTATAGAGTAAATAAAAAGCCCCGCTCAGTGAGCAGGGCTTTAGAAAGGGAAAAGTTTGCTATTAAAGCATCTTACGTGCAGCTTCAACCACAACTTTGATTGAACGCGCTTCAGTTTCTTTTAGCGTTGAATGATCCGGGATCTCTTTCTGAGTACGGTTGATGATAACACCCGCCACACAGCCAGCTTTCAAGCCTGAGCTCGCACACATGGTTAGCAGTGTTGCAGACTCCATTTCAAAGTTCAGCACACCCATATCTTGCCACTCTTTCATAGAGCCTTGGAAACGCTTCACTACACGACCTGAGAAAGTATCGTAACGTTCCTGACCAGGGTAGAACGTGTCACTAGATGCAGTTACACCCATGTGGACATCTGCACCAGACTCTTCAACAGCAGCTTTCATTGCTGTAGCTACTTCAAAATCAGCAACTGCTGGGAATTCCATTGGAGCAAAGTGAAGACTTGCACCATCTAGACGAACAGAACCTGTTGAAACGATCATGTCACCAACATTAACGTGTGGCTGAATTGCGCCCGTTGTACCCACGCGTAGGAAAGTACGAACACCTAGCTGCGCTAACTCTTCAACAGCGATTGAAGTAGAAGGGCCGCCGATACCAGTAGAACAAACAACAACCGGCTTACCGTCTAGTTCAGCACGGTAAAGCGTGTATTCGCGGTGGCTTGCCAAAAATACCGGATTCTCCATTTCTTCTGCGATCTTTTGAACGCGCGCAGGGTCACCTGGAATAATCGCTAATGTTGCACCTGCAAGGTCAGCTTCAGTAACGCCTAAGTGAAATACGGCTTGAGACATAGGGGGCTCCTTAGTTTGACGAAACTTGATTCAACACACGAACCTGTTCGTTCTATAAATTTCATTGGGTACAGGAATACTTTATCTGACTCACGCCCACCAAAGAGTGATAAAACTCACATTGATGAGCGCAAACAGTATTAGCATTGCACATAAAATCGGTTGGCATCACATTTTTATACAAATCGGCTTCTTGTGTTGCATAAAAAACAGCCTCTGCACCATAGATACAGAGGCTGAGCGTTTAACCAGAAATGTTGTGAATGGGCTAATCCTGCTGAGACTTGAATTTCAATAGCCGAAGCGCATTCAACGTCACAATCGCTGTTGCCCCACTATCTGCTAATACTGCCACCCAGAGGCCAGTAATACCCAATAAACTGGTCACTAAGAACACTCCCTTCAGACCCAGAGCTAAGAAGATATTCTGACGAATATTGCTTAGTGTCGCACGCGACAGCTCAATCATACCTGCCAGCTCCACTAAACGGTTGTGAGTGATTGCAGCATCTGCGGTTTCAAGAGCAACGTCCGTACCGCCCCCCATAGCAATACCGATGCTTGATGCTTTCATCGCAGGAGCATCATTGATGCCGTCACCAACCATAGCGACATTAGTGTTGGAGGACAGCTCCTCAACATAGGTTACTTTATCCTGAGGCAGCAGGCTGGCTTTGAAATCAATATCGATCATTGAGCTGATCGCTTGCGCACTGCGCGGGTTATCCCCCGTTAACATAATCGAATTGATGCCTAAGCCTCTCAACGCTTTCACTGCTTGCGCGGAGTCTTCACGCAAGGTATCTTGCCAAGCAATCAGGCCCATTACTGTGTTTTCGTTCTGCACGGCTACTACTACAGTTTTGCCCTGCTCTTCCATCTGCTGGATACGAGATTCGATATCACCGCTCATCTCAAACCCAAGCTTACTTGGTGCAATTGCCTGATACACAACCCCATTCACCACACCGCGAACACCACTACCTATCAATGCCTGTTTGTCCAAAGCTTCTGGTAAGTGAATACCTGCTGATTTGGCTTTGTTCACCAGCGAGACGGCCAGCGGATGACTTGAGCCGACTTCGATAGCCGCAATGTTCTCAAGCAACTCCGACTCTTGCACATCACCAAGAGTAATGATGTCCGTTACTTCCGGTTTACCTTTGGTCAAAGTACCCGTCTTGTCGAAGGCGATTGTTTCAATCTTTCCAAGCTGCTCTAGCGCCGCTCCACCTTTGATTAGAGCCCCACGTTTTGCTGCTGCCGCCAACCCTGATGTAATCGCTGCTGGTGTGGAGATCACCAAAGCACAAGGACATGCAATCAACAGCAACGCTAGACCGCGGTATACCCAAGTTTCCCATGGCTGAGCAAAGAACATTGGCGGTACGATAATCACAAACAGTGACACCAGCATCATGAGTGGCGTGTACCAACGGCTAAATTTGTCTAAGAATCGTTCCAGAGGCGCTTTACGTGATTCTGCTTCTTCAATTAGATGAAGAATACGATCAATGGCATTCTCACCTTGTTTAGAGGTAATGGTGAAGCGCACCACTTTGTCCACCACAACGGCACCAGCCATGACAGATTCATTTTGGTAACGCTCGACAGGAATGGATTCACCGGTGAGTGCACTTTCATCGAAACTGGCTACTTCACCGACCAATTTGCCATCTGCAGGCAATCTTGCTCCGGGCGAGACCTCAATGATATCGCCAGGTTGCAACTCACTGGCTGAGACTTCAACGCGCTGGCCGTCAATAATTTTAGTCGCGGTTTCCGGCACCAATTCCATCAAGGCTTGAACGCCGCTTCGGGCACGAGAAGCTGCAAAGGCCTCTAACTGCTCACCAATCAAAAACAGCAGTAATACCATGGCCGCTTCGACGGTCTCCCCCAGATAAAGAGCACCAAGTGCTGCCACACTCATCAGAGTTTCAATAGCAAAGGGCGTACCTGACTTGGCTAATACAATGGCTTTCTTACCGATGGGATACAGGCCAGCCAAACACGTTAGGATAAACATCCATTCGCTGACTAGAGGAAGAGCCGGTTTGAGCACTGCCGCAACCGCCATCGCCGATGCAATGGCAATAATCTGGGCGTTTTGCTTGAAGATATGTTTCCAGCCAGAAGCCGTTTTTTGATTAGAAGAAGAATTGGGGCTGGCAAAGCTAAAGCCAGTATCAAGAATAGTTTGTTCAACCAGTTGCGCCACACCAGAGTGGTCTACTTTTACAACCAACTTTTCTGTCGCAAACAGAACTTTGGCTTCGACAACACCATCAACTTTGTTAACGGCCGTTTCAATTTTTCGCGCGCAGGATGGGCAGTCCATACCACCGATTTTCCAGCTTTGCGTCATTCGAGGGTCTTGTGACAGACCGGAGTCACTTTCCTCATCGGCTGGATCAGTGCCACTACCACAAATGTCTGAACTGCAGCAGCCAGAATCTGCCGTTTCTACGCCTGCCATCTTAATAGTTGAAATTTTTGGGCTGGCACAAGAGCCTGTATTTGAAGGATTAACCGCCACTTTGTCTGAACGACATGCTTGATGTTTGGTGCACATAAACTTATCTCCATTGAATGTACACCTTAATCATAAACCTTGGAGTCAACTCCAAGGTCAACTATTTTTTGCTTCCTGAGGCAAAATTTCTTTCTGACTGGCCACTTCATCAATCAAAACAGCATCATGAGTACAAAACGGCTGAGAGTTGATACTGGTAATCGAGGGATCTTCCTCCACCAGCTCAGTGGTTTCACCTTTCATTAAATCAGCCAAGTGCATGCGTAAAACAAAGGTCGCCAGGATGCCAAATACAATCGAGCCAAGCGCTTGACCATACAGCACGCCCAGTGCCCCAAACCAACTCGAACCTAAATAAACAAACGGCAACGTCCCTAACGTCGCTTTACCTAAGTTTAATGCTGTCGAATAAAGCGGTTTACCAAGATTATTGAAAGAGGTGTTGGCGACAAATTGCGCCCCATTAAAAATGAAGCTCACGGCCACATAGGTGCAAAAGGCGGAGACAATAACGGCGGCATCACCTTTCAAGCTGAACCCAGAAATCACCAACGATTGTGCGAAGTAGAGAATGAAGCAAACCAGAATCGTGTAGGTGGTGGTCACGATTAGTGAGTTGTTTAACGTGTCACGTACACGATCAAATCGCTCTGCTCCGAAGTTTTGGCCGATGATTGGCCCAACGGCCCCAGACAGAGCAAATATCACCGCAAAACATACAGGAATCAATCGTCCGATAACCGCATAACCTGCAACAAAATCTTCGCCATATTGCGCGATTGACGTTGTTACGATTGCATTGCCAATCGGGGTCGCGATATTAGTGATAATGGCTGGAATCGCAATAGTCAGAATGGCTTTGAGATTGTTACTCCATACTGGCAGCGACAAGCGAGCAACCAAGTTATGAACACGAATCAGAGGATAGATAGAGAAAAACAGCACGGTAAATCGGGCAAAAACGGTAGCAATCGCGGCACCTTCCACATTCCAGCCAAAACCGAAGATGAAAATCGGATCGAGGATAGCGTTAGCAATACCACCTGCCAGTGTAGCCCACATTGAGCGTTTCGCATCGCCTGCCGCTCTTAAGCCTGCGCCCGCGGACATGGCAATGGCAATCACAGGGCCACTCGGTATAAGGATTCTCAGATAAGCTTCGGCACGTTCAGCCACGTACCCTTTAGCACCTATCGCGTGCAGCAGTTCAGGAATATAGAAAAACATGACCGCACTGACCACGCTGCTGATGACAAAAGCGGTGGCAATAATACTGCTACTCAGTTGTCTGGCATGCTCGCGCTGCTTAGCCCCTATCGCCTTAGAGACTAATGCTCCCATTGCGATGGATGTACCAATAGAAATTGAAGTAGAGAAGAACACCAGTGTGCCAGCAAAGCCGACAGCAGCAGCCAGTTCAACTTGGCCCAACATACTGATAAACAGCATATCCAGTAAGTCGACAACAAACAGGGCCATTAAACCAACAGAACCTGCGCCGGACATCACCAAGATATGGCGCATGGTTGAACCTTCAACAAATTTAGCGCTCTGATTCTGCATGCTTCTCCCCGGACTTTGCTGGTATCAATAACAACAAGAGGCGCATATTTGCGCCTCTTTTACAGTTTGTAACACATCACTATACCGGATGCTTAAAGCAATCGTCCAGATTCTTCGCTACAGCTCTGAGCACATCTCGACGCGTAATAATGCCGACTAGTTTACCGTTATCAATCACCGGATACACTTTCGGTTTACCCACTTGCATCATATCTGCCAGCTCAATAATCGAGGTATCTGGACCAACCGAAATAACATCAGGATGCATGCAGTCCGACACAATGTGAGTATCCTGACAGTAGTAACTGACCTTAACCAGTTTATCTAGCAAGTCATGCCCTGAAAGAAAACCAATCACTTCTTCTTTTTCGTTAATAACCGGTCCACCGAGATAACTCGACTTCATCACTTTTTCCAGCGCAGCACTTAGTGACATTTCAGGTTTAAACGTCACGGCTTGCAATGTCATGTAATCTCTTACTTTCAATGATTCCATTTGTGTCTCCTTAACGAGCAAGTCACGCTTGCCATATTGTAATTGTTGTCTAATTTCTTGATTTTACTAAATTGAAAACAACAATTTTTCCAATAGGCGTTACCTATCACAAAACTACTCGCCAGGACAGTTAGCCTGAGCGTCACGTGCCGCCAACCAGCTACTAAACAGTGAGACGCAAAATGGCACACAGTAGGTCAAAGACGCTTTGGCCCAATTCACAGAACCTTCTCCCAGAATTGCATCATACTGATTAATCAGATTGAGTAAGGTGCCCACCACCGCTGCAATGATCAGCGCTCTTTTCGTCATTTGCACATTCATCTTATTGAGCCTTATATTTGTATAAGTACTGTGTTCTCTGAATAAACTATAGTTAGAAGATAGAAAGCAGTTAAGGATGAGGCTCGTGAATTCGACATTTTCAGCGGCAGTCGCTAGAAACCCAGACCTGATGCATGCTGTTTTTGAATCACTGCCTGAGCCTACCTTTCTGATCAATAAATCCGGTATCTATGTTGAGGCTTGGGGTGGCACAGACACCAAACGCCATCACAACCCAGCATCACTGATCGGTCTCAATCAATATCAGGTGCTACCTGCAGACAAAGCAGTGTGGTTCAGTCAAGTGATTGTCGATGTTATCGATAATCAAAAACCCGCTGAGCTCAGCTACTCACTTGATCCCAAAGACCTCACTTGCTTTGAAGGCATCCAGGGACCAGCAGAGATCCAATACTTTAGCGCTCTGGTAATCCCTTTACCCAATACGGAGTATGTGCTTTGGACCGTACGCAACATCTCTGAATATCAACGCGCTCTCAATAAACTGGCAGAGCAGCAAAATGAGCTCGAGCGGCTGACCTTAATTGAGCACTTGACCCAAGTTTATAACCGCTATGCCATGGATGCTTTATTACCGGATTCTATTGAGCTGGCAAGATTAAAGGGCATGGGAGCAGCCGTGTTTATGATCGATATCGATTGCTTTAAAGAGTTCAATGATCACTATGGGCACATCAAAGGAGATGAAGCATTAAAAGCGGTCGGTAGTGCAATCAAACAGTGGGCGCACAACAACGATCTATGCTTTCGTTATGGCGGCGATGAGTTTCTGGTGTTTGTTCCCGGCATATCGGAACATATGTGTATTCAGCACGCACAAGACCTACTTGATGCGATCGCGCAACTCGCGCTAGAGCATAGGACATCACACGTTTCGCAATACCTGACAATTACCGTTGGGATTCGTCATTGCGATCCAATCCCCGCAGATATGACCGCAGAAAAGTTTGTGGGAATTGCAGACAAAGCCTTGTTCTTTGCCAAAAAACACCAACGAGGCACCATCCACAAAATGTAAATCAAATACAAAACAGGCCCGTCATCAAGAAGGGCCTGTTTCTTTATGATTTCCAACGTTCAGCAGCTTTCGCATCCGACTCTCGGGATTCAACCCAGCGAGTCTCTTCCGTAGTGCGTTCTTTTTTCCAGAATGGTGCTTTGGTCTTTAGATAATCCATGATGAATTCACAAGCTTCAAACGCCGCACCGCGGTGCGCACTAGATACACCAACAAATACGATTTGATCGCCAATATCCAAATCACCGACACGATGAATGACACGAACATCAAGCAAAGGCCATCGCTGCTCAGCCTGCTGACAAATCTCGCCAAGTGCTTTTTCTGTCATCCCCGGATAATGCTCCAGAGAGAGCCCTGTAACATTGTCGCCAAGGTTCATGTCTCGTACTTTGCCAACAAATGTAACGACGGCGCCAGAGGCTGTGCCCTGTGCGAGAGCTTCGTACTCAGCGCCAACAGAGAAATCTTCGAACTGAACAGACACACGTTCCATCATTAACCTCCTGTCACAGGAGGGAAGAAAGCCACTTCATCGCCATCGTTCAAAGGATGCTCAAAAGCCACAATGGACTGGTTAACCGCTGCCAGTAATTTACCAGGTTCCAGCGCTAAGTCCCATTTACCTTCACGGGTAGCAAGGTCTGCGCGTAGTGCTTCAACGGTCTCAAAACGAGCTTCTAGTTCAAGTTCATCGGTATCAACCAATTCACGGGTCTGAGCAAAGAACAGTACTTTAATCATGCATCCACCTTAAAATGACCTGACTTGCCGCCGGTTTTCTCCAGCAGACGAACCTGACCAATCACCATGTCTTTCTGCACCGCTTTACACATGTCGTAGATGGTTAACGCAGCCACTGACGCCGCAGTTAGGGCTTCCATCTCAACCCCGGTCTTACCTGCAAGTTTGCACACAGACTCAATACGAACCATGTTTTCAGATTCAATCGCTTCCAACTGAACTTCAACTTTTGAAAGAAGAAGCGGATGGCAAAGCGGGATCAGATCCCAAGTTTTCTTCGCTGCCTGAATACCTGCAATACGAGCGGTCGCAAACACGTCCCCTTTATGATGTTGACCCGAAACAATCAACTGCAAGGTTTCCGGTGCCATATGAACAAAAGCTTCAGCTCGCGCTTCACGCACAGTGTCATTTTTTGCCGATACGTCGACCATATTGGCTTCACCGGAGGCATTAATGTGAGTGAACTGACTCATAGTGCTACCTGCTTATACAGAAAGGTGTGGCATGAAGTTACAAGGGCGATGGCTGGCATCCAACTGCTGCTTAATGATTTTTGTCCAACCAGTACGACAAGCACCTGTCGAACCCGGCATTGCAAAGATGACAGTATGGTTCGCAAAGCCCGCAATCGCGCGTGATTGAATGGTCGACGTACCAATTTCTTCGTATGACACCTGACGGAACAGCTCACCAAAACCTTCTACTTCTTTGTCAAACAAAGGCTTAAGTGCTTCAGGTGTGCTATCGCGAGAGGTAAAGCCCGTACCACCGGTAATCATCACAGCTTGCACGCTTTCATCCGCAATCCACTGAGAAACAATTGCACGGATTTTGTACATATCGTCAATCACGATCTGCTTGTCCACAACGTTGTGACCCGCTTCTTTTGCGTTCTCAACCAGATACGCGCCAGAAGTATCATTTTCTTCTGTACGTGTGTCAGAGACGGTTAACACGGCAATGTTTGCTGGTTGAAATTTACTTTCTGCGTGACCCATTTGTTCACCTACCTATTTCGATTTGTTCAGATTGCGCCAAGCTGAGGCTTAGCCCAACATAATATGATTTGAGAATTGAGTATCAGCGTTTAGCCGCCAATCGACGCCAGATGCGGCGTCATGCCCGCATTACCATCGTGGAGGAAGTGGCTCACTGATTTAGTCTGTAACTGCTCCTGAATACGCTGAATTAACGCATTTTCTTGCGAGTCTTGCTGTAATAAATCACGCAGCTCAACACCATGTTCACCAAACAGACACAGGTGCAATTTGCCTTTGGCCGATACACGTAAGCGGTTACAGCTCTCACAAAAGTCTTTCTCATAAGGCATAATCAGACCGATTTCGCCTTGATAGTCAGGATGAATAAACACCTGAGCAGGCCCATCGTTGTTTGCACGCGCTTTAAGTAGCCAACCATTGGCAATCAGCTGATTACGAATCGCTACACCTGAAACATGATGATTGTGGAAGAGCTGATCCATCTCACCAGTTTGCATCAGTTCAATAAAACGCAGCTGAATTGGGCGGCCTTTGATCCAGTTTAGAAACGCTGGCAACTCATGAGAATTGAGGTCTTTCATCAATACCACGTTCACCTTGACCTGCTCATAGCCGACTTCAAAGGCTCGGTCGATACCAGCCATCACTTCGGTAAATTTGTTTTCACCAGTGATCTGATAAAACATGCGAGGATCGAGGCTATCAACGCTAACGTTAATATGTGTCAGTCCAGCCTGCTTCCAGTCAGCAACCTGCTTCTCCATTCGGTAACCATTGGTGGTCGTAGCCACCTTATTGATACCTTCAGTTTCGGCCACAGTATGAATGATATCAGTGAAGTCTTTACGCAAGCTCGGTTCACCTCCTGTGATACGAACTTTCGACGTACCACAGTCAGCAAATGCTCTGACCACACGTTTTATCTCAGGAAGCGTTAAAAAAGACGAGTTTTTCTGTCCCGAAGGTTTATAACCATCAGGCAGACAATATGTGCATTTAAAGTTACAGACATCTGTAACGGAGAGACGCAAGTAATAAAACTTGCGTTGAAATCTATCTTCGAATTGTTGCGCCACGGAACACCTTTCCAAACACGGGAGGCGATAATCATTTCCAATTATGCCCTTGTGACAATTTGTCACTGGCTCAGCACGCTTATTCACTATGAACTTAGCCTGATGAGCTCGGAGTTATGGCAACTGCCTATTAAGACCAATGCTTAACAACAGTAGCTGACGATAAAATACTTAATAATTGTGCGTGTTTCTACCCTCAAGATAAAAAAATCACACCCAACGCCCAAAATACCCCGTATTGAGTACTTTTAGCGGTTCGATTATTCTAGATTGTAGATGAATATGATCAAATAAGAACAAAATTAATGACTCTGTACTGCACGAAAAAAGTGGTCGCCGTTGGTGGTGGTCACGGCCTTGGACGCATGCTGGCGGCTTTGAAAGACTTTGGTGAGAATGCGACAGGCATTGTTGCCACTACAGATAATGGCGGCTCAACTGGTAGGATACGTAATTGTCAGGGCGGTATCGCTTGGGGTGACACCCGCAACTGCATCAACCAGTTAATTACCGAACCCTCAATCAGTTCGATGATGTTTGAATATCGCTTCAAAGGGTCTGGCGAATTGGATGGTCACAACTTAGGTAACTTAATGCTGACTGGCCTCGATAACCTGTCAGTTCGACCTTTGGATGCCATCAACCTTATCCGCAACATGCTTAAAGTCGATGTGAATATCATCCCAATGACAGAACACCCTGCTGACCTTAAAGCGCTTGCTCCTAACGGTCAGTGGGTAACAGGAGAAACCAGTGTCGATGAAATGCCTGAAAAACTGGTTCGTCTCGACTTGGAGCCTGAAGTTCCTGCAACCAGTGAGGGTGTACTTGCGATAGAACAAGCGGATGCGATCATTCTTGGTCCGGGCAGTTTTCTAACCAGTATTATGCCACCATTGCTGTTATCTGAAATTGGCCGAGCAATCGAAAACAACCAAAAGGCTCAGCTTGTCTTCGTTGAAAACCTATCTCCTGAATACGGCCCTGCGGGTAAGATGACTCTGAAAGAAAAACTGGAATGGTGCGAGCGTGCCTGCCGCGGTAGAAAAATTGATGTGGTTTTGGGTGAAGAACCTCACCCTGAATTAAGCGATTGGAATTGCATAACAACACCTCTCGCTTCACCAAATCGAGACTGGCGCCACGACAGAAGCAAATTGCAGTCTGCCGTTGAGTCGTTATTGTGCGAGTAACGCTTTATAGCGCTGTTGGGTTTCACTCAGCAGCGCAACCATCTGTTGCTGTGTCGCTGAGATATCGAGCGTCTGACCTGATTTAGCTTTCGCGTCCACTTCCACCGCATACGCACATAGAGATTCAGCCCCAAAACTTGCAGCACTGCTTTTCAGAGCATGACTAATTTCTTTGAGATAAGCATCTTTATCCAGTCCTTCGTCGGTACTGAGCTTTTCGATGTACTGCGCTAGTTCCCCAAGAAAGATATCAAGCAAAATCGGTACATTATCAGCACCAATTTCACTTGCCAGTCGGTCTATTTTAGTTTGATTTAACACTTCCATGATCGATTACTGTGTTTCCTTCGTGTTCCAGTTTTGCAGCTTGCGATAAAGCGTTGATGGACTGACATCTAAATAGCCCGCGGCTTTAGGAATATTCCCTTCACAGGCCTGAATCGCTTGCTCAATGGCTTTCTTCTCTGTTAACCACAGAGGGAAAATGTCATGCACAGAAAAACTGTCTTTGTCCTGCAAGTCTACCCTGATCTGATTTTCGACTGGCTGATTCAATGGAGGCGGCAACATATCCATGGAGATGTTTTCACCGTTGTTAAGAACCACGACGTTTCTCAGTACGTTTTGCAATTGACGAACATTACCCGGCCACTCGTATTGAGCGAAGCGGCTCACAACTTCTGGTGCCAGCCGGACAAAGTCTTTTCCTTCCTCTTTAGACATAAAGCCTAGCAGAGAATAAGCAATTTCTATGACATCATCGCCACGCTCCCTCAAAGGAGGTAGGTGCAAAGGAATTACGTATAAACGATAATATAAGTCTTCACGGAAGCGACCTTCCTGCACCTCTTTCCAAGGGTCTCGGTTGGTTGCACAGACGAAACGCACGTCGACGCTTTTCATTTTCGAAGAGCCGACTTTCTGGAAGGTACCCGTCTGAATAAAACGTAGTAGCTTAGTTTGCAGATCCAGATCCATCTCACACAGTTCGTCAAGGAACAGCGTGCCTCCATCAGCCAACTCAGCCGCGCCTTGTCGATCAGTGGCAGCGCCGGTAAACGCGCCTTTCACATGACCAAACAATTCACTTTCAATCAGATCTTTTGGAATAGCCGCACAGTTGATCGCGATGAAGGGCTTGTCACCACGCTTACTTGCCGCATGAATGGCCTCTGCACACACCTCTTTACCCGTACCACTTTCACCAGTGATGAAAATACTGGCTTTACTGGATGCGGCGGAGTCGATGGTACGATACACAGCCTGCATAGTGTGGCTACTACCGATAAAGCCTTGATAATTCTGGTTACCCGGATTATCAGCTTCATTTTTCAACTTGGTCGCTTTGCGAATAGCGTTGTTAACCGTGACACGGAGTCGGTCCGCTTCACACGGCTTGATAAGGAAATCCTGAGCACCATGGCGCATCGCTTCTACAGCGGTATCAATCGAGCCGTGGGCAGTCATGAATATCACTGGAACATCAGGCATTTTCTGTTTCACTGCATGCAAAACATCCATACCTGTCATGTCGGGAAGACGAAGGTCCAATAGGATTAAATCAGGAGTGCGAAAGTTGAGGCTTTCAATGGCATCACGCCCGGTACCAACGATGTTGATATCGATACCCAAAGGGGTGAGATAAGAACGGTACAACGCCGCGACCGACGCAGTATCTTCAACCATCAAAAGATATTTGGACTTTTGTGTTTGCGTATTGTGTTGCATAACCTAGCCGAATTTTTCTTCGCAATTTGTATAAATGATTGCATTGCGCTTTGCATTTTGCAAATTTAATGCTTAAAAAACGAGAAACGCCCTAAAATTGGCGTAAAAAAATTGGCACGTTAAATGCTGTTATAACATTGACCCTTATGGGTCACCTAGCCAACTGACGTTGTTAGTGAACTTAGTATTCACAAATTACAGCCAATAGAATTTATTTCTACTGGCTATTTTTTTATCTGTCAGTCGGAGGCCATAACACGAAATCAGCTATTCACAATGAACTGCTGACGCAATTTTTCAATTTGATCTCGTTTCTCAGCCGCCGCTTCAAACTCCAGATCTTGAGCATGCTGATACATCTGTGCTTCCAACTTGCTAATCTCTTTTTCAAGCTGTTGCGGTGTCATCACATTGTAAGACTGGGACGGCTCTGCGACCTTGGACAACGGAACCTGCTTATTAGTTCGTTGTTTTTTGCTCTTAGCAATATCGCCAAGTTCCATAATATCTTTAATATTACGTTTCAGTGCCTGCGGCTCGATGCCCATCTTATCATTATAGGCTTGTTGTTTCTCTCTACGACGGTTGGTTTCTCCCATCGCCTTGTGCATAGATTTCGTTACACTATCGGCATAAAGAATAGCTTTACCGCTAATATTACGTGCCGCACGACCAATAGTCTGAATCAGCGAACGCTCGGAACGTAGGAAACCTTCTTTGTCAGCGTCCAGAATAGCGACCAACGACACTTCCGGCATATCCAAACCTTCTCGCAGCAAGTTGATCCCGACCAAAACGTCAAATTCACCCAGTCTCAGATCTCGAATAATTTCCACACGTTCGACCGTGTCGATATCAGAGTGGAGATAACGAACACGTACGTCATGTTCCGTCAGGTACTCAGTTAAATCTTCTGCCATACGTTTTGTTAGCGTGGTGACCAACACACGTTCGTCCTTAGCAGATCGAATACGGATTTCGGACAGCAGATCATCCACCTGAGTCGCCACTGGACGAACTTCCAATTCAGGGTCAAGCAGACCTGTTGGACGAACGACCTGATCAGCCACCTCTCCATCTGATTTCTCTAGCTCGTAGTTACCTGGCGTTGCGGATACAAAAATGGTTTGTGGTGCGAGAGATTCAAACTCTTCGAATTTGAGCGGCCGGTTATCCAAAGCAGAAGGCAAACGGAAGCCAAATTCCACCAGCGTTTCTTTACGTGAACGGTCACCTTTGAACATAGCGCCAATTTGCGGCACGGTTACGTGAGATTCGTCGATCACTAACAAACCATCATGGGGCAAGTAATCAAATAGGGTCGGTGGCGGCTCGCCTTCACTACGACCACTGAGGTAGCGAGAGTAGTTTTCGATACCAGAGCAGAAGCCAAGCTCTGTCATCATTTCAATATCAAATTGAGTCCGCTGAGAAATACGTTGCTCTTCAAGTAACTTGTTGTTATCCAACAAATGCTTTTTGCGACTTTCCAGTTCAACCTTAATATTTTCAATCGCATCCAAGATCTTATCTCTTGGCGTAACATAGTGCGTTTTCGGATAGATGGTAAAACGAGGTAAATCGCGCTGCTTGACCACACCCGTCAGTGGGTCGAAGATACTGATACAGTCGATTTCATCATCAAACATTTCAATACGTACTGCATCTTGATCGGATTCCGCAGGGAAAACATCGATCACTTCACCACGAACACGGAACTGTCCTCGCTCAAATGCCACATCGTTGCGGCTGTATTGCAATTCAGCCAGACGGCGCAAAATATCTCGCTGATCCATTACATCCCCGCGGCGTACGTGCAACATCATTTGCAGATAAGACTGAGGATCACCCAGACCGTAAATTGCGGAAACAGAAGCCACAATAATGGCATCTTTGCGTTCAAGTAAGGCTTTGGTCGCGGACAGGCGCATTTGTTCAATGTGGGCGTTTACAGAGGCATCTTTCTCTATAAATGTATCGGTCGTCGGTACGTAGGCTTCAGGCTGGTAATAGTCGTAGTAAGAGACGAAGTACTCGACAGCGTTATTAGGGAAAAATGATTTCATCTCACCATAAAGCTGTGCAGCCAGAGTTTTATTCGGTGCGAGTAGAATCGCAGGGCGCTGAGCCTGTGCTATCACATTGGCAAGGGTAAAAGTTTTACCTGAGCCAGTAACCCCCAGTAAAGTTTGATGAGCGAGACCTGAATCCAACCCCTCCAATAACTGGTTAATCGCTGTTGGCTGGTCACCTGACGGTTGGTAATCCGAAACCAAATCAAAAACTTTGCTCATTTGCACCTCACCCGCACACGAAGAATAAATTCGGTCTATTTTGACTGTATAAATATACAGAAACAATAGCTAGAGAAAAAATAACTCTCTGTTTTAGAAATTTTGTCCTGTTAGCGCTAGATCCCAATATTCAATCCTGCTATTATCTCTCGCCCTACTCGGGAACCATCTTAATAATCTCCCAAAATTCTCACACAGCTTATTCACATTTCTAGTTAAAATCTCAACTTGTCCACATTGATCAAAAAATCCTAAAAATCATAAGAACAGATCTAACCTTCACCTGATGCTTTAATATACAACAAGTTAGCTAATGATCTTTTTTGATTATTTTTAGAGCTAAACACCTATTATTGCTCAGTTTATTCATTGCTCAAGATTCATCAACATAGTTATCCACAATTTTGGTGGATAAGTAAATCTAGCTTAGGCACATCAAGGGCTACAAAAAAGTAAAGCACTTTTTAACAAAAAATTTAGACCATTCAGGCGATTTTGAGGTTGACAGCGTTTCGTCTCACCGATAATATTCGCAGCGCTTAAACGCAATTCCCCCTTAGTTCAGTTGGTAGAACGGCGGACTGTTAATCCGTATGTCGCAGGTTCGAGTCCCGCAGGGGGAGCCAAATTCAAGAAAAAAGACGTCTTCGGACGTCTTTTTTCGTTTCAGCAGCCCTTAACTCTATACAGCGGTGCTTCCTCTCCTTTGATTTACTAGGCCTTCCCTGCATACCTAGCCTCAAATCTTAAACGCAAGGTAATCACATAATTCGCTCAAACAGCTCCCTTCATTTTTGCACTCTCTTACCGTTTAAAAGCCCAATAAACAACGGGGTTCGTCATTAAGTAATTTCTCAACAATTATAAATAAAAAACAATTTAGCTTTATTCCGTACTATTCCGTGCATTTCCTTTCGCTTTTGTCGTTTGTATCTCTACCTTAACCGCCACTTTCATCGTGATGTGAAAGCGAAAACAACAAAAGAGTTAGCCAATCGCTAGCGTTAAATGTAGGAAACACACTATGCAAAACAAATCCTTAAAACTGGTTACTTTCGGTGTCTTGATGGCGACAACAGCATTCAATGCCAATGCTTCAGAGAACTATGAGTATTTCATTGGCCTTGATGCAGGTGCCCGCATTAGCGGTACAATCGAAGTGGAAACCAATGGCGTCAATCAAGACCAAGATATGTCATCCTCCGCGGTGTTTGGTTTGCGTGGTGGTGTTATCTTCAATAATGCTCACCAACTAAGTCTAGGTTATGACTATCGTGGTACGAGTGAAGAAAACAACTCAGATAGCGACCTTGAAGTCGGCACTCTCTATACAAGGTACGACTATCTTGTGCCAATCACGGAGAAACTTTCCTGGACCTTAGGTGGCAAGCTGGGCTACGAAATGTTCAATGCGAGCTACGATACACACGAACTGGATGGAGTAGTGCTGGGAGCACAAACAGGACTAAAGTACCAATTTGAGCAATGGAGTGTTGGTACAGAAGTCAGTTACCTGTACCACACTACAGAACTAACTAATGAAGAAGGGAACACTAAAACAACATCAAAACTAGGTGACGAAGTTTTCTTGATGACGAATATCCAATATCACTTTTAAATTCAGCCCAAATAAACTGTCCAAATATCTCCCGATCCATCGGGAGATATCATTGGCGCGCGAATCTGTTATGCTCGTTAAGCGCACTGCTCGACTTTACCTTGTTCTGTTTTTGCCTTTGGCTTAGATGTCTTTTTCGCAGCGTCTAGATTAACTACTTCCTCTGTGGAGACATTCTTTGAGTTGCCTAGAAAGACGCCGCCTTTCTGAATGGTAAATTCTGTAGCAGACACTTCCCCCTCAAGGTAGCCGTGTTCAAGAATCTCTAAGCTTTTGGTGTAAACCTTGCCAAGGAAGCGGCCATTGATAATCAGGCGTTCAGCACGAATCGAACCGTCAACAGATCCGGTTGCACTAATGGTGACACTACGATCGGTTTCAATGCTGCCCTTTATTTGACCATCTATCTGGATGTTACAAGTAAGCTTGAGTTGTCCTTCAATATAGCCTCCTTCCGCGATGACAGTTTGAGAGCAGTGGCTATTTGATTCTCGATTCTGTTTACCAAGTAATCCCATTTTACGTCCTTATTCGATTCGAAAATCGAGTCAAAGTTATTCATTTCCCATTTGGTGAAAGGCAATGGATCCAGAGAGCGCCCCACCAAACGAACCTCATAATGCAGGTGATACCCAGTCGATAACCCAGAGTTACCCGACAGACCAATCAAATCACCTTTCTTAACGTAATCTCCACGCTTCACCTTGAATGCACTCAGGTGAGAGTAAGAAGAAGTAAAACCGAATGAGTGCGCCAGTTTTAAGAAATTGCCTGAGCCTTTATTACTTTTTCTCGCCACTTCAATAATGCCATCAGCCGGGGCGTAAATTGGAGTTCCGGCATTAACGGCGTAGTCAATACCATGATGCATGGCTTTCATTTTAGTGACTGGGTGCACCCTGCGACCGTAATGGGAAGAAAGATAACCTGCTTTAACTGGCCGTCCATTGGGTATCAGTTGCATCATCTGATGACGAACCGCAGTACTGAGCGCCGCGCTATCAACTCTATCTCTTAAGTCTAAAGACTCGTTGGAAAGCTCCAGCGCAGACTCAATATCACGCAGTTTGTCCGTCACGTAAGCGAGATCTTGCTTCTTTCTCGTCAGGTGGCTTTCTAAGTCACTCTGAAATTCGTGTGAGCGTATTAACTCTTTTTCGAGAGAATAGGCTTTACTCAACAGTTCACTTTTTTCCCGTTCGGAATCAGAAGCATCGCCCGCTAGAATCGACAAAAGTCCGAGCAAGGTAAAGAACATCACAGCAATAAATAACAGCGAGTACTTAATCCCTGTAATAGCCCGGAACGATAGATTAAAAAAGCGCGTTCCCTCAATGCCAGTGACCATAACGGTTAAGTGATTAGATTCCATACTTTCTCAATGACACACTCTTACAATCATTAAAGTGAGAGGAATTCTATCAGGGCAAAATGACGCGAGAAGAGTCAGGTTTCCAATTCGGAAACCTTATCCCAGAGATAAAAATTGGATTTAATTGCGGTTCAAAACAGGTCGCTTAGGCTATTTTGGCCCTGAATACAGAGTCACAACTACTCAGCAACTTTCTCGCGATTAAAACGCTTCATGTCACTTGCAAACTGCTTAAAATCAATGCGCTTAACCAACGCAGCACAGACAGGAGGAAGTGGTTCAAACATAAATACACTGTCGTGATGAAGAAGGTTGTCAAAAATGAGGGTAAGGTTGTCCTTGTTAGACAAACCTGTAGAAAGAAATAGCGCATGGATTTTCGCCACACAGCTCACTTTGTCGAGCTTACGGGTAAAGCTATCCAGCACAGACTCCGCACTTTGTCGTGCCCCCGTGAGGAATTCAGCATGAAGCTGAATTAATGCCAGATGCTGACTCTCACTTTCCGTGAGCTTGTGACGAGACATTTCTTTAACAACCTGATCAAATTTCTTCTCATACAAGCCACTCCCCTCTTCACTTCGCATCCAAAGCATTAGCAATGCGAACAGATAATTCAGGGTGTGCTGGGCAACGTCTCGATTGATCAGTTTGGCGGTGTTAAGACCAGAGGAGAAGTGAACCAGAGCATCATCATATCGACTGGCTGCAATGCTCATCAAAGCCAGCGATGTCTGATGAGCCAAACTAAGCCCCCAACGTGAGCCCGAACGAGTCAACAGGCGATAAGCATCCTGTATGCTGCCATTTTGCAGCATCAGCAACGTCCCTATCTCGTCAAATGGCTGACCGAGCTGAAACTTGGCAGAATTGAACTTGTTGTAAAGCTCCAGCGCGTCGTCTGACTGGGCATTTAATACCAGTGCATTGAGAAACAGGCTGATCTCTAGAGAATAATCTCGCTTACCCGCCTCTTTTATCAAAGCACCATATAACTCCGTGGCTTGTTTAAGCTCACGTTTTACCAAGTGGTGGTGAGCACGATTGAGTTTGAAATCATATTGATATTCAAAGTAGTGCTGCTCAAAGAATTGATAGCGTTTTTCCATCTCGTCAGCACACTCAATATCGTTGCGCTGAAGCAGAGGCCAAACCTTATTCTTCTTCTCAAACACCTTGCGGATAAGAACACTGATATCCCGCTGATTATCTTCCGGCTTGAGGTGGACATCACCAAAGTAATATGAGCTGTCACGTATACTGCTATCCGCGCAATCCATAATGATTGTCGAGCGCTCATCTATAGTCTTCGACTTTCTCAACTCAAGAATCAGATCCTGTGACTTAACTGTATTTTTGCGAAAGCTCTGATCACAAATCAGAATATCAAACCGGCCATGGAACGTCCGATTAAGCGCTTCATGTGGAGAATTCAGATGAATAATCTTATGTTGCTTGATTCCCAAAGAGAGCATAAGACTAGATATGCTAATGTTTTTATTCGGAAATTCTTTGATGATAAGGACATTTGCATCTCTTAACTTAAGCATACCAACCTTTCTCTCCTCCTTAGGTAAATCAGGCTTGATGCAGTTTAAGGTGACGCAAAGCCTTGCGGGTGACGAATTATTGAGCTTTTTGCGCGAATCGGCTATTGATAATCTCTTCTAACGCGAGCTCTTCCTTGTGTCGAATGTCAGAATTGTGCTCTTCCTTCCAACGTTCGAGAGTATTTTCCAGACCTTTGACTCTGAGGTGCTTATTTTCAAGCTGTTTTTGCAACGACGTGCATTGCGCTTGCATCACCTCCTGCTCATGTTCCTGATGGACAATCAGCTTATGAAGCATCTGATCCACACGGCTACGATTGAGCAATGCCTCTCGATGTAAAGCCATAACATGACTCGATCGTGGTTGCGTCTGGCGCTTCAATTCCATCAGTTGTTGTAAACGCTGCTGAGCTACTGTGTGCTGTTGGCGAAGCGATTCCAACTGCGCAGACATTCTATCTCGATGCTTTTGCTGAATTTTCTGAAACTTCTCCACAGCACGCAATTTCGCTTCCATACGTTAATTCCTAATTTGATTGAAAGAGCTGCGCCAGTTCTGTCAGGCTTTGAGGAAAATCCACAGAGCAGTCTGCCGCTTGCTGAAGGTATGCCGTCAGCTGTGGATACAAAGCCACCGAACGATCCAGTTCTGGATCTTGTCCTGGTTGGTAACCTCCCAGTGGTAGTAGGTCTTTAACTTGAAGGTAATTCGAATAAGTCTTGCGAAATTCATTGGCCAAGGTCAGGTGGGCAGGTTGTGAGCAAGCCGTCATACAGCGGCTCACCGAAGCATTAACATCAATCGCCGGATAATGTCCTTGTTCTGCCAGTTTACGAGATAAAACGACATGACCATCAAGAATGGCACGCGCAGAATCAACCACTGGATCTTGCTGATCATCACCTGCGGCAAGAATGGTATAGATGGCAGTCAGGCTACCATTGGGGTTTTCACTGTTTCCGGCACGTTCAAGTAACTGCGGCAAGGCATTAAATACCGATGGTGGATAGCCTCGGGTGGCGGGTGGTTCACCCAGAGAGAGGGCAATTTCTCGCTGCGCCATCGCATAACGAGTCAGAGAGTCCACCATTAGCAAGACATCTTTACCCTTATCGCGAAAATACTCTGCAACTCGATGGCATAACAACATGGCTCTAAGACGCATCAGCGGCGATTCGTCTGCTGGCGCAGCAATGATAATCGCTTTGTCACGCGCTTCTGGAGTCAAGTTAGACTCAATGAATTCACGGACTTCACGACCACGTTCACCAATCAGGCCTACAACAATGACATCCGCTTCCGTGTTTTGGGTAATCATTCCCATCAAAACACTTTTCCCTACGCCACTGCCCGCCATTAACCCAATACGCTGACCTTTACCTACCGTAAGCAGGCCATTGATCGCTCGTACCCCAACATTGAGCGGTGAATCAACGGGTCTACGCTTTAGAGGGTTGATTGGTTTAGGCTCAAGTGAAACGCGATCACCTCCTTGCAAGACAGGCCCATCATCAAGGGCTTCACCTAGCCCATTCACCACGCGTCCCATCCAGTTTTCGCTGAGCTGAACTGTGCTGTCTCCATCCAATGGAATCACTTTCGCTCCCGCAAATAATCCGCCAAGACGACGAATTGGCATCAGATAAGCGATGGTATGATCAAAGCCCACAACTTGTGCTTCAATCATGTCACCTTCCGCCGTCTCAACTAGGCAACGCTGCTCAAGCTTAAAGCGACACCCTACCGCTTGCAGCATCAGCCCTGTGACTTTTACCAGTCGCCCTGTGACTCTAGCCACGGGAATGGAATCCAGCGAAGCAATGGCTTCACTGGTTCGTTCAGACAGAAGATCAAATGCGAGCGTATTACTCATTGTCAGCTTCAACCACCGGTGTCACTTCTTCGAGCAAGTGCTCTTTGACGTTGTCCATGCAAGCTTGTAAGCGCGAGTCACAGCTGGCGTCCGCCTCAGCATCATCGGTCACCAAATGACACCCGCCTGTCGGCAGTTCTGGATTGGCGACCAGCTTCCATTCTTTAGGTAATTCCGCATTGATTTGAGTGATGCGGTCAAGATCCTGAGGGTTAAGGTGAACGGTTACTTTCTCTGTTTTTCCGGGCATCGCTTCGAGTGTTTCATCAACGAGCGCTAGGATTTGTTGTGGCATCAAAGTCAGCTCTGCTCGAATCACCTGTTGTGCGACCTTTTGTACCAGTTCGCAAATAATGTGTCGCTGCTGTTGCTCACGCTCAGCCTGCCAACGTGACAAGGTTTGATAAAGCTCATTTACTGGCTTAGTCGCTTCAAGAAATGTCTGCTTACCGGACTGTTCACCCGATACGAAGCCTTTCTGGAAACCTTCTTTCTGGCCTTCCAGTAAGCCTTGCTGTTTCCCCTGGCTCAACCCTTGACGGAGGCCTTCTTCATGTCCCTGTTCGAGGCCTGTCTGGAACCCTTCTTCAAGCTTTTGTTGCAGGTCTATCTGGGATTCCTGCCAGGAATCATCGATGGCAAATTCATCATCACTTGCCATGGGCTGCGCCAGTGGTGGAAAGCGATGAATGCGATAACCTGATGCTGGAACTTGCAGTAAATTGGATTTCACTAGTGACATGCTTTACTCCACTGTAGGTTCATCATAAAGCACGAGTTCGATTTCACCCGCCTCATCCAGCTCACGTACGATCTGCATGATTTCTTGTCTCGCGCGCTCCACTCGACTTAGTGGTACCGCACCGCGAATTTCCATGTCGTCTTCCAGAGCTTTGACCATGCGCTGTGGCATTGCACTCTTAATGGTTTGCTGAAGAAGAATCTCTGCACCTTTCAGAGCCACACCCCAAAGTTCGAGTGGAACTTGCTGAACCAAGCGATCCATTGTTTCTTCTCTCTGTCGACCTAGAACCATGAAGTCGAACATGTTTTGCTCAATTTCACTCACCACTTCTTCATCGTGCAACTTGAGCATTTCCATCAGTGAACCACGGTCACCTTCAAATCGGTTGATGATGTCCGCCACTTGTTTAACTCCAGAGAGCGGCGCACTCTGACTGACCGATACTTGTTCAATACAGCGTTCAATCAGGTCATTCAGATCGCTCGCAACCTGATGGTCAATATCCTGAAGCTGAGCAATCCGATACAGGAGTTCATCATGGTAGTCTTCAGGTAAATGCTTGAGCACTGTTGACGAGCTTTCCGGTGGCAGATAGGCAAGAAAAATCGCCTGCATCTGCGGGTGCTCATTAGATATGAATCGAGCTAAAACCTCAGCTTCGACCCACTGTAAGCGCTGCATATTATTCCGAATCTCATCACCATATAGGTTGTTGAGAAGCCCTTTGGCTAAGTCATTACCCAGCGCTTTACGCAGTGTGTTCGATAGATACTCTTTTGACGCTCCACGGATGCCACTGTGTTGACGAAAGTCTTCAAAGAAGTGCTGGATAACGCCGTTGGCACTATCACTTTTTATCCCACTCAATTTCGCCATGGCTTTTGTCACACGCTGGGTTTCATCTCGAGTGAAGTTACGCAGCACTTTGGCAGCGGCGTCTTCACCCATGCCGAGAAGAACCAGAGCGGTTTGCTCTACGTGACTAAGCGTTGCTTTCTGCTTTGACTCTGCTGTGTTCATTCACATTTACCCATTGTTTTAGTACTTCGGCGACTCGTTCAGGTTCTTCGTTAGCAATTAACTGCAAGTGTTTCAACTGAATCTCTAGTGGCGATCCGGCTGGCGGTAACATGTCATTCCCCACGTCCAGACCAGAGGAAGCGGCAATGCCTTTTTCAGATAACTTGCGATTCAGTGCTTCTTCACGTTCACGTTCTTCACGCGTTTGCAGATTGTCGAAAATAGGCTCTTCCTGAGGTTCGGCGAACTCCAATTCTTGAGAGCGCATGTCTGCACCCGTCAGATGCATGATAAGTGGGCGCAGCACGAAGAAAATCATCGCCATACCCAGCATGCCGCCTATCACGTAACGCATCGGCTGCTGAATCGTTGGATCCTGCCACCAAGGAATGGTCGGTGGTGCCTCAATCGCGAGCGGTGTAAAGCTAAAACTCATCAAACTGAGGCTGTCACCACGGTCAGCTGCAATACCCACAGCGTCAGTGACCATAGTAGAAATCTGAGCTTTTTCGTCCGCAGTCCAAGCTGTACCATTTGGCGCTGCGGCCTCATTGAGCAAGACAGAAACGCTGAGCTTTTCAATCTGGCCCTGTTGATAATGTGTGCGGCGTACACTGCTGCCCACAGCGTACTGACGATTTACTTCAGAGCGAGCATTGGTGTTCTGACTGTCTTGTGTTGGCACTTCACCAGTTACTGGAGGCTGATTGCTCAAGGTTCCCGGAACACCTAACGCAATCTGATCAATTGAGTTGTTGGAGATGGTGTGCTCATTACGAACAATTGGTGTGTTATCAAGAATTTCCTGAGTTTCTTCTACCTGACTAAAATCCAGATCTGCCGCTACCTGTACGCGGAAGTTACTCGGCCCGACAATCGGTGTCAGCATGTCGGAAGCGCGCTGAATAATTTGTTTCTCAACGTTCTTCTGATATTCAAGATACTTGGCATTGACCTTACCCGCTTCCGCTGAGGCGACATCAGCACTGAGTAAACGACCATACTGATCAATCACCGACACTTGTTCTGGCTTCATCCCAGTCACGCTGCCGACAATCAGATTAATAATCGCTTCGACCTGTTCCGGTTTCAGATCTTCACCAGGTTTGAGTTCAAGCATGACCGATGCTGAAGGCGCTTCGCTGTTTTGTCGAACAAACAGTGTTTGACGCGGTATGGCTAGGTGAACTCGGGCATTAGAAACCGCATTGAGAGAGATAATGGTACGTATCAGTTCACCTTCCAAACCATGACGATAGCGTGCGGTTTCCATAAACTGACTGGTTCCAAGAGAACTGTCTTCTTTGAGTGAATCTAAACCTGTTGGCAGTTTGGCTTTCACTCCCTTTGCCGCCAGCAACATGCGGATTCTGGCGACTTCACCCTCTGGCACTAGTACTTGGCCATTTTGCTCTTGAAGTCGGTAATTTATGCCTTCAGATTCAAGGACAGAGACAATTTCACCGGTATCAAATCTTTCTTGCTGACTGTAAAGCGGTCGGTAGCTCTGTGTTGAGCTCCAAAGAGCCACCACAATGATCGCAGCCACAATCGCGGCCAAAACAGCAGACAAAACCAGATTTCTCTGACTGTTTGACCACAGCTGCTTCAATTTATGAGTGAAATCTTCCATTCCTCGCGAGGAGGAAGTTTGTGTGGTGGCAGCGCTAAATGTTCCGCCACCTGCAACTTGGGTAGTTAAGTCTGACATGGGTTACACCGGCATCTTCATAATATCTTCAAACGAGGTCACGACCTTGTTGCGTACCTGCATCAAAGCGTTGAATGACAGGCTAGCTTTCTGGCTAGCAATCATTGCTCCGACTAAATCATCGCTCTGACCCGTTTCTACCGCGGTCATTTTTTGGCTGGCAGCCGATTGATGCTGATTGACCGTATCAAGCACATTGGTCATCGCTGTGGAAAATGAGAGAGGCTGATTCACCTGCTGCACATCAAGTGGATTAGCAGAAACCACGAACTCCGGTTGAATCTGAGCGCGCATTGCATCCATCTTGGATAGCATTAGCTGTTCTGCGGTCATCGCACTGTTTATTGGTTGACTTGCCATAACTTATCCTCCTTAAGCAGCCGAGCCTAGGGCCGACTGTAGATCAATACCTTGTTCGCGCATTGCCGCTAACTTATAGCGCAAAGCGCGCGTAGTGACGCCAAGTGCGTTTGCTGTCTTGGTGCGATTGCCGCCATACTGGCGAAGTTGTTCGAGAATATACTGGTACTCAGCTTGTTTCTTAGCCTCAACATACCCCATGCTCTGAGAAGGCGTCGATGTCTGGACAGGGCTGATTAACTCAACTGGTAACATCAGATCATGCGCAGTAATGTAGTCACCGTGTCGCATGACTAATGCTCGTTGGATAACGTTTTCCAGCTCTCGAATGTTTCCGGGCCAGTGATACTGACTGAGCGCCATCATGGCATCTTGAGATAGGTGACACTGACTGCCATCTTGATATTTATTAATGAAGAACTGACTGATCGGTAGGATGTCTTCGCTGCGCTCTCGCAGTGGAGGCCAATGCAAGGGTAAAACATCCAATCGATAATAAAGATCCTCACGGAACGTGCCATTTTTCACTTCTTCGCGCAGATCTTTATTCGTGGCGGCAATGACCCGAATATCAAGCTGAATCGGCTTATGACTACCCACTCGCTCAACTTCACGCTCCTGAAGTACGCGCAATAGTTTGGCCTGAACCGCTGGCGACATCTCACCAATTTCATCCAGCAGTATCGTTCCGTTGTTCGCTTCTTCAAACTTACCGCTTTGCGAGTGAGTGGCACCAGTGAAAGCACCTTTCACATGGCCAAACAAGACCGCCTCAAGCATAGATTCGGGGATGGCGGCACAATTTACTGCGATAAAAGGGCCACTTGATCGTGGAGAATGCTCGTGGACATAACGCGCCAGCACTTCTTTACCGGTTCCAGATTCTCCGGTAACCAAAACACTGGCATTCGTGCAAGCTGCACGGTGAGCTAGCTGAAGTACCTGTTTGCTCCGCCATGATTCAGCAACAATGTTTGCCATTGGTTTGCCAATCACCTCAACACGACGCAGTAGGTTTACTAATTGGCTGTTTTCAAAAGGACGAAGCAGGTAATCCGTCGCACCAGCTTTCATTGTTTCAGCGGCTAAGATTCCCTGCTCTTGTTCAACGATTGCAATAGCAACGCCATTGCTTGATGTCTTTTGGTGACAACTGACGAACTCTCTGACGCACATGTCAGGCAAATTTGAACTCACCAAAGTAATCGGCGCAGCGCCCTCAAGCAGTGCACTTCGCCCAGTCCGAGAATGAGTCACACGGTAACCCGAATCCTCTAACACTCTAATAACTGGCTGAGCAAATTCATCCTTTGGCTCAACTAACAAGATATTTGTCTCTGCCATCTTTAAGCCTTTTCCCTATCGTTCATTTTTATATTTTGTTTTGGTACTACTGCTTCATCATTGCGCACCAGCCTTAAAGTCACGCGGCGGTTCTTAGCCTGCCCTTCTGGTGTTGAATTACTAGCGATGGGGTATCGAGAACCATGAGACCGTACTTCTATTCTTGCGGCCTCTACGCCAGATTTTTTAAGTGCTTTCGCAACCAAATCTGCTCGTTGCTTAGAGATGGTTAGGTTAGCGACGTTGGAACCGACGTTGTCGGTGTAGCCATCAATCAAAACTTTGCTGATGTTTTTATCGGCGCGCAGATAAGTGTAAAGCGCACCCAGAGTATTCGTTTGCTGGACGGTTAAATGACGTTGGCCTAGGTCAAATGAGAGAGTGAGGTTTCGGGCTTGAGCATAGGACATGCCCGGTAACGATGATTGGCAACGACGAAATTGGGCTAATGCTTTCTGAATGCGAATCGTCGGCAGAATATAAGTCATGCTATCGGAAGCGTCCCTTCCGCCAAAAGCAAACTTTATCCAATGTCCTGATTCAATATTGTTCAATAAGTCATCAATATTATGCTGAAACGTAGAACGCTGATTATTAATAGCGACATTCTGACTTATGAGTCTGAGTTCATTTACCGCACTCCATGGTGCTGGAGAACTATATAACTTAGCGCTGTTCCAATTTTTATTGTTTTTTTCCACTTGAGAGTGGAAATATATTTTACTGACTTCTTCAGAGCGGAAATAAAACTTCCCATAGGAAGAATCTTCATACTTCAAATTACACGCTAAGCTACTTCCTTTATAAAGCCAATTTACTTCATCCATAGGGACTTCAACCTCAGTGTCAGCGAGAGAAGAAGAACAATGAAAGAGTAAAGCTAATAAATATAATTTCGGAGCTTTCGTGTTCATGATGTTATATGAGTGCCATTAAATAAACAGAAGAATCATCTATTCGAATTAAATAATTTATCTCTTGGAATTTCGAGAAATTGGAACTTGTTTATATATTGACCGTTAGTTCATGACATCATCGCGATGTAATTAACATGTAACAAATCAATAAAAATCATTTAAAACCATAAAGATAAAACAGAACAAGTGACTGATAACGACAAAAAATCGTCATTCATCATTTGTATGTATCGCAAACTAACCTGTTTTATTTTTGATGAGAAGATATATATAACGACTTAAAATCAACATATGGAGTAAAGTCACAAATTTTATAAATCGGGGTTATTTAGAACAAAAATTTCTATGTAGACTTGCGCCAATTGAGTTAGAAAATTTAAAAATCGCTTTGTCAAGACACGGTAAAATATAAATGGAAAGTAGCAGCAAGATATCTATTCCAGATTATCAGCCTCTAAGCATAGAATCGTTAGGGAAACCTATTCACGTTATTCGAGATAAATTGGATGATTTAATATCTACCTCGTGTAATGGCCTAACGTATGAGCTGCAAAACTGGTTAAAAACTCATCATGCAGAAGCCAATATAAATCTAGTTTCACTGCATACTTTTACACCAAGTGAAATGGATAAATCTTTTATCAGTACTTTCCGACATGATGGCGGCGGGCGAGTATTTATCCATACCGATAGCCAGACACTAATTAAATTAGCTGACAGCTTTTACGACGCTAAAATGGAAAGAAGCCATACTTCACTTAACAATAGTGACTTGCGGCTTCAGGAAAAAATCGGACGGCTGATAATCAACTGGCTGGCTCCAGAGGAAATGTGGTCTGACTGCGAATTCGAGCCAGCACAGGGAACTGGTCTTTACGCAACCATTGACGTCAACCTCAACGACCACCAAGGCACCATTCACGTTAAGCTAGATGAACTGCTTGTTGCCACATTGACAGAACAGCTGGACCTACAACCCAAAGAGTCAATGTACGAACCTTTCTGTCAATCTCTTGCTTCGACTCCCGTCAAGCTCAATGTCTTACTTAGTAAAAAAACCATGCCGCTCAGTGAATTGATTTCACTGCAGCCTAACGACGTATTACCCATCGAATTATTGTCTTCAGCTCCCGTCAGTATTGGCCAAGAACATCTTTTTTCTGGTCGAGTCGCGGAGAATGATGGGCAGCTAGTTTTAATTCTTAATCAAGATAAGGAATCTTTTTAATGAGCGAGACAACAGAGACCACCGCATTTAATGGTGAAGAACTGAACTTTGATGACTTTCAATTAGAAGATACACACACCGACATTCTCGATGCTGCAGTACCAACTCCTGAACGTGATCTGAGCTTTTTCAAGAATATTCCTGTTACCGTAACTTTGGAGGTTGCCAGTAAAGATATCGCCTTGGGCGATCTGATGAAAGCTGGAGAAGGCAGTGTCATAGAGCTCGACAAACTCAATGGCGAACCTCTGGACGTTAAAGTCAACGGCTCTCTGATGGGCCATGCGGAAGTGGTTGTCGTGAACGAAAAATATGGTCTGAGACTGATTGATATCGTCGATTCAGCTCTAACTTCTGCGGTTCAGTAAGGGTTCACCGAAACATGACTAAGTCACCTTCCTTTCAGGGATGGGGGATCCTAATCGGTTTGGTTAGCCTGCTCTTCGCTTTCCCTTCTGTTGCGAATGAGTCAGGCTTAACCATTTTGTCTGTCAGTGACGGAGCAACCCAACAAGAATACAGTGTAAAACTGCAGATTCTGTTATTGATGACAGCCCTGAGTTTTCTTCCTGCATTTATTTTGATGGCCACCAGCTTTACCCGCATTATTGTGGTTCTCGCGATCCTGCGTCAGGCGTTAGGGCTCCAACAAAGCCCACCTAACCGAGTGTTAGTCGGTATTGCACTCGCGCTGTCGCTACTGATCATGCGCCCTGTCTGGACAGACATTTACCAGAATGCTTTCCAGCCATACGACAATGGTGAAATTACTTTAATGCAGGCGTTTTCCGTTGCAGAAAAGCCCGTACGCAATTTCATGTTGGCACAAACTCAGCAGACATCTCTGGAACAAATGCTGCGCATTGCTAATGAGCCACTCGATACCGCGCTGGAGGACATCTCATTTGCCGTGGTACTGCCAGCTTTTGTCATCAGTGAGCTCAAAACCGCTTTTCAAATTGGCTTCATGCTATTTATTCCGTTTCTAATCATTGACCTTGTCGTCGCCAGTGTCCTCATGGCAATGGGTATGATGATGCTATCGCCACTGATTATCTCACTTCCATTCAAGCTGGTGGTGTTTGTTCTGGTCGACGGCTGGGCCATGACGGTCGGCACATTATCCGCCAGTTTTGGGTAGCAGGAGTTCACATGACACCAGAAATGACCGTCACCCTGTTTTCCAATGCGGTATGGCTGATTATCACCATGGTCGCAGTGCTGGTTGTGCCCGGCCTGATAGTCGGCCTTGGCATTGCAATTTTTCAGGCCGCCACGCAAATCAATGAGCAAACACTGAGCTTTCTACCAAGGCTTCTGGTCACGTTACTCATGGTAATTTTTGCTGGGCACTGGATGCTACGTAAAATCATGGAGCTGTTCGACTACCTGTTCCACAATATTCCAGGAATGATTGGCTGATGGAGGTCACTTTCGCAGAAATTTCTCGCGTCCTTGGTCAGCTATGGTGGCCTTTCTTCCGTATAGGCGCGGTATTTATCTCCATGCCTTTCTTTGGCGACTCATTGATACCCGTCTGGGTACGTAGCTTACTGGCGCTCTCGATTGTGATGATCTCTGCTCCTTTGATGCCGCCAATGCCAGCAGTCGAGTTTTTCTCGATGACTTCGCTGTTTCTCGCCTTCGAACAAGCCATTTGGGGGCTATTCTTTGGCCTGATTTTGCACATGCTGTTTACCATTTTTACGACGCTGGGCCAGATAGTCTCAATGCAGATGGGCTTAGGCATGGCGATGATGAACGACCCTGTCAACGGCATGTCCGTGGCAATTCTTGGTCGTATCTTTCTGATTTTCTGCACCTTACTGTTTTTATCCCTCGAAGGTCATTTAGTGATGCTCGATGTCCTTATCCAGAGTTTTGTTGTCTGGCCGGTCGGTTCCGGTCTGACTTCAGCTTCTCTGCAAGGCATCGTTAATTTATTCAGTTGGATGTTTGCATCTGCACTGGCACTCGCCCTTCCAGCCATTGTCTCCATGTTGTTAGCAAACATCAGCTTTGGTGTGATGAACCGAGCAGCACCGTCACTGAATGTCTATGCATTAGGCTTTCCAATGACCATGCTGCTAGGGCTATTCAGCGTGCTCATTTCTGTGTCTGGTGTGCCGAGCCGATATACTGTGCTGGTCAACGACACCCTACGTTTTCTGAATCAATTCATGGTGGGGGGCGGATGAGCGAACAATCCTCTCAGGACAAAACCGAAAAAGCCTCCCCGCAGAAAATCAAGAAAGCGCGTCAGGAAGGTCAGATTCCCAGAGCGAAAGAGTTCACGACTGCCGCTATTTTTCTCGCTGTTGCAGTGTATTTCTATAGTCAGCTTCCAGTAATTTGGGAAAGCATTGCGGGTATCTTTCGCTTTAACATGACACTGACTAAACAGGATTTAGCGAATCCTAAGCAAATGGTCGAGCAGCTCGGCCACAGCCTCGGCATGATCATTACGCTGCTTTTGCCAATGTTTGTCGTGATTATTGCCGTTACGCTTGCCAGTACTATGGTGCTGGGTGGATGGATGTTCCGTTTAGCGAACGTTTTTCCAAAGCTGAGTAAACTTAACCCTCTCAGCGGAATAAAACGGATGTTTTCAACGCGTTCACTGGTTGAACTGCTGAAATCGACCCTCAAAGTACTGGTCATTTTTGGCGTGCTCTACGCTTATCTCGATAACCACCTACAACCTTTATTGGGCATGCAGCGACTTTCGCTGGAGCAAGGTGTGGTTAACGTCATGCAAATTCTATTCGATGGCCTGTTAATGATGGGGTTTGCCTTACTACTATTCGGCGTTATTGACATCCCCTATCAACGCTGGGAGCACATGAAAGAGCTCAAAATGACCAAGCAGGAGCTTAAAGAAGAATACAAAAATAACGAAGGACGCCCTGAGGTCAAGCAGCGTATTCGCCAGATTCAACAACAATTTGCTCGGCGTAAAATCGATAAGATGGTACCGACAGCAGATGTAGTCATCACCAACCCGACCCACTACGCCGTAGCAATGAAGTATGACCCTGCGTTATCAGACGCCCCATTTGTGGTTGCCAAAGGCGTGGACGAAACAGCGATGCATATTCAACGTATCGCTCGTGAAAATCAGGTTGAAATCATCAACTCGCCACCGCTTACCCGTTCCATTTACTACACCACTGCGATTGAACAGGCCGTTCCAAGCCAGCTCTATATCGCGGTGGCGCATATTCTGACGTATGTCATGCAACTCAAAGCATTCCGTACCGGAAATGGTGAAAAGCCAATGCCTTTACCTCACTTCACCATTCCAAAGCATTTGCAACACTGATCATCCGTATTTACCCAAGGACACCAACCTATGCTCAATCGGTTAAAACAGATACAACATTCCACAAAAGGCTTTGTCGGTATTCCGCTGGTCTTACTAATGGTGCTGGCTATGGTCATCTTGCCACTGCCGCCATTGCTATTGGATGCCTTGTTCACTTTTAATATCGTGCTCGCCATTTTGGTGCTGTTGGTCAGTACAACGGCTAAACGCCCACTCGACTTTTCCATTTTCCCAACCATTTTGTTGGTGGCAACACTATTACGACTGACGCTCAACGTCGCCTCAACTCGAGTCGTCCTGCTCGAAGGTCACAATGGTGGTGATGCCGCAGGTAAGGTCATTCAGGCCTTTGGTGAAGTGGTGATCGGCGGCAACTATGTAGTCGGTATGGTGATTTTCGTTATCCTGATGATCATCAACTTCGTGGTGATCACCAAGGGTGGTGAGCGTATTTCAGAAGTATCAGCACGTTTTACGCTTGACGCTTTACCTGGTAAGCAAATGGCAATCGATGCGGATCTCAATGCAGGTTTGATCGATCAGGAAGCCGCCCGCCAGCGTAGACGTGAAGTGGCCAATGAAGCTGATTTCCACGGTTCTATGGACGGTGCGTCAAAGTTTGTTAGAGGTGATGCTATCGCCGGATTGCTTATCCTGTTCATTAACATCACAGGTGGTATCAGCATCGGTGTATTTGAACACGGACTTGCTGCCTCCGAGGCGTTTAAAACCTATGCGCTACTGACTATTGGTGACGGCTTAGTAGCCCAAATACCGTCACTGCTTTTAGCAACCGCAGCAGCCATTATCGTTACTCGCATCAACGACAGCGACAACGATATGTCAGAAACCATGCAAAAGCAGTTATTGGCTTCACCGGCTACTCTGTTTACTGTATCAGCGGTAATGCTAATCATCGGCATGGTACCTGGCATGCCTCACCTTGCCTTCTTTACTTTTGCTGCTGTACTTGCATTTGCAGCCTGGAGACAACACAAAAGCCCCGTTCATGATGCTCAGATTGAAGACGTCGAAGTACTCACTCAGGCCATGCAACAGGAAGAAACTCCGCTAAGCTGGGAAGACATTCCACATGTACACACACTGTCTTTAGCACTCGGTTACCGACTGGTTCATCTGGTCAACAAAGAACAAGGCGCGCCACTCACCCAGCGAATCCGCGGTGTAAGGCGTAACCTGTCTGAGCAAGTCGGCTTCTTGCTACCGGAAGTGCGTATTCGTGACAACCTGAGCCTAAAACCCAACCAATACACCATTTCACTCAATGGAGAAACGATAGAGCAAGGCTTTATCGAGCCAGAGCGTTTGATGGCGATTGCTGTTGGCGAGACGTATGGCGAAGTCGATGGCATTCTTGGCAGCGACCCTGCCTATCAGTTGCCAGCAGTTTGGATTGAGCACACAGATAAAGCCAAAGCGCTCAATATGGGTTATCAGGTGGTAGATGATGCGACTGTCATCGCAACCCATATCAGTAAAGTGATCAAAACCCACCTTTCAGAGCTGTTTAATCACGATGATGTTGATGCCATGATGCAGAGGCTGACCCAGCAAGCGCCGAAGCTGGCAGAAGCTCTTGGCGCAGCACTCAATCCAGCACAGCAGCTGAAGGTGTATCGTCAACTTTTGCTTGATCAGGTGCCTTTGCAAGATATTCGTACTATCTCGAACACCATGCTTGAATCGTCTGAAAACACCAAAGACCCGATACTTCTGGCGGCTGATGTGCGATGCGCATTGCGCCGTACTCTGGTCAACTTGATCGCAGGTCAGAAAGTGGAACTGAAGGTGTATGCACTCTCCGATGAACTGGAACAAATGCTGATGACATCTCTTCAGCAGGCACAAGCAAGTGGCAGTGTGAACCTCGACAGTTTCCCTGTGGAACCTAACATTCTGGCTCAGTTTCAACAAAATTTACCTTTGATAAAACAGCAGCTAAAACAGCAAGGGCTGGCACCAATACTCCTGGTTATGCCGCAGCTTAGACCGCTAATTGCCCGCTATGCTCGCACGTTTTCTCAAGGATTGGCGGTATTGTCATACAACGAAATACCAGAAACAAAACAAATCAACGTGGTAGGAAACCTTGGCTAACCTCAACTCACATCAGGCGATGTACAGATACATCGCCAAGCTCATGGAAGAGCACCTTGAGACCGAAGACGATCAAATCATCCATGAAGCATTGGTCCACAACGACATCCGGCATGCATGTCAGGCTATCCGCTCAGCAGACTCAGGTGAAGTCGAATTTCAGCACCTAACACTCAGGTTTGGCGGAGACGGTGAACAAAGTGTGTATCAGTTCGACCTGTCTCAAAAGGTCAAGTACTGCCTAGATTTGTTCAGCCTGTACCTAGCGCTGCGCCAGACCCGCTTTCAACTAGATACATTTCATCCGGACTTAATCAGCAACGTCGTCGTCCCCCTTCAGGTCGAAGCTCTTGTCTGGCCGCAGGGTGAACATTTTTTGCAGCAAGTTATTCTCTGCCATAAGAAAGCGTTCGCGCATGTTATTCCTTCACTGCAACTTAGCCATTCATTAGGGTTTGCCTCGTCGGTAGAAAACCTGATCGAGCTTGTCGGAGAATATGCTTATGCGCTGTGGTTTGAAGTTGCTCCACCCTGCCCTTTACTTGAGCAGTTGGCTTGCTATGAGCCTGCAATGCTGAAACTCTCGGTGTCACTGGAAGATAAAGAGGACCGAATGGCCTTTTTGCCCATCGTTCGTTTTCTGAAAAAGCATAAACTAAAGTGGGTCGCCAGTCGGGTTGCCAGCCAAAAAGAGCTGAACCAATACAAATTACTTGGCGCTAGTTACTATTTTGGTTACTTCAGTGATATCCCAACCTCACTCTCTTTTAAGACGTTTACCAACGAATACGAAGCCTAGTTAATCCACTAATTGGCGCTAACAGCACCAATTAGTGGAATCAACCTCACTAAATCAGCGCCAATTCTCTAAATATTCCAGTAATTTAAACTTTTTAATTAATCTTCGATATTTATCGTCCGCCTCCTGTTAGTGACCAGGGAAATCCTGAAGCCAAAATCTGAGTATTGTGAAAAACGAAGGAGACCATAATGGCTTTATCAATGCACACTAACTACGCATCACTAGTTACACAGAACACACTAAGCAGCACAAACGATCTACTCTCTACCGCTATGGAGCGCCTAAGTACTGGTATGCGTATCAATTCTGCAGCGGATGATGCAGCAGGTCTTTCTATCGCAAACAAACTTGAAGCGCAAACTCGTGGTATGTCTGTTGCAATGCGTAACTCTCAAGATGCAATCTCAATGCTGCAAACGGCAGACGGCGCACTAGAGGAGCTGACTAACATTGCTTACCGTATGAAAGATCTTGCTACACAATCTGCGAACGACACGAATGGAGCTTCAGAGCGAGCAGCACTAACCGCAGAATATGGCGAACTAGCCGCAGAAGCTACACGTATCCTAACTGAAACTTCATACGGTGCAGGTCAAAAGCTCCTATCAGGTGGTAAACTTGATGGCGCAGTGAAATTCCAAATTGGTGCATCTTCAACTGAAACACTCGATCTTGATATTTCAACCAATCTAGGTGCTATTGATTTCTCTGCGGGTGCTGTCGGTGACCTAACTAACCAAGCTAATTCAACCACAGCAATCGGTACCGTTGACGGCTTGTTTGACACTATTAACACTGTGCGCTCATCACTAGGTGCAAACATTAACCGTCTTGAGCACACCATCAACAACCTAGCAAACGTATCTGAAAACACTGCTGCTGCGAAAGGCCGAATCACAGATGCTGACTTCGCAATTGAATCTTCAAACATGACGAAGAACCAAATGCTGATGCAAGCAGGTACAACGGTTCTTTCTCAAACGAACCAGCTGCCAGGTATGGCAATGTCTCTTCTTCGCTAATTGGCGAGAGACACTCTTCTATTTATTTTACTCCAGTGATTTTAGCCTCCCTTGCGGAGGCTTTTTTTCATTTTAAGACTCCTAGTCAATACCTTTTTCATTTAACAAACCCTGCCATTTGGTCGCCTTAAAACATTGAGCAAAGCTGAGTTTCATTCAAGGAAGCAGCGGAACTCAGCAATGGGAAGTCGTACTTCCGCAAAACCAAGAATGAATGCTTAAGTCATTGATATTTAAAAGCTAACTGCATGGCATTCATCTTGCTATTTCTCTAATTAAATCAGAAAGATGATGATGGTATGAACCACAACGGTCATACACAAAAGACAAGGGAGTACTCTGATGAGTTCGATCGATCCAGCAACCATGGCACAGCAACTGGCAACCTTTGACGTCCAGTCGTTTAGACAACGCTACACCACTCAAGCTTCCCAGTATCAATCTCAACTGGATGCGCTTGGCAAAGTCGAATCTGCATTGCGTGAGTTCCGTACTGCTGTGAATGAAATGAACAACAGCACATCAGGGATCATCAAAAACAGCGCAACTGTGTCGAGTGAAGGGTTCTTCACTGCCAGTGCTGACTCCAAAGCACTGACGGGCAGTTACCAAATTTTTGTAGAACAAGTCGCCACAACGCATCAGGTATCAACTGGCATGCCTGCCGATCTGGAGCCTACAACGGAAGTGCCACTGACTGGCACGCTCGAGTTTAAAATCAACGGCGAGACAATGACGTTGGATCTTTCCACTCTGGACAGTGATGGAGATGGTAAGGCAACCATGGCTGACTTAACTTCGGCCATCAACAATGACCCCGATAATCCGGGCGTAAACGCCACCTTGGTTCGCTCAGGTGGCAAAACCCACTTCATGCTCTCCAGTGAAGAAACTGGGGTAGCAAACAAGATTGAAGTCTCGGCGACAGGGACTGGACAGAGTTGGTTTGAAGATGCCTTCACCAACCTCAATCAAATCAGCGAAGCAAAAGACGCCATCATTTGGCTAGGGGCGAAAGACTCAGGCCTTAAACTCGAAGGCAGTAGCAATACGTTTAGTGATGCTATTGATGGCCTCGACATCACTGTCAGCAAAGCCCAAGAAACCGGCGAATCGCCGTTAACCCTCAGCGTCGGTGGTGACAATGACGCCACTAAAGAGCAGGTCAACAAATTTATCGACGCCTATAACAAGTTGATGTCGACCGTTGACGAATACACCAAAGTAGACACGGAAAACAACACTCGGGCTGTTCTAGCCAGTGACCCTACCCTACGAGCGATTGAAAGCCAGGTGAAGTCTGTTGTGCGTGGAGATTTCGGTGGCCTTCGCCTGAGTCAGGTCGGTATTGAGATCGATCGTGACGGAAAAATGAAGCTCGATTCAGAAAAGTTCGAGCAGGCTCAAATCGATAACAGTACAGGCCTTGAAGCAATGTTCAACGGTGACGGCAACCTGCTAGATAGCATCGACACCATCGTCGAGCCTTACCTGCAGTTCTCTTCCGGTTTGTTTAAATCTCGCAAAGACGCACTAAAGCAGAACATTGATCGCATCAATGACAAACAGGTCGTGCTGGACCGTAAATACGATATGGCTTACGACCGCTACCTCAAACAATTTACCCAAATGAACACCATTATGCGCCAAATGAACCAAACCATGTCGATGTTTGGTTAATGGGCACCAGGAGACGTTTTTATGTTAATGGACTCAGGCTACAACTCTTATCAACAAGTCGATCTTGATGCTCAGGCTGCCTCGGCGAACCCACATCAATTGGTAGTGATGTTAATAGACGGACTACTCAATGAAATTGAACGAGTTCGAGGCCACATGGCCTCAGGTCGCCTTGCAGAAAAAGGGGCTGGCATCAATAAGTGCATGAATATTTTGGTTGGCCTAGATAGCGCACTTGATGCAGAGAATGGCGGCGAAATCGCTGAGAACCTCCACCAGCTATACGACTTTTGTCAGGTTGAGCTTTATCAGGCAAGCGTACAAAACAACCTGGACAAACTCACCAGTGTGGAACATGTCATGAACAATATACGTGAGGGGTGGATGAGTTTTGGTCAGCAAGCATAAAGTGTCCCCTGAACGATTTCGCCATCTCGCGAAACTGATTCATATCGCGACAAAAACCCAGGACTGGCAAGGTTTAAAACGCTACGACCTTCAATTGAGAGAGCTGCTGGAAAGCCATCAGCCCTACCTCAAAGATCCTAGACTCGCGCCTGTCATTACCGAAGTGAAAGCTGTACACAAACAAGCTTTTGACGCACTGGATAAGGCCATTAACGAACTGGAAGCAGAGATTAATGTTGTCGACGCTCAGCATGAACGTGCAAAAGCTTACCAGCTTGCGATGACCATGGAGTACTAGCAATGAACACACCTTCACTGCACACCATGACAAGCCAAAGACCAGAGCAGTTCTCCGCTGATGGTACGATCCAAAAAGCCCGTGGATTCGGTCAGCCTGCCGAACAAAACACTGGCTTTACTCTCATGGGGCAACCAGCATCGACGCTTACTGGCAGTCAGCCAAATGCTGAACAAACTGTCGTGACCTTAACGGATGATAGCGAGGAAATGTTAGGGCAGGAAAATAGCTCAGATCATACGACTACGCTACCGATTGCAAAGCCTCATCTACTAAAAGAACACTCTGCAACCACGGACGCTTTAGCTTTGCTACAGCTGAAACAAAAGCGAGTAGCAAGCGGTGCTCAAACGTTCGATGCTATGACAGGCTCAGTGGGCACAAATTCGTCAGACAGAATGACACCGCAGAGTATAAGCCATCAACTGGTGAAGCAGACAAGCGGGCCTTTGAGTATCGACACGCCTGTAAGCCAGAGCCCATCAGTTCAGAATGTTCTGCAAACCTTGGCCTCAACACAAGTGCAACCGCAGCCTCAAACCTCTCACCAGCAACCTATAGCAACGTCTGTACAAACAGCAGAATGGGCAGCAGTAAAAGTTGATACCAGTGCGGCTAAGTGGGGCGAACAAATGATGCAGGTATTGCATGACAGAGTCTCACTTCAAGCACAACAAAGCATGCAAGAAGCCAAGATCCGTCTAGATCCGCCAGAGCTTGGAAAGCTGGACTTGCTGGTACGCGTTGATGGCGACCGCCTCAATGTGCAAATCAACGCTAATGCGGCAGCAACCCGCGAGGCCTTGCTTCAGGTTTCTGACCGGCTGCGAGCTGAGTTGCAAGACCAGAACTTTGTCCATGTCGACGTCAACGTAGGCTCAGGAGAAAGTGAACGCGACCAGTCACCTCATCAAGGTGAACAACAAACACACATTTTCGATAGTCGCGAGTTTGCCAATTCAGACAATCCCAATGATCCATCAGAGCATTGGCTAAGCACACACGCATAATTAGGAATAGGGTTATGACAAAAAAACAAATGATCGCGGTATTTTCAGCGATGATCCTCACCAGTGCCCTGGTTTCAGCCGCAACCGTAGTTGGTGGAATTTGGTTCTTAAAGCAATCGGGGAATAGTACCAATTCAGAATCATTTTTCGCAGATTCTCCCCTTGCCTTCCTTACCGAAGAACGCAACCCAGCTCAGACGCCTAGTTTCCACTCACTGGACAAAATTGTCCTCAGCGTTAAAGGAAAGCGCCAGACCCACTTCGTCATGCTGGAAGTCGCGATTGAAACTCGCCGCCCAGAACGCATTCAAAATATTGATGACTACATGCCAATTGTGCGCAATTCACTACTGAAGCTTTTCAGCGACAAAACCTACGAAGATCTGCATCAGGACGGCGCAGTTAACCTGCTCCAGAATCAGGTCAAACAAACGGTGCTGCTAGCCTTTGAGAAAACCGACATTCTTCGCGATATCGATGACGTCTTGCTGACGAAATACGTCGTGCAATAAGGAGCACGGCCCATGTTGGATATGAACTTTCAGGAAGAATACGGCGTCGAAGGTGAAATCAGTTCACCTTCCATTCCTATTGATGAGAACAAGTTGCTCAAACAGCACCAAGTGCTGGTCAACCGTATCGTCAATCAACTCAGAGCCCATGCTACACCGCATTGCAGCATCGAAGACATGCAGCAAATTGGCCTTATTGGTTTACTGGAAGCGGGCCGTCGATACGGAAACGTTGAGGACCCCAACTTCCCAGCCTTCGCGGTCTGTCGGATCCGTGGCTCAATACTGGATGAGTTGCGCCGGCTTGACTGGCGATCACGAAAAACGCGTCAACAAGCTCATGAGCTCAATGATGTCACTCGTGATCTGATGCGCTCTCTTGGCCGGCAACCGACCGATGCCGAAATCATCAAAGCATTGGGAACAGACGAACAAGATTATCTTACTCGCCAAAATGCGGCATTGGCTGGAGAAATGCAAAGCCTGGATCAATTGATTGAAAACGGTATCGAAGCACAATCTGACGCTGTTTATGACGGAATGTCCCATGAGCAAACTCGTCGCAGTCTTGAATTTGCTCTGAATAAACTGCCCAAAAGAGATCAACTGCTACTGACGCTGTTTTATCAACACGAACTCAACCTTCACGAAATCGCTTTAGTGCTTGATCTGACGCCTCCGAGGATTTGTCAGCTACACAAACAAGCACTCAAACAACTCAACCACTACTTATCCTCCTAGGAGTCACAAATGCAAAAGTTTTTTGGAGCTATCACCGTCTTACTGTGTGTCTTTGGCGGATATATGTGGGCGGGCGGTAAGCTTGGCGCTATCTGGCAACCGGCTGAATTTCTGATCATCATTGGCGCCGCTGCTGGCTCTCTGATCATAGGTAACCCGCCACAAGTCCTGAAAGAGATGCGTCAGCAAGTTCGTGCCACCATCTCTGCACCACGCGAAGAATATGAATACTACATGGAGCTGATGGCTCTGCTTAACAACTTGCTTGAAACAGCGCGCAGCAGAGGCTTTAAGTTTCTCGATTCTCATATCGAGGCTCCAGATCAGAGCTCGATCTTTCTCGCCTACCCGAAAGTTGGTTCAGATTACCGCCTGATTTCATTTATTACTGACAACTTGCGTTTAATGGCCATGGGTCAAATGTCGCCTCACGAATTAGAAGGTTTACTGGAACAGGAAATCGAAGCCATTCAAACAGAAATGCTCCTCCCTTCTCGCTCAATGCAGAGAACAGCTGAAGCACTGCCGGGCTTTGGTATCTTAGCGGCGGTCGGCGGCATCATCATTACGATGCAGGCTATTGACGGCTCAATCGCTCTTGTGGGTTACCACGTCGCTGCGGCTCTGGTTGGAACATTCGTTGGTATCTTCGGTTGTTACTGCTGTCTTGACCCACTTAGCAATGCCATGGCACAGCGCGTGAAGCGCAACATGACCGCATTCGAGTGCGTCAGAGCAACACTTGTGGCTTATGTGGCGAAGAAGCCAACCTTACTTGCCATCGATGCTGGCCGTAAACACATCCAGTTAGACATTAAACCGACGTTCAATCAGATGGAGAAGTGGCTCGCTGAGCAGGAGGGGTAATGCAAAGACAAGAACAGGTGGTATTCAAACGAACAAAAACTGTCGACGACGATGAATTTCATGGAGGTGCCTGGAAGGTCGCTTTCGCTGATTTCATGATCGCCTTAATGGCACTGTTTCTGGTCTTATGGGTGATGCAGGTTGTTGACAAAGAGGAGCGTAAGGCGATTGTTGCTCACCTTCAAAGTGCGAGCGTGTTTGATAAGAGTTACGGTAATCCGTTTGATACCTCGCAAAGTATCTCTCCTATTGATTTGGCCGCCGACTCTTCCGTACCGAGCCGACATGATTCTACCCACATTGTCAGTTCATTCTTTCAGGGTGATGGTGAAGGTCCGGAAACAGACTCTCTGATTCCCGGCACATTCGACACACAGGAACGACTGGCTGCACTGGCGAAAGTCATTAAGGAAGCGGTTCGACAAATCAGCGCTCAGGGGAATGTCAATGTCACCGTAACACCACAAGGTCTACGGATTGTTCTTCAAGACGACTACAAACAACACATGTTTGGTCGTGGTGGCTCTGAATTGACGCCATTTTTCGAAGATTTGCTTCTTGCATTAGCGCCTGTATTTAAACGTGTCGAGAACCCACTGATCATCAGTGGTCATACTGACTCTACTCGCTTTAAAGGTCACGTTGAACGTCGCTCTAACTGGGAGCTGTCCGCGTCACGTGCGAATGCAGCTAGGCACACTCTGGTTGCCGGAGGGATGCCCGACGAGCGAGTATTACAAGTCACAGGGATGTCAGATCGCGCATTACTGAATGGTGATGAACCAGAATCGAGTGAGAATCGACGCATTGAGCTGTTTATCCTCACCACGCCAGCCGCCAAGGTATTGGAAACCTTCTTTGGTAATAATGCTGACAGCGAACTGCAAAAAGCCAAACAGAAGGCGGAATTTAATCAGCCGGTTATTCGCCAAGAAGTGATTAACTTTTCAGATACTCAAGCTCCTTCGAAGCCAAAGCTTCAGCAACTTTAACTCTCTCAGGCGCTCTTGCAGCGCCTGATAACTCAAACGTAAAAGCACATGCCTCAATACACGGTCCGACACGCAAAAAAAGATGGATTACAAAAAGCCTTTATGTGGCTGATTGTCATCGACTACGTGTTGCTTTCTTTGTTTCTCAGTCAGCTGTATAACCTGACTCTAAACGGAGGCACGGCCATCAGCACTCTGTTGCTACTCTACAATGTACTACTCACTTTTCTCTGCTTTCAGCGTACCGATAAACGCGACTCTTACATTATTTACCCAACGTTATCAGCAACGCTTCTGGCGTTCGTCTGCTTCCTGTACTTCTTTTTTCTGGTCTGACGCGACTTTCCTTTAGGCAAAAAAATGCTCTTCAATTAATGAAGAGCCAAACGAGCAATAAAAGTCGGTAAATTATTTTAGCTGGGCTTCCGCCTTAGCTTCTCATCAACGCCACCACAGAATGACGTTTTACGTTCGCCTGAGCATTGAGTGCCATAAAGGCTGTCGAGAATTGGCCAGAGTTCTCATCGAATAGTTTAAGTTTGTCTTCGACTTGGTGAGCAGAAATAACCGAAGACTGCTTATGAAGTGTTTGCATTTGCATTGTCAATTCAGAGCCAATCACACTTGCCTGCTCTAGCCCTACCTGTACTTGACGGAAGTGCTGATTTACCTTGGCAATGGTCTGTTTAATGCCTTCTCGAGAGCTTAAATCGAAACTCAGCTCCGCAATGCCTTCTGGCTCAGCTTTGAGCGTCATAACATTGGATTGCCCTGCCGGAAAGCGATGCCCCTGACCAGTGACCATCACCTTTTGCTGCATTTGCTGATAAGCCTTCTCGGAGGATTCAAATAGAATGGTACCGTCCTCAGACAACGTGGCTCTAAGCCCAAGAGGAATCAGACTCCGGTCTAACATTTTAACGGTTTGCTTGCCCTCAGACTGACCATCAAACTGAACCATCACTGAGTTGCCTTGCGGGAAATCAAGGCGAATTTGCTCAGCTTTGTCACTCAAGCGATGGATGTTAAGTCCAGGGATTGAGAAACGACGCATATCCGCTTTGTCGATCTTGAGCTTCAACTCGTTATCGATCACTTTGTTACCGTCAAAACGTGCGCTGTCTAGAATGCGCTCTATGTTAGCTTTGGATCCTGTTAAGCCTTCTTTTAAACCAGCAACATTACCGGCACCAAGATTCATTGCCCGAGTGAGGCCTTGCTTGATCTTGGCCAATTCACCGCCAATGGCTTGCAAGGAGCGTGTCGCAATCTGAACTGAAGTCGCATTTTGCTGCCCCTGAGTAAGCAAAACACCAGACACCGAATACGATGCTGGTGTTTGGTTTTGGGCAGCTAGTTTACGCTGCCCTATGCCACCATGAGACTCCGAAGAACGAGGAGGAGAAATAGAAGCTCTATCGTGCCCAGTCAATCTGACATTGTGGGGGCGAACCTCAACTGTGCTCATTACCATATTTCAATTCCTGCTTATCAGATGCGGTCGAATAAGTTGAGATCGTTAATCTTAACGTAGCTGGCTTGAGTCGCTTGCAATGCGGCCATGTAGTTACTCAAACGAACTGAAGCTTCACCATAATCTAGTGCGGAGAGATCGCTGCTGACCTTATCGACAAACAACTTATTCTCACCATGAGCACTATCCATCAAATCCAGGTTGTTGTGACGACCACCCATTTCAGTCATCGCAGCTAACACGTTGCTGGATGTTGCTTCGATAGAGCTGAGCGTCGATTCAACCGTAGTTCGAAAAGCTGGTGTGGGTGATTGGAATTCTGCAATCAAAGCATCAAGATCGTTAAGAACGTTATTGCCACCTAGATCCAGAATTTCCTGTGCAGTCATATTGGATTCCATCGTCACGCCTTTCGCTACTGTCACAACGCGTTTATCGCTGTTGCCTTGGATTACGTAACTCCCACTCGCGTTAGACAAAGCTGCCGTGTCTGTTTTAGTTCCGGAGAACAAGTAACGGCCTTCTTCATCCTGAGCGTTAAACGATGAAACAACAGAAGAACGTAGACTTTCAAGTTCGCTGATAATGCCAGTACGATCGCTGGCGGTTAACGTACCATTCGCTCCCCATAGAACCAGTTCGTTCATCTTCTTCAGGCTTTCATTCACTGAGTCAAGTTGAACTTCCTGGTTGGATAATGCGGTCTTCACATTGGAAATATTGCTCTTGTACTGGGTAATGGCCGAGCCTTCACGCTCTAAGTTAAGCAATTGAACTGATGCCATTGGATCATCAGACAATTTGGTCAGACGTTCACCGGTAGACATTTGCTGCATAACTTGCCCAAGTCCGGCGTTATTAATCTGCAAGCTTTGCAGCATCATCTGACTGAATTGAGTATCGCTAATTCTCATCTGATTTCCCTGTAATTAGAATAACTGAAGAACGGAATCAAACAGCTGATTTGCTGTGCTGATCACTTTCATGTTGGCGTTGTGAGCGTTGGCAAACGTCATCAAGTTTGCCGCTTCTTCATCACTGTTTACTGCGCTGACGTTATCTCGGGCTGCCATTGCTTGTTCGCTCATCGACAGCTTTGCCTGATAATCCGCATCCGCCTGACGTGCTTTGATGGCCGTTTCTCCCACCATGGCAGCAAACGCATCGTTTAATGTGACTGAACCAAAACCACTGATTGACACAGCTTTGTTACTGACTGCAATTAAGCTGTCCAGCACGTCAGCATTGCCAGGGTTGCCGTCACCAGACAAAGCAAGCTCCTCTGGTTTTAGGTCAGTAATCGTCAGGCTTGCAGATGGGTTAGCGGGGTCGTAACTGAACAAGGGCTTACCGGTATTTCCATTGAGGTCTTGGCCGGTTACCAACAATGCGTTGAATTCATCAGCGAGTGCCTTAGCCATATCATCAATCGCAGAACGGTATGGTTTTAGCACCTCCGTCTGATAGTCGGTCAGTGCGCCAACTTGCCCACCCGGTGTATCAGTAATCGCAAAACTCTGAGTACCAAACTCAACATGCAAATCGGCAAGATATGGATCGCTTGGATCAGGCACGGCCTTAAGCACAGCGGCATCTCCACCCATGACCAGTGGCTGTCCAGAAGAAAGCGTAACCTGCAAGCTGCCATCGGCCTGTGACGTCGTTTTCACTTCCACAACTTTAGACAGCTCACCAATTAACGCATCACGAGTGTCCATTAACTGAGCAGGGTTACCCCCTGTGCCTTCCATCTCAACAATCTGCTTGTTCACATCAGCGATGTTACTCATCAAGCTGTTGGCATGAGAAATAGCCGCATTGCGCTGGTCATTGACGTCTTTATGCTGGTGAGAAAGCGATTCGGTGAGGGTATTAAAACGACGCGCGAGGGCTTCTGATTCATTAATGATTTGCTGGCGGTAAGGAACCGATTCTGGTTTTACCGTTGCATCATTCAGGGCTGAAAATAGCGTATCCAGACCAGCTGAGAGGCTGAAACCGTCAGCGCCGAGTGTATTTTCCAGTTGGCTCATCGTGCTGCTGTATCGAGTAGCGTAAGCAGAAAGACTGTTTGTCGCCCAAGTTTGCTTGACTAGAAACTCATCCGTTACTCGACGGATGCTGGTCACTTCAACACCCAGCCCTGGGCTTAGCTTGTCGTGTTTCGTTCCACCAACAGAAGCCATCAAGGCTTGTTGACGGCTGTATCCCGGTGTATTGATGTTGGAGACGTTCTGCGCTGTGACATCCAGTGCCACGCGATTCGCATTGAGGCCGGAAAGGGCGATATTGACGAGGTTCATTTACAGCTCCATTTTTCGAATCAATGGTTGAGCGAAGGCTGTGGTCACGCTGACTTCGCCCAACATTTGTCTAACTGAGGCGACCGTCTCCTGAGTGGAATGAAGCGCCTGGTCCGAATTAGATGTTACAGATGCTTCAGCGTGTGAGCTTGCTTCCACCTCATTGAGATTGTCATTCGCCGATAAGGTTGACGCACTGGTTTCAAATTCCACTTCCGAAATCGAAGGACTGAGCTGCTTAATCAACATCTCTGAAATGCCAGAATGCTGTTTTTTAGACATTTCAATCGCTAGCTGACCATCGTACATATCGCGAAAAACACCCTGTTGCTGGCTGGAAAACGGACTGTCTTCATCGGCCAACACGTCACTGCTACTGCGCATCTGGCGCAGCACCATCTGCAAAAACATCGCTTCAAACTGGCCCGCTACTGTCTCCAGTGCGGCTCCTTGTTCGTTGCTGTTCTTTATGTTCATCAGAGCGCTGTTATCGTGATAAAGCACCGAGTTCATTTGTGACTGTTCATTCAGTCCGTCAAATTTCATAAAAACTCCTTAAATCACTACCAGCTCTGCGTTCAACGCACCTGCTTCATGCAAGGCTTGCAGAATCGACATCAAATCCGTTGGCGTCGCCCCTAAACTGTTTACCGCACTGACGATCGTGTTGAGTTCAGTACCCGGAGGCCAGATCACCATTTGCGCTTGCTCTTCGCTGACGTCTAATAACGATTGGTCGACAACTTTTGTTTCACCATCAGCAAACGCGTTTGGCTGACTGACCTGTTGCGACTCTGCAATGGTGACCGTTAAGTTTCCATGACTCACCGCCGCTTCACTGACCTTGACGCTTTTACCTATCACAACGGTACCGGTACGAGAGTTAAAAACGATACGCGCAGGCTTACGTCCTTCCGCCACGCTGATTTCTTCCAGCATCGACATCATGACAACACGCTGCTGGCTGTCCTTGGGTGCTTTGACGCTGATACGAACATTGTTCTTTGCTACTGCGACCTTAGGTCCGAAAATGTTGTTGATTTCACGAGCAATATTCTTAGCTGTCGTAAAGCTTGGTTTTCTCAGGTTCAGTACCACGTTATCTTGCTCTGAAAAGTCATTGGGTACTTCTCGTTCCAGCGTCGCTCCACCGGGAATACGTCCTGAGGTAGGCGTATTAATGACGATTTTAGAACCGCTTTTTCCTTCAGCAGACACGCCGCCCACGACGACGTTGCCCTGAGCAACGGCATACACCTCACCATCGATGCCGCGCAATGGTGTCAGCAGTAAGGTACCGCCTCGCAAGCTCTTGGCATCACCGATGGAAGACACCACTACATTCAATGTCTGGCCCGCACCTGCCATCGGCTCAACGGTTGCAGTGACGCTTACTGAAGCAACATTGCGCAACTTAGGGTTAGTACTGTCGTCGATTTGAACACCAAATTGTCGCAACATGTTGGTGATGGATTGCGCGGTAAATTTCACCTGATTACGGTCGCCCTGGCCGTCTAGGCCAACCACTAGACCATAACCAACCAATTGGTTTTCGCGAATACCCTGAACATCAACTAAGTCCATGATAGGGATTTCAACTTCAGCTTGAGCAGGTATTGCTGCCCCTAGTGACAACACCAGCAGCATCCCCATCAAAAATGAATCTCTTTTATTGGCAACCCTCTTCTCATGCGCTGAGCGAAACGGGCTGAATCGAAGAGATAGAGAGCTAAGAACGGCGGTAAACATAGTCATTTTCTGTTTCATTAAAACGGCATCCAAGGACTGTTGAAGAATTGGCTTAACCAGCCAGCAGCATTGCTATCAGCTAAAGTGCCTCGACCTGAGTAAGTAATTCGCGCATCACCGATTCGTGCGGAAGAGACCTGATTGTTACGGCTGATATCATCAACACGTACGATGCCTGTTAGGCGAATGAACTCATCCCCTTGATTGAGACGAATCCATTTTTCTCCACTGATACGCAAGACACCATTAGGCAGCACTTCATGAACTGTTACTGTGATAGCGCCTTCAAGCTTGTTGCCCTGTGAGCTGGAAGCACTGCCATCAAAAGCGCGTTGAGCGTCGACACTGGCGGCGAGCTCATCGATGGTGTTGCCTCCTAAACTCGGTGCAGCAAAACCAACGCTCGAGTTCTTGCCATACTTGGTATCGGCTTTTTTGCTCGATTCCGTTTCTTCGGACAGGACGACCGTGAGCATATCGCCAACACGGTATGCTCGCCTGTCCTGAAACAGGGTCATGGAGTATTGATGACGATAGAGGCTGCCGTTTTGTGCAGCTGGAAGTGAATAATCCAGCGTAGGCGGTGCGTATTTTTCTTCATCAGGCTCAGGAGGCGTAAACTCCTGACGACCAGCGCACCCAGCAAGCAAAATGACAACCAGAGGCCACACTCTCAATAATGCCTTCATTCCCTGTTCCTTTATTACCTAACGGTTACACCGACTGAGCGACAAACTTCAGCATGTCATCCGCAGCCGAAACGACTTTGGCGTTCATCTCGTAGGCACGCTGAGTCGTGATCATGTCGACCATTTCCTCTACCACCTGCACGTTTGAGCCTTCTAAAGAGCCTTGCTTAATGCTGCCTACGCCGTCTTCTCCGGCGATCAGCTCATCCGCCTGACCACTGGCTTCCGTTTCACGGAATAAGTTTCCGCCCACGGCTTCAAGGCCGGCTGGGTTGATGAATTTCGCTAATGTGATTTGACCGAGTTCTTGTGGTGCAGTGCTGTCAGCTGTAGTCGCGGACACCGTGCCATCCACACCAACAGAAACCGATAACGCGTTCTCTGGGATCTGGATTTGCGGTTCTAACGGCAGGCCTTGGCTGTTAACCATCAAACCTTCCGAATTGACGTGAAACTGGCCGTTGCGGGTGTACATGATCTGGCCATCGGAATTTTCGATCTGAAAAAAGCCTTGCCCCATCACAGCAAGATCCAACTCCTGACTGGTGTTTTGTGTATTGCCTTGAGTGAAGACCTTCTGTGTACCCACCACACGCACACCACTACCTAACTGAACGCCTGCTGGCAGCTCGTTAACCTGATCCACCAGCGACCCCGGTTGGCGTTGAATGCTATAAAACAGATCTTCAAACACCACTCGGTCACGCTTAAAGCCAACGGTATTCACGTTTGCCAAGTTATTGGAAATGGCGGTCATTTTGGTGTCTTGGGCTGCCATGCCCGTTTTACTTACCCATAAAGCTGAGTGCATTTTCTACTCCTTGCGCCGCGCTTAGCGTGACGACATTAATTTGTTACCGGCCTGCGCCAAAGTCTCTGCGGTTTTCATCATCCGCACCTGCATTTCAAAGTTACGTGTCAGAGACATCACATTCAGCAGTTCATCAATCGCTGACACGTTACTGCCTTCGATATGCTCTGGCGCAAGCTGAACGGTTTGGTCAACCTCAAATGGGTTGCCATCAGCGCTGTGAAGCAAGCTATCGCTCTCTTTCTGCAGTTGATTGGTTTCCGGCTTCACCAGCTTCAACGTGCCTACTTCAAGCTCCGCACCACCGCCCGGAGGTACGACAGAAATACGACCACGCTCGCTGATTTCAACTTTCTGATAATCTGGCAGAACCAAAGGGCCACCTTCACCGATAACCGCGAAGCCATTAATAGATAAGGCGCCAAACGGGTCGACTTTGATGTTACCTGCGCGGGTATACGCTTCCTGGCCATCTGCAGTCTGAACGGTCAGATAGCCTTCCCCCATAACGGCAACATCCAATGCGCGACCTGTTTTAACGATGTCACCTTCATCAAAACGAGTAGACGCAGAGTTGGTCACAACCATAGTACGGCCATCAAAACCTGAGCCCTGAAGCTGAACACTCGAGACACGCTCCATATCAGCACGAAAACCAGCGGTATCCGCATTGGATAAGTTGTTTGAGCGAACATGCTGAGCCTTGAGTACTCGACTCGCACCAGATGTTGCAGTAAATAGCAAGCTGTCCATATCAGGCTCCGTTAGATTGCGTTAAACAACGCCTGAGTCAGTTTGTCATTAGTCGAAATGGTTTTTGCATTCGCCTGATAGTTGCGCTGTGCTGTCATCAGATTGACCAACTCGCTCGTCAGATCGACGTTTGAACCTTCTAGCGCTCCCGGTGTTAAATCACCCAAAGTGCCAGAACCTGGGACACCCATTACTGGCGCACCTGAGCTGAAACTTTGTGTCCAAGCGGTGCCGCTGACTTTTGAGAGGCCTTGAGGGTTAGCAAAATCCGCCAGCACAACTTGGCCCTGCAATTGGGACTGACCGTTAGTGTATGTGGCGTAGACCATGCCGTTATCCTCTACGCGAACACCCGCGAGTTCACCCGATGTGTAACCATTCGGGTTGTTAGTGCTAACACCAAAGCCTGTGCCAAATTGAGTGCTGCCTGACAGGTCAATATCGATGCTCATTGGGTTTGCGCCCGCAGCCGGGAACGAAACGTTATAAGCGCCTGTCGGCGTCGCAATTGAACCATCTGGATTGAACGTCATCGCCACAGTGGAAACAGCGCCCGCACCGCCGTCAACTTGCACATTCACTTCCCATGCATTGTCAGCAGTTTTAGTGAAGTACTGCGTTACGGTATGTGGCTTGCCTTGTGAGTCGTAAACTTTTGTCGTGTAAGAAGAGTTGAATGAATCAGTATTGTTAGGGTCAAACGGATTCACGGTCTGATCGACAATCGAATTCGTTGCATCGAGATTGGCAATGAACTCCATCTTATCAGTCGCTTTAGCCGCCAATGAGGATGTCGAGATCTTGATATCACCCGTTGCACCCGTGAGCAGATTGTTGTTCCCATCAACACTGTAACCTTGCAATTTGGCGCCCGTGTTACCTATGACGTAATTGTCTTTATCAGTGCCAAATACACCTGAACGGGTGTAAAGCAATTGCCCCGCGCTGTCTTTGGTCACAAAGAAGCCATTGCCATTGATCGCGAGATCCATTGCACGACCCGTTCCGCTCACCGAACCATTTTTATCAAAGTTTTGGGAGATAGAAGCGACTTCCACGCCGCCTGGCTGCATTCCGTTGTAAACAGCCGCAAACTCAGTACGTGCTCCCTTGAATCCGTAAGTCGATGCGTTGGCAATATTGTGGCTGATGGTATTCAGCTCTGTGTTGGTCGCATCAAGACCGCTTAGGGCAATATTAAAACTCATAACTAACCTCTGTCTTCCTTATTGGTTAAGCACCAAACTGAGTGATTTGATAGAAAGGTACGCTGCCAACACCTTCGATGTTAACGAACGCTGCGCCGCCTGAGCTTGGGATACGAACTTGCTCAACCTGACCGGCTAAAAGAATGTTTGGAGCAGATTGCCCCTCCTGAACCTGAACAGATACCGTATATTTTCCTGGTTTAAGACCGAGCTCTTCAGGGTTGATACTAAAATCCACGTCACCCGCGGGATGAGCGCCTAAAGGCACTTTGCTTGACTGGCCGAACTCATCGGTAACAACCAGGTTGACTTGGCTTGAAGGATGTTGAAGCTCAATTTTTCCACCTTGAACTGCATCGCCCATTTCGAACTCGTTGCCAGAAACATAAACCGTCTGACCAACCAGTCCGGCCGTAGACAAAACTTGCATGTTGTCGAGCAAAACCATGCTGTTTTGCATCATTGACGCCATGTTCTCGGTACTTTGTACCTGAGAGAACTGTGCCAATTGACTGACATACTCAGTGCCATCAAGTGGGTTGAGAGGGTCCTGATTCTGAATCTGTGCCACCATCAAGCTGATGAATTCGTTTTCTAACGATGTAGCACTATTGGCATCTTGTGGGTTACCAGTCACCGAGGTGGTATTTGCCCCAGAGCCTACTGGAGTGTCAGAAGATAAAGCGTTGTAAGAAGCGATGCTCATTAGCTGCCCTGCCCTAGTCTAAGCAGGCCTTGCTGCATACTTTTTACATTGCTAAGCACTTCAACATTGGTCTCGAAGCTACGGGTGGCTGACATCATATCTGCCATCTCAGACACAACGTCGATATCTGGGTAGTAAACATACCCCTCGTCGTTAGCCAGCGGGTTACTCGGCTCAAAGCGTTTTTCCGCCTGACCTGCGCTTTGGACAACATCGACAATTCTCACTTCAGCATTTGGGTAACTCTCTTTACTCGCTGACAACTGAGTTTTGCTGTACACCGTAGCAAACACAGGTTTTAGCGCCTTGTACGCGTCATCTGGATTGGCAGAGACAGCATCCGCGTTAGCGAGATTACTCGCGACAGTATTCAAGCGTACTGTCTGAGCATTCATTGCTGAGCCAGCAATCGAGTAAATATCGGTAAATGACATGATTAACGTCCCTCTATCACTTTCGCCAGTCCCTGAAATTTCATGTTCAAAAATGTCAGGCTGGTCTGAAAGTCCATGTTGTTTTGTGTGAATTTGCCCTGTTCAACCCCCAGCTCGACTGTGTTGCCATCTTTGCTGTTCTGATAAGGAATCGAGTACATAGAAGAGACCTGCAGTTTAGGTACTGGTTTGTTCACTCCATGAGGTGATAACTGATTCATTACAGTGGTAAAACTCAGGTCCTTAGCCAGATACCCAGGGGTATCAACATTTGCTAGGTTACTGGCAAGGACTTTGGTACGCTGAACCCGAAAATTCAGCGCATCAGGGTGAACACCCAACGCATTTTCAAATGAAATTGCCATGTCTCTTTCCTTTAAAGTCGGCTCGAATAAGGATGAATAAAACAAGATGCATGCCACAAAAATAACAAAACAAAATCAATGACTTACAAAAAAGAAAGGAAATTCAATTTCCGCATTACGGAAGTATTGAAAAGCCAGAGGAACCGAATTGCTTCCTCTCTAAACTGGGCTGTAATAGTCAGTACCGTGCTGTCCAGTCAGGCCGTTTTAAGCAGTGAAAATATCGGCGCCAAGCAATCCATTATTCAAGCCGTAGAGGCCGACTTTAGACAACAGGTCCAGACTCAAGCCGACAACAGACAATGGGGAGACTATCAACTCGATTACGATATTCGTGTCCCTGCTGCTGCAGAGCATCTGCCCATTTGCCCCAAACCGCTGAATATTTCAGGTATCGACAACAAAGTGCTCCCTGTCGGCAACCTAAAACGTGGCGTCAGCTGCGATGTGCCTTCAGCGAACTGGCGCATCAATGTCGCCATCAAATCTGCGCTGACACTCAATGTAGTCGTCACCAAAACAGGCATCAATCGAGACCAAGCGATTTCACCGATGAACCTTAAGCTTGAAAAGAGAACCCTTAGTCGGGAGCAAGATTTCTTCACCCAGCCCTCTCAAGTTTCCGGCATGGTTGCCTCTAGGCGCATACGCTCGGGCCAGATATTAGATCCTAGAAAATTAGAGTCCACACCTCTGGTCGCGAAAGGTAATCAAGTGGTGATTACCGCCTCCAAAAACGGATTTACTGCATCCACCAAAGGTGTCGCCCTTGAGCAAGGAACGCGTGGTGAACAAATTGATGTGCAGAACAGTTCTTCAGGAAAAGTCATAAAAGCGGTGGTCACAGGACTGAATCAGGTACAGACCCAATTCTGATTTTTGGACTCCGGTTATCATTTTCGCTGTTTATGACTCGTAATGAGATAATCATTTCAGGTAGATATAAAAAAGTGATTACTTTGACTTAATGTTTCGCGCATCATGGTCGCATTAAACCTGTAACCACGATGACTAAGGAACCCATTGATGAAAATCGACAAAGTTGCAGGCGGCCACGTACCTCAAACCAGCCTAAACCAAGCTTCCAAGAAACCCGCAGAATCTTCGGCTGCTCAACCGATTTCAGAAGCCATGGTCAATACCAATACTGCTGCAATCGACAAAGCACAGGCAGAAATGCAATCACTGCCTAACGTAGATATGGAAAAGGTTGAACAAGTCCGTAACGCGCTGGTAAAAGGCGAGTTGGCACTGGATACCAAAGCGCTATCTCAAGCGATTCTACAGTTTCATACTGGTCACGAGTAACGCAGGCTGGAGTTCAATATGGCATCAGAAACCTCTCGCATGATTCAGCGCTTTCTCACCTCCATAGGCGACGACATCAAGTCGTATCGCCAATTAGCGACACTGTTACAAGAGCAAAAATCGCTGTATTTGTCTTTTGATGCAGCGAAACTCAATCAAAATCTTGCCGAGCAAAAACCATTGCTTAGAAAGCTTGATCTACATGCCAGTGAACGTAGCCAGACCATGAAAGCTTTACGGCTGACTAGCGACCAAGCCGGTATCAGCAAACTTTTTTCTGTATTACCGTCGTCGTTGTCAGGCAAAGTTCATGCACAATGGCGCGAACTAGAATCTCTAGTTAAACAGTGTCATGCACTGAATCAAGAGAACGGCCACAGCTCTGCCAGTTTTCATGAACTGGTGTGTCATATCACTCAACCAAGCCAACATACCTATGAAGAGCAGCCATCGTTAAGATGATCAATGTTTGCCGCGGTTGGAAAGGGGCATTGTGCATGCTCTTGTCGGTTTATCTTTGTGCTGTATACCCTCTCAACGCCTCACCTTTATCTACTGAATTTGAGCACGAACTGGCTGTCCTGACACCCTATAAAAAGCAAATAGAACAACGTTTGGCTATGAACCGACCTCTGATTCAAAACATCGCAGAACAGCTGTCAATTCAATCCTTGCCATCACAGCTGATATTGCTACCCATGCTAGAGTCTTCCTATGATCCTAAAGCTGTCTCTCACGCCAATGCAGCAGGGTTATGGCAACTTATGCCTGCAACAGCACAACGCTTCGGCCTTAAAATCGATGCCAGCCAAGATCAACGATTTGACATTCAAGCCAGTACTGAGGCAGCCATCGAATATCTGGCGTTTTTGCACAATAAGTTTGATGATTTGGCACTCACCATTGCGGCATACAATGCTGGGGAAGGCCGAGTATCCCGTGCCATTAAAAAGTCTGGCAGCAGACAGTTTTCTACACTCGCGCTACCTTCAGAAACGACACAATATGTGCATCGATTTTATGCCCTGCGAAGCTTGATTGAGATAGAGAGACTACTTGAAAAACAGCCTAATACACTGTTTTTATTTGGCGAATTTAACCAGTCACCGCTTGTCGAACTATCTCCTCTTCCACCACTCATCACCTTATAAAGACTCAACGGCTAATCAGATACGTTAACAACTCGGTACGGTTGCTTATGCTCTCAAGCTATTAGCACTTCAACCTTAATGCCCAGCAGCTCTAAAGATATCCTTGCTTAACGATGGTTTTTACAGGTTTAGCCACTAATTTAGCCCCGATAACGGGAATATCCCGTATAATTTTTATTCAACAATACAAAACCCTAGCTTTCGTTGGTTGTTATTGACTCAGCAAAGCAGGATAATATCGGGATCGGATTCTCTTAAATATATAATTATGACCGAATATCTTTTGTTGCTGGTCGGCACTGTGCTGGTCAACAACTTTGTACTGGTGAAGTTTTTGGGCCTATGTCCATTTATGGGCGTTTCCAAGAAGCTGGAAACAGCAATCGGAATGGGGTTGGCAACCACGTTTGTCCTGACCTTAGCCTCAGTGTGCTCGTACCTTGTGGAAAGCTACATTCTTGAACCTTTGGGGCTGGAATATTTGCGTACCATGAGCTTTATTTTGGTGATCGCCGTCGTGGTTCAGTTCACCGAAATGGTGGTGCATAAAACCAGCCCGACGCTCTATCGCCTATTGGGGATTTTCCTACCGCTGATCACAACCAACTGTGCGGTTTTAGGTGTCGCCCTGCTTAACATCAACGAAAACCACAACTTCATCGAATCTATTGTTTATGGATTTGGTGCAGCAGTCGGTTTCTCACTAGTTCTCATCCTCTTCGCCTCTATGCGCGAGCGTATCGCAGCGGCCGATGTACCTACGCCATTTAAAGGGGCATCAATCGCCATGATCACCGCCGGTCTGATGTCGCTAGCATTCATGGGCTTTACTGGACTGGTGAAATTGTAATGAGCGCTATTCTTATTGCTGTACTGGCCCTAGCAGCACTTGCGGCACTGTTTGGCGCCATATTAGGGTTTGCCTCGATCCGCTTTAAAGTTGAAGCAGACCCGATTGTCGACCAGATTGATAACATTTTACCTCAAACCCAGTGTGGCCAGTGCGGCTACCCGGGTTGTCGCCCTTATGCAGAAGCGATTGCGAATGGCGACGAGATCAACAAGTGTCCTCCTGGCGGTCAGGCAACTATCGAGAAGCTGGCAGATCTTATGGGCGTCGAAGCAACAGACTCGGCACACGATCTGGATGACAACGTCAAAACCGTCGCATTTATTCATGAGGACATGTGCATTGGCTGCACTAAGTGTATTCAGGCTTGTCCGGTTGATGCGATTGTTGGCGGTACTAAAGCTCTTCACACGGTGATCAAAGACGAATGTACCGGTTGTGATCTGTGCGTCGCACCTTGTCCAACGGACTGTATTGAAATGATTCCTGTAGAAACCACTACAGCGAGCTGGAAGTGGCAACTGGACGCCATTCCTGTTGTTGATATTACCGATTCTGCCAAGTCGCAGAATGGCGTGAATTAAGGACTGGTATGCTGTCACTCATCGAACAAATTAAGTCAGGCGCACTTTGGGATTTTCCAGGGGGTGTCCATCCACCAGAAAACAAAAAACAGTCGGTTAAAAGCGAGATTGCTAGAGCGAGTATCCCGCAAGAAATCGTTCTGCCAGTGAAGCAACACATTGGTAAACCGGGCACGATCACAGTGGAAGTTGGTGAGCACGTACTCAAAGGTCAGCCGCTGACTAAATACGACACCAGCTTCATGCTTCCGGTTCATGCGCCCACATCCGGAAAAATCACAGCGATAGAGTCTCGTACTACAGCCCACCCATCCGGTCTGGCAGAAACTTGTATCATCATCTCTCCAGATGGTGAAGATCGCTGGATTGAACGAAAAACAGATAACGACTTTACCCAACGTACACCAGACGAATTGATTGAGATTATTCGTCAGGCTGGCGTTTCAGGTATGGGCGGCGCAGGCTTTCCAACCGCGAAAAAGATCCAAGCTGGATTGGCTCGAACAGAGATTCTGATTGTTAATGCTGCAGAATGTGAACCTTACATCACCGCCGATGACATGTTGATGCAAGAACATGCCGATGAAGTAATTAAAGGCATCGAGATTGTTGAACACATCTTAAATCCTAAGCTGACCATTATTGGTATTGAGGACAACAAACCTCAAGCCATCAAAGCGTTAGAACAAGCCGCAGAGCATAAAGACATCGTCATCCGCGTCATCCCCACCAAATACCCATCGGGTGGTGAAAAGCAGTTGATAAAAATACTGACCAACAAAGAAGTACCAGCAAACAGTATTCCAGCGGATATTGGATTGTTAGTGCAAAATGTTGGTTCGCTGCAAGCCATTAAGCGTGCTGTTTGTGATGGCGAACCTCTGGTTGATCGAATCGTTACTCTGACCGGAGATACCTTTAAACAGCCGCGTAATGTCAAAGCACTGATTGGTACACCGGTTCAATCACTGCTCGACGAGTTTGGCTATAAAGCCGATAAAAAACTGCCTCGCCTAATCATGGGTGGCCCTATGATGGGCTTTACGCTGCCCCATGCCAACGTTCCGATTACCAAAACCGCGAACTGCATTCTGGCTCCGACTCGTAAAGAGATTTCACCCAATCAGTACGAAATGGCCTGTATCCGTTGTGGTCAATGTGCCGAGGCCTGCCCTGCTTCACTGCTCCCTCAGCAGCTTCAATGGCATGCAAAAGCAGAGGAATACGACAAATGCGAAGAGCTCAACCTTAAAGATTGTATCGAATGTGGCGCTTGTGCCTTTGTCTGCCCAAGTGAAATCCCGCTGGTGCAATACTACCGCCAAGCCAAAGCTGAGATGCGTACTCGCAAAGAAGAGTCCGAAGCCGCTGAACGCGCTAAAATCCGCTTTGAAGAGAAGAAAGCGCGACTTGAGCGTGATAAAGCCGAGCGCGAGAATCGATTCAAGAAAGCGGCAGATGATCGTCGCAAAGATATGAAGAAAACCGGTGGCGATGATGCCATTGCTGCAGCCATTGCGCGCGTAAAAGCACAGAAATCTGAAGCGAAATCAGATGAACCCGCAGTTAAACCTGCGGTAGCGGCCGCAATCGCTAAAGCGAAAGCTAAGCAAGCGGCTGCGATGCAAGCAGGTGATGCGGAGCCAGACAACTCTGAAATGGCAAAACTGCGTGAAGAACGCAAACGTCAGGCAAGAGAGAAAAAAGCTCAGAAGACTCAAGAGGCTACGCCAACCACTTCATCCGGTGATAAGAAAGATGCGGTTGCAGCAGCTATTGCGCGCGCTAAAGCGAAAAAAGCCGCGCAGCAAGAAGGTAAACCGGAACCCGTCACCGCTGAACCGGAAAACGCTGAAGCAGGAGAGGATCCGAAGAAAGCGGCGGTCGCTGCCGCTATCGCACGCGCTAAAGCACGCAAAGCGCAGCAAGAAGATAAATCGGAACCAGTAACCACTGAGCCTGAAAGCGCTGAAGTAGCCGAAGAGGATCCGAAGAAAGCGGCAGTCGCTGCCGCTATTGCACGCGCTAAAGCACGTAAAGCACAGCAGGAAGGTAAATCGGAACCAATTACCGCTGAGCCTGAAAGCGCTGAAGTGACAGAAGAGGATCCGAAGAAAGCTGCTGTAGCTGCCGCAATCGCGCGCGCTAAAGCACGTAAAGCGCAGCAAGAAGGCAAATCGGAACCCATCACCACTGAATCTGAAAGCGCTGAAGTTGCCGAAGAGGATCCGAAGAAAGCCGCGGTCGCTGCCGCTATCGCACGTGCCAAAGCACGAAAAGCGCAGCAGGAAGCAGAACCTGAAAGCACTGAGCCTGCCAAAGAGGATCCAAAGAAAGCCGCGGTGGCTGCCGCTATTGCGCGTGCTAAAGCACGTAAAGCGCAGCAGGAAGGTAAGTCAGAACCCGTCACCGCTGAGCCTGAAAGCACCGAAGTAGCCGAAGAGGATCCTAAGAAAGCTGCTGTAGCTGCCGCAATCGCGCGCGCTAAAGCACGTAAAGCGCAGCAAGAAGGCAAATCGGAACCCGTCACCACTGAATCTGAAAGCGCTGAAGTTGCCGAAGAGGATCCGAAGAAAGCCGCGGTTGCTGCCGCCATTGCGCGTGCCAAAGCACGTAAAGCTCAGCGGGAAGGCAAATCGGAACCCGTCACAGCAGTACCTGAAAGCACAGAAGTAGCCGCAGAGGATCCGAAGAAAGCGGCTGTGGCTGCCGCTATCGCACGCGCCAAAGCACGCAAAGCTGAACGCGAACAGAATAATAAATTTGAGGAGAACGAGTAGTGGCCTTTTTCATTGCCAGCTCACCCCACGCTCATAGTCGCAGAAGCACCCCCGACCTGATGAAATGGGTAGCGCTGTGTGCATTACCCGGCTTATTCGCCCAGACCTACTTTTTTGGGTGGGGAACATTAATTCAGCTCGGCTTTGCCATCATTCTTGGGCTTTTGCTTGAGGCTGGTGTCATGTTGGCTCGTAAACGCCATCCGATGTCGGCATTGCGGGACAATAGCGCGATTGTAACTGCGTGGCTGCTTGCGGTTGCGATTCCACCTCTGTCGCCGTGGTGGCTCATCACCATTGGTCTTATTTTTGCGATTTTGATAGCGAAGCACCTCTATGGCGGTATTGGCCAAAACTTATTTAACCCCGCAATGGTTGCTTATGTTGTACTGCTGATCTCCTTCCCGGTACAAATGACCAGTTGGATCTCACCTACCGAACTGCAACCGACAACGAGCTCTTTAGGCGATGCGTTTTCACTGATTTTCACTGGTTTCAATCTTGATGGCTTATCACTTCAGCAGATTCGAACAGGTGTAGATGGCATTACCATGGCAACGCCACTCGATGCCTTCAAGACCGCACTCCATACAGGTAATACCGCTGCAGAAGCTCTCCACCAGCCTCAGTTCAGTGGTCTGGCAGGTATCGGTTGGGAGTGGGTTAACTTAGCCTACCTAGTGGGTGGCCTACTGCTGATCAAATTAAAAGTCATTAACTGGCATATTCCGGTTAGCTTCGTTGTCAGTTTGACGGTGATGAGCGGCTTGTTTGCTATCTTAACTCCGGGAGAGACGGCGTCTCCGCTGATCCACCTACTCTCCGGAGCGACCATGCTTGGCGCTTTCTTTATTGCCACTGATCCAGTGTCTGCGTCTACGACGGTGAAAGGCCGACTGATTTTCGGTGCGTTCATTGGCGCTATGGTATTCATTATCCGCAGCTGGGGCGGCTTCCCTGACGGTGTCGCCTTCGCAGTACTGCTTGGCAACATGTGTGTGCCTTTGATTGATTACTACACTAAGCCTCGAACGTACGGCCACTAAGGAGCAGCATGTTAAACGCTATTCGCAAGAACGGTGCAATACTCGCGATTTTCGCCTGTGCTTCAACAGGTGTCGTTGCGCTCACGCACTATTTGACTAAAGACCAAATCAGCCAGCAAGAACAGGCTCAACTGCTGTCTGTACTCAACCAAGTGATTCCTCCTGAGATGCATGACAACAGCTTGTACGAGTCCTGCACAATGGTCTCAGATCCCGCTTTGGGAACTGATGAAGCTATGCCCGTCTATATGGCGAGTAAAAATGGCGAGCCGACAGCATTGGCCATAGAGGCGATCGCCCCAGACGGTTATAACGGCGCAATCAAGATCATTGTTGGCATCAAGCAAGATGGGATGGTTCTAGGGTCACGAGTTCTGAGTCATCAAGAAACACCTGGACTAGGGGACAAAATTGACTTACGAGTTACCGACTGGATCCTGAGCTTTGCTGGCAAGAAAGTTACGCCAGAAAACGAAGCCGATTGGAAAGTACGTAAAGATGGTGGGCAATTCGATCAGTTTACTGGCGCAACAATTACCCCGAGAGCCGTCGTCAAAGCAGTGAAAAATACAGTACAATTTGTGAACAAAAATCGTGCACAAATTCAGAACCAGCCACGCAATTGTGGAGGCAACAATGAGTGATCACAAAACACTGATTAAAAACGGTATGTGGGACAACAACCCGGCACTAGTTCAGCTGCTGGGTCTCTGTCCGTTGTTGGCTGTGTCTTCAACAGTGACCAATGCTTTGGGGTTAGGCATCGCTACCTTACTGGTCTTGGTCGGCTCTAACGTCACCGTTTCTCTGGTACGTGATTACGTGCCAAAAGAAGTACGTATCCCAGTTTTCGTAATGATCATTGCTGCTCTGGTAACGTGTGTTCAACTGCTGATGAACGCCTACGCCTACGGTCTTTACCTGTCTTTGGGTATCTTCATCCCTCTTATCGTGACTAACTGTATCATCATTGGCCGAGCCGAGGCGTTTGCTTCGAAGAACGATTTATTGCCTTCTGCACAAGATGGTTTCTGGATGGGCCTAGGCATGACCAGCGTCCTCGTTGTCTTAGGTGCCATGCGTGAAGTGATTGGTAACGGCACCCTATTTGATGGCGCTGACCTATTGCTTGGCAGCTGGGCAAGTGCCCTGCGCATTGAAATATTCCAGTTTGATAACAGCTTCTTACTGGCGCTACTTCCGCCTGGTGCCTTTATTGGCGTTGGGTTACTCATTGCACTGAAAAACATCATAGATAAACAACTAGAAGCTCGTCAGCCAAAACAAGAAAAACCGACCATTGAACGAGCTCGCGTCACTAACCAGTAATATCTGGTTTACACACTGGAAAGCAGCTTCAAAATGAATAAAGAAAAACGAGTACAAATACTGGAACGTCTGAGGGAGAACAACCCAAACCCTCAGACTGAGCTCAACTGGAGTACACCTTTCGAACTCTTAATTGCTGTGCTCTTGTCCGCGCAGGCTACCGATGTCAGCGTGAATAAAGCGACCGACAAACTTTACCCTGTGGCTAACACACCGCAAGGGTTATTTGATTTGGGTGTCGATGGCGTCAAAGAGTACATCAAAACTATCGGCCTGTTTAACTCAAAGGCAGAGAACGTAATTAAAACCTGCCGTATCCTGCTTGACCAACATAATGGTGAAGTACCCGAAGACAGAGCAGCGCTAGAAGCTCTGCCAGGTGTTGGGCGCAAAACCGCCAACGTTGTACTCAACACTGCGTTTGGCTGGCCGACGATTGCCGTTGATACTCATATTTACCGCGTCTCAAACCGTACTAAGTTTGCGATGGGGAAAAATGTCGATCAGGTTGAAGAAAAGCTACTCAAAGTCGTACCCAAAGAATTCAAACTCGATGTACACCATTGGTTGATCCTTCATGGGCGTTATACCTGCGTTGCACGTAAACCTCGTTGTGGCAGTTGTATCATCGAAGATTTGTGCGAATTTAAAGAAAAAGTCTACCCAGAAAACTAGGAGAGCAAGGCAATGTCAAACGGGCGTATTTTACACACCATGCTACGTGTAGGTGATCTAGATAAATCAATTCAGTTTTATACTGAAGTCATGGGAATGCAGCTACTACGCACCAACGAAAATAAAGAGTATGAGTACACTCTCGCTTTCTTGGGTTACGGTGATGAATCTCAAGGTGCTGTGATTGAACTGACTTACAACTGGGGCACAACAGAATACGATTTGGGTAGCGCATTCGGCCATATCGCGATTGGTGTTGAAGACATCTACAAAACCTGTGATGCCATCAAAGCCGCCGGTGGCAATGTCACTCGTGAACCGGGACCTGTAAAAGGCGGAACAACTCATATTGCTTTCGTAAAAGATCCTGATGGTTATATGCTGGAACTTATCCAAAACAAACAAGCGTCGGCAGGCCTTGAGGGATAATCGCCTCCACCATTGATTCTATAGGGCAGCATTTAGCTGCCCTATTATTTTTACTTTACATGATAATAATTATCATTTAATCTCGAAATATTGTGAATTCGGAGAGTTATAAGACAATGGGCATCACCGAGTGGGAAAAACACACGCTACTGGCTGATTTAGCAATGAACGATGATGATCACCTGCGTAGCATCCTTCACTACCAACAAGCGCTGACGTTAAGTGAGCGAATTGGTGATTCCAATGAGATTGATGTTGAAGACCGACTGATGATCTCTGTGATTTCCTGTCACAACATGGCTTCGTTTTGGCGAACGGTTGGCGATACTAAATACGAACTCAAATACCTTCAGCTAGCTTCAGAAAAAGTCCTTACCTTGGTGCCTCAATGTCCAAACAGCGACTGTGATGCCTTCGTCGACTCAATGGGCTGCTGTAAAAAAGCGCTGATCGAATTCATGAAACGACACCCAAATCCTAAGATAGCGAAACTGGTGCAGGATATAGACACTGCCACTAACTGTAACCTAATCGCTAAGTTCCGACTTAACTAATCGGAATGAACAGTAAAAAAGCCAGCATTACGCTGGCTTTTTTACTATCAGACTTGGGTCCGCCCCAGTGATATCACTACTCGGCGGTTTTTATCTTTACCAAGCGGTGAAGCGTTGTCTGCAACCGGACGACGGCGGCCGTATCCCTGAACTTGAATCCGATCCTCAGGTAAACCGAGCGATTTAAAGTAGTCACGCAGTACTTCCGCCCGTTGCTCAGACAAATTCTGGCTGGCGCTCTTACTTTCTTCATTCGAGGTGTATGTCGATACCAAGACCAAATCAATATCCTGATTATGGCGAATGTATTCTGCTATCTGTGCCAACCGTTTCTGCGACGCTTTGTTTAGCTGCACACTTGAACGGTCATAATGCAGAATGGTGAAAGCAATATCTTCAAAGCTATATGGCAGCAGATTTGCAATACAGTCGCTAAACGCATTGTAGGAGTGCTGGAACAAGACAGAAGACAATGAGACTTCTATACGCTGATCACGACTTTGCCATTCCTGATAACTAAAAGTTGGGTAACGCCCTTTTTCCAGCTCTGTGAGAATGCTCCATGCAGTTTGCCCACCTACATAACCATCAAACTGCTGGAAGAAACGAATATTAGTAATACGCTCAGCGCTGTCCCCTGGTCGCCATACGGGAGGCATTGAAACCAGAGACACATCTCGGGTTTTACCCATAGGGCGCTTCATCTTCAGCTCAAAATCGAGGTTGATCTTTTTGCTGGCATGGGATGAGAATACCGCGTCACCGTAATTTGGAATCGGGTGCACCATGCGACACTCTAGTGGCGTATTTGCAATCATCTGCCACTGTGACTGCTGGGGTTTAGCAGCATAGCGAACATCCATTGCCGAAGCGGAGCTGGCAACAGAAGCAAGTGTTAATGTTAGGCTAGTGGCTAACAGTCTTTTCATGGGGTACGGATTCTCTTACTTAGCACGGCGCAATGTTGCCGCTGATACTTCTACAACACCTACAATGCAAAAACCTCGCCAAGAACGTAGTGATTGGCTGCACTTCTATCAATAACAACGGAACGTTATTAATTAGACAATCCGGTTTTTCTTGCCCTGAGAATCTGCAATAATGCTGCCCTTGTCACATAATACTAGGCCAACATGACTGTAGAAAACGAAGCATTGACGCTCAAAAAACGATTTCGTGGCTATTTTCCTGTCGTTATCGACGTTGAAACCGCAGGGTTTAATGCCAAAACGGATGCACTGTTAGAAATCTGTGCCGTCACTCTTAAAATGGATGAAAATGGCGAGCTCCAGCCAGCTTCTACCATCCACTTCCATGTTGAGCCATTTGAAGGAGCAAACCTCGAGAAGGAAGCTCTGGACTTTAACGGCATTCATGATCCGTTTAGCCCATTGCGTGGTGCGGTACCTGAATCGGAAGCCCTCAAAGAAATCTACAAGCTTGTACGCAAAGAACAAAAAGCGGCTGATTGTAGCCGAGCAATTATGGTTGCACACAATGCAACTTTTGATCACAACTTTGTGATGGCCGCTAGTGAACGTAGCAAGCTAAAACGCGTCCCTTTTCATCCCTTTGCAACGTTTGATACCGCAACGCTAAGCGGGTTGGCTTATGGTCAAACTGTATTAGCCAAAGCGTGCAAAACCGCTGGGATGGATTTTGACAACAAAGAAGCCCACTCTGCCCTTTACGATACGTTAAAGACAGCAGAACTCTTCTGCGGCATCGTCAACAAATGGAAAGCTCTTGGTGGTTGGCCTTTGATCGACGAAGACGCAGAAAACAATAAATAAAAAAGTAAACACAACAATCGAGTAAACTATGAATCCTGTTGTAATTTCAGTATGTATCATGCTGCTTCTGGCACTGATGCGCGTGAATGTCGTGGTTGCCCTGACATTCAGTGCTATCGTCGGTGGCCTCGTTGCTGGCATGGACCTAAATGATGCTGTTGCTGCATTTGAAAGTGGCCTAGGTGGCGGTGCAACGATTGCACTCAGCTACGCTATGCTTGGGACATTCGCTGTCGCTATCTCTAAATCGGGGATCACCGATTTACTGGCAAACAGTGTCATCAAACGTATTCACGGTAAAGAAAACGGCTCTGCTTCGACAGGTCTTAAGTACGCAGTGTTAATCGCACTAATCTTAGTGACTATGTCTTCTCAGAACGTCGTACCTGTGCATATCGCCTTTATCCCTATTCTTATTCCACCTCTGTTAGGCGTTTTTGCGAAGCTCAATCTAGATCGTCGTATGATTGCCTGTGTGCTGACGTTCGGTCTAGTAACACCCTACATGGTGTTACCAGTTGGCTTTGGCGGTATCTTCCTTAATAACATCCTGCTCAAAAACCTGCACGATAATGGCTTGGAGTCCGTCGTCGCAAGCCAAGTCCCTGTCGCTATGTTGCTGCCAGCAGCAGGTATGATCTTCGGTTTATTAACAGCCATTTTCTTTAGTTACCGTAAGCCTCGTCAATACAAGGAAACGGAGCTGACACACGTTGAAGAAAACACGCCGTCAATCAACAAAAAGAACATCCTAATTGCTTGTGCTGGTATCATCGCTGCACTTACTGTCCAGCTAACCACAGGTTCAATGATCATTGGTGCCCTAGCAGGTTTCATGGTCTTCACGTTTGGTGGTGTTATCGCTTGGAAAGAAACCCATGACGTGTTCACTAAAGGCGTGCACATGATGGCGATGATTGGCTTCATCATGATTGCCGCCGCTGGTTTTGCTGCCGTAATGAAGCAAACAGGTGGAGTAGAGTCTTTGGTAGAAGCACTATCGACTAGTATCGGTGATAACAAACCACTAGCCGCTCTTCTTATGCTGGTTGTTGGCCTCTTGGTCACTATGGGCATTGGCTCTTCGTTCTCGACTATCCCGATCATTGCAACGATCTACGTACCACTGGCTGCAGCATTTGGTTTCTCGCCAATGGCAACAATTGCTCTAGTTGGTACAGCGGCTGCATTGGGTGACGCGGGTTCTCCAGCCTCTGACTCAACACTTGGCCCTACGTCTGGCCTGAATGCTGATGGTCAACATGAACACATTTGGGAAACCGTAGTGCCGACGTTTGTTCACTACAACATCCCATTGATTGTGTTTGGTTGGATTGCGGCTATGGTTCTATAACCGAGCCAAAAGCAAAACAACAGACATAAAAAAAGCTGACTTTGATAGTCAGCTTTTTTATTACCTATTGGAGGTTACTTAGCGTGTTTGTCTGCCACCGCAGACAGAACTGGTACCATATCTTTCAGCAGCTCTTCTTCTACAGGCTTACCTGAAGAGTCAGTAACGTTGATAGAAGTACGGTTACCTAAATCACCAAATAGGAAAGTATAAGTCCCTGATGAAAGGCCAATCGGCTTAACGCCAACCTCAGTCCAGAATGCATCATCTGGTGCAGCGTACTTAGCTTTCACTGTCCCTTGTGATTGGTTGCGCTCTTCAATGGTGAAGCCCATTTCAGGGAGAAGCTTAGGCAGACGAGGCCACAGCACGTTATAAGGAGTACGTGCGATGATCACTGGGAAGCCACTACGGTCTGTGCCCATAGAGATCGGGATCTGCTTAACCAGCTCTTGAGCACGACGAGCTGCTTCCTCACGAATATCCAAGTCGTAACGAGCAGTCACTAGGTTGGTCATCAAGGCGTTATAGCGCTCTTTATTCGTCGCGGAGACTGGCATTTGTTTGCCTGCTTCGCGCCAATCAATCAAAGAGATCTTAAAGCCATAGCGATTGTTCGCTTCAACACTGGTGATTTCATAGCGAGAACCGATTTCAGCGTCTTCGTCTTCAGACTGCCAGCTAACCCAATCCGTCTCGATACGGTTATCCGTTTGCTCACGAATAGCAATGTTCTGCTCTTGCAGCATCTTCAGCGCCGTTTGCCAGACCTTATCCAGCTCATCTTCACGCAATAACCACAACGTTACTTCGCCATTCTTTCGCTCTGCACGCGCGCCTGGGATCAGCTCCAGAACCTGTTGTGGTGGGCGAATATCCACATCACGACCAACACCACCACTAAACTCTCCTTGAGGGATCTGGTAGTTAGTGTAGTTGCGCGGGTTCACACCTTCGATGTTATTCCACTCAGTCAGAGGCGGAGTATTGAGGTAATCAAAATCGTCCTTCGCCTGACGACGCTGAGTTGCGTCACCAGAACAGGCACTTAAAACAAAAACAGCTAGCGAACTAACAACTAGCTGGTGAGACAATTTCATTGAAACTCCTGATAAGTAAATGCCGAAGCTTTGTGCTTCGGCAATTCATTCTGATTTAGTAGATGCAAGCTTCCGTCATTGCCTGTGCCACAATTGGACGAGCATTTTCAGACAACTCTGTCAGCGGCAGTCTTAAGTCACCGTGAGCAATCAAGCCCATCTTGTGCGCAGCCCACTTAACTGGAATCGGGCTCGACTCAACAAACAGATTCTTATGAAGCGGCATCAAGCGTTGGTTGATAATCTCGGCTTCTTCGTACTTACCTTCAAGGGCAAGCTTCATCATTTTCGCCATATCTTCCGCCGCGATGTTATTCGTAACTGAAATCACACCCTGGCCACCTTGCTTAACAAAATCAAGGCCACTCGAATCATCACCACTTAGTAAGATAAAATCTTCGCCACAAAGTTCACGGTGAATTGCAATTCTGCTTAAATCACCCGTTGCATCTTTTAGCGCCACGATATTATCGATTTCTGCCAGACGAGCAACTGTTTCTGGCAACAAATCTACTGCGGTGCGACCTGGCACGTTGTAGAGGATTTGTGGCACGTCGCTTTCTTCAGCAATCGCCTTATAGTGCTGGAACAAACCTTCCTGAGTTGGCTTGTTGTAATACGGCGTCACACTCAGACAACCTGCGATACCAGAGTTGTTTAGTAAACGACTGAAAGTGACTGATTCATGAGTAGCATTCGCTCCTGTCCCCGCAATCACAGGAATACGACCTTCAGCAAATTCTACCGCTTTGGTAACAACCTTGACATGCTCTTCAACGGTTAACGTTGCAGATTCACCTGTTGTGCCAACGGCCACAATTCCATCTGAGCCAGATTCGACGTGAAAATCCACAAGTTTTTTCAGGCTTACGTAATCTACTTCGCCATCATTATTAAACGGTGTAATTAACGCTACGATACTTCCTGAAAACATGTCTTTCTCCCTAATTTAGATACTTTCTGCATGGTACTGTAAGGCGATTGAAAAAGACAAGGGATTAAACCCGCTTAAATCACCTATTTGAGTGAATATTTATCAGATGTTAGAACTTTGGCAACTTACGCCTTTTTTACAGCCCGTTGTCAGCCTGAGGTTAGAAATATCAAGCCCTCAGGCAGGGTCAGTAACGAGTGCAGAAAATTGCATCAGATTTCTGTTGAGCGGACATTTTTCTCTTCAGTAACTGTGCTAAGCTATCTCATTAATAATCATAACAATGCTCGAAGTGATATTATGACTCAACATCTGGTGATTACAGCGGTAGGAACGGACCGCCCCGGTGTCTGCAACCAAGTGGTTCACCTGGTCACACAATCTGGATGCAATATTGTTGATAGTCGCATTGCGCTTTTTGGCAACGAATTCACCCTCATTATGCTGCTTTCCGGCAACAATGCAGCGGTCACTCGCGTCGAAACTACACTGCCTTTATTAGGTCAGGAACTTGATCTCATCACCATGATGAAACGTACATCTCAACATGCTCATGCTGACAACTCTTACAGCTTGGAAGTCTTTGTTGAGTCTGATGATGAAGTTGGGCTGACAGAGAAATTCACTCAGTTCTTCGCTGATAAAAATATTGGTCTTGCATCACTCAGCGCGCAGACCATAGATAAAGCGAAAATTCAGTCTACGCAAAACCAGTTCCATATTGCTATCACGGCCACTGTTGATGCAGATTGTAATTTGATGCAGTTGCAGGAAGAATTCGAAGCATTGTGCTCAAGCCTTGGCGTTCAAGGCTCATTAAACTTCATAAAGAACAGTCAATAAAAAGGAAAATCAATGAACACGCTAACAGCTGGCACTCCGGCTCCGGCATTTTCCCTGCTGGATCAAGACGGCAACACAGTGTCACTCAGTGACTTTGCTGGTAAAAAGATTCTTTTCTACTTCTATCCAAAAGCGATGACTCCAGGCTGTACAGTACAAGCACAAGGTCTGCGCGATACTAAAGCAGAACTGGATGCTCATAACGTTGTAGTGCTGGGCGTCAGCATTGACCCAGTAAAACGCCTAGGTAAGTTTATCGAGCGTGACAACCTCAACTTCACTCTGTTGTCTGATGAAGACCACGCAGCCGCAGACCAATTCGGTGTTTGGGGTGAGAAGAAGTTCATGGGTAAAGTGTATGACGGCCTACACCGCATCAGCTTCCTTATCAATGAAGAAGGTGTGATTGAGCACGTATTTAATAAGTTCAAAACCAAAAATCACCATGAAGTGGTTTTGGATTACTTGAATGAAAATAAGTAATCTCTACTCATAAAAAACGCCAGCTTGTCGCTGGCGTTTTTTGTTTCTTTAACCTTAAACAATAAACTTGTTCAGTATTGCATCTTGCTCTCGGACATTTTCCGTCTGTACCTGCATGGCAATATTGGCGTTTTCTGCGGAGTCGGCTACCTGTGTCGACAGATCTTTGATCTTCACCGTATTGCTGTTGATCTCTTCCGCCACCAAGCTCTGCTCTTCTGCCGCAGAAGCAATCTGCATGTTCATGTCAGTAATGCTCTGAATCGCATCACGAATGCGTTGCAAGGATTCATTTGCCGCTTGAGCTTTATCCACCGCATCCACCGCTGTGTTCTTGCTTTCATGCATTGCTGCTGACACTGAGCTTGCGCCCGCTTGTAGCTGCTCAATCATACTGCGGATTTCAGTTGTCGATTCCTGAGTACGCTGCGCGAGCGTTCGAACTTCATCCGCTACAACTGCGAAACCTCGACCAGACTCACCAGCACGTGCTGCCTCAATTGCCGCATTCAAGGCTAGCAGGTTCGTTTGATCGGCAATGTCGTTAATCACTTTAAGGATGGTTTCGATGTTCGCTGTCGCAGATTCCAGACCTTGTACTTCTTCAACCGCTTGATCGATTCGCGCCGACAATGCATCAATCGATGACGTGGTAGCACTCACCACTGAAGAGCCTTGTTGTGTTGCTTCATCGGCGTCTTTCGCTGCACCAGCGGCGCCTTGAGCGTTATTTGCAACTTCTGTTGCCGTCACAGCCATTTCGTTCATCGCTGTAGCAAGCTGCTCAAGCTCCTGCAGTTGGCTACGCATCGCTTCTGCTGACTCTTGTGAGCCCTGAACCGTCATTTCAGTCCCGCGCAGAATTTCAGCACCAATCGCTTTCGACTGCTGAATCTGCTTCTGCAAGGTCTCAGTAAAGGTATTGAAGCCTTCTGCCAGCTCAGCAAACTCTTTGTCAGTGTTCGTATCCAAACGTTTGGTTAAGTCACCCTGACCGGAAGCGACATCTTTGATCGCTTCATTAAGTGTACCTAGAGGGCGCATCAGGAACTTAATCAGGAAGCTCAGTACCACAACACTCAATACAACACTGATTACTGCGTATAGAATCGAGCTGCTACGCATATCGTCAATAGCCGCAAACGCAATACTCTCATCAACAATTGCACCGATATACCAGTTTTCACTTGGTACTTTGGTAAAGTGGATAAGGTATGACTGACCATCTTTTTCTATACGCTGGTTGCCTTCTTTAATGCTAGCTTCTGGCAAATAAGTGGAAAGATTTTGGCCATTATTCTTGGCATCAGGGTGAGCGATGGTTGTACCGTCAGCGGTGATAATAAACAAATACCCCGCATCGAGCAGATTAGCGCTATTAACTAAATCCGCTAAGCCTGTCAGTTCTAAATCATAAAACATGGCTGCGGTAAACTGGCCGTTGTCTCGAACAGGTGTACCGATAGAAATGATGACTTTCTTCGAGGAAACATCAACATAAGGCGCTGTGACTACAAGCTTGCCTTGGGCTTTAGCATCTTTATACCAAGGTCGGACACGCGGATCATAATCAGGACCAGCTTCCCAGCCATCATCATTTTCTACAACAAAACCATCCGCTTCATAGCCATATCCTACAGCCAAGAAGCTACCTTTCAGGTTTGGTTTCTCAAGAATATCTTTAACGCGTGCTTTGTTTTGAGGGTCAAGTTCAATAACCTCGGTAGTGGATTGAGCAAGAGACTTCTTACTCTCCATTTCTGAAGTGACGGTGTTTTTTACCCCTTTCACCATCTCAATTAGACTGGTATCGACCAAGTCCTCTACTTCATCCTTTACTGTATTAAGTTGTTGCACCGAAAGTAACACAACGGTTACTAACAGCAATGCTGATGATGCAGCAACGATCTTTTGACTAAATCTCATAGTGTCCCTCAAAGATTAATTCGTTTTTTAATTTATAGTTGTTATGTCGTATCTATTATTATCGTCCTAACCACAGCAGACTTAAGAAATTTCTTACAAAATTCATACTTTGTAAAACAATCTTTTAAAAAGTATATACCGTTTGCGCAAATAAAAAGCCTCAAAGCGAAAGCTTTGAGGCTTTTTATTTGATGAAATTGTAATTTGGCCTATCCGGGGTGTGAATAGACTTCGTCTTCGTCGTTACTTGGCAGAGCATTCCACACCGCTTTCACTAAGGTTGCTAACGGGATAGCAAAGAACACGCCCCAGAAGCCCCACAACCCTCCAAAGACCAGTACGGCAACAATGATAGCAACTGGATGCAAGTTCACCGCTTCAGAGAACAGAACCGGAACCAGAACATTTCCATCCAGGGCCTGAATGATGCCATAGGCAATCAGCAGCCAATAGAATTGAGGAGTCAGCCCCCACTGGAACAAGCCAACCATTGCCACAGGTACTGTTACCGCAGCCGCACCGATATACGGAATCAACACAGATAGACCGACTGCAACAGCAAGTAGTACCGAATAGCGCAAATCTAAAATTGCGAATGTCACATAACTCACACCGCCGACAATCAGAATTTCCATCACTTTGCCGCGAATATAGTTAGAGATTTGATCGTTCATTTCATGCCAAACTTTGGTTGCCAGCTTACGGTTGCGCGGTAATACACCACTCGCCATGGCAATCATCTCTTGCTTATCTTTGAGCAGGAAAAACACCAGTAGTGGCACCAGAATCAAGTAAACCGCCAGTGTTGCAATGCTCACTAAAGACGCTAGAGAACCCTTAACGACCGTCTCACCCATCACGATCACTTGGTTCTTCGCGTTGGTCACTAGCGATTCGACAATCTGGAAATTATCCAATTCAGGATAACGTTGCGGTAACTCTGCAATCACCTTTTGCAGCCCAGTGTACATGGAAGGAATATCATTGATGAGATTGCCGACTTGCTGCCAAATCGTCGGGACCAGGCCAAATACCGCCACCATCATTAAGCTCGTAAAACCAAGAATAACCAAGATGACCGATAACGTTCTTGGAATACCCAAGCGGGACAACTGAGAAACAGGCCATTCCAATAAGTAAGCCAAAACAATCGCAACAAGCAAAGGCGCAATAAGATTGCCGAAGAAATAAATCGTGATAAAGCCGAAGAGCAGAATCGCAACCAAGCTCACAGCATGTGGATCAGAAAAACGTCGCTTGTACCAACGACTCACCATCTCAAACATTCGACAAGGTTCCTTTAGTCACTTGCAAACAGTAATAACTATCCAACTCTTCGCAGACCAACTCGAAGGATTGCTTAAGCAGGAAATGTTTTATATCTGACATAGAACTGGGGTCTGAAACATAAATGGTTGTTTGTTGTCCTTCACACAGCCCTTTAGTGTGACGCTTGGCAAGTAATAGTGCCATAGGGCAGCGCTCTTGACGCAAATCCAAAAGATTCAGTTCCATTCTTCAGCCCGATGCTTATCATAGGAGGAATATTGTATAGTGTTTTTTTCCAAGCGTCAGTGCAAATACACCGATGCATCGAAAAGTTTCACTTTGACATAACTCAATTCAATGGAACACTTTACACTCGATAGATGAATGATAGGCGCATAATTCACAAAACAGCAGCCAATCGACGGTGAAACCATCTCAGTAAAAGAGTGTCAAAAAGCTATACCTCCAGCCTGACACCGTTCATTATAACCAAATGACTCAGACTGAGTGGATAGACCAAATGATCATGGAGTATCACCAATAAAATATGTTTAGACGTACGCGCTCACTTGTCTGCTTATGCGTCGCAGCTTCGCTGGGTATACAGACACCAACCTACGCCAATACACTCGATTTACCTGATATTGGTACGGCAGCCAGTAGCACTTTGACCATAGATCAAGAGCTACAATACGGTGACGCCTACATGCGCATGCTGCGTAACAACCAGCCTATCGTCAATGACCCAGTTCTGAATGAATACATCGACAGCTTAGGCCATCAGTTGGTTGCTAGCGCCAGTGACGTAAAAACCCCGTTTACCTTCTTTATGATCCGTGACCGTAATATCAACGCCTTCGCGTTTTTTGGTGGTTACGTAGCTCTGCATACCGGGCTATTTCTTCATGCCAAAAGTGAAAGCGAGTTGGCTTCCGTTGTCGCACACGAAATAGCGCACGTTACTCAACGCCACCTCGCACGCAGTATGGAAGAACAGGCAAGACGATCTCCCGCGACAATGGCGGCATTGGCAGGCTCACTGCTTCTCGCTATCGCTGCGCCTGAAGCGGGTATCGCAGCGATTACCGCAACCACTGCTGGTAATATTCAGGGCCAGATAAACTACACACGTAGTAACGAGAAAGAAGCCGATCGCTTTGGTATCGACACGCTAGCCAAAGCTGGGTTTGACGTCAATGCGATGCCACGTTTCTTCAGTCGCTTAGCCGATGAATACCGATACGCCAGTAAACCACCTCCAATGCTGCTGACGCACCCGCTGCCGGAAGATCGTATTACCGACAGTCGAGCGAGAGCGCAAAACTATCCGGCGAGAAGAATTGACCCATCACTGAATTACAACCTTGCTCGCGCTCGTATTGTCGCCCGCTATGCTGGCATCAGTGCCAAAGCCGCCATGGATTGGTTGACTCGCACAGAGAAGAAAGCGCCAGCAAGCCTGAAATCTTCTTTCCAATATGGCCGAGCTCTGGTTCACTTAGACAACAATGAACTGGATGAAGCTAACACGATTTTACAATCCTTGATCCAACAGCAACCGGACAACAACTTCTACCTAGACGCCATGTCCGATTTGTATATTGCGCAGAAAAAGGCTGGTGAAGCAGAGAAAATGCTGCAGACAGCGTTGAAAAGTAAGCCAAACAACGCCGTATTAACCATCAATTATGCTAATGCTTTGATGAAACAGGATAAAAATGCAGAAGCGGTTCGTGTCCTTCAGCGCTACACCCATGACAATCCTAACGATGTGAATGGTTGGCATTTACTGTCTGAAGCCAGCATTCATCTTGGCCGAAGTGACGAAGACCTCGCTGCTCGCGCGGAAATTTTAGCTTTGAAAGCTAATTGGAATAAGGCGATTCAGTATTACACTCAAGCCAGTCAACTGGCCGAACTTGGCAGCTTAAAGCAAGCACGCTACGATGCACGCATCGATCAGCTTATGGTTCAGCGCGATCGTTTTATGGCTCTACAATAATGATGGAACGGATAGAACACCGTTCCCAATAACTCGGAGACTCAACTTATGTCAGTCGTGATTTATCACAACCCTCGTTGCTCAAAAAGCCGCCAAACCTTGGCACTTCTCGAAGAAAAAAATATCCAACCAGAAATCATCAAATACCTCGACACACCACCGAGCGTGGCTGAGTTGAAGTCACTTTTCACACAACTCGGCCTAAATGATGTTCGCGCTATGATGCGTACTAAAGAAGACATCTACAAAGAGCTCAATCTAGCAGATGCGACAGACGAACAACTATTCGAAGCCATGGCTGCTAATCCAAAACTGATTGAACGTCCAATTGTCGTTAGCAATGGTCAGGCAAAACATGGTCGTCCACCAGAGCAGGTTCTCGATATTCTATGAGTTGCCAGATTGTCGTCCTTTATTACAGCCGACACGGTTCTACCCGCGCATTAGCGCGGCAAATTGCCAGAGGGATAGAATCTATCCCTCACTGCGAAGCCTTGATTCGTTCGGTTGAAGACATAGATGAAAGGCAACAAGCTCAAGATCCTGTAGTGACTTTAAATGAACTAAAAGCCTGTGATGGCCTAGCGATGGGTAGCCCGGTCTGGTTTGGCAACATGTCCGCATCACTCAAACACTTCTGGGACCAGACGACGTCTTTGTGGGTCTCTGGAGATTTGATCGATAAGCCTGCATGTGTCTTTAGCTCCTCTTCCAGTTTACATGGCGGGCAGGAAACGACATTGCAAACCATGATGTTACCTCTGTTACACCACGGAATGATGATCTTAGGGATTCCTTACTCTGAGCCGACGCTGCATACCACGCAAACCGGTGGAACACCTTACGGCGCAACGTCTGTGACTCACGACGGGGCTTCACTCAGTCAAGATGAAATCGAACTGGCTCAACAACTCGGTAAACGCTTGGCGACCACTGCGTTAAAAATGAAGGACTGATGCATGCAGGAAATGCAATCACAAACCAAACTATTCCGGCTTCTGGCGTTATGTGGAAACCTCGGTCTGCTTGCTTGGGTGGCCCTGTGGCAACTTAGCCTATCTCCTCACCCTCACATCAGCGGCATTACACTTGCCATTGCCTGGAGTATTCCTCTGCTGTTGCCGTTACCCGGCATTCTTGCTGGTAAACCGTACACACACGCTTGGGCCAACTTCGTGCTGATGCTGTACTTTCTGCATGCGTTAACCATTCTTTATATCGATGGTGGTGAGCGCTGGCTAGCAGGTATAGAACTAATCCTTACAGCAGCGGCCTTCGCCGGTAACATTCTTTATGCACGCTCCCGTGGTAAAGAGTTAGGGCTTAAGCTCAAACGGTTATCGAAAGTCGAAAAAGAAGAAAAAGAACGATTCGAATAAAAAAGGTCTGGCATTTGCCAGACCTTTTTCGTTATTCAATTGCGTCTTCGAGCGCTTCTTGAACCTCTTCTGAATCTATCAATTCAGCTTCATGCTCTATTTCTGTCGCGGGAGCCCCTAACCATTCAAATGTCAGAATTTGCTCCGATGGAATGACAGCTGGAACCTCAACAGGAGTGTCAATATTCGGTTGCGCTCCACTGACCGAATCATCAGGCGATTCAATTTGTGGTTCGTCAATAACAACGGGTTGAGACTCAGTGCTATTTTCCAGTTGAGTCACCTGCCCCATACGGCTGACTTCCTGCTCAAATTCCGCTTGAGAAGCCAACAGATGCACGTTGAACGTTACCTGATTACCTTGAATCTTTAGAATATCCGTTGCGGCTACTGAGCTGAGTTTTTTCAGCTGTTTCTCTAACGTGAAAAAATCCACCGCATTATTTAACGAAGTAAAACGAACTTTCACAGTTTCAGAAGACTCACTTGCAACGACTACTGCGCTCTTTCTCGCATAGTAGTCACTGATCTGGTTCACCATCTTAGTCGCAGAATCCGCACCGCTGTTTGAGCCAGATACTGGTGCTTGACGCGTTATACCAATCGTGGTGGGTTTTTGGTCGTACAAAGTCCAACGTAGCGAGTTACCCTGTACTCTCACAACCAATACAGCATCAACAGGGTAACGTTGGCTTGCTTCACCAACAGGGCGCGCAAAACCGCCCCAAAGGTCAGAGGCAGCTACACCTGTAATATCATCAAAATCTCCAACTGGAACCGTCAGCGGTAGGCCGCGCTTTTCGGCTTCCACTTTCATCTGGCCAAGCACTGGTGAATCAGAATGTTCCCAGCTGATATTACGATCATATTGAGTCTCTTCAACCAACCAAACCAGCAGATTGGCGCGAGCAGCAGGCCAAATAGGTAATTGAGCCTGACTTAACAGAGAACGGATATGAGGCGCACTGAAACCCAAACGAAGTGTTTGCTGGCCATCAAGTTGCCCATAACTGATTTGCGAAAGGTACTGAGAGTTTTGTTTCAGAGCCTTTTGCACGACCTGATTTGATACCGCACTTTGATCGCCAGAAGCACGGACGATAATCTCTTTCATCCCATCCACACGAGCTTGGGCATCCGCATTTTCAACGCTTTGATCAAGTACAATCTCTGTCTGATATAAATCTACATTGGTCAAAGCAGCGGCAGGGAATCCCACCAGCCCTAAAGCCAACAAAACTAAATGGCGCATAGCTTTCCTAAGGTCAATTCTTCATTGCAGCTTCGGATGATAAGCAACTATCCAATCTTGAGCAACTAAAGGTCGGATTTATGTGTTTTGGCACCCTTAAACCATCACGCTTACTGATTGGTTAATTATTGTTTATTTGATCCACTTCAGATTGCAAACGATTGCCAAGGTGATAAAATCCCGCGAATTTTATTTTTCTGTTGAGTATTTACCTACTGCTCTTCGATTCACCACATAAAGGAATAAGCCATGAAAAACGCCATTCAAGGTGCGCAGATGCTATTTGTCGCATTTGGGGCTCTCGTGTTGGTCCCACTGCTGACAGGATTAGATCCTAGTGTCGCTCTATTTGGTGCAGGTGTCGGAACCCTTCTTTTCCAACTTGTTACTCGCCGCTCTGTTCCTATCTTCCTTGCCTCATCTTTTGCTTTTATTGCACCTATTCTTTACGGAGTTCAAACTTGGGGTGTACCTGCAACTATGGGTGGTCTAATGGCGGCCGGTTGTGTATACGTTGCAATGGGGGCGCTCATTAAAGTACGCGGTGTAGACATTATTCATAAGTTACTGCCGCCCGTTGTAGTCGGTCCGGTCATCATGGTGATTGGTTTAGGTCTCGCACCCGTCGCTGTGAACATGGCTCTCGGTAAAGTAGATGGGGCACAGGTCATTGATGCAAATGCCTCGCTGGTCATCTCAGTAGCCTCGTTGTTAACAACTATCATTCTGAGTGTTTTCGCCAAAGGCTTCCTGAAGTTAACACCGATTCTGGGCGGTATCGTTGTCGGTTATGCGCTAAGCCTTAGTTACGGTATCGTTGACTTTACGCCAGTCCATGAAGCAGCTTGGTTTGCATTACCAAACTTCACTACTCCGGAATTTAACATCAACGCCATCTTATTCATGATTCCCGTCGCCATTGCGCCTGCGGTTGAACACGTAGGAGATATGTTGGCAATCTCGAACGTAACAGGTAAGAACTACATCAAAAAGCCAGGATTGCATCGCACTATCGCAGGTGACGGGGTGGCAACCATTGCCGCTTCTATGGTTGGCGCACCGCCGAATACCACCTACTCAGAGGTAACGGGTGCGGTCATGCTGACTAAAGCGTTTAACCCTGTCATCATGACTTGGGCAGCAGTGAGCGCAATTGTCTTAGCACTGGTAGGTAAGCTTGGTGCGGTTTTACAAACCATTCCTATGCCTGTCATGGGCGGCATTATGATTCTGCTGTTTGGTTCAATTGCAACTGTCGGCTTAAACACACTTATTAAGAATAATGTCGACCTGCACAAATCCCGCAACCTAGTTATCGTTGCGATCACCCTAGTATTTGGTATCGGCGGTATGGCTTTTGGTATTGGCGAATTTAGCCTGCAAGGCGTCAGCTTATGTGGCATCGTTGCAATACTACTTAACCTCCTCCTTCCAAAAGATTTGGGCGAAAACCACGTCGTGGATAACGCTCAAATGGAAGACGAAGCCAAGTAGAATCGAAAAAGGGTTGATGTATGGACATCAACCCTTTTTAAAAGAACCTATCAGACGATAAGAATCGCTCGTTACAGACACAGCTCTGCAAATTGCCCACGAGTCAATGTAGCCAAATCTTTCGGTGCTAATTCAATTTCCAAACCACGCTTACCAGCACTGACACAAATAGTCTCTCTGTTTACCGCACTCTGATGAATAAAAGTAGGCAACGCTTTTTTCTGACCAAGCGGGCTAATTCCTCCCACCACGTAACCCGTCGTTTTCTGCGCGATCTCAGGATTCGCCATTTCTGCCTTCTTAGCTTTAGCGGCTTTAGCGGCAAGCTTCAGATTCAGTTTTTGGTCGACCGGAATTACAGCAACCGCCAAGTTTTTAGGCTCACCGTTCATACAAAACAGCAAAGTCTTAAACACTTGCTCCGGATCTTGCCCCAATGCTTCAACCGCCTCCAAGCCATAGCTATCTGCACGAGGGTCGTGATCATACTGATGAATGGTATGGGTGACTTTTTTCTTCTTAGCGAGATTGATTGCCGGGGTCATCTTGATTCCATTGGGTAAATAACAAAAAAGCGCTGCAAAATGTGCAGCGCTTTTAAGTTAATGAGATTTCGAAGTTTTAGTCAACTTACTTGTAAACAATCTCGCCAGCAGGTGCGTACTTGTTAACATCAACTGGGCTGTTCGCTTCTAGATACTCTTTTAGGACCTCAGCGTCTACGAAACCGGTATTAACGTAACCAGGGTGACCTGTAAGTTTAGGGTAACCATCACCGCCCGCTGCGTTAAAGCTTGGGATTGTGAAGCGGTAAGTCTCATCTAAACGAAGCTGTTCGCCACCGATAACAACATTAGATACCTGACCGTTTGCTACTGTCATAGAGATACCAGCAAACTGTGCGTACGCGCCAGAATCAACAGGTTTAGTTGCAACTACGTTTAGGTAGTCCAGAACTTCTTTACCCGTCATGTCAGTGTAAGTCAGGATGTTAGCGAATGGTTGTACAGTCAGTACGTCTTTGTACGTTACATCGCCGCCTTCAATAGAGTCACGAACGCCACCAGAGTTCATTACCGCGAAGTCCGCTTTTGCACGCTCCATGTGAGCAGTTGCAATCAGACGGCCTAGGTTAGTTTGCTTAAAGCGAACGACGTTACGATCACCTTCAAGCTTGCCGTTAGTTTCTGCAATCTTCACATCCAGCTGCGCTTTACCTTTTTCTTGGTAAGGGCGTAGGAATTCAAGCAGTTCTTCGTCTTGCTTGATTTCATCTTCAATAAGAACACGTTGCTTCTTACCGTCGATCTTAACTTTCTTCTTCAAGTTAACTGGGATCAGGTCGTAGCTCACCATTTCTAGCTCACCGTTACGGAATTCGTAATCAGCACGACCTACGTATTTACCCCACTCGTGAGCCTGAACAATGTAAGTACCATTTTGTAGGTCTGGCTTACACTCGTCAGAAGGTTTGAAGTTCTTCTTAACAACGTTTGGCGCTTCCATACATACTGGCTCTTGAGAGTGACCACCTACGATCATGTCCAGAGAGCCTTCGTCTAGGTAGCGAGCAAGAGCCACGTCACCCGGAGCATTAACACCACGCTTACCATCTTCGTAGTGGCCCATGTGAGTCACAGCAAAGATCAGATCTGGTTTTTCAGTTTCTTCGATCTCAGCGATCAACTTCTTCGCTTCTTCTTTAGGATCGCGGAAGTCGATACCACCAATGAATTCTGGGTTACCAATCTTAGCCGTATCTTCAGTAGTCAGACCGATTACAGCAATTTTAATACCCTGCTTATCAAACATCTGGTAAGCCTGGAACATACGCTCGCCAGTTTCTTTGTCGTAGATGTTTGCAGATAGCATTGGGAAGTTTGCCCACTCTTTCTGCTTAAACAGAACTTCAAGCGGATTATCAAATTCGTGGTTACCTAGCGCCATTGCATCGTAACCGATCTTGTTCATGCCTTTGAAATCTGGCTCGGCATCTTGCAGGTCAGACTCTGGAACACCTGTATTGATGTCACCGCCAGATAGTAGTAGCACGCTACCACCGTCAGCTTCTACTTCTGCACGCAGCTCGTCAACCAACGTTTTACGAGCAGCCATGCCGTACTCACCATATTTGTTCTGCCAGAAACGACCGTGGTGGTCATTAGTGTGCAGAACTGTCAGCTTATAAGTTTTGTCCGCTTCCCACTCTTGCTGAGGTGCTGTCGCACAACCAGCTAGAGTTGCAAGAATCGCTGCGCTTAGTGCGGTTTTTACAATCAGGCGTTGCTTCATTGTCATACCTTTGAATTTTTGGGGATTTCCACTGCTTTATACTGAGTTTGTTGAACAGACGCGCTCAGCAACCAATAACTGAGAACTCAGTAAAACTTGAACTAGTTTAAATTAAGCCGTTAGGGGTGACATCTTGATTTCATATTTATGCCGCTTAGATCACCCTAATTGACATTTAAGTGTGTAACAAAGCAGCACAATTGCACCTGTTCTACCAAATGATCACAAGCAAACGTTTTACTGTGAGTTAACATCACTGAACAGCAAATGTGAGATTGAGCGTTTACTCAACAAAGAAAGGGAACATGACTTCTTCTTGTTAGGGTTCTAAGGGATTTGGGGAGTAATCAGAAACAAAAAAGCTAGCCAATTTGGCTAGCCTTTTTCTTAACAATGAATACTTATTTGATGTCGATGTGGTCGAAACCTTTAATCAGATCGTCCAACGCTTTCATTTGCGCTAGGAAAGGTTCCAGCTTGTCTAAAGGCAATGCTGATGGACCATCACATTTTGCCTGATCAGGATTCGGATGCGCTTCAATAAACAGACCCGCAATACCAGTCGCCAGACCCGCTTTTGCTAATTCAACAGTCTGTTCACGACGACCGCCAGATGCAGCACCTGAAGGGTCACGCATCTGAAGTGAGTGGGTCACATCAAAGATGATTGGGCTACCTTTTGACGCTTTCTTCATCACACCGAAACCCAGCATATCTACCACTAGATTATCGTAACCGTGACAAGAGCCGCGCTCACATAGAATGATGTTGTCATTGCCACACTCGCTGAATTTATCAACGATGTTACCCACTTGACCTGGGCTCATGAACTGCGGTTTCTTAACGTTAATCACAGCGCCAGTTTTTGCCATCGCTTCAACAAGGTCAGTTTGACGAGCCAAAAATGCAGGTAGCTGAATCACGTCAACCACGTCAGCAACAGGCTGTGCCTGAGCCTCTGTGTGTACATCAGTGATAATTTTCACACCAAATGTATCTTTCAGCTCTTGGAAGATTTTCATACCTTCTTCCAGACCTGGACCACGGTATGAATGAACAGAACTGCGGTTTGCTTTATCGAATGACGCTTTGAACACGTAAGGGATGCCAAGCTTTTCTGTCACTTTGACATAGTGCTCACAGATCTGCATAGCCAGATCACGAGATTCAAGAACATTCATACCTGCAAACAACGTAAACGGTTTGTCGTTAGCTACAGGGATATCACCAACGTGAACGATTTTCTGTTCCATTTTTTTCTCTCTATTTCTTTATGTATGCCAACCTGCAGCTGGACTTAGTGAAGTGTCACCTGAGTTTCACTCATGGCGTTGACTTGATTCTTTAACAACTCAGCCGCCGGATCATCAGGGCACTGGTCAATAAAATATTGGTAATCGGTCAGCGCAACCTGATGGCAGTCTAGCTGCTGGTAGATAAAACCACGATCGCGAATTTCATACGGATCATCAGGTACAAACGTTAGTGCTAAATCGGTACATTTCAAAGCCAAAGTATAGCGCTCTTCACGAAGTAAAGCGCTCTTGAGCAATGCTAGCCAACGACCGATAACCGTTGGATTATCCACAGACTTAAGATGTTCAGGTTCCAAGGTCGCCAGAGGGCCACTATGCCCAATTAGCCACGCACCCAGTACGTGCTTAGAAACATATTCACCATTGAATGGATTAATAAACTGTGGGCGCTCACCATACCATTCCAGCTTCAGCAAAAACTGGCTTGGAAAGGTCACACCACTGATTGGAAAACCTAGCTTGCGCCCGAGGTACAGTAATAGTGCCCCCAAGCTCACCGGAATACCTTTGCGACGCTCCAAGACTTTATCAATGAAAGCATTGGACGAATCGTAGTAGGCTTCCTGATCACCAGTGAATCCCCACTCGTGATAAAAGAGACGCAGCAAAGCGTCGAAACGCTGCTTTTCGCCGATCTCTTGGCTTAATCTCAGCTCAGCTTCTTTTAGTAATCGATGCAGTTCTTTCTCTGCCCACTGGTCATTGGTCGACGGGTTGATCGCTTTGTTTAAGATCAGCGCCCCTTCTGCCAGTTCAATAGCATCAAAATCTTCATCAAATAACTCAAGCATGAATATTACCTAGTACGCCTTAACCTAAAAATAATGGTGCTTTACTTACAGCCACCTTACCTGCCATCGCTAACCAACCTAGCGCGCCAAAGAAGGAAAATGTACGTAGTAGCTTATTTTTACCCAACTTAAGAGCAAAGAAACCCAGTGCGATGTACGCCAGCACACAGGTAATTTTCTCCGTCAGCCAAGGGGCTGCGGCTGTAAAAGGAATAAAGCCAGTGATAAAAATCAGACCAATACCCGACAACAGTAAACATGTGTCATTGATGTGAGGGAAGACTTTGAAAAACTTCTTCTCTAGCAGTTTGGAATTGGCCATCATCATCGCATAGCGAACAGACAATAAAGTGGCACTGATTGCTATCGTTAACAGATGAAAGTGCTTTAAACCTTCGTACATAATTATCTCTCTTGCTTCTCTGGAGAAAATTGACCTATGGTTACGCGGTCGTTTTCGCCGTAGTCTTTATAAGTTGTAATGTTTTGGTACCCCAGTGAGCCTAAAATCTCTCTCACTGCCATACCTTGATCGTAACCGTGCTCAAACATCAGCCAGCCATCACACTGCAGAAAGCTCAGTGCCTGACTCGAAATGTGCTTGATATCAGCCAACCCGTTGTCTTTCGCCACTAAAGCACTCAACGGTTCAAATCGCACATCTCCCTGCGCCAGATGCGGGTCATGCTCTTCAATATAAGGAGGGTTTGATACTATTAGAGCAAACTTTGTACCAGTTCCTACCGGTTCAAACCAGCTGCCTGATAAAAATTGTGTATTGCGAATACCCAGATGCTCGGCATTAGACTCAGCCAGCTGTTTGGCTTCTTGCTTGAGATCAACACCCCAAACTTGACGGTTTGGTAGCTCCGACGCAATGGCGAGTGCAATCGCGCCAGTTCCAGTACCCAAATCTAGAATATCACCCTGATTTTCAACCGCTTTCTCTAAAGCAATTTCAACCAAACGCTCTGTATCTGGACGTGGAATAAGTGTGCTTGGTGCCACTTTCAGTGGCAGTGACCAGAACTCACGTTCACCGGTAATGTAAGCGACAGGTTCACCATTGATGCGACGCTGTAAGTTCGCTTCAAAAGCCAAGATTGCTTCTGAATCTAGGATTTTGTCAGGCCACGTAAGCAGAAAGGAGCGAGGTTTATTGAGGGTGTGGCAAAGCAATACCGCGGCATCAAGAGAGGGCGAATCACTGCCACTCTCTTGAAGCTTGTCTACGGCACTCTTTAGTGTGTATTCAACACTATGTGGTGCAGTCATTGATTAGTTGTTCTCAGCCAGCGCCGCTAATTGGTCAGCTTGATGCTCTTGGATAACAGGATCAACTAGACTTGCTAAATCCCCTTCCATCACTTCATTGAGACGATAGATAGTCAGGTTGATACGGTGGTCGGAAACACGGCCTTGTGGGTAGTTATAGGTACGGATACGGTCACTACGATCGCCTGAACCTAACAGGTTACGACGAGTATCTGACTCTTCCGCAGCACGTTTAGCTTCTTCGGCCTGGATAATACGTGCCGCCAGTACTGACATCGCTTTCGCTTTGTTTTTGTGCTGAGAACGCTCATCCTGACACTCAACAACAGTACCTGTTGGTAAGTGAGTAATACGAATTGCAGAATCCGTGGTGTTAACGTGCTGACCACCAGCACCCGACGCACGAAAGGTATCAATTTTCAGGTCTGCTGCTTTGATTTCTGGGATTTCCGCTTCTGGGATCTCCGCCATAATGGCGACAGTACATGCAGAAGTATGTACACGGCCTTGTGATTCAGTCGCTGGGACACGCTGAACACGGTGACCACCTGACTCAAACTTCAACACGCCGTAAGCACCATCACCAGAAACTTTTGCAATCATTTCTTTGTAGCCGCCATGTTCTGCTTCATTAGAAGACATGACTTCAACACGCCAACCTTTCTTCTCAGCAAACTTGCTATACATACGGAATAAATCGCCTGCAAAAATACCGGCTTCATCACCACCCGCACCCGCGCGGATTTCTAGGAAACAGTTGCGATCATCGTTAGGATCTTTTGGTAGTAGCAGAATCTGTAGCTCGTCGTTAAGACGCTCGATAGTTTCCTGTGCTTCTTTGATCTCTTCCTGAGCCATCTCACGCATTTCAGCGTCGTCTTCCTTAGCCATTTCTTCAGCCGCGACTAGGTCTTCCTGTGCTTGCTGATAAGCTTGGAAACACTTTGTCACTTCCTCTAGCTGAGAGTACTCTTTTGACAAGGCGCGGAATTTATCTTGGTCGCCGATCACGTCAGGATCGCCAAGCAGGTGTTGAACTTCTTCGTATCGTTCAACCAGTGTTTCTAGCTTAGTTAGAATCGAGGCTTTCATAGTTTTCTTAACTCAGGGTTCGATAGATTGGCCGTTTTCACGTCCAATGAAATTAGGAGTCTTCCAGACCCAAACTTTGTCTTAATGTGGCGAGCTTAGCCGGCTCACCTTGTTCTGCAGCACTTTGCAATGCTCGGGTCGGCGCATGAATCAGCTTGTTAGTGAGCTTATTACTCAGCTCCAGCAATACTTTTTCCGGATCAGTCCCCGCTGCCAAAGACTGCAAACTTTTATTCAGTAGATCTTCTCTGATGTCATTGGCCGATTTTCGATAATCTCGAATACTGTCGACGGCTTGAAGAGAGCGCAGCCATGACATGAACGTGGCACTCTCTTCACTGACGATCGCTTCCGCTTGTATGGCTTCAACTTTTCGCTGCTCCATATTGCTTTCGACAATCGATTGCAGATCATCTACAGAGTAGAGATACGCATCATCAAGCTCAGCCACTTGCGATTCAATATCACGAGGCACCGCAATATCCACCAACAAAATGGGTTGATGACGGCGGGCTTTCAGCGCACTTTCCACCATCCCTTTACCAATGATTGGCAGCGGGCTGGCCGTGGAGCTTATCACAATATCAGCACGAGGAAGATGATCAGGTATTTCTGGCAAGCCAATGATTTGGGCACCAAACTGCTCAGCAAGTGGCAATGCACGCTCTCTGGTGCGGTTGGCAACAATCATTTTGCTACAACCATTGCTTGCAAGGTGTTTCGCCACTAGCTCAATCGTCTCACCAGCACCAACCAAAAGCACCGTAGAATCTTCAAGTGACTCAAAAATGTGCTTGGCCAATGTACAGGCCGCGTAAGCAACAGAAACGGCGTTGCCACCAATATCCGTTTCGGTACGGACACGTTTTGCGACAGAAAAAGTCTTCTGAAATAGCTTTTCCATCGCGGTATCAACCGACTTGTGTTCACGAGAGTCTGAATAAGCCTGCTTAACCTGCCCTAGAATCTGAGGTTCACCAAGCACCAGAGAATCCAAACCGCAGGATACACGCATCAGGTGACGAATCGCCGCCTGCTCTTCGTGTACATACAAACTGGGTTTCAGGTCTTCAGGGCTCACCTGGTGAAACTGAGCGAGCCAATCCACTACTTTGCTTTTACCAGAAGATTTGACGTCACAGTAGATTTCAGTGCGGTTGCAGGTTGAAATGATCACACTGCCATTAACATGCGGGTTATCGCCCAGTTGCTTAAGTGCTTGAGGTAACTTCTCCGGTCCGAATGCGACTTTCTCTCGCAACTCTACCGAAGCCGTATTGTGGTTAATACCTATAGCAAGCAAAGACATGTAATCAGGGTTCTCGTTTTCAGCGAATGAACAAATAAGGACGGAATTTTACTTGATGGCCCGATTTAATTAAAGGGTATTCGGGATATGTTTTCATGACTTCGTGATTTCAATGATATAGTGTAGCGCAAGACAAGGACTCAAATGGATAAATAACCAACAATGACGACCTATTTTCGTCCCTTCTTTATCTTTCTGTTCAGTAGTTTAATTCTTGCGGGATGTGCAACTCTTGACACCAGCACCACCAATGTCGAGTGGCAAACACACCAACAACGCCTGAACAGTATCAGCCAATACCAAGCTAACGGAAAACTGGGCTACATTTCACCACAGCAGCGCCAGTCACTCAATTTTCAGTGGAAACACAGCCCCGATTTCAGCCAGCTTAGGCTCACCACTTTTATTGGTCAAACGGCACTGAACCTGAAAATTACACCGAGTGGTGCTTCGGTAGAAACGTATGAAGACGAAACCTACACTTCACACGATGCCCAATCGCTAATTTATCGCCTAACAGGGCTCACCCTACCTGTCGAGCAACTCAATAACTGGTTCTTAGGTAGCCCAATTGACGCTGATACATACCGACTCAATGACACCAATACTCTGGCTTCATTGACTAAGCAGGTGAATGGGCAAACCTGGCAACTTGATTACCTTAACTATCAAGATATCCAGTATCAGGGCAGCGCTTTACCATTGCCACAGAAGCTCAAGCTGAAACAAGGCGACATTTCAATCAACATCGTTATATCCAAATGGAATCTTGATCAATGATCAGCGAAACAACGCATTGGCCTTCACCGGCAAAACTGAACCTTTTCTTATATATCACAGGTCGCCGCGACAACGGCTATCACGAATTACAAACCTTATTCCAGTTTGTTGATCATGGTGACACCCTCACCATTACCGCCAATCAGAGTGGTGAAATTCAATTAACACCCGATCTGCCGGGCGTAGCTGTTGAAGATAACCTGATTTGGCAAGCTGCGATGGCACTGAAGGCGAAAACAGGCTGTTCATACGGTGCCCAAATCGAGTTAGATAAAGTGTTACCAATGGGCGGAGGCATTGGTGGTGGCTCATCAAACGCTGCCACAGTATTAGTCGCCTTGAATCACCTTTGGCAGACTAAACTGACTGAGCAACAGCTGGCCGAGATTGGATTGAAGCTTGGTGCAGACGTACCTGTCTTCACACAAGGTTTTGCCGCGTTTGCTGAAGGTGTCGGTGAAGAGCTCACAAAAGCAGAACCTGAAGAAAAGTGGTATTTGGTCGTTAGACCGGATATAGCCATCGCAACGGCAGATATTTTTACGCACCCTGATTTAACTCGAAACACTCCAAAACGTGACCTGGCAACACTTCTTGACAGCCATTACGTAAACGATTGCGAAAAAATTGTTCGAATGCTGTACCCAGAGGTTGATAAGCAACTTTCATGGCTGCTACAATACGCGCCGTCAAGACTGACAGGGACCGGATCCTGCGTTTTTGCTGAGTTTTCGAGCCAAAATGAGGCCAACAAGGTTCTTGAACAATTACCTGACAATGTCTCTGCTTTTGTGGCTAAAGGGAAAAATATTTCTCCTTTATACGAGACACTGGCTAAGTATCGCTTAGCCCACAATATATCTATCTAAATACTGGACGCAACCCCGAGGTTTCCACCGTGCCTGATATGAAGCTATTTGCTGGTAACGCTACACCTGAACTAGCCCAACGTATTGCTGATCGTCTATACATCTCTCTTGGTGATGCTACTGTTTCTCGTTTTTCTGATGGCGAAGTCGCTGTACAAATCAACGAAAACGTACGTGGTAGTGATGTTTTCATCATCCAATCTACCTGCGCACCAACTAACGACAACCTAATGGAACTTGTAGTGATGATTGACGCAATGCGCCGCGCTTCAGCGGGCCGTATTACAGCAGTTATCCCTTACTTTGGTTACGCTCGCCAAGACCGTCGTGTACGTTCAGCGCGTGTGCCAATCACAGCAAAAGTTGTTGCTGACTTCCTTTCTAACGTTGGCGTTGACCGCGTCCTAACCATTGACCTACACGCAGAGCAAATCCAGGGCTTCTTCGATGTTCCTGTAGATAACATCTTCGGTACACCAGTTCTTCTGGATGATATGGAAGCGCGTGGTCTAGAAAATCCAGTTGTTGTTTCTCCAGATCTTGGCGGTGTTGTACGTGCTCGTGCAACAGCTAAAGCACTAGGTGACATCGACATCGCTATCGTTGATAAGCGTCGCCCACGTGCGAACGTTTCCGAAGTGATGAACTTGATTGGTGATGTAGAAGGCCGTGACTGTGTGATCGTAGATGACATGATCGATACTGGCGGTACGCTATGTAAAGCAGCTGAAGCGCTTAAAGAGCGCGGTGCTAAGCGAGTCTTTGCTTACGCAACTCACGCTGTATTCTCTGGTAACGCTGCGCATAACATCAAGAACTCAGTACTGGACCAAGTCATCGTGACCGACTCCATTACTCAGTCAAAAGAAATGCAGGCAACGGGTAAAGTGACTACGCTAAGCTTATCTCGTATGCTGGCTGAAGCAATTCGTCGTATTAGCAACGAAGAGTCTATCTCAGCAATGTTCAACTAATCTTAGATTAGATAAGAATGACTTAAAAACACCCCACTTTGGGGTGTTTTTTTATGGCAACAAACTGGCAGTCAATCCACACCTCGCCCGAGGTAAGAATTCTGTGCTATCATACTGCGCTTTTTGAGATTCCAAGAGAGATTCTAACCTTGAGTCAACAGATCAAACTTCTTGTCGGCCTTGCCAATCCTGGGCCTGAATATGCCAGAACCCGTCATAACGCTGGGGCTTGGGTAGTAGAAGAACTGGCACGCGTTCATAACATCACACTGAAAAACGAAGCGAAGTTTTTTGGCCTGACTGGACGCATTATGATGAACGGTCAAGATCTCCGCTTGCTTATCCCAACGACCTTTATGAATCTCTCTGGCAAATCCATTGCCGCATTGGCGAAGTTTTACCAGATTAAACCAGAAGAGATCATGGTCGCACACGATGAGCTAGACTTACCTCCCGGTGTCGCCAAATTTAAGAAAGGTGGCGGCCATGGTGGGCACAATGGTCTACGTGACACAATTAGTAAGCTTGGTAATTGCAAAGATTTCTATCGTCTGAGGATTGGTATTGGCCATCCGGGACACAAAGATAAAGTAGCGGGATTTGTTCTAGGTAAAGCGCCTGCCAAAGAGCAAGAGCTACTTGATGCAGCGGCTGATGAATCTGTTCGCTGTCTAGACATCCTAATAAAGGATGGCTTATCGAAAGCGCAAAACCGTCTACACACGTTCAAAGCAGAATAAGGTTAATATCATGGGTTTTAAATGTGGCATCGTTGGTCTACCAAACGTAGGTAAGTCAACTCTGTTTAACGCACTAACTAAAGCAGGTATCGAGGCGGCAAACTTCCCGTTCTGTACTATCGAGCCAAATACTGGCGTTGTACCTGTACCCGATCTGCGCTTAGACGCACTGGCGAAGATCGTTAACCCACAGAAAGTCCTGCCAACAACGATGGAGTTCGTTGACATTGCAGGTCTGGTTGCCGGTGCATCTAAAGGTGAAGGTCTAGGTAACAAATTCCTAGCGAACATCCGCGAAACTGATGCGATTGGCCACGTAGTGCGCTGTTTTGAGAACGAAAACATCGTTCACGTAGCTGGTAAAGTGTCTCCTATTGAAGACATTGAGGTTATCAACCTTGAGCTTGCGATGGCGGATCTAGATTCTTGTGAACGTGCAATTCAACGTAACAACAAGAAAGCAAAAGGTGGCGACAAAGACGCTAAGTTTGAGCTAACTGTTCTGGAAAAACTGCTTCCTGTTCTGACTGAAGGTGGCATGGCTCGCACTGTTGAGCTGGCAAAAGAAGAGCTGGCAGCGATTGGTTACCTGAACTTCTTAACCCTCAAGCCAACAATGTACATTGCCAACGTCAACGAAGATGGATTTGAAAATAACCCATACCTAGACGCAGTACGTGAGTTTGCAGCAAAAGAAAACAACGTTGTTGTCCCAGTTTGTGCGGCCATTGAATCTGAACTATCTGAACTGGATGATGAAGATCGTGAAGAGTTCCTAGCAGATATGGGGATCGAAGAACCAGGCCTGAACCGTGTAATCCGCTCGGGTTACGAGCTGCTGACACTACACACTTACTTCACTGCAGGTGTTAAAGAAGTTCGAGCATGGACAATTCCAGTTGGAGCAACAGCGCCACAAGCAGCAGGTAAGATCCACACTGACTTTGAAAAAGGCTTCATCCGAGCTGAAGTCGTTGGTTACGATGATTTCATCGAATTCAACGGTGAAAGTGGTGCAAAAGATGCAGGTAAATGGCGTTTAGAAGGTAAAGAATACATCGTGAAAGATGGTGATGTTGTTCACTTCCGCTTTAACGTATAATTTCTTCGCAAGTCATTGACTTTCAAAGCCAGCATTCGTGCTGGCTTTGTTGTTTCTGGAACTTTGGCAATTAAATTAAGTTGGCTAATGGATAACATTTTGTTGTCACTTTTCGATGATTAACACGCCTCTTTGTTTAAAAAGAAACCGAACAGTTGATTTATCCCGATTTATTCAAAAAAACTATTGACGGCTTTGCTGCAACTTCGCATAATGCGCGCCGTTCCCAACGATAAGGTCAATTATCTGAAAGAACAAAAAATGGTATGGCTACGTAGCTCAGCTGGTTAGAGCACATCACTCATAATGATGGGGTCACAGGTTCGAATCCCGTCGTAGCCACCATTCCTAAAGACTTTTACGAAAGTATTTAGGAATAGATGCGGAAGTGGCGGAATTGGTAGACGCACCAGATTTAGGTTCTGGCGCCGCAAGGTGTGAGAGTTCAAGTCTCTCCTTCCGCACCATAAATTGAATAGTCTTTTGACTATGCCCTGCAGGTCTATCGCCAAGCGGTAAGGCAGCGGCTTTTGATGCCGCCATTCCCTGGTTCGAATCCAGGTAGACCTGCCATTTATTTAAAGTGTTAGGCCTTTTGGAAAAAGGGCTTGTCACTAAGAGCGTGAAGGTTTATATTGTCTCGCTCACGAGTGGCTACGTAGCTCAGCTGGTTAGAGCACATCACTCATAATGATGGGGTCACAGGTTCGAATCCCGTCGTAGCCACCATTAATTTAGATTGCTAGCTAAGGCTAACAGTCCTGTAGATTCAAGACGCGGAAGTGGCGGAATTGGTAGACGCACCAGATTTAGGTTCTGGCGCCGCAAGGTGTGAGAGTTCAAGTCTCTCCTTCCGCACCATCTTGATATAATCTACGTAAACAATTTATGCGGAAGTGGCGGAATTGGTAGACGCACCAGATTTAGGTTCTGGCGCCGCAAGGTGTGAGAGTTCAAGTCTCTCCTTCCGCACCATAAATTGAATAGTCTTTTGACTATGCCCTGCAGGTCTATCGCCAAGCGGTAAGGCAGCGGCTTTTGATGCCGCCATTCCCTGGTTCGAATCCAGGTAGACCTGCCATATTCAACGTTATTGAGGCTTTACCAATTGTCTTAGTAACTACAAATTAAGTTGCGGAAGTTGCGGAAGTGGCGGAATTGGTAGACGCACCAGATTTAGGTTCTGGCGCCGCAAGGTGTGAGAGTTCAAGTCTCTCCTTCCGCACCATTATATAGATAGCTTTTGCTATCACCCCGTAGGTCTATCGCCAAGCGGTAAGGCAGCGGCTTTTGATGCCGCCATTCCCTGGTTCGAATCCAGGTAGACCTGCCATATTCAATGTTATTGAGACTTTACCAATTGTCTTGATAACTACGATTAAGTTGCGGAAGTGGCGGAATTGGTAGACGCACCAGATTTAGGTTCTGGCGCCGCAAGGTGTGAGAGTTCAAGTCTCTCCTTCCGCACCATTATCTAGATAGCTTTTGCTATCACCCCGTAGGTCTATCGCCAAGCGGTAAGGCAGCGGCTTTTGATGCCGCCATTCCCTGGTTCGAATCCAGGTAGACCTGCCATATTCAACGTTATTGAGATTTTACCAATTGTCTTGATAACTACGATTAAGTTGCGGAAGTGGCGGAATTGGTAGACGCACCAGATTTAGGTTCTGGCGCCGCAAGGTGTGAGAGTTCAAGTCTCTCCTTCCGCACCATACTTAATCACTTGGCTACGTAGCTCAGCTGGTTAGAGCACATCACTCATAATGATGGGGTCACAGGTTCGAATCCCGTCGTAGCCACCATTAATTTAGATTGCTAGCTAAGGCTAACAGTCCTGTAGATTCAAGACGCGGAAGTGGCGGAATTGGTAGACGCACCAGATTTAGGTTCTGGCGCCGCAAGGTGTGAGAGTTCAAGTCTCTCCTTCCGCACCATCTTGATATAATCTACGTAAACAATTTATGCGGAAGTGGCGGAATTGGTAGACGCACCAGATTTAGGTTCTGGCGCCGCAAGGTGTGAGAGTTCAAGTCTCTCCTTCCGCACCATAAATTGAATAGTCTTTTGACTATGCCCTGCAGGTCTATCGCCAAGCGGTAAGGCAGCGGCTTTTGATGCCGCCATTCCCTGGTTCGAATCCAGGTAGACCTGCCATATTCAACGTTATTGAGGCTTTACCAATTGTCTTAGTAACTACAAATTAAGTTGCGGAAGTGGCGGAATTGGTAGACGCACCAGATTTAGGTTCTGGCGCCGCAAGGTGTGAGAGTTCAAGTCTCTCCTTCCGCACCATTATATAGATAGCTTTTGCTATCACCCCGTAGGTCTATCGCCAAGCGGTAAGGCAGCGGCTTTTGATGCCGCCATTCCCTGGTTCGAATCCAGGTAGACCTGCCATATTCAATGTTATTGAGACTTTACCAATTGTCTTGATAACTACGATTAAGTTGCGGAAGTGGCGGAATTGGTAGACGCACCAGATTTAGGTTCTGGCGCCGCAAGGTGTGAGAGTTCAAGTCTCTCCTTCCGCACCATACTTAATCACTTGGCTACGTAGCTCAGCTGGTTAGAGCACATCACTCATAATGATGGGGTCACAGGTTCGAATCCCGTCGTAGCCACCATTATTTTAGATTGCTAGTTCCGACTAACAATCCTGCAGGTTAAAACGCGGAAGTGGCGGAATTGGTAGACGCACCAGATTTAGGTTCTGGCGCCGCAAGGTGTGAGAGTTCAAGTCTCTCCTTCCGCACCATATCTATTGTAAAACCCAGCTTTATGCTGGGTTTTCTTTTATCTGAATAAAGCGTTTTACTCATTCTTTCCCCAGATATAAAAAATCCAGCCGAAGCTGGATTTTACTTAAAGTCATGACTTTCTAATATGCTACGAAATTACTTTCTTAGCCTAGAAGCCCCAACGCTGAGTTGGGCGCCTGCTTTGCTTGAGCAAGAACGGAGCTAGATGCTTGAGACAAGATCTGAGCTTTTGTTAGTGCTGTAGTTTCTTTGGCGAAATCAGTATCTTTGATTCGGCTCTTAGACGCATTTACGTTTTCGTTAATGTTATCTAAGTTGTTAATCGCATGGCTGAATCGATTCTGGAAAGCACCAAGTTCTGCACGGTGGCTATCCACAAATTTCAACGCTGAATCGACAATCGCAACCGCTTCTTGAGAGCCTGCAACCGTAGTGACATCGATAGTATCAACCGTTACCGCTTGGGCTGGGCCCATGCTCAATTCACCAGCCAGTGCCCCACCGAATGTCACATCACCGGTGACACGGTTATTATCAGTAAAGACTTGTAAGTTACCGTCATCTCCAACAGATGCTTTGACCATATCAGTCTGACCATTGATGTACGTAGCCAGCTCTTCAATATCATCACCTTCTTTCGCATTTATAGTGATGTTTTGTTGCTCACCAAATACATCTGTCAGTGCAATAGTCAAGTCATTGGAACCTGCTTGCACAGCCCAGTCTTTGTCTTTGGCATTGGCCGCAGAATAGCTATTACCACCCATCATGCTGTTGTCACTACGCATGTTGTTCAGTGTCAGCATAACTGCTTCACCATTGTCAGCACCAATCTGGAATGACTTAGTTGAGAATGTACCGTTCAGTAGCTTGTTACCACCGAATGATGTGGTTTCAGCAATACGGTTCAGCTCGTCGTTCAGTGCAGTGATCTCTTCCTGAATCGCAACACGTTCAGACTTAGAGTTCGAGCCGTTTGCAGATTGTAGTGACAGATCACGCATACGTTGCAGAATGTTAGTCGTTTCATTCATAGCACCTTCAGCTGTCTGCGCCATGGAAATACCATCATTCGCGTTACGTACAGCAACGTCTAGACCTCGGCTTTGTACATTCAAACGGTTAGAGATCTGCAAGCCTGCTGCATCATCTTTAGCACTATTGATTTTAAAACCAGAAGATAAACGTTCCATTGAGGATTGCTGTGCATTAGATGCGCTATTTAGGTAGCGCTGCGCAGTCATTGCCGCAACATTCGTGTTTACATTAACCGCCATAGTGGTTACTCCTATTGATTTTCCGTAGATCGGAAGTTTCGAAAGGTTTCCGACGTCTCGGTAAACCAAGTTCTCTCAAAGTAACCTTATTAGCGACGATAAAATGATTATCTTTAGAGCAATTTTAAAAATTCCTACGAAAACTAGGGAGAAGAGTAAATATGTTGATCAAATCAGCAGATATGAAATCTATTGCTAAAGTTTTTGCTAAAACAGCCGGGGGAGTGAGAGGGTAAAAGGGTGTTTGTTTAAGAATAGCAGAGGTAGGCTAGCCTGTGTGACAGGCAAAAGAAAAGCCCCTTTTCCTTTGAGAGAACCGGGGCTAGTGTGGTAGCCATTGTGGAGATCGAGAGAAATGATCACAGCCTGGCTGCCGTGTGCATAAGTCACTTGGTTAATTAGAGCAGGTGTGAGAGAGAACTCTAATTACCTTATCACCTATGCTTGCCGAAACATCTTCGCTAGCCCCACGTCTAGGTTAATGCTAGTGAAGATATCTACTGCTACTGCAATAATGACATTGCAGAATTTGGCAACTGTTTTGCTTGGGCTAGAATCGAAGTACCAGCCTGTTGCAGGATTTGTGCTTTGGTCATCGCGGTCGTTTCTTTCGCAAAATCTGTATCGCGGATTCGACTGTTTGATGCCTCTACGTTTTCTTGGATGTTGGCCAAGTTATTGATACTGTGGCTTAGTCGGTTTTGCTTCGCACCTAAGTCTGCACGTTGGGAATCAACGTATCGCAGAGCTGCATCCACAATGCCAACCGCATTCTGCGCGCCACCAACAGTATTTACATCAATATTCTGAACAGTTGTGTTCAGGCCTGGCCCACCATTTAAACCCAGTTCTGAAGCAAGACCGCCGGAAATATTTAGGTTACCTTCCAAGTTCGGCTCTGCGGCAAAGATCTGCAGCTTACCTTCTTCATCCACAGACGCTTTCAATTTATCAGTCTGACCATTGATGTACGTCGCCAACTCCTCGATGTCATCACCATCTTTTGCAATGATGTCTAACGTGATTGCTTCACCATCTTTAGTCGTGAACTCAAACTTGAGATCTTTCGCAGTAGGAGGAACGCCCCAATCTTTATTCTTAGGTTGTTCAGCAATAAATGACTGTCCACCCATACGGAAATCATCCGCACGAATACTGGTTAGGCCCATGATAATTGCTTCACCTGAACTCGCACCTATCTGAAACGATGCCTCACCAAATGAGCCGTTAAGCAGTTTTCGGCCACCAAAAGATGTTGTTTCCGCAATACGGTTTAGCTCATCTTGCAGTGCTTCGACTTCTTCGTTAAGAGCCTGACGCTCAGACGCAGAGTTTGTTCCGTTCGCTGATTGCAATGACAAGTCACGTATACGCTGTAGGATAGATGTCGACTCGTTCATCGCACCTTCCGCTGTCTGGGCAATGGAAATACCATCATTAGCATTTCGCATGGCAACATCCAGACCACGAGACTGTGCTGTCAAGCGGTTAGAGATCTGAAGACCCGCAGCATCGTCTTTTGCACTGTTGATTTTCTGACCTGAAGACAATCTTTCCATCGAGGTGTTTAAATCACCTGTGGCCTTATTCAGATAACGCTGAGCAGTCATTGCCGATACGTTAGTATTTACAGTAATGGTCATAGTTTGCTCTCCTAATGAGTTCGCAAGTGCTTTGCGAAGCGGCCAGCTTAATCTCAGTTGGAAGCACTGACCGTAAATGACTTGCTAAGCAGGAAACGCCTGCTTAAAACCTGTTCGTTAAACTCTTGGTTTTATCAATACAAGTAGTGTGCCAACTTTAGAAAACGAATAATAAAATAATTTTATTCTTTATTTTCAATCCCTTAATGACAACCATACTTTATCGTATAGATGTTCATTTTATCGCCACACAGTAGCGGCAATGACCTTGCCGCCTATTTGCCACTTAGTTGCCATTGCCATACAGGCGATGTTTCTGACCAAAGGGCAATACCTGACTTCGCACATACGGCTTAGCACGTATGGCATTGAAGTTAGATGTAATTAAATAATGTTAAATCTTTGGTTTTACCGAATGCTTGTTGAGAAGCTTGAAGCGCCCGTGAGTTTTCATTGAACTCAATAATGGCATCGGCATAGTCGAGGTCTTCAAAGTTACTCTTGGATTTTGCCAAGGTCATTTTAAAGTCATCGTGTTGTTCTTCTTGAATATCCAGCGTATTCAGGCGAGCGCCGACATCAGTCCTTGCCTTGTTCAGATGAATAAATGCCGCATGGAACTCTTGAGTAATCTGATGAAGCTCCGCAGTATTTGACGTATCTGATACTGAGCCTTCTGCTAATTTCATCGCTTGCTTAAACGTATCAAAGATGCTGTACGTTTTTCGCGGCTCTAAGGTAATCGCATCACCTTTGGTTATTTGGCCCTTGACCTGAATCGTGACATCTTCAAACTTAATCCCAATTGCAGGGTCAAAGTTATCTGCTTTAACTACCGCCCCATCACGCTCAAGCTGATAGCCATAATTTCCATCAGGCATGTCAACAAACGTGACTTTGTACGTCGATTGGTCATCTGGATTGGTATTTATCGCTCGCTCAAGCAGCAACTCTGAGACACCTTTGAGATCATATTGAGGCTCAAAGTCTCCATAAGGATTGTCGATTTCCATAAACAGTTTGCTGCCCGGATCGTTGATTGGCATTTCCAAGCTGTTAGAGATCTTCATCTTACGTTGGTAATCATCACCGGCGTAAACCACATCACCATCTTTATCACGGAAAAACGGCTGGTTTTTCGGCTTAGTTCCAGCAAAGATATAGTTGCCTGATTCATCTTGCACATTAGAGAGGTTGAGGAAATTATTCGAAATTTCCAACAACTCACGACGCTTCGCGATTCGATCTTCAGGTGATAAAGAACCATTAATCATCTCCATGACAGTACGCTTAGCTTCATCAGCATACTGTTCCGCATTGGAAATAATTACTTCATGGTGCTCTAGACGGTTGCGACTAAGTACAATCGCATCGGTAAACTGGCGTAACTGCTCTTTCTGTTGACCGATGTTTTGGATGTAATGCGTCGCTAGCGGATCATCACTGGCTCGCATTAACTTCTTACCCGAAGCTAGCTGAGCTTGGTTGTGGTGAACTTTGGCTTCCTGGCGGCGTAAATCATTCTGTACCGATTGATAGTTATGGAAGCTGGAAATACGATTCATCATTTATCTGCCCCCCTATCTCAACGCCAATATGGTGTTAAAGGTATCGTTCGCCGCTTGCATAATGCGCGATGATGCCATGTAAGCCTGTTGAAACTTCATCATGTTGGCAGCTTCTTCATCGAGGTTCACCCCGGAGATAGAAGCGACCCTTTCTTGCGCGGCTTCTTTCTCCAGACGTGATACGTCGGTTAAGCGAGACGCCGTGGACATTTGCAGGCCTACGTCAGTATTCAGGTTGTGGTAGATATCCAATACCGTTGATTCACCATCATTGAGGTGTTTGTTGGTCTGGATATTCTGCATTTTAAGTAAGTTGCCGTTATCACCTTCGGATGGGACAAGGTTTGCGGTGAACTTGTCATTAGCAATCGCCCCTGCAGACAACTCAAACGTGGTGCCCTGTACAGTCACTGGTCCTGTTGGCGGGTAAGCCTGAGGCTGAAGTAGAATCTTGCCTTTGGTGTCTGTGACGGCAAACTGCTTCCCGTCCGGCGAGATGATCACTTCGAATTCGCGTAAATCGCCCGCAGTATCAATAGAGAAAGTCGCGCTACCTTGGGCAAACGTCGTTGAAGCTTCGTAACTCTGAGCGGCAATAGCAGATGGGTCATTAGTTGCCATCTTCATCTGCGCCGCACCGTTTCGTGTCGGTCTGATCAACACTCGTTCACCCGCTTGCAGGCCGTTGTTGATATCAATACGAATGCCGTCAAGTGATATTGAGTTTCCAACTACAGGAACAATCGACATATCTCCATTAGGGCGAGTTATATAGTAATCACCACCGTTAAACTGAAGCGAGTACTGACCACCTACCAATTTATTCGTATCTTCAATGTACACTTCCAGATCGGCAGTTGAATTAGATGATGTCACCACACGGGACTTGGCCACTACTTCAGAGTTCACATCAGTAAAAACTAACCCACCGATATTACCCCTAAGATCCAGACCTTGAGATTGAAGTGCATTCACATCATAAGAAAACGCGGTCGCCATCTTACCTAATTCGTCCATCAGGTACGGAATTTTCTCGTCACGCATCGTCAGCATCGCACCAAGCTTACCGTCGATATCTTTGGTAGTGATGGCTTTGATGCCTTTACCTTCGATCATCGCCAAACGACGCTGATGAACATCAGGGTAGCCATCAATCATTTTTAGCTGGCTAGCCTCAGTACCCGAGACTAGGGTGTGTCCGTTACCAATATGAACGTTAAAACCTTCAGCGTTTTTGCGCGGCGTTACCGTTACCTTTGTGTACTCAGACAGCTCCGCTATCAGCTTTTCATGCTGATCCATTAAATCATTATGCGGGCCAGGTGTACGCATCATTAAGCGATGCAGGTCCCTGATTTCAAGGGCAAGCTGGTTTACTCGCTCAATGCCGAGATCGAGTTTTTTGTTCGTGACATCAGACTGTCTGCGTATAGTTTCGTGGAAGTCATTGAGGTTCTGCGTAATCAGATCTGCTTTTTCCAGCACTACTTTTCGTGCGCCAACATCATTAGGGCTATCCGCTAGTGACTTGACCGCATCAAACCATTCATTGAGATTTTCAGGAATTTTTTTCGACGCGACGGATGACAACATGTTGGATAGCATTTCCAAGTTAGCCTCATCATCGACCTTGTGAGCGTAGTTAGTCGTTGAGATGTTCATCTCATTGACGGCAAACTGATCCCAAGAGCGGCGAACTTTTTCCACATGCACGCCCATGCCATAGGTTTCCCCGCCGTATTGGCGTGGCATATTCGCACCTTGGATCACCGACTGACGGCTATAACCCTCTGTATTTACATTAGAGATGTTATGACCCGTGGTGTTAAGTTGTCTCTGAGCCGTCAGTACGCTTTGCGAACCAAGATTCAGAAGATCAGACGCCATATAGCCCCCAGGAAACCCAATAAAATCAGTAGAACTGAATAACTTAGTTAACTGATAGCAATATATGTGCCAAATGCGGGATGCGGGATGCGGGATGCGGGATGCGGGATGCGGGATGCGGGATGCGGGATGCGGGATGCGGGATTATTTTGCTTTTCTGAAAGCTATTCCTGTCAATATTTTTGCGACAAAACAAAATTGTAGTCAGCACTCTCTGTAAAGCACCTGTGCTTAAAAAACAAACTCACCCGAAGGTGAGTCTGCTTACATCTGATCGATTTGCGCTTTAACTCTCAGTACCTTGCTAGCATACTGCGGGTCTGTCGCATAGCCTGCCTGATGAATACCATGAATAAACTGCTCGCTGTTGCCTTGGTGGCGAAGTGCCATGGTGTAGCGAGGGTTATCATTCAAGAAACGCACATAATCATTAAAGCTTTCTTCAAAGTTAGAGTACGAGCGGAATGCCGCTTTTTCTTTTACCGGCACACCTTGATGATATTCTAGGGTCTGCGTCGCAACCTTATCTCCAACCCAGCTCTTATCAGCTTTGATGTTAAACAAGTTGTTGCTGCTACCACGGCTATTACTGACCACTTTTTGCCCCCACCCCGTTTCCAACGCGGCCTGAGCCAATAGCAATGAAGAGTCCACACCCAATGCTCGTGCTGCTTTTTCAGCATACGGCTTCATGGATGTCACGAAAGACTCTGGAGACTCGAATGAAGTGGGTGTTGAAGCAGCCGCAGTAACAGGAGCAAGCTCTGCATTCTCTCGGCGAGACTGGCGGACATTATCAATTTTGTTCATCAAAGCTTCGAAGTCGGCTTCGCGACTGGCAGCATTAGGGTTTTCCACTGACCCAGAAGTAAGCTGAGCTACGATCATATCAGCCAGTCCAAGAGAGCCTGAGGAGCTAAGTTCACTCGCCATTTGTTCATCCATCATCTGGCGATAAAACTGCTGATTTTGGCTGTCCATCAACCCTGATTCAAACGTTGAGTTAGCATCACGCATCGATTTAAACAGCATGGAAGTAAAGATGGATTCGAACTGCTTGGCTGCCGCAGTCAGTGCTTCTCTTTCACTGTTTTCATCCCCATCCACCGCTTTCTGACGTAATTTGTCGAGATTAGCGATGTCGTGGATGAAACCGATGTCTTTTCCATTGTTAATCATAACGCTTCTCCTTAGATTACGATCAACTGACCTTCAATCGCACCCGCCTGTTTGAGCGCTTGGAGGATAGCCATAAGATCTGACGGTGCTGCACCAACCTCGTTTACGGCGCGGACCAAATCATCTAAGGTCAAGCCAGGTTCGAATTTGAACATCTTGCCCTGTTCTTCAGTAACTTCGATATCCGTATCGGGTGTCACCACCGTTTCACCACCACCAAATGCATTTGGTTGGCTTACATTAAGGTTTTCCTTGATTGCGACCGTCATGCCGCCATGGGTAATCGCAGCTGGTTTAAGGCGCACATGTTTACCAACCACAATCGTTCCGGTGCGAGAGTTAACAATAATTTTCGCTGAACCCTCGGCCGGATTAAACTCAAGGTTCTCGATGGCAGAGAGGAAAGAAACGCGTTGAGAGATATCACGTGGAGCACGGACTTTGACAGAAGTAGCATCAATCGCTTGAGCCATTTGTGGGCCAAGGAAATTATTCACTGCATCAGCCATACGCTGCGCTGTTGTAAAATCAGACTCAAGTAGATTAAAGGTAATGTAGTCGCCACGACCAAATGGTGACGGGATTTCACGCTCGACAATCGCACCATTAGAAATCATACCCGCTGTTGGGTTGTTACCAACGATTTTAGATCCATCCGCGCCAGTAGCACTAAATCCACTCACGACTAAGTTGCCTTGTGCAACGGCATAAATTTGCCCATCAAGACCTTTCAACATGGTCTGCATTAAGGTGCCACCACGTAAGCTTTTTGCTGAGCCGATAGAGGAGACTGTGACGTCGATAGTTTGGCCTTGCTTAGAAAAAGCCGCTAAGTCAGCCGTAACAATCACAGCCGCAACATTCTTAGATTTCGGCTTGGTACCAGGTGGAAGCTGAATACCGAAATTTTCGAGCATAGCGTTAAAGCTTTGATCGGTAAAAGGTGTTGATTCACCTGTACCCGGTAAACCCGTGACCAAGCCGTAGCCGACCAATTGGTTGCTTCGTACACCTGCCACCTGTGACACATCTTTGATACGTGCGGCATAAGCCGGTGTGGATGCAATGATCAAACTCGTCAATAACAGAATCAGCTTCTTCATCGGGATACCTTTCTTAAATACTCTGTGCCAAAACTTCGACTTCAGATGGCTTTATAAAGCCACATTAAAGAATCGTGCCAAGAATCCCGGCTCTTGCATATCTTGTTGAGTACCTGTGCCTGAGTAGCGAATTCTTGCGTTTGATATGCGGTTTGACGCAATTGTATTCTCATAAGAGATATCATCTGGACGGATCGTGCCGCTTAAGCGGATATACTCATCCCCCGTATTGAGCGTTAACCATTTCTCACCTCGAATCACAAGATTGCCATTGGCCAGTACTTCAACCACTTCAACAGTAATCGAGCCAGAAATGCTGTTACTCTGGTTGGCCGCTGCGCTACCACTGAATTTGTTATCGTTACTTAAATTGTATGAGAAGTTGTAATCGCCAATGTTAAGCTGTTGACCACCAACTTCAAGCGGGTCCATTGATGCGTCGTTGTTTTTCGACAGATCCGCATCCGAGCTTTTGGCTGCCTTAGTATTTTCATCCAAAGTTACGGTGATGATGTCACCTACACCACGCGGCTTGGAATCATCGTAAAGACTGCTTGCTTGAACCGTATTGAATAGAGACCCTGTCTCTGCCGCATAGTGCTCTGGCTGATGCTTGGGGTGAATTGGCGCCCAAGCGGGATCACCTGCAACCGGATCGGTTCTGCCGCGAAGCGTATCAACGATGCCTGAACTTTCGTCTTGAGACTTATCCCCTTCAACAGCATCTACCGTAGTCGTACCCTGAACAACATCGGATGTTTCAATTGGCGCTTCAAGCATCGAACAGCCCGATAACAGGGCAATAGCCAAAATGGTCAGTAAGCGATTCATTAGCAATTCCTCAATATTCCAGGCTTATAGTTGCTGGTTAACGAAGCTCATCATCTTGTCGACGGCAGAGATGACTTTAGAATTCATTTCGTATACACGCTGCGCTTCGATCATGTTGACTAGCTCTTCCGTCACATTCACGTTAGAGGTTTCCAACATGGATTGACGAATGTCACCAAACCCATCAAAGCCAGGAACACCTTCTTGAGGATCGCCACTAGCACCAGTTGGTAAGTACAAGTTTTGCCCGATTGGCTCAAGGCCACCTGGGTTAACAAAATCCACGGTCGCAATTTGCCCTACGACCTGATTATCTTGTTGGCCACGAACACGCACTGACACTTCACCGTCCGTACCAATCGTAATGCTGATTGCATCTTCAGGGATGGCGATTTCTGGCTCTAGTGGATAACCAGCACCTGAAGTCACCACGACACCTTCATCGTTAACAGTAAATTGGCCGTTGCGGCTGTAACCAATGTTGCCGTCTGGCATTAGGATCTGGAAGAAGCCATCACCTTCAATCATCATGTCAAGACTGTTATTGGTCGTTTGAGTATTACCTTGAGTGTGAACCTTTTGAGTTGCGACCACTTTAGAACCCGCACCCAACATCAAACCACTTGGTAACTCGGTGTTTTGTGAAGACTGACCACCCGGCTGATTAATGTTCTGATAAAACAGATCTTCAAATACCGCACGGCTCTTTTTATAACCAACCGTTGACGCGTTCGCCAGGTTATTTGAAATCGTAGAAATATTGGTTTGTTGGGCATCCAAACCCGTTTTACTTACCCATAATGCAGGATGCATATCTCTCTCCTAATAATCTGGTTAGCTCATACGAAGCAAAGAGTCAGACGCTTTGTCCATTTCTTCTGCCGTGCTCATCATCTTGACCTGCATCTCGAACTGACGCTGAAGGTCAATCAGATTGGTCATTTCGCCAATTGCATTGACGTTACTGCCCTCCAGCGCACCGGTCAGCAGTTTGACGCCGGCATCCATCTCGTATGCGGCATTAGGATCTTTGGAACGGAATAACCCGTTAACATCTTTGTATAGTGATTGATTATTAGTGCTAGTGAGCTTGATTCGATCGACGATTTCTATCGCATCGGCTGGCGCGCCCTGAGGGACTACAGAAATCGTACCGTCAGTGCCAACTTCAATTTTGCTGATTGGGATAGGTATCGTAATTGGCGCCCCAGTCTCTCCTAAGACTAAGTTGCCATTCCCCGTGGTAAGCATGCCATTGACATCAACTTTCATGTTGCCGTTGCGAGTAAGGCCTTCTTTGCCTGTGTTATCAAGAACAGAGATCCAACCTTGATCTTGAATGGTGACGTCTAAGTCCCGCCCAGTAGTAATCACACTACCCTGCTGGAAATTATGGCCCGGACGCTCTGTCATGCTGAATACGCGGCTTGGCATGCCATCACCGTATGCTTGCATAGAACGGGCTTGCGCCAAATCAGCACGGAAACCCGTGGTACTGACGTTTGCTAGGTTGTTCGCTCTAAGCTGCATAGCCTGCATATTCTGCTTTGCGCCACTCATAGCGAGAAACAGTGCACGATCCATAATTTGCTCCAATAATCACAATTCAGATCAATTAAAGCAAATGGTGTGCCAGTTTTATATACCGTTAATTATCAACAAGTTAACTAGTGATTTTGTATCATGAAGAGTAATAGATGAAAAGAATTGCCATAGGTGGCAATAATAGCAAGCTGGTTGTTGCCACTAGCCTGCTATTCAGATGATTGCGGAATGTCTTTAAACTCTCAGAACCGTGATTAACGAATCTGCAGGATGTTCTGTTGAGTTTGGTTGTGCACTTCCAGAGAACGTGAGTTCGCTTGGAAGTTACGTTGAGCAGAGATAAGATCCACCAGCTCCTGTGTCATATCGATGTTGGCTTGCTCAAGCACACCACTCGAAATCGTACCAAAGGAGCCCTTGTTTGATTCGCCCCAAATCTTGTTGCCAGAGAACTGAGTTGAATCCCACTGAGTACCACCTTTCTTATCCAGACCTTGCTCATTAGGCACTCGGACTAATGCAACTCGACCTAAGATAATGTTCTCACCATTCGAATAAGTGCCAAGCACGCTACCGTTCTCATCGAAATCAACTTTGGTCAGGAAGCCAGTCGTTGCACCATCTTCATCAAACTTGGTTAATTCAAATGGAGCGGCAAACTGTGTCGCATCCTGCAGGCCGAATGATAGCGCTTGGTTGACATCCGCACCATTTAGCTCTACTGGGGTTGCACCTGTACCAAGTGGCTCAGAAACAATATTCTGACCGTTGTTCAGGCTTGCTAACGTACCATCATTATTGAATCGCATAGTGTGACCAACATGACCCGTAGGCGCCGTTGCATCACCACCAACTATGTTGATTGGCTTCTCACCAGCGCTATCAGTAACGGTGTAATACGTTTGCCAAGTATTGGCTTGGTTCTGATCTTTCAAGTAGTAAGTCGTCAACTTGTACGACTGACCCATGGAGTCATAGATAGTCGAAGACGTTGAACGGTTGTAGGTTTCCGGATCAGAAAAATCAAACAATGCAGGGTCTTTCAACTCCCCACCAGCAGGCAAGTTAACGCCTACATCAATATTCGAAGTCTGCTTAGGTTTACCAAACTCTTTCGGGATATTAATTGGTGAAGGCTCGTAAGACAGTACATCGCCCGTGTCTTTGTTGACCTGATAACCTAACAGGAACTCATCATTCGCTGTTGTCATGTAGTTATCTTTGTTCAGGTGAAACGCGCCATTACGTGTCAACTCGTTGGTCGTTGGTGCCAGACGATCTTTAGCAACAGCAAAGAAGCCAGTACCAGAGACACGCAAATCCATTGGGTTATTGGTATAAATACTTGAACCTTCATGGAATTGCTGTGCAACCTTAGCGGCTTGTACACCCTGACCAGGCGTGGTCTTAGCATGGGTGAACAGTGAATTAGAGTAAACATCACCAAACTCGGCACGGGACTCTTTAAAGCCATATGTGTTCGCGTTCGCAATGTTGTTACTGGTTGTGTTCAGATCTAACTGAGCTGCGGACAAGCCGCTTAATGCAACATAAGACATTCCAAAATCTCCTATCTAGCCAGCGTGATTACGCTTTGCCAACTTCTAGTACTTCAGCAAGTCGAACTGGCGACTCAAAGCCAGCCAGATTGAGTAGTACGTTACCATCACCTTTACCAAGCAATACGCTATTTACGTTAGCGTAAGTCGAAACTTCAAAATCTTTCGCCTGCCCGTCCAACAAACCTGATGCTTTCACATTGTATTTGCCAGCCGGCAATGGATTACCGTTTTGATCTTTACCATCCCACTCAACGCGGTTGTCACCTGCAGGTTTAGAACCGACATCGAAGGTACGGATCAGCTGCCCCATTTGATCTTCTACTCGCACCATCAGGTTATCAACAGATTGAGGTAGTTTGACCATAGCAGCCATGGAGCCATCATCAGCCTTCACCCCTGCTGCACCCGGGACTAATACGTCTCGACCAACAAGTGATGATGCCTGAAGTGCTTGGTTAGAAGTCATCGACGCATTCAGTGTTTCAAACTGATTGTTCATTTTGCCGATGCCATCTACCGTCGCAAACGACGCCATCTGAGCAATCATCTGGTCATTGCTAACCGGCTTAAACGGGTCTTGCTGGGCAAGCTGCTTGGTGAGCAACGATAAGAAGTCTTCTTGTTTAAGATCCTGCTTACCTGTTGTTTCATCAGGCTTATTCTTGTCCTGAAGTTGTTTAAGCTGGTCAACATAGGACAAGCCACTCTGACCAACATTATTATTAATGCCCCCGGCCATATGTTACCTCCTATCCTTATTGACCCATCTGCAGCGTACGCAGCAGCATTTGTTTGCTTGCATCTGCTACTTGAACATTCGTTTGGTATGAACGAGAAGCAGAAATCATATTAGCCATTTCTTCCATCACATTAACGTTTGGCTTGTAGATATAGCCATCGTCATTTGCGAGTGGGTGCTCTGGGTTGTACTCCGCATCAAGCGGTTTATCACTTTCAACTATCCCTAACACTTGTACCGGCACCGTATGGTCTCGACCGTACTTAGCCTTACTTAACTCAGCACCAAACACAGCATGGCGAGCTTTATAAGTATCTTTCGCAGAGCTAGAGACACTGTCGGCATTTGCCAAGTTGCTTGAGGTGGTATTTAGACGAACAGATTCAGCGCTCATGGCAGAACCAGTTACATTGAAAACGTTAAACAAGCTCATCTAGTTACTCCCCTTTAATGCTTTAGTTAAGTTCTTGAATTTACTTCCTAAGAAGTCAAGTGATGCCTGGTGTCTGATTTGATTTTGCATAAACAAGTTACGCTCTAAATCTACATCCACCGTGTTGCCATCACCGGTGTCAGGTTGAGTCGGAAGTCGATAAAGCACTTCCCCTGTCACTTGCGTAGAGGCAGGAATATGCCGACTGTCGGTACGACTAAGCCCAATGCTTGCCCCCGATGTTGCCGCCTGCAATGCCTTTTGGAAGTCCATGCCTTTCGATTTGTAGCCAGGAGTGTTCGCTTGAGCAATGTTGGTGGAAATCACCTCAGCATTGCGCTCACGTACGCCCACCGTGTATTGGTGGATACCTAATGCATTGTCGAAAGATATAGCCATGTTAACCTCTACATAAAGAACTGACCGTTACTACTGAATAACAAAGCAATTAGCGTACCAACTTTAATTGAATCGTAATTTCTTTGTTATAAGCTCATCAGCAATTACCACGCCAAAATGTGAAATTGTGGAGCAATGGAATGTCATTGTAAGTATAGAGAAATAATCCAAATACGAAAAAGCCCAGCGAGTAGCTGGGCTTGAGTTAAATGGATTCGGCTTATTTAAGTTTATAAATAATACCTGGGTTACATCGGACCATCTCGAAACGGTCAGTTAGCCCAGTTAAAGACTCAGACGCCCCAAGTAGTAGGTATCCACCAGGGTTTAAACTGTTAGCCATCTGATTTAAAACCTGTGATTTCATGTCCGGAGAGAAATAAATCAATACGTTACGACAGAAAATGATGTCAAACTTGCCGAGCAAAGCGTAGCTGTCCATTAGATTTTGAGGGCGGAAATTAACTAGACGCTTAACATTGTCTTTAACTTTCATCCGGCCATCGCCAGCATCTTCAAAGAAATTGCGACGACGTTCAGGAGACAAACCACGCCCTAAGGCAAGATTATCGTAAACACCTGCACGGCACATATCCAACATACTTGCGGAAATATCCGTTGCCGTTACAGATACGCTCGGCAACATTCCTGGTTTACGCTGTTGGGTTTCGAGAATGGTCATTGCCATAGAATACGGCTCCTGACCAGAAGAACTTGCCGCTGACCAAATTTTTATTGGTCGTTTGTTTGCCGCCGCTTCCGGCAATAATTTATTAGCAAGGACTTCAAACGGGTAAGTATCACGAAACCACAGTGTTTCGTTGGTTGTCATAGCATCAACAGCGGCAACACGTAACTCTCGGTTACGGCCAGTGACAACATCTCGTAGCAGATCGGACAAAGAGCTGAGCTTAAACTTTGTCACAAGAGGGCTTAACCGGCTCCTCACTAAGTACTGTTTACTGTCACCTAGTACGATGCCACATTGAGATTCTAAGAAACGGCTGAAATCACGATACTCTTGATCGCTTATAGTTATCGCTGTCATTTACTTCTCTTTATTCAGTAAGCGCAGTCTTCACTGCATTACCAAGTTCATCAGGGTTGAATTTCGCAATAAAGGAGTTGGCTCCCACACGTTCGACCATCGCTTGGTTAAATACACCACTGAGTGATGAATGGAGAATAACATAAAGATCTTTAAGATCAGGGTTACGCCTTATTTCTGCTGTTAAGGTATAGCCATCCATTTCAGGCATCTCGATATCTGAGATAACCAAAGAAATCTGGTCATAGATACTACCTTCTGCTGTCATTTCTACCAGCTTCTCATAAGCTTGCTTACCATCAATAACAGCAATCGCTTCAAAACCCAGTGATGTAATTGCACGTTCAACCTGCTTACGCGCTACCGTTGAATCGTCAGCTATCAAAATACGGCGAACTATCTCTTTCTCTGATTCAACCTGGGCTATCTCCTCACCGATTGAAGCGTCCATTGTTTCATCCACTGGCGCGATTTCTGCAAGGATCTTTTCTACATCAAGAATTTCGACGAGCTCATTATCAATGTTGGTGACAGCAGTCAAATAGTTGGATTTACCAGCACCTTCAGGTGGTGGCAGGATCGCTTCCCAATGCATGTTGATGATACGCTCTACGGACGTTACAAGGAAAGCCTGAATCGTACGGTTAAATTCAGCGATCACAACAAAAGCTTTTTCAACGTCAGTAGTCGGACGGCCGCCAACAGCTAAACTTAAATCAATAACTGAAACAGTGTGGCCACGGATATGAGCCACCCCTTTGACTAGGTGGTGCAAGTTTGGCATTGAAGTAAGCTTAGGGCACTGAAGTACCTCTTTTACTTTAAATACGTTAATTCCATAACGTTGTCGCCCCATCAGACGAAACGTTAGGAGTTCCAATCGGTTTTGACCGACGAGTTGCGTACGCTGATTCACCGAATCAAGAATACCCGACATAAGCTCATCTCCATCTCAAACTTTCATGCTAAAAAAAATGGTAGTCTACTAACGGCCATGTAAAACTATTAGAGAAATAGAATGACATACTCAAAATCACACTTATGCTCATTTTCCATAACTAATTGTAGAGCTTTCTATAAAAACTTTTATAAGTCTATCGTCTTTTTATGCTTTTTCTTTAGTTTTTCAGCAACATCAGCCACGCCTGAGCAAATTATCAGTATTCAACAAGCAGCAGAAGAGTACGTCTTATCGACCATCGAATGGCCTACAGGCGGTACGTTAGAGGCAAGAGCGGCAAATATTGATAGCCGTGTCTTTGCCACCGATTGCCCAAGCAATTTAGACGCCTCTTCCTCCTCTACCAACCCCAACGCCAGTAACATCACTGTGTTAGTAGAGTGTAGCGAAGATAACTGGAAATTATATGTTCCTGTCAGACTGACGCGCTCTGGCCCTCAAGTTACGCTCGTTGGGCCGCTTAGCCGAGGCCAGATTATCTCACGACAAGATGTCACTATTAATATGGTAGACTTGCAACGCTTCAGGCGGCAAGGCTTTTCCAACATTGATGCCGTAATTGGCGCAAAAACAAAGAAAAACCTGCGTGCTGGCGAAGTTATTGAAAGCAATGATATATGCGTAGTTTGCCGCAATGAAACGGTCACAATCAAAGCCGTAAAGTCTGGTATGACCATCACAACTAAGGGCACAGCCCTCACAGATGGGTCACATGGTGAACAGATAAGAGTGAAAAATACAAAATCCAACCGTATAATTGAAGGGAGAGTCACAGGGATCTCGGAAGTGACGGTTATTTTCTGATCAATTTAAAAAAAGCCTAAAGTAATCCCTACTCTAGTCGATATTGACAACATAAGATTCTAAACACGAAAGGCTCACACATATGGCAGGCATTGATAACATACGCTCTGGGCAGACGGTAACAACGTCGACAAGAAGCACAGCGCGTAATGAAAATAGCCCTTCTGCAACTGATTCAGCAAAGAAGTCAGAAGTTGCACAAGACTCTGTATCCTTAAGTAAACAAGGTAAGGCAGTCGGTGAAATGCATACCCAACTTGCTAGCCAGCCAAGCTTTGACCAAGCAAAAGTTGCCGCTATCAAAGAAGCTATTGCAAATGGCTCTTACAGCGTTGACCCGCAAAAGCTGGCTGATAATATGATCAAGTTCGAGAAAGAACTTGGTGGTTTCGAGTAACGAGTTTCTGTCATGGCAGCCCTAAGCAGTTTAGTTGAGTTCCAACTCAAAAGCGCAACAGATCTTTCATTGCTGTTAGAGAAAGAGAAAGCTGCGATCGCTAGCAGGGTCGCTAAAGAAATCGAACAGCTTGCCAAAGAAAAACTCACTTTAATTAACCAGCTTCAACAGACTGACCAACGTATTAGCCAGCATCCCGATGTGGCGACTTTGACCAATGATCCAGAGTTGAGCCCTCTAGTCGATCAAATTCGTTCTATCGTCCATGATTGCCAACAAGCGAATGCAGTAAACGGTGAAGCTTTGCAACGCGCACAATTAAGCTTCAATAAGCTGAATAACCTAATGCAACAAACTCAGGGCAAACTGGGTATGACATACACAGCAGAGGGTCAAACCAAGAATGTCACTACCTTAGGCACTAATATCAAAGCCTAACCAACCTGAAAACAAAAAAGCGGCAATGATTGCCGCTTTTTTTGATCGAAGATTTAGAGAGAAATTTAGAAAAGAGTTTGTTGGCGTTTTTCCGGAACGACCTGCACTTCACCATAATCACGGAGCTTGTTCATCTTCTTGATGTCCAAACGCAATTCAGTAACGTAACTGTCGCCCACTTTGTAACTGCGCACCACTTCAGCACCACGAATGACACCATCTACAGCACCTGAGGTTAGTTCAGTCCCTAAACGTTGATCCTGTAAATCTGCACGTCCGCTCACTCGCATACCATATACTTGCTCAGCCAGTTCTCGATAGGCATCAATCTTAGAGGCGCGCATCGCTCGCACCTGACGCTCTTCATCTGTGCGGCCTTTCTGCTCACTGATATTGGCATAGCCAACCGCTGTTAACCAATCATCTGGGCGCATATTCTGCAAAGGTTGGCAGCCAACCATAATCAACGCAACCGCCAGTAAAAATAACTTCTTCATCTCAACTCCCTATGGACGCAGAATAACCGTGTAAGGTTGTCTTATTGTAGGGTCTGAGCGAATCAAAACGCCATCTTCAGTTCGGATACTGTTAAGTGTGTCTAGGTCACGGCCAATTCGATCCGCAGGTAAGAAACCTTGAGCAGTGGCAACGACCACACGTGACTGCATACCGACGACACGAGCGTTAACCAAAACACCGCCTTCTTGACGAAGCATGGTCCCTGTCAGGACATATTGGATATCTTGCTCCTGAGATAAATCTTTCCAGTCACGACTGAAGGCGAAGTCTCCTTGCTGCGTCACTTGGATAGATCCCGTCGTTTTGTAATCAACCACTTTAAAGCCACGGCGTTGGAATTGGTGAATGAACCCTTCTGATACCGAATTACCCAACCAGTTCGTCGCGTCCATATTTTGTAGATCAACAAAAGAGGTGACGGCAATTGGTGTCCGCGCAGACACACTGGTGTTCGAGATCATCAGATCTTCAGTCATACTCTCAATAAAGAAGTCAAGAGTATGACGCGGACTCTCCATCAGCATAAACTGGGAGCCTGGGTACGGTTCTTTACCGTTGTATATTGGGGCATAGGCACAAGCGGTGAGAAACACCACTGGCACTAGCGTTAGCCATCTTTTCATTCTCTAATCTCCGATACATATTAGGCACTGATTGGTTCCATTTCCTATCTCTCATAAAAAGTGGAACAGTCTTTGCTTTTCTAAATCTGCAACCATTCAGAACGGCAATGCCTAAATCAGCTAAGATAGAACAAGCAAAAAATGAACCAACTTGGAAGATGAATATGAAAAAATCGCTTCTTGTCCTGATTTCAACCATTTACGCCTCGCTGTACGCGAGTATAGCGTCTGCCGGATGGTATGAAGTGACCGGAACCGCCACTGTGGTTTCCTCTGAAGAAGTCGCTCGTATTCATGCATTGGAAGATGCTATTTATAAAGCCGTCAGCTTTTCTGGCGCCGATATCGGCAGCATTTCCAACTTGAGGCCGCTACTCGAAAGTGAGCGTAAAGAGTACCAATTCAGCAATACCGAAGTTCGCTATATCTTGGTCGATGAGCAGAAAGTCCGCAGTGGCGTCATGTTTGTCAAAGCGCGTATTGATATCTACCCATCGGCAACGGGTTGCCATGTCAGCCAGTACAAGAAAACGTTTTTGGTCGGCAATATCGATGTAGAGTCACCTCAACAAGCAGTAATGGGCCAGATTTATAGTGTGGGGGACGATTTTGCTATGGTAATTAATCGCCAACTTGACCAGCAATCAGCCAACTTTGTCTCTGTTGGCACCACAGACTATGAGATCAGCCAACGTTACCCTGAACGCCTCAAAATGATCGCGCAAGACACCGGCGCTCAATATATCATTGGTGGCGTCATCACCGACTTAACTGCCACTATTGAACAGAAGCTGTTAAGAGATGACATCATCAACCGTCAGTTTGCACTAGAGATGACCGTATTTGATGGAAAAACAGGTAATGAAGTTTATAACCGCAATTATCGTGAAGTTGCGCGTTGGCCATTCCCCAAAACCAGCCAAGTGGATACGAAAAGTGCCCGCTTCTGGGCGTCAACATACGGTGACATGATGCTCCGTGTCAGCCGTAACATCATGTTAGATCTGGAGTCAGAAGTGTCATGTAAGATCACACTCCCAGAGATCATTTCAAAGTGGAACAATGTCCTTACCATGGATTTAGGCCGTATCCACGGCGTTCAGCAAGGCGATAAACTCAAACTTTGGCACACAGGTTCCTTTATCGATCAACGTGGTTTGCCGCGTAATAAGGTGACAGAATCAGACATTACTCTCACCGTGTCTCGAGTGTATGAAAACGAAGCGGAGCTTACCGTTGATCAGCCTGAGCTTGCAGGCAGCATTCAAATTGGCGATGTTATGCACAAGATGCTTTAAATCAGTGAGTTAAGGTTTAACATCCTGTTTTAATTCAGTATGATGAACCCAAGCTCCCGTGGCACAGCTGGATAGCGCGATCCCCTCCTAAGGGATAGGTCACAGGTTCGAATCCTGTCGGGAGCGCCACATCATATACAAGCCAGATCTAACGTAAGTAGGTCTGGCTTTTTTGTATCTATAATTTTATCTCTCGCCTGTCTATTCCATCCATTACGACAACTTCTCTGTAAAGCAATAAAAAACCTCTTCCCAATCAAGGAAGAGGTCCAACAAGAAGAGTGTTGAAACAAGGATAATTAACATTGGTTCCATACCAAGGTGTTCATTAGGCGGATTCCAATAATGCCACCTGGCTAAAGTGGCAAGTTCGAACAATCGTCAGAGCACATAACCCATACCTAAAACCAGTTTAGCCATGAGAAATGAGTGCTTAGATCTCAATCTAAGCATTGTCCTACAAGAAGTGCTCACTGACACTTGAGCTTCTCGATGGAAAAAAGTGTAATATATGCATCAATTTGTTGTCAAACGTGAAACTTTTTTCAACAAAAAATAATCTCATACTGTGTAACAGTTCATAAAAAACGACTCGGAGAAGCATATTGAAAGATGTCACCACTATTGGCGGGCGGTTAAAAGAAATTCTTTTTGTTAAAGGCGTTTCTGCAGCTGAGCTATCTAGGAAAGTGGGTATTGAAAGAGGCTATATGAGCAAGCTTCTTAATAACAAAATTAAAAACCCACATAAGAACATGACCCAAATAGCGAAGACACTTAATGTATCCTACGAATGGCTGATGACCGGTGTTGAGCGCACTGGTACCTACGAACGTGATTATGATGTCGAAGGAATTGTTAACTCAAAGCTTCAAAAGATTGGTTTTTTTGAAACTGGTATGCCAATATCCAAGTTCCACAAACTCATTTACAATGATGAATCTATAAATATAGTCAGCACTAAGAAGCTTGGTGCTGGAAATTATTTATTTCAGAACGGTGAAGATATTATAGAGCTGTTTAGAGTTGACAATTTTATCAACTTAGCTTGGTATCCTCATGAACCTGAAAAAGACTATATTCCAATTGGCAAGGTTATAACAAAAATAAGTAAGGAACATATCAATGACAAGAAGCTTAAACTTGTTGAAGGTTGAAAATGGCTTAATATATTACACAAACGAAGACAATGACTATGTTTTAAGCTCACCAGCTAGAGGGCTTATCAACAAAGGACTGGTTGTATTTTTCAAAAAAGAGCATCGAGATTTGATCCACGCGATGGATCCTATTACCAAATTTGATATTAAATGGTATGGGTTCCTTACCGCGCTTTATCTCGCCTCTCTCTTAGTTGCGATTCCTATGTCGCCGCATAGTGTTGAAATATTCGGCACCTGGCAGCCTGCTGGTATTTTAATATTCCCATTAACCTTCCTAGTCCTCGATACGATCAACGCAACACTTAGATACGAGTATGCTAAATCGACAACCTATTTTGGCGCAGGAATGTGTGCACTCGCCTCTGGATTAATCGCGGTTACCTTTTTTACCTTTGATATTAAATCTCCTTATAAAGAGGTATTCGAGCCACTTATATATTTATACCTGATTAATAGCCTGTGTATTCTTGCTGCTGACCAAGCTAACAACTTTATTTTCAGAAAACTCAGTATGAAGTTGCATAAAGCGCCAATTTGGGCACGTTCTATTATTTCAAGTACTATTGGCCAAGCATTATATACTGTTATTTGGATCGGATTATTCTTTAATTCATCAACATCATTAACACTATTACAAAAGATTGCTGATAATTATTTATTTAAAGTCGGCTATGCTGTGGCACTAATTCCTGTACTTTATGCTTTAGTGTTTACTTACAACATTCTAAAAGCAAAGAAACAAAATGACTCTTCTGAGTTAGATGAAAACTCCAACTATGCTTAATTAGCCTTCTTCAAAACCAAAAAGCTCGGACTGTTGTCCGAGCTTTTTATTGTTCATGACTTACCTATGCTATCTGATCTAGTCATCACGACCAAAGCAAGCCAATATCCTAGAAATACTCACCTCGATACATTGCTGACTGCGTACCGTCTTATCGATAAAATTTTCTAGATCAGCAGCAAACGCTGGCGGTATCGGTAGAGAGTAGCTTTTCTCCGAGGTATACACTTTATATGCCCCTGACATGAAGAACTGTCTGAATTCCTCCCCACTAAAAGAATATTCAAACTCTTTTGGCATCATTGAAATCACACTAAAACCTCTCGACTCAAACATTTCACGGTATTCCCTCTCATGCTCTAAGTGCATACAGACCATGCGAAAGTCTCGCCCAAGTTGAGGGTAAAAGTCTCGAAAAAACTCACTCATTAGGTTTGAGACCTGTGGACACCAGTCTTGTTTATAAGGAGTCTGAAGCACAAACATACCATCTGGTTTCAGGGCCGTTCTAATTGCCGACAATGCGGCATCATAGTCTTGATACCACTGAAAAGAGGAATTCGATGTGATGACATCAAACCCTTCCTCAGAGGCATAATCAACAATGTCTGCATGCACGAAGTCAATCGGGCTGTCAGGGTAAAGGTGTAGTGCCTGTTCGAGCATTTCCGACGACACATCTATCGCCACCATGGTTTGAGGTGATGAGTGATCGTGTATCAAGTGAGCGACTTTACCTGAGCCACATCCGACATCAAGCAAACGCCCAACCTTAGTGGGTAAAAGTCGAATCAACTCTTTAGCGGCATCAAACTGTACGATTCCATTGCGATGGTATTCTTTGTTGTAATTCATAACGCACTCATCTCTGTTTCAGGCGCAAGATGATAATTCAAAAGCCACTGAGTAACTGTAAGATACACGTCAAATACCACGCTTCTTATCTGGCATTTACACAATAAAATAGGTGAGAACGTAAAGCCTTAATAAAAGCGCTTCCAACACTCAGCGTCTGATGAATCTCAACTACCAAAGATCGGGATGATTGAACACTTCGACACAAACAGGCTTACCTAAAACAGTGTCAAAAGCATTACCATTGAGTGAATTTGCAAGCCAGCCTTGCGGTTGAGTAAATGGGTACGGCGATGCAATGATGGATGTCTCCACCTGTTGAAAGCCCACTTTAGAATAAAAGTTTGGATCACCATAAGTCATTACCAATTCGACGCCTTTCTCTTTAAGCTCTTTCAAGGCGTAACCTATTAATGCCTGACCAATGCCCTTGCCCTGATACTGGGTAGCAATAGCGACCGGAGACAATAAATACGCACTCGCCTTAGAGTCAAAGTTCATTGTTGACAGCAAGATACACCCAACAATGCGGCTTTCTTCTGTAGCGACATAGACCTCAACCTTGGAGGCTTCGGTATTTTTCATCAAGTCAAACGCTAGATTCGATACAAGCAGCCCCTCACTTTCCCCCTCCGAATCGCTGAAAGTGTTTAAAAATAGTTGCTTGATCTCTTCAGCCTGACTCGGGTGATACAACGAATAATGCATAGATCTTTTTCCTTCTTCTCTTTCAAGATGAACGCATCATAAAGTGTGAAGCTTTAGACAGGTCAAGAATTACTCACGAACTTTTTTCCCGCGTGGGATTAATTATTCTCAACCCGACACGCACTGAAAATATCAAGTTTGCTCTGATACTCTTGTGTCGCTACGTCCATCATCCCAAGCAGCGAATGAAAGACATTGTCGTGAGAGTAGATACCCGTTTGTTGAGCCTCTTGCTGAAGGCAACGCGTATTAATGTGTTTCACTTGCTTGAAACCTGGCGACATCCACAACAAGAAAGGCACTCGTTTTTGAAAGTTTGGGGCAAGGCTATAAGGTAAGCCATGTAAGTAGATGCCTTCTTCACCCAGCGACTCTCCGTGGTCGGAAACATAGATGAGCGCCGTGTTGAATTGTTCCTGCAGTGCTTCCAGTTTGCCTATCGTCTGACTCACGACGTAATCGGTATAAAGGATGCTGTTGTCGTAGGAGTTGATGATTTGCTCTGGTGTGCAGTTTTCGATGTCGGAGCGTTCACAATCAGGAAAATACATTGCTCTGTCTTTCGGATAACGTTGAAAGTAAGTCGGGCCATGACTGCCAATCAAATGCATCACCATCATTCGGTTACCTTTAAGGGAATCGACATGTTGTTCAAAATTCTCAAGCAACGCCATGTCATAGCACGTAGTTCCATTGCATTGCGGATCGGTCGGTGCATGCGCTATCTCTTCCTTAGCAACATTTTTGGCTACCTGCTTATCACCACCATCATTATCACGCCAAAGCACATCGACTCCCGCCCGCTTTAGAATGTCTAAGACGTTATCTTGATTATCAGCGAGTTGGCGATCAAAGTGATATCGATCCATATTAGAAAACATACAGGGGACCGATACTGCAGTCGCGGTGCCACATGAACTCACATCTTGGAACGAAATCACGCCCATATCCCGAGTGTAAGGATTGGTTTCCCGGTTATAGCCGTTCAATTGGTAGTTTTGTGCTCGCGCTGTTTCACCGACCATAAATACCACTAACGTTGGTTTAGACTTGGCAGCTTCTAAAGCCTCGGCAGATTGTTGTGCGTCCAACCCCAACTGGTGGTATTTCACTGGAACGACAAAGTAATGCCTTTTAATATAACGAGAGAGGCTGGAAAAAAACTCGGTCGGAATCAACACTCGATTCAACGTATGATGATTGCGACCAACGGAAACATAATTCTGATAGTACAACCCAACAACACCCGTCACCACAACAATAGAGATCACCATCGAAAGCAACTTGCTTTGGATCAAACCCAATGGGTGAGGCGATTTAAATCTAATTTTAGCGACGGCCAGTGCTGGAAGCCCGCCCATCACAGCGACCCACCCAACAGAGTAAACGCTGATATAAGAAAGTGCTTCACTTTGATTGGTCTCAAACAGGTTAGCCATCATCGACAGGTCGAATAACACCCCATAATTGTATCCGGCATAGCTGACAATACTTGAGCAAATCAGCAGTACAATGAAGAAAGGCTTAGTCAGATACGGCCAACTAAAAAGACTAAACAGAAAGTTCAGAGATGCCCACAGAAACAGAGGAATAGACAGCAAGAAGCCAATATTTACAGTATCTGAGTGGCTGTATATCGTGTGCAACTCTTTGTAAAACGGTAAATTAACGACAACGGTAAAGTACAGTGCAAGTAAGGCGGTAAAAATGGCATAGCTGATGCCTTTCGACCTATCAGTATTCAATCCGTTCATAGCATTACATCATTTGTGTTAACCGGACAGGGAGCAACGCGTCGCTGCGCTACTCGCACAGAACTTGCATTGCTTAGCGTCATACTCTTGTGATGCCTTTAAAAGCAATCACTCAAGGTCATACACGGTATAACCTTTGTTGGCTAAGCACTTACGTAAGACCAAAGACTGAGTTTTCGTCGAGTCATTAGCGCCACCCAAAGCCCCAGCACTCGCGCCGACAGCGCCACCAGCCGCAGCACCAACAACCGCGCCTCCGACACCATCCTGAATAACGCCAGCCACGGCTCCAATGACAGCGCCTGATACTGCACCGTTTGTTGCTTCGGTTTTCGCCGCTTCTCCTTTGTCGACTTGCTCAGCGTACCCTTGGCAATACGTAAAATCGGCATCGTATTGCTGCTGATCGACACCAGCCATATCCACTACGGGTTTTTGGTTGTAAGCACATGCTGTCAAGCCGGCAGACAGCGCTATCACAGAAAATGTTCTCAACATTTCAAATACTCCCTCATAAATCTGAGATCAAATGTACAGTGTTTTATTATCGAATTCTGTCGTACTTGAGTAATGGAATGTCAGCCTATGTCATGCGCATATCAATGAAACGAGAAGGGACTACTCGAGCTAGTTCGTGAGAGAAAAATCGGGGCTTCAACAATTGCTGACATTCAACTAAAATAGTTATTAATAAAATTATTCATAAGAATTTAATGAAGAAAAGTAACTTGACCACCAACACTGGTCATCGCTTTATATCTAAAGCCAAAACCGCTTTTAAAATCCACATCCATACACCTGATGACACGGTGCTGCACCGTTCTGTGGGTTATGTTCGTATCGGTGAGAAGAAAGGGCTGCAGAAGGCAATTAAACTTCGTAACGAGCTTGGAAGTGAAATGTGGGGGAAATTTTGGCGTAAGTTGCTCAAAGACCCTTACTTAATGACCCGTTTGCCTCACTCTGTAGAACCTAAGATCATCTTTAAACCACGCCCAACCAAAACCAATCCTGACGCGAAAGATGAATGCTATATTGCTGCTTGGCGAACTTACGACAAAAGCGGCAAGCTAATCTATCAAAGCGTCGTATGTTCAATCAAAAAGCACGGTAGATTGGCTGCATACACCAAAACTAAGAAAGCGTTACTGGAAGCCAATAAAGACAACCTAGAAATTCTCGAATTCATGGGAAGACTAAACAGTATTGACCTCAAATAAAAACACCCCGAATTTTCATTCGAGGCGTTGTCATTAATAAGAACATCAATTAGTTATTGAGCTTGATACTCAAACGCTGGCACCATGATTTCTACACGACGATTCTGTTCACGCCCTTGCTGTGTTTCATTAGAAGCGATTGGGTTATTTTCCCCTTCACCACGAGCACTGATTCGAGAAGCATCAATTCCCTGCTCTTCTAGCGCATCAGCCACTGATTGAGCACGTCGCTCGGACAGTTTCTGGTTGTATGACGCAGCACCACTAGAGTCAGTGTAACCAACAACTTCAACCGTAGATTGCGGGAATTCCGTCATAAACGCGACCAACTCAGCTAGCATCGCTTTGCTTTCTGGTTTCAACTCTGCGCTATTTAAAGCGAAGCTGCTAGAGTCAACAACTTTGGTCTCAAACGTTTTCACGATAGGTTCAACAACCACTTCTTCTTCAACTACTTCCTCAACCATTAACTCTTCTTGTACAGGTTGTGCCGCAGGCTCATCACTGCCACCAAACTTAGCAATAAAACCTAGTGTTAAAGCGTTGCCTTTAAAGCGATGTGTATCAATGTTGATGTCAGTTAAACGCTGATACTCAAGTTGGAAATCGATGGTAGGCATAAAGGCATAGGTGACACCTAAAGCACCAAGAAGAGAGCTATCATCTTTGTTTCCGTATTCCACATAGGCACCACCAACTTTAGCAAACGCATCAAACTTTTGTGAAAGCGGCATGGTGAATCGCGGTGCAAGAGAGTAAGAACTCAAACCTGCATCTGTGTAACCATAACCAGTGGTTTCCCCCAGTGTATCAAGGCCCAGCTCAAGACTAATCATGTCATTGAACTCGTAACCTGCAAATGAACCTAGCGCCCAGGAGTTATCATCACAAGGGCCAGTCGAGCATGAATCATTGAGCCAAGATGCACCCGCTTTAGCACCAAGATAAAACTGAGCATTTGCAGATGTGGAAGCAAGAAGAAGTGTGGTGGAAATTACCGCTGCTAATTTTTTCATTGTTTTTTCCTTATATACCGACAACGCACGCGCGTTATAACTGACAACCAACACGATAACAATCATCTAGTTACAGTATGGCCACATTAACAGTACACCCTGACCCATAGAATGTACAAATCGGTTTATGGATTAATTTCACCTTTTGCATACTAGCAAGTAACTTTCTCATAAATATGACAAAGCCCTGTCAAAACAGGGCTTTGGTTCAAGAATGATTGATTCAGTCCAAACTATGGCTGAACTTCATATTCAAACTCATTCACGGTAACTTCTGCACGGCGGTTCTCAATGCGTCCGTCACGTGTTTCGTTGGTCGCGATTGGATTACTCTCGCCTGCGCCTTCAACATGAATACGTGATTGGTTCACACCGTATTCTGCAATCACATCGGCTACTGACTGAGCGCGCTGCTCAGATAACTTCTGGTTGTATACTGCCGGACCGCTGGTATCTGTGTAACCAACAACGTCAACCGTTGCCTGTGGGTATTCACCCATGAAAGAAGCCACTTCTTTAAGAGCCATTTCACTTTCAGGTGTTAGCTCCGCACTATCAAATTTGAAGCTCACTGAGTAAACCACTTCTGACTCAAACGTTTGGAATACTGGCTTAACAACAACCGTCTCTTCGACAGTTTCCTCTACCAGCATTTCTTCTTGTGCCGGTGCTTCAGCTTGCTCATCACTTCCGCCGAACTTAGTTGTAAAGCCCAGAGTAACGGCGTTACCAGAAATACCATGCGTATCAATATCGATGTCCGTCAGACGTTGGTACTCAACTTGAATATCAATGTTTGGCAACACGGTGTAGCTCAAACCAACGCCACCAACAAAAGAGCTGTCACTCTTGTTTCCATACTCAACGTAAGCACCACCAGCTTTGGCAAATGCATCAATATTTTCAGTCAGAGGCAAACTAAAACGTGGCGCCAATGAATACGAGACTAAACCCGCATCTTGATAGCCTGAACCTGTCGTTTCACCTAGCGTATCTAGGCCAGCTTCGAGCGCCAGGTAATCGTTAAATTCGTAACCAACAAATGAGCCAAGTGCCCAAGAGTTATCATCACACTCGCCCGTTGTACATAAATCATCTACCCAACTCGCCCCTGCTTTTGCACCTAGATAAAACTGCGCATTCGCTGACGCTGATGCAAGAAGGAGTGTGCCAGAAACTACCGCTGCTAATTTTTTCATTTTTCATACCTTATTAATACGCGCTAGATTTGCGACGCTATAGACAATCCGTACAAAAACAAATACATAGAGAGTTACCGTACAGATGTGCGGACACTACACCTTAACGAGATAAATAACAAATAACTTTGTGAGTTTTTATTTAATTTCATCTAATTAGATAACTTTGCGTCGTCCCGGCGCATTGTGAATAAGAAACTGGAACCATAATCACAGGCCGATTAAGGTGTTATCTAAGGTTTAAATTGTCTCATTAAAGTTGAGACACAAAAAAACCGCAGCCTGAAGCTGCGGTTTATATGCTGTATATTTGATTTTTTATGCGTTAGCTTCACGCTCTTCAATAAACGCAATCGCCATCTTGATACGAGCAATAACGCGCTCTTTACCTACAAGCTCCATGACAGCATCAACAGAAGGAGACTGGCCGCCACCTGTGACTGCAACACGCAGTGGCATGCCAATTTTACCCATGCCGATTTCTAGCTCTTCACAAACGGCTGCAATCACACCATCTTTGATGTTTGCTGTTGTCCACTCTTCTAGCGCTTCAACTTTTGCTAAAGCCAATTCTAGCGGGCCTTTAGCAACACCACGCAGGTGCTTCTTAGCGGCGCCAGCTTCAAACTCAGAGAAATCTTCGTAGAAGTAGCGGATTTGCTCTGCAAGCTCTACTAGAGTGTTACAACGCTCGCCCACAAGCTTGATCACTTCGGTGATTGCAGGGCCGTTTTCAATGTTTAGATTCTGGTTGTCTAGGTGCCATTGTAGGTGCTCAGCCACGTACTCAGGAGCCGAAGTTTTGATGTAGTGGTTATTCAACCAAAGTAGCTTTTCAGTGTTAAACGCTGACGCTGACTTCGAAATGGCATCTAGAGAGAATAGGTTGATCATCTCTTCTTGAGAGAAGATTTCTTGATCACCGTGAGACCAGCCAAGGCGCACTAGGTAGTTGTTTAGAGCATTTGGAAGATAACCTTCATCGCGGTATTGCATCACAGATACAGCACCGTGACGCTTAGACAGTTTCGCGCCGTCATCACCTAAGATCATTGCACAGTGAGCAAATGTTGGTACGGGTGCACCTAGCGCTTCGTAAATGTTGATTTGACGAGGCGTATTGTTGATGTGGTCTTCACCGCGAACAACGTGAGTGATACCCATATCCCAATCATCTACAACAACAACGAAGTTGTAAGTTGGAGCGCCATCAGTACGGCGGATGATTAGATCATCTAGCTGTTCGTTAGCGATCTCAATACGGCCACGGATTTGGTCTTCAAAGACTACGCTGCCTTCTTTCGGGTTACGGAAACGGATAACAAACGCATCACCTTCTTTCGCTTCTGCATTTGCAGCAACAATTTTCGGGTGGTTCGCATCGTAACGAGGCATCTCTTTTGCTGCTTCTTGCTCGGCACGGATTTCGTCTAGCAGCTCTTTAGACGCGTAACATTTGTAGGCTTTGTCTTCTGCTAGTAGCTTATCAACCATTTCGTTGTAACGGTCAAAACGCTTTGACTGGAAATAAGGCCCTTCATTCCACTCAAGACCCATCCACTGCATCCCTTCAAGAATTGCATCAACTGCTTCCTGAGAGTTACGCTCTAAATCCGTATCTTCGATACGTAGAACGAATTCACCGCCTTGGTTTTTAGCAAAAAGCCAAGAGTAAAGTGCAGTACGTGCACCACCAACGTGAAGGTAGCCTGTTGGGCTAGGAGCAAAACGAGTTTTAACCGTCATGTAAAATACCTTGATTGTCTAAATGACTGCACCATTCAATAGAGGCCATGAATGGTGCCAAAATTGCGCGTATTTTAGCACTGATGTACAAATCTACAATCCGTCTTGCGCAGAATTCATCATTCATTGAGGTGTTTTACTGCCCACGAGATAAACTCTTGGCGCTGTTGCGGTGTCATCTTAAGAAACTCGCTTTGTAAATCTGCACTCGCCGTCGTTTTTACCTCTGAAGTCGAGGCTGAGTCGATGGTAGACGCAGCGACCGCTTGCGTAGTGTGATTATCGCTACCATGAGCTTGAGACGAGAGCGATGCTATAGCGCCAGTTTGATTGTATTCTTCTATCGCAGCTTCATAGTTTTTGAACGAAGAGAAACCTTTCACCTGAATCAAATCCACTTGGTAATCAACAGGGCTACCATTTTTATCAACCAATGAGAAATCCAAAGTTTGGCGGAACTTCTTCGCCTGATCTATTTGACGAAATACCGGGTAGCTTAAAGTGAGTGGTTCTTGAGAAGATTCAAAGCGCATCACAACAGAAGGAAATACCAGCTTATTTCTTCGGCCGTCTTCAACCACAATCTGGTCTAACCCAAACAGCAACTGATTCTCGCCCTCTTTGAGATTGATAACTTGTCGACTTTGGAAATCGCTCGCTGACATTTCTTTGCCATTAAGTGCTAACGGTTCAATCTCATCAATAATCTTGAGTTCATTTGCGCTGACAGGCAAAGCGACAGCACCCAGTAAGATTGCAGGTAACCAATTTTTCATACTTTTCTCACACTAAATTTTTAAAACCGCGAAAGGCGGCATATCGCCGCCTTATCATAAAATGAAGCTAATTTAGAACCAGTATTCAATACCGACAGACGCTTCATCAAAGCTGTCTGATTTCCAGCGACCTTGGTAGCCTTCCCCTGTTTTACCCGTGTTTTCAAGATCATTGATAGCGTAACGCGCGTAAACCACCGCATTGGTATCAACCGCATACATTAGTTGCATAGAGGTTACGTTATCTTTCGTCCCCTCAATGTCTTGACCATCGACTTCTAGGCCAAGGTTTTCCGCTCGAGCAATCTTAGCTTGCCACTTATCACCTTCACCAAAGTTGTAAGTCAATCCAACAGAGTAAGAGTTTTCAGTCTCGTCACTGCCCAACGTATCTTGCGCTTCAGCAATACGGTAGTAAGCGAAATAACCAATGCCATTGTTGAAACCACCTTGAGCGCCCATTAGGTAGGTTTGGTTGTCCCAGTACTTCTCATTGTCACCTTGCATGGTGTCGTAGTTCATTTCATAAGCGAGATCTAACTGAACCCAACCCCAGTCACCATCAAATTTCTGGTGTGCGGCCATACCATGCCAATAGTTGCTCCCAGCTTCAGTACTCGTTGTGGATCCAGCACGGTCTGCACCAGCACCTACGGCGATATCCATGGTGAAGCCACTCCACAGCTCCTTGGTATCCCAACGAATGGTGTCAGACTGGCGATCGTTAAAGTTGTTACCACCAATGTTTCCGCCCCAGTCCCAGACGTTACCCATTCCAGGGTTAGTCGCAGGCCAGTCAATCAATTCATACATAGGAGTTAATACACGGCCCAGCCTAATCTGACCGATAGAGTCATGTTCAAAACCGACAAAAGTATCACGTCGACCGAGGTAGCCATTGCCCCCATCTTCGCCAGCAAAAGACTCATCGACGTAACCCGACTCGATTTGCCACAAAAAGGTCCAATCTTCTAAGCTGTCAAACTTGGCAGTACCACGCCAACCTAAACGGGATTCGTTGTTGAACTGAACACCATCATTTGCTGGTGAGTTGTCGTAGTCGCGGTTGGCCACCTGCATCGCAATCAAACCGTAAATGCCTTGTTCATACTTTGCTTCTAAATTTGTATCCGCTACTGCTGCACCTGAAAATGCCAGAATCGCACTGGAAACTGCCGCACCAACAAGTGTCTTTTTATAGTTAGACATACATTAACCCCTAGTCATTATGTTTTTCGTCGTTCCCCTCAGGCACTTTTAAGTTCATGTTTTGAAGGGAACTATTTATGGACAGGGATATGTTGGCAAACTTTTTTTTTGCCAAAAAATTGCGAGGAACAATATCTGATTAGCGTCAAAGTCTAAAAAAGAAAAAAACAATAAATCTATTAAAATCAGAATATTGAAATCAAAGGCAAAGAAATAAAAACGTCAAAACTGAACTATTAATCTTTTTAACAACCTTGCCCTCACTATATTTGCCTATCGGATCACGCCCAATTTTGAGTGATTTACCTCAATTGATATATTCCCTATAAAAAATTTGAAATGTCTCGCAAGATAAGACAAAGAAAACACTGTTCTATCGGGGGTTTTGACGTTTTGGTATTTGTTCATTGACAGTGCTTGACCTTCCCCTTGAGGTAAGGTTTATTCTCAGCAACAGTTCATCGTTGAGGGTTATGTTATGCGTCAGTTCGATATTCCACTATCAGGTTTAAGCTGTATGGGTTGCGCTCGGAAAGTTGAGCGAGAACTTACCTCTCAGCATCGGGTTAACATCCATGATTTAACGCCACAACATATCACTCTGGATAGCGACAGCCCCTTTGTAGATTTAGAACAATCAATTCAATCTCTGGGGTATAAGGCAGGTCATCAGTATCAGTTCCACCTATCAGGACTAAGCTGCGGTAAATGTGTGGCCAAGCTTGAGTCTGCTTTAGAAGAAAGTGACGATATTGGACAATTTGATGTATCGAAAACCACGCTTTCTCTTTCGACGTTACTAACACAGCAACAAGTGAAAGATCTTGTCGCCTCTCTCGGCTACCAGGCCAGCGAGTCTGAATCAGAAATAGAAGAGCCGGAGACTCAACCACAAGCCACTCAGCCAAGCTCGCACCTTCACTCTTCCAATAACAAAGAAACCCTTCATTTTTTGATATCAGGAATGACATGCGCCAGTTGTGTGGCGTCTGTAGAGCGAGCACTGACTCAGGTAGAAGGCGTAGACAAAGCTCAGGTTAACCTTGCGGAGCAAAGTGCCTTAGTTTTCAGTACCTCTAAAGACAACAAAACCATAAACACTATAGCCAATGCAGTAGAAGAAGCTGGCTATCAGGCTGAAATTGTTGACGATCCAGCAACACAACAAGAGAAGCAGCAGGCCCAACAAATGGCCGTGCAAGCTCATCATAAGAAAAGTGCGTGGGCTGGTATTGTGATCGGCGTACCACTCATGCTTTGGGGTGTGTTGGGTGGCAATATGATGATCCGTACCAGTCAGGATCAGTTAATTTGGGGCGTCGTTGGGATTATTTGCTTCTGGCTTCTTGCTACCGCGGGAAAAAGCTTCTTCTCCAACGCTTGGCAAGCTCTTACTCACAAGCGTGCAACCATGGATACCCTCGTTGCGTTGGGTACGGGGGCCGCTTGGCTGTTCTCAATGTTAGTAGTGGCTTTCCCAGATTGGTTTCCACCAGCATCACGTCATGTTTACTTTGAAGCCAGCGCGATGATTGTCGGTCTGATTTCTTTAGGCCACTACATTGAGGCAAAAGCGAAGGCCAAAACCACTCGTTCTTTGCAGGCTTTGATCAACCTTCAGCCCAATGAAGCTGTGTTGATTACCCAATCTGGCGACCAAGTGATTGCAATTGACCAGATAACAGAAGGCATGCAACTGCGAATCAAACCCGGTGAAAAAGCTCCTATCGACGGGCACGTCGTTTCAGGTGAGTCTTACCTCGATGAGTCTATGCTTACTGGCGAACCTGTCCCCGTCTACAAACAATCTGGCGATACGATTTCTGCAGGCACGTTAAATCAGGATGGCAGCTTAGTCATTGAAGCAACGGGAGTCGGTAGCAATACCATGCTGTCGCGCATTATTACCATGGTACGGGAAGCGCAAAGCAGCAAACCAGCCATCGCCAAACTGGCAGATCAAATTTCGGCTATCTTTGTCCCTGTCGTTGTCGCAATTGCTCTGTTCTCTGCCCTAGTGTGGTTTATGGTTGGCCCTGACCCGAAAGCGAGCTACATGTTGGTCGTTACCACCACCGTACTGATCATTGCTTGTCCTTGTGCGCTAGGCTTAGCGACCCCGCTGTCGGTGACTGTTGGTATTGGTAAAGCCGCTGAAATGGGGATCTTAATCAAAGATGCGGATGTGCTTCAATCTGCAAGCAATATCGATACGGTTGTATTTGATAAGACAGGTACATTAACTCAGGGAAAACCTGACGTTCAGCATATCTTTGCTCTTAATCAGGACGATAAACAACTGCTAACCGCAGCGGCTAGCTTAGAGCAATATTCAGAGCATCCACTAGCAAAAGCCATCGTAAAACACGCTCAAGAGCATCAGCTAAGTTTGGGTGAAGTTCGCGATTTCAATAACATGCGCGGCATGGGAGTGACTGGCGTATTAGAAAATGAAAGTATTGCGGTGGTTTCTTTGCCTTATGCTCAGAAACAAGAACTCAAGCTTGAAGGAATTGAACAAGAACTGCAGCGCTGTGCAGACAATGCCTGGACTCCAGTGATCGTCGTTCAGCAAAATCAGGTATCAGGTTTAATCGCCATTGCCGACCCAATTAAACAAGACGCGAAACAAGCTGTGGATGCCCTGTTCGCAATGCAAATTACTCCTGTCATGTTAACCGGTGACAACCAGCATGTGGCTAAAGCGATAGCCCAACAACTGGGTATCGAACAGGTGATATCTCAAGTACTGCCTGATGAAAAAGCAGGTCATGTGGCTCAAATTCAGGCAAGTGGAAAGCGAGTTGCTATGATTGGTGATGGTGTCAACGATGCACCGGCTCTCGCGCTCGCAGACATCGGTATCGCAATGGGTAGCGGTAGCGACGTCGCAATCGAAAGTGCACAAATGACCTTGCTTAACTCATCACCGCTGGCCGTTGTTAAAGCCATCGAACTTTCCAAAGCAACGATTAAAAACATGAAGCAGAATTTATTCGGTGCGTTCATTTATAACTCTTTAGGTATTCCGGTCGCAGCTGGCGTACTGTATCCAGCATTCGGATTTTTGCTCAGTCCAGTAGTCGCTGGTGCAGCAATGGCGCTCTCATCAATCACAGTCGTGAGCAATGCCAACCGATTAAGACTCTTTAAATCTTCGATTCGTTCATAGAGGTGTGTATGAAAACTCAAGTTATTTCCTTTGCGTCCCTTCTTTTACTGTCCGGTCACGTACTGGCGGCAGACGTGCTCAACCACAAGTCACCATATTGTGGATGCTGCACAGAATGGACCAAACACATGCAGGAAGCCGGATTCACGGTTGAAGAAAAATTGCACGATGATATGAACCCAATCAAACAAAAGCTGGGGATAAAGCCACAATTGGCCTCTTGCCATACAGCTGAAATTAACGGTTTTGTATTTGAGGGGCACGTTCCGGCACAGGACATTAAAGCTTTTTTAGAGAACCCACCTAAAAATGCTAAAGGTTTAGCCGTTCCTGGCATGCCGATGGGTTCGCCTGGTATGGAATATGGTAATGAAAAAGACGCCTATTCTGTTTATGCGTTTAACGAACAAGGTCAGGTATTTGAATACCGCTCTTACCCTGGAAATTAGTAATAACCATTTCTGTTGATGCTTTTATATTTTTAAACGCCTGACTTTGTCAGGCGTTTCTACTTTACACAGGCCAAAAAAAAACCAGCATTAGCAATTAGTTAGATGAAAAATGTAATTCTATTCAACTATTTGTAAATTTATTTTTCGCCTCTTTCAACATCCTCAGTTAACTTCCCTCCGGCGAAAAAGCGAGCATACGTGACGCATTTCTAATATTGCTGCTAATTGATGGCAACCACTGTTTCTCATCAAATCAGTCCAGGCAATCACAACTAAATACAACCAATTATTTGAGCGTAATACTATGAAAAAAACTCTACTTTTAGCGGCAACAGCTGCACTGGTTTCAATGCCTTCACTTGCTAATGAAAACTACATTGCAGTTGAACTAGGCGCTGGCTCTTACACCACGTCTGGCCAAGATGCCAACTCAGATGTTATCAATGACGATACGGGTTTTTTAAGCCTTAAAGCTGGCCATTATTTTAGCGATAACATCCGTGCTTATGGATACCTTCAAGCTGGTGCAGAATCTACCATCGAGTACCAAAACATCTTTGGCTATACCTATGCTAAGTCTAGTATTACCACTCATGAGTTTGGTGCAGGTGCTGATTATCTTCACAACCTAACAGACAAGTTCTACCTTCTAGCTGGTGGTAACCTAGGTATTTATAACAGTACCTATGAAGTCTCTGAGTTTGGTCTTTCAAAAGACAGTACCAACACGGGTTTAGCAGCTGGCGTAAACTTAGGTATGGGTTACAACTTTACGGATAACTTTAGTATGGAACTCGGCTACCGACACAGCCGTTTCTTCGGAAACGATCACGAGGTTGGTGTAATTAAGCTGAGTGTGGATGCTTCAAACACTGGCTACCTAAACGCTAGCTACTCTTTCTAAGCTAACGTCCATCAGGTGTGGTTGGACTCTCCACACCTGAATTTCCCATCTCTATCATTTAAAATTAAACAATCTCGGTTCAAGTTCTCATTTTTAAGACATCTAATGTCACATTCAGGACTTATAAGCAACATTGATATTGCGGTAGAATTCGCGTCCTCTGTTCAATCACGACGTACTTCGATAGCACTGCATGAATCTACTTGAAAAAGCTAAATCAGAACAATGCAATATTGCTATTGCAGATCTTACCTATAATCCAATGGATAAAACTCTCCATTCCAAACAAGGAGAAATATCTCTTGAACCAAGAAACTTGGCGTTACTGGAAATTTTACTCACAAACGTTGGGAACCCAACGTCAATTGAAGAATTTATAGAGTCGGTCTGGGAAAGTCAGTACATCTCCAAAAATGTGGTCACCAACAGAATTAGCCTATTGCGGAACCTCTTCCGTGAACACTCTGAAGAAGCCGATCCATCGAAGATCATCATCACTTACCCAAAACGGGGCTATTACATTCCAGAAAGCGGTGTTCAGCTTGTAGCAAAAACATCAGACTCAAACAAAGCTCCGCAAGCAGTTAACAAGAAAGTTGAAAAAAAGCAAACAGCGCTGCGCTATTTTTCCTGGAGTTTAAATTTGATTTTGAGTGCGATCGCTGTAGTGTTCGCGATCCACACTTGGTCTCATTTTGAAGAAGATAAAAAAAGGAATACTCTGCATATCCCTCAGGTTAGGCTGCTTCTCGATAGTATCAACCATGAAGAACAGAGCTTGAACCAAACCGTACTCAAATTAAAAGCACTGATCCTGCACTCACAAAGCTGTTCTCCGTATATCCATCTATCAAATATGAGTTCGCCAACCTACTACCTACAAAGCCTAAGCGAACATGAAAACTTCCCCGGCTCAGAAGCCTTTTATGACTCAGATTACACTCTGAGCTTTAATCTGTGGGAAGATACAAACGGAGTGTTGAACTTGGAGAGCCTTCTTCACCACTCTGCTTCTGGCCGAGTCGCTTGGCGCAAAATATATCATCTTCAGCCTCCCTACTTAGCTGCGACGATTAACCAGCTTAATGTGGATTTAAGTGAGTACTTCAAGCTCCCACAGCCGATAAAGCCGTTATCTTCGAAGTTGTCTAGCCAAATTGTACCTTTATCAGAGCTGACTCTTGAACAACTGCTCTCCCGCCAGCTATCTGGGATTGAAGTACTGTTTTATACTCGAGAGTTACTTTTCACTCAGCAATCTAGCGATGGATTAAAGAGTTGGATAAAAAAGGTGAGGAAGCAAACTCCAGTGCCTCCACCAGATCTGCATATGCTGCTGGCACTCCTTACTTATCGTTCGGGTGAAGTTGAACGCAGTTTACGAATGTTGCAAAGAGAGTATGTAACCGAGATACCAGAAAATGCGCTGATCTTGTTACTGCAAGCCAACATCAACCGAAAAATAGGCAACAAGCAAATGTATGTTGCCCACTATCTCAAAGCTATTTCAGCACTCACCAGTACCATTGAGGCTGAGCGGGTACTCGATCACTACTCTAGCCCCGACAGACAGCAGTCATGCCTCGATCTTTGGCGTGAGGTACTAAAAGACGTTAAGTACATTCAGGAACCGCAGTCGGTTCTATGGCAAGGTATTGAGCAATTCTGCCAACCTTACGATTAATTATTGAGGCACAAAAAATCCACCTCGTGAGGTGGATTTTCTAATCAAACTGAGCTGCCTAGCGACCAATAAGTTCAACCATCATCTGAATATGGAGATCATCATCGTTTAAACATGGAATGAAGTTAAAGACTTCTCCTCCTTGCTCAAGAAATACGTCTCTGCATTCTTCCGAAATCTCTTCCAAAGTCTCAAGGCAGTCCGAAGAAAAGGCGGGCGTCATGATATCCAGCTTCTTGATACCTTTTTCAGGCAACTTTTCCAGGGTTTTATCCGTGTAGGGTTGCAGCCATTCTTCACGACCGAAGCGGGATTGATAGGTCATTCCAATCTGCTCTTTGTTCAAGCCTAATTCCAATCTTAATAACTCTGTGGTTGCCTCACAATGCTTGGGATATATATCCCCGTTATCTGCGTAACGCTGAGGAATACCATGGTACGAACACAGTAAATAGTCACCACGTCCTTTTTCTGCCCAAGAACGCCTTACACTCTCTGCCAACGCTTTAATGTAAGTTGGATGGTCATGATAATCGCGGAGCATTTTATACCCTGGCATCACCGGAATATTTTTAAATGCTTTGGTTAAACCATCAGAAACTGCGGCAGTGGTTGTTCCCGAGTATTGTGGGTAAAGTGGCAATACAATCACCTCTTCCACACCCTTTTCTATCAAGGATTCCATCCCAGACTGAAGACTCGGATTACCATAAGTCATGCCAAGTTCGACTGGGATATCGATCGATTTAGCCAGTTTCTCAGCTTGGCGCTTAGAGTAAACCATAAGAGGAGAGCCTTCTTCCATCCAAACACTCTCATACAACTTGGCAACTTTGGGTGAGCGAATAGGCAAAATGACGCCATGTAGGATCGGACACCATAACCAACGTGTCATATCCACAACACGTTGGTCATGCAAGAACTGGCTGAGAAAACGCTTTACTTCAGGAGCTGTAGGTGCATCTGGTGTACCTAGGTTAACCAGTAGCACACCCTGTTTTTTATTGTTTTGCATAGGACCCTGTCGACACTTTAAAAGAGGCTTTACGTTGGAAACTTCTTTATCGATCAATATGTAGCGATAAAAAAAGCGACCCATCTGGGTCGCTTCAACTATATCAAACTTTTAAATTCTGCCGTTAGCAAAATTAAGCCAGTGCTTTCTCAATATCAGCGCTAACTTCGGCAACTTGTTTAGTACCATCGAACTTAAGGTACTTGGTGTTACCTGCTGCCGCTTCTTTACCGTAGTAGTCGATAAGCGGTGCAGTTTGCTCATGATAAACACCTAGACGAGCACGAACAGTTTCTTCTTTGTCGTCATCACGCACAACCAGGTCTTCACCTGTTACGTCGTCTTTGCCTTCAACTTTCGGCGGGTTGTACACTACGTGGTAAGTACGGCCAGAAGGTAGGTGAGCACGACGACCAGCCATGCGTTCAACGATAACGTCATCAGCAACGTCAAATTCAATAACGTAATCGACATCAACGCCCATTTCTTTCAGACCATCAGCCTGAGGAATCGTGCGCGGGAAACCATCTAGTAGGAAACCTTTTTCACAGTCATCTTGAGCAATGCGCTCTTTGATTAGACCTAGGATAATTTCATCAGAAACTAGCTGACCAGCATCGATAACAGCTTTAGCTTGTTTACCAAGCTCTGTACCTGCCTTGATAGCAGCACGTAGCATGTCACCAGTAGAGATTTGCGGAACACCGTATTTTTCCATGATGAAATTTGCTTGTGTGCCTTTACCTGCACCTGGAGCACCTAGAAGAATGATGCGCATGTTGAATCCTCTTAAGATAATGATGATTTATACCGAAGCTCACTATGGTGTTCATAACAAACAACAGCCTTAGCTCACGGTAAGTTTCGGTATAACTGTTCTTTCAATTGACAATAAAACAGGCGTGCACATTACACGCCTGCTCACTTTGTTTCAAGATTGCATTCTATCACACAATCTGTTCGCGTAGCGCAGCTTACGACTAAAGAATGCTTAAACACTCACATTAAGCTGTAAACTTACGTTGTTTTATTCACGATAAGCGCAAATAAATCAAAAAGCCCGCATAATGCGAGCTTTTTGTTACCGTTTGACTATTAGCCCTTAGTCAAAAGCGAGTTGATGGCGCCTACAAATTGAGACGGGTCTTCCATCGAACCACGCTCAGCTAGCATTGCCTGACCAAGAAGCACTTCGACCCAACGACCAAACGCTTCTTCATCGGCTTCGTCTGCCATGCGTTTGACAAGCTGGTGTTCTGGATTGATTTCGAAGATGTACTTCACTTCAGGTGCAGCCTGACCAGCGGCTTCAAGCAGCTTCGCCATTTGTGTACCCATTTCAAAATCATCGGTCACAACAACCGCTGGAGTTGAAGCTAGCTTGAACGTAGTACGTACTTCTTTTACGCGTTCGCCTAAGTAGTCCTTCGTACGTTCAACAACAGACTTAAACTCTTCTTCCGTTTCTTTCTGCTTTTCTTTTTCTTCTTCGTTCTCAAACTTGCTGAGGTCAAGGCCTGCTTTAGTGATCGACTGGAACTGCTTACCATCAAACTCTGTTAGGTAGTTCATCAACCACTCATCGATACGATCAAACATCAGAATGACTTCGATGCCTTTTGCTTTGAACTGCTCCAAGTGGGGGCTGTTCTTCGCAGCAGCGTAGCTATCTGCTGTCAGGTAGTAAATCTTGTCCTGACCTTCCTTCATACGCTCAACGTAAGAGGCTAAACCGACCGTTTGCTCCGAGGAATCCACTTCTGTAGAAGCAAAACGCAGCAAACCAGCAACTTTTTCTTTGTTGCTCATGTCTTCTGCAGGGCCCTCTTTTAGAACCAGACCAAACTCTTTCCAGAATGACTGATACTTCTCTTCGTCATTTTTCGCCATGCGCTCAAGCATCGTAAGAACACGCTTAGTACAAGCGTTGCGCAGAGATTGCGTCACTTTGTTGTCTTGTAGAATTTCACGTGACACGTTCAATGGCAGATCGTTTGAATCAATTAAGCCACGAACGAAACGCAGGTAAGAAGGCATGAATTGCTCAGCGTCGTCCATGATAAATACACGCTGAACGTACAGTTTGAGACCCGATTTGTGGTCACGGTTCATCATGTCCCAAGGCGCTTTTGCTGGGATATACAGTAAGCTGGTGTAATCGTTCTTACCTTCAACACGGTTGTGGCTCCACACCAGTGGATCAGCGAAGTCGTGAGAAACGTGTTTGTAGAACTCTTGATACTCTTCTTCAGAGATATCAGATTTGTTGCGTGTCCAAAGTGCTTGAGCTTTGTTGATTTGCTCCCACTTCTTCTCACCTGTTTCTTTACCTTCTTCGTCGCGCTCGGCAGTCTGAATGGCAACAGGGATGCCAATGTGATCCGAGTACTTGCTGATCACTTCACGCAAGCGCCACTCGTTTAGGAACTCTTTACCTTCATCGCGCATGTGAAGAACGATATCAGTACCACGAGATTCTTTTGAGATTGTCTCGATGGTGTATTCACCTTCACCAGCAGAATGCCACTGAACTGCTTCATCAGCTGACAGGCCAGCAGCACGAGTACGAACTGTTACTGCATCGGCAACTATAAATGCAGAGTAGAAACCAACACCAAACTGACCAATCAGTTGAGAGTCTTTAGATTGGTCTTCCGACAGCTTTGAGAAAAATTCGGCTGTACCTGATTTTGCAATCGTACCCAAATGCTCGATCACATCATCACGGCTCATACCAATGCCGTTATCAGAAATAGTTAGGGTATTTGACGCTTCATCAAATGAAAGTTTTACACCTAATTCAGCATCGCCTTGATATAAATTAGGATTAGATAGCGCCTGAAAACGTAACTTATCTGAAGCATCAGATGCGTTCGAAATCAGTTCACGCAAAAAGATCTCTTTATTGGAATAAAGAGAATGAATCATTAAGTGAAGTAGCTGTTTTACTTCAGATTGAAAGCCACGAGTTTCTTTGTTTTGTGTTGCTGTATCGCTCATGATAGCTCCGTAACATCTATATTTATCAAGCCTCCGCATTGTCAACGGGGGCGATACTGAGATAATCTGCAAGTTAACATGAGGGTGACAATTGTAAATTCAAGGTCAAAAATCATAAAAACAGTGTTTTTTTGATCTTATTTTGACTATTCTTGCACCTCAAAAAATCAAAAAAACTAAACGTCACCTCCCTGATATAGGGATTTTTGCGCGCATCTGATGAAATCTATACAACAATAATGGTCATATCCAATGAGTAACATAGGCACTAAGTTCAATCTTGCTAACAGATTCACTTTTGACCCCAATACGAACTCTCTGGTGGACAAATCAAACGACAATGAAGTCATTCGTCTGGGAAGCAATGAAAGTCGCATCCTTCTTTTACTGTCAGAAAAACCCAATGACATCGTATCCCGCAACGAACTGCATGACTTCGTCTGGCGAGAACAAGGCTTTGAAGTCGATGACTCCAGCCTAACTCAGGCGATTTCGACATTACGCAAGCAGCTTCAAGACTCAACCAAGTCTCCTCAATATGTCAAAACAGTACCTAAGCGCGGCTATCAACTTATTTGTAATGTAGAACGTGCAACCCCATTTATGAGTGGAGACACTTCAGTAGCGGAAGAGGAAGCACTTGAAGCAGAAGATGTTTCGGTTGAACTACCTACAGACTCTCATGTAGACGAAGTCAGCCCACTTAAGTCGACCGTTACGGAAACAAAATCAGCACCAAGCGTCGCAAAGCAAGTTAAGCCTCAATCAAGATGGGCTATGCGTATTATGTTGGTTTTGGCACTGCTTATCCCTTTGTGCGTTGTACTATTTACCAACCCTGCAGAATCAAAATTCCGCCAGGTTGCGGTTTACGATAATACTCCGGTGAAAACGCCGATTAATCATCCTGATCTCAGTGAGTGGTACCCATCAATTGAGCAATGTGTGAAACGTTACAATGCCGCTCATGCAACCGTCGCTCCCGTCGAAGTAATCGCGACTGGTGGCCAGAACAATCAGTTAGTACTGAACTACATTCATTCACTAGACAACTCTGGTGAAAACATCACCGTTCGTATTTTTGCTGAACAACAAGACCTCAGTAAAGTTTGCCAATAGGAATAACGACATGAATCAGAAAATCGCAGCTGGGTTACTTGTTCTGTCAGCTCTGTTCAGTGGCTGGCTATACTGGGGCAGTGATCTAAAAGTTGAGCAAGTGCTGACCGCGAAGGAATGGCAGTCAAAAATGGTGACAGTAATTACAGACAGCCTTCAAGAAGAGTCAGTTGGCCCGCTTCGCAAAGTAGATGTCACCTCTAACGTGAAGTACCTACCTAACGGTAGCTACATTCGAGTTGCTACTGTTCGTCTGTATGCTAACAATGCAGAAAGTGAAAACGTCATCAACATCTCTGAAACGGGCGAATGGGATATCAGTGATAACTACCTGCTGGTCTCACCTATCGAGTTCAAAGACGTTTCTTCAGCACAAAGCAAAGACTTCACTGCCGATCAGCTAAAACTCATCACTCAGATCTTTAAGATGGATGCTCAACAGAGCCGCCGAATAGACATTGTGAATGAGAAAACATTACTTCTAACGAGCTTAAGTCACGGCTCTACGGTACTTTTCTCTAACTAATTTCTACCTAAGGGGAGCATGATGCTCCCCTAATTTTATCTTACTCATCATGGATTGGATTCACTCAATTGGGCTATTGATCGGCTCATTTATCTCAAATACGCTTGCTTCCTTGTCTGGCGGGGGTGCTGGACTTTTGCAATTCCCGTTGCTCATTTTCTTCGGCCTACCATTTTCCGTTGCGCTTGCAACTCACAAGGTCGCCAGCGTCGCGCTTGGTATTGGTGCAGCTTTCACGCACATTAAGCAAAAAACGATAGACTTCAAAGTCGCTCTGTATGTGATTACGGTAGGCAGTATCGGCGTCATCATCGGCGCCAATATCGTGTTGATGATTCCCGAGAAGCTGGCCGAAACGTTATTGGGGCTGATGATTCTAGCTATCGGTATCTACTCTCGCTTCAAACGACAATTGGGCCAGCAAGAACTTCCAACCAATCGTCATACGCTAGGTTGGATATTCGGCGGGCTGGGCCTGATTCTAATTGGGATAATGAATGGCTCTCTCACGGCGGGCTCTGGGCTATTAGTGACTATCTTCTTAGTTCGCTGGTTTGGTTATAGCTATAAGCAGGCTGTCGCGTTAACAATGATTTGCGTCGGGCTATTTTGGAACGGTATTGGCGGTGCTGCGGTGGCACAAGCAGGCGCCCCAATTTACTGGCCATGGCTACCTATTTTATTGCTCGGTTCCTTCCTTGGCGGAGGACTAGGAGCTTACCTGAGCACTCGTTATAGTAATCAGGTTATTAAGGTTTGTTTTGAATTGCTGACCTTTGCGGTCGGCATCAAGTTATTACTGTGAGTGTTTATGGACAAAGCAAAAATCGATATTTATTACTGTCGCCAATGCAATTGGATGTTGCGATCTACATGGTTATCTCAGGAGCTGCTACATACTTTCAGTGAAGAGCTCGAAACCGTCTCCTTGCATCCCGATACAGGCGGTCGTTTTGAGATTCATTGCAATGGTCTTCTTATTTGGGAAAGAAAGCGTGATGGTGGCTTCCCAGAAGCGAAAGTACTGAAACAGAAAGTCCGAGATATCATAGATCCAGAAAGGGACCTTGGCCATTCTGATACTAAGTAAAAAATGCCCGTTTTAGCGGGCATTTTTTATAGTTGAATCGAGGCTAGCACCTGATTATCGAAGGTCACCACTTTTAGCTCTCCTTCTTCATAGACACCGAAACTAGGTTCAAAACCATTACGTGGGAACGTCACTGAGCCTGGGTTAAAGATGACTTGTTCCCCTTGCCACTGCGCAGCAGGCACATGGGTATGACCATGTGTAATCACGTCCCCACGCTTTAAAGGAGGACGTTTGTCCGTGTTATACAGATGACCATGAGTAACAAACAAGCGATGGCCGCTCTCGAGCAACACCCATGCGTAATCCATCATCATAGGAAAAGAGAGCAGCATCTGATCAACTTCGCTGTCACAATTACCTCTAACAGCAATAATCTTCTGCGCATATTGATTGAGTCGTTCCGCGACTGCTGGAGGGTTGTAACCTTCTGGTACCGGATTGCGCGGCCCGTGATTAAGAATATCGCCCAATAAAACTATAGTCTCAGCGCCAGATTGGTCGAACTGCGCAAGTACTTTCTCGGTTGCAGGCAAACTGCCATGCAAGTCTGAGGCAAAAAACAATTTCATGACATCATTTCCTCAAAATAACTGAGGCTATTTTACGGACTCAACGATGTTTAGTCATCTCTCGCCATGCCATTAATCACAATATTGTTGTAGCTTACCATCCCTATAACCTGACCATCTTCAATCACAGGAGCTCGACTGATACCAAAGCGTTCGAATAAACGAGCGCAGTATTTCACATTCATATCAGGATCCACCGATAATGCTGGTTTTGTCATAATCTCATAAATATTGATCCGATCAGGCGAGCGATTCTTTGCCAGCACTTTTTTCGCAATGTCATTCATTAGCACCAGACCGAACTCATCGTCTTCATTCCGTTTGTTCACAACCAAAGCTTTCACTTCATGGCTGCGAGCTAGCTGAATACCTTCTCTGACGGTTGTCAGGCCATCAATCATGACGTAAGTACTCGCCATCACATCACGTACACGGATTTTTTCATGACTGCTCATAATTCGTCCTCTACTACTTTGGTTAGTTTTTCCACCTGATGAGCAACGCCGACTGCATCTTCAATGTCGATCTGTACCGCTATTCCCTGCCCAGACTCCTGATCAAATTCTCCAACCTCACTGATGGTTTCAAGAATATGACGAGAAAGGTGCTCTTCGACAACGAACAGCAATACGTCTTTTTGCACTTCTAGGGTCAGACCAAAAAAGGTGCGCTTCTTATTTAGGCCTTCCCCTCTGGCGTGATTGATCACGGTAGCGCCTGTTGCACCTGCACTCCTGGCCGCATCCAGTACCGTTTCAGTTTTACTGTCTTCGACAAAAGCCAGTATCAATTTAAAGCGCATTTTCACTATCCTCCTTCGTCGACTCTTTGTTGAGCCAACGAGTGATTTGGGCATAACCCATAACAGAAATCATCGGGAACAAACTGGCAAAGGCAATCAGGCCAAAACCATCAATCATTGGGTTTCTTCCTGGAACGGTAGAAGCAAGCCCTAACCCTAAGGCGGCGACCAAAGGCACGGTGACTGTGGATGTCGTGACGCCGCCAGAATCGTAGGCCAGCGGGACAATTAACTTGGGAGCGTAAAAGGTCTGTATAACGACCACAATGTAACCAGCGATAATGTAGTAATGGATTGGATCGCCAACAACGATCCGATAACTCCCCAAAGAGATGCCAATTGCTACTCCCAACGCCACGGCGATGCGTAGGCCGTTCACACTGATAGAGCCACCCGACACTTGGTTAGCCTTAATAGCGACAGCAATCAGAGAAGGCTCAGCAATTGTCGTACTAAAGCCAATACAGAAGGCGAATAAATACACCCAGTAGTAATCCTGCCACCCAATAGCGCCCGATACGCTGGTTCTGAATTCTTGTAAAAAGGCAGGGGCCGTCAATTGGGTCGCCATCGTTTCCCCGAGTGGGAACAACGCCAGCTCTAAACCGATAAGGAACAAAGATAAACCAAGAATCACGTACCCGAACCCAAGCAATACTTTGGGTAGATTCGTTACTGGGCGGCGTAATACTGTAAACTGAAAGCCGAAAATAATAGATGCGATAGGGATGACATCGCTAATAGTGCCAAGGAAAGTGTCAACAAAGTGCGACCATTCAATCATGCCACCACCATTCCATAAACCATCACAAACATCATAGGTAACAAGGACGCAAAGGCGATTAACCCGAAACCATCTATCATCGGATTGCGACCTTTAATGGCCGATGCAAGACCAACGCCGAGAGCTGTCACCAAAGGGACTGTGATGGTTGATGTGGTCACGCCGCCAGAATCGTATGCCACACCAATAATGGCATCTGGTGCAAACATGGTCAGTACGACAACCCCGATGTATCCGCCGATAATCATGTACTGAATCGACCACCCTTTAAGAATACGGAGTACCCCAAGCATGATGGCTATCCCTACCGATAAGGCGACGGTGTAGCGCAAACCATTAGCATAGTCGTCCTTCGCCACTTCTCCAGAAGCAATCATCCCCCCTTCAGCCGCAACTTCTGCTGCTTCATCGGCTACAGCAGTGAGGGCGGGTTCAGCTACCGTGGTACCAAACCCCAAACAAAACGCGAAGATCATCAACCAGAAAACGCTGCCCTTTCTAGCAAACGCCTGTGCCATGGACTCACCAATCGGAAACAGCCCCATCTCCAACCCGAAGATAAAAAACGTCAACCCCATGACAACCAACATTAGACCGAACAATATCGATAACATATTGGGCAGCGGCTCTTGCAGCACCACCAGCTGAAAAAAAGCAATTACGGCAACAATTGGCAACAGATCCCGCATGCTGCCCAAGAACGCTTTTAGCAGCGCAGTAATTGCCTGCATAGAAACCTCTTTATCCGTGAAGTACTTGTTTATGATGACAAATGGATTGCACAGTTGATGTGACTCGCATAGCGGGATGGCCAACAAAAGTAACAAAATGTTAATTTTGTGATAATCATTAGTTTTGCATAATCAATGATCCTAATAGCTGCTAACTCGCTATAATTACTAGAATTACCATAAATACCACCTGAGTAATCTGGCATTTATGGAGGAGCAAAGGAGAGCGAAATGAAAGTACTACTCACTGGTGGCACAGGTTTTATTGGCAGGGAATTGCTGAAGCACTTCACAACGTACGAAGTCGTTCTGCTCACCCGCTCTCCCGCCAAAGCAAAAGCGGCCGTCAACCATGCTGATTTAGGTAACATCACCTACCTATCAGACTTAGAGCAGTACCATGACCTCAATGAATTCGATGCCATCGTTAATCTAGCGGGCGAGCCCATCGCTGACAAACGCTGGAATAAGAAACAAAAAGAAGCCATTTGTAAAAGCCGTTGGGCTACCACAGAAAAAATCGTTGATTTGATCCATGCGAGCACATCTCCTCCCTCTGTGTTTATAAGCGGTTCTGCAGTTGGGTACTATGGCGACCAGCAGGATCACCCCTTCGACGAAGGACTGCACGTTCATAATGAAGGGTTTCCTCATCATGTTTGCGCAAAGTGGGAGCAGATCGCTAATCGAGCTCGTTCCGAATCCACTCGAGTATGCATACTCAGAACGGGAGTCGTGCTAGGGCAAGACGGTGGAGCACTGGATAAGATGCTGCTGCCTTACAAGCTTGGCCTAGGTGGGCCAATCGGCAATGGCCGACAATACATGCCGTGGATACACATGCTGGACATGGTTCGCGGTATTGTCTATTTACTCGAGACCGAGCATGCCCATGGAGAATTCAACTTATGTGCACCTCACCCTGTGACCAACAAGCAGTTTAGCCAAACATTGGCGAAGTCACTCAAACGTCCTCACCTCTTGTTTACCCCAAAATGGGCTCTGCGTTTAGCTATGGGGGAAAGTTCAGTATTGCTGTTTGATAGTATTCGAGCTAAACCCAAAAAGCTTACGGAGCTCGGGTTTCGTTTCAGTTACTCCCGATTAGAGCCCGCTCTGAAAAATCTATTACAACATCATGAATAATCTTTTACTCTAAGCTATCTCCGTTGCGCTAGAAGAAAGGATCTCATGTCTAAATCTATACTCATCACTGGTTGCTCGACTGGTATTGGTTACGTTTGTGCGCACGCACTCAACCAAAAAGGCTATCAAGTCATTGCGTCATGTCGACATACTGATGATGTTGAACGTCTGCGCAACGAAGGGCTAACGTGTATACAGCTAGATCTGGCTGATAGCGATAGCATTTCAAGCGGCGTTAAACAGACACTAAAACTGACGAACGGCAAGCTTGATGCTCTATTTAACAATGGGGCTTATGGTCAGCCGGGTGCTTTGGAGGACCTTCCCACTCAAGCTTTAAGAGAACAATTTGAAACCAATTTCTTTGGCTGGCATCAGCTAGTATGCGAAATTTTGCCGGTTATGCGCCAGAATGGGCACGGCAGAATTGTTCAGAACAGTTCCGTTCTTGGCTTTGCAGCGATGAAATATAGAGGTGCGTATAACGCTTCCAAGTTTGCGCTTGAAGGCTGGACAGACACACTTAGATTAGAACTGCATAGCAGCGACATTCACATCAGCCTAATAGAGCCGGGGCCAATTGAGACTGAATTCAGAAAAAATGCACTCCAAGCTTTTCTAAAGTGGATTGATATCAAAGACAGCGTCCATCATCAGCAATACCAAAATCAATTACAGCGATTAGAAAAGGAGTCTTCTAACAACTCCTTCGTTTTACCAGCTGAATCTTGTATTGCGCCTCTTCTACACGCATTAGAATCAGACAAACCTAAAATTCGCTACAGAGTCACCACACCAACCAAAGTGTTTGCCGTGTTAAAACGGTTACTGCCTAGCCGATTATTGGATGGTATTTTGCGACGCGCTGCTTAAAAATAAATCACCGAGTGTAATTTTTTCGTAACAATAAGACGCTAACTTACACCCTGAAGTTGTTCACTTCATGACCTCATTTAAGCGTTGCATTCGGTAAAAGACATGACATTAAACCAGTTAAACTGGCTAAGTGTGGGTGTTGCGCTAACTTTGTTTATCGTTTTATAAACACCTTCGCTTGCATTAGGCAGCAATCACACCGCTTTCACAAGCGGTGTTTTTGTATCTGCTATTCCCTTGATATCTATAGCAACCGCCCATATGTTTGTTGTATCCAACTCTTTGCAAGGAATCACCAGATGCAATCTCCTTTTATTGTGGAACTGAGCGAACAGAACTTCCGTCAAGTACTGGAAGGCTCAATGCAAACGCCCGTACTTATTCATTTCTGGGCCCCAATGAGCCAAGAAAGCACTCAAATTATTCCCGAGCTGCAAAATCTTGCTCAACAATATAATGGAGCGTTCACACTGGCATTGCTCAACTGCGAACAGGAGCAGATGATCGCAAGCCAGTTTGGTGTACAAGCTCTGCCCACCATTGCATTGTTTGTGAATGGTCAACCTGTCGATGGCTTAGGCGGTCCTCAAGAGCTCCCTGCAATTCAAGCTATGCTTGCCAAACATCTACCGAGCCAAGATGAGCTTAATCTAAAACAAGCTGTAGAATTTCTTCAATCAGGCCAGCATGCTCAGGCTTTAGCACTTCTTCAGGCATTGCCAGATGAGCTAAAACAGAAAGGCGACGTAAAGCTCGCTTTAGCAGATTGCTTACTAGAAACTCAAAGCTTTGATCAGGCTAAAGCCTTGTTAGATACCATCCCTATGGAATATCAGGACAACTACTACAAAGGCTTAGTGGCAAAACTGGAGCTACACGATCAAGCGGCGAACAGCCCTGAAATCCAGTCTCTTGAGAATACGTTGAAAGAAAATCCAGCGGATGCCAAGAACGCCGCAGAACTCGCACTGAGCTACCATCAAGTTAATCGTGACGAAGAAGCACTCGAATTACTATGGACCTTCTTACGCAGTGATTTAAATGCTCTTGATGGCGACATGAAAAAGCACTTTATGGATATTCTCGCAGCACTAGGTCAGGGAAACCCAATTGCCGCGAAGTATCGTCGACAGCTCTACTCTGTACTCTATTAACCTTCCCTCAAATCACCTTTAAAGCCGGCATGTCCGGCTTTAATTTTGCGCGAATTTAGCACTGGTTCTCATTTATGTCATTGTGCTGCCACATGAATTAAGCAACAATCGACATAATAACTTATACAAGGACTCAGATATGGCTATCGACTCTCTCATTACCATCGGCATTTTTCTCATTGTCGCTATCGCGTTCATCATGGCAGGGGTCAAGACTGTACCTCAGGGTAACCACTGGACCGTCGAACGTTTTGGCCGCTACACCCTGACTCTGAAACCAGGTTTGAACATCATCATTCCTTTTATTGACGGTATAGGTCATAAAATCAATATGATGGAGCGCGTGTTAGACATCCCCGCTCAGGAAGTCATTTCTAAAGACAATGCTAACGTCACTATTGATGCCGTCTGTTTTGTTCAAGTCGTCGATGCAGCCAAAGCCGCGTACGAAGTTAACGACCTAGAGCACGCCATTCGCAACCTGACACTGACTAATATCCGTACCGTCTTAGGCTCTATGGAGCTTGATGAGATGCTGAGTCAACGTGATATGATCAACAGCAAGTTGCTGTCTATTGTCGATGAAGCAACCAACCCTTGGGGTGTGAAAGTAACACGTATTGAAATCAAAGATGTGCAACCACCAACGGATCTAACCGCTGCCATGAATGCTCAAATGAAAGCAGAACGTAACAAGCGTGCTGAGATCTTAGAAGCTGAAGGTATCCGTCAGGCAGAAATCTTAAGAGCAGAAGGTCAGAAGCAATCTGAAATTTTGAAAGCGGAAGGTGATAAGCAAGCCGCGATACTTCAAGCAGAAGCTCGTGAACGAGCAGCTGAAGCCGAAGCGAGAGCAACAACTATGGTATCGGAAGCAATTGCCCAAGGTGACATGCAAGCTGTGAATTACTTCATTGCCCAAGGCTATACGGACGCATTACGAGCGATTGGCCAAGCCGAAAATGGCAAGATTATCATGCTACCACTTGAGGCATCAGGACTGATGGGTTCCGTGGCTGGTATCGCAGAAATGTTCAAGCATAAATCCGATCAGAATAAATAGAGGTGCTCTTGTTCGAACTACTAGATTCTCTCAATTATTGGCACTGGCTTGCCTTCGGGCTAGCTTTACTGGCTGTGGAACTGCTTGGTACTGCTGGTTACTTTCTTTGGCTGGGTTTGTCGGCTTTAATCGTAGGCCTACTACTTACTTTACTTCCGATGAGCTGGCAACTGCAGTGGATTGCTTTTAGTGTATTTTCACTCATGACAACCTGGCTATGGTGGAGACGACAATTTAAGAAGGACTCCTCCGACGACCTAAACCGAGACTTAAACCAGAAGCAGAAACAACTCATTGGCCAGACAGTTCTGGTTGAAGAAAACCTAGCGCCAGGAAAGCATCGCATAAAAGTGGGGGATACCACTTGGTCAGCGCAAACTGAACACGCGATACCCGCAGGTACACTCGTAGAAATAACTCAAGTGAACGGTATTATTCTCACTATAGAAGAAAAAAAATAATCTCTATCTCAGGCTCTTTGCTTAACAAAGAGCCTTTTTTCTTCTAGAAACACTTCCCTTGAAGTAACAAGTGATAGTATTCAAATACTTAACGCATTATTGTCTTGAATTAAGTTGCTATTTATACCGACAAATAGCATTAATCAAAATCAATCTTCTCATTTCAAACAAAATAACATTCTAACCATATCATTTAGTTATTAATTAGTTTCTCACAAAAAGTAAGAGTTATTTATTAAAGAAAATTTTAAATAACTAAACTTTTTTTTGATCTTTTATCGTTAAGCGACATACTGATAAATATCTCTTTAATGGGATCTTTAGTGAGGTGTTTATTATGAAATATTTCGTTGCGTTAGCATGTAGTCTTATTTTTAGTTTTTCGGTAGCAGCACAATCACCCGTAGGAAGCACTGCTTCGGGCCCAATAGTGAAATGTGAATTAAGCTCAGGGGTAGTTGAACGTATGCCAATAGTTATATGTGAAAATAGCGATGGTACGGTAATGAGATGAAAAAAGGAGCCTTTTCGGCTCCTTCTCTTTTTATAATTCTAGCAGTTGTTTAATGACTGCTTTTCTTTCTTCTTTCGTTGCTTTTCCATACCAGTAACCAAACATTTCTTGTTGCTTGGAATCAGTTGTAAGCGTCAGTTTGGTTGAGTTGCGATTTTCAACCGCCCAGCTCAATAGATCATCACGTTGTTCTTTTGGCGTTTGCTCAAACCAATATTGTGTCATCTCTATCGCTTTTGAAGACGAGCTGTGAGCTACAGGAGTCGCGGCAGCAACAGGAGCAGCTACCACAGCCGGATCTACATTAGAATTGGCACTGTTCACAATCGCTTCAATGTAACCTGAAGGGATAGAGAAAGTAATGTTATTAGCATTTGAAGCGGTTACATCAAATTTAAGATCTTGATACGGCTGCTGTGCGAGAAGCTGGCTAGACACTGGAAATCTGACATACTGAGTTTGAGTACATACATCACTACAGGTTTCCGCTGATGCAGCGTAAGGCTTTAGAGCAACCTCTTTATTGCTACCTTCAACCTTTACTGTTTTAAATTCGTTATAGTTTTTAAAGTACTGCAATTCCATTTTAATAAAGGAATCTGGTACATTTTTTTTCTGTGTTGGAGTTACATAATTCAACTCTAGTGATGACTTCACCAACTGACTACCATTCACTTCAAGTGCATTCGGCGTTAGTGATTTACCAACAATAATTTGATAGTTCTGTTTAGATTCAACTCGTTTTACAACATCAGTAAAATCGCTCGTTGAATCTAGTGTGGTACAACCTACCATCAATAAAGGAAGTGACGCTAAAATAATTTTCTTCATATAAACCACCCTGGAAATTACTCCGTTATATACTATTCGAATTACCCTTTATCTTCAGGCTCTACCTCTCAATACAACAAACGCTGGCCAACAAGGGCCAGCGCATTTTATTAAGAACAAATTGGAAAACTCTTAGAAACCGTACTCTAGACCAACACGAACAACAAATGTTTCTGTGTTTGTTAAACCATCTGAAGAAAGGATATCACGCTGTGCAATACGCACGTATGGTACGAAACCATTGTGAACATACATTAACTGACCAGATACAACACTATCTTCGTTGTTTGTTTTAACACCTGCAGTTTCTGAATCCATATTGGCTGCGTAACCTAGCTTGAAGCCCCATGGTCCAGTCCAGTATTGACCGATAACAGAGTATGAAGCCTGTTCCGATTTTGCACCACCTTGCTCATCAGACTCACCAGCTTTATATGCTCCAGAAATACCAAAGCCTGCAGGAAGAGACGCTTCAAAGCCGACTAGGTAACCAAACGTATCAGCCAGAGTACCAGCATCTGCATCAGTTTGACGATCCGTTTCAGTTTCCAGCGCAGCATGGAAAGTTAGGCTGTCATTCAGACGATAGTGCGCGGCTGCACCGTAGAAGTAGTTGTCTTTTACGCTTGCATCACCACGACCAGTTGCCAGATTGAAAGTGAAACCGTTGTAATCAACCGAATCGTAGCGAGCCATATCACCATGACGGTCACGGTTGTATTTAACATCACCGCCCCAGTCCCATACAGCACCTAAACCAGGGTTCGCGTAAGGCCAGTCAATTACTTCATACATAGGTGTCAGCATACGACCAAAGCGCACTTTACCCCAATCGCCTTTTAGGCCAAGGAAAGTATCACGGTTACCCAGTGATGCGCCATCGCCATTTTCACCAACGTAGCCAGATTCAATCTGCATGAAAACATTTACGTTCTCGTACATATCTTTGCTAGCACGGAAACCAATACGTGATTCGTTTTCGTAGTCATAGCCGGTACCAGTATCTTTAGTAACACCTGCTTTCGTCTCTTCAGAGTCGTAGTTTACGATCGAGATCGCTGCCACACCGTAAGCTTGGACATTGAAGTCAGAGATAATACCAACCTGAGATGATTCAGCTGCTAATGCACCTGTAGAAACCATCGCCACTGCTGCACCAAGAAGAGTGCGTTTGAACATTTTTTCCATGGAAAAACTCCTAAAAATGGATATAGCTGTTTTTGTTGTTCTCACCTTAAGTTGGCCGCCGAAGGGAGAATCATTTCCTATGACGAAAGCAAAAGATTAATCATTAATTCCTCACTTTCTAATTCTGCATACACCCGGTGTATCCATGGCTTTAAGACTAACTTCGCGACAAAAAACATCAATCAGAACTTAATTTCTAAATAAAAAAATATGACCAGCTACAAATTTTTCTAAACATAGTGATCAAGATCCACCTACCCTAATAACAATTAAGATAAAAACAAAATAATCATTAGAAATCAAAAACTTAAACATAAAAACAGATAAATTAACTTTGAAGTGACTCGCATAAAAATAATGAAAAAGGGAACTTTCTCAGTTATAAGATCTTGATCACTGCATTAATTTTGGTCTCTACAACCGTTAAAAACATCAGTATTTTTACCGCAAAAAAAAACCACCCATATGGGTGGCCTTTCTACTATTGTAACTAGATTTAGATCAGATCGACTAAGTCCTGCTCTGTTTTGATTTCTATACCTAGCTCTTGTGCTTTTGCTAGTTTAGAGCCTGCATTTTCACCAGCAAATAAAATGTCTGTTTTTTTGCTCACACTACCCGTTACTTTCGCACCTAGCGCCTGCAGTGCAGATTTCGCATCATTTCTAGATAACTGTGACAAGGAGCCCGTAAGAACCACCGTTTTTCCAGCTAACGGCTGGGGAGTGTCTTCACTCTGCTCTTCAATCTCAGGCCATTCTATCCCTTGGTCGAGAAGATCTTGGATGACTTGTTGGTTTTTATCCTGTGCAAAGAAAGCAATAACATGGCTCGCAACAATGTCACCAATATCAGAGACCTCAATGAGCTGTTCGTGATTAGCAGCTTTTACTGCATCCAGAGTTTTAAAGTGCTGAGCGAGATTCGCTGCTGTGGCTTCGCCGACTTCTCGAATGCCAAGGGAGTAGAGGAATCGAGGTAGTGTTGTCAACTTAGCTTGGTTTAATGCATCAACAATATTCTGCGCCGATTTCGGGCCCATACGATCTAGGACAGTTATTACCCCTGCAGATAGCTTGAATAAGTCTGCTGGTGTTTCGACCATCTCACGATCCACTAGCTGTTCAATCACCTTCTCTCCAAGTCCGTCAACATCAAGAGCTTTGCGCGACACAAAGTGTTTAAGGGCTTCCTTGCGTTGCGCCTGACACACTAAACCGCCAGAGCAACGAGCAACCGCTTCACCTTCAACACGCTCCACTTCTGAGCTACACACAGGGCACCGCTCAGGGAATACGATGTCGCGAGCATTATCTGGTCGACGCTCTTCAATCACAGAAACAATTTGTGGAATTACATCTCCTGCGCGACGAATGATGACGCTATCGCCAACTTTCACACCAAGGCGTTCAATTTCATCCGCATTGTGCAATGTTGCGTTACTTACTGTCACACCGCCAACAAACACGGGTTCCAGTTTGGCAACAGGTGTAATCGCTCCAGTCCGTCCGACTTGGAACTCAACATCATTAAGCAAGGTGATCTCTTCTTGCGCAGGAAACTTGTAAGCAATCGCCCATCGTGGTGCTCTAGCAACAAAGCCTAACTGTTCTTGTAACGCAATATCGTCGACTTTAATCACAACCCCATCGATTTCATAAGGTAAGGCTTCTCGACGCTCTAGAATGTCCTGATAATAAGCTTTAACTTCGGTCAAATTAGCAACTCGACGGGTTTCAGGGCACATTGGCAGCCCCCAGCCTTTCAGTTGCAGAAAGCGCTCATAGTGGCTGTCAGACAATGCATTTCCTTCCACAACACCAACGCTGTATGCGTAGAAGCTAAGAGGACGTGTGGCAGTAATACGGGAATCCAACTGACGCAGACTTCCTGCTGCTGCGTTGCGTGGGTTGACAAAGACTTTCTCACCCTTTTTCTGGGCTTGTTGGTTCAACTTGTCGAAGCCTTCTTTTGGCATAAAGACTTCACCACGTACCTCAATACGTTGCGGCCAGCCTTGACCACTCAACTTCAGCGGGATCGATTTGATAGTACGAACATTCTCAGTAATGTTCTCACCAGTAGTACCGTCACCACGAGTTGCAGCCTGAACTAAGATGCCATTTTCATATAATAAGCTAACGGCTAAGCCATCTAGCTTAGGTTCACAACAAAATACATTGAATTCTGCCGTTGGAATACGATCAGACATACGCTTATGGAAGCTTTCTAGCTCTTCGTCATCGAAAGCGTTGTCCAGAGACAGCATCGGAATTTCATGCGCCACCGATTGAAATCCGTCAAGTGGCTGCCCACCGACTCGCTGACTTGGAGAATCAATACTCACCAAATCTGGATGCTCTGCCTCAAGTTCCAATAACTCACGCATCAGACGATCATATTCCGCATCAGGAACCTCAGGATTGTCTTCTACATAGTACTTAACTCCGTGGTAATGGAGCGTCTCGCGTAATTGATTGAGTCTTTCTTGAATCTCTTGTGACATAACTAACTCTGTACTTAATCGTTTTAACGACCGATATCGTATCGATGTCGGGATCATAGTTTGCAGGAGTATGAACAGGCTTTGTCTGGTTCGCAACTATACCTTGTTCAAAAAAAGAAAGGCTCCGGATTCGGAGCCTTGAATGAATTATGGGTAGCTTACGCAGATTCTGCTGTTTTAAAACTCTGAATTTGCGCTCGGTACGCATCCAGACGATTTGGCGTCATTAAGTTACGAGCGTCATCGAGGACGTTCGCACCTAAATCATCTGCAATCTGCTGAGCTGTTTTTAGCATCAACTTAAAGTTCTGCTCTGGGTCACCATAACAAGGTAGCGTCATAAAGAATGAAATACCTTTGGTTGTAAATTCTGCTGGGTCTGCATGCTCAAGCGTACCAGGTTGCATCATATTAGCGACGCTAAACAACACCTTGCCTGTTCCGGATAGATCTGAATGACGATGGAAGATGTCCATTTCTCCATAAAGCAGGCCATTTTGCTGCATGCTATCAAACAACTTAGTTCCAACAAACGGCTCGCTTCCAGCACAATGGACGTTAAGCACAATCACTTGCATTTCCGGCTCAGCAACGGTGGCTTCAGGCTCAACTGGCTCGTTGATTCCCGGCAAAGGTTCTGTGTCTTCTGGCTCTGAGGCTACAACTGTTTCCACGCTCGCTTCAATCTCATCCAGCGCTTTGGTAGAAATTGATGGCACGTCTAGATCAGGCTCTTCGATCACCTTTTGCTCAACGTTCTCAGAAGGCAACTCAGGCTGAGATTGAGGCTCAAGATCAACGTCTGGCTCAACATAACCATCGATCAATGGATCGGCTGTGAGTTTCTCTTCAGCGAAATCGGGTTCTTTGCGCTCTTTACGAATGATTTCAAAATCGTCTTCGGGTGCAAATGCACGTTCTGGCATCGCCTCAGGATCATCCTCTTTATCGGCATTCAATTTACGAAGAGGCTTACTGCCAAACTTGGCCTTTCCTTCTTTTTTGCTTGTCCATAAACCGTGGAACAATAGCGCTGCTATTGCTAAAGCTCCGACAATTATGAGTACAAATCGCAATTCCTGCATTTTTCGCTCTCAAATTACTCGATATACCTAGTCCGTAAACCAACTTATCGAATTTGGTTAAACCTTTCTATAAGTAACTCTACCAAAACTCTCCCCTGTTTTAGAACAACTTAATGTGAGAAGTTCACGCAATGTTGTGATTTTGAACACGCTTTTTTCTTGTTAAGATAAAAAGCGTTCGATTTTACACCACCAACAGTCAGGGCTTATGAATTCAAACATACAACAACGATCCGGTTTTGGTTACTTCTTCTACGGACTTGAACTCGCAGTCAAGCCCGGTATCCGTCAATTTGTTCTGCTTCCTTTATTAGCAAATGTCTTGCTTGTGGGTGGTGCGCTGTTTTATCTGTTTTCACACTTAGATGTTTGGATAGAGCAGTTAATGGGGCAACTACCCGGATTTCTTTCCTGGTTAAGTTACATATTGTGGCCTTTGCTGGTCCTGACCATACTTGCCACCTTCTCCTACTTCTTTAGTACGCTGGCTAATTTCGTTGCCGCACCATTTAACGGTCTATTGGCCGAAAAAGTAGAAGAGCATCTGACAGGTAAAGCCGTTAACGACGATGGGATGTTAGCCGTAGTCAAAGACACTCCTCGTATTCTTGCTCGCGAATGGAAAAAGCTACTTTATGTTTTGCCAAAAGCTATCGGCCTGTTCATTTTGCTTCTGATTCCCGCTTTGGGTCAGACGCTTGGGCCAATTCTTTGGTTTGGGTTCACCGCTTGGATGCTGGCCGTTCAGTATTGCGATTACCCTTTTGACAATCACAAAGTGCCATTTAACGAAATGCGTAACAGTTTGAAACAAAAACAAGGCAAGGCTTACAGCTTTGGAGCGTTGGTGGCCATCTTTACTACCATCCCGATCTTAAACCTTATCGTGATGCCCGTTGCAGTCTGTGGTGCGACAGCCATTTGGGTTGCTGAGTTCAAACGTTGAGTAACAAATAGTGCATGTTAGATGAATAACATGCACTTCATCCCATTCTAATAAGTTATAACTTTTTAATCCTTCTCTAGAATTTTTAGCTAGCCTACTCTTCTATCCACGAACTCTATAATGAGCACACAGATTACCAGCTAATCGCTCTCGGTTTTTCAGAGACAAATTAGCTTTTAACAGATGAAGGATCACGACATGAGCAAAATCTACGAAGATAACTCTCTTACCATCGGCAACACACCACTGGTACGCCTGAACAAGGTCAGTAAAGGTAAAGTATTGGCGAAAATTGAAGCTCGTAACCCAAGCTTCAGTGTTAAATGCCGTATCGGTGCCAACATGATTTGGGAAGCTGAAAAAGCTGGTACGTTGAAACCAGGCGTAGAGCTTGTTGAACCAACCAGTGGTAATACAGGTATTGCTCTTGCATTCGTTGCAGCTGCTCGTGGTTACAAACTTACATTAACGATGCCCGAGTCTATGAGCCTAGAACGCCGTAAACTGCTAAAAGCGCTAGGTGCAAACCTTGAGCTAACAGAAGCAGCAAAAGGCATGAAGGGCGCAATCGCTAAAGCAGAAGAAATTGTTGCGGCTAACCCAGACAAATATCTACTTCTTCAGCAATTCAACAACCCAGCCAACCCTCAGATTCACGAAAAAACCACAGGTCCTGAGATCTGGGAAGCAACTGATGGCGAAGTTGACGTATTCGTTGCTGGTGTGGGTACAGGCGGTACTATTACAGGTACAAGCCGATACATTAAGGGTGAGAAAGGTAAGAACATTGTTTCTGTTGCCGTGGAGCCAGCAGAATCACCTGTCATTGCACAGGCACTTGCAGGCGAAGAAATCCAACCTGCACCACACAAAATTCAAGGTATCGGCGCTGGCTTCATCCCTGGTAACTTAGATTTAGAGCTTTTGGACCGTGTTGAGTCAGTCACTTCTGAAGAAGCTATCGAAATGGCACGTAGACTGATGGAAGAGGAAGGTATTCTAGCAGGTATCTCTTCTGGCGCGGCTGTTGTCGCTGCTAATAGACTGGCAGAACTACCTGAATTTGAAGGAAAAACTATCGTAACCGTACTTCCTAGTTCAGGTGAGCGTTACTTAAGTACAGCGCTGTTTGCGGGCATCTTTACAGAGAAAGAGAACCAACAGTAATTCGTTGCCAAATCAATTTTTAGTCTAAAAAAGCCCCTTTATGGGGCTTTTTTGTTGATCCCTGCCTCACCTTTGGTAATATCAGGGCAGTTTTATTTTTAGCTTCAAAATAAAAGCTAAATAAGAATTTATCCCAGTGATGAGATCCAGCACAGATTGGAATCATGACTGGAAAATTTGCAATCAGTATCGACTATGACACTAAATGAATATTGTGTATTTGGCACAAAGCGACATTCGGGGTTAAGCTGAATCTGATTTAGAAACTATCAAAATATAAATCAATTGGGGTATATAACATGTACGAGAAGCAAGTAGAAATCACTGCAGAAAACGGTCTTCACACTCGTCCAGCTGCACAGTTTGTTAAAGAAGCAAAAGGCTTTGATGCAGACATCACTGTGACTTCTAACGGTAAAAGCGCTAGCGCGAAAAGCCTGTTCAAACTTCAAACTCTTGGCCTAGTAAAAGGTACGCAGGTTACTATCTCAGCTGAGGGCCCTCAAGCTCAACAAGCTGTTGACCACCTAGTTGCTCTAATGGATCAACTACACTAATCCGGTCTCCTATTTTCAAAGCCATTTTGTGAAAGCAAAGTGGCTTTGTTGGAAATAGACCAAGATTTAAGCTACACATTATCGTTAGCGCACTCATATTTTCTCCCGTTTAAAGTTGACCAATTTAAGGTAAGGCTATGATTTCAGGCATCCTAGCATCTCCAGGTATTGCTATTGGTAAAGCACTACTACTTCAAGAAGATGAAATTGTCCTAAACACTCACTCAATTACTGATGCTCAAGTTGAAGCAGAAGTAGCTCGCTTTTTTGACGCACGTAACAAATCAGCAGCTCAGCTTGAAACTATCAAGCAGAAAGCCCTTGAAACATTCGGTGAAGAGAAAGAAGCGATCTTCGAAGGTCACATCATGCTTCTTGAAGATGAAGAGCTAGAAGAAGAAATCCTAGCACTGATCAAAAACGACAAGATGCACGCCGATAACGCGATTCACACGGTTATCGAAGAACAAGCGACTGCTCTTGAATCTCTAGACGACGAATACCTAAAGGAACGTGCAACAGATATCCGTGATATCGGTACACGTTTTGTTAAAAATGCTCTTGGCATCAATATCGTTTCACTTAGCGATATCAACGAAGAAGTTATCCTAGTTGCTTACGACCTAACGCCATCTGAAACTGCACAAATCAACCTAGATTACGTTCTTGGTTTTGCTTGTGACATCGGCGGTCGTACTTCTCACACTTCAATCATGGCGCGCTCTCTTGAGCTTCCAGCTATCGTTGGTACTAACGACATCACTAAGCAAGTGAAGAACGGCGACATGCTGATTCTTGATGCGATGAACAACAAAATCGTTATCAACCCATCGGAAGCTGAACTAGAAGAAGCGAAGGCGGTGAAATCAGCATTCCTTGCTGAAAAAGAAGAGTTAGCGAAGCTAAAAGATCTCCACGCAGAGACTACTGACGGTCACCGTGTAGAAGTGTGCGGTAACATCGGTACGGTTAAAGACTGTGATGGCATTATCCGTAATGGCGGTGAAGGTGTCGGTCTGTACCGTACTGAATTCCTATTCATGGACCGTGACGCTCTGCCAACTGAAGAAGAGCAGTACCAAGCGTACAAAGAAGTTGCGGAAGCAATGAACGGTGAATCAGTGATCATCCGTACAATGGACATTGGCGGTGACAAAGATCTTCCATACATGGATCTACCACAAGAGATGAACCCATTCCTAGGCTGGCGCGCAGTTCGTATCAGCTTAGACCGTCGTGAAATCCTTCGTGACCAGCTACGCGGCATCCTACGTGCATCTGCACACGGTAAACTTCGCATCATGTTCCCAATGATCATCTCTGTTGAAGAGATCCGTGAACTGAAGAAAGCTATCGAAGAATACAAAGCAGAACTTCGCGCTGAAGGCCATGCATTTGACGAAAACATCGAAATCGGTGTAATGGTTGAGACTCCAGCAGCCGCTGCTATCGCACACCACCTAGCGAAAGAAGTCGCATTCTTCTCTATCGGTACTAACGATCTTACTCAGTACACACTAGCAGTAGACCGTGGTAACGAGATGATCTCACACCTATACAACCCGCTGTCTCCAGCTGTACTTACAGTAATCAAGCAAGTGATTGACGCTTCTCACGCTGAAGGTAAGTGGACTGGTATGTGTGGTGAGCTAGCAGGTGATGAGCGTGCGACACTTCTACTTCTAGGTATGGGGCTAGACGAGTTCTCTATGAGCGGCATCTCTATTCCTAAAGTGAAGAAAGTGATTCGTAACTCGAACTTTGCAGAAGTAAAAGCAATGGCAGAAGAAGCGCTTTCTCTACCAACAGCGGCAGAAATTGAAGCCGTTGTAGAAAAATTCATCGCAGAGAAAACTCAATAATTGACTGATACCATTAAGATAGACGGCTAAAAATAGTCGTCTATCTTGTGAGATTGGTATACTATAATTCGACAGAATTAAATAAAACGTTAGGAGCATGACACAATGGGTCTGTTTGACAAACTTAAGAAGCTAGTATCTGACGACAGTGCTGACGCAGGTGCAATTGAAATCATCGCGCCTCTGTCTGGTGAAATCGTAAACATCGAAGATGTGCCAGATGTCGTTTTCGCTGAGAAAATCGTTGGTGACGGTATTGCTATCAAACCTGCTGGCAGCAAAATGGTAGCTCCTGTAAACGGTACAATCGGTAAGATCTTTGAAACTAACCACGCATTCTCAATCGAGTCTGATGACGGCGTAGAGCTATTCGTTCACTTCGGTATCGATACTGTTGAACTAAAAGGCGAAGGCTTCAAGCGTATTGCAGAAGAAGGTCAAACAGTTAAAGCTGGCGACACTATCATCGAGTTCGATCTAGCGCTTCTAGAAGAGAAAGCAAAATCAACTCTAACGCCTGTCGTTATCTCTAACATGGACGAAATCAAAGAGCTGAACAAACTATCTGGTTCAGTATCCGTAGGTGAAACACCAGTCCTACGCGTAACTAAGTAATTTTTACTTAGCCAAATACAAAAAAACGCAGCGACTCAGCTGCGTTTTTTATTGCCTTTATCTTAGATTATTTTAGCCCCAACGCATACTTCAACACCTGACTTTTTAACGGCCCAGCATTCTCAGCCACTTTCAATGCCGCGTTGCGGACAAATTTCAGTGGAGCCAGATCGTTACTAAAACTCTTGTAGAAAAAGTCCATGCCCGATTGCATAAGCAGGTTATCAGGGCGACGTTTACGTTCGTAGAGCCTGAGCACTTCCTGCGAAAAATGTATTTTTCCTTCTGTCACTTCAAGTAACGCTTCAACATCTTTAAAGCCAATATTCACCCCCTGCCCTGCCAGCGGGTTTATTGTATGCGCCGAATCGCCGGCAAGCACACAACCAAGCGCTGAATAGGACTGTGCGTGTCGTCTGGTTAGAGGGAATGAACCAGCTTGGAGCACTTTAATATCGCCTAATTCGGCAGGAAAATGACTCAGAACCTCTTGCCTTAGCTGCTCATTGGTCATAGAGCACAGCTGTTTGATTCGCTGAGGAGAATCATACCAGACCAATGACCCCTGATTACCGCATAACGGAAGAAACGAATGCGGTCCTGATGGCGTAAATTGCTGCCAGGTAATGTCTTGCTGTGGAAGTTCTGTCTCAACATTGATCAACATACAATGTTGACGATAGTCCCATGCCGTCACGCCAATCCCAGCCAGAGTTCTGACCTGAGAATTTGCTCCATCAGCCCCCACAACTAAGTCAGCCTGAAAGGACTGACCGGAATTTAAGCTAACAGAGCAAGGTTGACCAAACTCAATATGCTCTAATCGGTCTGGGCAGCAAAGCGTAATATTAGAGTAACGCTCAAATTCCCCCCACAGCCCCAACTGAATCAAGCGGTTTTCGACAATGTAGCCAAGCCGCTCCATATTCAGTGCATCAGCATGGAAGCGGGTTCTGCATTCTGGATGTTCCCAAGTTTCCAGCCTACGATAAGGACATACTCGCATCTGTGATATTGCCTGCCATGCACCCAGCTCTTCCAATATCGATACAGAATGCTCTGAGATCGCCGAAACTCGAATATCCATCGACTGCTCTGCTGAAAACGCCTGAGGAGCCGTGCCTTCTACGACAACAACGGTTCTGCCTTGCTTGGCGAAACCGATCGCAATCGCCGCACCAACCATACCGCCACCGATAACGGCAACATCATATCTGGTCATAATTTGTACTTTATTTGTTGATTATCTGGCTGATTTTCATTGTACTTTTTCATTACTAAAATGTAACTAAAAACCTCAACACAAATAAGGGCAAATCCCTTGCACTACATAGGATTTAACTGAATGTGTGACAGCACTAGTCAGTAGGTTTTTAAAGCAGTACAATACGCCGCTTACCGCCGAGAGGGCGGCTAAAATATAGTCAACCACATGAAATATGCAGCGTTGACACTGTTCCACACTGGGCGATTTGCTCCCTTAATTTAAACTAACGATCGAGCGAACAACATGAGTAAAAAACTGCTAATTAAAACCTGGGGCTGCCAGATGAACGAATACGATTCATCTAAGATGGCCGATCTACTGAATGCTGCTAACGGCTATGAGCTGACGGAAGAACCAGAAGAAGCAGACGTACTACTACTGAATACCTGTTCTATCCGCGAAAAAGCACAAGAAAAGGTATTCCACCAGCTAGGTCGTTGGAAAACCCTTAAAGATAAAAAAGAAGGTGTTGTTATTGGCGTGGGGGGCTGTGTAGCTACTCAGGAAGGTGACCACATTCGCGAGCGTGCGCCGTTCGTTGACGTTATCTTTGGCCCTCAAACATTGCACCGTCTGCCTGAAATGATCAAGCAGTCACAAAGTAATGAAGCGCCTGTTATGGACATCTCTTTCCCTGAGATTGAGAAGTTTGACCGTCTACCAGAACCTCGTGCAGAAGGCGCAACCGCGTTTGTTTCCATCATGGAAGGTTGTTCGAAGTACTGCACCTACTGTGTTGTTCCATACACGCGTGGTGAAGAAGTCAGCCGCCCAATGGATGATGTCTTGTTCGAAATCGCGCAGCTAGCAGAACAAGGCGTTCGTGAAGTAAACCTTCTCGGCCAGAACGTTAACGCATACCGTGGCCCAACGCACGAAGGTGATATCTGTAGCTTTGCCGAGCTACTTCGCCTTGTCGCTTCGATTGATGGTATCGACCGAATTCGTTTCACCACCAGTCACCCACTTGAGTTCACAGATGACATTATTGCTGTTTACGAAGACACACCTGAGCTTGTGAGCTTCCTGCACCTGCCAGTGCAAAGTGGTAGCGACCGCATCCTAACAATGATGAAGCGTCCGCACACAGGTATCGAATACAAGTCGATTATCCGTAAACTGCGTAAAGCACGTCCTGATATCCAAATCAGCTCTGACTTTATCGTCGGTTTCCCAGGTGAATCCGATATGGACCACCAAGCAACAATGAAGCTGATCAAAGATGTCGATTTCGACATGAGCTTCAGCTTTATCTTCTCTCCGCGTCCAGGGACGCCAGCTGCCGACTATCCATGTGATCTGTCAGAGCAGACCAAGAAAGAGCGTTTGTACGAACTTCAGCAAACCGTGAATGCGCAAGCAATGCGTTTCTCTCGTCTGATGCTTGGTACAGAGCAACGCGTTTTGGTTGAAGGCCCTTCGAAAAAGAATCTAATGGAGCTTCGCGCACGTACTGAGAACAACCGCGTAGTGAACTTCGAAGGCAATGCTGAACTCATCGGTCAGTTTGTCGATGTGAAAATTACTGATGTCTTCGCTAATTCATTACGTGGTGAAATTGTGCGAACAGAGAAAGACATGGATCTGCGTACTGTGATTTCGCCAACTCAGATGATGGCAAAAACAAAACGCGAAGATGAGCTAGGTGTAGCAACCTTTACGCCTTAAGCTTGAAAATACCTATCTGAGTGACCATCTTAGATATAGGTATATAAAGCCATTGGAAGCCCGGTCTAAATCGGGCTTCTAGGAAATGGCCAATAATGAGAGGCAACTTTGAGCAATAAAATTGTGACTCTAGAGATTGATCTAGAACCTTCTGACAACCGCCGTCTAGCGAGTCTGTGCGGTCCTTTCGATGATAACATCAAACACTTAGAACGCCGTTTAGGTGTCGAAATCAGCTACCGAGGCAACTTCTTTACCATCGTGGGTAAACCTCATACCTCAGCGGCTGCACTGGAAATCATCAAAACCCTTTACGTCAATACTGCGCCTGTCCGCGGCAATATTCCGGATATTGAACCAGAAGAAATTCATTTGGCTATCAAAGAGACGGGTGTACTTGAACAAGACACTGAGTCCAACCTTGAGCATGGTAAAGAAGTCTTTATCAAGACCAAGAAGGGCGTGATTAAACCGCGTACACCGAATCAAGCTCAGTATCTGGTCAATATGGTCACACATGACATCTCTTTCGGTATTGGCCCTGCCGGTACAGGTAAGACGTACCTTGCCGTTGCTGCCGCCGTAGATGCTCTAGAGCGTCAAGAGATTCGTCGTATTCTACTAACACGTCCTGCTGTCGAAGCGGGCGAAAAGCTGGGCTTTCTCCCAGGTGACCTAAGCCAAAAAGTCGACCCGTATCTACGTCCACTCTATGACGCGCTTTTCGAGATGCTTGGCTTTGAAAAAGTCGAAAAGTTGATTGAACGTAACGTCATTGAAGTTGCACCGTTGGCTTATATGCGTGGTCGTACACTAAATGACGCTTTTATCATTCTCGATGAAAGTCAAAACACCACTGTAGAACAGATGAAGATGTTCCTGACTCGTATCGGTTTTAACTCCCGTGCAGTCATCACTGGTGACGTCACTCAGATCGATTTACCACGCGGCGCAAAATCAGGCCTTCGCCATGCGATTGAAGTGCTGAATGAAGTGGATGAAATCAGCTTTAACTTCTTCCAGTCTGACGACGTCGTTCGACACCCAGTGGTTGCACGTATCGTCAATGCCTATGAAAAGTGGGAAGCGCAAGATCAAAAAGAGCGTAAAGAATACGAAAAGCGTCGTCGTGAAGAGCGCGAAGCAAAACTTCAGGAAGCGCCAGCGGCTCAGTCTTCTGTGACTCCGGAGACGAAACCGTCATGAGCATCGAACTAGATCTTCAATTAGCAGTCGAAGATGAAAAAGGCTTACCGAGCTCTGAAGATGTTCATCTCTGGTTAACTTCGGCTGTGGCAAAGTTTCAGCCTCAAGCCGAAGTTACTGTCCGTATTGTCGATGAGCAAGAAAGCCACCAGCTTAACCATGACTATCGCGGCAAGGACAAACCAACCAATGTGCTGTCTTTTCCTTTCGAAGCACCTCCGGGTATTGAAATGGATTTGCTGGGTGATCTGATCATTTGTAGACAGGTGGTTGAGCAAGAAGCCGATCAGCAATCTAAGCCATTAATGGCACACTGGGCGCATATGGTTGTACATGGTAGCCTGCATCTGCTAGGTTATGATCATATCGAGGATGACGAAGCCGAAGAGATGGAGTCCCTCGAAACAGAAATCATGCTGGGTATGGGGTTTGAAGACCCATATATAGCTGAAAAAGAGTCACCTTAGGGTCACTCGCATGTGAGGGTTTGAGAGTTCATTATTTACCTCTCTCATACCCTCAACGTGAGCTATCACACTTCTGATAGCGTTACTTAATTGAGAAACAATGAACGAAGACAATTCGCCCTCTTCTCTAGAAGGTAAAAAAGAAAAATCTGAAGGTCCGAGTAGAAAGTCCTTCTTCGGACGCCTAGGTCAACTATTTCAAGGCGAACCTAAAGATCGCCAGGAGCTTGTGGAGGTATTCCGCGACTCAGAAGAAAATGACCTGATTGACCATGACACCCGAGACATGCTTGAAGGCGTTATGGAAATCGCAGAAATGCGCGTGCGCGATATTATGATCCCACGTTCACAAATGGTTACCGTTGACCGTAGCGACGATTTAGACGCATTGGTTAACCTTATCACTGACGCTCAGCACTCTCGCTACCCAGTCATCAGTGAAGATAAAGACCATGTTGAAGGCATCCTGTTAGCGAAGGACTTACTTAAATATTTAGGCTCAGGCAGTGCGCCATTTGATATCGAACAGGTGATCCGCCCTGCGGTCGTTGTTCCTGAAAGTAAGCGAGTAGATCGCCTATTAAAAGAGTTCCGTGAGGAACGTTATCACATGTCCATTGTCGTAGATGAGTTCGGTGGAGTTTCTGGTCTTGTGACTATCGAGGATATTCTCGAAGAAATCGTTGGAGAAATCGAAGATGAATTCGACGATGAAGAAGAACTGGATATTCGTAAACTCAGCAAACACACCTATGCAGTAAAAGCCCTAACGACAATTGAAGAATTCAATGACACTTTCAACACTTCATTCAGTGATGAAGAAGTCGACACAGTTGGTGGCATGGTAATGACAGCTTTCGGTCATCTTCCTTCACGCGGTGAAGTGGTTGAATTGGAAAATTATAGCTTTAAGGTTACCTCTGCGGACAATCGTCGCGTGTTACAGCTTCAAGTAACCATCCCCGACGAAGAGCCTCTTCCGGAACCAGCCGAAGAGTAACGCTAATTTCCCGAACTGGGATACTCAGAAGTATAACGATGATAAAAACACTTTTTCATCGCCTAAAACGGCCGCTTGCGGCCGTTTTTGTTGGCGCCCTCACTACATTCGCATTTGCTCCGTTTCAGCTCTGGCCTTTGGCGATCCTTAGCCCACTGCTATTGTTGGCCTTAATTCATCAACAAAGTGCAAAGCGTGCTTTATGGATTGGCTACGCGTGGGGAATTGGTCAATTTGCAACTGGGATCAGTTGGGTACACATCAGCATTGACAATTTTGGTGGTATGCCGAAAATCGCCAGCGTTTTTCTCATGGCGCTACTGGTCGGCTATCTTGCAATTTATTCTGCGCTGTTTGCTTGGAGCCTTAATCGTTACTTTCCACACAGTAACCGCACACGCTTTCTGCTTGCCGCTCCAGCTATTTGGCTGATTTGTGACTGGCTGCGCGGTTGGGTCATGACAGGGTTCCCATGGTTATGGCTTGGCTACAGCCAAATCGACAGCCCCCTCGCGAATTTTGCTCCGATTGGTGGCGTTGAGTTACTGACTCTACTGCTGATAATCAGTGCTGGCAGTATCATCTATGCCTTTAGCCAACGACAGTGGCTTCATCTTCTCATCCCTGCTGTTATTTTTTCCACCGGCTATGGACTTAAGTCAGCCAATTGGGTAACAGTTGACCCAAATAGCACCACCAAAATAGCCCTCATTCAGGGCAACGTCGATCAAGCAAAGAAATGGTTACCACAAGAACGCTGGCCGACCATCATGAAATACACTGATCTGACGCGCGAAAACTGGGATGCTGATATCATCATATGGCCAGAAGCCGCCATTCCAGCGTTTGAGTTTGAAATCTCTTCCTATCTGAGTAACTTAGACTCGGCCGCTAAAATGAACAATAGTGCTGTCATAACAGGTGTGGTTAATCAAGGAGAAGACCGTCAGTTTTACAACAGCATACTTACTGTCGGTAAAACACCTTATGGCGATTACAGCTTTGATATGAGCGAGCGCTACCACAAGCATCACCTGTTACCATTCGGTGAGTTTGTGCCTTTTGAGGAGATTTTGAGGCCGTTGGCGCCATTTTTTAACCTGCCGATGTCCTCGTTTAGTCGTGGCGACTTTATACAGCCTAATATTGAGGCTAATGGCAAGCAGATGGCACCGGCACTGTGTTATGAGATTATTTTCAACGAGCAAGTGCGTGAAAATGTCACAGATGACACTGACTTTATCCTCACTCTATCCAACGATGCATGGTTTGGTAAATCAATCGGCCCATTGCAACATATGGAAATTGCTCGAATGCGAGCGCTTGAGCTAGGTAAACCTGTCATTCGCTCTACCAATAATGGCGTCACCGCAGTGACCGATTACAAAGGCAACATCACCACACAGATCCCTCAGTTCGAGACGGAGGTATTGCGCGCAGAGGTCACCTCTACCCAAGGGCAGACTCCCTATCGAGAGTTCGGTACTTGGCCACTCTACATCTGGGTAATACTAAGTTTGGTTACCGGTTGGCGTTTGAGAAAGTAATAGTAGATTAATCGCAAGGGTGACGTGCAAACGTCACCCTTTTTGTCAGTAGTAGGAACACTTCATTTAGGGTTTCAGAAGCTGGCGGCTAAAGCCCTTCCCACCACATTTCGTGCATGGAATGATCACGGTTGGATGGTTGTATTGCGTTTTATGACCACATTCGTCACACACTAAAATACCTAACCCAATCACTTCACCGGCTTGATACAACCCTTGGTGTTCTAAGTCAGCAAACAATTCAACCCATTCGACCTTTGTTCGGTCTGTGATATCCAATAGCCCCTGCCAGATAGAGTCTGCCACCATAAGATAAAAAGGCCCCCCTTTCGATTCCTCGTAGCTATCAGCAAACTCTTTCAAATCTGACTTCACATACGCTGACACCAAAGCCAGTTCATCTTTAGTCAAATCGTTGGCCGCCTCAACGACCTTTTCTGAGGTTTCAAAAACGTGGTTGACTTCATCTGGGCTATGTTTGAGCGCTTCCACAACATCCTCAAACATCTCCTCATAACCTGCTTTACGTTTTGGCATAGTGACCTCCTTCTAGCGACTCGGGAGAATTGCGCCCGTAGGCTATTGTTGTGCTCCTCTCCTTTAGGTATTCTATGACGATCTATTTATGTCTGTTCTAACTGAACTCACAATTTCCAAGATAACCGGATATCATCGATGCAAGAGCAATACAACCCGCAAGATATTGAACAGAAAGTTCAAAAGCACTGGGATGACAACAAGACCTTTGTTGTAAGTGAAGACCCAAATAAAGAAAAATTCTACTGTCTCTCTATGTTCCCTTACCCAAGTGGTCGACTGCACATGGGTCACGTGCGTAACTACACCATCGGTGATGTGGTATCTCGTTTTCAACGCCTGCAAGGTAAAAACGTAATGCAACCAATTGGTTGGGATGCATTTGGTCTACCAGCAGAAAACGCAGCGGTTAAGAACAACACGGCACCTGCACCATGGACTTACGAAAACATTGAGTACATGAAGAACCAGCTTAAAATGCTTGGTTTGGGTTACGACTGGAACCGTGAATTCGCAACTTGTACGCCAGAGTACTACCGTTGGGAGCAAGAGTTCTTCACTAAGCTTTACGAAAAAGGCCTAGTTTACAAGAAGATGTCTACAGTTAACTGGGATCCAGTTGACCAAACAGTTCTTGCGAACGAGCAGGTTGTTGACGGCCGCGGCTGGCGTTCAGGCGCAATCGTTGAGCAGAAAGAAATTCCTCAATGGTTCATCAAAATTACTGAATACGCTCAAGAACTGATCGATGACCTAGACAAGCTAGATGGCTGGCCGGAAATGGTTAAAACCATGCAGCGTAACTGGATTGGTCGCTCTGAAGGTGTTGAACTCAAGTTCGAAGTAAAAGGTCAAGCTGACCTAGAAGTTTATACAACACGCCCAGACACACTAATGGGTGTGACTTACGTAGGCATCGCAGCAGGTCACCCTCTAGCAGCAGAAGCCGCTAAAACTAACCCTGAGCTAGCTGCTTTCGTAGAAGAGTGTAAGAACAACAAAGTAGCAGAAGCTGAAATGGCGACAATGGAGAAGAAAGGTATGGCGACTGGCCTTACTGCTATTCACCCATTGAACGGCCGTGAGGTTCCTGTTTACGTGGCTAACTTCGTACTGATGGACTACGGTACAGGCGCTGTAATGGCAGTACCTGCACACGACCAACGTGACTACGAGTTCGCGACTAAGTACGGTTTAGACATCATCCCTGTGATCAAGCCTACTGACGGCAGTGAACTGAACATCTCTGAAGAAGCGTACACAGAGAAAGGTGTACTGTTCGATTCAGGTGAGTTCGACGGTCTTGAATTCCAAGCAGCATTCGATGCAATCGCAGCGAAGTTAGAAGCTGAAGGCAAAGGCACTAAGACAGTTAACTTCCGTCTACGTGACTGGGGTGTATCTCGTCAACGTTACTGGGGCGCACCAATCCCAATGGTAACCACTGAAGATGGTGAAGTTCACCCAGTACCCGCTGACCAACTGCCAGTAGTCCTTCCAGAAGACGTGGTAATGGACGGCGTAACCAGCCCAATCAAATCTGATAAAGAGTGGGCGAAGACGACATTTAACGGCGAACCAGCTCTACGTGAAACTGACACGTTCGATACCTTCATGGAGTCTTCTTGGTACTACGCACGTTACTGCTCACCACAAGCTGACGACATCCTAGATCCAGAAAAAGCAAACTACTGGCTACCAGTAGACCAGTACATCGGTGGTATCGAGCACGCTTGTATGCACCTACTGTACTCTCGCTTCTTCCACAAATTGCTACGTGATGCGGGTTACGTAACCTCTGATGAACCATTCAAGCGCCTACTATGTCAAGGCATGGTACTGGCTGATGCATTCTCTTACGAGAACGAGAAAGGCGGTACTGAGTGGGTTGCACCTACTGACGTGACTGTTGAACGTGACGGTAAAGGCCGCATCACTTCAGCGAAAGACAACACTGGCCGTGACGTTGAACACTCAGGCATGATCAAGATGTCTAAGTCGAAGAACAACGGTATAGACCCACAAGAAATGGTAGACAAATACGGTGCTGACACAGTACGTCTATTTATGATGTTTGCATCTCCAGCAGACATGACACTTGAGTGGCAAGAGTCTGGCGTAGAAGGGGCTAACCGCTTCCTGAAACGTGTTTGGAAACTCGTAAACGAGCACGCATCGAAAGGCGCGGCAGAAGCAGTGGATACCTCGGCACTGTCTAGCGACCAAAAAGCACTTCGTCGTGACGTTCACAAGACTATCGCGAAAGTGACGGATGATGTTGCTCGTCGTCAAACGTTCAACACAGCAATCGCAGCGATCATGGAACTAATGAACAAGCTAGCGAAAGCACCACAAGAATCTGCACAAGATCGTGCAATCCTTGATGAAGCGCTAAAAGCAGTTGTTGCAATGCTTTACCCAATCACTCCTCATATTTCTAGCGAAATGTGGGTAGGTCTTGGTGAAACTGACATCGACAACGCAACATGGCCAACTCACGATGAAAAAGCCCTTGTTGAAGACGAGAAGCTAATCATCGTTCAAGTTAACGGTAAGCTACGTGCGAAACTGACTGTTCCGGCCGATATTTCTAAAGACGATATTGAAGCTCTAGGTCTAAACGATGAGAACGTAACTAAGTTCACTGACGGCAAGACTGTGCGTAAAGTAATTTACGTACCAGGTAAGCTTCTGAATATCGTTGCAAACTAAGCATTTGCAAAGTAAAGAAAGTGTTGCGAACTAATTCGTTAAACTAAAGTCTTAAGCAGGGTATATTTACCCTGCTTTACTTATCTCAGCCTATTCACTGAGTAGCCTTAGATAAGTATTCAAATAATCGAGAAACATCAACTAATGCGCCTATTTTCAATCTCAACTATTAAGCTCACCAGCGTTGTACTTGCAGCGAGCCTGCTGTCTGCCTGTGGTTTCCATCTCCGTGGTGATTACTCTATCCCGGAAGATCTCGACACGATGTCTCTTACCAGTTATGACCAGTACAGTACGTTTACCCGAATGATGAAAGCCCAACTGCGTATGAGTGAGATTGAAGTTGTTCCGCCTTCTGACAATATCCCGAATCTTCATTTAGCAAGTGAAGGTGTTGGTGAACGTACACTTTCTCTTTATCAAAATACTCGTGCAGCAGAGAAGGAACTTACCTTCCGAGCGTCTTACCGTGTAACTATCCCTGAACTAGGTTCGAAGACTTTTTCAACCAGTGTTACTCGCAGCTACTTAGATAACCCGCTAACAGCACTGGCGAAGTCAGTGGAACGCGATATGATCGAAGATGAAATGCGTAAACTGGCTGCAACTCAGATCATTCGTCAAATGGCACGTTTAAAGGCAGATATCGAAGCTAACGAGCTTGATATGGAAGAGCAAGAGATCCAACTAAAAACAGACGAAGAGCAGTACCGAATCAAAACCTATTCGTCAGATGAGCCTCAAGGAGCGTCTGACAGTAACTCAGCGGTTCAATAGAATCCTATGCGAATCTTCGCAGATCGGCTGGTGGAGCAGCTCAATAAGCAGCTCCACCCTACTTACCTGATTTTTGGCAATGAGCCATTACTACTACAAGAATCTCGTCAGTCCATTCAAAAAGCCGCTTACACTCAGGGCTTTGAAGAACGACACCGTTTCGCAGTAGACAACAGCTTTGATTGGAACTTGGTGTATGACAGTTGCCAAGCATTAAGCCTGTTTTCATCGCGCCAATTGATTGAGTTAGAGCTCCCAGAATCAGGAGTAAACGCGGCGATTGCAAAAGAGCTAGTAGGCATTTCAGAAGTGTTGCACAGTGACATCATTTTAGTCGTGATTGGCACTAAGCTCACCAAAGCCCAAGAAAATGCTAAGTGGTTTAAAGCCTTATCTTCCCGTGGCTGCTGGGTAAATTGTCTTACGCCAGACCTCAGCCGCCTGCCTCAGTTTGTCCAGTCACGCTGTAGAGCACTGAACCTGAATCCGGATGCGGAAGCGATTCAAATGTTAGCTCAGTGGCATGAAGGCAACTTGTTTGCATTGACACAAAGCTTGGAAAAACTCGCCCTTTTGTACCCCGATGGGCAGTTAAATCTTATCAGACTCGAAGAATCATTGAGCCGACACAATCATTTTACTGCATTCCACTGGTCAGATGCTCTGCTAGCAGGTAAAGCTAACCGAGCTCAGCGAGTATTAAGACAACTAGAAGCGGAAGGCGTTGAAGCGGTAATTTTGCTTCGAACCATTCAGAAAGAGTTGACTCAGTTACTCTCGATGCAGCAACAAATGCAATCGCAAGCTATAGGACAAGTATTTGAACGCTACCGGATATGGCAATCAAAGCGGCCACTGTACTCTGCGGCGTTAAACCGTCTTTCACAGACAAAGATCACTCAGCTAATCCAGTTAATTGCTAAAGCCGAAGTTATCTCTAAAACTCAATATGAGATTTCCAGTTGGCCACTATTGCATCAGTTAAGTACTGAGATGTGCTTGCCACAAGTGAAGCTTTAAAAAGCGTGATATACTGCGCCGCTTTGATTTTAAACCGAATAAACAAACGAGGAACTGACTTTGCAACTTGAAGAACTGAATGATTTTCTAGTAGATAAAGCCGACGACATGAAAGCACAGGACATTAAAACACTTGATGTTCAAGGCAAATCCAGCATCACAGACTACATGATTATCTGCACAGGCACTTCAAAACGCCACGTTGCCTCTATTGCTGAACACGTAGCAAAAGAATCAAAAATGGCTGGACTTGAACCACTAGGCATAGACGGTGAAAGTGAAGGTGAGTGGGTCGTCCTTGATATGGGCACGACCATTGTTCATGTTATGCAGGAAGAACAACGCGAGCTATATCAACTGGAAAAACTCTGGGGCTAAGCGATGAAACTGCAATTGATCGCCGTTGGCACTAAAATGCCTAAATGGGTTGAAGAAGGCTTTCAAGAATATAAGCGCCGGTTTCCTCACGATATGCCACTGGAACTTGTTGAAATTCCAGCCGGAAAACGGGGGAAAAACGCCGATATTGCAAGGATTCTGCAAAAAGAAGGCGAAGCCATGCTGGCTGCGGTGCCAAAAGGCAATCGAATTGTTACCCTAGATATTCCCGGCAAAAAGTGGGATACCCCTCAGCTGGCGCAGCAACTAGACAGTTGGAAGTTAGATGGCCGCGATGTCTCCATTCTTATTGGCGGCCCGGAAGGGTTAGCTCCAGCTTGTAAAGCGGCGGCCGATCAAAGCTGGTCGCTGTCTGCACTCACCTTGCCCCACCCTCTGGTTCGCATCGTGATGGCAGAAAGCCTGTATCGAGCCTGGAGTATCACTGCTAATCATCCATATCACCGAGAATAAGCGTTAATGTTAAGGAAGCGTACCCGAATCAGGGATTATCAAGAAGAAGCACGGCTGTTTAAAAGCCGGGCTATTGTCGCTTTCATTGGTATTGTCACTATGGTTGGCTTGTTAGTGGCCAACCTCTACAACATCCAGATCAATCAATACCAAGATTACAAAACTCGCTCAAACGATAACCGTATCAAAGTCGTTCCTATCGCACCAAACCGCGGGTTGATCTATGACCGCAATGGCCAATTACTTGCTGAAAATCGACCTGTCTTTAATTTGGAAATTACTCCAGAAAAAATTAAAGATATGGAAGCCACTATCGCTGGTCTTCAAGAGTTCATTGAAATAACTCCAGAGCAAGTCGAACGCTTCGAGAGGGAAAGACGCCAGACCCGACGTTTCAAATCAGTGCCAATACTGACTCAGCTCACGCAAGAACAGGTCGCCAAGTTTTCGGTCAATCAGCATAAGTTTCCCGGTGTCGCTGTCAACGCGAGCTTAAAACGTCATTACCCATACGGCGATGTTTTGACCCATGTGATTGGTTATGTGTCGCGCATCAATGACCGCGATATGCAGCGGTTGATCCGCGAGGAAAAAGACGCTAACTATCAAGCAACACGTGATATCGGTAAGCTTGGTATCGAGCGTTATTACGAAGATCTGCTTCACGGAACAGCTGGTTATCAGGAAGTCGAAGTCAATAGCCGTGGTCGTATTATCCGCACCTTGAAGTACATTCCGCCAGTTCCTGGAAAAGACATCGTTCTCAATCTCGATATAAATTTGCAGCTCTACATTCACGAATTACTCGCTGGACGCCGTGGTAGTGCCGTAGTGCTCGATCCCAAAGACAACGGTGTGTTGGCTATGGTCTCGAGCCCAAGCTATGACCCCAATGCTTTCGTACATGGCATTTCTGGCAAAGCCTACAGTGCTCTTCTCAACGATAAGAACCGTCCATTGGTTAACCGAGCCACTCTCGGCATTTATCCACCAGCATCGACAATTAAACCATTTTTAGCGGTAGCGGCTCTGGAAGAAGGCGTCATCACTCCATACACCACGCGTAATGACCCTGGTTACTGGAAGATTCCTAACTCTAAAACAAGGCCTTTCCGAGATTGGCTACGTTGGGGACACGGTAAAGTTAATATCGTCAAATCGATAGAAGAGTCCGTGGATACCTTCTTTTATCAGATAGCCTACGACATGGGCATCGACCGAATCTCTCGCTGGATGATGATGTTTGGTTTTGGTGAAAAAACCGGCATCGATATCTATGAAGAGAGCAAAGCAAACATGCCAACTCGTGAATGGAAAATGGCTCGTCACCGTGTACCTTGGTATCAGGGAGACACCATTCCTGTCGGCGTAGGCCAAGGGTATTGGACAGCAACACCTATGCAAATTGCGAAAGCGACCTCTGTGTTGGTTAACCGAGGCGAAGTGATCGCACCTCACCTATTGAGAGCAACCATCGACAATGGCCAGCAATTCGATAAGCAAGTGATGTCTGAGATCGAGACTTACCCGCCAATTACTGACGTTAAAGAAAAATTCTGGGATTTGTCGATAGAAGGGATGCGACTGGTTAACCACGGTAAAAAAGGCACAGCAAGACGCTCCTTCTACAATACGCCTTACGTCAGTGGCGGTAAATCTGGTACTGCGCAGGTATTCGGTCTAGCAGAGGATGAAGAATACAACGCAGATGAAATTGCTGAGCACTTAAGAGATCACGCTCTATTTACCGGCTTTGCTCCATTGGAAGAACCTGAAGTGGTAGTGACGGTCGTACTTGAAAATGCGGGCGGAGGCTCTTCACAAGGTGGCCCTGTGGTCAGGCAGGTCTTTGACCGCGTGTTAGTAGAAGATAAAGAGGCGAAAGAATAATGGATTTTGATCCTGCTACAGGCCAAAACCGAGCGCTGTTCGAGCGCTTCCATATCGACTTGCCTTTACTGCTAGGTATTTTGGTATTAATGGGCTTCGGTCTGGTCGTAATGTACAGCGCCAGTGGCCAAAGCTTAGCGATGATGGATCGACAAGCGATGCGTATGGGGCTATCACTCGGTGTGATGGTAATTCTCGCTCAGATACCTCCCAGAACCTATGAATCTCTAGCTCCTCTAATGTTCATTGTCGGCGTTCTGCTGCTGTTCGGGGTTCTGTTTTTTGGTGAGGCTTCAAAAGGCGCGCAGCGTTGGTTAAACCTAGGCTTTGTTCGTTTCCAGCCTTCAGAGCTACTCAAACTTGCTGTTCCATTAATGGTTGCGCGCTTCATTGGTAAGCGTTCACTACCCCCAACGTTTCAGACTCTTGTGATGTCGTTGGTGATGGTCTTTGTACCAACCATTTTGATCGCGAAACAGCCCGATTTAGGCACTTCGATTCTAATTGCCGCCTCAGGAATTTTCGTTATCTTCCTTGCCGGCATCAGCTGGAAAATCATCTTCGCAGCAGCCTGTGGCCTCGGCGCATTTTTGCCAATCTTGTGGTTCTTCTTGATGAGGGAATACCAGAAAGTCCGAGTTCGTACTCTGTTCAACCCAGAGTCTGATCCTCTTGGCGCTGGTTATCACATTATCCAGAGCAAGATTGCCATTGGTTCTGGCGGCATCGCTGGTAAAGGTTGGCTACAAGGGACTCAGTCTCAACTTGAGTTCTTACCAGAACGTCACACCGACTTTATTTTTGCGGTGATAGCCGAAGAATGGGGCCTGATTGGTATTCTGATTCTGCTTAGCTTGTACCTGTTTATCATCGGACGCGGCCTAGTGCTAGCAAGTAAAGCGCAAACAGCTTTTGGCCGTATGATGGCCGGCAGTATCGTGCTCAGTTTCTTTGTTTATGTTTTCGTAAACATTGGTATGGTGAGTGGCATCTTGCCAGTCGTAGGTGTTCCGCTGCCTCTGATTAGCTATGGCGGTACGTCCATGGTGACCTTAATGGCAGGCTTTGGCATATTAATGTCGATCCACACTCACAGAAAAGCATTTTCGAAGGCAACTTAAATGACAATAAATAAAGCTCTGCTAGGCACGCTATGCGCCGTAACCATTCTAGCAGGTTGTTCCTCTGCGCCTTCAAAGCGTTACACGATAGACGACGATATTGCACCGGATGCCCCGATCTCTGTCGATCATATCGAAGATGCAAACCCTCAGTACGAACCGTACAGTTTGGGCGGCAATAGCGACTATACGCTTCGTGGACAACGCTACCAGATCATAAGAGAGCCCAAAGGATTTACTCAGGAAGGACAGGCATCTTGGTACGGGAAGAAGTTCCACGGTCACCTAACTTCCAACGGCGAAGTGTACGATATGTATTCCATGACGGCGGCGCATAAGACCTTACCGATACCGAGTTATGTCAAAGTAACCAATCAAGATAATGGTAAAACAGCCATTGTACGCGTTAACGATCGTGGTCCCTTTCATGAAGGTCGGATTATCGACCTCAGCTTTGCAGCCGCCACCAAATTAGATGTGGTCCGTACAGGCACTGCCAATGTGTCAATAGAGGTCATCTCTGTCGACAAGCCAACGGAAGTACATAAACAAAAAGCACTACCAAAGTTCGTTGTTCAGGTTGCGTCTTCACAACATGAAGACAGAGTACGAACTTTAGCGCAAGATCTGAGTCAAACACTTTCGGTAAAGAGCTATATCAGCTCGGATAAAAACCTTCACCGCGTGTTTTTGGGCCCGTTTGATGACTATATGCTGACGCAAAAGGCCTTAGAACAAGTTAAGCTGATGGGCTATTCGAGTGCTTTTATAAAATCCCAGTAGTCCTCAATCCAGTGTGAGGTACGCCGCACACTGGTTTGAGCGATTGTTTCTGTTAATATATGGACAGTTAATAAAAACCTGTAGTCAATATGAAAAAAACAACGCTAATTAAATCCGTTTTTGCGTCTTCTATTGCGCTTTCTGCAACTTTCGCATCATCTTCGTTTGCCACCCCAATTGTTGTACCAGACGCTCCTCAAATCGCTGCGAAAGGCTACGTTTTGATGGACTATAACTCAGGTAAGATCCTCGCAGAGAAAGAGATGAACACTAAGTTGTCTCCTGCAAGTCTGACCAAAATGATGACCAGTTACGTGATCGGCCAAGAACTAGAGCGTGGTAATATTTCGCTTCAGGACGACGTAACCATCAGCAAGAATGCGTGGGCTAAAAACTTCCCAGATTCTTCAAAGATGTTTATCGAAGTCGGCACGACAGTTAAAGTCGAAGAACTTAACCGCGGCATCATTGTTCAATCGGGTAACGATGCATGTGTTGCTATGGCAGAGCATATTGCAGGGTCAGAAGATGCCTTCGTTGATCTGATGAATGCTTGGGCGGATACGTTAGGCATGAAAGACACTCACTTTGCTAACGTTCACGGCTTAGACAACCCTAACCTGTACTCGACGCCTTACGATATGGCTCTACTTGGCCAAGCGTTAATTCGTGACGTGCCAGACGAGTACCGTATTTATTCAGAGAAGAAATTCACCTACAACGGCATTACCCAATACAACCGCAACGGCTTGCTTTGGGACAAGAGCATGAACGTTGACGGTATCAAAACCGGTCACACAAGCAATGCTGGTTATAGCCTAGTGAGCTCGGCGACTGAAGGTAAAATGCGCCTTGTTGCCGTCGTCATGGGCACTAAGAACGCAAACGCACGTAAATCAGAAAGCAAAAAGCTACTGAGTTACGGCTTCCGCTTCTTTGAAACCGTTGCTCCACATAAAGCTGGTGAAACCTTCGTTGAAGAAAAAATCTGGATGGGCGACAAAGATACTGTTGCACTGGGTCTAGATCAGGATACTTACGTTACCCTTCCTCGTGGGCAGGCCAAAAACCTCCAGGCGAGCTTCGTACTTGAAAAAGAGCTGGAAGCCCCAATTAAGAAAGGTGACGTAGTTGGTAAGCTATACTATCAACTAGAAGGCGAAGATGTTGCTGAGTACCCACTTCTGGCATTAGAAGATGTCAATAAAGGTAGTCTGTTCAGCCGTCTGTGGGATTACATCGTGATGCTGTTTAAGAGCTTCCTGTAATTCAAACCACACATTCATCGAAAGCCGCATAATGCGGCTTTTTTTGTTCCTGCCAAACACAAGTCGGCAGGATCTTGAGATTTAAAATTAATGGCAGTACTATTCCGCGCTGCTAAAACGACTTTCCAACTTGGAGTTTCAACATGTTGACTATCAACTCAGATGCAAAACTGAAAGACCTGCTTGAGTTCCCTTGCTCATTTACTTACAAGGTGATGGGCTATGCGAAACCTGAACTGCCAGAGAAGGTTCTAGAGGTGATCCAACGCCACGCTCCAGGTGATTACAGCCCTAGTGTAAAACCTAGTGCGAAAGGCAACTACCACTCAGTGTCTGTGACGATCACAGCGACTTCCATTGAACAGGTAGAAACGTTATACAAAGAATTGGGCGAGATTGATATCGTGCGCATGGTTCTATAATTTTATTTGATAAAGTAAAATTATTTTGAAAGCAGCGTAAGCTGCTTTCTTTTTAGATATCAAACAGATAATAATCCTGTATTTTATCAAGGGTTAAAAATGTGTTACTGGTATATAGTTCATTGACCAGAACCAGTTTATAATCCACAAACTTTATTTACGGGCAATAGGATTAGGGATGCACAACCAGCTTGTTGTTAAACACTTAGGTAGGCAAGATTATGAGCCTATCTGGCAAGCCATGCATGACTTCACAGACACTCGTACAGAGGACACCTGTGACGAAGTTTGGCTGGTTGAACACAACCCAGTGTTTACACAGGGACAAGCAGGTAAAGAAGAACACTTGATCAATACGGGCGACATCCCAGTTGTTCAAAGCGACCGAGGCGGTCAGGTTACCTACCACGGTCCAGGTCAACTTGTGGCTTATTTCCTGATAAATTTACGTCGTAAAAAACTCGGTGTTAGAGATCTCGTCACTCATATTGAGAATCTCGTGATCAACACACTTAAAAATTACAATATTGAGTCAGCGGCACGACCGGATGCACCAGGCGTCTATGTTGATGGTAAAAAGATCTGCTCACTAGGATTGAGAATTCGTAAGGGATGCTCTTTCCACGGTTTAGCACTCAACGTAAATATGGACTTGTCACCATTTCTACGTATCAATCCATGCGGCTATGCTGGCATGGAAATGGTTCAGGTTAGCCAGCTTGGCGGCCCGGATGATCTTACCCAGGTTGAGAAGACACTAGTCGAAGAACTTGTCACTTTGCTTAACTACGAGCAAGTGGAATTCAGCAAAGAGGCCTCTCCTACGCGATGAGAAGCAAAGAGAAGTAAAGAAAGCATGAGTAAACCAATCCAAATGGAAAAAGGCGTTAAATACCGTGACGCCGACAAGATGGCACTGATTCCAGTCAAGAACATGCCAACTGAGCAAAAAGAAATTCTGCGCAAACCAGACTGGATGAAGATCAAGCTGCCTGCTGACAGCCAACGTATTCAAGATATCAAATCGGCAATGCGTAAAAACAACCTTCACTCGGTATGTGAAGAAGCCTCTTGTCCAAACTTGGCTGAGTGTTTTAACCACGGCACGGCGACCTTTATGATTCTTGGCGCAATCTGTACTCGCCGCTGTCCATTCTGTGATGTCGCACATGGCCGCCCGGTTGCTCCAGAAGAGAATGAACCACAAAAGCTGGCTCAGACTATCTCCGACATGAAGCTAAAATACGTGGTTATCACTTCCGTAGACCGCGACGACCTTCGTGACGGTGGTGCCAAGCACTTCGCCGATTGTAACCGTGAGATTCGTGCCAAAAATCCAAACATCCGCATCGAGACTCTGGTTCCAGATTTCCGCGGCCGTATGGATGTAGCACTTGAATTAATGAAAGACAATCCACCAGATGTCTTCAACCATAATTTGGAAACGGCCCCTCGTCTGTATCGCAAAGCTCGTCCTGGTGCAAACTACAAATGGTCGCTGCAACTGCTTAAGAAATTCAAAGAGCAGCATCCAGATGTACCGACTAAATCAGGCTTGATGATGGGCCTAGGTGAAACCAAAGAAGAGATCGTCGAAGTCTTGAAAGACCTGCGTGCGCACGGTGTGACGATGCTGACTCTAGGCCAGTATTTGGCACCAAGTCGCCACCATCTTCCAGTGGAGCGTTACGTACCACCTTCAGAATTTGATGAGCTCAAAGAGATTGCTTTGGAGCTCGGCTTTACCCATGCTGCGTGTGGACCATTTGTCCGTTCTTCTTACCACGCTGATCTTCAGGCACAAGGTGTGGAAGTAAGCTAAGTGTTCTTTTAGTTAATAGAAAGGGCTGACTGCATAAGTCAGCCCTTTTTAATTTCGTTTCTTGAATGAGACACAACTCTTCTATAGGCTTACCCCTAACAACACTAAAAAGTACATCTTCCAAGGAATTATTATGAAAAAATTAGGTTTTGTTGCTGTCGCTCTTGCCGCACTGACAGCAGGTTGCGCTTCTAATACACAGCAAGACAATTTCCGTGAAGCTTCTTTTGAGCTGTGTAATACAGAGGTTGAGCTTTACTCTGTAAGCGATGATGGTCGCGTACGTATCGTTTGTGCTGACGGTTCTAAATTTGCTCTAACTAGTGAAGCTACTCTAGAAACCATGCGTGACATCAACATCGATTACTGTGATGGTGAAGGCCTAGGTAAGTTCAGCGAAAGCCGCAAGTACTACTCTTTCAAATGTAAGTCAGGCACTCTGCTGAGCATTTCAAAATAAGCTCAAGCTAGAATCAAAAAAAGGTTGATATGATATCAACCTTTTTTATTGCATCTCATCCGTGGATTAAGCTACTTAAACGTCCTTACCGACAACACCTTACCGTTGCTGCCCCCCATGCTGGTCACTTCAACTTCTAGCGAGTTCATCGAGATAATGCCATCCGTTGAACAGATCACGAAGACATAGGCGCACGAAAATTTGTCTTCAAAAGGCATAGGAATACGGTTCCAGTAGAACTCGCTTGCTTTCGCATCAGTCCGAAATTTGCGGTAATCGGCTGGAGCCGTAGAACCACTCTGCTTAGCAATATGCGCAGCAAAGACACGATTCTGGTCCTTATCCACACCAATAGCCATTTCACAGCCGCTGAAAGGGCCAGATGCCAACCAACCAACACCGCTGCCCGTGTAACGCCCTACTACCGCTTTCGTTTCAGCATAAGGCACCCATACGCCGGCATCGACTGATGAATCATCACGAGTCAAAACAACTTTACCATCGCGCTCCAGCAAAGTGACGCCATATTGCTTCTCCAAATAGCCATTTTCGCTGTTCTCTGGCCGGCATGATAGGCGTATATCCATTTCAATGTTTTTGCCTACTAAAGCGGTCAGGTTTTCTTTCGTTGGACGCATTCAACTCTCCCTTATGAATTACCAATTAAGACTAAGTATATAGATTTAAACTCAATGCCAATCAATTATAGATATGAAACATTGTGATTATGTTTTAGTTTTTAATCGTTAATGAATGAGCAATATGTATGATAGGGGAAGTTAGAGGAATACTGGTTTATCCAGTTGATCTTTATGAAGTAAACTCGCAAAAAATAAAAAGCCTCCCGAAGGAGGCTATTGCAGCATACAGTTAGTGGAACCAAAAACTGGAAGTTTTATGGTTCTATGCTGAGTGCTATTTAAGCGTAAACAGGTAGACGCTTACAGATCTCTAGAACCTTGGCTTTAGTTGCCGAGATAACATCATCATTTCCGATGTTATCTAGAACGTCACACATCCAGTTCGCTAGCTCTTTGGCATCTTCTTCAGTGAAACCACGACGAGTGATTGCTGGAGAACCTACACGGATGCCAGAAGTCACAAACGGGCTACGTGGATCGTTTGGTACTGAGTTCTTGTTTACCGTGATGTTTGCAGCGCCAAGTGCTGCATCTGCATCTTTACCTGTGATGTCTTTGTCGATGAGGTCAACTAGGAACAGGTGGTTCTCTGTACCGTTAGAAACGATCTTGTAACCACGCTCTTGGAACTGGGCAACCATCGCTTTAGCGTTCTTCACTACGCGCGCTTGGTATGCTTTGAATTCCGGCTCCATTGCTTCTTTGAACGCTACCGCTTTACCTGCGATAACATGCATCAGAGGACCACCCTGACCACCAGGGAATACCGCTGAGTTCAACTTCTTGTACATATCTTCGCCAGCGTTAGACAGGATTAGACCACCACGTGGACCTGCTAATGTCTTGTGCGTAGTCGTCGTCACTACGTGAGCGTGAGGGACTGGCGTTGGGTATTCGCCTGCTGCGATTAGACCCGCAACGTGCGCCATGTCTACGAACAGGTACGCGCCGGCTTTGTCTGCGATTTCACGCATGCGAGCCCAGTCAACGATTTGAGAGTAAGCCGAGAAGCCGCCGATAATCATCTTAGGCTTGTGCTCTAGAGCAAGTTGCTCCATTTCGTCGTAGTTGATTTGACCCGCTTCGTCGATACCGTAAGGAATCACGTTGTAGTGTTTACCAGAGAAGTTTACTGGTGAGCCATGAGTCAAGTGACCACCATGCGCTAGGCTCATGCCTAGAACAGTATCACCTGGATTTAGCAATGCCATGTACACAGCGCTGTTTGCTTGTGAGCCCGAGTGAGGTTGAACGTTAGCGTACTCACAGCCGAATAGCTGACATGCACGATCAATTGCCAAAGCTTCCGCTTTATCAACGTATTCACAACCGCCATAGTAACGCTTGCCAGGGTAGCCTTCAGCGTATTTGTTTGTTAGCTGAGAACCTTGAGCTTCCATTACACGTGGGCTCGTGTAGTTTTCAGAAGCGATTAGTTCAATGTGTTCTTCCTGGCGAAGAGTTTCTTCTTGGATTGCTGCGAACAGTTCCGCATCGTAATCTGCGATGTTCATATCACGCTTTAGCATCTGTATCTCCTGACTCAGATTTAAACTGAAATTTGCAAAAAACCTACCAATGACCCTATTAATCTACGTAAATTGATTCACGCAAACGTTTGCATCACGTTAATAGCGCGCATTCTACATAATTTGATCTTGGCCATAAAGAGAAAGTTTTACTTTTTCTCATGCAGATTCTTCATGTGGTTCTACAAGGATTGTCATATTGTCACCTTTCTAAATCGTATAAATATGAAAAGTGTCAATTTTTCCCTTTACACCCCGTAAAACGATAATTACATAGGTTTACCTTAAATTTGCTTCTCAAGCTACCGAAAACCTCATTTTTTAAATAGTATGCGCGCCATTATCTACTGTAAAAGTTTCAAATTGATGGAAAAACACTCACGCAAAGAAGATTGGATTGCTATTTTAACTGGAACATTTCTGGTCGCTCAGGGCGTTTTCTTCCTCCAATCTGCAAATCTGTTAACCGGAGGCACCACAGGTTTGGCCCTGCTTATGAGCCAGTTTGTGTCACTTTCCTTCGGTACGCTTTACTTTTTGGCCAACAGTCCTTTTTATTTACTCGCGTGGAAGCGTTTTGGCTCAAGATTTGCCTTCAACAGTGCTATTTCTGGTGCCTTGGTTTCTGTGTTTGCAGACCACCTATCTCTGGTCGTCAGCCTTGAAACGGTCAACGTTGTGTATTGCGCGGTTGCCGGTGGGTTACTGATGGGTTTGGGTATGCTTATACTGTTCCGTCATCGCTCAAGTCTCGGCGGTTTCAACGTACTTTGCCTGTTTATTCAGGATAAGTTCGGCATTTCAGTGGGCAAATCTCAGCTAGCCATCGATTGTTGCATCTTGTTCGCTTCATTCTTTTTTGTCTCTCCTGAAGTCATCGGGTTATCCATTCTGGGCGCTATCCTGCTCAATGTTGTGTTAGCTATGAATCACAAACCAACCCGTTATTCCGTCAATTACGGTTGAGAACCACTAGATAAAAAAAGCCCGCGAATTGCGGGCTTTTTTGCGTTATTAGTTGCTGCGATTAGTGTGAGGTTCTGGCCTTCACATCGTGACTTAGCTCTTTGTTCAGTTCAGCTTCCACATGTCCCGGTGATTGCGTACTTGCTGAAATCAATCGGTACATCGCAGGAATAACAAACAAAGTCACCAGCGTTGCGAAGCCCATACCGAAGAAGATCACCGTACCTACCGCCACTCGGCTTTCATAACCTGCCCCTGTCGATAAGAGCAACGGAATTGCACCAGCAAGCGTAGTAAATGCCGTCATCATGATTGGGCGCAGACGACGTGCCGCAGCATCGACTATTGCTTTCTCAAATTCGAAGCCGCGATCACGAAGCTGGTTCGCAAACTCAACGATCAGGATACCGTTCTTGGTCACCATACCAATCAACATGATCATGCCAATCTGGCTGTAGATATTCAGCCCCTGACTCATAAAGAACAAGCCCAAGAAGCCGCCAAATACCCCCATAGGGACAGTGAACATCACCACCAGTGGGTTAATGAAACTTTCAAACTGCGCTGCCAAGACTAGGTACGCGACCAGCAGTGCTAAGCCAAACACCACCAGAATACTGGATTGGTTCTCTTTATAATCTTTCGATTCACCAGAGTAGCTGACTGAGATATCGCCCGGCAGAATTTCCACCGCTTGTTGATCTAGGAAGTCCAGTGCCTGACCTAAGGTATACCCGTCAGACAAGTTAGCCGTTACGGTAATCGATTTCTGTTTGTTGTAGTGTGACAAACGAATCGACGAAGCCACTTCTTCAATCTTGGTGACCGCATCCAGTGTCACCAACTCGCCAGAGCTGGTTCGCAGATAAATCTGGCTTAGATCCGTCGCGTTATTGAAGCTGTTCTCATCACCGCGTAAATAAACATCATATTCTTCACCACGCTCGACAAAAGTCGTTTCACTCTTACCGCCAAGCATAATTTCTAAGGTCTCAGAAATCTCTGATACGCTGATACCCAACTCTGCCGCACGTTGTTTATCAACCGTCACCACCAGCTCAGGGGTTCGCTCAGAATAGTTAATGTCCGCCCCTTCCATGATCGGAGACTCTTCCGCTAACTGCTCAAGCTTTTCGGCCCACTGTTTCAGCTCAGGGTAATCAGAACCACCTAACACGAACTGGACGGGCTCACTAGAACCACCTCTGAAGCCTGGCATAAATGGGAAGACACGAACATCAGGAATACCAACCAGCGCCTTTCTTACCTCTCCTAGCGCCTGCTGAGCCGTTACATCACGATCATTCCAGTCATCCAGAATCATGATGACAAAACCCGTCTGGTCACCGGCGTTACCGCCAAAGGCTGGCGATTGAATACTGAAGGACTTAAGGAAACCTTCGCCCAGTAGCGGCAACAAGCGCTCCTCGACGATATCCATGTTCGCAGCCATGCGGTTGTAACTGGTAGCATCAGCGCCACGAACAAAGGCAAAGATCACCCCGCGGTCTTCAGATGGCGTGAGCTGAGAAGGCACTTGCTTCATCAAGCCCCAACTTCCGCCGATACAGGTCAAAATGATCAGAGGCGCTGCCCATTTCCATTTCAAGGCTCCACGCAATACTTTACGGTAACCGCTTTCCAAACGACCAAACATGCGATCGATGAAACGGTTAAAGCGGTTTGGTTTCACGTTAGCCTTTAATAGTTGGCTGCCCAGTACTGGAGTCAGTGTCAATGCAATCAGTGATGAGAAAATCACCGACATCGCCAACAGTACCGAAAACTCGGTAAACAGCAGGCCGACCATACCATCCATAAACGAGATGGGCAGGAAAACCATGACCAGTACCAGAGTTGTCGCCACAACGGCAAAGCCAACTTCACGTGTCCCTTTGTATGCCGCTAATAGTGGTTTTTCACCCCGCTCGATATGGTGGAAGATGTTCTCCACCACCACGATGGCGTCATCGACCACCAATCCAATCGACAATATCAGCGCCATCAGCGTGATAAGGTTGATGGAAAAACCGAAGTAGTAAGCGGCCATGAAGGATGAAATCAAAGAAACAGGCACCGTTACTGCTGGGATCAGCGTGGCTCGTGCCTGACCAATGAATATGTACAGCACGAGAATGACCAGACCACCGGTAATAAACAGAGTGCTATACACTTCTGCTATCGAACGCTCAATAAAAACGGTTGAATCATAGTCGATGGCAAGACGAGTTCCCGATGGAAGGAATTGCTGGATTTTCTCCACTTCATCATGCACTAAGTCTGCCACTTCAAGCGGGTTAGCGTCCGATTGAGGCACAATACCCATGCTGACATTTACAACACCATCACTCTTAAAGGTCGAATTTTCGTTCTCCGCGCCAATATAGACATCAGCCACATCTTTCAGATAGATGGGGGTATTGTCACTGGCACGCTTAACCACCAAATATTCAAAATCTTCAGCCACGTTGTAGCTGCGAGCAGTACGAACCGACATTACGATCTGATCGTTACGTACCTCGCCGCCCGGGCTTTCAATATTTTCATTATTCAGTGCCGCAGTAATGTCAGAAGTCGTAACTCCACGCCCCGCCATCTGGGCTGGTTTCAGCTTAACGTACATGACTTTGTACAAGCCGCCAGACACGTCCACCGAGCTTACACCCGAGATCAAACTGAATCTGTCGAGCAGAACTCGGTCGACATAGTCCGTCAACTGGGTCCGATCCATTTCTGAAGAACTCAGATTGATGTAGAGAGACGCTTCACCGGAGCCATTATTCTTATAAACAATGGGATCATCCGCCTCATCAGGCAAGGAACGCTGCGCACGTGCAACCGCATCCCGAACGTCACTGACACCAGTATTGAGATCATAACCAAGTTCAAAAGTAATCGTGATTCGTGAGCTGCCATTACGCGTGGTCGATTCAATTTCATCAATACCGCTGATACCAGAAAGCTGGTCTTCCAGTGCAGTCGTAATTTGGCTTTCAATAATGGTCGCTGAAGCGCCTTCATAACGGGTACTGATTGAGACAACCGGACTTTCAATATCCGGCATTTCGCGTACCGCCAGTTTACTGAAAGAGACAATACCAAATACACACAGCAGCAAGCTGAGAACGACCGCCGCAACGGGTCGTTTTACTGAAGCATCAGATAACCACATTAGCTGTTACCTTCTTGCTCATTATTCAGTGGTTTGCCATCTTCACCCAGTTCACTCACGGCAACGCCATCGCGCATGTTCACAATGCCTTGAACAACGATTTTCTGGCCAATATCCAGGCCTTTTTCAATCACGACCTGGTTGCCGATACGAGCGCCTAAGAAGACTTCAGTGCGAACCGCTTTGTTGTCGTCACCAACCACGTAGACGTAACGTTTGGTGCCAGAATATTCGAGTGCCTGAACAGGAATAATCGGCGCTTCCATTGGAGGAAAATCCATATCCGCAGCCACTAACATGCCCGGTTTGAGGCTTTGTTTCGGATTGTCAAAGTGGATACGAACCCTTAAGTTAAGGGTTTCTTCATTGATTCGTGAATCGATACCCACGACTTCGCCACTGAACACAGCATCATTCCATGCTGCCGTCTTTGATGTTACTTTCATGCCTTTAGAGATCTGAGATAGATAGCGCTCCGGCACTTGTAAATCTAACTGCATTACTGAAAGATCATCCAGTGCCACTAATTCATCACCCGCACTGACCATTTTGCCTAAGCTGAAATCCACAAAGCCAACCGTGCCGGAAAACGGTGCAGTAATATGTAGGTCACTCAAGTTAGCATTCGCGGCATCAAGACGTGCTTTAGCGATTTCTACGCTGGTTTTCTGCGCGTCTATTTCTGTCTGAGTAATCGCATTGCGCGTCACCAAACGTTCAAATTCTCTCAATTTGCGTTCTTCATCTTTCAGGTACGCTTGAGCCTCCGCCACGCTGGCTCTGGCCTTATCATCGTTAAGCTGAATCAGCATCTGGCCTTGTTTGACCTCCTGATTCGCCTTAACAGCAATGACATCCACCTTTCCAGTCACTTCCGAAGAGACCACAACAGATTGCTCGGCTTCCAGCTTTCCAACTAAAGACAGTGACTGAGAAACCTGATGAACCTGGACCTGTTCAGTCACCACAGTAACTGTCTGTGGACCTTGTCGTTTAGCCTGCACACCAGGTGCTGCGGCCAGAATAGACAACGACAAAATGCTCAGAATAATTTTATTTTTCATGTTTAAATTCTGCCTCAAAAAACTCCGTACATTGTACTCGTTAAACCGCGCTGGAAACGTCAAGTAATGTAAAGAGAGAGCAATAAACTGTAAGTTTAGACGTTGATTACGTGAGCTTTTAGGTTAATTACTGGCATCTTTGCCCAAAAAGCCAGCATTCAATTCAAAATCATAAGAAAAGGCTTTACAGGTTTAGCGAGTTTGCTATGATGCGCTCCGCACTTGAGTGATGTGTTGGGAAATCATTTCTTAAGTATAAAAACACCCTGGAGGGGTTCCCGAGTGGCCAAAGGGATCAGACTGTAAATCTGCTGGCACTGCCTTCGATGGTTCGAATCCGTCCCCCTCCACCATATTGAATGCTTGATTGATGCGTTGGGAAAACGTCAGTTAAGGATAAAAAGCCCTGGAGGGGTTCCCGAGTGGCCAAAGGGATCAGACTGTAAATCTGCTGGCACTGCCTTCGATGGTTCGAATCCGTCCCCCTCCACCATATTGAAAGCTTGATTGTTGTATTGGGAAAACATCAATTAAGGATAAAAATACCCTGGAGGGGTTCCCGAGTGGCCAAAGGGATCAGACTGTAAATCTGCTGGCACTGCCTTCGATGGTTCGAATCCGTCCCCCTCCACCATATTGAACGCTTGATTGTTGTGTTGGGAAAACATCAGTTAAGGATAAAAATACCCTGGAGGGGTTCCCGAGTGGCCAAAGGGATCAGACTGTAAATCTGCTGGCACTGCCTTCGATGGTTCGAATCCGTCCCCCTCCACCATATCAGCAAAAAGCCAGCTCATTGAGCTGGCTTTTTTCGTTTCTACTTTCCAGTTACGCATAAAAAATGCCCCGCACAAGCGAGGCAATGAAGAAAACACTATAGGGGGTGTGTTTACTCTTCAATTAAAATAATGCGTGTCTCGTAAGGACGTAGAGTTTGAGTTTGAGCAACGGATTCAGGCAAAGCGTAGTTGCCTAATACATATTTAGCACAGTCCACCTTGAAGGACTCTGGTAGTGCACATTGTGCTTCCACGCCATAATAGTTGTTGAGACAAATCAGCGTCTGTTTGGCGCTCTTACGTTGATAGCCAAAGATCTGGTCGTGATTCGGATACAGATCTTGATAGTCCCCTGTCGTGATAACTTCAATTTCTTTGCGCAATTGAATTAACTTCTGATAGAAGTAAAAAACCGAATCACTGTCATCAACGGCTTTAGCTGCGTTCACTTGAGGATAATTTTCTGCCACCGCCAACCAAGGTTGAGCCTGAGAGAAACCAGCATACTGCTCGTCATTCCATTGCATTGGTGTACGTGAGTTATCACGGGACTTCTGAGCCAGAATATCTATCATCTCTTCGTTACTGACACCTTGCTGGTTGACCATGATGTCATACATATTGGTGCTTTCCACATCACGGTATTGCTCTATCGAGCTATAGCCGGGATTGGTCATCCCAATCTCTTCCCCTTGATAAATGTATGGTGTACCTTGCATCATATGGACAGAGGCTCCCAACATTTTAGCGGATTCCACTCGATAGTTTTTGTCATCACCTAAACGGCTAACGACACGTGGCTGATCATGATTACACCAGAACAGTGCTCCCCAACCTTTGCCGTTCAATCCAGTTTGCCAATGGTTAAAGATCTGCTTTAGTTGTGAGAAATCAAAAGGCGCTTTGGTCCATTTCTCGCCATTTGGGTAATCCACTTTGAGATGGTGGAAGTTAAACACCATCGACAGTTCTTTGTTATCCAGAGAGGAATACTGCTGGCAGTGTTCCAATGTGGTAGATGACATTTCGCCAACCGTAACGCTGCCATATTTTTGGAACACAGCTTCGCTGATTTCCTGCAAGTATTCATGTACACGAGGGCCATCTGTGTAAAAGCGGCGACCGTCACCAATATCATCATTCGGGAAATCTTGCTGCTTAGAAATTAGGTTAATCACATCAAGACGGAAGCCATCCACTCCTTTCTCAGCCCAGAAGCTGATGACCTTTTTCACTTCCTCACGAACTGTCGGGTTCTCCCAATTAAGATCCGCTTGCTCTTTGGCAAAGAGGTGCAGAAAATACTGGCCTGTTTGCTCATCCATTTCCCAAGCGCTTCCGCCAAACTTGGACTGCCAGTTGTTTGGAACGTCACCTGCAACCGGATCTTTCCAAATGTAGTAATCACGGTATGGGCTACTCTTATCCCCCAGCGCAGATTGGAACCAAGCGTGCTCGGTAGAAGTGTGGTTAACGACAATGTCCATGATGATACGAATACCACGCTGGTGTGCTTCATCAAGCAGACATTCAAAATCGTCCATACTGCCAAACTGAGGGTTAATAGCGTAGTAGTCTGAGATGTCATAACCATTATCAATCATCGGAGACTGATAGACTGGTGTTAGCCAAATGGCATCAATACCGAGCAATTTTAAGTAATCGAGCTTAGAAATGATGCCCTTAATATCCCCTGTTCCTTTACTACCGCTATCACAGAAGCTCTTCGGGTAAATCTGATATATCGAAGCCGTTTTCCACCAGTTCGCATCATTTGTGATTGTTGTCATTGCTAAACTCACTTACCAAAAAATAAAAATCGAAAAAATAGCAGAAGCGATCGCCGAATTGCGATCGCTCCTTTTTGTTTGCGCTTAAGCGTTTGCAGGCTCTAGCTCACCTTTCATTTGTGCACGCTTGTAGAAGAACAGGGTCAATACTGCTGGCAGTGCAATCGCCACCAGCATTGCAATCGCGTAGATGCCCCAGAATTGTGGTTGGATAGACAAAATGCCCGGCAGGCCGCCCACCCCGATACCATTAGCCATAACACCGGCACTACCACAGATCGCTGCTGCAATAGCACTACCGATCATCGCACTCAGCATTGGGAATTTGTATTTAAGGTTAATACCGTACATCGCTGGCTCGGTGACACCTAGATAAGCAGAGATAGCCGCAGGTACTGAGATATCACGCTCACCGTGTTTCTTACTGATGATGATGATACCGACAACCGCTGATGCCTGAGCAATGTTAGACAGCGCAATCAGAGGCCAGATTGGAGTACCACCTAGGTCTTGCATCAACTGCAGATCAACAGCGTTGGTTGTATGGTGAATACCGGTAATCACTAAAGGTGCATACAGGAAGCCAAACACCATTGAGCCAATCACAGCGAAATCACCCGTCATTGCTGCTTTCGCGGCAAACGCCACACCATCACCCAATACGCGACCGAACGGGCCAATCAGAGAATGCGCCAATACAACAGAGACAATGATAGAAACAAAAGGAACAACAACCAGATATAGGTAAGAAGGAACAATACGCTTAAGGTTCGTTTCGATGAACGCCAACGCGATACCCGCTAACATGGCTGGAATAACCTGAGCCTGATAGCCCACCTTCTCGATAGCAAATAAGCCAAAGTCCCACACTTCTGGCACTTGCTTACCAATCAGGTACGCATTCATCAGCTGAGGAGAGACCAAAGTGACACCAAGCGTAATGCCGAGAATCGGTGTACCACCGAGTTTCTTCACTGTTGACCAACACACGCCAACAGGCAGGAAGAAGAAAATAGCTTCACCAATTAACCATAGGAAGCTGTGAACAGTCGCCCAGAATTGGCTGATTTCCGTCAATGATTGACCATCAAACATCTTGATGTCGCCAATCACGTTGCGGAAGCCCAAGATCAAACCACCTGTAATGATTGCTGGCAACAGTGGTACAAAGATTTCAGCAAGATGGGAGATACCACGTTCCAAAATGTTCATATTCTGACGTGCAGCCTGTTTGGATTCATCTTTCGACGCTTCAGACTTACCCGACAGTTCAATCAGAACTTTATACACTTCATCAACTTCAGTACCGACAACAACTTGAAACTGACCCGCATTAGTGAAACAGCCTTTCACCAGCGACAATGCTTCCAGTGCTTTAGTATCGGCTTTACTCGTGTCATTTAACACAAAGCGAAGGCGCGTCAGACAGTGGCTTACACTGGCGATGTTATCGCGACCGCCAACCAGTTCTATCAGACGCTCAACCTCTTGTTTCGCAATCTTACTCATATCCTTGTCCACCCTAAATTGGTTTCTCGTTCAGATCAGAACTCTCTGATCAAAAGGTTAGTTATAATTAATTTGGGAACATTCCCATTTGTATTTATTATATTGTCAAATCTATCGAAACAGATAAATGGGAACAATCCCATTAATTGAATGAGATCACAGTATAATTTTAAACCATAGAGAAAAGAGAGGCTTAACTCAGGATTGGTTCCTGAGTGAGGTGCACCAGTTCAGACTCTCCATTAAGCTGAGAAATCAATAACTTGGCAGCTCTTTCTCCAGCCTGAGCATAACCCGGGTCAATACTGAATACTCTCGGAAATAGAAAAGACAGCAGCTCATTACCACCGACACCAGTCACCATCACGTCTTCCCTATCCAACTCCTGAAGACGCTTAATTACACCAAGTGCCAAAGTATCACTGGCGCACACAATTGCCTGTGTGGTTGGATTCAACACTTTATCCACCAGCTGATAAGCACTTTCGTGATGAAGATGACCTGTTTGGTAGTTAGGGGATAATCGCCGCTCTGAACACCAATCTAAGTATGCATTGAGACGAATCTGCCCAGTAGTTCGGTCTGAAGGATCAACACCAATAAAAGCAATCTCACTCACCGATTGGCGCTGAAGGTGTTCCAGCGCACAGCGAATGACGCCTGTATTGTCGTAGTTTATTGATGAGGTTGCGTCGGTATCCATGGCAATCACCAGTGAACGATGTTGCCAACTAGAGAGACGTTCAATGTCAAAATCACTAAAGCCAAACACAATCACGCCGTCAACATTACGCCTACGCAGGACGTCGAGATGTTCATTGGTCATCTTGCGGTCGAATTGGCTTTCCATGATCACCGCGTCATAGCCGTTACTGTAGAGAACTTGCAGCATGCTGCTGACGGCTTTGTTTTCCGATGGCGAATCAAGACGCGAAATGATAACCCCAACCACTTTCTGACTACCGCCACGCATCGCTTGCGCCGACTTAGAAGGCACATAGCCAGACTCTTCAATCACACGCTCAACTTTGGCACGAGTTTCCGGTTTGACTTTAGGATCATTAGTTAACACACGGGAAACCGTAGATTTACCAACGCCAGAAAGTTTCGCAATATCAAGGATTGTCAGTTTTTTATTCATAATGCTGTGGATTCGCTCAATTGACAAAGCAGAGTGTACAGAAGATTAACGCTATTGGGTTTTACAGTTTTTGTAAACGACTCTGCCTAATTCTAACCGCGCATCATCACCTTTGGTGTGTAAAGTTACCGGATTAAGAATCGGCTTTGTTCCATTATCTAGGATGTATTTTGCACCAGAACCAGATGGGACCTGAGTGAGGCGGTAGTCATGTTTAGGCAAACGTAAAAGCGCTGCTTGCTCTTCAATCAGATAGGCGACCTCAAACTGCTTGTTTGATTCACACTGGTAGGTCACGAATTGATAAGTGTCATCTGCTTCGCGCTCAATCGCTGAGTGGCTGCAACCAAATAGTGTCGTTCCAGCCAGAAACGCTAACAAAGCATTCATTTTCATCCAAACTCTCCAATAGAAAAAAGGCCGCCTCAAGCGACCTCTTTTCTCGATAATTTACTTCGCTAAGTAGGCAGGGACTTCTTTGATACTGTCCAGTACAACAGAGGCAATCGCCTCACCTTTTTCCGTAACAGGCTTGCCAGTACGTACTAAAATACGCGTACCCACTTCAGCGGCTTCTGCGGCCATCATATCCTCAGCCTTGTCGCCGACCATAACAGAATTCGCCATATCGATTTTGAGAAAGTCACGAGCAGAAATGAACATGCCTGGCTTAGGTTTACGGCAATTGCAATCTTCTTTGTACTTACCCTGACCATGTTCTGCATGGTGTGGACAATAGTAGAAGCCATCAAATTCAACGCCATGATCAACAAAGTTCCAATCCATCCACTGCGTTAGTGAAAGGAAACGATCTTCACTGAATTTATCACGAGCAATCCCTGACTGGTTGGTCACCAATACAAGCATATAGCCCATCTCTTTGAGCTTTTTCGTCGCTTCAAACACGCCATCAATAAATTCAAAGTCGTGCTCGTCATGAACATATCCGTGGTCGACGTTGATTACGCCATCACGATCCAAAAAGACTGCTGGTTTCGCCAAAATTTGCTTCTCTGTCTACTATTTATTACCAGAATTATTACACGCTTTATTTCTTTCATCACTATCTAATTACTAATCTGTTTGATTGAAATGAACGTTTAGACGTCTAGCCGTAAAAATATCTATTGACACAATTAATGCAAAGCCATAGCATCCTCTACTAAATGAGAGGTAGTTCAAAATTATCTACTTTTTCCCAAAGCAGTCTGATAGCGGATTTCTCGATGATAGAAATTAATCAAGTAAACAAGGTATTTCTTCAAGGAAGCAAAGAAATACATGCCCTGAAGGACATCAACCTTCATATCCCACAGGGGACGATATTCGGTGTAATTGGCTCATCAGGAGCAGGGAAAAGTACGCTTATTCGATGTGTCAATATGCTGGAAGCGCCAACGTCGGGCTCTATCATTGTTGACGGTATTGATCTTACTAAGCAGTCCAAATCAGAACTGAGTGAAACGCGCCGTAACATCGGCATGATCTTCCAGCATTTTAACCTGCTATCTTCACGTACTGTGTTCGATAATGTTGCTCTACCCCTAGAGCTTGCAGGCAAAGATAAGGCTCAAATCGATGAGAAAGTCACCGAACTGCTCAAATTGGTAGGCCTCTCTGATAAACAAGAAAGCTACCCTTCTAACCTGAGTGGTGGCCAAAAGCAGCGTGTGGCTATCGCACGAGCTCTGGCTTCTGATCCAAAAGTATTGCTGTGTGACGAGGCAACCAGCGCTTTGGACCCTGCGACAACGCAGTCTATTCTCGAACTGCTTAAAGAGATTAACCGTAAGCTGAATATCACTATGCTGCTCATCACCCACGAAATGGACGTGGTAAAGAGTATCTGCCATGAAGTGGCGATCATTGGTGGCGGAGAACTGGTTGAGAAAGGCACGGTAGGTGAAATCTTTGCCCACCCGAAAACAGAGCTGGCTCATGAGTTCATCCGTTCTACGCTTGATCTATCTATCCCTGATGATTATCAGGCACGCCTGCAAGAGACTCGTGTTGAAGGTAGCTACCCATTAGTTCGACTTGAGTTTACTGGTGCAACTGTAGACGCGCCACTCGTCAGCCAGATCGCGCGTAAATTCAATATTGATGTCAGCATTCTAAGTTCTGATCTTGATTACGCCGGTGGCGTTAAATTCGGCATGATGGTCGCTGAGCTGTTTGGTAACGAGCAAGATGACAACGCGGCAATCGAATTCCTCCGTGAACACAATGTAAAAGTAGAGGTACTGGGTTATGTCCTTTAACACAATTTCTGAGTGGCTGAGCCTTAACAGTAACCTTTTAATCGGTGCGACTTGGGAAACCATCTACATGGTCGCAGTGGCAGGTATTGTTGGCTTTGCCGTTGGTATTCCACTGGGCGTTATTCTTCATACAACGAAGAAAGGTGGCCTACTTGAGAACACCAAACTTAATAGCATTCTAGGCGCTGTCGTCAACGTTGGCCGCTCAGTGCCATTCCTAGTATTAATGGTTGCCATCATTCCAGTCACTAAAATTCTGGTCGGCACTTTTATTGGTACTACAGCAGCTATCGTACCGTTGACTATCGGCGCGATCCCATTTGTTGCTCGCCTTATTGAAGGTGCTTTGTTGGAAGTACCAACAGGCTTAGTGGAAGCGGCTCAATCGATGGGCGCTACTCCGATGCAAATCATCAACAAGGTTCTGCTTCCTGAAGCAATGCCAACGATAGTGAACTCAGTCACCATCACGTTGGTCACTTTAGTCAGCTATTCAGCCATGGCCGGAACGGTTGGTGGCGGCGGCTTAGGTGATGTCGCCATTCGTTACGGCTTCCATCGCTATGATGTAGTTATCATGGCAGTAACCGTGGTGATGCTTATTGTTTTGGTACAAATCATTCAGTCTATCGGTGATGCAATTGTGCGCCGCGTCGATCACAGATAATAAATTTACAGATACGAATAAGGAGAAAGTCATGAAATTTGGATTAAAAGGTCTACTCGCCATCGCAGCAGTTGCTTCTGCACTTGTCCTATCAGGATGTGGTGAAAAGCAAGCAGATACTAGCAAGATTAAAGTTGGTGTTATGGCGGGAGCTGAAGCTCAAGTAGCAGAAGTCGCAGCTAAAGTTGCAAAAGAAAAATACGGTCTGGATGTAGAGCTAGTGACTTTCACAGATTACGTAACGCCAAACGCAGCTTTGGATGATGGTTCTATCGACATCAACGCGTTCCAGCACAAACCATACCTAGATCAGCAAGTGACTGACCGTGGCTACAAGCTAACGATTGCTGGTAATACGTTTGTTTACCCTATCGCGGGTTACTCTAAGCAAGTGAAATCGGTTGATGAAATTCAAGACGGTGCACGTATCGCAGTGCCAAACGATCCAACTAACTTAGGTCGATCTCTACTGCTTCTTGAACAGCAAGGCCTGCTTAAACTACGCGACGGTGTTGGCCTCCTAGCAACTGTGCGTGATATCGCAGAGAACCCAAAAAACATCACCATTGTTGAGCTAGATGCCGCTCAGCTTCCTCGTTCTCTTGACGATGTAGCTCTGTCTATCATCAACACGACTTACGCAAGCTCAATTAACCTGACACCACAAAAAGATGGCGTATTTGTTGAAGACAAAGAGTCTCCATACGTAAACCTGATTGTTGCGCGTGAAGATAACGTCGAAGCTGAAAACGTACAAAACTTCGTTAAGTCTTACCAGACAGACGAAGTATACACAGCCGCTTCAGACATCTTTAAAGGTGGCGTAGTTAAGGGTTGGTAATCACTTACTCGCCGAATTAAACAAGGGCTGACGTTACTGCGTCAGCCCTTTTTCTTTCCTCTTTTTGATTATTGTTCAAAGGAACTTCTCAATCAGCACTTCATCTATGTACTGACCTTGCACATAAGCGTGCTTCTTTGCCGTCCCTATCACTTCAAAGCCCTGATTAAGATACGCCGCTAACGCCGTTAGATTATCTTCTCTAACGTAAGCAAACAGCTTTTCGTATCCCTTATTTTTTGCCGCTGCAAACGTCTCAGCAAATAGACGGCTGGCGATCTTCATCCCTCGAAACTGCTCATCCACATAGGTCCCGATAATTCCAACATGGGCAAAGGCCTGAGTATAGGACGCGAACGGCTCTACATTCTGAAACCCTAGAACCTGTTGATTCTCTGATATGGCAACATTGAAGACACCTCGCTCAGGAAACTGGCGTATAAAAGCCTGCTCTTCGGCAAGTGAAAACGGGGGTATCAATCACGGTAAATTTGCCTTGCTCAATAATTGGATTTAATACACCACGAACACCATCAGCATCCTCGATTTTGACTTCTCTAATTGTTACTTCCATTGGCACTCTCATCACCCTTATCCACTAGAAATCGCAAGTTGTGCAATGTTAGGTCTACTCACAATACCAAAAACAAAAAACCGGAGCACTTGGCTCCGGTTTTGTCGTTCGATAATACGTTATGGTGTGTAGTAAGTTGCTGCGCCAGGACCAACTGGCAAGCCAAATACGAATACCCATAGATAGAACAGTAGACTCCAACCCACAATAAAGCAGATTGAGTAAGGCAACATGGTCGCAATCAGCGTACCGATACCTAGGTTCTTCATGTAGCGCGATGCAACAGCCAGAATCAGACCAAAGTAGCTCATCATTGGTGTAATGATGTTGGTCGTAGAGTCACCGATACGGTATGCCGCTTGAATCGTTTCAGGCGCGTAACCGACTAGCATCAGCATAGGTACGAAGATTGGTGCAGTCACAGCCCATTGTGCAGAAGCTGAGCCGATCATCAGGTTGATGAAGCCACACATCAGAATGAAGGCGAAGAACAACATAGGGCCTGTCAAACCAATGCTCTGTAGGAAGTCTGCACCTGCTACCGCGAACACCTGACCAAAGTTAGTCCACTTGAAGAACGCAACAAATTGAGCCGCGAAGAACACCAGTACAATGTACATACCCATTGAAGACATTGACTTAGACATCGCATCAATCACGTCGCGATCGTTCTTCATTGTGCCAACTACCTTACCGTAAACAAGGCCAGGGATAGCAAAGAAGACAAAGATGAAAGCAACGATACTTTTCAGGAATGGAGACCCCGCAACCGTGCCTGCGTCTGAACGAAGAATTCCATCTGCTGGAACGATTGTCCAAGCAAGTAGAGCAGAAACCGCAAGTACCGCTAGGCCAGCCATTTTCAGACCTTTCTTCTCAACGTCTGTCAGCTTGCCCATTGAATCGTTGGACAAATCTTCTGACGCTTCTTCTTCGTTGTATTTACCTAATTTAGGCTCAACGATTTTCTCCGTTACGAAGGCACCCATACCAGCGATGAAGAAAGTAGAAACAAACATGAAGTACCAGTTAACTTCTGGGCCAACAGTGTAAGTCGGGTCGATCATTTGTGCTGCAGTTTCTGTAATACCAGAAAGCAGTGGATCAACGGTACCGATTAGTAAGTTTGCTGAATAGCCGCCCGATACACCTGCAAATGCAGCTGCCAGACCCGCAAGAGGGTGACGACCTAAAGAGTGGAACAGCATAGCCGCTAGTGGGATAAGTACCACATAGCCTAGCTCAGATGCCGTATTAGAAATGATACCAGCAAATACTACCGTGACAGTGACCATGCTTTTCGAAGCACCCATCACCAAACCACGCATTGCAGCAGACAGTAGACCTGAATATTCAGCAACCGCGACACCTAGTAGTGCAACTAATACAGTGCCCAATGGCGCGAAGCCGACAAAGTTTTTAACCAGATTGGTAACAATTAACTCAAGACCGTCAGCATTTAATAAGCTAACAACCTGAATCATACCGTCAGCCGCACGACCAGGTGCGCCTTCCGGACGAGGGTCTGCCACCGCCACTTCAAAGTAACCAGCAATACCGGAAGCTACTAATATAGCAACACAGAAGATGGCGAAAAGTGTGATCGGGTGGGGTAACAGGTTCCCCAAATATTCGACTGTATCTAAGAAGCGCGTAAATATCGGCCTCTTAGGCGAGTTTTGTTTAATCGAAGCAGATGAACTCATCTGTTCCCTCCTTGTAGTTATTCCTGCGCGTCATTGTGACGAGCTGCCACAAAACTCGCGCAGGTTACTCGACAAAGAGGTCAATTAGAAATCGGAAATGTAATAAAGTGTTATCCAGATCATTATATTTAACGCTAAAAAAACAAAAAACCAGCAGTTTCATCCACATATATAACAATCATTAGAATTATAAATTACATAGAATCATCGAAATTTATAATGTATTCACTATTTTTGGACAGCTTTGAATCTGGGATTAGTTTTACATATTACGTATAACCGTCCTCTTCTTTTTACAATCTGACAATCAGGGTGGCGGCTCTTGGCACTTTTCAGAGACTTCACGACTTTCATTTACTTATCTCCTTTCGAGAATTGGCCAAATCGACGCTTGAAGTTAGCTACTCGACCTTCCTGATGAATAACACGCTGTTTGCCGGTATAGAAAGGATGGGATTTTGATGAAACTTCAATCGTAAAGTACGGATACGTCTTGCCATCTTTCCACTCGATCGTGCGTTGTGTTTGCAGCGTTGAGCCAATCAAGAAGTACTCATCAATACTTGTGTCATGAAAAACGACGGTTCTGTATTCAGGGTGAATATTAGGTTGCATAGTTACCTCACTATAAACTGTTATGTTATAACATAATAAATGATAATCATTATCAAAAGGTTTTACTACCCTTTTTGTGATACTTTTTGCGAATCACTGTATTTGAGAGAAAACAAATGTATTCTGTAGAGCCGATTGGTTTTATTGAAAGTCCTTATAAAGAGAAGTTTGCCGTACCAAGGCAGCCTAGACTGGTGCCTGAGGCAAAAGCGAGACTTCGTTTAGTGGGCGATGCAAATTGTGCAGAAGCGATCAGAGGCATCGAGCAGTTTAGCCACCTATGGCTGCTGTTTATGTTCGATCAGAATTTGCAGGCCGGATGGAAGCCGACAGTACGCCCACCAAGATTAGGCGGAAACGAACGCATTGGTGTGTTCGCATCACGCTCGACATTCAGACCAAACGGGATTGGCATGTCTGCGGTGGAACTCAAAGGCATGTCACAGTGTGGTGACCAATTTTATATCGAGCTTGGAAGTGTTGACTTAGTTGATGGTACCCCTGTTATCGACGTCAAACCTTACATCGAATACTCAGATGCTATTACTGATAGCAGTAACGGCTATGCCGACGAAGCGCCGTCCACCTCAGAAGTCGTATTCACCGATAGCGCGTTAGCGACACTCAGCCTCCTTCCTGACAGCCAACACGTCACTTTGGTTATTGAACAAGTGCTGGCTCAAGATCCTCGTCCCGCTTATAAGAAGAATAAGCCCGACAATAAGGAATACGCGGTAAATCTATTCGATCTGAACGTGAAATTTCGTGTTGAAGGCAACTTAGTGACGGTTACGACCATTGAACGCTTTTGACAAAGCCAATTGGCTGATATTATAGGCGGCTAACTATTTTCCCTTGATGGGATCTCTTTACTCGAGCTCGTTCTGGCTAGAGTATCTAACTTAAATAAACGGATAAATTTAATGCGTACCAGTAATTATCTTCTTTCTACTCTGAAGGAGACTCCAAACGACGCAGAAGTAGTGAGCCACCAGCTCATGCTACGTGCAGGTATGATCCGTAAGCTGGCTTCAGGTCTATACACCTGGCTACCTACCGGTCTACGTGTACTGCGTAAAGTCGAAAACATCGTTCGTCAGGAAATCGACAATGCAGGTGCAGTCGAAACTTTGATGCCCGTTGTTCAGCCGTTTGAACTATGGGAAGAGACAGGCCGCAGCGAAAAGATGGGTCCTGAGCTACTTCGCTTTACTGACCGTCATACTCGTCCGTTTGTTCTTAGCCCTACCGCTGAAGAAGTCATCACTAGCCTTGTGCGCAATGAAGTAAGCTCTTACAAGCAGTTACCGCTAAACCTGTACCAAATTCAAACTAAGTTCCGTGATGAGCGCCGCCCACGTTTCGGCGTAATGCGTGCACGTGAATTCTGCATGATGGATGCGTACAGCTTTGATATCGATAAAGAAGGTCTGCAGAAGTCTTACGATGCAATGCACGATGCTTACTGTAAAGCGTTTGACCGCATGGGTCTTGAGTACCGTCCGGTACTGGCTGACTCTGGCGCAATCGGCGGCAGCGGTTCTCAAGAGTTCCACGTACTAGCAGAAAGCGGTGAAGATCTGATCGCATTCTCTACTGAATCGGATTACGCAGCGAACATCGAAAAAGCTGAAGCGCTAGCTCTGGCTGACGAAGCTGCTGCTCCAACTCAAGAGATGGAACTTGTTGATACACCAAACGCGAAAACCATCGCAGAGTTAGTCGAGCAACACGGTCTAGCAATTGAGAAAACCGTTAAGACTCTATTTGTTAAGGCGTCTGATGAAGTTGAAGCTGACCTAATTGCGCTTATCATCCGTGGCGACCACGAACTGAACGAAGTGAAAGCGGAAAACCTTCCTCAAGTTGCAGCTCCTCTAGAGATGGCAACAGAAGAAGAGATCCGTGGTCTAATCGGTGCTGGCCCTGGCTCACTAGGCCCTGTGGGTCTTGAACTGCCATTCATCGTTGATCGCTCTGTAGCAGTCATGAGTGACTTTGGCGCGGGCGCTAACATTGACGGCAAACACTACTTCGGTATCAACTGGGGTCGTGATGTTGAGCTAAGCCAAGTTGAAGATTTGCGTAACGTAGTTGAAGGCGATCCAAGCCCTTGTGGTAAAGGTACTATCGCACTAAAACGTGGTATCGAAGTGGGTCACATCTTCCAGCTAGGTAACGTTTACTCACAAGCCATGAACTGTGGAGTTCTTGGTCCAGACGGTAAGAACGTTATTCTAGAGATGGGTTGTTACGGCATTGGTGTTTCCCGTGTTGTTGCTTCTGCGATTGAGCAAAATCATGACAAGTACGGCATCATATGGCCAGACGCACTAGCACCTTTCCAAGTGGCTATCGTTCCTATGAACATGCACAAGTCAGAAGAAGTAAAAGAAGCGGCTGAGAAGCTGTATGCTGAACTGACGGCGATGGGCATCGAAGTACTATTCGATGACCGTAAAGAGCGCCCGGGTGTTATGTTCTCTGATATGGAACTTATCGGTATCCCTCACACTATCGTGATCGGCGATCGTTCGATGAAAGAAGGAAACTTTGAGTACAAGAACCGCCGCACTGGTGACAAGACACCTGTTGCGATGGCTGACATCGTTGAACACATTAAAGCTCAACTGGCTTAAGTTGATTAACGCTTAAAAACAGAAAGGCTGATGCATTGCATCAGCCTTTTTTACTTGGAGTTTCCATCAAGCCCAATCTGTTGTCTCACTCCAACGGCTCAGTTGGCGCCTGACTTTCGACCTTTTTCGGAGCAAATGGCACGTCAATGAGCTCATCGGCATTGCCATCGATAATTTCACCAAAATGTAAAATGCCAAATTCCCCAGGCTTCATTCGATGCCACTCTTCATTATCAGTTAGCGGCTGCGTCGCGATAACTGAAACCACGTCATTGGGTGTCGTTTCTTCCTGAAAATTAATCTCGACGTCTTCATCAATTAAAGAAGCTTTACCAAATGGAGCACGACGAGTAATCCAGTAGAGATGGTTGGTACAATACGTCATGACATATTCACCATCTGACAACAGCATGTTGAACACCCCTTTACTTTTCAGGGTTTCACAACATTTCGCCACAAAGCGGAACACACCAATCATATCCTGAGGCGGCTCTGGAAATCGGTCTTCCATCTGCTTAAGCAACCAACAGAAAGCTAATTCACTGTCTGTCTGACCCACAGGTCGATGACGCCCCGTATGCAGATCCTGATAACCAGACAGCTGACCATTGTGAGCAAAAGTCCAATAGCGTCCCCACAATTCTCGGGTAAATGGATGCGTGTTCTCTAGATTGACACCTCCACGATTCGCCTGACGAATATGGCTGACTATTGCGCAGCTTTTGATCGGATAATTCTGAACCAATTCAGCAATTTTAGACTTGCAGCTTGGGTTCGGATCTTTAAACGTCCGAAAACCTTTACCTTCATAGAAAGTGATCCCCCAGCCATCGCGATGAGGGCCGGTATTGCCACCACGCTGCATCAAGCCAGTAAAACTGAAACAAATGTCTGTCGGTACATTGGCGCTCATTCCGAGCAATTCACACATGGTTTATAAAACTCCCTTGCACTACCTAAGTGCCAGCTTAAACAACACTGGCACTTGCTAAACCAGTTTGAAAATTACTTTTCCATTTCCTTTTCGATCAACTGAATCACAATGTGGATGATCTTAATGTGGATCTCTTGAATACGGTCAGCGTAACCAAAATGAGGAACACGAATTTCGATATCCGCCAAGCCCGCCATCTTACCGCCATCTTTGCCAGTCAGAGCAATCGTCTTCATGCCTTTGGCCTGAGCGGCTTCAATCGCTTTAAGAATGTTACCAGAGTTGCCCGATGTCGACAGACCAAACAAAACATCGCCTTTCGCACCAACTGCTTCTACGTAACGAGAGAACACATACTCGTAACCAAAGTCGTTACTTACACAAGATAGGTGGCTTGGATCTGAGATAGCGATACCTGGTAAACCCGGGCGATTTTCACGGTAACGACCTGTCAGCTCTTCAGCGAAGTGCATAGCGTCACAGTGTGAGCCGCCGTTACCACAAGAAAGCACCTTGCCACCCTGCTTAAATGAGTCAGCGAGCATCTTCGCCGCCGCTTCGATTTGCGCAATGTTACTTTCATCGCTAAGGAATTTATTCAGTACGTCAGCAGCTTCGGTAAGTTCGTTTTTAATCAGATCCTGGTACATAGGTTTTTCTCTAATTATTTTGTATTAAAAAGGCCGACGCTTATCGTCGCCAAGGTTATAGTCAGAGTTTACTCAAACAATTCTCACTGTCGATAGCTGCCCGCAAACAATTGCGTCTTTATTCCGTTTCTGCACTATCAAAAAGCGCTTGCCTCTTCATTTTTAGAACTTTCACTCTACCAAGATCACTTTTTGAACACATTTGGGTTTTACATTTCTTTAATATTTTGATTACACTTTAACTGGTATGACCTCTTACTAGATAACGGCGTAACCTGAATATCAAGCGCCGAACAAGGAACATTAACTATGGACATCTTGCTCTCTATACTTGGATTTGCTGCAGTTCTGGCGATCTGTCTCTACCATCGCACTTCGCTGGTGAAGTCGATTGCTGCTCTTACCGCCACTCTGGCAGTGCTTTCTATACTTGGCACCGCAGGCTCACTCAGCTGGATTCTTTTCATCGCAGCTACTGCGGTAATCGCGATTCCTTCCGTTCGCCAATCTCTGATCAGTCAAAAAGCGCTGACTTTATTTAAAAAAGTCTTACCAGCGATGTCGCAAACGGAAAAAGAAGCTCTCGATGCTGGTACCGTTTGGTGGGAAGCCGAGCTGTTCAAAGGCAAGCCAGACTGGAACAAACTGCATGCAATTCAAAACCCTCAACTCACTGCCGAGGAACAAGCGTTTCTTGACGGTCCAGTAAACGAGGTTTGCGCAATGGTGAATGATTACCAAGTGACGCACGAACTGGCAGATTTACCCCCTGAAGTCTGGCAGTACCTCAAAGACAACAAATTCTTCGCCATGATCATCAAAAAGAAATACGGTGGTTTAGAGTTTTCTGCTTATGCCCAGTCCTTAGTACTACAGAAATTGACCGGCGTGTCTGGCGTTCTTTCTTCTACCGTTGGTGTACCTAACTCTTTAGGCCCAGGTGAATTACTTCAACATTACGGTACGACAGATCAAAAAGATTACTACCTACCTCGCCTTGCAGAAGGTAAAGAAATCCCTTGTTTCGCCCTAACCAGCCCTGAAGCTGGTTCTGATGCGGGTTCCATTCCTGACTTCGGCGTGGTGTGTAAAGGCAAGTGGGAAGGCAAAGAAGTCCTAGGTATGCGCTTAACCTGGAACAAGCGCTACATTACCTTAGCGCCTGTAGCTACGGTTCTGGGCCTTGCCTTTAAACTGCGTGACCCTGAAGGCTTACTTGGTGAACAGGAAGAACTGGGCATCACCTGTGCTCTGATCCCTACCCACCTTAAAGGTGTTGAGATTGGTAACCGCCATTTTCCACTGAACGTTCCTTTCCAAAACGGACCAACTCGTGGTGAGGACTTGTTTGTTCCACTCGACTTCATCATCGGTGGCCCTAAGATGGCTGGCCAAGGCTGGCGTATGCTGGTTGAATGTCTGTCAGTTGGCCGTGGTATCACACTGCCTTCAAACTCTACAGGTGGTATTAAAACGGCAGCGCTTGCTACAGGGGCTTATGCTCGTATTCGCCGCCAGTTCAAACAGCCAATCGGTCAGATGGAAGGTGTGGAAGAGCCATTAGCGCGTCTGGGTGGCAACGCCTACGTGATGGATGCAGCCAGTAACCTAACTGTCGCAGGTATTGATTTGGGCGAAAAACCTTCCGTTATCTCCGCGATTGTAAAATACCACTGTACCCACCGAGGTCAGCAGAGCATCATCGATGCCATGGACATTGTGGGCGGTAAAGGTATCTGTATGGGGCCTTCGAACTTCCTAGCACGTGGCTACCAAGGCGCACCTATTGCTGTAACCGTTGAAGGGGCAAACATCTTAACCCGCTCAATGATCATCTATGGTCAAGGTGCTATCCGTTGCCATCCTTACGTTCTTGAAGAGATGAATGCGGCTTATTCAGACGCTTCTGATGCACTAGATAAGTTTGATGCTGCACTTGCAGGCCACATCAGCTTCACAATGAGCAATCTGGTACGCAGCTTCTGGCTAGGTCTCACTGATGGCCGTTTCTCATCCGCACCAGTCAAAGACACTACTACTCGCTACTACCAGCAGCTTAACCGCTACAGTGCGAACATTGCATTCCTGTCAGATATTTCAATGGCCGTGTTAGGTGGTTCGCTGAAACGTAAAGAGCGTTTATCAGCACGTCTGGGTGATATTCTCAGCCAGCTTTACCTCAGCTCAGCAACACTCAAACGTTATGAGAGCGATGGCCGTATCGCCGACGATCTTCCACTGGTTCACTGGGGACTACAAGATAGCCTGAAGCAGACAGAAGAAGCGATTGATGAATTCCTAGCTAACTTTCCGAACAAATGGCTGGGCAAAGTGCTACGCGTGATGATCTTGCCATTTGGTCGAGTGCGTAAAGCGCCAAGCGATAAGATTGATAGCCAAGTTGCTCAGATTCTTCAAACACCGTCAGCGACACGTGATCGATTGGGTCGCAACCAATACTTCCAGGCGAGCGAGTTCAATGCCGCAGGTAAGATTGAAGAGGCACTGCACATCATTCTTGAGGCTGAACCGGTATTTAAGAAAGTCTGTAAAGCCATCAACGAACGACGTCCATTCCTACGTCTCGACTTAATCGCAGACATTGGCTTAGAAAAAGGCATTATCGATTCTGCGGATGCACAACTACTGCGCAAAGCAGAAGAGCATCGCTTATATGCCATTAACGTGGATGATTTTGACCCAAAGGACTTAGCTGCCAAGCCGCTAGAGATAACACCTCAGATGGATGAAGTGGCATAACGTTCACACTGACTAAAAAGGGCTGCCAAGTTGGCAACCCTTTTTTGAGGTAACCACGAATCTTATTTCTTCGGCATCTCTAATTGCATTTCAGGCATCATTTCTTTCTTAGCTCTTAACTTACGCATCACAAACCAAACCGCTAAACCAAGAATAATCATCACAACATTTCCGACCCCAATCATAATGAAGGTTCGAGTGCGTTTTTCTTCTCGCATTTGAATCAAACGCATTTCTTCCATCAGCTTCTGTTGCATCATGCGTTCTTCTTCCTGCAGTCGACGCGTTTCTGCAAAATCAATTTCTTCAAGCACACTATAAGTATGTTCTTTGATTGGAAACACCAGTGGGCGGCCGGAGCCCATTTCAGTCGCAAACACCTGCCCCATCCAAGAATAATTGCCGATTTCGCCGTTATAAGGGATGGTCAGTACCACTTTTTCTGATTCTTCTGAGGCGCTTTCCGCCGCCGAGATTTCGCTATTATCTGGAGACTTGTGCTCAATCTGGGCTGCCAAACTGCCCGGCTGAATCATCCCCTGCTCCCCAGAGAAAACCACTTGGTGATCTTTCCCTTCTTCTCGGCTTTGAATAAAAGTGGTTTCAATCGGTGTTGGATAAATCAGCACTTCCTGCTCCTGAGCACGGAGGAACACACCATTGCCTGATGTAATGCGTACACGATATTTGCCCGGTTCTGGGGATATGTTCAAAGAAACCGTAAATACACCATCCCCTGCCACTTCATCCAATCCACGGCCATCATCAGCAAACTCACCAATCGTGTAGGGAATTGGTCTTGCTTCCTTGATCAGTTCCTCTTCGTTTTCTACATACTTGGTAAAAGTGACCATCAGCTTGACTCGTTCAAGGAAGTCTCTGAGCACCAAAGGTTTGCCATCCGCCGTCAAGCGAGCGGTAAATTTAATTTCTTCATTTTGAAATAGCCGTGTCGGCATGGTATCCGTCGACAATTCAAGGTGGGAGATAAGAATGATTTTATTCTTAGGTGTGATTTTGCCTATTGCCTGCCAAGGACCGGGCATGGGATTGTCAATCGAGATGATGTCCATGGACGATTCTTGATACCAACGGACATTGTCTGGGCTGCGCCAGGCGTAGTACTTTTTACCATCCGGGCGTACCAGAACGACCGGACGTGAGCGCTCCGCACGATAGATAACAAAGGTAATTTGTTTAATGGTTGGGTCTACTCGAAAACGGTTGTCGAGCAGCGACATTGAGGATTCCTCAGCATAACCAAAGGTACTGACCAACAAGCCCAGCAGGGCAAACCAAATCCTCAACATTCCTTCTCCTATTGACGCCAGAGGCAGCTTCCGCTCTTCTCCACCAGATCCAATCTATTTTGATGTGCTTCTAGTTCATCGGCCGTTGCACGGATAACCTTTAGTGATTTTCGACCACCAGCTGCACGTTTTATTGACTCGCCTCCCACATTGCCGTCTGCGTTGCCAGAATTAAATTGCAGTGATGTCTGGCCACCTGTCATCAACAGATAGACGTCAGCCAGAATCTCCGCATCGAGCAATGCCCCGTGGAGGGTACGGTGCGAGTTATCTATACCATAGCGGTCACATAGCACATCAAGGTTGTTTCGCTTACCTGGGAAGATTTTCTTCGCCATGGCAAGGGTATCGGTCACCTTACAGTAGTCATCCGTCTTACCAATGCCGGGATCGAGCATATTGAACTCGTAATCCATAAAGCCGGTATCGAAGGGCGCGTTGTGAGCGACTAATTCAGCGCCTTTAATAAACTCGAGAAATTCCTTATGGACATCCTGATACTCTGGTTTGTCGACCAGAAACTCGTCAGTGATACCGTGAACTTCGACCGCGTCAGGCTGAATTTCGCGATCGGGTTTGATGTAAACATGAAAATGACGTCCGGTCAGTTTACGGTTGATGATTTCCACCGCACCGATTTCGATAATACGGTGCCCTTGATAATGAGGCCCGCCTTCACGGTTCATACCTGTAGTTTCGGTATCGAGTACCACGATACGATTGTGGTTGGAATTGTTGCTGGTATTCATAACAAATTGTGTGTCAGACTATGCCAATAATGTGCTTAACCCAATAGTATCAAATCATGACGAAACAGGTGGAAATTTTCACAGATGGTTCTTGTTTAGGCAATCCGGGTCCTGGCGGATACGGCATTGTTTTACGCTACAAACAAGTAGAAAAGACCCTTGCTAAAGGTTATACCCTAACCACGAACAATCGCATGGAAATGATGGCTACTATAGTCGCACTGCAAGCATTAAAAGAACCTTGTGACGTCATACTCACCACTGACAGCCAGTACGTTCGACAAGGCATTACTCAATGGATCCATAACTGGAAAAAACGGGATTGGAAAACGTCCGATAAGAAGCCAGTTAAGAACGCCGATTTATGGAAAGCGCTCGACGCTGAAACCGGACGTCATAAAATAGACTGGCGCTGGGTCAAAGGCCACGCGGGTCATCGAGAGAATGAGATGTGCGATGAGCTCGCCCGTGCTGCTGCTGAAAATCCGACCGACGAAGACACAGGCTATCAGCCTAGTTAGAGCTGCTTCGCTTGCTCGAGATTTTGTAATTGACGCCAATCGGCGTCAATTTTCGTTTTAGCTTCCAATGTGGCTTGATAGGCTTTAGTGGGTAAGTACGTTTGCGGGCAACAATAAAGTACAAACTGCCCATAGGAGATGCCCAATCCCCTAAGCTGTTTTCCAGCCAAGTCCACATTGTGCGGTATTTCTGCATTGGAAACAGTGCGTAGCTGTCACACTCAATCACTTGATAGTTCAAGACACTCAACCAGTCGCGGATACGATTCGGGGTAAACATACGCCCACTCCAAGGCAAGTTATTCTTACGCCACGGCATCAGACTCGCCAAACCAGTGAGGCTGATAGGATTAAACCCAGTGATGATCAAATACCCATCGTCGATCATCACCCGATCGACTTCTCTCAACATTCGATGGGGGTCATTGCAATAATCCAGCTGGTGCGCCATCACAACAGCATCGAAACTTTTTTCAAGAAACGGAAGGTCATAACCATCTGCAATCACATTGTGCAAAGGGTTCTGGATATCGAGGTTAACTTGGTGTTGAATATTACAATTAAAGCTGGTTAACTCGCAGCTCAGCCCACCCAGCTTAAGCATATGATAGCCAAATAGTTTTGGGCACCATTCATCAACACGGGTTTGTATTGATTCACTGACCCATTGGCCATTCTTAAGCTGAGACCATGAATGAGGCTTTTCGAGCTTCTTAGTACTGCGTGCTGGCTTCATACTTAACCTGCTTCACTCTTGGTAACCGGAGAGACAACTATGTTAGATATCAAAAGCATACCTGCATTTAACGACAATTACATCTGGCTGATTAAAAATAGCGATCAGCGTTGTGCTGTTGTCGATCCGGGAGACGCGGCCCCAGTATTGGAATACCTTAAACAGCACGAGTTAAGCTTAGAGGCGATCTTAATTACCCACCACCATAATGATCACATCGGCGGCGTTCCAGAGTTGGTCAGACAATTTCCGGGCGTCGATGTGGTAGGCCCTGCCAATGAGCCAGTGCCAACGCTGACCCACGCCGTTGAGGCCGGTGAGCAAATCGAGCTGTTTGGCGAGATCTTTTTCGTTTTAGGCTTAGAAGGGCATACACGCGGACATATTGGTTATGTCGGTGATGGAAAACTGTTCTGCGGCGATGTTCTGTTCTCCGCCGGATGCGGCCGCGTATTTGAAGGCACGATGGAACAAATGCACACTTCGCTCAATAAACTGGTTGCCCTACCCGAGGAAACCGAAGTTTACTGTGCGCATGAATACACAGCCAGCAATGTCGCTTTTGCCCTTGCGGTGGAGCCAGACAACGAACTACTGCAGCAATACCGTGACGAAGTGAATCGCCTGCGAGCGCAAAACAAACCGACTCTGCCGACCACCATTCGTAAGGAAAAATGGATTAACCCTTTTCTGCGTACAGACCAGCAAAGCGTCATACGTTCCGTCGCTAACCGGACCCAACAAACGGACTCACTCGCCATTTTTTCGGCGTTACGTGAGTGGAAGAACGAATTTTAACGTTTTGCAACTTGTCACTTCCATATTTAGACAAGTATTATCAGCAGCCAAATAAAAAAAGGGCTGTGAAATGCGAGTTAAACACAGCTGGGTATTAGCACTGCTACTAACAGGATGTCAGCTTACCCAGCAGACAGAGAGCGATAAAACTGCTTCTCCGGAGACCAATAATCCACCACCGGTAACTTCTTCAGAACCGACCACCAAAACTTCAGAGTCGGTAGAGTCATCTAAAACTGTTGTAACACCTCAATCTCAGGAAGATGTTTGGCATCGCATTGCCATGCAATTGGATTTCCCGATTCCTGATGACAAAATGGTGGATTACTACCGTACCTGGTATCTCAAACACCCCAATCACCTTAAAACCGTTTCCGAACGTGCCCAGCCGTTTCTTTACCTAATCACGGAAAAAATTGAACAACGTGACCTCCCCCTAGAGCTTGCTCTTCTACCTATCGTTGAAAGCTCATTTGATGCCTTTGCATACTCTCACGGCAGCGCCGCTGGTCTATGGCAGTTTGTTCCAGGTACAGGAAAATATTACGGATTAAAGCAAAACTTCTGGTACGACGGGCGTCGTGATGTTGCCGCCTCTACAGATGCGGCTCTTGATTATTTAGAAGTATTGAATAAGCGTTTTGAAGGAAACTGGAGTCACGCAATCGCGGCATACAACAGCGGCGGTGGCCGTGTTTCCAGCGCCATTCGCAAGAATAAGCGTTTAGGTAAGCCAACTGATTTCTTCTCTCTGGACCTGCCTAAGGAAACCAGTGGATATGTGCCAAAACTACTCGCACTGGCAGATATCATCGCAAACCAAGATAAATACGGCATCGATATACCTGCCATTGCCAACCGACCAGTAGTAGAACTGGTTGATCCTAAGGAACAACTGGATTTAGCGATAGCCGCTAACTACGCAGGCATCAGTGTCAAACAGCTACAAAGCCTAAACCCCGCATACAACCAGTGGGCAACTGCCCCTGATGGCCCACATCAACTGTTGCTGCCAGTTGGAAAGATCAACACGTTCAAAGCCAAAGTGGCGGAAAACCGTGGCAAAGGCATGAAAGTGGTTCGTTACAAGGTCAAGTCCGGTGATAGCTTGAGTGTATTAGCCACCCGATACAACACCACAACGAAAGTCATTCAGAGTGCAAACAACCTTAACGGATACAACATCCGTGTCGGCCAGCATTTGATGATCCCGACATCAACCAAGGATGATCAAGCCTATACACTGAGTGCAACCAACCGATTGGCAAAAACTCAAGCCAAATCGCGTGGTCAGTATAAGCTCACCCACACTGTACGCTCAGGCGATAGCTTATGGAGCATCGCGCGTGCCAATAAAGTCTCCCATCAGTCTCTAGCAAAATGGAATGGCATGGGACCAAGAGACACGCTACGTGTTGGACAAAAGCTGGTTATCTGGAAAAACAGTTCTGACGGCGCAATCATCCGTACCGTTTTCTACAACGTGAAATCTGGCGATACCATCAGCGGCATCGCCAACAAATTTAAAGTGAAATCTAATGACATCGTGAAGTGGAACGGGCTAAGCAAAAAGAAATATCTACAGCCTGGTCAAAAGCTAAAACTCTATGTCGATGTAACTAAGGTGAGTGTATGACGCCTTCTTCAAACCCTCTCGTGATGCTGGTTGACGTATTTCGCTCACCCAGCGCTTGTTTCCTCGCACTTTACCAACGTGGTGCTTGGGGCTGGCAAACCTATATCGTGTTGATGTTGTCCCCATTTCTCTTTTGGGGCGCCTACTTTGATATTGTCGATTTTGAGTGGCTGCGACAGGGCTTGTCTGCTCAGCTCGCACAAACCAACCCGACACAATTGGAGCTGCTTGATGCGAACACTCTGATGGCCAGTGAGATCATCAGCGACGTAGCAGGCCGAACGTTAACTATTGTGATGTTGGCGTTCTGGTTCAATTTAGCCACCAAACCCAGTCAGCACCAACATGGCTTCTGGCGCTGGTTTGCCGCAAGCACTGTCGTCGTGTTTCCAGCGATCATTGGCGATCTGGCGAGTTACGTCAGCCTGCTTCTCAAGCATGGTCAGGTAATGGTGTATGCGGCGGATCTCAATAGCCTCAATGGCCTGTTGAAACTGCCGTTGACCAATGAGTGGTCACAATTTGCCAGTTCATTCCCGCTGCTCTTACCTTGGTATATCGCTTTAGGCTATGCTGCTGTCGGAACTTGGACGGAATTCGAACGTGGTCAAGCGTTGGTAATTTCAGCGCTACCATGGGTGGCGTATTACATTATCTGGGCGCTATATATCGTCATCAGCTAAGCTAAACGTAACCTCAAGAGGATTATGGTCAGAGGCGTCGGATTCCGGCGCCTCTGCTTTTATCAGGGTTAATCCTCGATAAAAAACATGATCGAGTGGCAATCCGGTTATAAATTGAGTACGGTGATCAGGGCGATAGCTCACCTCTTTCACTCCAAGCGTGTCCAGTGCGCTTCTCATTACCGCCATCCTATCTGCACTCCAACTATTAAAATCACCGGCGACGATAATCGGCCCTTGATGCTTGCTCAGCTCATCAACCAGTGTACCAAGCTGCCTCTGATACTCATCCGTACCATAGGTAAAGTTCACCGCATGGATATTGACAACCGACAGCACCTGACCATCAGATAAAGGGTACGTGGCATAAATAGCAGATTTAGGTAAGCGCAGCCAAGGTTCCAGCTCAGTGTAAGCGCAAGCGAGTTTAGGCAGAGACTTAGATAAATTAAGCACCCCAGCGCTGCGTTCAAACGCTTTAAACGCGTCCACTTGGTTACCAAACCAAAGTTGCTGTTTCATCCACTCCTTTAGTTCAGCGGTCATGCTAGCTTCTTGAAGTAAAACCAGCTGTTTTTCGCTAGAGTACTTGGTCAGTTCTTGTGACCAGTTGCCACGATTTTGCTTATAAATATTCCAAACGAGCAGATTTATGTTGCCATTGTTGTCAATGGGCTCCACGTTAGATGCATGCGTACAACGCATTGAAATATCTTCCCCTGACGGAGAAATAGTCAATAGTTGAGGCTGCTTAGGAAGAGAAAATGTCAGCTGGAAACCTCCAACTACAGCGGCAAGAACAACAATAGGTAAGATCAGCAGACGCTTTTTTTTCACTTGAAACGACCATTAAGAAAAAAGAGCCTTGCGGCTCTTTTAAGAATATCGAATTAGATTGCGTCTTCGTCTTCTTCACCAGTACGAATACGGACAATGCGCTCAATATCAGTGATAAAGATTTTGCCGTCACCAATCTTACCGGTTTGAGCCGTCTCAACAATGGTATCGACACATTGCTCTGCAACATCGTCCGTCACAACAATCTCAAGCTTAACCTTAGGTAAGAAATCCACCATGTATTCTGCACCACGGTACAGCTCTGTATGCCCTTTTTGACGACCAAAGCCTTTCACTTCAGAAACCGTCATGCCCGTAATACCAACTTCCGCCAACGCTTCACGAACGTCATCCAATTTAAATGGCTTAATAATGGCTTCGATTTTTTTCATGTTCATCCCTTAAACTTCAGCAATTTGTCTCATTATCCCATGATAAACAGGCAATAAAAAGCCCGAGCTTTTTATGCTCGGGCCAAATACTATTGTTAATGACTTACTTTAGACTCGCGTAGTACGCCGCTAAATTGGCCACATCCGCATCACTTAACGCTGCAGCTTGTGCCTGCATAACAGCAGCTAATCCACCGTTACGTTCTTTGTTTTTGTAGGCATTAATTGACGTCACAATGTACTGTTCGTTTTGGCCTTTCAGGTTAGGGTAACCTGGAATAACAGCGACACCATCTGCGCCGTGACACGCGGCACATACCGCCGCTTTTGCTTTTCCGGCTGCGACATCACCTGCAGCCATAGCTTGTCCAGCAAACAGACTCATTCCGACTACTAGTCCAATAGCGATTTTTTTCATTGCTCTTCCTTATAATTCCATTTTATTTATATGTCTTTATGTATACAATTTTGACACAACTGGTACTGGCTTGTCCCAGACAAGTTCACAGTCTTGGCCTGCAAAGTGATGATCAACAAATAAATCGGCTACAGCGGCAACCCGCTCCCCACACATTAAAGTCGGCACGCGGCGCCTCAACCAACTCGGCACTCCATATTCCTGAAACAATTTTTTCAATTTTCGGCTATGGTTGCGATCAGTAGGCTTCGCGCTCAAGCCTTGAGGCTCAAACGTAACGGATAATGGCGCGGCTTCAAGTGCAGCTTTTGAAAGCTGCCCATTATTACTAGGTTGGAGTAATAAAGAGCCTAATGAGTCAGGCAAGTTCAACGCTGTACCAATGGTAATATCCCGCTGCCAGCCAGACAGTTCTTGCCACTGCTCAACCAGATACAAGCGCTGTTCAAAGCGGCGAACTTGTCCACCCGATATGGAGAGTGCAGGGTTGGCATCTTGACGACTGAGCGCTACTTCCTGCCACACCTTGTTCAGTTGCTCACGGCTGGGCATGCGTGCCTGATGATGAGAGAGCCACATCCTGAGTAAGCGAGCTCGCATCAAGGGCGTCATATTCTGCAAAGGCTCAATCCATAAGCTGCCATCTTGATGCAGCACCTCTACTAAGCGCTCAGTCAATAATTGATCAAGAAGTTGCTCTTGCTCAGCACACAGCTCGGCACTGCGCTGCACGGCCTGAGAGAAATGCGGCCAACGTCGTGTGATGACAGGCGCTACCTGATGGCGAATGAAGTTGCGATCAAATCGCGTGTCTTGGTTACTTTCATCTTCAACCCACTGCAACTGTTCAGCTACTGCATAGGCTTTTACATCTGATCGGCTTACTGCTAGCAATGGCCTAACAAGCAGTGCTTCACCAAAAGACATAGCCTGAGCCATAGCGGATAGTCCTTTGGGTCCACTGCCGCGTTTCAATGCCAGCAAGAATGTCTCAAACTGATCGTCACTATGCTGACCCGTAAGCAGTAAATCTTCCTTGGAAACATACTTACTTAGAGCCTGATAGCGAGCCTCTCGTGCGCTTTCTTCAATGCTTTTTCCGCTTTTTTCCAGCGTCACTCTCTCAAGATTAAAAGGAATACCGTCTTCTGAGCACCACTGCTTACACTGCTCAGCCCAATCGTCAGCATTACTACTTAAACCATGATGGACGTGTACTGCTAGCCCCTCTTGCTGATGCTCGCGGCAGTACCTCGCCATTAGTGACAGCAGGACTCTGGAATCCAGACCACCACTCAAAGCAAGCACTAACTTACCGTCAGGCAGCCTGTGTTGGTCAATGACAGAAGAAAATGTCTGATATAAATTCATACACAAAGAAGAGAGTTTTCAATGCTGCTAGTTTACCACCCATAACAAAAAAGGCTGAACCTAAGTTCAGCCTTTGATTTTTAATCTTGAGCGATCAACAATAACCGTAGCTCATTAAGCGCTGGTAACGGCGTTCAAGCAGAGCATCATTGTCAAAATGTTGTAGCTCATCAAGCTGCTTGACCAAAGTCGCTTTCATATTAGAAGCCATTTGGATGTGATCACGATGCGCACCGCCTAAAGGCTCTTCGATGATTTCATCGATCAGTTCTAGCTCTTTCAAACGTGGAGCAATTAGTCCCATCGCTTCCGCTGCTTGTGGCGCTTTATCTGAATCGCGCCAAAGGATTGAAGCACAACCTTCAGGTGAGATAACAGAATAAGTCGAGTATTGCAGCATGTTCACGTAGTCGCCTACGCCAATAGCTAGTGCACCACCAGAGCCACCTTCGCCTACCACGTTACAAATAACAGGCACTTTTAGACCAGCCATTACTTTAAGGTTTTTCGCAATCGCTTCCGACTGACCACGTTCTTCAGCACCAACACCTGGGTATGCACCTGCAGTATCGATGAAAGTGATGATTGGCATGTTGAAACGCTCAGCCATTTCCATCAAGCGAAGCGCTTTACGGTAACCTTCTGGCTTTGGCATACCAAAGTTACGTTTCACTTTCTCTTTCGTCTCACGACCTTTCTGGTGGCCAATGATCATAACAGGGCGGCCATCAAGACGAGCCATACCGCCAACAATCGCTTTGTCGTCAGCGTAAGCACGATCACCGGCTAGTTCTTCGAATTCAGTAAAAACGTGCTCAATGTAATCAAGCGTGTATGGGCGTAGCGGGTGACGAGCCATCTGAGCTGTTTCCCACGCGCCAAGGTCGCTGAACGTTTTCTTCTTCAGTTCTAAGCTTTTCTTTTCTAGCTGTTCGATCTCTTTGTCTAGATCAACGCCAGAGTCACCACCGTGACGAGAAACACCACGAAGTGCTTCAATCTTAGCTTCAAGTTCTGCGATAGGCTTTTCAAATTCTAAAAAGTTCAGGCTCATCTATAGATCCTTTCTGATTCGGCATTCGACTGCCGAACTTAGTTAAATTCGAGTTCTACCTGGCTCTTACCAAGCAGTTGTTTCAAATTGTCTATTAATTCGTCACTAGGCGTCACACGCCATTCGGTACCTAACGTTAAGCGCGCTCGCGCGTCACTGCGTTGGTAGTATATATGAACAGGAACCGTTCCTGCCTTGTAAGGCTCTAGTATCTTACTAAAGCGCTCAAAAAATTGATCATCAATTTGAGATTGTTCAATGGATACCGATAAGCCACGGGCATATTTTTCACGCGCCGTGCCGAGATCCATAACCTCGCGCGCGGACATTTTAAGACCACCATTGAAATCATCAAAGCTGACCTGTCCAGAAACGACCAAAATTTTGTCTTGTTCGAGCAATTCAGCGTAGCGATCAAGCGCATCGGAGAACAACATGACTTCCATACGACCGCTACGGTCATCCAAGGTCATGATACCAATACGAGTACCGCGCTTGGTTGTCATTACTCGAGCCGCAATCACCAGACCGGCAACCGTGACACTCTGATCACGTCTCGTTGGTGTCGCATCTTTTAGTCGACAACTGGTGTACTTACCAAGTTCCTTTATGTAGGCATTTATTGGGTGCCCGGTCAAATATAAGCCAAGTGTATCACGTTCTCCTTCCAGCCAAACTTTTTCTGGCCACGCGGGTACCTTGGTATATTTATGTTCAACTTCTTCAGGCGCTTCGGTCAGAACACCAAACAAGTCGCTTTGACCAAACGCTTCCGCTTGGTGGTATTGGCTGGCAGCTTTTACCGCATCATTAAGCGATGCCATCATCGCCGCACGGTGCGGGCCAAGTCGGTCAAGCGCTCCTGCATAAATGAGCTTCTCTATCACGCGCTTGTTCACTTTCTTAAGATCAATACGAGCACAGAAATCGAACAAGTCTTTAAAGTGACCACCTTTATTGCGCGCTTCTAGAATGGCTTCAATTGGACCTTCACCAACCCCTTTAATCGCCCCAATACCGTAGACGATCGCACCATTTTCATCGACGTTAAAACGGTACAAGCCAGCGTTGATATCCGGCGGAAGCACCTTGAGCTTCATACGGAAACACTCGTCTACCAGGCCGACCACTTTTTCGGTGTTGTCCATATCGGCGGTCATTACGGCAGCCATAAACTCAGCTGGGTAATGCATCTTCAGCCACAGCGTTTGGTAAGACACCAATGCATAAGCGGCTGAGTGTGACTTATTGAAACCGTAGCCAGCAAACTTTTCTACCAAGTCGAAGATTTTCATCGCCAACTCGCCGTCGACGCCGTTCTTTACCGCACCATCTTCGAAGGTCGCACGCTGCTTCGCCATTTCTTCCGGTTTTTTCTTACCCATCGCACGACGAAGCATGTCCGCGCCACCAAGGGTGTAGCCAGACAATACCTGTGCGATCTGCATTACCTGCTCCTGATAGAGGATAATGCCGTAAGTCGGATCGAGGATTTCTTTTAGCGATTCATGTTGCCACTTTTCATCTGGGTACGAGATCGCTTCTCGACCATGCTTACGGTCGATAAAGTTATCTACCATGCCCGACTGTAGAGGACCCGGGCGGAACAGCGCCACCAATGCGATGATGTCTTCAAAACAGTCCGGTTGCAGGCGTTTGATCAGTTCTTTCATACCGCGCGATTCGAGCTGGAATACCGCGGTCGTTTCCGAGTTTTGTAACAATCGGAATGATGCCGCATCATCCAATGGAATCGATTCGATGCGAACGGGATCTTTGCCTTCACGCTCAAGGCGTGGGTTAATCAGGCCAAGAGCCCAGTCGATGATGGTTAAGGTACGTAGACCTAAGAAGTCAAACTTGACCAGACCAGCAGTTTCTACGTCGTTCTTATCGAACTGAGTAACCGGGAAGTGACCTTCTGCATCGGCATAAATTGGCGCGAAGTCAGTAATGGTGGTTGGCGAGATTACAACACCACCCGCGTGCTTACCGGCGTTACGTGTACACCCTTCAAGGATGCGGCACATATCGATAAGCTCTTTCACTTCTTCGTCAGCTTCGTACAGTTCAGGTAACGCAGGCTCGGCTTTAAACGCTTTCTCCAGTGTCATACCAGGATCAGGCGGCACCAGTTTTGAAATGCGGTCAACAAAGCCAAATGGGTGGCCTAGTACACGGCCTACATCGCGAATTACCGCTTTAGCGGCCATGGTTCCGAAGGTGATGATCTGAGATACCGCATCACGGCCGTACATTTCTGCTACGTGGTCAATCACTTGGTCACGCTTATCCATACAGAAGTCGACATCGAAGTCGGGCATGGAGACACGTTCTGGGTTGAGGAATCGCTCGAAGAGCAGATCGTATTCCAGCGGGTCAAGGTCGGTAATTTTCAACGCATAAGCCACCAACGAACCAGCCCCCGAACCACGTCCAGGTCCAACAGGGATATCATTATCCTTCGACCACTGAATGAACTCCATTACGATCAGGAAGTAACCGGGGAAACCCATATTATTGATAACTTCCAATTCGACTTTTAGGCGTTCATCATATTCAGGACGTCGCTTCGCTCGCTCTTCTTCGTCGGGAAACAGAAATTCCAAGCGTTCTTCAAGACCTTCCTCTGACTTTTTGACCAGAAATTCGGTTTCCTCCATCCCTTCTGTCGGAAATGCAGGCAGGAAGTACTCGCCCAAACGTACCGTCACATTACAACGCTTAGCAATTTCAACACTATTTTCCAGCGCTTCAGGGATATCGGCGAACAACTCGCACATCTCTTCTTCGCTACGTAAATATTGCTGAGCACTGTAGTTTTTAGGGCGGCGAGGATCTTCTAACGTGTAACCATCATGAATCGCTACTCGAATCTCATGTGCCTCAAACGTCGTTTCATCTAGAATCACCACATCGTTAGTAGCGACAACAGGCAGTTGCTCTTTCTCTGCAAACTCCAAGGCGAAATGAAGATAAGTTTCTTCATCTGCTCGTCCTGTACGCGTCAGCTCAAGGAAAAATCGGTCTGCAAAGTGTTGATGATAAAAATCCGCGCAGTTTTGAGCAACTTTATGGTTCCCCTTCAGTAACGCTTTACCAATCTCTCCACTTTTTGCTCCTGATAGAACAATCAGCCCTGCCGACAACTCAGCTAGCCATTGTTTATCGATGACGGGTTGATGCTGAACATGGCCGCGCAGATACGCTTTAGATATCAACAAAGTTAGGTTTTTATACCCTTCATTGTCTGCTGCCAGCACGGTGAGTTTAGTCAACTCTTCACCAAACTCTTCTGACTGCATCGCAAAATCAGCGCCAATAATTGGCTTCACGCCACACCCATGAGCCGTTCCATAAAACTTCACCAAACCACATAAGTTGGTGAAATCAGTTAATGCCATGGCTGGCATTCCCATTTCAGCCACTTTCTTAACCAAAGGAGGCACTTTCGATAGGCCATCGACCATGGAAAAGTCACTGTGAACTTTTAGGTGAATAAATTTAGGATCTGACATCAATGATTCCGCAGTTTTGCTTATTCGGAGAGATTACTGGGGTATTTTACGTGATATAAAATCTTAGATATACCCCAGTCAGTAAGGGTTTCTAATCTAAACCCAAGGCTTTTTTGACTGGCTTGAAGCTCTTACGATGCTGATCAATCACACCATGTTGCTCAATGGCCTCAAAATGGGCTTTGGTTGGATAGCCTTTATGCTTTGCAAAACCAAATTGAGGATGAAGCTTGTCGAGCTCTTCCATCTCTTGATCGCGCACAACCTTAGCAATAATCGAAGCTGCACTGATCTCTGCGACGCGCATATCACCTTTGACCACCGCCTGAGCATCCATATTGAGTTGAGGTACGCGGTTTCCGTCGATGAGTGCAAAGTCAGGCGCCACCTCCAGCCCTTCTATCGCTCGTTGCATCGCGACCATGGTCGCTTGGAGAATATTGAGCTGATCAATTTCCTCCGGAGAGCAGCGCCCGACAGACCAAGCGAGTGCTTTCTCTTTAATCTCTGGCAGTAATGCGAGTCTCTTCTTCTCAGTCAATTTTTTTGAATCATTGAGACCTTCGATAGGGTTATTCGGATCCAAAATCACGGCCGCAGTCACCACATCACCGACCAACGGGCCACGCCCCACTTCATCAACACCGGCAATCAAGCGGTACCCTTGTGGGTATTCAAATGGTGGCAGTTCTTTTTTTTCTTTTGTCATGATGGCTATTTACCTATCAGGTTCAATACGGCTTTGGCGGCTTGTTTATCTGCATCTTTTCGAATCCAGTGATGCATTTCTGTGAACTTCTCAATCATGCACTGCCCTTGTTCACCAAGCAGCTTTTCAACTTCGATCTCTAAGTTTTCAGGCGTGCAGTCTTCTTGCAACAACTCTTTGACCAGCTCTTGTTCAGCAAGAATATTAGGGAGAGAAACGTATTCAGTTTTGAGCATTTTGCGAGCAATAAACGCAGTCACAGCATTCACCCGGTAACCTACCACCATTGGTCGCTTAATCAGCATACACTCCAATGCTACAGTACCCGATGCCAGCATTACCGCATCAGAAGCAGTGATCACATTTCGGGCAGTATCATTGACCAATTTGAAATCCAATTCTGGAGCCAGTTCCTGCCAAACTTGTTCAAATTGCTCACGGCGTTTTTGATTGACCAAGGCGACGACAAAGCCTAGATCCGGATATTTATGATGCAAACGACGACACGTTTCAATAAAAGGGGCAGCCAGCATTTTTAGTTCACTACCACGACTCCCCGGTAAAACAGCGAGCCACTTTTTCTCCTGCTCGAGACCTAGCAGCTCACGGGCCGGCGCTTTTGGAGACTCTAGAGGAATCGCATCGGCTAAGGTATGGCCAATAAATTCGCATGGCACCTGGTATTTATCATAAAACGCTTTTTCAAATGGCAGAAAAGCCAACACCAAATTAGTGGCTGCTTCAATTTTAAAAATCCGTTTTTGACGCCATGCCCATACGGAAGGGCTGACATAATGCACGGTTTTGATTCCCGCTTTTTTAAGGTCAAGTTCAAGGCGCAGATTAAAGTCTGGTGCATCAATTCCGACAAAGACATCCGGTGGATTTTCGGTGAAATAGCGAACTAACTCAGCTTTGACTTTCAGTAAGCGAGGGAGCCTGCCTAGCACTTCAATAAGCCCCATAACCGCAAGTTCTTCCATATCAAACAGAGATTCACAGCCCTGAGCGATCATTTTCGGGCCACCAATACCCACGAACTCTGCGTCTGGATACTGTTGCTTAACGGCTTTGATAAAACCTTCACCTAAAGTATCGCCAGATAACTCCCCAGCAATGATACCAACGCGAAGTGGCTTTTTGTTATCCATAATCCCTAACCTCAAAAACACAAAAAGACCGCAACCTAAGGCCGCGATCTTTTCAATTTAGATTCAGTAACAGTTAGCGAATAACGCCACGCTCTGAACTTTCTACGAAATCAATAAAGTGCTTAATGGACGGCCACTGTTGTGCCATTTCCAGCAAAACTTCTTTGGCCTCAGCCTGTGTTTTACCCGCTCGGTAGAATTCTTTATAAGCGTTGCGTAATGCGCGCAGTTCACTCTTTTCAAAGCCATTACGCTGCAAGCCCACTAAATTCAACCCAAATGGTGTCGCATGGTTACCTTGAGCAAGCACATATGGCGGGACATCTTTCACTACCGCTGAACAGCCACCGATATAGCTGAATGCCCCCACTTTACAGAAAGGATGAATTGCAGACAATGCCATCACACCGGCATGATCTTCAACTGTCACATGGCCACCTAAGATAGCGTTGTTGCCAACGTGAGTGTGGTTACCAACAATTACATCGTGAGCAATGTGTGCATTAACACACAGTAAATTGTCATCACCAATGACCGTTGTCGCTTTGTCTTGCACGGTACCACGGTGGATCTGCACTGCTTCACGAATCACATTTCGGTCGCCAATAACAACTGTTGTATCTTCACCACCGTATTTCTTATCTTGGTTTTCTTCACCAATCACGGCATGCGGGAAAATACGGTTATCTTTACCAATCGTGGTATGGCCTTTAATAACCACGTGCGACATGATTTCTGTACCTTCACCAATTTCAACGTTGCCTGAAATATAGGTAAAAGGGCCGACAGTCACGTTAGCGGCAATTTTCACATCTCCTTCAATCACTGAAGAAGGATGCACCTGAGCTGTTTCATGAATCATATTAAAACTCTCGACGAGCACACTTAAGCTCTGCAGAACACACAACTTCGCCGTCTACTTTCGCAACACCGTTAAATGCTGCAATACCACGACGCTCTTTAATGAATTCTACTTCAATAACCAGTTGATCGCCTGGCGTTACTGGTTTGCGGAACTTTGCTCCGTCAACACTTGCAAAGTAGTACAGCTCGTTTTCAGAAGGCGCACCAAACGATTTAAATGCTAGAAGACCCGTAGCCTGAGCCATCGCTTCCAAGATTAGAACACCTGGAAAAACCGGCAGTTGAGGGAAATGACCTGTAAACTGAGGCTCATTCACTGAAACGTTTTTGATCGCCTTAAGGTATTTTTCTTCTTGGAAATCGATAACACGATCGATCAGCAAGAATGGGTAGCGATGTGGTAACAGTTCCTGGATTTCAGTGATGTTCATCGTTTTGTTTTCAGTAGTCAAAGTCATATTCCTATCTTGAATGCTAAATTAACTGGCAGGCATTATACCCAAGTCATCCCAATATGCTAAGTACGCACTGCGATGTTGTTGTATTGAGTCCACATAATCAGTCAGAAAAAAAGACCCGCACATCGCGAGTCTTTTTATTCAGAATCAGATTAAGTGTCTTCACCCTGATCCAGCTGTTTTTCAACCGCCTTAAGACGCTTGTTCATCTCATCAATTCGATGAACCCGAGTTGCAGTTTTACGCCACTCTTTATTTGGCTGCAGTGGGATACCGGAAGAGTACATGCCCTTTTCTTTAATGCCGCGCATGACCATTCCCATACCGGTAATAGTAACGCCATCGACAATTTCGATATGGCCATTGATAACAGTACCACCACCGATAATGCAGTATTTGCCGATTGTAGTACTACCAGCGACAATCGTACCACCAGCTAAAGCTGAACCATATCCGATGTGTACGTTGTGAGCGATCTGCATTTGGTTGTCAATGATCACATTGTCTTCAATCACAGTATCATCTAAAGCACCACGGTCTATCGTTGTACAAGAGCCAATTTCAACACGATTGCCAATGCGCACAGTACCCAGTTGAGGGATTTTAACCCACTCACCTTTGTCATTCGCATACCCAAACCCATCTGCGCCAATAACTGTGTTCGCTTGGATAAGACAATCAGAACCAATCACAACATCGTGATAGATACTGATATTCGACCACAATTTGGTATTTGCACCAATTTGAGCCTTTTTACCAATAAAACAGCCAGCGCCAATCACGACGTTGTCAGCTAGTTGAACACCCGACTCAATCACAGCGTTTGCACCAATGGAAACATTGTTACCAAGCTGAACATCATCGGCGATAACCGCGGAAGGTGCTATCTCATTGGCCGGTAGTGGCGTGGTATCCAAAGCTTGTGTCACTTTAGCAAAAGCGATGTAAGGATCGTCAACCACCAAAACATTACCAGTGCACAACTCACGCTGCGCATCCTTAACCATTACGACAGTCGCCTGACATTCACCAAGGTGCTTAGCGTATTTAGGATTAGATAGGAAAGTAACATGGCCTTCCATCGCTCTATCCATAGGGGCTACCATGGTCACGACTGCATCGGCATCACCATGTAGTTTCCCGCCAGTAATTGAAGCCAATTCGGCTAGTGTAATTGCTGTCATAGCCAATTATTTCAGTGAGTTAATAACTTGTTCAGAGATATTGTATTCTGGCTTACCGTATTGCATTGTCTGAATATCGACAACGATGTCGTAGCCTTCTTTCTCTGCCACTTTCTTAACAGCTTCCTGAATTACTTTGAACAGTTTCTGTTTTTCTTGCGCTTCACGGCGAGCTGAAGCTTTTTCTAGGGCTTGAGCTTTGATTTTGTATTTGCTGTCAAGCTGAGCAACTTCAACGCGCAGCTTTTCAACTTCTTCTTGGCCTAACAACTCGCCATCACGCTGCAACTTTTCAATTTTTGTTTTAGCTTCAGCCTGAATAGATTTCAGTTCATCGGCTTTATCTTTGAACTCTTCCTGCATTTTTTGCAGTACGACTTCACGTTGAGGAAGTGCTTGGAAAACTTGAGCTGTATTGATATAGCCAATTTTCTGCGCGGCTTCTGCTGCATTAGCAAAGAATGAAGACGACATTACAACAAGGCTAAGACCAGCCGCTTTAATCATTTTGTTCACTGTATATTCCTCTGTATTTAGAAGGTTCTGCCGATAGTGAAAGTGAAGAATTCTTCGTCATCACCTTCGTAAATTTTAATTGGTTTCGCAATAGAGAAGACCAATGGCCCCATTGGAGACATCCATTGCAGTGCGGCACCATAAGATGCACGGTAATTGGTTGGATCAGAGTAATCTTCGTAGTACTGCGTACCTTGATAGGCTGAGTTATAAGCAAACTCTGTATCCCAGACACTAGCCGCATCGACAAATAAACTGGTGCGAATCTGACTACGCGCTTCATCCGAAGCAAATGGCGTCGGTACAATAAGCTCCATGCTCGCCAGCGCAATCGCGTTACCACCCACAGAATCATCGGTAGCATTCACACAGCCGTTGTTACCACAGCTGCCATTATTGGTGGTATACACCGCTTTAGGACCGGCTGAGTTAGAGCGGAAGCCGCGTAATGAAGTAAAGCCACCCGCATAGTAGTTTTCATAGAATGGGAACAGGTTATCGTTACCATCTGTTTGACCATAGCCGTTACCGTAACCTAAACGACCACGCATCAAGAGAGTAAACTCGTGCTTCTTAGTAATTGGCACGTATTGACGTACATCATACTGAACTTTGAAGTACTGTGCGTCCGAGCTTGGAATGGTTGCTTTGGCAAATGCACGCTGATAGTTACCGGCAGTTGGGAAGAAACCACGGTTCAGATTGTTGCGTGTCCAAGAGATATTCAAATCAAAATCGTTGGTAATGATATCGCCTTCAGGTTGACCAATACTCTGAGCAAATAATTGAGCCTGATCGTAAGTAGGGACGTTACCAATCTTATTGTGCGTATATCCGATACCAAACTCTAGACTGTTCAGCTCGTTAACTGGGAAACCCCATGTCAAACTGGTTCCGTAACTTTCATTGGTATAGTCAACGATACCCGCTTCAGAAGCTTCAAAAGTGTTGTAGAAAATCTTACCGCCCAAACTGACACCATCAAGGTTCCAGTATGGGTCACGGTAATCAAGGCTCACGTTTTTCTGGTAGTCGTTCATCATTGCGCTGACGCCCACGCGATTACCTGAACCTAAGAAGTTATCTTGCTGTAAACCAACCTGGAAACTCACACCAGACTCTGTACCGTAGCCGATACCAAAGTTTACGCTGCCTGAGTTCGCTTCTTTAACGTTATAGACGAGATCAACTTGATCTTCGCTACCCGGCACACGAACAGTTTGGACGTCTACTGTTTCAAAGTACCCTAGACGATTAAGGCGGTTCTTACCGGTTTCAATCGATTTTGAGTTAAGCCAGCTGCCTTCCATCTGACGCATTTCACGACGTAAGACTTCGTCTTTAGTAGCGTTGTTACCGACAAAGCGGATATCACGCACATAGATACGCTTACCAGCTTCAACGTTAACCACGAGAGAGACCTGTTGAGTCTCATCATCAAATTCTGGAATAGTACGAACCTGAGGGTACGCGTAACCAGCTTCACCAAGAACACGTTTCACGTTTTCTTCTAAGCTTGTTACCTGGGAACCGTTATAGACGTCACCGCTTTCAAACGGAACCAGAGCTTCAAACTCCGCTTCTTTGCCAATCAGCTCGCCACGGAACTTCACGTCTTTAACCGTGTAAGGTAAGCCTTCATTCACCGCAAGGGTAATGTAGACCCCTTTCTTATCTGGGGAGATCGCTACCTGCGTTGAATCGACTTTGAATTTGAGATAACCACGGTCTAGGTAATAAGACTTAAGAGCTTCGATGTCACCCGCTAATACCTGCTTCTGATACTTATCATCAGACAGGAAGTTCCACCAAGCGACATCTACATTCAGGTTGAAGCGACTTAGTAACTCTTCATCAGTAAAGACCTCATTACCAATAAAGTTAATCTGCTGGATTTTTGCCGACACACCCTCAGAGAAAACAAATTTCAGATCCGAGCGGTTACGAGGCAAAGGAGTGACGACCGCTTTCACCGTTGCATTGTACTTACCAACACTGTAGTAAAAGTCTTCGAGACCTTTTTCAATGTTCGATAGCGTTGTGCGATCCAGAGCTTCACCCACACGCACACCAGATGCGTCTAGATTCTGTTGTAATTGCTCTTCTTTGATAGCCTTGTTACCAGAAAAGGAGATGTTAGCAATCGTAGGCCGCTCTTTGACCTGAACCAATAACTGGTTACCATCTCGCAGCACTTTGATGTCTTCAAAATTGCCTGACGCGTACAACGCTTTAATGATCTCAGACACGTCTTGGTTGTCGACAGTATCACCGATGCGTACCGGCATTTTTAACAATGCCGCACCCAGTGCGACACGCTGTAAACCGTCAATCTGTATGTCTTCAACAACAAAGTTCTCGGCACCATTTGCAGTTACGCTCGTTGCCAATAGCGTTGCAAATAGAATTTTTTTCATCGCCATATTTGTTTTAGTTATTCCTTACTACAACCTTTGCCCTGTTACAGACGAGCAAAATCATTAAATATCGCCACTGCCATCAGAGAGAAAATAATTGCCCCACCAATGCGGTACCCCATTTCCTGAATGCGCTCAGGAACTGGTCGTCTGATCACTGCTTCAATAGCAAAAAACAATAAGTGTCCACCATCCAACATAGGTAATGGTACAAGGTTAATGATGCCTAAGTTGACACTAATTAACGCTAAGAAACCTAGGAAATATACCAGCCCGTAGTCGGCGGTCGTCCCTGCTCCTTTCGCAATTGAAATAGGTCCACTTAGGTTATTTAATCCAACGTCACCAACGATCAGCTTTTTAAGCATGCTGATCGTTAGATCGATAATTTGTCCGGTTTTCTCAACCGCTTTTCCGACTGATTCAAATACACCAAATTGGAGCTCGAAGCGATAATTTTCCGGCCATTCTGCGACTTCAGGAGCGATTCCGGCAAATCCAATCGTTCGCTTATCCGCAAGTTCACGACTATCAGGAGTTAGGATGAGGTTTTGTACCTCACCAGCACGCTCAATCTGCAAGTCAATGGCTTGATTCGGGTGCCCTTGAATCAGCTCAACTACTTGCTGCCAATTGATGATCGGTTGACCATTAGCCGCGAGCAATGTATCTCCAGCTTGTAAGCCTGCCGCCTCACCAGCACCTCCTTCAGAAATCGTCACCAGTGTGGTTGAGATTTCAGGAGTAAAAGGTTTAAAACCCAATGCTGACATAGCAGACTCGTGTTCTGGGTCAAAGTTCCAATTGGTTAAGTCAAACGTTCTAACTTCTTCAACACCCACACCATCAGCGGGTGCCACTGTCATCGTTAATCGCTTATCACCAATATGGCCAATCAATCCCATATTGACGGATTCCCAGTCCGGAGTTTGGACGCCAGAGACGGCTTTTAGTTCCATTCCAGATTCTAAACCTGCTTCAGCAGCGATAGAATGAGGCTCAACCTGACCAACCACAGGCTTAACCGCTGGAACACCAATCATGAATACCAACCAGTAAGCAAATACAGCAAAGAAAAAGTTAAATGCAGGCCCTGCCGCTACTATCGAAGTTCGCTTCCATAAAGGTTGCGTATCAAACGCGTGCTTTTTCTGCTCTTCAGGTACGTCATCTACACGTCCGTCGAGCATCTTAACGTAGCCACCTAATGGGATGATTGAAATACTGTATTCAGTACCATCTTTACCTATTTTGCTCCAGATTGATTTACCAAAACCAATCGAGAACTTCTCGACTTTGACACCACAGCGGCGCGCAACCCAGAAATGGCCATATTCATGCACGGCAACTAAAATACCTAACGCAATGATAAATGATGCGAAATTCCACAATATCCCAGTCATAATGCACGCTCTTCAATGATTTCGACGGCCAACGCTCGCGCCATTTTATCCAGCTCTAAGATGCTTTCCAAGCTATCACAAACTGAATGATTATTGTTAGAGCAAACTTGCTCCACCACTCGCTCGTTGACAACAGCAATATCAGTGAATTTGAGCTGGCGTGACAGGAAATGCTCGACCGCCACTTCGTTTGCCGCATTCAATGCAGTAGTTGCATGCTGCCCTTCATAACAAGCCTCAATGGCCAGTTTCAGACAAGGGTAACGTTTAAAGTCGGGTTCTAAGAAAGTCAATTCACCCACAGTGGTGAAGTCCAAAGGCTTTACACCTGCAGACACACGTTCTGGATAGGACAGTGTGAGCGCAATCGGCGTCGCCATATCGGGTTCACCCATTTGTGCCAGTACCGAACCATCTTTGTATTGAACCATAGAATGGATGACGGATTGAGGATGAATCAAAACTTTGAGCTGCTCGCGGCATGTGTTAAACAACCATTTAGCTTCAATGTACTCCAGACCTTTGTTCATCATGGTGGCAGAGTCAACCGAAATTTTTGGCCCCATCGACCAGTTTGGATGGGCAATGGCTTGCTCAGGTGTGACAGCTGGCAACGTGCTGATATCGCTATAACGGAAAGGGCCGCCGGAACCAGTCAACAAAATATGTTGGATGCCATGCTCACTTAAATCACAACCACCAAGATTGGTCTGAATCGACTCTGGCAAACATTGGAATATCGCATTGTGTTCACTATCTACAGGCATGAGTTCAGCACCGTGGGCTTTCACCGCATCGATAAATAGCTGCCCTGACATGACCAAAGCTTCTTTGTTAGCCAGTAAGATGCGCTTGCCTGCTTTGACTGCCGCCATTGTCGGTAGCAAACCTGCCGCGCCAACAATCGCTGCCATCACGGTATCAACTTCGTCAAATGAAGAAACATGACACATGGCTTCCTGACCCGCTAACACTTGCGTTGAAATTTTGAGTTCTTGCAACTGTGTTTTCAGCGTCATCGCGGCACTATCGCTGGCCATCACTGCATATTTAGGCTGCCATTTCTGACAAAGTTGGCGCATTTTATCGACATTATTACCTGCAGCCAGGGCCACAATCGAGAAGTGCTGAGGGTTCTGTTCAATAACTTTAAACGTGCTGTCACCTATCGAACCGGTTGCACCTAAAATTGTCAGCTTACGCATAGCTAGAAACCAATGAGAGTATAACGGCAGGCTCTAACCTGCCTTATAAATTAGAATATGAAGTATAGAAGAGCAAAGACCGGAAACGCAGCTGTCAGGCTGTCAATTCGGTCCAGTACACCGCCGTGACCTGGAATGATGTTGCTGCTATCTTTGATACCAGACACACGCTTGAACATGCTTTCAACTAAATCTCCCAATACGGATATCACTACGGTTACTAGCGTAATCATCACCATTGCAACCGGGCTGCTGAACTCAATTTCAAACCAATTCGCCGTTGCCCAACCAACAGCAATCGCAGTAACAATGCCACCAATCAAACCTTCAATGGTCTTGTTCGGGCTAACATGGGGAGCCATTTTTCGCTTACCAAAGCTCTTTCCTGCAAAGTACGCACCACTGTCAGCTGCCCAGACAATAAAACATACAAACAGGACGAGTTTTGCTCCGTGATAAGTATCTTGGTTGATACCTTCCGCTCTAAGCAATAAAACACTCCAGAAAAAGGGGAGCAAGGTCAAAATACCAAACAGGTGACGAAGCACGTTGGAGTGTTGCCAGAATTTGGCTGAGTTAGGGTAAGTGATGGCTAAACTGCTGGAAGCCAGCCACCAGACACCACCCGCCAGCAGTACTGCTAAGTGGCCTTCAGTCACCGCATTTAGGCTCAAAGCATCAAAAGGTAGCAGGGTCAGTGTCGCAACACTGACTAAAAGACCAGGGATTAATGCGGTAAGACGTGTTTTATAATCAACAAACTGAGTCCATTCCCAATACCCAATCACTGTCACGGCTGCAATCGCTAGCATGAACAAGGGGAGCGATAACTCAAAAATGCCGAGTATCACCAATGGAGCAAGGATAAGCGCGGTTATAATTCTTTGTTTCAAACTTGATTCCTTTAATCGCTTTCCATCAATGCCTTGATTTGTTCACCGGTACAACCGAATCGTCTCTCTCGATTAACAAACCAAGTCACTGCTTCAATCAAGCTGTTTTCATCGAACTCTGGCCAGTAAATTGGCGTAAAATACATCTCAGCGTAAGCCATTTGCCACAGCATAAAGTTACTGATTCGGCATTCACCACTCGTTCGAATCAGCAAATCAACTTCAGGTAAATCTGACATCGTCAGGTGTTGTGTGATTAGCGCTTCATCAATCTCACCAGCACTGAGCTCACCTTTTGATACCTTTTCTGCGATGACTTTAGTTGCTTCAACAATATCCCACTTGCCACCGTAGTTGGCCGCAATATTGATGACCATCCCACTGTTATCCGCCGTTAGTGCTTCAGCCTGGGCAATTTTCTTTTGCAAACGCTCATTGAATCGACTTGTGTCACCAATCACACGCAAACGTAGGTTGTTTTTGTGCAGTTTTTTTACTTCTGTCGACAAAACTGTAATAAACAGCTCCATCAAGACACCCACTTCTTCTTCTGGGCGACGCCAATTTTCACTACTGAAAGCAAACAAAGTAATGGCTTTAATGCCTAGCTTGGCAGAGGTAGAGATCGCCTTTCTGACGGCTGCAACACCATTTTTATGGCCAAATACACGCGGTTTGCCTTGTGCTTTCGCCCAGCGGCCATTGCCGTCCATGATGATTGCAATATGTTTAGGAAGTGATTCTGGTGAGAGTTGAGAGTTTTGCATACAAGGATTTATGATTACCAGCAGGGGACAAAGAGTAGCATAAAAAAACGCTGTGCTGCGAGCACAGCGTTCTCTGTATCCAGAGTCTAGATGGAATTAAACTTCCATCAACTCTTTTTCTTTTGCCGCTAATACTTCATCGACTTGCTTAACAGCTGCGTCAGTGATTTTCTGGATCTCATCCTGACCTTTACGATCTTCGTCTTCAGAGATTTCCTTGTCTTTCAGTAGCGCTTTTAGTTCACCGTTCGCATCGCGACGGATATTACGGATAGCCACACGGCCACCTTCAGCTTCGCCACGAACGATTTTCACGAGATCTTTACGACGCTCTTCCGTTAAAGGTGGAAGTGGAACGCGAATGATAGTACCTGCAGACATAGGGTTTAGGCCTAGGTCAGACGTCATGATCGCTTTCTCAACTTTTGGCGTTAGCTCTTTATCGAATACTGTGATTGCTAGTGTACGAGCATCTTCTGCTACTACGTTCGCGACCTGGTTTAGAGGTGTTGGCGCACCGTAGTACTCTACCGAGATACCAGAAAGTAGGCTTGGATGAGCACGACCTGTACGTACTTTAGAAAGGTTGTTCTTTAGCGCTTCTACGCTTTTTTCCATGCGCTCTTGAGCGTCTTGTTTGATTTCGTTAATCACAATATCACCTTAATGTGTAATTCTTTTCAGAAGAAAGCCTAATCAGGATTCTTCAAAAGGCAATGCCGCAGCATGAATTAGTCACGCTACGGTTGAATGAATTATTCAGCAGTACTAATCAGAGTGCCTTCTGCTTCACCCATTACCACGCGACGTAGTGCGCCTGGTTTGTTCATATTGAATACGCGGATTGGCATTTTATGGTCACGAGCCAGTGTAAATGCTGCTAAATCCATCACTTTTAGTTCTTTATCAAGAACTTCTGCGTAGCTCAGGTTATCATACAGCTCTGCGTCAGGGTTGGCTACCGGGTCAGCCGTAAATACGCCATCAACTTTTGTCGCTTTTAGAACTACGTCAGCTTCAATTTCAATTCCGCGTAGACATGCAGCAGAATCTGTTGTGAAGAATGGGTTACCTGTACCTGCTGAGAAGATAACAACACGACCTTGGCGCAACTCACGGATTGCGTCTGCCCAGTTGTAATCGTCACACACACCTTTTAGTGGGATTGCAGACATAACACGAGCATTGACGTATGCACGGTGCAAAGCATCACGCATCGCCAAACCATTCATTACTGTTGCTAACATACCCATGTGGTCACCAACAACACGGTTCATACCCGCTTCAGCAAGACCTGCACCACGGAACAAGTTACCACCACCGATAACCACACCGACCTGAACACCCAGTTCAACCAGTTCTTTTACTTCTTGAGCCATACGATCCAAGATCGCAGGATCAATACCAAAACCTTCTTCGCCTTGAAGTGCTTCACCACTCAGTTTTAACAGAATACGTTGATACGCTGGTTTAGGGTTCGTAGTCATGGAGTTTACCTTCCAAAAGAGAGTTGTTGTTGATTAACAGTCATGGATGGACAAGAGATGCATTTTCTATTCTGAAAAGCGCTGAATTCTTGCCCATTCATCACGGTTAATCGTTTAGACGCCAGTCGTAAAAAGACCGCAGCCTTGGCTACGGTCTAAACTTTATGCGCTTCTCTAAGGATTAACCTTTTTGAGCAGCTGCTACTTCGTCAGCGAAGCTCATTTCTTCGCCTTTATCGATACCTTCACCTACTTCTAGGCGAACGAATGTAGCTACTGAAGCACCGCGCTCTTTCAGGATTTCGCCTACAGACTTCTTAGGTTCCATAACGAAAGCTTGACCAGTCAGAGAGATTTCGCCTGTGAATTTCTTCATGCGGCCAACAACCATTTTCTCTGCGATTTCAGCTGGTTTACCTTCGTTCATAGCGATTTCTACTTGAACAGCTTTCTCTTTCTCTACTACGTCAGCAGGTACGTCTTCTGGGTTTACGTACTCTGGACGAGAAGCAGCTACGTGCATTGCAACGTGCTTAAGAGTTTCAGCGTCGCCTTCACCAGCAACAACTACACCGATTTTCTCACCGTGACGGTAAGAAGCGATTGCAGCACCTTCAACGTACTGAACGCGACGGATGTTGATGTTTTCGCCGATCTTAGCAACAAGAGCTACACGCTCTTCTTCGAATTTAGCAACTAGCTCTTCAACAGAAGCTTTAGATGCTAGAGCGTCTGCTGCAACTTTCTCTGCGAATGCAGTGAAGTTAGCATCTTTAGCAACGAAGTCAGTTTGGCAGTTAACTTCAAGAAGAACTGATACACCGTTGTCTTCTTTGATGATGATTGCACCTTCAGCCGCAACGTTACCTGCTTTCTTAGCAGCTTTCGCAGCGCCTGATTTACGCATGTTTTCGATTGCTAGTTCAACGTCGCCGTTAGTTTCAACTAGCGCTTTCTTACATTCCATCATGCCTGCGCCAGTACGGTCGCGCAGTTCTTTAACTAGAGCAGCAGTAACAGCCATTCTCTATTCCTCAGTTTAAATCTGGATTTGGTAAAAAACAGGGGCCTACATTTTCGGCCCCTGCTGATAACTATAACTTAGTTTATGCGACAACTAGATTTCACATAGACCAAGTGTGACGCGGAGCCGCTATTATTCAGCTTCTACGAAACCGTCTTTTTCAGCAGCTGCAGCAACATCTTTGTTACGACCTTCAGTTACTGCAGAAGCAGCAGCGTTTAGGTATAGCTGTACCGCACGGATTGCGTCATCGTTACCAGGGATAACGAAGTCAACGCCATCTGGGTTAGAGTTAGTATCAACTACAGCGTAAACTGGGATACCTAGGTTGTTTGCTTCTTTAACTGCGATGTGCTCGTGATCAGCGTCGATTACGAATAGAGCGTCTGGTAGGCCGCCCATATCTTTGATACCACCAAGAGATTTCTCTAGCTTCTCCATTTCGCGAGTACGCATTAGAGCTTCTTTCTTAGTTAGCTTGTCAAAAGTACCGTCTTGAGACTGTGCTTCTAGGTCTTTTAGACGCTTGATAGACTGACGAACAGTTTTGTAGTTTGTTAGCATACCGCCTAACCAGCGGTTGTTAACGTAGAACTGGTTGCTTGCAACAGCAGCTTCTTTAACAGCTTCAGATGCAGCGCGCTTAGTACCTACAAATAGAACTTTACCTTTCTTTTCGCCAACTTTAGCTAGCTCAGCTAGAGCATCGTTGAACATTGGTACAGTTTTTTCTAGGTTGATGATATGAACCTTGTTACGAGCACCAAAGATGAATGGCTTCATTTTTGGGTTCCAGTAACGAGTCTGGTGACCGAAGTGAACACCAGCTTTAAGCATATCGCGCATTGATACAGTTGCCATTTTAAAATCCTCTATGGGGTTAGGCCTCCACATCCCCCATAACTCCGACTAGGCTTCTGCCCAGCACCCCGGAATATGTGACGGAATGTGTGTGATTTAAAGATATAAGTTAATTGGAAGTCGTCAGCTTCGCCGCGAGGTTTCACCAAGCAGAGAGAACAGACCACATTTCCGGCGCGCTTTATACCATATTTTTGCCCTTCATGGCTAGTAAAAAACGATTATTCATTGCACAGACTGGCTCTCTCAGTGCCTACTTGCGTATAGAGCTACATGAAGAATCATTCTCATTATGTACGGTTCCTGCTAGAATGCGCCCATTCGCACCATAGAGTGCCACTGAATGAAATAGAGAAAGCCGATGTCAATCAAGATCAAAACCGCTGAAGAAATCGAGCGCATGCGAATCGCAGGCGCACTGGCCGCTGAAATCCTAGAAATGATCGAACCTCACATCAAAGAAGGGGTAACGACAGATGAATTGAATCAGATTTGTCACGACTACGGGATCGAAAAAGGCGCTTACTCTGCCCCTCTTGATTACCATGGATTCCCTAAATCCATTTGTACTTCAATCAACCACATTGTGTGTCACGGTATCCCAGCGTCAGAAGACGAAGTGGGTAGCAACGGTCAGCCGAAACCTGCCGTTTTGAAAAACGGAGACATCATCAACGTTGATATTACTGTCATTGTTCCTAATGATGAAAATGCCGACCTCAGCGTGCGCCCGCAGGGTTATCACGGCGACACATCTAAGATGTTTTTCGTCGGCGATGTGTCTCCGGCTGACAAGCGCCTCTGTATGGTCACGCAAGAAGCATTGTATGTGGGAATGCGCAAGGTAAAACCAGGAGCAACTGTCGGTGACATCGGTACTGCGATTGAAAAGTACATTAAAGAAAACAACAAAAAGAACCCACGTAATAAGTTCTCTATTGTAAAAGACTTCTGTGGCCATGGTATCGGTAATGAGTTCCACGAAGAGCCACAGATTGTTCATTACAAGAACAACGATCGCCGTGTTCTTCAAGAAGGCATGTGCTTTACTATCGAACCGATGATTAACGCGGGCAAGTTCGGCGTCACAGTTGACGCTGAAGATGACTGGACTGTCTATACCGGTGACGGCAAGAAGTCAGCGCAATACGAGCACACGTTGCTGGTCACCAAAACTGGCTGTGAAGTCATGACTTTACGCAGCGACGACACTATCCCTCGTATAATGAACAACGTCTAATCTGATTTATTGATTTAATATCCCCGTTTCACGGGGATATTTTTTTATCAGCGCCATTTTGATAGATTGGTATCTAATGGATATTTAGCACGGACTCGCGGTATGCCCTTTCAGTCTCCTCTGACATTCGAAGATGATCAGATCTCAGTCAATGAACTCAAATCTCAACTGGAACAATTTGCTCTCTATCAGAAGCAGCAATTTCTCGAACATCACCCTGTGACCGACCTCGTTTTGGGTCGTTCTGATTATATTGACTTACTTCTCAACCGCATGTGGCAACACTTTGGCTTTTCCGACCTGCCGAATATCAGCTTAGTGGCGGTCGGTGGCTATGGACGGGGTGAACTTCACCCACTGTCGGATATCGATATTTTGATCGTTTCTCGCCATAGCTTGCCTGATAACCTAGCGAGCAAAGTCAGCGAGTTCATTACCTTACTCTGGGATCTTAGACTCGAAATAGGTCATGCGGTACGAACGGTGGAAGAATGTGCTGCTATAGGTCGCGACGATCTCACTGTTGCCACCAACTTGCAGGAAGCCAGATTACTGTGCGGCTGTGAAGAGACTTTCCAAAAATTAAAGTTAGAAATTCATTCCGAATCGTTTTGGCCAAGTGAAACCTTTTACAAAGCGAAAATTCAAGAGCAGCGAAGTCGTCACGCCAGATATCATGACACCACATACAATCTTGAACCTGATATCAAATCGACACCAGGGGGTCTACGAGATATCCATACCTTGAGCTGGGTTGCCAGACGCCATTTTGGCGCGACGTCTTTGCTTGAAATGAGCAAGTATGGCTTTCTAACCGACGCTGAATATCGTGAGCTGGTTGAGTGTCAGGATTATCTCTGGCGAGTGCGCTTTGCACTGCACTTACATCTGAAAAGGTACGACAATCGCCTTACCTTTGCTCATCAGGCTCAAGTCGCAGATTGTCTAGGCTTCGAAGGCGAAGGGAATCGCGGCGTTGAAATGATGATGAAGGAGTTCTATCGAACCCTGCGTCGTGTCGCTGAGCTCAACAAAATGCTGCTAAAACTGTTTGACCAAGCCATTTTAAACAATGGAGTTGAGTGTCAACCTGAGATCCTCAGTGAAGACTTTCAGCGTCGCGGCCACTTAATCGAAGCTCGCAAGCCAGCTTTATTCCAAGCTCGTCCAGAAACCATTCTCGATATGTTCCTTCATATCGCCAATGACTCGAGCATTGAAGGGGTTGCACCACCGACGCTACGTCAACTCCGCACCGCTCGTCGCCGTCTGAACAAGTTCCTTCATACCATTCCAGAGGCGCGAGAAAAATTTATTGAGCTTTGTCGCCATCCGAACGCTCTGCACAAGGCTTTCAGTTTGATGCACAAGCTTGGTGTTCTCGCCGCTTACTTACCACAATGGAGCCAGATTGTGGGTCAGATGCAGTTTGATCTGTTCCATGTGTACACCGTCGACGAGCACAGCGTTAGGTTGCTCAAACACATCAACACCTTCGGTAACTCACAGAATTACGACAAGCACCCTATCTGCTGCGAAGTGTACCCACGTATTCAAAAGAAAGAGTTGTTGATCATTGCGGCTATTTTCCACGACATCGGTAAAGGGCGCGGCGGTGACCACTCAGTGATTGGTGAAGGGGAAGCTTACAGCTTTTGTATCGAGCACGGTCTCTCAAAACCTGAAGCCAAATTGGTCGCCTGGCTAGTAAGGCATCACCTACTTATGTCAGTCACTGCACAACGCCGTGATATTTATGATCCAGAGGTGATCACTGAATTTGCCAAACAGGTACGTGACGAAGAATACCTTGAGTACCTAGTGTGTTTAACCGTGGCCGATATTTGCGCGACTAACCCCGAACTATGGAACAGCTGGAAACGGACCCTATTGGCAGAGCTCTTCTACTCCACGCAAAGAGCATTACGCCGCGGGTTGGAGAACCCTGTCGATGTGAGAGAGCGAATCCGCCACAACCAGCAGCTCGCCTCTGCCCTATTACGCAAAGAAGGATTTAGTGCACGAGAAATTGAAGTGCTATGGCAGCGGTTCAAAGCGGATTATTTTCTCCGTCACACCCACAAGCAGATCGCTTGGCACTGTATGCACTTGCTCCGCCATGAAGATCATGCAAAACCACTAATCTTAATCTCGAAGAAAGCGACCCGAGGGGGCACGGAAGTGTTTGTCTATAGCCGTGACCAACACGCCTTATTCGCAACAGTGGTGGCCGAGCTGGATAGGCGTAATTTTAACGTTCACGACGCTCAGGTTATGACTAGTAAAGATGGTTATGTACTCGATACTTTTATGGTCTTGGACCAACACGGTCAGGCGGTTCATGAAAGCCGTCACAAGGCCGTGATTAAACACCTAGCCCACGTATTGAAAGATGGCAGGCCAACAAAAATCAAAACCCGTCGTGTACCACGCAATCTTCAGCACTTTAAAGTTAAAACACGGGTCGATTTCCTACCAACAAAGAGCAAAAAGCGTACTTTAATGGAGTTTGTTGCCTTAGACACACCAGGGTTACTGGCAACCGTCGGGGCGACTTTTGCGGATTTAGACCTTCACCTTCATGCAGCAAAAATCACCACCATTGGTGAGCGAGCAGAAGATTTGTTCATCATCACCAGTGAGCAAGGTGGCAAGTTAACTGAAGAGCAAGAAGCACAACTTAGAGAAAGTCTGACCGCTAATGTGGCCGAGCTGGCACCGTAAGCGATCTTGTCCACAAGTTGTAAAGGTGTACTAAAAATCAGCTATCTACAACGTGATTAGGCTGCTACATTATTGATGTTAACAATATTTGTACACCCTGCTCATAAGCGCGCAGGGTGATTTTGAATCAACACAAAGAGGTAGCCTATGTTCCCACACCTCACTGGTTTAGGTATTCACGATCCTAAACAGATTGAGCGCTATTCACTACGCCAAGAAGCGCACAAGGATGTGTTAAAGATCTATTTCCACAAGCAGAAAGGCGAGTTATTCGCTAAAAGCGTAAAGTTCAAATATCCCCGTCAGGTTAAAAACGTTCTTGTGGACAGCGGAAGCCATAAGTACAAAGAAGTAACTGAGATCAACCGCAATCTGACACTAGTGATCGATGAGTTGAACAAACTCACTAAGCCAGAAAAGCTCGTTGAAGTGGATGTGAAGCAGAAGATTCTTTCCGATCTTCGCCACTTAGAGAAAGTCGTTTCAAGTAAGATCACAGAGATCGAAGCTGATCTAGAAAAACTGAAATAAATCGCTTCAAGAATAGAAACAATTTGAAGGGCAGATGTGAGAGCATCAGCCCTTTTCTTTTAGACGTGTGAGAGACCAGAAACCTGCTCACCACTTCATCAAACTAGACGAGCCAGCCTGCGTATTTGCCCACAAAGTAAAGCGCAACACCAGCCATGATACCCGCGACGATATCATCCAGCATAATACCCAAGCCACCGTGGACACGCTTATCTAACCAGCCAATCGGCCATGGCTTAACCATATCAAAGAAACGAAACAGCACGAACCCGGTCAGTACCCATTTCCAGTCCGTCGCTGAAAGTTGAAACAATGGCACCACCAGCATGGTTATCCAGAAACCGGCAAATTCATCCCATACGATGGAACCATGATCGTGTACTCCCATATCATCGGAGGTAACCTGGCATATTTTGATTCCAATTAAGCAAGAAGCAACTACAACCACGATGTATACAGGTAAAGGCAACTGGACCAAAAGGAAATAGAAAGGGACTGCAGCCAATGTGCCTATCGTTCCAGGAACAACAGGAGAAAGGCCACTGCCAAAACCAGTAGCGAGTAAGTGCCAAGGGTTTTTCAATGAGATAAGTGAAAGTGGATTTGTCATTATACTACTTAGAATTATTTAAAGTGATCATAGCCTTGCAGCATCCAATCTAACGCTTGCCCTTGCTGGTGCAACTCAAACGTTCCTTGTGGTCGTATTTGACCAATGCAGGTAATCTTAGCGCCACAATGCGCAAGAGCACTCTCGATGGAGCCTTTATTCTGCTCAGGTACCGTAAAGCACAGTTCGTACTCTTCCCCGCTGGACAACGCATATTGCTGGGCTTTAGCTAAAGTGCCCGTAAATTGGATAAGAGCATTAGAGACAGGTAATAGCGAGACGTCAAGGCTTGCTCCAACAGAAGAACGTTTCAGAATGTGTTGCAGATCTGAAATCAAACCATCTGAAATATCGATAGCTGAGCTGGCTAGATTAAGGAGTGCTTGACCAACTAAAACGCGAGGCGTCGAGAGGTAGTGGCGTTGTTCTAACTCCTGAGCAAAAGGTTGAGACTTCAGTTCCGGATTGAGGATGACATCCAGACCAGCTTTGCTGTCCCCTAAATCACCCGTTACATAAACCCAATCGCCGACTTGAGCCCCATCACGACGCAGTGCTTTATCTGGGTCAACCAATCCTTGTACAGTGAGCGTTAGACTTAACGGGCCTTTAGTGGTATCACCACCAATCAACTGCACCCCATAATAATCCGCAAGCTCAAAAAATGCTTCACAGAAAGGCTCAAGCCACGCCTCATCGGGTTCAGGCATCGTCAAGGCAAATGACACCCATGCTGGCGTTGCGCCCATGGCGGCGAGGTCGCTGATGTTGGATGCTAATGCTTTATGTGCAACCCAAGCAGGGTTAGCATATTCAAGAAAATGAGTCCCTGACACCAGAGTATCTGTGCTGATCGCGACAGATAACCCCTCAGGTACTTTGACTAAGGCGCAATCATCACCGGCCGCCAGCAGGACATCTTTACGTGACGCCTGTCGGCCAACGAAATACTTTTCGATTAAATTAAATTCACCAGACATAGTACTCAATGTAACGTTAGGCATAAAAAAGGCCAGCATTTGCTGACCTTTTTCTATCAATTCGGCTTATTTTTTGCGAACGTGTGGTGCGGCTTTATCTAGCACACCATTGACAAACTTGTGGCTCTCTTCAGCAGCGAACACTTTAGCCAGTTCGATTGCTTCATTGATTACCACTTTGTAAGGCACATCTTCACGACGCGTCATTTCATACATAGCAAGACGAAGCAAAGCCAGCTCCATCATGTCCAAATCTTGCATTGGGCGAGCAGTGTAAGGACGAATCTTGCTGTCTAGCTCTGTGTGACTTAGCACAACACCTGTTAGCAGGTCACGGAAGTATGCAACGTCAGTATCTGGTGCAACAAGCGCTGGCTCAGCAGCATGATGCTCTTCTTCATCATACTTACCACCAGATAAGAACTGCTCTTCAATAGTGGCAACATTCTCTTTAGTAATTTGCCATGAGTAGATCGCTTGTAGAGCGAATCGACGTGCATTACGACGTGCGGCTGGTTTCACACTGGCCCCCATTAGGAATCGATTTCAGATAGAACGTTAATCATTTCAAGTGCGCTTAGTGCAGCCTCTGCACCTTTATTACCAGCCTTGGTTCCTGCGCGCTCGATAGCTTGGTCAATTGTATCAACGGTCAATACACCAAACGCCACTGGAAGACTGTACTCCAGAGACACCTGCGCAAGGCCTTTGTTACATTCACTACAAACATAGTCAAAGTGAGGTGTGCCGCCACGAATAACAGTACCTAGTGATACGATCGCATCAAACTTGCCTGTTTTTGCTACGCGCTGAGCTACCAATGGAAGTTCAACCGCACCCGGACAACGAACAACGGTGATGTTATCTTCGCTGATTTGTCCATGACGCTTTAAAGTATCGATTGCACCAGACAATAGACTTTCGTTAATAAAACTGTTGAAACGAGAAATAACGATAGCAATTTTTGCGTTTGGCGCTGGGAAGCCACCCTCGATCACTTTCATAAGCCTTCCTTTAACTATGTTCATCAAGTGAGAATCGCCGGATTCTAGCACAAATCTGTGAGCAATATCTAATGGAAATTTAGCATTATTCAATTAGCAGAACGGCGTTAAAAACAAAGAAGGCAATTGGTTCATCACCCTTTGCCTTCTTATACAATCTAGTCGTTTTCTATCTGCTTATTCGCAAACATATTCAACCACATTAAGACCGAACCCACCCAAGGCGTGGTATTTCTTGTTAGTTGAAGAAAGTAGACGCATGTCATGTACACCCAAATCCGCCAAAATCTGCGAACCGACACCAACACGTCGTGATGTCCCTTGCTTCTTCGCCAAGGTTGGCGCTTCGCCTTTATCTTGGGCTTCAAACATTTTCACGCGGTGGATAAGCAAGTCAGTTGACTCTTCATTACCAAGAATAACCAAGACGCCACCTTCTTCACCAATGCGCTTCATTGCTTTATCTAGCGTCCAGCTTCGTTCAGCATTGCGATCGCTACGCAGTAGGTCGGTAAACGTATCCTGAAGGTGAACTCGAACCAATGGTGCGTTCTCTTGCACGTTGCCTTTGCATAGCGCGTAGTGAACCTGATTGTCGATAGTATCGCGGAAGGTCACCAGTTCAAACTCACCGTATTCTGTCGGCAATTTGCACTCTGCAACACGCTCGATAGTCGTTTCTGTGTTGTTGCGGTATTCGATCAAATCAGCAATCGTACCTAACTTGATACCATGTTTCTCCGCGAAGATTTCTAGATCTGGGCGACGAGCCATTGTGCCGTCGTCATTGAGGATTTCAACAATCACACCGGAAGGCTCAAAACCAGCCAAACGCGCCAAGTCACAACCTGCTTCAGTGTGGCCAGCACGAGTCAGAACACCACCGTCTTGTGCGGCAAGTGGGAAGATATGCCCTGGTTGAACCAAGTCCGCCGCTTTGGCGTCTTTTGCAACCGCAGCTTGCACGGTGCGCGCACGATCTGCTGCTGAAATACCTGTTGTCACGCCTTCCGCCGCTTCAATAGAAACAGTGAAGTTAGTCGTGTACTGCGCGTTGTTGTCCTGAACCATAGGTGGCAAGCCTAAACGCTCACAACGCTCTTTAGTCATCGTCAAGCAGATCAGGCCGCGGCCGTGAGTTGCCATGAAGTTGATCGCTTCTGGAGTCACATGTTCGGCCGCCATGATCAGATCGCCTTCATTTTCACGATCTTCGTCATCCATCAGGATGACCATTTTACCTAAGCGAATGTCTTCGATGATTTCTTGAGGCGTACTAATTGGCATTTCTCTGTTCCTGTTATCTGGGCACTTGGCGACTTTATTCTGTGTCAACGCCCAGCGTTCTAGGCTGGGCGTCCGTTAATTTATGCAAAACCGTTTTGCTGGAGAAACTCCATGGTCAAACGCGATTCTGGCTGCTCTTTTTGGCTGGTTAGTAAACGTTCCATGTAGCGCGCTAACACGTCCACTTCCAAATTCACTTTTCGTCCAACATGGAAATCTGCAATGGTCGTCTCTTCGCCAGTGTGTGGCACTATCGTAAGTTTGAAGGCATTTTTGCGCAGAGCATTCACCGTCAGGCTGATACCATCCACAGTAACAGAGCCTTTCTCAGCAACATATTTAGATAGTTCTTCAGGCATGGAAACCCAAAACTCAATCGCTCTCCCCACCTGATTACGTTCAGTAATTTCACCAACGCCATCCACGTGACCAGAAACAATATGACCACCAAAGCGCGTGGTTGGCAGCATGGCTTTTTCGAGGTTGACCTTGCCACCCACTTGGTAATCCGTAAACCCAGTTTTGTTCAAAGTTTCTAACGACAAATCGGCGCTATAGCTGGTTGAATTAAAATCCACAACCGTCAAACACACGCCATTCGTTGCTATGCTGTCGCCGAGTTTGACGTCTGACATATCCAGCTTACCCACTTCAACGGTGACACTAATGTCTTCACCTTTCGGAGTAATTGCTGTTAGCGTCCCAACAGCTTCAATAATTCCTGTAAACATATTTACGCTTCTTTGTTCTTTAGTCGGGCTACAAGGCGAATGTCTTGGCCAACTTGTCTGATATCTTGAATATCGAGTTCAATGACTTCTGCCATCGACTCTAGTCCAAGTGCACCAAACAAGCCTCGGCCATCACTGCCCATAATTTTAGGCGCTAGATACAATATTAACTCATCCACCAAGCCTTCTTTAATCAGACTGCTTGCCAGAGTGGCGCCCGCTTCAACCCAGAGATGATTAATATTGTGATGGGAGACCAAATTTGCAAATGTTGATTTCAAATCAATTTGCTCTGAGTCATTAAGTAAGGGAGCTACATCACCTTGTGCAGAGACAACAATACGCTCGCCGTCAGTCGAATAGAATTTGAGTTCAGAAGATAGCTGCTGCTGACGATCCAACACCACTCTGACAGGTTGGCGCACTTCACTTTCAGGCAGTTTAGCCTGCACAGACTCAGGTAGCTCATACCAACGAACATTCAGCGATGCATTGTCCTCAATCACCGTTTTGCTTGTCGATAAGATAGCGCCGGCTTGAGCACGGTAGTTTTGTACATCTTGCCTTGCCTGAGGAGACGTGATCCACTGACTTTGACCATTACTCAGCGCGGTTTGGCCATCAAAGCTTGCGGCCATTTTCAACTGCACAAAAGGCATTCCGGTTTTCATACGCTTGATGAAAGCAGAGTTCAGAGCCATCGCATCGCTTTCTAGCAATCCAACCTGAACTTCAATACCCGCATCACACAGCATTTTAATGCCACGCCCCGCCACCTGTGGGTTTGGGTCTTCCATGGCACAAATCACTTTCGCCACTTTAGCTTTGATCAAACCTTCAGCGCATGGAGGGGTGCGGCCGTAATGAGAACAAGGCTCAAGGGTGACATAAGCGGTCGCCCCCACAGACTTATCGCCTGCCATTCTTAATGCATGCACTTCCGCATGGGGTTCGCCAGCGCGGTAGTGAAAGCCTTCACCGACGATGTCGTCATCAAGGGTAATAACACAACCAACATTCGGGTTTGGTGCCGTGGTGTAGATGCCGCCTTTAGCCAATTCAATCGCACGCGACATCATTTGATAATCTTGAGGGGTGAATTCAGACATGTTTACGTTAATCTTCTAATCGGGCAATTTCTTCGCCAAACTCACGAATATCTTCAAAGCTACGGTAAACGGACGCAAAGCGAATGTAAGCGACTTTATCCAGCTCTTTAAGCTGATCCATAACCAAATTACCGATCATTTCACTAGGTACTTCACGCTCTCCGGTCGCCCGTAGCTGAGACTTGATCATGCTGATCGCCAGCTCAACAGAGTCCGCACTCACTGGGCGTTTTTCCAACGCTCGCTGCAAACCACCGACCATTTTATCTTCATTAAATGGTTCGCGGTTTCCATTTGATTTAATCACGCGAGGCATCACCAGTTCAGCAGTTTCGAATGTGGTAAAGCGTTCGCTACAAGCTAGACACTGCCTGCGACGGCGAACCTGATGACCGTCAGCCACCAGACGAGAATCGATCACTTTCGTATCATTCTCAGAGCAAAAAGGACAATGCATATCACCTCCATAATATACTCAAATAACCTCTGCGCTTAACGCCATATTGATAGAACCAATAAAGAGATTTTGTTCTATGCAAATATCAACGAGAATCCCTTTTAGGATAAGTTGTTAACGCGCAAACGAAGTCACTTGAGTATATCGCAGCTAGTGTAGCGGATTTGGTAAAGTGAAGAAAAGCAAAAGGGGCGAAATCGCCCCTTTTTCATATCGGAATACTGAGTTTTGTTAACTACGCGGTAGGTAGTTAGCCTTTCCTACCCATTTATAGCTGGTAAGCTCTTCTAACCCCATTGGCCCACGAGCATGCAGCTTCTGTGTCGACACCGCAACCTCAGCCCCCAAGCCAAACTGCGCGCCATCGGTAAATCGAGTAGAAGCGTTAACATACACAGCAGCAGAACCCACTGAGTTGATGAACAACTCCGAGTTTTCCAAGCTGTTCGTCATGATTGCATCAGAGTGGCTGGCATTATGGACTCGCATATGATCGATAGCTTGTTTGACATCCTTAATCACTTTGACACCAAGAGTGAAGCTGAGCCATTCCGTATCAAAGTCCCCTTCGCCACTATCACGTATCTGTTTAGCAGTCGCCATCAAAGCCTTTGCTTGAGGCTCAGCAACAAATGTGACTTTATCTTCCATGCGAGCTTTCAACATTGGCAGAAACTCGGCTGCGATAGCTTCGTGAACCAATAAAGTATCCAGTGCATTACAAGCCGAAGGACGCTGCACTTTCGCATTCTCGACGACTTCTAGAGATTTCTGGAGATCAGCACTCTCATCAACAAATACATGACTGATACCAAAGCCGCCAATAATGACAGGGATCGTGCTGTTTTCTTTACACATTTTGTGAAGACCAGCGCCACCACGTGGAATGATCATGTCAACGTAATCATCGAGCTTAAGCAGCTGAGAAACCAACTCTCGATCCGGCTTCTCAATATACTGAACCGATGCCGCAGGCAGCTCGGCTTTAGCAAGCGCCGACTGAATAACCTTGACTAGCTCCATATTGGAGAAAAACGTCTCTTTACCACCACGAAGGATGCTTGCGTTACCCGTTTTTAAACACAGGGCAGCAATATCAATAGTCACGTTCGGGCGCGCTTCGTAGATGACGCCAACAACCCCTAATGGCACTCGACGGCGAGATAAAGACATGCCGTTTTCTAGGACTTTGCTATCAATTTCGCTACCGACGGGATCATTAAGGCTAATCACGTTACGTACGTCATTAGCGATCCCCGCTAAACGATCTTCGTTAAGCAGCAGGCGATCAAGTAACGCGTCTGTCAGGCCAGCTTCTCGACCCAGTTCAATATCTTTGGCATTTGCAGCCAAAATCGTGTCTGCGTTGGCTTCAAGTTCATCTGCAATGATCGCTAGTGCTTGGTTTTTTTGCGCCGTTGATGCTGTTGCCAGTTGGAAAGCTGCGTCTTTGGCAGCTTGACCCATAGAAATCAGTTCCACTATCTTTCCCTCAATTATTCCTGAATTACGACCATATCGTCACGGTGCAGCACTTCGCTGCCATAGTCGTAACCCAAAATTCCTAAAATATCTTTACTGTGCTTGCCAATTATCTTGGTCATGTCTTGGCTGGAGTAGCTGGAAATCCCGCGCGCAACCAAAGCACCGCTCTGATCAGTCACACGCACTACCTCACCGCGGGCAAATTCGCCACTCACGTGAGTCACTCCCTTAGCCAGCAGACTACTGCCTTTTTCGATGACTGCTTTCACCGCTCCGTCATCAATGACAATATCACCTGACGCGGCTGGCCCAGCCAGAATCCAGCGTTTGCGACTTTCGAGCGCTTCTTCAATTGGCAGAAAGCGGGTACCTTGCGGTTCTTCACCCAATGAGTCGAATACCACACTAGGTGCGCTACCCGCTGCGATGATCACTTCAATTCCAGCTCGTCGAGCAATATCCGCCGCCTGAAGTTTGGTTGCCATCCCGCCAGTACCTAGCGTTGTGCCACTGCCTCCGGCGATTTTGCGCAGAGTGTCATCAATGGTTTTCACTTCTTTGATCAATTCAGCATTTGGGTCTTTGCGCGGATCAGCGGTAAATAGCCCTTTCTGATCTGTCAGTAGGAGCAATTTGTCTGCCCCACAAAGAATACCGACTAAAGCTGACAAGTTATCGTTATCACCCACTTTGATTTCACTGGTCGCTACCGCGTCATTTTCATTCACGATAGGAATGATGTCATTGTCGACTAAAGCATTGATGGTATCGCGGGCATTAAGAAAGCGCTCTCGGTCTTCCATGTCTGCACGAGTCAGCAGCATCTGACCAATTTTAATTCCGTAGATGCCGAACAAGGCTTCCCAAGTTTGAATCAATTGGCTCTGCCCCACCGCAGCCAATAACTGCTTATTTGCCATCGAGTTGGGCAGTGCGGGGTAACCTAGGTGCTCTCGGCCTGCCGCAATTGCGCCAGACGATACCATGACCACAGAGTGGCCCAGTTTCTTCAGCTCAGCACACTGGCGCGCCAACTCAACCATGTGAGCGCGATCTAACGCCAATGTCCCACCAGTTAATACACTGGTACCCAGTTTCACAACCACAGTTTGGCGCTGTGTTGTGTTTCCGCATTCTTGATTCATTGTCTCTCTGCTATGAAATTAAAAATAGTCACCCATTGCTCTGGTTTGCATAGCAACACGCAGTATCAGCAAAATGGTTATCAGACCTGATGTTTTAACAATCAAAGCATAAATTCACAAGTAGAAAAGGCGCCGTGAGGCGCCTTTTTGATAGATAAAATAGATAGAGGAATAAATTTAGACGAACTCAACAGATTCTTTGTGTAAATCTAACGTCATATCAAATTGAGTCTGTAGGGTTTCAACCAGCTTTTGATGGAAAGCTTCTTGGGTGCGGTTAACTTCTTCAATGGCTTTTTTTGGTAACTTCTCGTCCACCCAGTCCCCTTTAACATCATAGAGGCCAGTGCTATAACGAGCAGCGAATGTCTGCCCTTCTTGTTCCAGCTCTAACCACCATCCCCAGAACTCTCTTTCTTCCGGCGATTTTTTGTCATTCACACAGACAGAAAGACAATCAAACAAGTAACGGCCTTCTTCACTTTGTGACTCTCTCAGATATGGGCCAATGGCCTTTAACGTAGACATCAAGCGGTAATGAGTTGGACTTTTTGGCTGTTCAGACATAATGAATCTCCATATTCAATATCTGTAATGATTATTCGTTGTAATTATGACGAGCAAATAAACAGGACTGCTTAGTTTGGGTATTGCCCTTATATGAGTCTTGCCTAATTTATTAGATTTGTCATCTAATTAGCTCGTCCTCCAACCACTTAATCGCCAAATCGAGGGATTGCTCATATCCTTGTGTAATTGTTTTTGCACTGATTTTCTTCGCTTTTCCGTAATCACTAAACAAGGCAACCAGCTGGTTATCACTGTAGGGTGAAACCGGATCGCTTTCGAGGCTCATTGCCAGAATAGGCACCTTAGTTTTACGGTTAGATAAAATGCCCTGCACCTTAAGCGACCAAGCCATCAACTGACCCGCCAAACTGTTGACGTCTACCGCGTTCTTCCCTAAGCGCGATGCTAAAACATCAAGGTACATTTTCGGCATTTTCTTCAACTTTTCCGGTGAAGAAAGTACATCGTGAATCGGAGCTCCTAAGCTGACACACGCTTTAATCTTATCTGGCTCCATAAAAGACAGTCTGACTAGAGCATTGCCGCCAAACCGAAACCCAATCAACCCTACCCTATGATGATCAACCCAAGGAATATTAAACAGTTCGTTCAATACCGCTTGGTGGATGCAAGAGGTATCTTCTGTTAGCGTCCAATGACTGCTATGCCCAACTGAAGGCATATCGACAGTCAACATTGCGATGTCTTTTTTCGCTAAATGGTCACGGAACAACTTCCACATGTCGGTTTGTAAGCTATCCAGCCCCGCACTGACCATCACCACAGGTTGCGGCTTATCGGTTTTGGTCAAATGAAGATGGGCGATTATGCGTTTATTCTGGTAGGGAATTTCTATCTGCTTAACGATATATTTTGTTTTCTTGGAGGCTTCCGTATACGCATTGCTGGCAAGAACCTGAGCCTGAGTTGCCAGATTATCATTCTTAAGATGCGGGTAACCGGCAATACTAAAACATAAAGAAGCATTGAACAGTTCATCGGCGGCTTCTTCACCCTTTAATTCATTAGAACGTTTGTGATGCAGCATACCCAGCTTGGTCCACTCGTAAGTCCAGTTCCCACTGTGGTAGCCCATTACGGTATCTAGCCACTCGTCGTGAGTACGTGAATGTTTTGAGGACGCAATCTTTGCCAATACCGCTTCGACTTCAATAGGATCCAAACCTTGCCATGCCCACTGCATTCGACGCAGGTTTCGATACCATTTAAAGCCATCTTGTTCACGCTTTTCATCCAACATCGATTGGCTGCTGGGCATGTATTGCGTCAGTGCGGAGGTTTCTTTGGCTTGTTTATGATTGGTGAACAGGGTTTCGGAGAGGTTTTTGCTCACTTCTTCAGACATAAGGAGGCCTAGTTAGAATAATTTTCTACATTGTATACCTGTCACGATGTAAAAGGCAGGCCAGAGTCAAGGTTCACTGCATTAGTTCACGAAAAGTTATGATAGGAAAGGAGAGGCAACATTGGGAAAACCACGAGAGGCAAATGGCAACCCAACAAAAAATGACCCATTAAGGGCCATTTCTCTTTTACTGAACAATCCGGTGAGGATTATTTTTGCTTGCGATTGATCGGCTCAGCGTACTGAATCGACATATCCCAAGGCTGCTCGATCCAAGTTTCCTGCGCGATATCAACCACGTAGTCATCAAGAAGAGCTGCACCAGATGGTTTAGCACATACCGCAATCAGTTTTGCTTTCGGGTATAGCTCACGCAGCTTACGAGCGGTATCACCGCTGTCCACTAAATCTTCAACGATTAGGTAACCTTCACCGTCACCTTCTGGTGCTTTCAATACACTCATATCACGTTGATGATCGTGGTCGTAGCTAGAGATACAAATGGTATCAACGTAACGAATACCCAGTTCACGAGCCAGAATTGCACCTGGAACAAGACCACCACGACTTACCGCCCAGATACCTTTCCACTGCTCTGCTGGCATTTGTTGCTCAGCAAGCTCACGACAATAACTGTGCATTTGATCCCAAGTAATAATGAATTTCTTACTCATTGTTCTAAACCTAATAATAAAAAGTTGAGGGCCTGTCCATTCAACTCAACGTAGAACGCACAGCCCCTTGATGAAGCTCTTTAAGCAACAATGTATTTGAAGATAAAGATTGCCGACATCACCCACACACTAAGGGAAACGTCACGACCTTTACCACTGAATAATTTGATTGCCGCGTAAGCGATGAAGCCAAGAGAAATACCTTCCGCAATAGAGAAAGTCAGAGGCATCAGCAAACACGTCACAACAACTGGTGCCGCTTCTGTCAGGTCTCGCCAATCAATGCTCACCAAACCAGAAAGCATGAGGATCGCCACATAAAATAGCGCACCAGCCGTCGCATACGCAGGGATCATACCAGCCAATGGCGAGAAGAATAGAGCAAGTAGGAACAAAATACCAACTACAACAGCGGTTAGACCTGTGCGACCACCAGCGGCAACACCAGATACACTCTCAATGTAAGAAGTCGTGTTTGACGTGCCCAACAGAGCACCTACCGAAGTAGCAGTTGAGTCAGCAAGAAGTGCTTTATTCAGACGAGGAATTTTACCATCTTTATCCATCAGACCTGCTTTTTGAGACACACCAACCAGCGTGCCAGCAGTATCAAATAAGTCGACGAAAAGGAAAGCAAAAACCACTGAAATCATACCGATCTCAAATACTGCAGAAAAATCCAACTGCATGAAGGTCGGTGCAATGCTTGGTGGCGTTGACATGATGCCACCCCATTGCACATCACCAAACGCTAAACCTAAGCCAGTAACCGCCAAAATAGCGATCATCACCGCGCCTTTTACGCCACGGTGAACCAGTGCAATAGTCAGGAAGAAGCCAATTGAAGCTAGTACTGCAGGTAACGAAGTAATCGAGCCAAGAGAAACAAGTGTCGCCGGGTTATCAACCACGATACCTGCATTCTTTAACGCGATAAATGCCAAGAACAAGCCAATACCCGCCGAAATACCCGTGCGCAAAGAAAGTGGGATGGAGTTTATGATCCACTCTCGGATCTTAAACACACTCAATAGAATGAATAGCACACCGGATACAAATACTGCTGCTAATGCAACTTGCCATGTATATCCCATACCAAGAACAACGGCGTAGGTGAAAAAGGCGTTCAGCCCCATTCCCGGAGCCTGGGCGATTGGGTAGTTAGCGACAAAGCCCATGATGAAACAGCCGATAGCCGCCGCTAAACAGGTCGCGACGAAGACAGCACCACGATCCATACCGGCATCAGCTAAAATAGCCGGGTTTACAAAGATGATGTAAGCCATGGTAAGGAAGGTTGTCATACCGGCTATGATCTCAGTTTTTACATTCGTTCCGTGTTCACTGAGCTTGAATATTTTTTCGAACATAATCGAATTCCAAAGGGTAAAAGTAAACGGTTGCGTAATCGATTGGCGGGATTATAAAGTCTACAAATGGCAAATTCCAGATAGAATTAGGACTCTAATCAATATTTCTATCTGTAAAACTTGCTCTCAAACGCCCCACCTAAGTGAACATTAGTAAAAAATCCTATTAGTTCAATACATAACAGTGATGTACCTACGAGCCTTTGAAAGGTGATTTTTTCAACCATGTCGTAAACTTACATTGAAGAAAAAGCCCTGAAACGAGATTGGATATGTGTTTATGCGAATAAAATGAAGCAAAGCTGATGAGAATAGAGAAATCATGCCATTGCGGCAGACATTTTCAGCAGATAAAAAAACGCCACTCAAATTGAGTGGCGGTTGAATCATGTCAGCAAATTAGGAGCTGTAATAAAATTCCAATTATAGGGGTGAACAAACTTGTTCGAGAGTCACAAGCTCGGAATTAGTAACCGAAGCTCGTTGGATATGCAAAATTGCCAGTGTAAACAGAGTTGTTTATCCAGAATGTTGCACTTGGTAAACCTTTCATAACTATCACCTTCTAAATCAATGAAAACAGATAACAAATATTGATTTCTCAGTTCCTTGGAGGCGACAAATCGGACTCATCCTTTGAGCATTTTCTCTTCGCTTTCGAAGTTGGTTACTAATATACCCCAAAGAAAATTAATTACAACAACAAAAGTGACAAAAGTCACATAAATTTCAAAAAATGACTCAGATCAAATGATTTTAGTAATTAAATTACAGAAATATTAATTTAGATATTACTTTTATTACACTCAATAAGAATACAGTCTCACATGGAAAAATCATTGAATCTAGGTTCTGTGATGACAGCGAAACATTTCGTTTCTGCTTTTACTACTACCTAACCTTAGGTAGTGCTATTCTGTGCCTCTCTACCCAATAGGTCAGATTTGGTTTTTTGTTCGTTTAATTAACGCAATTACCTAACAAGATCTGGCATTATTATGATTAAGGAGTCATCCGTGTCTGAATTCCATTCTGAAATCAGCAACTTATCACCTGCACCATTATGGCAGTTTTTCGATAAGATCTGCTCTATCCCTCACCCTTCTAAACATGAAGAAGCGCTCGCTCAATACATTGTGGGCTGGGCGACTGAGCAAGGCCTAGATGTCCGTCGCGATCCGACGGGCAATGTTTTCATTAAAAAGCCAGCAACACCTGGCATGGAAAACAAGAAGGGCGTAGTTCTTCAAGCACACATCGATATGGTGCCGCAAAAGAATGAAGACACGGATCATGACTTCACTAAAGATCCTATCCAACCTTATATAGACGGTGAATGGGTAACCGCAAAAGGGACCACTCTAGGTGCAGACAACGGTATGGGTATGGCGTCTTGCCTAGCAGTACTGGCATCTACCGATATTAAACACGGCCCGATTGAAGTACTTCTGACTATTGATGAAGAAGCAGGTATGACAGGTGCCTTTGGCCTGGAAGCAGGCTGGTTAGAAGGTGAGATTCTGCTGAACACCGACTCTGAGCAAGAAGGCGAAGTCTACATGGGCTGTGCAGGCGGCATTGATGGCGAAATGACGTTTGACATCAAGCGCGAAGCGATCCCTGCGGGCTACGTAACTCGTCAGTTGGTATTGAAAGGTCTGAAAGGCGGTCACTCTGGTTGTGATATCCATACTGGTCGAGGTAATGCGAACAAACTTGTCGCTCGTTTCCTAGCCGGTCACGCACAAGAGCTGGATCTACGTATGGTTGAATTCCGTGGCGGTAGCCTGCGTAATGCGATTCCGCGTGAAGCGTTCGTGACTGTCGCTATCCCTGCTGAAAATGAAGCTAAGCTTGCTGAACTATTCAACTTCTACACTGACTTACTGAAGCAGGAGTTAGGAAAAGTAGAAACAGACATCGTTTCATTCAACGAAGCCATCGAAACCAGCGAGCAAGTACTGGCGATTGCTGATCAGCAACGTTTTATCGCTGCACTGAATGCTTGTCCTAACGGCGTGATCCGCATGAGTGACGAGATCGAAGGCGTTGTAGAAACATCTCTGAACGTGGGCGTTGTGACCACAGAACGCGATAAGATCAACGTACTTTGCCTAGTTCGTTCATTGATTGACTCAGGTCGTCATCAAGTTGAAAGCATGCTGACATCCGTAGCGGAGCTGGCAGGAGCTAAGATTGTTTTCTCTGGCGCATACCCTGGCTGGAAACCAGATGCAGACTCTGAAATCATGGCTATCTTCCGTGATATGTACGAAGGCATTTACGGCCATAAGCCAAACATCATGGTCATTCATGCTGGTCTAGAGTGTGGCCTGTTTAAAGAACCGTACCCGAACATGGACATGGTTTCTTTTGGTCCAACGATCAAATTCCCACACTCGCCAGACGAGAAAGTGAAAATCGACACGGTTGCTCTATTCTGGGATCAAATGGTCGCGCTATTGGAAGCGATTCCAGAGAAAGCCTAACCCGCTCGTCCTATAGAAAAACTAGTCAAAAGCCAGTGGGAAACCGCTGGCTTTTTTGTTATCGACTTTAATAATCAATTTTTGTCGTCACGGTGAAATTAATTCGTTAGTCACCCTCACCTCTCGCTGATACAGTCGCCGCCGTTGAAGCGCCATAGGCAATCCATCTTGCCCACTTCAACCCCTATAACAGATACACGCTATCCGTTGTATCGGGGGATGCTCGGTTCTCAGAGCATCTTGATTACTTTCTCAATGTAAATGAAATGCAATGAACGAAAAACTGCTAGTGGGCTGGCGAGAAACCCTGAGCCTTCCTGAGTTAGGTATAGAAAAGATCAAGGCAAAAATTGATACCGGAGCCAGAACTTCGTGTCTGCACACATTCAAAGTCGAGAGTTTCCATAAGGGTGCTGAGCTATGGGTCAGATTCTGGATTCATCCTTTGCAGCGTGATAACTCACAAGAGGTAGTGTGCGAAGCCAAAGTCATCGACCAACGTGTTGTACGCGATTCTGGAGGCCATGAGGAAACACGTTATGTAATTGAATCGACAATACGACTCGGTCAGCAAAGTTGGAAAGCGGAGTTGACGTTAACCAATCGTGAAAACATGGCATTTCGCATGTTGTTAGGCCGTACTGCAATGCACCATCGCATGCTTGTCGACCCTGTTAAATCGTTTTTAGTCCCCTTCGAGGAAAACCAACAATGAAAATCGGTATTCTGTCTCGCAACGCCAATCTGTACTCAACCAAGCGTTTGATCGAAGCGTGTCAGAAACGTGGCCACGACGTAAAAGTGATCGACGCGCTACGCTGCTACATGAACATTAACTCGGATAAACCTGAGATTCACTTTAAAGGCGAAGAGTTATCGGGGTTCGATGCCATTATTCCACGTATTGGTGCATCCGTGACTTTTTACGGCACAGCTGTACTGCGACAATTTGAAATGATGGGGGTTTACCCAGTCAACGAGTCAGTGGCTATTACGCGCTCGCGCGACAAACTGCGTTCTATGCAGTTACTGTCTCGTAAAGGCATAGGTATGCCGGTTACCGGATTTGCTAGCAAACCCGATGATGTCAAAGACTTACTAGACATGGTCGGCGGAGCTCCAGTCGTGATCAAATTGCTTGAAGGCACTCAAGGCATTGGCGTGGTGTTAGCTGAAACACGTAAAGCAGCAGAAAGTGTTGTCGAGGCTTTCATGGGACTGAAAGCCAACATCATGGTTCAGGAGTACATTAAGGAAGCTGGTGGTGCTGACATTCGATGCTTTGTGATTGGTGATAAAGTGATCGCGGCAATGAAGCGTCAGGGCGCAGAAGGTGAGTTCCGTTCTAATCTGCACCGCGGTGGCAGCGCGTCACTCATCAAAATAACCCCAGAAGAGCGTCGTACTGCGATTGCTGCGGCAAAAGTCATGGGGCTCAACGTTGCTGGAGTGGATCTACTAAGATCGGAACGGGGCCCTTTGGTGATGGAAGTCAACTCTTCACCAGGTTTAGAAGGTATTGAAGCAGCAACAGGCAAAGACATTGCAGGCATGATCGTCGAGTTTATCGAGAAAAATGCCTCAACCAAAAGGACTAGAACTCGTGGCAAAGGCTAAGATCAATCGCGTGTTTGACATTCTCGGCGAGCAAATCTCGCCGGGACAAAGAAAGGTGGTAGAGCTAGAGTCAGCAAAACTCTATACCCACTCTCCTTTGTCGATCCCAATCGAAGTCACCAATGGGAAATTTGCAGGGCCAACTCTGATGGTTAATGCCGCCATCCATGGTGATGAACTCAATGGCGTAGAGATAGTCCGTCAGTTAATCAACACCATTGATGCACAAAAACTAAAAGGCACTGTGATCGCAGTGCCTATCGTTAACGTGTTTGGCTTTATTCATAAATCACGTTATTTGCCCGATAGGCGTGACCTGAACCGCTGTTTTCCCGGCAGTGAGAAAGGTTCGCTGGCTTCTCGCATGGCAAGCGCTTTCTTCAATCAGGTGGCAAAACGTTGTGACTATATTCTCGACTTACATACTGGTGCGATTCATCGTACTAACTTACCGCAGATTCGGGCAGACCTAAGCAATCCTGAAACGCTGCGAATTGCACAGGCCTTTGCCACCCCAGTCATTGTGGATGCCCCTTTAAGAGATGGCTCACTGCGCAGCGAGGCCGAGCGTCTGGGGATCCCAGTGCTGACTTACGAAGCAGGAGAAGCACTGCGATTTGAGCCTATTTGCATCAATGCCGGTTATATCGGCGTGAAACGTGTAATGCAAGCAATTGGCATGTTACGACCAAGCCGTAAAAAGCTTCCAGAGCCCGTTATCGCCAAATCCACCAGTTGGATACGAGCGGAAAGCGATGGGATTCTGCGTACCGTAGTGACATTAGGTGAAAAGGTAACGAAAGGCCAAACATTAGCCTTCATAAGCGCCCCACTGGGACACAGTGAAATTGAGCTAAAAGCTCATAAAGGCGGCATTGTGATTGGCCAACAAACTCTTCCCTTAGTCAATGAAGGGGATGCCGTGTTTCATTTGGCCTATTTTGTCGAAGATGACCAACAAGTGGAACAGGTTGTAGAAGAGTTCATTGAAGAGGTGATCGACTCCGATCTGGAACCGCTAACAACAGGTCAAATTCAATCTTCAATCTAAGCAAGAAAACCGCTTACACCTTTTATGATGTAAGCGGTTTTCTCTTTAAATATCGCCTGTTAAGTTGCTTAACCGAAAGACGCCCAAATAACCGTGGCAACCAATACAGGGCAGACAAATTTCACGTAAGCAGGCCAGAGCTTTCCAAACCAGCCTTGCGTAAATTCTGGGTAGCCATGCTCAAGTTCTTTGATTTTCGAGTGACGATTCCACACCCAACCACCAAACAAACAGAAGAGTAACGCTGCAGCAGGTTGAAGGTACTGGGTTGCGACGGTTGCAACCAAGCCAAATAAAGCACCAAAATTAAACACGATCACGATACTCACCAGCGCAATTAAACCACCAAGCACCCAGCTTGTGGTACTGCGTTTAGTGTTAAAGCGCTCCCCCACCAGCGCGACCGGACACTCCAGCATAGAGATGGAAGAAGTCAGTGCCGCAATCGTCAGCAGTAGGAAGAACACAATCGCAAACAGCTGGCCTAATAAACCAAGGCTATCAAACATCAAAGGCAATACGGTGAAAACCAAAGTATCTGAGCTAAGCAGAGAACCATCCTCAGCGTAGATCTGCACACCTTTTTGCATCGCTACAAACATCGCTGGCATAACCACCAAACCAGCGATAAAAGCAACCGCGGTATCGACCAAAGTGACGTTCATCGCCATTTTCGGTAAGTTCTCTTTCTTGCTGAGGTAAGAACCGTAGATCAGCATAGAACAGCCACCAATGGTCAGAGAAAAGAAGCCCTGCCCCATAGCAGCGAGAATCAATTTGCGATCCATCACCTTGTCAAAATCAGGGACAAGATAATGCTTAAGTCCTTCCATCGCACCGGATTGAGTCATGATATAGATGAACAACAAACCAAACAGAACGAACAAAGCAGGCATCAGGCGCGTTGACCATTTTTCGATGCCTTGTTTCACCCCGCCCTGCACGATGAGAATCGTCAGCACGTAGAAAACAACAGTACCAAACAGGTTACGCTCAACACTGAACCCCTTAAACCAGGCACTTGCGGCTTGCATACCTATCACATCAGCCACAGCACCAAGCAAAAAGCAGATCAGCCAGCCGCCTACAATGCTGTAAAACGCCAACACAGCGCTGGGCACACTTAAACCTATCCATCCTACAAGCCCACCGACTTTTTTCGCCAGAGGATTAGCGGTGAGAGAGCGCATGCTATCCACGGGGTTAGCCTGACCATGACGACCTATCGCCATTTCGACCACCAGCATTGGAAACGCCACCACCAAAATCATCACCAGATAAACCAGCAAAAATGCCCCGCCACCATTACTGGCAGCTTGAGTTGGGAAGCCCCAAATGTTACCTAAACCAACCGCAGCTCCAGCTGCCGCCAGAATAAAGCCTAAACGAGAGCCAAAGTGCTCACGTGTTTGAAAATTGTCTGCTTGTGCCATACCGCTTAACTCGCACCCGTAAACTAGTTGACTAGTACAATATTACAAAGCTCTTATTCACTCCAGCTATGAGGTTATTAAGTAACCAGAACAAGGCAAATAAATAGGAAATTAAGCTGTAAATTAATTCATACAAAGAATTTTTAACCAACCAGTAAGCAAAAATTGAAGCGTGAAGTGCGCCGAACAACCAATGTAATGAAAGATTCGAACTAATTTTCACCGTGATATCCGACGAATAAAACCCAAATAATCATTAAGTTAGCGAGCAAAGCTCAGCATTTTCGCTATTGGTTATGAGTTGGTTTACTAAATCCATTAAGGAGAGAAAAATGGGTTCAAATCTGCTCAGAGGCGCCATCATCGCGGCGCTAGGGCTAAGCTACCAAGCGCACGCCTATGATTGTGCTGGCTTGGTGGTTTGGGATAGCACTGCGGTCTACACATCCGGAGATCTAGTTCAGACATCCAACCATGCTTATCAAGCCAGTCATTGGACACAGGGCAATGACCCCGTCAGCAACTCCGGTGACTGGGAAGCATGGAAAGATCTTGGGCAATGTGACACTGGCGGTGGCAACGCAGCTCCAGAGGTATCCATATCTTCTCCTGTCAATAATGCCGAGATCCCTGAAGGCACAGTCACCACGATACAGGCTTCCGCCAGTGATAGCGATGGCAGCATCGCTCAAGTGGCCTTCCAAGTTGATGGTCAGAACATTGCGACGGTCACACAAGCGCCCTATCAAACAGATTGGACCGCGGTCGCAGGTGCTACCACCATTTCCGTTATTGCCACTGACAATGAAAACGCAACATCAGAAACGCAGATTGCAATCAGTGTCACCTTAGCTGGCGAACCTATTCCTCCTTCTGTCACTTTAACCAGCCCTTCAGGCAGCGAGCAATTGACGGAAGGCGACCTTCTCACATTGAGCGCAAATGCCTCCGACACAGATGGTAGCGTTGATAAAGTTGAATTTTTTGTCGATGGACAATTGATTGCTAGCGATACATCTGCACCTTACGAAACCACGTGGACCTCAGTCAGTGGCACTCATACCTTCAAGGCCAAAGCCACAGACAACGACAACCAGACGACCTCAACACAAGAAGTATCGCTGGTTGTCGCCAGCAACGCAGCAGGTGGCTGCGCAGGGCTACCGACTTATACCGCAGGTACCAGCTACAGTGCGGGTCAGTTGGTACAGAACCACAATCAAAAATACCGTTGTGACATTGCTGGTTGGTGTTCTTCAGCCTCAGCTTGGGCCTATGAGCCAGGACAAGGAGACTATTGGGATGAAGCATGGACGGGGTTAGGCGCTTGTGCCGCTCCACCGGCGGTAACCATCACTAGCCCTAGTGACAATCAAATATTGCTTGCTGGCAGTACGGTCAGTTTCGCTGCTGACGCGTCTGACTCCGATGGGACAGTAAGCCAAGTCGAATTCTTCGCAGGCAGTAACAGCCTAGGTGTGGTGACACAGCCACCTTACGCGGTGAGTTGGACAGCGACTCAGGTTGGCCTAAATAGCCTCAAAGCCGTCGCGACAGACAATGAAAACAACACGGGCGAAGCGACGGTTTCGGTAACAGTCAGTGACCAAGACTTAGTGGTTGCACTGACATCGCCAGCACCGGGCCAAACCGTCGGGTTAGGTAAATCGGTCCAGTTTGCCGCCGATGCAACATCGCTGTCTGCCAGCGTGGCGCAGGTCGATTTCTTAGTGAACGGAGCGATTGTCGGCACAGATACCACTGCACCATACAGCTATTACTGGACCGCAGGTGCGGTAGGTAGCTATACCGTTGCGGCCAAAGCCACAGACTCAGCCAACAGTGAAGTGACGTCCGATGCTGCGACAATTTCTGTAGTTGAACAGACAGAAAAAACGCACAAGTTGATCGGATACTGGCATAACTTCGTCAACGGTGCAGGGTGCCCAATGCGATTGGCGGATATGTCGGACGCTTGGGATGTTATCGACATTGCATTTGCCGAGAATGATCGCAACAGCGATGGTACTGTCCACTTTAACCTTTACTCTGGTGATATCCATAGCAGTTGTGCTGCACTTGACCCAACGCAGTTCAAACAAGACATGGCAGCGCTACAAGCTAAAGGTAAAAAGTTTGTCCTTTCTCTTGGTGGTGCAGAAGGCACGATTACACTCAATACTGATCAGGATGAAGCCAACTTTGTCTCCAGCTTGACTGACATCATCAAGGAATGGGGTTTCGATGGTCTTGATGTCGACTTAGAGAGTGGATCTAATCTGGTTCATGGCTCGCAAATTCAGGCACGCTTAGGCCGAGCACTACTGCAAATCGAGCAAAACATGGGTGGGGATATGTACCTGACTATGGCGCCAGAACACCCTTATGTTCAAGGCGGATTCGTGGCTTACAGTGGCATTTGGGGGGCGTACATTCCGGTCATTAATGACACACGCAGTACACTAGATCTTCTCCACGTACAGCTATACAACAATGGTGGCCTGCCGAACCCTTACACGCAAGGTAGTGCTGCTGAAGGTTCAGTCGATATGATGGTTGCCCAATCTAAGATGCTGATTGAAGGCTTTAAGCTGGCAGATGGCTCTCAGTTTGCGCCGCTTCGAGATGATCAAGTCGCTATCGGCTTGCCATCAGGTCCTAGCTCAGCGAACTCAGGGCAAGCACCGACTCAAAACATTCTTGATGCATTAGATTGTCTGACTAAAGGCACCAGTTGTGGCTCAGTTGCTCCTGCCTTTAACTATCCTAATTATGCGGGTGTGATGACCTGGTCGATTAACTGGGATGAGCACGATGGGTTCATCTTCTCAGGTCCTGTCGGCGACAAGCTGACCCAGATGAATAACAGCCAATAAAAGAGAAGAGCGCCGTTTGGCGCTCTTCTCTTACCGGGATTTAAATAGTGAAAATCTGATAATCTTTTAGCTGTGGAATTTTCTTATGTAATTCCTGCTCTTGCTCAGCCATATTATCAAGTGAGTCACAGAATTCCTGACTCTGTTTCTCCACGTCGACGGAGTGTTCTTCAAGTCTTTTTGCAATTCGCTCTTTCAGCTCACTCATAGTATCCGCCATCTCTGTCAGATTCAGACCACCTTCCGCTTTCATTTTTTCCGACATCGCATTGAATGCACTGGTGATGAACTCTTCATTGAACAACTTCTTCGCGCTTTCAAAATCTTCCGCCCACGTTTCGCGCAGTGAGCCAAAGCTGTCCGCTGGTAAAACCAAATCGCCATTTTGGTAATAACGAGCTTCGATGTCGGCGTAAAACTGCTGCATGGAGGCTTTCACACTGTCGAAAGCTTCCGGCGCATCGAAACTTTGGCCAACATCATCAATAATGTCGTTCGTCAAAGCCAGACCATCTTGAGCAATCTGCTTTGCTCGTGGCAAGTAATCATTTAAATTGCTGCGATAGTCAGCGATCGCTTGCTGCTGTGACGCATCTAAAGGGATGACCTCTCCATGAATAGTCAAGGTGTTATCAGCATTCACAATCGCACTGTCACCACTGACTTGATGGATCTCTAACGTCTCACCATTAATGCGGATATCATTTTTCAAATCGACCTGACATTGAGCTGCGTATACCTGACTCGCCATCAGCAACGGGATGGTCATTAGTACTCGTTTCATTTTAATCTCACCGTATTGACTCTTCGCTACCCTAACAAAAACTCAACGCACTTGCGTCAAATTATCGTATCTACCTCATAGCTAAAGGTGGTTGTCGCGACCTGATACTCTACTTCATCCCCCATAGACTTACCTTTCATAGCAAAGCCAAGTGGTGAATCGAACGTGACTAACATGACTTCTTGTTGCTGATGCTGGACTTTCAAACCACCCGTGCAAGGCGCAACAAAAAACCATCGACGGTTATCCTCAAGATCAATTAAAGAAACCAGACTACCAAGAGTGATTCGCTCTGATTGCTGTGGTAGTTGAAGATGAGCCATGACATCCAGATCTCGTTCGCATTCCTGTACACGCATGGCCTGTCCATGAGCAAGGTAGGATGCCTCCAGCGCCAAAGTATCATATTTGTGCTCTGGAACAGTTTCTTCATCAGTGGCAGATTCAATCGCACGTTGAGTAGCATTGTTGGCCACTTCAAGAGAGTGTTGCATCGCAGTCAATATGGTTTGCAGTAACTCCGATTTATTCATACTAAAATCATGTTCCTTCCCGTCTAATCCCTCTAGAATACTACGTCAGGCACTCTCGTCATACTGGTAACAGGCAAATGCAAACATCAGGCAACCAAGATAAAATCCACGCTACATTACGCACCGCTTTCGGCTTTGAGCAACTCAGAGACGGGCAATATCAAGTAATAGATAAGGTTTTGGATGGCAAGTCCTGTGCGGCTATTTTCCCGACAGGTTCAGGAAAATCTCTTTGTTATCAGCTATCTGCTTTATGTTTACCACACCTGACCTTAGTCATTTCTCCTCTACTAGCATTGATGAAAGATCAGCTCGAATTCCTGCACAGCAAAGGGATCGCGGCAGCCTCTCTCAACTCCAGCCAAAGCAAGGAAGAAGTCCAACGGATCATGGCGCAAGTGCGTAATGGCGATGTGAAGATCCTAATGGTGTCTGTCGAACGACTGAAAAATGAGCGTTTTCGTCACTTTTTATCTCAGCTCAGTATCTCGCAATTGGTTGTCGATGAAGCGCACTGTATCTCAGAATGGGGGCACAATTTTCGCCCTGACTACCTAAAGCTTCCTCAGTTTCAACAAGAACTCGCGATTCCTCAAGTTCTCCTTTTGACCGCAACGGCAACGCAAGCAGTATTGGATGACATGAGTAAGAAATTCAACATAGCGCCGCATGACATTACGGTCACTGGGTTTTATCGACCTAATCTGGACATTTCAGTCATGCCCTGTTCGCAAGCAGAAAAAGATGACGCCTTGTTATCGTTCATCAGCCAAAATCCAAAGTTACCTACCATTGTTTACGTAACTCAGCAGAACAGTGCCGAGCGTATTGCCAAGTTACTTGCCGAACAAGGCGTTAAAGCCACGGCTTATCACGCGGGACTAGACAGTGAAACCCGAGAACGAATTCAGCAGAACTTTATGTCTGGTCAGACAGATTGCATTGCCGCTACCATCGCTTTTGGTATGGGAGTGGATAAATCGGATATCCGCCGTGTGATTCATTTTGATTTACCTAAATCAATTGAAAACTACGCGCAAGAAATTGGCCGAGCAGGTCGAGACGGACAAACTTCACAATGCATTTTGCTCGCCAATGAGGACGGTGTATGTACGTTGGAAAATTTTGTCTACGGCGATACACCTGAATACGATGAAATCCATAACGTCATTCAGCAAGCCGTTGCATCAGAGCAAAACTGGGAAGTGGTGATCTCTCGTCTTTCCTCTGACAGTAATATTCGTCAGTTGCCACTGAAAACATTGCTCGTGTACATGGAGATGGCTAAGGTCATCACCGCCCAATACAGTTACTTCGCCGATTATCGCTTCAAATTCATTAGGCCTAAGCAGGATATTATTGAACACTTCGATGGCGAGAGGCGCCAATTTAGTGAAGCGTTGTTCCACTGTTCACCGCAAGCCAGACTCTGGTGCCAGGTTGATTTTGACGCTCTGTGGCAAAGCTACCAAGGCGAGCGCTCGCGTGCTGTCGCCGCACTAGATTATTTCCACCAAAACGGATGGATTGAACTGGAAAGCAAGTTAATGACCGAAGTGTATCGGGTCAGCCCACCTCAACAATCTATCGAAGACCTCAGTGAGCAGCTTTGGCAACTGTTTAACAACAAAGAGCGCAGTGACGTGGAACGTATTCACAACCTGTTAGCGTTGTTCAAATCCAAACACTGTTTGAGTAAGGCGTTAGCAAACTACTTTTCAGACAGCCAAGCCCCTGAGCAGTGTGGCCACTGTAGCGTATGTCGTGGAGAACAACATGCTTGGCCAGATGCGCTAAACCCACAATTAGATCGCGAACAGATTGCTGACTGGTTGGCTCCTCTTCAAGGTAAATCCGCCTCGCCATTATCCAACAATCTTAAAACGAAGTTCCTGTGCGGCATAGCTACCCCTTGGTTTACCAAAGTTAAAGCGCGCAGCTTAGCTGGGTTTGGCAAACTCAGTGAACATCCATATCAGCAAGTGCTGAGCGAAATTGAGTCACTTTAGTTGGCGTCAGAAAAAGCTCAGCTGTTTGGTTTGCTCTTCAGGCTTAAGCATCACGTTTAAGCCTAATAGCCGAATCTCGCGCCCTTGCTGGCGTTTAAGAATATCACGCAATAAATCTTTGAAGTAATCCAGCTCAAGTTCAGGGTGTATGTGTTCAATCGTGGTGAGCTGAAAATCCGCAAACTTGAGTTTGATACCCTGCTTGATAATGGCTTTCTCAGGAGAGGCTTTGATCAGTCGTGTTTCCAACTCAGGAAAGAGCTTATGTTCAATCACCTGCCAACACTCGTCATAAGTACTGATATTTTCGCTGAAAGTGCGCTCAACACCGACCGATTTTCGTTCACGTTCTACCACTACCTCTCGCCGGTCAATACCATGGCTCTTCTTCCACAGAGAGGCACCTAATCGACCAAAGCGTAATAACAGCTCACGGTAATCACTGTTTTTTACATCCTCACAGAGATAAAAACCTGCCTGATGCAATTTTTCTAAGCTCACCTTTCCCACACCGGGAATTTTTTCTAGTGGTAGTTTATCAACAACCTGCTGGACTTTTTCCGGCGGTATCACGTACTGCCCATTGGGCTTATTCATATCCGAAGCGACCTTTGCTAGAAACTTTACCGGAGCAACACCAGCCGACGCCGTTAGCTGAAGTTCATTAAAAATATCTCGCCGGATTGCTTCTGCAATTAACGTTGCTGAGCCCTGACACTGCTCAGAATCCGTCACGTCCAAAAAGGCTTCATCCAAGGACAAAGGCTCAATCAATGTCGTGTAGCGAGAGAAAATCTCACGAATATGCTGAGAAGCTTGTTTGTACACTTGCATACGCCCTGGAACAACCAGAAGGTGAGGACACAATTTTAACGCCTGCCCAGTAGGCATCGCACTTCGGATGCCAAACTTTCTCGCTTCATAGTTGCAAGTACTCAGAACGCCACGTTGTTTTTCATGCCCACCAACGGCTAATGGCCTTCCGCGATAGCTCGGGTTATCACGCATCTCCACCGCAGCATAAAAGCAGTCCATATCAACATGAATGATCTTTCTTACTTTTTCGTCGGACATAACCACACATAAAAAACTGTACATAAATACAGTATAACTTTTCTCTCTCTACTCGCCAACAGTCGTAAGAAGAGCGAAACTTTTTCCGCATTTCTAATAGAAGTATCAAAATATGCAGTTATTATTAATTTATAAGTTGCGATAAGGAGGACTCAGGTGAACCATAAAGTGTTGGTGGTCGAAGACAGCCGTGCCTATCGCAACTATTTGACACAGCAGTTGACGACTATTGGCTGTGACGTCGTTGGGTGTGAATCATACGCAGAGACTCAAAAAGCGCTAGATGAGCATCACAACTTCCATTTTGCTGTGCTGGATTACTGCTTGCCTGACGCACAGGATGGCGAAGTCATTGATCTTGTTTTAGATAATAAACAAAAGGTTATCGTACTCACTGCGACCTTTAGCGATCAGATTCGTGAACGTTTTATTGCCAAAGGCGTGATGGATTATCTACTTAAAGACAGTATGGCTTCCGTGTCGTACTTACTGCCGTTGGCAACTCGATTGATGAACAATGTTAATCATCATGCTCTGGTAGTTGATGACTCTCCAACTGTTCGAAAGCATGTTGCGCAATTGCTTGAACATCAGTACATTCGAACGACTCAAGCGCAAAACGGCTCGGACGCACTACATAAACTCGCGGAAACTCCAGATATTACCTTCATCATTACCGACCATGATATGCCCAGCAAAGACGGTATTGTAATGACGCGAGAGATTAGGCAAATGTACGATAAGAATAGCCTCGCTATATTAGGGCTATCGGGTAGTGGCGACAGAACGCTAACCGCTAGGTTTCTTAAAGCTGGCGCCAATGACTTTTTACACAAACCGTTTAACCAAGAAGAATTTTTTTGCCGAGTCAATCAACTCCTTGATATGAAAGAAGCTACCGACGAGCTCTACAAACTTGCTAATCAGGATACCCTGACTGGTCTTTGGAACCGTCGTTTTCTCTTCAATCAATCTTGTACCGAAGGCAGTGCCAGATACATCGCTATGCTGGATATCGACCACTTTAAATCCGTCAATGATACTTTCGGCCATGATGGCGGAGACGCTGCACTAAAAACCATCGCCAATATATTGAAAATCTACTTTCCGGAAGATGTGGTTGTGCGCTTTGGAGGGGAAGAGTTTTGCGTGCAGTCATACTCAACACTGGATGAATTTATCACTCGCCTAGAGAAAATGCGCCAGAGAATAGAGAATTCGATCATTAAACATAATGGTCAAGACATCACGCTAACGATCAGTATCGGTGTATGCAGTTTAGAAGGTACTTTGGAACAGCAAATTAAATTGGCAGACGATTGTCTTTATACCGCCAAAGAACACGGCCGCAATCAAATTATCGCGACAGAATAAACAAAGCCCGGATTGGACTCCGGGCTTTGTGTTCGATTAAGCAATACGGTCTTTTTCCCACGCTGCCAGTTTTTCTTCACGAGCAGCAAGCTTTTCTGCTCTCAAAGCTTCGCGAGCTTCTCGTTTTTTACGAGCATCACACGGTTCAGGGCAATTACACACCTTGTCAACGCCCACAGCACCAAGACCACCACAACTGCCTTTCACCACCTTCTTCTGGAAAATGTAGCCGACAGACATGGCTGCGATAACGGCAATAAAAATGCCGAAAGTAATCAGAAATGTACTCATAATGACATGCTCACTTGGTATTATTTATTCATAAATGGCTTATACGCTTCCGATGCCATTTCTTTAAATCCATCTTCGGTCTTAACGATCATAAACACAGGGATATTATTCTCGTTGGCTATCTTCATTCCCTGCTCTTCGCCAAGCACCATCAACCCTGTTGCTAGACCGTCAGCAGTCATCGACGACTTGTCTAGTACCGTCACAGACACAACTTTATGACGGATTGGTTTCCCAGTCTGAGGATTAATGATGTGCGAGTAACGTACACCATCACGCTCAAAATAGATACGATAATCACCAGAAGTGGCAACTGCCATATCGCCCGGCTCGATAATCTCCTGCACAGCACGTTCGTCAGCAGAAGGTTTTTCAATCGCGATACGCCATTTAACGCCTTCACGATTGACACCTTTAAGGCGCATCTCACCACCGACTTCGACCATGTAATTTTGGATGCCTTGTGATTGAATATAGTCCGCAACAACGTCTACCCCCCAGCCTTTTGCAATTGTTGAAAGATCAACATACAGGTTTGGGATGTCCTTAGTCAGCAGATTACCTTCTACCGTCAAATGTTGAATGCCTGTATTGGCCTTACGTGCTGCCAGCTCTTCATCCGTTGGCACCACTTCAGGACGTGCTTCAGGTCCAAAGCCCCATAAATTAACTAGTGGGCCGACAGTAACATCTAAGGCGCCTAAAGTAAGACCGTTCAAACGAATGGCTTCTTTCACAACGGTGGCAGTTTGTGGTGACACTTCGAATGGCGTTGATGTTTGGTTTTGATTGAAGCGGCTCAATTCGGAATCTTTTCGGTAAGTCGACATCTGGTCATTCACTTCTTCCAGCAAGCGGTCAACTTCTTTTTGTAGGGCCTCTGGCGATGGGATACCCTCAGACTCTATGTATTTGATATTGTAAGTGGTACCCATTGTCGGGCCACTTAGGTGAATCTGTTCTACGGGCTTTTCACAGCCGGCAAGAACCAATAGAGAAGCAAATGCAACAAGCCACTTTTTCACTTGTTAGACTCCTTATAAGAGAAACGGAAATAGCACATGACTCTGTTTAAGAGCGCATCGACTATGGCCATTTAAAAAATGAATAGCAGGAAAAAACAATGGCTGACTCTTACGAGTCAGCCATATATTTCAATCACTTAGGGAAATTAACCACCAAAGTCATCGAGTAGGATGTTCTCATCCTCAACACCAAGATCTTTTAGCATGCCGATAACAGCTGCGTTCATCATTGGTGGACCACACATGTAGTACTCACAATCTTCAGGCGCTTCGTGGTCCTTCAGGTAGTTTTCGTACAGTACGTTGTGGATGAAGCCAGTGTAGCCATCCCAGTTATCTTCAGGCATTGGATCGGATAGAGCACAGTGCCATACGAAGTTGTCGTTTTCTGCTTGCAGGCCGTCGAAATCTTCTACATAGAACATTTCGCGCTTAGAACGAGCACCGTACCAGAATGACATCTTACGAGAAGACTTCAGACGCTTAAGCTGGTCAAAGATATGTGAACGCATCGGCGCCATACCTGCACCACCACCAACGAATACCATTTCATTGTCAGTATCTTTCGCGAAGAACTCACCAAATGGACCCGAAATCGTACACTTATCGCCTTCTTTCAGAGACCAGATGTACGAAGACATAATGCCTGGTGGTACGTCTGGGTTGTTTGGCGGCGGTGTAGCGATACGGACGTTCAGCATGATGATGCCTTCTTCTTCCGGATAATTCGCCATTGAATAAGCACGGATAGTCTCTTCGTTTACCTTAGACTCGTAACGGAACAGGTTGAACTTGTCCCAGTCTTCACGGTATTCCTCAGGGATATCGTAGTCAGCGTATTTCACGTGGTGAACTGGTGCTTCAATCTGGATGTAACCACCAGCACGGAAAGGTACTGATTCGCCATCCGGGATTTGTAGCTTAAGTTCTTTGATGAATGTTGCTTTGTTATCGTTAGAGATAACAGAACATTCCCACTTCTTAACACCGAAGATTTCTTCAGGGAGTTCGATGTCCATGTCAGTTTTCATTGCAACCTGACACGCTAGACGCTCACCTTCTCGTGCTTCACCTTTAGTAATATGGTCAAGCTCGGTAGGTAGGATATCGCCACCACCTGATTTAACTTTTACGCGACACTGACCACATGAGCCACCGCCACCACAAGCAGAAGATACGAATACACCAGCACCAGCTAGAGCACCCAGAAGCTTACTGCCTGGCTGTGTAACGATCGCCAGTGAAGGGTCATCGTTTACAGAAATTGTAATGTCACCTGTTGGTACAAGCTTAGACTTAGCGAAAAGAATCACTAGTACTAGCGCAAGTACGATCAGAGTAAACATCACTACACCAAGAATAATGTCCATTGACTATTCCTTAATTGTTGCGGTTTACCCGACTTACAGTTGAACACCAGAGAAAGACATAAAGCCTAACGCCATAAGACCTACACTGATAAAAGTGATACCAAGACCACGCAGACCAGGGGGCACGTCAGAGTACTTCATCTTCTCACGGATACCTGCAAGAGCAACGATAGCTAGCATCCAACCCACACCTGAACCGAAGCCGTAAACAACAGATTCAGCAAAGTTGTAGTCACGTTGTACCATGAAAGATACACCACCGAAGATCGCACAGTTTACTGTGATCAGCGGTAGGAAGATGCCTAGCGCGTTGTACAGAGGTGGGAAGAAACGGTCAAGAACCATCTCTAGAATCTGTACAAGTGCAGCAATTACACCGATAAAGGTGATGAAGTTTAGGAAGCTAAGATCCACACCTTCCACTAAAGCGTTTTCTTTCAGTACAAGGTTGTAAACTAGGTTGTTAACCGGAACTGCGATAGTCAGTACCACAACAACAGCAACACCAAGACCGAAAGACGTCTTAACTTTCTTAGATACAGCAAGGAATGTACACATACCCAAGAAGAAAGACAGAGCCATGTTTTCGATGAAAATCGATTTAACTAATAGACTAATGTAATGTTCCATGACGCCCTTACTCCTTCGCTTCTACTTGTTCTGGTTTCAGAATACGGATTGCCCAGATAAGGAAGCCGATTAGGAAGAATGCAGATGGTGCTAGAAGCATCAGACCGTTTGGCTGGTACCAACCACCATTGCTCACTAGAGGTAGAACTTCCATACCAAATAGTTTGCCAGAGCCAAACAACTCACGGAAGAAGCCTACAGTGATAAGAACGAAGCCGTAACCAAGACCGTTACCAATACCATCAATAAGTGACGGTACAGGTGCAGATTTCATAGCGAATGCTTCAGCACGACCCATTACGATACAGTTCGTAATGATCAAACCTACGAATACCGACAGCTGCTTAGAGATATCGTATAGGTATGCTTTTAGCACTTGGTCTACCACGATTACTAAAGATGCAATGATCGCCATCTGAACGATGATACGAACGCTGTTAGGAATGTGGTTACGGATTAGAGATACAGAGAAGTTTGACAACGCAGTTACAAACGTTACCGCTAGTGTCATTACAAATGCTGTCTCTAGTTTAGTTGTTACTGCAAGAGCAGAACATACACCAAGAACCTGTAGCGCGATTGGGTTGTTATCCAACACCGGCGCCAGAATGCTCTTTTTAATGTTTTGTGCGCTAGACATTAGTTCAGACCTCCGTCACGAACTTTTGCTAGGAACGGACCAAAGCCCATATCGCCTAACCAGAAGTCGAATGTACCTTGAACACCGTTACCAGTTAGTGTTGCACCTGAAAGGCCGTCGATACCATGCTCTGAACCTTCTGGAGCGCCACCTTTAACGATCTTGATTGCTGGCTTGTGGTTGTCGTCAAACAATTTCTTACCGACCCACTGAGCACGCCATGATGGGTTCTCAACTTCACCACCAAGTCCAGGGGTTTCACCCTGCTCGTAGTAAGTGATACCAGACACAGTGTTACCGTCAGTTTCAACAGCAACAAATGCGTACATCATAGACCATAGACCGTTACCATGAACTGGCAGGATAACTTTAGACACGTCATTGCCGTCTTTCACTAGGTATACAACACCTGTATTAGCACGACGGATGATTTTCGCCTTGTCTTCTTCACCAGTTAGTTTAACTGACTCTGAAGGGTCTTTTGCTGCTTTGCGCTGATCATAGTTTGCAGCTGTAGAACCATCTGCAGCTTCTTCAACAAAGTCACCAGTGTTGAAGTCAACCAAACGAGGTTCAATGTACTCAGCGAATAGCTCAGGTACTTTCTTACCCGCTGTTTCAATACCAGCAACTTCGATAATCTTAGTTTGCTTGTCTAGTACAGCGTTAGCTTTTTGCTGATCGCGCAGACCAACAGCGGCTGTTGAAACGATGATTGAACAAACAAGGCTCAACCCGATAACAACACCCAGCGTCTTTTTAATGCTGTCGTTATTACTTGCCATAGCGTGCTTGTCTCCGCTTGATGTTCTTCTCGATAACTACATGGTCGAACAGAGGTGCAAACAGGTTCGCGAATAGAATCGCCAGCATCATACCCTCTGGGTAAGCTGGGTTAACCACACGAATCAGTACACACATCACGCCGATTAGCGCGCCGTACCACCATTTACCACCATTGGTAAATGAAGCGGATACAGGGTCTGTCGCCATAAAGAACATACCGAATGCAAAACCACCTAGAACTAGGTGCCAATGCCATGGCATGTTGAACATTGGGTTGGTATCAGAACCGATAACGTTGAACAGCGTTGCGGTTGCAATCATACCGATCATCACACCAGCAATGATTCGCCACGAAGCGATTCGCATGTAAACGATCATCGCTGCACCAATCATCAGGGCAAGAGTCGATACTTCACCGATTGAACCTGGGATGTTACCGATAAACGCGTCCATCCAAGTGATAGGAGCACCTGTTACTGTGTTAACAAGAGCACCGTTACCACCTTGAGCCCATTGGCTAAGCGCAGTAGCACCTGAGAAACCGTCAGCAGCAGTCCAGACTACGTCACCCGAGATTTGAGCTGGGTAAGCGAAGAATAGGAAAGCACGACCAGCCAGTGCGGGGTTTAGGAAATTACGACCTGTACCACCAAAGATCTCTTTCGCTACCACAACACCGAATGTGATACCTAGAGCCGCTTGCCATAGAGGCAGCGTTGGCGGAACGATTAGCGCGAACAAGATAGAAGTAACAAAGAAGCCTTCGTTAACTTCGTGCTTACGCACCATACAGAACAACACTTCCCAGAAACCACCAACAATAAACACTGTGGCGTAAATCGGTAGGAAGTAGGTCGCACCCAGTAGCATCTTAGTGCCAACTCCTGCATCAGCCGCAATAGTGCCGCCAAGCATTTCGGTTAGCCAGTAATGCCAGTTACCTGCGATAACTGCTGCTAGCTGCTCGCCAGCATACATGTGGTTAAGTGCTGCAATAGCTTGGCCACCTGCGTTGTACATACCCCAGAACATTGCTGGGAATACGGCGAACCAAACCATGATCATGATACGTTTTAAGTCAACGCTATCACGAACGTGCGAGCTTTTCTTTGTGATAAGACCTGGCGTGTAGAAAACTGTTGCTACAGCTTCGTACAGGGCAAACCATTTTTCATGTTTACCGCCAGGCTCAAAATGATGCTCGATGTCTTCAAGAAACTTTTTAAGAGCCATGAAAATTACCCTTCCTTCTCGATCTTATCTAGGCATTCACGAAGTAACGCACCGTACTCGTATTTGCCCGGACATACAAAGGTACACAATGCTAGGTCTTCTTCATCCAGTTCTAGCGCACCCAGTGCTTGAGCACTGTCAACGTCGCCTGCACATAGATCACGAAGTAGCAGAGTTGGTTCCATATCCAATGGCAATACGCGTTCATAGTTGCCAATTGGCACCATTGAACGATCACTACCATTCGTGGTTGTTGTCATGTTGAACAACTGACCTTTGAAGATATGACCAAGGAAAGCACGGGTTACCGAGAACTTGTTCTTACCAGGCATCGCCCAGCCAAACAGTTCTTTGTCACGACCTTCACGTAATACAGAAACCTGTACGTGGTAACGACCTAGGTAAGCGTGAGGACCAGTTGCATGAGTACCTGTCAGTACTGAACCAGAAATCACACGAACTTCACCTGGCATTAACTCGCTGTCAGTCAAATCTTCTAGGTTTGCACCTAGAGTTGTACGAACTAGACGAGGGTTGTTCACTACTGGGCCAGCCAGAGATACAACACGATCCGTGTAAAGTTCACCAGTTAGGAACAACTTACCGAACGCAATAACGTCTTGGTAGTTGATGCTCCACGCCACGTTTTTTGCATTTACTGGGTATAGGAAATGCATGTGGGTGCCAGCTAGACCTGCTGGGTGAGGGCCATCAAAAACATGCTCTTCAACATTTGACTGAGAAGAACGAGGTAGACTGGTACCAGATTTACACACGTAAACCTTACCGTCTGTCAGAGTTGAAAGCACATCCAAACCAGCAACGAACGCATCTTGCTGTTCATTGATGACCAACTCAGGCTGAGCTGCCAACGGATTAGTATCCATTGCAGTTACAAAAATAGCCTGTGTAGAAGACTCAATTGCTGGAACCTTGCTAAACGGACGAGTACGTAAAGCTGTCCAAAGACCTGCATCAACAAGCTGAGTTTTAACCGCGGTACGGTCAAGACCTGCTAGTTGGCCGGCTTCAAACTTATCGAACGTTACCTGCTCTTCACCTGCCACTTCAATCACTACAGATTGAAGGACACGTTTAGCGCCACGGTTAACCTCGATCACTTTACCGCTTGCTGGTGAAGTAAATTTCACACCTGGGTTCTTTTTGTCTTCAAAAAGAACTTGGGCTTTCTTTACCTCATCGCCTACGCGAACATGCATAGTAGGACGCATGCCAACGTACTCTTCGCCAAGCAAGGCGACTTTCTTGATGGTCTTACCATCATTAATCACCTGGGTAGGAGTTCCTGCGATAGGAAGGTCCAGACCCTTCTTTATTGTAATCATACGCACTTGCACTACTTTTATCGGGAAAAAGATTCTTTGATTGCGTAACTTTTAGACACGACACTAGTGTCCGGTTTTGGCGCAGTTTAAAACACCAAAATCGCAACATCCTATTAAAAACCTCGCTACAAATTTAGTCGAGATTTATCAGGTGCGATAGTCTATCATCTTTTTAGAAGTCTATGCCATGACCAATGAAGGGAATCAGATAGATATTTCGAAGGATTTGAGTTTAAAAGGCTAAGTATTGGTCATAAGTTTGAACCATCGCACAATCGCCAATAACCACACGGGCTTTGCTGTTTTTAATTATTCACATTGTGAAACATTTCTGGTTAAAACTAATTCAGCTGTTTATTTGTTTCTACATTGTTAACGCTTACTTAAATCACAGCCAATAAAAAAGGCAGCAAACGCCACCTCTTTTCTTTCAACTATTTAGAGCCGCCTAAACACATAGGGCTATCTGGAGCCAACTCGTTCTGCTCTTTCCACTCCGATGGCGTGTATGTGTGCATCGACAAAGCATGAATATGGTTAGCGAGTTCATCAGCCAGCACGTGATTAACCTGACGATGGCGCCCAATCAGACGTTGACCTTCAAATTTGCCACTGACCACCACCACTTTAAAATGACTTTCCGAACCTGCTGGAACATTGTGCATGTAACTTTCGTTTAGCACGTTAAGAAATTCAGGTTCGAAGTGCTCTTGGAGTTTAGTTTCAATCACTTCTTGTAGCATTGTGTGTCACCATCTAAATATGAACAACATGAAAGAACAGATAATAATCGTCTTGTACGCAAAGCAAAAGGTTTTAGTTTTCACACGCCCTACCTTCTGCGACAATTTACGTCATGAATTTGCCCAAGCGTTCCAAATATGAAAACTGAACTTGTGCTCCATGAGCGCACCTTAACTTTGCATCGATTCCCTCAACGCAACAATGAAACTCTTCAGGCCTGGGATGCTGGCGATGAATACCTTATCAATCATATAGAAGAACTTGGCCTCGCTGGCAAACACATTTTGATTCTGAATGACAGTTTTGGCGCGCTGAGCTGTTGGTTGTCGGAGAAACATCAGATCACCATGATGAGCGATTCCTACATTGCTCATCAAGGAACACTCTCCAACCTCAAGCGTAACCACTGCCGTGATATCACCTTGCTCCACACCATGGAAGAGATTCCTCAAGGTGTGGATTTCGTTTTGATACAAATCCCACGAAACAACCGCCACTTAATATGGCAGTTGAGTCAGCTAAGACAAAGGCTCGATGCTTCGGTACCAGTGATCGCGGTAAACAAAGCTAAAGAGATTCATACTTCTACATTAAATCTGTTTGAAAAGTACCTAGGTACGACAACCACATCTCTAGCATGGAAAAAGCATCGTCTGGTTTTCTCTCAGGCCGATATCTCGACGAGTGTTTCTGTAGACCCTATAACTCGCTGGAATATCGACGAGCATCATTTCACGCTCGACAACTTACCTAATGTCTATTCGGGCGAAAAGCTGGATCAGGGTGCACGATTTATGCTTGATCACTTACCTAAGAATCTCAGCGATGAAAAGGTTGTGGACCTTGGATGTGGCAACGGTGTGTTGTCCGTAAAGATGGGAATGTTGAACCCCAATATACAGCTCACTTGCGTCGATGAAAGTTTTATGGCCGTCGAATCGGCCAAGAGAAACTTAACCCGCACACTTGGCGAAGACAGAAAAATAGAATGCCTTCCCAACAACTGCTTGGACGGATTTGAAAACGCCAGCGCTAATGTTGTGGTCTGTAATCCCCCCTTCCATCAGCAACAAGCCATTACCGATCATATCGCATGGCAGATGTTCTGTGATGCAAAGCATGTTCTCAGCAATGGTGGGCAATTATTAGTTATCGGTAACCGTCACCTCGGCTACGATGTGAAGTTATCTAAGCTATTTGGAAAATCGAACGTAAAACTTGTCGCTTCAAATAAGAAATTTGTTATTTTACAAGCAACTAAATAGTTCACTATCATGTCTCTTATACGTATAGAGTTACGATTAAAGGAAATTACAATGAGAAAATTGGTTCTAGCCGCGTCAATGGCCTTACTTACTGCGTGTGCCGCACCGCAACAAGAACAGATCAACTTTATGCCTCAGCCAGTTCTGAGCAATAGCGACATCGTAAAAGACGCAAGTTTCACTCTGACAAGTAAAGACGTACGTTCAGCTCAATATGTAGCCCTAATAGATAGTGGCCGCTCAAACATTGAGCCAATTCACTCTAAGCAAAATGTGCGTATCGCGATCGAAAACGCGTTACTGGAACAGTTCCAATCTCAAGGTTTCCGCAGCACTGTTAACAGTGAAAACTCAGTAAAGATTGAAGTGCAAGAAGCATTGGTTTCCGTCAAACACTCAGTGATGGAAAACGAGATGGATGGAAAAGTCGTTCTTGAAGTCACAGCAGAGACGCCTCAGGGTAAGCTAGTTAAGACTTACACGGGCACGGCTAAACGTACAGGCGCTTTAAGTGCTTCAAACGAAGAAATCGAAATCGTACTTAACGATGTAATTAACCTGGTTCTGAAAGAAGTCGCCAGCGACCGTGAGTTGAAGAATTACATGCAGGAGCGCTTCTAATGTGGAAAGTTGCTATTGCCTCACTGGCGTTAGTCAGCAATCTGGTGTTTGCAGGTCCTAAAGTTGAATTTGAAACCACATTAGGTGCTTTTACGATTGAGCTCAATCAGGAAAAAGCCCCTGTTACAGTGGAAAACTTCCTTAAGTATGTCAAAGACGGCAGCTATGTAGGCACCCAATTTCACCGAGTGATTCCGGGCTTTATGGCACAAGGTGGTGGTTTTGATCAAGACATGAAGCAAAAACCAACTTACGCGCCTATTAAAAATGAAGCGTCTAATGGCCTAAAGAATGAAACAGCCACCGTTGCTATGGCGAGGACTAACAACCCTAATTCTGCAACGCGTCAATTCTTTATAAACTATGTTGATAACAATTTTCTTGATTACGACCAGCGCCCACCGGGTTACGCTGTGTTCGGTAAAGTAACCAAGGGTTTCGACGTAGTACAGCAAATGGCGAAAAAGCGCACAAAAACAGTCGGCCGCTACCGTGATGTTCCAGCAACACCTATTGTCGTAACGAAAGTGACTTTACTCCCATAATCTAAAAAGGCTCCTACTTATCCAGTTGGAGCCTTTTCAATTCACCCTATTTTCCCTAACTTAACACTCACTATAAAACGAACAAGGAAGACTTTATGTCTGCCAACTCTCCCTCAATGTCTTGGCTAGAAACGATTCGTAGTTATTATGATAAACGCCTGCTATGGGTGTTTATGCTCGGTTGCTCAAGTGGCTTTCCATGGGTTTTGATCGGCTCTAACATGTCGGGTTGGTTAAAAGACGCTGGCTTAACACGTGCAGCGATTGGCTACTTCGGCAGTGTATTCGCGGTTTACGCAATTAACTTTCTGTGGGCTCCGCTCGTGGATCGGGTCAAGCTTCCGGTTCTACATGCAGTACTAGGCCAACGCCGTAGTTGGATTTTTTTCTGTCAGTCATTGGTGCTAGTCAGCACTTTGTTTATTGCAGGTGTCGACCCTTCACAAAACTTGATGTTCACATCTATGCTGGCGCTGGGTATCGCAATTGCGTCTGCAACTCAGGATATCGCCATCGATGCATTCCGTATCGATACTTTCCCTAAATCCGATTCATCCAAGCTGCCTCAAGCCTCAGCGATGGCGGTGATTGGTTGGTGGACCGGCTATTCACTACCAGGTTACGTAGCCTTCATCAATGCTGACTCAATCGGTTGGAATGGTGTGTACTATGGCATGGCAGCTATCGTCGGCATCTTGATGCTGTTTACTCTGCTAGTTGGTGAACCAACAACCAATCGTGAAGCCCTCCAACAACAAGCGGAAGCTCGCCATAACAAAATCGTCGGTTCTAAAACTGCATCTTGGATAAGCGTTACTGTGGTTGAGCCTTTCCTCGATTTCTTTAAACGCAATGGTGTCAAGGTAGCAATAACTCTATTGCTGTTTGTGTTCCTGTTTAAGATCGGCGAAGCCTTCTTGGGTCGAATGTCCATCGCCTTCTATAAAGAAGTGGGCTTTAGCAACGAACAAATCGGCTATTACTCTAAGTTGATTGGTTGGGGAGCAACTATACTCTTCACCTTAGTCGGCAGCATGTTCAACGTTCGTTTTGGCATCGTACGCGGTTTGATGATTGGCGGTATCGCCATGGCAGGCAGCAACTTAATGTTTGCTTGGATTGCCTCTGTTGGACCAAATGAGCACTTGTTCCTAGCCACAATTATCGTCGATAACTTTACAACGGCATTCTCAACCGTTGCGTTTGTTTCTTTCCTCACTGTACTCACGGGCCAGGCATTCTCCGCGACGCAATATGCGTTGTTGGCCTCCTTAGGGAACTTTGGACGAACAACATTAGCTTCATTCAGTGGAGAGTTGGTTGACTTCCTTGATGATTGGTCACTGTTCTTTATCATCACTTCACTAATGGTCATTCCGAGCTTAATTATGCTCTATTCACTGCGTCATTACTTCACGAACCTTTTGAATAAAGCCAAAGAGCGAGATGAAGAAGAAGCTAAAGAAGTAACATCCTCATAAAAAGAAAGGCTTGGCAAATGCCAAGCCTTTTTACTTTAAAGTTATTTCTATGGGTACATGCCTTTACCAAATAGGTTAAAGATACGCGCAACCCCTTGGGTGAAAATCATTGGTTCCGTCAACACGGTAAGACACAAACAGTCCTCTCCTTTTTGCGTGTAAGGACTGTGTTTAATTGAAGCATCTTTAACGAGGTAATCCCCTGCTTCATAATGACCGTCTTCATCACTAAACCCGCCATGCAGTATCAAAGTAGACTCGACTCCCTTGTGCGTATGTTGAGGTATCTTCACATCTTCTGAAATGTACATTAGATTCACTCTAACGCTATCGCCAATGTCGATTGGTGCACTATATACCTTGCCACCATAGCTTTTCCATTCTCCTAACTTATCTCGGAATCGAGATAGAGAAAGTGGCAGCTGAAAAGTTTTACCATTGACTTCAATGCTTGTTGGTTTTCTGATTGGTCGGGCGCTTTCTGGAGCAGGTTCAGTCTGCAAGATATCGTTCAGCATATCGTCGAAGTTGTTATCATCGAAAGCATCAAGCGACATTAACGCTTCACCATAACGACTCTCCAACTCCTGGACCTGTTTTTTACAAGTAGGGCAGCTCTCCAAATGAGTGGCAACAGTAAAACCATCGACTGCATCCAGACTGCCTTCAACATAAGCCTGCAACATATGCTGGTTTGGATGATAGCTCATAATCTTTCTACCTCTATTGAATGACGTAACTTCTCAACTGCAAGTCTCAGCCTAGATTTCACTGTTCCGACTGGAATATCGTACATATCAGCTACCTGCTGATGTGGTAGTTCCTCCAGATATACTGCTTGAACAACTTTTTTCTGGGCGTCAGGAAGGACATCTAAAAATTTTACGACCTGCTCCTTAAGCATTTCTTGTTCAGGCGCATAGTGCTCAACTAAGTCTGGCGGACAGTAATCGTTCGGCCATATGTCTTCAGAATGGATGTGTAAATCTTTACCACGCTGCTTTCGAAGAGTATCGAAACATAGGTTACGAGCAATTGTATAGATCCAAGTAGACAGCGAACTTTTCGACCCATCAAACAAATGACTTTTTTGCCATACCGTCGTCATTGTTTCTTGCACTAGCTCTAACGCCACTTGCTCGTTACCCATGTGCTTGTAGGTAAACTGTTTCAAACGTGGTGCAAAATGCCTGAAGACTAACGCGTAAGATGCTTTGTCTTTATCTTTAACTTTCTCCATACAGAGGAGCCAGTCTTGTTTTGCAAAAGATTCCGTGTCCGTAGAAGCCATGTTCAGGTCCTTGTCAGCACTTTTGGGGTTTTACGTACGAAAGAAGTGATTGGATCACTCTGTAAGTTTAGCTTTCAATCGATCGGGAGAGAAATTCTATTGCTTCATTGCAATCTTTTTGTCTCAGGAGAAAATCAAACTGATGCTGAGGGACGGGAAGTAGCTCAAGCCAACGCTGGCTCACCCAGCTTGCATCGTCAAAGAATCGTTGATCATACAATTCTCCAAGTTGAGGGAACTGCTTGTACACGGTGCGCAATTGATCGCTCAAGTATTTGTGCTGCTCAGACAACTGAGAAAATTCCCAGCTTGTACGCCATTCGACACGCGCTTTTCTCAACCCATCGAATTCCGTTCTAACTCTCTTTATTTCAAAGCATTTAAGTCCAACAACTGTCACCCCTAAAAGCCCGTCATCCAGCAATTCAAAGTCGACTATCTTCGCTAGAGATCCAACCGACGACAGTCGAGGAATGGAAGACAACTCATCCTGCTCAACTAAGCAAATACCGAACGTACCATCGGACTGACTCGCTTCTTTTATTAGTCTTTTGTACCTAGGTTCAAAAATTCGGAGCTTCATTTTCCCTTCAGGGAGAAGAATTGAACCTAGAGGAAACAGCATAATCTCAGACACTATTAATCACCCTTAATCAGTTTAAAATTAATTACGTAAAAAGTGAGAGTTCGATCAATCACTAAACGTGTTGATTATTTGACAAGCATAAAAATCAGCGCAAGCGCTTGCGTAAACGATACCCATATCACTTTCTGTGCAAAAAAATTATAGTTCCGTTACATTCCCAAAAAATGATCGTTAATGAGATCTCAGTCACTAGTTTTATGTATTTTTACACTCCGTATCACTATTAATTGAGATTTTTATCGTTATTATGCGCTCCAGTAAAAGCACAACGCAGATTGTGCAACAACGGCTATATGAATAAGCTTTGGTATTGAATAAACATAGAGAGTCCCACTATGCGCAAATCACTTTTAGCTCTTGGTGTTGTAGCAGCAATGTCTGCACCTGCAATGGCAGCTGATTACTCCGACGGCGATATCCACAAGAATGACTACAAATGGATGCAGTTCAACCTAATGGGTGCATTCAACGAAAAACCAGGTAACTCAACGCATGATTACCTAGAAATGGAATTTGGCGGTCGCTCTGGTCTATTCGACCTATACGGCTACGTGGATGTTTTCAACCTAACCTCAGATCCAGGCAGCGACAAAGCTGGTAAAGAAAAGATCTTTATGAAGTTTGCGCCGCGTATGTCTCTAGATGCACTTACTGGTAAAGACTTATCTTTCGGTCCTGTTCAAGAGTTATATGTTTCTACACTTATGGAATGGGGTGGTAACTCAGGTGTAAACACTCAGAAAGTAGGTATTGGTTCTGACGTAAACGTTCCATGGTTTGGTAAAGTAGGCTTAAACCTATACAGCACATACGATTCGAACAAGAAAGACTGGAACGGTTTTCAGGTTTCTACCAACTGGTTTAAGCCTTTCTACTTCTTTGAAAATGGTTCATTCATTTCTTACCAAGGTTATATTGATTACCAATTTGGCATGAAGAGCGAGTACTCTACGTCAAAAACTGGTGGTGCAATGTTTAACGGTATCTACTGGCACTCAGATCGCTTTGCTGTTGGTTACGGCCTAAAACTTTACCAAGATGTTTATGGTATCGAAGATACTCCGGGCTTCCGTTCATCAGGTGCAACTAACTACCTAGCGGTTACTTACAAGTTCTAAGCCACTAAAAGAACTTCATTGCCTTAAAAATGGTACCTTCGGGTGCCATTTTTTATTGGCTTTCGCTTAAACGGTGATTATCCTTGTGGGAAATTATCTGTTCGGCAAATCAGTGTGAATATCGTAATTCTTGGCCCTGGTGCTATTGGTACGCTATGGGCAACTAAACTCTCCACTTCAGGGCACAATGTCGCTGTGTGGTCTACTTCAATAGACCATCATATGAGTCTACAACTTGATGAATTACCGCCAATTCAATTTGATAACCGAGATATCGTTTCGATTAAGCAAGCTGACTTGTTACTAGTCACAGTAAAAGCGTGGCAGGTTAAGAGCGCACTTGAGCCATTAAAAGCGCATATTGCTCCAGAAACTATAATTACTCTGATGCACAATGGCATGGGGACCGCAGACTGGGTTTACGATACTTTTCCTGGCAACCCTTTGCTCCTTGCGACAACCACTCATGGCGCCTATAAGCCCACCAAACACCAAGTCATGCACACTGGCTTAGGCTTAACCCAAATAGGTGGTGTCAATCGTTCGGGGAAACAATGCCACTTTCTCCAACCAGTTTTGCAGCATGCGCTTCCAGAAGTCACTTGGTGTGACAATATTGAGCATGCTTTGTGGTCTAAGCTGGCCGTCAACTGCGCAATCAACCCGTTAACGGCTATTTTCCAAGTTAAGAACGGTGAGTTGGCTTCCGAGCAATATAAAAACCAACTTACCAATGTCATCGAAGAAGTCTTTCAAGTAATGAACGCCTGCTCCATCCCTATCGAGAAGTCTATGTTGGAATCGACGGTTCACCAAGTGATCCGTGCCACTGCCGAAAACTTCTCTTCTATGAAGCAAGATATTTACTATCAACGCAAATCTGAAATTGATTTTATTACCGGTTACTTACTGAAGCAGGCTAAAATTCATAATATTCAAGTCCCTGAAAATCAAGCTCTATACACTCAGATCCATCACATCGAACAAAGCTGGAAATCACAATGAATAAAAAAGTACTGGTCCCGATTGCACCGGGCACAGAAGAAATGGAAGCCGTCACCATCATCGACATGATGGTACGAGCTGGCTACGACGTTACTGTGGCCAGTGCTGATTTTGCTGGCCAGCTTACAATGAAAGCTTCCAGAGGCGTTACGCTCACTGCTGATTGTAAACTCGTCGATATCGCCGATGACGAATTCGATGCGGTGATCTTGCCTGGTGGTGTTGAAGGAGCAGAAACGTTTCGCGACAGTACAGTATTAGTTGAGATAGTTCGCCAACAAATGTACGAAGGAAAGCTGGTCGCCGCAATATGCGCCGCACCAGCGTTAGTACTGGCTCACCATAAGCTTTACCCTGACGCTTTAATGACCTGCCATCCTAGTTTTGAATCTCATATCAGTAAGGAAAATTGGCGAGTTAAACGCGTCACTTACGATATTAATCACAACTTGTTGACCAGCCAAGGCCCCGGTACTGCACTAGAATTTGCGATGGAAATCATCATTAACCTTTCAGGAAAAGAACACGCTTGGACGGTTGCCGAACCTATGGTGACGATTCCAACTCTGCAATATCACAAGCTAGGTGGCCTTGAGTCATGCTAGACGTTCATGCCATCCGTTCACAATTTCCTGCATTAACTCAAAACGTTAATGGGGAACAACTGGTGTATCTCGATAGTGCTGCAACTACACAAAAACCTGATTGTGTTATCAATGCAATTTCAGACTACTATCGCTCTCAAAATGCCAATGTTCACCGTGGTAGCCACAGCCTGACCGCGCAAGCAACCAGCCACTTTGAAACCGCTCGTCAAACCGTCGCAACCTTCATCGGTGCGGAGAGCAGCAAAGAAATCATCTGGACACGCGGAGCGACAGAAGCGCTTAACCTAATCGCACAAACATATGCTCGTAACACACTACAGCCCGATGATGAGATTCTGGTTAGTGAAATGGAACACCATGCCAATATCGTACCTTGGCAAATTGTCGCAGAGCAGACTGGAGCAAAAGTCATTAAAGTGCCAATGACCGCAGATTGCCAATGGGATATGGCGGCGTTTTCAGCTTTGCTTTCCGATAAAACCAAACTGGTGGCGCTGGCTCATATCACCAACGTGACGGGAACGCGTTTACCGATTGAATCAGTGATAGCTCAAGCGCATCAAGTGGGAGCGAAAGTGGTTGTCGATGGTGCTCAGGGTATTGTTCATGAAGCTGTTAACGTAAAAACGTTAGAAGCGGACTTTTATGTTTTTTCTGGGCATAAACTCTACGCACCTGCGGGTATTGGCGTTTTATACGGAAAATTGTCGCTGCTTGATGCTATGCCTCCATGGCACGGCGGGGGGAAAATGGTCGAAAAGGTGTCGTTTTCTGGAACCACTTTCAGCGAATTGCCAGGAAAATTCGAAGCAGGCACCCCCAATGTGGCAGGTGCGATTGCGTTAGCCACAGCGATAAACTGGTATCAGAGTTTTGAGCATACCGATGTAGAGAGTCATATTCATAGCCTGGTTCAGGATGCTAATCAAAGGCTATCTCAAATCGATGACATTAGGGTGTTAGGCTATCAAGCCAACGCTTCTGTGCTATCGTTTATCATTGAGGGTGCGCACCACCAAGATCTCGCAACATTACTTGACCAACAAGGCGTTGCCGTTCGTGCTGGCCACCACTGTGCTCACCCTCTAATGGACGCACTAGGTGTTAAAGGCACCGTGCGCGCTTCCTTTGCCATCTACAATACACAGCAAGATGTTGACAAACTGGTCGCCGCTGTAGAGAAAGCCGCAGATATGCTTTAGCGAGAAATAGAAAAGGGTTGACGCAAAACGACAACCCTTTTTAAAAGCGAGAAAGTAGTTCGATCTTAAAGTTCGTCAAAGGCCTCGATCGCTTCTGATAACTTCTTCACGCCGTGAATCTGCATTCCCGGAATACCGCCTTTAGGCATATTTGCAGCCGGAACGATGGCCTTTTTAAAGCCATGTTTAAATGCTTCATTCAGCCTTTCCTGCCCGCTAGGCACCGGACGAATCTCTCCAGCAAGACCCACTTCACCAAAAATCACCACATCTTTTGGTAGTGCTCTATCTCTGAAGCTAGAAAGAAGTGCCATCACCAAAGCCAAATCGGCACTGGTTTCCGTTACTTTAACCCCACCAACCACATTCACAAACACATCCTGATCCGCCATCTGCAGACCACCATGTTTATGTAAAACGGCCAACAACAGCGACAATCTATTTTGTTCAAGACCAACGGCAACACGTCGTGGGTTGGCCAACTGGGAGTAATCCACCAGTGCCTGAATTTCCACCAGCAGTGGACGAGTGCCTTCCCATACCACCATAACGGAGCTGCCTGAGGTCTCTTCCTCACCACGAGAAAGAAAAATAGCTGAAGGGTTACTGACTTCTTTCAACCCCTGCCCTGTCATGGCGAACACGCCCAACTCATTCACAGCACCAAAACGGTTCTTGTGACTGCGAAGCGTTCTGAACCTACTATCTGTACCGCCATCAAGCAGCACAGAGCAATCGATGATGTGCTCAAGCACTTTAGGCCCAGCCAAGGTGCCATCTTTAGTCACGTGGCCAACAATGAACACTGCGACATTATTTTGTTTAGCGTAACGGGTTAACGCGGTCGCTGACTCCCTTACTTGCGCCACACTGCCCGGCGAAGATTGAACATCCGCCACATGCATCACCTGAATCGAGTCAATCACTAAAATCTTTGGTTGTTCTTTTTCTGCAATCTGGCAAATTCGATCAACATTGGTTTCTGATAGCATTTTTAGATTGTCTTTAGGCAACCCCAGGCGGGAAGCTCTCATCGCAACCTGCTGAAGCGACTCTTCACCGGTGACATACAAAGTCGGCATCTGAGATGCTAAATAGCACATGGTCTGTAACAACAGCGTTGATTTACCTGCACCAGGGTTACCACCGATCAAAATCGCAGCTCCAGGAACAACGCCCCCACCAAGTACTCGGTCCAGCTCCTTAAAACCACTGGTAAAGCGCGGAACTTCCTGCAGATCGATGTCAGATAACGTCTGAACCTGAGTTTCACCTGAATTTCCTGCGTAGCCAGTCAGTCGCTCGTTTCTTGCTGCCGCAGGGGATGCAGCTAGCCTGACCTCACTAATCGTATTCCATGCGCCACAAGCATTACATTGTCCCTGCCAACGTGGAAAATCCGCGCCACAGTCATTACATACGTATGCTCTTTTTGCCTTTGCCATATCACCTCGGACCTGTATTTGTGACAATGCCGTTATCATTCGTCACCTATTCACCTTGATTCGGTGTAACATATCATTAAAGATCTTTATATCAAGGCCGATATTCAGAGTAAGGGACAAGCTAACAAAAATATATGCAGCAGCCAGAGATTTTATCTTTAGCAGAACGACTGATTCCTGCTTACAACTCCGATGATTTTGAATACCTTCTCGCCCAAATGACCGAAGGAGAGGCTCCATCGGTCAAAATTCTGGTTAAGATGGAACTTAACCGTGTGATGGCTCCCTGTACTAAAAGTGTTGACCTGCGCGGACGCGTCAAGGGCGAATGCCGTGAGTATGAACTCGATGGTGTCAAACATTGGCTAGACGACGTAGCTTTTAATGCTTACCACAAAAATACCCGTAAGTTTGGTGGCTATACCGAAGGCGTTTGGGAAGCACTGTGCAACACCCATAATAACTTTCGCGTCATGCAAAAACGTGGCAAACCACAAGGCATTGAGTTTTCAGAAAAAAGCACAGCCTACGATGTTGAAGCGATTAACTTGGGTTACGACCTTAAGCGACGTGAAAACCGTCTAAAACTTTCCTCCCAAATTGAATTTCAGGTCAATAAAGACCAATTAGTCCACGCCACAACCGTGGATATATCTCCCTCTGGCGCCAAATTTAAAGTACCTTCTGCCTTTAACTACAAACTTGGAGAAATCATTGCTGTTCGCTTTGTTGAGCTCGCGAAAAACAGTGAAGTAGAAGGATTGAACACTCCCATCAACTACCGAATTGTCGGTATCGATGAGTCCTATGAAAACGATGCAGTAAAATACCTACGTCTGCTCAAGCTAGATGAAACAACAGTGGTCGAAGAGGTCATCGAAGACCAACTAAAAAATGACACCCAACGTTCCCGTCACGACAATCAAGACAAGGTCATCCGAGCACGTTCTAGGGGATACGAGCATACCTTCCTGAAACACACCTGCAATTTACCTGTATTCTTCAGTGGCAGTGAACTCAAATTGGCGTTGATGACTGAAAACAACCAACCTATCTGGCAGTACTGGCAGGATGAACGCAATCAACAAGCCCTGACGACCTTATTTAACAAGGAAAGAATCGAGCACCTAACGAAGCCGGGCATGCGCGGCAGCAACAACGTGTTTTATTCATTCACTCATGAACATCAGGGAAAAACCTTGTTCTTCTCGATGATGATGCCAGAAGCCACCCGCCAAGTGCGCCAACTTTTCTGGCATGTTGGGGCGAAAAAAGAAAGCTGGCGCGCATTCCGCCTGCATGTTTTTGAGTTGTCAGACAGCGAACGAAGCGAGTTAGCCAATCACTCCACTGAGCTGGATTTTGACACCAAAACCTTGACTCATTGCGGTATCTTGCAGGAGCTTTCAACAGAGGCTACCAATCAAGATTATCTGTTAACAGAAAAACCTCGCTTACCGAGCAGCGAGTTAAATCGCTTCCGCCATGCACGTAACCCGGAAAGCAATCCGGTTTGCCTCTATTTCGATGCAAAGTCTCGCCGCAAAGAACCTCGCTTTCAATTCCGTTCGCCAATAGAGATGACTTGTAATCAAAATATTGCCCATGCTGGTGTGACGCTTGATATATCAAAGCGTGGTATTAGTGTTGCGCTGACTTCTCCGAGTTCACTAAAAGCAGGGGAGATGTGTTCGGTTAACTTTAAAGAACTCAGCCTTTATGACAAAAAGCTCCCTCTCGATTGTGTGCCTTACTCGGTAGTTAGAATTTCCCCTGGAGGAAAACGTCTTCAGTTGGTGATGCAAGAAGACAGCAACACAATGCGTACCATCGCCTTTTTCGGCAAACTGATCGAGCATAATCAAGACAAGCTTATTGCCAAGAAAGAGTTATTGCCAAGTAACCTTTTGCTCGAAGGGCTGCATGACATCCTCTTGGATAAAATTGTCAGTTCTCCAATTTTCGTCGAAAAACGCGGAAAAAACCTCAAGCCTCGAGTTATTGGAGTCAATTTCCCTCTAGCTCCACACTTGGTCGTACTGGCAAAGCTTGGACAGGACGAGAATTTTTCTCTGGAACCTATTTATAAAGGTCACACTAATACCTTACTGGCACAACCGATGCGTCGCATAGACGGTACACAGCCAAAATTTCAGGAAGTCTATTTGTCGATTTCTCAATTTGGCACACGGATTCAGTCATACGAGTCTAAATTGGTGAGTGAGTTTGACTCTCTTAAAGAGCGTGTGGCCTTTATTAAGAATGCCCAGTCTATGGGTGAGTTTTATGCCTTACGGGTATGCAGTGCCCCAGTATTTGATCCTATGAGTGCCCTACTGCAAGAAGATATTAAAGAGCTGGCACCAATCAGTATGCATCAGGCAAGAAGTTTGGAAAAAGAGATCAACGGCATAATGGGCTACGGCGAAATTACCGATATTACAGAAGAAGTGTTGATTCGCCTTGAGCTGACAAAATAGAAAAGCGAGGGTACACCCTCGCTTTTTTTGTGTTTGTTATGGTGCAGGCTTGAAGCTTATCTTCTTCTGTTTCACCAATGCCGCTGAAAGGATACACAAGACACCACCCAGTCCAGAATATCGCACCGCGGTTTGTGCCTGCTGCTCGACCTTAGGTTTGGCGTGATAAGCAATGCCCAAACCAGCAGCTGACATCATAACGAGATCGTTCGCGCCATCTCCAACTGCTATGGTATTGTGTGGTTCAATCTCATATTTCTCCGCCAGTTCTTCAAGAATATCCGCTTTGGTTTGTGCAGAAACCACATCACCCAGCACCTTACCAGTCAGCTTACCGTCAATGATTTCCAGCTGATTGGATTGAGCATGGTCGAGCTTCAACGTCTCCTTGAGGTAGTCGGAGAAATAAGTAAATCCACCAGAAGCAATCGCCGTTTTCCAGCCAAACTGATGCAAGGTATGTACAAGCTCAGGCAAATCTGGCATCAGGGGAAGTTCATTGCGGACACTGGATAAAATGCTTTCATCCGCTCCAGTCAGCGCCGCAACTCGCTGGCGTAGGCTTTGTTCAAAGTCGAGCTCACCCTGCATGGCTCGCTCGGTCACTTCGGAGACTTCTTCACCAACTCCCGCCAGTTTGGCGATTTCATCAATGCATTCAATCTGAATAGCGGTCGAGTCCATATCCATGACAATCAAGCCAGGTTTCGATAGATCTGGCAGATCGTTCAGCGGCGCATAATCAAGCTCAATACCTTGAAGGATTTTCTCGTGTTCCGCTGTCAACTCACCTTGCATCAGGGCTACTTCATATTGACCAACCTTCCACACATCAACGACTGCGTTATAGCAGCCAGTAAAAAAGTCGATATCTTCAAACAGTTTTGGCGACAAATATTTCGCAAACACAATCCAATTTGCTTTGGCTTTGTCGAAATTGTTCGCTAAGCGCGTTTCTGGCAGTCGGTTATAAAGTGATGTATGCCTTTGAATAGAAAGAGTCTTAAACGTTTCCATGTAAATCATTCCTAAAAAATCTCCTCACACGTTAACCTATTGCAATTTAGCAGCGCAAGTATCAATATGCTCTATAGCAAAATTAACCTCGGTTTGGGTGTGTATGGAATCCTCTCTGTTTTCATTTCGTATGGCCGTAAGAGCACTCGCCATTCTTTCCCTGATTGCCATGGTGGCAGTTATCGGCGTCAACAGCGTTAAAATTACAAAAGGTAATGAGCAGATTCAGAAAAATCAGCTGGAAACGCTGATTAAAGTTCTGGTATCGCAAGCCTCATTATCTGCAGGCGATATGATCGTCAATCAAGACCAAGAGCGATTATTGAAGCTGACGAACCAGTTAGCTCAAGATAATTTGGTGTTTGATGCCACCATTTACGATGCGGAAGGTATTCGTTTAGCATCCAGCGATAAAGGCAAAAGTGTGCGCGAAATTCTTGGTTTAGATACGCCGCTTGAAACCGCTCGGATCGGTAAACAGCAACTTGTCGAGCCAATTATGCACGATAACTCTGTTCTTGGTTTTGTACGCATTACTTTTGAAACAGGTAAAGTAACCGCGTTCTCCGATCATTATTACCGCAAAAGTGATCGCTATATGTATACCATGGTTGGGATGAGCTTTATTGCGGGTTTATTGCTTGCGGTCGTCATTCGTCGAAAGCCAAAGAAAAAAGGCGAAAACCTGCTGTTAAAAGATATGTAGAGCGATAAAGAAAGGGTTGACCCATTAGGTCAACCCTTTCTTGTTCGTACGGTTGCACTAGCTCAGATAGCCAACAGCATCTTACGCTTCATCACCAAGTAGAACCGAGTCTAGGGCAACGATCATCATGTCATTGAAAGTCGTCTGACGCTCGTCCGACGTAGTCTGCTCGCCCGTTTTGATGTGATCAGATACAGTACAGATAGTCAGAGCTTTCGCACCGTACTCAGCACAAACGCCGTAGATACCAGCCGCTTCCATTTCAACACCAACAATACCGTACTTGTCCATTACATCGAACATTTCTGGATCTGGCGTATAGAACAGTTCCGCGGAAAACAGGTTACCGACTTTCACTTCGATACCACGTGCTTTAGCCGCCTCTTCTGCTGCTCGAACCATCTTGTAGTCAGCAATAGCAGCAAAGTCATGGCCTTTAAAGCGAATGCGATTTACTTTAGAGTCAGTACAAGCGCCCATACCAATCACAACATCACGTACTTTGATGTCTTCGCTAACTGCACCACAGCTACCTACACGGATGATTTTCTTCACACCGTAGTCTTTAATCAGCTCAGTAGCATAGATTGAACAAGATGGGATACCCATACCGTGGCCCATCACAGACACTTTACGACCTTTGTAAGTTCCTGTGAAACCGAACATATTACGTACATCACAGACCTGAACGACATCTTCTAGGAAGGTTTCTGCAATGTACTTCGCGCGTAGCGGGTCACCTGGCATAAGAACGACATCTGCGAATGCACCCGTTTCAGCATTAATATGTGGAGTTGCCATGTCTGTTAATTCCTTAACTAAGTTAAATGTTGTCAGAGAGGTGGTTTACCTCTCTAACTCTCTCATTACAAAAAGTTTTTACCGTAATCCATTGGTGAAGTACCAAAGTACGTCGCTAATGATTGACCAATATCCGCAAAAGACTCACGCAGGCCTAGAGAACCAGCTGGCACTTTCTGACCATAAACGATCACAGGGATGTGTTCACGTGTGTGGTCAGTACCTGGCCAAGTTGGGTCACAACCGTGGTCGGCCGTCAGGATTAAAACATCGTCCTCCTCCATCAGCTCCATCACTTCATGGATACGACCATCGAAGTACTCAAGCGCAGCAGCATAGCCAGCTACGTCACGGCGGTGACCATAGGCAGAATCAAAATCAACAAAGTTTGTGAAGACGATAGTATTGTCGCCCGCTTCTTTTATTGCCTCTTTTGTAGCTTCAAAGAGCGCTGGAATACCTGTTGCTTTAGTCTTCTTGGTGATACCACAGCCAGCGTAAATGTCAGAGATCTTACCGATCGAGTGAACTTCACCGCCCTTCTCCTCAACAAGCTTCTGTAGAATCGTCGCTGAAGGTGGCTCAACAGACAGATCGCGGCGATTACCTGTACGCTCAAACTGGCCTTTACCCGGGCCAATGAATGGGCGAGCGATAACACGGCCGATGTTGTAGTCTTCAAGCTCTTCGCGTGCGATCTGACAAAGCTCAAGCAAACGATCTAGGCCGAAGGTTTCTTCATGGCAAGCGATCTGGAATACCGAATCCGCCGACGTATAGAAGATAGGTTGCCCTGTCTTCATATGCTCTTCACCAAGATCATCCAGTACCTGAGTGCCCGACGCATGGCAGTTACCAAGGAAACCGTCTAGACCAGCACGCTCAAGAATGCGATCTGTCAGCTCTTTCGGGAAGCTGTTGGCTTTATCGGTGAAGTAGCCCCAGTCAAACAGAACCGGAACACCAGCAATTTCCCAGTGGCCTGACGGCGTGTCTTTACCTGAAGATAGCTCGGCAGCATGGCCGTAAGCACCAATGATCTCCGCCTCAGTATCCAAACCTGGCGCAAAGCGACCCGTTGATTCTTTGTGGGCCATTGCTAAACCAAGCTTTGACAGATTAGGCAACGTCAGTGGCCCTTTACGATCAGCGTTGTCCGCTAGACCTTTATCACATTGGTCTGCGATATGGCCCAGAGTGTCTGAACCAACATCACCAAATTTCTCAGCGTCTGCTGTCTCACCGATTCCAAAAGAATCCAGTACTAATATAAATGCTCTTTTCATTGCTCTTCCTCAGGCCCACCGGTAATCATTTTTATATGGCGGGCCTTAGTGTAATTTTTGATTAAACGTCTTCTGCGCGGATCTGACGATAAACCTCAGGCGTTGGAGTATACTCACCGCCGATAGTAATAGCCTGCTTCAGCGCTTCAGCCGCTTCAAGCCATTGCTCTTCACTACGTGCATGAATCACGGCCAGTGGTTTGTCACTCGATGCTTTTTCACCAAGGCGGATAAACCCGTCAAAACCCACAGCATAGTCAATTTCGTCTGTTGCAACACGGCGACCGCCACCCATGGAGACAACCGCCATACCGATTGCACGAGTGTCCATTGCCGATACCACACCGTCCTCATCAGCGAAGACTGGTTTAATGATTTCTGCTTTTTCCAGATAGTTTTCGTAGTTTTCAACAAAATCGGCCGGGCCACCTAGGCCTGCGACCATCTTGCCAAAGCACTGAGCAGCTTTACCGTTATCCAAAACTTCCATCAGTTTGGCGCGTGCATCTTCTGTGTCGTCAGCCAGTTTAGCCAACACCAACATTTCTGCACATGACGCCATCGTAACTTCAAGTAAACGAGGGTTGCGGTATTCACCCGTCAGAAACTGAACTGCTTCACGTACTTCGACTGCGTTACCCGCGGAAGAAGCCAGAACTTGGTTCATGTCAGTTAGGATAGCTGTTGTCTTGGTACCTGCGCCGTTTGCTACTGCTACGATAGATTTAGCGAGCTCTTCAGATGCTTCATAGGTTGGCATGAATGCGCCAGAACCCACTTTCACATCCATAACCAATGACTCAAGACCAGCAGCGAGTTTCTTAGACAGGATTGAAGCCGTGATCAGTGAAATGTTGTCAACCGTCGCGGTAATGTCGCGGGTTGCGTAAACACGCTTATCGGCTGGCGCTAAGTCGCCTGTTTGACCAATGATGGCAACACCTGCGTCTTTCGTGACATCACCGAACACTTCATTGGTTGGCGTGATGTTGTAGCCGGGAATCGACTCCAATTTATCTAGCGTACCGCCAGTATGGCCAAGACCTCGGCCAGAGATCATTGGAACAAAACCGCCACATGCCGCGACCATTGGGCCAAGCATCAATGACGTCACGTCACCAACACCACCTGTTGAATGCTTATCTACAATTGGACCGCCAAATTCTTTATGGCTCCAGTCGATAACCATACCGGAATCACGCATCGCACACGTCAGCGCAATACGCTCTGGCATTGTCATTTCATTGAAAAAGATAGCCATCGCAAAGGCTGCGATTTGACCTTCAGAAACGGTGTTTTTAGCCACACCTTGGATAAAGAAATTGATTTCGTCGGCAGTCAGGACTTCGCCGTCGCGTTTTTTACGAATGATTTCTTGAGGTAAATACATTAGTTCCTCCCACACAAACAAGGTGGTTAGTAGAGTAAAAGGTAATGTGGTGAGCTTTCGCTCACCACATTCAGACTTTTAATTAGTACGCTGCAGGGTCTGCAGTTTCGTCTGTTACTTCTAATGTATTTAGTAGGTTAGTTAGCAGGCTTGACGCACCGAAACGGTAATGACGAGCATCAACCCAGTTGTCGCCCAAAATCTCATCAGCCATTGCTAGATACGCTGCTGCATCTTCAGCCGTGCGTACACCACCTGCTGGTTTGAAACCAACAGATTCTGCAACATTCATATCACGAATAACTTCTAGCATCATGCGTGCATATTCAGGTGTTGCATTGACTGGCACTTTACCCGTTGAAGTCTTAATGAAGTCAGCGCCTGCTTTGATTGAAATTTCAGAGGCTTTCTTAATTAGTGCTTCTTCTTTCAGCTCACCGGTTTCGATGATAACTTTCAGAAGAATGTCACCACACGCTGCTTTACATTGCTTAACGAGCTCGAAGCCTACTTCCTCGTTACCTGCCATTAGAGCACGGTATGGGAATACAACGTCCACTTCATCCGCACCGTAAGCAACGGCCGCTTTAGTTTCAGCAACAGCGATATCAATATCGTCATTACCGTGTGGGAAGTTCGTTACTGTCGCAATACGAACGTCTGGTGTACCTTGCTCGCGAAGTGTCTTCTTAGCAATAGGAATAAAGCGAGGATAAATACAGATCGCAGCTGTGTTTCCGACAGCTGATTTTGCGTCATGACATAGTGAGATCACTTTTGCATCAGTGTCATCATCATTTAGCGTAGTAAGATCCATAAGTTTAAGTGCACGTAGTGCTGCTGCTTTTAAATCGCTCATTTCTATCTCCGATCAATATTCATAAAATTATCTGCTCAACCCAATGTAGGTTGTACAGTCATTAATGAACGGACTTGGTTCCCTGAAGACTTAGGAACAAACAGCGAATTTGCCCCCAATTGCTATCCTTGTCACCGCACAGTACCAGTTTGGTCTATGGCACAACAATCTGCGATTGCGGTGTCTAACGGTATCTGTAGCCGATTGCCCAATGTTCTGACATCGCTACAACTAGCACCAATCATACTCCTTGTATTAACGGGCGCTAGCTAAAAAACTTTTCAATAATCCATTGATAAGTCACACCACCAAGATAAACCCCAACGATTCCCATAACGCCAGCTAGTGCAGGCGGTGCAGGAATGGGCAACTTAATGGCAGAAAACAGGACTCCAACGACAAAGCCCGCAAGGGCTGCGAGGAAAACTTCATTCATGAGTTTTACCCTACTCTCTATATTTACATACATTATAGATATTCGTCGCAGAACTGTAGTGGCTCATAGAGCGCAAACGGTTTGTATCTCAAAAAAGATTCCGTGCAACGTTTGTTCAATCTTCATGACCGACAAACGCTATGAATCCAGTTGTCTGAATCCACTCCAGACTCATCTCGAATCAAGCCAAATATTCAATAAAGCTTGTATTCGAGTCTTTCCCTACTAACAAACTTAAGAAGCAATAATCAGGGAAAGAAAAACAAAAAAGCCCCGTAGCACACAATGTGTGTCTACGGGGCTTTTTAAAACGGCGTCTATATAATCTTTCGCTTACTTAATTAGAAAGATAGGAAGAAGCCAGCGATTGTCGCCGCCATTAGGTTAGATAACGTACCAGCACAAACCGCTTTAACACCCATACGAGCGATGTCGTGACGACGGTTTGGTGCTAGGCCACCTAGACCACCTAGTAGAATCGCAATTGAAGAAAGGTTTGCGAAACCACATAGAGCGAACGAGATAATAGCAGCTGTCTTAGTAGACATTACTTCACCTGTTGCTGGAACAACTTGTGCTGCGTCACCAACGTAAGGTACGAAGTTTAGGTAAGCTACGAATTCGTTAACAACCAGTTTCTGACCGATGAACGAGCCAGCAAGCGTTGCTTCTTCCCATGGCACACCGATTAGGAATGCTAGAGGCGAGAAGATGTAACCTAGTAAAATTTCAAGTGTTAGCTCAGGCATACCGAACCAACCGCCAACGCCACCTAGGATACCGTTGATAAGTGCGATTAGACCGATGAACGCTAGTAGCATTGCACCAACGTTTAGAGCAAGCTGTAGACCTACAGAAGCACCACCAGCCGCTGCGTCGATAACGTTAGCAGGCTTGTCGTCACCACCGTCGATGTCAGCGCCTAGCTCTTCGTCTGGAGCGTCAGTTTCTGGCTTGATGATCTTAGCGAATAGTAGACCACCAGGTGCAGCCATGAATGATGCAGCAACTAGGTACTCTAGAGGAACACCCATAGAAGCGTAACCAGCTAGTACACCACCAGCAACAGAAGCTAGACCACCACACATTACAGCGAATAGTTCAGATTGCGTCATCTTAGGAACAAACGGACGAACCACTAGAGGTGCTTCAGTTTGACCTACGAAAATGTTCGCTGCTGCAGACATAGATTCCGCACGTGAAGTGCCAAGCGCTTTTTGTAGACCGCCACCAAGAATCTTAATTACCCACTGCATAATACCTACGTAGTAAAGTACAGAGATAAGTGCAGAGAAGAAGATTAGCGTTGGAAGTACTTGGAACGCGAAAATGAAGCCAATACCGTCAACTGAGAAGTTAACTAGGCTGCCAAATAGAAAACCAGTACCGTCTTTACCGTAGTCGATTACATTCTGTACGCCAGCAGAGAAGCCAGCTAGAAGGTCACGACCCCATGGTACGTAAAGAACGAAACCACCGATGATGAATTGGATAGCAAATGCGCCACCCACAGTTCTTAGATTGATAGCTTTGCGGTTATCAGACAGTAGTAATGCAATTCCTAGCAATACTGCCATACCGACTAGGCTCATAAACAGGCTCATAGTTTATGATTTCCTTATATGTTATTTGTTGGCGTGTTACAAAATGGAGCTCTAAAGCGGAGGCAATTATACTCATCCGTCCAATGATAAAGTAATGCTGCCTTCACAGTTTCTAATAAGATTCATCATGCGTTCACTCATTTACGTGAAGAAGATCACCCTTCTCTATTCTGTAAATCATAAAAAGAACATTTTCTTTAGAAACTATTCACAAATACCGAACGCCGAATTGCTATTTTTCCAAACGTTTTCAGCAATCGTTTGCTCATTAATATCCTTCAGCTTTGCGAGACAGGACAAGGTTTGAGCTAACATTTCCGGATGATTAGGTTTGCCTTGGTGCCCGTAAAGAGGCATGTCCGGTGCGTCCGTTTCCAGTACGATACATTCGATGGGTAAGTTCATCACCGCTTGGCGCGTTTTCCGTGCTCTTGGATAAGTGATAACGCCACCGATACCAATATAAAAACCCAACTCGACAAATTGCATTGCCTGCTGATAGCTACCCGAAAAACCGTGTAAAACTCCACCGTAAGGAAATTTATGGCGCTTCAGCAACTGAAGAACCAAATTGTGGGTTTTCCTCGCGTGGAGGATCAGCGGCAACTTGAGTGTTTTCGCCAGTTCAATCTGAGCAATGAACACCTGTCGTTGTATTTCTTCGTCAACATCGACCATCGCATCTAAGCCACACTCACCAATGGCTTTACAACCTTCAAACTTTGTTTCAAACAAAGTGCGTAACTCAGGTAACTGTTGCTGACTATCTTTCGTTAAAAAATAGGGGTGCATACCCAGCGCAATGTAAAGAGATGAATATGAAGAAGACAGTGAGATTAATTGCTGCCAATTGGAGGGGCCAATTGCCGGAATCATGAACCGCTCAACGCCTGCTCGCATTGCCAGTTGCAGTTGAGCCGAGAAATCATCTGAAAAAGGGGCGAAATCGAAATGACAGTGGGTATCAAAAAGGCGCATTATCGCTGCGCCTTTTTATTGGATTGAGAAGCTTGGTGAACGGGATCTGTGCGATAAGGAACACAGCTGCGTTTATTCTCCGGTGTCAGCCCCATCGACTGACACCACTCATCGTATCGCGTAATCCACTGTTTAAACCAAGCTAGCATCTGTTGATTCCTTTATTGCTCTTCGCGTTTAAAAACCAATTCGGTCGGCGAAGACTCATCCTCAACAAAATAGTAGTCTGCTGTATCAAACTTAGTCAGGTCCGCAACGCTCTCGATACGATTCTCAATGATGTATCGTGCCATCATGCCACGCGCTTTCTTCGCATAGAAGCTGATCACTTTGTACTGACCATTTTTGCAGTCTTTGAAAATTGGCGTAATCACCTGAGCATCCAGTGATTTTGGTTTTACAGCTTTAAAGTACTCGTTTGAAGCAAGGTTAATCAGAACATTATCACCCTGTTCTGCAATGGCTTGATTAATCTTGTCAGTAATCACATTACCCCAGAACTGATACAGGTTACTGCCTTTTTCATTGGCAAGTTTCGTCCCCATTTCCAGACGGTAAGGCTGCATCAAATCAAGCGGTTTAAGTAAACCATATAAACCAGACAACATACGTAAGTGCTGTTGAGCATAATCAAAGTCATCGCCTGACAAGCTTTGGGCGTCTAAGCCAGTGTATACATCGCCTTTAAAAGCCAGAATCGCTTGGCGTGAGTTCTCCGTCGTAAACGTCTCACTCCACTCCTGAAAGCGGCCAACGTTCAGGTCAGCGATCTTATCACTGACTTTCATCAAGCTAGCGACATCGGCAGGCGTCAGCTTACGACAGACATCAATCAGTTGTTTTGAATACTCGATCAGTTCTGGCTGAGTAAATTTCTCTGTAGCCAGTGGAGATTCGTAATCTAAGGTTTTCGCTGGTGAAACGACGATTAGCATAGCTTTACTCTATTCGTTCTGTTTTTGTTGGCTATAGATTACAAAAAAAGCCATGCAATGTCTGCATGGCTTTTTGAATCGTTTTAATAGAGATTGGCTATTAATCTTTTTTGCTCTGATCCCAGATACCATCCTCAAGCTGAGATTTCAGCTCAGGAAAATCGTTCGAATCAAATGTTGGCACTTTGCCTTCTTTTAACTGACGGTTGTAATCTTTCGCCAGCTTAATCACGATGCCAGAAAGAAGCAGAATCGCCACCAGGTTGACAATCGCCATCATACCCATAGAAACATCTGCTAATGCCCAAACGATAGGTAGTGATGCAACAGCACCAAACATCACCATCGCCAGTACAACCAGACGGAACACGCCCAGGCCTGCTTTATGGTTATGCTCAAGGAAAATAAGGTTTGTTTCCGCGTATGAGTAGTTAGCAATAATAGACGTAAAGGCGAAGAAGAAAATCGCTACGGCTACAAAGATACCACCCCACGAACCCACCTGAGAGCTCAACGCTGCCTGAGTCAGTTCAATGCCCGTGATCTCACCATGTGGTACGTACTCACCGGACATCAGGATAATTGCCACCGTTGCTGAACAGATCACGATAGTATCCATAAACACACCTAACATCTGAACATAGCCCTGAGACGCAGGGTGTGGCGGATAAGGTGTTGCTGATGCCGCTGCGTTTGGCGCAGAACCCATACCGGCTTCGTTTGAGAACAGACCACGTTTGATTCCGTTAATCATTGCTTGTGCAATCGCGTAACCTAAACCACCCGCCGCTGCTTCTTGTAGGCCAAAGGCACTCTTGAAGATCAAGCTCAGTACAGCCGGCAACTTGTCGATGTTCATAAACATAACGAACAGTGCCAATAATAGGTAAAGCAGCGCCATGGCAGGAACAATCATTTCTGCTACGCGAGCGATACGCTTGATACCACCAAAGATAACCACAGCAGATAACAAAACAACGGCAATACCAACATAGGTTTCATCCCAACCAAATGCCGTATTCATTGCACCAGCAATTGAGTTAGCTTGAACCGCGTTAAATACCAAACCAAAAGCGATGATCAGGAAGATAGAGAACAATACGCCCATCCAGCGCATACCCAAACCTTTCTCCATGTAGTACGCAGGACCACCACGGTAGTTACCGTCATCATCTTTGGTTTTGTACAACTGCGCCAATGTACTCTCGGCAAACGACGTTGCCATACCCAGCATGGCAATTAGCCACATCCAGAAAATTGCACCTGGGCCACCAGCCGTCAGAGCAACAGCAACACCCGCCATGTTACCTGTACCCACACGGGCAGCTAGGCTAGTACACAAAGCTTGGAATGATGAGATACCCGCTTTATCCGCTTTACGGCTGTTCTTAAGTACCGAAAACATGTGGCCAAAATGGCGGAACTGGATAAAGCCCAGTCTGAATGTGAAATACACACCGACACCGACTAGGAGATAAACAAGAATAGAGCCCCAAAGTAGGTCATTCATCAAATTAATTAAATCTGTCATAAGATCCTCGTAGTGAGTTTTCGCTGATCTCTGCTTCCCAGCCTTCCATCCAGTTGCAAACCAAGTGTCAATTCTGCTCAGTATTATTGTGTAATTATTGTGCAACTCAGATATGTAAAACGCGCCTCATGCTTCCATTTTACGTACCAGCGTATTTTTTGACGGGCGGATAATGCAATCAAGAATATCAAAAATCAATATGCAACCTAACAAATAACATTGTTATTTTTCACTATAAAATCACCATTAGTTAACACAAAAAAGAACATAAAAACCACAAATACAGAACATTAACATTAAAATTTAACAACAATACAGAACAGGCAACTCCATATGAAATCACATAGCCTCAAATATTTGACACTCCTTTATCACCAAGGACTGAGAGAAGAGTTTGCCCAGACAATCAATTCACAAAATCTGTTACTCAACTGCTCTAAATAAATCTAATTGCATAGCAAAACGAACCGCTGTTTTTTCACACACTGCGTTAACATTCATTTCTTAAGAATTTAATCGTTTTCGGTAAGTCGTTCGAACAAAAAAACATCAATCAACGCCCATTTTTCTGTGAAGCAAAGTCTAAAACAGCGTGAAAACTTCATTAAATCGTAACAAATGAGAAACGAATCAAAGTTACTCTCCAAACGGAATGGTATTTAAACAGTACCCCTTCAAAGAGTAATAATTAAAAGAGGTAGCTTATGGAAGGCTTAAACTTTGAAGAAATCATGGAAATGGATTTTCCAAAAACTCGGGCAACACGCTCAAAACCTGCAAAGCGTAAATGGCGTGAAATCGAAGCAATAAAGGACAGGCAGAGACTTCAACGCGAATTAAAAGATATGGACATCGGATTCGACGATATCGACAACCTAGATTACTGACATTAAAAAAGAGGCGTGGTTGGAGTATATAGTAAAAAGAATGTCTATTCGCGTGTGAGTGAGTGACAGCCCTTTAATAGCAATGCTTCTTATGAAACTTATAAGTGTACATACTATGTATAATAGTGTGTACGCTTTTTTGTCCCTGAAGGCTTAGCAAGGAGATGGCCTCACTGCGTGAAACCCTCACCCTGCCAAAAGGGTACTCAAGGGGCATGATGGTAAAGTAAAATAATAAAGCCACTCCTGACGCTCGCGCAGCTCACTACTCGCTAGGCATTTATGATTTTTCTTGACCATCCGCTGAAACACATTCTGGACAGAAATCATTTAGGATTAATGTTGAACTCAACACATTTTGGATAAAGAAACATATAAAATTGTGGTCAATTTTTCTCAGCCACAATAGTTGAAACTTCCCTTTTCGTTGGGGAAAAGAGGATTGATTGTGTTTATCCTCTTTTACTCTAAAGTGTCCGCTATTTCCCCTTCATTTCTACTCTATTTCGCCAAGTTTTTTCATCCCTTTATTTTAAAAATAATTACCAACACTGATTAAACTAGATGGAGCATGATTATGCTAGAAGGATTTTATCGAAAAGAAGGTGATGCGATCCGATATTGGGTCAGAGATGAGCACAGTGATGCCGAAGTAAATTCAATCTGTGAGCTGAAATCACTCCTTGATGCATTAGATTTAGCCACCGTATTTAATCTTCAGAACTTAACCCTTCATGTTAGTCAGAAGTCTTATTTCAATTATGTCTATCGCGGCGACTTTGCCCATAACGACGGACATAGATCCACTTATCATCTGGACAAGTGGACAACAACATTGAATGAAAGAGTTCTTGAGAATCAGAATGATCAATTTGAACGAGCACCTAAAACCGTCGACGGCGGCTGTGACATCATTTTAACGGTTCGGGTTCCTGAAGCCCATATTCGTAACAAGTGGAAGAGTGACACAAAGCTTTTACTCGGACTCGACCCATTTGCAGCCTTTGAGGGCAAAGATGCAGCCTCTGAGAATAAAAAACTTTGTTTAAAAAGCTGGAGCGACACTCATATGATAGGCAAGTCAATGAATGCTAGCGCCCTTACCCAGTATGGCTCGCCATTTGAAGATTGCACAAAATTATATGCTGGTCTGCTGCATGGTATTGGTGGTAAACCTTTACAAAAGAGAGAGCTGGATGATTGGCTGGAAGCAATGAAACATAACAGTTCCCCATCTAAACCATTTGTTCTACTCGCTCCATCTGTAACAATCGGTAGCTTGGGGAGAGTTGTCAAACAATGGATGGGTATATTCAAAGATGGTTCCGGAGAAGAACGCTTAAGCTGGATCCCTCTTTCTGAACTGGTGACACTTGATGAATTCTGGGATGCCATGTGTGATACCGGTAAAGCCCATGAGGCTATATACTCCACCGGCAAGTTATTTGGTGATGATGAGTGGTAATATAGAAGGCGATGAACCATGATATACGATGAGAATACCAAGACGCTGATTGTCAGTAAAATTTTATATGAGCAAATTTTTCCCGCAGCAGACAGCAAAAAACCACTTGTCAAATTGTTACCAGTGGAGAAACAAACGGCAGCTTCGATAAAAGCTTTACTTAAAGATGCGACAACCCAGACCCAACTACTGGCCTGCTTAGAACAAAAACTGGGTTGTTCTATCCACAAGATCATTCATCCGAATTCTTGCATAGATGCAGAAACCAAAATTAAGGCTTACACTGATAGCACTTATTGCCAGAAAGATATTTTATTAAGGCTGAAACAAGTATTTTTACACCAGTACCAACTACTGAGAGTCAAGGATGGGGTGAAATACTACGATACTGAATCCATCGGTAGTAATACTGAATGGATTGTCGCCATCAATAATTTAATACCTGAAGAAGATGATTTAACGCGCTACTTTAATGTGATACCTGATAAATCAAATAGTGGTATCTGGGGTAAAGTCTGTCGTCTTATCGCACTGGCAAAAATGGATCAGCCCTATTATGCCAAAACGAAAGAGATAACCAGAGATTTAGGCGTTACAGATGAACTTAAAGCGGTTCAGGCATTACACAAATACTACTATACAGATAAACATATCATGTATGACGATGTATCTTGTAGCTCACAAATCTATACAGATTTCAATTACCGGATGATTTTCTCCGGTGACTGCACCTATGAAGATCTTAAAAATCATGTTGTGTTGGAGTCCGGATCTTATATTTTTGATATTGTTGGTCATTCAGTGAAGGTTGATGTTCTGAAAAAATTTGATGCTTATAGTGAAATTAAATCGGAAAATATTAGTGAGTTTTTCACGTATGATTCAGATCCTGATAATTACACGGCTGATGAAAAAATACAAAAAGTGAATGCAATTTGGAAAAAAATTAGCTAATTCATAGCAACGCTCGTATATACGAAAACGCCCAAAGTAATTAGCTGTGGGTTTTGTTAATTTACAGTAAATACGGGCAGATCTTGCCTTTTGATAAGCATTATTCATAGTAGATCAAAATTACGTTTACAAAGTGGGAATTATATTCGCTCTAACCAATAATGGGGCACAGGCTTTTCAGGAGAAAAGCCTGTATCAGCAAGCCTCAGCAGTCTGTTTGCTCTGAGAGCCTCAGAGCGTCTTCCAGTTCCACTCCAAGGTAACGAATAGTGTTATCTAGCTTCGAGTGCCCCAGTAAAATCTGTACCGCTCTGATGTTTTTTGTTTTGGCATAGATCAAGGTTGCTTTAGTACGGCGCATGGAATGAGTGCCATAGTAGTCCGCATTCAATCCAAGTTTTACTGCCCAGTTCCTGATAATCGATCGATAGAATGAGTAGCTGATAGGTTGTCCTTTTCGGCGACCACTTGGAAACAAAAAACTGCTTGCCTCTAAGGATGCCGAGTAGATCCATCGGCTAATACTTTGTTGCGTTCTCGGGGTAATCTCGTAGTGGACGTCGGTGCCAGTTTTTTGCTGGATGCATTGAACCCTTTCATAGATTACACCTTGCGAAGAAACATCATATACATGCAGCCTTAGTAAATCACTTGCCCTTAATTTGCTATCAATGGCTAAGTTCAATAGTGCAAGCTGCATTAGGTCGCTTTCAAGCTCTAGCCTAGTTCTAATTCGCCAAATTTCTTCCAACTTGAATGGTCGTTTAATGCCGCTGCATTTTCCTGAAGATAACTTTCTCATGTTGACCTCCTCTTCGATATTATTGGTCAACATAAAGTCTGGCTATAAACTGAAACTGCTCCAGCCTGATAGCCATCGATCACGCAGTCGTTCAGGGTGCTCAGAATCATCCGTGGACATTTCCGAGTTAGTCGCTCAACTAATTTAGCTTCACACGGATAACTTATCTTATTGAAAATTTCTTAGTGTGTTGTCCAGTATTGATGGTGCAGAGCACCTTCAAGAAAATAGAATCACCCCACGGATGGTGCTTTTGATTTCAACTTCATAAATCTCACATAGTAAATGGCACCGTCGCCCGTCGTAGTTTTTATCTTAACTATGTGAGTGATCTTGTTAATGGGGTTGCGAATTTTTAGAAAGTCAAAGTCAAAGGCATTAGGATCAATTTCTAACTTGCGTTGAAGTTCTTCATCAATGACATTGGCCACCTGAGCCTCATGTAAATCAAGAGTGAAGAATAATAGCATCCCATGAGCATCAGTGTGATTTGTATATTCTCTAATTTGTTTTACGGCATCAGTGAAGCTCTTAAACACCTTTGACGGACTTGGCATCTTTTTGTCTTCAGTGGCTTTAACTATCTTGGCCTCAATCATTAACGGATCAGTATCGCAGTACTTAAATTCTATTTTTATATCTAGCCGACCTGTCGATTCATGTGCCTCACCATGCACGCTATAGTCATTCGGACTTTCAAGGTATGTCACTAACTTCTTAGTAAGCGCCACTTCGCCTTTGAAAGCTGAAGACTCGGTTAGGTAGTTTGAAGGGTCTTTGCCAAAGCTTGCTAATCGGTGTTTTATATGAGTTTGCAGAGCATCCAATCTTTGATCATCGCTGATTGCGTTATCAGGCAGTACTAGCGGTGTAGCATCTAGTGCCAGATGGTGATTGTAAGTCTCTAGTAATGTATAGGCAGCATGGAATACATATTTCGGAATTACATCCCAATCCATCTGTTTGTTGTATTCTAGGCGACCTGGAATGCGCCCTCGGTGAATAAACGGGTCATATTTTCTGAGGTCAATGAATGGGGCAGTTTTACGAAGTTCACTTCTGTAATGTAACAAGGTATTCAGATCGCACAGAAAGTATCTAATCAATTTATCAGGCACATACCCTGAATGGGGAGCGATGTTTGCTAAAGAACGACACAAGCTGGTTGCTCGAAACGAAATCATGTCAGCAAATGATGGAAGAGGGATAAATCGCATTATCAGGTAACATTCTATGGATTCCTTGTCATCGGTAATCGTCACTCGGTAGTTCGGAATATACCACTCGTCGTTATAGCTACCTCTAAGCACCTGCTTAACATTGAGTTTTCTATCATCTGATAGTTTCATACCATGAAGGGAGTTTAATACTGAGTGAATACAAGTATGTACGTATTTTTGGGATTTTTGGATATGCTGCGGTATAGGGTGGTCACCGATACACAAATGGTTATCAAGCGTAAACACGTCCAGACGTATAACTTGTTCATTGCAGTGATTTGGAACCTCTGGTGCAGGGACCTTCTTGTACAGATCAAGTACACTTGAGCGGAGCTTATCGATTGAACTCTCAAGGGATGATTCTACGCTGATTGTTAGCGAATTAATCGTGCCAAATTCAAAGTAGCCAAGTTTATTTTCAATGTCGAAAGGTGGATTTAACCTCGGTGCTCTCTCAACTTTGTAAGTAAGGAATCGACCTTTGATATATTGTTTATAGTATTCAGTGCTATATGCCAATGGCTCGGATAAAGCTCGATCAAATTGAATAGGGTCGTTGTAGTCAACTTTGCTTCTTATTTCAATTGTATGAGCACTGGAAGTGCAAATAGCGTAAAAGGCCTCTAAGCTTCCAGTAGGCATAGGAAACTGAAAGCTATAAGCTTCAAGAACAGGTCGCTTGAAAGCACCTGTAAATCCTCCTAACGCTACACAAAATCCGTTTGGAGGTATGATTCCATCATCCACATAATTACTGACCTCTTGATAAGCTCTTTGATATTCGTTTGCCCAAACATAATTAGCTTTATCGCTACAGCCCTGTATTCTTCTCTCAATTTCAGGCAGGATAGATAACGCCATTTTTCTAAAGGGGATGATCGGCATACCCATAACTATATCGTTCACTTACTACGTTCTCGCTCACTTGATAATTTAGGCATATAACATACTACGCTATATGCGTTAATTATCTGATAATTAATGGTAAACTTTTATTTTTACATCATATCAAATCACTAAACTAGATCTTTGAAGTTCACTCAACTAAAAACTAAGTACGGTCTATCTCTTGAGCTAACCATTCAAGATGAGCACGACAACAAGAAATGAGTTAGCTTAACTTTCAATCTGAATATTCATAGAACTTCGCCTAGTGTGGAGCTTTTTTCGAATTAGATTTGGTTATGGGTTTCAATCATGGTCGAAACTCATTTTGGGGCATAGATGAGTCGACTTGACTCAGAGTGACTAACAAAGTCACCAATGCTTGTAGTGTGGTATGCTGTGACTAGTAGTTTACAGGTATAGGCATAGCTATGGAGTCAACGAAACCAAACACAAAAGCTCGAAATGCAAAAATTGAAAGTATGAAGGCAATTAAAGCTGCTTACATGAAGGCTATGGCTGAAGGCAGCATAAAGACCTATCGAGTTACGTGAATCCGTTAACGAGCTCAAGCTCAGGTTGCTTTGTTATTGAGTTTAGGGATAGACTAGACGCTATCAATGACAGCGGGACTTTTTAGTACATTGAAGTCTACTCTGAAGTAGCCGCAGGCCGCGCCGCGATAACCAAAGACCTCCGCATTTTCAATAGCCCGGTTCTCTTCCGCTCATAGAGTATTGACCACAGGTAGCACGTAATAGAGCCACTACAAGTGGCTCATGTCGTATCTGTGTATTAGAAAGCTAAGATTCTCACCTTCAAATTTGCCACGTTCATATACAGTTCGTAACAAGATTTGGGGCATAAACGAGTTTGAAATTGCTAACTCAACAGCTCTTTCAGATAGCTATTCCGCTTATGAGAGTGACTAGGTGCCTCGGTGATCTGCTTCATGTCATCACTACTACCAACGATATGGATTTCACTTTCAGCTCTCGTGATTGCCGTATAGAGCCATGCTCTATCGACTATCCTACCTTTTTGCAGGGCAATAATGATGCGCGGGAACTGTGACCCTTGGGCTTTATGTAGGGTGATTGCGTAACCCAACTCCATGCAGTCGAGAACGGATTGTGTTATCTCGACCTTTTCACCTGTATCTAGCGTCACTTCACCGTAACTATCACCAGAAGGTTTGACGTTGGTTAGCATACCAAGTGAGCCGTTCTGAATGCCGTTGTCGTAATGATTCTGCGTAAATAACACAGCATCATTCATGCGAAGTGGCAAAAAGAACTTGTCATCATTGATTTCGAACTCAAGGCTGGAGCTATCTGGGTTAACGGCTTGCTGGGTGAGTTGATTGATTTCTGATACGAGTGCCTTGGTTGGAGCCATGACACGACTGCTATCAGGGGACTGTTGGTAAAGCTCACAACAGACTTTGGCAATGTCTGTTTTACTGGTTTCATGAAAGTGTATTGCACCTGTACTTAATTGTTCAGGAACCACTCCTTGATTGATGAGCTTTGAGTATTCGGGAATACCCGTTGAACCTTCCTGTCTCTTGACGATATCTAACATCGTATTAGCCACAGTTCTTGCTTCAACGATGTCTGCCAACACCTTGCCGCAGCCGATGGGTGGAAGTTGGTCGGGGTCGCCAGTGAATATCAATCGTATAGAGGGGTGAATGTGATTCACAAGACGATACATAGTTGGCAAGTCAATCATGCTTGCCTCATCAATCACCAGTAGATGATTTGTTTTCTCTACACTGGGTTCTATGGGGGCTTCACGCAGCAATTTGGCAATGGTTGAAGTAACAAAACCGATGGACTCATGAAGTCTCATTGCAGCACGACCGCTGAGCGCAACGGCGTGTATTTCAAATCCAAGTTGATGATATGCCCTGAGAGCTGTTCTGAGTACGGTTGTCTTGCCTGTCCCTGCACCGCCCGTAATACAGCTTACCGAATTGTCCAGACACGTTGTGACGGCTTCGATTTGTTTAGGAGTTAATTCGTAGGGAAGCTCCGCAACCGCAGAGCAATACGCAGCATTGGCGTTTTCATCAAACAAGTCATTTCGCTTAATCAGTGTTTTTAAGCGCTTGGCAACGACACTTTCCATCAGAAGTTGCGCCGTTGGATGGTAGGTTCCTGTGTCGGGGCTTAAAATGTACTGCGCTTTATCATGACCTGATTGGAACGCCTGAGTGACCAGTGCTTTGTCTTTCAGTAGCTTGTTGAGGTAAGGGCGCACATTGGCATGAGTGGTATAGGTGTGACCTTTTTTAATCTCCTTGCGAATCGCCATTTCCAGAGCCGCGCTGAGCCTTCTTGGGTCATCCTTCGCAACATCGCTCTTAAAATCCGTTACCTTGATAATATCTTCAATGGCACTGAACGAAAGACCAAAGCCCATCAAAGCATAAGGATTATCCTTAATTACCTCTATGGAGGCGTCACCGTGATGCTTGAGCAGCCGTTGCTGCACACTGGCGGGGATGTTGTGCTCACTCATCCAATTGCAATGCGCCAGATTTTTATATTTGGCGTACCCCTTAAAGAGCGCTTCCACTGAATCTTCACTCAAAATCGATGTCAGACGCTTTCTGGACTCTGGGGTGTCGTTTCTCAGTGTGGCATGGAAGTCTTTACCCAAGAGCTGCCAGAGCGCCCTAGCTTTGCTTTCGCCAATGCCCTTGAAGCCACTTTCTCTGGCGATAAAGCGTATCAGTTGCTCACCCGTTTCGGGCAAGGTGCATTCAATATGTTTGGGTGATTCATACGTGTGCTGCTGCATCACATAATCACCCATCTCCATACCTTCTATCTGGCGAGCACCCTTGACTGACCAATGCTGACCCAACGTGGGTAGCACAGGGATGCTGTCGGGGTCGGCTTTGATAGTGACGTAATACTTGCCACTATTGGTTTTATAAGAGTCCTTCGCCAGCGGTACACCGCTGAATATCACCATCTTGGTCGAGCGATAAGGGATACTGGTGACGCGCATTTGGTCTTTATGCAAAGCAGCATTCATCGTGGCATCAGCCCCATTTCGGATAAGGTTTCAGATAGCTCACCAAAGCGCTCAAGTCGCTTTTCAAGCTCCTTGACTTTGGCTTTCAACTCAATGTTTTCAGCTTCTAATGACGACACCCGTTTTGAATCGTTAAGCTTCCGATTGGCTGTGTTGTCGTAGGCTTGAGGTTTGTCCTCATTCTTCTTAGCGGCGTCGGTCAACGGTGGCAGGACACCTTTACCGCGCAGCTCATCTTCTAAGGCTTTGAGTGCTTTCTTGAGGGCAGGATTTTGGTTTAAAGCCGATTTTTCACAACCAATACCCTTTGCCACTTCAATACGATTAAGCTGACCTCTGAACACGATTTGTTTAAAGTCATCGTCCGTTTGTGTGGCTTTCCAGACCTCAAATGCCTCAAGGTTTTGCTGTGCTTTCTGCTGCCCACTTGCCATTAGTCATCGACCTCACCCAACAGCTTGCGAAGCCCTGTGACAAAGCCTCTAGGAAATACTTCGCTGTTGTCCTCCATGTTCTTCACCTGTCCTGCCTGAGTGGCTTGCCAGTCGTTCTTTTCCATGCACTCATCAGAGATAGCATACGCTAAGGCTTTTTTCTCTGATTCGGTGAGCACACCTGATAGGGATGGCAGCACTTCAACACTTGGCTCTGCGGTGGTATCAAACTGGCGCACAGGGCGTTTATCGATGGTGATATTAGCGTGCTGCTTGAGCAAATTGACCTCTTTGCGGTAGCGGTTACGCTCGGCAATGATTTGACCAAACAAGGCGCGTACCGCAGGGTCCGGGATTCGCTCTAAGAGCTTATTATCCGCAGGGATAGATTTAGACCGTGAGGTGTTAGATAGCGGTTTTTTGGTATTGGTATTGTACTTTGCCGCCCATGCTTCGATGAGTGTTCGATAGTGCTTATTACGGGTAGCACGCAAAGCTTCATACGCCAATCCGCCATTTTCGGCAGACACCCGTCCAATCTGGGTAATGGAGAAGTCACGCTGACCTGATTCTGCATAGGCTTTCAGCGTGTCGTTGAGCTTATCGAGGTTTTGCTGCGTGCGAGGTACTTTGCCTTCTTTTAAGTCAGCCAAAATGACATCAATATCGAGTTCCATTAGTCCTCCAATAATTTCGGTAGTGCGATACCATTTAGATTAATGGCGTTATCAGTCAATGCACTGACACCCTCCGCGAACAGCTTGTTATCAGTCAGGTATTCACCCGCTTCGATGTAGTTAGCCACCTTGCGGTAGCCTTCAAGTTTGTCGTCAGGGTCGGCGATTTTTGCCATTTGGCGCAGCATGGCATTGGCGGCAATGAGTTGTTGTTTGTCGTCCATTTCCATGAAAATCGGCTCGAAGCCTTTTTTCATCAGTACACGACTGAGCTTGCGTGAGCGCTTTTCTATAGCAGAAGTTTTACGAAGTTCGTCCTGCAAATCAGGATAGAACTCCGCATCATCACAAAGCAGTGATAGGTGTAACAACTCAGAATCGGTCTCGATAAACTTCAAGGCATGGCTGACATCTTGCTCAGAGCCAACCGCAATCAGTTTATCTTTGGTGTCGCCCTCGACTCTGGCTTCTTCGACACGCATGATTTTGATAACAAGTTCAAAGCAAGCCACTAGGTCTTTTGTGTATTCATCAGTTTCGACTTGCTGCTTTTCATAGCGGCGCTGTAGGGCTTGAAGTTCATCGTGCTTGATAAATGGCTTACCTTGCTCTTCACAAAAGAATTGTTCGTCTTTGAGGTCTTCCAGTTCACCTTCAATCTCAATCGATAGGTTCGCGGCCTGATGTGCTTTGTAACTTAATTGATTGAAGTGGGCGTTGAGCGCAGGAAGGTATCGTGCCTCGGTAATAAACCAGCGGCAACGAGGACAGTTTTCAGGGCCGTGCGGCACACTTGCGTAGACGCGACCTTGAGCGGCTTTTGCATCCCTAATCAACTCACCACCGTTCCAGCACCCTCCAAGGGTACTGACTTCATCCGATTTAATGGTGTTACCGCCGACCAAACACATCCCACACGAGCGCTCTTCCCAACCAATCGGATTACGGTTAGCCAGTGCCGCCTGAATGCTGTCATCGCTGTGATACACCATCTTGCATTGGATTTGCTCCATCGAGGCATCTTTAAGGAAATTGCGCACTGACTGTTTGGATTTGGCATCCAGCGCATTATGTGCTTCATCCATTTTCTCTACCATCACTGATGGGGTGATTTTGTTGTAGTAGATAGTCATCAGTAGGCGTGTATGCCCTGCTAACAACTTAGAAATCACAGGCAGTGGCAGTTGGGTATCCATCGTATACGCCGTGATGAGTGAGACGCGCAAACTGTGCAATGGAAACAGGGTGGCAACCTTTGAGTATTCTGGCGCACCATCTGGATAATCCACAACCAGTTTTAAGCGTTCGCCGTTATCGAGTGTATTCCCACGCTCTGCCAGTTGGTTTTCTAGCACCAATAAGAGTTGATACCAGAAAGCATCTAGCGAGTTGTACCTTATAGGTTTTAATTTATCCTCACCTTTTGCAGATGCGTCACGAAACAAAAAGGCAATCTCACCCATGCTTTGTAGTTGCTTATCCGATTTCTTTACACTAGTGTGCTTATTTAACAATGTGGTGCAATGAGTGGGCTTTGCTATCGAGTTGTATTTTTCTTGCCAGTTACGTAACTTTTCCAACCAGTACAATACTTCCTCGTTTTGCCAAGGAATAATGTAACCCCGCTCCTGTTCGTCTTTGTTCTGGTCAGCAGTCTTGTTGGTGTTGATATACAAGCCTGTTGAATACAGCCCTGTCATGGTGTCGTGAATTCGGCGGAAGATACCTTTCCCAAATGGGCGTTTTTCACTGCCAAGCGCGTAATTATGCTTGGTATTCACCACCCATTGACCTTGCTCATAGCGCCATGTATCGGCTTCACCACTGTCTAACATACGCACCTGATAGGTACGCAGCGGTAGATGGAGTTTCATGAAAATCGCCATCGCTTTGACGGGCGACCAGATTTGGTGAAGGGTGATTTTCTTTTTCCCTTCACCTTTAATCTGGCGAGTCACTTCTTTGCTGCGCCATACGCAGTCAGGGTCTGTTTTATCAATCAGTTCAGGCTCCACGTCGAACCAGTCACCATCGCTTTTTGCTTGCCCTGTTTGCCGCTGCGCCCATGTCCAGTGCTTGAAATGTCGATAGTGATAGGTAGGAAGCAAAGACTCATCGTCCTTGAGGTTTTGCTCAATGACGGTCAGTTCAGTTTTATCAGGCAACGGACAGATGATTTGGCGCAGGTTTTGAATATAGCGATACGGCAGAGGATTGCGCACGGTTTCAGTCGCACTAGCTTGTTGTTTGATTTTGCTCAGCGGGTTTTGAACCAGTGGAACAAGTCTGCCATGGTCATCTTCTTCGGAGAACACTTTTTCAATCACAAAGTCGGTGAAGTCATATGGGATGTTCACGCCCGACTGGATTTTATCGGGGCTATTTTGAGTTTTTCTAACCAGTTTTTCCAACTCTTCACTGGAGCATTGATGTCCTTGGTAGCCCTTGAAAAACAAATCTATATTGCCGATGGCATAAGGTGCATATTCAGAGATATAGGATTCGAAGAATCGAGTTATAGCTTTTTGTTTATGGTCAATCCCTGTGTTTTGTTCTGCCATCCACTCGGCTGCCAGTTCCTGCCATTGTTGCCACTCCGCACCGAGTGTCGTAAGCATCCAAGAGAAGGTTGTATCCGAAGCGCGTCCGTCACGTATTCTTTTTTTCGCCATTACTTACCTCTCAATTTTGGATGCTTGCCAGTGAAGACCCCCTGTGGATCGATGTTATCAAAGCCATGTTCAACCAGCGCTTTCCAGTCGAGCACTTTGACTTTGGATTCAGGATTTTCAAGTTGCAGTGTCGCTTGGGTCAGTTCATCAGAAATTTCTTGCTGACCTTTGCCTGTGTAGGGGATTTGTGAATCTAAGGACTTATGGTGCATACAGCGTCGAATCACCAACGGGTTCAATCCTGAGCGTTCTAATCGTCTACCGTAATTATGACGATGCCCGTGAGGGTCTTTACCTTCAGCCTTGTTTGGCTCTAAACCTATGCGCCTCAAGCCGTTGGCATAGTTATCATGGAAGGCGTTGATAGTGTAAGGGTTGCCGAAAGCGCTATGATGAAACGAAATAAACGCATAAGGGTGATGACAGTCGATGCTGGCTCGGTACTTTTGGTAGTTTTTCCAAAGTGACATAAACACTTTGCCGTAGTCGATTGGGAACCACTGAACCTGTATGTAGTTATCTTTATGGTCAACCATACGGTTTTTCCAACCAAGATATGCTGTACCTTTCATGCGCTGGCGAGGGATGCGCGCATACTTTTCTTTTAAGTACGTTTCTCTATTCTGATTTTTAGAACGAACTTCAGGGTCATTTGGCGCTTTGCCATCGACTTCATTGTAAATTCGAACGATGGCACTATCTGGGTTATAGGGATCTTCAAACACATCTGTCACCCAAAGGGTTAAAGCCTCGCTTCCGCGTAGTCCGCCACCGTGCATGAGTAGGAGTATTAATTTGTCCCTGAGTGCCACTCGTGGGTCGCTCGCACCACCAATGCCATTCATATAAAAGTCTTCCCAGTGCTTTTCAGGAAAGGCGATAGCGTCATCTTCGGTTTTAGTCAGAGGAGTGCGCCCCTTGATGGTTCGCGCCTTACGGATGGTCTTGTTCACAGTCTTATCTTCGATATGACCAAGGAAATCGTTTTGGTTTTTTCGATACCATGCAGCGTAATTCAATCGTTGCTCATGCGGGGTAGCATCACGCAAGGGATTCATCGGTGCAGTGCCGTGCTTGTTTGCCAACCAATCGGTGAATGCCGTCAGTCGGTGAATGTGCTTATTGACGTTATTGGTTGAACTTGGCACCCAATACAAACCAGATGGGTCAAGTCCATCTTCACCAATCGTTCCTGTATACAACCGCTTAGAAAAGGTCTGAAAGAGCAACTTCGGATCGTCAAACAATCCTCTATTGGCTTCCATATAATCCAGCAACAAGGACACCGCTTGAATAAATCCATTCATGACGGAGTTGCTCACACCGTCCGCCTCTAGCTTGAGTAGGTAGTCTGTGACCGTACTCAGCTCTCCTTGTTCAGTTAGCAAGATAGGCAGTTGGCTTTTGATGCCCGTATTGTCCTCAACAATCGTTGCTCTGACTTTTACTGATGACAAATCATGCTTTCTTTATACACATGGAACACACAATTGACTATATACCTACACCGTTAATTGTGCAATAAAAAGGCAGATTTCTCTGCCTTAATACACAATATACACCCTTTAAGTTACTATATATAACTTATGCGCCTCTTTTTGTTTGCTGATATCTAGGGTGTCAGACACACTCTTGATCGACTTGCCTAACGCGTTGCGCTAATTGCTGATACTGCTCTGCAATGGTGTCACCAAAAACAGGGTCGTCTTCAGTGACGTTCCAACGTTTTTCGACGGCTTGCCAATCGTGCAAGGTAAATCTCTTATTAATGAGAGGTAATATAGACTGCTCTTCAAGATCCAAGTGGCGTTTTTGCGTCAGGATAAAATCTTCGAGTTGCTGCACAAACAGGTCTTGAGGAACCACTGCATCTTGGAGGATCATATCAACAGTATCGAGAAAAGCATGAGTCCTTTGTGATAATGTCTCATGCTCTAGTTCAAGATTCTCGATATCCGTGTGATGGCCATAATGCTCTAGGTAATAGTGGTAGAGAATATCCTCTTTAGGGTGATGGACACGCTCAGAGTGGTGAGCCAGATAGTCCACGATTTCTCTCACTAAACTGTAATTGATGGTCTGTTCTTCCTTTAGTAGGGCAATCTTTTGCCTCAATACTGCCAGCAAACGAACCATGTAACCATGCTCTCGCCTTATCCTTTCAATCATCATAGCGCTTCTCCTTAACACCTACTTTTAGTAAGTGTATAAAAGAAGTGCCATTCAAGTCTTGATGTTGCTCGAAAATTGGGCAATTAGCCTTGGCAGGAGCTAAACACTAACCTGAGCTGGAAGATGCCAATCGATCGTTGGTTTACCTTGGGCGTTAAGAATTTGATTTGCTTGCGAAAAGTGTCGGCAACCGAAAAACCCACGATGCGCTGACAACGGAGAAGGGTGTGGCGCAGCTAATACATGGTGCTTATTGCGATCGATGAAGCGCCCCTTTTTTTGCGCGTGAGAGCCCCAAAGCAAAAACACCACGCCAGACTGATGCTGATTAACCGCTTCAATGACTTTGTCGGTAAAGGTTTCCCAACCGGTTTTAGAATGCGAATGGGCTTTTCCCTGTTCGACCGTAAGAACAGTGTTTAGTAACAGAACACCTTGCTCAGCCCAGCTTTGAAGGTAACCATGCGCCGGAATCTGAAAACCATCAATGTCCTGTGCTAGCTCTTTATACATATTGACTAAAGAGGGAGGAGTCTTGATACCTGGTAAAACAGAGAAACAAAGACCATGAGCCTGTCGAGGGCCGTGATAAGGATCCTGTCCCAGAATAACGACTTTCACATCATTGAACTCAGTCGCCCGAAAGGCATTAAACACATCTTTTGCCGGAGGAAAGATCGCTTTACCTGATGCCCTTTCCGATTCAACAAAATTCAACGTCTGCTGAAAATAGTCCTGCTGCTTTTCAGCCCCAATGACGTCTTGCCATGTCAGTGACAGGTTCATGTTTTGTTCCTTCTGCTATTTACGCTCAAGCAATTGTCGCAAAAAGTCATGAAGGAACAAAGCGATAAAGTGAACTAGCTTTTTTGTGGGATCCGATAATGCCCCTGCCCCGTCACATGGCGATTAGGAACAGGAAGACGTGTCGAACGTGCGGTAGTATAAAAAGAAGTGTAAGGCATAATGGCATCCTTATTTGTCTGAGTACCTACACTCACTATGAAAAATTAATGCCACTTTTAAATAGTTAGGCCATTTCCTTGAGCCGAGTAACATGATGCTGACGTATAAACTCAATTTCGTCAGGCCAACTTTCCGGTTCTATTGTTTCTAGAATCAATGGGATATGGTCAAATCGAGGATCTTTGGCGATATACTCAAAACACGACCAACCAATTTCTCCTTTGCCTAATGCGTGGTGACGATCGACCTTCCCACCTAGGGCGATCTTTGAATCATTAATGTGCATTGCCCTTAAGTAAGGCATACCCACAACACGCTCAAATTCAGCAAAAGTAGCCTCACAAGCATCAAAGCTGCTCAAGTCATACCCTGCTGCGAAGGTATGGCAGGTATCAATGCACACACCAACTCGGGATTTATCATTAACTAGTTGAATGATTTCAGCTAAATGTTCAAATCGCCAACCTAGGTTGGTACCCTGACCCGCCGTATTTTCGATCACCGCTATCACGTTTGGTACCGCTTGGTGGGCAATATTGATCGATTCCGCAATTCGAGCTAAGCACTCCTTCTCAGAAATTTTCTTTAAATGACTCCCAGGATGAAAATTGAGCAAGGTTAGTCCAAGTTGATGGCAACGATGCATTTCATCTATAAATGCAGCGCGGGATTTCTCAAGCTTTTCTTCTTCTGGAGCGCCAAGATTAATCAAATACGAATCGTGTGGGAGTATCTTATCAGCGGTGAAGCCTAGCTTTATACAATTAGACTTAAATGCGGCGATGGTTGTTTCATCAAGCGGTTTGGCACTCCACTGGCGCTGATTTTTAGTAAATAGGGCAAACGCATTTGCTCCTATCTCTTTTGCCCTCAGTGGTGCCTGATCAACACCACCTGCTGCGGAAACATGAGCACCGATAAACTTGTTACCATACGACTTTTCTAACATGTTGCTTTATCACTTTTTACTTTCAATATATGGCACGAATTACAGCAAGTTATTGGACTCACCTCAACAACCACACCTCTTTTGTAGTAATATTACAACAAAACAAAAAATCCGAATCTATCGCCAAGACCACAAATCATTGCTATATATGATATTATTGATTCAAATCAACACATTAACCACTAACTTAATAATGATATTAGTAGTTATTTGACTTAAATCAAAACCATCAAAGTAATTTCGGGTTATATAATACGCAGCTCGACGAGATTCGGAAATTAACACCAATAAAACCACTAATGTGGATAGGAGACTGTGATGATTCAAGGCATTCAAATTACTAAAGCGGCAAACGATGCACTACTGAACTCTATTTGGTTACTTGATAGTGAAAAAAATGAAGCACGCTGCGTGGCTGCAAACTCAGGTTTTGAAACTGACCAAGTTGTAGCAATCAACGAACTTGGCGAATACGAAAGCCGCGAAGTTGCGATCGAGAAAGCACCTCGCATCGAAGGTGGTCAACACCTGAACGTTAACGTTCTTAAGCGTGAAACTCTAGAAGATGCAGTTGCAAACCCTGAGAAATACCCTCAGCTAACTATCCGCGTTTCTGGCTACGCTGTTCGTTTCAACTCACTAACGACTGAACAACAACGAGACGTAATTGCGCGTACATTTACTGAGTCTCTATAATTCAGTGAGTGGTACATTGAACATGATGACGGCGCCTTAATGGCGTCGTTTTTTATGACTTTAGAAAGAAGCAGTGCAAGCAAGCTTTTTTTCCGTTACATTAATTGACCCATTCCTAGTTTTCATCAGTAGCTATGTTACTTGAAGGCATCGAAACTTTATTAGTTCTTAGTAAAGCGAAAACCATGAGCCGAACTGGCAGCTTACTGTATATCAGTCAATCAGCAGTCAGTAAACGAATCGCCAATCTGGAAAAAAAACTCGGTAAGAAATTGATCGAACCTTCTGGCCGTTCAATCAAACTAACACCCGATGGGCAGGCTCTGATTGACAACATAGGTCCTTCTTTTAATGAGCTGCGAGGTCTAATCTATGAACAACAAGAGTTGGAAGATACCTCCCTCATCAAACTCGATAGCTCAAAGTCTTTGATTGCAGGGTACCTAGGCAAGACCATTGGCAACTACATTAAAAGCGATCAGTACATTACTATCACGACCAACCACACACCTCGTATTGTAGAACATGTTCAATCAGGTAAAGCAACGCTGGGCCTCTGCGCGGGTTTACTACCAGCCCACCATGGCTTGATGACCTTTCACTTATTTGATGAACCTTTCGCTGTCGTAAACGATGCACCTTTAAAGCAATTACCCGATAAGATCATCACCAACGATTTGACCAATCCCGCCAACAGCTATCAACTCATCACACTAGAAAAGCTCGGTATCAAGCCAATCATGGAAATGGATGCTTACACCGCTGCAGCCCAGCTGGCGTTAGGCGGAACAGCGCCAGCGTTGATCCCTCACTCAATCATTAAAGCGCTCAATATTCCCGATAAACATTGTTTTCATTTCAAACAATTACAACACCTAATCCGACCTATCCATATTTGCGTCAGACAGAGTGTGTATCAGTCGCCTCGGGTTAAAAAGCTGATAGAAACCATTGTTGATGCTGTTCCCAAAGCAGTTTAAATGCCATCGCCATCGACATCACGATCACTAGGGGACGGATCAATTTTTGGCCTTTGTTCACGACCACTTTTGCTCCCATACGAGCCCCAAAGAACCCACCGACCGCCATCACCAATCCTAATTCCCAGATCGGTAATCCTGCCAGCACAAAAAACAGTAATGCAGCGATGTTAGAAGTAAAGTTCAACACCTTGGTGCGAGCGGTCGCATCGACCAACGAAAAATGCCCAATGGCAACAAAACACACAGTAAAAATGGAGCCTGTTCCTGGGCCGAAGAAGCCATCATAAAACCCAACCCCACCGCCTACGGACAAAGCAAACATCGCTTCTGACAGCTTGGCTTGCCCCGAGTGTTGTTTCGTTTTTGGCATCAGCAAAAAGTAAAGCGAGATAGCGACAAGAAGAATGGGAATAAGACTGGTCAGGGTACTTGCGTCAATATACTGCACTGCTTCTGCGCCAATCGCCGAGCCGATGAAAGTACACAGGATGGCTAAGCGCATCTCTTTAATGCTAACAATACCGTTACGCACGAAATACCAGCTAGCAGAAAAACTCCCAAATGAGCTTTGCAACTTGTTTGTCGCTAAGGCTTGAGTCGGGGGAACACCGGCCGCTAGTAGCGCAGGTAGCGTTAATAAACCACCGCCACCAGCCATGGCATCGATAAAGCCTGCAGCAGTAGCAACAAAGAAAAGTATGGTCAGTATTTCGAGGGAGATTTCCATGACGTATGTCTAAACGGCGAAACAATGGCCATAACCATAACACTGAGCTTTCCAGTCGGATAAGGAAAGCATCGAAATTGACCTATTCCATTTTTTCATCATTCTAATACACCGCATAAAAAAGCCCGCTCAAAAGAGCGGGCAATGAGGTTGTCATATAGGCTCTGTTGCGAGCCTACTGTTTTTTATTACGCTTCGTTCTGTGCCACTTTAGCGTGCAGCTCTTGAACTGAAGTCACTGACGTTTTAGCGTCAGCCGTATGTGCCATACACACTGCAAACGCTGCATTCAGTGTCGTTGTGTAGTTCACTTTCTCAGCCAATGCGCCACGACGTAGTACTTTTGAATCCTCAATCGCTTGACGACCTGCCGCGGTGTTGACGATGTAGGTGTACTCGTTGTTCTTGATACGGTCAAGAATATGTGGACGACCTTCGTGTACCTTGTTCACCAGACGTGGGTTGATACCTGCTTCGCCTAGGATAACTGCTGTTCCGTGCGTTGCATCCAGTTGGTAACCAAGCTTAGTTAGCTTAGACGCCAGGTCTACCACACGCTGCTTATCGCCTTCACGAACTGACAGCAGTGCACGACCACCTTCTGGGTAAACTGCGCCACAACCAAGTTCTGCTTTCGCGTAAGCTTCTGCGAACGTTGCACCTACACCCATTACCTCACCAGTAGAGCGCATTTCTGGACCTAACAGCGGATCAACACCAGGGAACTTGTTGAACGGAAGTACCACTTCTTTCACTGAGTAGTAAGGTGGGATAATTTCTTTAGTAAAGCCCTGAGACTCTAGAGATTGACCCGCCATAACACGTGCAGCGATTTTCGCTAGTGGAGCACCCGTTGCTTTAGATACGAATGGTACTGTACGAGCAGCACGAGGGTTTACTTCGATTAGGTAAACTTCGTTATCTTTAACAGCAAACTGAGTGTTCATCAGACCGCGTACACCAAGCTCGAAAGCTAGCTTCTCTACTTGCTCACGCATCTTATCCTGGATTTCCTGACTTAGTGTGTAAGCAGGTAGTGAACATGCCGAGTCACCAGAGTGAACACCCGCTTGCTCAATGTGCTCCATGATACCGCCGATAACGACGCGCTCACCGTCACAGATAGCATCGATATCAACTTCAGTTGCGTCGTCTAGGAAACGGTCCAGAAGCACTGGTGACTCGTTCGATACGCTCACCGCTTCGTTGAAGTAGCGGCGCAAGTCTTGCTCGTCGTAAACGATTTCCATTGCGCGACCACCTAGTACGTATGAAGGACGTACAACCAGTGGGAAACCAATTTCTTTCGATTTCTCTACCGCTTGCTCAATTGTCGTTACTGTCGCGTTTTCTGGCTGTAGAAGACCCAGACGGTCAACGGCAGCCTGGAAGCGTTCACGGTCTTCTGCGCGGTCTATGGCATCAGGGCTAGTACCGATGATTGGCACACCTGCCGCTTCTAAAGCACGAGCCAATTTAAGTGGAGTCTGACCACCGTACTGAACGATAACTCCTTTTGGCTTCTCAACACGTACGATTGAAAGCACATCTTCAAGCGTAACTGGTTCGAAGTACAGACGGTCTGACGTGTCGTAGTCAGTAGAAACTGTCTCTGGGTTACAGTTAACCATGATAGTTTCATAACCATCTTCACGCAGAGCTAGTGAAGCGTGTACACAACAGTAATCAAATTCGATACCTTGGCCGATACGGTTTGGACCACCACCAAGAACCATGATCTTGTCTTTGTCTGTCGGCTGCGCTTCACACTCTTCATCGTAAGATGAGTACATGTAAGCGGTGTCAGAAGAGAACTCAGCCGCACAAGTATCAACGCGTTTGTATACTGGGTGGATATCGTACTGGTCACGCAGGCGACGAATTTCGTTCTCAGATACACCAAGAATTGAAGATAGACGAGCATCAGAGAAACCTTTACGCTTCATCTTACGTAGCACATCTTCAGTCAAGCCAGCAAAACCGCCTGCCTTAACTTGGTTTTCCAGGTTAACCAGTTCTTCAATCTGAACTAGGAACCAACGGTCAATTGCCGTTAGATTGAATACGCCATCTACTGACATACCAGCACGGAATGCATCTGCGATGTACCAGATACGCTCTGCGCCAGCTTCTTTTAGTTCATGACGAATTGTTGTTAGTGCGTCAGGCGCATCCAGATCAACCATTTCGTCAAAACCGTTGGCACCAACTTCAAGGCCACGAAGCGCTTTTTGTAGAGATTCTTGTTGGTTACGGCCGATAGCCATAACCTCACCAACGGACTTCATCTGAGTTGTCAGGCGGTCGTTAGCACCTGCAAATTTCTCGAAGTTAAAACGAGGAATCTTAGTTACTACGTAATCGATTGTTGGTTCGAATGACGCAGGAGTCGCGCCACCTGTGATGTCGTTCTGTAGCTCATCAAGAGTGAATCCAACAGCCAGTTTCGCTGCAATCTTAGCGATTGGGAAACCTGTTGCTTTAGAAGCAAGAGCAGAAGAGCGAGATACACGTGGGTTCATCTCGATGATAACCATGCGGCCATCTTTCGGATTAATACCAAACTGTACGTTTGAACCACCTGTCTCAACACCGATTTCGCGCAGTACTGCTAGGGATGCATTACGCATCAACTGGTACTCTTTGTCAGTCAACGTTTGGGCTGGTGCCACTGTAATTGAGTCACCAGTGTGGATACCCATTGGGTCGAAGTTTTCGATAGAACATACGATGATACAGTTGTCCGCTTTGTCACGAACCACTTCCATCTCATACTCTTTCCAACCGATTAGTGATTCATCGATTAGAAGCTCGTTGGTTGGAGAAAGGTCCAAACCACGACGACAGATCTCTTCGAACTCTTCTTTGTTGTAAGCGATGCCACCACCAGTACCACCCATAGTGAATGAAGGACGAATGATACATGGGAAGCCAACCATATCGAGAACTTTGTAAGCTTCTTCCATCGTCTTAGCCGTATCCGCACGCGGACACTCTAGACCAATCGACTTCATTGCTTTATCAAAGCGAGAACGGTCTTCGGCTTTATCGATAGCATCGGCCGTTGCACCGATCATCTCTACGCCAAACTCTTCGAGGACACCATGCTTCTCAAGATCCAAAGCACAGTTAAGTGCAGTCTGGCCACCCATAGTAGGCAGGACAGCATCAGGACGCTCTTTCTCAATGATCTTACGCACAACTTCCCATTGAATTGGCTCGATGTAAGTGGCATCCGCCATTTCTGGGTCTGTCATGATCGTCGCAGGGTTCGAGTTAACCAGAATGACTCGATAACCTTCTTCACGCAGTGCTTTACAAGCTTGAGCACCAGAGTAGTCAAACTCACATGCCTGACCGATAACAATCGGGCCTGCACCTAGAATTAGAATACTTTTTAAATCAGTACGTTTTGGCATTCTCTACTACTCCGAATTAAGCGCTGTGTTGTTTGATTAGTTCGATAAAGTGGTCAAATAGCGGCGCTGCGTCGTGCGGACCAGGGCTCGCTTCAGGGTGACCTTGGAAGCTGAATGCTGGCTTGTCTGTACGGTGAATTCCTTGTAGAGAGCCATCAAATAGTGATACGTGCGTTGCTCGCAGATTCTCAGGCAATGTTGCTTCATCTGCAGCAAAACCGTGGTTCTGAGAAGTAATCATCACAACATTACGATCTAGGTCTTTAACTGGGTGGTTAGCACCGTGGTGACCAAATTTCATCTTAACGGTTTGCGCACCAGACGCTAACGCAAGGATTTGGTGACCTAAACAGATACCAAAGATTGGCAAACCTTTATCCAAGAACACTTTGGTCGCTTCGATAGCGTAAGTACATGGTTCAGGGTCACCAGGGCCGTTTGACAAGAACACGCCGTCAGGGTTAAGCGCCAAAACTTCTTCTGCACTGGTTTCAGCAGGAACTACTGTTAAGCGGCAGCCTCGGTCAACAAGCATACGCAGAATGTTTCGTTTTGCACCGAAGTCATAGGCAACAACATGATATGGCAATTCGCTGTCGTCTTGCGCCTCAGGAAGTCCACCCTCGAGCGTCCACGAACCTTGTTTCCATTGATACGCTTCTTTTGTTGTAACTTCTTTCGCAAGGTCCATACCTTTTAGGCCAGGGAATTCTTTCGCTTTAGCTAGCGCTAGAGCCTCGTCTAAGTTGTTACCCGCAACGATACAACCGTTCTGTGCACCTTTTTCACGCAGAATGCGAGTTAGCTTGCGCGTATCAATATCAGCGATGCCAACGATGTTTTGCGATTTGAGGTAATCAGAAAGGGATTGTTCGTTACGGAAGTTAGAAGCGATTAGAGGGAGATCGCGAATCACAAGGCCTTGTGCATGAATGGAAGAGGATTCTTCGTCTTCGGAATTGGTTCCGGTATTGCCTATGTGAGGATAAGTAAGTGTGACGATTTGCTGGGAATAGGAAGGATCAGTGAGGATTTCTTGGTACCCCGTCATCGAGGTATTAAAAACAACTTCACCAACGGACGCCCCATCTGCTCCAATGGAAACTCCGCGGAACACTGTCCCATCTTCTAGGACTAACAGTGCTGATTTACTCAAGACAACCTCCAGAATAAAAATGCAAAAATAATAAATTAAACTGCAAACTTGCCTTCCTTCACGCAATAAAAAAGCGCTTTCAGGTTATTTAGACAAATTGGCGGTATTCTAATGAGGTGATAAAGAAGTGTCAACAGAGACGCGAAAATAAATTTAACATTTAGAGCAGTTAAAACCAAAAATGTTTTTAGATGGCTAAAATATACAGTTTAGTCCCACTAACAAGGAGATAAGGTGAACAATTTATGAAATGGGGTATTTTCAACATATCTTAGATCACAGTTTTTATTATCATTTTCGCGCAAACGTTGAACAACACGCAGTTGCCACTACTTTTAAGCAACTAAACAAAAATCCACACGGAAACAACCAAAATAAGCAATAAACTCAAGTGCAGATATCGTACTTCAACTAGTTTATTGGATTACCAATTTGAGCCCGATACAAAAAGCGCCGGGCAAGCCCAGCGCATAATTATCTATTTTTAGTTTCTAGCTTCACTTTAATACTAAGAAGCCGGACAAATCCCTTCAAACTAAAGCTCGTTTAGACCCAGCACATCTGTCATAGTGTAAAAGCCCGCCGGCTTCTCATTAAGCCAAACCGCTGCCTTAATTGCACCATTAGCAAAAGTCATACGATCTGTGGCTTTATGGGTCACTTCTACACGTTCGCCAATATCAGCAAACATTGCAGTATGCTCACCAATGATGTCACCGGCGCGGATGGTCGCGAAGCCAATTTCATCTTTAGTACGCTCACCTGTGATGCCTTCACGCGCGTAGACCGCCACATCACTTAGCTTATTGCCCATAGCATCGGCAATTGCTTCTCCCATACCAATTGCAGTGCCTGATGGGGCATCTACTTTATGACGATGGTGTGCTTCAACAATTTCAATATCGCAGTAATCGCCCATCACCTTGGCAGCTTTTTCGAGAAGCTTAAAGACTAGGTTTACACCCACAGAGTAGTTCGGGGCCATAACCACAGGCACATGCTGAGCAAACGCATCAATTTGTTCACGTTCTTGCTCGGTAAAGCCTGTCGTACCAATAATAATGCCCTTTGCGTGCTGCTTGCAGAGCTCTAGGTTGGCAAGCGTGCTTGAGGGTGCAGTAAAGTCTACGATCACATCAAAGTTCTCGATGTCTTTTGCTAGATCATCAGTAAGTACGATGTCAAACTTCCCTTCACCACACAGTTCACCAATATCCACACCGACTAAAGATGACTCTGGTCTCTCGGAGCCTGCACCTACCTGAGCCTGCTGGTTCAAATAAGTGGCTTTAACTAAGTTTCGGCCCATACGGCCCGCAGCTCCTGCAATTGCAATACGTACCATTGCATCTCTCCATTATTATCATTACTTGTGCTTAGTGGATTAAAACTACCAACATTAAGCACTGCTGGCTAGGGTCGGATGATCTTTCATGACTAAATTTTTCTCAAAAAGATCAACCCTCAGCTCTCTCTATGAAAACTCGTTCATCACGCGACGTAAAATAGGCATGTTAGCTTCTGGGAATGCATAGTCAGCAAGCTCAGGTACTGGGACCCAAACCCCTTGTTGCCCTTCTTTACCATAAGGGGCGTTTTCAAATCGGGTCACACTGATGAAATCAAACTTGAGTGATTTTTCTGGGTAGTCATACTCAAGGTGCTCAAACAAACTCTGCTCTGTCACCTGAATTCCGACTTCTTCATCCAGCTCACGAACAATCGCTTGCTCTATGGTTTCGCCCGACTCCACTTTGCCACCAGGAAACTCCCAAAAGCCTCCTTTATGCTTGTCGTCTGGCCTCTTGGTAATGAACACTTCCGATTGGTCGGAATTAAAAATGATGGCGGCAACAATATGAATACGTTTCATAGTAATTTTCCTTAAAAAAAGAGCCGCCTAAGCGACTCTTTACTTTTCATTGACGATTTCAAATTAGCTATTAATTTGACCGTGACACTGTTTGTATTTCTTACCGCTACCACAAGGGCATGGCTCGTTTCGGCCAACTTTGCGTTCTTCACGAACCATTGGCTGATGTGCACTTTCATTGCTCTCTTCATCAGAAAGTTGATTCTCAGCTGATGCATGTTGAGCTTGAGCACGACGAGCCGCTTCTTCCGCTTGGGCACGGCGCTGCGCTTCCATACGTTCAACTTCTTCTTGCTGTTGAACTCGTACTTTCGACAGAATAGTAATGACATCTGACTTAAGCGCATCTAGAAGACCTTCAAACAGCTCAAACGACTCGCGCTTGTACTCTTGTTTCGGGTTCTTCTGCGCGTAGCCACGTAGGTGGATGCCTTGGCGCAAATGATCCATCGCCGCCAAGTGCTCTTTCCACAGCGTATCCAGCGTTTGTAGCATGACGGATTTTTCAAAGTTACGCAGAACCTGCTCACCCACCACTGCTTCTTTCTCTTTGTAAACAGCAACAGACGTATCAAGGATCTTCTCACGCAGCGCTTCTTCGTATAACTTATCGTCTTCTTCAAGCCACTGTTTAACTGGCGCATCCAAATCAAAATCGTTTTTCAGCCGCTCTTGAAGGCCTTCTACATCCCACATATCTTCCAGAGATTGTGGCGGAATGTACTCATCAATCACAGCGCTGATTACATCAGCACGGTTTTGCTCAATCATTTCGCTGATATCTTCTACACTCATCAGCTCATCGCGAAGCTCATACACGACTTTACGTTGATCGTTCGCTACATCATCGTATTCAAGCAGTTGTTTACGGATATCGAAGTTACGGCCTTCCACCTTACGTTGTGCTTTTTCGATGGAGCGAGATAGCATCTTAGATTCAATCGCTTCCCCTTCTTCCATACCACTCTGGATAAGGCTAGCCATGCGATCAGACGTAAAGATGCGCAATAGTGAATCTTCCATTGATAGATAGAAACGCGAAGAACCTGCATCACCCTGACGACCAGAACGGCCTCGTAGCTGGTTATCAATACGGCGAGATTCGTGACGTTCGGTACCTATGATGTGCAGACCACCGGCCTCAAGAACTTTGTCGTGTACTTCTTTCCAATCTGCTTTAATAGCTTCGATCTGCTCTTGCGTTGGATTCTGCATTGAATCCACTTTCGCCTGCCAGCTTCCGCCTAGCACAATATCAGTACCACGACCTGCCATGTTCGTAGCGATTGTCACCGCACCCGGTGTACCCGCTTCAGCAACAATTTCCGCTTCACGTTCGTGGAATTTCGCGTTCAAGACGTTGTGTTTGATCTTCGCTTTTTTCAGTGCGTTGGATAGCAATTCAGACTTTTCGATCGAGACCGTACCCACTAGAGAAGGTTGACCTCTGGCTACACGCTCTTTGATATCTTCAATGATCGCATTGAATTTATCTGCTTCAGTACGATAAACCACATCTGGCATATCGTTACGAATCATTGGTTTGTTGGTTGGGATAACAACCGTTTCAAGACCATAAATAGATTGGAATTCAAACGCTTCCGTATCCGCAGTACCCGTCATACCTGATAGTTTTTCGTATAAACGGAAGAAATTCTGGAAGGTAATAGATGCGAGCGTTTGGTTTTCGTTCTGAATCTTCACGCCTTCTTTAGCTTCAACAGCTTGGTGAAGACCTTCTGACCAACGACGACCAGGCATAGTACGCCCAGTATGTTCGTCAACGATCACCACTTCGCCATCTTCATTGACGATATAGTCAACGTTCTTTTCAAACAGAACATGCGCACGTAGAGCTGCATTTACGTGATGTAAGAGGCTAATGTTTGCCGGAGAGTATAGCGTATCCCCTTCTTCCATTAGACCATTCTTGATCATCAGCTCTTCAACAAATTCTTGACCAGTCTCTGTCAGATGGACCTGCTTCGACTTCTCATCAACCGTGTAATGACCATCACCACGATACTCTTCTGAGTCTTCCTGATCTTGTTTCTGAAGATGTGGAATAAGGGTATTGATACGCGTGTATAGTTCGGAACTGTCTTCTGCTGGACCTGAGATAATCAAAGGTGTACGTGCTTCATCGATAAGAATCGAGTCAACTTCATCCACTACCGCAAAGAAGCGAGAACGCTGTACACGATCCTCAGCACGGAAGGCCATGTTGTCGCGAAGGTAATCAAAACCAAACTCATTGTTGGTTCCGTATAGAATATCCGCTAGGTAAGCTTGTTTCTTTTCTGGTGGCGGCATATTTGGCACGTTTACGCCAACTGTCATGCCAAGAAATTCGAAAAGAGGACGGTTTGTCTCAGCGTCACGCTTTGCTAGGTAGTCGTTCACGGTAACAACATGTACGCCCTTTCCTGCTAGAGCATTAAGGTAAGCGGGCAGCGTCGCTGTCAGAGTCTTACCTTCACCAGTACGCATTTCAGCAATCTGACCTGCGTTGAGCACCATACCACCAATAAGCTGGACATCGAAGTGACGCATACCATAAACACGCTTTGATGCTTCACGTACTGTCGCAAACGCTTCTGGTAACAGTTTATCTAAGGTTTCACCCTGTTCAAGACGCTGGCGGAACTCAACCGTTTTGGCTTTCAATTCTTCATCAGAAAGCGCTTCGAAGGTTGGCTCATAATTATTAATTTCTTTTACAATTTTTCTAAGGCGACGTAACGTGCGGTCGTTGCGACTGCCAATTACCTTTGTCAGTAGCTTAGTTATCATTTGCTATGCATCTCTCTTTACTTAGATCGGGCCCGATCTACATTCTATGCCTTCAGTCTCTAACAGTTTTGAACTAAGAATACTGAGATAAATCACTTTACTCAGATATTGCGATGAGAACTATAGATTTCAAGGCTTAAGTGGCGGTTAGTTTAAGGAATTTTACCTCTAACGACCAATAACAAGGTGATTTGTTTGAAGCATTCTTTATTTTTGTTCGTTATATGATGGATGTTTATCCGCTGAGAATAAAAATATACCCGCCAAACCGAGTATATTTGTCGACTGGACCTAAAAACTCACTTTGATCGGCAAGATCTTTTGAAGCGCTCTGGGCAGATCTTTGCCACGCGGCAAACGCCGAAAACAAAAAAACCAGGCTTTAGCCTGGCTTTTCAAATTTTATGCTTTTTACGCTACAACCATACTTGGTTCTGCGAAAGCGACCGGTGAAACCGCTTCTTCTTCAAACGTAACCCACTCCCACGCTTCTTGATCTGCTAGAACAGAACGCAACAATTGGTTGTTTAAACCATGGCCAGATTTAAACGCACGGAACTCACCAATTATTGGGTGCCCACACATGTAAAGGTCACCAATAGCATCCAATACTTTATGAGTCACAAATTCGTTTTCGAATCTCAAACCTTCTTCATTAAGAATACGGTATTCATCCAACACGATAGCGTTATCAAAACTACCGCCTAACACCAAATTCTGCGATTGTAGATATTCGATATCACGCATAAAGCCAAAGGTACGAGCTCGGGATATTTCCTTCACAAAGCCTTGCGAAGAGAAGTCAAACAATAAATGCTGCTCATCAGAATCAATCGCTGGGTGATTGAATTCGATTTCAAAGTCCATACGGAAGCCGTTGAATGGAACAAACTCCGCCCACTTATCGTCGTCTTCAAAACGTACAGGCTTTTTGATACGAATAAATCGCTTCGGCGCGTTTTGCTCTTCAATTCCTGCTTGTTGCAGAAGGAACACAAAAGGGCTAGCACTACCATCCATGATTGGAATTTCAGGGGCGTCTACTTCAACAATAATGTTGTCCACACCCATACCAGCAAGTGCGGCATTTAAGTGTTCAACCGTTGAAATACGCACACCTTCGTCGTTAACCAATGCGGTACAAAGCATAGTGTCACGAACGGATTCAGGATCTGCTGGAAAGTCGACAGGTGGATTTACATCCGTACGGCGGTAAATAATACCTGTGTTTGCAGCCGCTGGGCGAAGAGTAAGTGTAACTTTACGACCAGAGTGGAGACCCACACCAGTTGTTTTCACCATTTCTTTCAGAGTACGTTGTCTGATCATCTGCTTGCCTCAGTACTAATTGCTACAAAACACGGTCAATAAGCAATATTGACCGCGAATCGTACCATAATTTTGAACAGTGTCAAATTATGATTTAATTTTAGTCAGCCTGACGACGTAAGAATGCTGGAATATCCAGATACCCAGTGTCCTTATCAGCTTTCGGTGCAGCACTTTGTTGACCAGCACCGGAGCTCGAAGGAGCAGAACTTGTCGGCTGAGGAGTCACCTGAGGTTTCTCTTGCAAACTTGGTGCCGGTTTTTCTTCCACTTTATTGACAGCTGGCTGCTGAGTAGGTGCTGCTGGCTGAGTTTGTGGCTGAGCAACAGAGGCAACTTTCGTTTTTCCACCAGCCACCAATGTGATGTCAGGTTTCTTCTCTGTACCAATACCAGTAGCAACAACAGTGACACGAATTTCATCTGCCATATCAGGGTCTAACGAAGTACCAATAACAACTGTAGCATTATCTGAAGCAAATGCTTTCACTGTGTTGCCGACTGTTTCAAACTCATCCAGACGCATATCAAGACCAGCTGTAATGTTAACCAGAACACCACGAGCACCAGCGAGATCGATATCTTCTAGAAGTGGGCTTGAGATAGCCATCTCAGCTGCTTCTTCAGCACGGTCTTCGCCTTTGGCAACGCCGCTACCCATCATTGCATGACCCATTTCCGACATCACGGTACGAACATCCGCAAAGTCGACGTTAATCATGCCAGGACGAGTAATAAGCTCTGCAATACCTTGTACTGCATTCTTAAGTACGTCATTCGCGCTAGCAAAAGCTTCAAGTAGAGTGATACCACGACCCAGTACTTTCAGTAGCTTCTCGTTAGGAATCGTAATTAATGAGTCTACATGTTTAGACAGCTCTTCAATTCCTTGCTCAGCAAAAGCCAAACGCTTTTTGCCTTCAAAGCTAAATGGCTTAGTGACAACAGCGACAGTAAGAATGCCCAGCTCTTTTGCGACTTCTGCAATAACTGGAGCAGCTCCTGTACCTGTACCGCCACCCATGCCAGCTGCGATAAATACCATATCGGCACCATCGAGCTCTTCTTTAATTCTATCTCGATCTTCGAGAGCAGCGTCACGCCCAACCTGAGGGTTAGCGCCTGCACCCAGACCTTTGGTCATGTCACCACCAATCTGGATTACGCTATTAACGCTTGTTTTACGAAGCGCTTGCGCATCAGTGTTGATGCTAATGAACTCCACGCCTTCGATGGATTCACGTACCATGTGTTCAACGGCATTACCACCACCGCCACCAACCCCAACGACTTTAATTACTGCGTCGTCAGACATTTCCATCATCGGTTCAAACATGTGTTATCTCCGTTTATCCTGCTGCTCAGGTTAAAATTCTTTTTGTATCCAGTTACGCAAGCGTCCAAATAATGTCGTTACAGATTGGCGTTTCGGCTCATTGTATTCTGCATCGTCATTGATTTGGCTGTCTCTTGCATAATGAAGTAAACCCACCGCCGTCGAGTGATACGGCTCTTTTACATAATCTGTTAGCCCACTAACCTCAAGAGGCTTGCCGACTCGCACTTGATTGCGGAATACGCGTTCCGCACACTCTACCAATCCTTCAATCTGTGCAGCACCACCAGTCAGTACCACACCAGCTGCAAGGTGATGTTTAATCCCTTCTTCACGCAACTTTCCCTGAACGGTATCGATAGTTTGGTTAACCAGTCCCATCAACTCAGTATAACGAGGTTCAATCACCTCAGACAAAGTTTGTCTTTGTAAACTGCGCGATGGTCGACCTCCCACACTAGGAACGTTAACCGTGTCATCCTTGCTGACCAGCTCACTGAGAGCACAGCCATATTTAACTTTTATTTCTTCAGCATCACTTACTGGCGTACCAAAAGCAAAGGCAATATCGCTTGTTACAGCATTGCCTGCATAGGAAAAGACTTCCGTATGCCTCAGTGCACCACCAGTCCAAATCGATACATCCATAGTGCCAGCACCGATATCAACAACGCAAACACCCAGTTCACGTTCATCTTCAGTGATCACAGCATTACTCGCCGCTAAACCAGAATAAACCAGATGCTCAACCTTCAAACCGCAACGTTCAACAGCTTTGATGATGTTTCTTGCCATATCATTGTGGCAAGAGATCAAGTGAACGCTAACTTCCATTCTTACTCCTGATAAACCTAGCGGATTTTTAATCCCTTCTTGGTAATCAATCGTAAATTCTTGTGGAATTACATGCAGAATGCGCTGTTCGTCACCTATTTTGATAGATTTAGCAGTATGAATCGCACGGTCCATATCTTCTTGAGAAACTTCTTCGTCAGAAATAGTTCCCATGCCTTTTTCTATACGGCTAGCAATATGTCTACCAGAGATAGAAATAAATACATTACTGATTTGACACTCTGCCATCAGTTCGGCTTGGTCAACGGCTCGTTGGACCGATTTCACTACCGACTCAAGGTCGTTCACACCACCTTTGTCCATGCCACGAGAAGGACTACTTCCAGCGCCAATAATATTTATCTGACCATCAGGCAATACTTCTCCAACCAGAGCCGATACGGTTGCAGTGCCTATATCAAGACCAACAATAATGTTGTCATCAGCGGTCTTAGTCATCTGTACTCTCTTGTTCTAACTCTTGCTCAGGGAACCAACCAACTGAGGCTCCCGTATCATACCTGAGGTCAATATAGCTGACTCTTTGCGAGTCACTACCTAAGTTTTTGTATAAAGAGAGGAATCTTTCCACCCTCTCTTCTAAAGATTCTTTGCCCAGCTCAAGTCGGATACCGTTATCAAGAATGATTTGCCAAGCTCGGCGATCATTCAGCAGCAGCGAGGAAATCTTCAGATTCAGCGCCGCAAACTCCGGGCTAATTTTTCGCCAAACCGCCAGAACTTCCTGACTTGTTTCTGCAGGGCCATAGAGCTTTACGCGCTCTTCTGCCAACTTGCCAATATCACCGTTAAACACTTGTCCCTGACTATTAAGCAGCTCGTTTCCATTCCAGATAGCAACAGCTTTATATTCAGTCAGGAATACTTTCACGGTATCGGGCCATTGCTTGCGAATTGAAGCATGAGAAACCCAAGGGATCGCTTCGACTGTATCTTGGAGCACCTTTACATCCTGAGACATAAAGGTCCCAACATGCTGCAATGTAGCAAAGGCACGTTGCACATCCAGAGCTGAAACGTACTTCAACTCTCCTTCAAGGACGATTTTAGAAAGCGGTAAACGCTGATCATCCCACATCCAAGACAAAGTAGAGTGAAGGATTGAGCCTATTAACAGCAAAACCACCAGCAAAAATACACCACCCAAGGTATGCTTTTTAACTAGTGGTGAATCAGTAAAACGACGGCTTTCATTTAATGCGCTTTCAATCAAGTCCGTTGTCCCTGCTAGTCGCTCGCAACTCTAATCCCTATCTCATTTTTCGTAAAAAAGGCAAAAGCAATTACTTTAACCTTCGGATTATACTGGCGTCATTGAAAGTATCAAACACTGAAATTGAGAAATCGCACTTTAATTGCATTAATTCGTTCAAATAATCGAAATCTCACGTTTTCAGTCACGCCTTATGCATCTTATCGACATTTAACTCAAAAGCCGCCAATTGTTTTGCTACTTTGCCAATATCACCAGCACCTTGAGTTAGAACTAAGTCACCATCTTGCAAAACATTCGCTAAAACAGAGGGTAAGGTCGTGCTATCTGAAACAAAAATAGGATCAATTTTGCCTCGACTACGAATGGTTCGGCATAGTGCCCGTCCATCAGCACCAGCTATTGGCTTTTCACCCGCGGAGTAGACATCGAGCATTAACAACACATCCACTTGCTCTAGTACATTGGCAAAATCATCGTATAAATCACGAGTTCGGCTGTAGCGGTGTGGCTGAAAGATCATAACGAGTCGTTTGTCTTGCCATCCGTTGCGAGCAGCATGAATGGTCACATCCACTTCGGTAGGATGATGACCGTAGTCATCGACCAACATGGCACTGCCATTACCGGTATCAAACTCGCCTAGGTGCTCAAAACGACGTCCTGTGCCTTGCGTGCCTGCCATCGCACGTAAGATAGACTCATCGTCAATATCGTCTTCTGTCGCTACCGCAATGGCTGCAGCTGCATTCAGCGCGTTGTGTCGGCCAGGAATATTCAAGGTGATATCGAGATTCGCACGCCCCTGACGTACCACAGTAAATTTGCCTTGCTGCCCCTCTTGGCAATAATTTTCAATTCGCACATCAGCATCTTCAGCAAAGCCATAAGTAATCACTTGGCGGCTGATACGAGGAATGAGCTCACGAACCACCGGGTCGTCAATACACACAATCGCCTGTCCATAGAACGGCAAGTTATGCAGAAAATCGATAAAGGTTTGCTTCAGCGTTTCAAAGTCACCACCATAGGTATCCATATGATCCGCTTCAATGTTGGTCACAATGCTGACCATAGGCTGCAAGTGAAGGAAAGAAGCATCACTTTCATCTGCTTCAGCAATCAGAATACGGCTAGAGCCTAAGCGAGCATTAGTTCCTGCGCTTTTAACTAGACCACCATTGACAAACGTTGGGTCAAGCTCCGCTTCTGAGTATATCTGTGTCACAAGGGCCGTAGTAGTGGTTTTGCCATGTGTTCCCGCTACAGCAATCCCATGCCTGAAACGCATCAGCTCCGCCAACATTTCTGCTCGGCGGACAACAGGAACTCGCGCCGCTCTTGCCGCTTTAATCTCAGGGTTTTCTTCATTGATGGCCGTCGAGACAACCACAACACTGGCTTGATGTACATTGCTTTCGGCATGGCCAATAAAGATGGTCGCGCCTTTTTTAGCTAACCGATCTGTGACAGGGTTTTCAGCTAAGTCAGAACCGGTAATTTGGTAACCTTCATTAAGTAGGACCTCGGCAATCCCACTCATTCCTGCGCCACCGATACCGATGAAATGGATACATTTAACACGGCGCATTTCTGGCACCATGGCGCGAATTTGCGCTAAGTCTTGAGTATGTTGAATTGTCATGAATCTATCTCGTTAATTCGTTAGCGCTATGATGGCATCAGCCACTTTAGTATCTGCGTCTAATTTTGCTGCTGCTCTTGCTTTGTTCGCCATTTCGAGCAGCTTAGTTCGATCTAATTGCTGAATCTGATCCACCAACTTATCGACGGTCAAGTCTGGCTGCTCGATCATTTTCGCTGCTCCGCACTCCACTAAATGATCAGCGTTCAACGCTTGCTGCCTGTCTTTGTGCATAAAGGGAATAAATACCGCACCGATACCTGCCGCAGACACTTCAGAGACGGTTAAAGCACCGGAACGACAAACGATGAGATCTGCCCAAGCGTAAGCCTCTGCGACATTATCGATAAACTCTGTTGTGTCAGCCTTATCTACACCAGCCGTTTGATATGCCGCTGACACGTCAATCTGATTGTTTTTGCCTGCCTGATGGCGCACTTGATAACCTTCACCAAGTTTCGACATTGCTTCTGGCATAGTGCGGTTGAGAATTTGCGCGCCTTGACTCCCCCCCATCACTAGGATGCGGATTGTATCTTTGCGCTCGGTCATTCTTAGTTCTGGTTCAGGCAAAGCGACGACATCTTCACGAACAGGGTTTCCGACCACCTCTGCGTTGGGAAAAGCACCGGGAAACGCTTGAAAAACCTTCGATGCGATACGGGATAGCCACTGGTTGGTTAATCCTGCCACCGCATTTTGCTCATGCAGAACAACTGGAACCCCCAGCATCTTAGCCGCGATACCGCCAGGGCCGCTGACGTACCCGCCCATACCGAGTACGGCATCAGGTTGCCATTGCTGCATATGTTTCTTTGCTTGCAGTATAGCATTCGCAATTTGAAACGGTGCTTTGATAAGGCGACTCAGCCCTTGACCACGTAATCCTTTGACTTTAATAAAGTCAATCTCGATACCATGCTTAGGCACCAGTTCCGCTTCCATACGATCAGCAGTGCCTAGCCAACGGATTTCCCATCCTTGTTGCTGAAGCTTCTTGGCAACCGCCAAACCCGGAAATACGTGACCACCGGTACCTCCGGCCATCACCATTAATCTCTTATTCTTTTTCATCTTCATCTTTCTGTTGCAGCTCGCTATGCGATGCGATCAATCGACATTCATGATCGATCCGGAGCAATATCGCAACGGCAGTCGACATTATAATCAGACTCGAACCACCGTAGCTAATCAAAGGTAACGTTAGGCCTTTCGTCGGCACCATACCAGCCGCCGCGCCTACGTTGACCAAGGTCTGAAAAGCAAACCAAATACCAATGCCGAATGCGAGGTACCCGCCGAACAATAAGTCATGATCAAACGCTTTTCGTCCGATCAAAATCGCTTTGACCACCAGACTAAATATCAGTATTAACACCAATACCACGCCGACAAAACCAAGCTCTTCAGCTAATACGGCAAAAACGAAGTCTGTATGTGCTTCCGGCAAGTATTCTAATTTTTGAATAGAGTTACCTAGCCCCTGACCAAACCACTCTCCGCGACCAAAAGCCATCAGTGACTGAGTCAACTGGTAGCCGCTACCAAACGGGTCTTCCCAAGGATCAAGAAATGACGTCACACGGCGCATTCGGTAAGGTTCGACCAAGATAAGGCCTACAACTGAGGCAATCCCGACCACCATCAATGCCAAGAATTGAGTGAGCTTGGCCCCAGCAATAAACAACATACCGAACAAGGTCACCAACATAACGATGACAGTACCTAGATCGGGTTGAAGCAGTAGCAAACTTGCTAAGGTTCCAAATACAATAATGGGTTTAATAAAACCGCCAAAGAAGCTAGAGCGCACTTCTTCATGCTTACGTACTAAATAGCCCGACATGAAAATGAATAGTGACAGTTTTGCGACTTCAGCAGGCTGAAGGTTAAACAGACCGAGAGGTATCCAGCGCGAAGCACCGTTCACCGATTTACCCGCAACAAGTACCACGACAAGCAGGAAAAACGACAACCCAAGCAATAAAGTGCTGTACTGCGACCATTTCTTCAGTGGCACCTGGAGGATCACACTTGCCGTCGATAACGCTAACACTAAAAATATCGCGTGGCGGAACATAAAGTGGAAAGGTTGATCAGTTAAGCGCGAACTGATTGGAAACGAAGCGGATGTCACCATGACTAAGCCCGTCAACATCAATCCTAAAGAGATCCACACCAGTTGACGGTCGAATAAAGCCTCTGGTGACGAAGTGGTCATCCAGTGTTTAGTATTCGCTAGCAAGTGTCGTATCTGCATTCCCGTTGGCTTATCTACGCATAATGTTTGGCTAGAGCAGTGAAAGCATCGCCGCGCGCCATAAAGTTCTTAAATTGGTCAAAGCTGGCACAAGCTGGAGATAACATAATCATATCACCGGCTTCCACTCTTGGGCTGGCCCATTTCACTATATCTTCCATAGTCTCGAAACGTTTTGCATTGCGATGCAAAGGAAGAAACTTGTCACCATCAGCGCCAAAGCAGCATAGCTGGACATCCAATTGGTCCAAAGCAGGCTGTAACTCTGAAAAATCAGCGCCTTTACCATCTCCGCCAACCAACAAGTAGAGTTTACCGGAGAGTGATAAGCCTGACAGCGCAGCTAAAGTGCTCGCGACATTGGTAGCTTTCGAATCATTGACCCATTTAACGCCGTTATTATCCGCAACGACCTGACATCGATGTGTCAGACCGTTGTAAGACTTAAGTGCATCTATTCCAAGAGAAATATCAACACCTGCTTGTTCGAGTAGGGCAAGTACGACCAGCGCGTTAGCAACATTGTGTCTTCCTACTAGGCTTAGCTCGTCAGACGCCAGTATTTTTGCATCTTGGTGACACAAATACTCTCTTCCTTCCACTACTTTGACATGGAACTCGCAACTTTTTTCAAGGCTAAATTCGACTAGAGGGGCATCTTTCTTATCTGGGTAGGTCGCAGGATCATCTGCATTGACAATGCACGTCTGTGCTTGCTCAAAAATGCGAAGCTTTGCCTGACGGTATCCTTCCATATCGTCATAACGATCCATATGATCTTCCGATAAATTCAGGAATGCCGCGGCTTTTAGAGAAAGGCTAGAAGTAGTTTCTAGTTGGAAGCTGGAGAGTTCGAGCACATATAACTCAGCATCTTGATCCAACAGTTCCAGCGCAGGCACTCCGATATTGCCGCCAATCGCTGTCTTCACGCCAGCAGCATTGGCGACGACACCCGTCAAGTCCGTAACCGTGCTTTTCCCATTCGAACCAGTAATGGCCACAACTGGCTTATCCACCTGCCAAGCAAACAGCTCGATGTCTCCAACCACTTGTACACCTGCGTTGAGCGCCTGTTGAATTTCAGTAGTAGCAAGCGCGATACCTGGGTTTGCCACCACTAAATCCGCATTTAGCAACCAGTCGCTGTTCCAGCCGCCAGCATGTAACTCAACACTTTGAGGTAGAGCTTCGCTTCCCGGTGGATTTTCACGGGTATCGATGACGCGAATGGTGAGGTTGTAAGGCAATTTTGCTAAGTATTTAACGACTGAGAGCCCGGTAATACCGAGCCCTACAACGACAACACTCTCTATGTTCTGCCAACGATCCATAGTCAAATTCCGTTTTCCTTAACGTACTTTCAGTGTTGCTAAACCAACTAAAACCAGAACAATGGAAATGATCCAAAAACGCACAATCACACGAGGCTCAGGCCAACCTTTTAGCTCGTAGTGGTGATGAATAGGCGCCATACGGAAAATACGTTGACCACGTAGCTTGTAGGAACCAACCTGAAGAATCACCGACAGGGTTTCCATCACAAATACACCGCCCATGATCACCAACACAAACTCTTGACGAACAAGAACTGCAATGGTGCCCAGTGCGCCGCCTAATGCAAGTGAACCAACATCGCCCATAAAGACTTGGGCTGGATAGGTGTTAAACCATAAGAATCCTAAACCCGCACCGACTATTGCCGTACAGACGACCACCAGCTCGGAAGCATGAGGAACATAAGGAATGTGCAGGTAGTTGGCGAAGTTAACATTACCGGTTGCCCAAGCAATCGCTGCGAAGCCTGCCGCCACCAAGACTGTTGGCATAATGGCCAAGCCATCAAGACCATCGGTCAAGTTAACCGCATTACTGGTACCGACAATAACAAAGTAAGTCAATACGATGTACATCAGGCCAAGCTGAGGCATGATGTCTTTAAAGAAAGGCACAACCAGTTGAGTCGCCGAGGTGTCTTTACCATGTGCATACAAAGCAAAAGCCACAACCAGAGCGATCGCCGATTGCCAGAAGTACTTCCAGCGCGCGATCAGGCCATCGGTATTTTTGCGCACGACTTTCCGATAATCATCAACAAAGCCCACAGCACCATAGCCAATCAGGACAGCCAGCACCGCCCAAACGTAAGGATTGGAAAGATCGGTCCAAAGTAAAACGGTCGTCACAATTGCAGTCAGGATCATGATCCCCCCCATTGTCGGGGTACCACGTTTACTAAAGTGTGACTCTGGACCTTCGTTACGTACGACCTGACCAATTTGCAACATCTGCAAACGGCGGATCATGCGCGGTCCCATCCACAAAGATATGCCTAATGCGGTCAAAACACTTACGATGGCACGAAACGATAGGTACTCGAACAAACGGAAGAATGAAAAGTATGGCTGTAGAAGCTCTGCAAGCCAAATGATCATGTATACATCTCCTTCAAAGCAGCGGCGATCTTGCTCATTCCTGCACTGTTCGCCCCTTTTACAAGTAATGTATGAGGGCCAGTTTGCTGGCTGAGCTGCTGCTCAATAAACTCAATCATATGGTCATGAGTATCAAAGTGCATTCCCTGACAAACGTCGCTGATCGCTTTGGTATCAGCGCCAAAGGTAAGCACATGTTCAAATTTAAATGGGGCAGCATGTTCACCGACTTGGCGATGAAGTGCAAGACTTTCTTCCCCCAACTCAGCCATATTGCCTAAAACAAGCCAGCGCACTCCATCAAAACTATTCAGCAGATCTGCAGCCGCTTTCATAGCAGGGACACTGGCATTATAACTGTCATCAATCAGTCTAATGCTATCGGTTAGATCGACAGTTTCAACTCGACCTTTCACTTTTGATAAGTTGGCAAGGCCAGAGGCGATCATTTCTGTTGTTGCACCCAATTCCAGTGACAACGCCGTCGCTGCCAATGCATTCGATACATTATGTTGACCAATAATGCCAAGTTTGACATCGAAAGACGTCTCTGGTGTCTGAATGGTAAAAGAAGCTTCACCATTCACGTTCATTGTTACATTACGCGCTTTATATTCCGCACTGTTATCAGATAGTGAAAATGTCTTCACCGTTTTGTCAGACAGTACTTCTCGCCAGTGTTCTCCACCATTGCTATCTAGGTTTACAATCGCGACAGAACCAGGTTTAAGCCCCTGATAAATTTCACCTTTAGCACGTTTTACTCCATCCATTGAGCCGAAGCCTTCCAAGTGCGCTGCTGCAACGTTATTAACCATTGCGACATCCGGGTTAACCAGTTGTGTCGTATAAGCGATTTCTCCAACATGGTTGGCTCCGAGCTCAATGACTGCAAAGTCATCTTCCGGTTGGGAACGTAACAAAGTCAGTGGAACACCGATATCATTGTTAAAGTTGCCAGCGGTATACAGCACTTGGCCTTTCTGAGTCATAATACTAGCGACCATCTCTTTGACTGTGGTTTTGCCACAGCTCCCCGTAATCGCAACGGTTGGAGTTTGACACACTTGATGAACAAACTGGCCCAACTTACCCAGTGCGACTTTGGTATCTTCGACCAGTAGCTGAGGCACCTGAACGTCAACCGCTTTGCTGACCAACAAAGCGCTCGCTCCAGCCGAGGCAGCCTGTCCTGCAAAGTCATGGGCATCAAATCGCTCACCCACCAATGCAACAAACAGAGACCCCGACTCAATCGTTCTCGTATCCGTTGAGACAGATTCAATAGCGGTATCATCACCGATGAGTTGGGCATCAAGTACATCAACAAGCTGAGACAGCATCAGAGTAATCATAATGTTAGCTCCAGAAGTCGTTGGGCTGATTCTCGATCAGAGTAATGAACCGTTTCATTAGCCAGCACTTGGTAGTCTTCATGGCCTTTACCGGCGATCAAAATAATATCATCGCCACTACTGTGCTTTAGTGCATGTACCAAAGCGTTATAGCGGTCATGTTCAACAATGGCATTTTCAGGTGAAGCCATACCCGCCAACATATCTTTTACTATCGCAGACGGCGACTCGCTACGAGGGTTATCATCGGTCAGGATCACCACGTCAGCTAACTTTTCGCCGATAGAAGCCATCATCGGGCGCTTACCTGTATCTCTGTCCCCACCACAACCAAATATGGCCCAAAGTCGTCCATTACAATGCACTTTCAGAGCTAATAGCGCTTTTTCCAATGCATCTGGTGTATGAGCATAATCCACCACGACCTTGGCTTTGCCTTGTGCATGAAACAGCTCCATACGTCCCAAGACTGGTTTAAGTTGGCTGGCACTTTCAACCAATATTTGCTTATCGATACCCAGTGACAACAAGGTAGCAAAAGCCACCATCACATTACTAGCGTTGAACTCTCCGATCAAAGGAACGGTAAAACGACCCTCACCATACTGACCAGAAAAACTCAGAGTAATACCCGCTTCAGAATATTGAACTTGTGTAGCGAAGACCCCTTTGCCCGTTTGAATCGGAGACAAAGAAACAGGAATACAGTTATCAAGCAGTTCGACCCACGATGCACCGACCGTATCATCAATATTGATCACCGCTTTAGCGCAATCATGCACGGTAAACAGTGATAGTTTCGCTCGGGCGTATTCTTCCATCGTGCCGTGATAATCAAGATGATCACGACTCAAGTTTGAGAACACTCCTACCGAAAAGCTGAGAGCCTTAACTCTATTTTGCACAAGGCCATGAGAAGAAATTTCCATCGCCGTGTATTGCGCGCCTTGGTCTTCCAATTCAGACAAGGTTTGCTGAATTTCAAGCGCATTACCTGTGGTGTTCAATGCAGGCGTCAACGACTCAAGAAAACCATTGCCTGTTGTTCCTAATACAGCTGCGCGCTGGCCGGACAGTTCCAGCCACTGAGCAATCAATTGTGTGATGGTGGTTTTACCATTGGTTCCAGTCACTGCGATCAACTGGTTATAACTGAGTGGTTGCAAACGACTCGCTAGTTGAGATAGCTTCTGGCTCAAATCCGCAATATAAACCACAGGAACGCTGCCTAACTGCTCTACTTTGCCATGCACGTTTTGTTCACCTGCTTCAGCGATAATTGCGTTCGCACCTTGCTGGATTGCTGCATGAATAAACTGTCGACCATCTACCGTATGACCTTTAATCGCAACAAACGTCGAGCCCGTCTTTATTTTACGGCTATCGAGCTCTAGCCTTTGAATAGCAACATCATTGCAAACTTGGTGTGAAAGAGATACCCAAGGTGCAAGCAGATGAGTCAGTGTGAGTTCTTTGGACATTTAACGTCTCACTTATTCTTCTTTAAATCGGTTTTCATCAGGCGCTACATTCAATATCTGTAGTGTGCCTTTTAAAATCTCGGAAAACACAGGGCCAGCAACCGAACCACCGTAATAGTTATCCCCTTGTGGTTCGTTGACTACCACCACTACAGCAACTCGTGGATTACTCACAGGGGCAACACCTGCTGTATAAGCGAAGTATTCGTCGCCATAGCCACCCGCAATTGCTTTACGAGATGTACCGGTTTTTGCCGCCACGCGATAACCGGGAACGGCGGCCTTGGTCGCGGTGCCTCCGGGCTGGGTCACGGTTTCCAACATGTTCAGCACCATATGTGCATTATTTTCGTCAATCACCTGACGTGACAAGTCTTGCTGATTGTTTTCGATAATGTGAATCGGTTGGTATTTACCGTAGTTGCCTAGCGTCGCATAAGCATGTGCCAGTTGAAGAGGCGTAATAGTCAGACCATAACCGAACGCTAAGGTCGCAATCTCAAACTTAGACCAGCGACGTCGGTTGGGGAATATCCCTGGGGTTTCACCCACTAGGTTAAGCCCAGACATTTCACCGAACCCGACCGAACTATACATACCAAGCAGGGCTTCTAAAGGCATGTCGAGCGCCAGCTTAGCGACACCGATGTTACTCGATTTCTTCAAAATCGTAGTCAGATCCGCTTTCCCTACTTTGGATGTATCACGCACTCTCTGACCACCGATTGGCATAATGCCGTTGCCAGTATCAATGACGGTGTCTTTATCAGCGACACCATTATCCAGTGCAGCTAAGACAACAAAAGGTTTCACCGTTGAGCCAGGTTCAAACGCATCGGTGATGGCTCGGTTTCTCATTTTTGCCGATTGAAGGTCAGAACGGTTATTTGGGTTGTAAGACGGTGCGTTAACCATAGCTAGCACGGCGCCGGTTTTTACATCCAATATTACAGCAGTGCCCGAGGTGGCTCGGTAATCCGCCACGGCTTGCTTGATAGAACGATAGGCAATGGCCTGAATACGCTGATCAATTGTCAGTTCTAGTGGTTTGCCTTCTTCTCGCTCTTCCAATGAAATGTTTTCAACTACCCTGCCATATCTGTCTTTACGAATGATGCGTTTACCCGCTTCACCTGTCAGCCATTTATCATAGCTACGCTCAACACCTTCTAATCCGTGTCCATCAATTCCTGTTACACCGACTAAGTGAGCACTAACCTCACCTGTCGGATAATAGCGGCGAGATTCCGCTTTCAGCCCCACACCTGCGAGCTTAAGCTCACGGATATAGTTGGCCATTGCAGGGCTAACTTGGCGCTGAAGATAGACAAAACGGCGGGATTTATTGCTGCGGATTTTATCGACCATTTCTTTACGGTCGAGGCCAAGCACATCCGCCAGCGCATACCAGCGATCCATATTGGCAAAGCCGTTGCGTTTAAAGATGGTCGCAGGATCTGCCCACACCGCTTCAACAGGTACACTGACCGCCAATGGCTCACCATTGCGATCGGAAACAATACCTCGTGCAGAGTGAATGGTTTTGGCACGAACTGAGCGCAAATCCCCCTGCTGGATTAGATTATCGGGCTCAACAATCTGGATGTAAGCAATGCGGGTGACCAGCGCAGCGAAGGCACTGAAGACAAAAAATAAAACCAGATAAAAACGCCATCGGATCAAGCTCGGCGGCTCAACAACCGCTTCTTTCTTAGGCGCAGAGGAGGCTTTGTTTTTACTCATGGGAGATCAATCACCACTTCTTTATCTGAGTCCGGGCGTTTCATTTGCAGTTCGTCTTTGGCAATTTCTTGCACTCGGCTGTGTTCAGCCAATGCCGTCTCCTCAATCAACAAGTTGCGCCACTCGTTGTCCAGCCGTTCACGTTCCTGCAAGGCTTGATCTTTTTCGGTAATGGCCTGTCGTGTGTGGTGTGTGGTGAAAACCACTCCCATGGCTGATGCAAAGATCAAAATCAGCACCAGCAAAGGCACTCGCCCCACAGTAAGTAGGTCGAGAGCGATCAATTTGGCGAGATTAGGAGTGGGTTTACTCATTACTATTAAAGTTTTTCCGCAATACGTAGCACAGAGCTTCGAGAGCGAGTATTAATATCAACTTCTTGCTTGGAAGGCTTAATTGCTTTACCGATCGGTTTTAAGTTAGCGCTGCCCAGTGCTTTAATTTGCGCTTCCGTCATTGGAATACCATGAGGCACTTCAGGACCTTTGCTCTCCTTGCGAATAAATCGCTTCACCATGCGATCTTCAAGGGAGTGGAAACTGATCACGGACAAACGACCTTCCGGAGCCAAAATACTGGCTGCGCCTTTTAACGCGGTGTCAATTTCTTCCAACTCACTGTTGATGTAAATACGGAACGCCTGGAATGAACGCGTGGCTGGGTGCTTTTTCTCTTTAAAACTCTTTGGCGCCGCGTCAGAAATAAGTTTAGCAAGCTGACCTGTACGCGTCAGAGGTTCGTTTTCTTCATTCTCACGGTAAGCAACAATCGCTTTAGCAATGCGACGAGCATGTTTATCTTCACCGAACTCACGAATAACCCAAGTGATGTCATCAAGATCGGCTTCCATCAACCACTGCGAGACAGGAATACCCGATGTCGGATCCATACGCATATCCAGTGGGCCATCTTTCATAAAACTGAAGCCACGCTCGGCATCATCAAGCTGAGGTGATGAAACACCAAGATCAAGCAAGACACCATCTACTTGGCCGACTAAACCTCGCTCTTCTGCATACTTAGCCATACCTGAGAAAGGACCATGAATAATGGTAAATCTAGGGTCATCAATCGTTTGAGCTTCAGCAATAGCTTGCGGATCGCGATCAATACTGAAAAGGCGACCCTGTTCACCCAGTTGGGAAAGAATTTGGCGACTGTGACCACCACGACCAAAGGTTCCGTCAATGTAGGTACCATCAGGCTTAATCGCTAAGCCATCGATAGACTCATGCAGTAATACAGAAATGTGCTTAAATTCTTCGGTCATGATTTTTTATCTCGCTCTCGCACCGACGCGCTCAAACTCTCCAGTGTACTGATTTAGAAGGTGATCGCCACCCATAGCGAACTGGAACACGTGATATTGCGCTAAGTTTAGTGCTTGCAGAATTAATTTCGTCAATAAAAAGCAAAAAACCCATCATAACGCTGAGGTTACGATGGGTCTCGAATAGGTGGAGCCGACATGTAAGCCGGGTTCTGTTCCGCTTGCGCGGTGGTAGCCATTCGTCTAGGCCAGCAATCGCTCACTGGCTCGAGCAACCTACCCGCCTCCTTACGCGAGCAACGCAATGTGGAAGCCTATTTGGTCTTGCTCCGGGTGGAGTTTACCCTGCAACGAACTGTTGCCAGTCGTCCGGTGCGCTCTTACCGCACCCTTTCACCCTTACCTGTGCTCTTACGAGCCATCGGCGGTCTTCTCTCTGCTGCACTTGTCGTAGGCTTGCGCCCCCCAGGCGTTACCTGGCACCCTGCTCTATGGAGCCCGGACTTTCCTCCCCTTCATCAGTCTCCCCAGCACAAGGCTAAGGGACATCAATGAAGCAGCGACTACCCAGTCAACTCCGAGGCGGATTGTATAGAGATTGAATCAAAGTGTCTAGCGAGATCACAGATTTGCTGTAAACGAGAGACTGAGTGGTGAAGAAATACACAGAAGAGCAACAAAACACAGAGTCGAGGTTACTCTCTCCCGACTCTGTCATCTAGATTCACCTTCTTAATCGAGGTTATCTAATCCCCACTTATACAGCGCATTTTTTTTGAGGTTGTAGATTTCAGCAGCCATGGCAGCGGCTTTCTTTAATGGTAACTCTTTCGTCAAAATAGCCAGCGTGCGAGTCGCTTCTTCAGGTAGAGAGTCCATTGCTGCCGCGCGGTAACCATGAATCAGCAGTGCCATTTCACCTCTTTGCTGATTTTCGTCTGCTTTTACCCACTCAATCAATTCGCCAAGCGGTAAGCCCTGAATGGTTTCAAAGGTTTTCGTCAGCTCACGAGCGAGTACAACCTCACGCTCTGGGCCGAGAATATCCAGCATATCCTCGAGAGAGTCGACGATACGATGCGGAGATTCATAAAAAATACAAGTACGTTCTGCCTTTGCAATCTCAAGAAATTTATCTTTTCGCCCCTTACTTTTCGCTGGCAGAAACCCTTCAAAGCTAAATCGGTCAGAAGGCAAACCAGACGCACTTAACGCAGTAATCACAGCACACGCGCCAGGAAGTGGCACAACTTTAACCCCAGCCTGACGACATTTTGTGACCAGATGATACCCTGGGTCACTGATTAATGGCGTTCCTGCATCCGAAACTAGGGCAATTAAGTGCCCAGCTAACAGTTTCTCAACCAAAACTTGCGCTTTTTGCTGCTCATTATGATCATGTAATGCAAAAGTTTTGGTCGGAATGCCAAAATGAGACAGCAATTTGCCAGTATGACGCGTATCTTCGGCAGCTATCAGATCAACATTTGTTAAAACGTCGAGCGCTCGTTGAGTGATATCACCTAAATTGCCAATTGGAGTTGGGACAATATAGAGAGTTGGGACCTCAGTTGGTAAGGTTTTGTTATCTGTCATTTGTTTACCATCACTTCAACGATTAATATAGACACAATTTTATACGGAATTAGTTAATAACTCATGGCCATGAAAAACCAAAAGCGACTCAGTGTAACACGCTTACTGACTCCTGTAGCCCTTGCTGTCACACTGGCGGCCTGTTCTACTGCACCTTCAACACCGACTTATGTTGATATAACGCTTGCCCCTAACCAGTCCATGCAGACTTACCTAATGCGTGCAGACAGCAGTGAAGGCAATATTCAGAGTGATTGGTTAATCATGGCTTTAAAAGCCGCCATTGAATCAAACGATATCACTCAGGCTGAATTGTTAATAAAGCGCCTCGGCCGACAAAACTTAACCCAACTGCAGCAAGCAGAATGGCAACTGGCGCGTGCTGATGTGTTGATGAAGCAAGAGAAATACGAAGAGGCGCTCAGCAAACTTAACTTCAAGCCATCTTGGAATTTGGCCGATGAACAGTGGAAAGCCTACCACCAGACACGAGCAAAACTCCTGACTCAACAAGGCCAGTATTTCGAAGCAGCTCGCGAACTGACTAAGTCATCAGAGTATGTTGACCAAGCGGAACAAGAAGCTATCGCTCAGGGCGTGTGGACCAACCTCAATCAATACAGTCAGTACCAGATTACCCAATTTTCAGCTGAGCCGAATGAAGCCATCCTAGACGGTTGGTTGCAACTAGCGATATACACTAAAACCTTATCCAGCAACATTCCTCAGCTTAAAAACACCCTAGAAAAGTGGTTAGAAGAAAATCCGGATCACCCGGCAGCGGCTTATACTCCTCAAGCGATTAGCGATATTCTCGACCTCGAAATTGTCAAACCCGTCAGTACGGCTTTGCTCCTGCCTTTATCTGGTAAGTTCGCCAAACAAGCTCAGTTGATTCGTGACGGCTTCATCCTAGAAATGATGAACGACACGCAGCGTGATGAGAATGCCAACCTGACTGTGATCGATACCAACACTGTGACACCAGAGCAGTTAGAGCAGACTTTAGTAGAGAAAAACATCGACTTTGTTGTTGGTCCACTGATTAAAAGCAACATTGAAAAGCTACAGCAAGCACAAGCCAGCTTTTCGCGCCCACTACCTACCTTAGCGTTAAACATTCCAGATGACCTAGAAGCGGGCAATAACACTTGCTATTTGGCACTCTCACCAGAGCAAGAAGTTGCTCAGGCGGCAAAACACCTATTTGCTCAAGGATATCGCTACCCGCTAATTCTCGCTCCACAAGGCAGGCTTGGCACCCGTGTTGTTGAAGCCTTCGAAGGGGAATGGAAGAAATACAGTAAAGATAAAGTCGCGGTGAATCTATTTGGCGACAAACGCCAGCTTCAACGTGATATCAATAAAGTCTTTGGCTTACAAGAAAGCCAGCAGCATATCGCCCAAATGGAATCACTACTTGATATACCTCTCGAAAGCCAACCGCGCAGCCGTCGCGATATTGATGCAGTATACATAGTGGCAGGTAGTTCAGAGCTAACACTGATCAAGCCATTTATAGAAGTAGCAGTGAACCCAGATACCGCACCACCTAAACTGTTCTCAAACTCACGCAGTAACAGTGGCCGCCAGCAATATGAAGACCTCACAGGCGTGATGTACAGTGACATCCCGCTATTAATACAGCCAAATGCAGCATTGGAAGCGCAAATGGAGCAATTGTGGCCGAAAGATTCTAATGCAGAGAAACGCCTTCAAGCGCTTGGTATGGATGCATACCTGCTAATGGAACAATTGCCACAAATGAAAGTTGTTCAAGGCCATACTTTGCAGGGCAATACCGGTGTACTGAGCATCAACGAAGACTGCGTAGTACAACGAGAAATCAGCTGGGCTGAACATGGTGTGGCTAAGTAAACGCCAAAGTGGTGAACACTACGAAACCTTGGCGGAGCAATACCTCATCCGCCAAGGCCTGTCATCGATTGAGCGAAACTTCCATTCCAAAGGTGGTGAACTCGATCTTATAATGCAGGAAGGCACTACCATAGTGTTTGTTGAAGTACGTTACCGCTCAAACCAACACTATGGCCACGCTGCAGAAACGGTTACCCAAAGCAAAATGCACAAGCTCATCAAAACAGCCAACGTCTGGTTGATGAAACAGGGTAAGTCCGCACACACAACCGATTTTCGATTTGACTTGGTGGCCTTGCATCAGCAAGGTAAGCAAATCGAGTGGATAAAAAACGCAATAACTCAAGGATAATCAATGCTAGACAGCATTAAAGACAGCTTTACAGAAAGTATTCAGATTCAAATTGCCGCCGCAGAAGCTCTGCCAGATGCGATTACCCACGCCGCACAGGCCATGGTCGCCAGCCTACTCAATGGGAATAAGATCTTATGCTGCGGTAACGGTGGCTCTTCCTCTAATGCACAACAGTTTGTCTCGTGTCTGCTCAACCGCTTTGAAACCGAACGTCCAAGCCTACCTGCAATGGCGTTAACGGCCGACAATACCACCCTGACTGCGGTAGCCAATGATTACCATTATGAGGAAATCTTCTCAAAACAGGTCAGAGCTTTTGGCCAAACAGGAGATATCTTGCTGGCTATATCGACCAGTGGTAACAGTAAAAACATCATCAAAGCCATGGAAGCAGCCGTGACGCGTGATATGACGATCATTGCCTTCACAGGTAAAGATGGCGGCGAGATGGCAGGTTTACTGGGAGAAAACGATGTGGAAATTCGGATACCATCTCACAGAACGGCAAGAATTCATGAAGTGCATATGGTGACACTGCACTGCTTATGCGATCTTATCGATCAAGTACTGTTCCCAGCTCACGAAGAGTAAGTTATGAAACACCTTAAAGCTTTTGTCATAACCTGTATGCTACTCAGCACAACTGGCTGTGCAGGTTTGTTTGTTGCTGGCGCAGCAACGACCGTCAATGTTGTCACCGACACCCGCACAACACAAGAGATGTGGGATGACAACAATATCGAGTTTGAAGTGGCAGGCTTAGCGAATAAGCCACCTTTTCAGCGGGAGGTCAGAATTACCGCCAGTTCCTACGACGGCACAGTGGTACTAATGGGCCAAGCAAGTAATCAGGATCTGCTCAACCAGTTTGTCGCTAAAACCAAAGAGCTGAAAGGCGTAGAGAAAATTCATAACCAAGTCCGTATTAAAGCTCCACTTTCTGTTGGCCAAATCAGTCATGACAGCTGGATCACAACCAAAGTGAAATCCGCCTTACTGACAAATAGTGAGCTTAATGGCATTAAAGTGAAAGTGATTACAGAAGACAAAGAAGTCTTCTTGCTGGGCTATGTATCTCCCGAACAAGCGGATATTGCCGTGGATGTTGCACGTAACATATCCGGAGTCAAACAAGTCATCAAAGCATTCCAAACTGGAAGCTAGTCACTTCTCAAGGCACAAAAAAAGCAGCGAATTTGCTGCTTTTTGTTTATTTGACTACTCGCAAACTTGGGCGACCTTTCGGCCTTGGCGGCTCATCATCTGGAGTCGGTTCGTCGTCATCGGACTCTGTCGCTAAGGACAGGCTTGATTCTTCTTCTACCAACTCTTCGACATCCGCCATGTCTTCTTCTTCGAAGTCATCCATGTAAGCATCTTCTGGTTCAAACATCGTACCTGCACCGTTCTCACGGGCGTAGATGGCTTGCACGGCATACAATGGAACAATGACAGAGTGAGGACGACCTGAGAAGCGAGCACTAAATGTAATCGCTTCATTGCCCAACTCTAAATTCCCCACCGCTCGAGGAGCAATATTCAGAATGATCTGGCCATCCTGAACAAACTCAACCGGCACACGAACGCCTGGAAGAGTAGCAGCCACGACTAAATGCGGGGTCAAGTCGTTATCCACCAGCCAATCATAAAATGCACGAAGCATATATGGTCGGCGTGGCGTCATTTTTTCTATGTCCATTTCGCTTCCAATTAGCGACTCAGACGCATTTCACGTTCAGCTTCTGTCAAAGAGGCTAGGAAAGAATCACGCTCAAATACGCGGTTCATGTAAACCTTCAGCTCTTTAGAACCCGGACCGACAAGCTCGATACCTAGCTGAGGCAAACGCCACAATAGCGGAGCTAAATAACAGTCGATCAGACTGAATTCTTCGCTCATGAAGTATTCAAATTCAGCAAAAACCGGACCTAGAGTAAGAAGGTCGTTGCGTAACTTGTTGCGTGCAGCTTCTGCTTCTTCAGCATTGCCTTTGACAACTTTCTCTGCCAGTGAATACCAGTTTTTCTCAATACGGTAAATCATCAGACGGCTGTTACCACGAGCAACTGGGTATACAGGCATCAAAGGTGGATGTGGGAAACGCTCATCCAAGTATTCCATGATGATTTTTGAGTCGTAAAGGGCAAGCTCACGATCTACCAAAGTAGGTACTGATTTATATGGGTTCAGTTCAATCAGTTCAGCAGGAAGATTTGCTTCGTCGACCAATTCAACTTCAACACTTACGCCTTTCTCAGCCAGAACAATACGTACCTGATGGCTATACATATCAGATGCACTTGAAAATAGAGTCATCACAGAACGTTTATTGGCAGCTACAGCCATGGAGCCCTCCAGCACACTTACAGATATAAAAAATAATGGAGGCTAAGCCTCCATTATCAACAATAAAATTGGGAATTAGCACAGCATGATAGCACAATTAGTGCACATCACGCCAATACTCTTTCTTGAGCAGAACAACCACGATAGTGAAGATAACGAGGAATGCCATTACCCACCAACCTAGTGCATGACGCTCTAGTTTCACAGGGTCACCCGAGTATTCTAGGAAGTTCACCAAATCACGAACTGCATCGTCGTACTCTTCTTGGTTCAACTCACCAGTGCCATCACTTTCAACACCAACCACAACTTTATGCTCTTCGCCTTCTACGACTTGAGTCTCGTAAACCGGCTTAGGAATGCCCTGAAGCTCTTCCAATACGTGCGGCATACCAACACTTGGGAAAACAACATTGTTCACTCCAAACGGACGAGATGGGTCCTCATAGAAAGAACGCAAGTATGTGTATAGCCAGTCAGAACCACGAACACGGGCAACTAGTGTTAGATCTGGTGGTGTTGCACCAAACCATTTCGCTGCTGATTTGTCCGGGATGGCATTTTCCATCAGATCACCAACTTTCGCATTAGGATCGAAAATCAGGTTTTCTTTTAGCAACTCAACTGGAATACCGATATCACGAGCAACACGCTCGTAACGTTGATACTGCGCTGAGTGACAGCCGAAACAGTAGTTCATGAACAGCTTGGCACCATTTTGCAGTGAAGCTTGGTCACTTAGGTCGTTGTTTGCTTTATCAAGCGGTACATTTGCGCCCGCTGCCATTGCCAGAGAAGGCAGCATTGCAAACAAAATTACAATCCATTTTTTCATTTGAATGTCACCCTTTCTGGTAGTGGCTTAGTCGCTTCGTTCTTGCTGTAGAAGTACAGCAGTACGAAGAACATGAAGTAAGCTAAGCTGAAGATCTGAGCTAATAGCGTATATGTTGGTGTTGCTGGTAGCGCACCAAGAACACCTAGCGCAATAAAGCTGATCGTAAACTGGATGATATTGAATAAATGGAACTTACTGCGGTAGCGGTAAGAACGAACCTTACAACGGTCTAGCCATGGTAGAACAAACAACACGACAATAGACGCGCCCATCGCGATAACACCTAGTAACTTATCAGGAACGGCACGTAGAATCGCGTAGAACGGTGTGAAGTACCATACTGGAGCAATGTGCTCTGGTGTTTTCAGTGGGTTAGCGGCTTCAAAGTTAGGCGGCTCAAGGAAGTATCCACCCATTTCTGGGTTAAAGAACAACACGTAACAGAACAGGAATAGGAAACCTGCTACACCAACCATATCCTTCACCGTACCGTAAGGATGGAAAGGAATAGAGTCAATGATGTCGTATTTCTTCGTGTAATCCTTATGGAATGGGAACTGAGTTTTGTAGTCGTCGCCCATCGAACCTTTAGGTAGCTTAGTTTCGATACCGTCTGGGTTGTTAGAACCTACTTCATGCAGTGCCAAGACGTGCAAAACGATAAGCAGCAGAAGTACGATAGGAAGTGCGATAACGTGCAGTGCAAAGAAACGGTTCAGGGTAGCGCCTGAGATCACGTAGTCACCACGAATCCATAGCGTTAGGTCATCACCAATAACAGGAATTGCACCAAACAATGAAATGATTACCTGTGCACCCCAGTAAGACATCTGACCCCATGGAAGTAGGTAGCCCATGAAAGCTTCAGCCATCAACACAAGGAAGATAAGCATACCGAAGATCCACAGCAGCTCACGAGGCTTCTGATAAGAGCCGTAGATCAAGCCACGGAACATGTGCAGGTAAACCACAACGAAGAACGCAGACGCGCCCGTTGAGTGCATATAACGGAGTAGCCAGCCGTACTCTACGTCACGCATGATGTATTCGATTGAAGCAAACGCGCCATCGCCAGATGGGACGTAGTTCATTGTCAGCCAGATACCTGTCAGAATCTGGTTAACCAACACAAGCATTGCTAGTGAGCCAAACAGATACCAAAAGTTAAAGTTCTTCGGCATCGGATATTCAGAAAGGTGCTTCTTGTACGCATTCATTGCGGGTATGCGTTTTTCTACCCAATCAAGTAGAGCTTGCATTATGCCTCCCCTTCTTCGTCAACACCGATGATAATCTTAGTATCACTGAGATACATGTGCTTTGGAACAACCAGGTTTAGTGGAGCAGGTACACCTTGGAAAACACGACCAGCCATATCAAACTTAGAGCCGTGACAAGGACAGAAGAAACCTGATTTAACACCCTGAACCTGCTCACTAAAACTGTCTGGTAAATAAGTTGGTGAACAACCAAGGTGGGTACAGATACCTACAGCAACAAAGTACTCAGGCTTGATGGAACGGTAGGCATTTTGAGCATATGCTGGTTGCTGCTCTTCGCCTGATGCTGGGTCACGAAGCTGACCGTCGATATTTTTCAGCGCGTCTACGATCGATTGTGCACGACGGACAACCCATACAGGTTTACCACGCCATTCAACACGAACCATTTGCCCTTCTTCAAGTTTACCGATGTCAACTTCAACAGGGGCACCCGCAGCTTTTGCTTTCTCACTTGGGTTCCAAGATTTAATAAAAGGAACGGCGACAGCAGCTGCTCCGAGACCACCCACAACCGCAGTTGTAGCTGTCAAGAAACGTCTGCGACCGTTATTTAAAGGCGCATTGCTCATCCAAACATTCTCCCATTTGCTCCTTTTGGATTATTGTTATTCCGCTTAAAGAGCATGGCTAACAAAATACGAATTTAGTTGTATTTATTTGATGGCAAATGATAAATAAAACCCTACTTTTTGACAAGATAAAGCTACCTTTTTGTAACAATCGTGAAGTAAATCGCCTATGAGGTCACAAAAGGGGAATAAGTAATATAAAAGTTCGCGAAACTGGTCTGGGAGAAGGGATTTTTTTGCTTAGAAAAACAAAAAGCCTGGCATGAAGCCAGGCTTTTGGAACCACATTCCGGTGAAAACACCGAAGGCCAATCTTTTCGAAAAAAGATTAACGCTTAGAGAACTGTGGACGACGACGTGCTTTACGTAGACCAACTTTCTTACGTTCAACGCAACGAGCGTCACGAGTAACGTAACCAGCTGCACGTAGAGTAGGACGTAGAGACTCATCGTATTCCATTAGAGCGCGAGTGATACCGTGACGGATAGCACCAGCTTGACCAGAAATACCGCCACCTTTAACAGTAACGTATAGGTCTAGTTTCTCAGTTAGTTCAACTAGCTCTAGAGGCTGTTTAACAACCATACGAGAAGTTGGACGACCGAAGTACTCATCAAGACTACGCTTGTTGATTACGATGTTGCCGCTGCCTGGTTTAATGAAAACACGTGCAGCTGAGCTTTTGCGACGGCCAGTGCCGTAGTATTGATTCTCTGCCATTTTCGAAATCCCCGATTAGATGTCTAGTACTTGTGGTTGTTGAGCAACATGGTTGTGCTCAGCACCAGCGTAAACTTTCAGCTTACGGTACATAGCACGGCCTAGAGGACCACGTGGTAGCATACCTTTAACTGCTAGCTCAAGCGCCATCTCTGGCTTACGATCAATTAGCTTCTCGAAGCTGATTGATTTTAGGCCGCCAGGGAATTCAGTGTGACGGTAGTAAATCTTACCTTTAGCTTTGTTACCAGTTACAGTAACTTTCTCCGCGTTTACAACGATGATGTAATCACCAGTGTCAACGTGTGGAGTGTACTCAGCTTTATGTTTGCCACGTAGGCGAGATGCAATTTCACTTGCTAGACGACCAAGAGTTTTACCTTCAGCGTCTACAACGTACCAGTCGCGTTTTACAGTTTCTGGTTTAGCAACGAAAGTTTTCATGCTAATAATAACCCGTTAATTTAAATTTACACTTCAGGAGCATTGCTCCCACTGACTAAGAGCCCAGTCATCACCCCTTCGAGTGGTTGGCACTCTCGACCCTAGATCCGCTATGGATTTGGTCTGCAGTAACGGTGGGTCGCAGGATTATAGAGAAGTCAGTTGAAAAAATCACCTCTTTTTGGGTAAAAAGTTTAATTTTTTTTCACTCCTCATAGAAACACCCAAACCCTTATGCCAAATGCTCTTTCGCCAGATAATCATGACTTTGCATTTCTATCAATCGAGACTGGCAACGTTTAAATTCAAACTCAAGCTGTCCCTGTGTGTACAACTCTTCTAGCGCTACTTCCGCTGAGATAATTAATTTGACGTTTCGCTCATAGAATTCATCCACCAGCGCAATAAAACGACGAGCCGCATCATCGATTGTCCGCCCCATTTGCTGGACGTCTGCAAGCAACACCGTATTGTAGATCCGTGATAACTCAATATAGTCATTCTGACTTCTGGCCGATTGACATAACTGAGCAAAGGTGGCGTGTAATACCCCTTCGTAAGAATTGACGACCTCTATCTGGCGATGATTAATTTCAATGCTTTTTTCACCTTGTTTGTTTTCACCGACCAGTTGTTCGAAGTAGTGACACAAATTGGTATTAGCCTGCTTATCCAGAGGAAAATGGTAAATTTCTGCTTGTTCCAACGTTCTGAGTCGGTAATCGATTCCGCTATCGACATTCAATATCAGGCAATTTGCGTTAATTAACTCAATAGCAGGAAGAAAGCGCGCTCTTTGTAAACCATTTCGGTAAAGATCTTGAGGTGGGATATTAGACGTCGCAACCAACACCACGCCACGCTTGAACAACGCTTGGAACAAGGTGCCTAAAATCATCGCATCAGTGATATCTGATACAAAAAACTCATCAAAGCAGATAATTTCCGCTTCCGATTTAAATTTATCCGCCACTAACTCGAGAGGATCATTCACATCCCCCAGCGCATTCAATTCATCATGCACCCGATACATAAATCGGTGGAAGTGTACGCGCATCTTTTTGTCGCTAGGCAAGGCTTCAAAAAAGGTATCCATTAAATACGTTTTTCCACGCCCTACCCCGCCCCAAAAGTACAGCCCTTTGGGCGCAGCGGGCAACGAGGCTTTTTTACCAAACCAACTCTTCCATCCGGTGACAGGCTCGACCGAGATGTTTATGTATTTAATAAATTCATGGTAGAGATTATCCAAGGCTTCCACCGCTTGAAGCTGCGCTTCATCTTGTTGAAAGCCATGTTCTTTTACATCTTTTGTATAGATCTCTAAGGGTGTCATCACTTCACTCACGTGCTATAGAAGGATTGAAACTGCTATGCAGAGCACACGCATTTTTCTTTATCGTCTCGAATTCTCATAGTAACATGTCCGATGAGCATGTGTAACCGACCGGTAAAAAACATGTTAAATAACAATGATAAGGAGCGAATATGCCTTGGATTTATGCCCTCGTAGGTTTGCTTGTTGGCGCTGTTTTAGGAATCATCATCTCGCGCATTACTACTCCGGGATACAAAAAACAGAAGACCATCCAGAAAGACTTAGAAACCGCCAAATTCGAGCTTGAGCAACAAAAACAAGATCTTGCTGATCATTTTGCTCAGACAGCAGAAATGTTAGATTCACTGGGTAAGGAATACACTAAGCTTTACCAACACATGACGAAAACGTCTGCAGAATTGTTGCCAAACATTCCTGAACAAGACAATCCGTTCAATAAAAAAGTCGCTGAGCAATCTCAAACAGGAGAGCCTGCTGAGGCTGAACAACCATCAGCGGTGCTAAGCGAAGCGCCTAAAGATTACGCGTCAGGTGCAACAGGCATGTTAGTCGAAGAGAAAAAAGAAGTACTCAACTCAGCACAAGCGGTGACCGCTAAAGCGTCGTAACTCTATTTTACCTCTTGGTGAACTTTGCAAAGGTTTTTGAGTCATAACTCCCATAAGCGTCGATTGATTTCTTATTTTTCAAACAAATATTGAATCTCAGGCCTTAACTTAACTAGGAGTTATCAGATGAAAAAACCTTTGCTTGCTTTAACCATCCTGTCTTTAAGCTTAAGTTCAATCATCACCCCCATACAAGCCACAGCGGCCCTTCCTCTGTCTGTAGATGGAGAGCAGTTGCCTAGCCTCGCCCCTATGCTAGAAAAAGTCACCCCTGCGGTAGTGAGTATTTCTGTAGAAGGCACTCAGGTATCAAAGCAACGTATTCCTGAGCAGTTTCGTTTCTTCTTCGGTCCTGAATTTCCGACCGAACAGCTACAAGAACGTCCATTCAGAGGCCTCGGTTCTGGCGTCATCGTCAATGCTGATAAAGGCTATATAGTCACTAACTATCACGTCATCAATGGCGCGGAAAAAATTCGCGTGAAACTGCATGATGGCCGAGAGTATGATGCTGAGCTAGTTGGCGGAGACCAGATGTCGGATGTGGCTCTGTTGAAGCTGGAGAAAGCCAAAAACTTAACGGAAATTAAGATTGCAGATTCTGATGCATTACGTGTCGGTGATTTTGCTGTCGCGATTGGTAACCCATTCGGTTTAGGCCAGACTGTCACTTCAGGTATTGTCTCTGCATTAGGTCGAAGTGGTTTGAATATCGAAAACTTCGAGAACTTTATCCAGACTGACGCTGCGATTAACAGCGGTAACTCGGGCGGTGCTTTAGTTAACCTAAAAGGTGAACTGATTGGTATTAATACTGCGATTCTAGGGCCAAATGGCGGCAACGTCGGCATCGGTTTCGCGATTCCATCCAATATGATGACTAACCTAACCGCACAGATCTTAGAGTTTGGTGAAGTTAAACGCGGCATGCTGGGTGTGCAAGGCGGTGAAATCACTTCTGAGCTTGCAGAGGCGCTTGGCTATGAGTCAAGCAAGGGAGCTTTTGTTAGCCAAGTAGTTCCGGACAGTGCGGCAGACAAAGCTGGTCTTAAAGCTGGTGACGTGATTGTATCAGTCAACGGCAAAGATATTCACTCGTTCAGTGAGCTACGTGCCAAGGTTGCGACACTCGGTGCTGGCAAGAAGGTCTCACTAGGCATTATCCGTGATGGTAAAAAAGAGAGCTTTGATGTCACTTTGGGTGAGCAGCAAAACGTTAAAGCATCAGCAGATAAACTGCATGAAGGTCTATCGGGTGCAGAGCTGACCAATACCACCTCAAATGATTCCGTGCAAGGTGTGAAAGTCGCTTCCGTTGAGAAAGGGTCAAAAGCCGAAGCTTATCAACTGGCGAAAGGCGATATCATCATTGGTGTGAACCGCAAGCGAGTCAAGAACCTTGCAGAGTTTAGAAAAGTGCTAGAAAAACAACCTGGCGTACTGGCTCTGAATATTCAACGTGGTGAACGTACCATTTATCTAGTCGTGCGTTAAAAACGCGAGGTCAATGTCAAAGGATGGTAGGATCTCCTGCCGTCCTTTTGTTATTTTCTCATCTAATGCTATTCTTTCGCCACTTGTCTGAATTTTGAAGTGGTTAGGAAGATATGCTGCAATTCTTATTGCGTTCAATAGGTTTAGGGTTGGCGACAGCTGCGTTGTTGCTATTAGCTATCCCCTCTCTGCGTTCCACTATTCTTCCTCAGAATTTCCGCGACGAAATCAACATTACTTCCGCACAAGAAATCTCATTTAATAGTGCCGTCCGTAAAGCCGCCCCTGCGGTAGTGAACATTTACAGCCGAAAGTACAAAGAAGATGACCGTTCAAAGCTACTGACTCAAGGATTAGGCTCAGGTGTCATCGTCAGTGATAAAGGCTATATCATTACCAACTACCACGTTGTCGCTCAAGCCGATCAAATTGTCGTCGCACTGCAGGATGGTCGCGTCGCCGCAGCGCAATTAGTTGGGACAGACAGACGTACGGATATCGCCATTCTGCGTGTTGAAGGCAACAACCTTCCTGTTATCCCACTCAATCCGAACTATTCACCAACTGTCGGTGATGTAGTACTGGCGATCGGCAACCCATACAACTTAGGTCAAACAACCACTTTCGGTATCGTGTCCGCAACAGGCCGCTCTTCAATCAGTGCCGGCGGCCGACAAGCCTTTATTCAGACAGATGCTGCCATCAATGAAGGAAACTCTGGCGGAGCATTGGTGAATACACGAGGTGAACTGGTTGGTATCAACACTGCGTCTTTCCAGCAAGCGACAGAGCTTGAAACTTACGGTATTTCTTTCGCGATCCCTTACACTCTCGCCAATAAAATCATGCAGAAGATCATTGCCGACGGTCGTGTTATCCGAGGCTATATAGGTATCGACGGCCAAGATATTAATTCGGTAACTTCTCGTTTATTGGGTAATGAGCATTTAGGCGGCATTGTGGTACTGGGCGTTGATCCTAACGGACCGGGTGCTGAAGCAGGATTTCAGGCCCAGGATATTATTCTTAAAATTGATGGGCAAAAAATCAATGGTCGTCAAAGTGTAATGGATATTGTCACTGAATTGAGACCGGGAACAACCGTCGATGTGCTCATCCTACGTAAGGGCAAAGAACAAACCCTTAGCGTCACGATCGCAGAAGATACCCGAGAAATTTAACCACTGAATGATAAAAAAATCCCATGCTCTTTGGCATGGGATTTTTGTTTTATTCGCTTTCTTGCTCTGTCGCAGAGCTTTCTATTTCTATACGCGTCACTCGCTGCAACCCTCTCGGTAGTAAACTGCCTCGACGGCCACGCTCACCACGGAAATTGTCCAGATCTGCCGGTTTCAAACCTAGCTTACGCTTACCTGCATAAAGGGTTACTGAAGCCCCCTGAGGCAACGACATCAGATGTGATACCACTTCTTCGCGTTCTTTCGCTTTGGCTGCTGGGATATTGATAATCTTATTACCCTTACCTTTACCCAATTGAGGAAGATCCTTAATCGGGAACAGCAGCATTCGGCCTTGGTTGGTAATCGCTAAGATTTCATCATTATCTAGGTTACTAATGGTGTCAGGAGTCATCACTTCCGAATTTTGTGGGAGTGTGACCAATGCTTTACCACTGCGGTTTTTCGATAAAAGATCACTGCCTTTACAAACGAAACCATAGCCCGCGTCAGAACCCACTAGCCATAATTGATCTTCTTCGCCCATTACCACATGACGAATGTTAGTCCCTGCATTAATGTTCAGACGTCCAGTGATCGGCTCCCCCTGACTACGCGCAGACGGCAGAGAATGCGACTCAAGCGAGTAACTTCGACCATCACTGCCGAGGAATACTGCTTGCTGATTACTCTTACCACGAGCATGGGCCAGATATTTATCACCAGACTTATAGTTAAGTCCTTCGGCGTCGACATCATGACCTTTAGCGTGACGAATCCAGCCTTTGTCTGAAAGCACAACGGTAATTGGTTCACTCGGGACAAGGTCTCGTTCAGTCAAGGCTTTCGCTTCAGCACGCTCAACAAGAGGAGAGCGGCGATCATCACCGTATTTCTCTGCATCCGCTTTGATTTCTTTCTTCAATAGCGTATTCAGACGTCGCTCAGAGCCCAGTAACTGTTCAAGCTTTTCACGCTCTTTTTCTAGCTCTTCCTGCTCACCACGGATTTTCATCTCTTCCAACTTGGCAAGATGACGAAGTTTGGTGTCAAGAATCGCGTCAGCCTGAATATCCGTAATGCCGAAACGAGCCATCAGTACGGCTTTTGGATCGTCTTCAGTGCGGATGATCTCAATCACTTCATCCAAGTTGAGGTAAGCAACCAACAAACCTTCAAGAATATGCAGACGTGCAAGGACTTTATCCAAGCGATGCTGCAAGCGACGGCGCACAGTTGCGCGACGGAACTCAATCCACTCTGATAAGATCTGAACCAGACCTTTCACCTGTGGACGGTTATCGAGACCGATCATGTTGAGGTTAACGCGGAAGTTTTTCTCCAGATCTGTCGAAGCAAACAGGTGGTTCATCAACTGATCGCAATCGATACGATTTGAACGAGGAACAACAACAATACGCGTCGGGTTTTCATGATCCGATTCATCACGCAGGTCATCGACCATTGGTAGCTTCTTCGCTCGCATCTGGCTGGCAATCTGCTCGAGCAGTTTAGCGCCTGAAACCTGATGTGGCAGTGCCGTGATAACAATATCACCGCCCTCTTTATGCCAGACCGCGCGCATTTTAATACTGCCACGCCCCGTGCGATAGATCTTCTCCAGCTCAGCTTTCGGCGAGATAATCTCTGCTTCTGTCGGGTAATCTGGCCCCTGAACAAAGTTCATCACATCGGCTAATTCTGACTTCGGATTGTCGATCAGATGAATGGTTGCATCAGCAATTTCACGCACATTGTGTGGTGGAATATCAGTCGCCATACCAACCGCAATACCCGTCACACCGTTAAGTAAAATGTGAGGAAGGCGAGCAGGCAGCATTTGAGGCTCTTTCATTGTGCCATCAAAGTTCGGCTGCCATTCAACCGTGCCCTGACCAAGTTCACCAAGCAGAACTTCTGCAAACTTGGACAGTTTCGCTTCGGTATAACGCATCGCTGCGAAAGACTTAGGGTCGTCCGGCGCACCCCAGTTACCCTGACCGTCAACCAATGGGTAACGATAAGAGAACGGCTGAGCCATTAACACCATAGCCTCGTAACACGCCGAGTCTCCATGTGGGTGGTATTTACCCAACACATCACCAACCGTACGTGCCGATTTTTTGTACTTTGCTGCTGCCGAAAGACCAAGCTCCGACATCGCATAAATGATTCGTCGCTGAACCGGTTTTAAGCCATCGCCAATGTATGGCAAGGCGCGATCCATAATGACGTACATTGAGTAATTTAGATAAGCGTCTTCAGTGAACTTGCGCATTGGCAACTGTTCAACGCCATCGTATGTAATTTCCGTAGACATTCGTTAAACCTCTGCCAAATCACCGTTGTTCTGTAACCAAGAGCGTCGGTCATCCGCGCGTTTCTTACCGAGCAGCATATCCATCATTTCCATGGTCGCTTGAGAGTCGTCAATGGTTAACTGAACCAGTCGACGTGTATTCGGATCCATCGTGGTTTCACGCAGTTGAAGTGGGTTCATTTCACCCAGACCTTTAAATCGCTGAACGTTGATCTTGGCTTTCTTCTTGGATAATCGCTCTAGAACACCCTCTTTCTCATCGTCATCAAGCGCATAAAAAACTTCTTTACCACAATCGATTCGATACAGAGGCGGCATCGCCACATAGATATGGCCTGCTTCGACTAACGCTTTAAAGTGACGGGTAAAGAGCGCGCACAAGAGCGTCGCAATGTGCAAACCATCCGAGTCCGCATCGGCTAAGATACAGATCTTGCCGTAGCGTAGGCTCTCTAGATTGTCGCTGTCAGGGTCAATACCCAAAGCAACGGAAATATCATGAACTTCTTGGGACGCAAGCACCTGATCTGCAGACACTTCCCAAGTGTTAAGGATCTTACCACGCAGTGGCATTACCGCCTGAAACTCGCGATCACGGGCCTGTTTTGCCGAGCCACCTGCCGAGTCACCCTCGACGAAGAAGATTTCAGTACGATTCAGATCTTGCACCGAGCAGTCCGTCAGCTTACCTGGTAGTGCTGGGCCTGAAGCCACTTTCTTACGTACCACTTTTTTGCTCGCGCGCATGCGGCGGTGAGCATTGGCAATACACACTTCAGCGAGGAGCTCAGCAAGCTGTGGTTTCTCATTCAACCATAGGCTGAATGCGTCTTTCACCACACCAGAAACGAACGCTGCTGTTTGGCGAGAAGAAAGGCGCTCTTTAGTCTGACCGGCAAATTGAGGATCTTGCATCTTAACTGATAAAACGTAAGAGCAACGATCGAAAACATCGTCGCCAGTCAGCTTAACACCACGAGGCAGCAGGTTACGGAATTCACAAAACTCACGCATTGCATCAAGCAGACCCTGACGCAAACCATTCACGTGCGTACCGCCCTGTGCAGTAGGAATGAGGTTGACGTAGCTTTCGGTGATCATCTCACCACCTTCCGGCTGCCAAATCACGGCCCAGTTTGCCGCTTCTGTTTCAGCAGAAAACTCGCCAGTAAATGGCTCTTCAGGCAAGACGGTATAGCCTTTCACGCCTTCCGCAAGGTAGTCTTTAAGACCATCTTCATACAGCCACTTGTGCTCGTTACCATTGACCTTATCGGAGAAGGTAATTTCCAATCCCGGACAAAGTACAGCTTTAGCACGAAGGTTGTTAATCAGACGGGTTACTGAGAAATTGGCCGAATCAAAATACTTAGCATCAGGCCAAAAATGGACGCTGGTACCTTTGTTACGACGCCCACAAGTGCCCGTCACCGTTAAGTCAGATACCTTGTCGCCATGCTCAAAGGCAATTTCATATACCTGACCATCTCGACGCACCGTTACTTCAACACGTTTTGATAACGCGTTGACAACCGAAATACCTACACCGTGAAGACCACCAGAGAATTGGTAGTTTTTATTGGAAAACTTACCACCGGCGTGGAGTTTACAAAGAATAAGTTCAACACCGGAGACTTTCTCTTCCGGGTGAATATCAACAGGCATACCTCGACCATCATCGATCACTTCCAGAGATTGATCGGCATGCAGAATTACTTGAACTTTTGAAGCGTGTCCGGCTAGCGCTTCATCGACACTGTTATCGATGACTTCTTGTCCCAAATGGTTAGGACGCGCTGTATCCGTATACATCCCTGGTCGGCGACGTACTGGCTCCAAACCATTAAGAACCTCAATGGCCCCAGCATTATATTGTTCAGTCATAATACGGAATATCGTTATATAGAATAAATGGGTTACTGAGCCGGCAAGATTTTGTTCTTTTTATTAATTAGTCTAAAAAGTAGCAAAAACGACCAAACTCTCGTCGTTCTGAATCCAGCTCAGTACAGGTGAAACATAGTCTGGAAGAGAAGGAATGATGTCAAGCGAGATAACTAAGTAACCGCTAAAATTATGACTCTTCCCTCAATGAATACTAGAGCTGAAGGAATTTGATAATTTGTTGAGGGTAACGTTCGAAGTTAACAAAACTATGGTCGCCTCCCTCTTCAACAGTCTGCTTAGCACCTAAGAATTTCTCAACCGCCTGACGGTAGTCCAGTACTTCATCTTCAGTTTGTTGCAACAGCCAAAAGTCTTTAGCTTGTTTAATGATGGGCGTATCTAACGCTTTCAGCTCATCAATATGGACGCTTTCCAGCACATAGCGCTGGTGTGTATAAGGGTTTTCCTGCTCACCTAGATAATCAGCTAACAACTCATATGGCTTAACTGCAGGGTTGACCACAACCGCTTTAAAACCAAATTGCCTATTGAGCCACATTGACAAATAGCCGCCTAAAGAGCTGCCTATCAAGCCAATTTGATAGTCATCTTTATGTTGTTCGATTATGTTGAGCAAATATTCAGCGGCTTGCTGTGGAAAACAGGGAAGTTGTGGGACTACAACTTTGATATCCGGCCTATGCTGTTGGCAGTACTCTTTCATAACATTGGCTTTGTGAGACAAGGGAGAGCTGTTAAAGCCATGGATATAAAGAAGCAAAGAAGGTCGCATAGCAGTCCTTAATGTAGGTGAATTCGAAATCAATAACCCGCAGAGTTAAAGTCTGGTTGGAAACAACCAGCCGGTAAGCGTTTTACCTGTGTCTCTACCTCTCCGTTATCTCTTAGCAGCAACTCACGCCAACCTGGTGACTGATAATCTAGCGCAAAATCATCAGAGTTAGGTTTGAACTGCACGCAAGTAGAAGGTGTCGCCATCACACGTACGTCATTTCTCATGACATTCATGTCTTGGTGCACGTGACCACACAGCACCGCTTTAACATTATTATGCTGGTCAACCACCTGCCAAAAATCATCTGAATCTTTCAAGGTATGCTGATCCAACCATACACTACCTACCAGCAACGGATGGTGATGCAACAAAATCAAGGTATATCGCTCAGGGTACTGCGATAATTTTTCTTCCAGTAAGTTCAGCTGCTTATCACTTAACCTGCCATGTGGGACGCCCACAACTTGGGAGTCCAACATGATCATTTGCCATGTATCACCCAATAAGACATGGTCAATTTGCTGAATTTGCTGAGAAGGGATCACCGAATTCATACTCGGTTTAAAATCATGATTACCTGGTAACCAGAAGCATTTTTTCTTAAGAGGTACGATGCCCTGCTCGAAACGCTGGTAGGACACTTCGCTATGATCTTGGGAGATATCCCCCGTTGCCAACACTGCATCATAAGCGGGACTCTCTTCGACAATAGCGTCAACCACCGCATTAAAGCTGTCAGCAGTATTTACACTCAACAAGCTGCCATCTGTTGCTTCAAACAGGTGCGTATCTGTAATCTGTAGCAGTCTAATGCTGCCATCGGATGAGCATGACGTTACTTTCAAAACTAAAAACCTAAATATTGATCGGCGTCCGGCTGATACCATGCCTTAAACAAAAAGATAACCAATCCCCTAAAAAGCGGTTCAGTTGTACTTTTTCATCTTGTTGAACCATCTTATCGTTGGGGTACTCGTATCGAGCGTTGACTCTTTTTAAGTGCTCACATTCACACACTTCTGCAACACGAGCATCGTGGTAGAGCCTGACAGACATTTTTGGTAATGGAAATACCGGGATATCATCACTTTGACAAATATCGACCAAAGTTGTGTACTTTGTGACTTCGACCACTTGAATTTGATAGGTCATATTGGCGGCTTGGTAGCAGCGCACATCGCCCACCTTTGCCCGATGAGGAAGCAAAGCATTGAGCTTGGCGTAATTGGTTTCATAAGTCCGCATCAAATCTGACAAATCAACGTGATACGGCTTTTTTACTGCTACTTGTGCCATTGTTCTCTTAACGATTGGTGGTTTAGCTGCAACCATTGCAGTGCAATAATCGAAGCGCCATTTTCAAATTTACCTTCAACAATCCATTGATAAGCGGTCTCACGGCTCACCACATGAACTCGAATGTCCTCACCTTCATAGTCTAAACCATGAATTCCGTGAGCGGTTGAAGCATCCACTTTTCCGACGTACACATCCAGCTTTTCAGAACACCCGCCTGAGGACGGGTAATAAGATGTGACTTTAGCTAACTCCTCAACCGAAATCCCCGCTTCTTCAGAGGCTTCACGGCGAACGACTTGCTCTGGCGATTCATCGGTATCAATGATACCTGCAACAATTTCAAGCTGCCATGGATGAGCGTGCTCCAAAGCACCGACACGAATTTGCTCAATCAGAACGACCTGATCACTCACTGGATCATACGGTAACAACGCAGCAGCATGACCACGTTCAAACATCTCCCTCTCAATCACCTCACTCCAGCCGCCTTCGAACAATTTATGTCTGAAGCGATACTTAATCATCCTAAAAAAGCCCTTAAATAGAGTTTCTTTTGAGATAATTTCTACATCTTGTGGAGTAAATTCACTTTGTTGATTGTCAGATAGTTGCATTTGGCACCTCAGTGAGTGAATCTTATAGTTTACTCAGACAAAAGCTTAACTTCCAAGGACATGGCTCAACTTTTTATACAAATTTTGTATTCTGAGTTAAATTGATGAATTAAATATATTGCACAAGTGGATAGTTAAGTGTAAAAATTTGCAAAGTTTTGCGTGAATTAGCATCAGTATGAGTTAAACTCTCGATGAGTCACCTTTTTCATATTTTGGCAGGAATAGGACCTATGAAAAAACTGCTTCCACTATTTATCAGTGCAGCACTAGGCAGCTTAAGCACCAACGCTTTTGCTGACACACTGACGGAAATTTATAACCAAGCAAAAGAAAACGACCCAACATTACTTAGCGCAGCAGCTACTCGTGACTCTGCATTTGAAGCGGTGAACTCTAGCCGTGCCACCTTACTACCTCAAATTAACCTGACAGCAGCGTACGATATTAATCAAACCGAAACTGACAACGTTAATAAGGACAACGATGCGTGGAATGCCAATTTAGGGTTCACTCAAGAGCTTTACAATCGTTCAAGCTGGATCACGTTGGATACTGCTGAAAAAACTGCACGTAATGCTGATGCAACGTATGCAGCAGCGCAGCAAGCACTTATCTTGCGAGTAGCAACAGCCTATTTTGACGTACTAAAAGCCCAGGATAACCTAGTGTTTGTTCAGGCAGAAAAAGCCGCGGTAGGCCGCCAATTGGAGCAAACTAAGCAACGTTTTGAAGTGGGTTTGTCAGCAATCACTGACGTACATGATGCACAAGCACAGTACGACTCAGTGTTAGCAGACGAAGTGCTAGCACAGAATGATTTGATCAACAGCTACGAAGGCTTACGTGAAATTACTGGTCTAGAGCACACGAATCTGAACGTATTAGATATTGCGCGTTTCTCAGCAAGCAAAACAGATGCACCAGTCGATGCTTTGGTGGAAGAAGCACAACAGAAAAACTTAAGTTTGCTTTCTTCTCGTATTGCACAAGATATAGCACGTGACAAAATTTCACTGCAAAGCTCTGGCCACCTTCCATCGTTAACTTTAGATGGTGGTTATACGATGAGCGAAACTTCTCCAGATGCTGGAAACACTACAGAAACAGATACATTCAACGTTGGTTTGAACCTTTCAGTTCCAATCTACTCAGGTGGCGCAACTACCTCACTAACTAAGCAAGCACAATTTGATTACGTTGCTGCAAGCCAAGATTTAGAAGCTACTTACCGTAGTGTCGTTAAAGACGTGCGCGCCTTTAACAACAACATCAGTGCTTCGATTGGCGCACTGCGCGCTTATGAACAAACTGTGGTTTCAGCTAAATCTGCTTTAGAAGCAACAGAAGCAGGCTTTGATGTAGGTACCCGTACTATCGTCGACGTTCTTGACTCAACTCGTAACTTGTACGATGCAAACAAGAACCTATCTAACGCACGTTACGATTACATCCTAAGTGTGTTGCAGCTTCGTCAAGCTGTCGGCACGTTGAGTGAGCAAGATATCCTAGATATCAACGCAGGCCTCAAAGAAGCCCCAGCTAACAGCTAACAGCTAACAGCTAACAGCTAACAGCTAACACTGAAAAGTAAAAAGGTTGATGCTTTCGCATCAACCTTTTTTCATTCTTGGCTAACTCATTAACTAGTATACGGTGTCTATCACCACATCTTTTTCTACTAGCCACTCTACTTTGTCGCCGTTCTTAAGCATCAATGCGACATCGACTGGCTTGTCTGCATCCACCGCGAATTGCCACACAAAGGCAACTTCCCAATGGCTTTGATTATGAGTGCGTAAGTCGAGTAAATCACCATCAATAATCCAGCTATCTTCTCCCTGCTTAATTGAGATGCTCTCCACTTCCAGAGTCGCTGGCAACACTTTGTCTGACTGCAGATACAGGGCACCATGGAGCGTTTGATCTTGCACTTCACCTAAGGTCGGCATTTTATTCAGCCAAAGATTACTCTTTAAACTAACCGTCGCGTCTTCAACCTTGGTCTGGTTGTCTTGCTCCCAACCGACTGGCGCGGTTGAACACCCTGCTAAAAGCGCTGCGCCCAGCGCTACTAATGCTATTTTATTCATTGTTATCACCTTTGAGCCAACCACTCTTTCAGAGTTTGAATATCATTCTGATATTCATTCTTTATTTCTTCAACCCAGTCATCGATGTTTTCCCACCAAGCGGGTAAATCCGGTGACTGTGCTTTCTGAGCAACTTTCTGAATGTGCTTAAGGCCAATAGAACCCGCTGCACCTTTAATCTTGTGCGCTTCAGAAACAATGCCTTCTTGATGTTTTGCCGTCATGTTGGAATTCAGCACTTCGACGTATTCAGGCATCATATTCTCAAACATTTCAATGCTATCCAGCACAGGCTGTGAGCCGACGATCCCTACGTAGGACTCCAACATATCCAGATCTAGAACTCGACTAAACAAGTCATTGCCTTCTGAACTTTCCACCACAGTGACAGGCTCTGGCTGTTGGTAATCTTCATCCGAAGTAAACTTGGCAATCACTTCCTGAACCGCGGTCACCGATAGTGGTTTGCTAATCGCATCGTCCATGCCTTTTTCAAGATACTCATTTTTATTCTTCAGTACATTGGCTGTAAGGGCGACCAAAGGCGGCAAATCTTTATAAGTTTTACGATAAAATTCAGCAACATCAAAACCTGTCATATCTGGAAGCTGTATATCGAGGAAAGCCAGATCATAGATCTCTGGATCAAACATTTCGATAGCATCTTGCCCCGTCATTGCCACGCTAACTTCATGCCCCATACTCTCAAGTAACGAGCGAGCGACTGTAATATTCAGCTCAATATCTTCAACCATAAAGATATTGAGCTCCTTACGCTCAGCCGGAGACACTTCAGGCTCTTCCTCGACCACAGAGAGTGGGACATGAATGGTCACCGTAAAGGTACTGCCAAAGCCTTCTTCACTACTGACCGTAATATCCCCATCCATCATCTTAATCAGCTGTTTGGACACCGCAAGACCAATCCCTGTACCAACGGCATGTAGATTATCTTTGCCCGACTTAACCTGATAATACATGGCAAAGATCTTATCCAATTCTGCTTCTGGGATCCCGATACCACTGTCTTCGATTTCCATCGTGATGTTGGCATACTCTTCATCGACTTCAGCTTCAACTGTCATCACGACGCCACCTTCTTTGGTGAATTTCATCGCATTACTGATCAGATTCCACAGCACCTGACGTAGCCTTGTGGCATCGACATCAATTGCAGTAGGCAGATCGCTTAATCGTTCCAGATCAAATCGCAGCCCCTTCTGAGAAGCCATCAAGGCAGAGATACTTTCCATTTCCGCTACAAACTCTTCAAAATTCAGCGAAGAAGGGAACAGCTCCAGTTTGCGGCGATCAAACTTATCCATATCAATAATATCGTTGAAGATATTACCTAGGGTAATCGCGCTGACATTAATAGTTTGCATGTGATTGCGCTGCTCATCCGTCATCTGAGTATCCAACAGCATGCGGCTCAATCCGACAATTCCATTAAGCGGTGTGCGCAGTTCGTGGCTAATGGTTGAAATAAAGGTGGTCTTATCGCGACTGGCTTTTTTCAACGATTCTTCGTGGCGTTTGCGCTCAGTGATATCGCGGCCGAAGCCAACCAGCCCAAGGTGGCGGCCATCTTTGCTATAGAAAGGCACTTTGCGTAACTCAAAATAATTTTTGTGCCCATCTGGATATTCAAGCCACTGTTCGTATGTTAATGCTTGATTATCGGCAAAGACTTTTTCATCCGTATCGACAATCTGTTGAGCGACTTCTTTGCTGTAAACGTCCCATGGTGTCAGACCGACAAGCTGGTTCTCTTTTTTACCGGTCAATTCTTCCATTGCACGGTTACAGCCTGAGAAAACACCGTCTGCATTACGGTAATAGATAAGATCCGGAGAGGCATCAATGAAAGATCGTAGTAAAGCCGTTCGCTCAGCTAACTCTAGCTGAGTTCGCTCACGCTGATAAACCTCATTCTCGAGATCTTTCATCGCTTCTTCACGGGCTTCTTCTGCCTTAATCCGTTCTTCAATCTCTTGGTTCAGCTTTGAGATGTTCTGCTGCAGTTTATGGTTCAGCTCCTGATCTCGTGAGCGCATATCTTTGAGCTTGGAGACTAACTTGGATAATCGCTGACGGGACTCCTCAAGCTGATCAACCACGACAGAAAGGAAGTACACAGCCCATGGCGTAATCAATAGACCAAAAAACACTGAGCGAACAATGTCTATGTCATCGACATGTCCACTTAGCACCAAGGTAATGCCAACCTGAACTACAACGGCCAATGCGACAAGAGCCAAAGCAAGAAGAATAGAGAAACGCAAAATGCCAAGCTTGACCAAAAGATCGACATAATACTGAGCGAGGTTTTTTATAGGTTTCATTAGGCGCTCCGTGCGATAAGAATAGGTAAATATTACCTGTTTTCGATACGCGCGGCTAAGAGAACCGAAAGTCTTGGCGGGTTAATTCTCGGATGTGTGATGAACACAAGTCTGATTGCGCCCATTGGCCTTAGCTTGATACAACGCACTGTCGGCTAGAGCAATGAGACTCTCACTATTGTCATAAGGCTGCGGGATCATGGTCACTAGACCAATACTCACGGTTAAGACCGTTGAGACTTCAGAAGCTTTGTGCTCCAGAGCCAAACTAGCGATTTCATCATGAATCTTATCCGCCACTTGCTGTGCGCCTTCTGCCGTTGTGTTCGGCAAAATAAAACCAAACTCTTCGCCGCCATACCGAGCGACGCAGTCACTGGTGCGTGATAAGACCGCTTTAAAGACACCTGCGACTTTCATCAGCGCTTCATCACCCTCCTGATGACCATAGAAGTCATTGAAACCTTTAAAATAATCGATATCGCAGAGCATAATACTCAGAGGCTGACGTTCACGGACATGCAAAGGCCACAGAGTAGAGAGTTGTTCGTCAAAACGGCGCCGATTAGAAATTTGTGTCAAGCTGTCAATAAAGCTCAGGCGCTCTAGCTCTAGGTTTGCCTCTTCCAGTTTTTGTGCGGCAAGATAACGTTCAGAGACATCCCTCGCCATAATTAACACGCCATTAGTTCCTGAAGCAGGATCGCGGAAAGGAGATTTAACAACGTCATACCAAGTAAATTCGCCATTGCTGTTAATTGCTTTATCGATATAGCGCAATGACTTTCCTTCGTATAGCACCTTTTGATCCGTTTCCGACAAACGGCTATATACATCATCGGGGATGACATCTTGCAGTCGTTTACCAATAAGCTCATCAACATCGGAGATACCGAGCGCTCGGACAAAAGGCTGGTTACACGCTTGATACACCATGTTTTCATTGAAGATGCCTATAGAATCAGGGCTCGACTCGAGGATATTCTGCAAAATAGTATCACGCTGAGCCAAAGCGACTTCAGTATCACGACGTTTTTCCATCTCATCACGCAAGTTCTGCTGCATGTTGTGCCAATCCGTCACATCATGACTGATGCCGATACTACCCATTGTTTCCCCGGTAGAGGAAATCAATATATTCTGATAGGTTTCAAGTAAGCAGCTACGGCCATCGGCGTCCGTTGTCCAACGGCGTTTGTTTGCCCGTCCTTTCACAACACCTTTGATATCGGCACTCCCCTCTTGCGCACGCTCCCCCCAAAAACGTTCGAAGGCTCGGTTTGTCGAAATCAGTTCGCCTTCATTATTTTTGATGAAAACCAGCTCAGCTAAGTTATCCAAAGCACTGCGCACTACAGAAAGTGATTGAATTTCACGTACCATTTCATCGTGAGATGCTTGGTGAGAAGAAACATACAGTAGCCACGAAATGCGCCCTCGATAAACGGTTTTACGCCCACTAATATCCACTTTTATTCGGGTATTTTTAGAGATGCTCCACTCTATCGGGAAACGATTGAAGCCTTCCCCTGCAAACTGACTAATAGTGGACAACAAAAACTCTCGCGAAACCGTATCTGGCAAAAGAAAGGACTTACCTACTCGTCGGATAGCCAACAACTGCATTGCGTTCTTGTTAGAAAGAAGGAGTTTCCCGGACTGCGCTTCAACCAGAATCAAAGCTGTAGGTGCATCTTGAACCAACAACTCTATGTGTTTTTGCAATTGTGAGTAAACAAGCGCAGACAGCACGACAAAGAGTAAAATGACTACAAGGTCAAAACCATGTCCATGGGATGTATCCCATAACCAGTAAAACACCTGCTCCATTCTAATGCTCTATATCTATTAACCTAATACTAAGGTTACAAAAGATATCAGCTTATTGATGAGTTTTCTGTATTTATTGTTGGTTTTACATACACAAAAGGACGACCGATGGATGAACCTTGTGCACCTTCATGCTTAAGCGCATCGCCAATTTTCGTCATTGCTAACCAACGATTTTCACACCATAAAGGGGCAAGCAGAGTTGGGCGCCGGGCTGCCGATGAAACCCGATGAAACACAATCTCGGGTGGTGTCATGCGGATCATTGCGCTAGCAGTATCCACATATTGCTGCAGAGAGGGAGCATTAAGCTTGCCTGCCTTCCAAGCTTTAGCCATGGTACTACCTTCAACAATGTGCAAACTGTGAAGTTTGATCCCATCAGTTCCAACATCAATAACTTTACGCATCGTATCAATGTTATCTTGGTGAGTTTCTTTCGGTAGGCCAACTATCAAGTGGGTACAGACTTTAATACCTAAAGCTCTCGCTCGTTTGGCGATGCTAGCATAACAATTAAAATCATGGCCGCGATTTATACGCTTCAGGGTATCATTGTTCGCAGTCTGAAGACCGAGCTCTAGCCAGATCTCGAAACCTTCTCGTACATAACCAGACAGCAACTCCAATACAGCATCAGGCACACAATCTGGCCGTGTACCAACACACAGGCCCACAATATCGGCCGCTTTTATTGCCTGCTCGTACATACTCTTCAGAGTCTGAACTTCAGCATACGTACTGGTATATGCTTGAAAGTAAGCTAAATACTTCTTAGCCCTATGTACTTCCCCTGCACGATCTTTAAGTTGTTCAAGAATACTCTTTGTCTGAGTTTCTTCGTCTGCAAACGATGCAACATTACAGAAAGTACATCCCCCTCGACCTATGGTGCCATCTCTATTTGGGCAGCTAAAACCACCATGTAACGTCAGTTTGTGGACTCTCTCGCCATAACGACGCTGAAGATCTTGTCCAATCGTATTAACCAGCTCATGTAACTGCATAGTTTTTTCACAACACAAACAATAATGAATATCATTTCCATTAGTGTAATTAAATTACAGCAATGAAAAATTTGGAGGTGGAAATCTAGCGATTTAAAACAGAAAGGAAGTTATTTAAAGTCAATAAACATGCACAAAATGGAGAACAAAACCCAATTGTTAAGCAAAAGTTAAACATAATACCTATAACAACGGCTAAAAAAGTACTCTGCTAACTCGAATTTTGATTGCAATTCATCCTGACAAAATTGTAGGATAATTTCAGATTTTAGTTTTATTTGTGTAATAAATTACATATTTAGTTGCTAAAACATCGGTGTTTTCCAGCTCCCACCTATATAAATCACTAGATTGTGATACAAAAAACATGGATTTCACCAAGGATTGTTTTTCTCGCAATATTTTTCCTGCGAGATACGGAATGGAATCAAAGTCGCCAACCTAGGCAGGCTGCGAATCATAAAAATAAAGGACTGGACGCAAAACTAGTATCGGCTAGTACATTTGCGTCTACTGAACTGGAAGGATGTATCTATGGTAGATAGAGAGCAAAGTTCACAGGGTCTGTATACTCCTGAACTGGAGCATGACGCTTGTGGTATCGGTTTTGTTGCTCACCTTAAAAACCGTAAATCGCACGAAGTAGTAACTCAGGCATTGGATATGCTGGCACGAATGGAACACCGCGGTGGTCAAGGTTGTGATCCATGCAGCGGTGATGGTGCGGGTATCTTGCTACAAAAACCTCATGAATTCCTATTAGAAGAAGCCGTTAAGTTAGGCATTAAATTGCCTTCGTTTGAAAAGTATGGTGTTGGTGTCGTTCTTTTCCCGAAAGACGAATACAAACGAGAGCAATGCCGTGACATTCTAGAACGTAACGCACAACGTCTAGATCTTGAAGTTATCGGCTACCGCGTATTGCCAACCGATAACTCTATGATCGGTGCAGACCCACTAAGCACAGAACCTCAGTTTGAGCATGTGTTTATCTCTGGTGGTCCTGGCATCACACCTGAAGAGCTTGAGCGCAAACTGTACGTACTTCGTAACTACACTGTGCGTGTTTGCCTAGAAAGCGTTTCGAACATTGGTGACGACTTCTACATTAACTCAATGTCTTACAAGACATTGGTCTACAAAGGTCAGTTAACGACCGAGCAAGTACCTCAGTACTTCCTTGATCTGCAAAACCCGACCATGGTGACAGCACTGGCACTGGTACACTCTCGTTTCTCTACCAACACCTTCCCGAAATGGCGTCTTGCACAGCCTTTCCGTTACATTGCCCACAACGGTGAAATCAATACAGTTCGCGGTAACTTGAACTGGATGAAAGCCCGTGAAGCAATCTTAGAATCAGACCTGTTTACTCAGGCTGAAATCGACATGCTTCTTCCAATCTGTCAGGAAGGCAGCTCGGATTCATCTAACTTTGACATGGCACTTGAGCTCCTAGTTCTTTCTGGTCGTAGCCTGCCACACGCATTGATGATGATGATCCCGGAAGCATGGCAAGAAAACAAAAACATGGATCCTAAACGTCGCGCGTTCTATCAGTACCACGCGAACATCATGGAACCATGGGATGGTCCTGCTTCAGTATGTTTTACTGATGGTGTTCAAGTTGGTGCGACACTAGACCGTAACGGTCTGCGCCCTTCTCGCTACACAGTGACCAAAGATAACTTCCTAGTGATGGCATCTGAATCTGGTGTTGTAGATATTGAACCAGAGAACGTAGAGTTCCGTGGTCGTCTACAACCAGGTCGTATCTTCGTTGCAGACCTAGAGCAAGGTCGCATCATCTCTGATGAAGAAGTGAAAGACACCATTGCAACGGCACAGCCTTACGAGAAGTGGGTAGAAGAAAACCTACTGAGCTTGAAGAAGCTGCCAGATGCGAGCAACCAGTTCAGCCAACCTTCTCCAGAGCGTTTGTTGCATCGTCAGCAAGCTTTCGGTGTGAGCAATGAAGAAGTGAACGAAATCATCGTTCCAATGGCGAATGACGCGAAAGAACCATTATCAGCAATGGGTGCCGACTGGCCTCTTGCGGTTCTATCTCATCAGTCTCAGCACCTTTCAAACTACTTCAAGCAACTGTTCGCACAGGTAACCAACCCGCCGATCGACCCGATCCGTGAGCGCATGGTTATGTCGCTGAACACTTACTTGGGTAAAGACCAAAACCTTCTGACTGAAACACCACTTCACTGTCAGAAAGTTGAATTGGAATCGCCTGTTCTGGCGAACTCTGAGCTTGAGAAATTGCGTGCGATCGATAACGAGCACCTACAAGCGAAGACACTGGATATCGTGTTCCAAGCCAATGAAGATCAAGGCAAGCTTGAGCGCGCGCTAAAACGTATCTGCCAATACGCAGAAGACGCGGTTATCGATGGTTACTCAATCATCCTACTAACTGACCGTGCAGTGAACTCAAACCATGCGGCGATCCCAGCAATGCTGGCAGTTGGTGCAGTGCACCACCACTTGATCCGTAAAGGCCTACGTGCGAAGTGTGACATCGTGGTTGAAACCGGTGACGCGCGTGAAACGCACCACTTCGCAACGCTACTTGGTTACGGTGCGAATGCGGTTAACCCTTACCTAGTGATTGAAACCATCATTGAACTTCAACGTACGAAGAAGTTGGATCCAGAAGCGAACCCTCGCGATCTGTTCAACAACTACCGTAAAGCGATCAATGGCGGTCTTCTGAAGATCTTCTCGAAGATGGGTATTTCTACGCTACAGTCGTACCATGGTGCGCAAATCTTCGAAGCCTTGGGTATCCATAAGTCTGTTGTAGACAAATACTTCACAGGTACGGTTTCTCGTATCCAAGGTCTCACCCTTGATGATATCGCCAAAGAAGTGCTGATCCGTCACCGCATCGGTTACCCACAACGTGAAATCCCAATTCAAATGCTGGATGTTGGTGGTGTTTACCAATGGAAACAGCGTGGTGAGAAGCACCTATTCAACCCAGAAACCATTTCTCTACTGCAAGAGTCTACACGCAACAAGAACTACGATCAGTTCAAACAGTACGCGACAGCAGTAGATAAGCAAGGCGACAACGCGGTAACCCTTCGTAGCCAACTTGAGTTCATTAAGAACCCAGCCGGTTCTATCTCTATCGACGAAGTCGAGCCAATTGAAAGCATCGTGAAACGCTTCGCGACGGGTGCAATGTCATTCGGTTCTATTTCTTACGAAGCACACTCCACACTGGCTGTTGCGATGAACCGCCTTGGCGCGAAATCGAACTCTGGTGAAGGTGGTGAAGACCCAATGCGTTTCGAGCGCAAAGACAACGGCGACTGGGAACGCTCTGCAATCAAGCAGGTGGCTTCAGGTCGTTTCGGCGTAACCTCTTACTACCTAACCAACGCTGATGAGCTACAAATCAAGATGGCTCAAGGTGCGAAACCAGGTGAAGGTGGTCAGCTACCAGGCGATAAAGTAGACGACTGGATCGGTGCAACGCGTCACTCAACTCCGGGCGTCGGTCTTATCTCTCCACCGCCACACCACGATATCTACTCAATCGAAGATTTGGCTCAGCTTATCTACGACTTGAAGAACGCGAACCGCGCGGGCCGCGTAAACGTGAAACTGGTATCGGAAGCAGGCGTAGGTACGATCGCTTCTGGTGTAGCGAAAGCGAAAGCGGACGTTGTACTAATCGCAGGTTTCGACGGTGGTACTGGTGCATCACCAATGTCTTCAATCCGTCATACAGGTCTACCTTGGGAACTTGGTTTGGCAGAAACACACCAAACGCTACTGAAGAACGGTCTGCGTAACCGTATCGTGGTTCAAGCGGATGGTCAGATGAAGACACCTCGCGACCTTGCAGTGGCAACACTACTTGGTGCAGAAGAATGGGGCGTGGCAACCGCAGCATTGGTGGTTGAAGGTTGTATCATGATGCGTAAGTGTCATAAGAACACCTGTCCTGTCGGTATCGCGACTCAAAACAAGACGCTTCGTGAGCGCTTTGATGGTCGCGTAGAAGACGTAGTAACCTTCTTCCAATACATGGCACAAGGTCTGCGTGAAATCATGGCTGAACTTGGCTTCCGCACTATCGATGAGATGGTCGGTCAAGGTCAGAAGCTGAAGATTCGCCAAGATGTATCTCACTGGAAATACAAGAACCTAGATCTGTCTCCTGTTCTGCACGTGGAGCAAGCTCGCGAAGCCGATGGCGTATTCAACCAAGCTCAGCAGAACCACAATCTAGAAGAAGTTCTAGACCGCAAGCTGATTCAAGCAGCGATTCCTGCTCTCGAGAAAGGCGAAGCGGTAAATGCCGAATTCCCTATCGTCAACACGGACCGCTCTGCAGGTACCATGTTGTCGAACGAAATCTCGAAAGTGTACAAAGATGCTGGTCTACCTAAGCCAATGAACGTGAAGTTCAACGGTTCTGCGGGTCAGTCATTCGGCGCATTCCTAGCTAAGGGTGTGAAGTTCGAGGTGGAAGGTGATGCTAACGACTACTGGGGTAAAGGTCTGTCTGGCGGTACCTTAGTGCTCTACCCAGACGCGAAATCGAGCATTGTCGCGGAAGACAACATCGTAGTTGGTAACGTGTGTTTCTACGGTGCAACTTCGGGTGAGTCTTTCATTCGCGGTATGGCTGGTGAACGTTTCTGTGTTCGTAACTCAGGCGCGAAAGTCGTAGTAGAAGGCGTCGGTGACCACGGTTGTGAATACATGACTGGCGGTGCAGCAATTATCCTTGGTTCAACAGGTCGTAACTTTGCCGCAGGTATGAGTGGCGGCGTGGCTTACGTATGGGATAAATCAGGTGACTTTGAGTCAAAGCTGAACCCAGAGCTAGTAGACCTAGATCCAATCGAGCAAGAAGACAGAGATCTCTTACTCGACATGCTAACTAAGCATGTTCAATTCACAGGAAGTGAAGTCGCTCAGTCTTTCCTAGACAACTTTGAAGCTAGCCTAGCCTCTATGGTTAAGGTAATGCCGCGTGACTATAAAGCGGTTCTTCAAAAACGCAAAACTGAAGCACAGTCTCAAGGAAACGAAACTCAAGCGGAGGCCGTATAATGGGTAAGCCTACTGGATTTTTAGAGCATGGTCGTGAACTACCACAGAAGATCGACCCAGCTGAGCGCATCAAGAACAACAAAGAGTTCGTTCTAAACGAGGAGTTTGGTGACAAGATCAATACTCAAGCTTCTCGTTGTATGGATTGTGGTGTGCCGTTTTGTCATAACGGCTGCCCTATCGGTAACATCATCCCAGAGTTTAACGATGCAGTTTATCGTGATAGCTGGGAAGAAGCATGGAACATTCTAAGCTCAACCAATAACTTCCCAGAGTTCACTGGTCGTGTTTGCCCAGCTCCGTGTGAAAGCGCTTGTGTACTTGGCATCAACCAAGATCCAATCACTATTTGTAATATCGAGAAAACCATCGTGGAAACGGCGTATCGTGAAGGCTACGCCAAACCAAAAACACCACGTTCTCGCACAGGCAAAACCGTTGCGATCATCGGTTCGGGCCCTGCTGGTCTTGCGGCGGCTGAGCAGCTGAACAGCGCTGGTCATACTGTGACGGTATTCGAACGAGACGAGAAAGTGGGGGGTCTGCTGCGTTTTGGTATCCCAGATTTCAAACTGGGTATGGACGTGATTGATCGTAAGATCAACCTGATGGCAGAAGCGGGGATTGAATTCAAAGTTAACCAACATGTTGGTGTTGATGTGAATGCCCAGCAGCTGCGTCAAGAGTTCGATGTGGTTCTACTGACTGGTGGCTCAACCGTTCCACGTGATTTACCAGTTCCAGGCCGTAAACTAAATGGTGTTCACTTCGCAATGGAATTCCTAGGTCAAAACAACCGCCGCGCCAACAACATGGATCTTAAAACCGAAGAGATCCACGCGAAAGACAAACACGTTGTCGTCATTGGTGGTGGTGATACTGGTTCTGACTGCGTGGGTACCTCTAACCGTCATGGCGCAGCGAGCATTACTCAAGTTGAAATCATGCCGATTCCACCTGAGAAACGCCCAGCAAACATGCCTTGGCCACAATACCCAATGATTATGCGCACCTCAACATCACACGAAGAAGGTGTCGATCGCCATTGGAATATCTTGACCAAAGAATTCATCGGCAACGACCAAGGTCAGGTAACAGGTCTACGTATTGCAGACATCGTATGGCAAGATGCGAAACTAGGCGAGCGTCCAAACTTCAAAGAAGTAGAAGGCAGCGAGCGTGTGATCCCATGCGATATGGCATTCCTAGCGATGGGGTTCCTGCACCCAGAACCAACAGGCGTACTTGCTCAACTGGATATCGCACTAGATGATCGCGGTAACGTAGCAACTCAAGGTTTTGCTACTAACCAAGAAGGTGTATTTGCTGCTGGTGATATGCGAACAGGCCAATCTTTGGTGGTTCGTTGTATCAACGAAGGTCGCGAATGTGCCCGTGCTATCGATGATTTCCTAATGGGTGGAACTCATCTTGAAGCTAAATCCGATTCACTGATGTTATCAGCGTAAACCGGATGAAACCCAGAATCAGGTAGCAATGAATGATTCTGGGTCTAAAGCGAATAACTAATCAATCCTTCCAAACTTCCCAACTTGACCAGCACATTATGCTGGTCTTTTTTATATCCACCGAACTCAATTGTTGCAAAAATGTAACAATCAAAAATCTATACATATGATATATAAGTACTTTTCTAGGTTATTGCTTGGTAAATCGAACATTGACGTGATATTTCACCAAAAACTTGACCTTTTCTATCATAAGCTATACGTTGTGAAGTCGATGAAAATGATTTCGTCTTATTTTGTAAAATAATAACAAAAGATTTTGTGTATATTTATGCAAGATTTAACAACTTGAAAGCATAGTTAGTCATAAATACCAACCCTTTAAATGTTGGTAGTTCTGTCTGGAAGACAGAGAAGCAAAGGGAGAATTGCAATGGCTTTATATGATCCTAGTCTTGAAAAAGACAACTGTGGATTTGGTTTAATCGCCCACATGGAAGGACAACCAAGTCACAAACTGGTTCGTACAGCAATTTCGGCATTGGATCGCATGACCCACCGAGGCGGTATCGCCGCTGATGGTAAAACCGGTGATGGTTGTGGTCTTCTATTACAAAAGCCCGACTCATATTTACGCCTCATCGCTGAAGAAAACGGCTTCAACCTCGGTAAGCAATACGCTGTAGGTATGATGTTTTTCAGCCAAGACCCAGTCAAGGCACAATCCGCTAAAGACATCATCAATAAAGAGTTAGCTCAGGAAACACTAACCGTTTCGGGTTGGCGTGACGTGCCTACCAACTCAGATGTTTTAGGCCCGATCGCACTGGATTCGTTACCTAACATTCAACAAGTGTTCATTTCAGCTCCAGCAGGCTGGCGTGAGCGCGACATTGAGCGTCGTTTGTATATCGCACGCCGCCGCATAGAAAAGCAAATCACACAAGACAGTGATTTTTATATCTGCAGCTTGTCCACACAGGTGATTGTATATAAAGGTCTGTGTATGCCAGCAGACTTACCACGCTTTTACCTGGATCTTGCAGATTTACGCATGGAATCAGCTATTTGCTTGTTCCACCAGCGTTTTTCAACAAATACCCAACCACGTTGGCCGCTGGCTCAACCGTTCCGCTACCTGGCACACAATGGTGAAATCAACACCATTGAAGGCAACCGCCAATGGGCACGCGCTCGTGCATACAAATTCGCTTCGCCACTACTGCCTGATCTGCAAACGGCAGCTCCATTTGTTAACGAAACGGGCTCTGATTCATCCAGCCTGGACAACATGCTTGACCTTTTCCTCGCGGGGGGCATGGACGTCTTCCGCGCAATGAGAATGCTGGTGCCGCCTGCATGGCAGAACCACCCGGATATGGATCCGGACTTGCGTGCGTTCTATGACTTCAACTCTAAACACATGGAGCCATGGGATGGCCCTGCTGGCATCGTATTATCCGATGGTCGTTATGCCGCGTGTAACCTAGATCGTAATGGCCTGCGCCCAGCTCGTTATGTGATCACCAAAGATCAACTCATCACGCTGGCGTCAGAAGTGGGTATCTGGGATTACGCCCCCGACGAAGTGGCAGAAAAAGGCCGTGTTGGACCAGGCGAATTGTTGGTCGTTGACACACGCCGCGGGAAATTGTGGCAATCAAGTGAAATTGATAACGATCTAAAAGGTCGCCACCCATATAAAGAGTGGATGGACAACAACGTCCATAAGCTCACACCATTTGCTCAATTGCCTGAAGATCAGGTAGGTGAGCGCAATTTTGACAGCGATTTGCTCAAGACCTATCAGAAGCAATTCGCTATGACCAACGAAGAAGTCGATCAAGTCCTTAGAGTGCTTGGTGATATGGGTCAAGAAGCCGTTGGCTCTATGGGAGATGATACCCCGATGGCCGTTCTTTCTTCTAAAGAGCGCCTAGTTACCGACTACTTCCGTCAGAAATTTGCTCAGGTCACCAACCCGCCGATTGACCCGTTGCGTGAAAAACACGTCATGTCATTGGCGACCAGTGTTGGCCAAGAAATGAACGTGTTCTGCGAAACCGATGGGCACGCTCATCGCGTAACTTTTGATTCGCCGGTACTGCTTTATTCAGACATGCAGCAACTGCTCGAACTGGCTGATGCGCACTACCGTAACACCATCTTAGATATCAATTACGATCCTGAGAGAAAAGACCTAAAACAAGCGATCAACGACTTATGTGACCAAGCAGTCGATGTTGTGCGTGAAGGGACTGTATTGGTGGTTTTATCTGATCGCGCGTTAGTGAAAGGCAAGCTGCCGATTCCTGCGGCGATGGCAGTAGGCGCGGTGCAAACACGTTTGATTGAAGAGAATCTTCGTTGTGATGCCAACATTATTGTCGAGACAGCCACTGCTCGCGATCCACATCAGTTTGCTGTTCTACTTGGATTTGGTGCAACAGCGGTTTACCCATATTTGGCTTATGAAGCCTTAGGTAAACTGATTGATGATGGTGCGCTTGAAAAAAGCTACCGCGATGTGATGCAAAACTATCAATATGGCATCAACAAAGGCCTCTACAAGATCATGTCCAAAATGGGCATATCCACTGTTGCCTCTTACCGTTGTTCACAACTGTTTGAAGCGGTGGGTCTGAGTGAAGATGTCGTCGAACTTTGCTTCCGAGGGGTCACGACTCGTATACAAGGCGCCAGCTTCGACGACTTCCAGCAAGACTTGTTTAACCTTTCACGCAAAGCCTGGGCTAAACGTAAAGCCATTGAACATGGTGGTTTACTGAAATATGTCCATGGCGGCGAGTATCATGCCTATAACCCGGATGTCGTTGGCACATTGCAACAGGCCGTCAAATCTGGTGAGAGTGGTGATTATCAGAGTTTTGCCAAACAAGTAAACCAACGTCCGGTTGCGATGTTGCGAGACTTGATGACGCTGAAAAAATCTGCGAAGCCGCTACCACTAGAACAGGTCGAACCAAGCACTGAACTGTTTAAACGCTTTGACTCTGCCGCAATGTCCATTGGCGCTCTGAGCCCAGAAGCTCATGAAGCTTTGGCAACTGCAATGAACCGCCTCGGTGGCTATTCAAATTCAGGTGAAGGTGGCGAAGATCCACGTCGCTTCGGTACAGAGCGTAACTCTCGTATTAAACAGATTGCCTCAGGTCGATTTGGTGTGACCCCGCATTACCTAACCAATGCCGACGTACTGCAAATCAAGGTCGCGCAGGGTGCAAAACCGGGTGAAGGTGGTCAGCTTCCAGGGCATAAGGTTACAGCGGAAATCGCTAAGCTACGTTATTCGGTACAAGGCGTCACGCTGATCTCTCCGCCGCCGCACCACGATATCTATTCGATTGAAGATTTAGCTCAGCTGATCTTCGACCTAAAACAGGTCAACCCAAACGCCTTAGTATCAGTCAAACTGGTTTCTGAACCTGGTGTTGGCACTATTGCCACTGGTGTGGCAAAAGCGTATGCAGACTTGATCACCATCTCAGGCTATGACGGGGGAACAGCTGCCAGCCCACTGACATCGGTAAAATACGCAGGTTGCCCTTGGGAGCTAGGCCTTGCCGAAACTCAACAAGCACTGGTGGCTAACGGGCTTCGTCACAAGATTCGCCTTCAAGTGGATGGCGGTCTAAAAACAGGTTTAGACGTTGTAAAAGCCGCGATACTCGGCGCTGAAAGCTTCGGCTTTGGAACAGCTCCTATGGTAGCGATGGGCTGTAAGTTCCTGCGTATTTGTCACCTCAATAACTGCGCAACTGGCGTCGCCACTCAAGACGAAATGCTACGCAAAGAATTCTTTAAAGGTCTACCTGAGCAAGTGATGAATTACTTTGTCGGTTTGGCTGATGAAGTACGCGCCTTGCTAGCAGAGCTGGAAGTGGAAAAACTCACCGATCTCATCGGTCGTACTGAACTGCTTGAGACAGTAGAGGGCATGACCGCCAAGCAAACCAAGCTCGACTTAAGCAATATTCTTGAAGCGCCTGTATCACCGGAAGGTCATCCACTATTTTGGACAGAACCTAACACACCGTTTGATAAGGCTGAGTTGAACCAGAAGATCATCGATGATGCCCTTTCAGCCGTAGAGGCACGCGAGTCCGCTAGCTTCTTCTATAACGTCATCAATACCGATCGCTCGATTGGTGCACGTCTATCAGGTGAAATTGCTAAGCGCTATGGAAACCAAGGCATGGCGGCAACACCCATTAAGCTCCACCTTGATGGCACCGCTGGACAATCATTTGGTGTCTGGAATGCCGGTGGCGTAGAACAGTATCTCACTGGCGATGCCAATGACTATGTTGGTAAAGGCATGGCTGGGGGCAAGTTGGTCATCAAACCACACTTAGGGACAGCATTCCGCTGTAATGAAGCCACCATCATTGGTAACACCTGCTTGTACGGTGCAACCGGGGGCAAACTCTTTGCAGCAGGTACGGCTGGCGAGCGCTTTGGCGTACGCAACTCAGGAACCATCGCGGTTATTGAAGGCGCAGGCGACAATGCTTGTGAATATATGACTGGTGGAATTGTGGCAATTCTTGGCGCAACCGGAGTCAATTTTGGCGCAGGTATGACAGGCGGGTTTGCCTACGTTCTTGATAAGAACGAAGACTTCCAAGGCCGAGTGAACAATGAATCAGTCGAGGCACTGGCGCTGTCTGATCTCTATATCCATCAGGAACATTTACGTGGCCTGATTGCAGAGCATCTTGAAGAGACAAACTCAGTTCACGCTGAAGATATTCTGGCGAACTTTGATGAATGGATTCCAAAGTTCTATCTGGTGAAACCTAAAGCCGCGGATCTTCGTACCCTGCTTGGTCACCAAAGTCGTAGTGCCGCAGAACTTCGCGTTCAAGCGCAGTAATCATGGAGGATGTTTGAATCATGAGCCAGAACGTATACCAATTTATTGACGTACAACGTGTCGATCCTGCGAAGAAACCGATTAAAGTTCGCAAGATTGAATTCGTCGAGATTTACGAACCCTTTACTAAACAGCAAGCCACTGCCCAAGCTGATCGCTGCCTCGATTGTGGTAACCCATACTGCGAGTGGAAGTGTCCTGTTCATAACTACATTCCGCAGTGGCTGAAACTTGCCAATGAGGGGCGTATTCTTGAAGCAGTAGAGCTATCTCATCAGACAAACAGCCTGCCTGAAGTGTGTGGCCGAGTCTGTCCACAGGATCGATTGTGTGAGGGTTCTTGTACCCTCAATAACGATTTTGGTGCCGTCACGATTGGTAACATAGAGAAGTACATTACCGACAAAGCGTTTGAAATGGGTTGGAAGCCCGACATGTCACAAGTCGAATGGACAGACAAAAAGGTGGCCATTATCGGCGCAGGCCCTGCAGGACTTGCTGCCGCAGATATTTTAGTGCGCAATGGCGTCAAACCTGTCGTTTTTGATCGCTACCCTGAAATCGGAGGCCTACTCACTTTTGGCATCCCATCGTTCAAACTGGAAAAAGGCGTGATGGAAAATCGTCGCCGCGTCTTCACAGATATGGGCGTTGAATTTCGCCTCAACGTTGAAGTCGGCCAGGATATAACGATGCAGCAACTGCTCGACGATTATGATGCTGTTTTTCTAGGGGTCGGAACATACAAGTCTATGCGAGCTGGATTAGAAAACGAAGACGCGCCGGGCGTATACGATGCACTGCCGTTTTTGATTTCCAACACTTACAAAGTCATGAACTTAGAAGACACACAACCCTTCGTAGATATGGCGGGTAAAAAAGTGGTCGTACTCGGGGGTGGCGATACCGCAATGGACTGTGTTCGCACGTCAATCCGACAAGGCGCCTCTAACGTCATTTGTGCCTATCGACGTGATGAAGCCAATATGCCGGGCTCTCGTCGAGAAGTAAAAAATGCCAAGGAAGAAGGCGTCGACTTTAAGTTTAACCTTCAACCTTTGGGTGTCGAAGTGGATGTCTCTGGCAAAGTATCGGGTGTGAAAGTGGTTAAAACGGCCCTCGGAGAACCCGATGAAGCCGGACGTCGTCGCCCAGAACCTGTGGAAGGGAGTGAACATGTTCTGCCAGCAGACGCTGTAATTATGGCGTTTGGATTCCAGCCGCATAAGATGGAATGGCTAGCGCCTTATGATGTGGAGCTCGATCAGTGGGGAAGAATCAAAGCCCCTTCTGAACAAGAGTTTCAGTATCAGACCAGCAATGAGAAAATCTTCGCGGGTGGTGATGCTGTGCGAGGCTCGGACTTAGTCGTGACCGCCATTGATGAAGGACGCAAAGCTGCAGAAGGAATCCTTGATTACCTTGAAGTCTGATAAACGATCATTGATATGAAATTTGGGTTGACGTTTGTGCGTCAACCCTTTTTTATAGAAGTTCTTTAACTAATACACTTAGTTTATAACAATAAGGACATTGTGAATGAAAAGGCCCGCGCTCTTAATCACTTCCGTGATGCTACTATCCGCTTGCAGCCAAGGAGTCCAAACTATGACTGATCGCACCTCATCACCATGTGGTGATAAACCGAACTGTGTTTCCACGCAAGACGAGAGAGAAAAACACCAACTCGCCCCGTTCACTCTCACCAGCCATGCTAGTATCGACGCAATTGAAAATGCGGCACTTCAATTACCCGGTGCAAAAACAGCGGTAAAAGAAGAAGGCTATTTGAGGATAGAATGCACATCAAAAATCATGCGCTTTGTTGATGATCTTGAGTTACGCATAGAAGGAAACAACTTGTTGGTTCGTTCTGAATCCCGCACGGGATACTCAGATTTCGGCGTCAATCGAAAACGCGCCGAACAACTGAGAGCATTATTGCGTAGCGCGGAGCAGGTTCAGTAACCAGACATAAAAAAACCGAAGCGAACGCTTCGGTTTTTACTGTGCTGCGCTATTTAATCGCGAAAAACAACCAGACGCTTAGGCGCGACCTTTCCGTCATCGTTCAATTCCGCAACACCAATAAAGGTACGCTCATCACCCGAGGTCATGCGCAGCGTTCCTTCTGGTACACCAAGAACATACACTGGCTGTCCGTGCTGAACTAAGTCAGTCTGCTCCGCATTGAGGTTCACTTCCGGTAAATCTTCCACCGCAGTGTCCATTGGCAGTAACAATGGGTCGAGTACCTCACGTGGTGCCACTTCATCACGGTGTGCTTGCTCCAACAACTCATTAAGTTGCTCAAGCGTCACCATTTTTTCGTATGGATAGTTAGCGACTGCCGTACGACGAAGCATAGTCACGTGTGCACCACAACCAAGCATTTCACCAAGATCATCAACTATCGTGCGGATATAAGTGCCTTTTGAACAATGCACTTCCATCTCAATTTCGTCACCTTCAAAACGATGTAAGATGATTTCATAAACCGTGATCTTGCGAGCTTCACGCGGGACTTCGATACCTTGACGAGCGTACTCGTATAAAGGCTTACCTTGATACTTGAGCGCGGAAAACATCGATGGCACCTGATCCGATTCACCGCGGAACTTGTCGATACACGCTTCCAGTTTCGTCATATCGACATCAACAGGGCGAGTTTCGATAACTTCACCGTCCGAGTCCGACGTATTGGTGCGCTCACCTAGCTTGGCGATAACACGATAACGCTTATCTGAATCGAGGAGGAACTGCGAAAACTTCGTGGCTTCTCCAAGACAAATTGGCAGCATGCCAGTCGCAAGCGGATCCAGAGCGCCAGTATGCCCGGCTTTCTCTGCAAAATAGATGCGTTTGACTTTCTGTAACGCATCATTGGATGAAATACCTGTCGGTTTATCTAACAGGATGACTCCATCAATTGGACGACCTTTACGACGGCGAGCCATTATGCGTTGTCCTCTTCCGAGTTTTCGCCATCACGGCCAGCGTCTTGCTGCTTACGTTTGTCTTCACTTACCACTTCGCTGACAAGGTTAGACATACGCATGCCTTCAACCAAAGTGTTGTCGTATTCGAAACGAATTTCAGGTGTCAGACGCAGACGAATGCGTTTACCCAGCATCATGCGAATGTGAACTTCGTGTTCACGAAGTGCTTTTAAGCATGACTCAGGTGTTTGTTCACCCACACATAAGAAGGTCACGAACACCTTTGCATACGCAAGGTCACGAGACACTTCTACGTCTGAGATAGTAACCATACCCAAACGTGAATCACGAACTTCACGTTGTAGGATCATGGCCAGTTCTTTTTGCAACTGCTGCGATACTCGCTGCGTGCGGCTAAATTCTTTTGACATATCTTTTCTCTTATTAGAAAGAATGGGGGGATGGATAAATTCCAGCCCCCCATGGCGTATTCAACAACCTGTTACCGACACTCACTGCCGGTAAAGTTAGTCAATTAGTCTAGAGTACGTTTAACTTCAACAACTTCGAAGACTTCGATTTGGTCACCAACGCGAACATCATTGTAGTTCTTAACGCCGATACCACATTCGTAGCCGTTCTTAACTTCTTGAACGTCGTCTTTAAAGCGACGTAGTGACTCTAGTTCACCTTCGTAGATAACCACGTTCTCACGTAGTACACGAATAGGGTTATTACGCTTAATAGTACCTTCAGTAACCATACAACCCGCGATAGCGCCAAGTTTAGGTGACTTAAATACATCACGTACTTCTGCAAGGCCGATGATTTCTTGCTTGAACTCTGGAGCAAGCATACCGCCCATTGCTTGTTTCACTTCGTCAATCAATTGGTAAATGATTGAGTAGTAGCGCAGGTCTAGGTTTTCTGTTTCGACTGCACGGCGAGCTGTTGCATCAGCACGAACGTTGAAACCTAGGATGATAGCGTTAGAAGCAGCTGCTAGAACGGCGTCTGTTTCCGTTATACCACCAACACCAGAACCAACGATGTTCACTTTCACTTCTTCAGTAGAAAGTTTACGTAGCGAGTCTGCGATAGCTTCCACAGAACCTTGAACGTCTGCTTTAAGTACTACGTTAAGCTCAGCCACTTCACCAGCAGCCATGTTAGAGAACATGTTCTCTAGTTTCGCTTTTTGCTGACGTGCTAGTTTAACATCACGGAATTTACCTTGACGGTAGTTAGCAACTTCACGTGCTTTACGCTCATCACGAACAACAGTCGCTTCGTCACCAGATGCAGGCACACCAGACAGACCGATGATTTCTACTGGGATAGAAGGACCCGCAGTGAAAATTTCTTGACCATTCTCGTCACGCATTGCACGAACACGGCCGTACTCTTGACCACAAAGAAGGATATCACCTTTGTTTAGAGTACCAGACTGAACCAGTACAGTGGCAACAGGACCGCGACCTTTATCTAGGCGAGATTCAACAACCACACCAGACGCCATGCCTTCTTCTACCGCTGTCAGCTCAAGAACTTCAGATTGTAGAAGGATAGTTTCTAGCAGGCCTTCAATGTTTGTACCCTGTTTCGCAGAGATGTGAACGAACATGTTCTCACCGCCCCACTCCTCAGGAATAACATCGTACTGAGCTAGCTCATTCTTAACGTTATCTGGGTTCGCGTCTTCTTTATCGATCTTGTTCACTGCAACAATCAGAGGTACACCCGCTGCTTTCGCGTGCTGGATTGCTTCGATTGTCTGTGGCATTACGCCATCGTCTGCTGCTACAACAAGAACAACGATATCTGTTGCCTGAGCACCACGAGCACGCATTGCAGTAAACGCCGCGTGTCCAGGAGTATCCAGGAAGGTAATCATGCCGTTTTCAGTTTCAACGTGGTATGCACCGATGTGCTGTGTAATACCACCAGCTTCACCTGAAGCAACGTGTGCTTTACGGATGTAGTCAAGTGTCGATGTCTTACCATGGTCAACGTGACCCATGATGGTAACAACCGGAGCACGAGGAACTGCTTCTGCATTGCTGTCACGATCTGACAGTACTGCTTCTTCTAGCTCATTCTCTTTACGCAAAATTACCTTGTGACCCATTTCTTCAGCAACAAGTTGTGCTGTTTCTTGGTCGATAACCTGGTTGATCGTCGCCATTGCGCCCATCTTCATCATTACTTTGATAACTTCTGTGCCTTTTACAGACATCTTGTTAGCAAGTTCTGATACAACGATGGTTTCACCGATAACAACGTCAGCTTTCGCAACGGTAGCTGTCTTATCGAAACCTTGTTGCATTGATGCAGGTTTCGCCAGTTTACCTTTGTTGCGACCTTTACCGCCACGCTGGTTACGGCCGCCACGATTTTGATCATCGTTACCAGAAGTTTTCTTCTTCTTCTTACGACGACCACCTTCTTCTTTGCGGTCTGCAGCGTCTTCCGCTTCACGTGCGTATGATGAAGTCGTTACATGGTAGTCAGAGTTTTCCAACTCTTTCTTCTTCTGTTCCGCTTCAGTCCAACGAGCTTCATTTTCTTCCGCTAGTTTACGCGCTTCTTCAACAAGCTTAGCCGCTTCTTGTTCCGCTTTACGTTGGGCTTCTTCTTCCTGACGACGTTTAAGTTCGTCAGCTTCTTTTTTCGCTTGCGTGTTCACTTCCGCATTTTTTGCATTCATGTCTTTCTTAGCCTTATCAGCTTGTACGCGTTTGGCTTTTTCTTCAGCGTCACGTTTTGCGTCCGCTTCTCGCTTCGCTTTTTCTTCGGCCTCGCGTTGTGCTTTCTCTGCAGCTTCACGTTTTGCTAGCTCTTCAGCCTCACGCTTCGCAAGCTCTTCAGCTTCACGCTTTGCTGCTTCCTCAGCCTCGCGGTTTGCGTCGTCTTCGATAATGCTGCGCTTCACATAAGTTCGCTTCTTGCGAACTTCTACTTGAACATCCTTACTCTTGCCGCCACCTGCGTTTACGCTAAGTGTGCTGCGAGTTTTACGCTGTAGAGTTAAGCGAGTAGGCTCAGCTTCACCAGAAGTGTCGCCGTGCTCTTTCTTAAGGTGAGTCAGAAGCTTCTGCTTCTCTTCTTCAGAAACCTGATCTGTACCCGCTTTCGTCATACCGGCATCAGCAAGTTGCTCTAATAAGCGGTCCACTGGTGTACCAATTTCTTCACTCAGTGCCTTAACAGTAATTTTTGTCATGCCGCTTTCTCCTTGCTGAAATTTATGCGTCTTCGCCGAACCAACAGATGTTACGTGCTGCCATGATTAGCTCACCCGCATACTCTTCGGTTAGACCTTCAATACCTTCGAGATCATCGATACCCTGGTCAGCTAAATCTTCCAGTGTTGCTACACCTTTCGCTGCCAGTTTAAATGCCATTTCACGCTCTAGGCCTTCTAGAGCAAGTAGGTCTTCTGCAGGCTCTAAGCCTTCAAAAGATTCTTCCTGAGCCAGAGCCAGTGTAGTTAGGGCATCTTTTGCACGATTACGTAGTTCTTCGACAAGATCTTCGTCCAGACCATCGACTTCAAGCAGTTCGTTTACTGGTACGTAAGCTACCTCTTCAAGAGAAGAGAAACCTTCTTCAACTAACAGCTGAGCAAAATCTTCTTCGATATCTAGGTACTTCATGAAGTTTTCAATTGACGCTTGAGACTCTTCTGCGTGTTTCTTCTGCAGATCTTCAACCGTCATTACGTTCAGTTCCCAACCTGTTAGTTGAGAAGCTAGACGTACGTTTTGACCGTTACGGCCAATAGCTTGCGCTAGGTTATCGGCTTCAACCGCGATATCCATTGCGTGAGCATCTTCATCAACGATGATAGAAGCCACATCTGCTGGCGCCATTGCATTGATAACAAACTGAGCTGGGTTATCATCCCAAAGCACGATATCAATACGCTCACCGCCAAGCTCGCCAGAGACTGCCTGTACACGTGCACCACGCATACCAACACACGCACCCACTGGGTCGATACGCTTGTCGTTAGTCTTCACAGCAATCTTCGCACGAGAACCAGGATCACGAGCCGCACCTTTCAGTTCTATGATCTCTTCTGCAATTTCCGGTACTTCAACACGGAATAGCTCCGCCAGCATTTCTGGCTTAGAACGTGTGATGAATAGTTGGAAACCACGCGCTTCTGGTGCTACGCGGTACAGAAGGCCACGAACACGGTCACCCGGGCGGTGGTTTTCACGAGGAAGCTGGTCATCACGTAGGATTACCGCTTCAGCGTTGTTACCTAGATCAAGTACTATAGTTTCGCGGTTAACTTTCTTAACCACACCAGTAACTAGCTCACCTTCATTGTCGATGAACTGCTCAACGATCTGTGCACGTTCAGCTTCACGAACTTTCTGTACGATAACCTGCTTCGCTGTTTGCGTAGTAATACGGTCAAACGTTACTGATTCGATTTCATCTTCTACGTAGTCACCAATCTCAATCGTCTCATCATCAAACTGTGCAGCTTCAAGAGAGATTTCTTTTGTTGGGCTTTCTACTTCTTCAACTACTAACCAACGACGGAAAGTATCGAACTCACCCGTTTTACGGTCAATTTCAACACGAACATCGATTTCGATTTCGTGTTTCTTCTTTGTAGATGTAGCTAGAGCAATCTCTAGGGCTTCAAAGATGCGCTCACGAGGTACCCCTTTTTCGTTCGATACCGCTTCTGCTACCGCTAAAATTTCTTTACTCATTTTAAATAGCCTCTAAGACCTTAATTAAAATTTAGGGATCAGGTTAGCTTTTGAAATGTTGCTTAGAGCAAACTCTTCTGCGTTGCCGTCCACAGTAACTGTTACTGTTTCACCTTCGATTGCGTGGATAACACCTTTCCACTTACGACGGTTACCAACAGCCATTTTCAAAACGATGCTTACCTCGTGACCAATAAATTGTTCATAGTGTGCTGCTTTGAAAAGTGGTCTTTCTAAACCTGGAGAAGACACTTCTAGGTTGTAAGCCACGGTGATTGGATCTTCAACGTCCATTACTGCACTAACCTGACGGCTAACTTCTGCACAGTCATCCACAGAGATGCCATTTTCATGGTCAATAAAGATACGTAGCGTTGAATGTTCGCCTGCGCGAATAAATTCTAATCCAACTAACTCATAACCTGATGCTGCTACTGGCGCTTCAAGCATTTCAGTAAGTTGTCTTTCTAAACCAGTCATTTAAACCACTCCAGAAACAAAAAAAGGGCTCAGAGCCCAATTTAAATTCCAAGCAATGTCCGAACTTCTGCAATGCAGAAATTCAGATAACAAAAAACCCCGAAAGTCGGGGTTTTTTGATGCTGGACCCTGATGTGTTAAGCAATCAAAGTTTGCTTAACTCACAGTTGCTATTGCGACTGTGCAAACTTGTCCACATCCAGTAAAGGATTGGTTGCGGGGGCCGGATTTGAACCGACGACCTTCGGGTTATGAGCCCGACGAGCTACCAAGCTGCTCCACCCCGCGTCCGACTTGTCGAGCATTATACGCTCTCCAAGGTGTTTTACAAGTTTGTAAACAATGGTGCCGAGAGAGGGACTCGAACCCTCACACCTAAGGCACTAGCACCTCATGCTAGCGTGTCTACCAATTTCACCATCTCGGCAGCTAAATCTTTAGCTTATTGAGGAATTTCGTCGCCTGTTGGGGCTGGAACTTCACTCGCAGCATCATCAGCTTGCTGGATAACTTGACCTTGAGTCGGGTCAACCCACTGAGATTCAGTTTTATGAGTCGACATGTTACCTAGCACTAAGCTAAGGATGAAAAATACTGTTGCAAAAATTGCAGTCATTCGGGTTAGGAAATTACCTGAGCCGCTTGCGCCAAACACTGTGTTTGATGCGCCTGCACCGAATGAGGCTCCCATATCTGCGCCTTTACCTTGTTGAATCAGCACTAGGCCGATTACACCAACCGCTGCCAACAGGTAAATCACAAGTAGAACTGTAAACATGATTTCCACCTATGTTCCAAATTGTTGAGCCAGCGCCGCTCGAAAACTCATTCTTGATGTTTTTGAACAAGGCTAGCGACCTCCTTATCGAAGGCCGAGCAATACTAGCGAAAGGTTATTACGCTGACAAGTAGAATTTTTCAAAAAAAGACGACTTGATGGCTAAGCGGTCAAAAAAAGGACAAAAGTCATACTTTTCTTTTTACTTGCCAGTACATTTTGTCTAAAACGCTGAAAACTCAGGGCTGAATTCAATTCGGCCACTGCGATCGGTAAACTCATTCTCTGCCAGTGCTAACACTTGAAATGCACCAGCAGACGCTTCCCACTGACAACAAAAGCTGTACTTTTCACTCGCTTCAAAGCCAAAGCGAGAATAATACTCAGGTTCACCCAGTACCACACAAGCTGGGTAGCCAAACTCTTTTAGCGATTCCAGCCCCTCTTTAACTAACTCTGCCGCCAAACCTTGTCGGCGGTAGTCTGCTTTTATGGCGAGTGGAGCCAAGCACTGCCAGTTTAAGTCTTCACCATTTAATGTAACCGGACTGAACATGACGTGCCCAACCAATTCTCCTTCATCATTACAGGCAACCAATGATAAGGTTCTACGTCCGTTCTCTCTTAGCCTCATCACTAAATCTGCTTCAGTTTCTGTTTCAAAAGCAGACTTCAGTAGCCTGTCGACGGCAAGAATGTCAGCCGGAGCTTCAGTTCGAATAAGCATTGATAACCTCACTTTGTGCGAGTGGCGATTGTAACCCTTTCTGCACAAAATCGGCTAGTTCATTTAATAGTGTTTGCAACGGTTTCGGCAGCTGCTCTAAATCGACACTGTCCATCAGGTTCTTTATCTCTAACCCCAGCTCCGTATCTCCTTCTATAGACAAGCGGCGCTGGAAGAACAAAGTATCAGGATCTTCTTTTCGCCCAGCAATCAAAACCAGATCATTGAGATTGCCTCGAAAAGCAACGTCTTCTTTAACGGCTGAATCCGCAACCATCAACTGGCTATCTTGGTAACTAACATACCAACTTAGCTGCATATCTTTTATCTCAATTTTCAGCCACTTACCTTCTAGAAATTCAAAATCACCATCCTCAAGAGACTCTCTAAAAACGCTTTTTAGCCCCTCTAATAAGACTTTTTTTTGTACACTTTTAGGTAATAAGTGGACTGGAGATCGCAAAATTGATGCGGCATTTTCAACTAGCTGGGTGCGAATCTTGTTAATCACGAGCGTTATCCGTTACTTTGTAAATAGGATACTCATCATAATGGATGATGATGGAGCGATTCCTGTTGTGTATCAAAAAATTAGTCTGATACCGCTAGCCCTTTAATCTAGCGGCAATCACAGTTATAGTTATTGGTATCGCTTCTATTCACAGCTCTGTGACTCGTATTGCTCTTTGGAGAGTCGGTAATACCCTTGATGCTTTCGCAACAACTACAGCATTGGTTCACGAAGATAACGGCGAACAGCCCGTTTTTTTTCGCCATTTTGGATAGCCAGCATAACTATGCCATGGTTAATGGTCGCTATTGCGATATCGCAGGCCTATCCAACCAAGAACTGATCGGTATGAGCGATACGCAAACCTTAGGTAAGCATTTCTATAACCAACTCAAGCCCTACTATGAGCGTGCCTTCAACGGAGAATCCCTCGAAGCAGAAATCACGCTGAACGAAATTGACCTCGAAACCAGTCTGCATTTCAGCTTAGCCCCCATCGAAATCGACAAAAAAATTGAATACGTTGCCTTTCATGCGGTCGACACATCAGAAAAACATATTCTGGTTCGTTCTTTAGAAGAATCAGAAGGTAAGTTCTCAACACTCACCACTTTGTTGCCTGATGGCCTGCTACTGGTCGAAGAGGATTGCATCATATCTGCCAACCCTGCGGCAGTGCGTTTGCTCGGTTTTGAAGATAACAGTGATTTGTTAGGTGAAGAACTTTCCCGCCTATTTGTCGATGAGAAAACCAAGACAGTTTTCAGTAAATCGCTCAGCAGTTCACTGGCGAAAGCACCTTTGACCTGTCTGACTGGCCCAAGATGTGGCTTCGAGCGCCGTGTTCAGCTCCACGCTGATGACGCGATGGTACTGGGCTGCAATACTCAATTGGTGCTGATTCAAGATGCCGATGAAACTCCAAAACACTTGAGTAACAAGCCGTTAGAAGATGCACACATTGATTCTTTAACTGGCCTCTACAATCGTTTTGGTTTTACCAAACGTCTAGAGCAGTTCATTCACAATGAAACACCACTGTTACTGCTCTACCTCGATATCGATAATTTCAAGAACATCAACGACTCTTTAGGTCACCATATTGGTGATAAAGTGATTAAAGAAGTGTCATCTCGTCTTAAGCGTCTTTTACCGCAACATGCGGTAGTAGGGCATTTAGGAGGCGATGAATTTGGCCTGATATTGCCGGAACCAGAAAACAATCGAATGGCGGAGATTCTTGCTGAGCGCATCATCTCACTCATTAACCAGCCATTTGATCTGCACCATTTCAGCAAACGCTTAGCGTGCTCTATCGGCAGTGTGACGTATCCGGGAGATGGCAACGACGCACGGATTCTGCTGCAAAATGCCGACACCGCGATGTACGAAGCCAAAGACCGAGGTCGTAATCGCCTGATTAAGTTCAATGATCAGATGAACAAAGAAGCGCGTATGCGTTTATGGCTGGAAATTGAGCTGCAAAAAGCCTTACAACAGAATGGCTTGGAAGTCTGGTACCAGCCTAAGGTCAACGCTCGTGATTTCAGCATTAATGGCGCCGAAGCCCTTATCCGCTGGAAGCACCCTGTGGAAGGTTACATTAGCCCGGGCGCTTTTATCCCTGTCGCCGAACGAGCAGGTTTAATTGAACATCTGGGTCGAGTCGTTATGCGAGAAGTATTCAGCACGGTTAAACGCTGGAAACTTCAAGGTATTCTGCCGGGACGCGTCGCGATCAACCTTTCGCCAGAACAATTTGGCAATCCAAAACTGATCGATTATATGGAGAAGCTACTGCGTACTACAGAGCTTGATCCTAACTGCATCACGTTTGAGCTGACCGAAAGCGCCGTGATGAGCGACAGTGAGCACACCTTACAAATGCTCAACGCCATTAAAAAGCTTGGCTTTGCTTTATCGATTGACGACTTTGGTACCGGTTACTCATCACTTTCGTATCTTGCCCGCTTCCCAATAGATGAGCTTAAAATTGACCGCGCGTTTATCAATGACATCGATACGCTACCAAAACAGGTAACGGTAATCGAAAACATCATTAATCTGGGGAAATCGCTTAACCTAACGGTTGTTGCAGAAGGGGTCGAAACCCAGCAACAAGCTACTCTGCTCTCTAACCTCAATTGTAATTCGATTCAGGGTTTCCATTTCTATCGTCCGCAACCAAAGCAAGAAGTCGAAGAGCTCTTCGCTCAGCATCGTCGCCATAAAAACTGATCTCAACTCACTCTAAATGAGTATTTGACTCAGAAACTTACCTAAACCTGCCTTACATCAAACTTGCCGTTCATATTCCTTCATAAAATGCGGAGCAATTTTTCGCAAAGACAGATTGGAAGGCGCAATGGAACTCCTCTGCCCTGCAGGTAACTTACCTGCCCTCAAAACAGCCATCGACTGCGGTGCTGACGCTGTGTATATCGGCTTCAAAGACGATACCAATGCGCGCCATTTCGCAGGTCTTAACTTCACTGGTAAAAAACTGGACAAAGCGGTTCAGTACGTCCATGACCATAAGAAAAAAATTCACGTCGCGTTGAATACCTTCGCTCATCCGGATGGGTTTGAACGCTGGACTGACGCCGTCGATCGCGCCGCCCAAAGTGGCATTGATGCGTTAATTATCGCTGATATCGCCGTACTGGATTACGCCGCCAACAAATACCCTGAGCTCGAACTGCATTTGTCGGTTCAAGCATCGGCGACCAATGTCGCAGCGATCGACTTCTATAAACGAAATTTCAATGTTAAGCGTGTGGTGCTGCCGCGTGTGCTGTCTATCCATCAGGTCAAACAACTGTCACGCAACATCCCGCAAGATGTTGACCTGGAAGTGTTCGCCTTCGGCAGCTTGTGCATTATGTCTGAGGGCCGCTGTTACCTTTCTTCATATATGACGGGCGAGTCTCCCAATACCGTTGGCGCCTGCTCGCCTGCAAAATTTGTTCGTTGGCAGGAGACAGACAAAGGGCTGGAATCTCGGCTCAATAACATTCTGATTGATCGCTACAGTGACGGAGAAAACGCCGGCTACCCCACTTTATGTAAGGGCCGATTCACGGCAGAGTTAGACCAGCATACTCAGGCTTACCATGCATTGGAAGAGCCCACCAGCCTCAACACACTCTCTATGTTGCCAGACTTGTTTGCTGCGAATGTAGCTTCTGTAAAAATCGAAGGCCGTCAACGAAGCCCCGCCTATGTCGAGCAAGTGACCCGTACCTGGCGTGCAGCTATCGACCGCTATTTAGCCAATCCTGAAGCTTATCAAGTTGAAGCGGCCTGGGATGCTGCGCTGGCTAACGTCTCAGAAGGTACTCAGACAACCCTAGGTGCTTACCACCGTAAATGGCAGTAAAGTATAGAAAGGAAAACACGATGAAATATGCCCTTGGTCCCCTGCTTTACTTCTGGCCTAAGCAAGATGTTGAAGAGTTTTATCTGCAGGCTGCATCCAGCTCCGCCGACATCATTTATCTTGGCGAGAGCGTTTGTTCCAAACGCCGAGAAATGAAACCTGCACATTGGATGGATATTGCTAGATCGCTCAACCGATCTGGCAAGCAAGTGGTTCTGTCTACCATGGCGCTGCTTGAAGCGCCTAGTGAAGTCAACATCATGAAGAAGTACATTGATAATGGCGAATTCGCTATCGAAGCCAACGATGTCTCTGCCATTCAGCTAGCCTCTGAACACAAGGTTCCGTTTGTCGTCGGCCCTGCGGTGAATACCTACAACGCACACACGCTGAAATTATTTCTTAAACAGGGTATGACGCGTTGGTGTATGCCAGTCGAGCTATCTAGAGAATGGTTAGGTAATGTACTTAACCAATGTGATGAAATTGGTATTAAAGGTAAATTTGAAGTCGAGGTATTCAGTCACGGCTATTTGCCACTGGCCTACTCTGCTCGCTGCTTCACCGCACGTGCAGAAAATCGAGCTAAAGACGATTGCGAAACTTGCTGTATCAAATACCCAACAGGCATAAAGGTCAGCAGTCAGGAAGGTCAGCAAGTGTTTAACCTCAACGGCATTCAGACTCAATCAGGATATTGCTACAACCTGATCAATGATTTACCAAATATGAAAGAACTGGTCGATGTCGTTCGCCTCAGCCCACTTGGCATCGAGACCCTCTCAGAGTTAAACCATTTTCGGGCTAACGAATCTGGGCAAAGCCCGATGAAAATTGATAGCCATCAATGTAACGGTTACTGGCATCAACTCGCAGGGCTGGAAGTAAAAAACCTCTGATCTTTACGTCATAAAAAAGGTCGATATCACCTCAGTGATATCGGCCTTTTCGCTGTTTTTACACTAGCAATTAAGCTTGTGGACGCATCGCTGGGAACAGAATCACGTCACGGATTGTGTGCGTGTTAGTAAACAGCATCGCTAGACGATCGATACCGATACCTTGACCTGCCGTTGGCGGTAAGCCGTGCTCAAGTGCTGTGATATAGTCCGCATCGTAGTACATAGCTTCGTCATCACCAGCGTCTTTCGCATCAACCTGAGCTTTAAAGCGCGCGTCTTGGTCTTCTGCGTCGTTAAGCTCTGAGAAGCCATTCGCCACTTCACGGCCACCGATGAAGAACTCGAAGCGGTCTGTGAAGAATGGGTTGTCATCGCTGCGACGAGCAAGAGGAGAAATATCCGCTGGGTAACCAGTGATGAACGTTGGTTGGATTAGTTGAGGTTCAGCAGTCTCACCAAAGATCTCTTCTAGAAGCTGACCGCATGTCCAGAACGTTTCTACTTCCACGTGTACCGATTTTGCGATAGCAACCATCTTGTCACGGTTAGTAAGGTCTTGTTCTGTTAGCGCTTGGATCTCAGCGTGCTCTGGGTTGTAGTGCTTGATTGCTTCAAACATGCTCATGCGAGCGTACTTACCACCAAATTCAACCGTCTCGTCACCGTAAGGCATAGACGTTGAACCAAGAACGTCCATCGCAACTGTGCTTAGCATCTCTTCAGTCAGATCCATTAGGTCTTTGTAGTCAGAGTACGCTTGGTAGAATTCCATCATAGTGAATTCTGGGTTGTGACGAGGAGAAAGACCTTCGTTACGGAAGTTACGGTTGATCTCGAATACGCGATCAAAACCACCGACTACTAGACGCTTCAGATAAAGCTCTGGAGCAACACGTAGGTACATATCGATGTCTAGTGCGTTATGGTGAGTGATGAATGGGCGAGCCGTTGCACCACCTGGGATCACGTGCATCATTGGCGTTTCCACTTCTAGGTAGCCTTTTGAGCTCATGAAGTTACGGATTGCCGATACCAGCTTAGAACGGATGATGAACGCTTCACGCGAGTCTTGGTTGACAATCAGGTCAACGTAACGCTGACGGTAACGCATCTCTTGGTCAGTTAGACCGTGGAATTTCTCTGGAAGTGGACGAAGTGCTTTCGTTAGCAGCTCGTAAGACTCCATATTCACGTAAAGGTCGCCTTTACCTGACTTGTGAAGCGCACCTTTCACACCGATGATGTCACCGATATCTAGGCCTTGGTACTTCTCTTTCAGCTCTTTTTGAACATCTTTTGCAGCGTATGCTTGGATACGGCCAGAGGTTTCTTGAATCGCTAGGAAAGGACCACGCTTAGCCATAACACGGCCCGCGATAGCCACAACATGGTTTAGCTCTTCTAGCTCTTCTTTCGTCTTTTCACCGAATTCCGCTTGAAGATCGCCAGCTAGGTGCTCACGACGGAAGTCATTTGGGTGGCCATTTGCTTTGCAACTCTGACGGATATGATCCAGTTTAGCGCGGCGCTCAGCAATCAGCTTATTCTCTTCTTGTACATTGTCGTTTTGAACAGCATCAGTCATTTTTGATGTATCCTGTCTTTCTTTATGAAAATAGTTTTTCGGTGAAAAGCTTACAGGCCTGATTTCAGGCTAGCTTCGATAAATTTGTCTAGGTCGCCGTCAAGAACCGCTTGAGTGTTGCGGTTTTCAACGCTAGTACGCAGATCTTTGATGCGTGAGTCATCCAGTACATATGAACGAATCTGGCTACCCCACCCGATGTCCGACTTAGCGTCTTCATTGGCTTGCTTCTCTGCATTTTGCTTTTGAATCTCTAATTCAAATAGCTTCGCACGAAGCTGTTTCATCGCCTGATCTTTGTTCTTATGCTGAGAACGATCATTCTGACACTGAACCACAGTGTTGGTTGGAACGTGCGTAATACGTACCGCCGATTCCGTGGTGTTAACGTGCTGACCACCCGCACCAGATGCACGGTATACGTCAATACGCAGATCAGAAGGATTAATGTCGATGTCGATGTTGTCATCAATCTCTGGGTAGATAAACGCAGAAGCAAACGATGTATGACGACGGCCACTTGAATCGAATGGCGATTTACGAACCAAGCGATGAACACCTGTTTCCGTACGTAGCCAACCATAAGCGTACTCACCGGAGATCTTAACCGTTGCACCTTTAAGACCAGCAACTTCACCTTCAGAGACTTCGATCACTTCCGTCTTAAAGCCTTTTGCTTCAGCCCAACGTAAGTACATGCGTAGCATCATCGATGTCCAGTCTTGTGCTTCTGTACCACCAGAGCCTGACTGCAGATCAATGTAGCAGTCAGATGCATCATGGTCGCCAGAGAACATACGACGGAATTCGAGCTTTTCTAGCTTAGCTTCAAGCTCAGCAAGCTCTGGCTCAATTTCATCGAAGGTTTCTTGATCTTCTTCTTCAACCGCAAGCTCTAGAAGACCATCAACGTCTTCCACACCTTGCTCAAGTTGGTCAATCGTTTCCACAACCGCTTCTAGGGCAGAACGCTCTTTGCCTAGCGCTTGCGCACGCTCAGGTTCGTTCCACACATCCGGTTGTTCTAGTTCTGCGTTGACTTCTTCTAGACGCTCTTGCTTATCGTCATAGTCAAAGGTACCCCCTCAGGACATTAGTGCGCTCAGACACGTCCTTAAGGCGGTTTTTAATAGGATTGATTTCAAACATGTTTGCTCAACATTTATGAGTAGAATTTAACCGAAGAATTGTACTGAAAAGTGTGACGAAGATACAGGAATTTTTTGCACTGCAACCTGCCGACGATTCAACGAAAAATCCCCTGTCACACGAGGCATGACAGGGGATTTTTATCTATTGAGCGTTTCAGCTTAAGCCGCTTCTTCTGCTAGCTCCGATTGAGCTGATTTTCCAATGAAAAACATGCAGATCATGGCAGCAATTGTTGGTAGCAACCAACCCATGCCAATATCGAACAGCGGTAGCATATTCAGCGCAGACACATCCACACCCGCTACTTTTGCTGCATCAATCAGAGCAAACAGCAGTGACACAAGGATAACAACACGGTAAGCCACTTGTGGGTTTGGTAGCATCTTGCGAATAAATGTCAGTGCAACCAAAGCGATAGCCACTGGGTATAGCGCGAATAGCACAGGAACAGACAAAGCAATCAGTTGAGAAAGACCAACATTCGCGACCACGGCACACGCCACACCGTTAACAACAACCCAAGTTTTGTAAGACACTGGAGTCAGTGAGCTAAAGTAATCAGAACACGCTGAGATAATACCGATAGCCGTCGTTAAACACGCAAGAAGCACAATCACTGACAATACAATTTGACCATACGGGCCGAACAGAGATTGAACGTACACGCTAAGAATCACACCACCATTGTCTGCGCCAGCAGCCACTGCCGCACTAGTTGCACCTAGGTAGAATAGAGAGACGTAAACGAAAGCCAAACCAGCAGCAGCAACACATGCGGCTCTGATCAGGTATTTTGCGGTCGCTTTTTGATCAGAAATGCCTTTTTGACGAAGTGCATCGACGATAAGCCCACCGAACATCAGCGAGGCAAAGGTATCCATGGTGTTATAACCTTCAAGGAAACCTTTTTGCAGTGGGTGTGTCAGGTATTCACCTTGTGCTGCGATCATTTCACCTTGAGGGTCGATAAATACAGCGACAGCAAGCACAATCAAGCCTAAGAAAAGTACTGGAGTCAGTACTTTACCGATCACATCAATCAGCTTGCCTTGTGACCAAGCAAAAGACATGGCCACAGCAAAGAACAAGATTGAAAAAATCGTCAGGTGCGATTGAGCCGCATCAACAAAAAACGGCTTCACCGCCATTTCGTAAGCCACTAAACCTGTGCGCGGCGCGGCAAATGCAGGACCGATAATGATAAAGATCAGTACCGCTATGGTCATCGCCACACGTTTAGGCAAATCTTTGGTGAGATGATCCCAAGAACCACCGGCAACGGCGATAGCAACGATAGTAATAAGAGGGAGGCCTACCGCCGTTAGAAGAAAACCTGTCATCGCAGGTACAAGATTCTCACCTGCAAGCTGTCCTGCTAGTGGTGGGAAAATAATGTTACCCGCACCTAAGAAGAAAGCGAAAAGCATAAAGCCTACCGCGATAATATCTGTTAATTTTAAAGTCTGATTCACAAGAGACCCTTTAATTATTTTGATTGATGTTGTGCATGCTGAGCAGTCCGAGTTGGCTACCCAATCTATAAATTTGGAGGCGAATAATGACGAAACACACACCCAACCGCAACCCTAGGGCAAAAAACACCATATAAATTTATATTTTCAATCAAAAACCAGTGATATCAACTATAACAATAGAATTAATCAGTTTAATATCCGGATCAATAAATCAAACAAATGCAACATAAATAGAACAAAAGACCATACAAAGATCAAACAACAGACTTAATCACTCAATTAATAACCACGTACAGAATAAAATGAAAAACATCCAATCCAAGACAAAAGACTTTTCATTCAAGCAGTTTAAAATTGCTGGTGGTTACTCGGGTATGCCTGTCAGCACCGATGGCGTCTTACTCGGTGCGTGGTGCGACATTAAACAAGCGAATACTCTTTTAGATATTGGAACAGGCACGGGGTTGTTAGCTCTAATGTGTGCACAGCGAAACCCTGACTGTGTCATCGACGCGATCGACATTGATCAGCACGCGTTGCAGGCCTCGAAAGAAAACTTCACCTCTTCTCCTTGGTCTTCCCGGCTGTCACTACTGGAAGGCGACGTACTCAGCTTTCCATTCGAAACAAGCTATGACGCTATTGTGTGTAATCCACCTTATTTCAATTCAGGGGAGCACGCTCAAAATCAGCAACGAGCTACCGCAAGGCATACCTTAACCTTGAGCCATGAAGCTTTGCTTGAACGCTGTTTTAAGTTACTGAGCACTGACGGCCAAGCTTGGTTTGTTCTTCCTGAAGCAGAAGGGCGTATGTTTATTTCCTTGGCAGAAACACTTGGTTGGCACCTAGCTGGTTTATGTGAAGTACAGCCAACAGACAAGAAACCCGTTAGCCGCTTGCTGATTCAGCTTAGCCAACACGCATCAAACACCAAGATAGAAAAGTTGATAATTCAAAAGGATAATGGCTACAGCGATGAGTTCGTCGCATTAACTAAAGCGTTTTATTTAAAGATGTAGAAATTAAGGTGTGATCCTTATCACCGAACCCTCTATAATACGTCCCCTTAAATTTATCGTTCTCACTTACCAGCTTGTGGAGACACCAGAGTGATCAAAAATTTTGCTGAACTAGAGCTAGATGAAAACCTGCTCGTTGCAATCGAAGAAATGGGTTATACCCGCCCAACCCAGATCCAGGCCGAAGCAATTCCACAAGCTTTGGACGGCAGGGACATTCTCGCTTCTGCGCCAACTGGTACAGGCAAAACCGCTGCTTTTGTTCTGCCAGCTCTACAATACTTGCAGGACTTCCCGCGTCGTAAGCCGGGACCTGCTCGTGTACTGATCCTGACTCCTACTCGCGAGTTGGCAATGCAAGTCGCCGATCAAGCTCGTGCTCTCGCAAAAAACACTAATCTGAACATCTTCACCATCACTGGTGGTGTGCAGTATCAAGAACACGCCGATATTCTCGCTAAGACACAAGATATCGTTGTTGCAACGCCTGGTCGTTTGATGGAATACATCGAAGCGGAACGTTTTGACTGCCGTGCCATTGAATGGCTGATCCTTGATGAAGCGGATCGCATGCTCGACATGGGCTTTGGCCCGACAGTTGATCGCCTTTCTTCTGAATGCCGCTGGCGTAAACAAACCTTGCTCTTCTCTGCAACGCTAGAAGGCAAAGGCGTGGAAGGATTTACCGCAGATCTGCTTAAAGAACCTGCGGAGATCGACGCTGAGCCATCTCGCCGCGAGCGCAAGAAAATTGCCCAGTGGTATCACCGTGCCGATGATATGGCGCATAAGCTGGCGCTATTGAAAACGATCATCAACGACCAAGCTGAACGTTCTATTGTATTCCTGAAAACTCGTGAACGATTAGCTGAGCTGCGCGTTGAACTGGAAAAAGCGCAAATTCCGTGTGCTTGGATTCAGGGCGAAATGCCGCAAGATCGTCGTAATAATGCCATTGCGCGTTTTCGTGACGGTACCGTAAACGTACTTCTGGCAACAGACGTCGCAGCCCGTGGTATCGACTTGCCAGATGTCAGCCATGTCATTAACTACGACATGCCACGCAGTGCAGACGTGTACCTCCACCGTATCGGCCGTACCGCTCGCGCAGGTAAAAAAGGTAATGCGATCTCTTTAGTTGAAGCCCATGACCAAACCATGATGGATCGCGTAGCTCGCTATGTAAAAGAAGAGATCAAAGAGCGCTTTATTAAAGAGCTTCGTCCGAAACACAAAAAGCCAGTGTTTAAGAAGAAGAAAAAAGACGACAAGAAAAAAACTACTTCTAAAGGCAAAAAGAAAGTCGCGAAGAAGAAAAAGTAGTAACAAGCTAGCAATTTGAAAGGGTTGATGTGAGAGCATCAACCCTTTTTAGTTTCAATCGGCTAAAAGAGCATCTTCATTGCTAAAAGCAAAAATACCGCCTTAGATAAAGGCGGTATTGAGTAATCAGAGCTGTGAAGTCCTTTGGCGTTAGAACAAGACGACGAAAATTAGTGTTCGCGAGTCGCTCGGAACTCAACATCTGGGAAACGCTCTTTCGCCAAATTTAAGTTCACCATAGTTGGCGCAATGTACGTCAGGTTATCACCACCATCTAGGGCGAGGTTGGTTTGGTTCTTACGCTGGAACTCATCCAGTTTCTTACCATCTTCACACTCAACCCAACGTGCGGTTGCAACGTTAACGCTCTCATAAATCGCTTCCACGTTGTACTCAGCTTTTAAACGCGCAACAACGACGTCAAACTGAAGCACACCGACCGCACCAACAATCAGGTCATTGTTTTGTAGTGGACGGAATACCTGTACAGCCCCTTCCTCAGACAGCTGCACCAGACCTTTAAGCAACTGCTTTTGCTTCAATGGATCTCTGAGACGGATACGACGGAATAGCTCAGGCGCAAAGTTTGGAATACCTGCGAATTTCAGCGCTTCACCTTGAGTAAAGGTGTCACCAATCTGGATGGTACCGTGGTTGTGCAAGCCAATAATATCGCCCGCGTAGGCATTTTCAGCACGAGAGCGGTCACCAGCCATAAAGGTTACCGCATCAGAGATATTGATCTGCTTACCAAGGCGCACGTGGTTCATCTTCATACCCTGTGTGTAGGTACCAGATACAATACGCATGAAAGCAATACGGTCACGGTGTTTTGGATCCATGTTGGCCTGAATCTTAAATACGAAGCCAGAGAATTTCTCTTCGTTCGCTTCCACTTCACGCTCATTCGCTTGACGCGGCATTGGCGCAGGCGCCCATTCCGTTAAACCATCCAGCATATGGTCAACACCAAAGTTACCCAGTGCGGTACCAAAGTATACTGGCGTCAGTTCACCAGCAAGGAACAACTCCTGATCAAACTCAGGGCATGCACCAATCACAAGCTCTAACTCTTCGCGTAGCTGCTCCGCTAGCTCAGCGCCAACAGCCTCATCAAGCTCAGGGTTATCTAGCCCCTTAACTACCAGCTTATCCTGAATGGTGTGGCCTTGACCTGTCGAGTAAAGAATCGTTTCATCGCGATGGATGTGGTACACACCTTTAAACTCTTTACCACAACCGATAGGCCAAGTAATCGGCGCGCACGAAATGTTTAGCTCACTTTCAACCTCGTCCAATAGCTCCATTGGATCACGGATATCACGGTCAAGTTTGTTCATGAAAGTGACAATTGGCGTATCACGCAGACGGGTAACTTCCATCAGCTTACGTGTACGATCCTCAACACCTTTCGCGGCATCAATGACCATAAGGCAAGAGTCAACCGCGGTTAGGGTACGATAAGTATCTTCCGAGAAGTCTTCGTGTCCTGGTGTATCCAACAGGTTAACTAGGCACTCGTTGTATGGAAACTGCATCACCGAGGTCGTTACCGAGATACCACGCTCTTTTTCCATTTCCATCCAGTCAGATTTTGCGTGCTGCGCAGAGCCACGACCTTTTACTGTACCTGCGGTTTGAATAGCGCGTCCAAAAAGTAATACTTTTTCAGTAATGGTGGTCTTACCCGCATCCGGGTGCGAGATGATAGCGAACGTTCTGCGCTTAGAAACTTCGCCCATAAATGCTGTATTTGACATCAAAGGATCTTCTTCGGTATGAACGCCAGATTGTAGCCAAAATTGGTCATGACATATAAGCTGGCAGATTGATTCGGTTTTGCGCGGTATTCTCCCTTATATTGCTCTTTGGAGCAACAAAGGCAAATAAAACCTCAACAATTCACATCCAAACAAGATACAAATTAAAATATCAATAAATTTGGGCTATAACTAAAGGAGTAGAAGGAACCATATAAAATTATGCCTGCGAGCAAGAAAATAAATTCATTAGCATTCCGACAAGCGAAAACCGTTTTTTTAGTATCCGTGATACTAGGAATAATTTTCAGCTTGTATCAAATTTTGGTGGATCTTCATCAGGAGCAAAAGCGGATTGAAGAACACTACCAATTTAAGTTGCTACAAAATTATTCCAATGCCAGTCAGGCAGCCTATCACCTGAATCAGCTACTCGCTGAGCAGGTCGCATCGAGCCTGATGATGGATGGGGCTATCTATCAGGTTTCGATCGTTGATGACTTTGGAGACACCCTAACCGAACGGGAGAGAGGTGTGTCGCTTGAAAGTTCGTTTACGGAGGCTCTGTCGCGCTACCTGACTCCAACCACTCCTGTCTATAAAACCGAATTACATCAACCCAATTCGCATGTTGTCGTCGGGACACTGAGTTTCTCGGTCAATGGCGCCAATATCGCCAAGGACTTTATCGCCAAGACCAGTCAGATACTGCTGTTTGATCTGTTCCGGAATATCTTGCTGACGACGATCTTATTGTTGTTCTTCTACCAGAAGCTCTCGAAGCCACTGGTGACGTTGATCGACTGGGTTCGTTCACTGCAAGATAAAAAAGCCGAAGTTCCAATGCCGAATCTGTATCGAGATGATGAACTCGGACACTTGGCGAAAACATTCCATAATTTATGGAAAGACAGAGAAGCGGCAGAAGCAAAACTGAATCAATTGGCTTATTACGATTCGCTCACAGGCTTAGCCAACCGTAGTTTACTGCTGCAAATGCTCGAAGAAGCGATCGATAATGCCAACAAGACCAATACATCTGGTGTGCTTTTCTACCTCGATTTAGACCGTTTCAAAACGATTAACGATTCGTTGGGTCACACGATTGGCGACCACCTGATAAAAGCGATTTCTAAACGCATTGAGGCGTGGCTCATTGATGACTACACAGCCGCTCGCATCGGCGGCGATGAGTTTGCCATCTTGATGCCTTCGATCTCTGCGGATAAAGCTCATGAGACCGCTCAGCAGCTTCTTGCTTTGATTTCTAACCCTTACTCCATTGATGATCACTTACTGTACTGCACAACCAGTGTTGGTATCTCGATATTCCCATCCGTGAACAGCACCAACATTGATGTACTGCGTCAGGCGGATACGGCGTTGTATCGCGCCAAGGTGGCAGGCAGAAACAAATACATGTTTTATGAACCTGAAATGCAGGCGCAGGTTGAGTCTTTCCTAGAAATAGAGAAAGGCTTACATGAAGCACTCAATAAAGGTCAATTGGAGCTCTATTACCAGCCTCAGGTTAATGGCGCACAACAAATCGTTGGCGTTGAAGCGTTGATCCGCTGGAACCATCCAGAGAAAGGCGTTTTGCCTCCCGGCGTGTTTATGCCAATTGCTGAAGAAACCGGACAGATCTTACAAATTGGTAACTGGATCATCGAACAGGCCTGCTACCAATATTCACGCTGGCGCAAACAAGGCGTGCTTCCTGATACCTTCCGCCGTTTGGCCATCAACATCAGCCCGCTGCAATTCTCGCAGAACAGCTTCGTTGAACACATTCATGATGTCCTCGCTCAGGCAGACATTGATGGAGAACACATTGAACTGGAGATCACTGAGAATTTACTTTTAGAAAACGTAGAAAGTGCAATTCAGAGAATGAGTGAGCTTAAGCAGCACAACCTCAAAATATCGATCGATGACTTTGGTACTGGGTACTCTTCACTTAGGTATCTAAAACACCTGGCAGTCGATGTGCTTAAAATTGACCGCTCATTTGTCACCCAACTTCATTTGGATGAGAGTGACCAAGCGATCGTCGATACTATTATCATGACCGCACAACGGCTCAATCTGGAAGTAATCGCGGAGGGTGTGGAAGATGCCAACGAATTGAATACGCTCAAACAACTCGGTTGTGATCAGTTCCAAGGCTATCTGTTCGACAAACCTTTGCCTGCTTCCGAATTGATTTCACGTTTTGAAGCGAATTTCTATCCGGTAGAAGGGTCTCCTACCATCAAAGCGGTACAGAAATAATCTAGAAGAATATGTAGCTCATAATAATGGCATCTTCTTTTCCAGTCGCCGTTGGGTAGTAGTTAACGCGGCGATCAACCTCATTAAAGCCTGCCGCCTCATACAAGTTAGCCGCGCGAGTATTACTTTCCCTCACTTCTAACCACGCGCTTTCCGCTTTTACTTGCTCGCATATAGTCAAAAATGACTCAATAAGTTGTTTGCCATATCCTTTGCCTTGCTGGGCAGGATCAACGGCGATGTTCAGAAGAGTCACCTCACCCATTATATTCTGAGCATAAAAGTAACCAACCACCTTATCGCCATCCATCAACACATGATGACACGCCCCTCTGCTTGTCACGTCGCGAATCATCGTTTCTGACCAGGGGTGGGTATGAGCCTGAGTTTCTATTGAATATACCGAATCTAGGTGAGCATTTATTAGAGGAAGTAATGTCATACTATTTTAAAGCTTGGATTTGCTGCCAAAGCGCTCGTTTGAGTTGCTGGTTGCCATCAATTTCACTTAGGCTTGGAGATTGAAGCGTTTTGATACCAAGATCCATCTGTACTTCACTGCCTGCGAACCAGATCCAGTCAACCTTAGTAGCACTGAGTAAAACCAGATGTTCAGGGGCTAAATAGCGAGTTTGATCTAACGTCAAATTGATCGTTTTTAAGATGTTCACAAACAAAGTCGCAGTCACACCTACCGGCTTTTGAGGCGAAACCAAGAGCATTTTGCAGTCATCAGGCAAACGAATACCTTCAGCACGGTAGCCTTGCAATCTCTCTGGGTGAGTCAGCTCATAGGCTTGAATCCCCATTTCGTGTAAGTATGTAAGCTCTCGAGTCGACATAATTGGCAAATTGCTAGAAGAAAAAAACGGTGCCATGCTATCACAAGCAGGCACAGCTATTATATGACTAAACGAAATGAAAAGCCTTAGAAGCTAGCTTTCACTGCGTCTGCAATTTTTAATGCTGATGATTTTACTAGCTCAGCGTCTTCACCTTCCACCATGACACGGATAAGCGGTTCAGTGCCTGATTTACGTAACAGCACTCGACCTTTATCACCAAGTTCAGCTTCAACCGCAACAACAGAGGCTTTTACCGCTTCAGCTTCTAGTGGATTAGAATCACCAGAAAAACGGACATTCTCAAGAACTTGAGGGTATAACGTCATACCTTGAGAAAGTTCATTCAGGGACATGTCACTGCCAACCACTGAAGCCAGTACTTGCAGCGCTGCCACAATGGCATCTCCGGTAGTCACCTTATCAAGTAAGATCACATGGCCTGAATTTTCCGCACCGATCTTCCAGCCTTTTTCAAGCAGCTGCTCCATCACATAACGATCACCTACCGCTGCACGAACAAATGGAATACCTAATTGTTTGAGGCCATTTTCCATACCTAGGTTCGTCATCAGAGTTCCAACAACACCACCTTTCAGTTCACCGCGACGCAAGGCATCACGAGCGATGATGTAAGCAATCTGATCGCCATCGACTTTATTACCAAGGTGATCAACCATAATGATGCGGTCACCATCACCATCGAATGCCAGACCAAGATGAGCTTGCTCTTCCACTACTCGTTGTTGTAGCACTTTAACGTCCGTTGCACCTACTTCATGGTTAATATTCGTGCCATTAGGTTCAATACCCATAGCAATGACATCCGCGCCTAGCTCGCTAAAGACAGCTGGAGCAATGTGGTAAGTCGCACCATGCGCACAGTCGACCACAATTTTCATTCCAGCAAGGCTCAACTCAGAAGGGTATGTGCTTTTACAAAACTCAATGTAACGACCAGCAGCATCATCAAGACGACTGGCTTTACCCAACAATGAAGACTCGACACATTCAATGTCTTTATCAAGTTCCGCTTCGATCGCTAGCTCGATATCGTCAGGAAGTTTAGTACCTTCCGAAGAAAAGAATTTAATGCCGTTGTCGTAGTAAGGGTTATGAGACGCCGAAATTACGATACCAGCTTCTGCGCGGAATGTTTGGGTCAGATAAGCCACTGCTGGCGTTGGCATTGGACCAGTAAAGGTAGCTTTCAAGCCTGCGGCAGCAAGGCCTGCCTCAAGTGCAGATTCCAGCATGTAGCCAGAAATACGGGTATCTTTACCGATAATTACTTTTTTGGTGCCCTGCTTTGCCAGAACACGTCCTGCTGCCCAACCAAGCTTAAGTACAAAATCAGGTGTAATTGGGTATTGACCCACTTTTCCTCGTACACCGTCGGTACCAAAATAACGTCTTTTATCAGACATAATTATTCCTTTTTATAATCTATTTCTCAGTGGTTACTTTGCACCATAGAGACAATCTTTACAGCATCAAGCGTTTGTTCAAAGTCATGAACTCGGATGATCTGAGCACCTTTCATTGCAGCAATTGTCGCGCAGCTGACACTGGCAGCAACACACTCGGCAGGCGCTTTATCCAGCAACTTAAACAACATCGATTTACGAGACATACCAGCCAGAAGCGGTAAGCCAAATTGATGAAATTGCTCAAGGTGAGCCAACATGTGATAGTTGTGTTCAAGCGTTTTTCCAAAACCAAAACCCGGATCAAGGATCAATTGACTTTTTTTCATCCCTTTGGCTTCACATGCTTGTACTCTTTCTTGCAGGAATTCACCAACTTCTTTAAGTAAATCGTCGTAATGAGGATTTGCCTGCATGGTTCTTGGCTGTCCTTGCATGTGCATCAGACACACCGGTAACCCCGATTCTGCAGCAACCTCAAGCGCACCTGGCTCTTGCAGTGCCCGAACATCATTAATAATGTCCGCCCCTGCTTTAACAGCCTGACGCATGACTTCTGCTTTGCTGGTATCAATTGAAATCCATACGTCAAAGCGTTCACGAATGGCTTTGATCACCGGGATCACCCGACTAAGTTCTTCTTCCAAAGCCACATCAGGTGCACCAGGGCGAGTCGACTCGCCGCCGATGTCGATAATACTAACGCCTGCGTTAATCATCTTTTCTGCCTGAATCATCGCATTCTCTAGTGAATTGTATTTTCCACCATCAGAGAACGAGTCAGGCGTGACGTTGAGAATACCCATAACTTGAGGCGTTGATAAGTCGAGGGATTTATTATTTGCTGTAATAATCATAAAAAATACAAAAACCCCGAGTTTCCTCGGGGTTTATTTTATTGGTTTACGTTATTCAGAATCTTTCTTTTCTGTCGTCTGCTCTTCTGTAGACTCAGAAGAAGAAGCGGATTCTTCTTTCACAGGCTCAGCTTTCGCTTCTGGTTGCTCTGCCTTAGCTTCCGGCTTGCTGTCGGAGTTATCACCCCAACCCGCTGGCTCACGAATATCCGACTTGCGATCCATCAGGTCATCAATTTGACCTGCATCGATGGTCTCATACTTCATCAACGCATCTTTCATTGCGTGCATGATATCCATGTTATCTTCAAGGATCTGTTTTGCACGCGCGTAGTTGCGGTCAATGATCTTACGTACTTCGTCATCAATCAGCTTGGCGGTATCGTCAGACATGTGTTTAGTCTGAGTTACGCTACGGCCCAAGAATACTTCACCTTCTTCTTCTGCATAAAGAAGTGGCCCTAGTTTCTCTGAGAAGCCCCATTGAGTCACCATCTTACGCGCAATATCAGTTGCTCGCTCAATATCGTTAGATGCACCAGTTGATACTTTGTCTGCGCCGTAGATAAGCTCTTCAGCAAGACGGCCGCCGTACAGGCTCGAGACCATAGACTCGAGATGCTGACGCGACATGCTCACACGGTCTTGCTCTGGCAAGTACATCGTCACACCCAACGCACGACCGCGTGGAATGATAGAAACTTTGTAAACCGGATCATGCTCAGGAACCAGACGACCAACAATCGCGTGACCCGCTTCATGGTAAGCCGTTGACTCTTTAGTCTCTTCAGACATCACCATAGAACGACGCTCTGCACCCATCATGATCTTGTCTTTGGCCAATTCAAACTCAACCATAGAAACGTTGCGCTTGTTACCACGTGCAGCAAACAATGCCGCCTCGTTTACTAGGTTAGCTAGGTCAGCACCAGAGAAGCCTGGTGTACCACGAGCAATTAGAGATGGTTCTACATCACCGGCTAGTGGCACTTTACGCATATGAACTTTAAGAATCTGCTCACGACCACGAACGTCTGGTAGACCAACCACAACCTGACGGTCAAAACGACCAGGACGAAGTAGCGCTGGATCAAGAACGTCTGGGCGGTTAGTTGCCGCAATCACGATGATGCCTTCGTTACCTTCGAAGCCATCCATCTCAACGAGCATTTGGTTCAGTGTTTGCTCACGCTCATCGTGACCACCACCTACACCTGCACCACGTTGACGACCTACTGCATCAATTTCATCGATAAAGATAATACATGGTGCGGCTTTCTTTGCTTGCTCGAACATGTCACGGACACGAGATGCCCCCACACCAACGAACATTTCAACGAAGTCAGAACCTGAAATAGTAAAGAAGGGTACCTTCGCTTCACCAGCTATCGCTTTAGCAAGCAGTGTTTTACCAGTACCAGGAGGACCAACCATCAGAACACCAGTCGGGATTTTACCGCCCAGTTTCTGGAAGCGGCTTGGATCACGCAGGTAATCAACCAGTTCTTTTACGTCTTCTTTTGCTTCATCACACCCAGCAACATCACCGAATGTGGTTTTGATTTGTTCTTCGCTCATCATACGAGCTTTGCTCTTACCGAAAGACATAGCGCCTTTACCGCCGCCGCCTTGCATTTGACGCATGAAGAAAATCCATACACCAATCAGTAAGATCATTGGGAACCAAGAAATGAAGATAGTACCTAGTAAGCTCTGCTCTTCTGGCGGAGTACCTTGCACTTTCACATTCTGGTTGATCATGTCATCCAGTAATTTCTGGTCATAGACCGGCATGTAAGTAACATAACGCGAGCCACCGCCACGACGAGTGAAAGTAATTTCCTCGCCCTTAAATGTTGCTTCCTGAATCTGGCCTTGGCCAACTTCCTGTACAAACGTGGTGTAATCAACCGCTCTGCCGTTACTTTCTCCAGGGCCGAAGCTCTGGAAAACCGACATCAAGACTACAGCGATTACAAGCCACAGAATTAAATTTTTTGCCATGTCACTCAAGGTGTCAGCCTCGCGATAACTAATTGTAATTAAAGGTAGGGTACTACAGTTTTTTGACTGTAGCTACAGTGTTAACTGCTGCTCGATTGAGCAAATAGTTAACCTTTGTAACCAGTGGCTACAATAAAAACTTCTCGGGAACGAGCCCTTGAAGAGTCAGGTTTACGGATTTTCACGACTTTGAACATGTCACGAACGTCTTTTACGTATTGATCGAAGCCTTCGCCCTGAAATACTTTCACAACAAAACTACCATTGGGCGCAAGAACTTGTCGACACATATCTAAAGCTAATTCAACCAAATACATTGCACGTGGCTGATCGACCGAATTGTTGCCTGCTATATTAGGCGCCATATCAGACATCACCACATTCACCATAGAAGGTTGAATTCGATCCAGCAAAGCTTCTAGTACAGCGTCTTCACGGAAGTCACCTTGTAGAAAGCTCACGCCAGCAATAGGATCCATCGGAAGTAAATCACACGCGATGATTTTACCTTCGTCTCCTACTATCTTAGCAGCATATTGAGACCAACCACCGGGAGCCGCACCTAAATCGACGACAGTCATCCCAGGTTTCAATAGTTTGTCTTTGGTTTGAATCTCTTCCATCTTGAAGTAAGCACGAGAACGATAGCCCTTTTTACGCGCTTCATTGGCGAACTTGTCGTCAAAATGTTCTTTCAACCAACGACCTGAGCTCGCCGAATGTTTTTGTTTACTCATTCGATTCCTAACTAATAGAGGGACCAACTTGCCCAATAAATTATAGTCTTCAAGGGTAGATGGCGTTAAAATGGTATTTTTCAACCCTTATAGTAAAGAAAATTGGCCGCGTAATGAACCTAAGCACCAAACAAAAGCAGCATCTAAAAGGCCTAGCGCACAGTCTAAAACCTGTTGTGCTTATGGGCGCAAATGGACTAACTGAGGCTGTTCTAGCGGAAATAGAAATCGCTCTTAATCACCATGAACTGATTAAAGTGAAAGTTGCCTCTGAAGATCGCGAAACGAAAAACCTGATCATTGAAGCTATCGTACGCGAAACTGGCGCAGAGAAAGTACAAGTGATCGGTAAAACACTGGTTATGTACCGTCAGACTGAAGAGCGTAAAATCGAGTTGCCACGTAAATAAATACACCTCGGTTTCAATGCTATAAAAAAGGTCGCACTATGCGACCTTTTTGGTTTCTCAAACAGCCAATCTACGATTAAACGTATTCCACACTGTCAATTTCAAAGTCACGATCGCCACCTGGTGTAGAAATCACCACTTCATCGCCTTCCATCTTGCCAACCAAGCCGCGAGCGATTGGTGAGCTAACAGAAATACGACCAGCTTTGATGTCCGCTTCGTCGTCACCGACGATTTGGTAGGTTTTCTCTTCTTCAGTATCACAGTCAATCAAAGTGACGGTTGAACCAAAGATGACCTTGCCTGAATTATCCATCTTAGTAACGTCAATAACCTGAGCTACAGACAGCTTGTACTCAATATCACGGATCTGAGCTTCGCAAATACCCTGTTCTTCACGTGCGGCATGATATTCAGCATTTTCTTTCAGATCGCCTAATTCACGCGCTTCCGCAATAGCTTCAGAAATCTGTGGGCGAAGCTTTAGTAGTCGGTCTAATTCTTCACGCAGCTTTTGTTCGCCACGCACTGTCATTGGGACTTTTTCCATTGTTTACCTCATTGCCAAAGCTATCTTTGGACAAAACAAAACTACCCAATCCGGTGGATTAGGTAGTGAGTTAACTAATCAATTTCCTTTAGTGTAAACAAAGTTAGCGAGTAAATCATCTGAATTCAATATTCGATATTTTTGCGTCTTATATATGATAGTTCAATCAACTAAATTGCCTTCTCAAGTCTTTTTATAGTTAACCCATTGAATAAAAAGATCTAAATAATAGAAACATAAACAAACGATAAAAACGCAACACGCCCCCTTTAAAAACAAACAGTTGAGTATTTTTTACATTAAATAAAACACTGTTCATTAGTCCAATTTATATCATTTTACTAACTCATCGAGGAACTTTGGCGGTACAACAATGCTCACCAAATGCTCTATGACACTCAATGTGTGTGACGTTTCTTATTGATTATGCACTTGAAACCATAGAACGGAAGAAAGAGAAAGGCGAAGCCATGGCGGAGCGTTTTCTCAAAAAACTATTTATGGACAGTAAATTAGGACTTATAAGATGAACAAAACTCTGATCGCTCTAGCAGTTTCTGCAGCAGCAGTGGCAACTGGCGCAAACGCGGCGGAAATCTACAACCAAGACGGTAACACTATCGAAATGGGTGGTCGCGCGGAAGCACGTCTAGCTCTTAAAGATGGCAAGGCAGAAGACAACTCTCGCGTACGTCTAAACTTCCTAGGTACAGCTCAGATCACTGACAGCCTATACGGTGTGGGTTTCTACGAAGGTGAGTTCACTACTAATGACAATGGCGGCGCTACAGATGGCAACAACAGCTCATCTGATCTAACTAACCGTTACCTATACGGTGGTATCGGCGGTGCTTTCGGTGAAGTAACTTACGGTAAGAACGACGGTGCGCTAGGTGTTATCACTGATTTCACTGATATCATGGCTTATCACGGTAACTCTGCAGCATACAAAATCGCAATTGCTGACCGTTCAGACAACATGATCTCTTACAAAGGCCAATTTGCTGACCTTGGCGTAAAAGCAAGCTACCGCTTTGCGGATGGTTCTGCTGATGGCAACAACGGTTACACAGACAACGATGCAGATGGCTACTCTCTATCTGCAATCTACGCAATCGGCGAAACTGGCGTTAAGCTAGGCGCGGGTTATGCTGATGGAAACCAAACAGGTGTTGACGGCTTCACTGCGACAGATGTTGTTGAACGCAACCAGTACATGCTAGCAGCTTCTTACGCAATCAACGACCTATACTTCGCTGGTACATTTGTTGACGGCGAAGACCAAGTGAAAGGTTCTAGCTCAACAACTGATAAGACAGGTTACGAACTAGCAGCAGCTTACACTATGGGCCAGACTGTATTCACAACGTCTTACAACTACCTAGAAAACAAAACAGGTTCAACTAAAGAAGATGCTGCAGATAACATCGCTATCGACGCAACATACTACTTTAAGCCTAACTTCCGTGGCTACGTATCGTACAACTTTAACCTGCTAGACGACGACAAATCTTACATCTCTAAAGCAGATGCAGAAGACGAGCTAGCTCTAGGTCTACGTTACGACTTCTAATTTGTGACTTAATGTCATGAACTCTAAACGCCCGCTTCTAGCGGGCGTTTTTTTTACTGGCTATACTGCTTTCTTGTCTTTAGATCTCACGGCGCTTTGCTATGCAGCTTTCCAAACTGTTTCTGTTGTTTTTTATCTCTTTATTTTCTCTATCAGCTTTTGCCTATGCGCCCGTGGGTCAACTGCCCGATGGCAGTCGAGCTGCCCTACTTGTCGAATCACTCGACCAGCAAAACTCCTTACTTGATACTCACAATAGTGATCAGTACTTTCCTCCGGCGAGTACACTCAAACTCGTCACTGCCTTGGCTGCAAAGCTCGAGCTCGGTGATAACTTTCGCTTTGAAACCCAACTTGAGCAAATCGGTAAAGATGTTGTCATCCATTTTTCTGGCGACCCGACTTTGGCAACTGAGGATTTGAAGCAACTATTTGTCGTCGCCAAAAGAAATGGACTTAGCCGAATTGATGGAGACATCTGGTTAGATAACAGTGCGTTTACTGGATACGACCGCGCTGTCGGCTGGCCGTGGGATATACTAGGCGTTTGCTATAGCGCGCCGGCAACTGCCATTTCGCTTGATGGTAACTGTGTCCAAGCTTCTATTTATACTCAAGAGGATGGCAACACACGCGTGTACGTACCGGAGCACTTCCCTGTCTACGTAACCACTCAGGCATCAAGTGTCAGCAAAGACCAGCAAGAAAGTACTCAGTGTGATTTAGAACTTATCTCCTCTCCAGATAACCATTATCAGCTTCAAGGTTGTTTAACCGAGCGCAGCAAACCACTGCCACTCAAATTCGCGGTACAAGATCCTGAGCTTTACACTCAACGAATGTTAAACAGCGTGTTGAACCAATTAAATCTGCCTTTCTCAGGAACGGTACGAATTGGACAGCCTGCTCATTCAACCAACAAGGCCCTTCTAGCCACTCACAGCTCCTTACCACTCACAGAGCTACTTGAGACCATGCTGAAAAAATCGGATAACCTGATCGCCGACAATCTAACTAAAACTCTGGGGGCCAAGTTTTATATCCAGCCCGGTAGCTTCAGCAATGGTACTGAAGCCATTAAGCAGATCATTTTTTCTAACACCGGGATAAACTTAGAAGCCACTCCAATGGCCGATGGTTCCGGTTTGTCACGCAACAACCGTTTTACCAGCCAGGCGATGTCGAAAATCTTGCGCTATATCTGGCTCAACGACAGCACATTGAAGATGATTGATTTGATGCCCAAGTCGGGTGAATCTGGCACGCTAAAATATCGCCGAAGTATGCGTAAAGAACCGATAAAAGGTGCATTCATCGCTAAAAGTGGCTCACTTTACGGCAGCTACAATATGGCTGGATTTGGGCTCGATAGCTCAGGGAAGCCTACCACCTTGTTCGTACAGTACGTGGCGGATTATTTGCCGCCAAAGAAAAAGAGCGATGATAAACCTACCATCGCTCCTATCACACAATTTGAAACCTTGTTCTATCAGGACATCGTAAAGTTCAGTCAGGCGATACCTAAGAAATAATTCACAACGGTGAAATAAATCCACATACCGGATATATCGACAATCGAAGCTAACACTGGGCTCACCAATACGGCTGGGTCCAGTTTGAATGCTCGAGCGAGTATCGGTAGCAAACCACCTAAGGTTGTCGACATCGTCACCTGAATAAACAGTGCGACAGCAATCGCCAGTGCGATATTGCTCAGATCAAAGCCGCCCGTTGATGTCCCATCACTGAACAACATGACTCTGCCAACGATGACCAAAGCGATAGCCAAAGCCAAACACAGTGCAACACGACTTTCTTTCCAGAATACCGCCAACCACTGGCGTTTTTTCAGCTCCCCTGTCGCTAAGGCTCGTATCACCAAAGTCGCAGCTTGAGACCCAGTGTTGCCACCAGCTGCAGCAATGACGGGCATATAAACCGCCAACAATACTAGCTGACTCAAGGTGTCCTCATACTGGGCAATGATCAGCCCAGAAACGATACCCAGCAACGCCAAGGCAATGATCCAGCCAATGCGCTGTTTCACATGCCCCAATACTGATGTACTAAGATAACTGTTAGATGTTTCCACCTCTGAATGAATCAGGCCTAACTGATGCGCGTAATGGCGCGCGAGTTTGTCATGGCCTTCATTTTCCAGCACAGAAATCAACTGCTGGACATAACCAACTGAACAGTGGTGCAAGATAGCCACCGCTTCTTCAATAGGCATCACTGTCAAAAGATGAACCTGATGTTGTTGCTCGTATTGCAGAAATGCATTGCGAGCTGCCCCAATCTCTTCCGAAGAAAAATTTAGGGTGTTTTCAATGTATGTATTGCTCATTACCGTCATGGCGAATCTCCCGATTGGCAGTAGGTAACGACCATCCAGCTACAGCACGCACAACAAAACGAACGCATACTGAGTATGAGTCTGTAACTGAATACTAGATAGGAAGGAGAAAAATCTGAGATTACTTTAGAAAAGAGTCACTCTGCCACTTAGGCAGAGACGAAGATCGCCAATACCGAAGCGGTTTATTTTTCTCCCTTCATACTAGGAGGATGGTCGGTATTGTTCATAAAAATCTCCGAATGAACTGCCAGTTTGGCAGCGCGGGCATGATAACAAAGCGCAGGCTTTTTTACAGTCAATTTAATGAAAAAATCTCTGATTATTCGCCAAATTTCTCGTATTAAAAAAGCGCCATTGAGGCGCTTTTTGTTATCGATGTTCAGCAGACGCTTACTTAATCGTAATACGAGCAAATTTACGTTTACCAACTTGGAATACGTACTTACCTGCTTGTGGCGCAAACTTAGAATCGGCGACTTTTTCACTATCAATCTTCGCAGCACCTTGCTTGACCATACGCATCGCTTCAGAGGTCGACGCACATAGGCCTGCTTCTTTCAAAAGGTTGCTAACCGGAAGGCCTGCATCAAATTCAAACTCTGGCATTTCATCTGGAATTTGATTCTTAGCGAAACGATTAACGAACTCTTGCTCTGCAGCATCTGCATCCGCTTCGCTATGGAAGCGAGCAATGATCTCTTTTGCCAGCAAGACTTTAATGTCACGTGGGTTCTTACCTTCAGCAATACTTGCTTTGAACTGTTCGATTTCTTCCAAAGGACGGAACGACAGCAGCTCGTAGTAACTCCACATCAAATCATCTGAGATTGACATGATCTTGCCAAACATTTCACTTGGCGCTTCACTGATACCGATGTAGTTGTTAGCAGACTTCGACATTTTCTTCTCGCCGTCCAGACCAACAAGAAGTGGCATCATTAGTACCGCCTGTGGCTTCTGACCATTGGCTTTTTGCAACTCGCGGCCCATCAGTAGGTTAAACTTCTGATCGGTACCACCTAGCTCAACGTCAGTTTCCATCGCGACAGAGTCCCAACCTTGCAGCAATGGGTACATAAACTCATGGATAGCGATTGGCTGACCGCCTGCGTAACGCTTTTTAAAGTCATCACGTTCAAGCATGCGAGCAACGGTTTGGTTCGCTGCAAGACGGATCATACCTTCTGCGCCTAATTCAGATAGCCATTCCGAGTTGAACTGAATCTTAGTTTTCGCAGGATCAAGGATCTTAAACACCTGTTCCTTGTAAGTTTCAGCATTTCGAAGTACATCTTCACGGCTCAGTGGTGGACGAGTACTGTTCTTACCCGTTGGGTCACCGACCATAGCGGTGAAATCACCGATAAGGAACGTCACTTCATGGCCAAGCTCTTGGAACAAGCGTAGCTTATTGAAAATAACCGTGTGACCCAGGTGAATGTCTGGAGCGGTTGGATCGGCACCCAACTTAATACGTAGAGGACGATTCTCTTTCAGCTTTTCAATCAGCTCTTCTTCTGGAATTAGCTCTTCAACGCCGCGTTTAATCTCGGCCAGTGCAGCTTCAATGCTCGCCATTCTTGTTCACTCCCACAGATTTGGCAAAAATTTGGTAATTTCCCATCTTACTTGAATAGCGATGCTTTTTGAAACCAGTTAGACTAAACAGCTAGCTATTTTTACTGAATTTTTTAGAACGAACATAAATGTTGTCTATTTTCGCTCGACTTCCATGGATGCACCGAGCCTGTATCGCCTTATTTAGTGCACTGATTGTCATCGCACTGTTTCTGCCATCACCTCAAGATCTCAGACCGGATGAGAAGCTTTATGAGGTTGGTGAACATTACCCTATTGCTATCAATGCTGAGGCGTTGATCTCTTCAGACTCAGAAAACACGGCGGCGTCGCTGCGCTGGGAGAAACACACCATAGGTTCTGGTGACAGCATGGCTCTGCTTTTTCAACGCGCAGGTCTCTCCTCCCGTCTACTTTATGATCTGACCACGACCAGCAAAGAAATTAAACAACAGCTAACACGTGTCCGCCCTGGTGACTCATTTCAGTTCGGTTTCGATACCGATGATCAACTGGTTCAGATAAAACGTCAGCTCAATGCTTACGAAACCTTTTTAATTACTCGTTCTGAGACTGGCTTTACGTCTCAACTCGATAAAAAAGAAGTCCATTACCAATACAACTACGCAGAAGCAGACATCACATCTAATTTCTGGAACGCGGGGGTTGGCGCAGGTCTCACTGCCAATCAGATTATGGAGCTGGCTGGTATTTTTGGTTGGGACATAGATTTCGCGCTCGACATCCGTAAAGGCGATCATTTTGAGATCCTGTATCAGGAGCGCGTGGTAGAGGGAGAAGTGGTTGGACGTGGTAAGATTATCGCGGCAATTTTTACCAACCAAGGCGATACCTTCAAAGCGATTATCAATGACAAGAATGGCAACTACTACGATGAAAATGGTCGTGCGATGAAGAAAGCCTTCTTGCGTTCGCCACTGGATTTCCGCCGTGTCTCTTCGAACTTTAATCCTCGCCGTCGCCACCCAGTGACAGGAAAAGTACGTGCACACAGAGGAACAGATTACGCAGCCCCAGTAGGAACACCAATTTGGGCCGCTGGTGATGGTATCGTGCAAAAATCCAGCTACAACCAGTTCAACGGTAATTACGTGTTCATCAAACACAGCAATACTTACATCACCAAGTACTTGCACTTAACCAAGCGAACGGTAAAAACCGGTCAACGTGTCAAACAAGGCCAAACTATTGGTACTTTGGGCGGAACAGGACGAGTGACTGGTCCGCACCTACATTATGAGTTTCTAGTCAATGGTGTTCACAAGAACCCAAGAACCGTTAAGCTTCCGCAATCTAAGTCATTAACTGGTAAAGATAAGGCTACCTTTATCGCCAATGCCAAGTTAAGGCTCGAAAAACTCGATCGCTACGGTGAATTGCTCGCGACTCGCTAAATTGTGTTAAGAAAAAGCCCGCAACTGCGGGCTTTTTTAATCTTCTACTATGATATTCGCGTTTTCTTCAACCTTGTGCTGTCGACCCAGCATCAGCAAGCATGGTGTCAACACCAAAGTTAACACCGTTGCAAACGCTAGCCCCCCAGCAACAGCGGTTGCCAATTGCGACCACCACTGGGTACTTGGAGCGCCGAATTCAACCTTCTGGTTAATTAAGTCGATGTTCATTTCCAGTACCATAGGCAGCAGACCTAGGATTGTCGTCACAGTAGTCAACAGAACTGGACGTAAACGCTGCATCCCCGTCCTTAAAATCGCATCTCGCTTATCCATACCGCGCTTGAGAAGCTGATTGTAGGTATCAATCAAAACGATGTTGTTATTCACCACAATGCCCGCCAAAGCAATCACGCCAATACCTGACATAATGACGCCAAATGGCTTTTGGAAAATCAACAAACCGACAAAAACGCCCACGGTGGAGAACAACACCGCACTGAGGATCAAAAACGCCTGATAGAAGCTATTAAACTGAGTGATCAAGATTAACGCCATCACCACTAAAGCGATCAAAAATGCCTTCTGTAAGAAAGCGGAGGAGTTTTCCTGCTCTTCATTTTGCCCCCGGATCTTAAACTCGACCCCATCTGGCAAGTTCAGATCGGCAAGTGCTTGTTCAACGTTAGGCAGCTCCAGCGCTAAGTTATAGCCTTCTTTCATGTCGGCAAAAATATTGATCACTCGATGCCCGTCTATACGCCGAATCGTGTCCTGCTTATGATCGGGAATAATGCTGGCAAAGTTGGTGATAGGGACCATACCCGCGGCGGTTTTGACTTTAAGCTGATCAAAACGGCCAATATCACGCTTATCTTCTGGGTAACGCACCAGAATATCGACCTCTTCAGTGGCATCATCTGGTAAATAGTCCCCAAGTTTGAGGCCATTGGTGACAAATTGAACCGTATTGCCCACCAATGTCGCATCAGCAAGAAAGCGTGAGGCATCATCACGACGAATGTCTATCTGCCAGTCGATGCCTTCTTTGCTTGATGTATCACTAATATTGGTGAAAGCAGGGTACGCATCTGCCCAGTGACGAACCATTTTCGCCGCGCGATCTAGTTCTCCTGGAATACGCGTCGACATTTCAATAACCAGATCATGCTCCACAGGCGGTCCAGCATCTGGGAACTTGTACTCGATTTCTACTCCAGCATATTGGTCGGTCGTCTGCTTTAGTTCATCAATGATAGTTTTTACTTTACGCCGATACTGCCAATCCACAGGCGTGATCTGAATCTGTCCGATTTCATCATCCCCACCCGTTTTGGTATAAACGCTTTCAAACTCATCATGACCAAGCATGACAGACTCGATATCACGCATGATGACGTCTTTTTCATTTATCGACAGATCGCCATAAGAACGTACTTTGACAGTAAAGAATGGCGGATCTACCTCAGGGAAAAACTCTGCACCTAAGCCCGCTTTGGCGTAGGTGAGGCCGACTCCCACAGCAAGTAAAATCGCGCTTAACAGAATTTTTAGTGGATGGCGTAAAGCGATGTTAAGCGTTTCAAGATAGAGTTTGGTCAGCCCGGTGGCCTTGGAAAAGTCACCATCGTGCAGAGCGACCATTTTCTCACGTTGTTGTTTGGTGACATGCTGCGGCTTACCAATCAAACCGCCGAGTACAGGGACAAACAACAATGCCATCGCCAGTGACGCTGCCAATGTCGCAATCAGAGTCAAAGGCAGGTATTTCATAAACTCGCCAGTAATATCTGGCCAAAATAACAACGGAGCAAATGCCGCTAAGGTTGTCGCGGTAGATGCGGTAATCGGCCATGCCATACGTTTAGCGGCATCCCGGTATGCGTCTCGGCGCGGTGTTCCTTCTTGCATGCGGCGATCAGCAAATTCCGTCACAACAATCGCCCCATCCACCAGCATACCGACCGCCATGATCAACGAGAACAACACCACGATATTAACTGTCAGGCCGAACACAGAAAGAACCAATAGTCCCGTGAGGAATGATCCGGGAATGGAAATGCCCACCAATAATGCCGTTCGGACACCCAAGATAGCGATGATCACCACAACAACCAGAATGATCGCTGACAGAATATTGTTTTGTAGATCATTGAGCATCATTTTGACGTCTTTAGACTGATCCCAAGTGTATTTCACTTGCAAATTATTCGGCCAGTCGGCGCGCTTTTGACCTTCCTCCATCACCTGCTTGATCAAAGCGACAGTCTCAATAATGTTTTCACCCGCGCGCTTTTTCACATCCAAAACAATCGCAGATTTGCCATCAAGGCGTGCATAGCTTTCAGGGTCGCGAAACGCCCTGCGCACCGTTGCCACATCACCAAAAGTGATCACTTGTTTTCCGTCAACCTTAACTGGCAACTCAAGAACATCTTTCAACGAATCAAATACCGATGGGACTTTTACCGAGAAGCGGCCATAACCAGTGTCAACAAAGCCTGCAGCCACGACTCGGTTATTGAGGGCAATCAGATTATAGATATCCGCTTGGTCTAATCCGTAGCTTTCCATCAATAAAGGGTCAACAATGATCTCGACAATGTCTTCCCTATCTCCAGCGATATCGACTTCTAAGATCTGACGAAAACTCTCCAGCTTATCTCGGAGTTGACGGGCTATTTGCACTATGGTGCGCTCGGGCACCGTACCATACAAAACCACCGTCAAAGCCGGCTCTTCTGAAGCGAACGTTACCTCATTGACCGTCGGTTCATCACTCTCTTCCGGTAATTTGGGCTTCGCTAAGTCAACCGCTTCTCGCACATCCGCCATGGCTTTATTCAGATCCACACCGACACTGAATTCCAACTGTACAGAAGCATGTCCTTCAGAAGCGGTTGAGGTCATTTCCTTAACCCCTTCAATCGAGCGCAACTCTTGCTCGATTGGGCGAACCAAGAGGCGTTCAGCATCGGCAGGTGAAATCCCCTGATGCCCCACGGATACATAGATAATTGGAATGGTAATATCCGGGCTGGATTCTTTCGGTACCGTCAGATAAGTCATAACACCAGCTATCAGGACGAAGACCAATAGCACCAGCATGGTACGGGTACGGGATAAGGCCGCATCTATTAAGGCGTACATAATGACTCCTTACTATTGCTGCTCGACAGCGATCACTTGGTCGCCGTCTCGTACAAAACCTTGCCCGGTGGTGATAATACTGACCTGCTCACCCAAACCTGTCAGCCACACGCCGTCCTGCTCTGCTTTTACTAGCTGAATCGGAATAAAGTGCACTCGTTCATCGACAAGCGTTTTAACCCCTAAGTTGCCAGATTCGTCTAAGGCCAACATTGCTGGAGTCACTTTCACCGCCAGTTGCTGCTTAAGATTGAGCTCCACTTCGGCACTGATCCCTGCAGGAATTTTTTGCTGTGGATTAGGCAGAATAATTTCTATCGGAAAAGTATTGGTTGAAGCTGAAGAAATCCGAGAAATGTAACGAACCTTACCCTCGACTTTTTCGCCACCAATAAAACTGACTGACGCAGGCTGGTTTAGCGTGAGGTCTTGGATATGCCGCTCGCTCACATCGGCTTCAATCACTATCTGACTGAGGTCAATCAAACTAGCGACCGGATCACCAACGCCAACAAAATCACCGAGTTCGATATCTAAACTGTCGACAATACCGCTAAATGGTGCCGTAACCGCGGTGTTTCTCAGAGCAATCTTGGCATTGCTCACCATTGCTTTGGCTTCAACTAAGGCCGCCTGCGCATTACTGAAAGCCACCTCACCTTGTAATCCTTTATCTTTAAGTGACTGAGCTGCCTTGTATTCTTTCTCACGCACTTTAAGCATGGCCTTGGCACGCTCAAGCTGGATCTCCAAATCCCCTTTATCAATCAAAGCAATAACTTGTCCCTGCTTAACGCTATATCCCTTACGTACTTTTAACTCAACAATTTTTCCCGCGATCTCTGCGCCGAGCTTGGCCTGTTTTTCTGGTGCGGTTCTGCCGTATAAGTCGATGGATTTATGGGTACTTTGAGCAGTAAAGGTCTGAAAGGCCACTTTAGCCAATGGCACAACCTCTTGTTGATGCTCAGGCTGACCATCGTCCGCTTTAAGTGTGCCAAGACCGAGCCAAATCGATAAAATGAGAATAATAACGAGTGAAACAATGTAGGGTCTGACCGCGAGAAAACGGAATAGTGAAAATTTGCCCATAACAATCCCTTGCTGAGTAAAAGCACCAACTTTTATAAGCTCAGGATATAAATTAACCAATAAAAAATAAAATACAGTTGGACAGTAATTTAGCCGAGGTCTCAGTTCTGACCTGGTTGCATAGATATTTGGCAGAAAAGAAAAAGCCGCGACTTAGCGCGGCTCTGCAAATTAGACTTTTAATTTAGACACTAAATGAAGCGCCACAGCCACAAGTTGTTGTCGCATTAGGGTTATTTACGAAGAAACGTGAACCTTCCAAACCCTCGGTGTAATCCACCTGACCACCAACAAGATATTGTAGGCTCATTGGGTCAACTACAAGCGTTACGCCACTATTTACAATCGTCGTATCGCCGTCATTGACACTCTCATCGAATGTGAAGCCATACTGAAAGCCGCTACAGCCCCCACCCGTAATGTAAACACGCAACTTCAGGTTTGGATTTTCTTCTTCAGCGATTAGTGCGCCAACACGTTGTGCCGCTGCATCTGAAAATGTTAGTGGGATATTTAGTTCGCTCACGATGACCTCTCTCACTCATGTAAATCCAATCACTGTGTACAGTGTTGGATAAATCATCTTTCTATAATCGCTCCATTATCTAATACCTGAGTTATCCGTTCAAGTATTCACCACCTTTCGTGGATTTTTTTCATAAAAACTCCGCTTTCTTGATGGAAAACTGCCCATAATGTGGCGCAAAGCGTTTTCTTGAACGGGAATCGACAGGTACAATGCCAGCCAAATTGGTCCGAGCAATCAAAAGAGGATATATCCATGACCAAATCAGCAGAGCTTTACGAAAAAGCACAACAGACTATTCCTGGTGGCGTTAACTCTCCAGTACGTGCTTTCAACGGCGTTGGCGGTGCACCTATCTTTGTAGAACGCGCAGATGGCCCGTTGATTTTCGATGCTGATGGTAAAGCTTACATTGATTATGTTGGCTCTTGGGGCCCGATGATCCTTGGCCATAACCACGCAGTCATTCGCGAAGCGGTGATTGAAGCTGCGCAGCGTGGTCTAAGCTTTGGTGCACCAACTGAAATGGAAATCCAAATGGCTGAGCTGGTCTCTGAACTCGTGCCATCAATGGAACAAGTCAGAATGGTCAGCTCAGGTACAGAAGCTACTATGAGTGCCATTCGTCTCGCACGTGGTTTTACCAACAGAGACAAAATCATCAAGTTTGAAGGCTGCTACCACGGTCATGCAGACAGCTTACTGGTAAAAGCAGGTTCCGGTGCACTTACGCTTGGTCAGCCGAGCTCTCCAGGTGTTCCTGCAGACTTTGCTAAGCACACGCTAACAGCCACGTTTAATGACTTGGATTCTGTTCGCGAGCTGTTTGCTGCGAATAAAGGCGAAATCGCTTGTATCATCGTTGAACCCGTCGCGGGTAATATGAACTGTATCCCACCAGTTGCTGGTTTCCACGAAGGCCTACGTCAAATCTGTGATGAAGAAGGCGCACTGCTGATCTTTGATGAAGTCATGACAGGTTTCCGTGTCGCTTTAGGCGGTGCTCAAGGTCATTACAATATCAAGCCAGATATCACGACACTAGGTAAAGTCATCGGTGGTGGTATGCCAGTGGGGGCCTTTGGCGGTCGTAAAGACGTGATGCAATACATCGCGCCAACAGGTCCGGTTTATCAGGCAGGTACGCTGTCTGGCAACCCAGTAGCGATGGCTGCAGGTTACGCTTGTTTAAGCCTACTGAAAGAAGAAGGTAACGAAAAACGCCTCGCTTCAAAAACCAAACAATTGGCTGATGGCTTTAAATCTCTTGCTGAGCAACACGGTATTCCAATGGTCGTCAATCAAGTGGGTGGCATGTTTGGCTTCTTTTTTACGGAACAAGAAGAAATCACGTGTTACGAAGACGTCACTAAATGCGATATCGAACGCTTTAAACGCTTCTTCCACCTAATGCTAGAACATGGTGTGTACTTAGCACCTTCTGCGTTTGAAGCGAGTTTCACTTCGCTAGCACACGGCAGTAAAGAAATTGAAGCAACATTAGAAGCGGCTGACCGCTGCTTTGCAATTCTAGCCAAAGAAGCATAATTCATCGTTGTAATAAATGACAAAAGGCTGCGCATGCAGCCTTTTTTATTGCCAGTTAAATACGACTAAAACGACCAGCAGAACAAGAATCAGGGAAAACCAAGGAATTTTCCGCTTAGGTTTTGCGCTTCCACAACAGGACTTATCATCATTGCAGCATCCCATAGTTTTTCCCTCCGCTGATAACATTTTGATTTTGCGTTGAAGACTCAGTAATTTACAGCCATTATACTTCTATCACGATGAATAATTGGACAACAAACGTGTCAGAAAAACTCAAAATAACTTCCAGCCATTGGGTATTGATTGTTGCGCTACTTGCTGCTGGCTTTGCCTGCTTTTTATTAGTTGAGCCTTACATAAACTCAATTGTGATGGCGTTTATCATTTCTCTGCTGATGTTTCCTATCCATGAGTGGATCGAAAACCGAATGCCGAATCATAGAAACATCGCGTCGTTGCTGTCTTGTACCTTACTCACCGTCATCATAGTGCTGCCTCTTCTTTTTGTTTTCGCCGCCATTGTTCAACAAGGTTCAGCATTCTCACAAAACGTCTACCAGTGGGTGACCCACGGTGGCATCCAAGCCCTGTTCGAACATCCATGGGTAGTAAAAGGCTTGTCTATCATTAATACCTACTTACCTTTTGATGAGATTCAACCTCAGGAAATCGGTCAGAAAGTGGCTCAGTTCGCCACCTCATTTGGCTCGAACTTAGTCGGTATCAGTGCAAAAATTCTTGGCGATGCGACGAACTTCCTACTCAACTTCTTCCTGATGTTGTTTGTTTTGTTCTTCTTACTTCGTGATCACGACAAAATCATTGCCGCGATTCGTCATATCCTGCCACTGTCTCGCAGCCAAGAAGACAAATTGCTGGATGAAGTTGAGCAAGTGTCCAAATCTGCCGTAATGGGCTCATTTCTAACCGCAATCGCGCAAGGTCTTGCTGGCGGTATCGGTATGTGGCTCGCTGGTTTCCCAGGGCTGTTCTGGGGTACGATGATGGGCTTCGCCTCCTTTATTCCTGTAGTCGGCACCGCATTGATTTGGATACCTGCAGCGGCCTACCTGTTCTTGACTGGAGATACAACGTGGGCGATTTTCCTTACTATTTGGAGTGTCGCTGTCGTTGGTTCAATTGATAACCTGCTCAGACCATTGTTAATGCAAGGCAGTGCAGGAATGAACACTCTAATGATCTTCTTCTCTCTATTAGGCGGTCTTCACTTGTTTGGCTTGATTGGATTGATCTACGGCCCTTTGATCTTCGCCATTACCATGGTGCTGTTTAATATTTATGAAGAAGAATTTCAGGATTTCCTCGATGAACAAGATCAAAACTAAGATCTAGGAAACAGGAAAACTTCAAGAATGCGGGGGATTATGCGAAAATCCCCCGTCTTTTTTCAGCCAGAGTCCATTATGTCTGCCTATATTGCACCGAGCCAAATTGCACAACGACAACTCGCCTACTTTAAAGGTAAACATGTTCTTGTCGCTGGGGAGTCAGAAGACCTGTTCCCAGTAGAGCTCAGCAAACACTGTGAATCTGTCACCGTGTTTACCACCAACTATGGTTACTACCGTCAATTAGAGTCTACCCCCCAAGTAACAACTGTGTTTGGCGCTGAGTTTACTGACCAGACTCAAGCCGACATGATCCTACTGTACTGGCCAAAAGCAAAAGCCGAAGCCGAGTTTTTGCTGGCTATGTTGTTGGCTAAACTAGGCCCAGAGACTGAAGTTGTCGTTGTCGGTGAAAATCGCTCAGGTGTAAAAAGCATTGAAAAGATGTTTAAACCCTACGGGCCAATCAATAAGTTCGACTCCGCAAGACGTTGTTCTTTTTACTGGGGGCAATGTCTTGAGCAACCTGCTGAGTTTAATCTTAATGATTGGTTTAAGCAGTATCGGGTCAGCTACCAAGGGCATGAACTGACGATCAAAAGCTTACCTGGGGTATTCAGTCACGGCCAGTTCGATATCGGCAGTCAACTGCTGTTAGATACTTTGCCAGCGCTGTCAGGGAAAGTATTGGATTTTGGCTGTGGTGCCGGAGTGATTGGCTCTGTCATGGCGACGCTCAATGCTGAGATTAAACTCGAAATGTGCGACATCAGCGCACTGGCGGTCGAATCCAGCAAAGCAACATTAGAAGCCAACGGTCTAAAAGGACGAGTATTTGCTTCAGACATTTATTCTGATACCAGCCAAGACTATCAATTTATTATTAGTAACCCTCCTTTTCATGCGGGTTTAGATACCAGCTACAGTGCGACCGAAACTTTATTAGCCGAAGCACCAAAACACCAACGCTCGGGTGGTCAGCTACTTATCGTTGCCAATAGCTTTCTCAAGTATCCACCTATCATTCAGCAAGCATTTGGTAATTGTGAGACGCTAAATAAGACCAATAAGTTCACAATCTATTACGCAAAAAAATAGACATTTAGCCCGATATAACGCTTTATATCGGGCTCACCTTCTCTCCATTCGCAAAAATTGCGCATTCATCCACGCTTTAACTCAGACTTACTTGTCAAAGTAAAAAAACTCGTTAATTTTGTCATTCTAGGATAGTTACGTTTTTTACTGGGCATTTTATTGCCTGCCTTCATTACGGAAAGTCTAGTTAGCTCATGTTTAAGTTGTACCGAAAACAAAGATTTAAGCGCCTGCAACATACTTTAATGCTGGCATTTCTTGTATTGAGTATTACACCGCTCACGATCATCGCGATTTTTTTCCTCCAATCTCATACCAAAGATTTGCAGGAGCAAAGTACTTCGCACTTAATCTCCGTACGAGACAGTAAGCAGCAACAAGTCACTGACTACATGTATGCCAAAGAATCGGAAGTCATGGGCTTTGTCCGCTCTGAACTGGCTTATGCCAGTGGCGGGCGTTTCTACGGCTTGGTCAATGCATTTCGCAGCTTAGGACTGGATATGGCTCAGGCACGCGAGTACGCTCAGCGGCGTTACATTCCTGGCTCAGGCGATCAGATCAAAACCTCAATACTTCCTCAGTCCAATGTTTATACCGGCACTGAGCGCTATCGACTGCTGCATAAGCGCTATCACAGAGCCTATCTGGAACTGCTCAAACGCTCAGACTTTGACGACGCTTTGCTGGTTGATTTAGAAGGTAACGTCACCTACTCCATCTTTAAACACGACAACTACGGCACCAATCTGCTTACTGGCCGCTTTCGTGATACCAATCTAGGCAGAACCTTCCACAAGCTGAAAACTCAGGTTACTGAAAAGCGTAAATCCAATGAAGATTACACACCGGTGATCATCTCAGACTTTGAGATGGACAGAGGTAAACCTGTCGCGTGGCTCGGCGCTCCCATCGTTCAGCAAGGTTATCTCCACAGCTACGCCATGTTCCGTTTACCAAACAATGGCATCACTAAGCTAATAGCTGATACCAACAACGCTTCAGCAATGAAAACTTTACTGGTAGGTGCTGACCATAAATCAAGAACCATGGCGTATGAGCAAAAAGACATCGATAAGAGCCGCGAAGTTGTTGATTTAGCATTGGAAGGAAAAACCGATGTTGGAACATACACAAACACGCTAGGAGAGGCGACCATCGCGGCTTACAGTCCGATTTCGTTTAAAGGTGTCGACTGGGCCATTGTGGTAGAAGTGCCAGAAAAAGAAGCTTTTGCACGCGTCCACCAACTCGAAACTCTTTTCGTATTTGCCATGCTATGTGCAATTGTACTGGTGGTTGCAGCGTCCCATTACTTGTCTAATTTTATTACCGCGCCTTTGTTGAAGCTGACGTGGGCGGCAGAAAAAGTCTCGGCTGGCGATCTCGATACAGACATCATCAATACAGAGCGAAAAGATGAGATAGGCCGACTGGCCATCAGCTTTGAGCGCATGCAACGCTCCATTCGCGACAAAATACTGCTCATAAAACAGCAAAATGAAGAGCTGGAGAGCAACCTAAAGCTGATCCAAAAGCAAAATGACGAGCTGCAATTGGCGAACAAACTCAAAGATGAGTTCCTCGCCACCACCTCTCATGAATTGCGAACTCCACTCCATGGCATGGTAGGTATCGCAGAAGCGCTGATCTCCGGCGCTAATGGGCCAATTACCGCGGATCACAAGTACCAGCTCGACATCATCATTAGTAGCGGCCAGCGCTTGGCCACATTGGTTGATGACCTGCTTGATTACCACAAAATGCGTTACGGTAATCTCGATATTGAAACCCGAGCTGTGGATATCTCCGGAGCAACGCGCTTGGTGCTCGAACTGTCGACTCACTTAGTGGGCAACAAACCCATTCGCATCATTAATCAGGTTCCTAACGATCCGCTATGGGTATGCGCCGACCCTCAACGCTTAGAGCAAGTTCTATACAATCTCGTTGGTAACGCCATCAAATACACCAGTGAAGGTAAAATCGTCATTTCCGCCACTCAGGTCGACGACAACATCCGCGTTCAAGTAGTAGATACTGGTCAGGGGATCCCTGCTGAGCAACTTGAGCACATTTTTGAACCCCTGATTCAGGCTGGCAGTGATAGTAGCCGTTATCGCCAAGGGGCCGGCCTTGGTCTATCTATCAGCCGTCAGTTGATTGATTTGATGCAAGGCACGCTCTACGTAAGCAGCCAACCTATGGTTGGTACGACCTTTAGTTTCACTTTGCCAATCGCCTCAACCGAGCAAATAGGCCTCGCAAGCCATATCGAAGGCGCGCATTTCATTGCTCCAGAAAACAATGACCTAGAAATAATCGAAGGCTCAAATTTACCGGAAAATCCTGACGGGCCATTGCTGTTAGTGGTCGATGATGAACCGGTCAATCTGCGTGTCTTAGACAGCTTCCTTCGCCTCGAAGGCTACCGAGTACGCACCGCTAAAAATGGCGAAGAAGCCGTTGAATCCGTTGTTCATGAAAAACCAGAACTGATGCTACTCGATATCATGATGCCGGGAATGAGCGGCTATCAGGTGTGTGAAGTGTTGCGTAAAGACTATGATCATGCTCAGCTCCCCGTCATCATGCTCACAGCATTGAATCAGCCCGATGACAGAGTTCGAGGTTTCGAAGCCGGAGCCAATGACTACTTATCAAAACCTTTTAACAAACAAGAGCTCGCCGCACGGATTACAGCACATTTGACCGCGAGCAAAGCTGAACAGCGTCGGATTGAAAACCAGCAACTACAAACTGAGCTTAAGCAGCGCGCCATGGTTGAAGCTAGTTTACTGGAAACTCAGGGGCGTTTATTGGAACAATTGGAATCCGCACCAGAAGCGATTATCTGCGTACGTGACGACAATAAAATCCGCTTCACCAATGATGCTGCGTCTCGCCTATTTAAACGCACCACAGAACAATTACGCCGTTCCAATGCAGATGAGTTGATTGCACCAAAATTCCTTAACGTAGAGCAACCGCACTACTGTGGCGTCATTGATGTTTATGTCGAAGATGTCCGCCAGCACTTGTCCGCAGACATTCTCAAACTTCCAGAAGGCTCTGGACTCAAATCCATGTACATCTTTAACGTGGGGGGCAGTGTCAATGCCGCGCGGATCAATAACCTAGAAACCGCGGTTGAAGCCCTTTCCAGCTACGCGTTTGAAGGGGATAAGGCCAAACTGCAAGAGTTAAAAGAGTTAGGTGGAGAGTTTACGCGGTTAGCTGATCGAGCCACCACTGATAACAAGTCCAAGCAAGAAGTCATGCGTGAAGTTTTAGTTGATGCAATGACAAGTGCGCTAACTTATTGGGAAAGCGTTACTGGTCAAAGCAAGTTTGCTTTCGCAGAGCAAAGCGGGTTATGGCGTGTGTACCTCGACCGTAGCACCTTACAGACTCGGACTCTGGACAAATACCTGCGAGTCGAAACGTTACCAAAAACACCGCGCTGGCGAACGGTACTGAGTTCTCTTGAGTACATCCTTGAACACTGTAAAGAGATGAGCCCTGAGCGTACTCATATTGAGAGCCTTCGCGATAAGCTGCAACACCTCCTAACCAGCTAAGTAGCCCCCATATTCCATATAAACCCGCTTTAAGCGGGTTTTATTTTGTCTCTCGCTACCTTTCTATAAATGGCTCTGTCTCATCAATAGCCCGATGCACTTTTTAGCCTTATAAAGTTTTTACACAATAGAAAACAACCTGATTTAGGCTCCGCTAAGACACTCTAATTACATCGGGAGAGCCACTTAAAAACCGTCTATTTAGCGCTATCTAGAAGAAAAGAACTCAGTTTGCGAACACAATCACAACAAGACGGCAGAATTAATTTTCCGCAAGAAAATAACCTTGATAAAGACTAGTGATAATGATCTCATATAGCTAGAAGCTTCTACATACCACTAACATAACTGAGCAGCAATGTAAGTAAACACTAACAAACAATAAGTCATAGCTATGGTAGTGCGAGTGAGTTCAAATTTAGGAATAGCTCGATTGTTGATTAAAAAAGGGGCTAATTAACGTTATTGACGTCAATAAGGTACTTTTTAACGTTTTTGACGAGATAGGCAATTGCCAAATTTAACGTAAAGGTGTTTTCTTAACTTGCCTAAGGCCTACAGGCCACTCAATTTTCCTGCTCCTCCGGCATGGTGAAATAATACTTGAGGTAGGTTTTAGGGAGTGTCCATCAGTTGATGGCATTCAATTCCATAAGTGAAATGAAAGCAAATAGTAAGGAACAGCTATGCTTGCCAACATTAAAAGAACAACACTAGCAACAGCAATTATTGCTGCAGCGACAACAGGATTTACTTCTGTCGCTACCGCCGCTGAACGCAGTGAACTAACAGTACACCCTAAAGAATTCACCACTTTTGTACGTAACTTTAACCCGTATTTAGGTGCCACTAACCTTCACACAACAACAGACTTCTTATACGAACCTCTTGTTGTGTTTAACGAAATGCATGGTAATACTCCTGTATTCCGTTTGGCTGAAAGCTTCAAAATGTCTGATGACCTAATGAGCGTTACTTTCGATATTCGTAAAGGCGTGAAATGGTCAGATGGCGAAACCTTTGATGCAAACGACGTTGTTTACTCTTTTAACCTAGTAAAAGAGAAGCCAGAACTGGACCAAAGTGGTATCAACTCTTGGGTGGCTGGTGTTGAAAAACTAAATGACTACCAAGTCAAATTCCGCCTAACGGAAGCGAACTCTAACGTTCCTTACGAGATTGCTAAGGTGCCAGTTGTTCCTGAGCATATTTGGAAGGATGTTAAAAACCCAGCGACCTTCACTAACGAAAACCCTGTAGGTTCCGGCCCGTTCACTGAAATCGATACCTTTACAGCGCAACTGTACATTCAGTGTCGTAACCCGAACTACTGGGATGCAGACAACTTAGAAGTAGATTGTCTTCGTGTGCCTCAAATCGCGAACAACGATCAGTTCCTAGGTAAAGTGGTTAACGGCGAAATGGATTGGACGTCATCTTTCATTCCAGATATCGACCGTACGTATGCAGCTTCAAGTCCTAGCCACCAATACTGGTATCCACCAGCGGGTACTCAGGCCTTCGTCATCAACTTCAAGAACCCAGATGCAGCTAAGCATGAAGCGTTGAACAATGTTGATTTCCGTCGCGCGTTCTCTATGGCACTGGATCGTCAAACCATCATTGATATTGCTTACTACGGTGGCGGTACAGTGAACGACTTTGCTTCAGGTCTTGGCTACGCATTTGAAGCTTGGTCTGACGAAGATGTTCACAACAAATACAAAGCGTACAACACCTACAATGTTGAAGGTGCAAAAGAGCTGCTAAACAAAGCGGGCTTCAAAGATGTCAATAAAGATGGCTTTGTAGACACGCCATCAGGTAAATCATTTGAGCTTCTGATTCAATCACCAAACGGTTGGACAGACTTCAACAATACTGTTCAGCTAGCGGTAGAACAGCTCGCTGAAGTCGGCATCAAAGCCAAAGCTCGTACACCAGATTTCTCTGTGTATAACCAAGCAATGCTGGAAGGTAGCTACGATGTCTCGTACACCAACTACTTCCACGGCGCGGATCCATACACTTACTGGAACAGTGCTTACAACTCAGCATTGCAATCTGGTGATGGCATGCCTCGCTTTGCCATGCACTTCTACAAAAATGACCAGCTAGATGGCCTACTGAACAGCTTCTACAAAACAGCTGATAAAAACGAGCAGCTAGAAATTGCTCACGGCATCCAGCAAATCATTGCCGCAGATCAAGTGACTGTACCTGTGATGTCTGGTGCTTACATGTATCAATACAACACAACTCGCTTCACTGGTTGGTGGAATGAAGAAAATCCGAAGGGCCGTCCAAACATTTGGGCTGGTATCCCTGAGCGTCTACTTCACGTTCTGGACCTAAAACCAGTTAAGTAAGCGTTCTATCTATGCGGCGTACATTCCGTACGCCGCTTTATCCCCAAAAGCTTTGACCTATTAAAGTGTGGCGCCAGTCGTCAGGGGATTGTTCGCTCTCAATTTTGACTTTCGCTAGGAGCGACCTGAAACCAGAAACAGGGAAAATCTGGGTGAGTAAGGTGTAAGTTATGGGTTATTTTTTAAGACGTTTGTCATTTTACTTTGTCGCACTTTTAGTTGCCGCGACACTTAATTTTATTATTCCGCGTGCAATGCCGGGTGATCCGGTCACCATGATGTTTGCTAACGCATCTGTCCAGGTGACGCCTGAGCGCATTGCCGCCATGAAAGAACTACTGGGCTTTGTCGATGGTGGACTCTTTGTCCAGTACATCGCCTACATGAAGAATATACTCAGTTGGGAACTGGGCACCTCAATCCAGTTTTACCCACTCGCTGTTAATGACTTGCTAGGCAGTGCCTTTGGTTGGTCACTGTTCCTTGCGGGTACAGCGGTCATCCTATCTTTCTCGATCGGCTCTATTCTGGGTATCTACGCAGCTTGGAAGCGCGGTAGCAAATACGACGCATTCATCACACCGGGCATGCTCATCATCCAAGCCGTGCCGCAAGTCGTCATTGCCATGATTGCGATGTTTATTTTCGCGATTGGCTTGAAGTGGTTCCCGACTGGCTACGCTTATACAGCAGGCACATCTCCAGATTGGACGAGCTGGGCATTCATTAAAGATGTGGCTTATCACGCCGTCCTACCTCTTTTCTGTGCGTCTGTAGTTCAAATCGGCGGTTTCCTTGTCAACATGCGTAACAACATGATCAACCTACTCGCAGAAGACTACATCACAATGGCTAAGGGCAAGGGCTTGAGTGAAAACCGTGTGGTCTTCAATTACGCAGCACGAAATGCCTTGCTACCTAGTGTAACCGCCTTATCCATGGCGCTAGGTATGGCGATTGGTGGTCAGTTGATCATCGAAATCATCTTCAACTATCCAGGTTTAGGCTCAGTACTTTTCAATGCAATTAAAGCTCGTGACTATCAAGTTCTTCAGGGCCAGCTACTGATCATGACGCTGTTCATGCTGTTCTTTAACTTATTGGCTGACATGCTTTATGTCGTGCTTGACCCTCGCCTACGTAAGGGAGGCAAATAATCATGAAGGGATTCATCAAACTCATCATAGGTAACCCAATCGCTTTGATTGGTAGCATCATCATCGGCATCTTCTTGTTTATTGCGCTTGCAGCACCTCTGCTCACTAAACACGCACCGGACAAGCGTACAGGTAACCCACACGAGTACCCAGCGTTCATCGTGAAATCAGCACAAGCCAACCCAGACGGTTGGGTGGCAGAAAACCTAGCGACAGACCGCCGAACGCTGTTGATGTCGAAAAAAGCCGATCACACACTTGGCACCACCCGTATGGGACGCGATGTCTGGTCACAATTTGTCCACGGTGCTCGAGTATCACTTGCCGTAGGTTTTGGTGCTGGTATTACCGTGTGTTTCCTTGCGACTGTGATCGGCATTTCCGCAGGTTACTTCGGTGGTCGGGTCGATGACTTTTTAACTGCAGCTATGAATATCATGCTGGTCATCCCACAGTACCCTTTACTATTCGTACTAGCCGCTTTCATTGGTGAAGCTGGGCCATTAACCATCGCGCTGATCATTGGCCTGACTGCATGGGCTTGGGGCGCTCGGGTAATTCGTTCACAAACTCTAGCTCTACGTGAGAAAGAGTTCGTTAAAGCCGCAGAAGTACTCGGAGAATCGTCTTGGCGCATCATCTTTGTCGAGATCCTACCTAACCTAATCCCAATTGTGGGCGCAAGTTTCATTGGTTCAGTGATGTACGCCATCATGATGGAAGCAACGATTTCCTTCCTTGGATTAGGTGACCCTAACACCGTCAGCTGGGGCATCATGCTCTATAACGTTCAGACCTCCTCCTCAATGCTAATTGGCGCGTGGTGGGAACTGTTTGCACCATGTGCGGCCCTTATCCTACTCGTTACTGGATTGGCATTACTTAACTTCGCTGTAGACGAAATTGCTAACCCGCAGCTGCGCTCGCACAAAGGGATGAAGCGTTGGAAAAAGCTAGCCCAGCAAGACAAAAAAGAACGTGAGCCAGAACTGGCACCACAAAATGCACTTTGGAGCGGAGATAAATAATCATGACAGCACCACTCATTTCTATCCGTAACTTATGTGTTGATTACATCACAGCAGCAGGCGACGTTCGCGCCTGTAACAATGTCAGCTTTGATATCGCTCCCGGTGAAGTCTTTGGCTTGGCGGGAGAATCTGGCTGCGGAAAATCAACGGTCGCGTTCTCGTTAATGCGACTGCACAAGCCGCCAGCATTTATTACCGGTGGAGAAGTCATCTTCAATGGCGAGAACATCCTCAATTACAGCGATGAAAGAATGCAAGCCTTTCGCTGGAGTGAGATGTCAATGGTGTTTCAGAGTGCGATGAATGCGCTGAACCCAGTGTTGCCAATGGAAGAGCAATTTTGCGACGTGATTATGCGTCATACCAACATAACGCGTGAGCAAGCACGTAAACGCGCAGAAGGGTTACTGGAGATAGTAGACATTCATCCAAGCCGTTTGACTGACTACCCTCACCAGTTTTCCGGTGGTATGCGCCAGCGCTTGGTCATCGCCATTGCCCTCGCACTGAACCCTAAAATGATCATTATGGACGAGCCAACCACTGCTTTGGATGTTGTGGTACAACGCGAGATTCTTCAGAAGATCTACGCTCTGAAAGAAGAATTTGGTTTCTCTATTTTGTTCATTACTCACGATCTCTCACTGATGGTCGAATTCTCAGATCGCATCGGCATTATGTACTCAGGTGAACTGATCGAAGTCGCACCATCGAAGCAAATTTTAGAAAGCCCTTACCACCCGTACACCAAAGGGCTGGGAAGCTCTTTCCCTCCACTCACTGGTCCAAAAACGAAGTTGACTGGTATCCCTGGCAACCCACTCAACCTGCTGGAAATTCCACAAGGTTGTCGATTCCAAGCACGATGCGATCGTGTCCACGAAGCCTGTACCAAGATACCAACTCAACTGAAACAAATAGAGCCAAGTCGTTTCTCAAACTGCCACCTATATGGTGAGCCAATAGCCCAAGCCAAACTCTAGCGCTGGAAGACAAAAACATAACGATTACTGGAGACAATGATGAGCAAAGAATTTGGTGAACTACTGGTGGAAGGGAAAAATCTAGTTAAAGACTTCCCGATTAACAGTAATGCGCTGCAGCAACCCATGATGCGCGCGATAAACGACGTATCTTTTAAAATGTACAAAAGCCGTGGCCTGTCAGTGGTTGGTGAATCAGGCTCAGGCAAATCGACCACTGCCAAGATGATCGCAAAGATGTATGCCCCAACCAGCGGCACCATTGAATACAAAGGGCGTGATATCCAGACTATTGGCTCTCGCTCTGATCTGATGGCCTATCGCGAAGGCGTGCAAATGGTCTGGCAAGACCCATTTGGCTCTCTTAACCCAACCCATAATATTTTCCATCATATTGCCCGCCCATTACTGATCCATAAAAAGGTCAAACCGGGAAATAAGAAGGAATTGGAAGAGCGTGTCTACGACTTGCTGGAACAGGTGGGGCTTATTCCTCCTAAGGAAACCGCGCAAAAATTCCCGCATCAACTTTCCGGCGGCCAGCGCCAAAGGGTTAACCTAGCGCGTAATATTGCCGTGGGTGCTGAGGTCGTGCTCGCTGATGAGCCGACATCCATGTTGGATGTCTCGATTCGAGCTGGCGTTCTCAACCTGATGGAAGAGATGAAATTTGAAAAGCAGATGTCACTGCTCTACATCACTCATGACATCGCAACTGCGCGCTACATCGCTGAAGATCTTGCCGTAATGTACGTCGGTCATATGGTTGAGTGGGGAGACACAGAAGAGATCATTCACAACCCTCAACATCCATACACTCAATTACTGGTTTCCGCTGTACCGGATCCAAGCAAATCGATCCATGAGCAGCTAAAAGGCAATAAAGGTGAGATCCCTCTTTGGACACCTAATTCCTTGGGCTGCCCATTTGCTGGACGTTGTCAGCATGCAACTAACCAATGCCGTGAACAATTGCCAGAAGTCACTCAACTGTCAGATAACCACTTTGTGCGTTGTTACCTATATCAAAGCTAAAACCATATTGAAGCCAGCCTAAGAAGCTGGCTCATCAGATTCACTCGGAGATTTTAATGCTGCTACTTACTAACCACATTGGTTATGAATCCCTGGGACCAAAGCAGGCTATTCTGATGGCAGATGTACCCAACCTACCATCTTCCACTGCCCTTTTGGTGTGTGCAGATAGTCATCAGACTGTTGCGTCACTGGATGTCGAGACTGGCACTCGAGTCGCAAATTGGCACCAGGGATATTTTTTTCGCATTGATTTTTCCAACGTGAAAACACTAGGGCGCTACTACCTCAAATACAATAGTTGTCAGTCCTCTATTTTTTTGATCGATCAAGATCTGCTCTTCACCTCCACACTGTCCGACGTACTGCACTATTTTAAATCCCAACGCAGCAGCGGCATCTACGATCGTCAGGATCAAAACATACCGCTATTAAACAGCAGTCAAACTGTCGACGTCCGTGGCGGATGGTACGATGCCTCGGGTGATGTCAGCAAATATTTAAGTCACCTCTCTTATGCCAACTACTTGAACCCACAACAAATTCCAATGGTGGTGTGGAATATACTCAAAGGTCTTGAGCTATGTGAGACCAGCTCAAAGCTGGCAGCATTTACGCAGTTACGTCTCAAAGACGAAGCTTTATTCGGTACCGACTTTCTGGTCCGGATGCAGCACGAGTCGGGATTTTTCTATACCACAGTATTTGATAAGTGGTCGAAAGACCCACAGCAGCGTGAGATATGCTCTTACGCAACGCAAGACGGTCACAAATCAGACGACTTTCAGGCTGGCTTTCGTCAAGGCGGTGGTATAGCCATCGCAGCATTAGCGGCAGCAGCACGTTTGGATATCCATGGCGACTTTACCACTCAGCAATACCTTGATGCAGCTGAGTCCGGTTACCACCACCTGAAAGAACTCAATTGCCACTACCTCAATGATGGCGAAGAAAACATCATTGATGAGTATTGCGCACTGATGGCCTGCGCTGAACTGTACAAAACGACACAAAATCATCTCTATCTTGAAGAAAGCCGATACTGGGCGACACGTTTAACGCAGCGACAACAATCAGATGAACTTATCCAGAATTTCTGGTCAGCGAATAAGGACGGCTCACGCCCTTATTATCATGCAGCGGAAGCCGGCTTACCTGTCATTGCTCTGTGCCTGTATTTAGAGGTTGAAGATGATCCACAACGACGCCAATCAACAGTCGACACCATCACACATGCGTGCCAATTTGAGCTGTCTATCTCCACTAAAGTCGCCAACCCTTTTGGCTATCCGCGGCAGTATGTAAAAGGCGTCAACCAAGCAAAACAGGACGCTTTCTTCATCGCTCAGAATAATGAGAGTGGCTATTGGTGGCAGGGAGAAAATGCCCGTTTAGCGTCATTGTCCGTGATGGCGTACCTCGCTCAGCCACATCTATGCGACGCCGAGCAAAAACACAAGCTCAACAAGTTTTCCCAAAATGCTCTCAATTGGATTCTCGGCCTCAACCCGTATGACATGTGCATGTTAGATGGGCACGGACGCAACAACCCCGACTATTTACCACACCTTGGATTTTTTAATGCCAAAGGAGGAATTTGTAACGGCATAACGGCAGGGTTCGAGGATTCAGAGGATATTGCATTTAACCCAGCCGGACAAAAGGACGACATGCTACAAAACTGGCGCTGGGGCGAGCAATGGACTCCTCATAGTGCGTGGTACTTGCTTGCCATCATGACTCAGCAAGCTCATTTCAGTCGCGTAGAGGAGCAGTAACATGACTCAGTATTTTGTCGGAATTGATGGCGGAGGTACATCTTGCCGAGCACGCATCAGGGATCAACACGGTAAGCGACTTGGAGAAGGTAAAAGTGGCAGCGCCAATATTCTTTTAGGGGTCGATGTGGCACTTCAGTCGATTGTTGACGCGGTCACAATCGCTGCACAAGAAGCCGGACTCGACTCATCTCAACTAAAACACATGCATTTAGGATTAGCCTTGGCTGGTGCAGAACAAAAATCTGCTTGGCAGGAGTTTATGGCTCAAGCTCATCCTTTCGCTTCCATTGTACTCAATACCGATGCTTATGGGGCTTGCTTAGGCGCACACAATGGCGACAGTGGAGCCATCATGATTGCTGGGACAGGATCTTGTGGCATTTATTTGTCCGGCAATGAGCAGCATGTTGTAGGAGGGCGAGAGTTTCCTATTTCCGATCAAGGCGGTGGCGCCGTGATGGGACTGACACTGATTCAAAAAGTGCTCCTTGCTGAAGATGGTATTGGTGAAAAAACACCTTTATGTCAAGAAGTTATGACCCACTTCTCCAACGATGTCGACCAAATTGTTAGTTGGTCGAAAAACGCCTTACCCCGTGACTATGGCCAGTTTTCGCCAATGATTTTTCGCCATGCGGCCCAAGCCGATGCATTAGCTATCTCGTTGCTTCAGCAAACTGCAGCCGACATTGAAATGTTCATTCTCGCCTTACATAAAAAAGGCGCCAACCGAATTTGCCTAATGGGCAGCATAGCAGAGCGTATGCATGACTGGCTTTCGCCTCCCGTTCAACAATGGATTGTTGAACCCCAATTCGATGCCATTGAAGGGGCATTAATGTTTGCTGGCAAACCAGAGCATAACCTGTATTAAAGGGGATACCATGAGTTATCGTATTGACCTCACCGTTCTGTCAGAGCATAAGCAATACTGTCGATTTGGTCTGACGCTGCACAATCTGTCGGATCAAGCACTAAACAGTTGGCATTTGCAGTTCATCATTGACCGCTACATCCTTCCTGATAGCTTTAGTCATGGTTCGATCAAACAAACAGGCAGCTTTTGCGTTGTTACTCCGGATAGCCACACACTCGACGCAAATCAGCATTATTACTGCGAATTTAGCATCAATACAGCGCCATTGCGCTTTTACACTGACGGCCTCAAAGATGCTTTGATTGTCAGTGACAATGGTGCCAGTGAGTTAGCTGTGACGTTGACGCCTATTGCTCTCGCCTCCCCCTATCAAGAGCGCACCCAACTTGACCCGACACCTGCTGCAGAGCACTCACTGATCCCAGCACCCAACCAGATCAGTTATCAGGGTGGAACCTTTCATTTATCGACTACCAGCCAGATTACTCTACAAACTGCGCAAGCCGAAAAAGCCGCGACTTGGCTGGAGGAAGAGCTGACCAATCTATTCGGCTATCAGGCCAAGGCCATTGGTCAAAGCGAAATCCTGTTTCGCAATAATCCAACGCTGGATGAAAGTCAGTATCAGCTTATCGTATCCGCTACAGGTGTCAGGATTGAATCGGCATCAGCAGCAGGTTTCGTACATGCCAGTGCCACGTTAATGCAACTCATAACACAAGATAATGACCAATTATCAGTGCCTTATGTCAAAGTAGTGGATAAGCCTCGCTTTAAATACCGAGGCATGATGCTCGACTGTGCTCGCCATTTCCATTCAATCGACGATATCAAACGGCTAATTAACCAGCTCGCCCACTACAAGTTCAATACTTTTCACTGGCATTTAACCGACGATGAAGGCTGGAGACTGGAGATCAACGCCTTTCCTCAACTCACACAAGTGGGGGCATTTCGGGGAAGAGAGTCGGCACTCAAGCCGCAGTTTAGTCATCTTTCGCCAGTATATGGCGGGTATTACTCTCAGCATCAGGTAAGAGAAGTGATTGCTTATGCTCAAGAGCGAGGCGTTACCGTGATTCCTGAAATTGATATTCCGGGTCACTGCCGAGCAGCGATTAAAGCCCTTCCTGAATTGCTTCTCGACCCGAGCGACAAATCGGAATACCGTAGTATTCAACATTACACCGACAATGTTCTCTCTCCTGCAATACCGGGGACTTATGAGTTTCTCGATAAAGTGCTTGAGGAGGTCGCCAGTCTATTTCCAGCCCCTTGGGTGCATATCGGTGCTGATGAAGTGCCTGATGGCGTTTGGCTTCAGAGCGCGAATTGCCAAGCATTGATGGAATCTGAAGGTTACCAGAATACCAAAGAACTTCAGGGGCACCTGCTGCGATATGCCGAGCAGAAATTACGCTCTTTGGGCAAGCGCATGGTCGGCTGGGAAGAAGCTCAGCACGGAGATAAAGTCAGCAAAGATACCGTGATTTATTCTTGGTTGAGTGAAGAAGCAGCCCTCAAGTGCGCCAAACAAGGTTTCGATGTTGTCCTACAACCGGCCCAATCCACCTATCTGGATATGGCTCAGGATTATTCCCCGGAAGAACCTGGCGTCGACTGGGCGAATGTCATCCCTCTCGAAAGCGCGTATCGCTATGAACCTCTGGCTGATATTCCAGAAGAAGACCCAATCCGTAAACGTATTCTTGGTATTCAGTGCGCTCTATGGTGCGAACTTGTCTCCCACCAGCAAAGGCTGGACTACATGGTGTTCCCTCGCCTGACAGCAATAGCAGAAGCTTGCTGGACAATGAAACAACATCGCGACTGGCACGACTATCAAGCAAGGCTGAAAGGCCACTTATCTTTACTCGATAAACAAGGCATCAATTATCGCAACCCTTGGAAATAACTTTTGCTGACGGCCATAGCCCTTAGCAGTTTTCTCTAGCAAATACATTAGGCCGCTGTCTCAGTGGCTGTAGGAAAAGGAATAAAACATGAAATACGGCTATTTCGATAACGAGAATCGTGAATACGTCATCACTCGCCCTGACGTACCTGCGCCATGGACAAACTACCTAGGCACTGAGAAGTTCTGTACGGTTATCTCGCACAATGCGGGGGGCTATTCGTTCTACAACTCGCCAGAATACAACCGTGTTACTAAATTCCGCCCGAATGCGACCTTCGATCGCCCAGGACATTACGTTTATCTGCGTGATGATGAAACAGGGGATTACTGGTCAATCTCTTGGCAACCAGTGGCCAAAAGCCTAGATGAAGCAAACTACGAAGTCCGTCATGGCTTGTCATACTCTAAGTTCAAGTGTGAATACAGCGGCATTACCGCGACGAAAACACTCTTCGTCCCTAAAGGCGAAGACGCAGAAATTTGGGATGTGGTGATCAAGAACACCTCTGACAAACCACGTACCATCAGCGCGTTCTCTTTTGTTGAATTCTCATTCAGCCATATCCAATCTGATAACCAAAACCATCAGATGTCTCTGTACTCCGCAGGTACGACTTACAATGAAGGCGTAATTGAATACGACCTGTACTACAACACCAACGACTTCGAAGGTTTCTACTACCTTACTTCGACGTTTTCTCCAGATTCTTACGATGGTCAGCGTGACAGCTTCCTAGGTCTTTACCGCGACGAAGCTAACCCAATCGCCGTGGAAAAAGGCCAATGCTCCAACACGGCTCAGACTTGTTATAACCACTGTGGCTCTCTGCACAAGCAATTCTCCATCCAACCGGGTGAAGAAGTTCGCTTTGCCTACATTCTAGGTATCGGCAAAGGCAATGGTGAGCGCCTACGTGCTAAATACCAAGACCTAGCAGAAGTCGATAACGCCTTCGCTGGTATCAAAGCCCACTGGGATGAGCGTTGTGGCAAGTTCCAAGTGAAATCGCCAAATGAAGGTCTGGATACCATGATTAATGCATGGACACTATACCAAGCTGAAACCTGTGTCGTGTGGTCTCGTTTTGCATCCTTTATCGAAGTGGGGGGGCGTACGGGCCTTGGTTACCGCGATACCGCACAGGACGCGATTTCAGTCCCTCATGCCAACCCAGCAATGACACGCAAGCGTATCGTTGATCTACTGCGCGGACAGGTGAAAGCGGGTTATGGTCTGCACCTATTCGATCCAGACTGGTTCGATCCGGAGAAAGCAGACGTGAAACCGTCTAAGTCACCAACGGTTGTTCCTACCCCTTCCGACGAAGACAAAATCCACGGCATTGAAGACACGTGTTCTGATGACCACCTATGGTTAGTGCCAACCATCTGTAAATACGTGATGGAAACCGGTGAACACAGCTTCTTTGATGAAATGATCCCTTACGCAGATGGTGGCGATGCCAGCGTGTATGACCACATGAAAGCAGCCTTAGACTTCTCTGCTGAGTACGTGGGTCAAACCGGCATCTGTAAAGGCTTACGCGCAGACTGGAACGACTGTTTAAACCTAGGCGGTGGCGAATCTTCAATGGTGTCGTTCCTCCATTTCTGGGCTTTACAAGAGTTCATCGACCTAGCCAAGTACCTAGGTAAAGACGCTGATGTTGAGAAATACTCCGAGATGGCAGCAAATGTCCGCGAAGCGTGTGAAGCACACCTTTGGGATGATGAAGGCGGTTGGTATATCCGAGGTCTCACCAAGAGCGGTGACAAAATCGGTACAGCACAACAAGCCGAAGGTCGTGTGCACCTAGAGTCAAACACCTTAGCCGTACTCTCTGGCGCGGTATCTCAAGAACGCGGCGAGAAAGCAATGGATGCCGTAGATGAGAACCTATTCTCTGAATACGGCTTACACCTCAACTCACCGTCTTTCGCCACACCTAACGATGACATCGGCTTCGTAACTCGAGTTTATCAAGGCGTGAAAGAAAACGGCGCTATCTTCTCACATCCAAACCCATGGGCTTGGGTTGCAGAAGCAAAATTGGGGCGTGGTGACCGTGCAATGAAATTCTACGATGCACTCAACCCATACAACCAAAACGACATCATCGAAAAACGGATTGCAGAACCTTACTCTTACGTGCAGTTCATTATGGGTCGTGACCACCAAGATCACGGGCGTGCGAATCACCCATGGCTAACTGGCACATCGGGTTGGGCTTACTTCGCAGTAACCAACTTTATTCTTGGCGTACGTACAGGTTTTGACGGACTGACGATTGATCCTTGTATCCCAACCAACTGGCCGGGTTTCGAAGTGACCCGTCAGTGGCTAGAGGCGACGTACAACATCAAAGTGGAGAATCCAGATTCAGTGAGCAAAGGGGTCAAATCGATCCTAGTCAATGGAGAAAAAGTGTCTGGCGCCACGATACCCGTACAGCCAAAAGGTAGCGTAAACGACGTCGTCGTTGTGCTTGGTTAACTACCCAATGAGCCTCTCACAGAGGCTCTTTTGTTGAATAAAGGATTAAAGCAATGATTAAGTTTGGTACTGGCGGCTGGCGCGCATTTATCGGTGAAGAGTTTACCAAAGACAATGTTCGCTTGGTTGCTCAAGCGCTGGCAAACATCATCAACAATGAGAAAGTCGCCGACAAAGGATTCATTATTGGTTACGACCGTCGTTTTTTATCCGACAAAGCGGGTCGCTGGTTCGCCGAGGTGCTTGCCGCTAACAATATACCCGTCAGTTTCATCGACAAATTTGTACCGACTCCAATTGTGATGTTTAAAGCCAAAGCAATGGGCTGTGCCTACTCGGCATGCATTACTGCGTCCCACAACCCAGCAGATTACAACGGCATTAAAGTCTTTATTGAAGGGGGCCGTGATGCGGATGAGATAATCACTGAAAAGATCGAAGCTCAAATTGCAGCTTTAACTGGCGATAAAGTGCAAAGCGTAGAGTTTGATCAGGCGGTTGAAGATAAACTGATTACGATCATTAACCCAATGAACGAATTCGTCGACTCGATCATCGACTTTATCGACATAGAAGCGATCAAAAAAGCCAATTTACGTGTATTGATTGATCCTATGTTTGGGGTGGCTAAAAACGCGCTGCAAACAGTATTAATCAATGGCCGCTGTGACGTTGATGTGATTAACGATGGCAAAAATCCTGACTTTGGTGGCTTGATGCCGTCTCCCAGCGCTGCCACTTTATATCGTCTAAAACATCTTGTTGCAGAGCAAGGTTACGATATTGGTATTGGTACTGATGGTGACGCTGATCGTCTCGGTATCATCGACGAAAAAGGCCACTTTATTCACCCTAATGAAGTGCTGATCCTGCTTTACTACTATTTGCTTGAGTACAAAGGCTGGTCTGGCTCCGTAGTTCGTAACATTGCGACCACTCATATCCTCGACAAAATAGCAGCAGACCACGGTGAGAAGAGCTTTGAAGTACCCGTCGGTTTTAAGCACATCAGCTCGCAAATGGAAGCCGATGATTCGTTGATCGGTGGTGAAAGCTCGGGCGGTTTGACCATTCGCGGCCATATCAAAGGTAAAGATGGCGTGTTTGCCTCCAGTCTGCTGGTTGAGATGATTTCAGTGACAGGCAAAAAGCTTTCTGAGCTGCTTGATGAAATCTATACCAAATACGGCTACGCCTATACGGCTGAAGGAGACTGTAGCTTTAAAGCCGGACAAAAGCAGGCACTGCATCACAAGATATATGTCGAGAAGCAACTACCACAGTTTGAGTTTGAAATTGAACGCGTGAGCTACGAAGATGGCGCTAAAGTCTATTTCAAAAATGGCGGTTGGGTAATTGCCCGCTTCTCTGGTACCGAGCCTCTTCTGCGTATCTTTGCCGAGATGGCTGACAAGGAGACCGCAGAAGGCATCGTTGAGCAGTTCAAATCATTCTTACAACTGTAACTAGCCTAGAGATCAAAACACCCAGCGATTTGCTGGGTGTTTTGTTATTTAAAAAGCCAATACGCCTTGCGTTTCAACTTTGACCGAGACAGGTTGACCTATCGACAGTGGCTCCGCTGAGCTGGCCAACAATCGGCTACCACTGGCATCAATCACATAACGGCAATGGTCACCCATAAACTGTTGCTCCAAGACCGTCACACTGCTCTCCTCAGTCGCACTGATCTGAACATGCTGTGGACGCAGCAACAGCTCACATTCCGCTTGTAGCTGAATTTCTTGCTGAGCTTGTGCTTCAACCAAACCTAGCTCAGTTTCAAACTCAGACTCAGACACACGCTTCGCGATCAGGTAGCTGCCACCACCTAAAAAATCTGCGACAAACTTGCTCGAAGGCTGATAGTAAAGCTCACTCGCCGTACCGTATTGTTCAATCACACCGTGGTTCATCACCGCCATCTTATCAGCAAAGGCAAACGCCTCTTCCCGACTGTGAGTGACAAAGATCGCCGTGACGCCATGCTTCTTGAAGATCTTACGGATTTCCGCAATCAACTCGTGACGAACCTGAGTATCAATGTTAGAAAAGGGTTCGTCTAACAGCAGTAAGTCTGGCTTGTACGCCAATGAGCGAGCAATAGCAACACGCTGCTGCTGCCCACCGGACAACTGATGCGGATAACGCTCTCCAAAACCTGTCAGATGAACCAGATCAAGCATTTCCGCGACTTTGGCTTTTCTGTCACCGTTAGCCAGCGTCTTGAGACCAAACGCCACATTTTCCTCAACGGTTAAGTGTGGAAAGAGCGCGTAATCCTGAAAGATCATGCCTATATTGCGCTGCTCAGGCGGCAGCCAGTGTTTACCGTCGTCAATCGTCATACAATTCAAACTCATTGAGCCTGAACTGAGCGGTAATAAGCCCGCAATCGCTTTAAGTAAAGTGGTCTTCCCGCAACCACTCGCGCCCAGTAAGCAAACAATCTCACCGTGTTCCACCTCTAGCGACAGAGATTCCAGCACCGTTGTCTGTTCGTCGTACTTACAGGTTAAGTTATTGATTGATAATGCACAGCTCATCAGTGTGTATGCTCCAGTGAACGGTTAACCATAACTAAGGGAATCAATCCGACTAATACCAGCAGCACCGCAGGTAGGGCTGCCAATTCGAGTTGTTCGTCAGAGGCAAAGTTGTAGACATAGGTTGCCAATGTTTCAAAGTTGAACGGCCTAAGCAGCAGCGCAGCATTCAGCTCTTTCATTGATTCAATAAAAACCAACAAACCGGCAATCAAGGCACCACGGCGAATCAGCGGGAAATGTACTCGCCACAACATCTGATTGGAATTGCACCCCATAGTGCGAGAAGCCATATCCAGAGAGGGCGAAACCTTATTTAAGCTGCTTTCAATACTGCCGATTGCGACTGCAGAGAATCGGACGACCAAGGCAAAAATAAGTGCAAACATTGAGCCAGAAAAAATTAACCCCGGCCTACCCCATTGCATAAATTTAGCAATGTCATTAACCAAGTGGTCCATAAACAAAACAGGGACCATTACCCCGATCGCCAGAACAGTACCTGGTACCGCGTACCCCATCGAAGACAAGCGCATAAACGCCAGCCCCTGACGGTTAGCTGCTAAGCGATTATAAAAATTCACAATGACCGCGACAATCACACCAATGACGGCCGCCGATAGCGAAACGTAGAGGCTATTCAGCGCATACTCTCTGAATTCCGGTGTCCAGCTCTGTGCAAAATACTTATAAGCGTAGATCACCAGTTGCATCAACGGGAACAAGAATGCAATCGCGACCAGTCCCCAGCACCAGGTCAGCGCCAGCCACTTCTTCCAGCCAGTTAACTCGTAGCGAAAATCTTCTCGGCTACTGAACTGATTCTGGAATAGTTTTTGTTTGCGGCGGCTATAACGCTCTGCGCTAAGCAGGAGAATCACAAACACCAACATAATGGCGGAAATCTTAGCGGCCGCAGTCAAGCTTGAGTAACCTAGCCAGGTATCGTAAACCGCAGTAGTCAGCGTGTTGACGGCAAAATAGCTCACCGTACCAAAGTCACCAATGGTTTCCATTGCGACTAGCGAGAGGCCAACGGCGATTGAAGGGCGAACGAGTGGAAGCGAGATACGACGGAAACTTTCCCAAGGAGAACATTTCAGCAAGCGCGCTGATTGCAGCAAAGAGACATTTTGCTCCATAAATGCAGCACGACACAGTAGATAAACGTAAGGGTAAAGCACCAATGCCAGCACGATGATAGCGCCAGTCAAAGTTCTGATATCAGGGAACCAATAATCTCCGGGACCCCAACCTGTTAAATCACGCAGCAAGATTTGTACTGGTCCGGCAAAGTCGAGCCAATCAGTAAAGATGTAACCAACGATGTAGCCCGGCATGGCCAGCGGCAACACTAAGGCCCATTGTAAAATCCGCTCGCTGGGTATCCGGCACATGGCCATAATCCAAGCAGAAGGAATACCAAAAACTAGGGACAGAGCCATTGTACCTGCGGCCAAGACTACCGTGTTAAAGGTATAGGTTGGCATTACCGTCGACATCAGATGCGAGAACAGGTCATCCGTCTCGCCGATAGAGGTAAGGAATATCGCTAAGATCGGCAAAACCAGTAGCAGGGCTAACGTCCCACTACTGGTTTTCCATAAATAATTATTTTCTTTCATCGCCTAACAATCACAGGTATACATCAATCAAATGCACTTGCTAATACATCTCATATACCTTTAACACGCTTAAGGGTCTGTTATACCCTTATAAACAAACAACCTCAAGTTACCCTTGTAAAAGAGCGACTTGAGGCTGTGTATATAAAGCGTCGAACGATTACAGGTCGAACTTCACTTCATCAAGAAGCTTGATTGCTGCTGCATGGTGATCAGCAATTTCATCTAGAGAAATAGTATCAGCTTTGAAGTCGCCCCAAGACGCTACTAGATCAGAACGCTTAACGCCTTCTTTCACTGGGTACTCGTAGTTCACTTCAGCGTACATGCTTTGAGCTTTATCACCCGCTAGGAATTCCATCAGCTTAAGTGCGTTCTCTTTGTTCGGAGAGTACTTAGCCATTGCCATACCAGAGATGTTTACGTGAGTACCAGTTGTGTTCTGGTTAGGGAAGTTAATGTAAACAGCATCAGCCCACGCTTTCTGCTCTTTATCGTTAACCATCTTACCTAGGTAGTAGCTGTTACCCAGAGAAACGTCACATAGACCTTCTTTGATCGCTTTAACCTGTGCTCGGTCGTTACCTTGAGGTTTACGCGCTAGGTTAGCTTTAACACCTTCTAGCCACTCTTTAGTTTCCGCTTCACCTTTATGAGCAATCATAGAAGAGACTAGAGAAACGTTGTAAGGGTGCTTACCACTACGAGTACAGATTTTGCCTTTGAACTCAGGCTTAGCTAGATCAGCATACGTGAAATCATCACCTAGCTTACCAACACGGTCACGTGAAGAGTAAACGCTACGAGTACGAGTTGTTAGAGCAAACCACTCATTGTCAGCATCTTGGTACTGAGCTGGAATGTTCTCTTCAAGAACAGCGCTTTCTACAGACTGAACCAAACCTTGCTTAGTTAGCTCAGACAAGCGGCTGATGTCTACGGTAAGAATCACGTCAGCTGGGCTGTACTCACCTTCTTGAGCTAGTTTCTCTGCTAGGCCTTTCTTTGCGAACTTAACGTTTACTTTGATGCCTGTTTCTTTAGTGAACTCGTTGAACATAGGTTCAACTAGGAAAGGTTGACGGTAAGAGTAGACGTTCACTTCTTCAGCAGCCATCGCAGTCGGTGCTAATGTTGCACATGCTAAAGCAGAAAGAGTCAGCAGTTTTTTCATTGGTTCAGTCCTTTAACTTCGTAATGATAACGTTTATCAGTTGCGTTATTATATTCATGATAATTTAGAAAACAATGACACAAAACAAAAAAACCTGCCCAGTAGAGCAGGTTTTTGAGTATTTTATTTGTAACAGTTTATGTCTTGCTCTGACTTACTTCACAGTCACAAATTCAGGATATGCACCAACACCACAATCGTGCATGTCCATGCCTTCCAATTCTTCATCTTCAGACACTCGGATACCAATAGTTGCTTTCAGAATAGCCCATACAGCAAGACTTGCACCGAATACCCAAGCAAATATAACCGCCGCCCCCAATAGCTGAGCACCAAACGTTGCATCACCATTACTCAGTGGCACAACCATCAAGCCGAAGAAACCACACACACCGTGTACCGAAATCGCACCCACTGGATCGTCAATCTTAAGCTTATCAAGAGCAATGATGCTGAACACAACTAGCGCACCTGATACTGCACCAATAGCTACTGCATAGATAGGAGATGGAGACAATGGGTCCGCAGTAATTGCAACCAGACCAGCCAGTGCACCGTTGAGGATCATCGTCAGGTCTGCTTTACCCCACGTAGTTTTACACACAAGAAGTGCTGCAATTGCGCCAGCCGCTGCTGCTGCATTTGTGTTGAGGAAGATTTGACCTACTGCCGTTGCATTCTCAAAGTCAGAAACCATCAACTGAGAGCCACCGTTGAAACCAAACCAACCGAACCAAAGGATAAAGGTACCCAGTGTTGCAAGAGGCATGTTCGAACCCGGAATTGGGTAAATCTCACCATTTTTACCGTATTTTCCTTTACGAGCACCTAGTAGTAATACGCCTGCTAATGCAGCGGCTGCACCCGCCATATGTACAATGCCTGAGCCTGCAAAGTCACTGAAGCCCGCTTCTGACAGGAAGCCTCCACCCCAAGTCCAGTAACCTTCCATTGGGTAGATAAATGCCGTAAGTACCATTGAGAAAATAAGGAATGACCACAGTTTCATCCGCTCTGCGACTGCACCAGACACAACAGACATAGCAGTTGCAACAAACACCACCTGGAAGAAGAAGTCAGATTCTAATGAATGGTCTGCACCTTCCCCTTGTGTTCCAATCAGTGCACCAAATGAAGGTAGCCAGCCGCCTTCGCCATTGTCGACATACATGATGTTGTAACCAACCACCAAGTACATGGTACATGCGATCGCGTATAGACAAACGTTTTTGGTTAAGATCTCAGTGGTGTTCTTTGAACGAACTAAGCCCGCTTCAAGCATGGCAAAACCGGCTGCCATCCACATTACTAACGCACCTGAAATGAGGAAGAAAAAAGTGTCCAGTGCGTAACGTAATTCCGTTACTGTAGTTGTTAATTCCATTTTAATGTCTCCAGTCCTTTGAATTCTTAAAGTGCCTCAGCGTCCATTTCGCCAGTACGAATACGTACTGCTTGGCTCAGGTCGTAGACAAAGATTTTTCCGTCACCGATTTTTCCGGTGTGCGCCGCTTTAGATACAGCTTCAATCACGCGGTCTACATTTTCAGCTTGTGTCGCGATTTCTAGTTTTACCTTGGGTAAGAAATCCACTTGGTACTCTGCACCACGATAAAGCTCGGTGTGGCCTTTCTGACGCCCAAACCCTTTCACTTCTGATACCGTCATACCTTCGATACCGACATCAGCAAGTGCTTCTCGAACATCGTCTAATTTGAATGGTTTGATAATCGCATTAATAAGTTTCATCGCATCCTCTCTGAAGCTGTCATCCTTTTTATTTTTATAATCCAAGTGACATGCCAACTTATTAAGATACTGATAAATAATGATTTATCAGTCGCAGGGAGCCAAAAACGCAAAAAGGCGCACCGTTATGGTGCGCCTTTATCACAATAATGAGGCAATGATTTCATTCTTCACTATATCAGTGCAGATCTATTTGGTGGTCAGAAACTCTTTCCATTGATCAATTAACAGCTCAAAGTCATCTAAGCCACAACAGGCCGTACTCTCACTGTCATAAAAATCAAACTCGCTGTCTTCTGCCATCGCTTCTCCATGCGCCAACACATTCTCCTGAATGGTGACTTCATCACCATGAATAGAGATGGAAATCTCAGTACCCAGCATAGTGTGTTCCTGAAGTGGAGACTGGTGTACAGCGACTAGCATAGACTCGACCTGCTCTATCTTCTGCCAATCCTTACCGATCTCTTCCTGCAACCAGCGACCAACAATTTCATGACCCATACTCGACTTAACGTAGTATTCGCCCATCAATGTATTGCGGATAAATTCAAATTCCATCGTGCTGCCTCATGAAAACGGAGCGCAGAGTATATAGAGACAATCCTAAAAGCACAAAAAAAGCGCCTGCCGAGGCAGACGCTTTCATCATCCTTTCTAAGCGCTTATGCAGGCTCTTGGAAAATCACTGAATCCGCTTTCTTGGTGTACTGATCCATCTTATGGAAGTTCAAGTAACGGTATGTGTCTGCTGCTGTCGCATCGATTTGCTTAGCGTACTCTAGATACTCTTCCTTGGTTGGAATCTTACCTAGAATCGCACCAACTGCCGAAAGCTCAGCAGAAGCTAGATAAACGTTAGCACCAGTACCTAAACGGTTCGGGAAGTTACGTGTCGAAGTCGACATTACTGTCGCCTTATCTGCCACACGTGCCTGGTTACCCATACATAGTGAACACCCTGGCGTTTCAATACGCACGCCAGCACGGCCGTAAATACCGTAGTAACCTTCTTCAGTTAGCTGATCGCGGTCCATCTTCGTTGGTGGCGCAACCCAGAGGCGAGTATCTAACTGACCACCGAATTGCTCTAGCAGCTTACCTGCAGCACGGAAGTGACCGATGTTAGTCATACAAGAACCGATGAAGACTTCATCGATGTTTGTACCCTGAACTTCAGAGAGTAGACGGGCATCATCCGGATCGTTTGGAGCACATAGAATTGGCTGATCAATTTCTGCTAGGTCAATTTCAATGATGTGAGCGTATTCCGCATCTGCGTCTGCTTCCATCAACTCAGGATTCGCCAACCACTCTTCCATCGCCGTGATACGACGCTCAATAGTACGACGGTCACCGTAACCTTCAGAAATCATCCATTTAAGCATGGTGATGTTCGAGCTTAGGTACTCTTCAATCGACTCTTGAGACAGCTTAACTGTACAACCTGCCGCTGAACGCTCTGCAGAAGCATCTGAAAGCTCAAATGCCTGCTCTACGGTTAGGTGTTCAACACCTTCGATTTCAAGTACACGGCCAGAGAATTCGTTGATCTTACCTGCTTTCTCAACCGTCAATAGACCTTGCTGAATTGCGTAGTAAGGAATCGCATGAACCAAGTCACGTAGTGTGATACCTGGCTGCATTTCACCTTTAAAGCGAACCAAGATTGATTCTGGCATATCCAGAGGCATAACACCTGTCGCTGCAGCAAACGCAACTAGACCAGAACCAGCTGGGAATGAAATACCTAGAGGGAAACGAGTATGTGAGTCACCACCTGTACCAACAGTATCAGGAAGAAGCATACGGTTTAGCCATGAGTGGATAACGCCATCGCCTGGACGAAGAGAAACACCACCACGGTTCATGATGAAATCAGGCAGAGTATGGTGCGTGTTTACGTCGACTGGTTTTGGATACGCAGAAGTATGACAGAAAGACTGCATCACTAGATCAGCCGAGAAGCCAAGACACGCAAGGTCTTTTAGCTCATCACGCGTCATAGGGCCTGTTGTATCCTGAGAACCTACGGTGGTCATCTTAGGCTCACAGTATTGACCTGCACGAACACCTTCAACGCCACATGCTTTACCGACCATCTTCTGAGCCAGTGTGTAACCTTTGTTAGAAGAGGACGGGTCTACAGGCTTAGCAAACAGATCAGTTTCTTCAAGACCTAGTGAAGTACGAGCACGACTTGTTAGGCCACGACCAATGATCAGCGGGATACGACCACCAGCACGCACTTCATCAAGAAGTACCTTGCTCAGCTCAAAGTTTGAGATTTCTGCGCCATCTTTACGTACAACACCTTCATACGGGTAAATTTCAATCACATCACCCATGTTCATGTCTTGCACATTAAGTTCGATTGGAAGCGCACCAGAATCTTCCATCGTGTTGTAGAAGATTGGTGCAATCTTACCGCCTAAACAGATACCGCCTGTGCGCTTATTTGGAACGTAAGGGATATCTTCACCCATGAACCAAAGCACAGAGTTCGTAGCCGACTTACGTGAAGAACCTGTACCCACGACATCACCGACGTAAGCCAATGGAATACCATCTTTTTGCAGCTCTTCAATTTGATTGATTGGACCAACGCTACCCGGTTGATCTGGGTTGATACCGTCACGCTCCATTTTAAGCATCGCTTTCGCGTGCACTGGGATATCTGGACGTGACCATGCATCAGGCGCCGGAGACAAGTCATCAGTGTTAGTTTCACCAGTGACTTTGAATACTTTAACGGTAATTTTTTCTGCTACTTTTTCTTTAGAGGTAAACCACTCAGCATCAGCCCAAGATTGCAGTACTTGCTGTGCGTAAGTGTTACCTGCTTTCGCTTTCTCTTCTACGTCGTAGAAAGCATCAAACATAAGTAGAGTGTGAGACAGTGCTTTTGCAGCAATAGATGCCAAAGCGTCATCATCAAGAAGGTCAACTAGCGGAGCAATATTGTAGCCGCCCTGCATCGTACCCAACAGCTCAGCTGCTTTTTCACGACTTACCAGTGGTGATTCCACTTCGCCTTTGGTAATAGCCGTCAGAAAACCTGCTTTGACATATGCAGCTTCATCTACGCCAGGTGGGATACGATTCTCTAGTAGGTCAAGAATTACAGCTTCTTCACCTTGAGGGGGATTTTTCAGAAGTTCGACAAGACCAGCAACTTGCTCGGCGTCTAGTGGTTTAGGAACAACTCCTTCAGCAGCACGCTCTGCGACGTGTTTACGGTAGGCTTCAAGCACGACTTTTTCCTCTCATTGCGGTTCCTCCGTTATTATTACTATTATTCAACGTAACGAAGTGAACATCCTTGGAAACTTGGCTCTCCTTTTGCCATATTTTTCATTCATTTTGAGTGAGAAACAGTGCCAGAGAGGCCAAACTGTGGGCGGTAGAATAGCAAATTTAACGATAAATTAAAATCTCATCATTTTGACCAACATAGCAACTTAAGACTAAAGTTCTATGATTTTCCTTGCTTAATTCCGTCAATTCCCTGCTTTGAGAATGGGAGATTGACGAAATCAATTATTGAATAACTATTTAAAGCTCGTCCCTATAATCAGGTATATAGAATCGAAGTTTTGTTCTGTTCGACCATAACCAAACATGACTGGCCCAACTGGGGAGTCAACCCCCGCAAACACTGAGCCCGCGGCATATAGTGGTGCGGTATCAAGCTTGACGCTTGGATCTGACCACACACCGCCGTATTCAAACGATGCCCCCAAATAAAACGGGGAAGAGAACAGACCAAAATCATTGTCAAACCAGCGATAACGGTACACCAAGCTACCAAATGCTTTGTTCTGACCAATCAAGCTGTTACGTGGAATACCTGATAAATTGAGAAAGCCGCCGAGCTCTTTGGGGTCGATAATAAGAGAGGAGTTTTTACTTTCTACCACTCCAACGTCGAGGTTTGCGACCAAAGTATGGCGAGAAAAGCTATTGGCATAGATGATCTTAGCGCCATATTCATAAGCAGTATCTTCGTCATGACCATCGAAGACACTGCCTGGACTTCCGACGCTTTCATCATGTGACACTAAGTAATCCAGATTCAGGTACAAACCCCGACTGGGCAAACTGTAGTTATCTAAGGTGTCAATGCGATAATTGGCAAATGCGCCTAATCTCTTAAATGAAACATCGCCTAGTGATGGCAGCGACGCGAGTTCTCCAGAACCATCAGTGTATCTGACACCGACTTTAAATCGGCGCCACAAGGTATCTTGGTAACCAATAGCCCACTCAGACTCCCATTCAGTGAAAGATATCGGGATAAAATCTTGAGTCGCTTTTAGTGACGGTACATCGCCCCCATCTGGTGGCACATTGACCTTCTCATTGCTAAAAGTAATACCCAAAGTGGTAAAGAGATCTGAACTGGAAAATAACGGACTGTAAAGCTCACCTTCTAAGAGTTTATCCGTGCCCATTTCAACATTGAGGGTAAACTCTGCACCGTATTCATTCAGATCAGTAAAATTGGTCGATATCCCTATCGCGTACTGGCTGTCAGTGTCAAAGTCATCTTCAAGGAAGAAACGGAAGTTCACATAATTCGGCCCCCAAGACTTTTCTTTGACGTTAACAATCAAGGCATCTAGATCGTCAATTTTGTCATAGCGATAAGTAATCAATTCAAAACGATCCAGCGCATAAAGGTTCTGAACACCCTGCTCGACTTCGGACGTTTTATAGCGATGACCCGAATCAAGATCCAAGTGCTTTTTCAGTACATCATCACTGTAATGAGTGTGGTTATGGATAACGACTTTATCGACCTTAATTTCATCGCCATACCTCAGTTTTCTGCGTACATCCTCTTTGTGATCAACGTAATCCTGATACTCAGATGAAGACACGCTGTAGCGTTTGAGTAATTCTTGGTTTTGAATGGCAATTTGATAACCCTTTTTAAACGCTTCGGGCATCTTGTCAAACTCTGTCGTTTCCATATCGCCAACTTGAGGCTTAAGGAAAACATCGTCTTCCGTCAGCGTTTTGGCTTGACGATTAGTCGTGCTACGCACTAAATAATTCGACAGTTGATCCGCTACGGTGAACAACGTTGTGAAGTCTTCTTCGTCTTTGTAATCGGTACTAATATCAACCGCAATAACGATATCTGCGCCTAGATCTCGTGCAACATTGACAGGCATGTTGTTGGTTACACCGCCATCCACCAGAAGCTGACCATTGAGTTCGTAAGGCGGTAACGCCCCCGGAACCGACATACTGGCCATCATAGCATCAACAAGGTAGCCGTTTTTTATAACAACAGGTTTGAGCTCCAGAATGTCGGTTGCGACTGAGCGATAAGGAATGGCGAGTTCATCGAAAGACTCAAACGGTGGAAGGTTGCCTGACGACTCACGCAGAATTCTGAGCATCCCCTGCCCTTGCACAATACCGCGCGCGGCACGCACTCCGCTCCAGCCGAGACCTAAATCTGTCGTCAGCTGGAATCGGTCTTCGTATTCTTTGTCGCGTACACGACGTTGGCTACGATCAACCCGATCACGGTAGCCACTGTTCCAATCTATGGTCTCAGTCAGGCTTTCAATTTCATCCGCACTCATGCCTGTTGCGTACAAGCCGCCCACATAGGCCCCCATGCTGGTACCCGTTATATAGTCGACAGGAATTCTGAGCTCTTCAAGCGCTTTCAAAACACCGATGTGTGCCGCCCCCTTGGCACCACCACCTGCTAGAACCACCGCGATTTTTGGCCGTTCTGATGCAACATGCTCTCCTGTATCAGAAAACGCCATGCGTGGTAACACAACCGCAGATATAAATAGAAGCCAGACTAGTTTTTTCACTCTAGAGTTCCCGTCTCATTCGCAAACGTACAGAAGCCGATAGCTTTATATTATTGACACAACCAACTGTTTACCAACTAAATATTTTCTTAATCCATTGAGTGGGTTTGCTGTCACACTGCTGCTTGAGCACATTGTTTGTGTCCCAAACTGGCAGCTTAAACTGATTATCGCAGTCCAGTTGCAGGCTGCCTTGTTCAGTATGAGAAAAACCAAGAGTACTGATTCCCGTTGGCCAAGGTAACGTCAGTTTTTCCGGTATGCGGTGGTTGAGATATTCTGCATAGACTCGTAACGCACCGCTGGAACCCGTAAGTTTTGTTGGCTTATTATCATCTCGACCAAGCCAGATAGTTGTTACTTCGCGTCCATCGACACCAACAAACCAGCTGTCACGCGTATCGTTACTGGTTCCCGTTTTTCCAGCTAACGCCGCCCAGCCAAACTGGCTGTTGAGATAACGGCCAGTGCCTTCTAAGACGCCGCGTTTCATAGCGTAGGTCGTCAGCCAAGCTGCTTGCTGGTCGATAGTTTGAGACATTCGCGGCAGTGACTGATACAGCGCATTACCTTCTAAATCGACCACCGAACGCAGCGCAGACAAGGGCGCCCGCTTACCCGAATTGGTCAACGTCTGATACATCTGCGCGACCTGGAATGGCGTTAATGTGAAGGAACCAAGGAACATTGACGGCACAGGACGAATTTCATTTCGGTCAACACCCAACTTCTCCAAAGTATTGACAACATTTCGAATGCCGAGCTGCATACCTAGCTGCACTGTCGGTACGTTGAGAGATTTTGCCAATGCAATATACAAAGGCACGTCCCCTCGAAACTTACGGTCATAGTTGCGCGGCGACCAAACACTGCCTTTTGAACCCTTAAGGCTGATCGGTTTATCGTGCAAAGTCGTAGCCAGATTGTATTTGTCAGGCTGCTCCAAAGCGGTGAGATAGACTGCTGGTTTGGCTAACGATCCAATTTGACGACTGGCGTTAAGCGCACGATTGAATCCGTCGTACCCTGTTCGTTTACCCCCGACCATAGCGCGAATTTCACCGGTATGGCGGTCAACAGCGATCGCTGCCCCTTCGAGTGACTTGCCTGCGACTTTGCTAAGCTGAGGTATTTTCTTGGCAATGGCCTGTTCCAGCTCTTGTTGAGAAACCGGATCGAGAGATGTAAACACCCTGAGACCAATGTCCGACTGAAACGCATCACCAACTTTCTCTTTCAGCTCAATCTTCAACTGCTGAAAGTAAGCCGGCTGACGGCTAGCAATACGAGGGTTATCCTGAATGTCCAGCGGGCGACTAGCTGCCATGTCGTACTGGTTAGCACTCAAGATCCCCTGCTGCATCATCAGACGAAGCACTAAATCTCGACGCTCTTTGGCTCGCTCAGGAAAGCGTACCGGGTTGTAGTAGGATGGCCCCTTTACCATACCCACCAGTAATGCGAGCTGGTCAATGCGCAGTTCTTGAATCGGCTGCCCAAAGTATAAGCGGGAAGCTAACCCAAAACCGTGAATGGCTTCTCCGCGACTTTGTCCTAAATACACTTCATTAAGATAGCCTTCCAGAATACGATCTTTGCTGTAGCGATAATCAATGATCAATGCGATGTAGGCTTCACGGATCTTACGCCAAAGCGTTCGATCACTGGAGAGAAAGATGTTCTTCGCGAGCTGCTGAGTCAGGGTACTCCCGCCTTGCACCGTACGACCCGCTTTGACATTGGCAACTAATGCACGGGCAATCGCAAACGGTGAAACTCCATCATGCTGATAAAAGTCTCTGTCTTCAGTAGCCAGTAATGCATCAACCATGACTTCAGGAAACTGGTCACGCCTCAAGAACAGACGCTGCTCATCATGATTTTTCTCCAACATCCCCAACATCTTCGGCTCGATCCGCAAATAGCCAAGATCACCGGAGGATTCGAGCGACTGAATGCGAAGTAAGCCTGAACCGTCAAAGTGCAGCATCACGTGACGATCAGGCTCAGGCCCATCAGTAAACTCAAAAGGACGGCGAATCAGTTCAATTTTGGTTGACGACGACGAATACTCCCCCGGGTAATGGGGCTGACGTACTTTACGGTAGTTGAGCACATCGAGTTCATTGCGAACTTCCTGAATCGAAATCGAATCACCCGGAGAGAGGTTAAGAATGCGAGCGTAAACCACGGTCGGCAGATCAAACAACTGACCTTCAAAACGTTGTTTAACCACACTGTCTAAGTAAATACCAACAAACAGTAGCAAGGCAAACCCAGCTAAACCGAGCTTCCAGGTTACTCCCCATACAATTTTCAACCAGCTACGTTGGCCTTTTTTTGTTGGCTTGCGTCTCGCTGTCGCCCTTTTGCGACCTGGCTTCTTAGTTGTTTTGGCTTTGCTGCTCGCAGGTGTTTTTTTCTTGGTCATTATTTCAGTTGTCGCTTAGTTTTGGTCGTTGCCATATGGTTAGCCGGATCGTCTGGCCAAACGTGCTTTGGATAACGCCCTTTCATTTCTTTTTGCACTTCTTTGTATGCTCCCGCCCAAAAGCTAGCTAAATCCTGCGTTACTTGCAGCGGTCGCTGTGCTGGGGATAGTAATTCCACCACTAAGGTTTTACGCCCCTCAGCAATGTGAGGCGACCTCTGTTCGCCAAACATTTCCTGCATTCGCACCGAAAGTACTGGCTCTTGACCGAATTGATAACGTATCTTCTTCTTCGAACCTGTAGGTACGATATAGTGCGTCGGTAACCATTGGTCGATTTCCTGACTGAGTGGCCAAGCAATATAAGCCATTAGGGCAGGCTCCAAATCCACTTTAGCTAGCGCTTTAAGTGAACTTACTCCAACTAGATAAGGCTCTAACCATTGTTCTAGATTGTCCAACAATTCTGCATCAGAAACACCGGGCCATTGATGTTCTGGTAACCATTCAGCTGCGCAGCGAATACGCTCTAAGGTTTCTAGACTGCTTGTTGACCAGTTTAATACGCCCAAGCCTTTTCGACGGACACAGTTGAGTAAAGCCTGAGTAATTTTTTGTTTATCTGGCTCAGGGAGTGGACGACGTTCAATCACCAATCGCCCAAGGTTACGTTGATGTTCTGCTATCAATCGCCCTTTGTTGTCATCCCAATCGACACTCTCTTTCTCTTCAATCAAGTGAGGAAGCCATTTCTCGATTGCAGTTATGTCCAGTTCTGCTGCGAGAAAAACTCTAGAAGCATCAGAGTGGCTGCGCATCAAATCAGCCACCACCAAATACTCAGCGGTCGAGAGTCGTTCGTCATCGGCCATTTCAGCACCATGACCGTTCGCCAATAAGAATTTACCCGCCTGTCCTTTTCTAAGTTGACCAATACGGTCCGGAAAAGCCGTCGCCAAAATCACTGCGACTAGAGATTCATCAACTTCTTCAAGCGAAAAGTTCACAGATAACTTACGCGCCAAAGCTTGTCCGCGCTGCAGCACGATTTTCTGTTTGCTGTGAAGGCCGCGCTTAAAGCAATCAATACTGTGCATGAAATCAAGCACGTTGCGCTCAGGCTCTTCTATTAAAGCAGCCACCGCTGAGGCGGTATTTTTCCAGCACTGTTGCTCAGAGTACATCAACATCGCAGCGATTCGCGGCTCAACACCGAGCTCGCTTGCCAGCCGACCATGTTCGGTTAACTGATGTTTGTCATCTAAAAGCCCCAGTTTGTTCAGTAAACGGCGAGATTGATTCAGGCTAATCTGAGGAGGGATATCAAGCCATTTCAGCTCAGTGGCATCCGCTGCACCCCATTGCGCTAACTCTAATGTTAATGCTGCCAAATCTGAGTGAAGAATTTCAGCCTGAGGCACGTCTGGTTGCTGATTCAACTGGCTTTCACTGAACAGACGCAGGCAAATCCCCGGCTCAATACGCCCGGCACGCCCTGCACGTTGCTCGGCTGAAGATTGCGCAATTCTACTTTGATCCAGTTTTGTCACACCGCTTTTTAAATCAAACTTCGCCACTCGCTCTAACCCTGCATCCACAACCAAACGAATGCCTTCGATCGTTAATGACGTTTCAGCAATATTGGTCGCCAGCACCACCTTACGTTTACCGTTAGGTGCAGACTGAATTGCCGCTTGCTGCTGAGCAAAACTAAGTTGTCCGTACAAAGGGCATACTTCGACGTTATCTGGCAGGTCACCCATTCTCTCAGCCACACGCTTTATTGCCGCAACACCAGGTAAAAAAGCCAAAACAGAGCCAGATTCTTTGCTGAGCAGCGAAGCAATTTGCTTAGCCATCACCTCTTCCAATCGCTCATTTGGTTTTAGCGGTTGATAGCGATATTCAACAGGAAAACTGCGACCTTGAGATTCAATATATGTTGCATCCGGCATCAGTTGGCTCAGCGCTCGCTGATCAAGTGTTGCCGACATCACCACCAGCTTTAGATCCTCACGAAATGCTTCTTGAATCTCGAGGCTGAATGCCAATGCGGTATCGGCATGAATGCTACGTTCATGAAATTCATCAAAAATTAGCAGTGAGATACCATCCAGTTCAGGATCTGACTGGATCATTCGGGTCATAATGCCCTCAGTCACAATCTCCAACTTAGTATCTGGGCCTACTTTGGTTTCTCCCCGCACTCTATAACCCACCTGCTGACCGATATTTTCTCCCAGTTGCTGAGCCAAATAACGAGCGATGTTACGCGCAGCAAGACGTCTGGGTTCAAGCATGATGATTTTCCCTTCAACAACATTCTCACGAAGCAATTGCAGAGGAAAGTAGGTGGATTTACCGGCACCGGGCGCAGCTTTGAGGATAACTTGAGAACGAGTTCGCACGCTTGAGAGTAGCTCATGCATCACGCTCTCGATAGGCAGCTGTGACAATGGAAAAACCTTATGGTGTAATGATGTGAATATTGTACATAAATCCAGTTCTAAATGAAGTTTGATCCCCCACTCGAATCTGCAATCTTAATTAAGCGCTACAAGCGCTTTCTGGCTGATATTACCTTGCCAGATGACAGCGAACGTACCATTCACTGTGCCAACACAGGGGCAATGACCGGTTGTGCGACTGCCGGCAACACCGTTTGGTACTCCACATCCGATAACCCTAAACGCAAATACCCCAATAGTTGGGAGCTGACACAAACTTCGAATGGGCATCGTATTTGCATCAACACTGCACGTGCCAATCAATTGGCGGTTGAAGCAATTGAAGCGGGTGTTATTGAAGAATTACAAGGTTATGAGCAGCTCAAAACAGAGGTCAAATACGGTAGTGAAAATAGCCGGATTGATATCTTGCTCAAATCACAACACCTACCAACGTGCTATATAGAGGTGAAAAGCGTTACGCTACTTGATGAGGAAAAACAAGGACAAGGCTACTTTCCCGATGCTGTGACCACCCGTGGTCAAAAGCACCTGAGAGAGCTCACAGAAATGGCGCAAAATGGAAGCAGAGCAGTACTTTTGTTCACTGTTTTACATTCAGGGATTGAAAAAGTCTCTCCAGCACACCATATAGACGCAAAATATTCACAATTGTTGAAAAGCGCACAGGAACAAGGGGTGGAAGTTTTGTGCTACAAAGCGGAGCTTTCAAACACCGAGATGAAGCTGGTGGAACGTATCAATTTCACCTATTGAGAGAAAAAATGATGTCGCCTTCACATAGGCAGCAAGTTTACTCTCTAGAGTTTGCCTCGAATTGTTCTTTTTGCTATAGATAGCCGCCTTAAAATTTAACTGCGAGCGCAGTTGACTAGGTGTTAGTAGGAGATGCTGCATGCCAGAATCGAAGAAAAAAGCGCTAGGCATCCTAGCCATTGCAGGGGTTGAGCCATACACAGAGAAAGCTGGTGAAGAGTACATGTCACCAGAGCAACTGGCTCATTTCACGAAAATTTTGACAGCATGGCGCAACCAGCTCAGGGAAGAAGTTGATCGCACCGTTCACCATATGCAGGACGAAGCGGCAAATTTCCCAGATCCAGTTGACCGTGCGTCTCAGGAAGAAGAATTCAGCCTAGAGCTGCGCAACCGTGACCGCGAACGTCGCCTAATCAAGAAGATCGAGAAAACGCTGAACAAAATCGAAGAAGATGAGTTTGGCTTCTGTGACTCTTGTGGTATCGAGATTGGTATTCGTCGTCTGGAAGCTCGCCCAACTGCAGATCTGTGTATTGATTGTAAGACTCTGGCCGAGATCAAAGAAAAGCAGATGCAAGGCTAAACCACTGCTTTTGACCAAAGAATCAAGGGAGCGTATGCTCCCTTTTTAGTTTTATTGCGACAAAAAGTGTATGAGTTATATAGGACGCTTTGCCCCGTCACCTTCAGGCCCGCTTCATTTCGGCTCTTTGGTTGCCGCGCTAGGCAGTTACTTACAGGCCAAATCTCAACAAGGACAATGGTTGGTTCGAATCGAAGACCTTGATCCACCGAGAGAAATGCCCGGAGCTTCCGACTTAATCCTCAACACGCTCGACGCCTATCACCTTCACTGGGACGGTGAGGTGGTCTATCAAAGCCAGCGACACGATTTGTATCAAGAACAGATAGAGCGATGGCTAGACGCACAGCAAGCGTATTACTGCCAATGCACGCGTAAGCAGGTGAAAGCAATGGGTGGCTTTTACAACGGAACCTGCCGTCAGCTCACACTGACGAATCATTCTGAGTGTGCGATTCGCCTCAAGATGACGCATCCAGTCTACCATTTTGATGATCGCAAACACGGCCGACTCAACATTCCCTCGCAACTGGCAGATGAAGATTTTATTATAAAGCGCCGAGACGGATTATTTGCGTATAACCTTGCAGTAGTATTGGATGATATTGAGCAAGGGGTGACTGAAGTCGTCCGTGGCGCCGATTTGATCGAGCCAACGGGGAGACAGCTCAGTCTCTATCAGATACTGGGAAAAACACCCATTCGTTATCTGCACCTGCCTTTAGCACTCGATGAACATGGTCATAAGTTATCCAAGCAGAACCATGCGCCAGCGATTGATAATGGCAACCCAAAACCCGCTTTGATTGAAGCCATGCGCTTCTTAGGTTTTGATATTAATAGGGAAATTGAACAGGCTGATATAGAAGATATCATAGAGTGGGGAGTCAAAAACTGGCATATCAACCAGTTACCTGACACGACTGAAATCAAAGCAAGATTCTCAAACCGCTCACTGTAAGCTATTATTAGCCGCAAATTCGCCCCAAGGGCATAAACGGAATCATCAGCAAGTCCTATACAGGCATACTCAACACTAGGTATTTCAAGACATGCCTCGCTAATGAGTAACAGATGCACATGACTAAAAACGACTATACACCAAGCGAAAAAGACAGTTATCCAGAGTTATCTCTGAACATTATTACTCGCCAAGAGCATAATATCTCTCGCAAGCAAATCAGCGACAATGCATTGAAGGTGCTATACCGACTTCATGGTGCAGGCTTTGATGCCTTCCTTGTCGGTGGAGGCGTGCGCGATCTGCTACTTGCACAGAACCCAAAAGATTTCGATATCGCAACCAATGCCACACCTGAGCAAATTCGCCAGTTGTTCAAGAATTGCCGCCTGATTGGCCGCCGTTTTCGTCTGGCGCATATCATGTTTGGCCGCGATATTATTGAAGTAGCAACTTTCCGTGGTCACCATCAAGAAACCAGCAAAAATATTTCTCAGCAATCGAAAGAAGGCATGCTGTTGCGCGATAACGTCTATGGCACCATTGACGAAGACGCGGAACGCCGTGACTTCACTATCAATGCGATGTACTACAACATCGGTGATTATGCGATTCATGACTATGCTGGCGGTAATGAAGATTTAGAAGACCGATTAGTACGCCTGATTGGCGATCCTGAAACGCGTTATCGCGAAGATCCAGTGCGCATGCTGCGTGCCATTCGCTTTGCCGTAAAGCTAGACTTCGATATCGAGGAAGATACAGCAGCACCTATTGAAGAAATGTCACCACTGCTACGTGATATTCCATCGGCACGCCTGTACGAAGAATCACTCAAGATGCTGCAATCAGGTTATGGTTTAGAAACCTACCACCTGATGCGTGAGTACAACCTATTCCAGCAACTCTTCCCTGTTATCTCTGAAGACTTCACAGAGGAATACTCCTCAAAAACCGAGCAGATGCTGGATCTCGTTTTAGATTCTACTGATCAACGCATTGAAGAAGGCAAACGAATTAATCCTGCTTTCATGTTCGCGGCTATGTTGTGGTACCCACTGCAAGCCCGTGCCGAACTGCTGATGGAGAAGCGTAAACTCTCTGCCTATGATGCGATAATGGAAGCCAGTAATTACATCCTTGATGAACAGGTTCGTACTATTGCAATCCCTCGCCGCCATACCGCAACGATTCGCGAAATCTGGCAATTGCAACTGCGTATGCCACGTCGTAATGGCAAACGCGCTTTCCGCTTAATGGAACTTAACAAGTTCCGTGCTGGCTTTGATTTTCTTGAAATGCGCGGTGAAATTGAAGGTGGTGAAACTGAACAATTAGCCAAATGGTGGGAAACCTTCCAAAACGCAGGGCGCAACATGCGTCAGTCCATGGTGGCAGATTTGGACGCAGAGTCTCCTGAGCAGGGCAAAAAGCGTCGTCGTAAACCATTTCGCAAGAAAAAAACCAAGGCTTCAACATCATGATCACTGTTTTTATTGCGGTGGGCAGTAATCTTGCTGATCCCGTTACACAGGCGAATGATGCTATCGAAGCGCTTAAGCAACTGCCAAAATCCCAGTTTAAGCAAAGCTCAAACTTGTATAGCAGTACCCCAATGGGGCCGCAAGACCAACCGGATTACATCAATGCGGTGGTCGAAATCACAACTGAATTAACGCCACTTGAACTGCTCAATTGCACTCAAGCTATCGAGCAAGAGCAAGGGCGTGTCCGTAAAGATGAGCGATGGGGCCCAAGAACCCTGGACTTAGATATTGTTCTTTACGGCAATGAGGTGATGGATTCCGAGCGTCTGACTGTTCCTCACTATGGAATGAAGGAGCGCGAATTCGTGCTCTACCCGCTCGCGGAAATCGCACCAAATTTAACCCTCCCATGTGGGACCAGACTGGAAGACCTATTAAAAGTCGTTGAGCAAAACGGTCTGCGTATTTGGCAATCATAGCCAACTCCTTAAAAGGAAAAATCATGAAAAAAATCACCATAAACGACCTAATGAACTGGAAGCAGGAAGGTCGTAAATTTGCTACTTCTACAGCTTATGACGCGAGCTTCGCTCAACTGTTCGAAAGTGAAGAAATGCCAGTACTACTGGTTGGCGATTCACTGGGCATGGTTCTGCAAGGCACACGTGACACACTCCCAGTGACAGTGGAAGAGATTGCTTACCATACTCGCTGTGTGCGTGCTGGCAGCCCTAACTGCCTGCTGATGGCTGATATGCCATTCATGAGCTACGCGACACCTGAGCAAGCGTGCGAAAGTGCCGCTCAGATCATGCGAGCTGGTGCAAACATGGTCAAAATTGAAGGCGGCGATTGGCTAGTCGATACAGTCAAAATGCTAACCGAGCGTGCCGTACCTGTGTGTGCTCACTTAGGTCTGACGCCACAATCGGTCAATATCTTTGGTGGTTTTAAAGTTCAAGGGCGTGATCAAGACAAAGCAGACCGTATGGTTCGCGACGCATTGGCACTTCAAGAAGCGGGTGCGCAGGTGATCTTGCTTGAGTGTGTACCACGTGATCTTGCAGCGCGCATTACTGAAGTATGTGACGTACCTGTCATCGGTATCGGTGCTGGCAATGCCACCGACGGCCAGATCTTAGTCATGCATGATATGTTTGGAATTTCAGCCAATTACATGCCGAAGTTCTCAAAGAACTTCCTTGCTGAAACGGGCGACATGCGTAAAGCTGTAGCTATGTACAAAGACGAAGTTGAAAGTGGCGCATTCCCAGGTGAAGCCCACACAATTGCGTAAGGATTTGACTGATGCAAACTTTTGCTGAAATTGCCGCTCTTCGCGAGCAAATCAAACAGTATAAGCGTGACGGCCGCAAAATCGCCTTTGTTCCGACAATGGGGAACCTGCATGAAGGTCACCTCACTCTAGTTCGTAAAGCGCGTGAGCACGCTGACGTCGTCGTGGTAAGCATTTTTGTCAACCCGATGCAGTTTGACCGCAGTGATGACCTTAACAACTACCCACGCACCCTGGAAGATGACCTCAGCAAACTGAGTGGTGAAGGCGTTGAGATTGTTTTCACACCAACCCCAGAAGTCATTTATCCAGAGGGTCTAGACAAACAAACTTCAATCGAAGTCACTGGGTTGTCGAATATCCTTGAAGGTGCCTCGCGCCCCGGTCATTTCCGTGGTGTTGCGACAGTGGTAACCAAGCTATTTAATATTGTCCAACCCGACGCCGCTTGCTTCGGTGAGAAAGACTTCCAACAGCTGGCTGTCATTCGCAAAATGACTGAAGATTTGGCAATGGACATTAATATCGTTGGCGTCACTACGGTACGTGAAATGGATGGTCTAGCGATGAGCTCACGCAACGGCCTGCTGACGATTGATGAACGACAACGTGCGCCGGTACTCGCACGTACAATGCGTTGGATCAGCAGCGCTATACGTGGGGGACGTGATGATTACGCTTCTGTGATTGAAGATGCCAGCGATCAGCTTCGCGCTGCTGGGTTACAGCCGGATGAGATTTTTATCCGTGATGCACGAACTCTCCAAGCCGTCACAGCAGAAACGACTCAAGCGGTGATCTTAATGTCCGCTTTCTTAGGCCAAGCCCGTTTGATCGATAATCAAGTGGTTGAAATGGCAGTTGAGGCGAAGGAAGAAGAAAACACCGAAGCTTCATCAGAAAGCGCTGAATAACGAGAAGCGAACACAAAAAAGGGTTGACGTTAAAGCGTCAACCCTTTTCTTTTAAGCTCAATAAACGAAGCGGCAATTAGCTTCTCAGGCCAATCCCTTTGGTCACCAAATAGTGGGCTACTGCATATAAGGCAACGACAAATACACCAAGTACACCGAATGAGGTCACAATCCCAACATCCGAAACACCCAAGAAACCATAACGGAACGCATTGACCATATAGACAATCGGGTTGATTTTCGACACGCCTTGCCAGAATTCAGGCAACAGGCTAATTGAATAGAAGACACCACCGAGATAAGTGAGCGGAGTCAGCACAAAAGTGGGTATGATCGAAATATCATCGAACGTCTTCGCGTAAACCGCATTGATCAAGCCACCCAATGAGAACACCACTGACGTCATAAATACGGTTGCGATGATAATGCCCCAGTGATCTACTTGAAGATCAACAAAGAACAGCGACACAAAAGTCACAATGGTACCGACCAGTAAACCACGTACTACTCCGCCCATGACAAAGCCCCAAATGATCACATAGTTAGGGACGGGAGCCACCAAAAGCTCTTCGATATTTTTCTGGAACTTAGCACTGAAAAAGGACGAAGCCACATTGGAATATGAGTTGGTGATAACAGACATCATGATCAAGCCTGGCACTATGTATTCCATATAGCTAAAGCCGTTCATTTCACCAATTCGAGAACCTATCAGGCTACCAAAAATAATGAAGTACAGAGTCATAGTGATCGCCGGTGGCACTAGTGTCTGAACCCAAATTCGAGTAAAACGATTAACCTCTTTGGTCAGTAGGCTACAAAAAGCAGTCCAATAAATTCGGTACATTTTACTGGCCTCCTTCGCGGACAATATTCACAAACAGCTCTTCTAATCGATTGGCCTTATTACGCATCGACAGCACTTTGATGCCCTGCTCTGTCAATTGACTAAAAATGGCATTGAGCCCTTCACTCTTCTCGATTTCAATTTCTAGTGAACCGTTGACGACACTCTGGCTATTCACGCCTTTCAAAAGAGGCACTTCCACCCCATCTTCCAAATCAAGAATGAAAGTTTCCACATGAAGTTTGTTCAACAACGCTTTCATTGTGGTGTTTTCTATCAGCTCACCTTTACTGATGATACCTATGTTGCGACACAGCATTTCAGCTTCTTCAAGGTAATGGGTCGTCAAAATAATCGTGATGCCTTCTTGGTTAATTTCCTTAAGAAACTCCCACATAGAACGGCGCAGTTCAATGTCGACTCCAGCAGTAGGCTCATCCAGAATCAGTAACTTCGGCTCGTGGACCAAAGCACGAGCGATCATCAGGCGACGCTTCATTCCACCAGATAAGTTTCGTGCACGTTCGTTACGCTTTTCCCATAAATCGAGCTTGGTTAAATACTTTTCGGCTCTTTGTTTCGCCAAAGTGCGGGATACGCCATAGTACCCTGCCTGCTGTAGCACGATTTGTTCAACCGTTTCAAACTGATTGAAGTTGAACTCCTGAGGTACTAAACCTAAATTCTGCTTGGCCAGCTCCAAGTTCTGATCAATGTCATAACCAAACACTTTGACCTTACCAGACGTTTTGTTGACCAGAGAGGAGATCACCCCAATGGTCGTCGACTTACCGGCACCATTAGGCCCCAATAAGGCATAAAAGTCGCCTTTGGCGACACTGAGGCTAATACCCTTCAGCGCCTCAAATCCCCCCGCATAGGTTTTGCGGAGTTGTTCAATTTCTAATGCGTACATAGTTTTCAGTGTAATTGTTGGTTTTGTGCGGATGTGGGTAACGTGCGTATGCCGTTAGAGTGCCGCGAATGTAATTCAGTTTATCGTTGAATAACGATGAATACAATTACACGATTCGATTTATTTGGAAATATGAAGTGCTGTAACCTTGTTGCAAAAACGCCGCTGAGAGTCAGCGGCGTGGGTAGGTATTCATCAGTTTAAACAGCTTGAAACTGATGCTCATCGCTCTCGACGTGTTTCAACGCCGCTTTGAGAGCCTCGTAGCGGAACCTGTAGGTGTTTTCTTCAGGGACTAAATCAATAACATGGAATTTTTCTAATTGCTGACGAGTGCTTTCATTTGGACACAGAAGATAAACTTGGCAATTCGCTTCAAGAGCATCTTTAATCGCATTTTCCAGCGCTAGTCCGACAGTTACATCAATCATAGGCACATCCGTCAGGTCGAGTATCATCACTTCATAATCGGAAATACTGCTATGCTGGCGTGAGATCGCTTTTGAAACGCTAAAAATCATCGGCCCAGACAAATAGAAGAACAGCACTTTATCATTCGCTCTATCCAGTAAGCCTCGTTCACTATCCGTAAGAGGGACGTCATCTTCGTCAGCATCACTGATGGCTTTGACCTGACGCGCTTGCTCACGGCTCAAACGCTCAATGATAATGATGTTTGAAATGAAGACCCCAAGTCCAACCGCCACAATCAGGTCGACAAACACCGTCAGCAGCATCACACCATACATAATAGCCATACCGGCAAAGCTGACTTTGTGCGCGCGCTGGATGAAACTCCAGTCTAGGATGTTGAAGCCAACGTAAACGGCGATACCAGCCAAAACTGCCATTGGAATAGGCTCTGTTAGGCCACCAGCGACCAACACCACCAGCGCCAGCATTAGCGCACGAATCACACCAGACAGAGGGGAACGAGCGCCGACCTGAATGTTAGTTACAGTCCCCATGGTTGCACCAGCACCCGGCAGTGCACCAAAAAGGCCAGAGATCATATTCGCCAAGCCTTGACCACGCAGTTCTTTATCCGAGTTATGCTCTTTACGCGTCAGTGAATCTCCGATAACGGCGGTCAACAGAGTATCAATACACCCAAGTGTTCCCAACACTAGCGCATCAATAACCATCTCGGTAAACATCGAAGCATCGATATGCGGAATCACTAGTGACGGCAAACCTGCAGGTATCTCGCCAATGCGGCGGATAGCCTCAGTATCAAAGATAATAACGGATAGCAAAGTAACGGTAATTAATGCCACTAGCTGAGCCGGAACGTATTTACGGTATTTTTTCGGGAAGAAGAACAAGATCCCTAAGGTCAGCAGGCCAAGAAATAGCTCGCTAAACTTCATGTTGGCAAGGGTGTCAGGGAGAGCGGATAAGGTTCCTAATACACCACCTGAAGGAGCAGCATGACCAAGTAGTGGCGATAGCTGTAGGATAATCAGGATGACGCCGATTCCTGACATAAAGCCAGAAATCACGCTATACGGCATCAAGGTAACATACTTTCCGAGCTTCAATGTTCCAAGTAATATCTGAAACGCACCGGCCATCATCACAACCGTGAACGTCATCGCCATCCCTGTCTCAGGATATTTGGCCATCATACTGGTAAGGACGGCTGTCATTATCACCGTCATTGGACCTGTAGGCTCGGAAATCAGCGAATTGGAACCACCAAATAAAGAGGCAAACAATCCGACCAAGATAGCGCCCCATAAGCCAGCTTCAGCGCCAGCACCAGAGGCAACACCAAACGCCAATGCCAATGGCAGAGAAATGATCGCGGTGGTGACACCACCAAAGACATCCCCTTTTATATTGATATCTTCAAAACGACTTCCAAACACAATTCAGCCCCACTGCTTAATTAATGCTACTTTGATACTCGGTAATGAGAGCTACTCATAAAATAGACGGCCTTCCGAATAACCCCACCAAAAGTGGTTAATTTGGGCAAAAATTGACGCCATCTTCTGAGAAACACCATCGAAAATTAAATTCTAGCAAATACCCTAGGTCAAGGTTAGTGCCATTCTAGTTCCAACAGGCACACGTTATAACTCTTTGTTAGGTTCGCTACTAAGTTTATGGTTTTTAACGATAGAACACGTCAGATGAGTACCTTTTTACACAGTTTTGACAGGAACGAAATTGTAACATTGTGTATAGTAGCGAAAGAATTGTTAAGGATTGATTGTAAGATGCCGGAAATAAAACAGCTTTTTGAAAACAACTCAAAGTGGTCTGAATCCATTAAGGCTGAACGACCAGAGTACTTTGCAAAACTTGAAGAAGGCCAGAACCCTGGATTCCTTTGGATCGGTTGCTCTGACAGCCGAGTGCCTGCTGAGCGCCTCACCGGCCTGTATTCAGGCGAGCTCTTCGTTCACCGGAATGTCGCAAACCAAGTTGTCCATACGGATCTGAACTGTTTATCTGTTGTTCAGTATGCAGTAGACGTACTGAAAGTGAAACACATCATCATTTGCGGCCACTATGGCTGTGGAGGAGTGAACGCAGCAATCGACAACCCTCAGTTAGGGCTGATCAATAACTGGCTGCTGCACATTCGTGATAACTACCTCAAATACAAAACAGAAATCGAGTCGTTGCCACGTGAGCAGTGGGGCGACAAACTGTGCGAAATTAACGTTGCTGAACAGGTATACAACCTTGGCAACTCAACGATTTTGCAAGGAGCATGGGAACGCGGCCAGGAGATTCAAATCCACGGAGTTGTTTACGGTATCGGCAATGGCAAGCTGCAAGATTTAGGTGTACGCTGCTCAAGTAGAGAAACGTTAGAAAGCAGTCATCAGGAAGCCTTAGATAAAATCCTATCTTCACCTGTACTAGGTTAGATAACAAAAGACCCGCACAAGGCGGGTCTTTTTACATTCGTATTAGATGGCTTCCATTTATTCCTGAGGAACCACTTTACCAATGTAAGGTAGGTGACGGTATTTCTGCGCGTAATCAATACCCACACCAACAACAAACTCATCTGGGATAGCAAAGCCAACCCAATCGACGGGAACTTCCACCTCACGACGAGACGGCTTATCAAGCAGAGTACAAATCGCAATTGACTTAGGTTCACGCAGAGTCAGGATCTCTTTGATTTTATTTAACGTGTTGCCCGTATCAATGATGTCTTCAATGATCAGTACATCTTTGCCTTTGATGTCATCATCCAGATCTTTCAGAATGCGCACATCTCGCGAGCTTTCCATCGTATTGCCGTAACTAGAAGCAGTCATGAAATCAACTTGGTGAGTCAATTCAATCTTTCGAGCCAAGTCTGCCATAAAGACAAATGAGCCACGTAGCAGGCCAACCAGCACCAAATCTTCGCTGCCTTGGTAGTGAGCGGTAATCTCTTTACCTAATTCACTTACGCGTTCCTGAACTTCTTGCTCAGAAATCATTACTTCTACTGTATGTTTCATACCAATCTCATTTTCTGCATTAGCGAATACTCACTAAATACTAGTTTATATACCGCCAGATGATTTTAAGCGCGTAGTTTAACACCACTATGCAGCAGGAGAAACGTTTGCTTGATTAAAGGCTGCAATAAACATATGCAACTACATGATCATTAGCACGGTATTAATAAAAATGATTATTAAATGAACTGAAATCGTTGACCTAATTCATATGCACCATTACACTCATTACTGCGAAAGCAATAATAAAATACTAATTAGGGCAAAAGCCCACATATACAACTCAATTGGCAAGGAAATATAACTATGGATTCTATAGCTAAGAGACCGCGTACGCGTCTTTCACCACAAAAACGTAAACAACAACTGATGGAAATCGCATTAGAGGTGTTTGCTCGTCGTGGTATTGGTCGCGGTGGTCATGCTGACATTGCAGAAATCGCTCAGGTTTCTGTTGCTACTGTTTTTAACTACTTCCCAACCCGCGAAGACTTGGTTGATGATGTACTTAACTACGTAGTTCGTCAGTTCTCAAACTTCCTATCAGATAATATCGATCTTGATATTCATGCAAAAGAAAACCTACGCAACCTAACTTCGGCAATGGTTGACCTTGTTGTCAACGACTGCCACTGGCTTAAAGTTTGGTTCGAGTGGAGTGCATCGACACGTGATGAAGTATGGCCACTGTTTGTTACGACAAACCGTACCAACCAGCTTCTGGTTCAGAACATGTTTATCAAAGCAATCGAGCGCGGTGAAGTATGTGATGATCACGACCCAGCAGACCTAGCGACACTATTCCACGGCATCTGCTACTCACTGTTTGTGCAGGCTAACCGTACTCAAGATGATGAGTCTGTAAACCGCCTGACACAAAGCTACCTAGATATGCTTTGCATCTACAAGTAGATTAACCAGTGTCATCGTAAAGCCGGGGTTCACCCGGCTTTTTTGTGTCTACAAAAACTCTAAAATGAAAAAAGCCGCTGAGTAATCAGCGGCTTTTATTATTCAGTCTTCAGAGAAATTATTTTTTCTTTTTAACTGCTTTTTTGTTTGGAAGGTCAGTGATAGAACCTTCGAATACTTCAGCAGCTAGGCCAACAGACTCGTGTAGAGTTGGGTGAGCGTGGATAGTCAGCGCGATATCTTCAGCGTCACAACCCATCTCGATAGCTAGACCGATTTCACCTAGTAGTTCGCCACCGTTCGTACCAACGATCGCACCACCAATTACACGGTGAGTCTCTTTGTCGAAGATCAGCTTAGTCATACCGTCAGCACAGTCAGATGCGATTGCACGGCCTGATGCTGCCCAAGGGAAAGTCGCTACTTCGTACTTGATGCCTTCTTCTTTCGCTTCTTTCTCAGTCTTACCAACCCATGCCACTTCTGGCTCAGTGTAAGCAATTGAAGGGATAACTTTAGGATCGAAGTAGTGCTTCTTACCAGCAATAACTTCAGCGGCAACGTGACCTTCATGCACACCTTTGTGCGCAAGCATTGGTTGACCAACGATATCACCGATAGCAAAGATATGAGGTACGTTTGTACGAAGCTGCTTGTCTACATTGATGAAGCCACGCTCATCAATTTCTAGACCTGCTTTCTCACCATCAATAAGTTTACCATTTGGTACACGACCGATAGCTACTAGAACTGCATCATAACGCTCTGCTTCAGCAGGTGCTTTCTTGCCTTCCATTGACACGTAGATACCGTCTTCTTTCGCTTCAACTGCTGTCACTTTCGTTTCTAGCATTAGGTTGAACTTGTTCTTCACGCGCTTAGTGTAAACTTTAACGATATCTTTATCTGCCGCAGGGATAACCTGGTCGAACATCTCAACAACGTCAACTTTAGAACCTAGTGACTGGTAAACTGTACCCATTTCTAGACCGATGATACCACCGCCCATGATAAGTAGTTTTCCAGGAACTTCTTTCAGCTCTAGAGCATCAGTAGAGTCCCAAATACGTGGGTCTTCATGTGGAATGAATGGCAGTTTGATAGGACGAGAACCCGCAGCAACAATAGCGTTATCAAAGTTTACTGTTGTTGTCTCACCTTCGCCTTCAACAAGGATAGAGTTAGGGCCAGTAAATTTGCCGTAACCGTTAACAACCGTCACATTACGCATCTTAGCCATACCGCTAAGACCGCCAGTCAGTTGATTAACAACTTTCTCTTTCCAGATACGAATTTTGCTGATGTCAGTTTGCGGCTCACCGAACACAACGCCGTGATCTGCCATAGCTTTTGCTTCTTCAATTACTTTAGATACGTGAAGAAGTGCTTTAGATGGGATACAACCCACGTTTAGACATACACCGCCAAGAGTGCTATAGCGCTCGATTAGTACAGTTTCAAGACCTAAGTCTGCACAACGGAAGGCAGCGGAGTAACCAGCAGGACCAGAACCAAGTACAACAACTTGGGCTTTAATTTCTTTGCTCATTTTGACCTCTTGTAGTCATTATCCCTAACAGGCTGAGTGGGTATTGATTCTTTTGTTTAAGAGTGGTTGGTTTTAAACAGTTATTTTCAGACCGCCAACAGTTTACAGAGATGTTAATGGTGTGAAAAGCAATTCCATTTAGCCTGTGAGCTAGCCAACAATTAAGTAAGGAAAACGTTCTCCTTCACCCAATTGTCAGATGTTTCTATTAACAGAGGCGGCTAAAAAGGCCGCCTCTCAATCATCTCAATTCAATTAAAGAACCAGACGACGGATGTCTGATAGCGCACCGTTTAGGAAGGTAATGAAGCGCGCACCTTCAGCACCATCGATCACACGGTGGTCGTATGATAGAGATAGTGGAAGCTGTAGGCGAGGTTCGAACTCTTTACCGTTCCATACAGGTTTCATTTCAGACTTAGACACGCCAAGGATGCCGACTTCTGGTGCGTTTACGATTGGCGTGAACGCAGTACCGCCGATGCCACCTAGGCTTGAGATAGTGAAACAGCCACCTTGCATGTCAGCCGCAGTTAGCTTACCTGCACGTGCTTTCTTAGAAACAGCCATTAGCTCTTCAGATAGCTCGTAGATGCCTTTCTTGTTGACGTCTTTAAAGACAGGAACAACCAGACCGTTTGGCGTATCTACTGCGATACCGATGTTCACGTATTTCTTCAGAATGATGCTTTCGCCATCTTCAGACAGAGAAGAGTTGAACGCTGGGAACGCTTCAAGCGCTTTAGCAGCCGCTTTCATAATGAACACAAGTGGTGTGATCTTCATTCCAGTGTCTTTCTTCGCTTCGATAGCGTTCTGCTCTTTACGGAACGCTTCTAGCTCAGTGATATCAGCGTTGTCCCACTGTGTAACGTGAGGAATCATCACCCAGTTACGGTGTAGGTTTGCACCTGAGATCTTCTTGATCTTAGAAAGCTTCTGAACTTCAGTTTCACCAAACTTGCTGAAGTCAACTTTCGGCCAAGGCAGTAGACCAAGCGCTGCGCCGTCGCCTTTACCAGATGCTGCTGCACCTGCGCCAGACTCAAGACGCTTAAGTGCGTCTTTCACGTAGGCTTGAACGTCTTCTTTCAGGATACGACTCTTACGGCCAGAACCTTTAACTTTAGACAGGTTAACGCCAAACTCACGCGCTAGACGGCGAACAACTGGAGACGCGTGTGCGTACTCGTTGTTCTCTTGGAAATCGCCAGTCGTTGCTGGAGCTGCTGCCGCTGGAGCTTCTGCTTTAGGAGCTGCTGCAGGTGCCGCCGCTTGAGCTGGAGCCGCTGCAGGAACAGGGGCTGCACCCGCCACTTCGAAGACCATGATTAGAGAGCCAGTAGACACTTTGTCGCCAGCTGCAATCTTGATTTCTTTAACCGTGCCCGCAAATGGTGCTGGTACTTCCATTGAAGCTTTGTCGCCTTCAACAGTGATTAGAGATTGCTCTTCTTCCACTGTATCGCCAACTGCAACCATGATTTCAGTCACTTCAACTTCGTCGCCACCGATATCTGGAACGTTCACTTCTTTCGCTGCAGACGCCGCTGGAGCCGCTGCTACTGGAGTTTCTGCTGCAACAGGGGCCGCTGGAGCACCAGAGCCTGCTACTTCGAATACCATGATTAATGAGCCAGTCGTTACTTTATCGCCTGCAGCGACTTTGATCTCTTTTAGAGTACCAGCGAATGGTGCAGGTACTTCCATAGAAGCTTTGTCGCCTTCAACTGTTAGAAGAGATTGCTCTTCTTCGATGCTGTCGCCAACTGCAACCATGATTTCAGTGACTTCAACTTCATCGCCGCCGATATCTGGTACGTGAACTTCTTTCAGTTCACTTGCAACTGAAGGGGCCGCAGCTGCTGGAGCTGGAGCCGCTGCTGGTGCAGCCTCTGCCGTAGCAGGTGCAGCGTCAGCTGCACCCTCGGCTTCGAAAATCATGATTAGAGAACCAGTAGAAACTGAGTCGCCTTCAGCAACTTTGATTTCTTTAACGATACCCGCTTGAGATGCAGGAACTTCCATAGAAGCTTTATCGCCTTCAACTGTGATCAGAGACTGCTCTTCTTCAACCTTGTCGCCAACGCTTACAAGAATTTCAGTAACTTCAACCTCATCCGCACCGATGTCTGGTACATTAATTTCGATTGCCATTTCTTATTTACCTTCTCAATTAAGCGTATAGCGGGTTAGTTTTTTCAGTGTCGATGTCGAATTTAGCAATCGCTTCAACGACTACTGACTTCTCAACATCACCACGCTTAGCCAGTTCACTTAGCGCAGCTACAACAACGTAACCTGCGTTCACTTCGAAGTGACGACGTAGGTTCTCGCGGCTGTCTGAACGACCAAAGCCATCAGTACCAAGTACTTTGTAAGACTCAGAAGGCATGAACGCACGAACTTGTTCTGCGTAGTTCTTCATGTAGTCAGTCGCTGCGATTGCTGGCTCGCTGCCCATCACTTCTGCGATGTAAGGCACTTTTGCGTCAGCTTCTGGGTGTAGCATGTTGTCACGCTCTACCGCTTGGCCGTCGCGAGTCAGTTCGTTGAATGACGTTACAGAGAACACGTCAGACGCGATGCCGTACTCTTCACTTAGGATAGTCGCTGCTTTACGTACTTCGTTCATGATAGTACCAGAGCCCATTAGCTGAACTTTAGACTTGTCACCTGCGTAAGACTCAAGCTTGTAGATACCCTTACGGATGCCTTCTTCAGCGCCTTCTGGCATTGCTGGCATTGCATAGTTTTCGTTCATTACCGTTAGGTAGTAGAACACGTTCTCTTGGTTCTCACCGTACATGCGACGAATACCGTCTTGCATGATTACCGCAACTTCGTACGCGAATGTTGGGTCGTAAGAGATACAGTTAGGAACTGTGTTCGCCATGATGTGTGAGTGACCGTCTTCGTGCTGTAGACCTTCACCGTTTAGCGTTGTACGACCAGCAGTAGCACCTAGTAGGAAACCACGAGCTTGTTGGTCACCCGCCATCCATGCCATATCGCCGACACGTTGGAAACCAAACATTGAGTAGTAGATGTAGAATGGGATCATTGGCAGATCGTTTGTGCTGTAAGAAGTAGCAGCAGCAACCCAAGATGCCATAGAGCCTAGCTCGTTGATACCTTCTTGTAGTACCTGACCAGATGTTGCTTCTTTGTAGTAAGAAACAATGCCTTTATCTTCTGGTGTGTATTCCTGACCGTGCGGGTTGTAGATACCGATCTGACGAAATAGACCTTCCATACCGAACGTACGTGCTTCGTCACAGATGATAGGAACGATGTTCTTACCAATGTTCTTGTTCTTAAGCAGGATGTTAAGAGTACGAACGTAAGCCATAGTTGTTGAGATATCACGCTTCTGCTCGCTTAGTAGCGGCGCGAACTCTTCTAGCTCAGGCACTTTGAATTCTTGAGTAAAGTTAGGCAGACGCTGTGGCGTGTAACCTTTTAGCTCTTTACGACGAGCGTGTAGGTATTCATACTCCGCAGTACCTTCTTCAAGTTTCAGGTACGGAAGTTCTTTAACCGCTTCGTCAGTTAGGATGTCTTGAAGACCTAGACGATCACGTAGGTGTAATACGTGAGTCATGTCCATCTTCTTAACTTGGTGCGCGATGTTCTTACCTTCAGCCGCTTCACCCATACCGTAACCTTTAACAGTCTTAGCTAGGATTACTGTTGGACGACCTTTAGTCTCTGCCGCGTTTTTGTATGCTGCGTACAGTTTAGAAGACTCGTGACCACCACGCTTAAGTGCGAAGATTTCGTCGTCTGTCATGTCTGCAACTAGTGCAGCTGTCTCTGGGTATTTACCAAAGAAGTGCTCACGTACGTATGCGCCATCTTTAGATTTAAATGTTTGGTAGTCACCATCTACAGTTTCGTTCATTAGCTGTAGAAGCTTGCCAGACGTATCTTTAGCAAGTAGTGCATCCCAGTTGCTACCCCAGATAACTTTAACAACGTTCCAGCCAGCACCTTTGAATAGGCCTTCTAGCTCTTGGATGATGCTACCGTTACCCATTACAGGGCCGTCTAGACGCTGTAGGTTACAGTTAACTAGGAAACATAGGTTGTCTAGCTTTTCACGCGCTGCGAAAGACAGTGAACCACGTGATTCTGGCTCATCCATCTCACCGTCACCTAGGAACGCGTATACGCGTTGAGCTGTCGTATCTTTCAGACCACGACCGTCAAGGTACTTGAGGAAACGCGCTTGGTAGATCGCAGAGATTGGGCCTAGACCCATAGATACCGTTGGGAACTGCCAGAACTCAGGCATCAGTTTAGGGTGCGGGTATGATGGAATACCTTTACCGTCTACTTCTTGACGGAAGTTATCTAGCTGCTCTTCAGTTAGACGGCCTTCAACGAATGCACGAGAGTAGATACCTGGTGAAATATGACCTTGGTAGTACACTAGATCGCCACCGTCCGTCTCGTTTGGAGCGCGGAAGAAGTGGTTGAAACATACTTCGTAGAATGCAGCAGAAGACTGGAAAGACGCCATGTGGCCGCCTAGCTCTAGGTCTTTCTTAGATGCACGTAGAACGATCATGATTGCGTTCCAGCGGATGATGGAACGAATACGGCGCTCAAGTGTTGTGTCACCTGGGTAAGCTGGTTCTTGATCTGCAGGAATCGTGTTGATGTAGTTGGTTGTGATTCCAGTTGGCATGTCAACACCGTCTAGACGTGCTTTGTCCAGAACTTGCTCTAGTAGGAACTGAGCACGCTCTACACCTTCTTCACGTACAACTGACTCAAGGGCTTGTAGCCATTCTTGAGTTTCCAGTGCGTCTACGTCATGCTTCATATCAGACATGGCGATCTATCCTTCTGTTGGTTGGATCTACTTATTTAAGTAACGCTCTTTACGAGTCGTTACCCTGCTGAATTCGACGCAAAGATCGCTCACGGCGAGACTCTTCACGACTCAAATCCAACAATGTTTCTTCAATATAAGCTAAGTGTGAGTGCGACATTTCACGCGCCTTTTCTGGCTGACCAGAAACGATCGCATCAACGATATTAGCTCGGTGTTTACTTACTTTTTCTACCACTTCATCGCGGCGATGTAAGAGCTTAAGATTCTGAAGGACGTTTTGCTCCAGCAAAGGGGCCAAACTACGAACGATATGAAGCAGGACAACGTTGTGCGCTGCTTCAGTCAAAGCGATCAAAAACTGCATGACTGCAGCCGCTTCCGCTTCGACGTTTTTCTTCGTTTGCTCTTCGCTGATGTTTTTCAGGCAAGCCTGAATACGGGCAAAGTCCTCATCGGTGCCACGAACTGCTGCAAAATAAGCAGAGATACCTTCCATCGCATGGCGCGTTTCCAGTAAATCCAGCTGTGTTTCCGAATGGCTAGACAATAAATTTAGCAGAGGATCTGAAAAACTCGTCCAGATATTCTCGCTAACAAATGTGCCACCACCCTGGCGACGAGTAAGAAGACGTTTAGCTTCGAGGCGTTGAATTGCTTCACGGATTGAAGGACGAGACACATCAAACTGCTTTGCCAGTTCGCGCTCTGGTGGCAACTGCTGCCCCGGAGACAATGTTCCTTCCACAATCAGCCGTTCTAACTCTTGTTCAATTACATCAGAGAGTTTTGGCTGACGAATCCTTTGATAAGCCATAGTTGTTGTTCTTCTACTCTTTGCAGTCAATTGGTATTACCAATTTTAAGTTGGCGACGAAATTAACATAATTAAAACGCAAGTTCCAGTCAAAAATTGACCCACATCATAGAACAAGCCATGCGTCAACACTTTGATAACATTAGCTGATTAAAACAGCAATCAAATTGGTCTGACCAATTACAAAATATAAACAGATGGGAATAAATCGTGCTAGCAATCACACTTTAATTGGTCAGTTTTAAAAAAATATGAACGGAATATGTCGTGAAAAGATGGGAAGTTGCGGGATGCGGGATGCGGGATGCGGGATTATTCTATCCCCTCAGTGAAAAGTGCCGTCAACCACTTACGATAAACCTACGGCACCTTACTCTAAAAGGACAAAGCACTGTATTCCCTTCAAATTAGAATGCATTAGGGCGCAATTCGTTCTCAACTCCCATTCGGTAAGACGAACCTGTTCCCGCTTCCAGCAACAAAGCGCTCCCGTTATTCACGGAGCGCTGCGCAGGCCTTTATTTCGCTTCGATATGGTCAATCATCAATTGTAACGACTGATTACCTCGAAACTCGTTGATATCAAGCTTGTAAGCCAAACGTACGGTTTTCACTGACGCATCTGGCCAGCGACGCAGATCGACATTAAAAGCAATCCCATCAATCATGATGTTGGTCGGGTGACCTTTATGTAAAGGTTCCAGCATCAGCTTAAGGTGTTTATCTCCCACCAGCTTCTGATGCAGTACTTTAAACTCACCATCAAACAAGGGTTCTGGAAACGCTTGCCCCCATGGTCCACCAGCACGAAGCATCTCTGCGATGTGCATTGAAAACTCTTCTGGCTTCAATTCACCGTCAGACAAAATCACACCTTTGAGTGCGGCGTCGTCCAACTCTTGTTTCACAGCCTCATCAAACAACTGAGCAAATCGTTCGAAGTCTTTTTCCATGATCGTCAGGCCTGCAGCCATGGCGTGACCACCAAACTTGAGGATCAGGCCGGGATTTTGAGTATCAATACGATCGAGAGTGTCACGCATATGCAGGCCTGGAATCGAACGGCATGAGCCCTTAATGCTCCCTTCTCCACCATCCGCGAAGGCAATCACAGGACGATGAAACTTCTCTTTGATTCGAGATGCTAAAATGCCAATCACACCTTGGTGCCAGTCACGCTGAAAAAGCACCAGTCCATGAGGCATATCCTTGTCACCAAACTGAAGACGCTCACAAAAAGCCATCGCTTCCTGCTTCATGCCTTCTTCAATTTCTTTACGCGTTTGATTCAGACCATCCAGCTCACTCGCCATACGACGTGCAGCATGGATGTTGTTAGCCATCAAAAGCTCAACGCCAAACGACATATCATCCAAACGGCCAGCGGCGTTGATACGCGGACCTAGAGCAAAACCGAAATCGGCAGCGACTAGTCGACGCGCATCTCGCTTTGCGACTTCAATCAATGCTTGAATACCAGGTCGTGCTTTGCCGGCACGAATACGCTGAAGGCCTTGGTGAACCAGAATGCGATTGTTTTCATCTAGTGGCACAACGTCAGCAACAGTACCCAAAGCAACCAAATCAATCAGCTCCATCAGTTTAGGCTCTGCCATGCCCTGCTCGGCAAACCATCCCTGCTTTCTCATATGAACGCACAACGCCATCATTAGATAAAACGCTACTCCCACGCCAGCCAACGCTTTCGAAGGAAAAGCACACTCTTCGAGATTTGGGTTGACCATCGCATCGACGTTAGGTAATTCATGTCCCGGCAGGTGGTGGTCAGTAACTAATACTTTAAGCCCTTGCTCTTTGGCGTAACGCACGCCATCAATCGAAGAGACGCCGTTATCGACCGTCATAATCACTTCAGCGCCAATCTCAATCGCCTGATCAACGACTTCTGGGCTAAGGCCATAACCATCTTCAAAACGATTCGGCACCAAATAATCGACGTTATTGGAACCTAGCATTCGTAATGCAATCACCGATAAGGCCGAACTGGTTGCCCCATCGGCGTCGAAATCTCCGACAACGATAATGCGTTTATTACCCTGAATAGCTTCAAATAGCAGCTCGACTGCGGCGTCAATACCGTGCAGTTTTTGATAAGAGTGCAATGCCCGCGCCGTCGTTTCTAACTGCTGGGCACTGGTGATACCGCGTGAGATATAAATGCGCTTAAGAAGTGGAGCAATGTCGGTGGAAAGCAGACTGAGATCAACCTCAGGCCGGCGTTGGATTTCGATCATAGATTGGATTGAGCCTTGTTCTTGGGCAGGACGCCTGATTAGCGAACAAGTTAACAGATGAGAATCTTATATCAACCTAATTCATGACATAGGATTCTCATCACAAGCTCGCTTGTCAGGCGCTCAAAACGTAACTCTGAAGATTGAGTTACGATTTTTGTGTTTGTTGCAGGCGTTGCAGCATCTGCTCTGGTGGTAAGTAGCCACCAACCATTTCACCGTTTGGTAGGAAAATCGCTGGCGTACCGCTGATACCTAACTCACGTCCAAGCGCATAATGCTCTTTGATGATTTCCTGATACTTGGCGAAGTCTTTGCTCTTCTCAGGGAATTCACGTTTTACCTTACCATTATGCATGGCAGCTTGAGGATCATCTGAACCCCAAATCGTTGCCATTTGATCCGCAACAGACCCCGTTGCGCCCTGACGTGGGTATGCCATGTAACGAATAGTAATACCCAAGTCGTTGTAGTCTTTCATTTGGCTATGAAGACGTACACAGTAACCACAAGTAATATCCGTGAAGACAGTGATAACGTATTTCTCGTCTTTGGCCTTAAACTCGATCATGCTGTCTTTGAAGGTTTCAATTTTAGCCGCATTGATCGGTGCCTGACGTTTCGCCAGTACATCTTCATACTGACCATTGCCATCAAGCTTATAAAGTGTACCCGCTAAAAAGTACTCACCGTCTGGCGAAGCGAAAAGAATTCCGCCACTAGTCTGCACTTCGACTAAGCCATCGATCTCTGCAGGAACAACTTGTTTCACTTCTAGTCCTAGCTTGCCAAAACGCTCTTCAAGCTGAGCTTTATCAAATTTTACTTCCGCTGCAGATACTGCCTGTGCTGCCACAAGCAGTGGTAACGTAAGTAGAGTCATTCGGCGTAGTACGCTCATTCAATTCACCTTATTTTTAATATGATAAGAGATAATCCCTTATGCTCTTGGATGATGTTCACTGTGTAGCTGTTTTAGCCGTTCTGTCGCTACATGAGTATAAATTTGTGTCGTCGACAAGTCGCTGTGCCCGAGTAACATCTGCACTACGCGCAGGTCGGCGCCGTAGTTGAGCAAGTGCGTCGCAAAAGCATGGCGCAATACGTGAGGCGATAACATTTCGGTATCGATACCAGCCAAAACCGCATAGTGCTTAATACGGTACCAGAATGTCTGTCGAGTCATCTGGCGTGCTCGTTTACTCGGAAAGACGACATCAGATGTAGTTTCCCCAAGTAACTCAGACCTGCCTTGTTGGATAAAAGTTTCAATCCAATCGACTGCATTTTCACCCATTGGTACCAAACGCTCTTTACCGCCCTTACCTGTAACACGAACAACGCCCTGACGAAGGCTGACGTTTTCCATCGTCAAGCTGACCAATTCGGTCACACGCAAGCCTGTCGCATAGAGTAATTCCAACATGGCTTTATCACGCAGTTCCATCGCATCGTTTGGATCCGGCGCATTCAGTAGTGCTTCAACCTGCTCTTCGCTCAGGTCTTTGGGTAGCCTCTTAGGTAACTTAGGGCTGACCAATAAAGCACTAGGATCATCCGCTCGCACTTTTTCTCGATGCAGATACTGAAATAAGCGACGAATTGCAGACAGCATACGGGCTCGTGAGGTCTGCTTGTATCCCTGATCCATTAACCAACTTTGGTAGTCCTGTAAACCAGACAGGCTAATAAAATCGAGCCTGTAGTTATTTTCAGTCATCCACTGGAGTAGTTTGGATAGATCATTGCGATAAGATGCCAGCGTATTTTCCGACAACCCTCGCTCCAACCACATCGCATCCAGAAACTGCTCCACCATCCCCTGATCGGGCGACATCACTTCTGACACAGTAATCCTCAACTTTATGATATGCGCTCAATGTAAGTGCCACGCAGCAATAAAGCCATAAAAATTGCCATTCGATATGGATATTCGCTGCAAAGCTCGCCATTTTGTGTTTAGAATTCGCTATTGATTCAAAATAATGAAAAAGAAAGTGATGAAAATTGGTCTGTTTTACGGTTCTACGACTTGCTACACAGAAATGGCAGCGGAGAAAATGCGTGCCATCATAGGTGAAGAACTGGTGGATATCCGCAATGTCAAAGAAACGCCTCTGGCAGAGATGGCTGATTATGACTTTCTGATTTTAGGCATTTCAACTTGGGATTTCGGCGAAATTCAAGAAGACTGGAATGAGATATGGGATCAAATCGATGGCGTATCACTAAATGGCAAGACCGTCGCATTGTTCGGCTTAGGCGATCAAGAAGGCTATGGCGAATGGTATCTGGATGCAATGGGCATGTTGCACGACGAACTGAAGAAGACAGGCGCTAACCTGATTGGTTACTGGCCAAACGATGAAAGCTACGAGTTTGAAGCATCAAAGGCACTGACGGAAGATGGCAGCCAATTTGTCGGCCTCGCTCTAGACGAAGATTCTCAGTATGAGTTAAGCGACGAGCGCATTGCGACTTGGATTGAACAAGTCTTAGTGGAATATCAGGAAACGCTATAAAAGCGGGATGCGGGAACGGGCTTCGCTCTTCAGATAAGTGGATAAACTAAACTTGCCCACTTTGATTGAGGGCTCACTCCAGTTTTCCTGCAGCTCGTTCCCGAAGGACGAAGTTCGTTGTTATTGCTAAGAACGTAGCGCGTTTCGATACCTCACCCAATCAAACACCAAACCCGGATCAGTTTTGCGCAATGGGGCAATATATTGATGACCTGTGATTCTGGGTAAGGTGATTTTAGGGTACTGACGTTGTATCGATTGGGTCAGTTCACTGAGGGCTTGATATTGCTCATCGGTATACGCGATGTAATCACAACCTTCCAATTCAATACCAATTGAGTAGTCGTTGCACTTTTCTCGCCCCGCAAAACTTGATACCCCCGCATGCCACGCTCTTGCTGTAAACGGCACAAACTGCACCACTTCACCATTACGCCTTATCAGACAATGCGCAGAGACGCCCATCTGATGAATAACCTTAAAAAACGGATGCTCTTCAGCGTTCAGTTGCCCCGTAAAAAACTGCTCAATGTAAGGCCCGCCGAATTGGCCTGGCGGCAAGCTGATGTTATGTACCACCAGCAAGGAGATATCCGTTACATCGGTTCGTTGATCAAAAAAGGGAGACGGAACATGTCTGGCACCTTGATACCAACCGCTTTCATCAATCATGTTTGTCTCCTTTTGCTTACCAAGCTCTTGATTTTAGACTTTCAATGGTGAAATACCAGAATAATGGCTGAATTTCCCTCGCAGTCATCGTATCATGCGCACCTTATGTTCAACTGCCTATTAGATTTGCAATGAAAGAAACCCACAATAGCCAAGAACGTCTTGAATATTTGAAGCAGCATTTACCTCTGGAAATCTCTCGCTCCGTTACCGAAACCATAAAAGAAGATCTCGGTGGTACTTTAGATCCAGCCGCTGATATCACCGCAAGTCTAATCCCCGCTGATGCTCACAACGAAGCCACCATCATTACCCGTGAACACGGCGTATTTTGTGGTCAAGCATGGGCTGATGAGGTGTTCAAGCAACTGGGTGGGGAAGTAAAGATTGAATGGCACGTGCAAGATGGCGATACAGTTGAACCCGATCAGGTACTTTGTCACCTTTCTGGTCCTTCACGCGCGTTACTAACCGGCGAACGTAATGCGATGAACTTTATCCAAACCCTATCAGGTTGTGCCACTATTACTGCAGAGTATGCAAAGCATCTCGAAGGCACAGACTGTCGACTGCTGGATACCCGTAAAACCATCCCAGGCCTACGTAGCGCACTAAAGTACGCCGTTGCGTGTGGCGGTGGTTTCAATCACCGTATCGGTGTTTTCGATGCCTATCTAATTAAAGAAAATCACATTATTGCCAACGGCGGCATTGCTCAAACGATTAAGAACGCTAAGCAGTTGAATCCGGGCAAACCCGTTGAAGTTGAAACAGAAAGCTTAGAAGAACTGACTGAGGCCATTAAGGCCGGTGCTGACATCATCATGCTTGATAACTTCACTACCGACATGATGCGTGAAGCGGTAAGAATCAATGCTGGTCGCGCTGCGCTAGAAAACTCAGGTAATGTCACTCTAGAAACCCTGCGTGAATACGCTGAAACGGGGGTCGACTACATTTCTGTTGGCGCTCTCACCAAGCACGTCAAAGCCATGGACTTGTCGATGCGCTTTAAATAGTCCAATGAATTAGAGAAAAAGGGAGGCGATGCCTCTCTTTTTTCGTTTTGAAAGCCGTCCCTCTCCCAAGCATAAAGTGTCTCAGATCGACTTCACGTGAAACTCGCATGTGAAATACTGACTAATCACCACTTACCTACTCGACTCCCCACTTCACCAAAGTATTCTCAATCTTTCTCTAACAATTACTCTTCAGCGACTCAAATCGAACAGCGTTGGAGAGCAACATGACTTTATCCAGAGTCAATACATCAAGAGGATTTACCCTGATAGAGCTAATGATCGTTGTAGCGATCATCGGCATATTGTCTGCTTTTGCCGTACCAGCCTACCAAAACTACACCATGCGTGCCCATGCAAGCGATATGCTAAGTGCCACTTCTTCAATGAAGACCGCTGTGGGGATATGCTTGTCAAATAATGCTTCAGCCGCTAGCTGCACTTCGGGCAGTAACGGCATACCCTCTCAGCAAAACTTCAACGGTTTCTACGTTTCAGCTCAGGCAAGCGGAGCTATTAGCATCATCAAAGCCGCATTGTCTGGAGCGAAAGGATCACTGCCGAGTAACGCCAGCGTAAGTCTGACTCCTGATGCTTCCAACAACGGGCTATCATGGACTGTCAGCTGTAGCGGTACAGACAGCCAAAACTGGTGCCCGAGTCACTAGCCATGAGTGAACTGCCCTTCTTGCTAAAAAAAGCCTATAAAATTAGTGAAGAACAAGCCCTGCAAGCAATATCAGCTACAGAAACCCGACAAATTGAGGCGTATTCTGCTCTGCTAGAGATTAGTGACCTGACATCCAAACAGCTGACAGCAGCTATCAGTGAGCTCTATGCTCTCCCCATCGTGTCGTTAGATGACTTCGATTATCGAACTTGTTGCGAGCAGCTCGGCATTGGCGACTTAATTCGCAGCCACACGGCACTGCCACTAGAAGTAGAGCGACAACATCTTACTCTAGCGCTCGCTGATCCTTCCATTTCCGAGATAGAACAAGAATTTCGTTTTGCAACTGGCCTAGCAATCAAACTCGTATTGGCCGAGTTACCGACTTTAGCCCGTGCGATAAACAACCTATATGGAGCTCAAAGCGCCAGTGACTCTTTAGGCTACAAAGAGGTTAGCGTCCTAGACCTTGAACAATTAGTCGAAGCTGAAGAACATGAATTAATAGACAGTGAGGATCTCAATCACGATAGCTCGCCAATCAGTCGCTATATCCAGCAGATACTGCTGGATGCCGTACGTAAGCAAGCTTCTGATATCCATTTTGAACCTCATGAATCATGGTTTCGCGTCCGGTTTCGTTGTGATGGCTTGCTTGTTGAAGTGCAGCGACCTCCTCAGCACCTATGCCAAAGGTTAACCGCCAGACTAAAAATCCTCGCTAAGCTGGACATCGCCGAGCGCAGACTCCCGCAAGATGGTCGTATCACTCTCAATGTGACTCAAACTGATTCTATCGACATACGTGTATCGACTCTGCCTACCATATGGGGTGAAAAAATTGTCCTTAGATTGCTCGACAACAGAATGACCAGCTTTGACTTAAGCAGCCTTGGCTACAATCACATTCAAAGCGAAAGCTATCGTCAGGCACTAACCAAGCCTCAGGGACTAATTCTAATCACTGGCCCCACGGGAAGCGGTAAGACTCTGTCTTTATACAGTGGACTTAACATCATCAATCAGAATGAGATCAACATCGCGACGGCAGAGGACCCCGTAGAGATTCACCTAACAGGAATCAATCAGGTGCAAATTCAACCTCAAATCGGCTTTGATTTCGCTCAGGCACTCAGAGCCTTTCTACGTCAGGATCCCGATGTGGTTATGGTGGGTGAAATTCGCGATCGAGAAACTGCCGAGATAGCCACCAAAGCGGCTCAAACAGGCCATTTAGTCCTTTCAACACTCCATACCAACTCAGCAGCAGAAGCTATTCTTCGCCTCCAGAATATGGGAATAGAAGCTTTCAACCTTGCTGCTTCTCTTAGCCTCATCATTGCTCAGCGTTTGATCAGGTGCCTATGCCCTCAATGCAAGCGCCCTACAAAAGTCCAGACAGGTCAATATGAGGCTTCTTCTGAAGGTTGTCAGGACTGCAACCAAGGCTACTCAGGACGAACTGGTATTTATGAAGTACTCACAGTGACACCTGAAATTGCGCAAGCTATTAACGACGACGCCACAGCTCACCAGATTGAGGACTTAGCGATACAACAAGGCATGCAAACATTACCGCACTCGGGCTTAGAAAAATTGGCCCAAGGTATCACTAGTCAGGCAGAACTGCAGCGAATGCTGTTCTAGTAATCTACATGAAAGTCAAATTGAGACTGTACAAATGGCAAGGTATCAACACATCAGGTGCTCGGGTTAGAGGGAAAATGTTGGCAATGTGTGAAGCGCAGGTGATTAACCAACTTAATGAGCGCAACGTTCAAGTACGTCTCATTCATCATCGTTCTCCTTCCAGCTATCAGCGAATGAAGCACCGCATAAAAGCCAGTGACATCACCCGATTCACTCGTCAATGGTCAACTATGCTAATGTCCGGCTTGAACATTACTACATCGCTTAAACTGATTGCGAAAAACACTCATTGCGCTGAAATGAAATCCGTCCTGTGGCTTATTCAGCAACAACTCCAATCTGGTCAATCTGTTTCACAGTCGCTCAAGCAATCATCTCGATATTTTGATTGTCTTTACTTAGATATTGTTCGAGTGGGAGAACAGACAGGTCGCCTTTCCGAATCCCTGGAACGGATTGCGAGCTATCGAGAAAAGTCAGAGCAGCTCAAGGCCAAAGTCCTGCGTGCCGCTATATACCCCAGCATAGTGGTCATGACGGCTTTAATTGTCGCATTCTTAATGCTCACCCAAGTTATTCCTGAATTTGAGAGCATGTTTGGCGGATACGGGGCACAGCTGCCTTGGTTCACTCAGCAAGTGCTGGCTTTATCTCAGACAACGCAACATCACAGCATCCATCTCACGACAGGCATTCTTCTCGCAGCCCTGAGCATTACGCTTGGTTATCGCTGTTCGAGTCGCTTTCGCTTTTGGCTTGATGAAATCAAAACCCACTTACCGATTGTTGGCAATGTGCTAGTGAAAGCTTCATTAGCTCGCTTCAGTCATACGCTTGCTATTAGCCTGAACTCTGGATTACCCATCATTTCAAGCTTAAATATCGCGGCACGTACCACTGATAACCGTCACTATCAGCGAATCATCGAACAAGTCACACAGCAGGTAAGCACTGGAGTTGCATTGAATGCGGCAATGCGTAGGTCAGGCAATATTCCCGAGCTTCTATTGCAAATGATCATGATAGGGGAAGAATCCGGTCAACTTGACAAGATGCTCAACCAAATCGCCAATCAATATGAAGCAGAGGTTGAGTCTGTCATCGAGAATCTGGGCAAAGCTATCGAGCCCATGCTCATCCTGCTACTTGGCGGGTTGGTGGGAAGTTTGGTGATCGCTATGTATCTGCCTATCTTTAACTTAATGAACATTATGGGATAGTATATCCGCCATAACTCAAATACGACGTGCACAACCAGCTGAATCATTTATGGATCTGTTTAACTATTACCCGTGGTTGTTTCCCACACTTGCCACTATTTTTGGCCTGATCATTGGCAGTTTTCTCAACGTAGTAATCCACCGTTTACCACAAATGATGGAGCGAGAGTGGCGACACGAGTGTGCTGAAAGCTTCCCAGAATACGGTATCGCTCCTCCACACGGTACCTATAACCTCAGTATTCCTCGCTCCACCTGCCCAAGCTGTAAAACGCAAATCCGTAATCTCGACAATATCCCAGTTATTAGCTGGCTACTTTTGCGTGGTAAATGTCGTGCCTGTCAGGCCAAAATTAGCCCTCGCTATCCGTTGGTTGAGTTGCTGTCAGGTGCAATGAGCTTTGCTATTGCTTATCAGTTTGAACTGAGCGCTTTTGCCATCGCCCTGCTATTTTTTACCTTCGTCCTGATTGCGGCAACATTCATTGATTTTGATACCATGCTGCTGCCAGACCAGCTTACCTTTCCGCTAATTTGGTCAGGTATTGCTCTTGCCTTATTAGACTTCAGCCCGGTTTCCCTGCAAGATTCTGTTATTGGGGCTATGGCGGGTTATTTATGTTTATGGTCTGTCTACTGGGGCTTCAAGTTACTCACTGGTAAAGAAGGCATGGGCTATGGAGATTTCAAACTTCTTGCCGCACTAGGCGCTTGGTTAGGTTGGCAGTACTTGCCTGTTATCGTGTTACTTTCCTCATTAGTAGGCCTAGTCTTTGGCATTATTCAACTGCGACTACAAAAGCAAGGTATAGATAAAGCTTTTCCATTCGGCCCTTATCTCGCTATTGCGGGATGGGTCAGTGCCATGTGGGGAGAGAACATCATAAATTGGTACTTCACACAAATCTTGGGGATCTGATATGCCTTTTGTTGTCGGATTGACTGGCGGCATTGCCAGTGGAAAAACCACCGTAGCCAACCTTTTTCAAAGCCAATTTGGCATTGAGATTGTTGACGCTGATGTCGTGGCTAGGGAAGTGGTTGAACCCGGAAGTGAAGGCTTAAAAGCCATTGAGGAGCGTTGGGGATCAGGTATCTTATTACATGACGGAACATTAAACCGAGCTAAGCTTAGAGAAGTCATCTTTGCTAATGAAGAGGAAAAAGCTTGGATCAATGGATTGCTTCACCCCATGATTCGCGAAAAAATGCTGGCTGATATCGCTAAGGTTACATCACCCTACGGTTTGTTGGTGATTCCGTTAATGGTCGAAAACAACCTGCAAAGCTTGGCAGATAGAGTCTTGGTAGTTGATGTAGACAAACAAACCCAAATGCGGAGAACAGTGGAAAGAGACGGTGTTCCACTGGAGCAAGTGGAGTCAATCTTAGCTGCGCAAGCTAGTCGTACACAACGGCTGGCGATCGCAGATGATGTGATTAAAAATAATGCAACAAACCAAGAACTTTTGCCTCAAATCACAGAATTACATCAAAAGTACCTAGAAATATGTAGGGAAAATCGGTGAGAATAAAGGAAGAAGAATCTAAGGCCGCATGTAATGACAACGCACTTTTTTGAACATCCATTAAATGAGAAAACTCGCATATATCTGCGCGTTGAAGCTTTGCTGAATCAGTTAAGTGTTTCTTCTCAATTTAGTGATGACATGCAGCACTTGTTGTTCTTTCGTTCCTTGTTTGATCTATTAGAAATCTTCGAACAAATACAGTTAAAAAGTGAACTGGCTAAAGACATTGAAAAACAGCGCTTAACCTATCGCTCATGGCTTGATGTCGAAGGAGTCGATCAGGACATGCTAAGTAACATCCTGGCTGAAGTCGATAATGTGCACAGCAAGTTGATGGCGGCAGAACGTTTTGGTCAAAGCCTGAAAGAAGATCGTTTTCTCAGTGCTATACGCCAAAGGTTCAACTTACCCGGCGGATCATGCTGCTTTGACCTACCAGCTCTGCACCATTGGCTGCACTTACCTGTAGAGCAGAAAACCAGAGACACTAACCTCTGGTTGGATACACTTCAGCCCCTGACAGACGCTCTCAAACTTTGGTTGCGCCTAACTCGTGAAACAGGCCACTTCCAACCACAAGAAGCCGCAGCTGGTTTCTACCAAAGTGATGCAGAGGATGCCAATATTCTACGCCTCGAAATTCCAATGCAATACGGTGTGTTCCCTATGATTTCCGGCCATAAAAACCGTTTTGCGATTAAATTTATCAACTTTGCTTCAGGACAAGCTTCCGTTGATAACATTCAATTCCGTCTGGCAGTATGTAGCTAACTGAGATAGCGCTATACTCGACCAGAGTTCAACATTTTCAGAGATAATCCCATGTCCAAAATTACCATCGTACCTTGCCCAAAATGCGGTACAGAAGTCGAGTGGGGAGAACAAAGCCCTTACCGTCCATTCTGCAGTAAACAATGCCAAATGATCGACTTTGGTGAATGGGCCGATGAAGAGAACAGTATTCCAGGCGCACCGGATATGTCAGATTCTGATGGATGGTCTGAGGAGCAATATTAACTGAGGCGTGTCATTTACTCAGGCATAGAGGGCTGGTGTGAGAACATCAGCTCTTTTATTATCTAACCGTAACGCTCAGGTTGTTTTATAAAGCTACTTTTGTTTTAGCTAAGGACGTAGATATTTTCCTTTCTAACCTAGAAAGAGCGATTGAGTTTGGCAGTACATGAGCACCAATAACAAGGGTAGATAGGAAGTTATATACAACGAATAAAAAAGCGGAGGCCTAAGGCCTCCGCTAATACTATGAGAACGCTAGTTATAGCATTACTTCTTAGCAAGCTTCTCTTTAATACGAGCTGACTTACCAGAACGCTCACGTAGGTAGTACAGTTTGGCACGACGTACTGCACCGCGGCGTTTAACTTCAATGCTATCAACCATTGGAGAGTGAGTTTGGAACGTACGCTCTACACCTTCACCGTTAGAAATCTTACGTACAGTGAATGCAGAATGTAGACCACGGTTACGAACACCGATTACAACGCCTTCAAAGGCCTGTAGACGCTCACGGTCACCTTCTTTTACCTTAACTTGAACAACAACTGTGTCACCAGGTGCAAAGTTAGGTAGGTCTTTTTTCATTTGCTCTTCTTCAAGAGCCTTGATGATGTTACTCATTTTCAATATTCCTAGAATAAACTGATACTAAATTTAATAGGTTACTTCGCGTTATGTTCTTTAATGAACTCAGCGAGTAATAATTCCTGTTCGTCAGTCAGAGCTAGGTTTTCCAGGAGCTCTGGTCTTCTTATCCAGGTACGGCCTAACGACTGCTTGAGTCGCCAGCGACGAATGTCCTTATGGTTACCGGATTTCAGTACTGTAGGTACCTCTTCTCCATCTAACACTTCCGGACGCGTATAGTGCGGACAGTCCAATAAACCATTGGCAAAAGAATCTTCTTCTGCTGACGCAAAATCTCCCAGTACTCCCGGTATAAACCGAGATACCGAGTCGATTAGCGTCATGGCTGGAATCTCTCCACCCGTCATCACGAAATCTCCGATTGACCATTCTTCGTCAACCTCAGATTGGATGATACGCTCATCTACCCCTTCGTAGCGGCCGCAAATCAGAAGTAAATTCTCATTTGTTGCCAGCTCTTCCACCCCTTGCTGATCGAGTTTACGACCTTGAGGTGATAGGTAAATAACTTTCGTCTTACCCGGTGAGGCTTGTTTAGCGGTATGGATAGCGTCACGCAAAGGCTGAACCATCATAAGCATACCTGGGCCACCACCGTAAGGTCTGTCATCGACAGTTCGATGCTTGTCGTGAGTGAAATCACGAGGATTCCAAGTCTCAATCGACAAGAGACCTTTCTTAACCGCTTGACCTGTTACCCCAAAATCAGTAACAGAACGGAACATTTCAGGAAATAGGCTAATTACGCCAACCCACATGTTTATCTCGCTCTGGTAATTTGGAGTTTAGAATCCAGGATCCCAGTCAACTTCGATCCGTTGAGCTTCACGATCAATCAACTTGATCACTTGCTCTTCAAGGAACGGAATTAATCGTTCCTTTTGCCCAAAAGCATCTTTCAAATTTGCTTTAACCACCAAAACATCGTTGGAACCCGTTTCAAGCATGTCAGAGACAGTGCCTAAGTCATAACCTTTATCAGTTACAACCTGCATTCCAATCAAATCACGCCAGTAGAACTCATCTTCTGGCAATTCTGGCAGTACCGCAGGGTCAATTGCGATTTCAAAGTTAGTCAGTAATTGCGCTTCTTCACGCACGTCCAGACCTTCCAGCTTTACCACCAAACCTTTGTTATGGCGCTTCCAGCTTTCTACTTTTCGCTCAACCCACTCACCTTTCTGGTTAATAAACCAAGGTGCGTAATCAAATATGCTTTCGGTATTGTCTGTGTAGGAAAAAACTTTAAGCCAACCACGAATGCCGTAAGTAGCACCAAACTTACCTACAACAATTTTCTCGCTGCTCATTGTTTCTTTACCTTTCATCGACATAAGCTAATTACTACTTCTTAAATTAAGAATTAAGCCGCTTTTTGAGCGTCTTTAACTAGCTTAGCTACGCGGTCAGATAGAGATGCGCCTTGACCAACCCAGTGGTTAACGCGGTCTAGGTCTAGACGTAGACCTTCTTCTTGACCTTTAGCAGTTGGGTTGAAGAAACCAACTTTCTCAATGAAACGGCCAGTTGCAGCGTTGCGGCTGTCCGCTACTACGATTTGATAAAATGGACGCTTCTTAGCGCCGTGACGTGCCAAACGAATGGTTACCATGTCGTCCTCTTTGCTTTCTCAAAAATAAAATTAACCCCAGGAACCGCTTAATGAAAAACAGTTTGGGGTCTCGTGCCAAAATAAAGCTCCGGAATTTTACTCTTATTCCGGAGCAATGCAAGGTCTTTAGCTACTTTTTCACCAACATAAAACGAAACTTAAGTTTGTGACCGAGCTAACACCTTGAAATTTTTATTGCGGATGCGAATTAGCGACCAAATGGGTTAAAACCGCCACCACCACCCATGCCGCCCATACCACCCATCATGCCTTGCATGTTGCGCATCATGCCTTTCATGCCACCCTTCTGCATTTTCTTCATCATTTTTTGCATCTGAGTGAACTGTTTTAATAGGCGGTTGACGTCTTGAACCTGAGTACCAGAGCCCGCAGCAATACGCTTCTTACGTGATCCCTTGATCAATTCAGGACGCTGGCGCTCTTTCATGGTCATAGAGTTGATGATGGCTTCCATTTGCTTAAACATCTTATCGTCAACTTTGTCTTTGACGTTATCTGGTAAGTTGTTCATGCCCGGTAGCTTATCCATCATGCCCATCATGCCGCCCATGTTCTGCATCTGACCAAGTTGTTCACGGAAGTCTTCAAGGTCGAAGCCTTTCTTCTCTTTAAACTTCTTAGCCAGCTTCTCTGCTTTCTCAGTATCAACATTACGTTGTAGGTCTTCGATAAGCGACAGTACGTCACCCATACCAAGAATACGTGAAGCAACACGATCAGGGTGGAATGGTTCTAGTGCATCGGTTTTCTCACCGACACCCAAGAATTTAATTGGTTTACCTGTGATATGACGAACCGAAAGTGCCGCACCACCACGCGCATCACCATCGACCTTGGTTAGAATCACACCCGTCAGTGGTAACGCATCGCCAAACGCTTTCGCTGTGTTTGCGGCATCCTGACCAGTCATTGCATCGACAACAAACAGAGTTTCAACAGGATCAATTGCAGAGTGAAGCTCTTGGATCTCCCCCATCATCTGCTCATCGATCGCTAGGCGACCTGCAGTATCGACAAGAAGAACGTCATAGAATTTCTTCTTCGCATGGTCTATCGCGGCATTAGCAATATCAATCGGCTTTTGATCAGGCGAAGATGGGAAGAAATCGACACCAATGTCTGAAGCCAGCGTTTCTAGCTGTTTGATCGCCGCTGGGCGATAAACGTCCGCAGAAACAACCAAGACTTTCTTCTTGTCTCTCTCTTTTAACAACTTAGAAAGCTTACCAACCGAGGTGGTTTTACCTGCACCTTGCAAACCTGCCATTAGGATCACAGCTGGCGGCTGTGCAGCAAGGTTTAGAGCCTCATTGGACTCACCCATCACGGCTTCAAGTTCAGATTGAACAATCTTAATGAACTCTTGGCCAGGGGTTAGAGACTTAGAAACCTCTACGCCCACGGCGCCTTCTTTTACGCGTTTGACAAAATCACGTACAACCGGAAGAGCGACGTCGGCTTCAAGCAGCGCCATGCGCACTTCACGCAAAGTGTCTTTTATATTGTCTTCGGTCAAACGACCTTTACCGCTGATATTCTTCAGCGTTTTGGATAATCGATCCGTTAAATTCTCAAACATCTTAGTCTCTTTACCTGAGCGACTCACAGTGTAGTCGCCCTAAAATGGCGACAAATTACTGTGAGTATACCTTAGCCAGTCCTTGCTTTGCACTGCCGTGATAACATTTGATCTCTCCCGTGACACAAATCAGGGAGATAAGTCATAGCCCAAGCTGTTGATGCAAGGTATAATTTATTAAAAATCCACCAGATCTTAGAAAAGAATGGACAACTTAATCGCCGTTGCTGCTGCAATACTCTATTTCTTAGCAATAGCAACCATAGTACCGGGGCTTGTACATCAAACAGGGATCCGAGCCAAAACTGTCTTGATCAGTGCTTTCTTAGCGCTCGCTTTTCATGCCTGGTTATTAAGTGATTTGATTATTGAAGGATCAGGGCAGAATTTGAGTATCCTCAATGTCGCTTCCTTGATCAGTTTTATTATTTCTCTGGTTTTAAGTCTGGCGATGCTGAGAACACGCCTATGGTTTCTTTTGCCCGTAGTATATAGCTTTGCAGCAATAAACTTATCTGCAGCCGCTTTCTTACCCAGTACGTTTATTACTCATTTAGAGCAAGATCCAAAACTGCTGATCCACATTTCTCTGGCGCTTTTCTCATACTCAACGCTCACCATTGGTGCTCTTTATGCTCTGCAACTAGCTTGGTTAGATCACAAACTAAAAACCAAAAAAGCCTTAGTGATTAACCCGAACCTACCACCATTGCTGATGGTCGAGCGACAGCTCTTTAAGATCATCTTGGTTGGTAACCTGCTGCTAACCGGCACCCTGCTCACTGGCTTTATTTTTGTGCAAGATATGTTTGCTCAAGGAAAAGCGCACAAAGGCATCTTGTCCTTTATTGCTTGGGTGGTCTACTCCATTCTGCTCTGGGGTCACTATCAGAAAGGATGGCGGGGTCGAAAAGTGACTTGGTTTGCCGTTGCCGGAGCGACTTTGCTGACACTGGCTTATTTTGGCAGCCGCTTTGTTCGCGAGATCATTCTTAACTAATTGATATTCAAAGGTGCATAGACTGCACCTTTCTTTTACAATACTTCGCCCGATACCTGAGATTGACTTAGCGCTTTTGTTAGGTCATAAATTAATCAAACATCAAAAGGAAAAGATAAGTTTTGGACGACATATCAACGGGTCTCTTGTTTGCGCTACTCGCGTGTCTGATTGTTATTTCAGGATATTTCTCAGGTTCAGAAACCGGCATGATGGCTCTGAATCGCTACCGTCTCAAACACCTTGCGAATAATGGGCATAAAGGCGCTAAACGCGTCGAAAAGCTATTGGATCGCCCAGATCGTTTGATTGGTTTGATTTTAATTGGTAATAACCTCGTCAATATTCTCGCCTCAGCAATCGCGACTATTCTTGGAATGCGCTTATACGGTGACATCGGAGTTGCCATTGCAACGGGTGCGTTAACTATGGTGATCCTCGTTTTCGCAGAAGTAACACCAAAAACGCTCGCAGCACTCTACCCCGAACGTGTTTCCTACGCGAGCAGTATCCTTCTCAGCATCTTGATGAAGTTACTGTCACCACTAGTGATGCTGGTTAACTTCATTACTAATGGTTTTATACGCTTGCTTGGTATTCGGGCTAATCACGGCGGTGATGATCATCTAAGCTCAGAAGAACTGCGTACTGTCGTTAACGAAGCAGGAAGCCTGATCCCAAGACGCCACCAAGATATGTTGATTTCCATCCTCGATCTAGAGCATGTCACTGTTAATGACATCATGGTGCCTAGAAACGAAATCACAGGCATCGATATTAATGATGACTGGAAATCTATTGTTCGCCAGCTGACCCATTCTCCTCATGGTCGCGTCGTGCTATACCGCGACCAGATTGACGAAGTCGTCGGTATGCTGCGCTTGCGTGAGTCTTACCGCCTGATGCTGGAAAAAAACGAATTTAACAAAGAGACTCTGCTCAGAGCCGCAGACGAAGTTTACTTTATTCCTGAAGGCACTCCGCTCAATATTCAGCTGTTGAAGTTTCAGCGAAATAAAGAACGTATCGGACTTATCGTCAACGAATACGGTGACATCATTGGCTTGATTACACTAGAAGATATTCTGGAAGAAATTGTTGGCGAGTTCACCACTTCGATTGCACCAAGTCTGTCTGAAGAAATCACCCCACAGGGTGATGGCAGCTTCTTAATTGAAGGCAGTGCGAATATTCGCGATATCAACAAAGGGTTAATGTGGAAGCTACCAACTGACGGCCCTCGTACATTGAATGGTTTGATCCTTGAGCATTTAGAGGACATTCCTGAAAGCCACCTGAGCGTTCAAGTGTCGGGTCACCCAATGGAAATCGTCGAGTTAGAAGAGAACCGTATTAAGCTGGTAAAAGTGTTTCCAAGTAACGCTAAAGAAAGTTAATAAATAGCAGAGCGAAAAATAATAAAGCCTTGGCAATGCCAAGGCTTTTTCTTTACTTAAGAAGCATTTATTCTTCGTTCATGCTGAACAGGCTTTCCATGTTCAGACCTTGTTTGATCAGGATCTCTCTTAAACGACGTAGGCCTTCAACCTGAATCTGACGAACACGTTCACGAGTTAGGTTAATTTCACGTCCTACTTCTTCCAGTGTTGACGGCTCGTAGCCCAATAATCCAAAACGACGTGCTAAGACTTCTTTCTGCTTAGGATTCAGTTCATCCAACCAATGGATCAATGAAGATTTGATATCATCGTCTTGTGTGGACACTTCAGGATCAGAGTTGTTCACATCAGGAATAATATCTAGCAGTGCTTTTTCACCATCACCACCGATAGGGGTGTCTACAGAACTAATTCGTTCGTTGAGGCGTAGCATCTTGCTGACATCGTCGACTGGCTTGTCGAGTTGTGTAGCAATCTCTTCTGCTGTTGGTTCATGGTCCAGCTTCTGTGATAACTCACGAGCAGTACGCAGATAGATGTTCAGTTCTTTGACCACATGAATAGGCAAACGTATGGTGCGAGTTTGATTCATCAAAGCACGTTCAATCGTTTGACGGATCCACCATGTAGCATAGGTCGAGAACCGGAATCCTCTCTCTGGGTCAAACTTTTCAACCGCGCGAATCAAGCCTAAGTTGCCTTCTTCAATCAGATCAAGCAGAGCAAGCCCACGGTTGCTGTATCGACGGGAAATTTTCACCACTAAGCGAAGATTACTTTCAATCATTCGTTTACGCGCAGCTTCATCACCTCTTAGGGCACGGCGAGCGTACAAAACTTCTTCTTCTGCGGTGAGTAGTGGAGAGAAACCAATTTCTCCCAAGTAAAGTTGAGTGGCATCCAAGCTTTTTGTGGAAGCGTCAAACTCCTCTTTGGCGTCCTCTGCTTGGGTGCGGTTGGCGGTAGTAAGCCCGTTTGCCTGAATCGATTCCATTGTTGGTTCAAGCTCGAACTCTTCGACTTTCGTTGCTGTATTGCTGATACTCATAGCGCCTCCCCCTGGCGAGCTAGCAAGACATTACTACTTCTAATGTCGCTATTTACCTATTAAGTATTAGGGTAAGTAGCGTTTTGGATTCACTGACTTACCTTGATAGCGAATTTCAAAGTGTAGACGAACACTGTTGGTTCCAGAACTGCCCATTGTTGCGATTTTCTGGCCTGCTTTTACACTTTGTCCTTCGTGTACGAGCAACCGTTCATTATGCGCATAAGCACTGAGGTAGTTATCGTTATGTTTGATAATCACGAGATTACCATAACCGCGCAGCGCGTTACCCGAATAAACAACGGTGCCATTAGCTGTAGACGTTATCGGCTGACCTCGCTGTCCTGCAATGTCGATGCCTTTATTCCCTTGGTCTCCAGCTGAGAAGTTTTTGATTACCCTCCCTTTGGTTGGCCATAACCATTTAGAGATTTTCTCATTCTTTGGTTTAGAGCTACTGACCGATTTGTTAACGTTTTGTTTACTTTTAGAACCAACATACTCCTTTGATTTTGATTGATCAACCTTCTTAACTGGATCTTTTTTAACCACTTTTTGTTTGCTTTGCGTGCCTTTAGAGCTAACCGCTTGATTCGAGTTTTTACTCGATTTTATAGATGATGTTGATACCGCTGCGACAACAACAGGTGCAGATACCGCACCAGCGCCTGTACCACCGTACGCTGGCGGGTTATAGGCAGGTTGCCAAAGTTTTAGTTTTTGACCAGGAAAGATGGTGTATGGCGCCGTTAAGCCATTGTAACGAATGATATCTTTTACATCTTTATCTGTGACGTACGCAATAAAGTAAAGCGTATCACCTTTCTTGACCTGATAGTAACTGCCTCGGTAGCTACCACGTGAGATAGAACTGTAGTCTTTGTTGAGACCTGAAACTGGCGCAGGGGAATGAGCAGCACATCCAATCAGTATGCTACTTAAAGCCACAACAGGAATAAACTTAGACCAACACTTCATAGTTAAGCAAGTTCACCAGCAATCAGGGGAACAAAACGTACATCTTCGATAATTTGAGATAAAAACTCATCGCCCTGACGGGTAATTTTCAGTAACTGCTGGACACCTTCACCGACCGGAATCACCAGAATGCCTCCTTCCGAGAGTTGCTCAAGCAGTACAGGAGGCACGGAAGCTGCCGCTGCGGTGACAATAATTGCGTCAAATGGTCCTTTCACGGCCCAGCCTTGCCAACCATCTCCATGCTTCGTCGATACATTATAAATATCCAGTTGCTTAAGGCGACGCTTTGCCTCCCACTGGAGAGACTTGATGCGCTCTATCGAATAAACATGATCCACCAACTGAGCTAGTACAGCCGTCTGATAACCAGAGCCGGTCCCCACTTCTAAGACTTTGCTTGTCGAGCGAAGTTCAAGCATTTCGGTCATCTTAGCAACAATATAGGGCTGAGATATGGTCTGCCCCTGACCGATGGGTAATGCGTTGTTGTCATACGCTTGATGTACCATCGCCTGAGAAACAAACCGTTCTCGCGGCAAAGCATAAATTGCGTTGATCACGTTTTGATCCTGAATGCCGCTGGCGACCAGAAAGTCGATCAATCTATCGGCATGTGGATTCATCATTCTTACTTGTCCTTCAACCAGTTATCCATACTGCGTAACGACTCATGAGCCGTCAGGTCTACTTGGAGCGGGGTAAGTGAAACAAAACCCTGCTCGATGGCATAGAAATCAGTACCTTCTCCAGCATCCTGTTCCTTACCCGGAGGCCCTAACCAATAAATATCATGACCTCGCGGATCTTGCTGCTTGATCATCGCTTCCGCGTGATGGCGCGCACCTAACCTAGTGACACTGATACCTTTCAGCGCATCAGATGGCAGATCGGGAATATTGATATTTAATAATCTATTGGTTGGTATCGGAGCCGTAAGGTGCTGCTCGACAATGTCTCTTGCGATATGAGCAGCCGTTGCAAAGTGAGTTTTACCTACCAAAGAAAAAGCTATCGACTGAACCCCAAGGAAATGCCCTTCCATTGCAGCAGCCACCGTACCGGAATAAAGCACATCATCACCCAAGTTCGCACCATGATTAATACCCGTCAGTACCAAATCCGGAAGGTCATCTTTCATCAGCTCATTTAATGCAAAGTGCACACAATCGGTAGGTGTTCCCTGAACAGAATATATACCTGCCGATAACTCTTTGACACGCAGAGGTTGTTCAAGTGTAAGTGAGTTTGATGCTCCAGAGCGATTTCGATCAGGCGCCACAATGGTAATGTCGGCAAGGTCGCTCAATGCTTCAGCCAAAGCATGAATCCCCTCAGCATGCACTCCATCATCGTTACTTAATAATATTTTCAGCGCTTTCTTATTCATTCGTAGCTGCGCTCCACTTCCTGTTCCTGAATAAGCTCACGAATGATTGCGGTGGCGAAACAGCCAGCATCCAAAGAGAATCGCAATGTTATTGTGTCCTGCTCAACACTCCAAGAGAGCTCCTGAGGTTTTAGCGCTACAGGTCGGCGGTCATGGCGCATACGATTTCCGCGAATCAGAGCCATCAAGTCAGGCTCAGCATCCAGATAGGGCTGTTCCAAAGCCAGCGCCTTCTCTGTAGTAGGCAAAGCATTGTCACCCGCCATCGCTGCCGTTATCTGGGCATCGCCTTGCTTAACGGTCTCGTTAAGTTCTGCCAGTGCTTCTGATTCAGCAATGACAACGCCTTCAGAAGCCTGAATACAATCACCTTCAATAACCTGATTAAACACATCTTGTTCAATGCGTTGTGACACTATGTTGTTGAAGATCCACGAGCGTGCTGCCGAAAGATACAAGCTTCTTTTATTTTGGTTTCGAGTGCGCACATTCTCACGGCCCCAACGTCTTGCTTCATTGAGATTGTTACCGTTGTTCCCGAAACGCTGACTACCAAAATAATTTGGAACACCGTGTTGGCGGATGGATTCCAGTCGCACAAGTACATCTTCGACATCACTTACTTCTGTCAACGTGATGATAAAATCGTTTCCGATTAAATCACCTGGGCGTAATTTTTTGTTGTGGCGGCTGGTTTCAACAATCTCAATACTTGGATGTTGGCTGAGAAACGCTCTGAAATCAGGAGTATCCCCTTTAGGCAGATGAACACTTAACCACTGCTCAGTCACAGCATGACGATCTTTTAAACCAGCCCAGCTGACATCTTTCGATTTCACGCCGCAGGCTTTCGCCAGCTCATTTGCAACAAAGCTGGTGTTCTCTCCCGTCTTACGGATACGCACCATCAGATGCTCCCCTTCGCCAGTAAAGGCAAAGCCAAGATCCTCGTTAACCTGAAAATGCTGCGGCTGGGCTTTCAACTTCCCCGTGGCTTGAGGTTTTCCATTCAAATAGGCAAGTGAAGATAAAATGTCAGTCATAATGTTACCGTTACCCCTTTAAGCGATAGTCACCAAGGCGTAGTTTTTATTGTTGTTTTATAAGTAATACGACCGCTTCGGTCGCAATACCTTCTTTGCGGCCAGTGAAACCAAGGCGCTCAGTCGTTGTCGCTTTGACATTCACATTGCCAATATCCGTTTCAAGGTCTTGCGCAATTACTTCACACATCGCCGTGATATGCGGGGCCATTTTGGGTGCTTGAGCCATAATGGTGACGTCCGCATTTCCCAGTATATACCCTTGTTCTTTAACTCTGCGGTACACGTCGCGCAGCAAATCTCGGCTGTCCGCCCCTTTCCATTCATCATCGGTATCAGGAAAGTGACGACCAATATCACCCGCTGCAATGGCTCCGAGTAAAGCGTCACATAGAGCATGTAGAGCAACATCACCATCTGAGTGAGCGATCAGCCCTTGCTCATACGGCACAGAAACACCACCTATAATTACCGGGCCTTCGCCACCAAACTTGTGAACGTCGAAGCCGTGACCAATACGAATCATGATTTATCCTTTATTACGATTAAGATAAAACTCTGCGAGCGCTAAATCTTCGGGCTGAGTAATTTTTATATTATCCGCCGAACCCTGTACCAGAGCTGGAGATTGCCCAGACCACTCCATTGCAGACGCTTCGTCAGTAATCGTAATACCTTTCAAAAGCGCCTCACTCAGGGCCGTGGTCAGCTGCTCAGTTTTAAACATTTGTGGAGTCAGTGCGTGCCACAGTGCTTCTCTATCTACAGTATGATCAATATTTTGACCTCTGTTTGCTCTTTTCATTGTGTCTCTAACAGGCGAAGCAAGAATGCCTCCAACCTCGTGCTGTAGTGACACCTCAATAAGCTTATCTAAATCTTGCTGTTTTACACATGGTCTGGCGGCGTCATGCACCATCACCCAATCGGCGAGCTGATGGTCACAAACGAACTTCAGCCCAGACAATACGGAATCTGCTCGCTCCTTTCCTCCATCCACTTTTACCACCTGCGGGTTTTGAGCAATAGATAGCAGCGGAAAGTATGGATCACCGTCGGTAATCGATACGATGACTTTGTCTATTTTAGGGTGTTGCAGTAGTTTCTCGACGGTATGCTCAAGGACGGCTTTATCGTTAATAGATAGGTACTGCTTTGGGCGATCTGCCTGCATGCGACTGCCAACACCAGCAGCAGGGACTATAGCGACAATGGAAGGGTTCACTTGCGTCATGCTTAGTTGCCATCTCCGACAATGCGGTAAAACGTCTCACCTTCTTTTACCATTCCCAGTTCATGGCGAGCACGCTCTTCGATAGCGTCTAGCCCCTGGCGAAGGTCATCAATTTCAGCAAACATTTCATTGTTTCGGTTCTGCAGATTGCCATTGACCTGATGCTGAACTTCAATTTCAGCATTGACCGACTGAAACTCAGAAATGCCATTTTTGCCCAGCCACAAGGTGTACTGCAGCCAGCCTAATAACGAGAGTAAAGTTAGGGCAAAAATTCGCATAAAATATTCTAAGAATGAGAGATATAGAAAGACCACATATATATCATAATGTCGCTTTTCAAGCGAGATTGACGCATGTGGTCTTTACAAAGATATTGATTAACTTCTGCGCTTACTGCAGGAGTAAGAATGCAAACAAGCCGAAGCCGAGGATTAATCGGTAAATCACGAAAGGTGTCATCCCCATTCTAGAGATCAGTTTCAGGAAGAAATGAATACATACGTAGGCGCTGATAAACGAGGTTACGATCCCTGTCAGCAAAACGCCTAGATAAATAGGGTCGCCACTGCTCACCAATTTCAGACCTAAGTAACCACCAGCCAATAAAATGATAGGGATAGACATGAGGAAAGAAAATCTTGCAGCCGCTTCACGGGTAAAGCCTAAGTACAATGCTGCCGTGATTGTCGCGCCAGAACGAGAAGTGCCAGGAATCATGGCTAGTGCCTGAGCAACACCGATAAACAATGCTTTCTTCCAATCTGCCTGATACTCATCATCCGCGAGGCTGGCATGTTTATCGACATACCACAGCAATAGGCCAAAAACGATGGTGGTGGTCGCAATCACCCATGCACTGCGCAGATACAATTCTATAAAGTCTTTCATTAGCAAACCAAACACACACGCAGGAATGGTTGCTAGAATGATCATCCACGCCAGTTTTGCTTCTTTACTGCGATCACCCTTAAAAATAGACGCGAAAAAGGCCGACAGTAACGACACTACTTCACTACGGAAATAGATCATGACAGCTGCCAACGTGCCAACGTGCACTGCCACATCGAACGCTAAACCTTGATCTTCCCAGCCCAATACTGCTGAAGGCAGGATTAAGTGCGCTGAGCTGGAAATAGGCAAAAACTCGGTAAGACCTTGTATTAAGGCCAGAATAAACGCTTCAAAATAACTCATTAGATACTCAATTATGTTTGGTAATCAAACCAGAGGTCGACTTTGTTTAAGGTTTCTGGATAAGACGATTCGCGCCAGATTTGGCGTATGGTTCGACCATCACCTGGCACACAAAGTTCAGCGCATAACTCATTAAGTGGCTCAATCACAAAACCGTATTTGTAGATATCGCTACGAGGCAATTCTGGAGCCTGTTCAGAGACATGATGGCCAAATAAGATGATGTCCAGGTCAACAGTTCGCGGCTGAAACTTCTGCGCATGTTCTTCGCGCCCCCATTTGAGCTCAATATGACGCAGTTGTCGTGAAAATTCCGTTAAACTTAATGGCGTTTTCATTTCTACGACAAGGTTATAGAAGGTGTCCCCCTCGAACCCAACCGCTTCACATTCATAAATCGTGGACAATCGAAGATCCTGACCTAGCTCAGACAACTCAACTATCGCGGCTTCAATATGTTTACGCCTTTCTACATTGGATCCTACTCCAATGTATGTGGTATTCATGCCACGCCTCGTTCAATGATCACTCCAACACCCGAAGCTTGCGGTACCGCACTAGGTTTGGTGAGGCGAATCTTGACCCATGGCACACTGAATTGCGTCATGATCAATTGAGCCACTTCTTCAGCCACACGCTCGACAAGTAAAAAACGGCCAGATTCAATATGAGATAACACTGCTGAGCTGACTTGCGCATAGTCCAGCGCATCAACCACATCATCACTTTTACCTGCTGGTTGGTTGTCATGAGCCATTTCAATATCCAAAACCAGCTTTTGTTTGATTTCCTGTTCCCAATCGTAAACGCCGATAGTGGTGATCACTTCTAACTGCTCGATAAATACTTTATCCATGCGCTTTGCTTCCTTTAGAGGTCGGATACCCAAATCAGGTAAAAAGTCGTACTATTTTTATCTCAAACGCCACGCAGTTGGTAGTTTGAGTATTCTAAGCGCGATATGATATCAATTACTTGCCTAGCTAACATCTCTTTATAACGAGTAACTTTACTATGACGCCACTAGCACTTGTCATGATCATCTTTGCCTATCTATTGGGCTCGATCTCGAGTGCAGTTTTGATCTGTCGCGTACTCAGGCTTCCTGACCCTCGTGGAGTCGGCTCTCATAACCCAGGGGCGACCAACGTGTTAAGAATTGGTGGCAAAAAGGCAGCTGCGGCAGTGCTGCTGTGCGATATGCTCAAAGGGACTATTCCCGTCTGGGGTGGTTACTTCCTGAATATCGATCCGATCATTCTTGGCGTAATTGCGATCGCAGCCTGTTTAGGCCATATGTATCCGATCTTCTTTCATTTTAAAGGTGGTAAAGGCGTTGCGACTGCCCTAGGCGCCATAGCCCCAATAGGGCTCGACTTAACAGCAATGATCATTGCGACATGGTTGTTGGTTGTATTGATTTTTCGTTATTCATCTCTGGCTGCCATCATCACGGTACTGTTAGCCCCTTTATATACGTGGATGATCAAACCTCAATACACATTACCTGTCGCTATGCTATGTTGCCTGATAGTGTTCAGACACCACCAAAATATCAGACGCTTGTTTGAGGGAACGGAACCCAAAGTCGGCGAGAAAAAGAAAGGACTCAATAAGGCCTCATGAAGAGGCCTTATTATTGTTTAGCTATATACCTTGGAAAGGAAGTTCTGAAGCATTGCGGTAACAAATTCCGGTTGCTCTAGGTTAGCAATGTGACCAGCTTTCGGCACCTGAATAAGTTCTGAGCCCGTAATGCAATCGTTCATTAAATACGATTCCAGGACCGGACGAGGAATGTCTTCTTGCCCTACAGCGATCAGCACAGGTAACGCGAACTTCTCAATATCTTCGATTTGGTCTCGACGACCAAACACCATTCGCCCCATACGTGCGACTTCCGCAGCTTGCTGACCCTTCAGATTAGATAACTTCTCTCGAAATCCAGCCACTAAATCAGGTGACTTTTGCTCTGCATTTCGCGCAAAAAACATCGGAGTAACAATATCAACGATAGGCTCTGGCACCATTTGTGCGGCCGAAATAGTTTCCAACATAGTGAAGTATTTTTTGTGGGTCACTTCTGGTTCTAAACCGACAAACGTATCCATCATAACCAGAGATTTGACACGCTCAGGTGCTAGATTCACCACTTCACTGCCCCACATACCACCAACAGAAAGCCCGATAATCGAAAACTGCTCAACTTCCAGATGGTCCATTAACGCTATAATCTGCTGAGCATAATCCACCAATGAGGTAGTTGAAGCCGGAGCAAACTCAGACTGACCATGAGCCCAAAAATCCGGCACTACGCAGCGATAGTTTTGACTCAATACTTCAATTTGAGGCGCCCACATTTCGCTGTCCCACAGATAGCTGTGACCAAAAACGATAACTGGGCCTTGGCCAACATCTTGATACGCCATTTGATGGCCATCTACAGCAAATTTATTCACAGTTTTTTCCATTGATAATATTTATAAAACCCAAGAGTATCATTAATGACAAAGTTAACACCTCGGATGTTTTCACTTTATCCGAGAATAAAGAAAAAAGGCCGACTCTCAAGAGCGGCCTTATAACAAGCAATCTATGCGATAGGTTCAAGCTGATCGATAGGCCAACGTGGCGTCGCCTGAACCGATAAATCCGCCAGCTCACCATTTTTCAATCGTTGCATACCTGCATACGCGATCATTGCTCCATTGTCGGTACAAAACTCGGTACGAGGGTAATAAACCTCACCGCCAATTTTCTGCGCAAGTTGTTCTAGATCAGCACGTAATCGACGATTAGCACTCACGCCACCCGCTATTACGATACGTTTAAAGCCCGTTTGTTCTAGCGCTCGCTTACATTTAATCGTCAATGTAGCACACACAGCTTCTTCAAACGCCAGTGCAATATCTGCACGAGTTTGTTCGTCATCACCATTCGCTGCAATGGTATTCGCTGTGAACGTTTTCAGCCCTGAGAAGCTCATATCTAAGCCAGGTCTATCTGTCATTGGACGAGGGAATTTGAAGCGCCCTGGCGTGCCTTTTTCAGCTAACTTGGAAAGCAGTGGACCACCTGGATAATCCAAACCCATCAGTTTAGCTGTTTTATCAAATGCTTCCCCTGCGGCGTCATCAATCGACTCACCGAGAATCTTATATTCACCAATGCCGTTCACTTCGACCATCATTGAGTGACCACCAGAGACCAAGACTGCGACAAATGGGAAGGGAGGAGGATTATCTTCTAGCATAGGCGCGAGAAGGTGGCCTTCCATATGATGGACAGGCACCGCAGGTACACCCCACGCATACGCCAAGCTACGACCGATAGTTGCACCAACAAGCAACGCCCCAACCAAACCTGGACCTGCGGTATACGCCACTCCATCAATATCCTTTGGCGTCAGGTTCGCTTCGGCCATTGCGGCTTTGATCAATGGGACCGTCTTCTTTACATGATCTCGTGAGGCAAGTTCAGGTACCACACCTCCATAATCGGCATGGAGTTTAACCTGACTATATAGCTTATGAGAAAGCAGCCCTTTCTCATCGTCGTAAATCGCGATGCCTGTTTCATCACATGAGGTTTCAATACCAATAATGCGCATGGTTTAACCTAGGTGTCTTAATCTCTGATTCAAAATTGGCGCAATCTTACCTCGGCTTGGCTTCGCAAACAAATTTTGTATACTGAATAGACTACAAAGGGCTTTACAAAGCCTATGTGATCGGATTAAAATTCCGCACCATTTTTGATCAAGCTGATTGTAGACCTAGTATTAAAGCTCGGTACTGTGAAGTCAGCATTAACGAATAACCCCTGAGGTGAAAGGCATATGCCAGTAGTTAAAGTACGTGAAAACGAACCGTTCGACGTTGCTCTACGTCGTTTCAAACGCTCTTGCGAAAAAGCAGGTATCCTTTCTGAAGTGCGTCGTCGTGAGCACTACGAAAAGCCAACTACAGTTCGCAAACGCGCTAAAGCAGCGGCTCAAAAGCGTCACGCTAAGAAGCTAGCTCGCGAAAACGCTCGTCGCGTTCGCCTGTACTAATAGCTAAGTCCAAAAAGGATTCTAGTTATGGCTCTGATTGATACTCTCAAAGAAGAGCAAAAATTAGCGATGAAAGCCAAGGACAAACTTCGCCTTGGCACTATTCGTTTAGCTCTTTCCGCCATTAAGCAACGTGAAGTTGACGAACAGATTACTCTGGGCGACGACGATATTCTCGCTGTGCTGACGAAAATGGTTAAACAACGTCGCGACTCTGTCGCTCAATTTGAATCGGCAGGTCGACAAGATCTGGCTGACGCTGAGCAAGCTGAGATTGCTGTACTTGAGGACTTTATGCCTCAACCGCTAACTGATGAAGAAGTGGCAGCACTTATTGAGAGTGCTATTGCTGATTCAGGTGCTGCGGGCATGCAAGACATGGGTAAAGTAATGGGCGTGCTTAAGCCTCAAATTCAAGGGCGTGCAGATATGGGTAAAGTAAGCGGTTTAGTTCGCGCTAAACTAGGTTAATTACCCAACCAAAATTGCAGCAAGCCGTGCTATCCTCTGGAACGCACGGCTTGTTTGTATCTAGATTAGTCTTTTCTTTCTTTGTTAGGTTTTATGGCAGGACACATCCCCCGCAGTTTTATTGATGACCTACTGGCTCGACTGGATATCGTCGATATCATTGATGCTCGGGTAAAACTTAAGAAAAAAGGCAAAAACTACGGCGCATGCTGCCCTTTCCACAACGAGAAAACACCTTCTTTTAGTGTCAGCCAAGAAAAGCAGTTTTATCACTGTTTCGGCTGTGGGGCACACGGTAATGCCATCGACTTCATGATGGAATATGAGCGCCTTGAATTCCCTGAAGCCATTGAAGAACTCGCCTCTTACCTTGGGGTTGATGTTCCAAGAGAGCAACGTCAAGGTGGCCGCTTTCCTGCCAATCAGCCTCAAGCAAATACCGAACAAAAACGTAATCTCTACGATTTAATGACTGGTATTGCGCAGTTCTATCGAGACCAGCTCAAACTTTCTGGCAGTAAGGTCGCGATTGATTACCTCAAAGATCGCGGTTTATCTGGTGAAATCGTTCAGAAGTTTGGCATCGGATATGTCGCTGATGAATGGGATCTGGTGCGAAAAAACTTTGGCCAGCAGAAACAAGCGCAAGATATGCTTGTTTCGGGTGGTATGCTGATTGAGAACGACAAAGGCAACCGCTATGACCGCTTTCGCGGCCGGGTAATGTTCCCAATCCGTGATCGTCGAGGTCGAGTAGTTGGTTTTGGTGGGCGAGTCATTGGAGATGGCACACCCAAGTATCTTAACTCACCAGAAACACCAATCTTCCACAAAGGTAAGGAGCTCTACGGGCTCTACGAAGTGACCCAAGCATACCGCGAGCCTCCTCAGATTCTTGTCGTCGAAGGCTATATGGATGTGGTCGCGCTGGCGCAATATGGTGTCGATTATTCGGTGGCCTCACTTGGTACATCTACGACTGGCGATCATATTCAGCTGCTGTTTCGCCAGACCAATACCGTCGTGTGTTGCTATGATGGCGACCGTGCAGGTAAAGAGGCGGCTTGGCGTGCGCTAGAAAATGCACTGCAATACCTAAAAACAGGTAACACTCTGAAGTTTTTGTTTCTTCCTGATGGTGAAGATCCAGATAGCTATATCCGAAAATACGGCAAAGATGCCTTTGAGCAGCAAATGCATCAAGCCATTCCGCTTTCACGCTACCTATTTGAAAATTTAATCGAGATTCATCAGCTCAACTTAGGAAGCAATGAAGGTAAGTCGGCCTTAAGAGCCCATGCCAGTAGCTTGATTAACAAAATTCCAGATCCTTATTTCCAAGAGTTACTGGAAAAGTTACTTGATGAGCGCACAGGGTTTGATAACCGACTACGCCAACCGCGTAGAAAGACAAATGAAAGCAGGCCTCAGCCACATAAGGAGCTCAAGCGCACTCCAATGCGTGAGGTTATCGCTTTGCTTATTCAAAATCCGAGCTATGCTCAAATGGTACCTGACCTCTCAAGCGTGAAAGGCTTATCGGTACCGGGATTAAGTTTATTTGTTGAGGTGCTTGAATATTGTCATCACCACCCCAATGTAAACACAGGCCAGTTGACCGAACACTGGCGAAATACGAGCCATGACGCTCTACTGTCTCGCTTAGCCGGATGGGAAATCCCGCTCGACGAAGACAACGAACAAGATATATTTTTAGACTCGCTGGACAAAATACTGGCTCAGTGCGTCGAAAAGCAAATTGAGAATCTGCAGGCCAAAGAAAGAAGTGTCGGTTTATCAACCGAAGAAAGAAGGGAGCTACTAGCACTAATGCTAGATTTAAAAGCGTAACCCTGTTCGAATAGTCAGCAACAAATTAATTTGTTAATATGTGTGGTTTGCACTCGCATACTAATTCCTTCACCAGATACTAAGTTGGATACCGTCTATGGATCAAAATCCGCAGTCACAGCTAAAACAACTTGTCATTAAAGGCAAGGAACAAGGCTATCTGACCTACGCAGAAGTAAACGACCACCTGCCAGCAGAAATCGTAGATTCCGAGCAGGTCGAAGATATCATTCAGATGATCAACGACATGGGCATTCGAGTAGTGGAAACCGCTCCGGATGCTGATGATCTTGCACTGAATGATGACGATACAATCACCGATGAAGACGCAGCTGAAGCTGCTGCTGCTGCGCTATCAAGCGTAGAGAATGAAATCGGCCGCACCACTGACCCAGTGCGCATGTACATGCGCGAAATGGGTACCGTAGAACTGCTGACTCGCGAAGGTGAGATCGATATTGCAAAGCGTATTGAAGATGGTATCAACCAAGTTCAAAATGCCGTTGCTGAGTATCCAGGAACCATCCCTTATATTCTTGAGCAGTTTGATAAGGTTCAGGCAGAAGAACTTCGCCTAACCGACCTTATCACGGGCTTCGTGGATCCAGACGCAGATGAAACGGCGGCACCAACAGCTACGCATATCGGTTCTGAGCTTGCAGAGTCAGATCTTGAAGATGAGGATGCTGAAGAAGAAGACGCGGAAGAGTCTGAAGACGATGAAGAAGAGGAAGATACAGGTATTGACCCTGAGCTTGCTCTAGAGAAATTTACGGCTTTACGTAACACTTTCCAGAACTACCAGCTTGCTTGTAACGAGTATGGCAACGAGAGCCCGAAAGCGACACTTGCGCATGAGATGGTTATCGACGTCTTCAAAGAGTTCCGTCTAACACCTAAACAGTTTGATTACCTAGTTGAAGAGCTACGCACCTCAATGGAGCGTGTTCGTACTCAAGAACGCCTTATCATGAAAGCGTCTGTTGAGTATGGCAAAATGCCAAAGAAATCGTTCATTACTCTCTTCACGGGCAATGAGTCTAGCGAAGCTTGGTTAGACGAGATTCTCTCTTCAGATAAACCGTACGCGGAAAAAATCCGTCGCAGCGAAGATGATATTCGTCGTTCAATCATGAAACTAAAAGTGATTGAAGAAGAAACGTCGCTCACTGTTCAGAACATCAAAGACATCAGCCGTCGCATGTCTATCGGTGAAGCGAAAGCTCGCCGTGCGAAGAAAGAGATGGTAGAAGCAAACTTACGTCTGGTAATTTCTATTGCGAAGAAATACACTAACCGTGGCCTACAGTTCTTGGATCTGATTCAGGAAGGTAACATCGGTCTGATGAAAGCAGTAGATAAGTTTGAATACCGCCGTGGTTACAAGTTCTCGACTTATGCGACTTGGTGGATTCGTCAGGCGATCACTCGTTCGATTGCTGACCAAGCACGAACTATCCGTATCCCGGTTCATATGATCGAGACGATCAACAAACTTAACCGTATCTCTCGTCAAATGCTTCAGGAAATGGGTCGCGAGCCGCTACCGGAAGAACTTGCAGAACGCATGCAGATGCCGGAAGACAAAATCCGTAAAGTTCTGAAGATTGCTAAAGAGCCAATCTCAATGGAAACACCAATCGGTGATGACGAAGATTCGCATCTAGGTGACTTCATTGAAGATACAACGCTTGAGCTACCTCTTGATTCGGCTACTTCTACAAGCCTTAAGGTTGCAACGAAAGACGTTTTGGCTGGTTTAACGCCTCGTGAGGCGAAAGTTCTCCGTATGCGTTTCGGTATCGATATGAATACTGACCATACGTTAGAAGAGGTTGGTAAACAGTTTGACGTAACACGTGAGCGTATTCGTCAGATTGAAGCAAAAGCACTACGTAAGCTTCGCCACCCTAGCCGCTCAGAAACTCTGCGCAGCTTCTTGGATGAATAACCAAGCAAATTGATTAAAAGGCGAGCATTAGCTCGCCTTTTTTATTGTTTATCGATTTAAGTGGATAAAATCTAAGCGCATTTACCCTAGATAGCGTCTAGACAGCTAGATCTGCATCCCCTATAATCATTGCCCTATATGGCCCCTTAGCTCAGTGGTTAGAGCAGTCGACTCATAATCGATTGGTCCGCAGTTCAAGTCTGCGAGGGGCCACCAAATACAAAAAAGCCTGATGAGGAAACTCATCAGGCTTTTTGCTTTCTAGATTTCTATTACCTCAGAAACCTTTGGCCTTTTTGATCAAGTCGTAGGCATTTTGAATCTCTTGTGCCTTCTCTTTGGCTACATTCATCATTTCTGGCGGCAAACCTTTTGCCATTAGCTTATCGGGGTGATGCTCATTCATCAACTTACGGTAAGCACGTTTAACTGTTTTTGTATCGGCACTACTGTCGACACCCAGCAACTTGTATGCATCACTTAATTGATCCGCAGTCGAGGCTTGTTGCCAACCGCCAGACTGGTGGGAATGCCCACCACCTGAGTGTCCTCCGAAGCCCCCTTGCTGAAAGCGAAACGCCGCTTCCTGCATACGCAAGCGCTGCTCTAGTTGGTCAGAAGAAAAGCCTAATCCTTTCGCTACCTTATGCAATACACTGCGCTCGCTCGGATGAATATCACCATCCGCAAACGCCGCCGAGATTTGCAGTTCTAAAAAGAACTGCATTAAATCAAATCGGCCACCGGACGAAATACGAACTCGTTCTAAAACCGTGTCTAACGGAAAGTCTGCTTCTTTACCCTCACGGAAAGCATTCTGTGCGGCGCGGCGTAACTCTCCATGTAGATTCATTCGTTCCATCATGGTGGTCGCCAGCTGAATTTCTTCACGAGTGACCTGGCCTTTAGCTTTCGCTACATGCCCCATTACCGCAAACGCAGCTTTGAAAAACTCTTCTTGCCGCTCAGCTTGACTAGGTCCGCCGCCAAAGCCCGAATTAAATCCAGCTTGGCGTAGACGGCGGGCTTTATCGAACTGGTGACCTAAAAATAGACCGAATATCGCACCAAATGGTCCTCCCATCAGAAAGCCAAAAAAAGTGCCGAGTATTTTGCCGAAAATATGCATTATGTGCTCTCAATCTCTGAATTTTTTCCTAGTAAAGCGGTCTGATAGTGCCGTAAGCGACAAATTCCTTTATTATAAGGACCGTTTTATTTTACATTCGGTCATCTATTCACCGGATATATCAAGTTCAACAGGATAGTAAAACTCGATGCCACGTTTTTCTCGCACCTTGTTAGCCACTTCTATTAGTGCCGCGTTTCTTATGCCTCAAGCTCAGGCTGAAGACATCCCTCTCGATACTTCACAAGAAATGCCTTTCATTGGCGAATGCCAAACATTAGACCTTATTGACCAATGTCTGGTCAATGAAGAGGAGCCTGAAAACGCAAATCAACTGCCAATTAACGTTGAAGCCGACAGTTTAGAAGCCATCAATGGTGACAAAGCCACCTACAGTGGCAATGTTACTGTCGTTCAAGGCAAGAAACGTATGAAAGCAGACAATGTTACCTTGCATCAGCAAGATAACATTGTGGTGGCAGAAGGTAACGTGACATTCAGTGATGGCGAACTGAAAACTATATCAGATAAAGCTGTCAACAAACTCAATACTGAAGAAGTGACACTAGAGAACACTAACTATAAGTTTTTATGTGAGCCTGGTCGTGGTGAAGCCGTCTATGTCTCTAAAACGGGCAAGGCTGTTTATGAGATAGAAGATGGGACGATTACATCTTGTCCAGAAGGTGATAAGTCTTGGCGAATGAAAGCATCAAGTATCGATATCGACCAGAACGAAGAAGAAGCTACCTTCTATAATCCACGCTTTGAAATCCTCAACGTGCCTGTTTTTTATCTGCCGTTTTTAACAGTTCCGATTGGTGATACACGTAAAACAGGATTCTTGTACCCAACGGTATCTTATGGCTCCAGTGATGGCTTTGAAATGGAAGTGCCGATTTACTGGAACTTGGCACCCAACTATGATTTAGAAACCACACTAAAGTACATGCAAGAACGAGGTACTCAGCTAAACAGTGAGTTTCGTTACCTGTCAGATCTCGGCTATAGTACATTGAAATCTGAATACCTACCTGATGATAAAAAATACCCAGAACAAGGAGACCGATGGGGATTTCAATGGCAACACAACGGTATTTTCCAAGAAAGCTGGAAATTCGAAATAGATTATTCCAAAGTCAGTGACATCAGCTACTTTTCTAATGTCGACTCAAGCTTGGGGAATCAATCAGATGGTCAACTTCTGCAAGAAGCGCAAGCTACTTATCGTTCATCAGCTTGGGATGCCACAATCTTAACTCGAGATTTCCAAGTATTAACAACTAGTAGCAATACTCCATACCGACTTTTGCCTCAAGTTGAGTTTAACTATTATGCTCCAGAGCTAATGCGCTATCTTGATTTTGATGTCATCAGTCATGTTTCTCAATTTGACACTGATGATCCAGATAAGCCATCAGCTACACGAGTGCATGTTGAGCCCGGTATAAAAATCCCAGTTGGTACCACTTGGGGGACTTGGACAACAGAGGCTCGAGTACTAGGCACCTACTATCAACAAGACTTAGATGGTCTTAACCTTACTGACTTTAGCAACGATGGTTACAACCTAAAGGAGTCCACTTCTCGAGTGATTCCAGAGTTTAGAACTCATGCTGGCGTGGTTCTCGAAAGGGATACCGTTCTGTTTGATAACTACACTCAGACGCTGGAACCGCAGATCCAATACCTGTATGTTCCAGAAGAAGATCAAAGTGAGATTTACCTCTACGATACAACGCTGCTGCAAACCGACTATTACGGGCTATTTCGTAGTCGTAAATATAGTGGCGTTGATCGAATTGCTGCCGCCAACCAGTTTAGCTATGGCGCATCAACACGCTTCTTTGACGATCAATATAAGGAACGTCTAAATATCTCATTCGGTCAAATCTTCTATCTTGATAAAGATACTAAGAACTCTTCACTTGCTAACCAAGACAACAAATCTGACTATTCGGCTTGGGCAGTGGAGATGGACTTCAATTACGACGATTACCTCTTCTACCATGGCGGTATCCAGTATGATATTGATACTAGTGAAGTCCAGCTTGGTAACAGTACACTTGAGTACCGCTTCTCTGGAGGCTTCATTCAAGGTAACTATCGCTACGTAACACGTAATTATCTTGAAAGTACTGTAGGAGAAAGTCTTAATTTGGATAGCTTAACTAAAGATGGAATTTCTCAGGCTGGGTTAATTGCAGGCTATCAACTAACTCGAAACTGGAATGCAAGCGCCCAATATTTCTATGATCTAACAACAGAAGAAGATTTAGAGTGGCTAGCAAACCTACGCTATACCTCAGACTGCTGGTATATAGGTTTTTCATACAGTAATCAGCTTCAGAGTGGCTTACTGTCTGATCCAGTTCAGCCAGTGTATGAAAACAACTTCAGCTTTAATTTTGGTATTATTGGCTTCGGTACTGCTATAGGCTCTGACTCCGGTGTCACCGGTTCTGATACGGCAAATAGCTCTTTAGGTTACGGACGTCCGTTCTTCTTAAACAACTAATTTAAAAGCCTGTGGTCTAACACCACAGGCTAGATATTCTCACAGGAAATTTAATGAAACTTTGGAAGCAAACCTTGCTTGGACTGATTGCAGCCAGCCAGCTTTCTTTTGTACAAGCCGAGCCTGTCGAACTAGATAAGGTAGCGGTGATTGTTAATAGCGGCGTGGTATTACAGAGTGATATTGAAACTTCGCTTAAAACCATTCGCGCTAACGCGAAAAAGAACAACCAGTCACTTCCAGATGAAGCGACTCTACGTGAGCAAGTCACAGAAAAACTGATTGTAGATACCATCCAGCAGCAAGAAGCGGAACGAATTGGCGTTCGTATAGACGACAACCGTCTAAACGAAGCGATTGACGAGATAGCCAAGAACAACAACCAAACACTTCAGCAACTGAACACCTCTATTGCGGAAGAAGGACTAAGCTACGCTCAATTTCGCGAACAGGTACGTAAAGAAATTGCCGCAAATGAGGCACGCAATGCGTTAGTTCGTCGTCGTATTAATATTCTTCCGGCTGAAGTCGATAATCTTGCGAACATTCTAGCCAAAGAAACCAACGCGACCGTGCAATACAAAATTGGCCACATCCAGCTACGCGTAAATGATGGTGATGACAAAGCTGCCATCGAAGAAAAAGCCAATCAGATCGTTAAAGAGCTCAACCAAGGTTCTGATTTCAGTACCATGGCTTACACCTATTCAAAAGGTCCTAAAGCTTTACAAGGCGGTGATTGGGGATGGATGCGTAAAGAAGAGATGCCAACCATCTTTGCCGATCAAATCAATTTGCAGAATAAAGGCAGTATTATCGGTCCATTTCGCAGCGGTGTTGGCTTTCATATCCTAAAAATTGAAGATGTGAAGGGGCTTGAGACGGTTGCAGTCACAGAAGTGAATGCCCGTCATATTCTGATTAAACCAACCGTAATTCTTAGCGATGAAGGCGTTCAGAAAGAGCTTCTAGATATTACTCGACGAATTCAATCAGGCAAAGCAACCTTTGCGGAAATGGCTCAGCAATACAGCCAAGACCCTGGTTCAGCGGCCCAGCAAGGTGAGCTTGGTTACCAAACCTCTGATCTTTACGTACCTGAATTCAAACATCAGGTCGACACACTACCTGTGGGTCAAATCAGTGAACCATTCAAAACCGTACACGGCTGGCACATTGTTGAAGTGATGGATAGACGTGAGGTCGATCGCACTGATTCAGCACTAAAGAACAAAGCGTATCGAATTATCTTTAACCGTAAATTCAACGAAGAAGCCAGTGCTTGGCTACAGGAAATCCGCGCCAGTGCATTTGTTGAAGTGGTCAAGGAAGAACAGGATGACAATTAAGCGCATCGTTGTAACCGCGGGCGAACCCGCAGGTATCGGCCCAGATTTGGTCCTAGCCCTTTCTAAGCAAAGCTGGCCACACCAAATAGTGGTCAGTGCGGATAAAGGTTTGCTGGAGCAACGCGCTAAACAACTCAATATCGACGTACAACTTATTGATTATGATGCTGCAGAGATTCCTACACCTCAGCAATCTGGCTCGTTGGTTGTCGATCATATTGCGCTTAATGTCCCCGCGATTGCGGGTCAGCTCGATGAGAGAAATGGCCATTACGTATTAGAAACACTAGAAAGAGCCGCTTTGGGCTGTATGAATGGTGAGTTTGATGCTATTGTCACCGGCCCTGTGCACAAAGGCGTAATTAATCGATCTGGCGTCGCGTTTAGTGGTCATACTGAGTTCTTTGCTGACAAATCAAATACGCCACTGGTGGTGATGATGCTGGCTACCGAAGGACTCAGAGTTGCTTTGGTGACGACTCATATTCCATTGGCTTACGTTTCTAAAGCAGTAACCGAAGATAGGCTAAAGAAAATAGTGCATATTCTCCATCAGGATTTGGTTGAGAAGTTTGCTATTTCATCACCTAAAATATATGTCTGTGGATTGAATCCACATGCAGGAGAAGATGGCTGTCTGGGTCGGGAAGAAATTGACACCATCACGCCAACACTGGAGAAGCTGCGTCAGGAAGACGGTATTGATCTTGTCGGGCCACTCCCTGCCGATACGATTTTTAACGAAAAGTACCTCAACGAGGCGGATGCCGTATTGGGCATGTACCACGATCAGGTTCTCCCAGTGCTAAAATATAAAGGTTTCGGTCGTTCAGTGAACATTACTCTGGGCCTACCATTTATCAGGACATCCGTGGATCACGGCACTGCATTGGACCTTGCAGGGACAGGTGATGCAGATACAGGAAGTTTTACAACGGCACTGACTCACGCAATTGAGCTTGTCGATAAGAAAACCAGTTAACTTGAGAACACTATGAGAAACGATGTCCATTTAGGGCACAAAGCACGTAAACGCTTTGGTCAAAACTTCTTAAACGATCCATACATCATTGATGGTATTGTCTCTGCAATCAATCCTAAGCCAGGCCAGAACTTGGTTGAGATTGGTCCCGGCCTAGGTGCAATTACAGAACCGGTTGGTCGAGAAGTGGATAAGTTCACAGTGATTGAACTTGACCGTGATTTGGCTGAGCGCTTAAGAACTCATCCAGAATTAGCCGAAAAGCTAACCATTCACGAAGGCGATGCCATGCGTTTCGACTTCACTCAATTGGTGAAGCCTAACAATAGATTACGCATTTTTGGTAACCTGCCATACAACATCTCTACTCCGTTGATGTTCCACCTCTTTGAGTACCATAAAGATATTCAAGATATGCACTTTATGCTGCAGAAAGAAGTGGTTAACCGTTTAGCAGCAGGTCCAGGCACAAAAGCTTACGGCCGCCTAACCGTCATGGCGCAATACTATTGTAAGGTGGTACCAGTACTGGAAGTTCCACCGACGGCGTTCGTTCCACCACCAAAAGTCGATTCTGCTGTTGTTCGTCTGGTCCCTTACGAGACGTTACCTTATCCAGCGACAAGCCTTAACTGGTTAGATCGCGTATGTCGTGACGGCTTCAACCAAAGACGTAAAACAGTCCGAAACTGTTATAAATCTTTAGTCAATGCTGAGATTCTAGAACAACTGGGCATCAACCCAGGAATGCGCCCAGAGAACTTAACATTGGAGCAATTTGTCGACTTAGCCAACTGGTTGGACGCAAACCACAAATAATCTTCATATAATTAGAGTTGTAACCTATTGGTCTACAACTCTAATTTTTTTGACTTGTACGCAGGAGTCTACATGGAAGCTAACCCTTGTATTAAAGTTCAAGTTCATACCAAGTATATCTCAGAGCAGTCTCAGCCTGATTCAAAACGCTACGTCTTTGCCTACGTCATCACAATAAAAAACCTCAGCAATCAAACCGTCCAACTCATTAGTCGTCGCTGGCTGATTACTGACGCCAATGGCAAACAGATGACGGTGGAAGGTGATGGTGTGGTTGGTCAACAGCCATTCATTCCGGGAAGTGATGAGTATACTTACAGCAGCGGCACCGCTCTAGAAACACCAGTCGGTGTAATGCAAGGACAATATATTCTCCTTGATGAAAAAGGCCGAGAGTTTAGCACCGAAATAGAACCCTTCAGACTCGCTCTACCGAATATTCTCAACTAATATCCACACAGGAATTTTTGTGTCTAATTACATCGTCGGTGATATTCAAGGCTGCTTTGATGAGCTCAAACTACTACTCAAACAAGCGAGTTTCAATCCTCAATCTGATACGCTCTGGGTCGCTGGTGATCTGGTTGCTCGAGGGCCAAAATCGCTAGAGACACTGCGCTTTATTAAAGGTCTAGGTCAATCAGCTAAAGTGGTTTTAGGTAATCATGACCTGCATTTACTTGCCGTATCAATAGGTGTACACAAAGTTAAGAGCAAAGATAAGACGGCTCCTATCTTTAATGCTGACGACAAACAAGAGCTACTCAATTGGCTTAGGCAGCAACCCCTTTTCGCTGAACATGATGAGTTCGTGATGTGCCATGCAGGCATTTCGCCACAGTGGTCGCTTGATGTCGCTAGAAACAGTGCCAGAGAGGTCGAAGCCATTTTACAGAGCAAAGAATGGCATTGGCTGATCAAAAACATGTACGATAATCAACCCGACTCATGGTCTGACAAGCTCGAAGGCATTGAGCGCTACCGTTACATCATTAACGCCTTCACGCGAATGCGCTTCTGCTTTTCCGACGGAAGGTTAGACATGGCTTGTAAGCGTCCACCAAAAGACGTCCAAGATAGTCATTTAACGCCATGGTTTGAACTTAACAATCGTATTCCGCTGAATAAGACAGTGTTGTTTGGCCACTGGGCTGCATTGGAAGGTTATACCGGCAAGGATGTCATTGGATTAGATACCGGCTGCGTATGGGGTGGCAGCTTGACGATGTTGAGATGGGAAGATAAGACGTTTTTTACACAAAATTCGCTAGAGAGCTAGAGAGCCGACAACAATCAGCTACTCCAGATCATAAACTGTTAACTAATCTGCTAGCCCTGTCGCTCTAAAACAACAAATCGCATATCGTACGCATTTTTCTCATCCGCTGCGTAGTTTTCAGAATGGCTTTCTTTAAACATATCTCCCCAAGACGGAAATTGGGTATCGCCTTCTATTTGGGCATCGATATAAGTCACGTAGAGCTTATCCGCTTGAGGAAGGCAGGCTTTATAAATCGCACCACCACCAATGATCATCACTTCTTCCACGTCACCAGCAGCTTTTATGGCGTCGTCAATAGAGGTCACTGTCGTGACGTCTTCAATGGCTAAGTTAGCATCACGACTGATCACAATATTCTGACGACCTGGAAGTGGTCGACCAATCGACTCGTACGTCTTACGCCCCATAACAACAGGCTTGCCCATAGTACAACGTTTGAACCAAGCAAAATCTGCGGGTAGATGCCACGGCATTTGATTGTCTTTACCAATTACTCGATCTTTTGCCATGGCGGCGATCATACTGATGATCATTGCTGATGCTCCTTTAAAACGTCTCAGATTATCGGTTTCCGGCGATAGAATAGCAATCCCGGCATCGCTAAGCCAACCGCTAATCCCGCAATTATAAACATTGCTTTAAGGAAGTTTTCTGCCAACATCGCGACCAACTCATGGCTGTACCCTCTATGATTAAGCTCCACTAAGGCAATCATTGCCTTAAACGCAAATACACCTGGAACCATAGGAATCAACGCCGCTACGGTGAACACTTTCGGATGAGCGAGAAAGCGATGAGACCAATGGATACCAACAATACTAACCAACATCGCAGCAAAAAAGGTGGCCCATTCGATAGGGATACCAAAATGCATCATCAAATAACGTGAACCATGACCAATTGCCCCCCCGATAGCACAATAGACCAAGGCTTTTTGGGGGACATTAAAGACTAAAGCAAAACCCACAGCAGGAATCGCGGCAAACAGCATGTCGTTGAGCAAAGCAACCAATAAATCAAACCACATCACAACACCCACCCCCAGACACCAACTAGGCTCATGGCCGCGACGATACCAAGGCAGGTTGCCAAGGTAAGCAGGCTTGCCATAACAAAGCGAGCAATGCCCATATTGATACAGCCTTTGAGCATATCAGCGACAGCATTAATTAGCGGGAACCCTGGCACCAGCATAAGTACCGAAGAGGCCATAACCAAAAACGGCGAATTACCTAGCCCATAAATTACCGCTTGCGCTGACACAACAGTTGTAACAAACGCTGTCGCGGCAAAGTTCATCAAGGGGTTAAAGTGGCGATGGCCGATTTCTTGCCTGACTATCATTCCGATCGAAGAAGCGATGAATGTCATAGCAAAGACCACCCAATCCCCTCCCGCTAGTCGACTAAATGCAGCGCAAGATAAGCCGATCATACCTACAACTAGCCATCTGTTATAACGTTCGGGACTAATTCTTTCCAGTTTATGCTGAGCCAAGGCATGATCTATGATTCCCCTTTCGAGCATGATACAAATCCGTTGTATCTGGGTGATGACCCTCATGTTGATTCCGCGATCAGGGCTGCGGCGTGCAGTGGTAATACAGTGCTCCTGATACACAGTCGTCACTACTAACGAACTTGCAGACAAAGAAACTTCCACCTCATCCATGCCACTCGCAAGTCCGATGCGTCGAGTAATATCCCCTACCAATGTGCTCTCTGCACCATGCGCAAGCAGCATTTGCCCGGCTTGAGCGATAAGGCGAGAAACACTGCGTTGTTTTGAAACCATAAATCAATCCTACTCCTTTAGAATCCTGCTATTGTGGCGAATCACGCCGACGATTGATTTGATTTAAATACAAAAAAGCCGCAATGCTTTGAACATTGCGGCTTTCAATCAACTTAAGGATTATTCGCGGACATAAACGACATGCCCGTCGTCTTCTTCATCGTCCCAATCATCCCAGTCATCGTCGTCTTCAGTAATGACGTCTTTGCCTGACATTGCGTCTTTATGGTAATCATCCCACATGAAGTCAACTTTCTCTTCTTCAGAGATCTCTTCTTCTTCACGAGGTAGATTCTCCATAAAGTCAGCCAACTTGTAACAAAGCTCTTTGGTTCCTTGCTTATTCACCGCGGAGATCTTGTAGTAGTCCTCTTCCCAACCTAGAGCATCGAGAATATTTTGGATCACTTCGTTCGCTTCTTCTTCAGGCATCAAATCAACCTTGTTGAAGATAAGCCAACGCGGCTTGTCTGCTAACTTCTCACTGTACTGCTCAAGCTCATCAATGATGGTTAAGGCATTCTGTACAGGATCACTTTGATCAATTGGCATAATGTCGATCATATGCAGTAGAACTCGACAACGCTCTAAATGTTTCAAGAAGCGAATACCAAGGCCAGCGCCATCCGCAGCGCCTTCGATCAATCCAGGAATATCCGCGACAACAAAGCTCTTCTCAGGTACAACACTGACTACACCTAAGCTAGGGATCAAAGTCGTAAATGGGTAGTCAGCTACTTTTGGCTTAGCTGCTGATACAGAACGAATAAATGTCGATTTACCTGCATTCGGCAAACCAAGCATACCCACATCAGCAAGTAGCAACAGCTCTAAACGAACTTCGCGAATTTCACCTTTAGTACCTAACGTCTTTTGACGCGGTGCACGGTTGACTGACGATTTAAAACGCGTGTTACCTAAACCGTGCCAACCACCTTTTGCGACCATGATCTTTTTGCCATGCTCAGCAACTTCCGCCACGATTTCATTGGTGTGAATATCCACAGCGCGAGTACCAACAGGCACACGTAGAACTTTGTCTTTACCACGTTTACCAGTACAGTTACCGCCACGGCCATTTTCACCACGTTCTGCTTCATAGAAGCGCTGGAAGCGATAATCAATTAACGTGTTAAGGTTTTCGTCAGCTTGGATGTAAACATCGCCGCCATCACCACCGTCACCACCGTCCGGACCGCCTTTCGCAACGAATTTCTCTCGCCAGAAACTCACTACACCGTTACCGCCGTCTCCGGCCTGAACTTTAACTACCGCTTCATCAACGAATTTCATCTCTTACTCCGCCCAATTGCTACATCACGTAGCTGCGTTGCAAATATCATCTCACTAACCGTATTTAGGCAAATGAATGATATAAATTCTAGCAGATCCCAATTTCAGATCGATCACCTAAAATCCCAGATCGTTCTGCTACTCAGGAATATATAATGAGGGACTTTTTACAAAGTGCCTTAGTATCGATTCCATCTCGCTACAAATAAAAAACCCCGCCGAATCGGCAGGGCTTTTGAATTCAGCTAGAAGCCTAAATTCTTAATCTCAGCGAGAATTACTCAGCTTCGATGCTTACGAATTTACGGTTCTTAGGACCTTTCACTTCGAACTTCACTTTACCTTCAGTAAGAGCGAATAGAGTGTGGTCTTTACCGATACCAACGTTAGTACCAGCATGGAACTTAGTACCACGTTGACGAACGATGATGTTACCTGCAAGAACAGATTCACCACCGAAACGCTTAACACCCAGACGTTTACTTTCTGAATCGCGGCCGTTACGAGTAGAACCACCAGCTTTTTTGTGTGCCATTGTTAAACTCTCCTAATAAATTAAGCGTTGATACCAGTGATCTTCACTTCAGTGAACCACTGACGGTGACCCTGTTGCTTACGAGAGTGCTTACGACGACGGAACTTAACGACTTTAACTTTGTCGCCACGACCGTGTTGTACAACTTCAGCAACTACTTTGCCGCCCTCTACTAGAGGAGCGCCAACTTGAACGTCTTCGCCGTTAGCAACAAGAAGAACTTTATCAAATTCAACAGTTGCACCAGTTTCTACGTCTAATTTCTCTAAACGAAGAGTTTGACCTTCGCTTACACGGTGTTGTTTACCACCAGATTGGAAAACAGCGTACATATCTTACTCCGCTTTTTCCGCACAGCCTTATGCTTATTTAATGAGCATCATGGGTGTGCGCTAAACTAATCATCAATAGGGCGCAGATTCTACAGAAGAGATGTCCCTATGACAAGCCATATTTTGAAAAAATTGGCGAAAAGCTAATCGCCAGATAAAAGTGCGGCAATCATGCCCTTTAGCCATGTATTAATCAACGTTTTTTAGTGTATTATTCAGTAATTAAATCAGATAAGAAGACCTTACTAGTTCTAACTTCAGCCGGATTTACAATGGATTTTAAAGCTATCCAAGCGCTAACTGCCGATGACATGGCAAAAGTGAATGAAACAATTCATGCTCAACTCAACTCAGACGTATCTTTAATCAACCAATTAGGTTTTTACATCATTAGTGGTGGTGGTAAGCGCATACGTCCCCTTTTAGCTGTGCTGTCAGCTCGTGCTCTGGGCTACCAGGGCCAGGCGCACACCACAGCAGCAGCGTTTATTGAATTTATTCACACAGCTACACTGCTACACGATGATGTTGTCGACGAATCCGATATGCGTCGCGGAAAAGCAACCGCCAATGCCGCTTTCGGTAATGCAGCCAGCGTATTGGTTGGTGACTTTATCTATACGCGCTCTTTTCAAATGATGACAGAGCTAGGATCCATGAAGATCCTTAAGTTGATGAGTGATGCGGTCAACATCATCGCTGAAGGTGAAGTTCAACAGTTAATGAACTGTAATGACCCAGATACCACAGAAGAAAGCTACATGCAGGTTATCTACTCTAAGACTGCACGTCTGTTCGAGGCCGCTACTCAAATTGGCGCTATTCTTAATGATGCTCCATCGGAAGTAGAAACCGCTCTGCAAAACTATGGTAAATATTTGGGTACCGCATTCCAGTTGATCGATGATGTCATGGACTACACATCTGATGGCGATGAAATGGGTAAAAATGTTGGTGATGATCTTGCAGAAGGTAAACCAACGCTGCCGCTGCTCTATGCGATGCAACATGGCACACCCGAGCAAACCCAGATGATTCGTGAGGCGATTGAAAAAGCCAACGGTATGGAGAAGCTCGATTCCATTATGGAAGCCATGGAGCAGACAGGTTCTTTAGAATATACCCGCCAAAAAGCGTATCAAGAAGCGGATAAAGCAATTGCAGAATTATCTGTCCTCAGCGAGTCTCCTTATAAGGAAGCTCTCGTAACACTGGCACATATGTCAGTACATCGCTCGAAATAACTTCATATGTAACAACGGGAACCCTAAAGTTCCCGTTGATTCCAGCCCAGCAAATCGAAGGTCTATTGACTCTGCTATTACTAACTCCGAGCTAAGTCTGATGCCGCACTTTTGTTAGTAATAAGTCTTCCCCGCTCTTTCAACCTAGCAGTAAATGACCAACACGGGCAAGCATTCCGTACATTTTGCGACCAATCGTATTGTTCGTTCAAGCAAGTTGCCACTGTTACACCCGAAATTAGCAACACGCTGCCATTTATTATTGGATCACGAAAGCGTCATCGCTCGTTCATAAATCTCTCACTCCACTGACCTCAAACTGCAATCAAACCGACCTAATCTCGGTTTGAAAATCGTAGAACCGAGGACAATATGGAAGTTTCGAGCCCTTTTCGTTTACCACGTAAGACACCTTTTGGTTTAGGAGAAAACTTAGCCGAGTGGGCCACTGGTCTACATAAGCTTGACCAATATTACGCGCAAAGGCCAGTAGGCTGTGATAGCAAAGCATTTCTTCGATTTACTCTAGAGATTCTCGGTATTGATTATCAGGTAATTAAAGGCTCTTTGACGCATATTCCTACCCAAGGAGCAACAGTGGTCGTGGCCAACCATCCTCTTGGCTGCGTTGAAGGGGTGATACTGGCAGAGCTACTGCTGCATGTCAGAGACGATGTACAGATATTGGCAAACCAGTATTTAAAAACTGTCCCTGAGCTGGATAAGCTGTTTATAGGTGTCGACGTATTTGAAGGCAAGAACGCCCACAAAGCGAACCTTAAAGCGCTTCGACAGGCTCACCATCATTTAGATCAAGGTGGGCTATTGCTCCTTTTCCCTGCAGGGGAAGTCTCCCAGCTGGTTGATCGTAAGACTCAACGTATCGAGGATAAGGAATGGAGCCGTTCGGTGAGCAGCTTAGTGCGTAAGGCCAAAGCGAGTACCATACCAATGTTTATCGATGGTCAAAACTCCAAGCGCTTCTATATGGCTGGCAAAGTGCACCCTCTACTAAGAACCTTGATGCTTGGCCGCGAACTACTCAATAAAACCCAACAGCCGATCAATATATCTATCGGGTCGGCAATCAAATTTAAAGAAGTCAACGGCCTAACAGATGCGCAAATTGTTAACTACCTTCGCCTGAATACCTACTTATTACAAAACAAAACTTTAACTGGTGGGCACAGCGAAGAGTTAGAGTCTAACCCTTTACCTGTCGCGCACGCTTTACCTGTTCAAGACCTTAAAACTGACCTTGCCAAGCTACCGGCTGAGCATCACTTATTGACCAGTGGTGAGTTTGACGTCTATTGCACTGACGCCGAGCATATTCCTTCATTACTGCATGAAATAGGCAGGCTGAGAGAGAATAACTTTCGCAAAGTGGGTGAAGGTACAGGCCTCGCTTTAGACATCGACGAATTTGATCGTTACTACAAGCATTTGTTTATCTGGGACAGAGATAATGAATGCCTAGTTGGCGCCTATCGTCTTGGGTTAATCGATAAGCTTATGCAGAACAAGGGGTTGTCCGGCCTTTATTCGAGAACCCTTTTTCATTATGGCGAAGACTTTCTCAACACCATGGGCAAATCGATTGAAATGGGTCGCTCGGTGATTGATGAACGTTATCAAAAAAGTATGGGCGCTCTGCTATTGCTCTGGAAAGGGATCGCCACTTTCGTCCACCGCAACCCAAGCTATACGCATTTGTTTGGCCCTGTCAGTATCAGTAACGATTACAGTGAGCAAGCAAGACAACTGCTTGCCGATACCATGACTCTCCATCATTACGACTCAGAGAAAGCCGAATATGTGACACCATCGAACCCTCTGCCAGTTCAACCTAAAAATTGGAATACTAGCATGCTGACCGCGTTGGGCGATCTCCAGCTATTGTCGCGAGTGATTGCTCGTATTGATGACGGCAAAGGGGTTCCCGTATTGTTGCGTCAATATTTGGGCCTGAATGGTAAATTAGTGTCGTTCAATGTCGATCCTTCTTTTAACAATGCATTAGATGGGTTGATCATGGTTGATCTTCAGCAAGTACCAGTCAAAACACTAGCCCGTTACATGGGCACTTCTCAAGCCCAGCAGTACCTAGCGCATCACACCCCTTAACTTGGTTGAACAACAACGAAAATGCTGCGTGACTTACGCAGCACTTTTGCTATCCAGAGAATTCACTTGATTTAAAATAAATTTCAAAGCGATCTTTCACACCGTAACTCAGCAACAAAGCAACAATCTTTCATAGCTGCTAAAAAGCCGACTTTTATATCGATTGACCAAGATTATGCCAATCAAAAATCCATTGACGGAACTATCATCTAACTGAAATCTAGGGGTAACGATAATCACAATAACAAGGAAGTAACCTCCATCATGATGCCATCTCATAAAACCATTCGCTCTACAGTTACTGGCGCCATCGCGTTGCTATTAGGTTTAGCGTCTGTCACCAGTTTCGCCGCAGAAAAAGTCTATCGACTCAAGCTAGCTGAAACTTGGGGACCAAATACTCCAATTCTAGGTGATGCCACGAAGAACATGGCTCAGTTAGCAGAGGAGATGTCTAACGGACGCCTTAAGATTCGCATAGACTCTGCCAATAAACACAAAGCGCCATTGGGCATTTTCGATATGGTCAAGTCAGGTCAGTACGACCTTGGGCACTCCAGTTCGTATTATTGGAAAGGTAAAGTACCTAACACACTGTATTTCTCTTCCATGCCCTTCGGGATGATCACGACCGAGCAATACGCTTGGTTTTATCGTGGTGGTGGTATGGAGTTGATGGAAAAAGTCTATGCACCGCATAACTTACTTTCCTTCCCTGGTGGCAACTCCGATATTCAGATGGGCGGCTGGTTTAAAAAAGAGATCAATTCCGTTGAAGACCTAAAAGGTTTAAAAATTCGCATTCCTGGATTTGCCGGTGAAGTGATGGCCAAGGTTGGAGCAAAACCAACCAACATAGCTCCTGGCGAACTGTATACCTCACTTGAACGAGGCACAATTGATGCGCTTGAATGGGTAGGCCCTGCTTTCGATTTGCGTATGGGCTTTCAAAAAATCGCCCCCTACTATTACACAGCGTGGCACGAGCCTGGCTCTGAAACTCAATTCCTAGTCAATAAAAAAACGTGGGACAGACTACCTAAAGATCTTCAATCGATCCTAGAAACAGCATTCAGGGTAGCGGCATTTGATATGTACACACAGGCACTCGATGCTAATGCCAACAGCTGGGCGAGCATGAGCGCTGAATATCCCAACATTAAAGTTCGAGATTTTCCACCGGAAGTGCTCAGCGCAATGCAAACCGCGACTCAAGAACTGTTAGAAGAGCTAGCGAACAAAGATGAACTAGCAAAGGAGATCATCAGCTCTCAGAAACAGTACCTGACTAAGGTGCGTGCCTGGACCAATATTTCTTCCAAAGCTTATCTAGATAGCAATTAAGCCTTTTGTGGGTGGCAAAATGTCCTTGCCACCCATTTGAAAGCACATCAATAACCTGCCGTTTTCCTCTAGAACTTACTGTTGCTTTATTTCACCAAAGCAAAAATGAGATATTTATCACACCAAAAGTAAAGATCATCCACCCTATCAATCAGGCAAAGATCACAAAATTATAATATTCGATAATTCAACGCCAATAATTAGTGATTTAAATCACAAAATATCAACCAATTAAAAACAAGGAAATGTGAGTATGATCATGTGATTTTTATTGACATATGAGTTGTTGACAATTTGTATGAAAATTACACGCCAATTACTTGATAGAGATCGCTATAAGAAAGCGTTATTGGCAGGATTATTTGCATGACGTCACAAAAAACCCGTCGTCAGTTCCAAAATGAATTTGTGTGGTAAATTGATTGGGTACTAAGCAATCAAGCGGTTTTGGCGAACCGTACTACTACAATATTCATCAGAACATCGAACGGGGAACTGTTATGATATCACCAGACGCTAAGATCAAGATACAAAATTTTGGTCGTTTTCTGTCTAATATGGTAATGCCCAATATCGGCGCGTTTATCGCGTGGGGTTTTATTACTGCTCTATTCATTCCAACAGGCTGGCTACCCAACGAGACGTTAGCGTCTATGGTCGGCCCAATGATTACCTACCTATTACCACTGTTAATCGGTTATACCGGCGGTAAACTTGTCGGTGGCGAACGCGGTGCGGTTGTCGGTGCAATCACCACTATGGGTGTGATTGTGGGTACCGATATACCTATGTTCATGGGTGCCATGATGGTCGGTCCTCTAGGTGGATGGGCAATCAAAACATTCGATAACTACATCGACGGCAAAGTGAAAAGTGGCTTTGAGATGTTGGTCAACAACTTCTCAGCAGGCATTATTGGTATGCTTGGCGCAATGCTTGCGTTCATGTTCATTGGACCATTTGTCAAAGTACTTTCTGGTGGTCTCGCCGCTGGGGTTAATTTCCTAGTTTCAGCACACCTACTTCCTTTAACCTCTATTTTTGTAGAACCTGCTAAGATCCTGTTCCTAAACAACGCGATCAACCACGGTATATTTTCTCCACTCGGGATCCAACAAGCTTCAGAAATGGGTCAATCGATCTTCTTTCTTATTGAAGCAAACCCAGGGCCGGGGCTGGGCATCCTCTTAGCTTACATGGTGTTTGGTAAAGGAACGGCTCGTCAAACCGCAGGTGGGGCTTCTATCATCCACTTCTTCGGTGGCATTCACGAAATCTACTTCCCATATATTCTGATGAATCCACGCTTGATCCTTGCGGCAATCGCGGGTGGTATGACAGGCGTATTTGTTCTCGTCATGTTTAACGCGGGTATTGTTTCTCCAGCATCACCAGGTTCAATTTTCGCTATCTTACTCATGACTCAAAAAGCATCTATTGTCGGGGTTCTTGCGTCTATTGCTGCTGCAACAGGTGTTTCGTTTACGGTTGCTACTTTGCTGATGAAAACCCAATCCACTTCAGAAGAAGATGGGGATGAAGCTGCACTTGAAAAAGCAACATCACAAATGAAAGACATGAAGTCGGCCACCAAGTCAAACAGTGCAGTAAGTGCTCAAAACAAAGGCAACATAGACTTAGCGGATGTTAAAAGCATTATCGTAGCCTGTGATGCGGGGATGGGTTCCAGCGCAATGGGTGCCAGTATGCTACGTAAAAAGGTACAAGATGCAGGTCTAAGTATCAGCGTAAACAATCTTGCGATAAACAACTTAACAGAGAGTGCCGATATCGTGATTACTCATAAAGATTTAACGGATCGTGCTCGCAAGCATGCGCCCGACGCTCAGCATATTTCGCTGACTAACTTCTTAGATAGCGAAATGTACAACCAACTGGTCACTAAGCTGCTTGCCGCACAGAAAAGCCAAGCTGCGAATGACGAGCAAGCAGTCAAAGTTTCTTTGATGGCAGCCAATGACGACACATTTGAACCTCAGCCAAAATCCGTTTTCCAAATCGCCCCAGAGAACATTCATTTAGGGCTGAACGCGACGAACAAGGAAGAAGCTATTCGCTTTGCTGGCGATAAACTGGTCGAGATGGGCTACGCCGAACCTGAATATGTAGACGCGATGTTTGAGCGAGAAAAACTCGTTCCGACCTACTTAGGTGAATCTATCGCAGTTCCACACGGCACCATTGAAGCCAAGGATAAAGTTAAGAAGACCGGCATCGTTATTTGTCAGTACCCATCTGGCATCCAGTTTACCGACGATCAAGGCGATGTCGCCAAGCTTGTCATTGGCATAGCCGCCAAAAATGACGAACACATTCAGGTCATTACCACCATTACTAACGCACTCGACGAGCCGGAGGCCATTGATAAGCTAACGAGTACCAAAGATGTTGCGGAAATTCTCAGCATCCTTGGTAACCCGCAAGCCGCTTAATCACCTCTTTAACAACTTTGCTCCTGAGAGCAAACGAGGTCAACTGCCCCCTATACGGTTGACCTCACCCTAAAGTCGTTAGTTTTATTCAATTGAAATTGGTAGGTAAATTATGAAGAATGCTGTTCATTTTGGCGCAGGTAATATTGGCAGAGGATTCATAGGAAAACTCTTAGCGGACGCGGAAGTAAACGTCACCTTCGCAGACGTTGATGCCCCACTGGTCGATCAACTTAGCCACAAACAGGAATACAAAGTTAAAGTCGTTGGTACTCAATGTCAGATTGATACAGTTAGCCACGTCACCGCAGTAAACTCCGCCAGCGAAGATGTGATTGACCGAATTGTGAAAACAGATTTGGTCACCACAGCAGTTGGTCCAAATGTTCTCGACATTATCGCGAAGACAATAGCTACAGGTATTGCCAAAAGATTTTCGGCCGGAAACAACGCTCCTCTCAACATTATTGCTTGTGAAAATATGGTTCGTGGCACCACTCACTTGAAAGGTGAAGTGTATAAATATCTAGAGAGTTCATTGCATCCTAAAGCCGACCTACTTGTAGGTTTTGTCGATTCGGCAGTTGATCGTATTGTCCCGCCAGCAGAAGCCGCGAATGATGACCCATTGGAAGTCACGGTAGAGAGCTTCAGCGAATGGATTGTGGACCAACAACAGTTCAAAGGTGAAATCCCAAACATTAATGGGATGGAGAAGACCGATAATTTAATGGCTTTTGTAGAACGTAAGCTGTTCACCCTAAACACGGGGCACTGCATTACCGCCTATCTGGGCTGTTTAAAAGGTCATCAAACGATTCGTCAGGCGATAGAAGATCCTGAGATACAAACCGATGTAAGACAAGCAATGGAAGAAAGTGGAGAAGTTCTGATTCGTCGCTACGGCTTTGATCGCCAATTACACGCAGCATACATAGAAAAAATCCTCGGTCGATTTGCTAACCCTTATCTTGTCGATGAAGTCGATCGTGTTGGTCGCCAACCCATTCGCAAATTGGGAGTAAACGATAGATTAATCAAACCATTACTCGGTACAATCGAGTATGGCACTGAAAACAGAACACTTTTAAAAGGAATTGCAGCTGCATTAAAATACCGCAGTAGTGAAGACCCTCAGGCTATCGAGCTACAAAACTCACTAATAGAGCATGGTGTGAGTAAAACCCTCGCTTGCTACACAGGCTTGAGTGAAGACAGTGAAGAAGTTGCTCAAATTGAGTCGATTTTCAACAACTTATAACAACATGTAGGGGAGCTATTCTCCCCTTATTAAACGATATTTAGTTCAGTATATGGCAGACAAAATAAATGAAACTGACATTATAGAGCGATTAAACAACGCACCTTCGGTTCGCGGCTTTTTTATTGCTGCTGTTGATGTGTTTAATGACTCTATTGATGCGTTGATGCAGCGCATTTTCCAGAAAGATAACTTTGCGGTTCAATCTGTTGTCGGTCCACTGCTTCATGATTCAGGCCCACTGGGTGACTTATCAGTGCGTCTTAAACTCTTGTTTGGTTTAGGGGTACTACCCAACGATGTTTATCACGACATCGAAGATATCATCAAAATCAAAAACATCTTAAACAGCGATGTGACCGATTATGAGTTTACCGACCCCAATATCTTAGACCCTATAAAGAAACTTAATCTGGTCAAAAAAATGGGCATGGTACATATGGAAGTCATGGAACCGGATGATGATATCGATCTCGAGTTTTATCAGTTACAACTGAAACGCCAGCAACAAATAATCAAGTCTGGGCTCTCTCTCGCAATCGTTGAAATATGCAATGAACTAGGTAAAGAGAGCCCATTCTAATCATTCCGTGAGACCCACACTATAGAAAGAACCTCATATGCTCAAAGCTGTACTCTTCGATATGGATGGCCTTATTTTTGATAGTGAGTCTATTTACAAACAAAGCTGGCAATTCGCGGCTCTGGAGCAAGGGCTATCAATATCTGATGACTTTTATCAGCAGTTTATTGGTGTACAAGATCCGGAATGCGAACAACAGCTTGTAGACTACTTTCAAAGCGCTATCGATATACATCGCTATCGAAGCATTCGAGACCAGCACTACCATAACCTGAGATCTCACGGTATTCCTCTCAAACCAGGGTTTGAACCGCTCCTTACTGCTATAAAACAACGCGATCTACTCACAGCTATCGTTACCTCTTCGAAACGTTCAGATGTCGAACATAACTTTCGGACAAGTAACTATTTAGCGCAATTTGATCTCATTATTAGCGCTGAAGATGTCACACTCAGCAAACCTAATCCCGACTGTTATAAGATGGCTTATCGCCAGCTAGGGGTTGAGGCAAAACAATGCCTAGTATTGGAAGATTCGAACAACGGAATCAAAGCTGCCTTAGCAGCAGAGTGCCACGCGGTGATGATTCCTGATCTTCTGCCACCTCTTCATGAGTTGAAAAACAAGATAACCGTCTTAAATCAACTAGACGAAGTGATTCCATTGCTGGATAACATGTAAACAGCTTAAAACTAAAAAAACCGAGGCAATGCCTCGGTTTTCATTTGTCTAACTGAAGTTACTCTACCGTTACCGCTTTGGCTAAGTTACGTGGCTGATCTACGTCCGTACCTTTGATGAGTGCAACATAGTAAGACAGTAGCTGCATCGGAATCGTATAGTAGATAGGTGCAGTGATGTCACTTACGTGAGGCATCGTGATGATCTTCATGGTTTCATCAGCTTCAAAGCCCGCCTCTGCATCAGCGAAGACATACAGCAAGCCACCACGCGCACGCACTTCTTCAATGTTCGACTTAAGTTTTTCAAGCAGTTCATTACTCGGTGCGACGACAACCACTGGCATATCAGCATCAATCAGCGCAAGAGGACCATGCTTCAATTCACCCGCAGCATAAGCTTCTGCGTGAATGTAAGAGATCTCTTTCAGCTTCAACGAAGCTTCCATAGCAATCGGGTAAAATTCACCGCGGCCAAGGAACAAGGTGTGGTGCTTATCAGCAAAATCTTCCGCTAGAGCTTCAATATCTTTCTCAAACGATAGTGCAGAGTTGATCTGTTTTGGCAATGCATGCAGAGCTTCAACGATCTCTTTTTCTTTCTCTTTGCTTACACGGTTTTGCTGCTTACCAAGTGCCGTCACTAGCATTAGCAGTGCTGAAAGCTGAGTTGTGAAGGCTTTAGTTGATGCAACGCCGATTTCGACGCCAGCACGTGTCATGAAAGCAAAATCAGACTCACGAACTAACGAAGAGCCTGCAACGTTACAAATCGTCATTGCCGCCATGTAGCCTTTCTCTTTAGCAAGGCGAAGCGCTGCCAAAGTATCAGCCGTTTCACCTGATTGAGATAAAGTGATCAGCAGGCTATTTGGACGAGTCACAAATTTGCGGTATCGGAACTCAGACGCAATTTCCACATCACAACTCACGCCTGCAATATCTTCAAACCAGTAGCGCGCAGTCATTCCCGCATTATAGGACGTGCCGCAGGCGACGATCTGTACATGCTCAACTTTACTCAAGATTTCTGCCGCATTAACACCAATAGCTTCGGTGACGACTGAATCCGATGTTAGGCGTCCTTCCATTGTGTTAATTAAAGCCGTTGGTTGTTCGTAGATTTCTTTTTGCATGAAGTGACGGTACTTACCTTTATCACCCGCATCGTGCTCTGCATTTGACTCAATGATTTCACGCTCAACACGTTCACCAGAAAGATCAAACACGTTCACTTCACGACGAGTAATTTCAGCCACGTCGCCTTCTTCCAGGTACATAAAGCGACGGGTCACATTTAGCAATGCAAGCTGATCTGAAGCGAGGAAGTTTTCACCGACACCGAAACCAATAACGATCGGGCTGCCAGAGCGAGCAACAACAATGCGTGAAGGATCTTTGCGATCAACAGCGACTGTACCGTAAGCGCCTTCAAGTTGCTTGGCTGTTTTCTGAACCGCCTCAAGTAAGGAGTCAGCAGTGCGTAGCTCCCACTCAACCATATGAGCAATGACTTCAGTGTCCGTTTGGGAGTCAAATACATAGCCACGAGACTTTAGCAGCTCACGCAGCTCTTCATGATTTTCAATGATACCATTATGCACAACAGCAATATCACCTGACATGTGCGGGTGCGCGTTAGCCTCTGAAGGCTCACCGTGGGTTGCCCAACGCGTGTGTGCGATACCTGTCCCACCGACCACTTCCGCTGCGTCCACAGCGTCCGCCAGTTCCTGAACTTTACCCAGGCGACGAAGGCGAGTCAGATTAGAATCACCATCAACTACAGCAACACCTGCAGAGTCATAACCACGGTATTCAAGGCGGCGTAAGCCTTCCACCAGAATTTCAGCCACATCTCGTTGTGCTACTGCACCGACGATTCCACACATATTTGTATCTCCGTTTCGGTATCCCTTCCCCATCTGAGGTACGCAATCTAGACAGCAAGCAAAAAAGCCAAATTGACGGGATTAAATTGATTAAATTGTTTTAAATAGCTTTATACGCAAATAACTTTCACATCATGGGATTCAATTTGCTGTTTGAACTCAGGATTCAAGTCTTTGTTAGTAATTAAGATATCGATGGAACTCCAAGCCAGCTCGAGATTTGGAATCTTACGACCAATTTTTTCAGATTCGACCATCACAATGACTTCACGTGACACTTCAGCCATCACTTTACTTAGGCCGACCAATTCATTAAATGTTGTCGTACCTCGCTCTAAGTCAACGCCATCAGCACCAATAAATAGCTGGTCAAAGTCATATGAGCGTAGTACCGACTCAGCCACTTGTCCTTGAAAAGACTCAGAATGTGCATCCCAAGTCCCGCCCGTCATCAATAACGTAGGCTCACTTTCAAGCTCATTAAGCGCGTTCGCCACATTGAGTGAGTTAGTCATCACAACCAAACCACGCATACCATCCAGTTGCTTGATCAATGAAGCGGTTGTGCTGCCACTGTCGATCACAATGCGATTGTGCTCGCGGATCAGCTTGGCGGCTGCTTGGGCGAGTTCATTCTTACGAATCGAAACATTTTCGCTCAATTCATCGCTGACGACTTCTTTTGGTAATGCGATAGCACCACCATAGCGACGCAATAATTGGCCATTTTTCTCTAAAGAGGCAAGATCCTTTCGAATTGTGACTTCAGAAGTCTCAAATTGGAGAGACAAAGACTCAACACTGACCTCACCTTTTTCATTTACCAAATTAGAAATTGCGTGTCTTCTTAGTTGCGTGTTTCGTTTCGACATCTTAATTTCATTTAATAAGTTTCGTTGTGAAAGAAATTATAGTCAAACCGAAACTTTAAAGTCCATTTATTTTGAACCAAAAAATAAAAAATAGCGGCAAAACCTTGTCCTAAGACAATTCTTAAACAGTGATATTGGCGTGAATCAGTGGTAGAATTCGCCACCGAAAAGAAAAAAAATTACAGAATTGACCGTTATTTTTTTGCAACTAACCGCATATATCCTAGGTTAGTCACAGAAATGCTGAGTATTATCCAGACAGTTTGGTCATAAAATGACTAAACTTGTTGAAAGACTTTCAGTTCTGAAGTCGACGACAACATTGATGTTCTCTTGTATATAGATGGCACGAAATGCCAGGCGGGAACCCTCGACTTCAGCGAGATAAATGACTTTCAGATTGTAACTATTATTGACCGGAGAATATCTTCCATGAAAAAGACCAAAATCGTATGTACGATTGGCCCTAAAACTGAATCTGTAGAGAAGCTAACTGAACTCGTAAATGCAGGCATGAACGTAATGCGCCTAAACTTCTCTCACGGTGACTACCAAGAGCACGGCACTCGTATTGCGAACTTCCGTAAAGTAATGGAAGAGTCTGGTAAGCAACTGGCTATCCTTTTAGATACTAAAGGTCCAGAGATCCGTACTATCAAGCTAGAAAATGGCGACGATGTTGATCTGGTTGCTGGTCAGGAGTTCACTTTCACAACTGACACTTCAGTTGTGGGCGACAAAGACAAAGTAGCGGTAACTTACGCAGGTTTCGCAGCAGACCTTAACGTTGGTAACACTATCCTAGTGGACGACGGTCTGATCGAAATGGAAGTACTTGCTACTTCAGAAACTGAAGTGAAATGTAAGGTACTGAACAACGGCGCACTAGGCGAAAACAAAGGTGTTAACCTACCTGGCGTTTCAGTAAACCTACCTGCTCTATCCGAAAAAGATAAGAACGACCTTAAGTTTGGTTGTGAGCAAGGCGTTGACTTCGTTGCAGCCTCTTTCATCCGTAAAGCATCTGACGTGAAAGAAATTCGCGAAGTACTTGCGGCTAACGGCGGTGAAAACATCCACATCATCTCTAAGATCGAAAACCAAGAAGGTGTTGATAACTTCGATGAGATCCTAGAGCTGTCTGACGGTATCATGGTTGCTCGTGGTGACCTAGGTGTTGAAATCCCAGCGGAAGAAGTGATCTTCGCTCAGAAGATGATGATCGAGAAATGTAACCGTGCACGTAAGATGGTTATCACAGCAACTCAGATGCTTGATTCTATGATCAACAACCCACGTCCTACTCGTGCAGAAGCTGGTGACGTTGCGAACGCAGTGATGGACGGTACTGATGCTGTAATGCTTTCTGGTGAAACAGCCAAAGGTAAGTACCCAGTTGAAGCGGTAACTATCATGGCTCAAATCGCAAACCGCACAGATGCAGCACTAAAAGCTGAACTAGGTTCTCGCCTAGACAGCCCTCGTCTACGTATCACAGAAGCAGTATGTAAAGGTGCTGTAGACACAGCTGAAAAACTAGCGGCTCCACTGATCGTTGTTGCAACTGAAGGTGGTAAATCAGCTCGCTCAGTACGTAAGTACTTCCCAACAGCAAACATCCTTGCACTGACTAACAATGCAAAAACAGCAGCTCAGCTTGTGCTAACAAAAGGTGTTCGCCCTGTGTTGGTTGATTCAATCGACAGCACTGACGCATTCTACGTACTAGGTAAAGAGCTAGCACTTGAATCTGGTCTAGGCAACAAAGGTGACATCGTTGTTATGGTATCTGGCGCTCTAGTCGCTTCTGGTACAACAAACACAGCTTCTGTTCACGTTCTATAAGAACCGAATAAATATTCACTTTTTAAAGAGGGCTTCGGCCCTCTTTTTTTATCCCTTCCTCTTGTCTCACTATTTGGTACGCTGTATTATCAATCAAAGTATTGCGTACTATTAAATTCACGCCCGTTTTATATAACGCTGTATTTATGCATATGAGGAAAGGATAGTGTCTAGCCCAACGTTGACTGACAAAGTCTCGAAAATGATCTACCAAGACATCTTAAGCGGAGAGCTCAAACCGAGTCAAAAGCTAGTAGTTGCAGATCTAAAAAGCCGATACCACGTAGGGGCCTCACCAATCAGAGAAGCACTAGTGCAACTCTCATGGACGAAGTATGTCAGTTTAGAACCACAAAAAGGCTGTTGGGTATCCCCAGTATGCGTCGAAGAACTGGAAGATCTCTATGAGAGCTTACGTACTGTTGCAGCCGTACTACTAAAAAAGTCGATCAAATCTGGCGGCGAAGATTGGGAGTTGGAAGTACTCACCTCATTCCACAAACTGTCACGTATCAACCTGACTAACGACAATTTTGACTGGAAAGAGTGGGAAGAGCGCCAGCACCAATTCCACATCGCACTATTAGAAGGTTCTAACTCTAGGAATATGTTTGAATTTTTCACTGATTTGATCAATCAAATCAAACGCTATCGCTATTTCGCAAGACACAACGGCTTAGACCCACGCCAATTTGAAATTGATGAATATGAGAAGATCATGAAGCTGGTCCTGGCGAAAGACACCGACGAAGCAGCCGAAGAGTTTGATCGTCATCTGCATCGCTCGATGGAACAAATCCAAATCACTATTGAGCAGGCCGCATAAATAGATAGCCTAAAAAAATCGAGCTTAGGCTCGATTTTTTTAGGCAATTTCATCACAACTCCGGCAAACCGAGACTCGGTTGCGTCCCAAGGTTTTGGACTCGTACAAGGCAATGTCCGCACACTTGTAGCAACGCGTGCTATTCGAAGTTAAGTCGGTCAGCCCCACACTCACCGTAATAGGAACATCCGCTGCCATTTCAACCGCAATTCGTACTCGATTTAGCGCTTGTTCTGCTTCTTCAATACTGGTGTGCGGCATAATAATCGCAAACTCCTCACCACCAATACGGGCGATAAAATCTGTCTCGCGCAACGCTTCAATAATAATGGCACCTACTCGGCTGATAACTCTGTCACCTTCATCATGACCCAGTTCATCATTTACCCGCTTGAAGAAATCAATATCAAGCAGCGCAAGGCAAGTGTCATGCCTCTCAGGATAACGCCCACTCAATTTGGCACTGTGACGCAGTTCCAGTTCAAACTTACGTCTGTTCCACAACTGCGTCAGTTCATCTTTTTCACTTAAAATTCTCAGTCGCTCTTCCAGCTCTTTACGTTCAGAGATATCCACCAGCGACGTGATGTAATAACTGACTTTCCGCCCCTTAGCCAACACGCATTGCACACGCATAATCGCGGTGACCTTAGTGTGAGTTTTCTGATTATGGATGGTTATCTCACCTTCCCAGATCTGATTGGACGACAGAGCCTCAAACAGTTGTAAGGTGGTCGCAAACTGTTCTTCGCCCACCAATGCTTTGATCATGTTCTGAGACGCAATGTCTTTCTGGCGATAACCGGTGAGTCTCTCAAACTCATCATTGACTAAAACTGCATGATGCTTTTTATCCGAAATGACCACCGCGGACATACCGCTTAACGCTGCTCTTGCAAGTTGACTCTCTAAACTTCGCTTGCGGTAGTACACAACCCCGCTAGTCGCTGGAACGGTGAAAGCCAGCACCATCAATAAGACGATTGAAGCTTCTTTAAGTAGTATTTGATAATCTCGCTCAGAGCGTACTTTCAGTTCTTCCTGACTAAGATCGATGACCAAATAGAGCTTTTGCCGACCTTCCATATAGATCTGATTGAACACAATCAGATGATCTTTTTCTAAATGGTAACCCGACTTCTGATCTTGCATCATCTGCCAAGTTTCTGGGTAGTAGCGCGCTAGGTTATGTTGGCTGCGGCTCGCTAGCAGATGGCCAAACAATTTACTCGGATCATCACTGATCATGTAAAAGCCCGTTTCACCAACCAATTCTGGGCGAAATGATTTGTCGGGGGAATAATTAAGACGGGAGGTCAGATACCAAATATCAATATTGAGTATTAAATAACCGGCACGCTGGCCTTGTACTTCAACGGGAGTAATTAAGCGCAGTGCAGGTTTATATGGAAATACCAGCTCACCGTTTTCCATTTCAAGATCTATACCCCACGCACCGATTTGTTCATCTTGAAGCAGTTTGGCGTAGCGGAAATAGCCGCGATGAGATTTATCCTGCAATTGCTCTGCCACCTGAACACGATTACCACTCAGCAGATAGTTGAGACGCAACTGTTCTTTACCCGCGTTATCAATAAAGCGAATCTGGCTATACCATTTCTGATTGATGGCCATTGAAGACCACACTTCCTCAACAACCTCACGATTTTTAGCGCTGGGAGAAAGAATATAATCGTAAAGACTTCGGCTGTGGGAAAGTAATTCGATGATAGAAACAAGCTGGCTGCGAACACTCTGGTATTCACGTTCACTGTAGGCGAGTTGATGCATGGCCTGTTTGGCCGTTAACTCTACTGTTTCTTCTTCAAGGTTCTGGTATTGCTGAGCATAGTAAGCAAACGCGATCGACACCAACACCACTGTGGTAATACACAAGTGCCAAAAGATGTTTTTTCGTTGTCTCACTGCCACGGCTCCCAAATCGAAGGCGGGGCAGTATATCACCGAATAAAAAAGTGGTTAAGAATAACCCTACGGGCAATTGACAATTTTATAAAAACGCCTTAGTTACAACTAAAAAAGGCGCTCTTTATGGTTAATCTAACTGGTAAATGACGTCAACTCGATCACGTATCACGATTGTCGAGTCCTGATAGGTGTTGGATTCCGTTTTTGCATCCATCGCCATTGAACGCATCAGTACCGGTTGGCTGCTCGGCATATTGTAATCAATTCGCCAGACACCATTGATGTCTTTACCAAAACCAGAGGCCAGTGACTCTGCTTTACTATTGGCATCCTTGATGGCGGCTTGGCGTGCTTGCTCCTGATATTTAGCCTGATCTTTCACTTTAAGCTGAATGTTTTCGACCTGGTTGATGCCCGAATTCAGTGCAATATCCAGATACTGATTCAAGTTCGCCAATTCATCGACAGTAACATTAACGGTGCGAGAAGCACGGTAACCCACTAGCTCAGGTTTACCATTTTTCGGGTAATGGTATTGAGGAGAGATATAAAGGTTGGAACTGGTGATGTTGTCAGCACTCATTCCCTGCTCTTTCAGTTCAGTCAGAAAGTCTGTCACTACTTTGTCGACTGTCTGCTTGGCTTGTTCTGCCGTCATGGTGGTTTCGACCACACGAACCGTAAACTTCGCCATATCAGGCTTTGCAACAACTTCACCATATCCGGTCGTAGCTAGGTGTGGGAAGTTAGGCGTATCAGCGTATGCACCAATACTGACCAGACCTGAAACGGCAATTGCCAGGCTAGAAACTATCTTCATTATTGTTCACCTTATTTAACTAATCACATACATCATAGCGTTTAGATGCTGCATGAGGAGTCTAGTTCGATGTTCTGACAGAACTTTAACCAAGTGCTAGCTCGACAGCACATTTCTCGCATAATTAACAATAGATTGAGTCACTTCTTCCAATACGCCCGATTCGAGTTGCCAGTGATGCCAATAGATGCGGTATGAGCTCAAGAACCCAGGCAAGATGTCGACTAAACTCCCTTGCGCTAACTCTTTTTGAATCTGAAAGCTTGGGATCAAACAGTACGCGACTCCTGCCAGAGCCATTTTGACAAACGCTTCAGAACTGGCGACGCGGTGAGTCCGGACATTATCTGGCAAGATATTAAAATGCTCTTTCAAAAATAGCTGATGTTGATCGTCATGCTGATCGTACGCCACTGCTGGGGCCTGAAGTAGAGATTCATAGTTCACGCCATTGGGGAAATAACGCTCGACGAATTGCGGGTTTGCCACGCAAACATAATCAACTCTTCCTAAATAGTCCGCCTGACAGCCGGGAATAGGCCGAGATTCTAGGCTAATCGCACCGGTTACCTCGCCACTTTTGAGCTTTTCTATTGCCCTGACTTCATTCAGTACCGCCAGTCTCAGCTCAATGTTCCGTGTTGTCAGTACCTGCTGTAAGGAGGGCAACAGCCAAGTCGCCAAGCTATCGGCATTGGTGGCGATAGAAATCGCCAGCGGGCGCTCTGAATCACTATTAGTTAATTCAGGTACAAGCTCACTTTCTAGCAATTGCACCCTGTGGTAAAGGCCCAGCAGCTTTTTACCCACCATGGTCGCTCTAGGTGGTTGCTCGCGAATAAGCACGGGCTGGGCGAGAAACTTTTCCAACTGCTTTATACGTTGCGAAACCGCAGACTGCGAGATGTAGAGCGCCTCAGCTGCACGTTCAAAGCTGCCTTGAGTCACTACTGACTCCAAAGCCTCTATCCATTTGTAATCCAACCCACGCATAGCGCCACCAAATAAGCAAAACTGATAATAGATTAAAATCATTAATTATACTTATCAAGATACTGACTCTATTCTCAACGCTCATATTCGCAATTCACTGGAGAGAAAAACGTGAATCTATGGGTGTTATTACAGGGCTTTGGGCTAGGTGCCAGCATGATTATTCCGATTGGGGCGCAAAATGCCTATGTTCTCAACCAAGGTATTAAGAGAAATCATCACTTGACGACCGCCACCATCTGTAGCGTTCTCGATGTCATTTTTATCTCGCTAGGCATATTTGGTGGTGGTGCAGTCTTGTCACAAAATGAAACCCTGCTCACGGTTGTCACTTTAGGCGGTATTGCCTTTCTGACCTTCTATGGCTTACTGTCACTCAAAAGCGCCGTGCAAACGAATAAGGCGTCTGAGTCCAAGCGTCAAGTCGTAGAACGTGGTCGTCGAGCTGTGATTCTCGGGGCTCTGGCAGTTACCGTGCTTAACCCTCACCTCTACCTTGATACTGTGGTGATCCTCGGCTCCATTGGCGGACAGTTTGAAGGACAAGATCGAATTTCGTTTGCATTAGGTACGATCATGGCCTCTTTTGTTTGGTTTTACACCTTGTCGATCGGTGCTGCGAAGCTTGGCCCAACCTTATCAAGACCAAGAGTAAAACAAGGGATTGATATTGTGGTCGCTATAATGATGTTCACGATTGCCTTGATGCTAATAAACGAACTGGTAAATAAACACGGATAATTACATGGAACGATTAGAGCAAATCTATCAGTACAACATAGATCTTCTTCAACAGCTTGAAGTTAGCTTTAAAGAATGGCGTCATGAACCTATTCTCGATTTCGCCACTGATGTGCGTGTCGCTGAGCAGCTTGGATGGACGGGTACCCATAGCAAGAGTCTGTTTCTGAAACTGAAAGGGGGCGGGCATGTGCTGTATCTGACCCACAAAGATGCACGCCTTGATAGTAAAGCCATGAAGCAAGTGCTGGGGAAACGACCTTCCATTTGCAGCGATGAAGAAATGATAACGCTGCTGGGCTGTGTTCCCGGCGCTGTTTGTCCTTTCGGTATACCTGAACATATTGAGATTGTCGTGGAACGTGCCTTATACCAGCATTCGGAAATCCTCTACACACCCGGTCACCCTGAACTGACCATAGGCATTGCAGGCTCTTCCTTGCCCAAACTATTGCAAGCTATTCCCAACTCGGTAATTGAGATGTAAAAAAGCGAGGCTAGGCCTCGCTTTTCCGATCAGGATTCAACCTTGTTGAGGTGAACATCCATTTGCGGGAATGGAATTTCAATGCCTTCATTATCTAAGCCTTCTTTAATCGCTTGCATTAGATCGAAGTACACTCCCCAGTAATCAGATGTCTTAACCCATGGGCGCACTACAAAATTAACTGAAGAATCCGCCAGCGTATGCACGCCAACCTGAACCGCCGGATCTTTAAGGATACGCTCGTCAGATTCACAGATCTTGGTTAAAAGCGCTTTGGTTTTCTGCAGATCCGCACTGTAAGACACACCGATCATCAAGTCGATGCGACGAGTTTCATGACGAGAATAATTCGTGATAGGACCGCCGATAACGCTACCATTTGGCACGACAACCATCTTGTTATCCGGAGTCGTCAGAACCGTTTGGAAGATTTGGATAGACTCCACACTGCCTGCTACGCCACCAATTTCGACGTAATCGCCAGATTTAAACGGACGGAAAGCAACAATCAGCACGCCCGCTGCAAAGTTTGACAGTGACCCTTGCAACGCTAAACCAACCGCTAAGCCTGCCGCACCGATAACAGCCACAACAGACGCGGTTTGCACCCCAATCCGGCTCAATGCCGCAATCAGTACAATCACAAACAATAAGTAGCGTACTAAACCATGGATAAACTCAATAACCGCTTTATCCATATTTTTCTTTTTCAGCATCTTGGCGACACTGTTCGCCACCATCTTAACGAAGATGTTACCGATGAATAGAATTAGAATGGCTGAAAGGACATTCACACCATACTGGATCAACAAATCAGAATTATTGGTAATCCACGATTCAGCCTGCGCTAGACCATCCACTAATGGAGTTTCAATCTCCACCGATTCTCCTGCCATAATGTATACCCTCTAAAATGTGTGGCGATCCTATAAATCACACGACTTTTTTATGATTGATAGACGATGTCGTCTCCATAGATAACCTGAAACTATGTCAGATTTTTGGCACGATATATCAATTTTGACGATTCATAAAGTGACGTTTATGCAAAGAACGCAAAAACAAAGAGTTATCAGAAAAAACTGATATCGGCTCGTTACAGATTACGCAATGGTTTTCATTTTCGCCACCCTTTTAGGTGAGGAATAGCCCATTCATAAAACAAATACACCAGGCACAAAAAAACCCGCTCATTGAGCGGGTTTTGCAAACTTAACAGAGTACTGAATTCAGGAGAATTATAGTACGTCTACTGCGTTTAGGTCAGCGAACGCTTTCTCTAGGCGAGTTACCATTGAAGACTGACCTGCACGTAGCCATACACGTGGGTCGTAGTACTTCTTGTTTGGCGCATCTTCACCAGTTGGGTTACCGATTTGACCTTGTAGGTAATCACGGTTCTCAGCTTCATACTTACGGATACCATCCCAAGTTGCCCACTGAGTATCAGTATCGATGTTCATCTTGATAACACCGTAGCCGATAGACTCTTGGATTTCAGCTTCAGTAGAACCTGAACCACCGTGGAATACGAAGTTTAGAGCGTTAGGAGCAATACCGAACTTCTCAGCACAGTATGCTTGAGAATCACGTAGGATTGTTGGAGTTAGAACTACGTTACCTGGCTTATATACACCGTGTACGTTACCGAAAGAAGCTGCGATAGTGAAACGATGTGAAACAGCGTTTAGTTTCTCGTATGCGTAAGCAACATCTTCAGGTGAAGTGTAAAGCTCAGAAGCGTCCATGTCAGAGTTATCAACGCCGTCTTCTTCACCACCAGTACAACCTAGTTCGATTTCTAGAGTCATGTCCATCTTAGCCATGCGCTCAAGGTACTTAGCACAGATTTCGATGTTTTCTTCTAGAGACTCTTCTGAAAGGTCGATCATGTGAGAAGAGAATAGTGGCTTACCAGTTTGTGCGAAGAACTCTTCACCAGCGTCTAGAAGACCGTCGATCCATGGTAGTAGTTTCTTAGCTGCGTGGTCAGTGTGTAGGATTACTGGAACACCGTAAGATTCAGCAACTGCGTGAACGTATTTAGCACCTGCTACAGCGCCAAGGATTTGTGCACCTTGACCTTCAAGTTTAATGCCTTTACCAGCGAAGAAAGCTGCGCCACCGTTAGAGAACTGAACAACAACTGGAGCTTTCACTTTAGCTGCTGCTTCAAGTACTGCGTTTACTGAGTCAGTACCTACAACGTTTACTGCCGGAAGAGCAAAGTTGTTCTCTTTTGCTACTTCAAAAACTTTCTGTACGTCATCACCAGAGATAACACCTGGTTTTACGAAATCGAAGATCTTAGACATGGATGTAATCCTATTTATCTGTCGTTTTAAAAATAAAACTTGTTAAGTTTAAATTCTTGCAAACGTTTGCTCACAACGTGCGTCATTCTAGCAAAGAACAATGTGACTTGCAGCAAACAACAAAGCGGGAGAATCATTCCCCCGCTTTCGTTTAATTACTTAGCGCGCTCTTCAAGCATCGCAACTGCTGGTAGTACTTTGCCTTCCACGAATTCAAGGAATGCACCGCCACCAGTAGAGATGTAAGATACGTCAGCTTTAATACCAAACTTATCGATAGCTGCTAGCGTGTCACCGCCACCTGCTACAGAGAAACCTGCAGACTCAGCGATTGCTTCAGAGATACCTTTTGTACCCGCTTCGAAGTTCTTGAACTCAAATACACCTACAGGACCGTTCCATAGGATAGTTTTCGCGTTGCCGATGATTTCAGCTAGAGCCGCTGTTGATTCTGGACCAAGGTCGAAGATCATGTCATCGTCAGCCACTTCTGAAACGTGCTTGATTTCAGCTTCTGCGTTTTCATCGAATGCTTTGGCACATGCAACGTCAGTCGCAACTGGGATAGAGCACTCTTTCATTAGCTTTTGAGCCGTTTCAACTAGGTCTGCTTCGTATAGAGACTTACCTACGTTGTGGCCATCTGCAGCGATAAATGTGTTCGCGATACCACCACCAACAACAAGTTGGTCAGCAACTTTAGACAGAGACTCTAGAACCGTTAGCTTAGTAGAAACTTTAGAACCACCAACGATAGCAACTAGTGGACGCTCTGGGTTGTCCATTGCTTTACCTAGTGCTTCCAGTTCAGCTGCTAGTAGAGGGCCAGCACACGCTACTGGCGCGTTCATACCAACACCGTGAGTAGATGCTTGTGCACGGTGAGCCGTACCAAATGCATCCATTACGAAGATGTCACAAAGTGCAGCGTATTTCTTAGATAGCTCTTCTTCATTCTTCTTCTCGCCTTTGTTAAAGCGAACGTTTTCAAGAACAACTAGCTCACCTGTGTTTAGCTCTAGGCCATCTAGATAATCTTTAGCTAGTTTAACTTCGCAATCTAGGGCGTCGTTTAGGTAGTTAACAACAGGTTGTAGAGAGAACTCTTCTGCGTATTCACCTTCAGTAGGACGACCTAGGTGAGAAGTAACCATAACTTTAGCACCAGCTTCTAGGCAGTGCTTGATAGTTGGTAGAGATGCTAGGATACGTGCATCAGAAGTTACTTTGCCTTCTTTTACAGGTACGTTTAGGTCCGCACGGATAAATACACGTTTACCTGCTAGATCCAGGTCAGTCATCTTGATTACAGACATGATGTGTCCTCTCAAATATTCAAAAAGTAAAGTTTTTAAGACCCGGCGACCCTGCCAAGCCCAATAATTCTTCAAACTGATTTAGATATGGAGTTTATCATTATTTATTTCAAGGCTAGAAATAAACATTTCTCCATCGCCGCTAATCTGCATACCCACTAAAAAAGTGGCATTACAGCGTCAAACTTGACGGGGAGCGGCTTGCATTGCGAGTGCCGTATCTAACATACGATTCGCAAATCCCCATTCGTTATCACACCAAACCAACATCTTAACCAAATGGCCATTACTAACTCGGGTTTGCGTGCCATCGACGATCGCACTATGAGGATCATGATTAAAATCGATGGAAACGAGCGGAGCTTCAGTATAGTCAACAATGCCCTGTAATGTACACTGAGAAGCGTTAACAATGGTTTGATTTACGTCATTAACTTTCACATTTGTATTAATTGTGACGCTTAAATCCATGGCTGTGACGTTTACAGTAGGTACTCGTACTGAAATTGCTTCAAATTTGTTAGAAAATTTCGGGAAGATTCTTTCAATACCTTTATGCAACTTAGTGTCTACGGGTATGATCGATTGGCTGGCTGCACGAGTACGTCTGAGATCAGAATGGTAGGCGTCGATGACCTGCTGATCATTCATCGAAGAATGGATAGTAGTGATAGTACCTGAATCGATACCAAAGGCTTCATCAAGAGCTTTGATAATAGGGACGATACAATTGGTTGTACACGAACCATTGGATACCACATTGTGATCTGCTGTTAGTGTATCGTGGTTAACGCCGTAGATAATGGTATTGTCGAGATCGCTGGCGCCCGGGTGAGAAAACAGGACTTTCTTCGCTCCCGCTTTGATGTGTTCTTGGCCATCAGCTTGAGAGCCAAACACACCGGTACAGTCCAACACCAGATCCACTTCCAGATCTCGCCATGGTAGAAGATCGATTTCTGCCAGATGAAGAATACGGATGGAATCAAATTCTCCGCTCTCATGGTGAACGTAAATATGCTCCTGATCGTTAGTAATCTTCTTACCAAATCGACCGTGGCTAGTATCGTATTGAAGCAAGTGTGCCATCGCATCGGGCTGCGCCAGCTCATTAACGGCTACCACCTTGATATCTTGGCTTTTGCCACTTTCATATACTGCCCGCAAAACATTACGTCCAATACGTCCAAATCCGTTGATCGCAACTTTTAGCATGATTCCATCGCTCTACATCTTTTTCGTGTCACAAATACTACCTGATAGATTTATAAATCGCATCTAGTTCATCGTATCGGGTAAAAACAAAAAAGCCGAGTCACAAGGACCCGGCTTTCAAAGCAATTAACAATTAAGCTAAAAGCTCTTTCGCTGTGTTCACAACGTTTTCAGTTGTGAAACCAAACATCTTGAATAGCTCACCTGCTGGTGCAGATTCACCGAAGGTGGTCATACCGATGATACGGCCGTCGAAACCAACGTACTTGTACCAGAAGTCAGCAATACCTGCTTCTACCGCGATACGAGCTGTCACGTCAGATGGCAGAACCGCTTCACGGTAAGCTGCATCTTGCTTGTCGAATGCGTCCGTTGATGGCATTGAAACAACGCGTACTTGCTTGCCTTCAGCAGTCAGTTCAGCCGCTGCGTTCACTGCTAGCTCAACTTCAGAGCCTGTTGCGATAAGGATTAGCTCTGGCTTGCCTGCGCAATCTTTCAGGATGTAACCACCCTTAGCAATGTTCGCCACTTGCTCAGCGTCACGCTCTTGCTGTGCAAGGTTTTGACGAGAGAAGATAAGTGAAGTTGGTGCATCTTTACGTTCGATAGCCAGTTTCCAAGCCACTGCTGATTCCACTTGGTCACATGGGCGCCATGTGCTCATGTTTGGCGTCAGGCGTAGAGAAGCCATTTGCTCAACCGGTTGGTGAGTTGGGCCGTCTTCGCCAAGGCCGATAGAGTCGTGCGTGTAAACCTGAATGTTCTGCACTTTCATCAGAGCCGCCATACGCATAGCGTTACGCGCGTACTCCATGAACATTAGGAAAGTTGCACCGTATGGTACGAAACCACCGTGTAGTGCGATACCGTTCATGATAGCCGTCATACCGAACTCACGAACACCGTAGTGGATGTAGTTACCTGACGCATCTTCAGCTGAAATAGACTTAGAACCAGACCACATAGTTAGGTTAGAAGGGGCAAGGTCAGCAGAGCCACCTAGGAATTCAGGTAGCATTTGACCAAACGCTTCAAGTGCGTTTTGAGACGCTTTACGTGATGCGATGTTTGCAGGGTTTGCTTGAAGGTCAGCAATGATTTGTGTTGCTTTCTCTTCCCACTCAGCTGGCAATTCACCGTTTAGACGACGCTTAAGCTCTGCGGCTTCTGCAGGGTAAGCTGCAGCGTATGCGTCAAACTTCGCATTCCACGCTGCTTCTTTCGCTGCGCCTGCTTCTTTTGCATCCCACTCAGCGTAAACGTCAGCTGGGATTTCAAAAGGACCGTGTTCCCAACCTAGCGCTTTACGAGTTGCTGCAATTTCGTCAGCGCCTAGTGGAGCACCGTGACAGTCGTGTGAACCAGATTTATTTGGAGAACCAAAACCGATGATGGTCTTAGTACAGATTAGCGTAGGACGTGAGTCCGCTTTCGCAGCGATAATCGCTGCATTGATCGCTTCTGGATCGTGACCGTCTACTGCTGGAATTACGTGCCAGCCGTACGCTTCGAAACGCTTAGGTGTATCGTCAGAGAACCAACCTTCCACTTCACCATCAATAGAAATACCGTTGTCATCCCAGAAAGCGATTAGTTTACCAAGGCCTAGCGTACCTGCTAGAGAACAGGCTTCGTGAGAGATACCTTCCATCAGACAGCCGTCACCCATGAATGCATAAGTGAAGTGGTCAACGATGTCGTGGCCTTCTTTGTTGAATTGTGCTGCTAGAGTTTTCTCAGCCAGCGCCATACCTACCGCGTTAGTGATACCTTGACCTAGTGGGCCAGTCGTCGTTTCGATACCCGGTGCGTAACCGTACTCTGGGTGACCTGGTGTCTTAGAGTGCAGTTGACGGAAGTTTTTCAGGTCATCAATAGACAGCTCGTAACCCGCAAGGTGAAGCAGAGAGTAAATCAGCATTGAGCCGTGGCCATTTGATAGCACGAAACGGTCGCGGTCAGCCCATTCTGGGTTTGCTGGATTGTGGTTTAGGTGAGAGCGCCAAAGAACTTCAGCGATGTCAGCCATACCCATAGGTGCGCCTGGATGACCAGAGTTGGCTTGTTGTACGCCGTCCATGCTAAGGGCACGGATAGCATTAGCTAGATGTTTGCGGGAAGACATGTCTGCTCCTGAGTGCGTTAAGCGAAAACTAATTTTGATGGGCGATTATTCTCTCAAAGGCGCCTAAGCTGTGCAAACGTTTTACAGTCTGAATACAGGGGATTCTCGCTTATTTTCTGCCATTTCTATCCAAGTTAGTAATATTTAACTCTTTAGAAGCAAACGTTTGGATATGTATTAAATTAAAAAAGAGCTTGTAATTCGAGCTATGAAAATTAGAATAGACGTCTAGATGTAGAAACACCTACAGATATCAGTATTATTTCTTAGTGTTCCGCCGTTAATAATGGAGCACTTCCTTGAATTAAAAGTGGAGCTCTCATGGCTAAACACCTGTTTACTTCTGAGTCGGTATCAGAAGGTCATCCAGATAAAATCGCAGACCAAATTTCTGATGCAGTTCTAGACGCAATCATCGAGCAAGATCCAAAAGCGCGTGTTGCGTGTGAAACGTACGTAAAAACTGGCATGGTGATGGTTGGTGGTGAAATCACTACATCAGCATGGGTAGATATCGAAGAGTTAACTCGCCAAACCGTTCGTGATATCGGTTACGTTCACTCTGACATGGGTTTTGATGCCGATTCTTGTGCGGTACTGAACACCATTGGTAAACAGTCTCCAGATATCAACCAAGGCGTTGATAAAGCGGATCCAAAAGAGCAAGGTGCTGGTGACCAAGGCATCATGTTCGGCTACGCGACTAACGAGACAGACGTACTAATGCCAGCTCCAATTACGTATTCTCACCTACTTGTTCAAAAACAAGCAGAAGTACGTAAAAACGGCACACTACCTTGGCTACGTCCTGATGCAAAATCACAGGTAACGTTCCAGTACGACCAAGGAAAAATCGTTGGTATCGACGCTGTCGTTCTTTCGACTCAGCATTGTGACTCAATCTCTACGCCAGACCTACGCGAAGCGGTTATGGAAGAGATCATCAAGCCAGTTCTACCATCAGAGTGGCTAAACAAAGACACTAACTTCTTCATCAACCCAACTGGCCGTTTTGTTATCGGTGGCCCAATGGGTGACTGTGGTCTGACAGGTCGTAAGATCATCGTTGATACATACGGTGGTGCTGCTCGTCACGGTGGTGGTGCATTCTCAGGTAAAGATCCTTCAAAAGTTGACCGCTCTGCTGCTTACGCTGCACGTTACGTTGCGAAAAACATCGTTGCGGCTGGCCTTGCTGACCGTTGTGAGATTCAGCTTTCTTACGCAATCGGTGTTGCAGATCCAACATCTATCATGGTGGAAACATTTGGTACTGAAAAAGTATCTCAAGACATCATTGTTGAAGCGGTACGCCAACACTTCGATCTACGTCCATACGGCCTACAAGAAATGTTGAACCTACTTCAGCCAATCTACAAGAAAACAGCAGCATACGGCCACTTCGGTCGTGAAGAATTCCCATGGGAAGCGACTGATAAAGCTGCACTTCTGCGCGACTTCGCTGGTCTTAAGTAATTTAAATTACCGCACTAATTTGCTATTCAAGGGCTTCTGGGTAACCAGAAGCCCTTTGTTTTTGTGCGCAAAAATCAAACAACAAATTTGTATTTTTTTGTCATGGGGTCAATAGTTAACAATATGTTAAAAGGATAATTCTTCGCCAAAAATTGCTTTTTAACAGACCAAGTCAGATGCGCAGCTTATTAGGGCAGTCGCAAAGCCGGGCATCGAGTTCCAAGACGCCACCCATGAATCTATGGGTGACTTATTACAGAGTCGATCAAGGAGGATGTATGCCTCGTACGGTGAATCCACAAGACTTCAACGACAAACGAAAGGAAGTCCCAGATAACGAATACGCACGTACTATACCGTGCAATCATGTCAGCTTATCCGCGCCGTTTCATTGGCTGTCACTCGGCTTGCACGACTTTGTGCGTATGCCGTTGATCAGTGCCTTTTACGGTTTGTGTTTCATGGCGGCAGCTATTGGTATTGTGCTGCTAGTTCAATGGCAAGGCACACACTTAGTCGTCATGCCAAGTTTAGTCGTCTATATGCTAATTGGTCCCTTCTTAGCGCTAGGGCTTTATGATGCCAGTTGGGAGCGGGAAAAGGGCCATCACGCCAGCTTACTTCACTCAATGAAAGCCATTGGGCGTAACTCTTCATCACAATGGGCGTTTGCTGTCATGCTCGCCGTGTGTATGATTTTCTGGATGCGTATCGCTGCGTTACTTCATGCGTTATACCCTTCGGTTCAGGGCGCCCCAATAACAGATTTCCTTCCATTCCTTGTTATCGGCTCTTTGGTCGGCATGGTACTGGCTGCAATTGTGTTTAGTATTTCTGCTTTCTCCATCCCACTTATGATGGAGCGACGCGTTGATATGATGACCGCTGTGTTTACCAGCTTTAACGCCGTCAAATCAAATATTCCAGCGATGATAGTATGGGCAGCCGTGATCTGTGGCGGTATCTTAATTGGCTTTGCGACTTACGGAATCGGCATGTTGTTTACTATGCCAATTCTTGGCTACGGTACTTGGCACGCTTATCATGAAACCATCAAGAAAAAGCACCATTAGCACCAACGTCTAATCCGGTATATGATTCGCCCCTTGTCTAAGGGGCGAATTTTTTGGAGATGAATTTGGATACAGAGCTTAGCTATCGCGCACAACAAGTGGTCGCTCGCTATATCGTAACGGCTCAACATGCTTTTCAGCGCTCATTTTCTTTCCCTTCTATCAGCTACAAACTGAGAGGTAAAGCGGCGGGCAAAGCCTACCTCCAACTCAATGAGATTCGCCTCAATCCCGTTTTATTTACCGAAAATCAGCAAGCGTTTTTCGATGAAGTCATCCCGCATGAAATCGCACATTTGATCACTTATCAGGTCTATGGTCGAGTCAGACCTCACGGTAAAGAATGGCAATCGATCATGGAAAGCGTATTTGGCGTCCCTGCTCGTACTACGCACAGTTTTGAAATTACTTCCGTACAAGGGAAAACCTTCGAGTACCGCTGTGGGTGCCAGCTCTACCCACTGACTATCAGACGTCACAATAAAGTCCTGCGTCATCAAAGCAGCTACCGATGCCAGAGCTGTCAGCAAACCCTTGTGTTTACGGGTAAGCAGCTCTCATAACTCAGTGAGCCATTAATAAGTTTCACTGACAAATGCATGCTAGACTGCGATAAGTCATACTTTTCTAATACTTATCGACATGAAACTTCGTGCATTTTTTGTTTACTTCACTGTACTTATTAGTTCATTTCAGGTGCTCTCTGCGCCTCCCTCTTCATTTTCGAAAGCCAAGAAAGAAGCACTAAAGATATATTCCGATCACCCCACCAGCTTTTACTGTGGATGTGATATCACCTGGCAGGGAAAGAAAGGTATTCCCGATTTAAAGTCATGTGGTTACGCCGTGAGAAAACAGCAAAAACGTGCTTCAAGAATCGAATGGGAGCATGTTGTTCCCGCTTGGCAGTTTGGCCACCAACGACAATGTTGGCAGTCTGGAGGACGAAAAAACTGCACCAAAAATGACACCGTATTTCGTTCAATGGAAGCCGATCTACATAACCTCACCCCCGCTATCGGTGAAGTAAACGGCGATCGCTCGAATTACAACTTCAGCCAGTGGAATGGGATGGATGGCGTGACGTATGGCCAATGCGAAATGCAGGTCAACTTTAAGCAACGGAGAGTCATGCCACCAGACCGCGCCAGAGGTTCCATTGCCCGAACCTATCTGTACATGAGTCAGGAATATGGATTCAAGCTATCGAAGCAACAAAGCCAACTCATGACAGCTTGGAATAAACTCTATCCTGTCGACACATGGGAATGTGAACGTGAGCGTCGAATCTTCAAGATTCAGGGCAATCATAACCCTTTCGTTTTCAAGGCATGTCAGGCTCTGTAATTGCCCCTTATGAATTGTAGCGATATGTACAGCCTGCCCCTTGTTTTTTAGGCATAAAGCATCCATGTTAGGAGTTCATTCTCAATTATCTGGCCGGATACAAAGCTGATGCGAATTCCTCGAATTTATCACCCTGAACCTATAACCCAACTTGGCAGTTTAGCGCTTAGCGAAGATGCAGCCGGCCATGTAGGAAGAGTCTTGCGGATGAAGGTTGGACAAGAAGTGTTGCTTTTTGATGGCTATGGGGCCGAGTTTCCAGCCGTAATTGAAGAAGTCAGCAAAAAGTCCGTCACGGTGAATATCACTGAACGTGTTGAACGCAGCAGCGAGTCACCACTGGACCTGCATTTAGGTCAGGTCATTTCTCGCGGGGAAAAGATGGAGTTCACCATTCAGAAGTCCGTAGAGCTGGGCGTTAATACCATTACCCCACTGATTTCTGAGCGTTGTGGCGTCAAGCTAGATCAAAAACGTTTTGAGAAAAAGCTCGCCCAATGGCAGAAAGTTGCCATCAGCGCTTGCGAGCAAAGTGGACGCAATATCGTTCCGCAGATTCGCCCTATCATGCAGTTAGATGAGTGGTGTGCAGAAGATTATGATGGCCTTAAACTCAACCTTCACCCCAGAGCAAAATACTCAATCAATACGCTGCCAGCTCCGGTCGAGAAAGTTCGCCTGTTGATCGGCCCCGAAGGTGGCTTGTCCGCAGAAGAGATCGAGAAAACCCGAGAATATCAATTTGAAGAGACTCTGCTAGGCCCACGCGTATTACGCACAGAGACAGCAGCTCTTACCGCAATTACTGCCCTTCAAGTTCGCTTTGGCGACCTTGGTTAAACGGAGAAAAACCATGATCAAATTAGGTATCGTGATGGACCCTATCGAGTCCATCAACATCAAGAAAGACTCTAGCTTTGCCATGATGCTTGAAGCGCAGCGCCGCGGCTACGAAATCCACTACATGGAAATGCATGATCTGCACTTAGACCAAGGTGTCGCTGTTGCAGACACCAAAGTGGTGGAACTCAAAGAAGATCCAACAGGCTGGTTCCAGTTTAAGTCAGAGCAAACTATTGAGCTGTCAGAGCTTGATGCGGTATTGATGCGTAAAGATCCTCCGTTCGATACTGAGTATATCTACGCGACCTACATTCTTGAACGAGCAGAAGAGAAAGGCACGTTAATCGTCAACAAACCTCAGAGCCTGCGTGACTGTAACGAAAAGCTGTTCACAGCCTGGTTCCCAGAACTCACCCCAACCACAATCGTGACCCGCAAAGCAGAGAAGATTAAACAATTCCGCGAACAGCACGGAGATGTGATCTTAAAACCGCTAGATGGCATGGGTGGTGCATCTATTTTCCGAGTCAAAGACAACGATCCAAATGTTTCTGTGATTATCGAAACCCTGACTAACCACGGCCAAAACTATGCGATGGCACAAACATTCGTTCCTGACATCAGCAACGGCGACAAGCGAATTCTGGTCGTGGACGGCGAAGCGATGCCTTACTGCCTGGCACGTATTCCGGCAAAAGGTGAAACTCGCGGCAACCTTGCGGCAGGTGGTACAGGTGAAGCCCGACCACTGAGCGAAACAGATAAACAGATCGCAGCGGCTGTAGCGCCTACACTTAAGGAAAAAGGTTTGATCTTTGTAGGCTTAGACGTCATTGGTGACAAGTTAACTGAGATAAATGTAACCAGCCCAACCTGTATTCGCGAAATCGAGGCTGCATTTGATATCTCAATTACGGGTAAATTGATGGATGCGATAGAGCGTCGACTCAACAAGCAGTAATTTACTCACATGATCATTGGGCGATAACTTGTCGCCCACTTTACGCTGGAGTAACTATGAATTTAACCAACCACTTTTTAGTTGCGATGCCGGGGATGAAAGATCCCTACTTCCAACGCAGCGTTATCTACGTATGTGAACACAATGATGATGGCGCGATGGGTTTAATGATTAATGCTCCAATCGACATCACAGTAGGTAAAATGCTCAAGCAGGTCGACGTTGAAGCGACTCAACCTCAACTCAAAGTCGGTAGCCTTGAGAAACCGGTACTCAATGGCGGCCCGGTTTCAGGAGATCGAGGATTTATTCTTCACCAGCCGAAAGATCATTATGAATCCAGCATTCAGATGACTGACTGTATCTCCGTTACGACGTCAAAGGACATACTCGCGGTTCTCGGTACAGAAGCCGAACCACCGGAGTACATTGTTGCATTAGGTTATTCTGGTTGGGAAGCGGGCCAATTAGAGATTGAGCTTTCTGAAAACTCTTGGCTAACGATTGAAGCCGACCCTGATGTCATGTTTAACACACCGATCAATGAACGTTGGCAAAAAGCCGTGCAGATGCTTGGCATCAACGCGTCTCAACTGTCCAGTGATATTGGTCATGCATAACCTCCCCATTAAAATTTATGTCTAGAACAATTATGGCTTTTGACTTCGGCACTAAAAGTATTGGCAGTGCCATTGGTCAGGAGATTACAGGCACGGCATCACCGCTGAAAGCCTTTAAAGCCAACGATGGCATTCCCAACTGGGACGATATTGAAAAGCAGATCAAAGAATGGCAACCAAACCTACTGGTTGTCGGCCTGCCAACGGACCTTCACGGCAAAGATTTGGAAACGATTACTCCTAGAGCGAAAAAGTTTGCTAATCGTCTTCACGGCCGTTTCGGCCTTCCTGTCGAACTGCACGATGAGCGCTTATCCACTACAGAAGCTCGCTCAGAGCTGTTCAGTATGGGCGGCTACAAGGCGCTCAGCAAAGGGAATGTCGACTGCCAATCAGCGGTCGTTATCCTTGAAAGCTGGTTTGAAGCTCAATACGGCTAAGCGAAAAAACAGAAAGGGTTGGCACATTGCGCCAACCCCTTATATTTCAGTGCCACAAATAGACCACGATAGAAAATATTCACACGCCCCAAACGGCGAAGAGCAATCTCTAATCCATATCAATCTTCACATCTGCCAGCGCACCACCACCGAAGCTTTCACCTCGTTGAGTTTTAAGCATGATACGCAGATCATTGGCTGAATCTGCACTGTGCAGCGCATCTTCTTCAGTAATTTTGTCATTCACCACCAGTTGGTAAAGCGCCTGATCAAACGTCTGCATACCAATTTCCTGGGATTTCGCCATGGTTGATTTGAGTTCATGCAGATCACCGCGTCGAATGAGATCCGATACACGTGGACTGTTAAGTAGAATTTCAAATACGCCATGACGACCTTGGCCGTCTTTATCTCGGATCAACTGCTGGCCGATAACACCTTTGAGGTTCATGGAGAGATCAAACAGGAACTGCTCTTTTTGCTCTTTCGGTACAAGGTGTAGGATCCTTTCCAAAGCTTGGTTAGCATTATTGGCGTGCAACGTCGCCATACACAGATGCCCCGTTTCGGCGAATGTCATCGCGTACTCCATGGTCTCTCGCGAGCGGATCTCACCGATCAAAATCATATCAGGAGCCTGACGCAAAGAGTTCTTCAGTGCAACTTCATAACTTTCTGTGTCTAAGCCAACCTCACGTTGCGTGACGATGCATTTCTGATGTTCGTGGACAAATTCAATCGGATCTTCGACTGTCAGAATATGACCGCTACGCTCAGTATTTCGATAGCCGGTCATCGCCGCCATAGTGGTCGACTTACCGGAACCTGTTGCACCCACCACTAGCACCAAGCCGCGCTTGGCGATGGAAAGATCTTTCAGAGTTTCAGGCAGTTTTAAGTCATCAAATGTGGGTATGGTGGTTTCGATTCGACGAATCACCGCACCGGGTAATTCTCGCTGATAGAAAGCAGAAACACGAAAACGACCAAAATCCCGCATTACGGCAAAGTTCGCTTCTCGACTGTGGCTATAGTCATTCTGGCGCTCTTCATCCATGGTGCTGTGGAGTAGCGTCAGCACTTCGGCTTCCGATAAGTTCTCTCCATGCGGCTTCAACTCACCATCAACACGATAAAGTATCGGCGCACCAACAGTGATGTATAAGTCTGACGCTTTCTCAGCCAGCATGCCTTGCAGATAAGGATTGATATCCATCATGACCTCTCTCAGAACAGACCTTGCTCAACTTCGATTTTTTTCGACACTTCTTCTGCATCAACCAGACCTTGAGCAATCAACTGTTTCGAATGCTGCTCCATGGTTTGCATACCATGCGCTGCACCAGTCTGAATCACAGACTGCATTTGCGCGACTTTGTCTTCGCGGATCAAGTTGCGAATAGCAGGCGTTGCCATCATGATTTCATGACAAGCGGTTCTCCCGCCGCCAATGCGCTTGAGTAATTTCTGCGCAATAACCGCACGCAGAGACTCAGAGAGCATGGAACGCACCATGCCTTTATCGCTACCTGGGAAAACATCAATGATACGGTCGATCGTTTTCGCCGCCGAACTGGTGTGCAAAGTACCAAATACCAAGTGGCCAGTTTCAGCAGCGGTCAGCGCTAGACTGATCGTTTCCTGATCGCGTAACTCACCAACTAAAATGACATCGGGATCTTCACGCAATGCACTGCGCAGCGCGTTATTAAAACTATGGGTGTCATTGTGAACTTCACGCTGGTTGATCAGACATTTGTTATTCGTGTGCACAAACTCAATCGGATCTTCAATAGTCAGGATATGCTTATTGTGGTGACGATTAATATGATCCACCATTGCCGCCAAAGTAGTCGATTTACCTGAGCCCGTTGGCCCAGTGACCAAGATTAATCCTTTCTCCATATTGGCGATATTTTCAAAGATCGACGGCGCTTCTAGCTGCTCTAAAGTCGGGATATCGGTTGGAATGGTACGAAATACGGCCGCACAACCACGAGATTGGTTAAAAGCGTTGACCCTAAAACGGCCAACGTCCGGAAGTGCAAAAGAAAAGTCAACTTCAAGACGTTCTTCAAATTCGCTACGCTGAGCATCGTTCATAATTTCAAACACCAAACGATGCACTTCGGAATGGTTGAACGCTGGTACGCCAAGCTTTCTTACTTCACCATCAATGCGTACCATGGGAGATACACCAGCAGAAAGATGTAGATCTGAAGCATTATGCTTTACACTAAAATCCAGTAATTCAGCGATATCCATTTAAAATCCTTAATAAAGTTAGCTATGAGTAGTATTCAACAAAACATTGAACAGATCACCTCACAGATTGAAGCGGCACAACAAAAGTGTGGACGCCCTCTAGGCTCAGTGCAACTTCTGGCGGTGAGTAAGACCAAACCGTTCGACGCGATTTTAGAAGCAGCTCGCGCCGGTCAAGTCGCTTTTGGCGAGAATTACGTGCAGGAAGGCGTTGATAAAGTTGCGTATTTCGCTGAAAACCACCCTGAATTAACCCTAGAATGGCACTTTATTGGTCCAATTCAGTCCAACAAAACACGCCATGTTGCGGAGAGCTTTGCCTGGGTGCATACCGTTGATCGCGCTAAGATTGCCCAGCGATTAAATGATCAAAGGCCGCAAGAAATGGCGCCGCTGCAAGTTCTTATTCAGGTCAATACCAGCAGTGAAAGCTCTAAATCTGGCGCCAGTGATGACGAAATCTTTGCTTTGGCAGAGTTGATTTCTTCTTTGCCAAACCTCACGTTAAGAGGATTGATGTCAATCCCGGCCAACGTTTCAGACTATCAGTCTCAGCTTGCGGCATTTAGCCATTTGGCAGAGCTGAAAAACCGATTGGCGCAACGTTACCCAGAGCTCAATCTCGATACGCTTTCGATGGGCATGAGTGGCGATATGGAAGCCGCAATTGAAGCGGGAACGACTATGGTCCGAATTGGCACCGCTATTTTCGGTGCTCGCGACTACAGCAATAAAGCTTAATCAGCAATAACAGGAAGAACACAATCAATGGAACACAAGAAAATTGCCTTTATCGGCGCAGGTAACATGGTCAAGGCTATCGTCTCTGGTCTAGTATCAGGAGGTTATCCTGCTGCCATGATCACAGCGACAGCCCCATCTGAGACTCGACGCCTGCCGTTGGAGCAAGACTATTCCATTAAGACCACCAGCGACAATATAGCCGCAGCCAGCGAGGCGGACGTGGTCGTCCTTTCTGTGAAACCGCAAATGATGGAAGAGGTATGTAAACCACTTCAATCCATCGACTGGTCAGGCAAACTGGTCATTTCCATTGCTGCAGGTATCAGTAGCCAACGCCTATGTGAAATGCTGAATCACAACCTAAAAATCGTTCGCGTTATGCCAAACACGCCTTCTCAACTAGGTTTGGGAATGAGTGGTCTGTATGCTCCATCGCACGTTTCACAGCAAGATAAAGCCTTTGCAGCTGAACTAATGGAGTCATGCGGCAAAGTTTGTTGGGTAGAGCAAGAATCCGGCATCAACAGCATCATTGCAGCTGCTGGCAGCGCTCCGGCCTACTTCTTCCGCTTTATGGAAGCGATGCAAGCTGAAGCCATTGCCCAAGGTTTTGATAAAGAGACGGCTCGCCTTTTAGTGCAACAATCAGCCTTAGGTGCAGCAAGCATGGTCGTCGGCAACCCAGAGACAGAACTATCTACACTGCGCGAAAACGTCACCTCAAAAGGCGGTACAACGGCGGAAGCGTTACGCACATTCAACGAACACCAACTTTCAGATATAGTAGCGAAAGCGATGCAAGCCGCAGTAGCTCGTGCTGAAGAAATGGAAAAACAGTTTTAATTAGATTGAGCCTTGGCTCTACGAAGTAAGGGTAACCTATGAATTCAATGAGTTTTCTGATTTCCACCCTGTTTGATCTCTACATCATGGTGGTGATCTTGCGGATTTGGCTGCAAGCTGCGCGTGCAGACTTCTACAACCCATTCTCACAATTTATTGTCAAAGCGACTCAGCCAGTGATTGCACCGCTGCGCAGGGTTGTACCTTCAATAGGCAGTATCGATTTGGCGACAGTACTGTTTGCTTACGTGCTGTGTGTGCTGAAGTTTGTCGCTTTGATTCTGGTTGCCTCCGGCGGCTCTGTGTCATTCAGTGCAGAGTTCTTCTTCCTTGGCCTGCTATCACTGATTAAAGCAGCTGGTGGCTTACTGTTCTGGGTCCTGCTTATCCGCGCCATTCTGAGCTGGGTCAGCCAAGGACGTAGCCCGATTGAATATGTCTTCCATCAGCTTACCGAGCCTATGTTGGCGCCTATCCGCCGCGTGATTCCGGCAATGGGCGGGTTCGATCTTAGCGTACTGGTCCTGTTTATTGCCCTTCAGTTTGCAAACTTCCTGATGGGCGACATGATTGGCCCTGTCTGGTTCCAGTTATAATGGCAAAAGCTGCTTGGTTAGAAGGTGATGACGTTCTACTCAGGCTCTACATTCAGCCCAAGGCAAGCAGAGATAAGCTGATTGGTCTGCATGGTGATGAAATCAAAATCGCAATTACCGCCCCGCCTGTGGACGGAAAAGCCAACGCTCACTTAAGTAAATACCTGTCCAAACAGTTCAAAGTAGCAAAAGGGCTAATCACCATAGAGAAAGGGGAACTCGGGCGACATAAACAAGTCAGAATCCAGTCCCCAGCTCATATCCCCGAAACAATAAAGGCCATCTTGTGATGGCCTTTATTAAACTTCAAGTAATTGTTTTATAATAAAAATAAAATACACACGACCACAAAGTGCCCACAGGTAACAATTTAAACTCTGGATTGTACTTATCACATCAAAAACCAATACAACTTCATGACAGCCCCTTACAGCTCACCACGGAGCACCCATAATCACTAAAAGTACAGTGAAACCGCACATTGCTCTGGATTTGTGTATAGAGTCACATAGAAAAGGATGACAATTTCTCAAGCAAACTTTATAACCTGTGCAACGTTATGCAATTGAGGTAATACAATGGCTAGGTTAGGAATTTGTCAGATCAATAACCTTAAACTAAGTGAAAAGAGTCGACGTTCAGTCGCTGATATAAAAGAGGTGATGAAGTCAGGAAATTTGCTTTCCGGAGCTTTGGCAGCAACGCCTTTCTACTATATCTTTGGTACTCCAAGTGTTACGAACAGTGCTTTTGAAACAATGATAACAATCAGAGAAACTGATTGGGACACGTTCGGCAAGGCAATGATGGCTTCCGGCCAGTACACTAGGAACACGATTTTTAAGATTGCTTATGAAAGGGAAATTTACTCTAGGGGCGATGAACGGAGATTTTGGAACTGTGTTAGTGAATTATCTAAATAAAGCTCTTATTGCTACGGTTCTGCTGACTGGGTGCTCTTACTCTATGGCTGATAGCAAACTTGCAGAGAAACAATGGTTAGAACAATTTGATTATTGTGAAAGCCTATCAGAGCAAAACAAAGCCCCATTTCCAAAATCGGAGTGGTTTCAATCTTTGTCTTTTGAAGATAAAAAATCTGTAGTTGGATACATCGCAAACTACAACGATAGACAATGTATGAAAGAGCAAACAGCCGAGTTCAAAAGAGTTCTAGAAGAAGAAAACAATCAAAAGCTTCTTCAATTCTATTCAGTTGACCTGACTCCATTGGATGAGATAGCAGATGATCGTATGGATGGAATAGATAGAAACAAATTGATGGCATTACAGCAGCAGTTTAGTGCTCCATTTAACCTACGTTTTGTTATAGAAGAGCAAAACTTATACCCTCCTAAATAACTAACTAAGGCTCAGCAATGAGCCCTTTTTATACATCTAAACATTTGAAAATAAAGAATATAAGAAAAACACTGCCCACATTTTTACCACAGAAGCACTCTCCTTAATGTGTAACTATCACATTTACTAACTTTCGTATTCCATTAGTAAATGCGCATCAAGCATAGAAACTTCGACTTTATGTATACTTGAATGCTTACTTAATCAGTTGCGTGAAGGCATGAAATGCTACAGATCTGTTCTGGAAAAATGTTCCAAAGGGAAGTCGAATATCGAAATAACTTGCGAGGGGTACTATATACAAACCTGAGACTAAATCGCGAAACGAAAATTTGCACCTCTGCAGGTTCAATTTTGGCCACATCAAGCATAGGAGAACTTTCCAACGCCTTGGTTTACGAGCTAGAGGAGCTGATTGAGAGCAATGGACAAGGTCCAGGCACACTGATTTCCCACAACATAGACACATATGCCAATGACTTTTCAGCAATCATATCTTTCGCACTCAATTGCACAGCATCTCCTAGTTATACGCTTACAGATCGACTACTAGGCAATAAGCGAGGTTTATCTACTTACATTTCTCCTAGACAAGCCGTGGCAAAAGTATTTGATAAAGATGTGTATTGCACCCCAAACGATGAAGAATATTTAGTCAAATTTACAAAACAGTTAATCGGTTTAGAAAGAAGTACTTATCTAGCAGTCATGGGGGCAATACGCACTTATGTAACAGGAATGCACCGCTTAGCAGAAGACTATGAACTTGCCTACACTTTGCTTGTTGCATCAATTGAATCTCTAGCACAAACCTTTGATGGTCATCAATCTACGTGGCAAGACTATGACCAAAACAAACGAAGAATCATCGACTCGGCACTTTCAGAGGCAGGAACTGACACTACTTCGAAAGTCAGGGATGCAATTCTGAGTATCGAGCACACATCGCTGGGTCGCCGCTTCAAAGACTTCTCCATAAACCACATATCAAAGTCATTCTATCGTGAAGAAGCAGCTGGAATTGAAAGCCCTATATCTAGATATGACCTTCCCAAAGCTTTGGCAAATGCCTATCAGGCTCGCTCTCAATATATTCACAAGCTAAGAAAACTCCCTAACCAGTTAACAACTCTTAACTCACATACAGAAACCTGTCGAATAGACAATAAAACATGGCTCACGATTCAAGGCCTTTCTCGACTCGCTAGACATGTGATTACTGATTTTATGATGAACCAACCCACCGTTGAAAAAGAAAATTATGATTACTCTCTTGAAAGGTCAGGGATTGTTCAAATGAAATTGGCACCGGAATATTGGGTACATAAAATCCACTTTTTCCACGGCGCTGGAAGTATGAAATTAGAAGGTTTTCTATCACAGCTAGCTAACCGAATGACTACTGGCTCTGCAGCCACACTAACCGATTTGACAGAATTGCTCACAGCTCTTGAAAAGCAAATAGACAAGCTAAAAAAAGAGGATAAACAGGCATTTACCGCTCTCTACATAATATTTAATGGCTTGGATTCGCAAGAACAAAAATTGAAGAACTCTACTAGCTTTATTCGACGCCACCAAGAGCAACTTATAAAGCCATCCTCAGAATCATTAATTGTTAACCTGCTCTTTGGTGTAACTCCAGATTGGACATTAGAGGAACATCACCAGTGTTTAGTCGATTACTTTAAGAAAAGAGACAACAAGCTAAAGTTTCGATGCCCGACGTTATTTGAAACAGGGCTTATACTCGAACTTGCTGAGCGGTATCGCTTAGCCGGAAGTTTGGAAACTGCGATATCCTTAATCAACATGGCGGTTGAGAACCACCCTGCTCATGTTCACTTAAGAAACTTTGAAGCTAAATTTCTTGATGAAGAAAAGAACATAAATTGGAGAAACATACTGCTGCCAACTGAAGAAGATTAATACTGGCCGCTAAATATTACTACTCTAGTACTTTTGAGCTATTCTTAATTTAGTCAGATACTTAGTTCCTTCGTGAAGTATCTGACTTAGACTTTACTACTCAATGTTCGCCCAGATTCTGGGCGCCTTTTTAAGCACCCTACTAAGGGCATTAGAGCCAATAATGATCATCTATTTAGAATTGATTTTAGTAGTAACTCCGTTGTTTATATTGCTGCTATTTGCCAAGGGGTGGATAGCTAGCAATACAGCAAAATTGATTACGTCTCTGGCTTTATTGGCTTTGAGCTCAGAGCTACTGTATAGCTGTTTTGCAGTTCTCGGCCTTATAGACATTGATATACAGCAAAGTACTCTCTTTATAGGAACAGAGATGTGGAACGTTGTTCTGGGTCCAGCGCTATTTTTGTTCTACATCTATGTACTAACTGAACTGACAATAATTAAACCAAAGAAGCAAGGAAGCTCTCATTAGCTAGGGGCTTTGGTTTCCAAACGTGTTAGACGCTCATCCATTTTCTCCATCATGATGCGCAGCCACTTCACTTCCGTTTTCAGTGTGACGCCAACGCCAACCCCACTGGATAAGGCGCTGACAGCCGCCACAATTAAGGTCTGATACTCCTGCATTAACAGAACTCATTACGGAAAGTTTCCCATAGCCCCATCGCTACCGGAATGGCCGTGCCGATAAGGCCACCGTACTGCACCCCTTCAGCGGTAATACTCGCGGTAATCAGTTCAGGATGACCAGCAGCCAGAGCCACACCCGCCCCCAGTAAGGCGATCCCTTTTTTAGTTGAAGGTTGGTCTAAGTCGATGTTCAATGTGTTCTTCAATAGTGCTTTCATAGCAATTTGTTCCTTTTCAAAGTTTGAATGGCATAGGCGGCCAATACGCCGCCTATGACCGTGATGGCAATTTTCTTTACGTCTGCTTTGCTCATGCCATGGCAACCCCTTCCCGCGCCATGTTGATACCGTAGTAGTTGCCGACTTCCTTACGGCTCATCGCATGCAGCAGCTTGGCTAACTGCTCTTGGTTGTTCACATCCACAAGCTGGTTAGCCCCAATCCCTGACCACTGGCTGACATGTTTGACGTACAGGTCTGTGTCGTTCTCGCTTGGCGGTGCAAAGCGGTGAATCATTTGGGTCAGCGTCTTGTACCCTTGGCGTTCATAGCTTCGAAGGATGCGCGCCGCCGCTCGAAAGCCATAAACAGGGTGTGTGAACTCTTCAAATGACTTGTCGATATCAAGGGCGCTTTCCCCTTTCCATTCGGTGCGGTCGCCCTCCGATTCTCGGATGTTCAGCGGGTTGTTGTTACGAACGCCGCGCGGTAGTGATGCTCGGTAGGTCATATAGCCTATTCCCCCTAAAACGATGATTGATGCAATAACGGTTTTCGACACCATGGCAAACCTCCCGTGTTAGCGGAATTTCTCCCATTCAGTGTCGCTCCCATTAGGTTTTGGCATGGCCGTTTCGTGCTTATCCTTGGTCGGGTAGAAATCAGCGCCATCCACTCGAAAGCCTTCCAGATACACCCCTGCATCCACACGTATCCCTTGATTAGGGAAGCGGGGAAAGACTTTGATTTCATTAACAGGTGGGATGTCCACCATCATCGAGTCTTGCGTGTATTCGTAAGTGACATTGCCCCCGCGAAGCCAAACCACCATGCCACTCATCAAATCGCAGTTCCGAATCCGAGCCACAAACGGGATATAGTTGGGCGTGAACATGTTGCACACCACTTCGGTATAAGGCTGCACTTTCACATCACACGTGACGTATTTCAGCGCCAGCGTGGCACCTCCTACCGTGTCCATGCCCGTTGAACCGTCTTCATGCTTAATGCCGTTTTTGTCCTTGTCTGGCTCAGAGCGAAAAATCTGCAAGTGGTTCAGACGCGCCGCACTGGGTGCAGGGATGAACACCGGATAGAACTTCTCCCAGACACCGCCCACCAAAATGGTCTTGGTTTCGGCACGCACAAAACGGTTGGCAAGGTCGCCCGTTAAACTGTCGAGCAGCTTGCGGGTTTCAGTGACCAGCTCCCCGACTTGTGAAAAATCATTTGTCATTGTTATTCACCAATTCAGTGGCTTGATGGCGCGCCAGAGCGACCACCATCGAGCCCATTTGAACCTGATTGTTCATCAGGTGTTGAATCAAACTCATCGACTCCGCTTGAGCGGGTGCTAAGTTTTCCAGTATTTCCGCCAGCGCATCCTTTGAGCTTTCAGCGCGGCGAGGAAAGAAGCCACTCATTGGCGTACCTCCATCACCGCGAGCGTCACAGGGGTTTCGCTGTTGTTGTAGGCCCACAAATCCCCACTGCCATTGATAGTCAGCCCCGCCGGATTGCGGCGATTCCCCATCACAGGCAAACCCACATCAGGGGCGACATTTACATCGCCTATCATGGCTTCGCCTTCGACCTGGCTAATGTTCTGGATGAGTACTTCCACCCGCAGACCATTGGCCGGAACCAGCAGCGCCTTTTCACCCCGCGCTATCGTGATGTGCGGCGCCGTAGCAAATTCTTGAGGCGCTTTGGTTTCGGTCGCGGCCGTGCCAGAGCCCGAAGGTTTGAGGTCACGGCGGGTAAATTGGTATTCCACCGTGACCACAAGATGGTGCGGGTTCTCTACATTGATTTTCTTAAACGGGCTAATGTCGAGCCTGTCGCCGCCTTCCACACGGATACGCTCGCCGCTGTCGCTCACTACCCAGATATAACGGGTAGCCGAGCGCACAATCAGAAAGCGGTCATTGCCTACCGAGTGTTGGCGGATTTCTTTGGGTTGTAACGTTAGGTTGCTCATCAGCTCTCCTTTAGTGCGACGACGGTAACCGCCAGCCCCAGAACAATCGCCACCGCAATGGTGACTTTTCGCATGTCGCTCGCGCTGCCTGTCTGACTGCGTGATGCGGTTTCTTCAGCCATCGCAATGGCTGCTCGGGCACTGGTTCCGGATTGCTCCGCCATGGATTTCACTGCCGAAATCGCCTCTTCACTGCTCTTTCGCATAGTGTCCAATGAGCGAAGATTGACTTCGCTGTTTGCGGCCATCGAGTCACGGCCAAAGATGAGCGCTTTTTCTATCGCGTTCTCATTCGATGCCATGGCGGCTTTGGTGACACTTTCATTCGTCTTCACCGCCTCTCGGCTAAGCTCGTTCGCCTCTTTGATGGCGGCGACATTGCTATCGAGTGCTTTGGTTGTGACCGTAGCGGCCGCTTTCACGGCACCGTGGTCGGTGGCTTTGATGTTGACCGTGGAGCCATTGACCCCACTTAACAGCACACCAAGGTTGTCACCGCTCACCGCATTGGTGCCGCTGACGTTGGTGGTGGTGGTCGTGTTGGTGCTATTGCTGCTGCCGCCCTTACCCATGCGCACCTCCAAGGTCTAACTGGTAACGCTGCTCGGTCTGGCTGATTTGCTTGTCCAGCTCAAAGCCAAAGCCCGATAAGATACGCCCCATTCCTTTGCGGTAGGTGTGATAGGTAATCGACTGATAACCCATCGCCACACATCGCTCGATAATCAAAGGCGCGGCTTGGTTTAGTCCTTTCCCCACCATGGCGTTGATGTGGTAAGCGTCACCAGTGACACGCCCTACAAAGCGAAGTAATACCCCTTTGGACTTGATGAGGTACATTGACGCCCTACCGGACTTCACCCCATCCACCATGTCGAGCCATTCCGCCTTGGCACTGTCTGAACCATTGAAGGCGGGTTTAAGCTCGTTTAGGTGGTAAGCCAAGTCTTTACGAGTCGTATCTAAGTACGTGATGGTTACTGCTTGATGAGCCATAGCACTGCCCCCGTTCCCAACACTGCCCATGGCAACCATGACGACGGACCGCCGCCAAAGTTGATAGAGCCGTTGCGAATACCACCAATAGAATTGCGCGCCGTGGCGGTGGACGGTCCCGCCATGCCACCACTGGCGCTGATTGGCATTGAGCCCGAATTACTCAGGCCGCCGATGGATGGGATCATTTTGCCCCCTTAGTGAAGTGGTAAGCGGCGTAGCAGCCGCCCCCAATCACTGCCAGTTTGACGAACTTGCCTGCGCCAGAGCCGGACCAAAATCCCGCTCCAAAGCCCAGACCACCCGCGATAATGGGTACTAACATGACTGGCATGATGCCCCCTTAGCTGCGACTGGCCGCAATGCCGATACCCAGCAGCGCAATAACACACAGCACACCGCCACCCACCATGAACATGGTCTTGTTATCCATTCCCCCGCCTTGAGGGCGAGTGATGGCGTTGCCATGGTTGTCCTTCACAGGCGCTTGCGGCTGCTGCACAGTCCCTGCGTTCTTGGATGTGTCGCTTGTAGTCGCGGTCGTGACTAAGTTGCCAAACCCCTCCCCAACGTCATCCAGTAGGCCAGAGCCAAAGTTGGATAAATCATCTAAAAACGACAATCATCACCCCCTTACACCAAGTCAGGACGAACCACTTCCACCGATTCGACGATGATAGGAATCGAGCCCACAGGCTTGTTGGTCTTAACCGTGAATTTCAGCTCAGAGCTGTGCATGGTCGGGAACAGTTCATCGATGTAGAAGCCGCGCATAATCGGGTCGAAGTGGAAACAACCCGCTTGCCAGAAACGGCGGTTACGCTTGGCGCGCATCTCTTCCAAGCCTTTCGACGCATCAAAGACTTTCACAAAGTCGCGGTAAATCTGGAGCGAATGGATTTGGTCACTCATGAAATGCATGCGGCGAACCAGTTGAAGCGGCCCCGAAACCAGCTCTAAGAACTCGTTTTCTGTTGAGGTCGCTTGCATGGTTTGCTTTTTAATTTTCGGCACCACTACACGCACATCCTGACGCGCTGACACAGTGGCCCACGCTTGCAGCTTGATGGCAGGCGGGTTCGCATTTGAGTTATCCGCGATTTCCACTTCTAGGGTGATGTTGTCGCCAAGCTCAGTCACAAGCCCCGTGTAACGCACCCCGTTTTTGGTCTTGGCCGTGATGTCTGAAAGCGGAATCGTGAAGAAACCTTCGGTCTGGGTCAGACCTTTGTAGGCTTCGAGCTTTTTCATCATGTCGCCATCAAGGACAATGATTTCATCCGCATTGAGGGAAATAGAAACGCGCTGAAGCTGTGACGCATTCAGGTTGGTTTCCAGAAAGATTTCTTCATAAGTCGGGCCGACTGGAATCGTCAGTGAGGCTTTCTCACCGTAACCCGTACCATTGAATGAGTTCAGTTTGGTTGGCGCTGTCATTGAATCGCCTCCCTTAACCGATTTGGTCTTCAACAGCATCAACGTTGTTTGATGCCCAAACCACACCCGCTGCAACCAGAGCCGCAACGCCAGCAATAACCAGTAGTTTCTTTGGTGTAAAACCTGCCATGTATAACCTTCAATAAAAAACCGCCCAACATTAGGCGGTCTTTACTAAAGCACTGGATTGCCAATCGATTCCGAATACCGATTGGGAATGTATTGGGAATAAGTTTGACGAACATCACATGTCACCATCGAATCTTGCCTTTGCTCCACTCCTTATTCACTTTCCGGATGTACTCAAGCTTTTTCAGCTGACTGATTTCCTGCGCAGGTATTCCCATTTTTTCCTGTAGATAACGTTCATCACTTTCCAACATCTGCATCATCACGTATGAGTATTTGCATTGACGAAAGATGGTTTTAGACACCTCTTGCCCAGCCTGAAAAATGTTGATGCTATGAAGGCCAAACTTACGCCCTACTCGTAATATTTCGCCGTGATATCCTTCGGCCTTACCCGCTGTTTTAGAATGCTCGGCCACCTCCTCAAGGATCAGCTTTAAAGGTTTGGGGTGCTTCCCATTTCCAAGCCCCCACGCCACCTTACAGAAGTTATCGAAGTCCACAGGCTTGGTTTCGTGCTGAGGATTCCAAGCAATTTTGAACCCTTGTCTGGTTTTTCTTCCTGCTATCATGGCCTCTGCAAAATCGCGCAGAGAGTGATAGGAGCGCACCACACGCCCCGCTAATTTCCCTTCGTAATCGCCATAGGGGTCAAAGATAGCCACCTGATCTGTCGGCTGAATAACCTTCTTTTTCACTACCGACGTTTTCCCACATTCCGACATACCAATCACTGACGTGTGGAAATTGGCAAGGGCATTATTCTGGTTAATCGGCCGCATTGATTAGACTTCCTCCGCTTGCTCTTCTTCTGGGTTGATTTCCTTCTCTTCATCCATGGCTTTAAGGGCTTTGATTTGGCTAAAGGAGGTAAAGCTCAATGCACCCGCCGCGACCACAAAGGCAAACTCTTCCTTGTAAGCGGCCAGCCATGGTGGAAGCTCCCCGCCGTATTTAACAAACAAGGGCGCCGCTGCACTGGCAACCCCTTTGGCCTGCTCTTCATCAAAAGTGAAGTCTTGGTGCGCGAACTGCTTTAATAACTGCTCGGTCACGCCAAGCGCCATCATGGCCGATGCTTCACCCGCTGCTAGTTTAGCGGCGTCGGCATCCACTTTGGCCGTGACGGTACTCGGGTCAAAATCTTCCCCGTCCAGTTCGGCCAACAACGCCTTTTCTTCCACTTCGCGATGCACTTCTTCAATGCTTTCCAGTTGTTCGATTTCCATTTGATTTTCCATTTATGCCACCGCTTTAAAGACTTTAAACACACCACCAAACACGAGCCCAAGCACCGCACCCGCACCGACACATTTCGCAGTGCTGATTGGCTTTGATTGGGTTTCGGATTGGCTTTCCTGATCGGGATTCGATTCCCTTTGATTCACAACCGGAGTTACTTCCGGTTTAGGCGCGGTTAACGCCTCGATGTCTGCTTCTACTTCTTCCAGTGATTTATAAGCGTTCATTTCCGCTTGCATGGCTGCACCTGTTCGGGTGTCCGGCCCACATTGACAACGGCCATGAACAAAGGCTTTGCGCTTACCTTTTCCTTGCTTAATGGCTTTGGGTGATTTGCAGGTATGGCAAACCACATAGCCTAAGATTTCGTTTTCCATTAGTGTTCCTCCTGCTCTAGTGCGCTGAGCCTTGTATTAAAGGCTTTAAATAGCCAAATGGTTTTGGTTAGCCATGGCTTAATAAAGCCAAACCCCATTGGCGGCTTATAGGCTTTGGATTCCAAATCCATTTCATTCAGTAATTCGGTGGTTCGGGTTTGTAGGGTGTTGTCACTCATTGCGGTTCTCTGTCTGTTTGGGGGCTTGCCTGACGTGCCAGCCCGTGCCTAAAAGTTGGTATTTCTCGTTGAGCATTGCGGCAATTTCGTTTTCATCGGGTTCGGGTATCGGTGAAGAGGCCAGTACCGATTGCCAATAAGCGCGCTTATCCAAAAACGCTTGGTGCTGGTCTTGATAACGGTCATCCGCTTGGCGCTTAATGTCGGTACAGTCCAGCCAATCCGGCTTTTTAAATACCTTGATGGGTTCGCCGTTGAACGTCTCTTCAAAGGGCATTCCGCTTAAGTTCATCGACCAACCACGCGCCCCCGCCGCCCAGAATAGAAACTCATCCATTCGGGCTTTGGCTTCGTCACCACTGAAGGTGATGGAAAAACGGTTCTTGCTCGATACGGCCATATTGCGGGATTTGATGCCCTGGCTGATTTTTAAGGCTGCGCGCTCATGGCGAATGATGGCGGACTCCATTTTCTTGAGAGCGCTTTCTGGCCTAAGCTGATTCTTAGCAATGGATAGCGCCTTCACCGTCTGCTTTTTCTTGGCCTGTACTCGGCGGAGTGCCCGTTCTTGTGGGGCTTTCCATTGCTCTAGCTTGTAACCCAGCTCTTTGATAATGGCGGTGATGTTGTCCGTGTCGAAAGTGGCGAGGGTTTCCCATGCCGGAGCGCGGGAGCACTTCGCAAGGCCATAGCGATTACCGCGAATCAGTCCTTGGTCTGCATTGCCGCCTTTGGCCGCGTAGCCAATCGCCTTAATCAGGTAAGTGCTGGCGGCTTTGGGTTGCTTGATGCGCTGAATGTTCGCCACGCCATGACCCCAAAGTGATTCAATACGCGCCGCCCAGTCATCAAAGTGCTCACGCTCAACCGTCCAACGCACCATCAAATGCACGTGTGGATTGGGTTCACCGTCTTCATTCATCGGGCACTCGGCCACCCACATATAGTGAAAGTCGGCTTTGTCTCGGTCAGGGCCAAACATGGTTGGCATGGCTTTGTAGTGCGGCTCGACCTTTTCCCCTTCGGAAGTCTCCCAGCCGCGCTGATACATCTTTTTCATGCCACTTAGTAAGCGCGACATTTCGCGGCCAATGGTGGTTTCCAGAGTCTTGATGATTTTGAAGGGCTGCTTAGGCAGTAAGGTGTAAGGGCCATCTTTGCCATACACCAAGTCACCCAAATCACGCTCGAACGTAACAGGCGTGTATGGTCGCCCTTCGGCTTCTGACATCGCGCCAAACAAGGCCATGCGCTGCTCACGGCTGAACGTTGGCGTGATAAAGGTGGTGAATCCCTCATGGCACTGCGCCACATACGCACCAGACTCAAAAATCTTACTCACGGCGCGCTTGGTCAGCTTCTCCGTGAATCGCTCTCCGGTATTAGCATCAGGGGCATTACTGGCGGGTGTCTGCACGACAACCTGACCGCGATACTCTCCTGTCCATTTTCGGTGCTGAATGTGCAGCGATGTCGGGATGATTTCGCGAGTAAAGCTCGGGACTAATTCGTGTTTCAGAGGGAGGACACGCGGCGAATTTCGCTCTGTCAGCGCATACAGCGTGTCAAAGTTGTCCTGTCCTTCGAGCCCTTCACGCTCTCGCAAAGAGCCCTGCTCTAGCGCCCTCTGAGCACCTTTGTGGATCGATTTCGCCAGCAGATTCACACGCTTTCGCTGTTGGCCGACTTTTGCGGCCTTGGACAAGCCTATACTTTCCTCGCTGACGCGAGCCGCTTCGCGGATGTGTTTGGTCTGAACGTAATGAAGACGGGCTTTATCACGGATTTTTTGGTTCTCATTTTCAGCCCAACCCTGAAAATTGGAACCTAAAAAACCCGCTTCGTAGCAGGCATTCGTTTTTAGGATTTTATCGAGTGGGCGGACCGCGCCGCCCACATACAGCAGATCATGTGTATTCATCGTGTCACCAGTGACGGGCTATAGGTTTTCAAGGGAAACGTACTTACCGGATTTGGTGTTGCGGCTCATGAGCTTTTCCCCAAAGCCGCAGAAGACAAGCGCGCCATTTGGAGTCGAGCAGCACGCTTAAACTCCGCCTGTCCTTTACGACTGAAGCGGTAATCTTTACCGCTTTGGGTATGAGCTTGGTAGCCGTCAGGAAAGTGCTTGGCTTTGATACTCTCTAAGATGGCAAGACCATTAACAGTTGGCATATATCCCCCTTAAAAAACGCTAAAGAAGCTGTCTTTAGTTTGTTCTTCCATGTCCTGACGAGCGTGTTCCCACAAGGCAAGCATATTGATATACACCTTCTTCTCACCGCGCTTTTTACGTTTTATAGGCAGCTTACCTTCATGAACCATCCCTCTGACTGCTTGAGGAGTCACTCCCCAACGCCTAGCAAACTCATCGACTGGTAAATAGGGCACATCTGGCTGCATTTGACTAAACATGTTATCTTTACCTCTACATTCGAATGTATTCGAATGATTTATGACTCAATCCAAACTCATAATGAATCATTTAAAGGTCATTGTAAAACACAACGAGGTCACTCATGAGCTATGACATTAGTTTTTCTAATCGTTTAAACGAAATCAAAGGGGAGCTGTCTGGCAGAAGGTTTGCTGAGAAGTGCGGCATCTCGCAGAGTGTGATGGGTAAGTACCTAAATGGAACTTCCTCACCGACACTAGAGTCACTCATAAAAATTTCTCAAGCGACTGGAGTGAACATAGATTGGCTAGCTGGTGCCGAGAATGTTTCGTTTGAAAAGGCAAAATACTTGTCATCAAGCGATTTTGAAACTATTCCAATGTACTCAGCTGAAGCCAGCGCAGGTTGTGGGTGCTTCCACCACGATGACCTAATCATCGGTGAACATCTTATTCTAATTGAGGACCTGAATAGATTGGGCTTAAAAAAAGAAAACACCTGCGCCATTAGAGCCAAAGGTGACTCAATGCTGCCGACCTTAATGGACGGTGATTTATTAGTAGTGGATACCCAAGAACAGATTGGTGTTTATGATGGTGTCTACGCTATATCTTTAGACAATCAGTTGCTAGTAAAACGCTTACGTTATGATATGGCCACCCAAGGCTATCACATCATCAGCGATAACCCTGATCACAATGATTTCTTGCTACCCAAGGAAGATTTAGGGCGATTAAATGTAAATGGCCGAATTCGCCAAGTGGTTAAAAACCTATGAGTGTAAAGAAACAGGGAGATAAATACCTTGTTGATATACGCCCACAAGGTCGAGACGGAAAGCGATATAGAAGAAAGTTTGATACTAAGTATGAGGCCAGCCAGTATGAAAAACACATTCTAGCCACAGCTCACAATAAAGAGTGGTTAGAAAAACCCACAGATAGACGCTCACTTACCGAATTGATAGAGCTGTGGTGGACATATGAAGGGCAGTCCAAAAAGACTGCCACCACCTACTTGAGAATTCTAAAACAAATAGATAGAGAGCTATCTTACCCAAAAGCACATCAAATTACGCACAAGCTCCTTGCCAACTATAGAGCGAAGCACCTAGAGGAAAACAAAGCCATGACCACTTTCAATCGAAAGTTCATGTGCTTAAGTAACATCTTTACTGTTCTCATTGATGCGCAGGAATACCATAGCCCCCATCCAACAAAAGGTTTCAAAGTTAAGCGTCCGAGAGCAAAAGAAATGCACTTTCTCTCTCATAAAGAAATAGACACATTATTAGCAGAACTCTCTGGCGATTCGTTAAAAGTCGCTAAGCTTTGCCTTGCAACAGGCGCTCGTTGGGGAGAGGCAGAATCTCTAAAAGGAAGTAATGTCGTCAAAGGCCGTGTTACCTTCGTTGATACTAAAAATGGACTGAACAGAACAGTCCCAATAAGTCAGGATTTAGAGAAAGAAATCGTATCTGGTAATAGCGGCAGACTATTTAAGGATTGTTATCAGAACTTCTACTCTGTTCTAAAAAAATGCGAGTTTGAGCTTCCAAGAGGACAGGCTTCGCATGTCCTTAGACATACATTCGCAAGTCATTTCATCATGAATGCAGGGAACATCTTGGCACTACAAAAAATCCTTGGACATGCGACGATTCAGCAAACCATGACTTACGCTCACTTAGCTCCTGATTACTTACAAGACGCTCTTAAATTCAACCCATTAGTAAGATCCACAAATTGACCACTTTTACTGTTTAAATTCGAATGCATGTAAATATAAACAGCTCTACAACCCCTTATACAGCCTAGAAAAGCCTTGTTTTACTAGGCTGTATAAGTCTTCTTGTGATGGCCTTTTTTAATTCGAATCACAAAAGGCGCACTCTCAATATTTCACATAAAAAGCACAGCATAATTCGCCCTTGGTAATCTAAAAACCTTCACAGAGTGAGGATCCAAACGTATGATCAGGCGTAAAAATTATAAGCATGTAGTCGTATCATTTACGCTGCTCTTTTCCTCTGTAGTAAGCCATTAAGGAAGCATCATGAAAAAATGGATCACGTTAGCGCTGGCCAGTCTTTTATCCCTACCCGTATGGGCGGGTCAGTTTAAAACGATCAAAGATGTCGAAGTTCACTACTCCGCATTTAACTCCACATTCCTAACTCCGCAAGTCGCACGCAGCTATGAGCTGAAACGAAACGGCTACTCAGCAATCATTAATATCAGTGTGTTAGACAACTACCAGGCTGGTAAACCGCCTATAACCGCGAAAGTTAGTGGCAGCGCTAAGAACTTAATCGGCCAAACTAAGACACTTGAGTTCCGCGAAATAAAAGAAGGCTCTGCGATTTATTACCTCGCTGAATTCCCTATTTCGGACGAGGAAAACCTAACATTCAATATCGATGTTAATGCTGGTAATAAAGGCACTGGCAGATTAAAGTTCACCCAGAAATTTTATGTGGAAGAGTAACGGCTAAACGCCCTTCCCAATATAGGCACAAACAAGATTATGAATGCACAAAAAATTGTCCTAGCGACAGGTAATCAGGGCAAGGTTCGTGAGATGGCCGATCTGCTGGCAGATTTCGGTTTCGATGTCGTTGCACAAAGCGAATTTAATGTCTCAGAAGTTGCTGAAACTGGCACAACATTTATTGAAAACGCCATCATCAAGGCGCGTCATGCAGCGAAAGAAACTGGATTGGCGGCCATTGCCGACGATTCAGGCCTTGAAGTCGATTTCCTAAAAGGAGCGCCGGGCATCTACTCTGCACGTTATGCCGGAGAAGGCGCGAGTGACCAGCAAAATCTAGAGAAGCTGCTTGATGCAATGCAGGGCGTTCCGCAGGAGCAACGTACCGCACGTTTCCATTGTGTATTAGTACTAATGCGTCACGAATTAGATCCAACGCCGATCGTCTGCCACGGTAAGTGGGAAGGCCGTATTCTGACTGAAGCTCAGGGCGACAATGGTTTTGGTTACGATCCGGTTTTCTTCGTTCCAGAAGATAACTGTGCTTCAGCAGAGCTTGAACCAACACGTAAAAAGCAACTTTCTCACCGTGGTAAAGCGCTTAAGCAGTTGTTTGCGACACTTTCTGAGCAGCAATAATGAGCCAATTGATTCCACCAGCGCTGAGTCTTTATGTCCACATCCCTTGGTGTGTACAAAAATGCCCTTATTGCGATTTTAACTCGCACGCGTTAAAAGCCGACATCCCAGAGCAAGAGTACATAGCTGCTCTGCTGGAGGACCTTGATACTGATATCGAGCGTTATCAGCTTAAAGCCAGCCCACGGGCACTCCACTCCATATTTATCGGTGGAGGGACACCAAGTCTCATCTCAGCGCAAGGAATCTCTGATCTACTTGCTGGCATAGAAAAAAGAATCGCGTTTAAAGACGAGATTGAAATCACCATGGAAGCCAACCCGGGCACAATTGAAGCGGAGCGCTTCGCGGGGTATCGCAAAGCTGGAGTGACGAGAATTTCGATTGGTGTGCAGAGCTTCGAACAGCAGAAGCTCGAACGTCTTGGGCGCATCCATGGTCAGGATGAAGCCGTCAATGCCGCGAAACTGGCACACAAGATTGGCTTAAATAGCTTTAATCTTGATTTAATGCACGGTCTGCCAGACCAAACCGTAGAGCAAGCCCTAATGGATCTGGAGAAGGCGATTGAGCTTAACCCGCCACATCTTTCGTGGTATCAGCTCACTATTGAACCTAATACCATGTTCCACTACAAGCCGCCTGTTCTACCCGACGATGATGACTTGTGGGACATTTTTGAGCTCGGCCACCAAAAGCTGGCTGAAGCGGGTTATGTTCAGTACGAAATTTCCGGCTACAGTAAGCCAGAGTATCAATGCCAACATAACCTCAATTATTGGCGTTTTGGCGACTATCTCGGTATTGGCTGTGGCTCGCATGGCAAACTCAGTTTCGCTGATGGACGTATCATCCGCACAACTAAGGTCAAGCACCCGAGAGGCTATCTGGCAGCGTATCAGAATATGGTAAAACCCTACCTAGATAGTGAAGCCGATGTCGCTAGCGAAGATCGCCCTTTCGAATTCTTTATGAACCGGTTCCGTCTGATGGAAGCCTGCCCTAAGCAAGACTTCTTAGATACAACTGGCTTGAGTTTTGAATCGATTCAGGAAACCATCGACTGGGCGAAAGAGATGCAATATCTCAGCGAGTCTGATACGCATTGGCAAATCACAGAAAAAGGAAAGCTGTTCCTTAACGACTTGCTCGAAGCGTTTATGGCGGAAGAGGAATAAAAGGCTGGAATAAACATAAAGGGTTGACGATATGGTCAACCCTTTTAGTTTTCATCGTTCAAAACTTGTCTCCGCGGTCTCGGAGCGAAGTTTAGAATATCGAGCGGCCAATTCGCTCAGCGAGTAGCTCTAGTGCTCTGGTACCCGCGAGGGAGTTACCTGAAGGGTCCAGCTCTGGAGACCAAACCGCAATCGTCATCTCCCCCGGTACGATAGCGATGATCCCGCCACCAACACCAGACTTACCAGGCATACCGACTCGGTAGGCGAACTCCCCAGCGCCATCATACAAGCCACATGTTGCCAGCAAAGCATTAAGCTGCTTAGTTTGAGTAGGCGTCACTACAGGCTTGCCTGTTTGTACTGAAGTGCCTTTATTAGCCAGATAGCTGAATGTTTTCGCTAAATCGACACAGCTCATCTTTAAAGCACACGCATGGAAGTAGTTATTCAGAACAGGGATTACATCATTGTCAAAGTTGCCAAAAGAGCGCATCAGATAAGCAATCGCCGCATTGCGATCACTGTGCATCATCTCTGATGCTGCAACTATCTTGTCGTAACAGATATGGGTATCGCCCGACAGTTGACGGACAAATTCCAGCAAGCGTTGTCTCGGCGCAGACAGGCGGCTTTGCAGCAAATCGGCAACGACTATTGCCCCGGCATTAATGAACGGGTTACGTGGAATTCCCTGTTCCATTTCTAACTGAATCAGAGAGTTAAATGCCTGACCAGAAGGCTCCTTGCCTACCCGAGACCAAATCTCATCAGGAGTATATAAACCCATTGCTAACGTTAAACTTAACGCTTTAGAAATGGACTGAATAGAAAAAGGTTCATCGGCGTCACCAGCTTTGATCACTTCTCCCTTATTGGTGAAGACAGCAATTGCCAGTTTGTTAGCCGGAACTTTTGCCAGCGCAGGAATATAATCGGCAACTTTTCCCTGACCGATAAGCGGCCTGACCTCTTGCAGGATGTCGGCTAAAATTTCTTTTGTCGGTTTCATTACTTACCTATATTTCAAAGGCTTATTATTTTTCTTGTAGGGTCAAAAAAGCCAACATCAAAATGTTGGCTTTCTCATTCGCTTTTATTTCGCGGGTGACTTAGCTAACACGCTTAAACTTAATGTCCCACACTCCGTGACCTAAACGGTGACCACGTGCTTCAAACTTGGTCAGAGGACGATCTTCCGGACGTGGAACAAAGTCACCATCCTCGGCGATGTTCTCATATCCAGGCGCTTGATTCATCACCTCAATCATATGTTCTGCGTAATTTTCCCAGTCTGTCGCCATGTGGAAGATGCCTTCACCAACTGAGAGTTTTTGGCGCACCATTTCAGCAAAATCTAGCTGTACGATACGGCGCTTGTGGTGGCGCTTCTTGTGCCATGGGTCTGGGAAGAATAATTGCAGTGTTGCTAGGCTGCTGTCTGGGATCATGTTAGCAAACACTTCCACAGCATCGTGACACATCACTCGTAAGTTGGTCAGGCCAGCTTCACGTGCATCAGCAAGACACGCGCCCACACCTGGGCTGTGAACTTCAATACCAAGGAAGTTTTTCTCAGGCGCATTTTTCGCCATTTCAACCAGAGATGCACCCATACCGAAGCCAATTTCCAGTACCACAGGGTTATCGTTACCAAACACTTCTTTCCAATCAAGAAGCTTTTCTTGGTAATCAATACCCATTGTCGGCCAGCATTCATTCATTGCGCTTTCCTGACCTTTGGTCAAACGGCCTTCACGACGCACAAAGCTGCGTACTTTGCGTATCAGTTTACCGTCTTCATTGTATTCGTTAGTGGTCACTTCACTCATGATTCTGCCTGTCTAAAAATTGCTCTCGACTTAAAGGGATTGTGATTATCCAAAGAATCGACACTGGTGCAAGTATTTTAGGTCATTTCTCGCAGAATAAACCCCTACTCTTTATCGGTTGTACTTTAGACAGTTTCTATGGTGCAATTTTAGCTAACTCAATAAATATAAAATTACAGAGCAAGTCGTGACTCCTTTTGCAAACGCCATCCTAGAATGGTACGAAGACTACGGAAGAAAAAGCCTTCCGTGGCAACAAGATAAAACTGCGTATAGTGTCTGGCTGTCTGAAATTATGCTTCAGCAGACTCAGGTCACTACCGTGATACCTTATTACCAACGCTTTCTCGAACGCTTCCCGACTGTCGTAGATCTTGCCAATGCAGAGCAAGATGAAGTGCTTCACCTATGGACAGGGCTCGGCTATTATGCACGAGCGCGTAATTTACATAAAGCTGCGAAGATTGTGGCAGAGCAATATCAGGGCGAATTCCCTCTCAATATTGAGCAGATGAACGCCCTACCGGGTATAGGTCGTTCTACCGCAGCGGCTATATTGTCTTCTGTCTATAAACAGCCACACGCCATTTTAGACGGCAATGTGAAGCGTACACTGGCGCGTAGCTTTGCTGTTGAGGGCTGGCCGGGGCAAAAGAAAGTCGAGAATCAGCTTTGGCAGCATGCTGAAGAACACACTCCCGACACCGATGTCGATAAGTACAATCAGGCAATGATGGATATGGGTGCCATGGTGTGCACTCGCAGCAAGCCAAAATGTACACTGTGCCCAGTGTCTTCTTTTTGCGCCGCGTACAAACAAGGCAACCCTCTAGACTACCCTGGCAAAAAGCCGAAAAAAGAAAAGCCAGTCAAAGAGACCTGGTTCATTATGCTGCATCACCAAGGGCATGTATGGCTGGAACAACGCCCACAATCGGGGATCTGGGGCGGACTATTCTGCTTTCCAGAACACTCTGAAGCACAACTCGATCATCAACTGACAATGCGTGGTGTCCTTGATAAGGACATTCAACGTCGCGATCAGTTGATTGCTTTCCGCCACACCTTTAGTCATTACCACCTCGATATCACACCAATTTTGGTAGACCTATCAAAGCAACCTGATGTGGTGATGGAAGCAAACAAAGGTCTTTGGTATAACTTATCGCAACCTGAAGAGATAGGTTTGGCCGCTCCAGTAAAACAACTACTGGAAAGCCTGCCTTTCGAGCTTCAATATTGATTAACTCTAAGGAGTCGTTATGAGCCGCACTGTATTTTGTGCTCGACTACAAAAAGACGCAGAAGGTCTGGACTTTCAACTGTACCCTGGTGAACTAGGTAAGCGTATTTTTGACAACATTTCTAAACAAGCTTGGGCAGAGTGGCAACACAAGCAAACCATGCTGATCAACGAGAAAAAGCTCAACATGATGGATCCTGAGCACCGTAAATTGATCGAAACTGAAATGGTCAACTTCCTGTTTGAAGGCAAAGACGTCCATATCGAAGGCTACACGCCACCAAGCGAATAAGATTTGCCCTTTAGGTTAAGGATAGAGAGAATGACATCACTGCGTTGCTTTGATGTCATTTTTTTAGGATAGATATGAAGAAGTTAGCTTACTTTTTGCTGGCAATGGCACTCACGGGTTGTAGTCGTGAGTTTATTGAGAACATCTATGATGTGAACTACGAGCCAACCAACCGCTTTGCCAAAAACTTAGCCGGACTACCCGGCCAGTTTCAGAAAGATACGGCGGCACTTGATGCCTTGATCAGTAGCTTCTCAGGCAACATCGAAAAGCGTTGGGGACGCGGGGAAATCAAGTTCGCTGGCAAGAGCAACTACGTCAAATACATCGACAACTATCTCAGTCGTTCAGAAGTCAATTTTGATAAAGGCACCATTATTATCGAAACCGTTTCGCCAACCGATCCAAAGGGGCATCTGAAAAACGCGATTGTAACCACACTGCTAACCCCCGACGATCCAGCAAACGTCGACTTATTCTCTTCCAAAGACATCAAGCTTGAAGGCCAGCCGTTTCTTTATCGTCAGGTCGTCGACCAAGATAACAAGCCTATTCAGTGGTCGTGGCGAGCAAACCGATTTGCCGATTACCTGATTGCCAATAAGCTCAAAGTCAAAAACGTTGACTTCAAAAAAGCCTATTACGTTGAAATTCCGATGGTTGAGGAACAATTTGAGATACGCAGCTATAAGTATGCTGATATCGTCCAACGAGCTTCACGTCGTTACGGTATTCCCGAAGACTTGATTTATGCGATTATCAAAACAGAAAGTAGCTTTAACCCGTATGCAGTAAGCTGGGCCAACGCCTACGGGCTGATGCAGGTTGTACCTAAAACCGCAGGGCGTGATGTATTTAAGTTGGTGAAGAAGAAATCTGGTCAGCCATCCCCTGAATATCTATTTAATCCAGAAAACAACATAGATACTGGTACCGCTTATTTCTACATTCTGAAAAATCGTTATCTAAAAGATGTTCGCCATCCGACTTCTCTCGAATACAGCATGATCTCTGCTTACAACGGTGGTACAGGCGGTGTGCTCAATACTTTCAATCGCAATGACAGAAAACGAGCAATGCGCGACCTTAACTCTCTGCAACCAAATCAGGTTTATTGGGCGTTGACGAAAAAACATCCAAACGCAGAAGCGCGCCGTTATCTCGAAAAAGTAACAAAATTCAAAAAGGATTTTAACGCTGGTAAATCATAAGCGCTAAAAACGCCTAAATTATCGGCACTCAACCACTTTTTTGAATTTTTTTCTAAAAACAAGTTGACGGCAAGACGGAAAATCCGTTTAATAGCGCTCCGTTGCCCGGATAGCTCAGTCGGTAGAGCAGAGGATTGAAAATCCTCGTGTCGGTGGTTCGATTCCGCCTCCGGGCACCACAATTTCTTTATTGTTGGTGCTTAGCACGAACAGTTAGTAAAAGAATAAAGTGTGCCGACTTAGCTCAGTAGGTAGAGCAACTGACTTGTAATCAGTAGGTCACCAGTTCGATTCCGGTAGTCGGCACCATTCTTTTGCCTCGATAGCTCAGTCGGTAGAGCAGAGGATTGAAAATCCTCGTGTCGGTGGTTCGATTCCGCCTCGAGGCACCATTATTTGGTGCTTATCTGAAAAGATGACACAAATAATTCCCCCTTAGTTCAGTTGGTAGAACGGCGGACTGTTAATCCGTATGTCGCAGGTTCGAGTCCCGCAGGGGGAGCCATATTAGAAAAAGCCTCATCACACGATGAGGCTTTTTCGTATCTAATGCTCCTGCTTTGCTCCAAAGCAATGTCTCAGACCTAGCCGGCCGCGTTGGGTCCCGCAGGGGGAGCCACTTTCAAGAAGCCAAGTCGAAAGACTTGGCTTTTTTCGTTTTTAACTGCGACTTGCTTGTTCCAAGTAAATGTCTCAGAGCTGGCCGCCTGCGTTGAGTCCCGACAGAGAGGCCATAATTAGAAAAAGCCTCATCACACGGTGAGGCATTTTTCGTATTTAATGCTCCTGCTTTGTTCCAAAGAAATGTCTCAGCACAGAGCCGCCCCTCCGCAAAGAATCCTACTCTCAAGTAATCTAATCACTCACAGAGCTCAGTTTTCCTCTTTCTCATCCAGATATCGACTTTCTACCCCACTTAGATTTTTATCTCATCGATCCGCAAACAGTATAAATCCGTAATCTCATTCTTTATGTAGAAATACAGCATTTATTCAGGCAGCTGTAACCCGTCAAAAACGCGTAAAAAGCGTAGCTCGATTTGCTAATGTTGAGGAAAACAGGCTGAACCAGTTTGGGATTAGGCACTGATTCGACGCTTAAACAACTGAAAAGCACTCTTTAAGGGGTGTTTTTTTGCTATCTAAATCCATTATTCCCTACTCTCTCGGGTATAACTTCTGTTGCTGGCTATACATTTCTTATCCGAAATGAGCAAAAACAGCCCATTAAGTATAGAAAAACAACAAACGATATTTTTTTTGCAATTTAATGTTGACCTCCAAGGCGAAAAGCCTTTTAATACACCTCGTCGCCCGGATAGCTCAGTCGGTAGAGCAGAGGATTGAAAATCCTCGTGTCGGTGGTTCGATTCCGCCTCCGGGCACCACAATTTATTAATTGTTGGTGCTTAGCACGAACAATAGTTAAAGAATAAAGTGTGCCGACTTAGCTCAGTAGGTAGAGCAACTGACTTGTAATCAGTAGGTCACCAGTTCGATTCCGGTAGTCGGCACCATTTATTTAAATGAATAATTCCCCCTTAGTTCAGTTGGTAGAACGGCGGACTGTTAATCCGTATGTCGCAGGTTCGAGTCCCGCAGGGGGAGCCATATTCAATCGATGAGTGAAAACTTGTTGATTAAAAAAAGGCGCCGACTTAGCTCAGTAGGTAGAGCAACTGACTTGTAATCAGTAGGTCACCAGTTCGATTCCGGTAGTCGGCACCATTATTCCCCCTTAGTTCAGTTGGTAGAACGGCGGACTGTTAATCCGTATGTCGCAGGTTCGAGTCCCGCAGGGGGAGCCATATTAGAGAAAGCCTCATCACACGATGAGGCTTTTTCGTATCTGTTGTTTCGTTTTGTCTCAGCTCTGCATGTCGCCTTTCTTCCCACTTGAAAATCGCCAACCAAGAACAAGAACTACGATACTAAAAAAGGGCTGGCACGTTGGCGCCAACCCTTTCTAAATAGTGATATTTCTTAAGGCTATTACTCAGTACCACCTACGGTTAGAGAATCCAGCTTCAATGTCGGTTGTCCTACGCCTACAGGCACGCTCTGACCTGCTTTACCGCAGACACCCACACCTCGGTCAATGCTAAGGTCATTACCGACCATAGAGACTTGCTGCATCGCTTCAATGCCTGAACCGATCAGAGTCGCGCCTTTCACAGGGCGAGTAATCTTACCATCTTCAATCAGATACGCTTCTGAAGCAGAGAACACGAATTTACCTGAAGTGATATCCACCTGGCCACCACCAAAGTTTGGCGCATAAAGGCCCTTCTTCACCGTAGAGATGATCTCTTCCGGTGTATGTTGACCTGGGAGCATGTAGGTGTTGGTCATACGCGGCATTGGAAGGTGCGCATAAGACTCACGACGGCCATTACCTGTCGGTGCTACACCCATCAAGCGCGCATTGTGCTTATCCTGCATGTAACCTTTAAGAACACCGTTTTCAATCAAGATGTTGTATTGACCGGCTACCCCTTCGTCATCGATGTTAAGAGAGCCACGTAGGTCTTTCAAAGTGCCGTCATCAACAATAGTACAAAGCTCAGAGGTGACTTTCTCACCAACCTTACCGCTAAATACCGAAGATTCCTTACGGTTGAAGTCCCCTTCCAGCCCGTGGCCTACGGCCTCATGAAGCAATACACCAGGCCAGCCTGAGCCTAATACAACCGGCATTGCACCCGCTGGTGCAGCTTCAGCTTCAAGGTTAACTAGCGCCATACGAATCGCTTCATCAGCGTAGTGATAGGCTACTTTGATACCCTGCTCTTCCGTCAAAAAGAAGTCATAACCAAATCGGCCGCCACCACCAGCACTACCTCGCTCACGACGTTCACCACGCTGAGCCAGTACACTGATAGACAAACGTACCAACGGGCGAACATCACCCGCATAAGTACCATCTGTTGCCGCGACAAGCATTTGCTCATGCACACCGCTTAGGCTTACCGATACTTCTTTGATCAGCGGTTCTTTAGTACGAATATAAGCATCCAGCTCTTTAAGCAGTTGAGTCTTTTGTTCTTTCTTCCAGCTTTCGAGCGGATTCACTGCTGCGTAAACCTGCTGATTGTCACTACGTTTAAATGCTTGAACCTGAGCATTCTGGCCTTGTTGAGCAATACCACGCGCAGCGATTGCACTCTGCTTCAGGCCTTCAAGTTGGATTTGATCTGAGTATGCGAAACCTGTTTTTTCGCCAGCAATTGCGCGAACACCAACCCCTCGGTCAATGTTAAACGAACCATCTTTGATGATGCTGTCTTCCAGAACCAAAGATTCATGCCAGCTCGACTGAAAATAGATATCTGCGTAGTCAATCTGACGGCTAGCAATGCTCGATAAGGTCTCTGCAATGTCCTGCTCGGTCAGACCTGCCGAGTTTAGCAATGCGTCTTCTACTTGGTTTATTGTCATACTTCGCTCTTAAACATGTAAATGGTTTTGGAACCGGGTGTGGTTGAGAGTCGGCATCGCAGCGCGGATTTCCTTGACTCTGTCTAGGTCAATATCGACCAGCAGGTTTTGAGGTTGTTTGTTCAAGCTGGCCAAAACCTCTCCCCATGGAGACACTACCATAGAATGCCCCCAAGTTTCTCGGCCACATGGATGGACGCCTGTCTGGTTCACAGCGATAACCCAGCTTTGAGTTTCAATTGCGCGAGCCCTGAGTAAAGGCTCCCAATGAGCCTCTCCCGTAACTGCAGTAAATGCCGCGGGAACCAGCAATACGTTAGCACCTCTCTGCGCCAGTTCACTGTATAGCTGTGGAAAACGGACATCATAGCAGATTGTCAGCCCCAAATGAGCGACGGGCGTATCGACTGACACAATTTGTTGGCCTGGGCGAAAGGTTTCTGACTCACGATAGCGCTGGTGCGCATCTGCGACGTCAACATCAAACATATGTAGCTTGTCATAGTGAGCAATCAACGCCCCATGCGGATCGAAGACCAGAGAAGTCGTCGTCACACCATCATCACAGCGAATTGGCATACTGCCCACAACAAGAAATACCTTCGCATCTTTTGCTATCTGTGAAAGCTGACTTTGAATTGGCCCCTGATTAAGCGGCTCAGCCAGCGTGTGGTAATCGGCTCGATTGCCAAAGACTAAGCTGTTTTCGGGTGTCACTACCAGCTTCGCGCCTGCCTCAGCGAGAGTCACTACCTGTTGCTGGATATAGGCCAGATTCTCTTGCGCATCTGGCCCTGATGTCATCTGAATTAGTCCCACTCGCTCCATGAGTGATTCTCCTTATTCAATCGATTCGCGTAAATTTTCCGGCAGTTTAAACTCACCTTTGCTTCGCGACAGCTCTTTAACCACTGGCGCATCCAACGGGCCTTTGACTTCGTAGTTAACCTGAGTAAAGACCTCAACCACAGGTGAAATTACCGTGGTAATAGCCAAAACATACAACGCGGTTTGCGGCGTAACGGCAAAGGCGGTGAGAACCGGAATACCCGATGTGATATCTGGAACAAAATTTACTTCTGCATCTACTGTGCGTGAGTTGAGGTTTGCCAGACCTTTGATCGACATGTCCCCTGCAACGGCATCCATCTTGATGTCATTGGTCAGGAAGATTCCGTTTTTGATCTCACCACTGCCGGTGATAGAGTCAAAGGCCATACCGTTATCAAACACATCGCTAAAATCGAGCTGCATTTTGCGAATAATAGAGTCGAGACTGAATAAGCCCAGTAGGCGCGCCGCTCCACTGACATCTGAGATTTGGCCTTTACCCAGCTTGGTCGAGACATGGCCTTGCAGAGTATTCACCTTCATCGACCATGGTGAACCATCCCACTCCACTTTAGAATCAATTTCGAACGGAGCCTTCTGAATACCCGATGTGATACCAAATCGTTCCATCACGTCACTGTTATTCTCACCTGACATCACTATGTTAAATTTAGTATGACTCTGGTCTTTCGTTAGAAGCCAAGAGCCATTCATATCAACTTTGTTAGCACCGCTTTGGAAAGACAACTTCTTCCACTCTAGACGCTCCCCTTGACGCTGCAGATCCAAGTGTGTCTTACCCACTTTGTAACCTTGCAGCCAGAAGTCATCGATAGTGAGAGTGATATTTGGAATTTGCTCATGGAAAGAACGTTCAAAATCACTGATCAGTTCTTTCTGATCTTTGCCTGCTTCAAACAGGGTCGTGTCTTTGTATTCAGTGTCTAACGCTGGGATATAAACATGCAGCCTATCGAGTGCGGCAGAAAGGTCGTATGGCTCAATATAGCTCGCTTCACCAGCCGCCTCCTGACTATCTAAACTCATGTGCCAGCCAAGGTTCTTACGCTTTGCCGTGAAATCGACGTCATTCCACTCAATACCCGCGAGAGTCAACTCACCAACATCCAATTCAACTCGATCAGGAGTAGGAATTTGTGGAGTGTTCATGTCGGCAAGCACCGCTTTACTGGTATTGGAGGTAGAACGAGATAACAACTCAGCCCACTGGTCGATATCAAACTTATCTGTACGTATCTGAGCCTGGTGTCCTGCTACTGGGCTAATTTTGAAGCTACCCTTACCCAATATTAGATTGGTTGCTTTCAAGACCGGCGTCTCCGGGCGAATATCAATTTCGGTTTGATACTTAAGACCAGGCAGTTGCAGTCGAGCGGTAATACTTTCCTGATTACCAGAAGCTTGCATGCTCGCCTTACCCGATTGGTATAGTTCTTTATTCAACGGATAAGGATAGTGACTACTTACCATCTTCAGGTCGGCACTGGTATCAAGCTGATAGGTGAAGCCAACATCATTAAGTTGAATGTCGACCCCCATACGCCACGGCGCATGACCGTCCAAAGGCCCCATCCACTGCCCACCAACATAAGGAGTCAGCGGTTTCAGATCCCAATCGCCAACCACATCGATGTTAACACCGTAGCCCTGACCTGCATTTTCGCCGGCAAAATCTATCGCCACGGGCTGTTTTAATAGATGCGCAGACAAACCAGCTGCGCTGACAACATCATTATCGAACTCAACACGACCTGACACCGTTTCCAGCGTCATGGGAGGCGTTTCAATCGTGACCTGATTTTCATCTAGATCAGCGTAGCCCCAAGCGCGGGCTTCTTCGTCGGAACTGAATGGAATATTAAGTTGAAAGCTCGATGTCACTTTACCGTCAACCTGGACTGCGGTTAACGCCGCGCCAACTGAATCGACGAGTGGCGATGCTGTCATATAGTCACGCACCGCATTACCCTGAGCAACAGCGCTAGCTTCAATTTCAATATGACCACCGGGAGCCAACTCAGGAATGACCCCACTAATTCGCGTCGCTTTGACATCCATTAGAGTGGCGCTACGGGAGTTAAGGTACATGGAGTCATTCTGGAACAACAAATCCAGCTGCAAGTCAGTGATCGGTGGCCAAGCCGTATCAAAACTGAACTTCGCTTTCTTTAGCCCTACCCACGCTTGGAACATGCCATTGTTCTTGCGATATGGGAAGTCGCCCAGTTCACCATACCAGAGTAGCTTGGCTGTATTGACCTTACCCGCCTGAATCGCTGTTGAAAGGTAATCTGTTAAATCTCGCCCAAGAGCCAAGGCGGGCAAATAACGCCAGGTTTCCCCTGCGTTATATAAATCGGCTTCTGCGTAAAATGATAAGAATGGGCTTTTATCTTTAGGGAAATCTAGGCGAAATGCGCCCAACACCTGAAGATCTGGCGTTGCCGCTGTGGCTTTATCTGCCCATAAACTCCAACCATCAGCGCTGTTCTGCCACACGATGTCTACCTGACCTTGCTTGATGTTCAATGGTGCCTGAAAAACATCACCGTAAGGCAGTACGTCATCAATGATCTCCACGCTGGCCTTAGCTTGATGGGCGTTACCAGACACTTTTGCAGAGAGGTGATGCAGACCTGGCAGCAGTTCCCATTGCTTCATAGAGCCATCGCTGAGCTGGGCTGAGTATTTCAGAGAGTCTAGGTTATCTTTTTCCATCGACACTCGAATATCTTCCACTAAACCACCAAGGTCTAACGTTTCTAGCAGCTTAGTAGTTTGCTTCGATTCCGGCGCCAACTTAACCAATGGAGAAATGGCTTTCAAATCAAGCTGCGAGGCATTGAGCAGCCAGTGCTCTGGTTGCCAATTGAAAGCAATATCAAGCTCAGGCCACAGTTGTCCATCCGTTTGCAGCACAAGTGAGTGAGCATTCACTTGCCAGCCTTCCACTTTAGGCTCCAATTGCAATATGCCTGACTCAATCAGCAGCTCATGCTCTTTGCCTTCTTTCCAGGTGAGTTCAGAAGGCTCCAATTCAACATACGCATTGGTTGGTTTGCTGTGCTCTAACGTGATCCAGCTGTTTAAACTAACCTTGCCTTTTTCAATACCGGTTTCCGTTTTTAGATACTTAGTCAACCAAGGCGTAACCAGCACGTTATCCACTGCTAAGTAAAACTCACCACTCACCTCAGCTAAGGAGCCGTGATCGACAAAGTTCGCTTTGACTTGCGCCGAGTTCAGATTACTGTGCGCAATGCTGACTTCACCATCGGCGATATGACGTTGACCTTTGTTTTGCCAAAACAGCTTTGCTATTTCCAACTCTCGTATCGAACCGTCAATACCTTGCAGTATGATCTCAGAGCCAATTAGTGAGAAACTATCCAGCTGACGCAGCAATAGCTGGTCTAGTTGCTGAACCACGCTTTTCTGATCACCTTGCGGTTGCATCGCCGTTTTTTCACCAGACTGCACCCACTCTATAGTACTCATATCCAGCTTAAGGTTATGAATACTCAGGTCGGCGATGACGGGCCGCATATCAATCACAGATTGAATCAGATCAAATTCAACTTCAACGGTTTGAGCAGAAAAGTGAATCCCACTGCTTTCCGGGGTGTTTGCCCGTACATTTTGCAATGAGATGGAGGGGTGAGTATTACGCCAAAAACCACTGATCTGATCGATTTCAAAATCCAGAGTCGAACCCTTGTTTACCCATGTTTGGATTTCATCTTGGAAACGATTGAGCTGTGGCAGCGTAATACGCAGAGTTGTGATGGCAATAGCTAAGGCGACCATCAGAGTCACCAATAGCCACAGTAATACCTGAATTAAGCGTCTAGCGGTTGTGTTCACAAAAAGCCTACATCATGACAACGTCAAATTGCTCTTGAATATAAAGAGGCTCTGCCTGAACTTTGACCTGCTTGCCAATAAAGACCTCGAGTTCTGCCAATGCGTGCGATTCATCGCCTTGCAAGGCATCCGCGACAGAAGGGGAAGCGTAAACCACGAATTTATCCGCCTCATACGCTCGGTTAACTCTGGTGATTTCGCGAAGAATCTCATAACAAACAGATTCAACGGTTTTGACACTTCCACGCCCCTCACAAGTTGGACAAGTAGAACATAGGATATGTTCAATACTTTCACGTGTTCGCTTACGTGTCATTTCGACCAAACCCAGCTGGGTGAAGCCGTTAATATTGGTCTTAACTCTGTCTTTGTCGAGCGCCGCTTCTAATGAAGTAAGTACACGCTTACGGTGCTCTTCAGAAAGCATGTCAATGAAGTCAATAATGATGATGCCACCCAGATTACGCAGACGCAGTTGGCGTGCGATAGCCTGAGTTGCTTCAACATTGGTATTGAATATGGTTTCTTCAAGATTTCGACGACCGACGAATGCACCCGTATTTATGTCGACTGTCGTCATGGCTTCAGTTTGATCAATGATCAAATAGCCACCTGACTTAAGTTCCACTTTACGTTCCAAAGAACGTTGAATTTCGTTCTCTGTGTCGTACATATCGAAGATTGGCTTATCACCTTCGTATAACTCCAGTTTACTCGTCAGCTCTGGTACGTATTCTGAGGTGAATTCTTTGAGGTTCTCAAATTCTAAGCGAGAATCAACCAGTATTTTGGTCAGTTCAGTGCCGACAAAATCACGTAGAATGCGTTGTGATAACCCGAGTTCACCATAAAGTGTCGAGCGTGTTTTGTACTTAGAACGGCGCTCATTGACCTTTGACCAGAGTCGTTTTAGAAAAGCGGCATCTTGAGATAGCTCGGTATCATCCGCGCCTTCAGCTGCAGTCCGGATAATAAAGCCGCCATCTTCATCACAGTAATGACCAACAACTTTTTTCAGGCGGTTGCGTTCTTCTTCGCTCTCAATACGTTGTGAGACGCCGACATGACTCGCCCCTGGCATAAAGACCAAGTAGCGGGAAGGTAAGGTGATGTCTGTGGTCAGGCGTGCGCCTTTGGTGCCAAGCGGGTCTTTCACCACCTGGACGACAATGTCTTGTCCTTGGCGAACCAGCTCAGAGATATCTCTGACTTGAAACTGTTGTTTCTCATTCTCTGCCACACACTCAGTGTGAGGCACAATGTCCGAAGCATGAAGAAATGCCGCTTTGTCTAAGCCAATATCAACAAATGCCGCTTGCATCCCCGGCAGGACTCGGCTGACTTTGCCTTTGTATATATTGCCGACAATACCGCGCTTTGCTTCACGTTCCACATGGATCTCTTGTAGGGTTCCCCCTTCAATCATGGCCACACGAGTTTCACTCGGGGTCACGTTGATTAGCAACTCTGCACTCATCGGCGCACCTCAAAATTTTAAATTATAAGAATTTGTGCAAGAGCTGGTCCGTTTCGAATAATGGGAGGCCTACCACAGCATGATAGCTACCCTCAATACGCGTTACGAAACGGCCTCCGATACCCTGGATTCCATAGCTACCAGCTTTATCGCATGGTTCACCCGTATGCCAATATTGTTCTATCTCGTTTTCTGACATAGGTTTAAACCATACGTCTGTAGTCACCACTACAGTTTCTTGTTGTTCTTTACTGGCCACTGTCACTGCTGTCATCACCTGATGACAACGATCTGACAGCGACATCAGCATCTGTTTAGCATGTTCCAGATCATCGGGCTTTTCCAGAACGGTGTTGTCACAAACAACGATGGTATCTGAGCCAATGACAACAGCTTCACTTGCGAGCGCTAACCCCGCGAGCGCTTTATCTTTAGATAGGCGTGCGACGTACTGCTTTGGATTCTCATCTGACGATTGACTTTCTTCGACATCGGTTCGAATAACAGTAAACGAATGACCTAATTGTGATAACAGTTCTTTGCGTCTCGGTGATCCTGACGCCAACACCAACTTTTTCATCATCAATTACCTTACATGCCAATGTCGTCTGACTCTGCGCATCAACAGGAATAACCACGGCCACAGAATACAGTTTATCAAGCCACTCCACAGAGACAGCAGATTAAATGTAATGTCCTGTATCAGGTATTCTCCTGAGAAAATCAGAACATCCAAAACAATAGAGAGCAGACCAATTAGCATCGCTTGCTGCCAAAGGGCCATATTCCTCAAGACCAAGAAATTAAGCGCCACCAGATAAACGACGATCGACATCATCATACCGCGAATACCCAAGGTGGAACCGAGCAATAAGTCCCACAGCAAGCCAAGTATCAAAGCGGTACCGACATTTACTCGATGTGGCAATGCCAACACCCAGTAACAAACCACAAGAAACAGCCAAGAAGGTCTTAACACATCCAATACGCCAGGCCATGGAATAGTCTGAAGGGTTAAGGCTATTAAAAACGAAAAGGCAATGACCATTTTGCCTTTAAATACACTATTCGCCATTACCGCTTACCTCTTGCATATTACTTGGTAATGCCTGTTGAATCTTGTCCTGACGAGAATCATTTGGCCAGATGAGAAGCAAATAACGTAGGCGTTCAAAATCGACAACCGGTTCAGCTTCTATCGCTGCGAATTCACGCGCAGTGTCACGGACAACATTCACCACGTGCGCCACTGGATATCCTTCTGGGTACACTCCCCCCAAACCGGAAGTAACCAGTAAGTCGTCTTCCTGAATATCGAGGCTGATCGGAATATGATCTAAGTTGATTCTGTCTATCTTGCTGTTGCCTGACGCGATAACACGGATGTCATTACGAATCACTTGGACAGGAATAGCACTCTGGCTATCTGTAAGTAACAATACGCGGCTGTTATGGGCGGAAACAAAGGTTACCTGACCAACAATCCCTTTTTCGTTCGCCACAGGCTGGCCGACATAAACGCCATCTATCTGGCCTTTATCAATAACTACTTGCTGACGATATGGTGATGTATCCACGGCCATCACTTCAGTGACTACTTTACGCTCGTCTCGTACAAACGAGGAGCCCAGCAGTTTACGCAAGCGCTGGTTTTCTTCACGATACTGATCCAGCAGCAACATATCATTCTTAAGACGCAGAATTTCACGCTTAAGCTGATGGTTACTCTCCATAAAGTCTTTGCGAATATTGAAACGCTCATAGACCCCATCAAACATAGTGCGAGGAACATCAGCTAAATACTGAATCGGGGCGACCATGCTGTTGAGTAAATAACGTACCTGAGCAAATGCGCCTAAACGACTATCAGCCAGCATAAGGCTGGCTGATATAATGACTGCGAAAAACAGGCGTAATTGAAGTGAAGGTCCTCGGCCAAAAATCGGCTTCATTGAGTATGAGTTCCTTAATCGCTCGAAATAGCCTAGTGGTTTGCTAGGCCAATTCGATTATTCTTCGCTGAATAGATCGCCACCGTGCATGTCGATCATTTCTAGAGCTTTACCGCCACCACGTGCTACACATGTCAGTGGATCTTCCGCGATAACCACTGGAATACCAGTTTCTTCCGTTAGAAGTCGATCAAGATCTTTCAATAGCGCGCCGCCACCTGTAAGAACCATACCATTTTCTGAAATATCAGACGCAAGTTCTGGTGGACATTGTTCCAGCGCAACCATTACAGCGGAAACGATACCAGTCAGTGGCTCTTGTAGCGCTTCAAGAATTTCATTTGAATTTAGGCTAAAGCTACGCGGCACACCTTCAGCAAGGTTACGACCACGTACTTCAATTTCTTCAACTTCATCACCTGGGTATGCAGAACCAATCTCGTGTTTGATCTTTTCAGCGGTTGCCTCACCAATCAAGCTTCCGTAGTTACGACGAACATAGTTGATGATCGCTTCATCAAAACGGTCACCACCAATACGTACTGAAGATGAGTAAACCACACCGTTTAGCGAGATAACCGCCACTTCCGTAGTACCACCACCGATATCAACGACCATAGAACCCGTAGGCTCAGAAACACGTAGGCCAGCACCGATTGCTGCCGCCATTGGCTCATCGATCAAATAAACTTCACGCGCGCCAGCACCAAGTGCAGACTCACGAATAGCACGACGCTCAACCTGAGTTGAGCCACAAGGTACACATACCAAAACACGAGGGCTTGGTTTAAGAACACTGTTGTCATGCACTTGCTTAATAAAGTGTTGCAGCATTTTTTCGGTAACGTAGAAGTCTGCAATCACACCGTCTTTCATAGGACGAATTGCCGAGATGTTACCTGGAGTACGGCCCAGCATTTGTTTTGCGGCATGGCCGACAGCAGCGACACTTTTGCCTGCTCTGTTACGGTCCTGACGGATAGCGACTACTGAAGGCTCGTCTAGGACAATACCCTGTCCCTTGACGTAGATAAGAGTGTTGGCAGTACCTAAATCGATTGATAGATCATTAGAAAATATGCCACGAAGTTTTTTGAACATATTCTTCGCTCGTCCTGAAAGAATTAGAAGATAGAAAATTGCACTAAATGTACCAATGCCTTGCCGTATCAGCAAGGCATTGAACTATAAACATGGGCTGAAACCCGCAATTTCTAACAGATTCCTAACGAAAGTCGAAAAAATCTCGTTGTCTCTAATTCTGTTCATTCCACCAAATGACTCGATCACTCCCTCGGTATAGACCAAATTGTGTCAGTCCTGAAGTGGAATTTTCAAAATTACCATCACCATCTTCATCATCCATTAGCCATGGAAACAATGAATTCACATTAAGAGAAGTTGTGATCGTTCCGGTGATGCCAGATCCAGGTGGAGTAAACTCTATCCAAGATTCTCCACTGCTAGCTGTAGAAGAAACTAGTGACGCATTGACCTCTGGCTGAGTAGGGCTACCGTTAGTTACAACCGTATATTCCCCTGATGTGAATACAAAGTTCCCAATAGCCCCAAAGCTGGTGCATGAGTCATCGGTATTGGTTTCAAAGCGATTGCTTTGATAGTGTTGCAATTCCAGTCGCTGCCTTACAGTTGCAATCTCAGAGCCATAGGTGTCGTTAATAACCAGCCTTCCCCAACGAAGTTGCATAGTGCCATCTACATTATCAAAGGTAATGCCTTGACAATCATCACTACTCCCAGAATGTGCTGATTTAAAGCATACGCCATCGGAATCTTTAAGATCACGTTCATCTAACTCGAGTTGAAAGTCAGCAGTAAATGGATTTATTGGCGTTGTATCTTTGGTGTATAAAATATGCTCATTTTTGAGCACTACTTTACTATCATTCGTAGCATTTCTCTCAACACTTGGGCTAGGTATTGATGACGTGTCAATAGAAATTGTAGGGTTACCGCTTGCGGCGTTATACGTATGATAACCCCACTGATTGCTGTAACGCCACCACCCATCATCTAGATAATTTTTAACGTCTGAGCCACTTGCTGATTGCGGAGACAAATCGAGCTGTGGTTCTGTTGAGTAGTTAAAAGATTGCCCAATATAGCTAAACCCACCACAAAACGCATCCAATACGGGGGGAAGTGGAATTGAGACTGCGAAATAAGCAGGGATAAAGCGCCCTAAGTTACCTGTAGAGACGGGTGAAATCGTATAGCCATGAAAAGTAGTTGTTGGTGTTACGGTTATATCAAAAACTCCAACTTCAGAAATCGTCTGTTCGATAACGTTAGTTCCTGAATCTTGTGGGACATGATTATATTCCTGTACCCCTAGCGTACCTAACTCTTTACCAACAGGTGCAATAAGTTCATGAGTAATTTCAATATCACTATGCTTGTAGTTATATAACACTACATCATCTTCACCATAAGCCGTGACCTTTAAGTCGAATGTTTCTCCTGCTGCTGTAAAAACGTCGCATGAGGTATCTGCGGCTATGCATTCACCATCATTACCTGAATAGTCCGCTACAACAGCTAGATATTTTGGATATCTAACAAAATTCTCACTCCCTGTCATTTCCAAACCGTCTTCATCACCCGTTCCAATATAGCTAGCATTTAGCTGAATCTCCCCAGCATCTGGGTAGTTAAGGGTAAATGAGGCTTCGCCTGAACTGTTAAACGATAGATTAAGTGCAGTCGCATCACCCTCTGTTGTTCCAATAGCATTAGAATCAATCGATACCTGAGGGCTACCCTTAATTTCACTACTAACAGGATCAACATACGAGCTCCAGAAATTGATGTTCTTGGATACACTGCCAAAACTTGGAACACATTGCTGAGAGTTATCGCTTTTCTTTACCGCCCTTATTTGTGCAGTAACTGATTCATTTGAGACTTTATCTTCTACATCAATCACAAAACCACTGTCAGAAAACACCACATCACAATTATCTGCACCCAAGCCACTGCCGTCATTACACAAATTGGTCGAGAAAGGCCTAGCTGGAGGAGTCGAGCCCGTCACACCCAAGGTTAAAGTCCCCGGTTGGTTCTTTCTGATAGAGAAAGTCCCTGAGCCGCCAGAAAAAGTTTTCACATTTCCACCGATCCATCCTCCTCCCCCATCAACTGTCGCCGGAGAAAGAGTTGCAGTTACTGAATCAGTATATAGCTCGCTACAACTTGAATTCTTACAGGCTCTAACGGTAACTTCTTCTGCATTGCAAGTGAGTTCTTGTCCTGTGTGGGTGATTCGAAAATGATCGATTTGATCTTCTATAGGGCGTGATTGCAGCGCACAAACCTGGAAGTTATCAATCTCGTGGATATTGGTCACACTGCCGGTAGAGCCCGTAATTGAGAGCAAGAAGTCATCTGGCACCGCAGCTTGGTTGTATTGACTATCTAAGACATTGATTGGCCCGACAATAGACTGCCAGCTACCGTTACCGATCTTACGTGAAATTTCCACCTGCGATTCATTTGTGATCCGAGAATCCACCACAATCTTATAACGATGCACCGCACCAGAATTATTGTTATCGACTGTTGGCGACAAACAGTTACCATTCTGGTTAGTTTGGCCATTGTTACACGCGCCCGCTAGATAACGATAACCCGTTTCATCAACGCCGGAACCACGCAATGCTACCGACTGGCGTCTCCGCCCTGGGTCACTACCCTGCCCGCCTTCATTGGAAAAGTTACCATATTCATCAATACCTACGCCGAGCCAACCACCAGCAAATCCGGGCTCGTTAGGTTTAAAGCCATAACCTAGAGGCCCACCAAATGCGCCAGCTCTTGGAGTAACAAGAGCATCTGAAAGCACGACACCAATACCATCCGCGCCGGAACCATTATAGGCAAAATGATCAAACTCTATTTCAACCAAGTTATCCTTAGCTGGGAATAGACGCTGATAAGTCGACGACGTCGCTTGATCTTGCACCGCTTGAGTAAAACGCAATCGACTACTAATTACACCTGGCATGAAAGAGCCGCTACTTGTCGACGTCACCCAGAGATTAGATAGTGAGCCTGAATTGAAATCATCACTAAAACACTGCAGCGTTGGTGTATTACTACAGGTATGACGCTGACGATATAGCTGGCGGATCTGTTGAGGTGTTAAATACTGATCAAAAATCTGAACTTCATCGATAGCGCCATCAAAAGCTCGGCCAGACACGTTTTGATCCTGACCAATCTGAAGTGGATTTGAATTTGTACGGAGCTGACGATTTAAATTTGAGCTATAAGCTCCTTTACGCTCACCATTGATATAAATCTGTGCTCGTGTATTTTGATTTCGATAGCGAATAGTAACAAAAGTCCATTCATTCAATGGAATTTGCTCAGTACTCGTCAATGAGCGCGTGGTGCCATTGCTTTCTTGCCACCACCAGAACAAGCGCCTATTGCTATCTAAGTGGAGTTCAAAATTGGTGTCTTTAGAGATAACACTATACAGGCCCCCTGAGTTTGGAGAGCTGGTGGGATATATCCAAGCCGAGACAGTCAGCCTATTGCTAACATCCAGTAAACTGTTATCAGCGACTTCAACATACTGATTATTGTCGTGCTCAAAGTATCCATAGCCACATGTACCTAGGCTATCAATAGTAGGTAGAGCTGGCGTTGATGTCGCAGTTAAAGCACCATTAATCGCGCGCCCGTGTAAATTGTTACCAGACTCATCTTTGACTTCATTAGCAGTACCATTCCAAGTAGATTCTTCAAGATGGTACAGCGCTACAGGATCTGGCAATGCATCAACACCACAAGAATTCGCTGGCGACTGCTGATACAGACAAGTGCCTTCAACAGTGCTGCCGTCATTAACATAAACAGTTCCCCAGTTGGGTTGCCCAGCTGTCACATCACCAACAATTTCCGAGCCGTCTTCAAGCTTAATGTGGTTGTTGGTACTGGTCAGGTCACCAATAACGACAGAGTCTTCTATCGTTATTTCACCATTGGCGCTCACATCACCATAAACATCTGAATCCTTAACGATGACTTTATTGTTCGAAGACGTTAGATCACCAATGATATTAGAATCTTCAATGGTGAGATCGCCATTAGAATCAATATCACCAGTAACTTCAGAATCCTTAACCGTCACTTTATTATTTGGAGTCGTTACGCTACCTGTGACTTTAGAAGACTCTTCGATATTGATGTCACCATTAGCAAAAACACTGCCCGTAACTTCCGTCCCTTTCAGCTCAACTTTGTTGTTATTAGAACGAACTGCACCACCGATGTTACTGTCTTCAAGGACTACATCGCCACCAGTAATAATTCCACCAGTCATCTCAACATCTTTTAGCGATACCGAGCTGCTGTTGGCATCAAAGCGCCCGTATAGCTTATTGTTACTTTCTGACCAATCGAATGAGCCATAGCTTGCTTCAAGATCAATGGTATAAGTGGCATTACCGACCGTATTGCCACCATCGAAGCTAAAACCATCATCGGCATCTAATATCGAATTATCGGTAGCGCGAATAGTGTCATTAGAAGAGAGTTCTACCTTACCGTTTTGACAGCGGTAAGTATCCGTTCCCGAACCAAAAGATAAAGACCAATTACCCGAAGAACATGGTGGCAAGCTGCGTTCAGAAGGCGTTTGCGATAACACATACTCCTGAGCCAAAACAGGAGTCGCCAATAACGCGACTAAAATTAAGAATATTCTAGGCATCATCGCGTACTCCAACTTCTATCACTCTTTGCAATTGCCAATCTCCAACCACGCAACTTCCAGTGGAAACCAATTGAAACACCTCAACATTGTTATCCAATGTACCCAAAGAGGTACAGGTAACCGACGCCGAACATTGAGATAAACCGACTCCGTTAAAGTTAATCGTTTGTTGAACACCAACCTGACAGCTGCCATTTTGGTAAAAGCGACTTATTTCTACCTGCGCTGCAGAACGCGCTGCCATTTCCGCTCTCGTACCAATTACTGAGGCAATCAGTTGATCACTACTGCGTTCTTGGTTCCGATTTGCGATCGCCGCCATAAAACCCACCACTACGACAATGATGAAAATAACCAGCAGCAAGCCGCTCCCTTGCTGCCTACGGCGTGTTGTAGATAAGCGCATCATGATCAAACCTAACCTGCTCTCCATTACCGACGAAGGTCAGCTCCATTTTAACTAGGCCATTACGTTGCAACTGGGGATCAGCAACAACAAAGTTGACCTGATTAAGATTTCCAGCAACCCTAACTCCAGTACCTAATAATGCAGGCGTTAAAGTCGCTCTATCTAGATCATAGCCGGAATACCGCAGTAGCTCATTGCCAACTAGGCAAAATGCGACTGGTTCACGATAGAAATAAAGGCGATCTGCTGGGCTCAATGTCGTAAAACCGGTGCTCACTGTCAGGTCAACATCCACCATAGACGTCATCGCGCCACTTGCAGCAAAATCGACAGTGGTACTGACTTGAGCGGTTTGGCCAGAACCATCCACATCTTCTCTCAGTTCAGCACTATCGGTTGGATACACCACAATACGCTCGCCCGCGGCAATACTTTTAACCACTGGGAGCACTCTGATTGACGAAGAGACCGATAAAGCCATAGGAAGATCCATATATATGGCACTATTTGTAATTGGCAAAATTTCAATACAGTTATTCGCTACCACAACACTATTTGGAATCGCTTCGCGAATTTCTCTACGCATCCTTTCAGTGGCAAAGCGGCCTTGCTGAATTAATGCTTCACGATTTGATGAATCTGAATACAATACCAATGATTGACGCACCACTTCGCCGACAAACAGACCAACAATGCCTAACAAAGTAATGGAAACAACCATTTCAATCAGAGTAAAGCCACGCATCAAAAATTCCCTTTTGTCGCCGCGAATGGGTAAGTGTTCCCCTGACGATCAGTAATAGTGACGGTAATTCGCTTATAGTTTGTTATGGTGGAGGATTCCGTGCCTTGCATGGTTCCACTGACGTCTTGTTCATAGAAAACCGTTATAGATACATTGTATCCTTGGTAGCCATCACTAAGGTCGTCACTAAGGTCTTCACCTAATACGTCTTGAACCACCCCATTCAGTCCGTCAAAGTCATCGACATCGTTGTACAGCGTTTTATTTGTCTCTCCTGGATCTGTGCCAAGGGCAGTAGCATCTGTACATAAATCTCGGCCGACGGCAGCAACGATGACACATTCAGGTAAACCGCCATTCGGACCCGAGTTCTGATCAAAATTACGACCTAACACTTCGTCCAACACCGCACGACCTAACTCAGCCGCTTTAACCGACGATACTTGATCGGCACTTTGTTTACCTTTAGGAAATAGCGCAATCGACACACCACTGATAGCAATACCAATGATCACGATAACAATCACCATCTCCAATAACGAAAAACCGTTATATTTAGCAACTTGTCGGGTTCGCAAAAATACCACCTTCTGAATTGATACAAATAAATCGGCTGGTGCCAGATTGGCCCTGAATAGTCACAGTACAATCAGTAGTTGAACACTGCGAAGGACGACCTAGACTGTCAAAATCGACATAATTTTCTGAACCATTGGTGCTGATCGTTAATGACACGTCGTCTCCAGCAGCATCAACGTAGCTACTGTCGCTGGTATCAGATGGGAATACGATTGCACAGCCGCCAGATGATACGGCTGGCGAAACGTGAATAGCCTGATTATCAATGACCAACCAGCGACTACATAAACCATTACGATTCATTGCCCTAAGCTGAGTTAACCGCAAAGACGATAAAACAGCTTCTTCCATTAATTGTGCATCAAAGCTGCTTTTACCTACGTAGCGACTAGCAGCATAGACTGATACCACTGCAAGCAACACAATGACCATAATAAGTTCAATTAACGTAAAGCCTCGACAAGGCTTAGCATTCATAAGATACCTAAGTAGCTAATTTTTCTAATTTGATTATAAATTAGAAAAGCTATCAGTGAGGTGATTTGTGTAGATTTTGAGAAGAAGTAAGAGGTTAGTTCTGTGTGAGAGCATGACAAAGAAAAGGCCAGCAAAGCTGGCCTTTTCTTTAATAATTAGTTACAGCCACCTGTAGCTACAGTTGTAGAAGCTGCACTCGCAGTAGAAGTCCCACTAGCCTGTGTGTAAGTAACAGCACACGTTGTATCAGTAGAGCCACTAAAGCTGTATGTAATACTTGTGTTTGCCACACTTGCTATTACATCCCAATCTGAATCTAGACCAACAACTGCTGCCCCTATACCGCCAGTTGTCGCAAGCGGGTAACCATATCTTGTCAAAACCCCCTCAACTGAGGTCCCAGCAGCTGCACTAGCAGTCTCTTGACCATCAATAACAGCTTTGCCATATACGATACCAGCAGCACCATCAATAGCACCTTTCAATCCTTGTAGAGATGCTTCACGCGCATCTCCTTGCAGGTTAAGAAAACGAGGTGCTGCAGTTACTGCCAGAATACCTAGAATAACAATCACCACCACTAATTCGATTAGGGTGAAACCGCCTTGTTTTTTCATAGTCTCTATCTCTCTATGTTAATCCGCAGTACTACTGCAATGTCACGGTCACGCGACCGGTTTTAATCTCATATACAAACTGATGATTCGTACCACCTTCTTTCTGAATGTAAGTACAAGTGTCATTAGAATCATCAGCCTGAGCTGAATACTTTATATTTGTGTTGGCGTTGGCATTCGATACAGTGTCTACACTTGGTGGGTTTTGTAATAGGTTTCCCATCAAGTCGATACAAATCTGATCCGTCAAACTTGCCGGAAAACTCGTGTTATCTGTATTTAACCCAAACGGGTAGCCATCTCTAAAACCAGTGTCAGCATTACTACTGTTTTTAGAGCGAGTTAACCAAAAATCAACACCATCATAATTAACAGTGTTATAGGTTTCTGCGTTCACGGTCACTGAAGGACGAGCTTCAGCCTCCCACTGAGCACGTGCTGATAGCACTCCAGTCGCGAAACCACCAGCCACGCCTTCAACGCTGGCTTTCTTCGCTTCGTCAGTCACATCTAAAAAGCGTGGCAAAGCCGCAACGGCCAGTAAACCGACGACGACAATGACAACAACAAGCTCAACTAACGAAAAACCGAATTGCTTATTATGCATAATTATAAACTCGCTATTTAGTACAACGTATTATACGAGATATCCACGATATAGCCATCACAAATATGTCAACAAAATCACCTTGCCGAAAAACCGACACTCACTGTAAATTTATTATCTACTAGTTGTATATGAATCGATTTTTCCTGATTGTAAATATAGTCACATCGATAACTATTTAATTCAGAGCGATTAACTACCTTGAGTGGAATTGAATCCATAATCCGCTGCTCTGGATATAATGTCGAAAGCCATGACTTACACTGATTACTATTTCCTAATTTCTCTGGTAAAACCCAGCCAGTCTTTGAAAACGTTAGGTTTTCTTCTCCAATAGTCAATATTTTTTGCTGGCCTTTAAGCATCCACTGCTGTTTATAAAAACTTGCTCTTTCTATAATCCTCTTACTGGCAAGTAAAAAGGCCGCATCATCGACATCCTTTTCTAATTTCTCCAGCACCAAAACAAAGCTCATCATCAAAATAATAATAGCCAACAGCCAGAGTACCAATCTTGAACGCTCTATATTGTTCGCCATATTAACCTTGAATAGCGTCTAACATACCCCACATTGGTAGGAAAATACCTAGTGCCAGTATTAATACCATGCCTGCAACCACTACTAATAATATAGGCTCTATTCGTGCTGTCAGCGTCTTCAAATCGTAATCAACTTCACGATCATAAAAATCAGCCGCTTCAAGTAATAACTCATCAATTCGTCCGGTTTCCTCACCCACGGACAGCATTTGCAGCACTAAGGGGGTAAACACTTGGCTATTACTCGCCGTCGTTGAAATGGTTCCCCCTGCTTCAATTGAAGATTTCATTTCCAACAAACGATTCTCGAGGTACTTATTTTCTAGAGCTTCCGCAGAGAGAGCTAATGACTGATTCAAAGGCACACCAGCCTTAAGCATTAGCGCAAAAGTGCGAGAAAAACGGGAAAGCTGCGCTCGATTAACAAGATCACCAATAATTGGCATGCGTAAACGAAACTTATCCCACTTTTCTTGGCCTTTTTCCGTTCTCACCCAAGCTTTGAACGCAAAGATCAAGCCCACGATACACGCCAACATAAATGCCCAATAGTTGACAAAAAACTCCGATGTCGTAATGAGAATGCGCGTTGGTAATGGTAAATCGACTCCAAAACGAGCAAACATACTCGCAAACTGCGGAATCACTTTCACGTTCAGGACAAACAAAGCCACAACGATAAAACTAATAACAAAGGTGGGGTATCGCATTGCTGTCTTGATACGCTTGCGAGTTTCCACTTCCTGCTCATAATAATTGGCCAGTTGCATCAGAGCCTGATCCAATCGACCAGTGTTTTCCCCAACATTGATCATTGAAACAAACAGCGGGCTAAAGACCTTGGAATGCATCTGCATTGACGCCGATAAACTGCGTCCGTTAGTCAATTCCTGGGTGACCTCTTCCAAGGCTTGTTTCAGCTGTTTGTTGGCGCTGTTTTGGGTCAACCCTTTCATGGAGCGAAGCAAAGGGACACCCGCTTTGGTCAGGCTATACAACTGACGACAAAAGATCACCAGCACTTCCAGCGGAATTGAAGGTGTAAGCAATGATCTGATATCCAACTCAAAGGCGCGCCCACCACCGCCTAAATTGATAGAGGTAGGAATGATACCTTTATTGATCAGAGACTCAGCAGCAGCTTCTTCATTAGGCGCATCAACCTGCCCAGTAGCGGCAGTACCGTCTAAATTTCGTCCCTGATAACTAAATACTGGCATGATTCATCCTATAAGTAGATGGCTTCAACCGAGCCGGACGCATCGCCTTCACCAAGGTTCATGACTTCATCTAAACTCACCACACCTTGTAAAGCCAATTCCATGGCAGAAGCAAGCAAAGGCTTATAGCTCTCAGACTGACGGGCGACCATTGAAAAGCCTACCGCATCGTTGGCGCGCAGCTTATCCATCATGTCCTGCTCCAATTCGAGCATTTCAAACACGCCTATCCGCCCTTGATATCCCGTTAGGTTGCAGTTCTGACATCCACGACCTTTGACAAAATCCGCCTGTCCCTGGTTAGGAAAACGTTGAGCCAACCACTGCCTGCGTGAATCGTCCACCTCATCTTTGGTCTTACAATCTGGACATACTTTACGTACCAAACGCTGAGCAACAACAGCTCGTACTGCACTAGCCACTAGGTAACCTGGTGCGCCCATATCCATCATCCTCAGAGCGCTATCCACCGCATCATTAGTGTGCAATGTGCTCAAAACTAAGTGACCCGTGAGTGCAGCACGCAGACCAATTTCTACCGTTTCTTGGTCACGCATCTCACCAACCAGAATAATATCTGGGTCTTGACGCAAAAAGGTTCTGAGAATGGTTGAGAAATCGAGGTCAATTTTCGAATTCACTTGGACTTGGTTAACACGGGGTAAACGGTATTCCACCGGATCTTCTGCAGTGATGATTTTCTTACCGGGTTCATTAAGTTCACTCAATGCGCCATAAAGCGTGGTGGTTTTCCCCGAACCTGTAGGACCGGTGACTAGTATCATGCCGTGAGGGCGGCGAAGTTGACGCCTAAGGCGAAGCAATAGGTGCTCAGGAATCCCGGAATGTTCCAATTTTCGTACACCCGTTGACTGATTCAATAGACGCATAACGACGGATTCGCCATGCTGGACTGGCATCGTCGACATACGAATGTCGACTGATTGACCCTTAGCGCGAATGTTAAAACGACCGTCCTGTGGCAAACGTTTTTCCGAAATATCCAGATTCGCCATTAACTTTAAGCGCAGCACCAAGGCAGGAGCGACATTGACTTCATTTAATAGGGTTTCATGCAGGACACCATCGATACGTTGACGTAAGCGCAATACATTGGCATCAGGCTCAATATGGATATCTGAAGCACCAACTTGAATAGCATCTTCAAACAATGAGTTAATTAGCTTAACAACGGTAACTTCATCGCTGTCTTCATCTTCAATATTAAAATCAAATGCTTCAGTAACCTGATGCTCTGCCTGCAACTGCTCTGCAAATGAGGCGATTTCCTTGGTACGTCGATAATAGCGATCAAAGCCATCAACCAGCTGTTTCTCAGGCGCAATGACAAATTCAATACCGTATTGAGGCAATTGTCCAAGCAGTGCTTCCTGAGCAAACAAGTCTGCAGGGTCGCTCATTGCCACCCTCAATGTGTCACCTTGACGACCGATCACTAAGGTTCTCAGACGACGAGCATGAACTTCAGGCAAGAGCTGCACAGCGTCAACGTCAACGTTCGCTCGGCTAAGATCAATCAATGGAACATCAAGCTGCTGAGATAGGAAGGTCAGCATCTGGTGTTCGGTTAAAAAACCTAACTCAATCAGAGTTGCACCCAGTTTTCGACCCGTGCTTTTTTGCGCGGCTAGTGCCTCTTCGACCTGAGAGTCGGTAATAATGCCTTCTTCGACGAGCAAGTCACCGAGACGCTTTCTCAGTTTAATTTGCATCTGGTTGCTCCTCTAATCGACTAATTAGCGATAGACGATCGCGAATAAATTGTTGCGATTGGCTGGATAAACCCAATTTTGTGAGTGCCTGCTGATAGGCTTTTTCGGCTTCAGGTAAATTTAAAGCACGCTCTTGCTGGATACCTAATCCAAGCCACCAACGGCCACTGTCTGGCTCCATCGAAACTAAATTCTGGTAACTACTGAGCGCAATTTCGTCTTGCTTGGATTTCTGTGCTAACGCGGCTCTCAACGACAAATACTCAACTGGTACTTGCTGTGGAAGATGAACTAAAGCCGTTAGTGCCGCTTCATTTTGCTTTTCTTTCATCAGCAATTTCGCTAGAGACATTCGTAGCGCAGTATTATCTTTGTCGAGTTGAATACCTTTACGCAGAATATCCACCGCCTTTCTTGCTTCACCTTTACCGTAATATAACGCCGATAGTTTCTGGCGAATCTTAACGCTATTGGGCGCGTAGCGAAGCGCTTCCTGATAATGGCCAAGTGCTTCTTTCAGGTTGTTGTCATCAAGCGCTTTCTTGGCTCTTGTTTCCGCTTTTTCTGCCAGTTGAGCTGGTGACAGTTCAATTTGCTGAATAACAACTTCACCTTGTGCAACTTGAGTGGGTTTCTGTGAAACACTGGCAACGGCTATTGGCAAAGGCTGAGGTAGATGAGCCTGAGCTTCTTCCTCGATGACAGGCGCAGGTTTGGTAGGCTTATTCACGGTACGAGATTGAGGGTTATAAATAACGCCACTGCTCTCAGAAGGTTTAGACGTCGGAGAGGCTATTTGGATTGTGGGCTCAGCGACAGTGACAGAGACTGGTTGTTGCGGCAATTCTGGGGACTGCGTAGAAAGAGCCCACCCACCAACAGCAAGACTTAACCCAAAGCTGCCGATCACCCAGGGCAACACTTTGAGCTGTTTAACAGGTTTGACTTGCGCTTTGACAACCTGCTCTGGCTTATGCGAATGGTTACTAGCCAGCTCAGACAGCGCATTGTTAATCGCACTCATGATAAACTCCAGCCCCAAATTAACGGGCTTTTAAATTTCGGTTTACAGCTGTCATACGTATCGTGAATGGCGCTAAACAGCTGTTCATTATTGACGCTCAAGCTACGTTGGCTACACGCTAATACTAGGCACTTGTGACAGATTTGATTCACCAGTCTTGGAATCCCGTGGCTGGCTTTCCAAATCGCTTTTTTCTGGCTGACAGTAAAGATTCCATCCTCCCCACCCGACTTCTCTAATCGGTTGTCAATGTAGGCGACCACCTCAGCAATTGTTAGCGTTCTTAGTCGTGCACTGAAAGTTATCCGTTGACGGAACTGGCGAAGATGATGTTGCTCTAATCTCTCATCCAGTTCCGGTTGGCCAAACAAAACGATCTGTATTAGCTTGTTGTATTCGGTTTCTAGGTTGCCAAACAAACGCAGTACTTCTAGAGCTTCATCACTCAGCGCCTGAGCTTCATCGACAAACAGCACAACAGGCAATCCACCCCGAGCTAATTCAATAAGTTTAGCTTGAATCTCTTCAACTAAGTTGGTCGAGTCTACTGAATCAACGGCCAACTCAGTCGCGATGGCTCGTCTTAACTCATCACCATTAAGGGCAGGATTTGGCAGATAAACCAGCTGCACATCTTGCTCAAGTTGATTGACTAGAATGCGACATACCATGGTCTTTCCTGTGCCGACTTCACCCGTCACCTTTATCAGCCCTTCCCCCATTTCAATTGCCGACTGAACGGTTTGAATGGCCTCATAGTGAGGCTCCAACCCCAAAAAAAGCTCCGTATTTGGGGTCAGATGAAAAGGAAATTGAGTTAAACCAAAATGCTCCAAATACATGTGCTACTGCTCATCAGGAAACCATTCTTGAAGTAAATCTCGTGAACGTTCAATCTCTTTCTGCCAAGTATTTACACCCACAACTGTCGGCTTCAATAGAATGACTAATTCTGTTTTTTCAGTATATTGCGTAGTGTTGCGGAACAGATGCCCCAGAGCGGGGACATCACCTAAAAACGGGACTTTGGATGTTCTATCCAATGTGTTGGATTTCATTAAGCCACCAATAACCACCACATCGCCATCTTGTGCACGAATAACAGAGTCCGATTCACGAATGGAGCTGGTCGCTAGTGGCAAAGAGACTGTAGACGTGCCATTAGTGATCTCTTTATTTTCTTCCGTTACGTCAATCACCGCTGGGTGGACATGTAATAGAACACTGCCGTCATTATCAATTTGCGGGGTGACATCAAGGGATATGCCCGAGAAGAATGGCGTCAACTCAATATCGGTACTCGTGGTAGATGTCGTGCTGCTTGTGTCAACATTAGTCGAGAAGTCTGTCACAAAGTAGCTGTCAGTCCCAACTTTGATTACGGCTTTCTGATTGTTTGACGCCGTGACACGAGGACTAGAAAGTACGTTCAAATCACCCTGAGTGGCCATAAAACTGATCACTGCATCAAAACTGCCACTGGAAATCACTAAGTTTGTCTGTCCGCCCAGTAGGGTGCCAATCGTATCCAAACCTGGCAATGTTGCCGGCGTACCGGTTGTCGTCGGAGTTCCCTGACCTATGGTGTAATTTGTCCCGTTCGACGTGAAGGCTTTTGACCAATCGATACCTTGCTGATAGCCGTCACTCAAAGTGACTTCGAGAATCTTAGCTTCCAAAATCACTTGGCGATGCAGTCGTTGCTGAGAGACACCAATAAAGCTTCGCACTTCGCGAATTTCATCGGGGAATGCGCGAACAGTAATCACACCAGCCTGTGGTGTAATAACAACACTCTGCCCTTGACCTGAACCAATTAACTGACTCACGGCTTGTTCCAGCTGTGGCCAAAAGTCACTTTCACTGGTCGTTTCAATTTCAGTGCCGCCCTTAGCTGAACTGGTGTTCGAACTGCCTGTACCGGAGGTATCTGAATCTGAGCTAGAAGATGACGAACTCGATGAGCTACTGTTGGTGATGGTCCCAGTAGTAATCGAGGTTAATGAGCGACCACTACGCTTGAACTGTAAGTAATCGACCGGAATGGTTACTGTCCTTAGCCCAGCAGGATAAACCTGAATCACTTTACCAGTTTTTTCAATTTGGTAGCCGTATAGATCGCGTACTACGGACAAGACTTCATCTAGAGTCACGTCCGTTAAATTAACGGTAATATTGCCGGATACCTCTGGATGCAGTGCAACACTAAATTCAGTTCCTCTCACCAAACTGGCAAAAAAGGCTTTGGCTTCGACATCATTCGCTTGAATTCGAAAACGCTTTACTGTTTCGAGAGCTGCTAGCCCACTATCCAGCTCTGGCATTAAATCAGCCTCTACAGAAGGCGGAAGCTCATCCAGACTGCGACTGCCTGACTGATTTATCGCTTCATTCAGCGCATCTTTAACTTCAACAGGCTCCCGATGGCCCATTGAACAACCCACTAATGATGCAACAGTCATTGCTACAACGAGTTTACGCATACGATTCCAATAACCTTATTGTTTTATATCCAGAGTAAAAAGCTCTAATTCCCACTGCTTGCCTGCTCGAGAGAGCCTGACCAGCTCCGGTTCAATGCTTGTCACTTTATATCCATTCACCGTTTCTCCGACCAAAGCTACCTGATTGTTTAACACCGCGCGACAATGCCCAGCATCTCGGCAAACAATACTTTGCAGCATAGGCACTGGCTGCTGAACAATCTTGGTTGCTGGCTTGGCCTCCCGAGGCTTCTGCCAACCAAGCGGAGCTGTTGGGTCCTGAGATGCACTGACCACCGATGAAAAAAACGCAACAGTCACAAGTAATAATCTAACCACCGATGAACTCCTGTCTCGTGCCTAACGTGTACACTTCCAGCACCAGTCGTGCGGTAGGGTATACTTCGACGGTATAACTGAAACTTCTCCAGTAATAATTGACAGGCAGAGACTCTAGTGTGTTGAGATAAGTCAGAATAGAGAAATAGCTCCCAGTTAACTCTAGCCTTACCGGATGCAAGTAATAGCCTGTTCGTGTCTGGTTGTCTGCTCCCCCTGTAATGGGTTCCGCTGTCATAGACTCTAATGAAACTAGCTTAAGGCCTTTAGTGCCTGCTAGTACATCTTCCAGTAACCGCGCCATTTGGCTAGGGGAAATCAGGTTTTCAATAATCTGTGCTAACTGCTCTGACAGTTGCTGACTTTCAGTCAATAACTTCTTAAATTCGAGGTCAATATTTTGGTTGGGGTCTTTATTTAGCTTTGCTGTGGCAAGTAAAATATCGCCTTCTAAGCGTTGAACCGTCTGCTTAGTCGAACTCAGTTGCCCAGACAGCGCATGATTTGCTTTCACCGTCGGTTCAATCAACCAAATTAGAAGCATAACGCTGAGGACCACCAAGCCACAAAGCGTAAGCAGCCATTTCTCTCGCAAGCTCAGAGTTTGAAACTTATCGTTTAGTTGAAGCCATAGCTGTTGCATTATTTCGACTCCTGCTTAGTGATAAGTTCAAACGTCACAATGTCGTCATCGTTACGACCAATGCGCAGCTTTTCAAATGTCCGCCCCACTAAATTGACTTCCGACTGGAATTGATTCACCCAGTTTGGGATAGCTTTTGCTTCTCGTGCCAACCCCTGCAAATCCATGGTATTTGCATCAATAAAAATATGGTTTAGCGAGATGTCTTCCCGACCCAATTCCGCCAGTGCGCGCATTACACCTGAGTAACCTATCTGTTGAGAGTCATCAAATTCATCGACAGCTTTTAACGAAGCCCGTTTAGCCTGAATATCCAGTTTTAATCTCGCCACTGCGGCAACTTTAGCAGCAGATGGCTTATGCTTGGCCAAACGTTCATTCAAGCTTGCCAACTGCTGCTCAAACTCTCTCTGCTGGATTTGGAAATCTTCTAGCTCTTGATTTAGCGTGCTTTGCTGAAAATGGAGGTAAGCGAATGAGGTAAGCAAAATGGCCGCTACCGCTCCCCATGCAAACACAACATTAGTAAGAGTAAAGTTTTCCTTCTTCGGCTTAAGTGAATCTGGATAGAGATTGACCGCTTGCTCGCTCAATTGCTCTGAAAATTCAATCAGAATATCGCCTGACTCTCTGTCATCCTCACTTAGCGCAGCGACTTTAACGCTTAAACGCTCACTTAACGCCCCCACCAGCTCAGGTTGATCTTCTTCATCACAACAAACTTTCATCTGATGCAGAGAAGCACCGCGTAGCTGCGACGATAGATAGTCAATCGAACGTTGTAGCTCTAATGCAATACCATCAAGTTGCAGGACGCTGGTGGCAACACCTGTTAGCGGAGATGCAACCCCTCGAATGGTTCTTTGAAACGCACAGTGATGGTCAACAAAGGCGCTAACTCGGAAACTGCTTTGTTTGCTGCGCTGCAGTAATAAAAAATGCGAAACTTCACCAGCCGACACACCCCAAACTTCATCTTCGACTAAAACACGATCAAGCTGGATATGATGAGCAGACAGCTGTTGCTGTAGTCCGAAGATCAGACTCTTAGGCACAACATAAACCTGAAGTTTATTACCAACGGGAAGCTCGGCCGCATCCGCAACAATGTCCGTCACTTTTTCGCTGATTAGGTCTTTAAGTAAAAACGGCAAGGCACCCGCTAGTTCTGCCTCTGGAATGTTAGGCTTATCGATTTGATAGGTTTGGTAAAACTTAGAATTGAGAACGATATCGAGATGAATCTCAGGTAATTTAGCCTGTATCAGCGTTTTGAGTAGCGTCTCTTGCCAAGCGCCCCCCTCCACCACCACCTTAGACGGCAGCGCATGGTCAACCAACGCTGAAAAATACAATTCACCGGGTTGAACAACGACGGTCAGTTTATGGCCGACCTTTTTGTTGTGCTTAAGCTTTCCGATCAAAGACTGAATGTTCATTTACTACTAACTTTTCGCCATCGATTACGGCGACCGATCTGAACTTTAGTGGTCGCCATGACTTTTTTCTCAGTTTCAACTTCAGGTAATAACTGTTGCTCGGACTGAAAATAACGTCCTTGAACGCCTTGTACTCCTAAAGCCAGCATCGTTTTATACTCTTGTTTATTGTCGACACCAACGGCAATAACTTGAGTTTTAAGTCCTTCACAAGCACCTAACAGGCTACGCACGAATAACTGATTCTCATCTCGCTGATCTATTTGCTTTACCAAGCTCCTATGCAATTTTAAAAAGTCGACCGGTAGATCTTTTAAATAATGTGTACTGACAATTGATCGTCCAGCTTGACCTACCGAAACTCTACAGCCTAATCCGGAAATCATCTTTATTACCGGGCGCATATAATCCAAGTGTTTTACTAACCTTGCTTCTGCGAATTCAAAAATTAATAACTTTCGCTGCTCTGCTGTCAATTGTAGTAGTTCATAACGAAACCATTTCAGATAATCTCGCTCAGAAAACGGCACAACGTGAAGATTTACAGAGTAACATATTCTTTTCTTTGAGACTTTCAAAAATTTGACGACCGTCGAAAAAACAGCACGGTCGAGAATCGACTCATAGCCAACAGACTCTATTGCTGAGTTAAATCTTGATGCTTTTATTAAACCTTTATCGGGATCGTTAATACGGACAAACAGCTCAGAATGTTCAAATATTCGGTCTCGGTGTGAATCTAATAAATAACAAGGCTGATGGTATATATAGAGCTTTTCAGGCTTTAGCACTAAATCGAATAGAGTACGCCAACGTACGCTGCCCCGCTCATCCTCATGCGTGACAAGCTTGTTAAATTTATTCCAAGTATTGACTCGTTGTAACTGTGCGCTTTTGAGCGCTGTTTCTACCTCATCTAAAATACGCCCCTGACTTTCACCTTCGCGATACATACTAATACCAATATGCACCCAGTTTTCCTTATCTAGTGGACTAGGTGGGGACAATTTTGTCAGTTGCTTTAAGCTATTCACTGCTATTTGTGAAATATCTTTACTGCTTAAGTGAGGAGCAAATATGGCAAAGTCTGATTCGTAATAACGTGAAAGGATAACGTCAGGATAGCGCTGAATAATATTATTTAGGTTTTCACCAATATCGACCACGAAATCATCAGCAACAGACTTACCCGACTCTTCTTGCAATTGGTCCCAGTCATCTATTCTCAGCAGCAATACTCCACCATGCGAACCGTGCTCTGACAATGCGGCTTCAAGCTTACTGTCAAACAATACACGATTTGCGGTACCAGTCAGTTGATCGAGAAAGGTTTGCGTGCGAATGAAGGTATCAAAGCGACTTCGCTCTTGGCGAGCGTCCTGTAACTCCTCTATCAGGCAGTCCAATGCTTCGCTGGCTGTATATGGCCATTCTTTGACATCGCCTTTGGCGTATTCCTCGACTCTTCCAGCCAAGATCATTCGCCCTCGCTCTTCAAGGAGCTCAGACCCTGCCAACTGCTCTCTCAGCCATTTTACGCCCCGCATCAAGCAAAAGATGATCAACGCCACCGCCAAAGTGATCGACCATAAAGCCTCAAGGGAGTATCCATAGCCAATATAGGGAGGCACCGCTTTAAACTGAAGTCGGTAACCGACATTGCGCTCGAGTTGATATTCCACGTCGTAAAGAAGCGCTTTGTCGACTTTCGATGAAGTGTCCTTATAGCGATAGATCACCCCATTGTCAGACAGCAGTTTCATTTCAACAATATTGGAAGCCTGAAGCATCTTAGGCATCCAACGTTGAAGGGAATATGCGGCATCAGGGTCTTCCATCTCTTTATCCAACACCTCAACAATTCCCTGTAGAGAATGATCTAGATACTCTTGCCCTAAGCGCTTGAAAGATAGTGTCCCACCTAAAAATAGGATGAACATCGCACTGGTCACTATAACGGTGACAAACGCAACTAGGCGAGTGCTCAGTTTTAAGGTGGGTGTATACCTCATATAAGAAGAATTCCTTTCTTGAATTAGATTGTGCAACATCCATGCTCAGTCAGAGTACCTAGGCCGAGATACTACTAACTGATTAGTCTGTTTTTTAACTATATAAAAAAGCCGCGAAATTCGCGGCTTTTTTCAGGATTCAATGAGTTAGAATGGGATATCGTCATCAAAATCCATTGGTGGCTCATTATACTGAGGCTGATTTTGGTTCTGCTGTTGAGGCTGAGAGTATGGTTGCTGAGCCTGAGCAGGTTGGCTTTGTTGCATTGCTGGTTGCTGAGGTTGACCCCAACCACCTTGCTGCTGAGGCTGGCCCATTGATTGACCCGGTGCGCCACCTTGAGCACGACCACCTAGCATCTGCATAACACCATTGAACCCTTGAACCACAACTTCAGTGCTATAGCGATCCTGACCATTCTGGTCTTGCCATTTACGTGTCTGCAGTTGACCTTCAATATAAACCTGAGAACCTTTGCGTAAGTACTCACCTGCAACTTCAGCCAGCTTGCCAAACAGAGATACACGGTGCCACTCTGTTTTTTCGCGTTGCTCACCTGTTGCTTTATCACGCCAGCTTTCAGACGTCGCAATCGTGATGTTTGCTACAGCGCCACCGCTTGGCATATAACGTACTTCCGGATCTGATCCCAGATTACCGACTAAAATAACTTTGTTGACTCCACGGCTCGCCATGATTCGCTCCGTCCAAATTCTGTATTGATCTAAAAATAGCGCATAAGGATAACACGCTTTAGTCTGTGAACAAATTGCAATCCACACAATGAGTTCACAAACTCATTCACCCTACTCAAAGCAAAATTATTTTCGAGTAAATTCAATCTATTGATTGAGTGATAGATTTATTAGTTACTAGCTAACATGAAATTAAACGCAATCCTGTAAACCAAACTCGCACCAGTCGGAATTCTCATTCACTCTGCCAACACACCTAATTAAACCGAATGAAGAACCTTATGACTAAAAACATCTATACCAGAACTATCTACTTTCTCTGTGAAGACAGCTCTCAAAACAACCGTTTCATTCATCAAATAGAGAAGCAGCTCGGTGTTGATATTCCGCACATTGAACCAAACGAGTTGATGCTTGCCATGCAGCAACACAAACATAAAATTCTAATGATAGATTACCAAAACTACAGAAAGCTCAATAATCAGATTCGAGATTTGCCTCTATCGAATAAAATGTTTGAAACCATAATCTTTAATGTAGAAAAAAGACTTACTACAGAAGAGCTACTGTGCTTTGGCAACTTGAAAGGATTGTTTTATCAAGATGACTCCGTTGAAGCCATCGCTAAAGGGTGTGGTGAGATAATCAACAGTCAAAACTGGTTGCCCCGTAAAGTCGCAGCTCAGCTACTGCATTACTATCGTCATGTTGTGCTTAGCCAGACAGCCCCTGCAACTGTGGATTTAACCTCACGTGAAATTCAGATTCTACGCTGTTTAAAAACTGGGGCGTCCAATATGCAAATCGCAGAGGATCTGTTTATTAGTGAGTTTACTGTTAAGTCCCACCTTTATCAGATTTTCAAAAAGCTTTCCGTTAAAAATCGTGTCCAAGCCATTGCTTGGGCTAATCAACATATGCTGTCTTAAATCTAATCCGATGCGCAAAAACTCACATTTTGTCTTTAACATTCATTATCCATTCACGCAAAAAGTGATAAGGTTGCGCCAGCTATAATAGATTAATTAAAGATATAGGGTTTAAACATGATCAAAAAGTGCCTTTTCCCGGCTGCTGGCTACGGAACTCGCTTTCTTCCTGCAACTAAATCTATGCCTAAAGAAATGATGCCAGTCGTCAACAAACCGCTTATCGAGTACGGTGTTGAAGAAGCCATTCAGGCGGGCATGGATGGCATGTGTATTGTCACTGGCCGTGGTAAGCACTCGATCATGGACCATTTCGACAAAAACTACGAATTGGAGCATCAAATCAGCGGAACAAATAAAGAACAACTGCTGGTCGATATTCGTGACATTATCGAAAGCGCTAACTTCACTTACATTCGTCAACGTGAAATGAAAGGGTTAGGCCATGCAATTTTGACTGGGCGCGAGCTAGTCGGTGATGAGCCGTTCGCTGTGGTACTCGCAGACGATCTTTGCGTCAACGAACAAGAAGGTGTACTGGCTCAAATGGTCGCTTTGTTTAAGCAGTTCCGCTGCTCTATAGTGGCAGTACAAGAAGTACCTGCTGACGAGACGCATAAATACGGTGTGATTTCTGGTGAGATGATCAAAGACGACATTTATCGCGTCGATGACATGGTTGAAAAGCCAGAACCTGGCACTGCGCCAAGCAATCTAGCTATCATTGGCCGCTACATCTTAACTCCAGATATTTTCGAGCTGATCGAAAATACTGAGCCGGGTAAAGGTGGTGAAATCCAGATCACCGATGCACTTCTGAAACAGGCCAAGGCCGGGTGCGTACTGGCATACAAATTCAAAGGGAAACGCTTTGATTGTGGTAGCGTTGAAGGATACATCGAAGCAACCAACTACTGCTTTGAGAACCTTTACCTAACGGATAGCAAAAAGTCAGAACTGGATAAACAAAAGACGACAAAAGAAGCTTAATCGCTTTACGCTAAACATGCTTCAAAGGCCGCTCAATTGAGCGGCCTTTCTGTTACTGTTTTTTTATCCAGTATTTTCTTTGAACATTTATCACTCTATGTAATACTTAGCCCACTTGTTTTTACATTGAGCGAGAGCAATGGATCAGATCGAAGTTCGCGGCGCACGCACCCATAACTTAAAAAATGTGAACCTAACCATTCCACGAGATAAACTCATCGTGATTACAGGTTTATCAGGTTCAGGTAAATCATCACTTGCCTTCGACACCCTGTATGCGGAAGGTCAACGTCGCTATGTTGAATCCTTATCGGCCTACGCTCGCCAGTTTTTGTCTTTGATGGAAAAGCCCGATGTCGATCATATTGAGGGCTTATCACCAGCCATTTCCATTGAACAAAAATCAACGTCGCACAACCCTCGCTCAACCGTTGGTACCATTACTGAAGTGTATGACTACCTACGTCTATTGTACGCACGTGTTGGCGAGCCTCGTTGTCCTGAACATCATGTGCCATTGACAGCTCAAACCATCTCACAAATGGTCGACAAAGTTTTGGAGCTTCCGGAAGGATCCAAAATGATTCTCCTTGCGCCAATTGTTAAAGAGCGTAAAGGCGAGCACGTTAAAACATTGGAGAACCTTGCTGCACAAGGCTTTATTCGCGCTCGTATCGATGGTGAAACTTGCGATCTATCCGATCCACCAACCTTAGAATTGCATAAAAAACACACCATTGAAGTCGTAGTCGATCGCTTTAAGGTGCGCGATGATTTACAACAGAGGCTGGCGGAATCCTTTGAGACGACTCTCGAATTGTCCGGTGGCATCGCGGTCGTGGCTCCGATGGATGGAGATGGCTCAGAAGTCGTCTTCTCCGCTAACTTTGCCTGTCCACATTGTGGTTACAGCATGCAAGAGCTAGAGCCTCGACTCTTTTCCTTCAATAATCCAGCAGGCGCCTGCCACACCTGTGACGGCCTTGGCGTCCAGCAATATTTTGATCCCGACAGAGTCATTCTCGATGACTCTTTAAGTCTCGCCGAAGGTGCGATCCGAGGTTGGGATCAGAAAAACTACTATTACTTCCAAATGCTGTCATCTTTGGCAGAACACTATGACTTTGATCTAAAAGCGCCTTTTAAGTCCTTATCGAAGAAAATGCGAGATGTGGTACTCACAGGCTCCGGACGCACAGAGATCGAATTTAAGTACATCAACGATCGCGGCGATATCCGCGTCAAACGTCATCCATTTGAAGGCATACTCAACACCCTTGAGCGACGCTATCGTGATACCGAATCTAATGCTGTACGTGAAGACCTAGCTAAGTACATTTCAACTCGAACTTGCTCTAGCTGCGAAGGCAGTCGCTTACGTTTAGAAGCTCGTAATGTATTCATAGGCGACACAACCTTACCTGAAATTGTTGAGCTCAGTATCGCAGATGCGTTGAGTTTCTTTGCGTCATTGGAGCTAGAAGGCCAGAGAGCGCAAATCGCTGAAAAGGTAATGAAAGAAATCAACGATCGTCTCCAGTTCTTAGTCAACGTCGGTCTCAATTACCTCAACCTTTCCCGTAGCGCTGAAACGCTATCTGGTGGTGAAGCGCAACGTATTCGACTGGCAAGCCAGATTGGCGCAGGTCTTGTCGGTGTAATGTACGTACTCGATGAGCCATCTATCGGACTTCACCAGCGAGACAACGAGAGGCTGCTAAAAACACTGACTCACCTGCGTGACTTGGGCAATACTGTTTTGGTCGTTGAACATGACGAAGATGCGATTCGCATCGCCGATCATGTGATCGATATTGGTCCGGGAGCTGGTGTTCACGGCGGAAGTGTGGTCGCAGAAGGAACAATGGAAGACATTGTCGCTACCCCTGAATCCCTAACAGGCCAGTACCTCAGTGGCGTTAAACAAATTGCGATACCTGAGAAACGCACACCTATCGACAAGAAAAAAGTGGTACAGCTGATTGGGGCAACTGGCAACAACCTTAAAGATGTCAGCTTAACTATACCTGTCGGTTTGTTCACCTGTGTGACAGGGGTTTCAGGCTCAGGTAAATCCACTCTGATCAATGATACTTTTTTCAAGATTGCACACACTCAGCTAAACGGTGCGACGACAGCGACTCCATCTCCTTACCAGAAAATTAAAGGGTTGGAACACTTTGATAAAGTCATCGATATTGACCAGAGCCCAATTGGGCGTACACCACGGTCTAACCCAGCGACTTACACTGGTATCTTTACACCAATTCGAGAGCTGTTTGCTGGAACACAAGAAGCCCGCTCTCGAGGCTATAAACCCGGCCGCTTCAGTTTCAACGTACGTGGTGGCCGCTGTGAAGCCTGTCAGGGTGATGGGGTTATTAAAGTGGAAATGCACTTCCTGCCGGATGTCTACGTCCCATGTGATGTGTGTAAAGGCAAACGCTACAACCGTGAAACACTCGAAGTTCACTACAAAGGCAAGACCATTGATGAAGTGCTTGGAATGACGGTTGAAGATGCACGTGAGTTCTTCGACCCTGTGCCAGTCATAGCCCGTAAGCTGCAAACACTTATGGACGTCGGGCTTTCTTATATTCGTCTTGGTCAAGCGGCGACCACCTTATCCGGTGGTGAAGCGCAACGTGTCAAACTTGCCCGAGAACTATCCAAGCGTGATACTGGTAAAACGCTTTATATTTTAGATGAGCCAACCACAGGCCTACACTTCCATGATATTCAGCAGTTACTCACTGTACTGCATCGACTACGTGATCACGGTAATACAGTGGTGGTCATCGAACATAACCTTGATGTGATTAAAACCTCAGACTGGATTGTCGATTTAGGCCCTGAAGGTGGCCAAGGTGGCGGTGAAATTATTGCTGAAGGAACACCGGAAGAAGTGGCTAAGGTAAAAGGTTCACACACCGCGCGATTCCTCAAGTCTATGTTAAAATAAAGAAAAGTAGTAAATTAAGCAGACCATAATATGGTCTGTTTTCTTTTGAAGGACGCAATAATCAATGGCAACCATCCATTTGGCAGGGACAAGTCTAGAGCCACAAGCACCTAAACTACCGCTCATTAAACCGTTTCTTGTTTCTCTAGCAGTCGTATTTTTGCTCGCAATGCACATTTTTACGCCTAATCCGGGTGGTGCCGGGCTCGCGCTCTCTTTTAATACGACGACTTGGCTAGCAGTCAGTTTCTCTTTGGCGATAGGATTGTATCAGGTCGGTACCCAAGGTGTGGTCAGATACAACAAACTGACAATTGGGCTGTTTCTTTGCTGTGTATTGCTCACAATACCGGTATTTTTCCCTCACTCAGACTTTTCTCTATCCCAAGGTAAGCTACTCGGGTTGTGGGCCGGATACGGGCTGTTTTTTGTTCTTCAACAATTTCGCTTCAGCAATAAGCAGAAACAGCGTTTATTGTGGTTTATCACCATCGCGGCTTTTATGCAGGCACTGTTTGGCTGGTTTCAATATCTAGTCCTACAACCTGACAACTTATTTGGCTACGATACAGTACAGAATCGCCCTTACGGTATTTTTCAGCAGCCAAATGTCATGGCCAGCTTTCTCGCCACAGGATTGGCTCTGTCAGGCTATCTACTCACTCGCCACCCAAAGAAGTACAACCGCCACCTCAGCGAAGTTTCGTTGCTTTATCTGATGCCGGTAGTCACCGTCCCTCTCTTGATCATCATCGCTTCTCGAACGGGCTGGCTCGGTGCATTTCTCGCCGTTGTATTGCTGCTGTCGTATCTGTATCGCTTTGCAACTAAAAAACGTTTTTGGGGCTGGTTAACAGCCATTTTGCTAGGCCTATCGATTGGTAGCAGCATCAACTTGCTAACTGATGGAGAGTCTCTAGCGGCCAAGCGGGCTAACCTTGAGAGTCCGAGACAATACACCTTTCCTCAAACACTCGACATGTTGATTGAGAAACCCTTTACCGGATACGGCTACGGGCGCTTTGAACCAGAATACATTGTCTATACCGCCCGTCAGCATCAGTTGAACCCCAACTATCATCCGGGGCTTGCTTCGATGGATCACCCTCACAATGAGTTGCTTTATTGGGGAGCAGAGGGAGGGTTGCTTCCGGTTGTCGCTATAGTGCTCGCTGCGGTGATGGTTTTAGTAAGGATCTACAATGCTAAAAAAGGCACTCGCCTCGCGATGTTTGCCTTATTTGTGCCAATAGTGCTTCATAGCCAGCTGGAATATCCGTTCTACCACTCTGCGATTCACTGGATAACCTTTGTGGTTCTGCTTTTCTGGATTGATCAACGCGCTCGCTCGTATCGTTTTGCGTCATTCAGCATTGTGACTAAAACACTGTTCCGAGTGATGAGCTTAGTCGTGCCAATCATAACCAGTTTCTATATGCTGACAGCGCTGCACACTAACTACGTACTCACTCAGTTTGAAACATCGAACCCTAAAAATCCTGACTTACTCAATCAAGTCAGCAATCCAATAGTTTGGAAAGACAGGTATGACTGGGATATTTATAGCACTTATCTCAATATTGGCCTTTATCGTCAGGAGGCGAAATTCATCCAGCCATACATTGACTGGTCACTGAAAATTATTAAAGAGAAGCCAAGACCCGCGTTTTACAACAACCTGATCCTGGCTTACCAAGGCCTTGGAGATAGTGAGCGTGCCGAGCAAATTCGCAGTGAAGCGCAATACTTGTTCCCTGAGCGAGATTTCTCACAGGTGCAATACATAGCTCCAGATATCGATGCGCTAAAAGCAGATAATGAAAAAGTAGCCAAGTAAAAAAGGCGACGCTTTATGCGTCGCCTTTCAACTCATTTTTTATGGAAGTTACTGCCTCAGTGACTCTTCTAGTGCTCTCAAACAAAGCGCAACATTTTCTGCACGAGCGCCATAACCCATAATGCCGATACGCCATGCCTTACCCGCTAACGCCCCCAAACCTGCACCAATTTCGAGATTGTAGTTTTCCAATAAATGGTTACGAACCCCTGCGTCATCAACACCTTGAGGAATGTAGACCGCATTAAGCTGAGGCAAACGTGACTCTGCAGCAACAACAAATTCAAAACCCAACTTTTCGAGCCCCAACTTCAGCTTTTCATGCATATCACTATGACGCTGCCAAGCATTCTCTAGCCCTTCATTTTTAAGGATTAATAGAGACTCATGCAGTGCATAAAGGCTGTTTACAGGCGCAGTATGATGGTAGCTACGTTTTCCTTCTCCGCTCCAATAGCCTAATACTAGGCTTTGATCTAAAAACCAGCTCTGAACAGGTGTTTGTCGAGCCTGAATCTTCTCAATGGCCAGAGGTGAAAACGTCACTGGTGATAAACCCGGAACACAAGATAAACATTTCTGACTGCCTGAATACACCGCATCCAGCTGCCATTCATCGACTTTAAGCGGTACACCACCTAAAGAGGTTACTGCATCAACAATCGTTAGCACACCGTGAGCTTTTGCAAGCTTACCTAATGCTTCTGCATCACTACATGCGCCTGTCGATGTTTCTGCGTGAACGAATGACAAGATTTTAGCATCAGGATGGTCTTTCAGCGCTTGATCAACTTTATCGACCGAAACAGGAGTCCCCCATTCATCATCAACAACGACCGCTACACCGCCCGCTCGAACCACATTTTCGCGCATGCGCTCGCCAAACACGCCATTGCGACAGACGATCACCTTCTCACCCGGTTCAATCAGGTTAACAAAACAGGTTTCCATACCTGCACTGCCCGGCGCTGAAACGGCAATAGTGAATTCATTTTTGGTTTGAAAAGCGTATTTGAGTAGCTGTTTTAGTTCATCCATCATTTTGATGAACAAGGGATCAAGATGGCCTACAGTAGGGCGACTCAAAGCCTGCAAAACTTGAGGAGAAATATCCGAAGGACCAGGGCCCATGAGAATACGGTGAGGGGGGATAAAGCTTTGAATCGTCATTGTTCGCTCCTTGAAACGGGTCTACTTTCTACTTATTTGTCTTTACATTAAAACAAATCGACACAGGCAGCAATTGGCCGAAAGTTCTCAGGTCAAACCACTGTCACAAGTTTGTTAATTAGTAAACCGATTAAAGTGACACTTTCCCGTTGACAAAGGTCACATAAAAACGTTCAATGCAGACTGTATGGTGAATTTTTATGCCGCCATATGAATGCATTTTGCAGAAGAGGAGCACTACCCAGGTAGGTGTTTTGTGGAGCCACAACTCCGATACAAATCACTGAGGGGGAGTAGTGCCGAGGTAGATCAACGTTGTGGTTTTGATCTGTCGGTTGACTTGGGTTGACTCCCATCAACTGTCATCAGCTCAGTCTGGTGAAGAGCTTCTGAGGTAAACCTTACACAATAAAACCTCTCTATACGCTCACTCTCTCTTCAAGCAAGGATTACTTATTTACTTTCAGGAAGTTGTGGGAGAAATGCCGTGGGCAATTTTAACGTTGCTAAATTTGGTGGAACCAGTGTCGCTAACTTTGAAGCCATGAGTCGCTGTGCTGCGATCATTGAGCAAAACCCAAACACAAAGTTGGTCGTCAGTAGTGCCTGTTCAGGCGTGACAAACTTATTAGTCGAACTCGCGAATGGAGTTCAAGATCACACAGAGCGCAGTGCGATTCTAACCAAACTCGCCAGTATTCATGATGCGGTACTTAATCAACTAGAAGATGCAACTCAAGCGGCCAGCGAGGTCTATTCCATTCTAGATACCGTCACAAGTTTGGCAGAAGCCGCCTCGATTCAGTCAAGTACCAAACTGACCGATCACCTTGTCGCCTGTGGTGAACTGATGTCTACACATCTGTTGGCCCAGTTAATGAGGGAACGTGGTATCAATGCGGTACGCTTTGATATTCGTGACGTACTACGCACAGATGATAATTTTGGTAAAGCAGAACCTGAACTGACCACTATTCGTCAACAAGCGCAAGCTTCACTTATCCCGTTATGCCAACAACAGGTTGTGGTAACTCAAGGCTTTATCGGTGCCGATGCAGATGGCAATACCACGACACTCGGTCGAGGCGGCAGCGATTACAGTGCCGCACTTATTGCAGAAGCGGTTGAAGCTCAGGGACTCGAGATTTGGACCGATGTACCGGGCATTTATACCACTGACCCACGTATTGCCCCAAAAGCCTCTCCCATCTCAGAGATCAGCTTCAGTGAAGCCTCTGAAATGGCCAATTTTGGCGCCAAGATCCTTCACCCTTCGACGCTAATCCCTGCTCTTCGCCATGATATTCCTGTGTTTGTCGGCTCCTCAAAACAACCTGAAAAAGGCGGAACTTGGATTCGCCATCAAGTCGAGAGCTCGCCTCTCTTTCGTGCTCTGGCTTTACGATGTAACCAGACCATGGTGACGTTGCGCAGCGCGCAGATGTTCCACGCTTACGGCTTTCTGGCCAAGGTGTTTGAAATTCTGGCGAAGCACAAGATCTCTGTAGATTTGATCACCACGTCAGAGATCAGTGTCAGTCTAACGCTTGACCAAACCGACACATCTGGTGGTGCACCTCAGTTACCTGAAGCCGCACGTCTTGAACTGGAAGAACTATGTACAGTGGAAGTAGAACATAACCTGTGTCTGGTCGCGCTGATCGGCAACAATATGAGTGAGAGCAAAGGTTATGCAAAGCAAGTATTTGGCACACTAGAAGAGTTTAACTTGAGAATGATCTGCTACGGCGCAAGCCCTCACAACCTGTGTTTCTTAGTTGATGAGTCAGACGCAAAGCTAGCGATTCAGAAGCTGCACACTGAATTGTTTGAGAGGTAATAATAGAACAGAGAACAAAAAAGGGTTGGCTCTAAAACGCCAACCCTTTCAATTTGTATCAGTGGTAAAACCGAGTGTGTTACTCACCCGCCACTTTCATAGATTCAATCAGAATCGAACCCGTCTGGATTTGTGATCGGGTTTCAACATCATTCCCAACCGCGACAATCTGATTAAACATATCTCTCAGGTTGCTGGCGATTGTCACTTCAGAAACAGGATATTGGATTTGACCATTCTCTACCCAGAAGCCTGCCGCTCCTCTTGAGTAATCACCGGTGACGATATTAACGCCCTGCCCCATCACTTCGGTGACAAGGAAGCCCGTTCCCAGTTCTTTAAGCATCTGCTCAAAGTCTTGCCCCGTCGACTGAACAAACCAGTTATGAATACCACCAGCATGACCAGTTGGCGCCATGTCCATTTTACGCGCGGCATAGCTGGTTAATAGGTATGTCGCGAGCACACCGTCGGTAATGATTTCACGATCTTGTGTTCTAACACCTTCGCTATCAAATGGGCTCGACGCTAAACCGCGTAGCACATGAGGTTTTTCAGAGACATTAAACCAGTCTGGCAGTACCTGTTGGCCTAAATGATCAAGTAAGAATGACGACTTGCGATACAGGTTACCGCCACTGATTGCCATCACTAGATGTCCAAGTAAACCCGTTGCCACATCAGCTGCAAACATCACAGGGTACTTACCTGTCTTGAGCTTTTGCGCATCAAGGCGACTGATGGTTTTCTCTGCCGCTTTCAGGCCGACTGACTCAGGCGTCCAAAGGTCATCTTTATGGCGTGCGACTGTATAACTGTAATCTCGCTCCATGACGCCACTTTCACCCTGACCAATCACACAACAGCTGGTACTGTGGCGGCTAGAGGCATAGCTAGCAAGCAAACCGTGGCTGTTACCATAGACCTTCAAACCATAGTGGCTGTCGTAACTCGCACCATCGCTTTGTTTGATTTTGTCACTGAAGGATAACGCTTGTTGCTCAGCAGCAATCGCAATCTCGGCAGCATGATCTGGGTCTGGCGTGTCAGGGTGAAACAAGTCAAGATCAGGAATTTCTTTTACCATCAGCTCTTTAGGAGCTGGGCCAGCGCATGGATCTTCTGAAGTGTAATTGGCAATATCAAGCGCTGCCATCACCGTCTGTTGAATGGCTTTTTCACTGAGATCGGAGGTAGACGCACTGCCTTTGCGCTGACCACGGTAAACAGTAATCCCCAAAGCGCCATCGCTGTTAAATTCAACGTTTTCCACTTCGCACATGCGTGTTGACACACTCAGGCCAGTGGTTTTGGTGATCGCGACTTCAGCGCCATCGGATTTTTCCGCGGCCATTTCCAGTGCTTTCGCAACGGCGGCCTCAAGCTCAACACGCTGCTGAGCGACTTGCTGTCTTACGTCCATATCTTCTTCATGCTTAAGGTCTGTTGTCCCTAGAATAACAAGAATTTCGCTTTCTCCCCATGATTCTTGTTAAAATAGAGAAATAGATGTTCAAATTAAGGCAGAAAGATGGCCCGTAAGAATCAAAAAGCGCCATGGGAAGAGGAAGAGGAAATCATTTGGGTCAGTAAAACCGAAATGAAACGTGACATGGAAGAGTTACAAAAACTGGGTGAAGAACTCGCCAGTCTTAAACCTTCAGTGTTAGAAAAATTCCCGTTAAGTGAAGACCTTGCAGAAGCAATTAAAGACGCACAACGCTTTAAAAATGAAGCTCGTCGTCGCCAGTTACAATACATTGGTAAGCTGATGCGTTTCGAAGATCCTGAACCACTTCAGGCGGCACTAGACAAAGTACGTAACAAGCACTCTCAAGCGACTGCTGCACTGCACAAGCTGGAACAGTTACGCGATCGTGTCGTTGAAGAAGGCGATGATGCCATTGCTGATGTAATGGAGCTATATCCACAAGCGGATCGCCAGCGTTTACGCCAATTGGCACGTCAGGCGGCAAAAGAGAAAAAAGCGGGTAAACCAGCTAAAGCGTTCCGTGAAATCTTCCAAGTGCTCAAAGAGCTCAACGACGAAGAGATTTAAGCAAGCTGCTTTAGATAAAAATGGGCTGATGCAAACGCATCAGCCCATTTTTTTGCCCTTAGGAGTAGCTATTCACCCGCTTTAACAAACCCGCTGAGCGCAACGTGGCTATGTTGCTGGGTTAAATGTTCAATTGTATCAGCAACCGCCACCTTTCCTTGGTCAACAAAGGCAAAATGCGAAGCTATAGCTTTAGCGTCACTGATATGATGAGTCACCATCACCACGGTAATATTGCGCTCTGCGGCTAACTGCTTGACCAGTCCGAGCATCTCTTCACGCAACACCGGATCAAGCGCAGAGAAAGGTTCATCAAGCAACCAGATTGGATGAGGCTGAACAAAGCAACGAGCCAATGCGACACGCTGACGCTGTCCGCCCGACAATTGCTCAGGTAAACGATCCAAATAGTCCGCAATACCGACCTGCATCGCTGCGTGTTCCACCTGACTGGCTTGCTCAGAGTTGAGATTCAACCCAGGGTGCAGGCCCAATCCTATGTTTTCTCGTACTGAGAGGTGGGCAAACAGGTTATGCTCCTGAAATAGCATCGCAAAAGGACGTTGGTGAGGCTCTTTGCCCACAATCTCTAATTCACCAGCTTTGATGCTACCACTTTCAGGTTCGATAAAGCCCGCGACCAAGGCCAGTAACGTTGATTTACCCGCCCCACTCGGCCCCATCAATGCGACCAGACTTCCCTGCTCAATATGTAAATCAAAATGGAATAGATCCTGATGGTAATAGTAACGAACATCATTGAGGGTCAGCATAAGTCACCTTAGAGTTTGCCTTAAACAGGGTTTCAATCAGTGCAAAACAGCCAACACTGAGCAGTAACAGAGTAACTGACACTACAGCTGCTGCATCCATCTGATAACTGCCCAGCAATTGGAAAAGATACAACGGCAGCGTGCGGAACTCCTGGCTACCAAACAGGGCAATCGCACTTAAATCTCCCACCGCAAACATAAAGCTGATCGCGAAAGCATGAGCCATTGGCTTTTTCAGTGCTCGCCACTCAACAACGCGAAAGCGCTGCCAGCCTTTCATACCTAGACTTGCGCATACGTATTGGTATTGCTGCTCGATATGCAGCATCGGCTGTGACAAGGTTTTGATCACGTAAGGCAAGCCCATCAAAGCATTCACCGCGACCACAATAAAAAACGCCAGACTAAACACATCTGTAAAAGACCGCAGTAGCAAGAATAACCCAGTAGATATCACCAAACCGGGCGTGACAAGAATGATCGTTCCCAGTAACTCAATCTGATCCGCATGACGGTTTTTTGCATTCAAACGCAATCGACGGCTGGTCAGCAATATTGCAATCCCTGCCGAAAGCGCGATACCGCTCGCCAATGTTGCCACTTTAAGTGACGACCATAACGCCAGCCAAAATCGTTGATCCGTAAACACTGATAGGGCTTCTGAGTTGATGCCACTGAGCACCACCATCAGTAAAGGTGGCAGCACTAATAGTATACTCAGGCCAATCCAACTCCAATCCCAGATACGTGACCAGATCGAATCCTTTGCCATATAAAGGTTGTGACCTTGTGTACCAGAACTCACCGCCACAGGCTTGGTCAAACGCTGCACTGCCAACGCCATAATGCCACACAGTAGCATCTGCCATATCGCCAGTAATGCCCCTGCCTGCAAGTCAAAATCGAATTTGATCGCTTGATAAATCGCCAGTTCTATCGTGGTCGATTTCGGCCCACCACCGAGCGCCATTACCGTCGCGAAACTAGTAAAACACAGCATAAACACCAAGCCACACACGTGCGGCAACTGCTGACGCAAGCGAGGCCATTCGACCCACTTAAATTTATGCCAATGGTCCATACCTAGATGAGCACACAGTTTATGCTGTTCAGCCGGAATAGACTCCAATGATTGCAATAGCAAGCGCGTCGCATAAGGCAGGTTAAAAAACACATGCGCAAGTAAAATACCGTTCAGACCGTAAATCGAAAATGGCAGTTTAGAATCAAACCATACAAAAGCTGACGATATCAGACCGCTATTGCCATAAATCGCCAGTAAGCCAAACACCCCAACCAGCACAGGCAGTACTAATGTGGTAGCAAACAGCTTAAGCAGCAAAGATTTACCAGGAAAGGTACGCCGAGATAGTGCGTGCGCGACTGGGATGGCTAAGCCAACACTGAGCAGAGTCGACAGGAACGACTGGTAAAAGCTGAACTTGGTGACATGCCGATAATAAGGGTCTGACCAAACCTGAGCGATATTCAGAGATGGGGCGGCAACTAATAAAGCACCGAGAGCAGAAACAACAAAGGCCGCGATAGCAATCGCGACCCAGAGTCCCAATTTTGGAATACTACGCAAAGCGTCTCCTTAGAAGGTTAAGGCGCTTTGCCACTCACGTATCCAGGATTTTCGGTTTTGCGCCACTTCTGCTGCGCTAAAGCTCAAGGCTTTTTCAGGTACCGTCAGTGTCTCAAAGCCTTCAGGCAGTGCGACTTCAGTTACTGGGTACATCCAGTTACCTGTTGGCATCAAAGACTGGAAGTCGTCGCTAAGGATAAACGTCATAAATTCATCGGCTAACTTTTCATTTTTCGATGCTTTTACTTTAGCCGCAACCTCAACTTGAGTGTAATGGCCTTCTGTAAAATCAGCGGCAGCGTATTTGCTGTCGCTTTCCGCGATCAGGTGATAAGCCGGTGAAGTCGTGTAAGACAACACCATGTCTGACTCACCTTCAAGGAACATAGAGTAAGCCTCAGACCAACCTTTGGTCACAGTGACGGTTTTCTTAGCCAGTTGTTGCCATGCCGGGGTAACGTCATCGCCATAGACAGATTTCATCCACAGCATCAGGCCTTGGCCCGGCGTTGACGTACGGGGATCCTGATAAATCACTTTCAGATCATCGCGAGATTCCACCAGCTCTTTAAGGCTCTTTGGTGGATTGGTGAGCTTTTCTTTGTTGTAGACAAACGCAAAGTAACCGAAGTCATACGGCACAAAAGTACTGTCTTCCCAACCGTTAGGCAGATTGACCGATTTGGTATCAACCTTGTGCTCGGCTAATAGGCCAGTTTTCTGCGCTTCTGCCATCAGGTTATTGTCCAAACCTAACACAATATCAGCTTTGCTGTTGTCCCCTTCGAGGCGCAGGCGGTTAAGAATAGAAACGCCATCATCAAGAGCGACAAAGTTCACATCACAGCCACATTGTGCTTCAAACGCTTTTTCCACTTTCGGGCCCGGGCCCCAGTCCGCAGCAAAAGAATCGTAGGTATAAACGGTAAGGGTGTTATCTGCTGCCAATGCAGAAAAAGATGTCAGTGTGGCAACGGCGATGGTGCTTAAAGTGGTTTTCACTGCTCGCTCTCTCCTTGGTTGAGCGGCACAGGCTTGAGGAAACATTGGCAGGGCAAATGTTCAGACTCAATTCCTACGCCAGCATTATCTGGTTCAGGTACACGGGTCCTGGGCTTTGCCCAATCTCAGCTTCATCTGTGCGATGAATAGCTCCCCGATGAGTGTCGGCTGAATTGTAATCGTAATGTTATCAATTAGCCAGAATTAAGCACGCTGGTCATATCCCCAACGTGGGACAAGCCCCTGTTCAACATCAAGATGATCGAGAATTCTCGCCACCATAAAGTCGACCAGATCGTCAATAGACTTAGGCTGATGATAGAAGCCCGGTGCCGCAGGCATAATGGTGACGCCCATCTGCGACAACTTATGCATATTCTCTAGATGCAACGTAGAGAATGGTGTTTCACGCACAACCAGCAACAACTGCCCGCGCTCTTTCATCACCACATCAGCCGCGCGCTCGATGAGATTGTCGGACATACCATGTGCGATGGCAGCGACACTGCCTGCAGAGCAAGGACACACAACCATCTGTTTTGGCGCCGCAGACCCAGAAGCCACAGGAGAGAACCAGTCGTCTTTACCGTAGACTATCAGCTTTTCGGCATCACAGTTTAAGTGGGCGACCAACGTTTTTTGAGCAGACTCTGGGTTCGCCGGCAATTTCATATCATGCTCAGTTGCTAACACAACTCGAGCTGCTGACGATATCAGCAAATGTACCTGATAGCCGGCGGCTAGCAGACACTCAAGCAATCTAAGCCCGTACGGTGCGCCAGAAGCCCCCGTAAAAGCGAGTGTAATTGCTTTGTTTTTCTCATTGTTCATACTACTACATTAATCTATTCGGCGAGTTTAGCCAGCAGCTTGTCGTGGATGCCTTCAAACCCACCATTGCTCATCACCAGAATTTGATCGCCCGGTTGAGCCTGTTCTGTCACCATCTGGACTAACGCATCAACACTGTCTGACGCATAAGCCGACTGCTGACATTGCTGGGCAATGTCCTCGACAGACCATTCGATATTATCTGGTTGATAAAGGAAGACGACGTCGGCCTGAGCAAGGGACGCCGCCAATGTTTCTTTGTGCACGCCACGTTTCATCGTCGCACTACGAGGTTCAAGTACAGCTAAGATACGTTGTTTGCCAACCTTATTACGCAATCCACCCACAGTAAGTTCAATCGCCGTAGGGTGATGAGCGAAGTCATCGTAAACCGTAATCTGATTCACTTCACCTTTTAGCTCAAGTCGACGTTTGGTATTGATGAATTTCGCCAGCGACTGACAGGCTAAATCCGGAGTAACACCCACGTGACGAGCCGCTGCGATGGCCATCAAGGCGTTATCGACGTTATGATCGCCCACCAGATCCCACTTCACAGTCCCAACGGCTTCCCCTTGGAAGAAAACTGTGAATATTGAACCATCGGCGACTTGTTTCTCCGCTCGCCAGTCACCTTGTTCGCCGCTGAACTCCGTTTCGCTCCAGCAACCACGCTGTAATACATCGGCAATTGCTGAATCGCCTTGCGGAGCAAGGATTCTACCATTACCCGGCACGGTTCTGACTAAGTGATGGAATTGGCGCTTGATCGCTTCCAGATCATCGAAGATATCCGCATGATCAAACTCCAAATTGTTCATAACTAACGTGCGAGGATGGTAATGCACGAACTTAGAACGCTTATCGAAAAAAGCACTGTCGTATTCATCAGCTTCAACGACAAAAAACATACTTTCGCCCAAACGCGCTGAAACCCCAAAGTTGCCCAGCACCCCACCAACAAGGAAGCCAGGTTGGTAGCCACAGTCTTCCAAAATCCACGCCAGCATGCTGGAAGTAGTGGTTTTACCATGGGTTCCTGAGACAGCCAGCACCCAGCGGTCATGGAGAAGAAACTCCTGCAGCCACTGTGGGCCTGAGGTGTATCTCAGGTTACTGTTGAGTACGTGCTCGACACATGGGTTGCCTCGACTCATCGCATTTCCGATCACAACCAGATCAGGTGCTGGGTTAAGCTGAGAAGGGTCAAAGCCTTCAATGATTTCAATACCTTGAGACTCCAACAATGTGCTCATTGGTGGATAAACGTTGGCGTCACTGCCCGTCACTTTATGACCTAATTGACGAGCTAAAATTGCCGCACCTCCCATAAATGTGCCACAAATTCCCAAGATATGAATATGCATAAACGACCTTCTCCAAGGCGAAAACTGAGCTGACATTATGGCGATTATACGCAGAAAAGCGAACTACTTTACTCACTGTTTTTACGTCACACGAACGCAAATGATTGCGTGTTATACGCGTTATTCAATTCGTATGGCTTCAAACAAGCAGATGAAAAGCGTTATCAAGTCGACAAATAAAACGAGATCTCAGTCAGTTAGTTCATTACCAATAAAAAGATCTAACTCTTAGACTAGGCTTAGGCGAAATCTAAGATCCGTCAGAGATCACCAACGCCAATCCCCCTATATTGAAGCGACTTAAAGGAAAAATCATGTCTGGAATGCGCACCCTTGGCGAGTTCATTGTTGAGAAACAAGCGGACTTCCCCCACGCTAGCGGTGATCTATCATCCCTACTTTCTTCTATCCGACTTGCTGCAAAAATCGTTAACCGCGAAATCAACGCAGCTGGTCTTGGTGACATTACCGGTGCAGTCGGTACTGAGAACGTACAGGGTGAAGACCAGCAGAAGCTGGATGTTTACGCGAATGAAAAGTTTAAAGCAGCGCTAGAAGCCCGTGATCAAGTTTGTGGTGTTGCCAGTGAAGAAGAAGACGAAGCCGTTGCGTTCAATAAAGAGCTGAACAAAAACGCGAAATACGTGGTCCTGATGGATCCGCTAGATGGGTCTTCAAACATCGATGTCAACGTGTCAGTCGGTACCATCTTCTCGATTTACCGTCGTGTGTCACCTATTGGCACCCCACCGACAGAAGAAGATTTCCTTCAGCCAGGCCACAAGCAGGTCGCTGCCGGTTACGTAATCTACGGCTCTTCAACGATGTTGGTGTACACAACTGGTAAAGGCGTCAATGGCTTTACCTACGATCCATCTCTGGGCACATTCTGCCTGTCTCATGAAAACATGATGATTCCTGAAGACGGTACCATCTACTCGATCAACGAAGGTAACTACATTCGCTTCCCGATGGGTGTGAAGAAGTACATCAAATACTGTCAGGAAAACGAGCCAAGTGAGCATCGCCCATATACATCGCGCTATATCGGTTCACTGGTTGCCGATTTCCACCGCAACCTGCTTAAGGGTGGTATCTACCTCTACCCAAGTACGCAAAGCCATCCAAACGGTAAGCTGCGTTTGCTATACGAATGCAATCCAATGGCTTATATCATTGAGCAAGCTGGCGGTGTAGCGTCTGATGGTAAAACTCGTATCATGGACCTCAAACCAACCGAACTGCACCAACGTGTGCCTTTCTTTGTTGGCTCAAAAAACATGGTCAAAAAAGTGGAAGAGTTCTTAGAACGCCATCCAGAAGATTAAATATAAAGGCGCTTTCGAGCGCCTTTTTCACATTTTCTTGAGCAAAATCTCGCCTTAGTTGGTTTACATAAAACCGAGTTTAGCAGTAAGGTATTCCGGTCTTATATTCAGCCCGTGTGCCTCATTGAGGTACAAACTAAAAAAGGAACTTTCTTAATGAGTTTAAACAACGTACCAGCAGGTAAGTCTCTTCCTGATGACCTCTATGTAGTGATTGAAATCCCAGCTAACGCTGATCCAATCAAATATGAAGTAGACAAAGATTCAGGTGCTGTGTTCGTCGACCGCTTTATGTCTGCACCTATGTTCTACCCATGTAACTATGGTTACGTAAACCACACTCTGTCTCTAGACGGTGATCCGGTAGACGTTTTGGTTCCAACACCACACCCTCTGATGCCTGGTTCAGTAATCCGCTGCCGTCCAGTCGGTGTTCTAAAAATGACGGATGAGTCTGGTGAAGATGCGAAAGTAGTGGCGGTACCACACACTAAGCTGTCAAAAGAATACGATCACATCAAAGACGTAAACGACCTGCCTGAGCTGCTAAAAGCACAGATCACGCACTTCTTTGAGCGTTACAAAGAGCTTGAGTCTGGCAAGTGGGTAAAAGTCGACGGTTGGGAAGACGTAGAGTCAGCTCGCAAAGAGATTCTAGAGTCTTACGAACGCGCACAGAAATAATAAAAAGAGCCAGCAATGCTGGCTCTTTTTCCATGGCTATAGCAGCTAAACCCTCTGACACCAATCCCCTGATGAAATGATGGTATCGAGCATGCTACCGTCTTGATACAAGTATATCCAAGCTTCACCAAAAGGTGTCTCAATCTGCTCGCGTCGATATTCGACGGGCACGTCTTCGAGTTTATCCACCCTAGCCAGAGTCTCATCATCAATCAGGTACACTTCACCTAGAATCGTATCATGACCTTCGATTACTGCTGGATAGGTGCCCAAATCATACAAAGCGTAGTGCGGCGGTGTTTCAAAATGCCCCAAGCATTGGCTATCAGCCAAAAAATTATGGTTACTTTCGCCCTGACGTAGGGTTCCATACACAAAGAGTAAATGTTGCATCCTGCCACCTAACTTAATGATTAATTGAACTCAAACTGATACAGCAGATCGACAGCACTGTCCAGACCTGACATCGCCTCCACGTACAGATCCTGCATCAGACGATAACGCACCGTGAACTCACCCACTGAGTCAAAGATGCCAACACCATATTTAACCTGCAAACCCGGTAGAACATAACCACTGACCGTCACTTGCGAGTCATCACCAGAGCCCGCGGTGTCAACTTGCAAGTCCTGAACACCAAACGCTTCACCAATTTGACCCACGACACGACCACTTTGTGCCAGACTCAATCCTATCAGCGTGGTCGTCATTGAGTTGCCACCAGATTCACCATCAATATTCTGCCCACGTAGTAAGTAAGACAGTGCATTAGCCTGCGGCATCGCAGGTTCAGAGAAAATGGTCACACTTGGCTCATCAGCAGGCCCCGTCACCCTGACACCAGCCGTCACTTCATCCTGAGTATTGTCCGGATTTCGGATCGCGGTGATCTGGACATAAGGTTGGTCAACCGGGCCGTTCATCAGGATCTTACCTTGCTTAATCAAAAGGTCCTGACCGAAGGAACGGTACGAACCGTCAACAATGTTCACTTCTCCGGTTACAAATGGCCCTTTATCACGCTGAGCAACATTGAGGTTACCTGACAGTCCCCCCTCAAGACCAAACGCAGACAGCTTAAAATCATCCCCAATTTTGATATTGATGTTGGTCTGGACACTGAATGGAACACTGGCAGTTTCTTGCTCTGGCTCTAACTGATCGTTAAGAATCACCTGATCTTTAGACACCCCAATCGCACTTGGTGGCAATTCTTCTACCACTATCCGTCCCCAAGGCAGAGAGATGTTACCGTCAATGCGAGCCTGCTTAGGCGAAGCGGATATGGTCATGTCAGGCACCACCTTTATTTTTGCCATAGGTGGTACATCAACCAATAGCTCTTCGGCAAACACGCGCACATTGGTTTGCCAATCTTTCAGGTCTCGCCAGTCGGCATCGCCCGCAACTTCTAGTTTGCCATCAGGTGTATCGATCGCAGCGGCCAGCGTGGCATCGTAACCCGAGAAATTAACGGTCAATTTACCCGAATCAATCTCAACGGGAGTAATTTCACCTTTGAGCAAAATATCATCCACTACAAACTGACCTTGCACCTTAGGCTGCATGACTGGTCCTGAGAAAGTCAGTTCAGTGGCAATGTTTGATTTAAGCTTGCTGTAATCACCAAGAATAGGCGCAAGAAAGTCGAGGTTAAATGTGGTTAACCCAAGCCGCCCGTCGATTTGCTTATCTTTCGCTAGCACATCCGGAATATTCAGCTCACCTGAAATGTCTCCATTGTCAGCCACATCGAGCAGCCAATCAGCGTGTAAGGAATTTTCTGCCAGAGAAGCATTGAGCTTAAGTGACTCCCAGCCAAGGTGCACAGGTTGCTCATTATTTTGCGTGACCGACCCTTTTGGCATTTCTAACTTCATCACGACTTGCGGCGCTTGCTCTGGTGCCCATTTCGCCATCGCTGTGGCATTAACACCACCCTCTAATTTAATCGCTTGAGGCACAAACGCTTTAACCTGCTCAAAATCGAATTGTTTGATGGAAAGATGCGCTTCGCCACTTTGACCCGCGTTCACATCCTGATCGAGACAAATCGAAGCATCAGCTTGTAACCAACAATGGGCCGCAACGAAAGCTTGTTGTGAGTCGATGAGAAACTCTAACTGAGTCGGTTGATTCAAATTCCACGTACCTTGCTCTGAGGTCAATGACATGCGCTCTAACGCACCTTTCCACATCAACTCAGGCTTATCTTGCAACGCACCTTTAATCGCCAATTTCGTTGAGGCGATGTTTGACTCAAGATCCAGAGTCAATGCGTGCTGCTGTTGCTCGCCATCAAAATTTAATAACACTTTATCAATCAGATAATCTTGGTACTTGGCGTTGGCAACGTTGAGCTGCAATTCGCCGGAAGGTAAAGGCATTGGAGAGATCTGCCCTTGCAGCGAAACACCCTCTACCTGCACATCTTGCTGCCACTTAATAGCTTTCACATTGAGATCAACACCAACCAGAGGTTTATCCAGCTTACCAGTAAGCTTAATCTGACCTTGTGCACTGCCTTTTACATCAGGGACGGACTTAGCGATATCCGGAAAATCAACGGCTAGCTGCATGTTTAGGTTTTGTTCAACATCACCTTTTGCCGTCAGGTTATTCGGTCCATGAGATAGGACTAAGCGTGGCGTATCAATCTTGAGCTCACCAGTGCCCGCTTTATCGGAAGCAGACAGCGCACCTTCTATGTTCAGCGGGTAATCTCGCAAAATGCCGTCAATATCTAATGTTGGTAACTCAACCTGCCAACCACCTTGCTCTGTCAGTGAACCTGTAGTGGCTAATTTGCCGCTAATATTACCTTCCGCCTGCTGCCACTGTAGGCCCGGTTGAATGTCCTTCAGTGAAAGGTTTGCTGCCCAGTTAATCGGCGCTTGCCAATTGGCCATCACCGTACCACTCACCTCCCCACCTAAAGTTTGTATAGAGAGGGACTGAAGATCGATTTGGTTTAAATCCCCTTTGCCCTGTAGAGTCAGGTCAACATCAGGTATTTGCTTGCCTTTCAGAGCCGAATCGAGCTCAACACTGTAGCCGTTTAGCGAACCTTGAGTATGCAAGTTGCGTATTGTGGCAAAATAATCACCTTGCCCTTTCAACGGCCATTGAAGATCACCATCACGCAAAGTCAGTTCAAAAGGAAGTTCAGCATTTAGTGGCTGCAGTGCCGCTTCAAGATGTGCCTTCGCTAAACCACCGAAGTCTGCCTTTAGCGCCAAGTCAGCAACACTTCCGGTCGCATGCAGTTTGACTGTCTGTCCTTCCGCTATCTCCTGCTTCACTTTGGCATTCAGCTCCAGAACCAACGGATAGTCGTCTGCTAGGGTCACCGTTGTACTCAGATGACCTTCGACTTCAGGCATATCCAACTCAAGAGTATCAACCTTAACTTGGGAGCGGGCCGCACTCGCCTCCAACCCCAGATGGTTCACGACTACAGGAGTGGGTTGTTGCAGCTCAAAATCATTCACATCCAATCGCACTACTTCAATTTGCAGCGGTAAGGTAATGTTTGGTAAGGCTATCGGTGCGTTAGCATCCGTAGAAGGACTTGCAGCAGGGGCTGCTTCACTGGTATCACTTGGTGCCAGTGCGACGCGAATGGAGTCGAGCGCCGTTTTGTTGATTCGTAGACGATTGCCCTGAAACGCTAATCCAGTGGTGAAAGACTGCCAGTTGACCTGATTACCTAGAATATCCAGAGATATGTCGGTCAAGGCAACGCGTTTGACTTTAATGGGTACAGGCGCTGTCACTGGACCATTTTCTTCAGCCACAGGTTCACCCGGCGTTGCGGTGCTCTGCGGCAATTCCGGCATATCAAATTTAAGGCCATCTACCGCGAGTTCATCGACACAAACGCTAGGCTCTGTCAGGCAAGCAGCATTAACCGCCAACGTGATTGAGCGAGCCTGCACATCGACGTTAAATGAGTCATCTTTAAACACAACACCATTAAGTGTAAAGCGCGGAAAAATCGCCCCTGAATAGGACTCGACTTTCAACTGAGGCACAAACTTTTCTGCTCCCCACAGCACCAGTTTAAGCCCCGGAGTTGTAAACAGTACTGCCGCTAAGGCAATGGCAATCGCCACCAATAAGCTGATCAATGAGATAGACAGCCACTTAGACCATTTAAAAACAACCTTGGTCATAGTTCAGGCCCTAACGTGAAATGGATTTTAAATTCGTCACCCGGAGTGGCATCAAGGCCCCAGGCAAAATCAAGACGGATTGGACCCACAGGCGAGGCCCAGCGGACACCAAAACCAGTGCCACGTTTAAAGTCGGGGTTATCATTAAAAGCGTCACCGTAATCATAAAACACCGCCCCCCACCAGTTACCATACACTCGGTATTGATACTCTAAAGATGAGGTGGCGATGTATTTGGCACCCGTCAATGCGCCGCTGCTGTCTTTCGGGGAAATAGACTCATATCCATAACCACGCAAATTGTTGTCACCACCAGCGAAGAAGCGCAGTGACGGAGACAATTTATCAAAATCATCTGCTAAGTTAGCGCCTCCATCTAGACGCAAAATACCGCGATGGTTGCGCCCTGCACTACGGATCCATGACGTGCCCGCCTGGAGGCGCAGTACACGTGTTTCTGATATCAAGCTATCATCACCATATTCGATAGTCAGGCTTTGGCGATCCCCCCAGCGTGGCATCGCGCCACCACGAATACGACTACGACTGTATGTGATCCCGGGTAAAAGGAATTGCCCAGAGTCATCTTGCAGACCTTGCTCATAGTTTTCCAATAGGTAACGAACAAACACGGTTCTATGCCAACCATTGTCCAAGGCCCAATGCCGCTCCAGCGCAAGATTGGACTCGAGACTTTTCGTATCTCGATTGTCGACGTTTTTCATACCATAGCGAATGCGGTAGTACTCATTTAATGCATCTTCAAGCGGAATCCGATAGCCGGCCGTAATGGTCTGTTCTGGGTTAGAGAGAGAAAAACTGCTGTCAAAACTATGACCACGAGAGTTGACCCAAGGCTTCTTCCATTTCAGAGAGCCTCGAACGCCCACATCGGTAGAGTAACCAAGGCCGGTTTCCAACTTATTTTTTGCCTGTGGTGCCAAAGACACTTTCATTGGTAGCTCTCTGCTCTTGCCCAGCATAGACAAGTCTGGTTCCACAAATACCGATGAGAACCAGTCTGTGTTTGACAGGTTCTGGTTGTAAGCGCCGACCTCAGAAACCTGATAAGGGTCGCCTTGCTGATAAGGCGATAAAGAGTTAACCCGATCTTGTTCGATTTGACTGCCCGTGATCAGGTTCTCGCCAAACGAGTAACGTATGCCACTATCAAAATGAAGACGTATAAAGGCTTGATTGAGATCAGGTGCAACCTCAAGACGACTGGCGGTGAAATCGCCCTCAAAGTAGCCTTTCTGCAAAGCCAGATTGCGAATCCCAGACTTCAGGCCATCATACTGACTATGGTTGAGGATTTGGCCTTCCTTAAGGCCACTTTTGCGAATCAAGGCCTTAAATGATCGATCGTCGCTGGCCTCACCAGTGATTTGGATATCGACTTCTTTGATCGTGACGGGTTCACCCGGAGTGACTGTAACAATCAGCTCACTGTCTTCATCAACGATCTGAAAAGAAAAATCAGGATGGTAGTAGCCCAGCGCGTTGAGCGCTTCGGTCAGGCTCTTTTCTAATCGGGCTTGAAAACGAAGGCTGGTGTTATACTCTTCGGCAGGTATAGACGAAAGATAAGCGTCAACATTCTTTTCCAGTTCACCTGACAAGCCCTCGACGGACACATCGATCTCCTGTGCAAAAACAGGAAAACTGCTGAGAAGGAGAAGGGCTGGTAATGACTTTCTTATCATGTTCTATTTACTACCTCAAAATCGTAACGGAATAATAACGCCACTCATAAAATAAGTCTGTACGAAAACAGTCAATTAGGCGGTCTACTCTCAAGATTGTTAATTTAAGGATATTCACTATGCTCGACAAACAAACCATGATCACTGCTCAGCAGGCTTTGCCGGGGCGTGAGCAGCCACTAGCTATTGACGACACACACTTTGTCAATCAATCCAGTTTAACCGCACCACCTGCTGAAGGCTGCGAAGAAATCGTGTTCGGCATGGGATGTTTTTGGGGCGCAGAGCGTCTGTTTTGGCAACTTGAGGGCGTGATCAGTACTTCGGTGGGATACGCTGGTGGCTTTACACCTAACCCAACCTACGAAGAAGTCTGCTCAGGTCAGACAGGTCATACTGAAGTGGTGCGGATTGTTTTTGACCCTGCAGTCATTAGCCTTAACCAACTGCTGCAAAAATTTTGGGAGCGTCATAACCCAACTCAAGGAATGCGTCAGGGCAACGACTTAGGCACCCAGTACCGTTCTGCTATTTACGTGCATAGCGACGAACAATATCAGGCAGCAATACAATCAAGAGACGAATATCAAGCGTTGCTCGGACAAGAAACCTCGTCTATTACCACCGAAATCCTGCCTGCTGGTCGCTACTATTATGCGGAAAGCTACCATCAGCAGTATTTAGCCAAGAATCCAAATGGCTATTGTGGGTTAGGCGGCACTGGCGTGTGCTTCCCGCCAGAAAACTAAACGCTATAAAGCAAAAAGTCGCCCAATTGGGCGACTTTTTATTTTCCTACACAGGTAACACCGTAATGGCCTGATTGATTTCCTTGAAGGTATTCATTTTCTTTTTATCTTTTATGTCCGGCATCAGGACTTTACCGTTATCAAATCTAAACTCACCAATTCCTGAAATGACAAACTGTCCCTTGAATAACGTCTTAACAAAGCGTGCCACCTGACGTGGTCGATATTTCGTAAATTCGCGCAGCATAACTACCTCAATATCCATTTGCGATATGAACCTTTCCTTGGTTCAGCCTCTCTTCCTGATAGGCTTACAATACATCATACACATTAATCCAAGACCAACAAGAAGCAAGATCACAAATAAACAACAAATCATTAACACAATTGGTTTTCTTCAGCGACTGAGAATTTTTCGGTATATACTTTTTCCGCTTACTAAGAAGGAACAAAATAATGAAAAACAAGACTCTAATAGCTTTGGCAGTAGCATGCTCTCCCATGTTTGCACTGGCGCATAACATCACTGTCGGCCATGCAGTTCCGACCGTTGAAGTGGCCAGCTATGGTGAAATTATGGTCAAGGACAATGATACGACTTATCAACAATGGTCTTCTCAGGACATGTTAGGCAAGGTACGTGTGATCCAAGCCATCGCCGGACGCAGCAGTTCGAAAGAGCTGAATGCACCACTCATGTCAGCCATTACAGCGGCTAAATTCCCAGCGGAAAGCTACCAGACCACGTCCATCATTAACCAAGATGATGCTATCTGGGGAACAGGCTCGTTTGTAAAATCCTCAGCAGAAGACAGCAAAAAAGAATTCCCATGGTCTTCAATGGTACTTGATGAAGAGGGTGTGGTTGCCGGTGCTTGGGAACTTCAGGAAGAATCGTCTGCTATCGTAGTGCAAGACAAGCAAGGTAACGTCCTGTTTGTTAAAGAAGGCGCACTAAATAGTGACGAAATTCAACAGGTTCTGACCCTGATTAAAGATAATATCTAATCTCATTTGATCTTAGCGTTTCCCGAAGAGTTGTTATAACATAACAGCTCTTTTTTCGTATTGAATGAAACGCTGTGATTCCAACTCATCCTAATCTAACCAGACGCTCAGCCGCGCTTGCCTTGTGTGGCATTGTGCTGATGCTATGGATGGGTTTCGCCTACATCGACCACCAATACGATATCTCGTCTGCACATCACAGTGATCATCACTGCCAGCTATTCTCTTGCGCACAACACGGCATGAGCTATTTATCTCTGGCACTCATCGATACCTCATTACCAGATGTATTCGTCGTGCGGGATGATTACCACTTCTACCAGCAGCCAGCCTTTGCCTATCAAGCACGATCTCCCCCGATGAGATTGATCAGTTAACCCAGATTTTTTACGTGCTGTTTCATATCAATAGCCATATATTTTATCAAAACACTTTATTAGGATTCACAATGAACTCAATGACAAAAATTGCAACACTGGTTGGTCTTGCCCTAAGTACTACCGCTTTCGCTGAAGAAGGATTCCGTCAACACGAAGCTCACGTGCACGGCCACGTTGAGCTAAACATCGCTCAAGATGGTAAAGAGCTTCTAATGGAAATTACAGCTCCTGGTGCTGATGTTGTGGGCTTTGAACATGCTCCAAAAACAGCAGAACAAGAAAAAGCCCTAAAAGACGCAGTCACTAAACTAGAAAATGCAGATTCTATTTTCACTCTTGCATCAGCAGCAGGTTGTAAGGTTGAGCATCAGTCAGTAACCCACACATTAGGTGCTGACGACCACGACCACGACCACGACCACGACCACGACCACGACCACGACCACGAAAAGCATAACGAGCATCATGATGAGCACAAACACCACGATGACCATGATGATCACGAAGGTCACGAAGGTCACGAAGGTCACGAACACCATGATGAACATCAAGGTGGCCATGGCGAGTTTACTGTCGAATATCACTTCAAGTGTGACGACATCAACGCCCTTTCTTCTATCGATACACAATGGTTCAAGGCTTTCCCAACGACAGAATCTATCAGCGTTAACCTACTGACAGATAAAGTGCAAACAGCACTTGAACTGTCTGCAGACAACACTAAGATTTCGCTTTAAGTCTAAAAAGACCTGATAGCTTGTGGCTATCAGGTCTATTCGTTCAGGTTGATCCGATGGTAGAAAACAGAAGTAACAGCGTTGTTGAGCTGGAGCAGGTAACCTTTACTTGGCCCGGGAATCAAACTCCGACACTCGATATCAAACAACTGCATATCACTAAAGGCGAGCACCTCTTTATTAAAGGCCCCAGTGGCTGTGGCAAATCCACCTTACTCGGACTGCTTACTGGTATTAACACCACCAGCAGCGGTCAGTTACGTGTTTTAGGTCAAGATCTCAATCAAATGAAAGGTAGCCAGCGCGACAAGTTCCGTGCCGATCATATTGGCTATATATTTCAGCAATTTAATTTATTGCCCTATCTCAACGTGATTGAAAATGTCATCCTGCCCTGCCAGTTTTCCGCACAGCGCAAATCACAGGTCGATACATCGCTGGTTGAAGACGCCACTCAACTTCTGGAAAAACTTCATCTGCCTGCACATCTGATGGATAAACCTGTCGTAGAACTGAGTATTGGTCAGCAACAGCGTGTCGCAGCCGCTCGTGCTCTGATTGGCAAACCGGCTCTGATCATTGCCGATGAACCCACATCTTCGCTCGACTACGACAACCGCACCGCATTTATCGAGTTGCTCCTTGAGCAGGTCAATCAGGCTCAATCAACCCTGTTGTTTGTCAGCCATGATCCGACACTGGAAAGCCTGTTCGACCGTACCTTAAACCTTAATCAAATCAATCAGGCAGGAGCTCAACAATGACCCCAACATTTATGCTTGCCTGGAAGAGTGTCCGTAACCGCCGTGTCACTGCCATTCTGACCATATTAACCGTCGCTATTTCGGTCATCTTACTGCTGGGGGTAGAAAGAATCCGTACCCAATCCAAAAGCAGCTTTGCCAATACTATCTCAGGGACTGACCTGATCGTCGGTGGACGCTCTGGTCAAGTAAACTTGCTGCTCTACTCAGTGTTTCGCATCGGCAACGCCACCAATAACATTGACTGGAAGAGTTATCAGGAATTCAGCCATCATCGTTCTGTGAAGTGGGCGATCCCTATTTCACTCGGAGACTCACACAAAGGTTTCCGCGTGATGGGCACCAACCACAGCTATTTTGAGCACTATCGATATGGCAAAAAACAAAACATTGCCATCGCTGAGGGACGCGAATTTGAAGGTTTATTTGAGACCGTCATTGGCTCTGATGTCGCCCGCTCTCTGGGGTACAAGATAGGCACAGAAATCATTATTGCCCACGGCATCAGTGACGTTGGATTCAGTCGCCATGACAACCTGCCATTTAAAGTTGTTGGTATCCTAGCCCCGACAGGCACCCCGGTAGATAAAACCGTACATGTATCACTCGAGGCGATTGAGGCGATTCACGTTGGCTGGGAGTCTGGCGCCCACTTAGGTAATACACCAAGTGCTGAGCATCTTGAAAAACAGAACTTCCAGCCAAAACAAATCACTGCCATGCTTCTTGGCCTGAATTCTAAAATTCAGACTTTTGCTCTACAGCGCCAGATCAACACCTACCCTAAAGAGCCACTGAGTGCCATTATGCCGGGTGTTGCGCTGCACGAATTGTGGGGCATGATGTCAGTAGCAGAACAAGCCCTGATGGCGGTTTCAGTATTCGTCGTTATCGCCGGACTTCTGGGAATGTTGTCGAGTTTGCTGACTAGTTTGCAGGAACGACGTCGAGAGATGGCTATTCTAAGGGCGATGGGAGCGAGGCCACGGCATGTATTGTCGCTGTTAATTCTCGAAGCCAGTGCCTTAACCTTAGTTGGCTTAGCTGTGGGTGTAGTAGGTTTATATGCGCTATTGGCCACCGTTGCACCAGTAATTCAACAACAGTATGGAATTAATATTGAGATGGTAGCCATATCCCATTATGAGTGGATATTGCTTGCAGCTGTGCAGTTAGCAGGTACTGTAATCGGCTTTATTCCAGCGTTCCGTGCATACAGACAATCCCTTAGTGATGGGATGACAATTCGGGTTTAAACATGAAAAAGATAATCTTAGTCGTCATGCTAGCCATGAGCTTCATGACGCCCTCTCTGGTTAGTGCTAAAGAAGATATTCTCAAACTGGACTGGATCGATCTGATCCCGGAGAGTGAACGAAAACAGTTCGATTCGTACGGTATGCCAGTGACTGATCACTCTGGTCAGGCAGCCAAGCAATCCTTGGTGGGTAAGGTTCGCCAGGAACTCAACGGCAGTAAGGTTAAAATACCTGGCTTTGTCATTCCGTTAGAAGGGGATGAGGACAAAGTCACCGAATTCTTATTGGTGCCATACTTTGGTGCATGTATTCACGTGCCACCACCACCGCCGAACCAGATCATCTACGTGAAGTTCCCTAAAGGGGCGCCAGTGCAAGAGCTGTGGGATGTTATTTACGTGGTCGGTACGCTGAAAACGGAAACCATCAACCATGATCTGGCTGAAACAGGTTACGTTTTAGAAGGCACCGCTATCGAAGAGTACGATGACTACTAATATTGATTAACATAAAAGCAACCTGTTAATTATCCGCTTTTCTTTATATGTATCTAGAGAGATATACCAAGACGGCTAGATAAACCAGAAATAGTAGGGCAATTGACAGGTGCTTTTTCAGTTTATTCTCATTTAAAAACTTCATAAGCCCCTCAAAAACATCGATAACAATTTTAACAACTTATTATCATTTGGCATAGCGCCAATTTTCAAAGCTTGCTCACATAGTTCCTCTGGCAGCCAATCAGGTTAAGAGGTAAATTTAATAAATACGTTTAACACTTTGATGGGCAAGGAATTCACATGTCGGAAAAGCAAAAGCCAGTGGTTATAGAGCACGAGTCCAGCGCTGAATCACGGCATGAGAAAAAGCAAACCTATATCAAAGATAGTGCCAGCCGGGTGATGAACATTGCGCAAACCCATGGTTTGGATGCCTTATTACAAAAAGACTCACCAGAAAAAACCGCATTAGAACGCGCTCTCATTCGCGAGCGCCGTTACAAAGAGCAGAAACAGAAAAACCTCGAACAAATCCTTAAGCTCGCTCATCTGTCCTGTAAAGATGAAACCGCGGGCGACCCCGATCAGGATTGGCTACACCGCTTCTTCAATATGGCTCAGGAAGTACACAACTCCTCAATGCAGCGACTATGGGCACAAGTGTTAAAGCGCGAAGTCACTAACCCAGGCTCAACCTCAATGAAAGCGTTAAAGGTGCTACAGGATATGTCTCCAAAAGAAGCGCAGACGTTGCAGCGTGCCGCCTCTTTAGCGTGCAGTTTTGGTGGCGATACCAGTCGTAAGCTGTTGATTGGTTATCGGGCACAAGGAGGGATTTTCAGCTTCGGTAAGCGTAATATTACTGGCAATATCAACGTTGGTAATTTTCAGCTTCCCTACTCCAGCCTGTTGGTCTTATTTGAACTTGGCCTGATGCATGGTACTGAGTTGGAGTCAGGTGAAATTGAGCTCGATTCCCCTTTACCGCTTAACTATCAGGGCAAGCAGTTGTCACTTCAAGCGCACAGCAAAGGGGTTCGACTTCTCTACTACCGCTTTAGCCCAACTGGCAATGAATTGTGTAAGCTACTTGGAAACAAGCCAAACATGCAGTATTACGATCAGATGGTCGCTTTGCTCAGCCAGAAATTCACCGCGAGTACGGATACTAAATCTAGTATCGATACCACAGTATAAGAATTCAGATTAGTAGACCAATAAGATCGAATGTGATCTGACATCCCTCCAAAACAAAAACGCCAACCCGACAGGTTGGCGTTTTTACTTAGTTCGGATCAGCTTATGCTTTGTAAGCTTTGAATGCGTTAATCAGACCATTCGTTGAGCTGTCGTGAGAACTGATTTCCGACTCATCAGCTAACTCAGGTAGGATTTGGTTAGCCAATTGTTTACCTAACTCAACACCCCACTGATCGAAGCTGAAGATATTCCAGATAACACCTTGGACGAAGATCTTGTGCTCGTACATTGCAATCAGATTACCTAGCGTACGTGGTGTGATTTGCTTGACTAGGATCGAGTTAGTTGGTCGGTTACCTTCAAACACTTTGAATGGTGCTAGCGTCGCTGCTTCTTCTTCACTCTTACCTGCTTTGGCAAATTCCGCTTTAACTGTCTCTTCCGACTTACCAAAAGCAAGCGCTTCAGTTTGGGCAAAGAAGTTAGACATAAGCTTCTGGTGGTGATCGCCTGCAGGGTTATGACTGATAGCAGGTGCAATAAAGTCACAAGGGATCAGCTTAGTGCCTTGGTGAATCAGCTGGTAGAAAGCGTGCTGACCGTTAGTACCAGGCTCACCCCAGATAATTGGGCCTGTTTGGTAAGTCACTGCATTGCCGTCACGGTCAACGTACTTACCGTTAGACTCCATGTTGCCCTGTTGGAAGTAAGCTGCAAAACGATGCATGTACTGATCGTATGGAAGAATCGCTTCAGACTCAGCACCATGGAAGTTGTTGTACCACAGGCCCACCAGCGCTAGGATCACAGGGATATTGCTTTCTAGCTCAGTAGATGCAAAGTGGTTATCCATTTCATGAGCGCCATCTAGCAACTCAACAAAGTTGTCGTAACCTACCGCAAGGGCAATTGAAAGACCGATAGCTGACCATAGCGAGTAACGACCGCCAACCCAGTCCCAGAACTCGAACATGTTGTCGGTGTCGATACCAAACTCAGACACTGCTGGTGCGTTGGTAGAAAGCGCTGCGAAGTGCTTCGCTACGTGTGCTTCATCACCTGCTGACTCGAGGAACCAATCACGAGCACTGTGTGCATTGGTCATAGTCTCTTGTGTAGTAAACGTCTTAGACGCGACTAAGAATAGTGTCGTTTCTGGGTTTACTTTCTTAAGCGTCTCAACGATGTGTGTACCATCAACGTTCGAAACGAAATGTAGATTTAGGTGGTTTGTGTACGGAGCTAGAGCTTCAGTCACCATGTAAGGACCAAGATCAGAACCGCCGATACCAATATTCACGACATCAGTAATCGCTTTACCAGTGTAACCTTTCCACTCGCCGCCGATAACACGTTCAGTGAAAGACTTCATTTTTTCTAGCACGGCATTTACAGCAGGCATGACATCTTCGCCATCAACCATAACAGGAGTGTTACTACGGTTACGCAGTGCTGTGTGGAGTACGGCGCGGCCTTCAGTTTGGTTGATTGCTTCACCACTGAACATCGCTTCGATTGCTGCTTTAAGCTCAGTTTCGCCAGCTAATGCGAATAGGTGCTTCATAGTTTCTTCGTTGATTAGGTTCTTAGAGTAATCAACAAGAATGTCGCTACCGAAACGCGTAGAGAATTTGTCAAAACGCGCAGCGTCTTGAGCAAACAGCTCTTTAAGATCCATATCTTGAGCCGATTCGAAGTGCGCAGTCAGCGCGTTCCAAGCTGATGTTTGCGTTGGATTGATATTTTTCAACATGGTTACTATCCCGATGTTACAGTAGGTTTTATTCTACATTGGTTGGCTGGATAATAAGATAAACGACAGCCAGTAGAATCCCCGATTAAGCAAAAATAGTTCGGTTCTCGCATTGCAACAAGCAGCCAGAACTTTGTAATAAATTTTCAAGGTGCAATTATGAACCAGTGTGGCTGCACCATCATTGAGTTAAGTCACGTTAAGTGATTTAGTTACACTCAAACCCATGACTAGCTATTGGCACTCACCTTACCGCCTTAGGTTGAATTTGCCAAATAGATTATAGAGGATGCCATATGTGGGCTCAGAAGAGTATTCAATTGAGCGCGAGAAAACGCGGATTTCATCTCATCACCGATGAAATAGAACAACAAATTCCAGAAATAGCGGATTTTCCTGTCGGAATATTACAGTTATTTATCCAACATACTTCTGCAAGCCTGACCATTAACGAAAACGCCGACCCAACGGTGCGTCATGATATGGAAAAGCACTTTAACCAATTTGTACCGGAGCGTGCCCCTTAGCTTGATTCTCTTGATTCAAAAAAAATATCAACTAGCAATTAAACTATTGTTTTTTATAACTTAATATCAATGCAAAACAACAGGAATGATTGACAAAAACAGAAGTTTACATAATCTTATCCTCAATTGATTATTAAAAGCGATTCACGCATGAATACGTCCTTTCTAAGTAAGCTATCTCTATTATCTGATGCTTTATCAAAGCCATTACGCATACAGCTAATGAGCTTTTTGACCTCACGTTATCTATATATGGATGAAAAAAGGAAAGAGTTATTCTTGAATTTTTATGCAGCCTTTCTTTTCTCTCAAGGTAAAACGAATTTCAACACGATCGACATTCTTAATAACAAGGATAGGTTTCAAGAGCACGTTGATATTTTAATTGGCTTTATCTACGTAGAATCAAAAAACCTGACCGTTAGTTCTCTCGGTCGTATTATGAAACCTCTTCACAGTATGATGTGTGAGCTTGCAAAAACTAATGATATTGAAATTACTGCGCAAACCTTTAACGAGAAAAGAATTAGCGATTACACTCAGAATTGCATTGAAAAGTATCAGGCACTTCCTGTTGGTTTCGATGAAGAAAGATTAGCGTATTTAGATGGGTGGACAATTACAGCTCAAGATCGTAAAAAAACACCAGTTCAACTTGACTTCCTCTACGTGAAGTATGGTCGGGACTTTGCCAACAAAATCCACAAGGTCCTCAATCAATTTGGATTAACTCAAAAACAGACGACTCTGAAATCTAGAACACAAGAAATTGTACGTCTTTTGAAAACTGTATCCACTCTGGATAGACAAGGCACTATTGAATCTTTCGAGCTGTTACTTAATGCAAGAAACGCACAATCAACATTCTATAAAGCATACCAAATTCAACTATCAGAATGTCTTACTAAAAATAATGACTTAGTGGTATTCAATCAAGTATTCATTCGCAGTCTTGATGTTTATGAATCTTCATTTATCAATAAAAAGGTTTATCCCGCCCCATTAAAACCTTTTATCAAACCTAGCATTTTAGAGGTTAAAAGCCCGCCAAGCTTTTCCATAGGCGGTAAGCCAGATAAGATAGAAAAAGCTCGCTGGTTTGCCGATATTCCACTACACATCAAAGATGAACAAGCAATCGAGATTATCGACTCTCGTATTAATCGAAGTATGAACTATCTCAAAACAGTGTTTACCAATCACTTCAACATGCTTAAAAAGCGACAAGAGAGAAACAAAACATTCATTGAAAATGGGTGGGTTAAACCTCTTACAGGAAATTTAGTTAGTAGCCCTAAAGGAGTTATTGGCAATATGGCATGTGAGATTGGCGAAAGTTACTTAGCAAACACTGTTGCAACTTTCTATTATTATGGCATCAGTGGCTACAATGGCACCGAATACGGCACATTTTTAGGTTTTTCAGGTAAGAGAGATGAGTTATTAAAAGAACTTAATTTACCTACAAATTCAACGATATTTACCTTAACTGCACTACTGGTTATGGAGCACCCCAAAATCACCCCAGCTTGGCTTCACAAGCTTCAGTTGTTCAATGAACATGGAAAAAAAACATGTTACTTTCAAGCAGGTAAGCAGTTCATTTTATCAAGTGAAAAAGAGCGAAGAGGTCGTAACTTAGCTCAGCAAGACGTTATTCTAAATGACTTTTCTAAATCAATCGTGGATTTTATTGTTGAACATACCGAACTTGCTCGACAGCATTTAAAATCAATCGGTAATCCTAACTGGAAGTATTTAATCTTGACCAGCTCTCTTAATCGTGTAAATAGACCAAGTTTAGGCTCTGGCTTATACAAACGCATGCCTTTCATCACGAACTTACTTAAAGATGAAGCGTGCATCCCCTCTGAACACGATTTATCACAGAAAGATATTGATAGTATTGCCTGTATTACAACACACAGAGCTATTAGGCGTCACCGAGGGCTTCAGATTTATTTAGAGACTCGCTCACAAAGCGCTGTCGCTGAGGCGCTAGGCCATAAAGAGGTGCTACATCAACTACTTGAAATCTACCTGCCTAAGCCGTTGATGGATTTCTTTACTGAGCGTGTTGTTCGGCAGTTTCAAAAAGCCATTATTCTTAAAGCAATGGAGGAATCCCCATATTTGCTAGATGCAGCGAATATGTCCTATGAGGAAATTAAAGAATTCATGGAAAATCACGGATTGAACGACATCCCTGATTTCAACACAAATTTTGATAAAGCAGCGTCTAAAGGCGGTCAAGACACCTTTGACAGTGTCATTTTTACGATTACAGTGCCATTAATTCAAATACTTATCAGCATAAGAACCATCATAGATACTGATGATGAATCTAGTTTTAGTGATTTAGTTCAACACTGGTATCAATCAGCAACTTATTTGTTAAAGCGTTTCGAGCTGGGTGATTTTTCCGATAGCGATGAGATTGAAGAAATGTATCAAGAAGCGAGAGAAAGCCCGTTAAATCATGACGTTATTAAGGGGGTGATTTCATGCTAGCAGCCGTGAATAAATATGCCTGCCTCGAAGAACTTACTAATGATGTTGTGAGCACCCCAAAACTCCTTGATCAGATGAGCGCAGAAACACTTTCTCAATTAACCTCTTACGCCATTGATAATGATGATTTTCGAGTTCTTACTTTGCTCGCAGAAATACACACAGGCATCCCAATGGACACTGATTACTTGCCTGAATGGTGGTTGTCCGACTTTCATGACGATGTTACAGAAGTGAAATTTGAGCACCAAAAAAACTCAAAAAAATTACGTTGGTGTGATATTACGTTAGATGATGGTGAGCTCCTTACAGGTGAGAAGCATAAACCACTTCTTAATGCATTTAAACACTGGTTGATCGCTTGCGACAATCCGATAGAGAATGGCGGTAAGCTTACAAGCTCAGCAACAGCATCTGCTAAGTGCAGGTTGATTATCATACTCATCAATACCATTTTACTGAATGGTAAAGCCTTAAGGCTATCAGAACTTCACCTACAAAGGGTCACGGATGAGTTTTGGCTAAAAGTGCTTTTAACGATTGCAGAAAACTCAGGTTCAATTTCTAATGATTTGTACCAAATAAACCATCGAATCAAACACTTGCTAGATGGCGTTGACGTACCACCCGAAGATGTTGAAGCATTTAAAGCTAAATATCCTCACGTTGATCGTAAAATCGCTAGTGACGAAACTATTTTAAATCTAAAAGACAAAGTAAAAGCTTGTTGCTGGCTTCATAAGCAGCGTTTTTATGCACATGGAGCTGACGATAAAGCTGCTCATTGCAACCCTAAAGGCAATAACTCAATCCTGACTGCATTGCTTTTCGAAGGGAAAATTCTGAAAGATGAACTTATTATCACCTCCTTCCCTGAATTGGAATTACAACCAGCACCTAATCGCACAGAATACAAAACGGTGCCTAATATAGATAGTCTCAATGGGAGTTCATTGAGTTCTCTTAATAAATGGTTTGAGTGCATCCATCTTATTAATACCAATATCGATAAAAGCAATGTTAGTGTATTCAATCCTGTCACAAGTAATGTGTCCATCAGCACACTCCAAGGTCTAGTTTCAATTCGAAAGAGCGCGCGAACAAAAACACTTTCTCCTGAATTTACCTTTGATTTATTTAGGCGCAGTTATGAGCTTTTAAAGCAACTTTGCACTGCACCAAACGAAGAAGGAGTTAATTTTTGGGATAGTGCCCTGACGCTACTGACAAAAGCAAGTGAAAAATCAACTAAGAGGGGCTCTAATTCTCATCGCCCTGATTCCAAAGCAAAAAGATTTGATGAAGCTCTTCATGGGGATTTACCACATACTGAGCTTGGTCACTGGCTTAAATTTGAAGCTATAGATTCAATTCCCTCAGAATTCAAAGAAAAAGGCATAGTGCAATTCGAAGGAATATCCTTAAAGACTGAAAATCGTCATACACGTATCCGTAACAACGAATCAATGCTTGAGCTTTTCACTGTTTTGCAGGGAGCAGTTCAATTACTCGTTGGCTCTGTGATGGCAAGACGACAAGATGAGCTTATCAAGCTTAAACCTTTCGGAAACCTTGTTTATATTGATGAAAATGGGCAGCCATTAACAGATGAGAACCCTTATATTAAAGATAGTGAACGGTGGTCTTTACGATTCAAGGTTAAGAAAACTGGCATTAAAGGCAAAAACTTAACGGTAAATAGACCAATCCCTTTATCTATCACTCGTTTCGTTTGGCAATTAGAGCAGTTTAATCAGCAAGCCATTGATCTTAATTTAGTTAAAAAGAGTGATCTTGCTTTATTCAATTATATTGATTCGAAGACTTTTAAGTTGAGAAAACATACCGCTTTTTATTTCAACGCTGCTTTTGATGCACTTTGTGACTACTTTGAGACAGCTATCGTCCAAATGGATAACGGTGAATATCATCGCCATTACGTAAGGCAGCACCAGTTAAGACGCTTCTTTGCTTTAGTGTTTTTTTGGTCGAAACGTTATGAAAATATGGAAGCTCTCCGCTGGATGCTTGCCCATTCCGATTTAGAGCATTTACACAATTACATCACCGAGGCTGATACAGGTGCAGTGCTTAATAGCGCTAAAGCAAGCGTAATTGTTCAAAGTGTTATCCATGATAAAGCAATGATCGATGACCTTGATGAAATAGAAAAACTACGAAAAATCATTGCTGAACGAGTAACAGACGATGCATCTAAAATGCTACACATTAAAACTCTCGATGAAGCCGTTTGGGATTACGAAGATGAAAATGAATATCAAACTGTTCCACATATAAAACAGCTTCAAGCAGAGCAAGAAATTGAAAATGAAGTGCTAACACTACTGGAAGATGGCTCTATAACCTTACATCCAGAATTTTTTACCATACGGGATGGTAACGGTGAAGATATTAGAAGCTTCAATCTTATTTTGAAAGTTAATGAGTTAAAGGGGGAATAATGAACCAGGAAAAAAATCAGCTTAAAGTTTTAAAGACAAGAGATTTTCTAAAGGAAATTATTGCCTATCCTAAAACATTCAAAGAAGATAAGGATCTACTAAAACAATTAAAATCACAAGGTGGACTCGCTAAGTTTGAGTGCCAGGAGCGCAATATTGAGCCATGTGCTTTAAATACTTTCAAAACCAACGCAGACGAAGTTATCAATGAAGGCTTTGATGAGATTGATAAGCTACGAAAAAATGCAGTGGATGCTCTTGAGTCCGAAATTAAGGGCAAGAAGTCTCGCAAAGGCAACTTGAACACTCATGCAGGTCAAAAGAAACGAATATCAGATCAAAAGAAAGAGATAGAAGCACTTCAGAGAGAGAACATGCTACTTACGGCTTTATTGCGTGAGTCTCGATCAAAAATGAAGACGCTTGCAATGTACAAAGGCACAGAAGAACAGCGTTGGGAAGTTTATCTTGCTGCTAACCAGCAGATTCAAAACGTATGTGATTTGTATTTTGAAGGTGATATATGATTACAAACACATTAAAGGGTGTTCAGTTTTGGACGCACTTAGGTGTTCCTAGTATTGCAGAAAAACGAAAACCAATTGATGTGCCTTTTCTAAGTTACTCCAACTACAAGCCTTGCGTAGAAGCTAATGCCTACATGCACCACTTAGCTGTGCTGAGCAATCTTAAAGCAACAACGATTAGGACCTATGCAAATAAAATTGTTCACCTAATTCGCTTTATCGAAAATCAACCCACATTGACCAGGTTTAGCCAACTTACAGACAGCTCATTTACGCTTTTTGTTCAGAACCTTACACTGGAAGAAAAGCCCAATGGTGAACCTAAGCGCTCACCAACAGAAGTTGCAATAATTGGTGAGACTTGTATTAAGTTTCTTGAGTTTGTTCAAACATTTCATGATTTAATTCATTTCATCGGGCAAGAAGAAATAAATGCCATTTCTGTTATTGAGAAAAGGCACTCTATCCACATTGAGGGCAGAAAAGAGAAAAAAGAAGTCACCACTATTACCCATGCTTCACTACCCAAAAAAGGCACGATTAAACAACGCCACCCTGTGAGTCAAGAAGATGCTTTAAAAATTTGGGAGCATATCTGCAAGCAGAAAAAAAATATTTCTCACCTTAAAGATCCTAAATTAATAAGAATCGCTAAACGTGAACAGTACGATAAACGCAAACGTGATAAAGCGATTTACGTGTCTATGGAAATGCTTGGTGGTCGTGTTGATGAACTACATTCTATTCGATACAGCGACCTTGTAGAAGCAAGGAATACAGGCTCTTTAAGAATTAAAACAAGCAAGAAACGAAATGATGAAGATAATCAACGTTACTTACCTGTCAATCACATCTTCTTGGAGCAAATAACCAGTTATATTAATGTCAGAAAAAGAGTGATGAAGAAGTTTCAGGCTAAGCATGACTATCTGTTCATTAGCCTAAATGATGGTCTGCCCCTAAGCGCTAAATCATGGACTAAATACATCAAACAGTGGGCTGATGACTTAGCAATCGAAGGTAGGGTATCGCCTCATTTATGGCGACACGCACGATTTACGAAATGGATGATAGACCGAATTCTAGCGTCTAAAGAGATTAACAGTAAAGACGACTTCAGAAAGAATGTACTGCACACGATGCAGTTTAAAAAGGAGCTACAGCAGTTCTCAGGGCATACTCTCATTAGTTCATTGGACACTTATCTTGATCTGGCTTGGGAGGCACTACATGGCTATACGAAGGTTTATAATGCAGCCTCACTCAAGACTACTGTAGAGAGTATGGAAAGAGAAATAGAGAGTCTTGAAGCTCAAATAGAAAGGAATGAGCTGGCAGCCATACAAGTTGTGCAAAGCGTCAAATCTCTCTTATCTGCATTTAAAAAGGATATTGATAAGTCCATAGCTAATAAGGACGTTTCACTATCCAGCGAATGACAGCTAAAGTAATGCCACGTTGTGGCATTTTCAAGCTATAGACAGTTGATGCATTATCCATCTCTAGTAAGGTTCTGGACATTTCCACGTTACGATCTCTTATGAATGCCGAACACTCGGATAAATCTGGCTAGGGAAAAATGAGAGACCTAACCCCGAGCACTTTATGAAATGTTCGGCTTCAAATATCTTTTTTCAATACCAAGATAACGTGATAGATAAGGGCCTTGATGACATGATTTAGGCTATGGACTTCTCGAAATAGCAGAAGCATCTTTCTTAGAAATCTCATGAAACTTAGTTCAATAGTTTTATCTCTCGTCAACCCTTCTTTAGCTGAACTGTATGTGATTATCTGAGTTGCTTCATTATAGTCGTGCTTATAGTGCGCAATACCGTTTCTTAAACGGTTATCAATGGCATTATCATCAAATTTAAAGAATGATTCATCGATCGCAGATAGTTTTTTACCAAGGTCAACATTGGCGTAGTTATCGAGTGAAGAGAAAGCTTTAATCACATCTCCATTTTTTTTACTGAGTCGAACGTCATCGGAAAACAAGTTGAAATCACCGCGATGTATCAAGTTGTTGAGCCCAGCAACAAGCACTAGTTGTCGAGAGTAAACTTCGGCAAGATCTTTATAGGTATCATTGCACGTATCAAAGCTTTGAGTTGATACTCTGGCAGGAACATCACCGAGTTCTTCTTCTGCATAGTCATAATACAAAGCAGGGCGCAAAGGAAGTTCTAGCTTGATTAGCCTAGGGTACAAACTGATAGTGTCATGATGGACTGTTCTTAGAAAGCCAGTATTGAGTAGGCTGTCGAAGAACTCATTTAGATTATCATTGTGCTTGTTATATAGTTTGAGAAGCAAATTGGGCATCTCTTCACTAAGCTCTTTATTATGTTCATGAATGGTTAGTGGTGAGGAAATAACGGATGTAGCACTGTAAAGAGCTGCAATAACATCTTCATTCTTGTGGGACTTTAGTTTTATAAAATCCAAGTCATCTAGGCCTTTGATTACTTTCTCAAATCCTTTGATGTTGCCCCTTTTGTACTGTGAGATCAGTCTTTTTAAACTTCGGTGATGTTCTCCAAGCCTATTAAGAAGCTCTAGTCGTGATGACAAATGATAATACGAATCCCGCCCTATCGAGCTAAAGACACGCATAAATGCCGTTTCGCCTTGCTTGTACGCATCGAATGACACCGGAAAATCTAGGTGTAGGTCTACGAAAGGGTTTTCACCAGTAAATAAACCATCGAACTCATTGATTTCGGTTGCCCCTTCAAGATTGTCAAGCCCTAGAGTAAATGTGATTTGCTCACCACACTCAGGACAAGCGAACTGAAATGGCTGAACGTCACGGTTAGAGAACCCTATACGACAATCTATCAAGGTGTCGCATGTATCACATTGATAGCGAGTGCAAATATTCATGTTAAATCACTTTATAATAAGGATTTATCTCAATAATTCTTACTATATATCACTGTTAAGTAGCATTAGAAACGAAGGTTGGATTAATTCTGTTATTGTGACTTCAGTTGCCTAACCAAATGACTGCTTAAGGGCTGAACCTCTTCAGGTGAGTGTTATTTGGTCTATTCTAGAGCGTCCAAAGGTCCCCGTTCGACTGTTCTGAGAAGGAATGGGGCATTTTAGTATGATACTTTAATACTCAATAACGAACTAAATTAGTAAAACAAGGGTTACTTTTAGCACCAGAAACGCACACATGGCTGTGTAGTGGTCAAGTAAAACTGGCCAGAATTCCTTATCCACTACACTGTGGCTCTTCCTACACTTGTAAGGAAGTAAGCCTCCGTCATAGAAGACTTCCTGACAGTTATTGCGCCAACTTAAATATAACAAAGACAAGGGTCAGTGCCACACTAGCGTACACCGTAGCAAAGTGATTTACTTCCTGCTCCTCGTTCTCGACATCTGAGATGGTTCCAAACCTAACCATTCTTTTGCCTTTGGCATAAACTCTAAGGTGCAGTTCTGAATGTAAGAAAGCGAACGCAAAAAGCTCAAGAATCGGTAGCGAGCTTTGGATTCCATTCAAAACCAAACTGATAATCAACAGGATTGCAGTTGCGGCTAATGTCATGTTAAGTCTGGCTGCAATGCTGTTATTGTCTGGGAATACCTTCAATTTCTAACCTAAGAGATCGCTCTGATAAGCGTCAAAACCATGAAGATAAAGACAAGAAGAACAATAAATATATTCAAATAATATGTGTTCCTTATTGAATCGACGTCACCTGGGTCTTCCTCGGTCAATGTGCCGAACTTCATCATTGGCTTTCCTTTAAAGTAATTCCTCATATGTAGTTCAGAGGCAATAAAGGACAGCCCCCAAAGCCCAGCAGCTATTCCAGCTGCCTTTGGTTCGTAAAAGAAACAGGCTATCACGATGCAGATTTTGAAGGCTGTTAATGCGTTGAAAAGCTTGAGTACGTTATCGTTAGTTAGCTTCATTTAAAATGCTACCCGTAGTAAATGCTGTGGCATTCTCCACCCTTGAAGATATGGCTTTGGATATGCCAAGTAAATTTAATCTGTATGCTGCACCTTTCCCTGCAGCATAGGCCCATGCGGGATTTAAGGTCTCATCAGAATATATGGTGTAAACATTGTCAGTATGAGACAGCAGTTCAAGAGGTTTGAGGTATGGCGCAGCAATCAAGGTCATGTTGACGACTGTCATCACATCGGATTTTCTATCTTTAGCCGCTGCTGCTACATATTCCTGAAATGCATCATCCTGAAGATCAAAGTTTGCCCCCATCATCAAACACTCAGCGGTTGCACATCTCGCTTTAAGCCTGACGTTAAACGATTGATTGTTAACTGTCATATTTCGTCGATAGCTACCATCTTGTTGAAGTCGTTGTGAGTGTCGAATTTTCCGATGCCTCTCGGATGTTTTTATTGCACGGATACCGTCAATGAAACCTAACTTAAGATTTTTCAAAAGCTGGCTGCTTTGCTCATAGTTGAGCGTTTGGTTTTGGTAAGCCTTCAGAATAGAATTCACCGCCTGACTGAATTCTCGTACAGCTTTTGAGTGCACCTTACGATCAAGCTTTAGTTGTGCAAGTTGCATCAACGTCGCTGTGATGAACTGATTGGCTTCTTGCTCAAGTAACCAGTAGTTCTCATTCAGCTCTTGTCTGGAGCTCGTCATTGTTACAAACCTGCTGCATCTTTCATACTTTTTAATCCATCAAGCCAAGATGAGAAACCGTTGGTGGTCGCAGCCAAGTGCTTCCAGTGAATATCACGATATGAGATATCAACGACTTCCTGCATTTCAGATTCACCAAAGTGGGCAACGTTTGGCATCTCAATATGGACGTTTCTGACAAGTGCACCTATCAGGTCAATTTCGTAAAACTTCTCTTGTACGCCACCTCTCGGAGAGTTGCGATAGAAAGTAAGCTTACATTTAAGCTCAGAACCGTCTGAACACGCTTGCGATATTAACGGACTAGACTTATCAACTTTCTTGACTATCTGCACAGGAGAGTGAACGGAACGATTCTCCCAAGCCATATTGTGAGAGAACCCTAGAACGGTAATCTCGTCTTCATGACCAGGCTGATAACCATTGCCCATTGAATCGGGAGTGTTACACGCTGTCGAAAGTAGACCACCTTCAGTACTTTCAATTGTTAGGTAAGCGATTGTGCTCATAGTATTTGTTCCTTGGTTTTCTTTAAGCAAATCGTACCAGTTTTCAACCATTAGCACATCGTTGCATAATAACTGCTGTATTGGTGAAATTATCGGCTTATAGGGTGAGTTTCATAGGTATACTCCAAAGCTTATAGTGATTTTGTACAAAAAGCGTCCAAAAATACCAGCAACCCCAATTGTGCAACAGCTTATTGCACAAATTATTCCTAATGAATTCTACTTGTATCTAAACAGGTTTCGGAGCAAAGACGTGTTTGTCGAGATCGACGTCAACATATCCTTGGACAAAAGCATGTTAGAGTAATCACTTAAATTAGGTAAATACGGATAACTTCATGTATGGGAAAGTCGCTTAATGCAGTATCCAGTTTTGCAGGTGCAGATCATCTTGCTTTATAGCAACAACTTCTGTACTAAAACATGACGTTATACTGACCAAAATATTCCATTCTTGTTTAGTGTGAGCCAGCCGCATACACAACCTGCTCCTCAGTGCGCGACCTATCTGGCAAAGAATACAGCCAACCCCCTGCTGTTTAGCACTGCAATTTGTAAGAGATTGGCGTATTTGGTACGTAGGTGAAACGTTCTGGATCCGCTAGCTAAAGTAACTCGCGTTTTTTACTATACGATGCGCACGACCAGGCTTTACAATTCCACAATCAAATTTTCTCACAGGCAGTCGCAGTTCAGACATTCAGTGCCGAATTTGGTAAAGCGACTCCCTCCGTTTTCTCCAACAAATGATTCGTGTGACACGATGAACGCTAAGCGTTTTCCATTTGCTCGATGGTCGCTAAATTCGCCAGCTTAAACTTATAAAACCGCCGTATGCCTTTTTGGTTATCCTCATCTATCTGAGCCTGCGATCGAGCATCGATGTACCACTTTTTCTCAAGGATCCACCGAAACGCCGCGCGCTCAGTAACGTAAAGTTCCTCTTTGCCTTCGTCAATCCCAAAATCCGTGATTACCCGCATGCGCTGAGTTTGAGATAAACTCTCATGCAGGGTCAGTACGAGAGGGAGCCTAAGGTTCCACAGCGTATCTTGAGATAGAACCTCCCCGCTTTTTTGTTTGGCTTCATTGGACTCTAATTCTTCCTTGACGGCTCGCACTCGCGCAAAATGAAAGTTCTTAAATGCCGGCTTTGAACTTTCTGATCGATCAAAGGCGCGAAACAACCAGCTAGTCCCATCGTGCATAATCGCCAAAGGGACTAAGATTCGCGTGTCATGGTTATCACTATTTTCGGAAAGGTAGTTGCACGAAATGGCATAGTGCCCCGATATGGCTCGGGTGATCTTGGCCACATTCTCCAGATTAAGTTGATTAGGAATTCTCCCGATCAGCTCAGACGTCACATCGGACTCGACAGGACGAGAGTATCGGTTAAACCCATTCGCTAACATTCCTAGAGCCTCATCAGGGTCAAAGGCGCACAGAGGCACAAATGTCTCTCTAAGAATGGTGTTGGTTTTTTGTGTTTTGTTGTTGGGCCTTATTGTCGCGTACTGCGTCAACACTCGTGATGCCGCCGCCTCAGCGATCCCAAACACCGCGTTTAAGTCGGCTCGACTTACCCGACCGGTAAAGAACAACTTGAAATCAATATACTCAAGGCGTGGGGTTATCTGCGTGCTCACATCCCCATCCTTACCTACAGCATGTAACGTCATAACTCATCTCTAACCACTTATTCATTGCTTAGACTACCAGAACTATACACCATGAGTCGCTTTAAAACGAATAAAATACTAAAATTACATTTTTAATATATCATTTTGATATAATATCTTGACCGGTTCCATATGCAGATCTACACTTAATGCAAATAAGTGCGGATAAAATGTCTCGAATACATCACCTTAGAATGCGCTTTAGCTCACACCGTGCAAATTACTTCAGAGTAGAAATAGACCATGACACAAAGCCAGACACTCTACGAGGGTGCGCAAACCATCGGTGACGCATTCTCGGAGACAAACGCCAGGGAAGCCGATAATGCGCCATCTTCTCTTAACCAATTACTAAATAACTTATTGGTTTCTGGTGCTCGGCTTGATATTGATCCGGATCAGTATCTGTACTTGGCCGCCATGCACGCTTGGGAAAGGGACATCGATGATAGCCTCAACCTCGTACAACAAAGCTTTGATGAAGAGACTGTGCAAGCGGTCGTGCGCTATGTCGATGCCTATGCTGGACGCAACGAAGGCCACACTGAGTCCAGGGTCAGCAACTTTTTAAAATGGGGCGTCGAACAACGTATCATGACGTTTGCAGGGACATCAATACGCGATGACAACCCGCAATATCGCCTCACCCAGTTGGCGCAAGATCTGCTAAAACCGTACTTTAAAAATGATAACTTCGATCAACAAGAGAGCCTCAGTCAACGATATAAACGCATTGAGGTGCTACTCAGTGAAGTCAATACCATAGACATCGAAGAGCCCGAAGCTTGGTATGAGGCGGTGCACTCGTACCTGCCCACCCTCCAGGATTTGCTTGGCGGGATTTCTAAGAACCAAGAATTACTCATCGCTCAGTTCTCTAACGAGCAGCAAATCATCAAACAGCAGATCAATACCTCCATTGTTGATGACATGTCTGCACTCTTGAATGTCGCCGATGAACTGATGCACCAAATCAATGATTTGAAAACCATAATCTTTACGGGTGTGGATCAGGTAATAATGAACCTCGCCACGCTACAGCAAACCGCAGTGCTTCGCTCTGCGCCCATTCGATTAAGAAATAGCCTCGAAGAGATCGAGGTATTTTTAGAGCGCACATCCGAATTTGCCAACATGTCACTGATTGACCTTATCGCATTTCTCGATAGGGTAATGCAAGGTATCCGGCTGCGCCTCACCATCGATCCGAATGCGAACCTCGCGCACCTTATTGATTCTGCCATTGAGTCTACCAAAGGCCACTCTTGGGCCTTGGCACTGCCGTATCAAGAGCCATGCCTTCTCATGCGTGAGTGGTCACCACCCCCACCGCCGGTCGATGAAAGTCTGCCAGTACTGGAAATGGAAAAAGAGCGGGTAGTGAGACAAAACCCAACACACTTGTTGGTTGATTTGGCCAACCAAATTGCCGAGCAAGCTCTGAATAAACATCACCGAGTAGATCTCGCCGACCTTCTCAGCCGGATCTTAAAACCCCAAGACAATGGCTTTGACGAAACGGATCGCCATCGATTGGCCGTGCTGACTCTTAAAGCCATCACCACAATTGCACCGATGCCAAGCGAACTGATCCACCCAGGTTGGGTGCCTATCGATGAAGACAACCACATTTTTATTGAAAATCTATGGGTTCAAGGCCGAGCCCCATCGGAGAGCGACACATGAATGAAGAAACCAAAACGTACGAATCGATCCTCGATGTCATGGCAGACCCCTTATTTTCACAGGTAGACACCATGCTGCGTGCAGGCATTAATATCGTCCCAGAAGACGACACACTCCACAGCTTTGTTAACGCGGCTTACGAGCCATTGAAAGCGTATTTGTCAAGCGTCTACATCACACTGCGCTGCTCACCTGAACAGGTCTATTACAGTCACATGCAGCGCCGAACTGGCGTGCCTCACCGCACCATGAGTGAGCTGTCCATGGTCGTTGGCCTTACCATGGTGTCGATGCAGTTGGATTTACGTCAATCGCTTGAAAGCTCAGACTGGGTCGCTGTCGATCATTTGATTGACCGACTAATAGAAAAGCTGCCAGAAGAGCGAATTAAAGATCTCTTTGGTAGCCGTCGATCTACCACCGTCAGCACCCAATTTGACCAAGTCAAAATTCGGGATGAGGTGATGAAATGCATTCGAGACCTCAATCGTAAAAGCTTCATCCGTATGGACACTGCCACAAATCAGTACATGCCCACTGCCGCCATCTATCGCTTTATCGACCCGCTAAGAGGCATTGTCACCGCCGACGAGATCCCCAACAAACTGATTGAACTGAGCAGAGCTGGGTATTTGGTGTCGAGCACAGCACAAGCCGACACCGAGGATGATCTTACGATTGAGCGTCCGCACTGGACTAGCCGCGTGGAAGACGATTCGCCCGATAACCTAGACCTTTTTGATTTAGACAATAACGAGGACGATACCGATGAGTAAGGCATTTCCAATATTGCGTTCTTTAAGCCTTGTGAACCTGAATGGCATTACAGTGAGAACGCTCGATCTCGTAGAGTTGCAAGAGTTGTTGTCTCCAAACGCTTATTCAAGCTTTGGCAACACAGTCAGCCTGCTTGGCGAAAATGGCGCGGGCAAGACCACCATACTAGGTGCCTACCAATTGGCCCTGATGGGGGACATTCGCTTTGTTTCTCTTGGTACATCAGATACATTTCAAAAGACTCAGAAACTGGCTGATAGTGAGATGTTTCATCGTCTGGGGAATCCTTCGATGGTGGCACTGGAGGTGCAAACCCGCAGTCAGCAAAGGCACCTTTATTTGATCCACGCAAAAAAATCCAGTGGCATCAACATTGAGATGACCCGTATGCGCTTGGTTCTACCCAAAGGCGTTGAGCCTATGTCTTGTCTTGCCCTGCAAGAAGGCCATAGCTGGCGGCCTCTAACTCCTCACATGGTTCGGGATACCGCTGCATCTCTTGGCTGTGAGTTAACTACTTACGAGAGCGTCGAGGGGTACTTGCTCGATCTCTTTAATGACGGGATCTTGCCCAAGCCATTGCAAAAGGACAAGGACAAGGCCAATTATGCGCAGGTGTTCCACAGCGCAATGAGCGGCCGGCTTGATTCCAATATCGAGCGCAATTTGAGCAGCTACTTGATGTCGCATAGCCGAGGTAACATAAAAGGGGTTGTGGATGTTCTGCAAGACTCCATGCGAGTGGTGCGTCAAACGCGCATTGAGCTCTCGAAAAATTCAAAGGATTACACCTTTTTCAAGCAGCTTTTAGAGCATGCTACAAAGGCCTCATCCTTCGGCTGGGCAGTGGCGGAAAAACAACTGATTTTGGCCGATGAGCAGCTCGAATCAGCACAAGGAGCGCGCATTGCAGCCAATGAGGCACTCGACAAGGCGCAAGCGACAGTAAAAAAATTAGGGACTGAGCTAGAGCAACTGCGACAAACCCGCGATACACTCGAACAAAAGCGCAACAAAACCGAAGAGCGATTGCGATTAGCTATGGTTGCAGCTGATGAGTTCGCACGTCGCGAACGATTCAAAGAAGATCTCAACACCCTTACACCGGAAGCTGAGCTGGCAAAAAACGCGCATCAAAATGCGCAGCAAGACTACCAACGTGCGTCCGAGGCACTCAGCCAAGCCCAGCAAGATCTTGCAGAAACGCAACAGCAATTAGCCGATGCGGTCAAAGCGTTTGAGATCACATCAGAGCGCGCTGGAAAATATGAGTTTGCGTGCCGCCAACTCAAAGCTGTTGAAGCCTTTCATGGCCATGTAGACCCAGACAACTTACAAGACCCTATGCAGGCCTTGGCCGCAACTAAAACCCAATGCGGACAAAACCTCAACGAGCTTGAGCGTCAACTGCAACAGATGAACGAGATCCGTGAGACCTATCATCAGTTCAGTAAGCAGCTTTCAATTATTGGAGAAACGGTTGATCCTAATAACCTTCAAGACTGGGTGCAGGCGAAAAAACGCCACCTCCAAGAGAGCCAACTGATCGCAGCCAACGAGCCGTATGAGAAAGAGAAACTTCAAGCCTTAAATATCGAGCTTGAAACCCAACAAAAATATCGGACTTTACTCACATCTACTGAACTGGAAAACCAACCCGATAGCGTCCCTACCTTCATGCAGGCCGTCACGTTATATCGCCAGAAAGTCGACGACGCCGGTCAGAACGTAGTCGCAGCCAAAACCCAATGCGACGAGCTGCTAAAGCAGCAACAACGACTGAACATTGAGCTGGTGCAGACCGAAGCCAAGCACGAAACCTGGTCACAACTGCAGCCTCAAGTTCGTCTTTTGACCCAAGCTTACCCTGATCAAGCAAGTTGGACAGGCAACGATTGTCTCGAACTACAAAAAACTCTTCGAATAGAAAACGATGCCCTAACCGAAACTATCACCGAGCACAGCGCCGCTATTTTGAAATTGGGTGCTGATCTTCAGATCTTAAGAGACCGCGACTCGAGTCACCTTGAACTGCTTCGAACCCTAGCCTCAGACGTTGATGGGCTCCCTATTTGCGATCTGTTTAACGACATCGACCCTGAAGATGCGCGCTACATGGAAGCCGCCCTTGGGAGCCTGATGAGCGGCATTTTGGTGGAAGATCCTCACGCAGCCTCGCGTACCTTACTAGCGACCTATGGTGATGATTGGCCGTTGGAAGACTTGGTACTTATCCCAAGCGGACGCCCGATTTCTCAATGGAATGAATCCTTTGAAGACAAAGAACTGTTTGAAGATATCACCGCGACGTTTATTGGCGCTGATGAAAGCACCGAAGCGCCTTGGTGCGTATTAACGTCAGGCGAGGGTCTTCGCATCAGTCAACTTCGTGATGCTCCAGTGCTGGGAGATAAAGCGCGAGAAGCGCTCATCACCCGCCTAGAGTCTCAGATTGAACGCCACGAATCCGATCGCAGTGATGCTACCGATGCGCACGCTACCCTGACGCAACACATTGAAGCGTTGCGAATGGCTCAACCGAAAGCCACTGTCGCTTTTGCTGACGAACCCGATCTAGACGCAGCAAAAACGAAGATCAAAGACATCGAGCGCGCCCTTTCACAAGCCAAAATGGAACATCAGTCGCTTTGCAATACAGAGGATGCGGTCAAACATAGCCTATCAATATTGACGCAGTGTGAGCCGTTTGCCCACAGCCTGTATCGCGACATCGCAGCAGACATTACCGTGTGTGAAGCGGCTATCGCACGTTGCACGGAAGCGCAGCTAGAGATCAACCAGTTTTCACCCTTGTTTAAAAACATTGATACCGAATGGAAACTCCTACAACAGCCCTATCCTAACGATCCTGTATCACTTGAGAAACAAGTACTCGATGAGCAAGCGCGCTATGAAGCCGCCAGCGACCAACTCAGGAGCATGGAGACACTCCATGAGGTGCGATTCCACCTTGGTAAAACGTACTCCCAAGCGAAAGCCTTACTGGGAGACACCAGCCATAAACAGGACGCCTTGAAAGAGCAAGCCAAGCAGATCGCAAGCCAAGCCATGCAGCTTGAGTGCAATAAAGGTGAGGCGGAAACTGCACGCGATAGCGCGCAGAAGCGCAGTATCGAAGTGAGCGCCAAACTTAATCACCTTGAGTCTGAGTTAGGGCGCGTTGAGGTCGCTCTAAAGGACATTGGCATTGACTACTCACCTGGTCTCGAAAAGCGCTTGCAAGAAAAGAAGTCCTGGCTTGAGGATGAGTATAAATCAGCGCAGCGCAACGCCGATACGCACAGTGAATCGCTCTCCAAAGCCAAGGAGCACCATCAACAAAAACGCAGTGACGCTGACCTAAACCTACAAAAAGAAGCGCAAGCGAGAGCCCATCACGAGAAAGCCGTAACCGAGCGCCAATCGGTAATGGGTGTGATCTCAGATGATGGAACCACCGCCGTCCTAAAAGACGCAATGACTTCCATGCTCGAACTTGACGCCATCAACCAAAGCGACACCGCATTTCAGGAAGCACGCAGCTTAATCAGCAAAGTCAACGGCTGTGCGCAAGACTACGGAATACCTGTTACCGATCCCATGCTGGCATTTGGACAAACACTCACCGGCACTGATCTTGCCGCGCTATCACATCTTTACTGCGAAGCCGTTAGCCTACTTAAGCGACGCATACGTCAAGACCTTATCCAGAGCGGCGATCCTCAGGAAATGCTTATGGATCTGGACAAGGCGTGCCGAATGGCCCGAAAATCTCTTGATAACGCTGAGGAGATGTTCCAAACCAAGCGTAGCGAACTGGGGGATGCCATTGCGAAACGCATAACCGATGAGCAGCGCGCGGTTCGCAAGCTCAGCGCTCAATTGAATGGCATCGGCTTTGGCCAAGTTGCGGAAGTACGCCTTGTCACCGACTATGTGCCGAAATTCGATAAAGTGCTCGAAGCGCTTCGACAAGGCTCGCAAATCATGGACGACCTATTTGCCGACGCCAGCACAGTCGAAGAAGCGTTGTCCGACCTTTTTCACCGAACCACGGCCGGTGAAATCAAGGGCGAGAAGCTGCTCGATCACCGTAATTACTTAAGGGTTAAGACGCAGATCCGCCGACGTGGGCGCAATGAATATGAAGATCTTGAGGGATCTCAATTATCGACTGGCGAACGTCTTGGATCAGGCCTTGTTGTTTTGATCAGCATCATCAAGCACTGGGGAAGCGCAGGTCATGGGAAGAAGCCATTTGCAATCCCTTTAGTCATGGATGAGGTGAGCCGACTCGATGCGCAAAGCCAAGCCACGGTTGCGGAGCTCTGCCGCCGCTGCGGGGTTCAACTTTTGATGGCCGCGCCTGAAACGCTGGGTAAAATCACCGGATTGGGGTATCAGTTGGTGCGCGTTTGGCCTGGTGGCGTCAATCTTGATAATCCAAGTCAAGACGATGAAGCCCGCTCTTGGGTACAGATCACTGGACTGCAAGACAGCACCGAGCTCACCGTCGACAGTGAACACGTGCTAAACGGCATCCTGGGTAAGTCTTAGTATGAGTAGCGATTTATTGCAAAAGTTGGGTCTGCCACGCACGCAAGTAGCCGAAGTACTGACCCGACTTGCCACCAATAAAAAAGTCATTGAACGGCAAAAAGATGGGCCACTTCTCGCCCATCTCAAGTCGCTGCGTATCGTCCATTGCGCAGGACGACTGTGGCACCTAGACAACCCAGAGAGACTTGACCAATTGCGCCAACAAATCGGCCTAGAGGAGGGGCATGTAACTAAGGCGCGCGGTGCTATCGTACGTAATACTGAACTCGTTCATCACAAATGTGCTGCGGCCTGGCGAGGAGACAGCAAGTCTGGCCGAAGCGAGCCGCTTCTTCCAACGCAAGCCGTGACAAGCGATGAAGTGATCAGAGTGCGAAGCAGAAAGACTGGATTGACCGTCACCTACCCAAGCTGGCAACAATCTGTCGATGACGAAACAGAGGCACGCTCAGAGTGCACTATCCCTGAGCGCCTGTGGCGTGAAAAGCACAGGCTCTCTTTTGCGGACATCAAACTCATCATGACAGTTGAAAATCTTGGCGCTTTTGTCGATCTGCCTTTGGTTGAGGGGCTTGTTCTGCTGTATGTACCTGGCCTTAATCTTACCCACACAGAGCTATTGGCATCCCTACCCGCCATTGTACCTTGGGTGGCCTTTCCTGATTATGACCCGAATGGCCTATCGATTGTCCAAACGATGGCGAACAAGCTGGGACGTCCTGCACGCATTTGGCTTCCCGGTTACTGGCAGGATCAGGCGGCGCAGCGCAGTCGTGAGATGATTGGCGCGAGTAAGCGTGGCTGGCTTGACGCCCCATCCTTAAGCCTACCGGGACTTCGTGATGTGCAGCGCTGGCTTGAGCAAGAAGTCCTTGTCTTAGATCACCGATGCGATACAGCGCTAAATGACTTGGTCAGCGACGAGTTGGGTATTGTGACACTCAACTAACGCTACCACCAGACTGACTCTGGTGGCGCATCCCAACTTGTCGCTCGGAAACGGTCGAATGTGAGATAACCGCTCTCAAACTGAACGCACCAGGGTGGCACTTATTATGATCCCATGTATCACTTATCTTTTTCTAACTTCACTTCGACTCGTGACGTCCAGAACGAGAGACTAAAGACTGTTCGATCTCTAAGAAGCTTTTGGGGCAAGTATGAGTTATTGCAGAATCTGCAATAAGTGAGCTTTCTCGTTGCTCAGGCAAAAATTGCAACAGTTCAACCACGAGGAATACTCGATAGTTGCTTGATAAGCAATGGGCATATTTTGCACATTAGTTATATTGCCGAAGCGACGAGATCAGAGCCGGGTTGGGACAAAAAAACGTTGCAGTTTTCAGATGGGAAAGTGCTTTTCCTCATATTCTTCAACCAATGCAGCTAGTCTTTCAAGTTCGCCACCTTCGGGAGTGCCTGGCTCGGCTGCATCAAACAGATATTCAATCCGCTTTAATGCGGTTTTGTAGTCACTTTCAGAGGGTTCAAAGCTTAATTCATCCAATTTTGCCGCAGCCAGCCCATCAGCATGTGCGGCATAGGGTGTCATCCCCTTAACCAATTCTTTTTCTGACAGCCGTTTTTTGCTCATGGCTCGCTTTTCCATGCAAAATGAGATTAGATAATTTATAGCATACTGAGTTATTAGCTACAGCGTAAGGTTTGTCCTGAAACACGCAATAGGGCATAGATGAGTTGACTCGACTCAGAGTGACTTACAAAGTCACCAATGCTTGTAGTGTGGTATGCTGTGATTAGTAGTTTACAGGTATAGGCATAGCTATGGACTCAACGAAACCAAACACAAAAGCTCTAAATGCAAAAATTGAAAGTATGAAGGCAATTAAAGCTGCTTACATGAAGGCTATGGCTGAAGGCAGCATAAAGACCTATCGAGTTACGCGAATCCGTTAACGAGCTCAAGCTCAGGTTGCTTTGTTGTTGAATTTAGGGATAGACTAGACGCTATCAATGACAGCGAGACTTTTAGTTCATTGATGTCTACTCTGAAGAGTCGCAGGCCACGCCGCGATAACCAAAGACCTCCGCATTTTCAATAGCCCTGTTCTCTTCCGCTCATAGAGTATTGACCGCAGGTAGCTCGTAATAGAGCCACTACAAGTGGCTCTTGTCGAATCAGGGTATTAGAAAACTAAGATTCTTACCTTCAAATTTGCCACGTTCATATACAGTTCGTAACAAGATTTGGGGTATTTCTGAGTTACGAAAAACCAACGGTAAAGGTTTTAGGCAAAAATGATTTAGCCGCATAGCTCTAATCCATCCCTATCAAATTAGAAAAACTATATTAAAACCTTAAGTATTTTTATGGTCACGCTCTCGCATTCCCAATTCTATGTTTATTGATCACATTGGGATTGCCTTTGTGATAATCACCCGAAGCATACATAGAATAGTACTTAGACCCATTATACGACATGCTCCAGTAGCTCAGTTCCCCTTTATACGTGCGTACCAAAAGTTCACCAACATTGGCATGATTTGCAATACTCAAGTACGCCCCCCAAACTTTACGATAATGAGCGTCTAGTGTGTTAAAGACAGCTTTCGATTCATCTTGGAAAGATAAATTGCTAAACATCAGTACACTGGCCAATTCAATTTCACCGACTTGTGGTAGAGACCATCTTGCACCAGAATACCAGTAGCTAAGAGCCTGAAAGACCCCATAGGAACTTTTGCCAGCAAAGCCTTTACCTTCTTTGGGACTAAGATACTTAACTTCGACACCAATATATTGATCTGTAAACCCGTGTTCGATCAATTTGCGTTTAGCTTTTATCACGAAATCAATTTTTAAATTTCGTTTTTTCCGATTAACAAAACCACTGCCTTTAACTTCGTGATATATCTCGAAGTGCTGAGACAGATGCTCCATAAACCAAGCATGTAACTGTTCTTCCGATTGCCAGTTACTGCTAAATTCATTTCGTATGTATTCTTCACGTTGTTTTGATAGGAAACTTCTAAATACGTTACTACGCTCAAGACGATTATCATCACAGTATTGATTGATTAGCTTTTCGATTTCGGAGCTATGGTCTATTGGGTTGTATTCTGGCTTCGGAACATCAGGTGGCGGATAAAGGGATGTGTTTATTTGCTTTACCTTATTGTAAAAGACATCCAATAGCTCAGAGTCATAGCGAGTTGGTACTTGCTGTACTTTCTTCTTGCTGATTTCTCCACCTCGAAACTCACCACAAAATTGACACTGATTACCGTAGGCAGTGCCTATACCCTTTTCCCGCTCTCTTAATTCAAGGTGTTCATCACAACTATGAGCGAGATCCTCAAGTGTTTTTGCGTTTTCCAAGTGAGGGTATCTCAAGCCTAAATCCTCCGTAATTGACTAGTGACTATAACGCTTGTATGGACATTTCGTTAATCTGATTAGCAGAACTTGCAGCATTTTTAAAAGCTAGTCTTAGAGTTCTCATAAGTATGTCAGAGCCCCTTTTATAAGAAAGATACAACAACCAGCAAAGTGCTAAGTAAAAACTGGCATCCAATATAGACTTCCAAACCACATCTATTGATGTTATTTGTTTTTGAATTAAGTTAACGAAAAGAATGTTGTAAGCCCAGTATGCCCCAATAAGCATACGATAAAATTTACTCCTTGAGTCAATCCGTTGCTCTAGTATATCGAAGCAAGAGTCTAATAATTCGACTTTGCTCTTTTCATTTTCAGCTTTTTGTAAGATGAGTTTTGATATCTGACCTACATTATCATCTGTAAGGCCTGACATTGAATAAGAACTAGGTGTAGCGAACAACATGGCTATAACAGGAAGCAAAATGCATACTATGGCTGCATAATTCATAACATCAGCTGGTAGATCGAGTAGCCTAGTTACGAGCATTGTTCCTAAAAATAACACGAACCATATTGCAGCTCCAATCGATGTTGGTAACCCAACATCTTTGAGCCCTGTAATAAACTGCATGATTGGTAGCCAAATCCAGTTGAAGAACCGACTCTGTTTCTCAACGTTAAATACTATCAGTTCAGACTTTTCCAATATAAATTTGCAATCTATCAATAAATTAATCTTCAAGCTAACTCCTCGCTTAGATGAGAAATTCATAACATTCTAAATAACAAGCCACAGCTTCGCTACCGAGTTGCTTCGCTCAGGGCAAGATATTCTATTAGGACATTCAAATGTAGCGGCAACACAAATCTATACCCATGTTATTGGTGAGCATTTTGCGGGTACGGTAAGCCCACTAGATAAAATCTCTATTGAAATCCATAAGGCAAACCAATAATCCTTGTCATGAGCCAAACATAAGAAAAATTAGGGCTTATTTGGAACAGATGCTTGAACTGAACAATCTAAACTGCTTTTAGGTAAAACCTTGCTAGAAATGAGTTAGAATTTATTGTTTTGAACAAACTACCACCCCACCCACTTCAAGTTTTACGCACAGAAAGTGAATAATTAAATCATTACGCATTAAGGCATAATTAGTACAGGTTACAAGATGATAATATAAAAGAGGCTTCTCATTGCTGAGTAATGAAATGTTCCGCCTACATCTGGGATGTATGACATAAATTTAAACTATAGAAAAAAAACACTTTTGGTTGACAATATTTACCTCGAAGATAGCGTATCAACAAAACTACAAGCATACCTATGAAGGTGATGATGACATGCCCGCCCACATAAAAGCGTCGACCTTAGGGTGCAGCGTGATGATACCCATTAGCAACGGACGATTAGCTTTAGGGACATGGCAAGGAATATACCTTGGAGAGCATCGTGATTATGGCGGAAGCCGCACCCTAGTTGCGACGATTCAGGGCGAATAATAAAAAGGCTGGCTTAATAAGCCAGCCTAAAACGAAAGGTTCGATGTGAGCTATTTGGAATATTCCATTTCAACTCGCGATGTCAGTTTAGTCACCAATTCGTAAGCAATGGTGCCAATATGGCAGGCCACCTCTTCAGCAGGAAGACTTTGTCCCCAAAGGATTGCCTCATCCCCTACCTTATCATTGGCATCTGGACCGAGATCAACCGTCAACATGTCCATCGACACTCTTCCCGCAATCGGTACTTTGCGACCATTGACTAACACTGGGGTGCCATTAGGCGCGGTTCTCGGGTAACCATCACCGTAGCCAATAGCAATAACACCGACTTTGGTGTCACGCTGGCTGGTCCACATCCCGCCATAGCCGACGCTCTCACCAGCTTTTACGTCACGCACCGCAATGAGATGCGACTTTAGCGTCATGACTGGTTGATAGCCCATCTGCTGTGCCGTTTTATCGTTAAAAGGCGACACACCATACATGATAATTCCAGGCCTAACCCAATCGAGTTGACTGTTCTGCCAAGCCAGCAAGCCCGCAGAAGCCGCCAGTGAACGCTCTCCTTCACAACCATCGGTAAGGGCCAAGAACAATTCAGTTTGTTCTGTCGTAGTGGACTTATCCAACTCATCAGCACAACCAAAATGACTCATATAACGCAGTGGCTTAGCGACATTACGACACGCCTTGAGGCGAGAGACAAAGTCCGTGTATTGCTCCGGTCTGACCCCGAGACGGTGCATGCCACTATCGATTTTAAGCCAGACCACAACAGGGGTATCCAGCTCGGCTTGCTCAAGAGCTTCAAGCTGCTCTTCACAATGCACAACGGTTTGAATGTTGTTGGTCACTAAGACAGGTAAATCGCCCGGAGAATAAAAACCTTCGAGCAATAAAATCGGAGTCACCACGCCACAAGCACGAAGTTGCAACGCCTCTTCAATCCGCGCAACGCCAAACGCATCCGCATCCGTAGCATGCTTAGCAACATGTCTCAAACCATGACCATAACTGTTGGCTTTCACCACCGCCATGATTTTGCTGTTTGGTGCCTGAGATTTAATCTGTTTCAGGTTGTGTTGCAACGCATCTAAATCGATAAAGGCGGTTGCCGCTTTCATATAACTCATGCGTTACTCTTCATCCACATCAAACGCTGGACCAGCATAATTATCAAATCGAGACCACTGACCTTGGAAGGTCAAACGTACCGAACCAATCGGGCCATTACGCTGCTTACCTAGGATGATTTCCGCCGTGCCTTTCATCGGGCTGTCCGGGTGATACACTTCGTCACGGTAGATGAACATAATCAAGTCGGCATCCTGCTCAATCGAGCCTGATTCACGCAAGTCAGAGTTAACTGGGCGTTTATCGGCACGTTGCTCCAAGGAACGGTTGAGCTGCGACAGTGCGACCACTGGCACGTTGAGCTCTTTAGCCAGCGCTTTCAGTGAACGGGAAATTTCAGCGATTTCCAAAGTACGATTGTCAGCAAGGGAAGGGACACGCATCAACTGAAGGTAGTCGACCATGATCATCGACAAGCCACCATGGTCACGCGCAATGCGTCGTGCTCGTGAGCGGACTTCGGTTGGCGTCAGGCCAGAGCTATCATCAATGAAGATATTCTTTTTCTCCATCAACAGTCCCATAGTAGAAGAAATACGCGCCCAATCCTCATCATCCAGCTGACCGGTACGAATCTTGGTTTGGTCAACACGGGAAAGCGATGCTAAGGAACGCATCATCAGCTGTTCAGACGGCATCTCAAGAGAGAATACTAGAACAGGTTTATCATGTGCCATGGCCGCATTTTCTACCAAGTTCATCGCAAAGGTCGTTTTACCCATCGACGGACGCGCGGCAACAATCACCAGATCCGAGCCTTGCAAGCCTGCGGTTTTCTTATTCAGGTCAGTGAAGCCAGTCGTCACCCCTGTGACACCATCTTGCGGTGACTTATACAGGATTTCGATACGCTCAAGCGTCTTTTCCAGAATGTTGTCAACGTTCTGTGGGCCTTCGCTTTCAGTAGTGCGTGATTCGGCGATAGCGAAAACCTTACTTTCTGCCATGTCGAGCAAATCTTCCGATGTACGTCCCTGAGGATCGTAACCCGCATCAGCAATCTCGTTCGCGACCCCAATCAGTTCACGCGTCAGAGCACGTTCTGCGACAATGTCCGCATAAGCGTTAATGTTCGCTGCACTTGGGGTGTTTTTGACCAAGTCTGCTAAATAGGCGAAACCACCGACATCATCAAGTTGCTCACGCTGCTCTAAGAATTCGGAAAGCGTAATAAGATCAAGAGGCTGGCTTTCTTCTAAAATCGCCTGCGACGCTTCAAACATCAAACGATGCGGACGACTGTAGAAGTCTTTTGCTACCACGCGTTCGGCGACCGTATCCCAGCGCTCATTATCAAGCAACAAACCACCAATAACGGACTGCTCAGCTTCCAACGAATGCGGAGGAACCTTGATTGCATCCACTTGGGCGTCTGCTGGTTTTTGATTACGATTGTCTGTTCTGGAATCTGCCATGCTCTTGCTCAACAACTTACTTGTGCCGCTCATTATAGCCAGAATGAGACGGATGTCTGTAATAAACAAGGAGTTTGAAAGCTTCTCGTGTAGAATTAACTTAGAACTGACGGAATTAGAGTGAATACCCTCTACTATTCCCCCCAATTTTCCCATCAAATAAGAGGTAATGAGTGGCGAAACTTTGGCTCATGAGTGCAGGCCTGCTGTGCAGTTCCGTGGTCTATGCGGATGAGGCGGTACAAAGTCAAACCGATATTGAGATACCCTCCCCCTGGGACACCGAAGTCGAATTCGGTTATCAGTCGCACACCGGAAACTCAGACTCGCGCTCTCTCAACTCTAGACTCAGTGCTGAATACCTCTCTGGCCGCTACAGAACCAGCGGTGAGTGGAAGTACTACCTACTCTATAAAGATGGGGAAGAAGATAAACGTCAGTCAACCTACACTGCGCAAAGCGACTACAAACTCAGCCCTAAGACTTATCTTTATGGCAGTTTCAAAGGCGTAGATTCTCGCTACAGTGCCTACTTTAAGGACTACACACTTTCAGGCGGTTTGGGTTATCAGTTTTCCAATACCGAGGTGTTTGTACTGGAGTTAGAACTGGGTCCAGGTTTTCGCTATCAGGAACCAAATACCGATGAGATTGGCGACAGTGATATCGTGTTCGAAGAAACGGTGAGAGAAGCGATTTTCCGAGGCAACGTCAATTCAAGCTGGCAGGTACTGAAAAACCTCAGCGTAGCAGCAGGCGTCACTCTCGTCGCCGGTGACAGTAACCTAAGGGCGGATACCGATATCAACGTGACCAACAACATCACAGAAGATATCGCCCTTAAACTCGCCTACACTCGTCAATATCACGACCGAGTGCCAGAAGGGCTGAAAAAAGCAGACAGCATTTTTTCTGTCAACTTGCTGTTCTTATTCTAGTCTTACTCTCCAAACACCAGACATAAAAAAAGCACCTCTAAGAGGTGCTTTTAAAATACGTCTTGATACTGAATTACTCAGCAGCAACAACTTGTAGGTTAACTGTCGCGAAAACTTCAGAGTGAAGTTGAACGCTGATCTCGAACTCACCAGTGTTACGTAGTGCGCCTTCTGGAAGACGAACTTCGCTTTTCGCAACTTCAACGCCAGCAGCAGTGATTGCTTCAGCGATGTCACGAGTACCGATAGAACCGAACAGTTTACCTTCGTCACCAGCTTTAGAAGCGATAACAACAGCTTCTAGAGCGTTAACTTTCTCAGCGCGAGCTTCTGAAGCAGCTAGTTGCTCAGCAACTTTAGCTTCTAGTTCAGCACGACGAGCTTCGAACATTTCAACGTTAGCTTTAGTTGCCATAACTGCCTTAGCTTGAGGGATAAGGAAGTTACGAGCGTAGCCAGATTTAACGTTTACAGTGTCACCAAGACCACCTAGGTTACCGATTTTATCAAGTAGAATAACTTGCATTGCTTAATCCTCTTTCTTAATAAAACGACCGATTACTGATGCTTGTCAGTGTACGGTAGTAGAGCTAGGTAGCGAGAACGCTTGATAGCGCGAGCTAGTTGACGTTGATACTTAGCGCTTGTACCAGTGATACGGCTAGGTACAATTTTACCAGCTTCAGTGATGTAGTTTTTAAGAGTTGCTACGTCTTTGTAATCAATCTCTTGTACGCCTTCTGCAGTGAAACGGCAGAATTTACGACGACGGAAGAAACGAGCCATGGGCTATCTCCTGATCTTAAATTTAAAAAAGTTGTCTGCCTAAATAAACACATCCGAGTAAACTCGTGAGTTATCTAGACTGAGTACTAATTCTGAGTAGTAATTACTCAGCAGCTGCTTCTGGCTTAGCTTCAGTACGCTCTTCGCGACGAGGAGCACGCTCTTCTTTCTGCTTAAGCATGATAGATTGCTCAGTGATAGCCGCTTTAGTACGCATGATCATGTTACGTAGAACTGCATCGTTGAAACGGAAAGCAGTTTCTAGCTCATCGATTACAGCTTGGTCAGCTTCAACGTTCATTAGAACGTAGTGAGCTTTGTGAAGCTTGTTGATTGGGTAAGCCAGTTGACGACGACCCCAGTCTTCTAGACGGTGGATAGTACCGCCAGCTTCAGTGATAGAACCAGTGTAACGCTCGATCATGCCAGCAACTTGCTCGCTTTGATCAGGGTGCACCATGAATACGATTTCGTAATGACGCATTGGTTGCTCCTTACGGATTATTCAGCTTCCACAATTGGCCCGGTCGTCCAGAGGAAGCAAGGAACTAAAGATAATTGACCGAGTTTTAAGGAGCACGAATAGTACAGAATGAATGCAATTTAAGCAAGAAAAATGTGATACAAGTGGAGGTAAGCTGGTAGGAATAGAGCAGCGTATCGCACGCTGCCCGGGATTGTTCTAATTCTGACTAGTCATCATCTTCATCAACATATTGAGCCTGCAAGTAATTTTGAATACCTGTCATGTCGATCAAACCAAGTTGCGTTTCAAGCCAGTCTACGTGTTCTTCTTCATCTTCCAATATATCCTGAAACAGATCTCTGGATACATAATCGTGTGTGTCTTCTGCGTAAGCAATGGCAGCTTTTAGATCAGGTATCGCGGCCATTTCTAACTTAAGGTCGCACTCCAGCATCTCTTTGGTATCTTCGCCTATCATTAACTTACCAAGATCTTGCAAGTTAGGGACGCCTTCAAGAAACAGAATACGTTCAATCAAATGATCCGCATGATTCATTTCATCGATGGATTCGTGATACTCCTTATCGGCTAGATGCTTTAAGCCCCAGTCTTTATACATTCGTGCATGAAGGAAATATTGATTAATGGCAACTAACTCATTGCCAAGGATTTTATTGAGATGTTGAATAATGATTGGATCGCCTTTCATGACAAAAACCTCCTCTTTGGCTCCAATTAAACTGTAGAACCAATTGAGAAGGTGTCAAAAAGCCACGAGACTGTTTTAGCTCGCTTTTTGGTACTGTACTACGCCTGTTTCATTAAGGATTTCCTTCGCCATCTTGACACATTTGCCACATTGGCTGCCAAGCGCGGTACATTTCTTTATGCCTCTGATATCAGTTATGCCTTCTTCTAAAGCTAACTTTTTGATTTTCTTGTCAGAAACTCCGTGACACAAACAAACGTACATAAATGAAACCCGTAATACAACCTAGGAGAAAAATATAAACAATAATTGTTCTTATTACCAGTTGCATTTTTGGAGGTATTAAGACTGATTTGTTATATCAAAAATAGGAAAAAGCCTGCACAAAACACTTACGCACTTAACCATAAAAATGGTAATGAAATAAGCCTTGATAACTGTTTGTTTTAAAGGATAAAGAAAAGAGGAATTGGTGAGTGAGTGAAGTTATCGGACAATTTTTTTTATAACCAAAAATCAAAAAAGAGAAGCCGAAGCTTCTCTTTTTCTAGATGCGCTTTCTTCATAAATGAAGAAAAGTGCAAGATTTCAATTAATTCTTAAGAATTAGTCGAAGATCTTAGCAACAACACCAGCACCTACTGTACGGCCACCTTCACGGATCGCGAAACGAAGACCTTCGTCCATTGCGATTGGTGCGATTAGCTCTACAGTCATCTTGATGTTATCGCCTGGCATTACCATTTCTACGCCTTCTGGCAGCTCGATGTTACCAGTTACGTCAGTTGTACGGAAGTAGAACTGTGGACGGTAGCCTTTGAAGAACGGAGTATGACGGCCGCCTTCGTCTTTAGAAAGTACGTATACTTCTGACTCGAACTTAGTGTGTGGGTTGATTGACTTAGGAGCCGCTAGTACTTGACCACGCTCTACTTCGTCACGCTTAGTACCACGTAGAAGTGCACCAACGTTCTCACCCGCACGACCTTCGTCTAGAAGCTTACGGAACATCTCAACACCAGTACAAGTAGTTGTTGTAGTCTCTTTGATACCTACGATTTCTACTTCGTCACCTACTGTTAGGATACCACGCTCGATACGACCAGTTACTACTGTACCACGACCCTGGATTGAGAATACGTCTTCGATAGGCATTAGGAATGGCTGATCGATTGCACGCTCTGGCTCTGGGATGTAGTTGTCTAGTGCTTCTGCAAGCTCAACGATCTTGTCTTCCCACTGCTTCTCGCCGTTTAGTGCGCCAAGTGCAGAACCCTGGATAACTGGTAGGTCATCACCTGGGAAATCGTACTCAGATAGAAGTTCACGAACTTCCATTTCTACTAGCTCAAGTAGTTCTTCATCGTCAACCATGTCACATTTGTTCATGAATACGATGATGTATGGGATACCAACCTGACGGCCTAGTAGGATGTGCTCACGAGTTTGTGGCATTGGGCCATCTGTCGCAGCAACAACTAGGATACCACCGTCCATCTGTGCAGCACCTGTGATCATGTTCTTAACATAATCCGCGTGTCCTGGACAGTCTACGTGTGCGTAGTGACGAGTTGGAGTGTCGTACTCAACGTGAGATGTTGCGATTGTGATACCGCGCTCACGCTCTTCTGGAGCGTTATCGATTGATGCGAAGTCTTTCGCTTCACCGCCGTACACTTTAGATAGAGTTGTACAGATTGCAGCAGTTAGAGTTGTTTTACCGTGGTCAACGTGGCCGATAGTACCAACGTTAACGTGCGGTTTAGTACGTTCAAATTTTTCTTTAGACACGATCGTGTTCCTTCCTAGTTATGATTCGCCGCGAACATTATTGATCACGACGCGCCAGAATTTGCTATTTTATGCGCCAACGTCCGTCAGCGCAATATTTGGACGTATTGATCTTTAAAAAAGTCTTGCTATTTTTAAAGGTTAATACGATTTATTAGTAACCACGGTCTGCAATGATTTTATCTGCAAAGTTTTTCGGTACTTCAGCGTACTCGTTAAACTCCATAGAATAAGACGCACGGCCTTGAGTTGCAGAACGTAGATCAGTTGCGTAACCAAACATCTCAGATAGTGGTACTTGAGCGCGGATGATCTTAATACCAGCCACACCATCGTCCATACCTTCGATCATACCGCGACGGCGGTTTAGGTCACCAACAACGTCACCCATCCAATCTTCAGGCGTAGTTACTTCAACATTCATCATTGGCTCAAGAAGTACAGGCTGTGCTTCTAATGAACCCTTCTTGAATGCCATCGAGCCAGCGATCTTAAACGCCATCTCGTTAGAGTCAACATCGTGGTAAGAACCATCAAACAGTGTTGCTTTAATGTCTAGAACCGGGTAACCCGCTAGAACACCACTGTTCATTTGCTCTTCGATACCTTTCGCTACCGAACTGATGTATTCCTTAGGAACAACACCACCCACAATTTCGTCAACAAAGACAAAACCTTCACCAGGTTCAGATGGCTCCAGTTTGATCCATACGTGACCATACTGACCACGACCACCAGATTGACGTACAAATTTACCTTCAACTTCCGCGTTACCACGAATCGTTTCTCGGTAAGCAACCTGAGGTTTACCAACATTACAGTCAACGCTGAATTCACGTTTCATACGGTCAACGATGATATCTAGGTGAAGCTCACCCATACCAGAGATCAGTGTCTGACCTGTTTCGTCATCCGTTTCGACGCGGAAAGACGGATCTTCTGCGGCTAGTTTACCTAGCGCAATAGCCATCTTTTCTTGATCGGCAACAGAGCGAGGCTCTACCGCGATCTGAATTACTGGGTCAGGGAACTCCATGCGTTCCAGAATCACCTTGTGGTTCTGGTCACATAGTGTGTCACCTGTCGTCACGTCTTTCAGGCCAATTGCTGCTGCAATATCACCTGCGCGAACTTCTTTAATCTCATCACGCTTGTTTGAGTGCATCTGTACGATGCGACCAAAGCGTTCTTTCTTCTGTTTAACAGAGTTGTAAACAGCATCACCAGAGTTCACTACACCAGAGTAAACACGCATAAAGGTTAGCGTACCTACGAACGGGTCTGTCGCGATTTTAAATGCGAGTGCTGAGAACGGTTCGTTGTCGTCTGCATGACGCTCTACTTCGTTGTCGTTGTCATCCACACCTTTGATCGCTGGAACGTCAATTGGCGATGGTAAAAATTCGACTACTGCATCGAGTACCGCTTGAACACCTTTGTTTTTAAACGCACTACCACAAGTGGCCAGTACGATTTCATTGTTTAGTGTACGAGTACGTAATGCTTGCTTGATTTCAGCTTCCGTTAGTTCGCCTTCTTCAAGATACTTATCCATTAGCTCTTCGCTAGCTTCTGCCGCTGACTCAACAAGGTTGTTGTGCCACTCTTCAGCAAGTTCAAGCATGTCCGCTGGAATGTCTTCGTAAGTGAAAGTTGTACCTTGATCAGCTTCACTCCAGTTGATCATCTTCATCTTGATCAGGTCAATAACACCCTTGAAGTCTTCTTCCGCACCAACATTAAGTTGGATAGGAACAGGGTTCGCACCAAGACGGTTTTTAATTTGATCAACAACACGAAGGAAGTCAGCACCTGCACGGTCCATCTTGTTGACAAACACCATACGCGGAACGTGGTACTTATCTGCTTGACGCCATACCGTTTCAGATTGAGGTTCAACACCTGACGAGCCACAGAATACAACAACTGCACCATCGAGTACGCGCAGTGAGCGCTCTACTTCAATAGTGAAGTCAACGTGTCCAGGAGTATCGATAATATTGATGCGGTGGTCTTGGAATTGCGCTTCCATACCACGCCAGAAAGTTGTCGTAGCCGCAGAGGTGATTGTGATACCACGCTCTTGCTCCTGCTCCATCCAGTCCATGGTAGCAGCACCATCGTGAACTTCACCGATTTTATGAGAAAGACCAGTGTAGAAAAGAATGCGTTCACTTGTGGTTGTTTTACCTGCGTCTACGTGAGCGACGATACCAATATTACGGTAGCGCTCAATAGGTGTTTTACGAGCCACGATTGAATCCTCTTGAATTAGGGACTATTGCTATTTCTAGTTGCATTTTAATCTGTTAGAAGCAGTTTTTGCTTGCCCTAGATATAGCAATAGTTCCTAGGCTTGCGCATAGGAACTAGTGTAGCGCCGCGAGGGTTCCCGCGGCACTGAAAGGTATTACCAGCGGTAATGAGCGAATGCTTTGTTCGCTTCTGCCATACGGTGAACGTCTTCACGTTTCTTAACAGCAGTACCTTTGTTCTCAGACGCGTCTAGCATTTCAGCAGCTAGGCGTTGAGCCATAGATTTTTCACCACGCTTACGCGCAGCTTCAACTACCCAACGCATAGCAAGTGCGTTACGGCGAACCGGACGAACTTCTACAGGTACTTGGTAAGTTGAACCACCCACGCGACGAGATTTAACCTCTACCGCAGGGCGAACATTTTCAAGAGCTTCTTCAAATACAGCTAAGTGATCTTTACCAGATTTCTCAGCCATTGCATCTAGTGCAGTGTAAACAATTTTCTCTGCAGTAGATTTTTTACCGTCAACCATAAGGATGTTAACGAATTTTGCCAGCAGTTCTGATTTGAACTTTGGATCTGGAAGGATCTTACGCTGACCGATGACGCGACGACGTGGCATGGAATTTCTCCGTTGTCTTATTCTTCAGGTTATCCAAAACTTTACAGTTTCTTCAAAAATTAATATTAATTTTAGTGTTTGGCCTTACTTAACGCTTCTCTTTAAAAGAAAAGACGATTAAGACTTAGGACGCTTCACACCGTACTTAGAACGACCTTGTTTACGGTCATTTACGCCAGCACAGTCAAGTGCACCACGTACAGTGTGGTAACGTACACCCGGAAGGTCTTTAACACGACCGCCACGGATTAGAACAACTGAGTGCTCTTGAAGGTTGTGACCTTCACCACCGATGTACGAAGTTACTTCGAAACCGTTTGTTAGACGTACACGACATACTTTACGTAGTGCCGAGTTAGGTTTTTTAGGTGTAGTAGTGTAAACACGAGTACATACACCACGTTTTTGTGGGCACGCTTCTAGTGCTGGCACGTTGCTTTTAACAACTTGCTTTGCACGTGGCTTACGTACCAACTGGTTAATAGTTGCCATTAACTAGCTCCTGATTTACTTAAAAGTAAGCTTTGTGAAAAATCTAACCCTATCTAGACGTCGTACCAAAGCACTTCGTACAAATAGGGACGCAAAATTCTATGCAGCAGTGAGAGGTGTGTCAAGAAATATACGGATCTTTTTTGTTCAACTCGAACACGTGTGCCGTAAATGCTTATTCACAGTCTGCCAAGGAAAAGACTTAATCCCAGGTGAGAGAGTTTTCTTGCTCAGAAGTAAGGTCAACAAAGCCTTCGTAGTCGACCATCTCTATAGATGGGCTCATACGGTTAAGGATACCACGGGCTGCCAGATCACTCTGCAACACAAAGGTATTGAAGCCTTTTATTAGTGGGTACGTCTTATGTTGGGGATTAACCGCGTAAACAGCATCTTCAATCAATAGCAAAGCATCGCCATCAACATACACCTTAACGACGTCTTCCAGAGCCGCCACAGACTTAACAATATGTAACATGATTCCCTTAGAAAGAAAGTACTTTGTCAGCGCGATGGAGCTGCGCCTGCATATCAACAACAGATAGCGATTCAACATCGATGACTAAGTCAGCTTGCGCTAAACCACGTTCAGCCAATGAGTCCGAGCAGACGTATACTTGTTCAATGTCGTAAAGATCAAATAGCTTGAGCATAGGTGAATAGTCTTTGCTAAGGATATTGCCTGTTTGCTGCCCAGCAATCAGCTGGTACACACCATCACCAATAAACAGTACGCTGATGTCTTCGCAATACGCTGATGCCGCCAGCAAAGCATCGACACCTTCTCGGCCGGACGAGCTGCCATGAGGGGCACTGCGGAACACATAGGTTAACTGACTCAAAACTGCACCACTCTATCTTGGGTAAGCATAGCTTCAGCCAAACTGCCTAGCCCTGCCTGATGAAAGCCATCTGCAAGGTTACTTTGCATCAAGCTGTGTTGCTTGGCTTCATCCTGACTGACTACACCACGACGCAATGCCGCGGCAACACAAGTCTCGAGGCGCACTGCGTGTTCTAAAGCCAGAGATTGCCACGCTTTGACCAAATCAAATTCGTCATTCGCCGGTACACTCAGCGCGGTTCCGTTGGTTACGCCATCTTGATAAAAGAACACACTGACCAACTGATGCCCTTTATTAATCAGGCTACGGGCAAACTGATATGCAGTTCTAGCAGACTGACTGCCATACACTGAACCGTTGACGACCAAGGTGTAGCTCAATGCACTCAACTTTCGTCTTCCTCAGTCTTGCGCTGGCGGATATAAAGATAAACGGTGTGCTTAGAGATATTCAAACGATCTGCCACGCGATTAATCGCATCTTTAATGTCAAAAATGCCTTTATCGAATAACTCCATCACAATCTGACGGTTTTTGGTGTTGTTCGATACTGACTTGTCAGCATTGATCTCTTCGATAGTACGTTCAACCGTCTGGTCCACCAGCTCTTCAACATCACTGGCAAAGTTCACTGAGGATGCCGCTTGCTTTGCCTCTTCCGTTGGCATGAAAGATTGCAGTACTTGAGAGAATGGCGCATCGAGATTGACGTTGATACATAGCAAGCCAATAACACGATTCTCGCCATTGCGGATCGCAACGGTAATCGACTTCATCAACACTCCACCCTTGGCACGGGTAAAGTAGGAACGAGAGAAGTTACGTTCGGAACCTTCAATATCACGCAACATTTTTAACGCTAAATCTGTGATAGGTGAACCAACCTGACGGCCGGTATTTTCACCATTGGCAATTTTAATCGCTGACGTATTGAGATCTTCCAGAGAATGCAGAACGATTTCACAAAATGGGCCGATAAGACTGGCGATGCCGTCTACGACTGCTTCATAGGATCTCAGAATAATTTTGTCGTGCTCACTAAATGGCATCACATTGACAGATTCCATTTCGAGCAACATATCCGTGTTTACTGTGTCTGTAGTTGTCACTTTTTAAGCCTTCGAGCGAAAAATCAACAAATTGGTGTAAGTTTATCAGAAATTTTGAATTGAACATCTAGCAATGCCACTATCTAGTGATTTAGAACAAACTATTCACGCGATACAGCACTCAGAAAATGAAAAAAGGCCTGACTTACGTCAGACCTTTCCATCTTTATTCAGAGAGAAGTGGTTTATTGAACCGCTTGCTCGCCTTCGCCATTATCGATTTTCAGCAGTTCAACTTCAAACACCAGGGTAGAGTTTGCCGGGATGCTTGGCGTATCTTGCTCACCGTATGCTAGCTCAGGTGGGATAACGAACTTAAACTTAGAGCCTACAGGCATTAGTTGAACACCTTCAGTCCAACCAGAAATCACACGGTTAAGTGGGAACGTCGCTGGTTCGCCACGATCGTATGAGCTATCGAATTGAGTGCCGTCAATCAATGTGCCTTTGTAATGAACCTGAACCGTATCAGTGTCTTTCGGCTGATCACCTTTAGCTGGAGTCATTACTTGGTAAAGTAGACCTGATTCAGTCTTCTTCACACCTTCCTGCTTTTCGAAGTCAGCACGGAAATCATCACCCGCTTTCTTTGCTTCAGCTGCTTTTTCTGCTGCTTGCTTTTGCATCGTTTCAGCTACACGCTTGTCTAGCGACTCAAGTGCTGCGCGTGTTTCTTCTTCATTTAGCTCAGGATTACCCGCAAACACATGTTCAATGCCTTTCAATACAAGGTCTTTATCTAGATTGATACCAATTTCGTTTGGCTTATCTAGGCTAGTATTCAGGTAGTTAGCGAACGATACGCCAATCGCGTAAGCTGCTTTCTCATCGTCGGTTTTAAAGTGAACCGTTTTACCGGCTTCTGCTTGCACTTGCTCGGCTGCAGGCGCTGCTTCTGTTTTAGCTTCTTCTTCTTTCTGACAGCCAACCGCCAACATTACTGTTGCTGCAAGCAGTGACACCTTAAAAATAGATTTCATTGAATTCTCCAATTAATGGCTAACCATTTGTCTTTGCGCACAAATCTGTAATTTAGACTGGTGCTCATAAGCATGTTGTACCACTATAACCAATATGCGTTTTAATTAAACGTTAACTAAAGCGGATCTTTGTATTTAATGCGAATTATTTTTCACACTCTGATACTTACGTTTGTCATCGCAGCGTTAAATGGCTGCTTTTTCTCCACGCAGGATGATCAACGTTGGGTAATTGAACCTCTAGGAACCACCAGTTTCGCCTTAAGCCGAGATGCCCGCTTTGCCCTGTTGTACTCCAAAGAGCATCAACTGGTACTGTGGGATCTCTACGAAAGCCAGCAGCTTGCCTCATTAGGCGAACAAGATCCTCAAGCCAGTACCGTTTCTCGAATCCGTATCTCAGATAATGGCCGATTTGCCGTCACCGCAACGCAAATTAACTTCGCGGTTTGGGATTTAGCTTGGACACAAGCACAAGGTCTTTGGTCCATCTCCGACGGATTAATTCGCGATGTCGACATTGCCAGCAATGGTGAACAAGTCTTGCTGGGCTTATCGAACGGCAAGGCCATTTACGTCAACTTAGTCACTGGAAGACGATTAGAGTTCCTTGCCCACAATGAAAAAGTGAATTCTGTCGCCCTATCTCCTAATGGTCGCTTCGCCTTATCTGGAGGCAATGACTACACCGCCTACCTATGGGATACCCGCACAGGGCAAATTCTTAAGAGCTTTGAACATGAGCAGCGCATCAATCGTGTCGCCCTACAACGGGATGGTTTGTACGCCTTTACCTCGGACGGGGGCAATCAAGCAATCATCTGGGATCTCAGAACCGGAGAGCAAATTTCCAACCTGCGCAGTTTTTCTCGTCAGTTGATCTTCTCAACGGCCCGCTTCTCGGATGATGGGCAGTTCCTTGTCACTGGTACTCCTTCAAGCCGAATTATGGTCTGGGACGTACAAACAGGTAAAAAGGTCGAGGGATTTGAAGCCGAGCCTTTAAAAGATACTCGCCCTCCACGTGCAGTGGTGTATGATGCAGCTTTTGACAATCAGAACCGAGTGATCTCGGGCACTTCCGCTGGAATTGCTCAAGCTTGGAGCGTGGACTACTAATCATGACAGAAAAGCGTGTTGAAGAATTGGAGAACCGTCTAAACGACATGGAGTGCCAGCTGGCCTTTCAAGAACAGACCATTGAGTCTCTTAATGATGCATTGAGCCAGCAACAGCTGCTGATCACAAAAATGCAGGACCAGATGAAGTACGTGGTGGGCAAGGTCAAAAACATGGACTCATCTAATTTAGCTGATCCAGCTCAAGAAACCCCGCCTCCACACTACTAACTAAACATGTATGTAATCACGACACCGGCGACCACTAAGCAACCGCCGATACGCCTGAGTTGATTGTCGGGTTGTTCACTTAACTGAGCAACCATATTACGCCAGAAATTAGGGGCAATTAAAGGCCCTAGCCCTTCGACGATTAACACTAACCCCAATGCGACCCACAATGAGTTCGACATACGTAGCTCCTCAAAAAAGAAAGGCTCCACAAGGGAGCCTTTATTATCTATCAACTTGAACTTACTTCGCTGGTGCACCAGCAGAGTTATTCATGTACTGGAAGAAGTCACTCTTCGGATCCAGTACTAAGATATCGCTCTTATCGCTGAATGATGTCTCATAAGCTTTTAGAGAACGCATAAAGCCAAAGAATTCTGGATCTTTGTTATAAGCATCCGAGTAGATTTTCGCAGATTTCGCATCCGCTTCACCTCGAGTTACACGTGCAGTTTTGTCCGCTTCTGCTAGAACTGTTGCCACTTCTAGATCAGCTTGTGCACGGATAACTTCTGCCTTCTCACGACCTTGGGAACGGTGCTTACGCGCTACAGATTCACGCTCAGCTCTCATACGGCGGTAGATAGACTCACTGATTTCATCAGGTAGGTTGATTTTCTTCATACGGAAATCAACGATCTCAACACCCAAGTCAGTCATTGCGCTATCTGAAGTACCAACAAGAACGTTCTCCATAATTTGGTCACGCTCACCGTCAACTTCTAGCGCTTCAAGAGCCGCTTCAGTTGTCACTTCTTCGCTGTCTGCACTTTCAGGAAGTACATCTTTGTTACGCGGGCCAGAAACAATCTGCTTGATCTCACGAGCACCAATTTCAGAACGTAGTACGTCGGTAACTTTACGTTCAAGTAGCGCTTCCGCTGTCAACGTATTCCCACCACCAGTGGTTAGGTAGTAACGCCCGAAGTCTGAGATACGCCACTTAACGTAAGTATCGATCAGCACGTCTTTTTTCTCAGACGTTACGAAACGGTCAGAACGGCTATCCATTGTTTGAATACGCGCATCCAGAGTTTTCACTCGATCGAATAGCGGCATCTTAAAATGCAAGCCTGGCTCGTAGATTTTTGATGCGCCGTTATCATCAAGAACACGACCAAATCGAATCACCAATCCACGCTCGCCTTCTTGAATGACAAATACTGACATTAGCAGTAGAACAATGGTAACGACTAATACAGGGATCATTAACTTACGCATTCTTAATATCTCCCTTGACGTGAACCAGTTGAACGAGATTGCGAGTCTGAAGTTGTCTCATTTTTCTGAGTTTCTAGCTCAATTTGATCGTATGCAGAAGAGGACTTCGTGCTACGTTTGGTTTGAGTCTTACCTTCTTGACCCGCCAGTTTATCAATAGGCAGATACAGAAGGTTACCGCTTGATTCCGAATCTATCAGGACTTTAGACGTGCTTGAATAAACGCGTTCCATAGTATCTAGGTACAAACGGTTACGAGTAACTTCAGGCGCTGCTTGGTATTCAGGAAGTAGTTTCTCAAACTGCGCTACTTGACCAAGTGCTTCATTCACTACGCGCTCAGAGTAACCTAATGCTTCTTTCTTCAGACGCTCAGCTCGACCCGTCGCTTTTGGAAGAATATCGTTACGGTAAGCTTCTGCTTCACGTTCAAAACGCTCTTCATCCTCACGTGCTGCGATAGCATCGTCGAATGCGTCTTTAACTTGCTCAGGTGGACGCGCAGACTGGAAGTTGACGTCAACAATGACAACACCCATATCGTAGCTATCTACGATTTCATTTAACGTTTCCTGAGTACTTTGACGGATTTGCTGACGACCAGTCGTCAGGATGCTATCCATCAGAGAGTCACCAATCACTGCGCGAAGCGCAGAGTCGGTCGCTTGGCGTAAGCTATCATCTGCGTTCGTCACGCGGAATAGGTATTTGTATGGGTCAGCAACACGGTACTGAACATCCATCGCTATCGTCACAACGTTTTCATCTTTAGTCAGCATTAGACCAGATGAACGCAGTGAGCGAATTGCCTGTACGTTGACAGGAGTAACTTCATCAATGAAGCGAGGGCGCCAGTTCAGACCAGGATCTACGACGCGATCGTATTTACCCAATCGTAGAACAACACCACGTTCGGCTTCACCGATGGTGTAAAAGCCCGCAAAGAACCAGATTGCTATCGCGATTACTGCAATGACACCAAAACCTAGTGCACCACCGCCGCCACCGATAGAAGACCCTTTGCCTCCTTTTCCACCACCAAACTTTCCACCCAGTTTCTGACTCAGTTTATTAAATACTTCGTCTAAGTCTGGCGGTCCTTGATCACGGCCACCTTTGTTACCACGATTATTACTCCCCCAAGGGTCGTTATCGCGGCCATTGTTGCCGTTGTTATTACCAGGCTCATTCCACGCCATTAGAAAGCTCCATCATTTGATATGACGTTATACTGTAGCAGTCATTTAAGTAACTATAAAGTCACGTAAAACTGCCCCTTCTCTTTTTTCAAGTCTAGACCAATCCACTTGTTGCATGCGAACATCAATCAACAAGTTACCATCCTGATCATATTCTTCTCGTTGAATACATTTCATTTGGAAGAATGTACTACGAATGCGCCCCTGATGTTGTGGCGGTATTCGCAATTGATACTGAACCATTTGACTAGCTAAGCGCTCAGTCAGAGCATCAAACAGCAGTTCAACACCAATGCCTTCCATTGCCGAAACCCAAACGGCACGAGGAATACCTTCTTCGTCCCTTTCAATTCGAGGTTTCTGGTCTTCGAGATTATCAATTTTGTTCATTACGAGAAGAGCAGGTACCTCATGGGCACCAATCTCTTCAAGCACTTCATGAACAGCATGAATATTCTCACGAAAACGCTCATCACTGGCATCGACAACATGTAACAAAATGTCAGCTTCCTGCGTTTCTTGCAGGGTCGCTTTAAAAGCGGCGACTAGGTCATGGGGTAAATGTCGGATAAATCCAACCGTGTCAGCCAAAATGGCTGTTCCCACATCCGCAAGCTCAATTTTTCTCAACGTTGGATCCAAAGTGGCAAACAGCTGGTCTGCTGCATATACGCCCGCTTCGGTAATGCGGTTAAACATGGTGGATTTACCCGCGTTGGTATAACCAACCAGAGAGATAGTTGGGATTTCCGCTCGATTTCTGGATCGGCGACCTTGTTCACGCTGCTTTGCCACTTTTTCCAAGCGGCGCAAGATAGCTTTTATACGGTCACGCAAAAGACGTCGGTCAGTTTCTAACTGGGTTTCACCTGGACCACGTAAACCAATACCACCTTTTTGTCGCTCAAGGTGAGTCCAACCACGAATAAGTCGAGTAGAGATATGGCGAAGCTGAGCGAGCTCAACCTGCAATTTACCTTCGTGTGTTCGGGCACGTTGAGCAAAGATATCGAGGATCAGACCGGTACGATCAAGGACTCGACATTTACACAACGATTCTAGGTTACGTTCTTGGGCAGGAGAGAGGGCGTGATTGAATATCACTATATCCGCAGCAGCAAGTTGCACCGCTTGGGCAATTTCCTGAGCTTTACCCTCTCCGACATAATATTTAGGGTGTGGTGACTGGCGACTACCAGTTACAACTTGTAACGTTGAGACACCAGCTGAAGATACCAGCATTTCAAACTCGCTGAGATCTTCCCACTCCCCTTCTTGCGTGAAGTTGATATGAACAAGTACGGCTCGCTCACCGGCTTCATAACGGTCAAACAAGCAATCAACTCCTTAAAATAATACTAGTTTTCTTGTTCAGAGAATTAATCTTCTGATTTCTCTTGCTGACGCTCGCCACCCTGAGGACGCTCACCACTGTGGTGGCTAACTGGACGAGCAGGAACTACCGTAGAGATAGCGTGCTTGTATACCATTTGGTTTACTGTGTTTTTCAGCAAGATCACAAATTGATCGAAAGACTCAATCTGACCCTGTAGTTTAATTCCGTTTACTAGGTAGATTGATACGGGAATACGTTCACGACGTAATGCATTTAAGAATGGGTCTTGAAGAGATTGCCCCTTAGCCATTTTATTTTCCTTATTTTGTAATTTTGTTCTAGTTATTTAGCTAGTGGTGCGCTGCAAAACTAGGTGCGGCCTTTGCATCTGAGCTAAACGATAAAAAACACCCTGTCGTTACCTGTTATGACGGCTTTACCATCAAATTTCAAGTAACAGATCCTTTACAGGGTACATTCACGCAAAAGCGATCACATTATACACAGCTAAAACCTTCAGACGCTATGGCATTTGATACGGTTTCTAGAGACTGTTCTATGTTTTCGCTATCTAACCAAGTTAAATCATCCCAGCTGCGCAACCAGGTGATTTGTCGCTTGGCCAACTGGCGGGTCGCACAGATGCCTTTAAATATGGCATCATCAAGTGTGCAATTCCCATCCAAATAATCCCACATCTGCCGATAGCCGACGCAACGAATAGAAGGAAGATCTGGGTTAAGATCATCGCGAGCATACAACTCACGCATTTCTTGCTCAAATCCTGCTTCCATCATTTTGTCGAATCTTAATTCGATTCGGCGATGAAGTTCAGCCCTTTCCTTGGGAGCTATAGCAAACTGTTTCACTCTAAACGGCAGGCTTTCACCTTTGGTTTGAGTCAGTTCAGTAAGAGTTTTACCTGAAATTCGATAAACTTCCAATGCCCTCGACAATCTTTGCGGATCATTCGGGTGGATTCGTTCAGCAGAAACCGGATCAATCTCTTTGAGTTGATCGTGCAGTACCTCCCAGCCTAGAGTCAATGCTTCTTGCTCAATTTGCTGACGGATTTCAGGGTTTGCAGCTGGAAGAGGTGACAAACCTTCCAGTAGTGCTTTGTAATAGAGCATGGTGCCACCAACCAAGAGTGGGATCTTGCCTTGCTCTACAATCTTGTGCATTTCATTCAACGCATCGCGACGAAAGTCTGCGGCGGAATAGGCTTCGCTAGGATCGAGAATATCGATCAATCGATGTGGGGCCTGTGCCTGTTCTTCATCATCAGGCTTGGCGGTACCGATATCCATCCCTTTATAAATTAGAGCGGAATCCACAGAAATAATTTCCACTGGAAATTTTTTTCGCAGGCGGATCGCCAGATCGGTTTTCCCCGATGCGGTTGGCCCCATTAAAAAGAGGGCCAAAGGTAATTCATTCTTCATAACTTCATCGCTGCAATGGTTGCAGAAAAATCAACAGGGCGAACAAAAGTACGGTCATCTAACGGCAGGTTCCCCCGCCAAAGTTGTTCTATCTCAGCAATGACCTGTATCGCTTCCGACAAAGTGTAGTCGCTTTTAACCTGTGTGATCTGGTTGGTTAACCAATCAGAGAGCGCCTGTGGTGGCAAGGCTTGATCATTCTCTGATATCAAAGCCGCGTAAGATAACAGATCTGGTATCAATTGTTGTAAATTTTGCTGACGAAGCGGCTGAGGTACCCCCATGATCATCAATGAGGATGAATTTCGACTCTTCAGCTCTATGCCAAACTGCATCAACGTTGCGTGATGCTGTTGAGACGCTTCAATCTGCTGATGGTCGAGTTTCAGTGACAATGGCACCAAGAGAGGCTGACTCTTCAATGCCCCTCCATTGAGTGACAACTGCCCGTTCACACGCAACCATTCTGCTTTAGCCATTGAGACTACCCTCGCTCCCTGCTTATCTCCCATAAGCAAGTACTGGCCTTGAGTCACACAGACAGCTTTACCCAATGCCTCTATTGCCTCAGCAGGCTCTGCGAGAGCTGAAGTTACAGGTTCAAGTTCTGAGGGAATTGGAGGGGCTTCCTGAGACAACACTGGTGTTTCCAGCAACTCTTTGTAAGCACGTACTTCCTGCTTGCTTGGTGCTGGCTCTCCATAGCGCTCTTCAGGTTTCGCTTTTTGCCGAGGTACAGGACGTGATTCTACCCAGTCACTTTTCGCTGCTGCCTCACGTACCTGAGTACGCTCTTTCTCAGCTTGACGCTTTTCTTCATAGCCTTGCTGACCAGGATAAGCAGGCACTTTTTCCACTGCTCGATACACGCTTTCAGACACAGGATTGGTGTCGGCAGTGACGGGGGTAGGTATTTCCGGTGTAACGGGTTCTGTATGAAATGCAGAGGCGTTGATGTCGGGTTTATCAATCTGAGCACTCTGTACTAGAGCATCACTCAAGGCTTGATAAATAAAGTCATGTACCAGACGAGCTTGATGGAAACGCACTTCATGTTTCGCCGGATGGACATTCACATCGACTTGATGGGGGTCAATCTCAATAAACAGCACATAAGTAGCAAACTGTTCAGGACGTAGACTGGTCTCGTAGCTTTGCCTAATGGCATGGTTGATCAGCTTGTCACGCATCATACGGCCATTGACGTAGCAGTATTGCAGATCACTTTGCTGACGAGCTCCTTCGGGCGTCGTGATCCAGCCATGCAGCTTGAGCCCTTGGTGTTCAAGCTCAATTTTCAACATATTGCGCACGAACGGGTTGCCACATACTGCCGCAATGCGTTTTTCTTCTTGAACCTGAGTCTTAGCCGCTCGATATTGCTTGATCATTTTGCCGTTGTGTCGCAAATTGATCGTGACGTCAAATCGGCTTAAAGCGATACGTTTTAACAGCTCGTCAATATGAGTAAATTCGGTCTTCTCTGTGCGGAGGAATTTACGTCTAGCTGGCGTATTAAAAAACAGATCCAGCACTTCGACTGACGTACCAATAGGGTGCGCTGTCGGTTGCAGCTTCACTTGCATCTCGCGCCCTTCACTGTACGCAGACCAAGCCTGATCTTGTGTAGCAGGACGAGAGGTCAGTGTCAGACGAGCAACAGAACTGATACTGGCAAGCGCTTCGCCACGAAACCCTAAGCTCATGATCGCTTCAAGATCATCCAAGCTGTGTATTTTTGACGTCGCATGACGACTCAAAGCTAAACCCAACTCATCCTTGGCAATGCCTTTGCCATTGTCACGCACACGGATAAGCTTAGTGCCGCCTTTTTCGATATCAATATCAATCCGGGTAGCACCAGAGTCTAAACTGTTTTCGACCAGCTCTTTGACAACGGAAGCTGGCCTCTCAACCACTTCCCCTGCGGCAATCTGGTTAGCCAGTCGTGCTGGAAGAATTTTAATCGTCATGCTTATCGCTACTTATTCGGAATGATCAGAACCTGACCAATCGCCAGTTCATCTGAACGCAGATTGTTGGCTTTTCGGATCGCGCTGACACTCACATCGTATTGGCTGGCAATTTTCCCAAGGAACTCACCGCGCTTCACTTTGTGTTTACGTAACGGCTGATCTTTCATGCTGACGGTAATTTTCAGCTTTTGACCGAGCTTCAGCGTGTCAGAACGCAGTTTGTTTTCGCGTTTAATCGTTGCAACCGACACTTTGTATCGCGCAGCAATCTTACCGAGGTATTCCCCACTTTGAACCACATGAGTGATGGTCTTGGTTTCCACCGGATTCGTCACTTTAGGTACTGGTATTGCACCTTTTGAACCTGGGATCGTCAACACCTGACCAATCGCGAGACTAGAACTTTTCAGCTTATTGGCCTGCATGATGGCTTTCGTTGTCGTGCCGTACTTTTTGGCAATCACTGACAGCGATTCACCGCGTTTAACCTTATGTTTTATAGTCTTACCACGATTCGAGAACAGAGTACCTTCAGGTGGATTCGCTTCAAAGTACTGAACAATCGCTTTAGTCAGTGCACGCGCCAATTTATCTTGATGGCTGCGTTGGAAAAGTAATTTTTCTTCTGTCGGGTTAGTAATGAACCCAGTCTCAACCAAGACAGATGGAATATCAGGCGACTTCAATACTGCGAGGCTGGCGTTTACAGGTTGCTTCTTGTGCAGTTTAATTCCGGCACTGCTCATCTGTTTGAGGATCTTAGTAGCAACTTTATAGCCTTCTTTCTGAGAATGACTGAACTGCAGATCCAGCAGCGTCTGGCTGACATTCTTATCGCTGGTGTTCTTAGAAAGAACTTCACCTGCACCACCCAGTAGTTGCGACTGTTCCTCGTGATTCTCTACCCAACGGGCGATTTCTGAATTTGCTCGACGTGTATTAAGCACAAACACTGAACCACCGCGCGGCTGCGGAGTGCGGAAACCATCAGCATGAATTGAAACTAATAAATGTGCCTTGCTGCCACGCGCAATTTCGGAGCGTTTGTTGAGATTCACAAAGTAATCACCACGACGAGTCAACACGGCTTTCATGCCCGGAACGGCATTGATCTGAGCAGCAATTTTCTTGGAGATTGCCAAAGTCGCATGTTTCTCATACTTGCGGCTTGGCCCGATAGAACCCGGGTCTTCACCACCGTGGCCAGCGTCAATCGCAACCACAATATCAGCGGTGCCCAATAACTGAGAGGCATCTCGACTCACTTGAGGTGAACTACTTGAAGAAGAAGGCTTGGCTGCTGAGGTAGATGAAGAGGATGAGCCATGAGGCATGTCGATCACCAAACGATGACCATATTGACCACCCGGAGTAGGCGCCAGCTTAAACAACTGAGGCGTCACTTTCCGTTTGAGTTCAAACACCAGTCGATAGGTACCTTTCTGTGGTGGCGAACTCTTACGAATCCTTTTCAGTACTGGACTTTCCGAGACGTTAATCGGTAATTTGGTATTGATGGAAGTCTGCTTGAGATCCACGACTAAGCGATCAGGGCTGCTGAGTGTGAAATAGCTGTACTCCGCCTCCGATGCCAAATCAATAACCACACGGGTTTCGTCAGGAGACGGCCAAACACGAATACTTTCAAGAGCATTTGCCCACACACGAGTGGGCAAAAGAAACAGAGCTAGGAGAAAAGAGACAGAGACAGCTCGAACGAATTTATTGATTATCATAACTCCAACTGTTCAAGTAATTTAGATCCATAATCATTATTGGCAGTGAGATCAACCATGCGCGCTTCACCGTCATAGCGCAACTCTATATCCAGATCTGCGCGAGGAAGCAAACCCTGACCTTTCTCTGGCCATTCAACCAAACAGATCGCATCAGGAGTAAAGTAATCTCGGATCCCCATGAACTCCAACTCTTCCGGATCGGCTAAGCGGTATAGATCAAAATGATAAACTTGCCATTGGTCTAGCTGGTACGGCTCCACTAAGGTATAGGTTGGGCTTTTCACATTTCCCTGATGACCCAGTGCACGCACAAAACCTCGGCTGAATGTCGTTTTACCAGCGCCCAAATCACCGTGTAAATAGATGGTGGTTTGTTGAGAGCATAGGTTTGCCAAGACTGTCCCTAATTGAATCGTTGCTTGTTCATCTTTAAGGGCAAAATGTTTCGTGGTCATGAAGATCAATCTCTACTGGGTGACTATATAAAAATCAAAAGAACAGGAATAGTAAACTGGGTTGGAATTGAGAGACAAGGTCTGTTGTGTAAGTAAAAGCCAAATTCCTGCTATTTTGGCATGAATTCTCTGATTTCGCTGCTAGATTCAACGAAAAAGATCCGTTAAGATCCGCCCCCCATTTCACCAGAGTCATTAGCATGAACTACCAAGAGCTCGCAAACAAGATCAAAGTTTGGGCACAAGAGCTTGGCTTCCAGAAAGCCGGTATCTGCGATGTCGACCTGAGTGAACACGAAGCAGCACTGCAAAAATGGCTTGATGCCGGCTATCACGGTGAAATGGATTGGATGGCACGTCACGGCATGATGCGAGCACGCCCTGCTGAGCTTCTGCCTGGCACAGTGCGAGTCATTAGCGTCCGCATGGACTACCTCCCCCCTGAAGCGCTATTTGCAGCCAACCTAGCCGATCCTACCCAAGCTTATATAAGCCGCTATGCACTGGGCCGAGATTACCACAAACTGGTACGCAACCAGCTAAAGAAACTTGGCCAGAAAATAGAGCAAGAAGTGGGGCAGTTTGGCTACCGCCCTTTTGTCGATTCCGCGCCTATTCTCGAGCGCCCTTTAGCGCAAAAAGCAGGACTAGGCTGGACCGGAAAGCACTCCCTCATTCTGGATAAAGATTGTGGTTCGTGGTTTTTTCTTGGTGAGCTACTCATCGATTTACCTTTGCCCATCGATGAAGCGCACCAAGGTGACTGCGGAAAATGTACCGCTTGTATCACTTCCTGCCCTACCCAAGCCATTATTGAAGAAGGTGTCGTTGATGCACGACGATGCATTTCTTACCTGACCATTGAATTCGACGGCGTGATTCCTGAAGAATTCCGCAAACCTATGGGTAACCGTATTTATGGGTGCGACGATTGCCAGCTTGTTTGCCCATGGAACCGCTTCTCTGAATTAACTGAACGCGAAGACTTTCATCGTAGGCAGGCGTTAACCTCACCAGATCTTGTTACTCTGTTTGCATGGGATGAAAAAACATTTCTCAAAAATATGGAAGGTTCTGCCATTCGAAGAATAGGTCATATCCAATGGTTAAGAAATTTGTCGATCGCCATGGGCAATGCGCCATATTCAGCTAATATTATTGAGGCACTAGAGCAGCGTATAGGATTGAGTGAAGTACTGGATGAACATATTCGTTGGGCGATAGAGCAACAAATTGCCCAAATACCCCATTCATCGACTAAGCTAAATAGGCTAATCCGTATCGTGCAAAAAGGGCTCCCCAGAGATGCATAAACTTTGCCTGATATAAGACGGCGTAATTTGATTTAGCTCTAAAAACGGGAATGTGGAAAAAAGAAAGGGCGATTGCTTGTTTTCTTTCAGCTAAAGAAGTTAATCACATTAGCCATAAATGACCAGGATCAAAAAACAATCACTTAATGATCGAACGAGATGCTCTTTAGCTAACAACAGCCAATCGATAAATTCTTTTAATACAAAGACTTAGCTTAATATCGGGAATCAGAAAGAAACTTTCATAACACAAAAGATCATTTCTCTTCGACTCAAATCAACATCCATAATCAGGTTACCCACCAACTTATCCACAGAACAATAATTGTGGATAACTCTGTTAGTTTTTACAGCTAGCCCTGACTCACCGAGGCTTGTCATTAAAAAATAAAACGAGCACATCTCGTGCTGATTTGAATTTTAGACATAAAAACGCCCACCGTAATGGAGGACTTATTATGATTTTGATTGGTTTATGCTTCACAGCATTAGATAAAGAGCGGTGACCTTTAAGGTCGATCAGACGTCTGAAGTCTGAGAAGAATTTGGAGCGACACACGAGGTTCGAACTCGTGACCTCAACCTTGGCAAGGTTGCGCTCTACCAACTGAGCTAGTGTCGCAGTTCATTATTCAAAGCATAATGAAGGCTTAGAAAATTGGAGCGACACACGAGGTTCGAACTCGTGACCTCAACCTTGGCAAGGTTGCGCTCTACCAACTGAGCTAGTGTCGCATATTCTCATAAGGAGAATTGGTTGCGGGGGCCGGATTTGAACCGACGACCTTCGGGTTATGAGCCCGACGAGCTACCAAGCTGCTCCACCCCGCGTCCGTATTGTCTCACCGTTAAGCACGATGACAGCTATAAATTTGGAGCGACACACGAGGTTCGAACTCGTGACCTCAACCTTGGCAAGGTTGCGCTCTACCAACTGAGCTAGTGTCGCATATTCTCGTAAGGAGAATTGGTTGCGGGGGCCGGATTTGAACCGACGACCTTCGGGTTATGAGCCCGACGAGCTACCAAGCTGCTCCACCCCGCGTCCGTATTGTTTCACCGTTAAGCACGATGACAGCTTTAAATTTGGAGCGACACACGAGGTTCGAACTCGTGACCTCAACCTTGGCAAGGTTGCGCTCTACCAACTGAGCTAGTGTCGCATATTCTCGTAAGGAGAATTGGTTGCGGAGGCTAGAATTGAATCGATAACCTTCGCTAGGTTTTATGAATGGCTGAGCCCGACGAGCTAGCGAATCACAACACCTTAAAATTTGGTTGCGGGGGCCGGATTTGAACCGACGACCTTCGGGTTATGAGCCCGACGAGCTACCAAGCTGCTCCACCCCGCGTCCATATTGTTCACCGTTAAGCACGATGACAGCTTTAAATTTGGAGCGACACACGAGGTTCGAACTCGTGACCTCAACCTTGGCAAGGTTGCGCTCTACCAACTGAGCTAGTGTCGCATTTGGTTGCGGGGGCCGGATTTGAACCGACGACCTTCGGGTTATGAGCCCGACGAGCTACCAAGCTGCTCCACCCCGCGTCCGTATTGTCTCACCGTTAAGCACGATGACAGCTATAAATTTGGAGCGACACACGAGGTTCGAACTCGTGACCTCAACCTTGGCAAGGTTGCGCTCTACCAACTGAGCTAGTGTCGCTTTAACAACGTTTCCGTCGTTTAGGGCTGCGAATTATAAGAGCATTTTTTTGTGATGCAAGTCCTTCCTGCAAAAAAAAAGGTGTTTTTTTTCTGTTTGATGAAAAAGCACACAGAATAGAAGTTTTTTCCATCTAAGCGAGGCTTTTCCATCATTACTCTTAATAGAAAGCCCTGTTTTTTAGATGTTAAAAATTGTTTGGCGATAGTACTTTAGCTCAGCAATTGACTCACGGATATCATCCAACGCCAAGTGACTACCTGTCTTAGAAAAGCCGTCTAATACTTCTGGTTTCCAACGACGGGTCAGCTCTTTAAGTGTACTGACGTCGATATAGCGGTAATGGAAGTACGTTTCCAGTTCAGGCATATGTTTGTATAGAAAGCGACGATCTTGACCCACACTGTTACCGCATATTGGCGACACACCCTTTGGTAACCACTGTTCCAGGAACTCAATTGTCTGACGAACTGCGTCCTGTTCCGTTACTTTACTGGCGCGAACGCGATCCACTAAGCCGCTGCCCGTATGAGTAGTCGTACACCACTCATCCATTTTAGCCAGCTCTTCTTCTGGTTGGTGGATGGCAAGTACCGGTCCTTCAGCTAAAATATTCAACTCACTATCCGTGACGATAGTGGCGATTTCGATGACTTTATGGGTTTCTGGGTCTAAACCTGTCATCTCGAGATCAATCCAAATTAAATTTTGATCGCTAAAGGACATAAATCGTTGCCTATTGGTTTTATGCTAAAAGAGGTACTATACCCAAATTCTGATCCTCAGGGTAGCTATCCTAGGATCCATCAAGATGATTAAAGTTAAGTAGACAATTGTGGCAAAGAAGAAAAAGCTAACCAAAGGTCAAGTGAGACGAGTTAGAAGTAACCAGAAACGTAAACTGGCAAAAGAGGATTCCGTTCAATGGGAAGAATCCATGCTGGGTGCGACTCAAAAAGGTCTGGTGATTACTCGTTTTGGTCAACATGCCGACATTGAAGATGCAGAAAGCGGTGAAATCCACCGTTGCAATTTGCGCCGTGGTATCGAGACCTTGGTCTCTGGTGATAAGGTGATCTGGCGTGCTGGTCTGGAATCAATGGAAGGCATAAACGGTGTTGTTGAAGCCGTAGAACCACGCAGCTCGGTGCTGACCCGCCCTGACTACTATGATGGTCTGAAACCAGTGGCAGCAAACGTCGATCAAATGGTCATCGTATCTTCTGTACTGCCAGAATTGTCACTCAACATCATTGACCGCTACTTAGTCGCCTCTGAAACACTCAATATTGCCCCTCTTCTGGTGCTAAACAAAATTGACTTACTTGAAGAAGAGCAACGCAACCTATATCAGGAATGGCTGAGTGAGTACGAGCGTATCGGTTACAAAGTGCTGCTAGTCAGTAAACAGACTGGAGAAGGCATTGCAGCACTGGAAGCCGAACTCAAAGATCGAACTAACATTTTTGTGGGTCAGTCTGGCGTCGGTAAATCGAGCTTGGTGAATGCATTGATGCCTGAGTTTAACGTTGAAGAAGGCGAAGTCTCTGAAAACTCTGGTTTAGGTCAGCACACTACCACCGCTTCCCGACTTTATCACATCCCCACGGGCGGCGACCTAATCGACTCTCCTGGAGTACGTGAGTTTGGTTTGTGGCATTTGGAAGCTGAAGAAGTCACCAAAGCATTCGTTGAGTTCCGCAGCTACCTTGGCAGCTGTAAGTTCCGGGATTGTAAACACAACGATGACCCAGGATGCGTATTACGTGAAGCAGTAGAAAATGGTGAAATCAGTGAAGTTCGCTTTGAAAACTACCATCGCATCCTTGAAAGCATGGCCGAAGTCAAAGCCAACCGTCAGTACTCACGCAACAAAAAAGCCGATCTGTAACGGCTTCTTGCACAAATCATCAGCGCTTGATACTGACTTTACCGACAAATTTAAGTAGTATCTCGCGCCCAAAAGTAAGCAAACATACAGTTAGCATTGGAATTTATGACAATGGATAAGATTAAAGTTGGACTGCAGTACTGGATCCCTCAACACGGTTTGACCCGTTTGGTCGGTAAATTGGCATCCGCAAAAGCGGGTAGCCTAACCACTGCCGTTATTCGCTGGTTCATCAAGCAGTACAACGTCAATATGGACGAGGCCAAGCACTCTGATCCTAAACATTTCAAAACCTTCAATGAGTTTTTTGTCCGTGAGCTGAAAGACGGTGCGCGCCCAATCACTGAAGGGGAAAGCATCATTACTCATCCAGCAGATGCTTGTGTCAGCCAGTTTGGCCCTATTCAGGATGGCAAACTCATTCAGGCAAAAGGCCATGATTTTACGGCTCAAGAATTATTGGGTGGTGACGCTGACCTTGCGGCTGAATTTGCCGATGGCGAATTTGCAACACTTTACCTTTCACCACGTGATTACCACCGAGTGCACATGCCTTGTGACGGTACACTTCGTCAGATGATCTATGTGCCGGGTGACCTGTTCTCGGTAAATCCTTTGACCGCAGAAAATGTACCAAATCTGTTCGCGCGTAATGAGCGCGTAGTGTGTATTTTCGACACCGAATTTGGCCCAATGGCTCAAGTGTTAGTCGGCGCGACCATAGTCGGTAGCATAGAACAAATCTGGGCAGGTACCATTACTCCACCGCGTGGCAATACTGTCTACAAATGGGATTACCCAAGCAAAGGCGACAAAGCGGTCATCCTCAAAAAAGGTGAAGAGATGGGTCGATTTAAGCTTGGCTCAACGGTGATCAATCTATTTGCTAAAGATGCAATCAAGTTTGATGACTCTATGGCTAACGGCCACGCAACTGTGATGGGGACGCCATACGCTCACCTTACCGCTCCAGAGCAAGAGCAAGAGCAAGAGCAAGAGCAAGAGCAAGAGCAAGAGCAAGAGCAAGAGCAAGAGCAAGAATAACCTCAACAGCCCCGATTTTTCGGGGCTTTTTTTGACCAGAAACAAACCTTACGCAACATTTCTTTATTGCATTCAAAAACTTCCATCTCAATCTAAGACCTTAATTTGGTTATTCTTTATTCTTAGCCGAAGAGTTTCGCTTTGAGGTTAAACCCTTATGCCTAAAATTGATCAAACGATAGTGATCAAATTACTGATTTGCTTTGGCTTACCCGTCGCGGTATTGATGATGCCGATTGATGCCATACCCATAGCAGATCTAACCCTAATACAACATCGCCTGCTGGCAATATTTCTGCTTGCTGCCCTACTATGGGTGCTTGAACCTGTTCCTGTCTTTGCCACCTCGATTCTGATCATTGCACTTGAGCTGATCATGATTTCCGATAAAGGTCTGCACTTGTTCCGTACACCACCAGCGGGGCACGATCTCGGCGAACTCATGAAATACACCGATATCTTCAGTGCGTTTTCCTCACCTATTATCATCCTGTTTATGGGTGGGTTTGCCTTAGCCATCGCCGCATCAAAATATGAGCTGGACAACAACCTCGCACGAGTCTTGCTGCGACCTTTTGGCCACCAGCCTAAATTCATCATGCTTGGATTGATGCTGATCACTGCCGTGTTTTCCATGTTCATGTCCAACACCGCTACTACTGTAATGATGCTGGCGCTACTTGGCCCGATCGTCGCTTCAGCTCCCAAAGGTGACATCGGCATCAAAGCACTCGTTTTATGTATACCAATTGCTGCCAATACTGGGGGCATCGCAACCCCTATCGGTACGCCACCCAACGCGATTGCCCTGCAATATCTAACCGGTGAAAACAGTATCGACTTTCTAAGCTGGATGATGATGGGGCTCCCCTTTGTCATTGTTCAGCTGACGATCGCTTGGTTTTTGCTACAAAAACTCTTCCCTTCTTCTCAGAAAACCATGACGCTCAAACTTGACGGACAATTTCAGCGCAACTGGCGCGCCATGGTAGTGTACGTCACATTCGCCGCCACCATCTTGTTATGGATGACGACAAAAGTGCACGGGATGAACACCTATGTGGTCTCGATAATTCCACTCGCGGTCTTCACCTTAACGGGCATAATGGGCAAAGCCGAACTGAAACAGATCAACTGGGATGTGTTGTGGCTGGTTGCAGGGGGTATCGCGATCGGTATTGGTTTGGACAAAACCGGATTGGCAGCCGCGCTCGCACACGCGATCGATTATGAAGCCCTCTCACCTGTAGCTGTAGTAATTACCATGTCGATTGTGTGCTGGTTAATGGCCAACTTTATGTCCAACACCGCGACAGCTAACCTTTTGATGCCGATTGCAGCCGCTATTGGCGCTTCAATGGAAAGCCTCTCTTCTATGGGGGGATTGCAAGGATTGCTGGTCGTTGTCGCCTTCTCAGCCTCACTCGGTATGATTCTACCTGTCTCTACCCCACCAAACTCTCTAGCTTATTCGACGGGGCTTATTGAGAGTAAAGACATGGCTAAAACGGGCGTGATCATTGGTGTTATTGGTTTAATCATCGTCTATATTGCCGCCTTATTGCTGACTTAAGAGTGACCTCGGACTTCTTGCTCAATTAATGGGCAAGAAGTCACAATTCGGTAAAAAGGTACCACTTCATTGATATTCCACTCTCTGAATATCCATATAGATCAAATCTATATTTTAATAACTTCTATAACATCAGCCTGTTAAACCAACATTCATAGCTATTTCAGCAGTTCCTACGTGAATTTTCGCACTAACAGGGTGTAATCACTAATTCATACCAACACACTCTGATTTTCGATAGGTTGTCTCAGTATTAAGGAAAGGCAATGAGAAACACAATCAAGCTAAAGATCCAGATCGCTATCGCGATCATTATTGCGATTGTCTCCGGTGTCCAAGCTTGGATATCCGTCAGTCAATTAAAACAAGAAACTACTTCTGCACTGAATAGTGAAATGACAAACGTCAGTCACGCGACTTCTCGCTATATCAGCGACTGGCTCTCCATTCGCAGCGACATGATGCTGGCGAATGAAACGAGCATTCTCAACTCGGACAATGCCGATAGAGAGATGCTGATCACTAAGCGGGCCGGTGGGTTCCTATCGGTTTATGCTGGCTTTGAGGACGGTTCTATCGCTTATGGTGACAAAACTGAAGACTGGCCAGTCAATTACGACCCCCGCACCCGCCCTTGGTATAAAGATGCTATGGCAACCAATGGATTGATTGTCACCGAACCCTATCAGGACTTTGATGGCAGCATCGTTGTCAGCTTTGCTAAAGCCTTCAGTGGAAGCAAGAATGGTGTTCTGGCCGCTGATTTAACCGTCACAAGTATCATCGAAGAAGTCCTTAATGTGAGTTTGGACAACGATGGCTTCTCATTCTTGGTCGATGGCAATAACAACATCGTTGCTTATCAAGATGAAAAGCTGAGCCAGCAACCGTTGACCGAACTCAACCCACTACTGTCAGCGGATAAAGTCCAGCAGTTGGTCAACACCTCTTCTATTTCCACCGTCAGCTGGCCTGAACAGGGCGATAAACTGATATTTGTTGCCAATGTTCCTCATACTGATTGGTCACTCGGCATCGTCGTGGACAAGGATATGGCGTTTGCGTCAGTGACCGAGCAAATCCAGTTCACTGCGATTGCTTCAATCTTCCTTTACATTCTGATCGCATCCATCAGCACCTACGTTATCACTCGGTTGCTCAAGCCATTGCAAACGCTCTCAGCAGCCCTGTCACAATTGGCTCAGGGTGAAGGTGACTTAACTCAGAGAATCGAAGTTCGTCGTATGGACGAGATTGGCGAATTGGCTCAGCACGTCAACCAATTCCTGAGTCAGATGCAATCCATGCTCAGTGGCATTATTCATCACAGCCAAGAACTAGCCGTTCAGGCTGAACAGGCCAATCAACTGTCACAACAATCGTCACAGCAAGTGGAAACACAGCAAAACGACGTCAATCAGATCGCCACCGCCATCCATGAGATGTCAGCTACCGCAGCCGAAGTCGCCAGCCATGCGGAACTGACTGCTAACGCCTCTCAAGGCTCCGCTTCTGCTTGTGAAGATGGTCAACAAGTTATTGAGAAAAACCGCCAGGCTATTGTAGAGCTGGCCGATCAGGTTTCAGCGGCATCCGGCATTATTTCTGAGCTGGAGAGTAATACACAGAGCATCAATCAAATCCTCTCCACCATTCGAGAAATCGCCGAACAGACCAATTTGTTGGCACTCAACGCTGCAATCGAAGCTGCGCGAGCCGGTGAGCAAGGCCGTGGTTTTGCCGTCGTAGCGGACGAAGTCAGAGTATTGAGCCAACGCACACATGGTTCGACCGAAGAAATTCGCAACATGATTGAGACGTTGCAAAACAATACCAAACTGGCCGTCAACAGTATGGAGAGCAGCACCGCCTTAGCCGGTACCAGTGTTGATTACGCTCAGCAAGCGTATGAAAGTCTCAATACCATCACTTCTGCGATTACAGAAATCAATGACATGGCACTGCAAATTGCCAGCGCCGCAGAAGAGCAACGTGCCGTTAGTGAAGACATCAGCCGCAATACTCAGGGGATTAAGGACGCGTCAGATATTCTCTCAGAACAGGCTATGCGCAGCAGCGAAAGTGCGACCAACATGTTTAACTCTGCCAATACTGTCCGAACTGAAGTGGAGCGTTTTAAAGTTTAGGCTTTGTTTCTAAAACCATTTAATGCATATTGTCAGCCTATTGATTTCTTTGTTCACAGGACGAACAACATATGGGATTCGAATGGCTGGCACTGGCTGCCGCTTTTCTCTGGGCGGTTGCCAGCCTGCTTTCTGTTGGCCCCGCTCAACACCTTGGGACCTTTGCGTACAGCCGCTGGAGAATGGGCAGTACTTCCGTCATTCTCGCCTCAATGGCTGCTCTCACCGGAGGATGGACAACGGTTGAAACCAGTGCCATCTCAGCCATGGCGCTGTCGGGGCTGATTGGTATTTTTATCGGTGACACCGCACTGTTCGCCTGTTTGAACCGCATGGGCCCGCGCCAAGCTGGCTTGCTATTTTCCTGTCATGCAGTATTTTCCGCCATACTCGGCTACTTCCTGTTTAGCGAAACCATGACGAGTACCGAACTTATCGGCTCCGCTCTGGTGTTTTCCGGCGTACTAACCGCTATCTTTTTTGGTCGCAAAGGGCAAAGCAATAATCACTTAGAATCCATAAAAGGCAATATCTGGTTGGGGATTGGCCTGGGGTTAATTGCTGCGCTGTGCCAAGCACTCGGCGGCATTATAGCAAAACCGGTGATGCAGACGGCTATTGATCCTGTCGCGGCTTCCGCTATGCGGATGATGACGGCCTTTGCAGCTCACTGTGTCTTTTTCCTTAGTGGCGCGAAACTCGCGAAAGCAACGCTACCAATGAATCTGCGTCTGTTTGCCATCACGGCGGTTAACGGCTTCCTCGCGATGGCTGTGGGCATGACACTTATCCTTTACGCATTGCAAGAAGGAAACGTCGGCATGGTTGCCCTACTTTCTTCTACTACCCCTATCATGCTGTTGCCGATACTTTGGATTTACACCAAGAAGCGCCCAAATCGATTCGCCTGGTTTGGCGCCATTCTAGCCGTTGTTGGCACGGGGTTATTAGTCAGCTAGCGGCTATTAGAACGATAGTTATAATCCACTTTATGTTTGCTCTTAATGAGTGAAAATAATATTAACAAGACAGGAAAACAGGCCAGAATCGAGCACCACGCTAGGAATAAGGTGAAAGATAACAACGATATTTCACTAACAATATTTGATCTTATCCTACAGTTTTGGTTAAAAAGTGTAGTAAAATTACGCTAATTTGTTTTCTAAGTTACTTTGAAATTTGACGAGGACATCACTATGTCAGCTAAGAAGCCTTTGGCTCTAGTCATTCTTGACGGCTACGGCCACCGTGAAGATACTGCAAGCAACGCAATCGCGAACGCAAAAACGCCAGTTATCGACGGTCTGCTTGCCAATAACCCAAACACACTGATCTCAGCTTCTGGCCTAGACGTTGGTCTTCCTGACGGTCAGATGGGTAACTCTGAAGTCGGTCATACCAACATCGGCGCTGGCCGTGTGGTCTATCAAGACCTGACTCGTATCACTAAATCTATCGCCGATGGTGAATTTGCAGACACGCCTGCATTAGTAGAAGCCATTGACTCTGCAGTAAAAGCTGAGAAAGCTGTACACATCATGGGTCTTATGTCTCCTGGTGGTGTTCACTCTCACGAAGATCACATCTACGCAGCGGTTGAAATGGCAGCAGCTCGTGGCGCTGAGAAAATCTACCTACACTGTTTCCTAGACGGCCGTGACACTCCACCACGTAGTGCTGAAAACTCACTACAACGTTTCCAAGACCTATTTGCGAAACTAGGTAAAGGTCGTGTTGCTTCTCTAGTTGGTCGTTACTACGCAATGGACCGTGACAACAACTGGGATCGCGTTCAAGTTGCTTACGATCTTCTAACTCAAGCTAAAGCTGAATTCACAGCAGAAACGGCAGTTGCAGGTCTAGAAGCGGCTTACGCTCGTGAAGAAAACGACGAATTCGTTAAAGCAACAGCTATCAAAGCAGAAGGTCAAGAAGACGCAATCATGCAAGATGGCGATGCGGTTATCTTCATGAACTACCGTGCTGACCGTGCACGTCAAATCACTCGGGCATTCGTTCCTGCATTTGACGGCTTCGAGCGCGCTGTATTCCCAGCAATCAACTTCGTGATGCTGACTCAATACGCGGCTGACATCCCTCTAGCAATCGCATTCCCACCTGCGTCTCTAGAAAACACTTACGGTGAGTGGCTATCTAAGCAAGGTCAAACTCAGCTACGTATCTCTGAAACAGAGAAATACGCGCACGTAACCTTCTTCTTCAACGGTGGTATTGAGAACGAATTCGAAGGCGAAGAGCGTCAACTTGTTGCTTCTCCAAAAGTAGCAACTTACGATATGCAGCCAGAAATGAGCTCTCCAAAACTAACTGAGAAGATGGTTGCGGCTATCAAGTCTGGTAAGTACGACACTATAATCTGTAACTACCCGAACGCAGATATGGTTGGCCACACAGGTGTTTATGAAGCAGCCGAAAAAGCGATCGAAGCACTGGACGAAAGCGTTGGTAAAGTGGCGGAAGCCATCAAAGAAGTGGGCGGTCAGCTACTGATCACTGCAGACCACGGTAACGCAGAAATGATGATCGACCCAGAAACGGGTGGCATCCACACTGCTCACACTAACCTACCAGTACCGCTAATCTACGTTGGTGACAAAGCGGTTGAGTTCAAAGAAGGCGGTAAACTGTCTGACCTTGCTCCAACCATGCTTTCTCTAGCCGGCCTAGAAATCCCTGCAGAAATGTCTGGTGAAGTGCTAGTTAAGTAAGTCGCCAAACTTCAAATCTCGAAAGCCCGGGCTCGCGCTCGGGCTTTTTTATTTCTCCACCAACAAGTTTTGACATTACTCTTTCTTCAAAGGAATGTGTTTGGGTATACTGACTTTCTCTCAAAGACTTAGGACAGACTTTTCACATGGCAACACGACGACAAGGACGACTAACAGCTTTTCCAAAGCTCTCTGCATTCGTATTGATTGTTGCCTCGACACTGGCTTTCCCTAGTTGGTCTTCATCGCCTTCAGAATTAAAAGGCGTCAGTAGTGAAATCTCACGTCAAAGACAAGCGTTAACTTCACAACAGAAAAAACTCGACTCCCTACAACAGTCTCTCAAGAAGCAGGAACTGGGTATCGTGCGTCTTGAAAAAGAGATCAAAGAAGCCAAATCGTCGTTGAGTAAAACCAACGCCAGTATTGCTTCGTTAGAGAAAAAAATTGCTTCACTAAAAGCGCAAAGACAGCAGCAAAGCGAAAAACTTGCTGAGCTGTTACAAACCTATTATGTCACCCAGCGTGCCAAGTCTTCTGCCAGCATTCTTAACCAAGGCGTCGAAGAGGACAGAATCAGCCAATATTTCCAGCACTTAGCCAAACAACGAGCACTCACGATTGAAGAGTTGGAAACAACCGTCAATCAGCTCGCGGAAAGTGAAACGCAGCTCAAGCTAGAGAAGCAGCAAATCACTAAACTGATCACGCAGCAGAATCAAAAGCGCAAGCAACTAACGAAAGAACAGTCCAAACGAAAAGGCACCGTCAGTAACATCAAAAAGAACATCACCAGTGATAAAGTTTACCTGTCAGAGCTGCAGCGCAATGAAACACGCTTAAAAGCTGAAATTGCCAAAGCGGCTAAAGCCGCGAAAGCAGCCAAACTCAATGCGGTTCCTATGGACGGTTTAGCAAAGCGTAAAGGTCGACTCCCGTGGCCGCTTAAAGGCAAGATTCTCCACAACTACGGCTCGCGCCAAACGGGTCAGATAAACTGGAAAGGAATGGTGATCGACGCCAATTACGGTCAGTCAGTGAAAGCCGTCTACTCTGGTACTGTCGTATTTTCAGACTACCTCAGAGGATATGGTCTGGTGATTCTACTCGACCACGGAAAAGGCGACATGACCTTGTATGGCTTTAACCAAAGCTTGCTAAAGAAAGAAGGTGATAAAGTTTCCGCTGGCGAAACCATCGCATTGGCCGGTGACACAGGTGGTCAGCCACAAGCGTCACTTTACTTTGAAATCCGCCGCAACAGCAAAACTCAAAACCCTAAGGGTTGGCTGACAAGATAACCGCCATTTGCTCTCGCAAGACTAGGCGTAGTAGGCCTCAACTGCTTGAATAAACGCGTCAATCTGCTCTTTAGCTAAGGCGTTGATTCCCGCCGCTGCTGCACGACCGCCACCCGTCGTAAACTGAGCACATACATCTCCCGCTCCTTGCTTATTATTCAGCGGCGCACGCAATGAGACGGTATAGCTCCCATCCGCATTCTCGGAAAGTACAGCATGCGCACGATCTGGGGTTTGATTCGCCAGCCAGTTGCCGTAAACACCACTGATACGTCGTGAAGAAGCCTGGTTAGGCAGCTCAAATACGCCCAGAACATCACTTTGATGAGAAGCTTGAATTGCGAGCGCCTTATCCATATCACTTTGATACGCTGATTTGAGAGTGTGATAAGGAGAGCGTTGATCAGCAATAACGGCAAAAGGATCATCATAAGCCAAAAGGTGCTTAAACAACTGAGCAGGGTCAAAATGCAGATCCGCCAGCTCAGCCCCATAGCCATTGTAGTTAATTAATGTCCCCAGCTCTTTCAACTGATCTTTCTGTTCATCGGTGAGGCCAGCTCTGCCAGCCAACTCATCCGCTTTTGCAATCAAGTTATCACCGTATGCAGCGGTAATCGCCCATAAGTGAAAACGACCTTGCAGCAACTCATCCACAATCAAAGCGGTACAGGTATTGGCATCTAAGTTAATGTGAGCATCGAGGTTTATGTGCTGCGGAATATCGCCGGACTTGTGGTGGTCGGCATAGAATACCTGAGCACCGGCAGCAAGCATCGCTTCTAAACTCGCCTTATTTTTCTCCATCGAGATATCCAGTACAGTGACGGAATCACTCGCCTGGCAATTAAGGGAATCGAGCAGTTTAATGTCGCGTTTCACGCCGGTGATCAGAGTTGACGTTTTGGGCTCAGCCAGACGCAGCTGAAGAAGCGCGATAATGCCATCCGCATCACCATTGAACACATCGTAGTGCATAAACAAAAACCCCTTAAAATATCTTTAGATACTTTAAGGGGTTAGCCTTATTTCAACAATCGCATTTGGTTATGGTTAAGCATGAATTGCTTTAACGCCATCTTCCAACAACTGTAATTGTTCAAGACCTTGTATGGTGGCTTTAGGCTTCACCACCGCGATCATTTGCAGCATTCCTTGGTGAATCACCTGCTCCGTGATCTGAGTTTTTGGCGACATGGCGGCACGGTAACCCAACCAGCTGGATGCAATCAGGTGCAAAGTGGTCACGAGAGATTTCATCTCGTGCTCTTCCACTTTCAACAGTTCCAGCTCAACAAAGGCACGCATGATATTGATTAGGTTGGTTTGCAGCTTTTCCTGTACCTGAATGTAATCATCATGCAATTGATCATCACGCTGGAGAATCTCTGGCAAGTTGGCGTAGAAAAATCGGTACTTCCACATCAGATTAAAGATAGAGTCTAGATAATGCTTGAGCAAAACCAGGCTTTCTTGTTGACCATGGATTGGTGAAAATCGCTCCAGCAGCTCATTGGAATAAAGCGCAAAAATTTCACGAACGATTTCTTGTTTGTTGCGGAAGTGGTAGTAAAGGTTGCCCGGACTAATGTCTATATGTGCTGCAATATGGTTAGTGGTGATATTACGCTCACCGTGTTCATTAAATAGATCCAATGCGGCAAGCACTATTTTGTCGCGTGTCTTCATTCGTTTTCCGTACCCTCTTCCATTAATATTATCAGTATAACTGAGTATATTAACCAATAACAAAAAAGCGCCTGATTAGACCAGGCGCTTTCATCGGTTTCTTAGTTATTTGTGGTACGGCTTGGATAACTCATGAACCGCTTCAACAAACACACCAGCATTTTCAGGCGGTACATCGAGGTGAATACCATGGCCAAGGTTAAATACATGGCCTGTACCTGCGTCACCAAAGCCTTCTAGGATGGTCGCAACCTCTTCACGGATACGTTCTGGTGAAGCGTAAAGCATCGATGGATCCATATTGCCTTGCAGCGCCACTTTATCACCCACACGCTTAACCGCATCTTGGATGTTGATCGTCCAGTCCAAACCAACAGCATCACAGCCAGTCGCAGCGATTTGCTCTAGCCACATGCCACCGTTCTTAGTGAACAGAGTAACAGGAACACGGCGGCCATCGTTCTCACGAATCAAGCCATCGACGATTTTATGCATGTACTGTAGCGAGAACAGGTTGTAATCACGTGGCGTTAAGACACCGCCCCAAGTATCAAAAACCATTACCGACTGGGCACCCGCTTTGATTTGTGCGTTTAGGTACTCAATAACGCTGTCTGCGAGTTTATCCAGTAGCAGATGCAGCGTCTGTGGTTCTGCGTACATCATCTTCTTGATCTTAGTGAAGGCTTTTGAGCTGCCACCTTCAACCATGTAAGTTGCCAGAGTCCATGGGCTACCAGAGAAACCAATCAGAGGTACATCACCGTTTAAATCTTTACGGATCTGACGCACTGCATTCATTACGTACTTCAGCTCACCTTCTGGATCAGGAGTGCCAATTTTCTCAACATCCGCTTTGCAGGTAATCGGCTTATCAAATACCGGGCCTTCACCCGCAGCAAAACGGAGTTCTAACCCCATTGCATCCGGGATAGTTAGGATGTCAGAGAACAAAATGGCAGCATCAAGTGGAAAACGGCGCAGTGGCTGCAGCGTGACTTCTGACGCCAGCTCTGCATTCTTACACAAAGACATGAAATCGCCCGCTTCAGCACGGGTCGCTTTATATTCAGGTAGGTATCGTCCTGCCTGACGCATCATCCATACTGGCGTGTAATCCACAGGCTGCTTTAAAAGCGCACGCAGATAACGATCATTTTTTAATTCAGTCATTCCGTCTTTCCAACTATTCGGCTTCTATTTAGGGGCGCTATTCTAACACTGTTTTCCATGCAAAAGCTGTGTGCTTTGCAACCTAGATCAAGTTATTAACTTTTAAATCAGTGCTTAATTTGCACCCAATCATCAAGAGTGTTAAAAATTTGTTTGCTAGCGAAAACAACAATTATAACCTGAGTACTCGCTACTCAGCATCTCATAACGACATCTTACTTACCCCCTCCCTATCGGAGGGTTTTTTTTGTCTATAAATCAGTGAATTAATCCATCTCATCCAGAGTTTGTTGAATCAAGGATCGCGCGATGGTTCCTTCTGGTGCCACCGGCGGTAAGTCGTCCGCGCTAAACCACTGCGCGTCACTCAATTCGCTGTAATCCGGCTTCAACTCTCCACCTTGATAGTCCGCCAGAAATCCCATCATCAGGCTGGACGGGAACGCCCAAGGCTGGCTGCCAAAATAACGAATGTTTGCCACATCGATACCGGTCTCTTCTTTCACCTCTCGAGCCACACACTGTTCAAGTGTTTCCCCAACCTCAACAAAGCCTGCAATCACGGTGTACATACCATTACGGTGTCTTGGATGCTGCGCTAGAAGAATTTGGTCGCCGTTGCGCACGGCAACAATGATGCACGGAAAAATACGCGGATAGTGTAACGTTCGACAGTCACCACACTGCATGGCGATTTGGTTGTGATTGAGATGGTTTCGGCCACCACATATCGGACAAAAGCGCAGTGTTTGTGTCATATGACCATACTGAACGGCTTTGCTAATCAGCAGAAACAATGGCTCGGGTAGATCTAAACAATCTCTCAACGACGTCAGTGGTAATACTTGCTCTAGCTCCTGAGCATTGAGCCACATGACTGGCAAGCCCTTGTAATTTCCAATCTTTATCGCATTTTCTTCAGGCAAATTAAACGCCTTCGCCGCACCACAAGGTAATGCATGGTCCACCAGCCAAGCCTCACTGCCTGATACAACACACCAATAAGCATTGCTCGTACGGTTCGTGTCACTGTTCTTTAACATTACCCTTCCTCTTCGCTTGCAGTTCATTCATTTTACTGGCAATCTAATTTCATACCAGAGTTTGTAGTGGAACAATTTTCTGGCTATAAATTCTAGTAAGGACAAGAGGTTGTATCTCTAGAATGGCTTTGCAAAGCAAAGCGTAATGATCACCGGAACTGTGATCCGATCATGAGGGCATGGTCATGCTGAATAAATTCAAACAAACACAAGAACAGTGGGGTGGCTCAAGTGAAGTCATCGATCATTGGTTAGAAACTCGCCAGTCACTTATTGTCGAATATTGCCAGTTAGGCTCTCTTCAGCCAGCGAATGGGCACGCTAACGTAGTTGAACTCCCTTCCCCGAAACAAATCAGCTCTTTTTGCAATCACGTCGTTGATTATATTTCCGAAGGCCATTTCAAAATTTACGATATGGTGATGGAAAAGTGGCAGGCTACAGGCTTTAAAACCAATAACGAGATTGACACCACATACGCAAAAATCGTGTTAACCACCGAGCCTTTACTTGAGTTTAATGACAAGTACGTCAGCGTTAGTGCAGACGATGAGCTTCCTGATTTCGAAGTAGATATGTCAAAAGTTGGCGAACTACTCGAAGTGCGATTTGAAGTTGAAGATAATCTGATCCAGCTTATTGCCGATAGTCTAGCGATACCGCCAGGCGCTTAAAAAAGAGATTAGTGAGGGTTGGCGTAAAGTCAGCCCTTTTTGCTTAGTAACGTTTCGTTGTGGATGCGGGATAAGGGCACTCTCGCAGGCCAAAGCCCGTTCCAGCTTCCCATAGGACGCAGTTCGTTCCCTCCTCTCTCCAAAAACAAAAAAGGCACCCTAAGGTGCCTTTTGTCATTTCTTGACTAACGATTACTCGTCAGCAGAGAAACCTGCGTTTAGCAATGCTGCAAGATTGTCAGTTGCTTGCTCAGCTGAAGGACCTTCTTGTTCTTCAGTGCGCTTAGCTTGGCGATCTTGGTGGTAAGCGAAACCTGTACCTGCTGGAATTAGACGACCAACAATTACGTTTTCTTTCAGACCACGTAGCTCATCACGTTTACCAGAAACGGCTGCTTCTGTTAGTACGCGAGTTGTCTCCTGGAACGATGCCGCAGAGATGAACGATTCAGTCGCTAGAGATGCCTTAGTAATACCAAGTAGCTCACGCTCGAAACGAACAAGCTCTTTGCCTTCAGCTTCTAGCTGACGGTTAGCAATCTTAACGTTCGCGTATTCAACCTGTTCACCAACTAGGAACTCTGTAGAGTCACCAGCGTGAGTGATTGTACACTTACGTAGCATCTGACGAACGATAGTCTCAATGTGCTTATCGTTAATCTTAACGCCTTGTAGACGGTATACTTCTTGAACTTCGTTCGCGATGTACTGAGTCACAGCGTGGATGCCACGTAGACGTAGAATGTCATGTGGAGATTCTGGACCATCTGCGATCACGTCACCACGTTCAACTTTCTCGCCTTCGAATACGTTAAGCTGACGATGCTTAGGAATCATCTCTTCGTAAGCGTCACCGCCGTCACGAGTGATTACTAGACGACGTTTACCTTTCGTTTCTTTACCGAAGCTCACAGTACCTGTGTGCTCAGCAAGAATCGCAGGCTCTTTCGGCTTACGAGCTTCGAATAGGTCAGCTACGCGTGGTAGACCACCGGTGATATCTTTGTTACCGCCAGATTTCTGAGGGATACGAGATAGCGTATCACCCACACCTACTTCTGCGCCGTCTTCGATGTTTACAATCGCTTTACCAGGTAGGAAGTAGTGAGCTGGCATTTCAGTACCAGGGATCATTACGTCATTACCCGCAGCATCAACAAGTTTGATAGCTGGACGCATATCTTTACCTGCTGCTGGGCGAGCGGCGGCTTCAGTTACTTCACTTGAAGATAGACCTGTTAGATCATCTGTTTGACGAGAAACTGTTACGCCATCGATCATGTCCACAAACTGGATGCGACCTGCCACTTCAGTGATGATTGGCATAGTGTGCGCTTCCCAGTTCGCTACTGTTTCGCCAGCTTCAACCGCATCGTTGTCGCCTTTGCTTAGTAGGGAACCGTAAGGTAGTTTGTGTTTCTCTTTTGTACGACCGAATTCGTCGATGATAGTCAGCTCAGAAGCACGAGACGTGATAACAAGCTTCTTATCTTTGTTCATTACGAACTTAGCGTTGTGTAGCTTAACCGTACCAGTTGTCTTCGCTTGGATGCTGTTCTCTGCTGCTGCAGTAGATGCCGCACCACCGATGTGGAACGTACGCATTGTAAGCTGTGTACCAGGCTCACCGATAGACTGAGCAGCGATAACGCCGACTGCTTCACCTTGGTTCACTAGGTGACCACGTGCTAGGTCACGACCGTAACACTGTGCACAACAACCGAAGTCTGCATCACAGGTAACTACAGAGCGCACTTTCATGCTATCTACTGAGTTATCTTCCATGATCTGACACCACTTCTCATCAATCAGAGTATTACGTGGGATCAGCACTTCGTCAGTACCTGGTTTCAGAACGTCTTCTGCAACAACACGACCTAGAGCAAGCTCAGAAAGTGCAACTTTAACGTCACCACCTTCGATGTGAGGCATCATGTCGATACCTTCGTGCGTGCCACAGTCATGCTCGTGTACAACAACGTCTTGAGCAACGTCTACTAGACGACGAGTTAGGTAACCCGAGTTCGCTGTTTTCAGTGCCGTATCCGCAAGACCCTTACGAGCACCGTGCGTTGAGATAAAGTACTGAAGTACGTTTAGACCTTCTTTAAAGTTCGCAGTGATCGGCGTTTCGATGATTGAACCATCTGGACGTGCCATCAGACCACGCATACCTGCAAGCTGACGAATCTGAGCTGCAGAACCACGTGCGCCTGAGTCAGCCATCATGTAGATGCTGTTGAACGATTCTTGTTGCTCGTCTTCACCTTCACGGTTCACTACCGTTTCAGATGAAAGGTTTTCCATCATCAACTTCGCTACGCGATCGTTGGTTGAAGCCCAAATATCGATCACTTTGTTGTAGCGCTCACCCGCAGTTACAAGACCAGATTGGTACTGTTCTTGAATTTCGCGAACTTCTGCTTCCGCTTCTTCGATCTCAGTGTATTTCGCATCTGGCACAACCATGTCGTCGATACCAACCGATACACCAGAAAGTGCTGCGTAAGCAAAACCTGTGTACATGATTTGGTCAGCGAAGATAACCGTATCTTTCAGACCTAGCTTACGGTACGCCTCGTTAAGTAGGTGAGAGATTTGCTTCTTACCTAGCTTCTGGTTAACGATGCTGTACGGAAGACCAGATGGCACGATTTGCCATAGCATTGCACGACCGATAGTTGTATCAACTAGCTTAGTCTCTGTAGTGCTATTGCCATCTTCATCTTTCACTGTCTCAGTGATACGAACTTTAACGCGAGCGTGTAGCTCTGCAGACTTAGTACGGTATGCTTTCTCAGCTTCAGCTGGGCTAGCAAGGTACATACCTTCGCCTTTCACGTTAATCTTGTCACGAGTCATGTAGTAAAGACCCAATACAACGTCCTGAGAAGGTACGATGATCGGATCACCTGACGCTGGCGACAGAATGTTGTTTGTCGACATCATCAGAGTACGAGCTTCAAGCTGTGCTTCTAGAGTTAGAGGCACGTGAACCGCCATTTGGTCACCATCGAAGTCCGCGTTGTACGCCGCACACACAAGTGGGTGTAGCTGAATCGCTTTACCTTCGATCAGTACTGGTTCGAACGCCTGGATACCTAGACGGTGAAGTGTAGGTGCACGGTTCAATAGTACTGGGTGTTCGCGGATAACTTCGTCTAGGATATCCCAAACAACTGCTTCTTCGCGCTCTACCATCTTCTTAGCGGCTTTGATTGTCGTTGCTAGGCCACGAGTCTCAAGCTTGCTGTAGATAAATGGTTTGAATAGCTCAAGTGCCATCTTCTTAGGAAGACCACACTGGTGCAGACGAAGGTATGGACCTACTGTGATTACAGAACGGCCAGAGTAGTCTACACGCTTACCTAGAAGGTTCTGACGGAAACGACCTTGTTTACCCTTGATCATATCAGCAAGAGATTTCAGAGGACGCTTGTTCGAACCTGTGATCGCACGACCGCGACGACCGTTATCTAGAAGGGCATCAACAGACTCTTGCAGCATACGCTTTTCGTTACGTACGATGATGTCCGGAGCAGCTAGCTCTAGTAGACGCTTCAAACGGTTGTTACGGTTGATTACGCGACGGTATAGGTCGTTCAGATCAGAAGTCGCGAAGCGACCGCCATCTAGTGGTACTAGAGGACGTAGATCTGGCGGAAGTACCGGAAGCACAGTTAGGATCATCCACTCTGGGTTGTTACCAGATTGAACGAACGCTTCAACTAGCTTCAAACGCTTAGTGATCTTCTTACGCTTAGTCTCTGAGTTAGTAGACTGAAGCTCTTCACGCATTTCTTCGATTTCAGCAGGCAGATCCATAGACGCAAGTAGGTCTTTGATCGCTTCTGCACCCATCTTAGCCGTGAATTCATCACCCCACTCTTCTAGACGATCCAGATACTCTTCTTCAGTCAGCATCTGAGATTTTTCTAGGTCAGTCATACCCGGTTCAGTTACTACGTACATTTCGAAGTAAAGAACGCGTTCGATATCACGTAGAGGGATATCCATTAGTAGACCGATACGAGATGGCAGTGATTTTAGGAACCAGATGTGAGCAACTGGTGAAGCAAGCTCGATGTGGCCCATACGGTCACGACGAACTTTAGTTTGTGTAACTTCAACGCCACACTTCTCACAGATAACACCACGGTGTTTCAGACGCTTATATTTGCCACAAAGACATTCGTAGTCTTTTACTGGACCAAAGATACGCGCACAGAACAGACCATCACGCTCAGGTTTGAACGTACGATAGTTGATCGTTTCAGGTTTTTTAACTTCACCGAAAGACCATGAACGGATCATGTCTGGTGAAGATAGACCGATTTTGATTGCATCAAACTCTTCGGTCTTATGCTGTGCTTTTAGAAAGTTTAATAAGTCTTTCACAATCAGCTCCTGTAAGGAGTTAAAAGGAGCTCACCCGCAAAAGTGAGCACCTTCAACCAAATAACCCCGTGGGGATTACTCTTCGTCTTCTAGCTCGATGTTGATACCTAGCGAGCGAATCTCTTTCAACAGTACGTTGAACGATTCTGGCATGCCAGGTTCCATGCTGTGGTTACCGTCTACGATGTTCTTATACATCTTAGTACGGCCGTTAACGTCATCCGACTTAACGGTTAGCATTTCTTGTAGGGTGTAAGCCGCACCGTATGCTTCCAGTGCCCATACTTCCATCTCACCGAAACGCTGACCACCGAACTGAGCTTTACCACCAAGTGGTTGCTGAGTTACTAGGCTGTACGAGCCAGTAGAACGAGCGTGCATCTTGTCATCAACAAGGTGGTTCAGTTTCAGCATGTACATGTAACCAACCGTTACAGGACGCTCAAACGCATCACCTGTGCGACCATCAAACAGCGTTAGCTGACCAGATTCTGGTAGGTCACCTAGTTTCAATAGCTCTTTGATTGATTGCTCAGACGCACCGTCAAATACTGGAGTCGCGATCGGTAGACCACCACGTAGGTTCTTGATCAGCGTACGAACTTCATCATCAGATAGAGACGCAACGTCTACTTTCTGACGAGTATCGCCAAGGTCGTAAACTTTTTGTAGGAAGTCACGGAACTTAGCCAGCTCTTGCTGCTCTTTCACCATCTGGTTGATCTTGTCACCGATGCCTTTCGCTGCCAGACCTAAGTGAACTTCTAAGATCTGACCGATGTTCATACGCGAAGGTACACCCAGTGGGTTCAGTACGATGTCAACCGGCTGACCTTTCTCATCGTAAGGCATGTCTTCAACAGGGTTGATCTTAGAGATTACACCCTTGTTACCGTGACGACCGGCCATCTTATCACCAGGCTGGATACGACGTTTAACCGCTAGGTAAACCTTAACGATCTTCAGTACACCAGGTGCTAGATCATCACCTTGTGTGATCTTACGACGCTTAGTTTCAAACTTCTTATCGAAGTCAGCACGTAGCTCGTCGTACTGCTCTGCTAGCTGCTCAAGCTGAGTCTGTTGAGCATCATCTTCAAGCGTTAGCTCTAGCCACTTCTTACGATCAATAGCGTCTAGTTTCGCTTCAGTGTAACCACCGTCAAGAAGTACAGCTTTAACACGGTTTAGAAGGCCACCCTCAAGAATCTGGAATTCTTCAGTAAGGTCTTTCTTCGCTTCTTTAAGCTGCATCTGTTCAATTTCAAGTGCACGTTTGTCTTTTTCAACACCGTCACGAGTAAATACTTGAACGTCGATGATCGTACCTGATACAGAGTTTGGTACGCGTAGAGACGTGTCTTTAACGTCTGACGCTTTCTCACCGAAGATAGCACGTAGTAGCTTCTCTTCAGGCGTTAGCTGAGTTTCACCTTTAGGCGTTACTTTACCTACAAGGATGTCACCGCCTTTCACTTCCGCACCGATGTAAACGATACCTGACTCGTCTAGTTTAGACAGAGCAGACTCACCTACGTTTGGAATGTCAGCTGTGATTTCTTCAGCACCAAGCTTAGTATCACGCGCCACACAAGATAGCTCTTGAATGTGGATCGTAGTGAAACGGTCTTCTTGAACTACGCGCTCAGATACTAAGATCGAGTCTTCGAAGTTGTAGCCGTTCCAAGGCATGAATGCGATACGCATGTTCTGACCAAGTGCTAGCTCACCAAGGTCTGTTGAAGGACCATCAGCAAGAACGTCACCACGTGCAACTGGCTCACCCGGCATCACACATGGACGCTGGTTGATACACGTATTTTGGTTAGAGCGAGTGTATTTAGTTAGGTTGTAGATATCGATACCTGCTTCACCAGGGATCAGCTCGTCTTCGTTTACTTTAACAACGATACGAGAAGCATCTACAGACTGGATTACACCACCACGTTTCGCTACTGCTGTAACACCAGAGTCAACTGCGATGTTACGCTCGATACCAGTACCAACTAGAGGCTTGTCAGCCTTAAGTGTTGGAACGGCCTGACGTTGCATGTTCGCACCCATCAATGCACGGTTCGCATCATCGTGTTCTAGGAACGGGATAAGCGATGCAGCGATAGATACAACCTGGTTAGTTGCAACGTCCATGTAGTCAACATGTTCGCGTGGGTGTAGGCCAGATTCACCTTTCTGACGAGCTGTGATTAGCTCTTCAGCAAATGTACCTTGCTCAGAAAGTACCGTGTTCGCCTGAGCGATAACGTACTGACCTTCCTGAATAGCAGATAGGTAATCAACTTCGTCTGTTACTACGCCATCTACTACGCGACGGTATGGAGTCTCAAGGAAACCGTACTCGTTACAACGCGCAAACGCAGATAGTGAGTTGATCAGACCGATGTTTGGACCTTCAGGCGTTTCGATAGGACACAGACGACCGTAGTGAGTTACGTGTACGTCACGTACTTCGAAGCCAGCACGTTCACGAGTAAGACCACCAGGACCCAATGCAGAGATACGACGCTTGTGCGTCACTTCTGATAGCGGGTTGTTTTGGTCCATGAACTGTGAAAGCTGTGAAGAGCCAAAGAATTCTTTAACCGCAGCAGAGATAGGCTTAGCGTTGATTAGATCTTGAGGCATGATTGCATCAAGGTCACCAAGGCTTAGACGCTCTTTAACAGCACGTTCAACACGTACTAGACCAACGCGGAATTGGTTTTCAGCCATTTCACCAACTGAACGGATACGACGGTTACCTAGGTGGTCGATATCGTCCACTTCACCGATGCCGTTACGGATAGCGATAAGCTTCTTCATCACTTCAACGATATCAGTTTCGTCAAGTGTGCCTTGCTCTTGAGCATCTTCACGTTCGATAGAGCTGTTGAACTTCATACGACCAACAGTCGATAGATCGTAACGCTCTTCTGAGAAGAATAGGCTTTCGAATAGGGCTTCAGCAGCTTCTTTCGTTGGTGGCTCACCAGGGCGCATCATGCGGTAGATTTCTACCAGTGCAGAAATACGATCAACAGTACTGTCGATACGTAGTGTGTCTGACATGAATGGACCGTGATCTAGGTCGTTCGTAAATAGAACTTCTAGAGCTTTATGGCCTGCCTGAGATAGGTTCGCTAGTGCTTCAAGACTGATTTCTTGGTTAGCCGCAACGATGATCTCGCCAGTCGCTTCGTTGATGTAGTCTTTCGAAGACACTTTGCCTACGATGTACTCTACTGGTACTTCGATGTGCTCAACGCCATCTTTTTCAAGCTGACGGATGTGGCGTGCCGTTACACGACGACCTGTTTCAACGTAAGTCTTGCCGTTTGCTTCGATATCGAATGACGCAGTTTCACCACGTAGACGATCAGGAACCAACTCCATAAGTAGAGTTTGATCTTTAACCTCGAAGTTCACCTTCTCAAAGAAGATGTCCAGGATCTCTTCTGTCGTCTTACCTAGTGCGCGAAGAATGATAGATGCTGGTAGCTTACGACGGCGGTCGATACGTACGTATAGGTTGTCCTTAGGATCAAACTCGAAATCAAGCCATGAACCACGGTAAGGAATGATACGTGCGTTATATAGAACTTTACCTGAAGAGTGGGTCTTACCTTTATCGCTGTCGAAGAATACACCTGGGCTTCTGTGCAGCTGGGATACGATAACCCTCTCGGTACCATTGATAACGAAGGTACCATTGTCTGTCATAAGCGGAATTTCGCCCATGTAGACTTCTTGTTCTTTAATGTCTTTTACAGTACCTGCTGGCGCGTCTTTATCAAAGATAACTAGGCGTAGTTTTACGCGAAGTGGTTTTGAGTAAGTTACGCCGCGAATTTGACATTCTTTAACATCAAATACTGGCTCACCAAGACGGTAGCTAACGTATTGCAGCTCGGAATTGCCGTTGTAGCTCTGAATTGGAAATACAGAACGGAAAGCAGCTTCAAGACCGTATTGACCTTCAGGATCCTGTTCGATGAATTTTTCGAACGAATCGAGCTGGATCGATAGCAGGTATGGAATGTCCAACACTTGTGGACGAGTACCAAAGTCCTTACGGATGCGCTTTTTCTCGGTATAAGAGTAAACCATGGGGTTCCTCAGCTCGCTGATAAGTGACCCAAACTGTCTCCAATCGTTATGAGACAGTGACTAACACCTGTTTGAATGTAGTGACATTTCATTAAGCTGTAATGAAATGTTTTTTGCTAGGAACCTGGGTGCTCAAACAGCGGAAAAATCACCCAACCCCTACAGCGCAAAAAGGCCGGTGGTTATAAAACCACCAGCCATTAGCCGTTAGGCTAAGAAACTATGCAATAATTACTTAACAGTAACACTTGCACCAGCTTCTTCTAGCTGAGCTTTAAGAGCTTCAGCTTCATCTTTCTCGATGCCTTCTTTTAGAGGTGCAGGTGCGCCGTCTACTAGAGCTTTAGCTTCTTTAAGACCTAGGCCAGTTGCGCCACGTACTGCTTTGATTACAGCAACTTTGTTACCGCCAGCAGATTCTAGGATTACGTCGAATTCAGTTTGCTCAGCAGCAGCTTCGCCACCAGCAGCGCCGCCAGCAACAACAGCAGCAGCAGCAGAAACACCGAATTTCTCTTCCATTGCTTCGATTAGTTCAACAACTTGCATTACAGACATTTCTGCAACTGCGTCTAGGATTTGCTCGTTAGTAATAGACATAACAATTCTCTTTTAAAATCAACAATAAGTTTAATTAGCAACCAGTAAAAAGCAAGGCTTATGCCGCAGCTTCTTCTTTTTGATCGCGTAGTGCAGCGATAGTACGTACCAGCTTGCCTGCAGAAGCTTCTTTCATGCACATCATTAGGCGTGCAATTGCTTCGTCGTAAGTTGGTAGTGTCGCTAGTACTTCAGCATCAGTAACTGCGCCTTCAAATGCAGCAGCTTTGATCTCGAACTTGTCGTTCTCTTTAGCGAAGTCTTTGAAAAGACGCGCTGCGGCACCTGGGTGCTCGTTAGAGAATGCGATTAGAGTAGGACCAGTGAAAGTGTCTGTTAGACACTCGTAGTCTGTACCTTCAACCGCACGACGCGCTAGAGTATTACGAACAACTTTCAGGTAAACGCCCGCTTCACGAGCTTGTTTACGTAGAGAAGTCATCGCGCCTACTTCAACGCCACGAGAGTCAGCTACAACTGCAGAAAGTGCACCACTGGCAGCTTCGTTGACTTCAGCAACAATTGCTTTTTTGTCTTGAAGGTTTAAAGCCATCTTGGATTTACTCCTGGTTGTCGTTACACCACTCACTATTATCACAACAGTGAGAGCTATTGAGGTGCTTCCCAGAAGAAAGGTAACTATTTACATAGAGCTTTCTGTCAGTTCGGGCACCATCTACGTAGGGTAATTAAGTCTTTATTTATCAAATAAATTCAGACACCTACGGTCTTGGACGGAGACTGGGTCTTAATTCTTACAGAACCAAAGTTCAGCCCCAACCACAAATATTAGGCGCGAAATTATACACAAATTTCGCGCCTAAGCAAATATATTAGTTTGCTAGAGTGTTCAGGCTAGCCTGATCAACAGCAACACCAGCACCCATAGTAGTAGAGATGCTTACTTTCTGCAGGAATGTACCCTTAGCAGAAGATGGCTTAGCTTTCTTCAGAGCCACTAGAAGTGCTTCTAGGTTCTCTTTGATCTGCTCAGCAGAGAAGTTTGCTTTACCGATAGTAGTGTGGATGATGCCGTTCTTGTCGTTACGGTAACGAACCTGACCAGCTTTAGCGTTCTTAACTGCTTCAGCAACGTTAGGAGTTACAGTACCAACTTTAGGGTTTGGCATTAGACCGCGAGGACCTAGGATAGTACCTAGTTGACCTACAACGCGCATTGCATCTGGAGAAGCAACAACTACGTCAAAGTTCATTTCGCCTTTCTTCACTTGCTCAGCAAGATCTTCCATACCAACGATGTCTGCGCCAGCTTCTTTAGCTGCTTCAGCGTTTGCACCTTGAGTGAAAACTGCAACGCGGATTTCGCGGCCAGTACCGTGAGGTAGTACAGTTGCACCACGTACGTTCTGGTCAGATTTACGAGCATCGATGCCTAGGTTAACAGCAACGTCTACAGACTCAACGAATTTAGCAGTTGCTAGTTCTTGAAGAAGAGCAACAGCTTCGTTGATTTCGTATTCTTTAGTTACGTCAACTTTTTCGCGGATTACGCGCATGCGCTTAGTTAGTTTTGCCATGATCTTAACCCTCTACCACTAGGCCCATTGAACGAGCAGTACCCGCGATTGAACGCTTCATTGCTTCGATGTCAGCACCAGTCATATCAGCAGCTTTAGTTTCTGCGATTTCTTGGATTTGAGCGTCAGTTACAGTACCCACTTTTTCAGTGTTTGGACGACCTGAACCAGACTTAACGCCAGCCGCTTTCTTAAGAAGAACTGCAGCAGGTGGAGTCTTAGTGATGAACGTGAAAGAACGGTCGTTGTATACAGTGATAACAACAGGAGTCGGTAGACCTTTCTCGATAGATTCTGTTTTTGCGTTAAACGCTTTACAGAATTCCATGATGTTAACACCGTGTTGACCTAGAGCAGGACCAACTGGTGGACTTGGGTTTGCCATACCAGCAGCAACTTGCAGCTTGATGTAAGCTTCAACTTTCTTAGCCATGATTTTTCCTAATTTTGGGTACAAACGCTAATCGACCGATCAGCTCCCCGTTTACGTAAATAACTTTTTGCTTCGACAGAAGCAAAAAGGCGCGAAATTATAGTCATAATTCGCGCCTTAAACAACCCTAAAAAGGTGTTTTTTTAATCAAGTTTTTCAACCTGACCAAACTCAAGCTCAACTGGTGTTGCACGACCAAAGATCGACACAGACACTTTCAGGCGGCTCTTCTCGTAATCCACTTCTTCAACGGTACCGTTGAAGTCAGCAAATGGACCATCAGTAACACGTACCACTTCACCGGCTTCGTACATAGTACGCGGACGAGGAGACTCGCTCGCTTTCTCAAGACGGTTAAGGATAGCGTCAGCTTCTTTATCAGTGATAGGAGCTGGACGGTCAGAGGTACCACCAATGAAGCCCATGACACGTGGCACGCTGCGTACTAGGTGCCATGATTCATCGTTCATGATCATCTGAACGAGGACGTAACCAGGGAAGAACTTACGCTCAGACTTACGACGTTGGCCTGCGCGCATCTCCACTACTTCTTCAGTAGGGACTAGAACTTCACCAAATAGCTCTTCCATGCTGTGCATTTTGATATGCTCGCGAAGAGACTGAGCTACACGGCCTTCAAATCCAGAGAAGGCTTGAACCACATACCAGCGTTTTTTAGGAGCTTCACTCATGAATTAAAACCCTCTATACCCCAGTCACAAAGTTGACAAGACGAACCATAATGCCGTCGATGCCCCAAAGTGCCAGAGCCATTACAATACTTACAGCTAAAACGATCAAAGTCGTTTGCACAGTTTCTTGACGCGTTGGCCAAACTACTTTGCGAACTTCCATACGAGATTCTTTAGCGAACTCGATCGCAGCTTTACCTTTTGTTGTTGTAGCTGCAACACCAAGTGCCGCAGCAATTAGTACAACAACACCTGCAGCGCGAATCACTACAGACATTTCACCATACAGGTAATTACCCACAACAGCGGCAGCTAGCAGAACGAAAGTGACAATCCACTTGAAGATATCTGCGCCATTTGAGCTTTCAGGAGTTTCAGCATTATTTGCTTTCATAAAACCAAACCTGTCACAAGTCTTAATATAGACGACAACAACCCCGCTGTTGCAGGGCAAATCCATGAAACGACAACCTTATCGATTGACGTACTCTTTCTTAATGACCAAGAAGCAACATCTTGGGCAAAAAATCCTGCTTAATATCTGCTTGGATAAGAAATTAGCAAACATTATATTTAGTGCAGAAAAAGGGCATCAAATGATGCCCTTTTTGCTACTGGTTCGTCAAATCTTATTCAAAGATTTTTCAGAAGTCTTCAGCAATTCCTGAGAATTAGTCGAAGATCTTAGCAACAACACCAGCACCTACTGTACGGCCACCTTCACGGATCGCGAAACGAAGACCTTCGTCCATTGCGATTGGTGCGATTAGCTCTACAGTCATCTTGATGTTATCGCCTGGCATTACCATTTCTACGCCTTCTGGTAGCTCGATGTTACCAGTTACGTCAGTTGTACGGAAGTAGAACTGTGGACGGTAGCCTTTGAAGAACGGAGTATGACGGCCGCCTTCGTCTTTAGAAAGTACGTATACTTCTGACTCGAACTTAGTGTGTGGGTTGATTGACTTAGGAGCCGCTAGTACTTGACCACGCTCTACTTCGTCACGCTTAGTACCACGTAGAAGTGCACCAACGTTCTCACCCGCACGACCTTCGTCTAGAAGCTTACGGAACATCTCAACACCAGTACAAGTAGTTGTTGTAGTCTCTTTGATACCTACGATTTCTACTTCGTCACCTACTGTTAGGATACCACGCTCGATACGACCAGTTACTACTGTACCACGACCCTGGATTGAGAATACGTCTTCGATAGGCATTAGGAATGGCTGATCGATTGCACGCTCTGGCTCTGGGATGTAGTTGTCTAGTGCTTCTGCAAGCTCAACGATCTTGTCTTCCCACTGCTTCTCGCCGTTTAGTGCGCCAAGTGCAGAACCCTGGATAACTGGTAGGTCATCACCTGGGAAATCGTACTCAGATAGAAGTTCACGAACTTCCATTTCTACTAGCTCAAGTAGTTCTTCATCGTCAACCATGTCACATTTGTTCATGAATACGATGATGTATGGGATACCAACCTGACGGCCTAGTAGGATGTGCTCACGAGTTTGTGGCATTGGGCCATCTGTCGCAGCAACAACTAGGATACCACCGTCCATCTGTGCAGCACCTGTGATCATGTTCTTAACATAATCCGCGTGTCCTGGACAGTCTACGTGTGCGTAGTGACGAGTTGGAGTGTCGTACTCAACGTGAGATGTTGCGATTGTGATACCGCGCTCACGCTCTTCTGGAGCGTTATCGATTGATGCGAAGTCTTTCGCTTCACCGCCGTACACTTTAGATAGAGTTGTACAGATTGCAGCAGTTAGAGTTGTTTTACCGTGGTCAACGTGGCCGATAGTACCAACGTTTACGTGCGGTTTCGTACGTTCAAATTTTTCTTTAGACATGAGTTGTCCCTCTAGGTACGGATTTAGGTGGCTTTGATGACCACGCAACCAAAAAGTATTGGTGATAAACTTCTCTTAATCACTAAACGTAGTTTAGTTAAAAGAAAGTATCAAAAGGAAACATTGCTTAAGAGCTGGTGCTGATAGGCAGACTCGAACTGCCGACCTCATCCTTACCAAGGATGCGCTCTACCACCTGAGCTATATCAGCACTCAAATTAGAGTGGAGCGGGCAGCGGGAATCGAACCCGCATCATCAGCTTGGAAGGCTGAGGTAATAGCCATTATACGATGCCCGCAACACGTAACTCTGTGAGCTATTTCCTTAAGAATATGGTGGAGGGGGACGGATTCGAACCATCGAAGGCAGTGCCAGCAGATTTACAGTCTGATCCCTTTGGCCACTCGGGAACCCCTCCAAATTTTTAATCCATTTCACTCATAAAGGAGAAATGGTGCCGACTACCGGAATCGAACTGGTGACCTACTGATTACAAGTCAGTTGCTCTACCTACTGAGCTAAGTCGGCATAAGTGGTGCGCATTCTATTGAAGGAATCTCTACCTTGCAATAGCTAAATTAAAAAAAAATGCGATTTTAACCAGTTTCTGCTTATTTGCTGAAAAATCGCACAATTTACTCGATAAAAGCGTTTTATCTCCGCCGAGTTATTTGGCAATTTGCGCGGGTTGTTGTATTTTCGCAGCTCTCTATCGCGAATCTCAGTTAGGAAGACTATGACGCCATATCTCTCTTTTAATCGTCAGCAATGGGCCGAATTGCGTAATTCCGTCCCGATGACGCTATCCGAAGAGGATCTCATTGAGCTACAGGGCGTCAATGAAAGCCTAACCATGGAAGAAGCGGTTGAGATCTACCTGCCACTTGCGCGTCTACTCAACTTGTATGTTGCCGCCAGACAAAGTCGTAACTCTGTTCTCAACAACTTTCTGGACAATCAGGAAAGTGCGCCGCCTTTTATTATTGGCATTGCAGGCAGTGTCGCGGTGGGGAAAAGCACAACGGCTCGTCTACTTAAAGCGCTACTTTCGCGCTGGGAAAATCACCCAAAGGTTGAACTGGTGACGACAGACGGTTTTCTTTACCCTAAAAAGGTATTGAACGATCGCGGGATCATGCATCGTAAAGGCTTTCCTGAATCTTATGATATCAAGCGTTTGGTCGAATTTGTTTCGGATGTGAAAGCTGGCAAGCCCAATCTTGAAGTTCCCGTCTACTCACATATCACTTATGACATTACCGACAATGTCAAAGTAGTAGACCGCCCAGATGTGTTGATCATTGAAGGACTCAATGTTCTGCAAAGTGGTATGGACTATCCACACGATCCCCATCGTGTGTTTGTCTCTGATTTCCTCGACTTCTCTTTATATGTCGATGCAGAATGTGATGTTATTGAACAATGGTACGTGGAACGCTTCCTGAAATTCCGCTTAGTTGCCTTCACCAAACCCGGCTCTTACTTTAGTCACTATACCGAACTGACTGAGAAAGCGGCGATAGAGAAAGCGCACTCAATCTGGCAATCAATCAACGGCATCAACCTCACGGCTAATATTTTGCCGACCAAGGGTCGTGCTCACCTTATCTTGAAGAAAGCTCGCGACCACAGAGTCGAAGAAGTACTGTTGCGAAAATAGCGAGAATCTATCAAGGGTTGATGACATAGCCTCAACCCTTCTCGACGTTCTATTTCAACTCAGCGCCGTACTGGTTTTCACCTTCTGTTCCTTTGAGGAAACCGCACTCAACTAGAATCCAAACACCACATATCAATGCAGCCAATGAACTGAAGGCTTGCAACGTGGTTGATTGTGCCATCTGCGTGGGATCGCCAGCTGGTACTGTCATGCGCCCTATCACCAAGGGAACATTCAATAGTAGCCACCAGCTCGATTTACCTCTGTCATGCCATCGCTTGGCCGTTATTGCTAAATCTGGGATCAGAACAACAATCAAAAACACGGGCAAAAGCAAATGCGCCTGACTGGGAAACAACACATTCATGCCAGCGGCAAAGCCCACAATTATTGTGTAATAGACCACATTCCATATCCAGTAGATCTTTCGCCCTACTCGCCCCTGAAATGAAAACAACAGCTCTTTCATCGACATGATTCCTTACCTAAAAATCAAAATGTTAATTTAGCACTTTTTGAAAACACTCTTTATCCATATCTCGAATATTCACCGTCAAGCTATGGACGTGACTGGCTTGCTCCTGCAACACATCCATCAACTGGCGTGAGAGGTCTCGCTTTTGCTCCGCTGTTCTCCCGTCAAGCAGTTCAAAACTAATATGGATAAAGTCAACGTTATCGCCATCTTCTCCAATCAGCCAATTATGGCAGCGTAGCGCTCGGGATTTCACGGAAGGCGCGTCAAAAAGCCCGCATTGAAGCGCCACTTGATGCAGGTCCTCCAATAGACCTTGCACATTCACGCGTTCATCGACGGAGTTAGAGTATTCCATTACTAAATTTGGCATTGTAGTCCTCAAATGTAAGAGAGTTTCAAAAAATCACTAAAAATACTCCATCACTATTACCAATTTCAGCTGCTATTTCCGAGCGAAAAACCAGCATAATGCATTATGGATCACTGCTGAGAGCAGAGCTTATACCAATTATGCGCGGCTATAGCGGTAACCATTAAGTCAGAACCGAACAAGACATGACACTAGTCATGATTTGGTCGCTTTAATCTGTTATATTCCTACGAAGATTTTTTACATTAATGAACTTTCTACATTAAATACAAAGGGAGATATTCCTATGCGTCGTCCTGTAGTGATGGGTAACTGGAAACTTAACGGCAGCAAAGCAATGGTAAAAGAGTTGCTAACTGGCCTTAACGCGGAACTTGAAGGTGTTGAAGGTGTTGACGTAGCAGTAGCTCCACCAGCGCTTTACATTGATCTTGCTGAGCGCGTTATCGAAGAAGGCGGTAACAAGATCATCCTAGGTGCTCAGAACACTGACCTGAACAACAGCGGTGCATTCACTGGCGACATGTCTCCAGAAATGCTGAAAGACTTCGGTGCTTCTCACATCATCATCGGCCACTCTGAGCGTCGTGAATACCACAACGAATCTGACGAGTTCATCGCGAAGAAATTTGCTTTCCTAAAAGAGAACGGCCTGAAGCCTGTTTTCTGTATCGGTGAATCAGAAGCTCAAAACGAAGCTGGTGAAACTGAAGCAGTATGTGCTCGTCAAATCAACGCAGTTATCGATGCATACGGTGTTGAAGCACTTAACGATGCGATCATCGCATACGAACCAATCTGGGCTATCGGTACTGGTAAAGCAGCAACTGCTGAAGATGCACAGCGCATCCACGCTTCTATCCGTGCACTAATCGCAGCGAAAGACGAAGCAGTTGCAGCTCAAGTTGTCATCCAATACGGTGGCTCTGTTAAGCCAGAAAACGCTGAAGCTTACTTCTCACAACCAGACATCGACGGTGCTCTAGTGGGTGGTGCTTCTCTTGATGCGAAGAGCTTTGCAGCAATTGCTAAAGCAGCGGCAGCAGCTAAAGCGTAATTTTTCCTTTAGGAAAATTCTTATTAAGGTCAGCGCAAGCTGGCCTTTTTTGTGTCTCACACATCAATCAAGTATCCTACGCTTTTCCGCCCCAAAAGTAGTTGTACCGAATGCAGGATAAGCACGGCCTTTTGACTGGCCCCATCCCTCTCGTGCTCCGTCAGATGACCATTCCGATGACTTTCGGCATGGTGGCTATTCTGATGTTCAACTTAGTGGATACCTTTTTTATCTCTCTGCTCGGAACTGAAGCCCTTGCTGCCATCAGCTACACTTTTCCGGTGACCTTCGCGGTCAACTGCATCACGATGGGGATTGGCGTCGGGCTATCAGCCAATATCGGCCGCTTACTCGGGCAAGGACAATCCGAAGATGCAGCACGCTTCTCAAGTCATGGATTGGTTCTAGCGGTGACGTTAGTCGCGCTTGCATCTGGCTTAGGCTACTTCACCATTGACCCATTGTTCCTTGCTCTTGGTGCAGAACAAGAACTGCTGCCCCTGATAAACCAGTACATGCACATCTGGTACCTGACGATTCCATTACTTGTTGTCCCCATGGCAGGCAATAGCGCAATTCGTGCGACCGGGGATACCAAAACACCCGCCAAAATCATGATGCTTGCGGGCTTAATCAATGGCGTGCTCGATCCATTACTGATTTTTGGTTATGGGCCATTTCCTGAACTTGGGATCCAGGGTGCCGCCATCGCCAGTGCCCTAAGCTGGTTTGGCGCCTTAATCGGCTCACTGTATGTGTTGGTGAAAAGAGAAAAACTTCTCGCCTTACCCCACTTCAAAACACTATGGGCTGACTGGCGACAAATCCTAAAAATTGGCACTCCGGCAGCTCTCTCCAACGCGATGAACCCGTTGTCCGGTGCCATTCTGATGATGCTACTCTCCAGCCACGGCACCGCGGCAGTGGCCGCTTATGGTGCTGCCCAGCGGGTTGAATCCATCCTCATCATTGTATTGATGTCGCTAACTTCAACTTTGACACCATTTATTGCTCAGAATGTTGGGGCGAATAACCCTCAACGTAGCTTCGCTGGGCTATTCCTCAGCATGCGCTTTTCGCTGCTTTTCCAGTTTGGGATTTTTATCATGATGGTTCCGCTGAGCATTCCACTCGCGGCGCTTTTCTCTCAAGAACAAGCGGTGAAAGATCTGCTTTGGCACTATTTGCTTGTAGTGCCATTTAGTTACGGTTTTCAGGGAATCATCATGATGTTGGTGTCTGGCCTGAATGCACTGCATGAGCCGCTCAAAGCATTCCAATGGAGCTTTATGCGCTTGTTCATCTTTACCTTGCCTTGTGCATGGATTGGTAGCTACCTGTACGATATTGAAGGGCTATTTATAGGCATTGCGCTCGGCAATATATTGGGTGGCGTCCTGGGCTATCTTTACGCGTTGAGAGTCCGACGCCAATTCTTAGCAGAAGCCACATAGCAAAACACCGACCTTCAAGGTCGGTGTTTTTTTGATTCTTTACCGCTTAGTCGGCGATAAGCTCATCTTCTTCGGTGTCGAGCTCAACATCCAACGGTTCTTGAGACAAGATGACCCCAGTATTATCAGCGTAGAGGTAATCTTCGGGAATGAAGGTGACGCCTCCGAAATTCACTGGCACATCCACCTCACCCACACTCTGCGATACCGCCCCAACCGGAATTGAAGCGAGAGCTTGAATGCCAATACTCATGTCTTCCAGTTCATCGACCTCACGAACACAGCCATAAACGACTAGGCCTTCCCATTCGTTTTCTTCAGCCAGTGACGCCAATTCTGCATCAATCAAAGCACGACGTAATGAACCTCCACCATCAATCAGCAGTACCCGACCTAAACCATCCTGTTCGAGTACTTCTCGAATCAGACCGTTGTCTTCAAAACACTTCACCGTCGTGATCTGTCCAGCAAATGAGGCGCTGCCACCAAAATTGCTAAACATAGGTTCTACTACATCTACTTGTTCTGAGTAAATGTCACATAAAGCCGACGTATTGTATTCCATAGTGTTCCTTCCCATACGGTTCGTCATCTCCATCGAGTATATAGGGACATTAAGTCATTGCAATGACAAGACTCAATTAACTGGCCAGAGTTTGAGCTATAACCACACCAGCAAACAATAAGTTAGTCACCAGCGAGCACTTCACAATGACTGGCATCATAGGGGCGATTTGCGCAGGCTGCTCTGCCTGCCACACGGCTTTACCATGCTTGTAAATCACCAGCACGCTCAATAAGAACGGTAAGCTCAGCCAAACAGGTACCGGCTGAAGCAGCAGATAGACAATAAACGCAACGACAGCCCCTGCCAATAGCATCGTGTGGTAGTGCTTCGCATTCTTCTGCCCAAGGCGCACCGCAACTGTGCGCTTTCCGCATTCTTCGTCGTTTTCAATATCTCGCATATTATTAATGTTCAACACAGCGACGGCGAGTAAACCACAACCTATAGCGGGTAAAACCAACAAAGGCGCGACGATACCAGTATGGAGGAAGAAAGTGCCGGCGACGCCAAGCAAACCAAAAAAGATAAAGACGGACACATCACCCAGCCCGACATAACCATAAGGCTTATTACCCACGGTGTAGGCGATGGCGGCAACAATTGCCAGCACACCTAAGCCGATGAAAGCCAAAATACTTTGTAGACTGTCGAGTGCATAAAAAACGAGGGCTAAACCAACAAGCATGGTCAAAATGATATTAATCACGATCGCCTGTTTCATGTCAGCCTGAGTCACAGCGCCCGACTGGATCGCGCGCATTGGCCCGAGACGTTTGTCGTTATCTGTGCCTTTTACCGCATCACCATAATCGTTGGCTAAGTTGGACAGGATCTGCAATAACGTCGCAGTGAGAAACGCTAAGATAGCAATCATCCAAGAAAACTGATGAGTAGAATATGCCAGCACACTACCGGTTAAGATCGATACCAGTGCCAATGGCAGTGTTTTTGGTCGAGCAGCGTCGAGCCAGATACGTAAGGACTGTTTCATACTGACTAGTGTAGTCTCATAATCGAGTGCTAGAATTGTGGCACATCAAAGTTAGCGTAGAAACAAAAAAAGGCCACCGAAGTGACCTTTTCTAAATCTTGAGTAAGTTTACGCTTACTTAACGCGACCTACGTATTCACCAGAGCGAGTGTCCACTTTAATCACTTCACCAATAGAGATGAACAGAGGCACTCGTACAACAGCACCCGTTGTTAGTGTTGCTGGCTTACCGCCTGTACCTTGAGTATCACCTTTAAGGCCTGGGTCGGTATCCGTTACTTCCAGCTCAACGAAGTTTGGTGGCGTTACAACGATTGGGTTACCGTTCCAAAGAGTTAGCATACAAGAGTCGTTTTCAACCAACCACTTCGCATTTTCGCCAACTGCTTTTACATCCGCTGCAATTTGTTCGAATGTTTCGTTGTTCATGAAATGGTAGAATTCACCGTCGTTGTACAGGTAGTCCAGATCGATATCCATTACGTCCGCAACTTCTACAGTGTCGCCTGACTTAAATGTTTTCTCTAGAACTTTGCCTGAAAGCAGTTTACGGATTTTAACGCGGTTAAATGCCTGACCTTTGCCTGGTTTTACATACTCGTTTTCGAGAATGACACAAGGCTCATTATCAAGCATAATTTTAAGACCGCCTTTGAATTCATTCGTGCTAACAGTAGCCATTTTTTCCTCTTACCATTCTTCGAGTTAAATTTAATGCCGCACATCATAACCCGAAAAGTCGAATCTGTTGAGCAAAACTGGCTCAAACAGCTAGCGAATGGGATCTCTGATCCTGAAAAACTTCTGCTGCAACTGGAAATTGATCCTTCTCCGTGGCAGAGCGGGTTTGAAGCGCGCAAGCTATTCGCCCAACGAGTTCCGCAAAGTTTTGTTGATCGAATGGAGAAAGGCAATCCGTTTGATCCCTTGCTGCGTCAGGTTTTACCACTCTCAGAAGAATTCGATGTGCATTCTGGGTATTCAACCGATCCTCTCGATGAACAAGACAATCAGGTACCGGGGCTACTGCATAAATATCGTAACCGAGCATTGATGATCGTGAAAGGAGGGTGTGCGATCAACTGTCGCTATTGCTTCCGTCGTCATTTCCCATATAACGAAAACAAAGGCAATAAATCTGTATGGTCGCAGAGCCTAGATTATGTACGACAGCACCCAGAGCTGAACGAAATCATTCTTTCAGGAGGGGATCCTCTAATGGCCAAAGATGAAGAACTTCAATGGCTCATCGGGCAAATTGCAGATATTCAGCACATTAAACGCTTGAGAATTCACTCTCGCCTACCTGTTGTGATTCCAGCTCGCATCACCACCACCTTCACCAAGCTGCTCGCCGGTACTCGCCTGCAGGTCATTCTCGTCACGCACATTAATCATGCCAATGAGATCAATCAGGAACTGAGAGATGCGTTAAGTTCACTCCGCCGTGAGGGTGTTACTCTTCTCAATCAAGGCGTCATGCTTAAAGGTGTCAATGACAGTGTTGAAGCTCAAGTGGCACTCAGCGAGTCGTTATTTGATGCGGGCGTGCTGCCCTACTACATTCATGTATTAGATAAGGTACAGGGCGCGGCGCACTTTTTTATCTCTGATCAGCAAGCCAAACAGATCATGGCGGGCGTCATTGAGCGGGTTTCTGGTTATCTGGTACCGAAACTCACCCGTGAAATCGGCGGCCGAGCCAGTAAAACGCCACTGGATTTACATTTAGAATAATGATGAAAAACAAACAAGGTTTTACTCTGATTGAACTGGTGATCGTGATTGTGGTGCTCGGCATTTTGGCCGTGACGGCCCTGCCTCGATTGCTCAATTTGCAGTCCAATGCCCGCACTTCGGCTTTGCAAGGTTTGAAAGGAGCCATGCAGGGTGCCAACGAGCAGGTGATTGGTCTGGCATCAGTAGAGAATCTAAATGCGCTTTCCAGCGCAACACTAACCATTGAAGGCGATGACGTCGCGATCGTTTACGGTTACCCGAAAGCAGACAATGCTAACGCTTGGTCACAATTACTGGAAACCACCATTGAAGACGCCACATTTGGGTCAGACGGTGCCGATTGGTATTTCAGCAATACCGATCCCAATGATGGTGTGATTCTTTACCTCCCAGCCGACCGCCGTCAGACAGCACAAAATTGCTACCTGCAATACAGTGAAGCCACCTCCTCCTCAGAACCGAGCTTTAGCCTGACCACTTCCGGCTGTTAACCGCTATTTATCCTTAAGACAAATATCTTTTGTTCGCCTAAACCGAGACCACTCTGCATACTTCGCGGTTTAGGAGAACACTATGTACATTTTGCAAGATTCCTTGCTCGACTTAGGCCCCTTTGATTGGCATGCCCTCCTGTGCTGCGCGATAAATGGCCTTCTCATTGGTGTCGAACGTCAAACAAGGGGCAAACCAGTCGGTATAAGAACTTCCATTCTGATCATCGCTGGTACTTATCTGTTTATGTCAATGGCAGCCTCTCTTTCGCCTAACACCTTAGATCAAGCGCGAGTGCTGGGTCAGATCATTACTGGTGTTGGATTCTTAGGCGCTGGAGTGATGATGACATTGGACGGTAAAATCCATGGCGTAACGTCAGCTGCCGTGATTTGGTTGCTGGCAGCCTTGGGACTTATGATTGGTCTTGGCTATTTGCAGCAATCTGTTGTCATTACAGTATTGGCACTGATTGTTTTGCTCGGGGTCGATAAAGCCGAGAATCGAATTCAGGCCCTACGTCGTGGCGTGCATCAGAAAATTCAGCGGCGCAGGAGCTCAAACATCAAAGAGAATTCCCCCTCGCGCGAGACATAAAAAAACCACCCAATTGGGTGGTTTTCTTTTATTCATTGCTGCTTAGAATAACTCTTCCGCAACTTTGTAAAGGTCTTCACGTACTGGACGTTTCATGTTTTCAATCGCGTCGATAATATCGTGATGAACCAGTTGTTCTTTCTGGATACCGACACAACGGCCGCCTTTACCATCCATCAGTAGGTGGACAGCATAGTTACCCATACGAGAAGCTAATACACGGTCAAATGCGGTTGGACGACCACCACGTTGGATGTGACCCAATACTGTCGCACGAGTTTCACGGCCTGTTGCCGTTTCAATCTCTTTAGCCAACTCATTGGCGTCCATCATCAGCTCAGTCAGAGCAATGATCGCGTGCTTCTTACCTTTCTTGATGCCGTCTTGGATATTGTTGATCAGCTTCTGCTTATCCAGTCCCGTTTCTGGTGTGATGATGTACTCACAACCGCCAGCAATCGCAGACATCAAAGTCAGATCGCCACAATGACGACCCATGATCTCTACAATAGAGATACGCTGGTGAGATGAAGAGGTATCACGCAGGCGGTCAATCGCATCAATAACAGTGTTGAGCGCCGTCAGGTAACCGATAGTGTAATCAGTACCAGCAATATCGTTATCGATGGTGCCTGGTAGACCAACACATGGGTAACCCATTTCTGTTAGTTTCTTCGCACCCATGTATGAACCGTCACCGCCAACAACAACTAACGCTTCAATACCATGTTTTTTAAGGTTTTCGATCGCTTTTTCACGCACAGCAACGTCTTTGAATTCAGGGAAACGTGCAGAGCCTAGGAAAGTACCACCTTTGTTGATCACATCAGATACGCTTGAACGATCAAGCTTCTTGATACGGTCTTCGTACAGGCCCAAGTATCCATCATAAACGCCGAAAACTTCTAAACCTTCCGATAGAGCTGTGCGAACCACGCCGCGTACTGCCGCGTTCATGCCTGGTGCGTCACCGCCACTTGTCAAAACACCGATCTTCTTAATCATGCTCACCCTCGATTTTTGGGAATCTTATTTCAATTTTTACGTCAGCAATTTTCAGCCAAATTACTGACAAGATTCTTATAGCTGCGCAATATGTTACCTTGACGGGCAAGGAATACTACTTTTATTTGCACGAAATTATGTAACTTTTCTACTTATGTAAGAGTATTACAGCTTTGCGCTTTCACTGATTTGATACATATCAGGATCACAGTGAATTGTCGTCCCGATGAAAAGATAGTCAATAAGCGCGGTTTTGTCGCTGCGGGCTACCCCTTCCTAATCCTGGTTTACCAATCTTGGATTTTTTGCTCTTTCTCTGGCCCGAAAACTACTGAATAAGGATCCTGGTGGATCAATACATCGGCATGGGGGAATAGCTCAAGTAGCTGATTCTCAACCTGATCGGAAATGCGATGTGCTTCAATCAAAGGAATCTGATCCTCAAGCTCCAAGTGCAGCTGAATGAAACGTGTTGGACCTGACATACGGGTCCTCAATTGATGAACTCCTAAGACTCCATCGACAGACAGGCAGCATGCTTTGATCGCTTCCAGCTCTTCATCTGGCAACTTACGGTCCAGTAAGGTCTGAATCGCTTCCCGTACCATCTGCACAGCGCTATAAAGAATGTACAGACCAATGCCCACTGCAAACACGGCATCTGCCTGAGTTACACCGAACCAACTCAAACCAAGCGCCAACATAATCGCAGCGTTCATGTACAAATCGGACTGATAATGCAAAGAGTCCGCAGCAATGGCCTGGCTGCCCGTTTTCCTCACAACATGTTTCTGGAACTGCACCAGAGCGAAAGTGACCGCAATGGCAAACATACTGACGTACACCCCGTACTCGGGAGATTGCAATTCATGAGGCCTGAAGAAGCGCTCAACACCATTGAGAATAAGAAATACCGCAGAGCCAGAGATAAACATCGCCTGAGCCAATGCAGCCAGAGACTCCGCTTTGCCGTGGCCAAAGGTGTGTTCCCTGTCGGCAGGTTGCAGTGAATACCTGACGACAAAAAGGTTGACCAGAGAAGCGGCAATATCAAGCATAGAGTCAATCAATGAGGCGAGTAAGCTGACCGAGCCCGTTACCCACCACGCCGCCAGTTTTACCACCAGCAGTAACGTCGCGACAATCGTAGCTGTCCAAGCAGCCAGTGTCACCAAGCGCGCATATTCGTGTTTCATAAAGTAAAGCGTTTGAAAAACATTACCTTAAGTATAACCCGCAAATTATTGAATAAAAATGATACAAAAAAAGGCGGCCAATTGGCCGCCTGAATCTGCATACAAATATCAGCTGTCGCTAAAACGCTCCTGCATCTTCTCTAAACGCTTTTCAGAGCGCTCTTTCTGCAGCTCAACATATTTGGTTTTCTGCTCCGGTGTCAGAATGCTCAGCATCTGATGTTGCTTTTCAAGCATCTTCACTCTGCGCTCAGTCTGCTTCTCAACCATTTGCTTAGCCAGCTCGTTGGCTGCTGCTTCATCGAATGTATCAGCGAGTAGCAACGCCTGAACCTTTTCTTTATTAGCCTGCATCTCTGCATGATGGCTTTCAAAGTTATCTTTGAACTTCGCTTTCATTTCCGTTTTGTTGGCTTGGCGCATTTCTTTCAGTTGATCTTTTTGCGCATCGGTCAAGTCCAGCTGGCGCATAATGCCGCGGTCAAAGCCAAATTCACCATGTGGGCCTTTCTTGTGGTCTTTACCACCGTAAGCAAATGCACTCGCGGTACCTAATGTGAGGGGAAGAACAACGGCAGCCAATACCAGTTTCTTTGCAGTTTTCATAATCGTACCTTTCATATCCAGAGGGATGGAATCAAGCTGTCTCGACAGCGCTTGAGTGTAGATTACGAACTGCAACGTAAAGTGACGTCTAGAGAGCGTAAAGAATCGTAAAGAGCAAAAATTAAACTAAAGCTCTCGACGAATAATCAGTAATATTAGTGTAACCGATATGATTGAGAGACGTATTCCATGGCCAACATCCTATTGATTGACGATGACACCGAACTGACCAGCCTGCTCAAAGAAGTACTGACATTTGAAGGTTATCGCGTATCTGAAGCCAACGACGGAGAAGCAGGGCTTGAAGCCATTAACGACAGCATAGATTTAGTGCTGCTCGATGTCATGATGCCTAAGCTGAATGGAATGGAAACCCTTAAGCGCTTGCGTGAACACTGGGAAACCCCTGTCTTGATGCTGACTGCGAAAGGCGAAGAAATTGACCGTGTCATTGGCTTGGAACTAGGCGCTGACGATTATCTACCAAAACCTTTCAGTGACCGTGAATTGCTGGCCCGAATCCGTGCTATTTTACGTCGCACTCAATCGAAAGGCGGCAACAAAAACAGTGATTGTATTCAGTATCAGGACATCAAAATCTATCCGGGCAAGCAGGAAGCCTACTGCCAAGAGCAGTACCTAGATCTGACCACCACGGAGTTCGCACTCCTGAGCCACTTTGTCCAGCATCCAGGCGAAACGCTGACCAAAGAAACGCTCAGCTTAGATGTTCTGGGCAAACGCTTAGCAGCATTTGACCGCGCCATTGATATGCACGTATCCAACCTACGCAAAAAACTGCCTGAGCGCGAAGATGGCAAGTCTCGTATTAAAACGCTGCGCGGACGCGGCTATTTGCTGGTTGAGGAAAGTTGATGCGTCTGCCTAAGATCACCAGCCTATACGGGCGTATCTTTGCCATCTTCTGGTTTACCATGTTTTTGGTGCTGATCGCCGTGCTGTCGTTACCTCATTTGGATCCAAGAAAATCGAGGGATATTCCGACCGATCATTATAAAAAACTCATCGGGATCAAACAGAAGATAGAGAAGAACTTTGCGCGCGAACAGGATCTTCGCCGGATTATATTCCAGCTTGAAGGTCCAAAGCGTTCACCACGCGATCCCCGCCCTCGCTTTGTTCTGACAGATCTGGAAGGCAATATTCTGACCACGCGTGACCGCAAAGATTTCAAACTCAAAGCCGTACAGAACTTTATCACCAGTATCGAAAACCCTGAACATCCTAAGCAAAGATTGTATGGCCACTATATGGTGGCAGGCCCACTTCCCATTACTCTGGCTAAGAGAGATCTTCTGCTCTACGTCGGCATGAAGTGGAATCAACCATCACCATTTTTGATTCGCCTGTTTGATAAACCATTTCAGCTGCTGTTCGCAGTGATGCTGGTCAGCACTCCTCTACTGCTTTGGTTAGCATGGGCGTTAAGTCAACCCGCTCGTAAGTTGGAGCGCGCTGCTAAACGGGTCGCGAAAGGCGAATTTTTTGTCGACCCACAACTGGAAAAAGGCACGTCTGAATTCCGTCAGGCTGGTAAAAGCTTTAACCAGATGGTTGAAGCAGTAAATCAGATGATCTCTGGTCAACAGCGCTTGTTATCCGACATTTCACATGAGTTACGCTCTCCACTGACTCGATTGAGAATGGCCACGGCCTTAGCGTCACGCAAGCAAGGAGAGAGCCCTGAACTCAATCGAATTGATACCGAGGCACAGCGATTAGAACAGATGATCGGCGAACTTCTCGAGCTGTCTCGAATGCAAGTCGACAGCCATGTTGAGCGTGAACAACAACCTATTGGTAGCCTGTGGGAAGCGATACTCTCTGATGCGCAATTTGAAGCCGAACAGATGCACAAAACACTCCGCTACGATGCTATTCCAGAGCGTACCATTTCGGGCAATCCTAAATTACTGATGAGTGCTGTTGACAATATTGTGCGTAACGCCATTTATTACGGTAAAGACGTCATTCAGGTGTCACTGAGCATCCATTCTGATCAGCTCACAATTGCTGTCGATGACAATGGCGAAGGTGTTCCCGAGCAAGAACTGGAAGCCATTTTCCGACCTTTCTATCGGGTCTCGACCGCACGAGATCGCCACAGCGGCGGTACAGGTTTAGGATTAGCGATCACCGAAAACGCGATTCGACAGCACAGTGGCTCCATACAAGCACTGCGCAGTGAGCTCGGAGGCTTGAGAGTAGAAATTCGTCTACCACTCGTACCCATGCAATAACCTTATAAAAACACAGTTGATAATGGATCTCATTATCACTTAAAGTAAATCCTTCAATTACGGAGGATTTACTATGTCTCACACTTTCCCAGAATTACCTTACGCATACGACTCACTCGAACCTTACATTGATGCTAAAACCATGGAAGTCCATTACAGCAAGCATCACCGCACTTACTTCGACAAATTCGTTGCTGCGGTCAAAGGGACGGAGCTGGAAGATGCCTCACTAAGCGACATCTTCGCCAATATATCTCAGCACTCTCCTGCTGTACGCAACAATGGTGGTGGCTACTACAACCATATCCTTTACTGGAATTGCATGGCACCCGGTGCAGGTGGTGAACCTGAAGGTGAATTAGCCAAGGAAATTGACGCTACTTTCGGTGGCTTCGAGCAGTTTAAATCTCTGTTTGCCGAAGCAGCCATCAATACATTTGGCTCCGGCTTTGCCTGGCTAGTTGTCAAAGATGGCAAGCTGCACATTGCATCCACCAGCAATCAGGACAACCCTTTAATGGATGTTGCGAGCGTTCAAGGTGAGCCTATTTTAGCGCTGGATGTATGGGAACACGCTTACTACATCAGCTATCAAAACCGTCGCCCTGAATACATTGACGCTTGGTGGAATGTGGTTAACTGGGATGTGGTTAGCGAGAACTATGCAGTAGCACTAGCGCAAAACGCATAGCAAAAACTCACCATTTCAGGCTTGGCGGCATTTTAAAGCCGCCTTATACTGCTTAGCTTCCCAGCAGATGATAAGAAATTAACACTATGTTCGATATCGCCCTTTATGAGCCTGAAATTGCCCCAAATACAGGAAACATCATTCGCCTGTGTGCTAACTGTGGTGCAAACCTGCATTTAATTGAGCCATTAGGGTTTGATTTAGAAGAGAAAAAAGTCCGCCGCGCTGGGCTAGACTACCATGACTTAGCACGTGTCACTCGCCATAAAAACTATCAAGCGTTTGTTGAGTACCTAGAAAAAGAGCGTCAAACCTTCCGCATTTTTGCCTGTACGACAAAAACAACTGGTCATCACGTCGACGCAAATTTTCAACAAGGCGATGTTCTATTGTTTGGCCCAGAAACCCGTGGCCTGCCAGCAGAGTTGATTGAGAGTATGCCAATGGAACAGCGCATTCGCATCCCAATGATGCCCGATGCTCGCAGCCTCAATTTATCTAACGCAGTCGCCATTATCGCTTTTGAAGCTTGGCGTCAGATGGGCTTTGAAGGTGCTCAATAGCATCAAAAATTGGATATAAAAAACGGACTCAAATGAGTCCGTTTTTTATATTTACCGAAATTCAGACAGGTCTATGGGCGAGCCACAAAACCAACCGCTTCGTATGCTTTCTTTAGTGTCTCAGCTGCGCGAGCTGAGGCTTTTTCAGCACCCTGCTTCATCACTTGATCCATGTATGCGCGATCTGCACGAATACGATGATATTCAGCTTGAATAGGCTCGAGCATCGCTACAATCGCTTCACCCACATCTTTCTTAAATGGACCGTACATCTCAACACCTTGGTATTGCGCTTCGATCTCTTCAAAGCTCTTACCTGTTGCTGCCGAGTAAAGACCCATTAAGTTAGAGATACCCGCTTTGTTATCCCAATCATGGGCAATACGTGGTGGCGTTTCTGCATCTGTCTGAGCTTTGTTGATCTTCTTGATGATCGATTTAGGCTCTTCGAGCAGAGTAATCACGTTCTTACGGTTATCGTCTGATTTCGACATCTTCTTCGTCGCATCCTGAAGACTCATAACACGTGCATTCACAGTCGGAATGTACGGTTCTGGCACTTGGAAGATTGGCTGCTCAGGCGAGTAGATATTGTTGAATCGGTTAGCGATATCACGAGCTAGCTCAAGGTGCTGTTTCTGGTCACTACCCACAGGTACTTGGTGTGCACCGTATAGCAGGATGTCCGCTGCCATTAGTACAGGGTAATCGAACAGGCCAACGTTCACGTCGCCAAACTGGCTTGAGCTGTCTTTCGAATAGCGGGCAGACTTATCTTTAAACTGAGTCATACGGCTCAGCTCGCCCATCTGGGTGTAACAGTTAAGAAGCCAACCAAGTTGAGCATGCTCTGGTACGTGTGACTGAACAAATAGCGTGCTCTTTTGTGGATCAACACCAACTGCCAGACAGATCGCTAATGCGTCTAGAGTCGCTTCATGCAGTGCTTTCGGCTCCTGACGAACCGTGATCGCATGAAGGTCTACAACACAATATTGGCAATCGTAATCGTCTTGCATCTGTTGCCATTGACGTAGAGCACCCAAGTAGTTACCGATACTTAGTTCACCTGATGGTTGAACACCACTCAATACAATGGGTTTGCTCATGGGAATAGTTCCTTTGACTTCTTATCTAAAAAATGAAAAAAACCGTGTGGATTCTAGCCACACGGTTCACTCAGTGTACTCATTAACGAGTATTTTGGAAGATCTTTTGTTGCCACTAAGCGGAAACCGCTACCACATCCACTAGATCTGCGATTGTGTCTGCAACAAAATCCGGTTGAGACTGCGAAATTGGCTCGCCGTGATTGTATCCGTAAGTCAAACCGAACGAAGCGCAACCCGCATTTTTCGCTGCCAGAATGTCATTCTTGGAATCGCCCACCATCAACATTTCTTGTGGCTGACAACCATGTTTCTCAAGCAACCAGGTCAATGCCATTGGGTTCGGTTTTTTCTCTGGGAAAGTATCACCACCAATCACATCAACAAAGTACTTATCAATGCCGTGCTTTGCCAACACATCAGGTACGAACTTCGAAGGCTTGTTGGTCACCAGCGCCATTGTAAAACCCGCTTTGTGCAGCTCGGCCAAGGTTTCTTTAACCGCAGGGTAAAGGTGGCTTAGCTTGTGCCCGCTTTGCTCATAATAATCATCGAAAAGAACACGAGCTTTGGCATGCAGTTCTGGATCCAAATCAGGCGATACCGTTAGACTGCGACTCAGCGAGCGCCCAATAAGAACATCAGCGCCGTTCCCTACGTAGTCACGAACTTGCTCTTCCGTTACTGCTGGGTAACCTAGTGCTTGTACAGCCTGGTCAGCAGCCACGGCTAGGTCAGGCACGCTATCCAATAACGTTCCATCCAAGTCAAACGCGATAAGTTTAATATTGCTCATTCAATTACTCTGCCTTTGCTAATTCAGCACGCATCTGGTCTATGACTTCTTTGTAGTCAGGTTGGTTGAAGATCGCGGAACCCGCCACAAACATATCCGCACCCGCTTCAGCGATTTCTCGAATGTTGTCCACTTTGACACCACCATCAATTTCCAGACGGATATCGCGGCCAGACTCATCGATCATCTTGCGCACTGCGCGTAGCTTATCCAATGTTTTAGGGATGAAAGATTGACCACCAAAACCTGGGTTCACTGACATCAAAAGAATCATATCGATCTTATCCATGATGTATTCAAGGTGAGAAAGTGGTGTTGCTGGGTTTAGTACCACACCCGCTTTACAACCATGTTCTTTGATCAGTTGCAGTGTGCGATCAACGTGTTCAGACGCTTCAATGTGGAAGGTAATCATAGACGCACCGGCTTTGGCAAAATCCGGAATAATACGATCGACTGGCTTCACCATCAGATGCACATCAATCGGTGCAGTAATACCGTAATCACGCAGAGCCTGACAGATAGGAGCTCCAAAAGTCAGGTTAGGAACGTAATGGTTATCCATAACGTCGAAGTGAACCACATCTGCACCCGCTGCGAGCACTTTTTCAACATCTTCACCAAGACGAGCCATGTCTGCAGACAAAATGGATGGAGCGATAAGGAAATCTTTCATACCTGACCTCTAGAATTTATTGGGCAAAACCATTGAATACAAGTTGAGCGCAATTCTACCGAAGCTAAAGGCCAGAAGATAGATGAGATAAGAGAAATGTCGTTAGTGCTGATCGTCTGGCTTAAACAATGCCAGTAGTTCATCCACTTTATTACGCCCAGCGCCATTGCGGCTGATGGTGCGCTTCACTTTAACAACATTGAGTTCCGCACCGTGGTACAAGCGGCGGGTGAGCGTGGTATCGTGATTAGAAATCAACACCGGAATATGGCGCTCTTTCGCCGCTCTTTCAGCTACATCCGCCAAGGCTGCCTGATCATCTAACGTAAAACCGTTACCGGCATAGGAGGTAAAGTTGGCGGTATTAGACAGTGGCGCATACGGCGGGTCGCAATACACTACACTGCCTTTACGAGCACGTTTAAAGGTATCGGTATAGCTTTCACATACAAACGTCGCTTTCTTGGCTTTTTTGGCAAAGAATTCCAGCTCAGCTTCAGGGAAGTATGGCTTTTTATACGAGCCAAAAGGAACGTTAAAACCACCTTTCTTGTTGTAGCGACAGAGGCCGTTAAAACCGAAACGGTTCATATACAGAAAAGCCAAAGAACGGTACATCACGTCGTCCGTCGCATTAAACTGCGCTCGGATCGACAAATAAGCTTCTTTGCGATTATTCTCAGGCACAAACCAACGCTTTGCTTCGGAAATATACGCTTCCGGGCTCTCTTTGAGTAAGTTGTAGAGATTAATCAAATCTGGGTTGATGTCTGCAAGTAGGTACTGCTCATAGTCAGTATTCAGGAAAACCGAACCAGCGCCAACGAACGGTTCAACCAGCTTACGCCCTTCAGGCAAGTATCGCTGGATATCTTCGACAAGTCCGTATTTTCCACCTGCCCATTTCAGGAAGGCACGCTGCTTCTTCATCTACTGCTCTATCTATCAACCACAAATTAAGGCTGCGGAATGTAACATATTTTCCCGCTAAGCTCAGCGTTATTTCACTCGATCAATTTCACGGTGGACCTGACTGAGAGATTTAGCCCAAGGATCCAGCTGCTGTATATCAGCTGGAAGCGCTTCAACGGCATCTCTCGCCACCTGAATGGTTGGATAGTTTTGATAAGTGATGATAAACCACTCTACTTCGTTGCGAACAGTCGGGTATATATACACATTGTCAGCCAAATTATGCTTATCTAAGAAGACTTGTACATCCTCCAGAGAACGCACAGCGGCTAATTGAAGGGTATAACTGCGAGGGGAGAAGCTCTTCAGCTCATCTTTCGTGAAAGAAAACTTCACAATCGGCTTTTCTACCTGAGTGGCAACCTCAGTTTGTGCGGCAGGCTCAGCCACCGCACTCGCTGTTGTGTCAGGTACATCCACTTTAGGGACTGATTGCTCAACCACTTCTTGTATCGTTGTCGTGTCGACTTTCTCAGGCTTACCTTCCAACAGTGCATCTACGACTTCTGAGGTAATCACAACGCGCTGATGATCATCCGAAGCATTACCTACACTCGAAGTTTGCTCGGTCACTGCCGGAGGAAGGGATTCCGAATCATCTTCTGCCGAAGACAACATAGGATCAGAAATCGGCTCTTCACTTATTGAGCCTTGCTGTTCAGTATCAGATTGAGCATCAACCGGTAACGTTGGAATCACAGTCTGCTCGATAGAGTCTGTCATCTGTTGCGCTTTGTCATCTGGCGAAGGTTGGCCCATCATCCACCAATAACCACCACCTATCAGCACCAGCAACGTAATCACCACCAATGCAATATTGATTGGTGAACCAATGATTGAGCGGATAATGATCCTTTTTTCCACTTTATGATCCCCTAAAGCCATAATCTCACCCGGACGACGGGCAACAGTTCGGTATGCGTTACGTACACGCTTCTCTCTCTCATCTTCGACAAAGCGAATCACCAGGTGTTCAAAGAATCGATCCGCTTCAGCCTGGGTCAGCGCTTCAATCTCTAAATCAATCGGCTTGTGATCCTGACCATAGCTAAGGCGGGTCAACAACACATCAAGACTATTGGACTGAGCGAACAAAACCACGTTGATTGTCCAAGCCGGATTTTCCTGCGCTTCGAGAATCAACATCCACAATTCAGAGACAAAGGATTCCTGCAGTAAATCGGCATCATCAACGACGATAACAGCATCGCAGCTTTCCCCTTCCATCTGGCGGGCAAAACTTTCGGCTAATGGGTCGGCAGGATTGAACATCGGCTCAGAAAAGAGCTGAGTCAGAATCATGGTGCGGCGTTGTTGGTCATCCTGACTTGGATGACACATCAGGAGCGATTGGTTTTTATCTGACGCCCACGCTTCAAGGTATCGTTGGGCGAGCCAAGATTTACCGGCTCCTGATGCACCGCCAACAGTGACTAAGTTTGACCCGAAGTTAGTCAGCAATTGCATTCGCTCAAGCAATTCTACTTGAGAATCTAACTCCAACACACGGGATTCATGCGTCAAACTCATTCAACCATCCTAATGACAGTCCACTGTCTAAAGAAAAGAACTTAGATATCGCGACAAAAATCGATCGCTTGCTTGATGACCGATTCAGGCACACCTTTAACTACTTCTGCGCTGCCGATGCTGGTTGGCAACACTAAACGCAGTTCACCAGAGAGCACTTTTTTATCGCGCATCATGTGTTTCATGAAGTCGTCAAAAGTCATAGTGTCTGGTGTATGCACAGGCAAATGTGCTCTCTTCAGTATAGAGAGAATTCTCTCTACTTGCTGCTCTGTGATAAGCCCTTGAAGCTGCGCAGTTTTTGCTGCCATCACAGTGCCGGAAGAAACCGCTTCGCCATGTAGCCATTTACCATAACCTAACTCAGCTTCGATCGCATGACCAAATGTATGACCTAGGTTCAGTAATGCACGAATGCCGGACTCTTTTTCATCCTGAGCCACCACTTCCGCCTTAATTTGGCAGCAGCGTGCAATGGCATAAGTCAATGCCTGCTCGTCGAGTTCGTACAGCTTGTTAAGGTTCTCTTCTAACCAGACAAAAAAGTCCTGATCGTAGATGATGCCGTACTTGATTACCTCAGCAATGCCAGCAGCAAACTCGCGCTCAGGCAACGTCGCTAGGCAGTCGGTATCAATGATCACTGACTTTGGTTGGTAGAAGGCACCAATCATGTTCTTACCCAGCTTGTGGTTCACCGCTGTTTTACCGCCAACCGACGAATCCACCTGAGACAGCAAAGTGGTCGGAATTTGGATAAAGTCGACGCCACGCTGATAGCACGCTGCAGAGAAGCCAACCAAATCACCAATCACACCTCCACCAAGGGCAATGACAACAACATCGCGAGCGAAATTACCTTCGAGAAGGTAGCTCATCACGGTATTGAAAGTATCCAGCGATTTGTACTGTTCGCCATCTGGTAGCTCAAGAACTGAGGCTTCACAGCCCACTTGCTCAAGAAGAGATAAGATTTTATCGGCATACAAAGGCGCTACCGTGACATTGGTAATCACGACAACTTTTTGTTTCGCTGATAAAAATGAAAGGTGGGCCGGATCATTGAATAATCCGGCACCAATTGAGATTGGATAGCTACGCTCACCTAAACTGACCGTAATCCGTTCCATGGGTATTCTCCAGTTGCTAAAATTTAACGTATTAACGTTCTTCTAGCATTTTTACGATCTGGTTGGCTACCACTTTTGCACTTTGATCGTCAGTACGTACTGTGTAATCCGCGATTTCTTCGTAAAGAGGGTTGCGTTCACCAGCCAGTGACTCCAACACATCACGAGGGTTATCCGTCTGTAGCAGAGGACGTTTCTTGTCACGGTTGGTACGTGCAAGTTGCTTTTCAATCGTTGTTTCTAAATAAACGACGATACCGCGAGCCGATAAACGGTTGCGGTTTTCTTTACTCTTGATAGAGCCACCGCCTGTTGCCAGAACAATACCATGTTCTTCTGTCAGGTCGTTGATCACCCTTTCTTCACGGACACGGAAGCCTTCTTCGCCTTCAACGTCAAATACCCAAGCGATATCTGCGCCAGTGCGCTCTTCAATCACAGTGTCCGAGTCAACAAACTCCATATGAAGTTGTTGAGCCAAGTGTCTACCAATTGTACTTTTGCCGGCACCCATTGGGCCAACAAGAAAAATATTGCGTTTTTCAGCCATGTTCAGCAGTAATTTACAACGTTAATTCAATGACATCGCCACAAGAAAACCAAGATTTCTCTGGTCAAAGATATGCTTGTGGCACCTATTCCTCACAGATAATTCGTGATAAGACCCGAAATTATCTAGATAAGGTGACACTAATGCAAATTTATTTTTGCCTGTTTGTTGATTGATTAAGGCGCAACCACTGTTGGCGTTACAAAAATCAACAACTCGCTCTTACCCATTTGCTGATAAGTTCGTCGAAAAAGCCCACCTAGCAAAGGAATGTCGCCTAACAACGGAACCTGATCGACCGTATCCGAAACACTGTGCTGATAAATGCCTCCCAGAACAATGGTTTCGCCATTATTGACCAGTACCTGAGTACCGATACGTTGCGTGTCTATCGCAACAGCTTCCCCAGTGCCGGTTTTGACCACTTGACCCGGCCTATCTTGGGTGACATTCAGATCCAGAATCAAACGGTTATCCGATGTGATTTGCGGGGTGACTTTTAAACTTAACACTGCTTTTTTAAAATTCACGCTGGTTGCACCGCTTGAGGCCGCCTCTAAATAAGGAATTTCAGTCCCCTGCTCAATGTAAGCAGGTTGCTTGTTGGTGGTAATCAGACGCGGACTGGATATAACTTCTGCTCTCGATTCCCTTTGCAACGCTGACAATTCTAAATCCAGTAAAGTGTCACTGCCCAGCTTAGCGACCTGAAAAGCAATCGTCGAAGCGTTCACGGACGTCGCCGCTAAGTTGACGTTGAGAAAATCGTCCAGTGACGAGTCCGAATCCCCATACAGATTGAGATTGGCTAAGTTATTTTCTATCGAGCCTCCCACACTGTGACTGCCGTTGGTCGAACTGAACCCCCAACGCACACCCAACTCCTGTAAATCACCTTCATTCAAGCTGACTATGCGCGCCTCAATTTGTACTTGTTTCACCGGCACATCTAATGCCGTAATGATCGCCTTCATCGCTTGAATATTGATAGCAACATCGCGAATTAACAGGCTATTGGTTCGAGTATCGATTGAAATCACCCCTCGTTCAGACAACATCCGCGTCGCAGCGCTATCGCTCAGTAATGCCGCAATATCTGCCGCTTTGGCAAACCTCATAGCGATAATCTCAGATTCTAACGGTTGAAGCTCAGCCGTGACTTTCTCCTGTTCCAACTTTTGTTGTCTGAACTGAGCAATTTCAGCCGCCGTTGCCACCAGCAACACACTGCCATCCATGCGCTTCTCTAATCCCTTCATACGCAAAATGATATCGAGTAACTGTGGCCACGGAACCTCCTTCACTCTTAGGGTCAGATTGCCAGACACGGCATCTGACACAACCAGATTAAAATCGTTGTAATCCGCAATCTGCTGCAATACCTGGCGCACCGGAATATCCTGAAAATTGACGGAAAGCTTGTCTGACACCTTTCCCTCTATCTCAAGTTCATGCTTCATCTCCTCACTGCTTGCAGCATTAAGCGTAATCACCAAACTAAACAGCAGCACACCGAGCAACCTTGCTTTCTTAAAAACCATTTTCGATATCACCTAGTTCATCGCTAACCTGACATTTCTGGCAGTCCAGCACCCTTGATGATCTTTCACCATCTCACGAATTTGAATCACATCTGAGGAAATGCTGGTGATGGTGCCTTTATTGACACCGATTGAGTGCCCGAGCTTAGATTTTATAATGTTCCCAGAAGGAAGCTCGATCAGTGCAGTTTGCTCACGCTCTTTGCCCATCGTACCGGCCAGTCGCAGTTGCTGAAGAGGATAACCTACCAGCTCACCCTTTGAAGCGACGTTAGGGTTCGACTGACAAAGTGGCTTCTCGGTACGAACGTGTGAAATGCTCTCAGGTAATGCAAAAGGATCTCGCTCTGATTGAAAATCAGAAACCACTAGTAGATGAGGTTTATCAATAGTAGAGATAAAGTCCGAGCTCTCGTCCTGTTGGTGCTGAGCAGCTTTAGGCACAAGCAGTTCAATAGGCTGTTGATTGGCTCTACATCCTAGCAATACCAATATAATGAATAGCATGGCGAACTTAGTTGGCATCACTCACCTCATGGTTAGATTGAAAGAGATAGATGCGGCCTTTGACATGCAGTCTATTACTGCCAGCCTGTACTCGTCGCCAGTGCAAGGCATCAAAGTGAACCGGATAAGATAACGTTAAGATTGATCGAAAGAAGGCCGTAATTTGACGGTAACGCCCTGTGAGCTCAAATTGCAGCGAGCGTTGTAGGTAGGAATCTGCATGTGTTTGACTTCCCTGAACTATGCGTGGAAACACCAAATCATGTTGCTCCGCAATCCGATGAAGATCACTCAAAACTTGGGGTAATTCCATCGGCTGCAGTACTTGTTTTTCCAGCAAGTTATTTCTTTTCCGCAGAGAGTCTAGCTCACTTTTACGTTGTTCTAGAGACGACACATTGTGACTTTTAGACTGAATAGCACTTAGTTGCTGTTTCTCCTTGGCCAGTTGCGAATCCAATCGCGCGAGTTGTGAGGACAGAAAAAGGGCGTAGCCCAATAACAACAATACCAATAGATAAGCACCTAACATGATACGCTTCTGGAGCTTAGGTAACTGAGCTAGCGTCACCAGGTCAATATCACGTAGATCAATCATGTTTTGGTTCCACTAGCTCAAAGGTCAATGTGAAAACCTGATAGTTTTGCTGACTCTGTGACTGATGGTGTAACACCGATTGCATGGCAACCGACTCAGCTATAGGCGTCCGATCAAGTTGCGCTAACAGCGTAGACAACTGCTCTGTTGTGGATGCAATGCCATGAAGCCTGACCTGTTTTCCTGTGGTGTGCATCTGCTCTAGATAGACGTGGTTTGGAAGTACGCTAGGCAATAGGCTCTCTAGCTGGGCGATTAGATAGCGTCTAGCATCCAGATTGCGCAAAGCAGCAAACTCACTGTTCAATTCTTCTATCTCTTTTTCGATGGCACTTAACTGAGCTTGTTGCTGCCCGAGCTTGCTATCCCACCTTGTCAGTTGCTCGACTCTCCCCTGTTGAATATCCAGTTGTAACTGCAAATATCGGCTCACGCTCGCGATGCTAAGCACAGCAACAACACTTACTGCAAAAAGACTCAGCAGGAATCGACGGATTTGCATCTGACGTTGTCTTTCACGCCAAGGCAGCAGATTAATATTAAGCTGCATTATGCTTCTCCAACCAAGAAGCACCACTTAACGCTAGCCCAAGTGCTTGGGAGAATTGAGGACCGAAGTCTGCTCTCGTTTCTTGCTTGCAGCAGAACAAATCACCCAGCTTAAGCGGAATACACGCCAGTCCCGCATCGGACTGCATTGTTTGGATAAACGAAGAGAAAAAATGGATTTCACCACTTAACCAAATCCCGTCAGGTTTGATATCCAGTAGCCGAATATGGAGAACTAACTTTTCTAACGTTTTGCAAATAACGTCATGTTCCAGACTTTCCAAGCTGAACGTTTTGTCTATCAGGCGTAATGGCTCAGCTTCACAATACAACGCGATACTGTGCCAGTTGAAGTCAATCAGTAACCAATTTGACTGTTGATATTGTTTTGCAGCACGTCGCCATAACTGAGCAAGGTTATGTGAATAGGGGTTGATCAGAACAGGCTCCATACCCGCTTTAAGGCATGGCGCAACCCGACTATCCACACACCCTTTTCTCACCGCGTAGACTTGATAGTCTTGCGCCTTATCGTGGGACAGTGAGGTAAAATCCAAATACAGCGCTTCCACATCCACAGACGACTGCCTCGCAAAAGCTTGAGTAATCGCGAACTGGCATTCGGCGTCACTCAAATTGCTATCTATTTGTAATTGCTTACTTATTACTGAACTATCAGGAACACTCAGACACACTTTGCGACTAAATAGTGGCAAAGCCTTTCTTAGTTCTTTGAGTTTCTTTACAATTTTCTGATAATTTAACCTGTAGTTATCAGTGAAAATGTCCGCTTCGACTGGCATTTGGTGATAACCAACAAGTGCAAAAGTGTCTTTTTCAGGTTTTAAGACCACCGCTTTGATACTCTGGTGGCTGATATCTATGCCTGTAATTAGTGATTTACCCATATAGCTCAGCTCCATAAACTTGCTTAGCGCTTAGGCTTAAATCGTTGATTTAGTAAGCACATAAACAGATTTGAGCTACGTTTTAGCTTAAACTACCTAGGTTTGCATAACGTAAGCTTAATTAATCAGGGATTCTCCGGTGAAGTTCATAAAGCGATTGTTTATTTTCGTATTGGTTTGCACGGTACTTGGGGTCGGGACCATTGTTGGTTTCTACTTCTACGTAAAACCAGAGTTGCCCGATGTGGCGACTTTAAAAGATGTCAAACTGCAGACACCAATGCAGATATTCACTCAAGACGGCAAGCTGATCTCACAGTTTGGTGAGAAGCGACGTATTCCGGTCACCTATGATGAAATTCCCCCACACCTGATTGAAGCGCTGATCGCGACAGAAGACAGCCGTTTCTACGATCACCCCGGTATCGACCCTATTGGTATCGCACGTGCTGCTGTTGTCGTTGCTCTTTCAGGCTCGGCCAAGCAAGGTGCGAGTACGATCACTCAGCAGCTGGCACGTAACTTCTTCTTGTCCAATGACAAAAAGATCATGCGAAAAATCAAAGAGATCTTTATCGCTATTCACATTGAACAACTGCTGAGTAAAGAAGAGATCCTTGAGCTGTACGTGAATAAAATTTTCTTAGGTTACCGTTCGTATGGCTTTGGCGCAGCAGCACAGACTTATTTTGGCAAAGATCTACAGAACCTAACGTTGAGTGAAATTGCCACCTTGGCAGGCATGCCAAAAGCCCCGTCAACCATGAACCCTATCTACTCGCTTCAGCGTGCCACCAGCCGTCGCAACGTTGTCCTTAAGCGTATGCTGGATGAAAAGTACATCACTGAAGATGAGTATCAACAGGCCCGTGCTGAAGAGATCATGTCGCGCTACCATGGCGCAGAGATTGAACTGAGTGCACCTTATGTAGCAGAGCTGGCTCGTGCATGGATGGTCGCGCGTTACGGTGAAGAAGCTTACAGCTCAGGAATGAATGTCTACACCACCGTGGATTCTAAGCTGCAGTCTGCTGCCAATGAAGCTGCCATCAATAACCTGCTAGCGTACGATGAACGTCACGGTTACCGCGGCGCTGAAAAAGTCCTGTGGAAAGCAGGTCAGACAGCATTCGATGAAGAAAAAATTGACGACACTTTGGACCGAGTGCCAACTTACGGCTCCCTTCTCCCTGCGGTCGTCACACAAGTCACAGCCCGACAAGCGACTGTCTGGGTGAAAAACCAAGGCGTCAAAACGCTCGAATGGGATGGCATCAAGTGGGCGCGTAAATTCCTCACCGATGACCGCCAAGGCCCAGCACCAAAAGCGGCCACGGATGTACTGGAAGAAGGTGAGCAAATTTGGGTCCGTCAGGTAGAGACACCTGTTGAAGATGGCGAAACACAAACTGCTTGGCACTTAAGCCAGGTGCCAAATGCCAATACAGCGTTTGTTGCCATGGACCCAGAAAATGGCGCAGTCTTGTCTCTGGTTGGCGGTTTCAACTTCGTTCACAATAAGTTCAACCGCGCGACGCAATCCGTGCGTCAGGTTGGCTCCAGTATCAAACCGTTTATTTACTCGGCGGCTATCGATAAAGGTCTGACTCTGGCAACATTGGTCAATGATGCACCGATTAACCAGTGGGATAAGAGTCAAGGGACAGCATGGCGCCCGAAAAACTCGCCTCCAACTTATATCGGCCCAACTCGATTAAGAATCGGCTTAGCGCAATCTAAAAACGTCATGGCAGTGCGCGTGCTGCGTGAAGTGGGCTTAGATGAAACGCGCCAGTATCTGACTCGATTTGGCTTCAATATTGATCAGGTACCACGCTCTGAGACAATTGCTCTTGGTGCTGGCAGTCTGACACCAATGAAGATGGCACAAGGCTACTCAGTGTTTGCCAATGGAGGCTACTACGTTGAACCACATTACATCAGTAAAGTGGAAGGCCCATTTGGTGATGTAGAGTTTGAAGCGACACCGAAATCCATCTGTCGTCAAGACTGTGAACAAACGGCGACAGAAACCGTCACTAACGAGTTCCAGGAACAAGACGTTGATCCTCAAGATGGTCAAACACCTCAATACGCGCCACAGGTGATCTCTGAGCAGACCGCCTTCCTCGTGCGTGAAATGATGTACAGCAACATTTGGGGTGGTGGTAACTGGCGCGATGGTACTGGCTGGAACGGTACCGGCTGGCGAGCACAAGCACTGAAGCGTCGCGATGTGGGCGGCAAGACGGGTACCACTAATGACTCGAAAGATGCGTGGTACAACGGCTATGGACCAGGCATGGTTGCCGTATCCTGGGTCGGTTTTGATGACCACAACCGTAAGCTCGGCCGCACCAAGCCAAACAGCAATTTGGGCAAAGGGCAAATTTCCGGCGCCGAAGCCGGCGCGAAAACCGCTCAGCCAGCTTGGGTTGACTTCATGCACACCGCCCTAGCGGGTGTACCTGCTCAGCAGAAAGTCATACCGCCGAATATTGTTCGCGTAAGAATTGACCGTGATTCAGGGCTATTGACCAACAAGTTCGACTCAAGCTCGATGTTTGAGTACTTCCTTGAAGGGACGGAGCCGACTGAATACGTCACTGATGAAATTACTGACAGCATCTATACCTCTGCTGAAAGTGAAGAGTTGTTTTAACCAGCATCAAAACAAAAAGGGCGGATGTCATGACATCCGCCCTTTTTTATTAGCTAAGATTTACTTAGCTTCAAGCTGATGCTTTATTGCTTCAGCCAGCTGTTCGAAACGAGCACGCAGCGGCGAACCAGGGCGGTACGCCAGTACAATGCTACGAGAAGGCACTGGGTTAGTCGCTCGGACATAACACACACCATCTTTTTGCTTTTCTTTCGGTAACGATAACTCGGGTAACAGAGTGATACCTGCCCCTGCAGCAACCATGTTACGCAGAGTTTCAAGACTCGTCGCTTTAAAACGCTCATCATCTTTTGCCCCAGCGGCAAAACAAAAACCCAGCGCCTGATCACGCAGGCAGTGCCCATCACCCAGTGCAAGCACGGTTTTGCCATTCAGCTCCAGCATGTCGATCTCTTCAAGAGCAGACCATTCATGATCACACGGTACGGCCACGCTCAATGGCTCTTCATATACTGCAATCTCTTTGAATGGGGCCGTTTCTGCTACCGATGCTAAAACCAGACAATCGAGCTTGCCATCTTCCAACTGACGTACCAACTGGTGAGTCTGTGCTTCATGCAAGAACAGTTCTAGCTCTGGGAACTGTTCCTTCAACGTCGGTACGATTTTCGGCAATAGATAAGGACCAACTGTTGGAATAAAACCTATGTGCATTGGCCCTGTCATGGCTTCACCTTGACCATTCGCCATATCACGAAAGGTTTTTACTTCTGACAGAATACGTTTGGCCTGATCCACCAGCTGTAGACCAGCATCGGTAAACAATACTCTTCGGCTGCTACGTTCCAGTAAGGCAGTACCCAATTCATCTTCCAATTTACGGATCTGTCCGCTCAGTGTCGGCTGGCTGACAAAGCAGGCTTCAGCGGCCTTACGGAAGTGGTTGTGCTCAGCGAGCGCTACCAGATACTCAAAATCACGGATATTCATCTTGCTAATTTACCTATCTCGATACGATAGAAAACATCTATCAAAACCATAGCATTAAACGATTAGAGCTATCAAAGGAAATTTAGAATAATAACCTCATCGAAACAAAGTCACTTAGCAAAAACACGCTAAGCTCTAATACGAATTAATCAGAATCTACCAAAGGACACTACTATGTTTGCGTCAAAAGAAGGTCAAAACGTTCCACAAGTTACATTCCCAACTCGTCAAGGTGATGCTTGGGTTAGTGTCACCAGCGATGAGCTGTTTAAAGGCAAGACAGTGATCCTTTTCAGTCTACCAGGTGCATTTACACCAACCTGTTCATCGAGTCACCTACCTCGCTACAACGAGTTGTTCCCTGTCTTTCAAGACCACGGCGTCGACGAAATTATCTGTGTCTCTGTGAATGACACTTTTGTGATGAACGCTTGGAAAAATGACCAGGAAGCAGACAACATCACTTTCCTACCAGATGGTAACGGTGAATTCACGGATGGTATGGGGCTACTGGTTGACAAGAACGATCTTGGCTTTGGCAAACGCTCATGGCGCTACAGCATGCTGGTTAAAGATGGCGTGGTTGAGAAAATGTTCATTGAACCAAACGAGCCAGGCGACCCGTTCAAAGTGTCTGATGCAGATACTATGCTGAATTACATCGCACCTAACTACAAAACACAGGAATCGATCACTGTATTCACTAAACCAGGCTGTCCTTTCTGTGCCAAGGCGAAACAAAATCTTATCGACCACGGTCTTCAGTATGAGGAAGTGATTCTGGGTAAAGATGCAACAACAGTAAGTTTGCGTGCTATTTCAGGCCGTACAACGGTACCTCAGGTCTTCATCGGTGGTAAGCACATTGGTGGCAGCGAAGAGCTTGAATCTTACCTAGGCTAATTGTATCGCTACCTCGATTCTCCGGCTTTCCCTAAGGTCGGAGAATCTATTGCAGAACCAAGCCGCTATCTTAATTTTACTCTGGCAGCGGAATCAAATTCATCCCCCAGGTTGGCTAGGAAGCCTGGAAAGACAAAGCGAGAACTCACAATGAAACAGCTCAATGTCGATGTTGCTATTATTGGTGGTGGTACAGCCGGTCTAGGCGCATATCGCTCAGCCAAAGCGCATACCTCTAGTGTCGTTATGATTGAAGGTGGGCCATACGGAACAACCTGTGCTCGAGTGGGCTGCATGCCATCTAAGCTGCTGATCGCGGCTGCAGAAAGCGTGCATCAGATAGAAAAAGCACCGGGCTTTGGTATCCATCCGCAAGGTGAGGTTGTCATCAATGGCCGTGAAGTCATGGATCGCGTCAAGAGAGAGCGTGATCGCTTCGTTGGCTTTGTACTTGAAGGCGTGGATGAGATCCCAGCTGAAGACAAAATCGCGGGCTACGCTAAATTTGTCGACAACAACACATTGATGGTGGATGACCATACCCAGATCACGGCCAAACGTATTGTGATTGCAACAGGCTCTCGCCCGGCTTATCCGGGTGTCTGGAATGAGCTAGGGGATCGTTTGGTCATTAATGATGATGTGTTTGATTGGGATGATCTGCCTGAATCGGTAGCCGTCTTTGGCCCGGGGGTGATCGGCCTTGAACTGGGGCAGGCACTGCATCGGCTCGGCGTTAAGGTCAAACTGTTTGGCCTCGGCGGTCAAGTAGGGCCGATAACAGATCCTGAAGTGATGGCCTATGCCGACAAAGCGTTTAAAGAAGAGTTCTATCTTGATGCTGACGTGAAAGTCGAAAGCATGCGACGCGTAGAAGGTGAAGATAAAGTCGAGATCCAATTCATCAATCACGATGGCGAGCTGGAAACCTTCATTGTTGACTATGTACTTGCTGCGACGGGTCGCCGTCCAAATGTCGATCAGTTGGCAATTGAAAATACCCAAGTTGCCCTTGATGAACGCGGCGTACCAACAGCCGACCATTACACACTGCAAACATCAGTAGACAATATTTTTATCGCCGGCGATGCCAGTAACCAGATTCCGTTGCTCCATGAGGCGGCAGATCAAGGCCGAATTGCCGGTGACAATGCAGGTCGCTATCCAGATATCCGAGCAGGATTACGTCGTTCGTCAATCTCAGCGGTATTCTCTGACCCTCAGATTGCAATGGTAGGTGAATCCTTTAAACAACTTGAAACCCGTCTAGGTAACTGTGGCTGCTTTGCGACAGGAGAGGTGTCATTTGAAGGTCAAGGTCGTTCACGCGTTATGCTACGCAACAAAGGCATCTTGCATGTCTATGGTGAACAAGGTACCGGGCGTTTCCTAGGGGCTGAAATGATAGGACCTAATGCTGAGCATCTTGCACACTTACTGGCGTGGGCACATCAAAATAAGATGACCGTTTCAGAAATGCTCGATATGCCTTTCTATCACCCAGTGATTGAAGAAGGAGTTCGCACTGCTCTGCGGGACCTGAATGCGAAACTGCACTTAGGCCCAGAGATGATTAAACACTGTCTTGATTGTGGACCGGGTTGCTAACCCTAAACAAAAAATAAAAACGAGCCAATTGGCTCGTTTTTTATCATATAGACTCATTATTTCTCAGCTGCAATCACAGAGATCTCCACCAACAAGGCTTCACGCGCCATATCAGCAGTAACACATGCTCGAGCTGGAGCGTGACCTTCAGGAACCCATGCATCCCATACCGCATTCATTTCCTGGAAGTCTTTCATGTCCTTCAAATAAATCGTCGCAGACAACATATGCTCCTTGTCACTGCCCGCTTCAAGCAGCAGCTCTTCAACTTTATCCAACATAGTTTGCGTCTGTTCAGTAATGCCTTTCGTCGCATCCGCACACACTTGCCCACATAGGTAAATCGTGCCGTTATGCTTCACGATACGGCTCATACGTTGTTTAGTTTGTTGACGTTCGATCATTTTTATCACTTTCACGTTAGCTTGAGATATTATCAAAGCACATGTTACCCAATAAACGATGCTCATGACATGCGACTACTGTAAAAATAGCAACTGGTTCTGGAAAAAAATAGGCCGTTGTCAGCGATGTATGGATCAGCTTACTGTGCTATCAGTATTGTGCTGGGTTATCTGGTGGTTTGCCTTCAGAGATAACCCTCTAAGCATAGAGTCTATCGCTTTGATCATCGCAGGGTTCGCATTTAACAGCTTGTTATTCCTTCACCTCTGGATGCGCTTTGTCATTTTACCTTGGCGGCGCAGAAACAAAAAAGGTTAGAGGTAATGGGTTTTGGGGAAACATTCTCGGTACGAGAAAAGAAAAAAGCCCCAAAATCAACGTCGATTCTGGGGCTCTCTTAGATTCTTCTAAGAAAAAGCAGTGGTACTTTAATAGACCCTGCCTTTTGAATAAGGTTCCCAAAAACATTCGATCTTTTTTGATCTTTCTTCGAAAACCTTAACCATCAATGCGTTAAGCAACATTTGCTCGCGCGATAGATTTCTCAACCAGATTCACTTCTAACGCAACTTCATCACAAGCGTGCTGGCGAGGGCACTGATCACAATCTTTAAGCACTTTCTCCGGTAATAGCGACTTCGATGTCGGTAGAAAACTTTGCTTCATAAAGAACTCTGGAGTACGAGTCAGAACGAACACTTTCTTGATCGCCATCTGGCGCGCTTTTTCCACCAAGTATTGTACAATCGCGCTTCCCTGACCTTGCCCTTGCCAGCCCGCTTCGACACCCAGTGAACGAATCTCGGCCAGCCCAGAGTCATAGACATAGAGCGACGCACATCCAGTCACCTCGCCATGGTGCTCTGCAACGGCGAAAGAGCCAATATCTCTCACCAGTTCACTGCGAGAACGAGGTAAGTTCTCCCCCATATTGGCCCAGTAAGTCACCATACCTTCTAGCGCTTCAATATCCGTCAAACGCGCAGGACGAACATTCACCGCAGAGGTATCCCGTTTGATAAGGCGCCCTTCCGCTTGCTCGACTGCATGAGCGACTTGCTTTGGCGAAACCCCGCCCAGAGCACTACGCTTCTCAAGGCACGATTCTATCGTCAGTATGCTGTAAACATCTTCTTCTATGACTGAGGAGAACTCTTTCAGTTCCGCAATCGACAGTTCCTCTAACGCACAACCTTTCGCAATGGCTCCCACTACTGCAACACCCACAATGTGGTGTGCCTCACGGAATGGGATGCCTTTAGCCACCAGATAATCTGCCAACTCAGTGGCATTCGCATAGCCTTGTTTCGCAGCTTCCAATGTACGCTCGCCGTTTACTTTGATGCCATCGAAACAAAGCGCCGCCATTTCCATACAGTCGTTCCAGGTGTCTAGCGCATCGAACAGCCCTTCTTTGTCTTCCTGCATATCTTTGTTGTAAGCGAGCGGCAATGCTTTCACCGTCATCATCATGCCAGCCAGTGAGCCGTAGACCCGCCCTGTCTTACCACGTATCAGCTCCAGCGCATCTGGGTTTTTCTTTTGTGGCATCAACGACGATCCTGAGGTCACAGTATCCGCCAATTCGATAAAGTTAGACTCGCCCGAGTTGTAGAAAATCATATCTTCTGCCAAACGCGACAAGTGAAGCATAGAAATAGAGGCTACCGACATCAGCTCCATGACATGATCACGGTCGGAAACCGAATCCAGTGAGTTCCGTGTCGCGCGGCGAAAACCAAGGTTATGCGCCAGCTGCTCCCGGTCGATAGGGTAAGCCGTTCCTGCCAAAGCACCGGAACCAAGCGGGCAAGTATCTAAACGTTCGATGGCGTCATGAAGGCGCGAGTAGTCCCGCTCGAACATTTCCACATAAGCCAAACACCAATGGGCAAACGTCACCGGCTGGGCACGCTGCAAGTGTGTGTAGCCTGGCAGAACCGTTGCCTGATGCTCTTTCGCGACCGATACCATTTGAGATTGCAGACGATCCAATGCCATCAGTAGCTGTTGACCTTGCTGACGACACCAGAGTTTAAGGTCAGTCGCGACCTGATCGTTTCTAGAACGGCCTGTGTGCAGTTTTTTGCCTAAGTCACCCACTTTGCCAATCAGTTGTTGCTCAACCCATGAATGGATATCTTCCGCGTCAGAACGAAGGATCTGATGAGGATCTTCCATCACTTCTAGCTTAAGTTCATTCAACGCCAGTTCTAGCTTCTGTTGCTCTTCTTCATTAAGCACATCCACTGATAACAACGCTTTCGACCAAGCGATTGAGCCCACAATATCTTGTTCTGCCAATCGGTAATCAAAGCGCAATGAATCGTTAAATTCTTTGAATCTCGTGTCTGCTGCTTGGGTAAATCTTCCGCCCCATAATGCCATTGCGTATCTCCTGATTACCGGTGCTCACTGTCAGTGCGAACAGTTTTTGATCTATTGCTATTTCTGGGTGAAACCCAGTATTTTTCTGATGGTTCAAACTTACGGCAATTCAAACCAAAAATAAAGTATTAATTCATTATTTCTACATATTTATTCATGGGCATTTTAAGCGCTGTTGTTTTGGTTACCAAAAAACAACGAGCCCATTTGCTAAGCAAATGGGCTCGTCAGCTAGATAAGTTAAGGGTTACTTTTTCTGACTATTCAGCGCACGAATACGGCTAGACAGTGAGTAAAGGCGAATGAAGCCTTCTGCATGGCTTTGATCGTAAACTTCATCTTCACCAAAAGTAGCAAACTCTTCACAATAAAGGCTGTTCACTGAGCGCTTCTGGGTCACCGTAGCTTGACCTTTATACAACTTAATCACGACTTCACCGTTTACATTTTGAGCCAGTTCTTCTGACGCTGCGAGAATGGATTTACACAATGGTGTGAACCAACGGCCGTCGTATACAAGATGAGAAGCCTTAACGCCTAGTTCTTCACGGAATTCAAATGCGGTCTTATCCAGTACCAGCTGCTCAACAGCACGCAGCGCTTCCATCATAATCGTGCCACCCGGAGTTTCATAACAACCACGAGACTTCATACCAACCAGACGGTTTTCTACAATATCGATACGGCCAACACCATGCTTAGCACCTTTTTCATTCAGGTAAACAAGTGCGTTGTATGGCGTCATGTTTTCACCATCCACGCCAACCACTTCGCCTTTTTCGACTTTCAGCGTAACGTATTCAGCTTCATTCGGAGCTTGCTCAGGATCGGCTGTCCAAACCCAGCAGTCTTCATTAGGCGCATTCCACGTATTTTCCAGAACACCACCTTCTGTTGAGATGTGCCATGCATTAGCATCACGTGAATAAATCTTCGTTAGTGAAGCCGTACAAGGAATGTTGCGTTCAGCAAGGTAGTCCAGACACTCTTCACGGCTAACCAGATCCCATTCGCGCCAAGGGGCAATCACATGAAGATCAGGGGCCAAAGCGGCAAAAGCGCCTTCAAAACGTACTTGGTCGTTACCTTTACCTGTACAGCCGTGGCAAAGGGCATCGGCGCCTACTTTACGCGCAACCTCAACCTGAGCTTTCGCAATGATTGGGCGAGCCATCGATGTACCCAACAAGTATTTGCCTTCGTAGTAAGCACCTGTTTTCAGCGTCGGGTAGATGTAGTCTGCGACCATTTCTTCTTTCAGGTCAGCGACATAACACTCAGATGCACCTGAAGCCTTCGCTTTTGCTTCGATGCCTTCTAATTCTTCTGCACCTTGACCAACATCGGCCACAAACGCGACCACTTCACAATCATAGTTTTCTTTCAACCAAGGGATAATCACTGAAGTATCCAGACCGCCAGAATATGCGACTACTACTTTATTTACTTTTAACTTGCTCATTTTCTTTTCTCCAAAATCCCGGCTCTGCGCGTGGCGGTCAGTGCTACGGGTGACTTTTTCGTTCTTTTTGTTGTGCTCGTGCCTTAACACAAGCGACTAATTCTTAGGTAAAAATTGTGTCCCGATGCTTTGCCCAGCAAACAGCTCTGCGAGCTTTTCTGGATAACGCCAGGTAGCCACTTCTATTGGTCGGCCTAAATCGTTAGCCGCTTCCAGTGCTGCATTGACTTTGACGATCATGCCGTCAGTGATTACCTGCGCATTGATCAGACTTTGTGCTTCTTGCTCATCTAAGCTTTTGATCAGATGGCCTTTGCCATCCAAAACGCCACTGACGTCTGACAATAGAACAAGCTCGGCATCCAAGGCACCTGCAACGGCAACCGCCGCTTGGTCAGCATTGACGTTCATCATCTGACCTTCTGCAGTCAGGCCAATTGAGCTAATAATAGGTAATGTATCAGCGGATAAAATCGCCTGTAACACGGTAGAGTTACCTGGTGTCGCTTTACCAACAGCGCCTAGTTCTGGATCCAACTCTTCAACCTGACACAAGCCACCATCAGCAAGGGATAACCCGACAGCATTCAAACCGTCTTTGATCGCCTGCCCCTGAAGCATCTTGTTCGCCGTACCGGCTAAAGCACCTGCTATCAAGGGAATTTGCTCATAGGGAGTCACACGAAGCCCGTCTTTTTTCAGCGTTTCAATCTGAAGCTGAGCCATAAGATCGTCCACTAGATAACCTCCTCCATGGACGATCACGATTCGTCGCTGAGCCTGCTTTTGATAGTCAGCAATTGCACTAAAAACCTGACTTAACGTCTCAGTACACGAAAGGGCAGCACCGCCCAATTTGATCACTAATGGAGTTGGTTTGTTATCTGTCATTACTTTTCCCTTTACCAACTTGCTTATACAAGGGCAGTTAACTCTGGAAATCCGTAGTGGATATTTAAACATTGCATCGCTTGACTCGATGCACCTTTAAGCAAGTTATCAATCGCAGAAACGACAATGATATGCTCGCCTTGTACCTTCCAACCAATATCGCAGAAAGGTGTATTTTCAACATGTTGAATACTGGGTAACGTCGCTTGGTGCAGGCGCACCGCAGGTTTATTCTCATATGCCGTATTAAATGCTTTTGAGATCTGCTGCTCACTCACTCCGCTAGCTAACTTCATAGTGATGGTCGCAAGGATGCCACGTTTAAAGTTACCTAAGTGAGGGGTAAAAATTACCTCAGTCCCCAGATGAGTCGCGATCTCAGGTTGGTGCCTGTGGCTGAACACACCATAAGGCTGCAAACTCACTTCACAGAAACTGTTGGTCATCGATGCTTTTCGACCAGCTCCTGAGACACCACTGGTTGCGTTGATTACTGGCCACTGAACAGAATCCAGCAAACCCGCCTCGACCAAAGGTTTAATCGCAAGCTGTGAGGCTGTTGGGTAACAGCCTGGTACAGCAATGAGCTGACTCTGTTTAATGGCGCTGTGGTTCCATTCAACAAGACCGTAAGCTGCGCTATCTAGCCAATCTTCATGTTGATGCTCAAAACCATAAAATTCGTTATAGAAGCCGTGTTTCTTAACTCGGAAAGCGCCCGACAAGTCGAATACCTGACAACCTTGTTTCAAAAACGTAGGCGCAATGTCGTGGCTGACCTCATGGGCAGTAGCAAGAAAAACTACATCGCATTCCGCCGCTACAGCATTGATATCTTTCAAAGGCTCTACAGGCTGACTGATAATACCCGCCAGTTTTCCATGTAGCTCAGAGATACATTTACCGGCATCAACACTATTGGCGGAGACATATAAACCTGATAGCGTAAGTTGTGGGTGTTTATGCACCATAAGTGCTAACTCAGCTCCGGTATAACCGCTGGCGCCAATAATTGTAGTTTTGAGCATCTCAGACATCCATTAAGACCTTAAAATCGTCACCCAACCAGTGACTATAAATTTAATAAACTTAGCTTTTAATGGTTTTTTATTCATTAAAACTGATTTATTATGTGTTTTACCTTCATTATTGATTTATGTCAACAGGCAAAGCGAACTTAATATGCAAATACCCAGTTTTCTTGAGGTCTACAAAGGCCTGATTTCTACCTCTTCCATCAGTTCAACCGATCCGAGTTGGGATGAAGGGAATGCAAAAGTCATTGAAAAGCTTGCCAGTTGGATGCAAGACATAGGTTTTGAAGTCGACATTATCGAAGTCGAACCCGGGAAGTTTAATCTGCTAGGTAAAATAGGAAGCGGTGAAGGAGGGCTGTTGCTGGCTGGTCACAGCGATACAGTACCTTTCGATGAAGGTCGCTGGAATTACGAACCTCATGCCCTCACGGAAGCGAATAACCGCTTCTACGGTCTAGGAACGGCTGATATGAAAGGTTTCTTTGCCTTCATTCTTGAAGCTGTAAAGAAGGTTAACTGGAGTAAACAAAGTAAGCCGTTATATGTCTTAGCGACTTGTGATGAAGAGACGACCATGCTCGGTGCGCGTCATTTTACCGATAACGCACCATTCAAGCCAGACTATTGCATTATCGGGGAGCCTACTAGTTTGGTTCCGATACGAGGCCATAAAGGCCATGTTGCCAATGCTATTCGAGTCACAGGCAAATCTGGCCATTCGTCAGATCCGGCTTTAGGAGTCAACGCCATTGAAATCATGCATGAAATCCTTTTTGCCATGATGCAGTTGCGTGACAAGCTCATCAAAGAGTATCACCATCCTGGGTTCGCGATTCCAAGCCCAACACTTAACCTTGGCCACATTCATGGTGGAGACAGCGCTAACCGCATCTGTGGTTGTTGTGAGCTTCATTATGACGTACGCCCTCTGCCTGGGATAAGCCTTGATGGCTTGGACAACATGCTTCGTGGCGCCTTAAAAGAAATCGAGACCAAATGGCCTGGCCGGATTGATATAACACCTCTACACGAACCGATTCCTGGTTACGAATGTCAGCATGATCATCCTTTTATAGGAGGCGTGGAAGAGATATGTGGCACTGACTCAGAAACTGTCAATTACTGTACTGAAGCTCCCTTCCTTCAACAGCTATGTCCAACGCTAGTACTTGGCCCGGGGTCTATTGACCAAGCTCACCAACCGGATGAATTTCTGGCGTTTGAGTTTATCGACCCTACTGTCGAGATACTTTCCAAAGCTATATATAAATATTGCTTCTAGCCAACCTAAGACGAGTACTTCAGCACTCATCTCCAGATATAAACAAGCCCGTTGCGCCAGCAGCGGGCTTTAGATTTCATATTCTAGAAACTACGAAGCCCGATCTGGAGATTGGGCTTCTATATAAACATCGGTTCGATTGAGTTTGTAGATTCCTACAACCAAACGCAAGTTGGATTTGTTCCCTTGAGGGGAATAGCTTTGCTCCTAAACGACAAAACCCAGTCCTTAGACTGGGTTTCTCAATAAGTAGCAGAAGGTGGAGACACCGTATAAGTGATAACTGAGTTCGGATTTGCACTTAAACTGGGCTCGTTGGCCACAGACCAAAAAACAATACTGCAGATACGAAAAAGCCCTAACATCGCTGTTAGGGCTTTCTCTGAATAAGTGGCGGAGCGGACGGGACTCGAACCCGCGACCCCCGGCGTGACAGGCCGGTATTCTAACCAACTGAACTACCGCTCCGCACTGGTTAGACTTAAAGTCTAAATTTAAAGCCTGGCGATGTCCTACTCTCACATGGGGAAGCCCCACACTACCATCGGCGCTATTGCGTTTCACTTCTGAGTTCGGCATGGAATCAGGTGGGTCCACAACGCTATGGTCGCCAAGCAAATTCTTTATCAATTTGCTCGCAAATTCAAACGCACTTTAGTGCGGCCCTTTAGGGTGAGATTTGCTTGCAAATCGAATAATTCGGAAAGCTGTTATTGTGTTCTCTACACATTCAATCTGTTCTTACTTTGAGTCCATCAAAACCCTTTGGGTGTTGTATGGTTAAGCCTCACGGGCAATTAGTACAGGTTAGCTCAACGCCTCACAACGCTTACACACCCTGCCTATCAACGTTCTAGTCTCGAACAACCCTTTAGGACCCTCAAGGGGTCAGGGAAGACTCATCTCAGGGCTCGCTTCCCGCTTAGATGCTTTCAGCGGTTATCGATTCCGAACTTAGCTACCGGGCAATGCCATTGGCATGACAACCCGAACACCAGAGGTTCGTCCACTCCGGTCCTCTCGTACTAGGAGCAGCCCCCTTCAATCTTCCAACGCCCACGGCAGATAGGGACCGAACTGTCTCACGACGTTCTAAACCCAGCTCGCGTACCACTTTAAATGGCGAACAGCCATACCCTTGGGACCGACTTCAGCCCCAGGATGTGATGAGCCGACATCGAGGTGCCAAACACCGCCGTCGATATGAACTCTTGGGCGGTATCAGCCTGTTATCCCCGGAGTACCTTTTATCCGTTGAGCGATGGCCCTTCCATACAGAACCACCGGATCACTATGACCTGCTTTCGCACCTGCTCGAATTGTCATTCTCGCAGTCAAGCGGGCTTATGCCATTGCACTAACCTCACGATGTCCAACCGTGATTAGCCCACCTTCGTGCTCCTCCGTTACTCTTTGGGAGGAGACCGCCCCAGTCAAACTACCCACCAGGCACTGTCCTCAACCCGGATGACGGGTCTAAGTTAGAACATCAACACTACAAGGGTGGTATTTCAAGGACGGCTCCACCGATACTGGCGTACCGGTTTCAAAGCCTCCCACCTATCCTACACATGTAGGGTCAATGTTCAGTGCCAAGCTGTAGTAAAGGTTCACGGGGTCTTTCCGTCTAGCCGCGGGTACACTGCATCTTCACAGCGATTTCAATTTCACTGAGTCTCGGGTGGAGACAGCGTGGCCATCATTACGCCATTCGTGCAGGTCGGAACTTACCCGACAAGGAATTTCGCTACCTTAGGACCGTTATAGTTACGGCCGCCGTTTACCGGGGCTTCGATCAAGAGCTTCGACTTACGTCTAACCCCATCAATTAACCTTCCGGCACCGGGCAGGCGTCACACCGTATACGTCATCTTACGATTTTGCACAGTGCTGTGTTTTTAATAAACAGTTGCAGCCACCTGGTATCTGCGACTCCCGTTAGCTCCATCCGCAAGGGACTTCACCGACAGGAGCGTACCTTCTCCCGAAGTTACGGTACCATTTTGCCTAGTTCCTTCACCCGAGTTCTCTCAAGCGCCTTGGTATTCTCTACCCGACCACCTGTGTCGGTTTGGGGTACGATTCCTTACAATCTGAAGCTTAGAGGCTTTTCCTGGAAGCATGGCATCAATGACTTCACACCCGTAGGTGCTCGACGTCGTGTCTCAGCCTTAGAGAGAGCCGGATTTACCTAACTCTCAAGCCTACGCACTTGAACCTGGACAACCGTCGCCAGGCCCACCTAGCCTTCTCCGTCCCCCCATCGCAATTGTAAGAAGTACGGGAATATTAACCCGTTTCCCATCGACTACGCCTTTCGGCCTCGCCTTAGGGGTCGACTTACCCTGCCCCGATTAACGTTGGACAGGAACCCTTGGTCTTCCGGCGAGGAGGTTTTTCACCCCCTTTATCGTTACTCATGTCAGCATTCGCACTTCTGATACCTCCAGCAAGCTTTACAGCTCACCTTCAACGGCTTACAGAACGCTCCCCTACCCAATACATAAAATGCATTGCCGCAGCTTCGGTTTACAGCTTAGCCCCGTTACATCTTCCGCGCAGGCCGACTCGACTAGTGAGCTATTACGCTTTCTTTAAATGATGGCTGCTTCTAAGCCAACATCCTAGCTGTCTAAGCCTTCCCACATCGTTTCCCACTTAGCTGTAATTTGGGACCTTAGCTGGCGGTCTGGGTTGTTTCCCTCTCCACGACGGACGTTAGCACCCGCCGTGTGTCTCCCGGATAGTACTTACTGGTATTCGGAGTTTGCAAAGGGTTGGTAAGTCGGGATGACCCCCTAGCCTTAACAGTGCTCTACCCCCAGTAGTATTCGTCCGAGGCTCTACCTAAATAGATTTCGGGGAGAACCAGCTATCTCCAGGTTTGATTGGCCTTTCACCCCTAGCCACAAGTCATCCGCTAATTTTTCAACATTAGTCGGTTCGGTCCTCCAGTTGATGTTACTCAACCTTCAACCTGCCCATGGCTAGATCACCTGGTTTCGGGTCTATATCCAGCAACTCGACGCCCAGTTAAGACTCGATTTCTCTACGGCTCCCCTAGATGGTTAACCTTGCTACTGAATATAAGTCGCTGACCCATTATACAAAAGGTACGCAGTCACACCACGAAGGTGCTCCTACTGCTTGTACGTACACGGTTTCAGGTTCTATTTCACTCCCCTCACAGGGGTTCTTTTCGCCTTTCCCTCACGGTACTGGTTCACTATCGGTCAGTCAGTAGTATTTAGCCTTGGAGGATGGTCCCCCCATATTCAGACAGGATATCACGTGTCCCGCCCTACTCGATTTCACCTAAAATGCGCTGTCGGTTACGGGGCTATCACCCTGTATCGCAGAACTTTCCAGAACTTTCACCTGACGCATTAAAGGCTTAAGGGCTAGTCCAATTTCGCTCGCCGCTACTTTCGGAATCTCGGTTGATTTCTTTTCCTCGGGGTACTTAGATGTTTCAGTTCCCCCGGTTCGCCTCATTACCCTATGTATTCAGGTAATGATACCTGCTTATGCAGGTGGGTTTCCCCATTCGGAAATCCCAGACTCAAATGGCTTTTACTGCCTAATCTGGGCTTATCGCAAGTTAATACGTCCTTCATCGCCTCTGACTGCCAAGGCATCCACCGTGTACGCTTAGTCACTTAACCATACAACCCCAAAGGGTCTTACAATCAAACAACCAAAGTTGTCTGCCATTATTTAAACATGATGCAGACTCGATTTTGCCGGACTCAAATTTCCAAGAACACTTGAATGTGTGTTGGTACCTAGTTCTTAGTAACAAATAGCTAAGAATTAGGATTTGAGAACTTTAAATGAATAACAACGCATCTCATAGAGATGGGGATTGTTGTTATTCGTCAGCTTTCCAAATTGTTAAAGAGCATGTTTCTTCACAAGGAAGTTACATTTTCTAAAGACTTTCAGCGGCAAAAATCCAACCACGTACGTATTACTGAAGTGGTTTGGAAATTTGAATCCAAAAATACTTAGAGAATGGTGGGCGATACCGGGCTCGAACCAGTGACCCCCTGCTTGTAAGGCAGGTGCTCTCCCAACTGAGCTAATCGCCCACATAAGTTTTAATTCTTCGTGGAGAAGAATGGTGGGTCGTGCAGGATTCGAACCTGCGACCAATTGATTAAAAGTCAACTGCTCTACCAACTGAGCTAACGACCCAATGGTATCCCGTAGGGGAGTCGAACCCCTGTTACCGCCGTGAAAGGGCGGTGTCCTAGGCCTCTAGACGAACGGGACACTAAGTTGAACATCTTGGGGGATGTTCATTCTCTTAAACTACATAAACCATCAATCTGTGTGGACACTCATCGTGAGTAATCATCGTATAAGGAGGTGATCCAGCGCCAGGTTCCCCTAGCGCTACCTTGTTACGACTTCACCCCAGTCATGAACCACAAAGTGGTGAGCGTCCCCCCGAAGGTTAAACTACCCACTTCTTTTGCAGCCCACTCCCATGGTGTGACGGGCGGTGTGTACAAGGCCCGGGAACGTATTCACCGTAGCATTCTGATCTACGATTACTAGCGATTCCGACTTCATGGAGTCGAGTTGCAGACTCCAATCCGGACTACGACGCACTTTTTGGGATTCGCTCACTTTCGCAAGTTGGCCGCCCTCTGTATGCGCCATTGTAGCACGTGTGTAGCCCTACTCGTAAGGGCCATGATGACTTGACGTCGTCCCCACCTTCCTCCGGTTTATCACCGGCAGTCTCCCTGGAGTTCCCGACATGACTCGCTGGCAAACAAGGATAAGGGTTGCGCTCGTTGCGGGACTTAACCCAACATTTCACAACACGAGCTGACGACAGCCATGCAGCACCTGTCTCTCAGTTCCCGAAGGCACAAGACTGTCTCCAGTCTCTTCTGAGGATGTCAAGAGTAGGTAAGGTTCTTCGCGTTGCATCGAATTAAACCACATGCTCCACCGCTTGTGCGGGCCCCCGTCAATTCATTTGAGTTTTAATCTTGCGACCGTACTCCCCAGGCGGTCTACTTAACGCGTTAGCTCCGAAAGCCACGGCTCAAGGCCACAACCTCCAAGTAGACATCGTTTACGGCGTGGACTACCAGGGTATCTAATCCTGTTTGCTCCCCACGCTTTCGCATCTGAGTGTCAGTATCTGTCCAGGGGGCCGCCTTCGCCACCGGTATTCCTTCAGATCTCTACGCATTTCACCGCTACACCTGAAATTCTACCCCCCTCTACAGTACTCTAGTCTGCCAGTTTCAAATGCAATTCCGAGGTTGAGCCCCGGGCTTTCACATCTGACTTAACAAACCACCTGCATGCGCTTTACGCCCAGTAATTCCGATTAACGCTCGCACCCTCCGTATTACCGCGGCTGCTGGCACGGAGTTAGCCGGTGCTTCTTCTGCAGCTAACGTCAAATGAATGCGCTATTAACACATCCACCTTCCTCACTGCTGAAAGTACTTTACAACCCGAAGGCCTTCTTCATACACGCGGCATGGCTGCATCAGGCTTGCGCCCATTGTGCAATATTCCCCACTGCTGCCTCCCGTAGGAGTCTGGACCGTGTCTCAGTTCCAGTGTGGCTGATCATCCTCTCAGACCAGCTAGGGATCGTCGCCTTGGTGAGCCATTACCTCACCAACTAGCTAATCCCACCTGGGCATATCCTGACGCGAGAGGCCCGAAGGTCCCCCTCTTTGAGCCGAAGCTATTATGCGGTATTAGCCATCGTTTCCAATGGTTATCCCCCACATCAGGGCAATTTCCCAGGCATTACTCACCCGTCCGCCGCTCGACGCCGTTATCGTTCCCCGAAGGTTCAGACAACTCGTTTCCGCTCGACTTGCATGTGTTAGGCCTGCCGCCAGCGTTCAATCTGAGCCATGATCAAACTCTTCAATTTAAGATTTTGTTCGGCTCAATGAATACTGAACATTACATAAGTAATGTTTGAATTGACTGTGCTGAATCCGAAGATTCAATGGTCACTTCGTATCATTGAAACCTAATTTGATACCGAAGTATCGAATTGGATTATCATCAACGAGTGCCCACACAGATTGATAGGTTTATATTGTTAAAGAGCTGTGCTTTCAGTGTCTTAGCACCTAAGCAGGACGCGTATATTACGCGACTGACTGTTGAAGTCAACATAAAACTCTAAAAAAGATTAGAACTTTATGGTGACTTGCTTAATAGATAAGCAAAGTCGAAATTAAAGCCTGGCGATGTCCTACTCTCACATGGGGAAGCCCCACACTACCATCGGCGCTATTGCGTTTCACTTCTGAGTTCGGCATGGGATCAGGTGGGTCCACAACGCTATGGTCGCCAAGCAAATTCTTTATCAATTTGCTCGCAAATTCAAACGCACTTTAGTGCGGCCCTTTAGGGTGAGATTTGCTTGCAAATCGAATAATTCGGAAAGCTGTTATTGTGTTCTCTACACATTCAATCTGTTCTTACTTTGAGTCCATCAAAACCCTTTGGGTGTTGTATGGTTAAGCCTCACGGGCAATTAGTACAGGTTAGCTCAACGCCTCACAACGCTTACACACCCTGCCTATCAACGTTCTAGTCTCGAACAACCCTTTAGGACCCTCAAGGGGTCAGGGAAGACTCATCTCAGGGCTCGCTTCCCGCTTAGATGCTTTCAGCGGTTATCGATTCCGAACTTAGCTACCGGGCAATGCCATTGGCATGACAACCCGAACACCAGAGGTTCGTCCACTCCGGTCCTCTCGTACTAGGAGCAGCCCCCTTCAATCTTCCAACGCCCACGGCAGATAGGGACCGAACTGTCTCACGACGTTCTAAACCCAGCTCGCGTACCACTTTAAATGGCGAACAGCCATACCCTTGGGACCGACTTCAGCCCCAGGATGTGATGAGCCGACATCGAGGTGCCAAACACCGCCGTCGATATGAACTCTTGGGCGGTATCAGCCTGTTATCCCCGGAGTACCTTTTATCCGTTGAGCGATGGCCCTTCCATACAGAACCACCGGATCACTATGACCTGCTTTCGCACCTGCTCGAATTGTCATTCTCGCAGTCAAGCGGGCTTATGCCATTGCACTAACCTCACGATGTCCAACCGTGATTAGCCCACCTTCGTGCTCCTCCGTTACTCTTTGGGAGGAGACCGCCCCAGTCAAACTACCCACCAGGCACTGTCCTCAACCCGGATGACGGGTCTAAGTTAGAACATCAACACTACAAGGGTGGTATTTCAAGGACGGCTCCACCGATACTGGCGTACCGGTTTCAAAGCCTCCCACCTATCCTACACATGTAGGGTCAATGTTCAGTGCCAAGCTGTAGTAAAGGTTCACGGGGTCTTTCCGTCTAGCCGCGGGTACACTGCATCTTCACAGCGATTTCAATTTCACTGAGTCTCGGGTGGAGACAGCGTGGCCATCATTACGCCATTCGTGCAGGTCGGAACTTACCCGACAAGGAATTTCGCTACCTTAGGACCGTTATAGTTACGGCCGCCGTTTACCGGGGCTTCGATCAAGAGCTTCGACTTACGTCTAACCCCATCAATTAACCTTCCGGCACCGGGCAGGCGTCACACCGTATACGTCATCTTACGATTTTGCACAGTGCTGTGTTTTTAATAAACAGTTGCAGCCACCTGGTATCTGCGACTCCCGTTAGCTCCATCCGCAAGGGACTTCACCGACAGGAGCGTACCTTCTCCCGAAGTTACGGTACCATTTTGCCTAGTTCCTTCACCCGAGTTCTCTCAAGCGCCTTGGTATTCTCTACCCGACCACCTGTGTCGGTTTGGGGTACGATTCCTTACAATCTGAAGCTTAGAGGCTTTTCCTGGAAGCATGGCATCAATGACTTCACACCCGTAGGTGCTCGACGTCGTGTCTCAGCCTTAGAGAGAGCCGGATTTACCTAACTCTCAAGCCTACGCACTTGAACCTGGACAACCGTCGCCAGGCCCACCTAGCCTTCTCCGTCCCCCCATCGCAATTGTAAGAAGTACGGGAATATTAACCCGTTTCCCATCGACTACGCCTTTCGGCCTCGCCTTAGGGGTCGACTTACCCTGCCCCGATTAACGTTGGACAGGAACCCTTGGTCTTCCGGCGAGGAGGTTTTTCACCCCCTTTATCGTTACTCATGTCAGCATTCGCACTTCTGATACCTCCAGCAAGCTTTACAGCTCACCTTCAACGGCTTACAGAACGCTCCCCTACCCAATACATAAAATGCATTGCCGCAGCTTCGGTTTACAGCTTAGCCCCGTTACATCTTCCGCGCAGGCCGACTCGACTAGTGAGCTATTACGCTTTCTTTAAATGATGGCTGCTTCTAAGCCAACATCCTAGCTGTCTAAGCCTTCCCACATCGTTTCCCACTTAGCTGTAATTTGGGACCTTAGCTGGCGGTCTGGGTTGTTTCCCTCTCCACGACGGACGTTAGCACCCGCCGTGTGTCTCCCGGATAGTACTTACTGGTATTCGGAGTTTGCAAAGGGTTGGTAAGTCGGGATGACCCCCTAGCCTTAACAGTGCTCTACCCCCAGTAGTATTCGTCCGAGGCTCTACCTAAATAGATTTCGGGGAGAACCAGCTATCTCCAGGTTTGATTGGCCTTTCACCCCTAGCCACAAGTCATCCGCTAATTTTTCAACATTAGTCGGTTCGGTCCTCCAGTTGATGTTACTCAACCTTCAACCTGCCCATGGCTAGATCACCTGGTTTCGGGTCTATATCCAGCAACTCGACGCCCAGTTAAGACTCGATTTCTCTACGGCTCCCCTAGATGGTTAACCTTGCTACTGAATATAAGTCGCTGACCCATTATACAAAAGGTACGCAGTCACACCACGAAGGTGCTCCTACTGCTTGTACGTACACGGTTTCAGGTTCTATTTCACTCCCCTCACAGGGGTTCTTTTCGCCTTTCCCTCACGGTACTGGTTCACTATCGGTCAGTCAGTAGTATTTAGCCTTGGAGGATGGTCCCCCCATATTCAGACAGGATATCACGTGTCCCGCCCTACTCGATTTCACCTAAAATGCGCTGTCGGTTACGGGGCTATCACCCTGTATCGCAGAACTTTCCAGAACTTTCACCTGACGCATTAAAGGCTTAAGGGCTAGTCCAATTTCGCTCGCCGCTACTTTCGGAATCTCGGTTGATTTCTTTTCCTCGGGGTACTTAGATGTTTCAGTTCCCCCGGTTCGCCTCATTACCCTATGTATTCAGATAATGATACCTGCTTATGCAGGTGGGTTTCCCCATTCGGAAATCCCAGACTCAAATGACTTTTACTGTCTAATCTGGGCTTATCGCAAGTTAATACGTCCTTCATCGCCTCTGACTGCCAAGGCATCCACCGTGTACGCTTAGTCACTTAACCATACAACCCCAAAGGGTCTTACAATCAAACAACCAAAGTTGTCTGCCATTATTTAAACATGATGCAGACTCGATTTTGCCGGACTCAAATATTAAACATCACAAGGATGTTTCCAAGAACACTTGAATGTGTGTTGGTACCTAATGAACAAGTCATTAGGATTTGAGAACTTTTCAATGAATAACAACGCATCTCATAGAGATGGGGATTGTTGTTATTCGTCAGCTTTCCAAATTGTTAAAGAGCTAGATTCATAAATGAACCATTTTTAAAGATTCTTTTTCAAGAACACTTAAAGATGGTGGAGCTAAGCAGGATCGAACTGCTGACCTCCTGCGTGCAAGGCAGGCGCTCTCCCAGCTGAGCTATAGCCCCATCAAGGTGTCGATACTGTTGCCAATCTCCTGGGAGGAAGATTGGTGGGTCTGAGTGGACTTGAACCACCGACCTCTCGCTTATCAGGCGAACGCTCTAACCACCTGAGCTACAGACCCAGTATCGTCTCTTAAACTACATAAACCATCAATCTGTGTGGACACTCATCGTGAGTAATCATCGTATAAGGAGGTGATCCAGCGCCAGGTTCCCCTAGCGCTACCTTGTTACGACTTCACCCCAGTCATGAACCACAAAGTGGTGAGCGTCCCCCCGAAGGTTAAACTACCCACTTCTTTTGCAGCCCACTCCCATGGTGTGACGGGCGGTGTGTACAAGGCCCGGGAACGTATTCACCGTAGCATTCTGATCTACGATTACTAGCGATTCCGACTTCATGGAGTCGAGTTGCAGACTCCAATCCGGACTACGACGCACTTTTTGGGATTCGCTCACTTTCGCAAGTTGGCCGCCCTCTGTATGCGCCATTGTAGCACGTGTGTAGCCCTACTCGTAAGGGCCATGATGACTTGACGTCGTCCCCACCTTCCTCCGGTTTATCACCGGCAGTCTCCCTGGAGTTCCCGACATGACTCGCTGGCAAACAAGGATAAGGGTTGCGCTCGTTGCGGGACTTAACCCAACATTTCACAACACGAGCTGACGACAGCCATGCAGCACCTGTCTCTCAGTTCCCGAAGGCACAAGACTGTCTCCAGTCTCTTCTGAGGATGTCAAGAGTAGGTAAGGTTCTTCGCGTTGCATCGAATTAAACCACATGCTCCACCGCTTGTGCGGGCCCCCGTCAATTCATTTGAGTTTTAATCTTGCGACCGTACTCCCCAGGCGGTCTACTTAACGCGTTAGCTCCGAAAGCCACGGCTCAAGGCCACAACCTCCAAGTAGACATCGTTTACGGCGTGGACTACCAGGGTATCTAATCCTGTTTGCTCCCCACGCTTTCGCATCTGAGTGTCAGTATCTGTCCAGGGGGCCGCCTTCGCCACCGGTATTCCTTCAGATCTCTACGCATTTCACCGCTACACCTGAAATTCTACCCCCCTCTACAGTACTCTAGTCTGCCAGTTTCAAATGCAATTCCGAGGTTGAGCCCCGGGCTTTCACATCTGACTTAACAAACCACCTGCATGCGCTTTACGCCCAGTAATTCCGATTAACGCTCGCACCCTCCGTATTACCGCGGCTGCTGGCACGGAGTTAGCCGGTGCTTCTTCTGCAGCTAACGTCAAATGAATGCGCTATTAACACATCCACCTTCCTCACTGCTGAAAGTACTTTACAACCCGAAGGCCTTCTTCATACACGCGGCATGGCTGCATCAGGCTTGCGCCCATTGTGCAATATTCCCCACTGCTGCCTCCCGTAGGAGTCTGGACCGTGTCTCAGTTCCAGTGTGGCTGATCATCCTCTCAGACCAGCTAGGGATCGTCGCCTTGGTGAGCCATTACCTCACCAACTAGCTAATCCCACCTGGGCATATCCTGACGCGAGAGGCCCGAAGGTCCCCCTCTTTGAGCCGAAGCTATTATGCGGTATTAGCCATCGTTTCCAATGGTTATCCCCCACATCAGGGCAATTTCCCAGGCATTACTCACCCGTCCGCCGCTCGACGCCGTTATCGTTCCCCGAAGGTTCAGACAACTCGTTTCCGCTCGACTTGCATGTGTTAGGCCTGCCGCCAGCGTTCAATCTGAGCCATGATCAAACTCTTCAATTTAAGATTTTGTTCGGCTCAATGAATACTGAACATTACATAAGTAATGTTTGAATTGACTGTGCTGAATCCGAAGATTCAATGGTCACTTCGTATCATTGAAACCTAATTTGATACCGAAGTATCGAATTGGATTATCATCAACGAGTGCCCACACAGATTGATAGGTTTATATTGTTAAAGAGCTGTGCTTTCAGTGTCTTAGCACCTAAGCAGGACGCGTATATTACGCGACTGACTGTTGAAGTCAACATAAAACTCTAAAAAAGATTAGAACTTTATGGTGACTTGCTTAATAGATAAGCAAAGTCGAAATTAAAGCCTGGCGATGTCCTACTCTCACATGGGGAAGCCCCACACTACCATCGGCGCTATTGCGTTTCACTTCTGAGTTCGGCATGGGATCAGGTGGGTCCACAACGCTATGGTCGCCAAGCAAATTCTTTATCAATTTGCTCGCAAATTCAAACGCACTTTAGTGCGGCCCTTTAGGGTGAGATTTGCTTGCAAATCGAATAATTCGGAAAGCTGTTATTGTGTTCTCTACACATTCAATCTGTTCTTACTTTGAGTCCATCAAAACCCTTTGGGTGTTGTATGGTTAAGCCTCACGGGCAATTAGTACAGGTTAGCTCAACGCCTCACAACGCTTACACACCCTGCCTATCAACGTTCTAGTCTCGAACAACCCTTTAGGACCCTCAAGGGGTCAGGGAAGACTCATCTCAGGGCTCGCTTCCCGCTTAGATGCTTTCAGCGGTTATCGATTCCGAACTTAGCTACCGGGCAATGCCATTGGCATGACAACCCGAACACCAGAGGTTCGTCCACTCCGGTCCTCTCGTACTAGGAGCAGCCCCCTTCAATCTTCCAACGCCCACGGCAGATAGGGACCGAACTGTCTCACGACGTTCTAAACCCAGCTCGCGTACCACTTTAAATGGCGAACAGCCATACCCTTGGGACCGACTTCAGCCCCAGGATGTGATGAGCCGACATCGAGGTGCCAAACACCGCCGTCGATATGAACTCTTGGGCGGTATCAGCCTGTTATCCCCGGAGTACCTTTTATCCGTTGAGCGATGGCCCTTCCATACAGAACCACCGGATCACTATGACCTGCTTTCGCACCTGCTCGAATTGTCATTCTCGCAGTCAAGCGGGCTTATGCCATTGCACTAACCTCACGATGTCCAACCGTGATTAGCCCACCTTCGTGCTCCTCCGTTACTCTTTGGGAGGAGACCGCCCCAGTCAAACTACCCACCAGGCACTGTCCTCAACCCGGATGACGGGTCTAAGTTAGAACATCAACACTACAAGGGTGGTATTTCAAGGACGGCTCCACCGATACTGGCGTACCGGTTTCAAAGCCTCCCACCTATCCTACACATGTAGGGTCAATGTTCAGTGCCAAGCTGTAGTAAAGGTTCACGGGGTCTTTCCGTCTAGCCGCGGGTACACTGCATCTTCACAGCGATTTCAATTTCACTGAGTCTCGGGTGGAGACAGCGTGGCCATCATTACGCCATTCGTGCAGGTCGGAACTTACCCGACAAGGAATTTCGCTACCTTAGGACCGTTATAGTTACGGCCGCCGTTTACCGGGGCTTCGATCAAGAGCTTCGACTTACGTCTAACCCCATCAATTAACCTTCCGGCACCGGGCAGGCGTCACACCGTATACGTCATCTTACGATTTTGCACAGTGCTGTGTTTTTAATAAACAGTTGCAGCCACCTGGTATCTGCGACTCCCGTTAGCTCCATCCGCAAGGGACTTCACCGACAGGAGCGTACCTTCTCCCGAAGTTACGGTACCATTTTGCCTAGTTCCTTCACCCGAGTTCTCTCAAGCGCCTTGGTATTCTCTACCCGACCACCTGTGTCGGTTTGGGGTACGATTCCTTACAATCTGAAGCTTAGAGGCTTTTCCTGGAAGCATGGCATCAATGACTTCACACCCGTAGGTGCTCGACGTCGTGTCTCAGCCTTAGAGAGAGCCGGATTTACCTAACTCTCAAGCCTACGCACTTGAACCTGGACAACCGTCGCCAGGCCCACCTAGCCTTCTCCGTCCCCCCATCGCAATTGTAAGAAGTACGGGAATATTAACCCGTTTCCCATCGACTACGCCTTTCGGCCTCGCCTTAGGGGTCGACTTACCCTGCCCCGATTAACGTTGGACAGGAACCCTTGGTCTTCCGGCGAGGAGGTTTTTCACCCCCTTTATCGTTACTCATGTCAGCATTCGCACTTCTGATACCTCCAGCAAGCTTTACAGCTCACCTTCAACGGCTTACAGAACGCTCCCCTACCCAATACATAAAATGCATTGCCGCAGCTTCGGTTTACAGCTTAGCCCCGTTACATCTTCCGCGCAGGCCGACTCGACTAGTGAGCTATTACGCTTTCTTTAAATGATGGCTGCTTCTAAGCCAACATCCTAGCTGTCTAAGCCTTCCCACATCGTTTCCCACTTAGCTGTAATTTGGGACCTTAGCTGGCGGTCTGGGTTGTTTCCCTCTCCACGACGGACGTTAGCACCCGCCGTGTGTCTCCCGGATAGTACTTACTGGTATTCGGAGTTTGCAAAGGGTTGGTAAGTCGGGATGACCCCCTAGCCTTAACAGTGCTCTACCCCCAGTAGTATTCGTCCGAGGCTCTACCTAAATAGATTTCGGGGAGAACCAGCTATCTCCAGGTTTGATTGGCCTTTCACCCCTAGCCACAAGTCATCCGCTAATTTTTCAACATTAGTCGGTTCGGTCCTCCAGTTGATGTTACTCAACCTTCAACCTGCCCATGGCTAGATCACCTGGTTTCGGGTCTATATCCAGCAACTCGACGCCCAGTTAAGACTCGATTTCTCTACGGCTCCCCTAGATGGTTAACCTTGCTACTGAATATAAGTCGCTGACCCATTATACAAAAGGTACGCAGTCACACCACGAAGGTGCTCCTACTGCTTGTACGTACACGGTTTCAGGTTCTATTTCACTCCCCTCACAGGGGTTCTTTTCGCCTTTCCCTCACGGTACTGGTTCACTATCGGTCAGTCAGTAGTATTTAGCCTTGGAGGATGGTCCCCCCATATTCAGACAGGATATCACGTGTCCCGCCCTACTCGATTTCACCTAAAATGCGCTGTCGGTTACGGGGCTATCACCCTGTATCGCAGAACTTTCCAGAACTTTCACCTGACGCATTAAAGGCTTAAGGGCTAGTCCAATTTCGCTCGCCGCTACTTTCGGAATCTCGGTTGATTTCTTTTCCTCGGGGTACTTAGATGTTTCAGTTCCCCCGGTTCGCCTCATTACCCTATGTATTCAGGTAATGATACCTGCTTATGCAGGTGGGTTTCCCCATTCGGAAATCCCAGACTCAAATGACTTTTACTGTCTAATCTGGGCTTATCGCAAGTTAATACGTCCTTCATCGCCTCTGACTGCCAAGGCATCCACCGTGTACGCTTAGTCACTTAACCATACAACCCCAAAGGGTCTTCTGTTTAAACAACCAAAGTTGTCTGCCATTATTTAAACATGATGCAGACTCGATTTTGCCGGACTCAAATTTCCAAGAACACTTGAATGTGTGTTGGTACCTAATTCAAAGAATTAGGATTTGAGAACTTTTATTGAATAACAACGCATCTCATAGAGATGGGGATTGTTGTTATTCGTCAGCTTTCCAAATTGTTAAAGAGCATGTTTCTTTCGAAACCATTTTTAAAAGCACTATCACTAATGCGCTTAAAGATGGTATCCCGTAGGGGAGTCGAACCCCTGTTACCGCCGTGAAAGGGCGGTGTCCTAGGCCTCTAGACGAACGGGACACTAAGAATTTCTTAATAGAAATCATTGGTGGAGCTAATCGGGATCGAACCGATGACCTCTTCGCTGCCAGCGAAGCGCTCTCCCAGCTGAGCTATAGCCCCTCTTTAATTTATATAAACATATCAATCTGTGTGGACACTCATCGTGAATAATCATCGTATAAGGAGGTGATCCAGCGCCAGGTTCCCCTAGCGCTACCTTGTTACGACTTCACCCCAGTCATGAACCACAAAGTGGTGAGCGTCCCCCCGAAGGTTAAACTACCCACTTCTTTTGCAGCCCACTCCCATGGTGTGACGGGCGGTGTGTACAAGGCCCGGGAACGTATTCACCGTAGCATTCTGATCTACGATTACTAGCGATTCCGACTTCATGGAGTCGAGTTGCAGACTCCAATCCGGACTACGACGCACTTTTTGGGATTCGCTCACTTTCGCAAGTTGGCCGCCCTCTGTATGCGCCATTGTAGCACGTGTGTAGCCCTACTCGTAAGGGCCATGATGACTTGACGTCGTCCCCACCTTCCTCCGGTTTATCACCGGCAGTCTCCCTGGAGTTCCCGACATGACTCGCTGGCAAACAAGGATAAGGGTTGCGCTCGTTGCGGGACTTAACCCAACATTTCACAACACGAGCTGACGACAGCCATGCAGCACCTGTCTCTCAGTTCCCGAAGGCACAAGACTGTCTCCAGTCTCTTCTGAGGATGTCAAGAGTAGGTAAGGTTCTTCGCGTTGCATCGAATTAAACCACATGCTCCACCGCTTGTGCGGGCCCCCGTCAATTCATTTGAGTTTTAATCTTGCGACCGTACTCCCCAGGCGGTCTACTTAACGCGTTAGCTCCGAAAGCCACGGCTCAAGGCCACAACCTCCAAGTAGACATCGTTTACGGCGTGGACTACCAGGGTATCTAATCCTGTTTGCTCCCCACGCTTTCGCATCTGAGTGTCAGTATCTGTCCAGGGGGCCGCCTTCGCCACCGGTATTCCTTCAGATCTCTACGCATTTCACCGCTACACCTGAAATTCTACCCCCCTCTACAGTACTCTAGTCTGCCAGTTTCAAATGCAATTCCGAGGTTGAGCCCCGGGCTTTCACATCTGACTTAACAAACCACCTGCATGCGCTTTACGCCCAGTAATTCCGATTAACGCTCGCACCCTCCGTATTACCGCGGCTGCTGGCACGGAGTTAGCCGGTGCTTCTTCTGCAGCTAACGTCAAATGAATGCGCTATTAACACATCCACCTTCCTCACTGCTGAAAGTACTTTACAACCCGAAGGCCTTCTTCATACACGCGGCATGGCTGCATCAGGCTTGCGCCCATTGTGCAATATTCCCCACTGCTGCCTCCCGTAGGAGTCTGGACCGTGTCTCAGTTCCAGTGTGGCTGATCATCCTCTCAGACCAGCTAGGGATCGTCGCCTTGGTGAGCCATTACCTCACCAACTAGCTAATCCCACCTGGGCATATCCTGACGCGAGAGGCCCGAAGGTCCCCCTCTTTGAGCCGAAGCTATTATGCGGTATTAGCCATCGTTTCCAATGGTTATCCCCCACATCAGGGCAATTTCCCAGGCATTACTCACCCGTCCGCCGCTCGACGCCGTTATCGTTCCCCGAAGGTTCAGATAACTCGTTTCCGCTCGACTTGCATGTGTTAGGCCTGCCGCCAGCGTTCAATCTGAGCCATGATCAAACTCTTCAATTTAAGATTTTGTTCGGCTCAATGAATACTGAACATTACACAAAGTAATGTTTGAATTGACTGTGCTGAATCCGAAGATTCAATGGTCACTTCGTATCATTGAAACCTAATTTGAAGCCGAAGCTTCGAATTGGATTATCATCAACGAGTGCCCACACAGATTGATAGGTTTATATTGTTAAAGAGCTTTTCTAACTTCCGTTGCGCTTTAGCGCCTCGTCGTTAGGGGTGCGTATCTTACGCTTCCCATTTTAAGAGTCAAGCGTTTTATTTAACTTTCTTTCCTCTTTCAATTCCGATTTCGGTTTGTGACTTTCGTCTCACTCCTTGTCGGTGAGGCGGCATTATAGGGAGCTTAGAAAGGATGACAAGTGTTTTTTTGAATTTATTTTTCATTCGGTTAAAAACAAATCAAAACGCCAGAAATAGAATAAAATTTCAACATTTGAGTCACGTCACATCAATAGGTTGGAAAAACAACAACCATATACGTAAGATCCGTGTGTCTATTTTGTTAATACCTAGGCACTTTTTTCTTAAACTACGAAGTTGTATTCAAATATGAGTTCTAATAAATCGACCTTAATGATTCTCGCCTTAGCGGTTTTAGGTGGAATCATCTTTTCGCAGGTTGCTATTTCTCCTGCGCTCAGCTTTGTTATCGGTGTTTTTGCTTCTGCTTTTGTTTTTAAATTTTCAAACACCACAACTGAGCCAGCAACCGTTAATGAACCCGCGACCAAGACCCTCTATGTCGGCAACCTTCCTTACAAAGCAAATGAATCCCATGTGAAGGAATTGTTTGCTAAGCATGGTGAAGTCTTTGCCGTCCGCCTGATGAAAGATAAACGCACAGGTAAAAGACGAGGATTTGGTTTTGTTGTCATGGCAGCAACGGATGCTGCTGGTGCTATAGAAGGACTAAATGAAAAGGATTATATGCAGCGTACATTAAAGGTACGTATCGCTAATGATCCAAAATCTCAAGCTGAACAGGACTAAAGCCTAAGTTTTGTAATGCTCTATTCAACGCTCCTTCTGCATAAGGGGGAGCCGTTGAAAAAATTTCCCTCAGACCTTTTCCTTCTTTCTTGTCCTCAAGGTTCAACAATTCTTGTACTCGACGCGCAATCGCCTCACCAGAGTCCACCAGCACAACCTGTTCACTCAGCACCGACTGTATTTCTTCTTTAATGAGAGGAAAGTGTGTGCACCCTAATACGGCAACATCGACTTTACCTATCATGGGTGACAGTACTGCCTTTAGTTCTTGATTCGAGACAGGGGTACCGCGAAGCTTTTCTTCTGCCATGTCGACCAGTCGAGTAGAGCCTAAAAGCTCAACGGGTTTGCTTTGCGAGAAGTCGCGAATCAATTCCTGCGTGTACTGACGTGTCACCGTCGCGGGGGTTGCTATCAGTCCGACCGCTTTATTCGCTAAATTAGATGCTGGTTTAATCGCAGGTACGACGCCGACAACCGGAATCGAGAGCAAAGTTCTCAATGAAGGTAATACAATGGTGCTTGCGGTATTACATGCAATCACAACCAAATCCACTTGGTGATCAGCGACATACTGCGAAACCAATGCTTCCACTCGAGAAACTAACGTTTCATGATCCAACTCACCGTAGGGATAAGCTGCGTTATCAAACAGGTATACATAGTCAAGTTGAGGGAGCTTTTTCTCTATTTCTTGGAAAACAGAAAGCCCACCGACCCCAGAGTCAAAAATTAGTACTTTTGATTGTAGTGACACTTGATATACCCACACATTTCGATGTGGCAATCATACTCACACAAATCAGTTTGGCAATATCTTCGCTTGGTAACGTTGATGAGAGAAACGGTCTCCAACGTCACGAGTCGTAAAACTCAACTCAATCTTGCCTTGATAGCTACGGGTTTGCGTGACCAGCGTATGAAACTCGCCGTCTTCACCGCATGGGTCCACACCACTCGGTAGAGAATCAATGAATGCTCGGTCATACCATCGCCCGCAATACTCAGGGTCAAGTGCTTGACCATCCGTTGTCACAACCAGGGTTTTAATCCCTCGCTCTAAGATCTCATCCGCAAGGTCTTGGCTATTTTGTCCAATGAGTGGAAAAACACACTCCCAACCAGCGGGTTCAATATAACTGCGGCGATAAGCTTCGATACCATTGCAGAACATATCACCAAAAGCCACGGCCTGAATATCGAGATCGCTGCTCTTTAGTGCATCAATGATGGTCGACTGATAGACGTCATTTGGTGGAAATGTTTCCGGCATTTCAATTTTTATTAGAGGTAACCCAAGTAAGGCTGCTTGCATGTCCAGCACTTCAACAGGAGTGGCTTGGAATGGGACTTCATCTTTTACGTAAGTGGTGTAAAGACCAACAACATTGTAGTGTTCACTATCGACTAGCCTTTCTAGAGTGAGGGTCGAATCCTTTCCGCTCGACCAACTGATAATGACGTTCTTTTTCATTGTTAATGCCTATAGATAAGAAAAAACCGCCCGAAGGCGGTTTAGTTAATTAGAATTGGTATGACGCACTTAGATAGTAACTACGTTCCGGTGTTAAGTATTCTTTCGCTGTTTGGTAATCTTCATCGAACAGATTGTTAACTTTTCCTGACAAGGTGATATTCGGCGTCACATAGTAGTTTGTGGATAGATTCCATAATGAGTAAGCTTCTAACTTGTTATTGTTACTATAATCATCATAACGATCACCTTGGTACACCATGCTTAAAGATAGATCCCACGAGTCTTGGGTAAATGTACCAATCCAAGATGCGGTTTCTTTTGCTCTTCGAGCCAGCTGCTTTCCTTCAGAGTCTTCAGGGTTCATATAAGCAAGGCCAACAGTATGGTAAATAGGACCAGTATCAAAGCTACCTTCAAATTCAATCCCGGAAATGTCAGCATCAGTATTTGTTGGTGCCCAGTTTAAGTGCTCATAGTAAATGATCATATCTTCCAATTTAGAAACATAAGCACTCAGTCTCCAATCAATCAGTTCAAACTGACCAATTAAGCCAATCTCAGATGAAGCAGACTCTTCAACTTTCAGATTTGGATTGCCTGAAGTTGGATCGTATAAATCATAAAAAGAAGGAGCTTTAAACGCTGTCCCATAGCTGCCATATACCCTCAGTTTTTCATTGAAATCATATGCAATAGCAGCAGACCAAGTTGTGAAGTTATCAAAGCTAGTATCATCGTCGAATCTTACACTACCATCTAACGTAAACTGGCCAAACTCTTTAGTTGAGGTGATGAATACGCCCGTATTCGTTCTGTCTTTTTTTACATAGTCAACGGTACCACTAGAAACATCTTCATTTACCACATCTAAACCGGCATTAACTTTGAAGCCATCTTCAACGAAAAACGAATTCAGCCAATTTAGAGATGTACGATTCGTCTTATAGGTTGATACGTGCTCACGTTCACTTACAGGATAGGAAGTACTTTCTTGGATAGATTTCGAAAAGCTAAGGCGGCTAGACATAGCATCATTACTATATAATGCACCACCGCTTACTTGGAAGAACTCTGCATCTCGTTCATTTAGAGTTGTTGCAAATGAACTATTGCTACCATTGAATTCAGATAAACTATCACTGTAGAACACATCTAGATTCAACTGAACCTTAGAAGAAAGTTCATGAAAAAGTGAAGCAGTAAAATCTTTCGACTCTCCTCCGTATTCACCACCAATGTCTTTTGATGTACCTTCCTTAATGTTATAGCCGTCCGTCTCTTTGTAATTTACAAAAAACGTCCCATAAGTTTTTTCATTTATTTGTCCACGGGATTGCCATGAAGTCTGATAATAACTATCACTCCCCATACTCGTTTTAATTTGATGTAGTGAGTCACCAGCCTGATGGGTGATGAAGTTGATAACACCACCAATAGCGTCGGCACCGTATACTGCAGCACGAGGTCCACGAATAATTTCAATTCTCTCGATGATCTCAACAGGCAATAAAGAAAGGTCAAAGCCACCTTGAGATGCGCTATTTACTTTTACTCCATTCAAAAGAATGAGCGAATGTTTACTTTCAGAGCCCCGAATGAAAATAGACGTCGAATGAAAGGAGTCTCCACTCTCCCCAAGCTGAACGCCAGGAACGTACTTAAAAACTTCTGTTAAAGATTTAGCTTGAAGAGTGTCTATTTCTTCTCGTGTAATCGTAGTAACCGAAGCTAAGACACTTGCTTCAGACTGCTCAAATCGACTTGCCGTGACCACCATAGTCTCATCAGCTGAGGCTTCTTGGGCGTATGAAAGGGAGGCGTGAGGAAGTAGCGATGCCACTGCTATCGCCAGAATAGAACGGTTCATTTTTATAATCCTAAATCGCGTAAATCCTACCGAGCTTGGAGCACTTGCTTCCAGTGATTGGCTCAGCTGCTGGCAGGTATTCGGACTCAAGAGCTCAGTTTGCACCACCTACTAACTCGACTTCCCACATAGTCCTCTATGCAGTGTCTGTTGAGTGTTCGTTCTCTTTTACCGCTGCGCGTCAGTTCTGGATTCACACCAGATTCCCTTTTCAGCCATCTATACTGCTAGATAGCACCAGCTAGGCGCAAATGTTATTCAGCTATCATTCCTTTGTCCAGCCAATATTGTGCTTTTATATAACCAACCGCTTTATCTCTAATGCCTGATAACGGGTTTACACACTATATTGATCACTGGAGAGTGACAAAGCTGGACATGTCGCAGATATTGAATAAAATCTGCGCTCCTAAAACAAACGCACTCAGCACTTGAAGGTAATAAACATGGCGACTCTTGAAGTAAATCCACAGCGCTACCAAGAACAACTGGCGGAAAAGGTCGAACGTCTTAATGAGATGTTTGCTCCCTACCACGTTCCAGAACTGGAAGTGTTTGAGTCCCCAGAGCAACATTATCGTATGCGCGCTGAGTTCCGTGTTTGGCATGAAGGGGATGACCTTTACTACATCATGTTCAATCAGGAAACGCGTGAAAAATACCGTGTTGACCAGTTCCCTGCGGCGAGCCGTTTGATCAACGATCTAATGCCATTGCTGATTGATGCAATGAAAGACAACGACTCTCTACGTCGTAAACTGTTCCAAGTGGATTTTCTATCGACACTGAGCGGTGAGATTCTGGTGTCTCTGCTATACCACCGTCAATTGGACGATGAGTGGACGAAGAATGCAAAAGCGCTCAAGCAACGTCTGAACGATGAAGGATTCAACCTGAACCTGATCGGTCGTGCACGTAAAATGAAGATTGTTCTCGATCGCGACTACGTGATTGAAAAGCTCGACGTCAATGGCCAACCGTACGTTTACCAACAAGTCGAGAATAGCTTTACGCAGCCTAACGGCAAAGTAGCTGAAAAAATGCTGGAGTGGGCAATCGACTGTACCAACGAAAGCCAAGGCGATTTGCTGGAGCTTTACTGTGGTAACGGTAACTTCTCTCTGGCACTCGCGCAAAACTTTAACCGAGTACTGGCAACCGAACTGGCAAAACCTTCCGTCGAGTCTGCGCAGTACAATATTGCAGCCAATAACATTGATAACGTTCAGATCCTACGCCTATCCGCGGAAGAGTTTACTCAGGCTATTGAAGGCAAACGCGAATTCCGCCGCCTAAAAGACGCGGGCGTCGATTTGAAGAGCTACAACTGCAACACGATTTTTGTCGATCCTCCTCGCTCAGGCATGGATATCGATACGTGTAAGATGGTGCAAGGCTATGAGCGCATCCTTTACATCTCCTGCAACCCAGAGACGCTCAAGGACAATCTTGATGTATTAAGCGAAACACACAACATCACGCGTTTTGCTCTGTTTGATCAGTTCCCTTATACCCACCATATGGAAGCGGGTGTCCTACTGGAACGCAAAGCATAGCTTGATAAGAGAACACAAAAAAACGAGCCATTTGGCTCGTTTTTTATATTTGGAGTCAGACTACTCAGCGCTAGCGGAGCGGTTCATAAAACCCAGTTTCTTACCAATCCATAGCAATAGCAACAGCGACACTATGATGGCAAAGAAGTTAGACCCCGCATCTGGGTGCTGCGCTTTGACAAAAGCAGAGTGGCCAAAGGCGCCAACGAAGAAACACGCTAGACCAACCAGCGGAATGTCTTCAGAGACAGGGTTACGTAGATATTCTTGGTACAGCGCCTGCACAGACAGTACAAGCGCAATCAGTGGAAAAATAGAGAAAGAAACTTCGCTCATTGTCAGCCATGACAACAATGCGTCTCCACACATACCAGCAATCAATGCAAGTACGAGCGTCTTCTTCTCAGAACCACGATTAACTTGGTTTACTTCATTCGACATTAATCAATCCCACCTTTTAATCGGTTACGGTTACGTTCACGTTCTTTGCGATACCATAAAGCCCCTTTGGCTATCATTCGCAATTGCATAATCAATCGTTCCGCAAGCTCATCTCGCTCGCGTCGATTCAAATCCAGTGCTTCTGCGCCTGAGCTAAACACTAAGGTGACGGAAGCTTCAGCCTGGGTATAGGCCTCATCACGCGTCATTCCTGTGCTGATCAAGTACTCGGTCAGTTCAGCAGCAAAGTGCTGAATCTCTCTCGCCACAGCGGTACGAAAGTCAAATGATGTTCCCGAACGTTCTCGCAATAATAGTCGAAACACATTGGGGTTGCTTTCAATGAACTCCATAAACGTCTCGATAGAAGTGCGAATCACACTCCCCTCTTTGACGATTCGCTGTCGCGCCTGGCGCATCAACTGACGAAGCAGCAAGCCGCCTTCGTCAACCATGGTCAACCCCAGCTCATCCATATCTTTGAAATGGCGATAAAATGAGGTTGGAGCAATCCCTGCTTCCCGGGCAACTTCTCGTAAACTCAGGTTCGAAAAGCTTCGGTCAGCGCTAAGCTGGCTAAACGCAGCATCAATTAATGAGCGACGCGTTTTTTCTTTTTGCTGTGCACGGATTCCCATGGATTTCATCTGTTTTCTATTTATTGGTTTAGTAGCAGTTAATATACAACGATTACCTTAAGGACATAAGCCAAAATCGTAACCTTTGACTACCGCGTGACAATTAAACTCAGCCTGATTTCTTTTTCAATCACTTAACGCTGGTTTAGAGACCTATCACCGCGCAAATACCAGATATGAAACATTCTGCGTGATCACTTCCACTCTCTAGTGCGCTGACCGTGTGCTCTATCGTGAAATCAGTTAAAATCTCGCTAAAGCAATGTTAAGACAATATAACAAAGGAAAAGTTATGGCGGAAAGTAACCACTTTGACGTGATCGTTATTGGTAGTGGCCCTGGTGGTGAAGGGGCAGCGATGGGGCTAACCAAAGCGGGACTCAATGTCGCCATAGTGGAAAAAGAGAGCAGCGTCGGTGGCGGTTGTACCCACTGGGGAACCATCCCTTCTAAAGCGCTGCGTCATGCGGTCAGCCGCATCATTGAATTCAACAATAACCCGCTGTTTTGCCATAACAACACCAGCTTGCACTCTACGTTCTCCAATATCTTGGGCCACGCTAAGTCTGTGATTGATAAACAAACTCGCCTGAGACAAGGCTTTTACGATCGTAATCAATGTTCTTTGATTTTCGGTACTGCACGCTTTACGGACAAGTACACCATTGCCGTCACTCAAGCAGACGGCACAGAGGAGCTGTACAGCGCTGATCGATTTGTGATTGCAACAGGCTCACGCCCATACCAGCCAGCTGATGTCGACTTTCTGCATGAGCGTATCTATGACAGCGATTCTATTCTCAGCCTGAAACACGACCCTCGTCATATCATTATTTATGGTGCCGGCGTGATCGGTTGTGAGTATGCGTCTATCTTCCGGGGTTTGGGCGTAAAAACGGACTTAATCAACACTCGAGACCGACTGCTGTCTTTCCTCGATAATGAAGTATCAGACGCTTTGTCTTATCACTTCTGGAACAGTGGTGTTGTGATCCGCAACGACGAAACTTACGAGAAAATTGAAGGCACCGAAGATGGCGTGATTATCCATCTCGAATCAGGCAAGAAAATGCGTGCCGATTGTATTCTTTACGCCAACGGCCGCACGGGTAACACCGACAAACTCAACCTATCGGCTGTGGGTTTAAACGCCGATTCTCGTGGCCAGTTGTCCGTTGACAGTAACTACCAGACGGAAGTCGAGCATATTTACGCAGTCGGCGATGTTATTGGCTACCCTAGCCTAGCCAGTGCGGCTTATGACCAAGGCCGATACGTGGCACAGGCGATCAATAAAGGCCAGGCCGATGGCAATCTGATTGAAGATATCCCGACCGGTATTTATACCATTCCGGAAATCAGTTCTGTAGGTAAGACTGAGCAAGAACTAACAGCGGCAAAAGTCCCTTATGAAGTCGGCCGTTCGTCGTTTAAGCACTTAGCTCGCGCTCAGATTGCAGGTAAAGACATCGGCAGCTTGAAGATTCTCTTCCACCGCGAAACCAAAGAGATCCTTGGTATTCACTGCTTTGGTGAGCGTGCCGCGGAAATCATCCATATCGGACAAGCGATTATGGAACAAAAAGGCGAAGCCAATACGATTGAATACTTCGTCAATACCACATTTAACTATCCGACCATGGCCGAAGCGTACCGCGTAGCGGCGCTGAATGGCCTCAATCGCTTATTCTAAGTCGAGCAATAAAAAAGCCGCAGTCATCGCTGCGGCTTTTTGTTAAGCAGTCAAAAATTGTTGTTTGCGCCACTGCTGATAAAAAATCACCGCCAGTGTCACACCACGCATCCCCATAAAACTCAACATAGCCAGCCACAATGCATGGTTACCGAAACTGGCCAAGGCGAAAAATACCCCAAAGAAAGTGCACATTGCGAAAAACATGCTGTTGCGCATTTCTCTCCCTTTCGTAGCCCCAATGAATATGCCATCCAATAAGAAGCACCACATTGAGACTAAAGGCATCGCCATCAACCAAGGAAGGTATATCAGTGCTGTATCGTGCACTTTCGGGATGTCGGTGATCAGACTGATCAAGGACGATCCGGCGAAAGCAAACACAGCCGTTAACCCCAAACAGATGATCAGACTCCAGAAGAAAGTTCCCACCAATGACGCGCTGAGCTGTTGCTTATCCTTAGCGCCTATCGCTTTACCAACCATCGCCTCCATCGCATAGGCAAATCCGTCCATGCCGTAGGAAATGATCATCAGAAAACTCATTAATACCGCATTGGCAGCCACAATATCATCGCCAAAGCTTGCGCCCTGGAACGTCATAAACGTAAAGGTCGCTTGCAGGCACAAAGACCGCAGGAAAATATCACGGTTAAGCTTTACGAAACGGCTTAATCCATGGGTGGTGTCTTTCAGCAACGAAGCAATCGAGGGTAAATGGCTTTTATGCCACGTACGCCAAACACACCATAGGCCAAAACTCATACCACTATAATCAGCAATCACCGACGCCAGTGCGGCACCTTCCACTTTCCAGCCAAAGCCAATCACAAACAGCACATCGAGAACGATGTTGGTGACGTTTGCAATGATCACCATCCACATCGGTGCACGTGCGTTCTGCGTCCCTAGCAACCAGCCCAATAAGACAAAGTTAACTAAGGCAGCAGGAGCGCTCCAAGCACGAATGGCAAAATACTGCTCACCATAAAATTTGACTTCATCACTCGCACTGCTCAGCGAAAATACCAGATTGGCAATCGGCTGGTGAAATAGGAGAAACAGCAATGCAAAACCCAAGGCCATCGCGACACCCTGAGTGAACACTAAACCGAGTTGTTTACCACTTTGAGCACCATACGATTGCGCCGCCAGCCCAGTGGTCGACATCCGCAAAAAACCCAGTAGCCAGAAAGTCACACTGATCATGGTACTGCCAAGCGCAACTCCGCCCAGATACCAAGCATGTTCAAGGTGGCCAATAACCGCCGCATCAACTAAGCCGAGTAAAGGTACGGTTATGTTCGATAGAACCATGGGGATCGCCAGCAGTAGAACCTGCTTATGAAGCGCTTTATTGGAAAGGGTCTGAAGTAATTGCACGTTTGCACTCATCATAAAAGAAGAGTGCAAAGTGTAACCGGATTACCAGCGAAGCTGAACCACTACCGGAGTAAGCCTATGCTTAAGGGAATTGAATTTGGTGAGCCAGCGTTGCCATAACTTCCAACGCCCGCAGTGTTTATCTAAAGGAGAAAAGGTCTTGGCCCAGCGCGCCCATGGCAGGTAATTAAGTGTTGCATCCCCGGGTGACGCATAGCCATGATTATAACTGCCTGCGCCCATTTTCTGACCAAGTTTGCTTGCCGCGAGATCCCCCGCCAGCACCACACATGCTCGTGCTGAATCAAAGTGGCAACCAAGGGCCTGAATAAACTTACCAACTTGCTTTTCACTGCAATCCAGTAAAGCGTGCTCACAGACAATCAATACCGGCGCCTTTTCCGGTACAGGCAAATTATCCAGCCATGACAAGTCATCAACGTTGCCACACATATGTTGGTAACGTTCGCTTTTATGGAACAGTTTCTGACGCCAAAGGAGGTTTTCCGTCACATCCAGCTCAAGCCAGTGACAGCGGCCATTGTCGACTCGATAGAAACGCGTATCGAGGCCAGCGCCAACATTGATTATCCAACCATCGGGATTACGTGAAATGAAGTGATTGACCTGATCGTCACAGATTTGAGTCAGGGTGGCATGAAGAAGTTGTTTCTGATCGATATCACCAGAGAGGCACTCTGGTGCGAGTTGGCAACGCTGACACGCATTAGCCGCGATTGGGTCATAAACCAAGCCGTTGTCGACCAAGCTTTCTCGGCTGCGAAGCCAGAGAGGTTGCAACAAATTGGCCGGGATTTGATAGCGATGTGTTGAAGCTTTTTGCTTAGCGGCCATGATCATCTTCCTTCCATACCAGAAATAAGATGATAATGAATATCAATTACAAAAACAAGTAATTGAGAATAGATCTCAACAAAATATGAGATATCGAGCCACAACTCACAGACTGAAGTGACAAAACAACGTCAGCGAACATTCTCGCTGACGTTACAAGCCATTCAATACCACTTCTGCGAGCAGTGCAGTGATTACATCCAGTCGGTATTACGGATAATTCCGACCGCTAGACCTTCAATCGCTAGGTGCTGACATGACAGGTCAACTTTAATAGGTTCAAACTCTTCGTTTTCTGCATGGAGTAAAACGGTTGACCCTTTGCGTTCCAAACGCTTAACGGTGACATCGTCATCGACACGAGCAACAACCACCTGACCATCATGAACGTCCTGAGTTTTGTGCACCGCAAGCAGATCGCCATCCATGATACCGATGTCTTTCATACTCTCGCCGTTGACGCGCAATAAGAAATCAGCCTGAGGCTTGAACATGGCCGGATCCACCTGATAATGCGCTTCAACGTGTTCCTGAGCCAGAATCGGTTCACCTGCAGCAACCTGACCAATCAAAGGCAGGCCATCATCATTGGCAGCATCTTCTAGCAAGATGCGGATTCCACGCGATGCGCCTGGAATAATTTCAATCGCTTGTTTACGAGCTAGAGCTTTTAAATGCTCCTCTGCGGCATTGGCAGAACGAAAGCCCAGTTCACGGGCAATTTCAGCACGCGTAGGAGGCATGCCTGTGTCATCAATTTTACTCTTGATCAGATCAAATACTTGTTGCTGGCGTGGCGTTAACGGCTTCATAAGTCACCTGTCTTTTTATACAGTTAACTGTGAGTATATCCAGTAATTGTTTAAATGAAAAGCCAATTGCTGGTTTTTTGATAGAGTTAAACTTTTGACTACAAAAACAATACTTCCAGCCACACGTAACCTGTCAGTAGCATGGTAATCATGACTGCCGCCGACCCGATGTCTTTCGCCCTACCTGCCAGCTCATGCTGCTCTTCACCAATACGATCAACAACGGCTTCAATGGCACTGTTAAACAGTTCAGCAATCAATACCAGAACCACAGTGGCAATCAGTAAGATGCGTTCTAGCTGGCTAACATCGAGCAAAAGCGCAGTTGGAATCATGAACGCTGCGAGGAAAATTTCTTCTCTGAATGCAGGTTCATTTTTAAACGCAGCTTTGAGGCCTTGGCATGAGTAACGGGTTGCATTTCTTATACGTTTGAATCCATGAAGTGATTTTTGCGGCACAGACTTTTCTCTTGAATAATTAAATAGATGATTTAATTTTGGCTAAATTGATGCTTTTACGCCCAATTACCAGTAAAAGGTTCGACCAGTTTCTGATATCCTTGCAGCCTTAAAAATATCAGCTTGAGCGCTTTTCCACTCCTACAATAAAGGAAATGGAAAATGCTTATGCGATTTATCTGTTTTTTGAGGCCAAGAACCTTATGTCTTCCGGACAATCATTATCGAGTTCATTACTAAAACTGCCTTTGTCAGTGATGGTAAAAGGAACCGCGATTCCTTCAAATCCTATTGAAGATCATAACATTGATGCAGCCAAACCCATCATTTATGCCCTGCCTTATCGTTCGAGTGTTGATTTAGTCACACTACAAACACAGGTCGTCCGCCTTGGTTTGCCTGATCCATTTGAACCAGTTAAGATCAACGGCAAGTCATTCAAACGTTATGTTTTTATCTCTTCACGTCAAACCTTGATGAGCAATGATCAGGATGTCCCAAGCGAGTCCGTCGCTCTATTTTCTGAGTTGCTTGAACTGCATAAATTTGACAGTGAACTGGATGTCCAAGTGATTCCTGCTACGGTCCTTTGGGGCCGTAAGCCGGGCAAAGAATCCCAGCAAACGCCTTATCTTCAAGCACTCAATGGCCCAGAGAAAGCGATGGCGGTACTTAAATCGGGCCGCGACTGTCTGGTGCGGATCAGCCCAGTCGTATCTCTGCGTTACATGGCCGATTCACACGGCACCGATGCTTCCATCGCCCACAAGCTAGCTCGCGTTGCTCGAATCCATTTTTCTCGTCAGAAACTGGCGGCATCTGGACCAAACTTGCCTAACCGTCAGGCGCTGTTTAATCGCTTGATGAAGTCCAAAGCGATTGAAAAAGCGATTGCAGACGAAGCAAAAGCCAAAAATATCTCACTCGAGAAAGCGCGTAAAGAAGCGCAAGATATCATGGATGAGATTGCGGCAGACTTTTCATACTCTTTGGTGAAAAACGGCGACCGACTGTTGAGCTGGCTGTGGAATCGCATTTATCAGGGCCTGAATATTAACAACGCGTCCACAGTACGTAAGTTGGCTCAAGATGGGCATGAAATCGTCTATGTGCCTTGTCACCGTAGCCACATGGACTACCTACTTCTGTCTTACGTCCTGTTCCACGAAGGCATGGTACCGCCACATATCGCTGCAGGTATTAACCTTAACTTTTTCCCAGCGGGACCACTATTCCGTCGCGGAGGCGCGTTCTTTATTCGCCGTAGCTTTAAGGGGAATAAACTTTATTCCACTATTTTCCGCGAGTATCTGGCGGAGCTGTTCACCAAAGGCTATTCAGTTGAGTACTTCAGTGAAGGTGGACGTTCACGAACGGGCCGACTGCTTCAGGCTAAAACTGGTATGTTGGCGATGACCATTCAGGCGATGCTGCGCGGCCTCAACCGACCAGTCACTCTAGTGCCTGTCTATATTGGCTATGAGCACGTGATGGAAGTCAGCACGTATGCCAAAGAGCTGCGCGGTAAGCGTAAAGAGAAAGAAAACGCTGGCCTAGTGCTGCGTACGATTCGCAAACTGCGCAATTTTGGTCAAGGCTACGTGAACTTTGGTGAGCCAATTCCACTCAACCAATACCTAAATGAAAACGCGCCTGAGTGGACACAAGATATTGACCCTATGGGAAGCACCAAGCCTCAGTGGCTAAACCCAGTGGTTAACGACTTGGCGACTAAAATGATGACGCACATTAACGATGCGGCTGCGACCAACGCACTGACATTGTGTGCTACTGCGCTGCTCGCTTCACGTCAACGTGCACTATCTCGTGACAGCCTAGTCAAACAAATCGAATGTTATCTGTCTCTACTTAAGAACGTACCTTATTCGTCTACTTTCACGGTTCCGGATGAAGATGCGGAAGCCTTAGTCAAACACGCAGAGTCGCTGGATAAGTTTGTCATCGAGTCTGACACCATGGGCGAGATCGTGTCACTGGATCGCAATCAGTCGATCCTAATGACCTACTACCGCAATAACATTATTCACCTGTTCGCGATTCCATCTTTGATAGCTCAGATGCTGATCCGTCATCAGCAGCTTAGCTTGGAGCAAATCAAAGCCAATGTGGCTTTGGTGTATCCATTCCTGAAACAGGAATTGTTCCTGAGCATTGAAGAAGAACAGCTCGGTGATGTCACGGAAGCCTACATCGAGGAGATCGCTCGTCTTGGTCTGGTTGCTATCGACACAGAACAGAATGTGGCACTCAAGCAGGCTAACACCCAGGTCTTGATGCTGCTTGGTCGCACCATTACGGAAACCCTGCAACGTTACTCGATTGCACTTAACCTGCTAACCGCCAACCCGGAATTGGGCAAAGCCGATCTTGAGCAAAAGAGCCAAGACATCGCTCAGCGTTTGGGTCGACTGCACGGCATTAATGCGCCTGAGTTCTTCGACAAAGGGGTTTTCTCCGCTATGTTTACCACGCTACAGCAACAAGCGTATCTGGACAAAGACGGTAACTGCGATAAAGAGAAAAGTCAGATTCTGGCCGAGTTACTTTACTCTATGCTTTACCCAGAAGTGCGCCTGACGATTAAAGAAAGTATCTGTCAGGTCGGCGAAGCGTAATCGACAGCCAAAATACAGAAAGGGCATCCGATTGGATGCCCTTTTTATTTTTTCAAATGCTTACCAGAACGCAATCAACAACCCAGCGGCGATCACCATCCCGACATAGTTGTTATTAAGAAAAGCGCGGAAACACAAATCTCGTTCTCGATGACGAATCAACTGGTGCTGAAAAACAAACAGCGCACCCGCGATTAGCAGACTCCAATAATAGCTGGCACCTAACTCATACCAATGCCCAACAGCAATAAGCATAGCCATCGTCACTAACTGCAACGCTCCAATAATCATCTTGTCGAAGCGGCCAAACAGAATGGCTGTCGACTTGATGCCAATTTTGAGGTCGTCATCGCGATCCACCATGGCATACTGAGTATCGTAAGCAATCGTCCAAAGTGCGTTGATGGCAAAGATAAACCATACCATCGTAGGCAATTCATTAGCCTGAGCGGCCCAAGCCATTGGAATCGACCAACTAAACGCTAACCCAAGGAAGAGTTGCGGTAAATGGGTATAGCGCTTCATGAATGGGTAGATAAAAGCGAGGAACAGGCCGGCAAAAGAGAGTTTGATGGTCAGTGGGTTCATGGTCAGAACCAGCAGGAAAGACGCAACAGATAAGCCAATAAAAAGCCCAATCGCTTCTTTGGGCGTCACTCTTCCTGAAGGCAAAGGACGCTGACTAGTGCGCTTGACATGGCCATCGACTTTGCGGTCTGCGAAATCATTGATCACGCAACCCGCAGAGCGCATAAACACCACACCTAGAATAAACACGACTAAAACCGTCAGATCAGGCACGCCTTGCGCTGCAATAATCAGAGCCCACAGAGTCGGCCATAACAAAAGCAAGGTACCAATCGGCTTATCCATGCGCATTAATTGCCAATAAGCCTGAGCTTTTGCCGCAGTCATCTAAACGCTCTCCTTCGAGTACATCGGTGCGGTTGGCAAAAACAGCTCTGCCACCAGCATAGGTTTGTGATTCATCCATAAACGAGAACGGCGAGCAAGGAACTGACCGTCTGGCGTTTCAGCCCAACCCACTTGCAGCGCATCGCGTTTAACGTTCTCAGCATTAAACACCGTCAAACCAAGCGGAATTTCGCCTTGGCGCGTCAAATCGAATTGCTGACCATCCATAGAGGATTGCGGGATTAAGGTTCTGCCCAGAACCCAAGCATTACCATCCCCTTTCAAGACGACTTTGCGCAGCAAGCATTCTTCTTGTGCAAGAAGCTCAATTTCCTGCGGATTGAGCTTCTCTGCTTTAACTACTTTGTTATGCAACAAATCTACACTTAATGTCTGGCAGTGGGCTTCTAATAAACGTGACAATGAGCCCTGTTCCAACAACCAATTTTTCGCATTTTGTGTAGGAAAGCTAAAATTATCAGGATCTTGCCATTCGACTTGGCGAAGAGCAGATAAATAAAGCGAAGTAAATTGATTCATACTAGTATTCAATAAGTAGCTTTATCGTCGTACAATAAAGCTTCGATCTTAGTTGTTAACCACCCCATCGAGTGCTTAACGCATAATTATTACAAATAGATGCTCTATTGTAACAAGACTCAGACGATTCGAGTATCGTGATTAGAAGAAAGAAAAGACAGAAATATGATTAAACGTTACTTAGTCCAAATATTTGTCGCTTTGAGCGTCTTGGTTAGTCTCTCATCTATCGCCGAAGAAGGCGGCGAGCCTAAGTTGGCCTACTTTACCCTAGAGCCGGATCTGACAACAAATTTTTATACCAAAGGCAAACAGCTCGGTTACATTCAGGTACGTATTGATATTATGGTGGCGAATGAGACTGATCTGGCGATCATCGAATTACATCAACCACTCATCCGCGATGCAGTGATTGAGCTGCTGGGTAAACAATCCTCGGATACGATCACTTCATTAGCGGGCCGCGAAGATTTACGCAAAAACCTCGTTGAGCAGCTGAACTCTATTTTGCTGCCAGAAACAGGTAGAACGATCATTGCCGATTTGCTGTTTACCAAATACCTCTACCAGTAACCACATTTTGCAAAAAAGCGGCTTCGGCCGCTTTTTTATTTCTTTGCTCGACTGGCATCCACCAAGCCAAATACGACACCAGAAATCAAGCCAACCAGATGGGCCGTGTTGGCAATCGCCATAAAGGGTTGAACAAACCCTAGTACCAGCCAGACCAGCATAAAACCTATAATAGGTTTTGGCATATTGAGCCCAAGCTGTGGTGCTTTGTATCCCAGCATCCATAAGTAGCCGACCAACGCATACACTACGCCAGATAAGCCACCGAAGTTGGCCCCTTCTACCCAGTACTGGCCTGCACCTGACATAGCTGCTGACACAACAAACAACTGAAGCAGTTTTTTCGCTCCCAAGCGCTGCTCAATGTCTCCCCCTAGTTGCCACCACCACAATAAGTTGAACGCAATGTGCATGACCGAGAAGTGCAGAACCGCATGACTGACCCAGCGCCACAGCTGCCATTCTTGTCCGGCGAGCGCGGGAAAGTGCAAGGCTGAGAAAACCGCCTGGCCTGCACCAAACTGCTGCAAGGCAAAGATGACGATGCACACCAACATCACAGCTAACGTCACAGGACCAGCTTTGGCCTTCACCATTGCTAACATACTGGGAGACTGATAACTAAACTGGCTGGTTCGACTTTCAGCCATGTCCCATGACGCAGCTTGGTATTTAGCGTCGCTGGGATTGTCGAGAAAATGTTGCAGCTCTGCTTCTGCTTCAATCTGATGCTGAGAATCGGCAAGCCACAATGCAAACTGACCACTTCCTTCCGGCATCATCTTTATATCAATACGACGTGATGCCATATAGTCGATAAACGCTTGCGCCATGCGCGGATTGGAAATCGAGATCAGTCTTATCATAGCGGTTCCTATGGCAGGTTGGATTCAACAGGCAACTGAGCACGTTGCCAGGCTTCAAAGCCCCCATCAACACTATACACCTGCTCAAAGCCTTGGTTAACCAAATATTGTGCCGCCCCTTGGCTACTAATACCGTGGTAACACATCACCAGTACCGGCTGTTCAAATTCCACCTCATCCATAAACTTAGTAATAGTGTCGTTCGTCAGATGAAAGGCGGCTTCTGGATGAGCAACGGCGAAAGATTGTGGATCACGAATGTCGACTAAACGAGCGTCACCTTGTTCAAGTAAGGCCTGTGCACCTGCTACATCAATGTGTTGAAACTGGTCCATTTACTGTCTCTTAAATAGGAATAGGGAGTTGGGCGTCATTGTAACCTATCCAGTGGTCAACAAGTACACCAGCGCAGTAAGGTTATCCACTTGCGATCAATTCTTCACCATCTGTGGATAAATTTGTGGATTACGTTGATAAAGTATCCAAAGGAAGTTGGATCCACAATATGTAGTGATGATCCTTATTTTTTTGTGTGTAAGAGTAAAAGTATCCCCATGAGAAAAATGCCTCTGATACCTTTATTCACCCGCCTTTCTGACATATAGCGAAGAAATTTACCACAGAGTTACCCACAGGCTGCTTGGCAAAATTCGATCCACAAAAGTCTAGGCCTCAAGGTATTATTGGATCGATAAAACGAAAAAACCGAGATCAAATGATCTCGGTTTTTAAATTCGATCGCGATGAGAATTAGAAGTCGCCGACGGCAGCCTTTAACTTCTTCATGGCATTTTTTTCAAGCTGACGAATACGTTCAGCAGACACACTGTAGGTTTCCGCCAATTCCTGTAACGTCGACTTATTGTCTTCAAGCCATCGTGAACGGACAATATGCTGACTACGCTCATCCAGACTCGACAAGGCTAAGCTTAAGCGGTTGTTCGTGTGCGCTTCCCAGTTGGCCGCTTCGACATTGTCGGCAACATCCGAGGCTTTATCTTCTAAGTACAGCATTGGCGCTGTGTAAGAAACACCTGAATCGTCATCATCGTTCTGCATTTCAAATGCCGCATCCTGAGCTGCAAGACGAGATTCCATCTCACGCACTTCAGATGGCTCAACACCCAACTCTCTCGCAACAGTTTCAACTTCACCGTTGTTAAACCAGCCAAGGCGCTTCTTCGATTTACGCAGATTGAAGAACAATTTGCGCTGAGCCTTAGTGGTCGCAATTTTCACAATACGCCAGTTGCGTAATACGTATTCGTGAATTTCAGCTTTAATCCAGTGCACAGCAAACGACACCAAACGCACACCGACTTCCGGATTAAAGCGTTTTACTGCTTTCATCAGGCCGATGTTGCCTTCCTGTACTAAGTCTGCCATTGGCAAGCCATAGCCAGAGTAACCACGAGCTACGTGCACCACAAAACGCAGGTGCGAAAGAATCAGGCCTTTTGCCGCTTCAATTTCGCCGTTGTAGTGTAGTCGCTCAGCCAGTCCACGCTCCTCTTCAGCGGTCAGCATTGGATAGCCGTTCACTGTGCGGATATAGCTATCTAAGCTATCTTGTGTAACTACAGCCATTGGATACGCTTGGTTAGTCATTCAATTCCTCATCAATTTCTGATCTGGAGTAGGTTTTAGCCCATCAATCTTGAACCTAAAATGAACAAGATTCAAGCGGGGGAAAGTTATTATGCATAAACCTTTCGTCTATACAAGTAAAAAAGTACACGGTAGCGTGTACTTTTTCAAATAATTAGGACAACAACTATTTATACAGGTTCAATTTCTTTCAAATGACGCTGCGCTGAAACTTTCGCTGCCAAGCATCCTAAGAAGGTGCCAAGCATCAATAATAACAAGCTTTCATCCCAGCTTAGTCCAATCAGGCGGAAACGACTATCGTACAGCAGAGCCAATTGCTCTACGCTGCTGTTCAGTACCACAGTGATAATCGCCGTCATGATCCAGGCAGTAAGTGCTCCCAACAGACCAAACCACATCCCTGAGTACAGGTACGGTCGGAGAATAAAGCTGTTGGTTGCCCCTATCAGCTTCATAGTCTGAATTTCTTCTTTATTGGCAAGGACATTGAAACGCAGGGTATTACCGACAATCAAAAATACCGAACCCAGCATCAAAACAGACAAGGTGATCACTATGCCCCCGACCAGATTCTTGATCGCATCAAGACGCGTCAGCCAATCTTCGTCAAGGCGAACATCCGTCACTTCTTCTTCACCCGCTAATGTTGCAGCCAACTGTTTGATCTTTGTTTTATCTTCAACGCTTGGCGTGACGATAAGCACACCGGGTAGCGCGTAGTCATCCAGCAAAGAAATCGCATGGTCAAATCCAGAGTACTGGCTCAGATCATCAAGACCTTGTTGTGGCGAGATATACTCAACCTTGGCCACTTCTTCCATACTTTCCAGTTGGTCTTTCAACACCATAATGCGAGCTTCTGGCGTTTGTTCTTGTATGTAGCCACTCACTTTCGATGGACTGGTTACATCGCTTGAAGCCGCTGCAAGATTTTTACCCAAAAGGTACAACGCCGCGGGCATGGCTAATGCCATCGAAATCACCGCCAACGTAAGAATGTTACCCAGAGGTCGAGACCACATCACAGCAAAAGACGCTCTGGCCTGCTTGAAATGAACGGTAAAGAAGCTGTCACGCTTTACACGGTTTTTCGGGCGTCCTTTAGCCGATTTTTTGTTGCGCACATTAGCAGCCATAATCTTCTACCTCACTCAGGAAACCTTGGTTCAGTTCAAGATGGCGATATTGTGGTCGTGTGTTGACCAGACCAATATCGTGCGTCGCCAGCAGAATGGTCACTCCAGCGCGGTTAAACTCTTCAAAAAGCTTAACGACTCGGTTGGATAGTTCGGGATCTAAGTTGCCCGTCGGTTCGTCCGCCAACAGCAAGGTTGGGCGATTAACCACTGCACGAGCAATACCGACGCGCTGCTGTTCACCGCCAGACAGCTGACTGGGTAAGCATTTGGCCTTATCCAGTAAATCCGTTTTATCCAGTGCTGCGGACACACGACGTTTAATCTCACTCTCAGAGATAGATTCGATACGCATCGGCAATGCGACGTTATCAAACACCGAGCGATCCATCAGTAAGCGATGGTCCTGAAAGACAATGCCGATGTTTCGACGCAAGAACGGGATGTCTTTATTGGGAATACGAGTGATATCGTGATCATTAAAGCTGATTTTTCCGTCCGTTGGGCGCTCAATGGCACAAATCAACTTGAGCAAAGTGCTTTTTCCAGCGCCGGAGTGGCCACCGAGAAAAGCCATTTCTCCGCGGCGTAGGTGGAAATCCACCTTTTGCAGCGCTTGTCTGCCTCCGCGATACGCTTTACTTACTTGCTGAAACTTTATCACTCGTCGTTCCTCTTACTGAGCTACTGATTAGTCTTCGCGGCTGAATAATGCGTCAATAAATTCCTGAGTTTCAAATGGGCGTAGATCATCAATGCCTTCACCCACACCAATATAGCGGATAGGAATCTGGAACTGATCGGCCAACGCAAAGATAACCCCACCTTTCGCGGTACCATCTAATTTGGTGAGGGTAATGCCGGTTAACGGTGCAACATCACTGAACAGTTTTGCCTGACTAATAGCATTCTGGCCCGTACCCGCATCCAATGTCAGCATGATTTCATGCGGTGCAGAGTCATCGACCTTCTTCATCACTCGAACGATCTTACGCAGCTCTTCCATCAGATTGGCTTTATTTTGTAGACGACCCGCAGTATCGGCAATCACCACATCAACACCTTTGGCTTTTGCAGACTCAATGGCGTCATAAATAACCGATGCACTGTCTGCGCCAGTATGCTGAGCCACTACAGGTACCTGGTTGCGCTCACCCCATACTTGAAGTTGCTCAACAGCCGCAGCGCGGAAGGTGTCACCTGCAGCCAGCATGACTTTTTTACCTTGTGATTGGAATTGCTTAGCCAGCTTACCGATTGTCGTCGTTTTACCGACGCCATTTACGCCAACCATCAGGATAACGTAAGGGGTTTTATTGGTATCAATTTCAAGCGGTTTTTCAACGGTTGAGAGAATGCCTGCCATCTCTTCTTTCAACAGACCATACAGTGCTTCGCCATCTTTCAATTCCTGACGTGAAGCTTTTTCTGTCAGGTTGTCGATGATTTTCACCGTGGTATCCATACCAACATCAGCGATCAGTAGCTGCTCTTCCAGCTCTTCAAACAGCTCATCATCAATTTGTTTGTCTTTAAACAAGCCAAAGAAGCCAGCGCCTATGTTTGCTTTGGTACGCGCTAAGCTACGCTTTAAGCGGGCAAAAAAGCTTTCAGTTGGCTTCTCTTGCTCAATCACACGAGGTTCTTGTGGCTGTTCTGCTTCTGCTTCTGCTTCTGCTTCTGCTTCTGCTTCTGCTTCTGCTTCTGCTTCTGCTTCTGCTTCTGCTTCTGCTTCTGCTTCTGCTTCTGCTAAGTCAGCCTGAAGCTCTGGCTGAACGTCGTCAACGGTTTGCGCTTGTTCTGCAACTTCTTCAACTATTTCCGATTGGGTTTCTTCAGCAGCTTGCTTGGCTTGTTGCTCCTCATCACCGAAGCCAAGCCAAGAAAGTAATCCGCGCTTCTTTTTTTCCGTCATCTGGGGATATCCTAGATTGTCTTAATTTACTCTGACACTTTTCGCCGGGTATTGTCCCGGTAAAGAAAAGAAAAATGACAACAGAGTGAAAAGTTTCCAGCGTAATAACGATGGTATACACTTTGTCATCAACAAAATTTGGGCTGTACTCAGGACGAACTCACTGAGCGACTGGGTATAGTATCACTTTATTAGCGGTCAAAAAATCTATGGTACGGCGTCGCCAGCAAAACACATCACAAAAAAAGCCTTCAACGGGCTTTGTTCGAATTATTAGCGGCTTATGGAGAGGAAGAAAACTGCCTGTTCATGATGCAGAAGGGCTACGCCCGACAACGGATCGCGTCAAAGAAACCCTTTTCAACTGGCTGGCTCAGGATGTGCCTCAGGCAAAATGCCTCGACTTGTTTGCCGGTTCTGGCGGATTGGGCTTTGAAGCGGCTTCGCGTCAGGCTGATAAGGTCACCATGATTGAGCTCAACCCGAATGCATTCAAGCAGTTAGAAAAAAACATTGCGGATCTTAATTCAGATAACCTCACCGCAATTAACAGCGATGCGTTGAGCTTTCTTCAACAAGCAGGTACTCCGCATCATGTGGTATTTATCGACCCACCATTTCGCAAAGGCTTGCTGGAACAAACCGTCACTTTGCTGGAAAGCAATGGCTGGTTGGCCAACGATGCCATGATTTACATTGAAACTGAGAAAGAACTTGCGTTGGAAGGCATTCCAACCAACTGGCATCTACACCGAGAAAAAACGGCAGGCCAAGTCAGTTACCGATTATTTGAAAGACAACAAGACTAAAAAGGAAGTCTCATGAAAGCTCTACTTTTTCTTGCCAAAGCCGCGATTGGCTTTGTGTGGTTCATCCTGATCCTGAACTTCTTTATGCCCTTTCCGGGCAAAGCGGCGATTGCGCTTTACATTATGACGGCCTTCCTGTTCATCATGCATGGTTTGCAATCAGCCATCTTTATCGGCGCGTTTGGTGACAAGATTAAGATGACCAGTTGGGAAAAATGGTCGATTCTGATTTTCGGCATCTTTGCCCTGCTCGATATTCGTCGCAAGTACATGATGTAAAACCCACACCATCCAATGTAAAACGCCGTTCATCTTGAGCGGCGTTTTTTTGTTTCTTAGCTTAGATAACTCTTCACTCCGTTGAGGAACATCTGAGTCGAAATCATTACTAGCAGCAGTCCCATCAGGCGCTCAATGGCTTTTAAGCCTCGTTCACCTAAGATACGGTGGAAGAAGTTATAGAACATTAAGATAAAGAAGGTCGCCCCCCACGCCAGCAGAACAGCGCCAGACAACTCAAGCAATTTGTCCGGGTGCTGGGTCGACAGAAGTAACAGTGCCGCAATCACCGATGGCCCCGCAATCATAGGAATAGCCATAGGGACAATAAACGGCTCTTCACCCGCCGCGAGGCCTGTGATGCTGCCCGCACTTGGGAAAATCATCTTAATCGCGATGATGAACAGGATAATACCGCCAGAAATACTCAGCGTTTCGGGCTCAACATGAAGGAAACTCAGAATCGCCTGACCTGCAAACAGGAACAGCATCAGGATAATCAGTGCGAAGCACAACTCACGCACCAGAACTTTGCGCCTGCGTTTTGGGTCAAGGTGCTTGAGAATCGATAGGACGATTGGAAGATTGCCAAGCGGATCCATGATAAGAAACAACATGGTTGCGGCAGAAAGAATTTCCATGAATGAGCCTCCAAAGCCAAAAAGTTCTCAGTGAACAGAGCGAAAAGTCGGCGAAGTATATCAACACCGTTTGACAATTTGGAGGCAAAAAGCAGAGTTTTTAATGGCTACAGACGCGTTCTAAGTTCAGCGCCCATTTTCCTTTCACATCAACGACCTTTTCTCGTTCAATAAAAAACGCCATCAAGGCATCCAAATCCAGCCCATCCAGTTTACAGGTATGGAACTTAGCATCATCGCCAAACTCAGCGCAGGCAACCTCTCGCAGTTCCTGCATTGTCATTGGTCGATCATGCAATAAGTTTAGAACGTTATGTGCGTGTATTTCGTTAGACATGATTTCCTCCACGAATAATTCAGTGAAGAGAGAATAGCCTGATGTTATTGAATAGATTTTGATTTCAGATAATCAAAGAGGCAGTAATCAAGGAATGCGCCAGCAGGTAACTGCCAGAAATCAGATAACGGCCATAGCGAATAGGGTGTTTGTAGTCATGCACCGCAAGCAAGCCTGCCGATAACGTCAGAGTCAGCGTTCCTAAAAAGCCCAGCACACTTTCCATTGTCCCGGTCAAAAGCCACACTTCACCCGCCGCCCAGTTTAGCTGCAGTAACATCATGCCCATTATCACCACTGGGAAGATAAGACGATCAATTTTGGGCAGCATTAGGAAGAACACCACAACGCCAATCGCCAACAGCATTGCAGGTAGCCACCAGACAATCTCACCCGAAAGCTGAAGCCAAAAAGAGGTGCTGTAACAAAGCTGGGCTCCGACAAATGCGGCAAAGCACAGCTTTTGTTGTCGTTTATAGATATAAAGACCGTCTGCCAGCATGGAGATCAATAAACCCAATGTGACCCACCAGGCCGATAGACCAACCAGACTATTCTGGCTCCACAGCATGACGACAAGCATGCCTAACGACAATGTTTTAAACACGACCGCTTGTTTGTTCTGGTTGCTTTCGTTAGCAGAAATACTAATAAATCCTGACAGCGCGACTGAAAGCCAGCTCCACATGGGTCCACCTCTTTTAAACTGAGTCGCCAGTGTAGGCAGGACGCTAAAGATGTCCAGAAATGGAAAGCAAAACTTGGATCTTGATTGGCTTCTGACAGAGTCACAAAGGCGTCGGTAAAGCGCTAGCTAAAGCACCTTCTCTTTCATCACAGGCTTTTACACCAACTAAATTTGGCGTAAACGCCGACTTTATCCAAATTCACCAGACCCAGCTAACCAAGATCCAAAAAAGCATAAAAACAAGAACACATAGTCACATCAAAATCATTAAAATCAACAAGTTAAACCCAAGCCAAGCTCATCATTAGCTCCCAAAACCAATAGAATGCAATCTTAGTCAGGTAAGCCGGCAGCCATTTTAATCAAAAACTAGGTAAAACAAACCAAAAAAAACCCAATAACCATCAATTTAGCTCAACACTGACACCAAGAGAGCAATCAATCAAACAAAATGACAATCTCTATAATTTAACAACAATTAAACACCATTAAAAGCATTAAAAAAACAATAAGTTAAGCACCAAATCAAACAACAAGAACAGTTTTCAATCAACTCAAAAACCATAGAAAGACAATCAAAAAACCATCCTAAACACTGCATTTTCGCACTTACACAGCGTTACTTTTAAAGCTTAGGAAAATAAAAACTTGATCAAAGTACAAAAATACTGCTATTCTAAATTACATAGAGTTAAGCATCGCTGAATAGGAGCAGGGTTATGATAACTTCTTCACAAAAACAAGGACTTGTAATGATCGCAGTTGTTGTTGGCCTAATGACACTGCCGATGATGTACTAAGCCATAGTTACAAAAGCAAAAAGGGACGCATTCGCGTCCCTTTTTGTTATGTCGCAGATTTTTCACACAAAACCCGCCTACAAATCCAACGGATTTCTAAGTTTGACTATTTTTTAAAAACAGTCTGTTTTAGACCTTTTATTACAAATGCTTAGACAAAATATCCCAATGGGCATAATAGAAAAGCAATGCCGCTAATGTAATCAGAGTCATCAAAGTAATCGCCGCTCGCCAGATAAAGCGACTACTGCGTGGCGTTAGCTCTTTTTCACATTCATCACACACAGAAAGAAAGTCACTACGACTTTCCAACTTGTAATCTTCTTCATGAACTATCTTATTGCGAATGGTCGCGATATAGCGCAACTTACCAATCACATCGTGCGGTAGCCGCTCCTCGCAGCTAGTGATCAACTGATGTAATCCCTTACCTTCAGCGTGATATTGCGTGCGAAGCAGCTTTTCAATTGTTCGTGTCCGTGTCACTACTTTTTCGATATCAGACATGGCTTCCCTCCATCGCTAGTAAGTTTAGGGGCAGAGACTGACCTCTTCCAGCCAGCACTATAAGTAAATAATATTCCGTCTCATTATCTACTATCTAGCCCCATTTTTACGGTCCTTTGCAAGTAAATTAATGTAAAGAAATCAATGACTAGCTTTATCAGCATACTGACAAAATCACCACTAACGTGTGATATGTCTCGAAGAATGATACAAAGGATAACAACAGAGGCTCACAGTTGTGTTCAAAGCCCCAACCTGAGTCCAAATTAGCACTAAAATAACCCATCGGCTTTTTGGGGAGAACAACAATGCCATTAACGTTATTCATTGCCATTATTGTGTTTGTGCTCGCCAGTGGCTGGGTATTTAGTCGACTTTATCGCAGACACATTCAGGGAGAAAATGCGCCTGAACAAACAGCGGACGTCACTGTTCTCGATAAACAGGCCATTGATGTTCATGACGCCCAACCAGGACAAGATGAGCAGGAATACTGGATTTACGTGCAGAAAGGTCGTCTAGGCCCTAAACGAGAGTTTCAGGTTGGAGTGCATTATTTCCATGCCTTAAATCCCGGAGACAAAGGCATGCTGACTTATCAAGGTGATAAGTTTCTTCACTTCGCGATGAAGCGCTAATCTAGCGCTTCACCATCTTGAGCATATTGTTTTTCGCCATGTTTTCGGCCACGTCATCCGGCAACGCGTCCAAAACTTCATCCCAACGAGATAACACTTCACCCGTAATTTTAAAACGGCCTACAACATCAGAGCCAATCATGAAACGATCGGGATACTCTTTAATCAACGCCACCCACTCTTTCTTCGATTCAGGGCTCGCCAGTATCACATCGCGCAAGCTCCAAGATGCCAAGATGTAGAGATTATCGTAATCATCCAGTAGCTCGCTGACTTCATCGATGAGAAACGACAGATTCTGACGTCGTAGCAGTGTCGAACTCGTCCCCGCGTGCGCCCAGATAAAGTTGGTTTTGCTGTTTTCTTCTAACGCCTCCACCAGCTCATGCTTGTACAACGGATGCGTTTCTCGCTCAGATGTGATGTTGGTATGCAGAATCACCGGCATGTTGTGCTTCGCAGCCACCTGATACACCTTCATCAAAGCAGGATGATTCGCTCTGGCCTGTTCGCCTAACGTCAGCGCAGACAAGCCATCATGACGGGTCAGAATCTCACCAATTCCTTTCCAGAAACCGGGGTCGCTTTCAATCATCTGTTCGACTTGTTCCGCTGCGAACATATCTGTGGGGTTAAAGCCGGTAATAAAAGGAAACAGTCGATCTTGATGCGGCGAGTCTTTCAACGCTCGGTAGAGAATCTCATCGGTACGTGAGTAGTAATAGACGGGCGAGTCATCGCCAAATTCATAACGCGGTGCGACAGGATCGTGAGCGTTCCACTTTTTCATAATCGGCAGGCCCATCACAAACGCATGTTCAATGTTGCTTTGATCCATCTTATGCACCAGGTATTTGATGCCATCGGTTCGCTGAAAAAAATCAACATAATGGATCTCGGCATCATTAAAACTGCCGTCATACCCGTTGGCGAATGGGGCTACTGACAACATTAAGCCCGCTAACCATTTTCTGTTCATATTCCCTTCCTGAACGAGTATTACCGTTCACCTCACTGCGATTAAGTATTCAATATAACAATTAACCTGATGATTCAGGCAGATTCATGCCATGTTTTAGACATAAACCGTTTTAATTTAATCAGTTACGGTTTTGGAAATATAAGCGAGCACCAATCAATGGCGGCTAGCTGACTGCAATACTAAGGCAACAACCAACGAGTACGTCGGGATTTAGACACCATCCAACTCATCACTAGCGCACCAGAACCGCTCAAGACAATCCACACAGGAATCACCCAAGCGGGGTGGCCTTGGTACCAGCCATACTCTTTCATTGGCCAGAGAAAGATCGGATGGAGAATGTAAATGCCAAGACTGTGTTGGCTAATGAAGCCGATCACTTTGTTGGCCTTATCAGGCAAGTTTTCACCAACATAACGACATAACATGAAAATCATGCTCGCAGCCAGTACCACATTGAGTGTCTTATACGACAGCCATCGCCCTACGGTATATTCTTGTGCTTCAACACTGTTGATGATGACCGCGTATCCCGTCATGACAAGTGCCGCCACACCCAAGACCGTGAACATGGCGACATAAGGCGAAGTCAGAGGCACTCTTTTATACAGCAAGTACCCTAGAGGTAAATAGCCGCTGTAAAGCCACATTTGATGACTCCAAGGCCCATCAATTCCGATTAAAAACAGTAAGGTCGTCACCAACCAAATCACTACATAGGAATACAACGAGCTATCACCATACTGCCTGATCACATATTGAAAAAACGGAATGACGAAATACAAAGGAATGAAGTAGTAGAAGAAGCCGAGATGATAATAAGTGGCGTGAGAAGCACTATTGGCAAGCACTTGCTTGGTTTCTTCAGGATTAAAACCGTTCAAGCTCCACCCCGAAAGATACGCATAGAACAGCGACCAAACAATAAACGGCACCAAGACTTTGCCTAATCGACGTTTGACATAGTATTTGGCATCAAATGGCCGGGTATCACTGAGCAATAGCGCACCAGTAATAAGAGTGAACACGGGCACCGCCCAACGTATCGCACTGTTTAAACCAATCGCGGTAGACCACTCTGAGAAGGGGATGCTACCGAGTTCCTGACGATAAGGGGCAAGAACATGAATCGCAATAACTGCCACAGCAGCGACGCATCGCAACAAGTCAAAAAACAGCACTCTATCTCTCATACCGCTACCTTTGTTCAACACTGGTTGAGCAAAGGTAGCAATAAAAAAGTTGACCAAGGTGTAACCTTGGTCAACTTTTAGTCATAGAATTGTTCTTAATTTAAGCAGTTGCGGGATTACTCACCTTAGGCAGCTTGATGGAAATCAGGGTAGTCAGCGCAAGAAATGCAAAGGAAACCCATAGACACGCAGCCAAACCTGCAACCTGAAATATCCAACCTGACAACACTGTACCAATTAAGCGCCCCATGGCATTCGCCATATAGTAGAAGCCGACATCCAGTGATACGCCATCCCCTTTGGCATAGCTGACGATTAAATAGGAATGCAGGGACGAATTCACCGCAAACACCGCGCCAAAAATCAAGAGTCCAACTACGATAACCAACTGAGGTTGCCAGCCAATTTGCACTGCGTAAGCAATTCCCGCAGTGATCACTGCCAACAAGCCAGCCCACATCAGTGCTGCACTGCCGTCAGGGACTTTACCTTGTGCTTTACCAGTGATCTTAGGGGCAAAGCCTTGGACAAAACCATAAGCAATCACCCAAGTTGCTAAGAAACCGCCAACCCAAAGATGATCCCAGCCAAACACACTGCCCAGATAGATAGGTAGAGCGACAACAAACCAAACATCTCGTGCCCCAAACAGGAACATACGTGCTGCAGACAAGATATTGATTGAACTCGACTTAGAAAAGATTTGGCTGAATTTAGGCTTGTTTTTAGCTTTACCCAAATCACTTTCAAGACCGATTAAGCTGCCGATAAGAACCAGTGTTAACACACCCGCCATCAGCAACACCGCGTACTTAAAGCCAATCAGAGACAGCAATAACCCCCCAATGAAGAAACCAACACCTTTTAGGGCATTTTTCGACCCCGTCAGAATCGCGACCCACTTATACAAGGCACCTTGCTGCTCATCAGGCACCAGTGCCTTAATGGAACTTTTGGCACTCATCTTGTTGAGGTCTTTGGCAATACCAGACAACGCCTGAGCCAGCATCACCCAAGGTATGGTCAGCCAGATATTGGGAACTGCGAGCATCGCCAGTGCCACTATCTGCATCGCCAGCCCTAGGTTCATGGTTTTGTTTAAGCCAAGCCTAGCTCCAAGCCAACCACCAATCAGGTTGGTTACCACGCCAAAGAACTCGTAGAACAAGAACAAGGATGCGATTTCTAACGTGCTGTAGCCCAGATCATGGAAATACAGCACCACCAGCATTCTCAATGCGCCGTCAGTAATGGTGAAGTTCCAGTAATTGAACGTCACCAGCATATATTGACGTACACTCTTACTCAGATTTGCGATCATAGAGTACCCAATTTTCTCTTATGTACAGCGATGAGAGCTTTTGGACACCTATGATCCAAAAGCTCCTCAAGGGATTATTTCGCCGTGACTGCGTTGATGTAATCGACCTGAACAGGTTTGGTAAAGGCACCCGGACGTAGCGCCTGCACCTCTTTGACAATGTCGCTCAACGGCCACTGTTTTTCTAACAGCAGATGTGCGGCCAACAGGCCCGTACGACCTGACCCGCCCATGCAATGCATCGCCACTTTACCGCCATTATCGACAACCTGATGCAGAGCAGAGCTGGCTTGCTGCCATTTCACGCCAAAGTCATCACCCGGTGCGCAGTCATCTTCAATTTCAATCTGAAACCACTGCATGCCTAGTTTCTCTGTCACTTCACCAAGCTGAGCAACGCCTTTGTTCTCTAATTCTATGTTATCCAGCGCCGTCACTATCGCTTCAACACCTTGCTCTTTTAGCTGCACAAGCGAAGCTTCCAGATCAACACCTTTAGTACCCGGGCAAGGAGTAAGTACTAACGCACCTTGCTCAAGGTCCAATTGCCAAGTCGGATGTGTCATCACAATTACTCCTTATGCCAAACCCACTTTACGTACCAACTCAGCAGTACGCGTCGCGTAGCCCATTTCGTTGTCGTACCAAGCGTAGATCTTCACCATGCGGCTACCTACCACCATAGTCGATTGAGCATCAACGATGGTTGAACGTTGGTCGCCTTTGTAATCAATCGATACCAGCGGACGCTCTTCAAAACCAAGGATACCGTTCAGCTCACCTTGTGATGCTTCTTTTAGCAACGCATTCACTTCTTCCACCGTAGTATCACGTTTCACATCAAAGATGATGTCTGTGAGTGACGCGTTGGCCAGAGGAACGCGCACCGCGTGGCCGTTAATCTTGCCTTTCAGATCCGGGAAGATTTCGACAATCGCTGTTGCGCTGCCGGTCGTTGTCGGGATAAGGCTCATGCCGCAAGCACGGGCACGGCGCAAATCTTTATGTGGCGCATCAAGAATAGTTTGCGTGTTGGTCAGGTCATGGATAGTGGTAAAAGAAGACTGTGCGATACCTAACTTCTCATGAATCACTTTAACCACTGGCGCAATACAGTTAGTCGTACAAGACGCTGCAGTAACAATCTGATGTGCTGCTGGGTCAAAGATATGATCATTCACACCCACCACTATGTTCGCCACGCCTTCCTCTTTAACTGGCGCAGAAACCACGACTCGTTTCACACCTTGAGCTAGGTACTTGTTAAGAATCGAGGTTTTACGGTGCTTACCCGTCGCTTCGATCACAACATCACAGCCAGACCAGTCGATGGCATCAATGTCTTTCTCTTGCGTCGTTTTGATAACCTGACCGTTAATCAGAATTTGATCGCCTTCCGCTTTGACTTCGTGATCCCAGCGTCCTTGAACTGAATCAAACTCCAGCAGGTGTGCGAGTGTTGCTGCATCGCCCGCCACATCATTGATCTGCACAAACTCCAGTTCTTCCCAATCAAACGCCGTACGCAGAGCCAAACGTCCAATACGACCAAAACCGTTAATTCCGACTTTAATTGTCATCTTTCTATCTCTCTTATTTCAAATTACTGGCAGCAAACAGGACGAGCCTGAATGGCATGAAGTCTTTCTATATCTTGTTGGTACTCTGTTTTCAGGCAGTTTGACGCGACAAGATCATCAATCAGTTTTTTCATCCAACCCGGCAATTCCGCCGACAAACGATAAAACACCCATTGCCCTTGGCGGACGTCAACCAGCACACCACTCGAGCGCAGCTGAGCCAGATGACGCGAAATTTTCGGCTGGCTTTCCTGCAGCGCTTCAGTCAATTCACCCACTGACAAACACTCTTCACGTTCAATCAGCATCAGGCAACGAACTCTTGTTTCGTCAGATAGCAATTTAAAAAACTGATGTGGCAACATTTAAATATACTCATATATGGATATGCGTATATATTTATTTAAACCGAACTGAAGATCAATACCCTATCGGTACTGTCATAAAAGATTCACAAATGAGGAAAGCCGCCTTACACCAGGCGGTTGATGTCCTGACTCCAGCGCTGCGCTTCAGAAATGCGCGGCATAACGTCATCTACGGATAGGTTCAACTGACGACACGCGTCCTGCATGCCCTGCCAGTCGGCCCGTTCATAGCACTCTTCCAATCCAAGCAAGATGCCATAAGGGCCCTGGCGCTCAAGTAATGCGACCTTAATCGCCTGATTGAGTGGCAACTGCTTTACCAGCTCTTCAAGCGAGAGATCCAGTAACGCATCCAAAGTTGAGAACAAGCCGATAAGAAAGGCCTGTTCACGGAACTGGCTGAATGGATTTTCGTTCGCCATCAACTGACAAAACTGAGCGCGTTGCAACGAAAGGTTGTACAGCTCTTTGGGCTTCTTAGCAGAAATAAAAGACGCCACGGCCAGTGAAACGAAGATACGCAGTTTGTCTTCACCAAGATAAACCAACGCCTGCCTAAACGAGGATATGGTAACTTCGAGCCTCTCCGACATGGTGTTTACAAAGCGGAGCAATTTGTATGACAGCGCAACGTCTTTGGCCACTATGGCTTCAACCTTCTCGAAGTCGACATTGGTCTGACATACTTCACGAAGCAACTCCATCGCAATCACCTGTTCAGGGCTAATGTACTGCTGACGAATCACTTCGGGCTTACTGAAAAAGAAGCCTTGGAAGAACGAAAAACCCGCCGAACGCGCAGTTAAGAATTCTTCTTCGGTTTCAACTCGTTCAGCAAGAAACTTACGTCGGATCCCACGTGACTTCCGCTCTTGAACAAACTCGCACGCCGCGTCGAGCCCCATAGCCATAATATCGAGCTTGATGATCTGAACAAATGGTAAGAAGCGTTCCCACTCAGGGCTATAAACAAAGTCATCTAGTGCAATCAGGTAACCTGCTGCATTGAGCTCTTTTATCGCTTCATATAGCTCGTCCGTCGGTGGACAAGTTTCCAGTACTTCAATGACTATCTGCTCTCTGGGCAGCGACAGAGGTAAGCGACGAATAAGGCTTTTATACGGAAAGTTAATGAAGCTGCGCGATTGTGCAAAAGCAGGATTAGTGCCCAGAGACAGGAAGTTCTCGACAATTAAACGATACGTTGCACGGTTGGAATCGACATGAGCTGGGTATGCATTGTTTTCTCCGTCACGGAACAATAATTCATACCCGAGCGTTTGTCTTTTGGCGTTAAAAATGGGCTGGCGAGCCACATAGGTATCGCGCATTGACTGCTACACCTTGAAATTACTTAAGCTTTGGCAGCCGCTAATAATGCCCCACAACCGACAAACATGGAACCAAATACCTTGTTGATCTTACTCATAATCTTATCAGAACGGATAAAACGCCCCATTTGTGCCGCCAAAGAGGTGTAACCCAGCATAACAATCGAGTCGATCACGACGGTTGTCACCCCTAATACCGCCAATTGCGTCAGCTGATCTTTGGCAGGGTCAATGAATTGCGGAAACAGCGCGACCAAAAATACGATGGATTTTGGGTTGGTCAGATTGATCAGCACAGCATTGCTCATCAGTTTAGTACCGGATAACGCTTCACCTTGAGTGTGAGTCGCCAAACCAGACTTATCGCGCCATTTCTGAATACCTAACCACACTAAGTAAGCCGCACCGACCCATTTAATCACGGTAAATGCAGTTGCTGACTGAGCAACCAAGGCGCCAATGCCGGCACCGACTAAGATAATGTGTAACGTCAGCCCAATTTGCAGCCCTGCGATCGCTGAGAGAGATTTACGTGTACCATAGCTCAGACCATTACTGATTGAGTTCACGGTTCCTGAACCTGGAGCGAGGCTGAATACAACAGCTGTAACTACGTAGGCTAACCAAACATGCATATCCATAGTGTTTTCCTCTCGACTAAACTTCCTTAGCCACACATAATTTAGACTTGTTTACTTGTCAGTGTTGATACTAGGCCCCGATATCATGAATGAATCGAGCACCAGCATTAATCCACCTTATACTCAAGAGTCGAATTTTGAGCAAGCAATCAATAACAATATTGCTCAATTGTGGCGCTCACGTGAGGAAGGCTTCTTTAAGTCATTTGATAAAACTCGGCTGTTCTGGGTGAAACTTACCTCTCCTGAGCACACTAAAGCGATCGTGGTGGTCAATGGCCGTATAGAGTGCACCTGGAAGTATCAGGAACTGTTCTATGATCTGTTCCAGCAAGGCTATGACATCTACTCCTTCGACCATCGAGGTCAGGGCCTGTCAGATCGGCTGATTGAAGACCAGCAAATGGGTTATGTCGAAGACTTCGAAGACTATGTGCAAGATTTACATGGTCTGATCCAACATTTTGACTTAAGTGGTTACGATAAACGTTACCTGCTCGGCCATTCAATGGGGGGCAATATCGCCACTCGTTACCTACAAAGCTATCCAGATCATTCATTTTCAGCCGTGTCACTCAGTGCACCGATGTTTGGCGTCAATCTGCCCTGGCATCTCAAACCAATCGCAATACCCCTTGGCCACATCATGACTGCGCTTGCGCCTAAGCCAACTTTTGCCCCCGGTCAGGCCCCCTATTACCCAAAACCATTTGAAGGTAATTTCCTTACTCAAAGCCAGATCCGCTATCACTGGTTTCGTGACCTCTATGAGCAGAGACCAGAGCTGAAAATTGGCGGAGCCAGCACACGCTGGGTGTGGCAGGGATTAATGGCAGCCAGAAAATGTCACCTGATGACGCGCCAGATAAAAGTCCCATTGTTACTCCTTCAGGCCAGCAGTGACCAGATCGTTTCCAATCAGGATCAGCTCAAATTCATCAAAAAACTGGCGAAAACCAACTATCAGTGCGCGTTAAAGATCATTTATAGCTCGCGCCATGAAGTGTTGTTTGAAAAAGACGAATATCGCGATCAAGCACTGGATGCCACACTGTCTTTCTTCAATCAGTATTGATAAAAATAGGAAATACTGGAGGGTAACTTTTACCCTCTTTTTCCCCTTTCTGTTCCAGTAGAATAGTCACTCTGCCCTTCCTGGGCTGTTCAACGCATTACGCACGAGGGTGATATGACAGACACACGCAAAGAGACTCCTTTCCAACTGGTTGCTTCCGATCTCGATGGTACTTTACTGGCGCCTAACCACCAGCTGAGTGACTTCTCTAAGCAAACGCTGAACGAGCTACACCAGAAGGGCTATACCTTTATCTTTGCGACTGGTCGTCACCACGTTGATGTTTCAGGTATTCGTCAACTGTCAGGCATCCCAGCTTACATGATCACCTCAAACGGTGCCCGTGTTCACGATCAAGATGACAACCTGATGTACAGCAACAATGTACCGCAAAATCTGGTTCAGCCGGTGATCGATGTGATCAGACAAGATCCTGAGATTTTCATCCATATGTATCAGAATGATAGTTGGCTGCTGGACAGAGACGACGACATGCTAGCGAAGTTCCACAGTGAATCCGGTTTCGCCTATCAACGCTTTGATGGCAATGCAGCGCCAACCGATGGAATAGCAAAAATCTTCTTTACCCATCCAGCTAAAGATCACGACCATCTGGTGAAGTTTGAACAACAATTGAATGACAAGTTTGGTGACCAGCTCAATGTGGCTTTCTCCACCCCTTGGTGTCTCGAAGTGATGGCGGCGGACGTATCGAAAGGAGAAGCTCTGAAGGTGGTGGCTGAGTCTCTCAATCTGACACTGGAAAACTGTATTGCTTTCGGTGATGGGATGAACGATGTCGAAATGCTGTCCATGGCGGGCAAAGGCTTGGTGATGGAGACTTCACATATCAAAGTGAAACAAGCCTTGCCAGATAATGAAGTGATAGGCAGCAACGCTGACGATGCGGTGGCACACTACCTACATACTCATTTGTTCTAATCTTCACTCTTTAAGAGAGACGCATTATCTTTGCGACGGTAATTTCTCTTTATCCAGTATCGCCTGCCATTCCTGCTCACTCACCGGCATAATTGACAGGCGATTGCCACGTTTCACCAAAGGCATGTTTTCCAGCTCAGGCATTGCTTTCATGACTGTTAGTGGAATCAGCCGCTCCGTCTTTCTGACGAATTCAATATCCACCATCACCCAGCGAGGGTTGTCCGGTGAAGATTTCGGGTCAAAATAGTCACTTTCAGGATCAAAGGCGAAATGATCGGGATAAGCCTCTTTGGTTACTTTCGCAATACCAGCGACTCCAACCTTCTTGCATGAAGAGTGGTAAATCAGCACCAAATCGCCCTCTTTGACCTCATCTCGCATCATATTGCGCGCCTGATAATTACGTACGCCTTCCCAGCAGGAAGTATTTTGTGTACGAAGTGTGTCAATAGAGAAAGTGTCCGGTTCTGTTTTGAATAACCAATATGCCATAATGACGTCCGAATGATTAAGTATGAGGAAGATATAGCATGAAGGCGTTAAGAAACCCAGTAGCAGTGACGACCTTACTGGCCCTTCAGGCCTGTTCCGGTTTTCAATCCGGTTCGGAGCCAGCACACACTCCACAGGCAACGCTGAATGATCCTTCCTCAGTCAAACCTCAAACTTTTGTCATGCGCGGTGAAGTCATCCTTGGTCACGAGGTACGCTCAATTGTGCCATGTGGCAGCCAGCAGCAATATTGGTTGGATCTACCTGAAGATAGATTCCAGCAAGGGATGAAGTTGGTACGTTCCCCTTATGCGCCGCTATACGGTGAGGTAATTGGCCACCTTGAGCCATCGGGCAAGGAAGGATTCGCTGCCGATTACGCCGCGCGCTTCGTGGTCGACAAGATCAACCTACTAACAGCGGAAAATACCCAACGCTGCGCACAGCCTGCTCAACCGACGAAAGCCTTTGGTAATGAACCATTCTGGTCAGTTCAATTTGCCGATAACGCCCTTAAGTTCAGCCAAATGGGCCAAGAAGCACAACAACTTGAACTGACCACGACAAAGATTGAAGCAGACCGTCGCCGCTACACATTCAGCAATGGTCAACTAGAGCTTAACCTGCGCAGTTGCAGTGATGGTATGAGTGATAGCCTTTATGGTTGGAGCTCAACACTTACAATCGGCGATAAAACCTATCGTGGCTGTGCGACGCTATCAAACCAGGACACGACCCAACGCTGGGCGGCGACTTATCAGGCTCAAGCAAGAAAAAATACTCCCTTTAGTGTTTCTCTAGTAATGAAACCAGATCATACAGCCAGCACCACTTACAGCTATCAGAATGGAGGATCGGATACGGTTGAAAAAGGTTTCTGGCAGCAACTGAATCCAAGTCAGGTACAAGTGGTTGGCACACACTTACAAGGCCAGCCTCTCACCTCCGAGCGACTGTATACCGAAAAAGACCATACCCTGACGGCCAAGCAGGAAAAAGTCGGTAGCGTGGTGTACGACATTGCTGAAGGCGGACTCACGCTTTACAAAGCGGGGAATACTCTCTCTTCTCAACAAACCATGGCAGACAGCAACAAAGTCCCGTCGAGTGCTGAGTTCAACCCACAGGTTGATCAAGCTCTGCGTGATTACTTCAAGGGAGAGAAGCAGGATCCTACTGGGACGCGCTATCGCTGGCTGACGTACGACCTTAATGGCGATGGCAACAAAGAATTGCTGGCTCAGCTCGACTGGTGCGGTTCTGGTGGTTGCACCTTGCTGATTTTCGACAATGTGGAGCAGAAATGGCAATTCAATAGCCGGATTACATTGGTGCAAACGCCTTTAAACTTGGGGACCCAATTTCATCAAAATTGGCGCGATCTGGTGATGTTTGTCAGCGGTGGCGGCGCAGTACCCAACCAGCACACTTTGCAATTTAACGGTACGCACTACCCCCTCAACCCAAGTGTCGCGCCCGTGGCAAACTACGATGAAATCAGCCCAGTTCAACTGTTTTCTGATGGCCTGACTCCTCATCAGGGAGGCGTCACGCTGTAAGATGCCAACTTCAAGCCCTTGCCCAAACTGCCTGCTGAAACACAACTGTGTTTGTGAGTACTTACCTAACATCAACGTGCCTGCACATCTGGCTATCTTGATGCACGAAAATGAGTATCAGCGGGAAACCAACACTGGGCAGTGGCTACTGAAAACGGTCCATCCTAGCAGTCGACATATCTGGCAACGCAAACAACCCTGCTCCGAACTGGCTCGACTAGTCAACCATGATGGTTATCAACCGCTGCTGCTGTTTCCTGGTGAAGATAGCCAGCCCATCAACCAGATGACTCAATACGCGGAGCAGAAAGCACACAAGCCTTTATTCATCATTCTTGACGGGACTTGGCAAGAAGCGAGGAAAATGCTGCGTAAAAGCCCTTGGCTGCAGGCACTTACCAAAGTGCACTTAGCGCCAGCTTCTACATCCAACTATCAGCTGAGGCGCAATCAAGATGAGGGCCATTTATGCACACTAGAGGTGGGGGCAGAAATCATCGGTTCTTTAGGCCAAGAATCACAAGCAGAGCATTTACGGCAGTTTCTCAGTCACTACATGAGAGCATTTCAGGCAGATAAAAGCGGGCACGCGCTAAAATAGCCGTGTTGGCTCCCCCAGATAGAAACCTTGTAAATAGTCAACCCCTAAATCTTCCGCAATCTCACACACCGCTTGGTTGTGAACAAATTCCGCGACCGTCTTCGCGTTGAGCACTTGGCAAAGTTTGACTAATTGCCCGGTGATCTGGCGCTGTTTCGGGTCCGTGTGTATGGTTTTGATCAAACTGCCATCGAGCTTGATGATGTCTGGCTCAAGGCGAATAATCTGATCGATATTGGAATAACCGCTACCAAAATCATCCACCAGCAGACGAACCCCCATCGCCTTAAAGTGTCCGCAGATCTCCGTCATCCTAGAAAAGTCTTTGATCTGCTCAGACTCCAGCACTTCCAGACCTAAGCGACTTGGATCATTAAGGCGCGCAATCGACTCTTCAAGCAAATAAAGCGTTTTATCACTGAGCATATCTTGCGGCGACAGGTTAATCGAAAAAGGCATAGCCTTGTCCGCCATATATTCCAACGTCGAACTCAACATAAAACGACTTAATCGGGTATACAGGTGCGTGTATTCAATGATGGGCAGAAAACGCCCCGGAGCGATAATTTCGCCTTCATCTTCAATGCGAACCAGACACTCCTGTGACACCATTTCATGAGAGTGAGCCGCGAAAATCGGCTGGCTGAAGGTCAGAATACGTTGATTTAATATCGCGCGGCTCACTGACCCCATCAAAGCCAAGCGCTCTTGTTGGGCTTCAATCCCTGTCGCGCAGTCTTTGGCATTGTATAAATGGGTGTTATGCGCCTTGCCTTTACGTCTCGCATCAATCGCACGCAGTAATAGTTCTTCCCCTTCAATATTGGGAAAGTCCTTCATGCTGGCTAGCCCGCCCGTGACCGACACCGACAGGTAATCCACCTCCGGTAGGCCATAAGGCTCAAAATTAATGTGTTCAATCTGATCGGCAAACAGTAGAAATTCTTGGCGAATACGCTCACTGCTCTCTTGCGAACTGAAAACCAAGGCCCATTCGGCAATACCGATGTAGTACAACTGACGAAGCGCTGCCTCACCACGATGTGTTTCAAGCTGAACGACAAACAGGTCCGTCAGATCGCGGATTAGCTCGTCCGCCACCTGATAGCCATATTTCTCGTTAACCTGATGGAAGTTAGACAGCTTCAAGGTGATCAGGTGCGTATTGGCATCAGCTCCTCTCACCTCCTCCTGCAATGCCGCCCGATTCTTCAGCCCCGTATGCTTATCGTAACGATAGCTCTCTATCAGTTTTTCCGTTTGGCGGGCAAGCTTTTCTTCAATCTGTTTACGTGTCTCATCCAACTCTTCGATTGAATGACGGATCAGATGAAACAAAGGTGAAATCGGGTACTCTTCCTGCAACTGATGTTGCAAAGGCTGGCGATCATTTTCACTCAACGCCACGTAAGTCATGCTGTGATGCAAAACTTCCTGCTGCTCATTGCGATACAACTCCCCCATGCAGTAGGAACCGATACAAGATTCGAAACGATCAAACGGCTTTATTTCACTGGTACCTTCAATGAACTCAAGGCGAGATTCGCAATTGTAGATAAACACCGCTTCTGGATTGTACTGCGCCAGTTGAGCGGTATTGTGCCTGACTTGCTCTAGAGTCACTGACGGGTGGTTGTAGCAAATTCGTACTTCATCTCCCACCTCTAAGGGACTGTCCAACTCCACCACGCCGCCGGGATGCAGCTCACTCGGCACGCAGATCTGCTGACGATTATCGCGTTGCAGTGGAAAGCTCAGCATTTGTTCCAGCGTCAGTGCTTTGCCATCAGCTAAACGCTGGCGAAACACATCATAAGCAGGTTCATGATTGAGCGATATCAGCTTATTGCCACTCACAGCGGTCACGCGCATTGGGCTGCCAATCGGGTTCCATTCAGCAAACGCACTGCGCCATACTGAGAGTGATTCACCATGTAAGGCGACGGCTATTGAAGAATCATGATGAATATCAGTGCCAAGCAGTAACCAAGCAGGCTGGCCGTCAACGCTGGCAGCCAGGCCACCACACACTGGCACATCAGCAATGGGATTAAGTGCCAAGTACAGGTTGTAGTCACGGCCGTTCGTCAACTGGGAAAAGCTGATAATGAGCTTACTCTGCTCATTGAGTTCTAGTTGCTCGATTAGAGAAGCCGCTTCGTTATCTGGGTGACCTTGCAGAGGGACATAGGCAGCACTCAATTGAGTGCAACAGAAGACCGATACCGCAATCAACGTACTGTGATGGTGAATATCTCCCTGATGGATAACATGACGGGTACTGTGACCAATGATTTTGGCCTCAGGTAAACGCTCTTCAATCAACTGAGCGTAACTGCGGATCTGGCGTTCATCTTGCGATGACAATAATTGAATCAAAACCGATTGCGATGCGTCATCAGACAAGGAACCAAGAAAGCGGGTGAGCTGTTGTTCATCTCTGATAAGAGCAGAATAGGTATGCATGCAATCGGCCTAAGACGTTATTTTTTGTGTACTCACTCTAACCTAATTGATGACTGTGCAAATGAAAAGTCCTTGTCTATCAAGGCGTAACTTAGTTCTCAATCAGTAACAGCAATTCCTGTAAACAGGACACTTCAATGTCAGGCAGTGTTCGGGCTCTGCGGTGCTGGATTAAGCTCGCACCCTGATCGTTAAACCAACATGCCGACAAACCACGATTCTTGGCGCCTTTAACATCACTAATCAGATGATCACCAACGTGCAAGATGTTGTGAGCTGAGCACTGCAGATGGCTGATGGCTTTATCGAACATCTGTGGGTGTGGTTTAGCATAGCCATCTGGACCCGATTGAAGGATCAAGGAAAAATATTTTGCTAGGCCGATTCTTTCGGCATCCACATTGCCATTGGTAATCGCTACTAATGGCATTTGCTCAGCAAGCTTCTGCATAACCTGATGCGTTTGATCAGGTACAGTAAAATCACTGCGTAGCCGCAACACTTCCTGAATCGCCTGCTCAGCGGCGTATTTGGCGTCCACTTGCTCATAGCCAAGGCGATAAAGACCTTGCTCTATCTGAGTTCGCCGCCATAGCGTCATGTCATTGGTCAGCCAGCGGTCAGCGGCTGCCAATTCCATCTTTAACTCATGCCACCAGCTCAGTGGTTTACTCGCAGACATTGGGTGGTGTTTGTGTAGCCAAGCCACCACCTGCGCCTCAACCCTGCGGATCACTGGGCGGTTGTCGTACAAGGTATCATCAAGATCGAACGTCATTGCTTCAATGACTGGTAGCTGGCGATAGAAATGCATCAGTCACTCTCTTTCTTTTTAGCTCTGGGGTGAGCTTGGTCGTAGACGTCAGCAAGATGCTGAAAGTCCAAGTGTGTATAGATTTGAGTGGTGGAGATGTTCTCATGACCCAGCAACTCTTGAACGGCTCTGAGGTTATTACTCGACTCCAGCATGTGGGTCGCAAACGAATGACGTAGCTTGTGCGGACTGATGTGACTGGCAACCGACTGTTTTTGTCCCCATTCGGCCATACGCTTTTGTACGTTACGGTGCGAAATCCGTACTCCCAGTTTGGACACAAACAACGCTGGCTCATCGGTATTGGCTAGCGCACCACGAACTTTGAGCCATTTGGCGACCCATTCCTCCGCCATGCCAGCAAAAGGCACCTTACGCTCTTTGTCACCTTTACCCACCACTCGGATCTCTCCGGAAGACAGGCTCACATCACGAACATCAACACTGACCATTTCCGCCAGTCGCAGCCCCGCGCCATACATCAGTTCCATCATGGCTCGGTCGCGTATCGCCAACGGATCATCTTCATTAACTTCGAGTAACTGACCAACTTCATCCACATCGAGGTTTTTGGGTAAAGGCCTTTTCTTCCGCGGAGCAGACACACCCTTGGCAGGATTTGCGGTTAACTCTCCTCTCAAGATCAGGAAATCAAAGAAACTCCGTAATGCGGATAATCGAGTCGCAAGGCTGCTGGCTTTCATGCCATCACGCATACCTTTACTCGCCAGTTGGCGAACCCAAGCTGCGTCAACCTGAGACCAATCTTTCAAGCCCATAGTCACCAAGTGTTGAGCCATGGTTTCCAGTTGTTGTTTGTAATTACGTTGAGTGTGCAGGCTAAGCCCTTTCTCGCTTCTCAAGTACTCATAGAAACGATTGAGAGGGCTTTGTAGTCCGTTAGGCAGAGGTATTACTGATTCGCTCATGGTCGTCACTTTGCCATGGAAGGGTTTCAATCAAGTGGGAAAGCACCAGTGCAAGATGGCGCAAGAATAAGGTGTCCATATGCGGCTGAAAGTGCCCACCATCACTGCTGGAAAAAGCCAGAATGCCTTGCAGGGACTGCTTGTGCAGCGGTAACACCACATAAGACCCCATCTCAGGTGCGCGGGTATTGTCACCAAACAGCAGTTCTCGATCTGCTTTACGCATTCGCCCTAAATAAGCACTCTTACCATTGAGGTGATTGGTCGCAAAACGTTGGTAATTATCTTTATCGAGTGAGTAATACGCTGACTCACTGTCGAGCAAACGTACATACGCCACCAACCCGAGAGACTTAGCCATCTCTTCGACGGCTTTGACCGCAGGCAGCAAGGCATCACAAGTCAGGACATGTTCCTGCAAACTCATAAACTCATGAAAAGTACGATCGTTGTTTTTCGCCAACGACATCAGAGTGGTTATCTCTTCTTCCAGCTCTTCAATACGCTGGCGTTGTCTGGTCATTTGAACATGAACCAGCGACACCGCGCCCTGCTCTTTATGAGGTAATGCAAGGCGATCGACTAAATCACTTCGGGTACTAAAAAAATCTGGGTTGTCACGCAAGTATTCCGCGACAACCTCAGCTGTCAGCGCATCAGCTTCAATCTGCGACACGTTCGTTCCTTTATTTATTTTCTTCTTAACAGCTTAGCTGACCATCGAACACATGAGTGGCGGGGCCAGTCATGTAAAGCGGTTTACCCGGTCCTTGCCAGCTGATTTTTAGCGAGCCACCAGGCAGGTTCACTGTGACTTTCTCATCCAACAGTTCTTGCACGATACCCACTGCAACCGCGCCACAAGCACCACTGCCGCATGCCTGAGTTTCACCGGCACCACGCTCGTAGACTCTCAGGTTCACTTCGTTGCGGCTTAATACCTGCATGAAGCCAGCGTTCACTCGCTCAGGGAAACGCTCATGAGATTCCAGCAGCGGGCCTAACGTATCAACGTCGGCAGTTTGTGTATCGTCTACGACCGTCACAACATGCGGATTACCCATGCTCACCGCACCGCAGAACAAGGTCTTTTCTTCGGCACGTAAGATGTAAGTCTTCTCTGTTTGCTTGGCTTTGAATGGGATCTTATTCGGTTCAAATTCCGGTACCCCCATATTGACGGTAACCTGATCGTCTTCTTCAATACTGAGAATCATTTTGCCTTTCTTGGTGCTGACACTGATGCTGTATTTATTAGTCAGGCCTTTCATGCGCACAAAACGGGCAAAACAACGGGCACCATTACCGCACTGCTCCACTTCGCTGCCATCGGCATTGAAAATGCGATAGTGGAAATCGGTTTCGGGATCGTAAGGGGCTTCAACCACCAACAGTTGGTCAAAACCAACTCCTGTATGACGATCCGCCAGACGGCGGATCAAGTCAGGAGAAAAGAAAATGTTCTGAGTAATGCAGTCGACGACCATGAAGTCATTACCCAAACCATGCATTTTAGAAAAATGGAAATGCATAAGACTCCAATTACTCCGGAAGAATGTTTTCTAGGGCCCACAGGCTCGACAGCTCTTCACGCTGGCGTACCAAATGCGCTTTATTGCCATCGACCATCACTTCAGCGACACGAGTACGAGTATTGTAGTTCGACGACATCACAAAGCCATACGCACCTGCTGAGCGAACCGCAAGCAGGTCATTTTCCTGCAATACCAAAGCGCGGTCCTTACCAAGGAAATCGCCCGTTTCACAAATTGGGCCAACCAGATCGTATGTCACTGGCTCACCTTCACGAGGGTTGACCGGCACGATGTCTTGCCACGCTTGATACAGTGCTGGGCGCATCAGATCATTCATTGCAGCATCGATAATGGCAAAGTTTTTGTGCTCGGTATGTTTTAGGAACTCAACCTTGGTAAGCAATACACCGGCGTTAGCAGCGATTGCGCGGCCTGGTTCAAAAATCAGTTCCAGATCTTGGTGATTTTCCAGTCTACCAAGCAGTGCCTTAGCATATTCAGATGGCTCAGGCGGCAGTTCGTCACGGTAAACAACACCCAGACCACCACCCACATCAAGGTGTTCAATATTGATACCTTGCGCTTTCAAGTCATCAATCAGTGCCAGCAAGCGGTCAGTGGCATCAATAAACGGTTCGATGTCCGTCAGCTGAGAACCAATGTGACAGTCGATGCCTTTGATCGTTAAGTTTTTAAGACCTTGTGCAAACTGGTACACCGCAGGTGCACGATCAAACGCAATACCAAACTTGTTATCACGCAGACCTGTTGAGATATAAGGGTGCGTATTGGCATCAACGTCTGGATTGATACGCAGTGAAATTGGTGCTTTCACTCCTAACTCACCCGCGACCTTATTAAGGCGCTCTAGCTCTGGCTCAGATTCCACATTGAAACACTTGATACCCAGTTCAAGGGCACGTTTCATTTCAGGCGCCGTTTTGCCAACACCCGAGAAAACGACTTTGCTCGCTTCACCGCCTGCTGCAATAACACGCTCCAGTTCACCACCAGAAACAATGTCGAAGCCAGACCCAAGGCGAGCCAGTGTATTAAGCACACCCAGATTCGAGTTCGCTTTTACGGCATAACACACCAAGTGTGGGTGCTCACCAACGGATTTATCGAAAGCATTCCAATGGCGCTCAAACGTCGCGCGGGAATATACGTAAAGTGGCGTTCCAAATTGCTCTGCTAAGTCTGTCAGTGGAACATCTTCGGCCCAAAGTTGGCCATCATCCTGATAGTTGAAGTAATCCAAAGTGCTATCCCTTATGTCATTATTTATTGTTGTGAAGGCTGCTCATTCTGAGATGCATCTTCAGGCATGTAGAGAGGACCTGTCTGACCGCAGCCAGCCAAACCAAGAACGGATAAAAGAAACAGAGCGATTAGTGATTTTTTCATGGGTTGTGTCGTGATTAATCTTTCAATGCCCCCTATAATCGCACCACACTCAGGAAAAGCAATAGGATAACAGGATGAACGAGACTGAATTTCATCAGCTGGCAGATGTTCAAATGCAAATCATCGAAGAAATGATTGATGATTCAGGCGCGGACATTGATTACGAAACTTCCGGTAATGTCATGACCCTAGAGTTTGAAGACCGTAGCCAAATCATTATTAACCGTCAGGAGCCAATGAAGGAAATCTGGCTGGCATCTAAGTCTGGCGGTTTCCACTTCGCTATGGTTGAGGATCAGTGGACCTGTTCAAAAACGGGTATTGAGCTGATTGCGATGGTTAAACAGGAGTGCGAAAAGCATTCGGATGAAGAGATTGAATGGGTGTAGTGCCCCGTAAAACTCGGATACAAAAAAGAGCACCTTAAGTGCTCTTTTTTATTGCTTCGACTTACGCATTCACGGCCCGACTTGGCTTGGAATAGTTAGCGCCATCATTACGATATGGCACGATGTAAGAGTCACCTTCTGCTGGGTGAACGATTTGATAGTACTGAGGCAAATTGAAGTTAATAAACTGAGTCGACATTTGATTATCATCTTTTACCGACGTGTAGAAGCTATTCACGCTGGCAATCATCTCATCTTTCATGCCACTGAACTGGTGGTACACCTCAACACGGTTTGCTTCATCCAATACATAGATATTGAAGCCTTGATCTGAATCTTCAAAAAAGAACTGGATCAGACCTTCACTGGCAAAGCTGTCGACTATTTCTGGCAGCTGGTAATCTTGCTCCTTGTCCAGCATCAGCAATGGTGAACCTTTGAGTTTACTGGTCGAGATGCTGCGGTAGAAATCGACCGAGTTTTCCAGCATCTGCACAGACACACCGCGGCGCTCAAAGAACAAGCCATACGTTTGTTGAGCAATACGCAGCGCTTTAAAGCGGCGACGTTTCTCTTGCTCAATAGGCTTAAGGCGCAAATCAATGCATTCCGCTAAAAGCTGATACACCATATTACGCATCACACCACGCAGGTTTTTACTGTAGCAGAACACATCTACCGACTCAGGCGGCAACGCATCTTGGTGCATCTTACCCAGAATGGTTTTCAGTGCATCCAGCATCGCCGTTTCGCCTCGGAAATGCAGCGTACGGACTTCATGCCAAGAATTGCGATAAACCAAATCCACACTGCCAACCAGACAAGTCTGCTTTGAGCCAAAACTAAAAATATCGGTAGTTTTCAGATCCACTTTCAGCGCGCGACCACTCAGCTCAGCCGTTGGATCATCTTCAAAGTTGATGAACATCGCCAGTTGGCTGATTTCACAAGGGCTCGCTAATGCCTGCATGGTTGGGCGGCGCTTGCGTAATGAGAAGGTATTACGCAAATCGCTGACCATCTGATAGAACTTATCGATATCCAGATGAGCATCACGAACTACCGAGTGCAGACGCGTCGATTCTGTAATTAGACCATTGAAGAATGACCAAGCGACCAACTTACTGAGGTATTCATTGTGCTCTAAGAATGGCTGACCAAGAATGCGATCTGGCTGAAGAGGTTGCTTATAGAGGTACCAGCCGGCTCGGTTTGTACGACCTGGTCTCACTTCAATAAAGCTCAAGTCGGATTCATGCAAGTCTGGGGAAATCTGCGGATTAAGCAAAGTCACCTTACCCGGCAACACCTCAAACGCCGCGTAGAGCTTACGCGCCAAGATACTGATGTCCTGCGGACTGATTGCAGAAGTAATGTCGTTACGACGAGCAAACTGAATCAGATTACGATAGCTCAGCATCAACGCATCAAGCAAAGCATGGTGAACCACTTTAACCTGCTCAACCTTCCAGTTACGGCGGTCGTCTAGCTCAACCAGCACTGAGTGGTCCCAGTTCCATTTCTGGATCATGTCACTCATCGCCTCACGGCGCCAAGCAACAGAGCCAATACCAGGCTCACGTGATAACTTCTCGTGTGTTTTGAGATAGAAACAACGGCGCACCAGATCAAGACGGGTATAATCGCCAATACGCTCAAGGTAACGTGTTACCTTTTCTAGCATCAAGTAGTATGCATCCATGCCATAGAGATCAGGCTCATGGGCAAAAAATCGACGCTTAGTATCAATGCTAAGCAGTTGGGTATGTGGGTACTCCCACGAATACGCTTCAAGTAGGATAGCTTTTAGCACCGACTTGTAAGGTGAATCGATACTCTTATACAACTGCCACAAGTTCGAGCCAAAATACTCTTCGGCTGGAATACGGTTCAGCTGACCAAAGTCAATCCACTGCGAGCAATCAATGTAACCTTGGCTGCATAAATCGCGAACGTATTCGTCGTAGCACTCTTCCATCTCAGGCGGCACGATTTGCCACAGCAACCGCTGACCAGCAAGACGAACAGCAGAGCGATAGAATTCATCTAATAGTAGTAAGTGTTGGGACGAGCCACAGTTGTCGCCGGTCATTTCTTCTGAGCGATTGGTACGAAAACGCTCTTCATCCATAAGGAAGAAATTCGCCTCAACACCTTGAGTCTGAGCCCAATCGGTAATCAACAAACACTTATTGGTCAGGCACTCTCTTTCTTCACAGCTCATTGATGGTGAGACACACACCCAGATATCAAGATCGCTTGAGGTACTCTGTCCAATCGACGAAGTACTACCCATGGTATACAAGCCGAGAATAGCGGGCTCTGCACTGGTCCGAAGCGACTGACCTATCGTCAGTTCAGTATCTTCAACAAACTGCTGTTGCACCTCATTGAATTCGAGACCGTATACACCAAAAGGAACTTGAGAATCGTAATAGCCGGGGATGACTGGGTGGTTGAAGTGAAGAAGGGTAGGAATCAGATGGAAAACACGCTGACTTTGCATATCCATAAGAGCCAGCGCGCGCTCAATACGCTGCTGGTTTAGGTTATCAAGTCTCTGAATAAGCGTCTTTGTATAAGCCTGCAAGGGTGATTCCTTGGTTGATTCCTAACTGTGCCCTGACGACAAATTGTTCTAAAGCACTAACAAAACGTGATCAATTTAACACTTTTATTTCGATTGGTAAAGAAATGTACGATCGAATCGACATTGTTTTGTTAATCAATATGCTCGCGACATAGTGTGGTACGTATCCGCCTTTTGTAATAATAGCCCATTTTACAAACGAGATGCTCATCACACTATTTTGAATATTTTCTGCTAGCCCGACGTCTGACATTCATCGAAATGATCTAGCAGTAAGACTTTTTCTTGGAGAATGGTAGGATTAGCCCATCTGAACTGTTATTCAAAGACCATCATGACACAATCGACTCCTATTCGAATTGCAACACGCAAAAGCCCTCTTGCTCTTTGGCAAGCCTACTACGTACGAGATGCCCTTCAAGCAGCACACCCTGGTTTAGAAGTGGAGCTTGTAACTATGGTGACGAAAGGCGATGTCATTCTCGATACTCCATTAGCAAAAGTCGGCGGTAAAGGTCTGTTCGTAAAAGAGCTCGAAGTCGCCATGCTGGAAGGACGCGCAGATTTGGCAGTTCACTCAATGAAAGATGTGCCTGTTGATTTTCCAGAAGGCCTAGGGCTGGTTACGATTTGTGAGCGTGAAGATCCTCGTGACGCTTTCGTTTCTAATACCTACGCTAACATTGACGAACTGCCGCAAGGTGCGGTTGTCGGCACTTGCAGTCTGCGCCGTCAATGTCAGATCAAGGAATACCGCCCAGATCTAGTCATTAAGGAGCTACGCGGCAACGTAGGTACGCGTTTAGGTAAGCTCGATGCTGGCGAATATGATGCCATCATCCTTGCAGCAGCAGGCTTGAAACGCCTAGAGCTAGAAGAGCGCATTCGCAGTTTTATTGAGCCTGAGCAGTCTCTTCCTGCTGTCGGGCAAGGTGCAGTCGGCATTGAATGTCGCCTAGATGATGAGCGCCTTATCAAGCTACTTGAACCACTTAACCACAAAGATACCGCTGACCGCGTACTGTGTGAGCGCGCAATGAACTTAACCTTGGAAGGGGGGTGTCAGGTGCCTATTGGCAGTTACTCCCTGCTGGATGGTGATGACATCTGGTTGCGCGCGCTTGTCGGCGAGCCTGACGGCTCAAAGATTGTGCGTGGCGAAATCAAAGGCTCGCGCGCCGACGCTGAGAAACTTGGGGTGACATTGGCCAACCAACTGCTGGATGACGGTGCTCGCGATATTTTGACTAGACTGTACGCGGATCACGAGTAACTCCATGGCGGTGTTGGTTACCCGGCCAGGTGAACAAGGCCGCTCACTCTGCCAACAGCTCAACAGCGCAGGTATCTGCGCGCTTCATCAGCCTCTTATCGAAATCCTGCCGGGGAAAGATCTCTCCGGCATTGCCACTCAACTTAATCAGTTCGACTGTATTCTTGCCGTCAGCCAACATGCGGTAACGCTCACACAACAAGCCTTTACGTCTCAGCAAGAATGGCCGCAAACAGCGACCTACATTGCCGTCGGTCAAAAAACTGCACATGTTTTAAGCAAACTCAGCCAGCAAAAAGTACACTACCCCGACGTTGGTGACAGCGAGCATTTGCTCGAGCTGGACATACTAAAAAAAGTCAAAGGCAAAAAGGTCGTTATCCTACGAGGCAACGGTGGCCGAGAGCTGATCTACGAGACACTTAGATCTCGAGGCGCGCATACCAGTTATCTTGAAGTATACAAACGAGAAAACCTTGCTTTCGACTCAGATTTATTCGTACCTTTCTGGCAGGATAAACATATTCAACAGTTAGTCATCACCAGTTCAGGTCAGCTGAGTTACTTTGTATCACAGCTTACACAAGCGCAATTGAACTGGGCATTCGGGCTTCAACTTTATGTACCGAGTGCACGTATCGCAAATGAAGCGCAACAAATGGGGTTTCTTCATATAATCAACACAGGAAGCGCTTCCAATAAGGATTTACTGGCTACTCTCCGGCCAAAGTGAAACAGGACAATAGCAATGACAAGTAAAAATAAAAACGACCACATTGAACCTGAGAAAGACCAAGAAACAGCGTCATCTGCTGAGACTCACGAGTCTTCCAACAATACTTCTAATGCGTCTGAATCTCCCTCTACGTCTTCCGATAAAAAGTCTGAACCTACAGCGTCAACAGACACTGCCAAACAAGAAAAAAATGCCAAGCGCGGGGTTAAGCTCGGTGCTGTCGCGATCGTGATTTCACTGATAGTTGGTGGCGGTTTAACATTCCAGATGCAGCAACAAAATGCTCAGTACCAATCTCAAATTGAAGCACTGAAAAAGCAACTGGAACAAACTACCGCTTCTGTTCAGCAGGATTTAACCGCAACTCAGCAGGCAACGTTAGCCAAAGCCACCGAGATCACTCACAATACAGAAACTGTTTTATCACAGCAGCAAAAAAGCATTGAAAGCCTGCAGCTTGCGATTGCTGACGTAAAAGGTCGTCGCCCGAACGACTGGCTATTAGCAGAAGCAGATTATCTAGTGAAGTTGGCGGGCCGAAAGCTGTTTCTCGAACATGATGCCGTCAGCGCCACTAAACTGATGGAAAGCGCCGATCAGCGCATCGCGGCGTTAAACGACCCAAGCTTGGTGCCGTTACGTAAATCAATGGCCAATGACATTACGAAGCTTAAGTCTGTGCCAATTATCGATCGCGAAGGCCTAGTGCTCAGATTAACGGCGCTGCAACAGCAAGTCGACAGCCTTCCGTTAGCCAATGCCATTCTTCCTGAGGCACCAGAGCAGAAAGAGCAACAGGTCTCCGAAGACATCTATGATTGGAAAGATAACCTGATGACTTCACTCAAAGACTTCTCGGAAAATTTCATTACCTTCCGCACTCGAGATGGCAATGTCATTCCTTTGTTATCGCCAGAACAACATTTCTATCTTAAAGAAAACATTAAGGCCAAGTTAGAAACGGCGATTAAAGCGGTGTACGTTGAGCAGCAAGATATTTATCAGACAGCATTAACAACTGCCGACAAATGGTCGAGTTCATTCTTTAACCAAGACGCTAACACCGTTATCGAGTTCAATAAAACTCTGGAGATGCTAAGCAAGCAAAATGTACAAGTCGACTACCCGGTGAAACTTGAAACACAGCAAATTCTGTCCGACGTTATTCGTGACCGCCTGCGCCGTGAAGTCACCACTCTGGTTACGGAGGAGAAATAATGTTCAGAATCATTTTTCTCTTCGTCGTCTTAGGGGCTGGGCTGTTTGCCGGAACCCAATATGCTGGCCAGCAGGGCTACGTACTTATCTCAGTTGCAGATAAGACCATTGAAATGAGTGTCACGACTTTGGTGATATTTGTTATTGCAACATTGGCCGCGCTGTTTGGCCTCGAGTTTCTGATCAAGAAAACCCTCTATGCCAGCTCAGCGACCTGGAATTACTTCAGTGTGCGTAAGATGCGTCGCTCTCGCCGCTATACCAATGAAGGTATCATCAAGTTGCTCGAAGGTGACTTCAAACTGGCAGAAAAAAAAGTCACTCGCTGGGCAAATCATCATGATATGCCGCTACTGTGTTACCTAGTCGCTTCAGAAGCAGCGCAAGGACTGGGAGACAATGAAAAGCGTGACCACTATCTTAAACTGGCATCTGAGCAGGAAAATGCTCTATTAGCGGTTGAGCTTACGAGAGCCAAGCAGCAAGTCAGAGAAGCAAATTACACTGCGGCATTTGAGACGTTATCTCAGTTGAAATCCAGCTACCCAAATAATCGCATCGTTCTTAATCTGCTAAAAAATGTCTACATTGAGCTTAAGATGTGGCAACCACTGCTGAATACCTTATCTACACTGGTGAAAAGCAAAATCATCACTAAAGATGAGCAGGCTCAGCTAACCCAACGTGCTCAATGCGGTTTGTTAGAGGAAGTTGCAGAGCAAAAAGGCAGTGAAGGACTGATCGCCCACTGGAATAGCCTTACCCGCAAATTAAAAAGCGACACTCACTTAGTCGAATGCTTTGCCAAGCAGCTTATGGCTCGTAAAGCAGACAGTGAGGCTTTTACGCTAGTCAAAGAAAATCTCAAAAAGCACCCAGATTCAGAGCTCTATGCATTGCTGCCTGATATGAACCTAGCGGACGATCATCCTGTCGTTGTGTTCCTAGAAGACGTGTTAAAAAAAGACGGTAACAATGCCTCAGCGCACAGTGCACTTGCTCAGTTCCACTTAAGAAATGAAAACTGGTCTGAGGCACAACAGCACTTAGAAAAAGCGTTGTCAGTCCGTTCCAGCGTATCTGATTACTCTTATTTAGCCGATGCACTAGAGAAACAGAATATGACTAAAGCCGCTCATGAGGTGTCGAAGAAAGCACTCACTTTAGTCCAAGCGTAAAGGTTTAATCTCTACTAACTAAGCCGACCGCTAGGTCGGCTTTTTATTACTTAAACCTCACAACGCTCATTCTTATCCGTAGTGGAATGAAAAACCGTTAAGATTTGAATGTCTAAGCCTACCAAGTTGCCAGTTTAATACCTTAGAAATCGTCGTCAGGACTACCAACTCCTAAACTTCCTAAGTATTCCGCACCCGATAAGACAGGCCAATCTTTATGTGATTTGTACTCTAAAGAAACGATGCATACACCAACAACAAAGCCCAGCTTGAGAATAGTATCTCTATATAAGTAGTAGCTCAGTTTTGTGGGTAGTTGGACTCGAATACGTTCGGGACTTATTAGTTGCAAGCGACAACTTTGCACAAACAAAGAGGCCCTATCATAAACTGATCGGGTCTAGAATAAGTGCGGGTCGCTGAGTCTGTACTCAAGCGGGATGCGTCCCCTAAATATCATTGCCCCTAAACGACAAAACCCAGTCCTTGGACTGGGTTTCTAAATAAATGGCTAATGGTGGTGGAGAGGCCTAGCTCAGAGTTGTGGACAACCGGGACTTGTTGGTCGCAGACCAGCAATAATACTGCAGATACGAAAAAGCCCTAACATCTCTGTTAGGGCTTTCTCTGAATAAGTGGCGGAGCGGACGGGACTCGAACCCGCGACCCCCGGCGTGACAGGCCGGTATTCTAACCAACTGAACTACCGCTCCGCACTGGTTAGACTCTAAGTCTAAATTTAAAGCCTGGCGATGTCCTACTCTCACATGGGGAAGCCCCACACTACCATCGGCGCTATTGCGTTTCACTTCTGAGTTCGGCATGGAATCAGGTGGGTCCACAACGCTATGGTCGCCAAGCAAATTCTTTATCAATTTGCTCGCAAATTCAAACGCACTTTAGTGCGGCCCTTTAGGGTGAGATTTGCTTGCAAATCGAATAATTCGGAAAGCTGTTATTGTGTTCTCTACACATTCAATCTGTTCTTACTTTGAGTCCATCAAAACCCTTTGGGTGTTGTATGGTTAAGCCTCACGGGCAATTAGTACAGGTTAGCTCAACGCCTCACAACGCTTACACACCCTGCCTATCAACGTTCTAGTCTCGAACAACCCTTTAGGACCCTCAAGGGGTCAGGGAAGACTCATCTCAGGGCTCGCTTCCCGCTTAGATGCTTTCAGCGGTTATCGATTCCGAACTTAGCTACCGGGCAATGCCATTGGCATGACAACCCGAACACCAGAGGTTCGTCCACTCCGGTCCTCTCGTACTAGGAGCAGCCCCCTTCAATCTTCCAACGCCCACGGCAGATAGGGACCGAACTGTCTCACGACGTTCTAAACCCAGCTCGCGTACCACTTTAAATGGCGAACAGCCATACCCTTGGGACCGACTTCAGCCCCAGGATGTGATGAGCCGACATCGAGGTGCCAAACACCGCCGTCGATATGAACTCTTGGGCGGTATCAGCCTGTTATCCCCGGAGTACCTTTTATCCGTTGAGCGATGGCCCTTCCATACAGAACCACCGGATCACTATGACCTGCTTTCGCACCTGCTCGAATTGTCATTCTCGCAGTCAAGCGGGCTTATGCCATTGCACTAACCTCACGATGTCCAACCGTGATTAGCCCACCTTCGTGCTCCTCCGTTACTCTTTGGGAGGAGACCGCCCCAGTCAAACTACCCACCAGGCACTGTCCTCAACCCGGATGACGGGTCTAAGTTAGAACATCAACACTACAAGGGTGGTATTTCAAGGACGGCTCCACCGATACTGGCGTACCGGTTTCAAAGCCTCCCACCTATCCTACACATGTAGGGTCAATGTTCAGTGCCAAGCTGTAGTAAAGGTTCACGGGGTCTTTCCGTCTAGCCGCGGGTACACTGCATCTTCACAGCGATTTCAATTTCACTGAGTCTCGGGTGGAGACAGCGTGGCCATCATTACGCCATTCGTGCAGGTCGGAACTTACCCGACAAGGAATTTCGCTACCTTAGGACCGTTATAGTTACGGCCGCCGTTTACCGGGGCTTCGATCAAGAGCTTCGACTTACGTCTAACCCCATCAATTAACCTTCCGGCACCGGGCAGGCGTCACACCGTATACGTCATCTTACGATTTTGCACAGTGCTGTGTTTTTAATAAACAGTTGCAGCCACCTGGTATCTGCGACTCCCGTTAGCTCCATCCGCAAGGGACTTCACCGACAGGAGCGTACCTTCTCCCGAAGTTACGGTACCATTTTGCCTAGTTCCTTCACCCGAGTTCTCTCAAGCGCCTTGGTATTCTCTACCCGACCACCTGTGTCGGTTTGGGGTACGATTCCTTACAATCTGAAGCTTAGAGGCTTTTCCTGGAAGCATGGCATCAATGACTTCACACCCGTAGGTGCTCGACGTCGTGTCTCAGCCTTAGAGAGAGCCGGATTTACCTAACTCTCAAGCCTACGCACTTGAACCTGGACAACCGTCGCCAGGCCCACCTAGCCTTCTCCGTCCCCCCATCGCAATTGTAAGAAGTACGGGAATATTAACCCGTTTCCCATCGACTACGCCTTTCGGCCTCGCCTTAGGGGTCGACTTACCCTGCCCCGATTAACGTTGGACAGGAACCCTTGGTCTTCCGGCGAGGAGGTTTTTCACCCCCTTTATCGTTACTCATGTCAGCATTCGCACTTCTGATACCTCCAGCAAGCTTTACAGCTCACCTTCAACGGCTTACAGAACGCTCCCCTACCCAATACATAAAATGCATTGCCGCAGCTTCGGTTTACAGCTTAGCCCCGTTACATCTTCCGCGCAGGCCGACTCGACTAGTGAGCTATTACGCTTTCTTTAAATGATGGCTGCTTCTAAGCCAACATCCTAGCTGTCTAAGCCTTCCCACATCGTTTCCCACTTAGCTGTAATTTGGGACCTTAGCTGGCGGTCTGGGTTGTTTCCCTCTCCACGACGGACGTTAGCACCCGCCGTGTGTCTCCCGGATAGTACTTACTGGTATTCGGAGTTTGCAAAGGGTTGGTAAGTCGGGATGACCCCCTAGCCTTAACAGTGCTCTACCCCCAGTAGTATTCGTCCGAGGCTCTACCTAAATAGATTTCGGGGAGAACCAGCTATCTCCAGGTTTGATTGGCCTTTCACCCCTAGCCACAAGTCATCCGCTAATTTTTCAACATTAGTCGGTTCGGTCCTCCAGTTGATGTTACTCAACCTTCAACCTGCCCATGGCTAGATCACCTGGTTTCGGGTCTATATCCAGCAACTCGACGCCCAGTTAAGACTCGATTTCTCTACGGCTCCCCTAGATGGTTAACCTTGCTACTGAATATAAGTCGCTGACCCATTATACAAAAGGTACGCAGTCACACCACGAAGGTGCTCCTACTGCTTGTACGTACACGGTTTCAGGTTCTATTTCACTCCCCTCACAGGGGTTCTTTTCGCCTTTCCCTCACGGTACTGGTTCACTATCGGTCAGTCAGTAGTATTTAGCCTTGGAGGATGGTCCCCCCATATTCAGACAGGATATCACGTGTCCCGCCCTACTCGATTTCACCTAAAATGCGCTGTCGGTTACGGGGCTATCACCCTGTATCGCAGAACTTTCCAGAACTTTCACCTGACGCATTAAAGGCTTAAGGGCTAGTCCAATTTCGCTCGCCGCTACTTTCGGAATCTCGGTTGATTTCTTTTCCTCGGGGTACTTAGATGTTTCAGTTCCCCCGGTTCGCCTCATTACCCTATGTATTCAGATAATGATACCTGCTTATGCAGGTGGGTTTCCCCATTCGGAAATCCCAGACTCAAATGGCTTTTACTGCCTAATCTGGGCTTATCGCAAGTTAATACGTCCTTCATCGCCTCTGACTGCCAAGGCATCCACCGTGTACGCTTAGTCACTTAACCATACAACCCCAAAGGGTCTTTACGTCAAACAACCAAAGTTGTCTGCCATTATTTAAACATGATGCAGACTCGATTTTGCCGGACTCAAATTTCCAAGAACACTTGAATGTGTGTTGGTACCTAATGAACAAGTCATTAGGATTTGAGAACTTTTATTGAATAACAACGCATCTCAAAGAGATGGGGATTGTTGTTATTCGTCAGCTTTCCAAATTGTTAAAGAGCTAGATTCATAAATGAACCATTTTTAAAGATTCTTTTTCAAGAACACTTAAAGATGGTGGAGCTAAGCAGGATCGAACTGCTGACCTCCTGCGTGCAAGGCAGGCGCTCTCCCAGCTGAGCTATAGCCCCATCAAGGTGTCGATACTGTTGCCAATCTCCTGGGAGGAAGATTGGTGGGTCTGAGTGGACTTGAACCACCGACCTCTCGCTTATCAGGCGAACGCTCTAACCACCTGAGCTACAGACCCAGTATCGTCTCTTAAACTACATAAACCATCAATCTGTGTGGACACTCATCGTGAGTAATCATCGTATAAGGAGGTGATCCAGCGCCAGGTTCCCCTAGCGCTACCTTGTTACGACTTCACCCCAGTCATGAACCACAAAGTGGTGAGCGTCCCCCCGAAGGTTAAACTACCCACTTCTTTTGCAGCCCACTCCCATGGTGTGACGGGCGGTGTGTACAAGGCCCGGGAACGTATTCACCGTAGCATTCTGATCTACGATTACTAGCGATTCCGACTTCATGGAGTCGAGTTGCAGACTCCAATCCGGACTACGACGCACTTTTTGGGATTCGCTCACTTTCGCAAGTTGGCCGCCCTCTGTATGCGCCATTGTAGCACGTGTGTAGCCCTACTCGTAAGGGCCATGATGACTTGACGTCGTCCCCACCTTCCTCCGGTTTATCACCGGCAGTCTCCCTGGAGTTCCCGACATGACTCGCTGGCAAACAAGGATAAGGGTTGCGCTCGTTGCGGGACTTAACCCAACATTTCACAACACGAGCTGACGACAGCCATGCAGCACCTGTCTCTCAGTTCCCGAAGGCACAAGACTGTCTCCAGTCTCTTCTGAGGATGTCAAGAGTAGGTAAGGTTCTTCGCGTTGCATCGAATTAAACCACATGCTCCACCGCTTGTGCGGGCCCCCGTCAATTCATTTGAGTTTTAATCTTGCGACCGTACTCCCCAGGCGGTCTACTTAACGCGTTAGCTCCGAAAGCCACGGCTCAAGGCCACAACCTCCAAGTAGACATCGTTTACGGCGTGGACTACCAGGGTATCTAATCCTGTTTGCTCCCCACGCTTTCGCATCTGAGTGTCAGTATCTGTCCAGGGGGCCGCCTTCGCCACCGGTATTCCTTCAGATCTCTACGCATTTCACCGCTACACCTGAAATTCTACCCCCCTCTACAGTACTCTAGTCTGCCAGTTTCAAATGCAATTCCGAGGTTGAGCCCCGGGCTTTCACATCTGACTTAACAAACCACCTGCATGCGCTTTACGCCCAGTAATTCCGATTAACGCTCGCACCCTCCGTATTACCGCGGCTGCTGGCACGGAGTTAGCCGGTGCTTCTTCTGCAGCTAACGTCAAATGAATGCGCTATTAACACATCCACCTTCCTCACTGCTGAAAGTACTTTACAACCCGAAGGCCTTCTTCATACACGCGGCATGGCTGCATCAGGCTTGCGCCCATTGTGCAATATTCCCCACTGCTGCCTCCCGTAGGAGTCTGGACCGTGTCTCAGTTCCAGTGTGGCTGATCATCCTCTCAGACCAGCTAGGGATCGTCGCCTTGGTGAGCCATTACCTCACCAACTAGCTAATCCCACCTGGGCATATCCTGACGCGAGAGGCCCGAAGGTCCCCCTCTTTGAGCCGAAGCTATTATGCGGTATTAGCCATCGTTTCCAATGGTTATCCCCCACATCAGGGCAATTTCCCAGGCATTACTCACCCGTCCGCCGCTCGACGCCGTTATCGTTCCCCGAAGGTTCAGACAACTCGTTTCCGCTCGACTTGCATGTGTTAGGCCTGCCGCCAGCGTTCAATCTGAGCCATGATCAAACTCTTCAATTTAAGATTTTGTTCGGCTCAATGAATACTGAACATTACATAAGTAATGTTTGAATTGACTGTGCTGAATCCGAAGATTCAATGGTCACTTCGTATCATTGAAACCTAATTTGATACCGAAGTATCGAATTGGATTATCATCAACGAGTGCCCACACAGATTGATAGGTTTATATTGTTAAAGAGCTGTGCTTTCAGTGTCTTAGCACCTAAGCAGGACGCGTATATTACGCGACTGACTGTTGAAGTCAACATAAAACTCTAAAAAAGATTAGAACTTTATGGTGACTTGCTTAATAGATAAGCAAAGTCGAAATTAAAGCCTGGCGATGTCCTACTCTCACATGGGGAAGCCCCACACTACCATCGGCGCTATTGCGTTTCACTTCTGAGTTCGGCATGGGATCAGGTGGGTCCACAACGCTATGGTCGCCAAGCAAATTCTTTATCAATTTGCTCGCAAATTCAAACGCACTTTAGTGCGGCCCTTTAGGGTGAGATTTGCTTGCAAATCGAATAATTCGGAAAGCTGTTATTGTGTTCTCTACACATTCAATCTGTTCTTACTTTGAGTCCATCAAAACCCTTTGGGTGTTGTATGGTTAAGCCTCACGGGCAATTAGTACAGGTTAGCTCAACGCCTCACAACGCTTACACACCCTGCCTATCAACGTTCTAGTCTCGAACAACCCTTTAGGACCCTCAAGGGGTCAGGGAAGACTCATCTCAGGGCTCGCTTCCCGCTTAGATGCTTTCAGCGGTTATCGATTCCGAACTTAGCTACCGGGCAATGCCATTGGCATGACAACCCGAACACCAGAGGTTCGTCCACTCCGGTCCTCTCGTACTAGGAGCAGCCCCCTTCAATCTTCCAACGCCCACGGCAGATAGGGACCGAACTGTCTCACGACGTTCTAAACCCAGCTCGCGTACCACTTTAAATGGCGAACAGCCATACCCTTGGGACCGACTTCAGCCCCAGGATGTGATGAGCCGACATCGAGGTGCCAAACACCGCCGTCGATATGAACTCTTGGGCGGTATCAGCCTGTTATCCCCGGAGTACCTTTTATCCGTTGAGCGATGGCCCTTCCATACAGAACCACCGGATCACTATGACCTGCTTTCGCACCTGCTCGAATTGTCATTCTCGCAGTCAAGCGGGCTTATGCCATTGCACTAACCTCACGATGTCCAACCGTGATTAGCCCACCTTCGTGCTCCTCCGTTACTCTTTGGGAGGAGACCGCCCCAGTCAAACTACCCACCAGGCACTGTCCTCAACCCGGATGACGGGTCTAAGTTAGAACATCAACACTACAAGGGTGGTATTTCAAGGACGGCTCCACCGATACTGGCGTACCGGTTTCAAAGCCTCCCACCTATCCTACACATGTAGGGTCAATGTTCAGTGCCAAGCTGTAGTAAAGGTTCACGGGGTCTTTCCGTCTAGCCGCGGGTACACTGCATCTTCACAGCGATTTCAATTTCACTGAGTCTCGGGTGGAGACAGCGTGGCCATCATTACGCCATTCGTGCAGGTCGGAACTTACCCGACAAGGAATTTCGCTACCTTAGGACCGTTATAGTTACGGCCGCCGTTTACCGGGGCTTCGATCAAGAGCTTCGACTTACGTCTAACCCCATCAATTAACCTTCCGGCACCGGGCAGGCGTCACACCGTATACGTCATCTTACGATTTTGCACAGTGCTGTGTTTTTAATAAACAGTTGCAGCCACCTGGTATCTGCGACTCCCGTTAGCTCCATCCGCAAGGGACTTCACCGACAGGAGCGTACCTTCTCCCGAAGTTACGGTACCATTTTGCCTAGTTCCTTCACCCGAGTTCTCTCAAGCGCCTTGGTATTCTCTACCCGACCACCTGTGTCGGTTTGGGGTACGATTCCTTACAATCTGAAGCTTAGAGGCTTTTCCTGGAAGCATGGCATCAATGACTTCACACCCGTAGGTGCTCGACGTCGTGTCTCAGCCTTAGAGAGAGCCGGATTTACCTAACTCTCAAGCCTACGCACTTGAACCTGGACAACCGTCGCCAGGCCCACCTAGCCTTCTCCGTCCCCCCATCGCAATTGTAAGAAGTACGGGAATATTAACCCGTTTCCCATCGACTACGCCTTTCGGCCTCGCCTTAGGGGTCGACTTACCCTGCCCCGATTAACGTTGGACAGGAACCCTTGGTCTTCCGGCGAGGAGGTTTTTCACCCCCTTTATCGTTACTCATGTCAGCATTCGCACTTCTGATACCTCCAGCAAGCTTTACAGCTCACCTTCAACGGCTTACAGAACGCTCCCCTACCCAATACATAAAATGCATTGCCGCAGCTTCGGTTTACAGCTTAGCCCCGTTACATCTTCCGCGCAGGCCGACTCGACTAGTGAGCTATTACGCTTTCTTTAAATGATGGCTGCTTCTAAGCCAACATCCTAGCTGTCTAAGCCTTCCCACATCGTTTCCCACTTAGCTGTAATTTGGGACCTTAGCTGGCGGTCTGGGTTGTTTCCCTCTCCACGACGGACGTTAGCACCCGCCGTGTGTCTCCCGGATAGTACTTACTGGTATTCGGAGTTTGCAAAGGGTTGGTAAGTCGGGATGACCCCCTAGCCTTAACAGTGCTCTACCCCCAGTAGTATTCGTCCGAGGCTCTACCTAAATAGATTTCGGGGAGAACCAGCTATCTCCAGGTTTGATTGGCCTTTCACCCCTAGCCACAAGTCATCCGCTAATTTTTCAACATTAGTCGGTTCGGTCCTCCAGTTGATGTTACTCAACCTTCAACCTGCCCATGGCTAGATCACCTGGTTTCGGGTCTATATCCAGCAACTCGACGCCCAGTTAAGACTCGATTTCTCTACGGCTCCCCTAGATGGTTAACCTTGCTACTGAATATAAGTCGCTGACCCATTATACAAAAGGTACGCAGTCACACCACGAAGGTGCTCCTACTGCTTGTACGTACACGGTTTCAGGTTCTATTTCACTCCCCTCACAGGGGTTCTTTTCGCCTTTCCCTCACGGTACTGGTTCACTATCGGTCAGTCAGTAGTATTTAGCCTTGGAGGATGGTCCCCCCATATTCAGACAGGATATCACGTGTCCCGCCCTACTCGATTTCACCTAAAATGCGCTGTCGGTTACGGGGCTATCACCCTGTATCGCAGAACTTTCCAGAACTTTCACCTGACGCATTAAAGGCTTAAGGGCTAGTCCAATTTCGCTCGCCGCTACTTTCGGAATCTCGGTTGATTTCTTTTCCTCGGGGTACTTAGATGTTTCAGTTCCCCCGGTTCGCCTCATTACCCTATGTATTCAGGTAATGATACCTGCTTATGCAGGTGGGTTTCCCCATTCGGAAATCCCAGACTCAAATGACTTTTACTGTCTAATCTGGGCTTATCGCAAGTTAATACGTCCTTCATCGCCTCTGACTGCCAAGGCATCCACCGTGTACGCTTAGTCACTTAACCATACAACCCCAAAGGGTCTTCTGTTTAAACAACCAAAGTTGTCTGCCATTATTTAAACATGATGCAGACTCGATTTTGCCGGACTCAAATTTCCAAGAACACTTGAATGTGTGTTGGTACCTAATTCAAAGAATTAGGATTTGAGAACTTTTATTGAATAACAACGCATCTCAAAGAGATGGGGATTGTTGTTATTCGTCAGCTTTCCAAATTGTTAAAGAGCAATCATAGCTCGAAGCTTGCGCTTCAAAACCATCAATCTGTGTGGACACTCATCGTGAATAATCATCGTATAAGGAGGTGATCCAGCGCCAGGTTCCCCTAGCGCTACCTTGTTACGACTTCACCCCAGTCATGAACCACAAAGTGGTGAGCGTCCCCCCGAAGGTTAAACTACCCACTTCTTTTGCAGCCCACTCCCATGGTGTGACGGGCGGTGTGTACAAGGCCCGGGAACGTATTCACCGTAGCATTCTGATCTACGATTACTAGCGATTCCGACTTCATGGAGTCGAGTTGCAGACTCCAATCCGGACTACGACGCACTTTTTGGGATTCGCTCACTTTCGCAAGTTGGCCGCCCTCTGTATGCGCCATTGTAGCACGTGTGTAGCCCTACTCGTAAGGGCCATGATGACTTGACGTCGTCCCCACCTTCCTCCGGTTTATCACCGGCAGTCTCCCTGGAGTTCCCGACATGACTCGCTGGCAAACAAGGATAAGGGTTGCGCTCGTTGCGGGACTTAACCCAACATTTCACAACACGAGCTGACGACAGCCATGCAGCACCTGTCTCTCAGTTCCCGAAGGCACAAGACTGTCTCCAGTCTCTTCTGAGGATGTCAAGAGTAGGTAAGGTTCTTCGCGTTGCATCGAATTAAACCACATGCTCCACCGCTTGTGCGGGCCCCCGTCAATTCATTTGAGTTTTAATCTTGCGACCGTACTCCCCAGGCGGTCTACTTAACGCGTTAGCTCCGAAAGCCACGGCTCAAGGCCACAACCTCCAAGTAGACATCGTTTACGGCGTGGACTACCAGGGTATCTAATCCTGTTTGCTCCCCACGCTTTCGCATCTGAGTGTCAGTATCTGTCCAGGGGGCCGCCTTCGCCACCGGTATTCCTTCAGATCTCTACGCATTTCACCGCTACACCTGAAATTCTACCCCCCTCTACAGTACTCTAGTCTGCCAGTTTCAAATGCAATTCCGAGGTTGAGCCCCGGGCTTTCACATCTGACTTAACAAACCACCTGCATGCGCTTTACGCCCAGTAATTCCGATTAACGCTCGCACCCTCCGTATTACCGCGGCTGCTGGCACGGAGTTAGCCGGTGCTTCTTCTGCAGCTAACGTCAAATGAATGCGCTATTAACACATCCACCTTCCTCACTGCTGAAAGTACTTTACAACCCGAAGGCCTTCTTCATACACGCGGCATGGCTGCATCAGGCTTGCGCCCATTGTGCAATATTCCCCACTGCTGCCTCCCGTAGGAGTCTGGACCGTGTCTCAGTTCCAGTGTGGCTGATCATCCTCTCAGACCAGCTAGGGATCGTCGCCTTGGTGAGCCATTACCTCACCAACTAGCTAATCCCACCTGGGCATATCCTGACGCGAGAGGCCCGAAGGTCCCCCTCTTTGAGCCGAAGCTATTATGCGGTATTAGCCATCGTTTCCAATGGTTATCCCCCACATCAGGGCAATTTCCCAGGCATTACTCACCCGTCCGCCGCTCGACGCCGTTATCGTTCCCCGAAGGTTCAGATAACTCGTTTCCGCTCGACTTGCATGTGTTAGGCCTGCCGCCAGCGTTCAATCTGAGCCATGATCAAACTCTTCAATTTAAGATTTTGTCGGCTCAATGAATACTGAACATTACATAAAGTAATGTTTGAATTGACTGTGCTGAATCCGAAGATTCAATGGTCACTTCGTATCATTGAAACCTAATTTGAAGCCGAAGCTTCTAATTGGATTATCATCAACGAGTGCCCACACAGATTGATAGGTTTATATTGTTAAAGAGCTGTGCTTTTCAAGAAACTTTCTCTCAAAGCGGAGGTGCATTCTAGCGAGATAATTTGAAGAGTCAAACACTTTTTCAAACTTATTTTCTCAGAAGCTTTTCACCTCTCCAACACTGCTGAAGCCTTGTGGCGTCTGCCGTGTCAGTGGAAGCGCATTATAGGGAGTCCTTCTGATAGCGCAAGCCCTTTTTCAAAAAAAATTGAAAAAACTCATCGTTCGTTGAAAATGTGTTCAAAACAACAAAAAAGAGGGCAAAAAGCCCTCTTTTATCTATCTATTTCATTCAGTTTTAAATGAATGCGTACGCGTCAGCAAACATACGATCGCTGTTAGCGCCTTTGTTCTGGGTAAATTGTTCACGAGCCGCACCCGCCATTTCAAAACGTCCAGCAATGTAGATGTCATATTCTGCAAGAGAATCAAAATCGTCACTAACGGCTTGAAGCACGTTTCCGACTTTGCCTTGCCATTCAGAAGTAGCTTCTTCTACCACTGGAATAAAATGCACGTTGCTGAACTGTGCTGCGATACCATCCAGTTCGTCCTTAGCATATAGTTGGCGTTCATCCCGGCCACCCCAATAAAGGTGGATTTCATTGGTCTTATTTTGAGCTACGCAGTGGTCCAATATCGAACGTACGTAACTAAAGCCTGTACCACCAGCAATCAAAAGTAGAGGGCGTTCGCTCTCTTCTTTAACCCAGGCATCGCCATGAGGCGCATCAATACTGATGTCACCATCATTTTCTAATGCGTTTTGCATCGCTTCGACAACTTCAAGAGCATACGCGTTATGCTCTGCTGCACCAATGTGAAGCTCTAGCTCGCCTTCATGACGGCAAGGGCTGCTTGCAATAGAGAATGGACGTTTATCTTTTTCTCCCATCACAACCATTAGATACTGGCCGGCTTTAAAGCTGACTGGTGTCTCTGGATGCAACAGAATTCGATAGGTATTACAAGCTAACGGCTCAATAGACTTTACTTTACATTGGATGGTCATGTTATTCCTCTTACTTACTCCTCAAAAGTAAGTACCAAATTACTTTCTGCGAAGGCCTGACAAGCAAACACCCAGCCTTGTTGCTGCTCTTTCTCTGTGAGCATTGGCTCAAGCTGATAAGTGACTCGACCTTCTATTTTCCGACACAGACACGCTGCGCACGCTCCCACTTGGCAACGGTTTGGGAAGCTGATGTTATGGTTGAGCGCAGCTTCCAATACCGTTTCCCCTTCCTGCACATCGAATTGTATATTCTGCGGCTGCAAGGTCACCAAATGGCTCATAATATTCCCAGCTTACTCCATTTTGCATCGACCTGCGCAACTAACTGAGAATCTTTCTTGATTGGGATGCCCCACTCTCGCTGGACTTCTCCCTCAAACTTGTTGGTCGCATCCAAACCTAACTTAGAACTGCGACCTTCTTTTGCTTCTATTTTAACGGTGTCACGATTAGGGTCCATTCTAGTGGTGATCGCCCAGATAATGTCATTCCAATCGTGCACATCGACGTCATCATCGCAGAGAATAACAAACTTGGCATCCGTATACTGCTTGAGAAACTCCCACACACCATTAAGCACCGCTTTCGATTGCATAGCGTGTGTTTTCTTCATCGAGACCACCATGAAGCGATCAGCGCCAGCAGATTCTGGTAAAGCAATATCAACAATTTCTGGGAATGCCTGACGAAGTTGTTGTAACTGCTCATCCGTAATCGCTGTTTGGCTTGCGGATGTTAACTCTGGGTCAGAGGCCTTTTCGGCATCCCATTTAATCGTTGCATCCAAGCCCATCTTAGAGCCAAGCCCTACAACCGGTGAGGCGAAGTCGAGAGAATCAATAGGCGTGTTGTCAATCATTAAGGTATCGCGAACAGGTTCCATATGCTCACACATGGCCTTCACGACATCATCCCAACTTCGCGCATTGACACTTTCATCGCACACTACAACAAACTTGGTGTACATAAACTGGCGAAGGAAAGACCATACCCCCATCATGACTCGCTTAGCATGCCCTGGGTATTGCTTTTTCATCGTCACCACCGCCATGCGGTACGAACAGCCTTCAGGCGGTAGGTAGAAATCTTCAATCTCGGGAAACTGCTTTTGCAGGATAGGAACAAACACTTCGTTTAACGCTACACCCAATACAGCAGGTTCATCTGGCGGACGTCCTGTGTAAGTGCTGTGATATATCGGGTCCTTACGCATGGTGATATGCGTAATGGTAAAAACATGGTGTTTTTCTTTTTCGTTGTAATAACCAGTGTGGTCACCATAAGGCCCTTCGTCCGCATACTCATTCGGGTCAATGTAACCCTCAAGCACGATCTCTGCACTGGCAGGCACTTCAATGTTATTACTCACAGATTTAACCACTTCAGTTTTACTGCCTCGAAGCAAGCCCGCAAACGCATACTCAGATAAGGTATCTGGTACTGGTGTTACCGCGCCTAATATAGTGGCTGGGTCAGCACCAAATGCGACTGAAACAGGGAAAGGCTCTCCCGGGTTGGTTTTCATCCAGTCACGCAGATCAAGGGCGCCACCACGGTGTGCTAGCCAGCGCATGATGATTTTGTTCTTACCAATTTTCTGCTGACGGTAAATTCCAAGATTCTGGCGCTTTTTATGTGGCCCTCGAGTCACGGTTAACCCCCACGTAAGCAGAGGCGCGACATCATCTTGCCAACAACTCATCACAGGGATTTTATCGAGATCAACTTCGTCACCTTGCCAGACAATCTCCTGACAGGCAGCTTTACGTAACCTTTTGGCTGGCATGTTTAAGACTTGTCTAAAAACAGGCAGTTTCTCTAACGCGTCTTTAAAGCCACGTGGTGGCTCGGGCTCCTTAAGATAAGCCAACAATTTGCCCACTTCACGCAAATCTTTGACGTCTTCACGACCCATACCTATCGCAACCCGTTCAGGAGTGCCAAACAAGTTGGTCAGCACAGGCACATCGTAGCCAATGGGATTTTCAAACAACAATGCCGGGCCACCTGCACGTAAAGTACGGTCGCTAATCTCTGTCATTTCATAATGTGGATCGACAGGCTCGGAAATGCGTTTAAGCTTCCCTCCCTGCTCAAGGTGGGCGATGAAGTCGCGTAAATCCTTAAAACTCATAGGTCTTCTGTGACTGATTAAAGTGCAAGCAGTATAACAAAAAGAGGGATCTTCCGATCCCTCTTTTCTATAAGGTTATTTTTATTGTGATAACACGTTCAAAATCGCGCTGCTGCGTACTTTTTGATTATGGCTGGCGAGCTCTTCTAGCCATGAGGTGTAACCTTGATTTGCCAGCTCTGTCGCTACCATTGAAGCTTCATCACGAATTGCCATTCTGTCGATCAAAAACGCTTTGACCTCATCCGTCATGGGTTTGATACGAGTTAGCTCTTTAATGGCTTGTTCTTTAAGGCTCGGGTTATGAGAAGCGAGCATGATCTGATTCACCGAGAATTCATCGCCGACCTTTGCCAAACGACTCAGCTCGGACTGGCTTTGAAAATCGGCACGCATCAACCAAAGCAGTTTGTAAACATCAGGGTTTTCACTCACCTGAGCTAAACGCACCATCACCTGTGAGGATGGCAGCCAACTGGTCACAGCCTCTCCGGTAAGTTGAACCACTAAACCTTGTACTGCTTCTGGCGATAAGCTGTCTAACTCACGAATCAGTAACGCTTCACGCGCTTGGATTTGGTAATCACTACCCGACAACCACTGCTTTAGATCCAGCTCGCCACGTTCTGCACTCAACACAAACTCAAGTGTCGACTGATCTTGCTGCCACTGTTTCAGTAAACGGCTGGCGATGGCTGGATAGTTAAAGGCAGGAATGGAAAACTCATAGCCATCACCTCTTTCCAACACTTGATAGGTTGGAACCATAGCTTTTTGGTGCTCGACGAACAAAGCCATTTTTGGCGTCAAGATGACGTTTTGATCTTCAATTTTTTTGAGCAGTAGGAAACGCGCCACTTCTTGTTGAGGAAGCGACAGTCTTTCGAGGGCGAAGTTGAGTGAGTCGATATTATCTTCGACAGCATATTGGAGCAGTTCTGCAACTTTCAGATGAATCTGCTTATCCTGAAGTAACAGCTCAGCTTTTTCGGGCTGCATTTCCTTCGCAGCAACCGTTGGCGCTCCAATCAATAAAGATGTGCATAGGAGAACCGACGACAACATTCCTTGTTGCATGTTAACCTCCTCTTAACATTCTCGCTCATTGTGAGGCCAATCAAATGAGAATGCAAACAAAAACGCCACCGACAAGGTCGATGGCGTTTGGAGTCACAAATTCTTACTGGCGACGCATGGCATCAAAGAACTCATCGTTGGTCTTCGTCATGGCTAACTTATCGATTAAGAACTCCATCGCGTCGATCTCACCCATTGGATGAACAATCTTACGCAGAATCCACATCTTCTGAAGCTCTTCATTCTTAGTCAGAAGTTCTTCACGACGAGTGCCTGAACGGTTGAAGTCGATGGCAGGGAAAACACGTTTCTCAGCAATCTTACGGTTCAGGTGGATCTCCATGTTACCTGTACCTTTAAACTCTTCGTAGATAACTTCGTCCATCTTAGAACCAGTATCAACTAGAGCTGTTGCTAGAATCGTCAGGCTACCGCCTTCTTCTACATTACGTGCCGCACCGAAGAAGCGCTTAGGACGGTGCAGTGCGTTTGCATCCACACCACCAGTAAGAACTTTACCTGATGAAGGAACAACTGTGTTGTATGCACGTGCTAGACGAGTGATAGAGTCAAGCAGGATAACCACGTCTTTCTTGTGTTCAACAAGACGTTTTGCTTTCTCAATAACCATCTCAGCAACTTGTACGTGGCGAGACGCTGGCTCATCAAACGTTGACGCAACCACTTCACCTTTAACCAGGCGTTGCATCTCGGTAACTTCTTCAGGACGTTCGTCGATAAGAAGTACCATTAGCTCACATTCAGGGTGGTTGTAAGCAATGCTTTGAGCAATGTTCTGCAGCAGCATTGTTTTACCCGCTTTTGGCGGAGCAACAATCAGACCACGCTGACCTTTACCAATTGGTGAAGCCAGGTCAAGAACACGTGCAGTAATATCTTCAGTCGAACCGTTACCACGCTCCATCACCATACGCTCGTTTGCGTGCAGTGGCGTCAAGTTTTCAAATAGAATCTTGTTACGCGCGTTGTCTGGCTTGTCATCGTTAACTGTATTGACTTTTAACAGAGCAAAGTAACGTTCGCCATCTTTCGGTGGACGAATCTTACCTGCAATGGAATCACCCGTACGTAGGTTGAAACGACGGATCTGACTTGGAGAGACATAGATGTCATCTGGGCCTGCCAAGTAAGAACTGTCTGCACTGCGCAAGAAGCCAAAGCCGTCTTGAAGTATTTCCAGAACCCCGTCGCCAAAAATATCTTCACCACTTTTCGCGTGTGCTTTAAGGATGGCGAAGATAATGTCTTGCTTTCTTAGACGCGCCAGGTTTTCAAGGCCTAAGCTTTCGCCAAGTTTGACAAGATCAGACACAGGTCTGTTCTTCAGTTCTGTTAGATTCATTGTGGTGGATACTTTTTTAGTCAAAATAGGATCTGTTATTTAGTTAAGATGAATTTTGGTCACAGGATCGACCAAGAAGAGAAACTTGTTTATTTAACGTGCGATAAATTAGCACTAAATACTAGCCTAGTCTAGATTTTGTTAGGCTTCAAAAACAAAACCGTGCATTGAAGTGAATGCACGGTCTTATCAGAACAACCCAATTATAGGTTAGCGTCCAAAAACTCTTTTAATTGAGTCTTAGACAGCGCGCCTACTTTGGTTGCTGCCACGCCACCATCTTTGAAAAGTAGTAGCGTTGGGATACCACGAATACCAAATTTAGGTGGAGTACCTGCGTTTTGGTCGATATTCAGTTTACCGATAGTGAGTTTGCCTTCGTACTCTTCGGCGATTTCGTCCAGGATAGGAGCAATCATCTTACAAGGACCACACCATTCTGCCCAAAAATCAACAAGAACCGGGCCTGCAGCGTTTAGTACGTCGGCTTCAAAACCGTCATCAGTTAGCTGCAAAATCTTATCACTCATCTTCCACTCCAATGTGTTTTTTCGGAACTGGTTGGATGATAACCAGTATTTAGATGCCCTATTGGAATGTATTTACTTTCGTATTGCAAGCTTAAGCTGATATTCTATAGCCATGAAAAAGACGCATATCACAGAGCAAAAGTTCGCCGATTTGGGTTTACACCCCCAAGTTGTTGAAGGTTTGAAGAAAAAAGGGTTCGAGTTTTGTACCCCAATTCAAGCCTTGGCGTTGCCGGTACTGCTCACCGGCCAAGACATTGCAGGTCAGGCTCAAACAGGGACAGGAAAAACCCTGGCTTTCTTGACTGCTACTTTTAACCATCTTCTGAACACACCAGAGCACGAAGGTCGCAAGCCGACTCAACCACGTGCGATTATCATGGCACCGACCCGTGAGCTGGCAATTCAGATTTACAATGATGCTGAACCTCTGGTTGCAGAAACCGGCATTAAAGCTGCGTTAGCTTACGGTGGCGAGAGCTACGACAAGCAACTTGCTAAGTTAGAGCAAGGTGTGGACGTGCTAATCGGTACCACAGGTCGCATCATCGACTTTTACAAGCAGCGTGTCTTCAACCTGAACAATATTCAGGCTGTTGTGCTTGATGAAGCGGATCGCATGTTCGATCTTGGTTTCATCAAAGACATTCGTTTCCTATTCCGTCGTATGCCAGAACCAAAAGAGCGCTTGAACATGTTGTTCTCTGCGACTCTGTCATACCGTGTTCAAGAGCTGGCTTTCGAACATATGCACAACCCAGAACACGTTGTGGTGGAGCCAGAAGTCAAAACAGGTCACCGCATTCAGGAAGAGCTGTTTTACCCGTCTAACGAACACAAAATGTCTCTGCTACAGACTCTTATCGAAGAAGAGTGGCCAGAGCGTGCGATCATCTTTGCCAATACCAAACACAAGTGTGAATCCGTATGGGGTCACCTAGCGGCTGATGGCCACCGTGTTGGTCTATTGACGGGTGACGTACCTCAGAAAAAGCGCGAACGCATCTTAGAGCAGTTCACTAAAGGTGAAGTTGACCTGCTAGTAGCAACAGACGTGGCAGCTCGTGGCCTTCACATCCCTCAAGTGACCCACGTGTTTAACTTCGACCTACCAGACGATTGCGAAGATTACGTACACCGTATCGGCCGTACGGGTCGTGCAGGCGCAAGTGGCCATTCAATCAGCTTTGCTTGTGAAGACTACGCCATCAACCTACCGCCAATTGAAGAGTACATTGAGCACACCATTCCTGTTTCAGATTACGACCCAAGTGCACTGATCGAAGATCTACCAGCACCGCTACGTATGCGTTCTAACCGTCCGCAACAACGTCGCACCAATACTGGTGGCTCACGCTCAGGCAACCGTCGTAACAACAACCGCTCTCGTCAACGTCACCAAAAGGATTCTTAAGTCGTCTATGAGCCAAGCAGTTTCTTCCCCGCTCTACGCAGCCATCGACCTCGGGTCGAACAGTTTTCACATGCTCGTTGTGCGTCACATTGATGGCAGCGTTCAGACTATGGCAAAAATTAAACGTAAGGTTCGTCTTGCCGCTGGGTTAGACGACAACAACGCTTTAAGCCAGGAAGCCATGCAACGCGGATGGGACTGCTTGAGTCTATTTGCAGAGCGACTTCAAGATATTCCAACCCAAAATATCCGCATTGTGGGCACCGCAACACTGCGCACCGCCACCAATGTGGATATCTTTCTTGAGAAAGCAAACCAGATTCTTGGTCACAAAATTGAAGTGATCTGTGGCGAAGAAGAAGCAGCCACTATCTATAAAGGGGTTGCCCACACATCTGGCGGCAGCGGTCGTCGTTTGGTGGTCGATATTGGCGGTGCCAGTACCGAACTTATTATCGGTGAAGGTTTCGAAGCCAAAGCACTGACCAGCCTGAAAATGGGTTGTGTTACTTGGCTGGAACGTCACTTTAAAGACCGCCAGCTCACCGTAACCAACTTTAATAATGCAATTGAAGCGGCTAAAGAAACGCTGAAACCTATCCTTGAGCAATACACTCAAATTGGTTGGGACGTGTGTGTCGGTGCTTCTGGTACGGTTCAGGCTTTGCAGGAAATTATGCTGGCACAAGGTATGGACGAGGTCATTACTCACGCCAAACTCAAGCGTCTGCAAAAACAAGCCATGCTAGCGGATCATTTGGAAGAACTTGAGATTGAAGGGCTAACGCTAGAACGCGCATTGGTCTTCCCAAGCGGTCTTTCGATTCTCATCGCTATCTTTGAACTGCTTGAAATTGATTCGATGACACTGGCTGGCGGCGCACTGCGCGAAGGCCTAGTGTATGAAATGGTCGATGAACTCAAGCAAGACGACATTCGTGCTCGTACAATTGCCAGTGTTCAAACCCGCTACCAAATTGATACGGCTTACGGTCAGCAGGTGGCCACCTTAGCCAGTAAATTGCTTGAGCAATGTGAAGCTGAGTGGATTGCTGAAGCTCAGGGCAGCGTATTGCTAGAGACAGCGGCTAAGCTGCATGAAATCGGTCTGACGATTGATTTCAAGAAAGGCGGCGAGCACAGTGCCTACTTGCTACAAAACCTGGATCTACCGGGTTATACCCGAGCACAAAAGCACTTTCTTGGTGAAGTATCACGTCGTTATCGCGAGCAACTGACTTCTCTACCAGAGCAACATGCGCTGTCAGGTAACAGCGCCAAACGCGTATTACGTTTGCTACGTCTCGCGGTTTTGCTGACCCATCGTCGCAATCCGGATTTAGAGCCGAACATCGCGCTTCAATCACAAGGCGATAAGCTCACCCTGACGGTTGCTGACCAGTGGCTGAAAGCCAATCCTCTGACTGCGGCCGAGTTAGAGATTGAAGCCAACCGTCAGAGTGACATTGGCTGGCCTTTGAGCATCATTGCCAACTAACTAAAGAACAAATAAAAAGCCCGACAAGATAACTTGTCGGGCTTTTTTGTTTTCGAGGAGCGAACCTTACTTAGCGCCAATCACTTTAAAGTCAGGATTAACGGCTGTGAGCTTCTTAACCAAGTAATTCAGCAGCACACCATACATAGGCACAAACAGACCTAAGCTGATCACTAGTTTGAATCCATAATCCACCAGCGCGATTTCGGTCCAGTGCTCCGCCATAAATGGATCTGGGCTTTGGTAAAACGCAATGGCAAAGAAAGCAATAGTATCCAGCGCGTTACCAAACAAAGTGGAACACGTTGGGGCAATCCACCACTGCTTCATCTGGCGCAGGCGATTAAACACATGCACGTCTAGGATTTGCCCTAGCAAATACGCCATAAAGCTCGCAATCGCGATACGCGCGACAAACAGATTAAATTCACCTAAATGTGAGAAACCTTGAAATTGCCCTTCAAAAAACAACACTGATAAGCCATAGGACACTGCGAGCGCTGGTAGCATCACCAAGAAAATAATCTTACGCGCAAGTTGGGCACCAAAAATTCGTACTGTCAGATCGGTCGCTAAAAAGATAAACGGAAAAGTGAAAGCGCCCCACGTGGTGTGAAAACCAAAGATGGTAAAGGGAAGCTGAACCAGATAATTACTCGACGCAATAATGATCAGGTGAAACAGAACTAACAAGAAAAGGGCTTTGCGCTGCTGCGCAGGGGTAAAGTTACTCATGCGATACCTTTTTAGTTTGGTTTGGGGGTGAGGGAACCCAAAGCGAATCTCTTCCAAGCCACGGAAAGACTCTTACCAATAATGTTAAATGAATTTAGATTCGATATTCAGCACAGTCAAAGTCCCAATAACAGAGGCTCAAGCCATCTAAACAAGTGAAACTTCAAATATGATAAATACCGCGGCGGGCGATTATACATTAACCAACATGAGTCGCAACAACTAGACTTTATGCAATCGTTGACTTAGTTAAAAACCACGTTGGAACAAGCCCGCAAGGTAGTCTAGCTCTTCTTTGCTGTCTTCGATGGCTAACGCTTCTAACCAGATGCTTTCACTGTAATGTTCGGACTTGAGAAACAGCTGACACCCCTCAAAATCAATCAACCACGAATGAATGTCGGCGTCCCATTGCTTTTCAATCACAGACGCAGAGAGGAGTTTTATCAGCTTATCGGCCAGTTGAGGAAAACTATCAAAATCAAAACGCGGAGCTCGAATGATGATACGCCCTTCTTGCGCTTGATACTCAAGTAAACCAAATTCCGTTTGCTGCACTGAATCAACCATGATGAGTAATGTGCTCCTGAATTAAATCTAAGAATGGATCCGCGTATTTCTCTAACTTACGTTGCCCTACTCCATTGACCGCTAGCATTTCACCATAAGAGGTTGGCAAAATTTCCGCCATATCAATCAAGGTGGCATCACTGAATACCACGTACGGTGGTAAACCATCTTCATCGGCAATCGCTTTGCGTAACTTACGCAACTTGGCAAACAGCTTTTTGTCGTAGTTTTTACTGGTGAGTTTGTCGGACTTAGCCGCTCTTGCGGCGGTATCCAGACGAGGCACGGCTAATTCAAGAGCGGTATCGCCACGCAATAGTGGGCGCGCTTCCTCAGTAAGCTGTAAGGTCGAGTTGCGAGTAATGTTCTGGAACAACATCCCTTTATGGATCAACTGACGAAAAATACTCACCCAGTAATCGTGACTGTTTTCACGCCCAATACCATAGGTAGTGAGCTTGTCGTGGCCATTTTCACGGATGCGGATATTCTGCATTCCGCGCAGGACTTCAACCACATACCCCATACCAAAGCTCTGATTAACTCGGTAAACACAAGACAACGCTTTACGTGCCTGCTCGGTGGCATCAAAATGCTTGGGCGGGTCCAAACAGATATCGCAGTTGCCACAAGGCTGCTCACGGTACTCACCAAAATAATTCAACAGCACCTGACGACGACACGTCTGCGCTTCAGCAAAAGCACTCATCGCATTGAGCTTATGCGCTTCAACCTGCTTTTGTGGCCCATCGTCTTTTTCATCCAACATCCGCCTTAGCCAGCTGATGTCCGCTGGGTCATACAGCATCATCGCTTCCGCAGGCAAGCCGTCCCGACCTGCGCGACCAGTTTCCTGATAGTAGGATTCAATGTTGCGCGGAATATCAAAGTGAACCACAAAGCGCACGTTAGGTTTGTTGATCCCCATACCAAACGCCACCGTCGCGACCACAATTTGGATATCATCACGCTGAAATGCTTCTTGCACATAAGCGCGCTCGTCTGCCTCTAAGCCAGCATGGTAACTGGCGGCACGAATATGGTTGTTGCACAGTTTTTCCGTCACCATTTCAACTTTCTTACGGCTACCGCAATAGATGATGCCGCAGTTGCCTTTCTGCGTGTCGAGAAAACGGATCACCTGAGAAATTGGTTTGTGTTTCTCAACCAAGGTGTAACGGATGTTGGGGCGATCGAAACTGCTTAGGTGGATATGCGGCTCGTTCAATTGCAGACGATGCATGATGTCATTGCGCGTCGCATCATCGGCCGTCGCCGTCAGCGCCATAAAAGGCACATGAGGAAAGTGCTGTTTGATCTGGCCGAGCGACGCATATTCAGGTCTGAAATCATGTCCCCACTGAGAAATACAGTGTGCTTCGTCAACGGCGATCATGGACAGCGATAGGCTTTCAAGACGCTCAATAAAGTCACGCATCAGCACACGCTCAGGTGACACATACACTAGCTTCAACTGGCCTGACTGCATTCGATTGTAGACCGAAATCAACTCATCGCGGGGCATGGAAGAGTTGACACACTCTGCCGAAACACCATTTGCTTTAAGCTGATCGACCTGATCTTTCATCAGTGATATCAGAGGAGAAATCACCAGTGTTAAACCGCCACGAACTAAGGCCGGAACCTGATAGCAGAGTGATTTACCGCCACCCGTCGGCATGATGACCAAACTATCCTGACCGTTTACGGCTGCTTCAATGACTTCTTGCTGACCATCTCGAAACGACTGATAACCAAACACATCCTCCAGTATGCTTTGTGGAGTCGGTGAAGGATCAGATTGTTCGGCAAGCAGTGTCGCGGTCATTGATATCTCGATTGAGCAAAGAGTGGGGAAATGCAAAGGGCACATTGTAGTAGTGTTCGGATGTGAATAAAACCGCAAATTGCTAGGTGATTAACTGACTCATTCGTATACTGGATGCTTCCTTTTGCAAAAATCATCCTTTGAGTAAACGTCAATGACACCAGAAGAACAGCAAAGAGCACGGCAAGGCGTCCTTCTCGCCATAGGTGCCTACACCATGTGGGGCATTGCACCGATCTATTTTAAAGCCATTAGTGAGGTTTCACCGTTTGAAATCCTCAGCCATCGAGTGGTGTGGTCTTTTGTTCTATTAGCGGTATTGCTACATGTAGGTCGTCGCTGGCGTGGTGTACGAGATGTGATTCGCTCCAAAACCAAAATGCTGTTTCTGGTTTCTACCTCACTACTCGTGGGAGTGAACTGGCTGATTTTTATCTGGGCGGTAAATGCCAATCACATGCTAGATGCCAGTCTCGGTTACTACATCAACCCTCTGATTAATGTGCTGCTCGGCATGTTGTTCTTAGGCGAGCGGCTACGTAAATTGCAGTGGTTTGCTGTGGCACTGGCAGCTTGTGGTGTGATGGTTCAGCTGATCGCTTTTGGCTCTGTGCCTACCGTCGCCATTGCTCTGGCACTGACATTTGGTTTTTACGGACTATTGCGTAAGAAAGTCAGCTTAGATGCTCAAACGGGCCTATTCATTGAAACACTGGTAATGCTGCCTGCCGCAGCGGTGTATTTATTGTGGATTGCCGATTCTCCGACTTCCGATTTTTCAGCGAACCCGATGAACCTAAACCTACTGCTGATCTCCGCTGGTGTTATCACCACTTTGCCGCTGTTGTGTTTCACTGGCGCTGCCACACGCCTTAAGCTCTCAACTCTGGGCTTTTTCCAGTACATTGGCCCAAGCCTGATGTTCTTGCTGGCGGTACTGGTGTACGGCGAGGCCTTTACCACAGACAAGGCCATCACCTTCGCCTTTATCTGGGGCGCGCTAGTGGTCTTTAGCTTCGACGGCCTTAAAACCAGCAAGCAATCACGCAAAGTTGCAACGGCAAAGTGATCGTTTTTTACAAGACAATGTGACACAGCCGATATAAGCTTGGTGAAAGTTTCACCAATCTTTTTTGTTTTATGGACCAGGTCAACTATCACACGACACAGAATAAAGAGATTAGCCTGATTGAAGCCAACTATCAGAAGTTTGCCTTTCAGCGCCACTATCATCTTGATTTTCATATCGGGTTGATCACACACGGCCAGCAAAAATTCCATTATCAAGGTCAGAGCCACAATGTTGGCGCCGGGCAAATTGTCATCATGCCACCGGATGAACTGCATGACGGGCGCTCTATGCTCGACAGTGGCTATCAAGTGCGCGTGTTCTCCGTCGAGCCGGAATGGTTCAGTGAATTAGCCGAGCTGAAACAAAACAGCGCTCAGATCCAATTCAATCAGTTGATTGTCTCCGATTCGCGCATCTTCAATCCTCTCGCTCAGTTGCACAGTGCGTTAGCCGATAACCAACTCAGTCAGCTGGCGAAAGACTGCCTGCCTTACGAAGGCTTCGAACAGCTTTTCACCCATTATGGTGCTCTGGAGCAAAAGCCTGTTGTCCCGCTAGGTAATCAGTCAGTCTCAACGTTAAAAGACTATCTGATGGAGAATCTGGCGCAGCCAGTCAGACTTGAACAACTCTCCCAGCTGTGTGACCTCAGTCCAACGCAGTTCCAGCGTCACTTCAAAGCCAAAGTTGGTCTGACACCTTACGCCTGGCTGAGCCGCCTGCGCTTAGAGCAAGGTTTTAAATTGCTCAAAAGCGGTGTCTGCGGTACCGAAGTGGCACACCAGATTGGTTTCTACGACCAAGCCCATTTCAGCAAAGCGTTTAAAGCCACTTATGGTGTTCCCCCTTCTAAGGTTCAGTGCCAATAATTTACAATCATTACTCTTTCGAACAGGGCACAATCCGGTCATCAATTATCAAAGAGCCTTACCATGAACGAACTGACCATTCTTGCCACGTTAGCCACTGTCCACTTTATCGCTTTGATGAGCCCTGGGCCGGATTTCGCGCTAGTGGTACAAAACGCAACACGTTATGGTCGCCAGACGGGCTTATACATTGCGCTTGGCTTGTCGTTTGGCATTCTGCTTCACTCTGTACTGAGCCTAACGGGCGTCAGCTACCTTGTTCACCAGCAGCCGACTTTATTTGCGGTGCTGCAACTCGCTGGCGGTAGTTACTTATTCTACCTAGGCTACGGCGCACTCAAGGCCAGTTGGTTAACACTACGTAATAACAAGCAAAACGACGAGCCGCCCGCTCAAACCAGCTTATTACTGAACAACAAGCGTCAGGCTTTTTCGCGCGGCTTTGCCACTAACATCCTCAACCCAAAGGCGTTGGTATTCTTTGTCAGCCTGATGTCGAGCTTAGTGCCAGCCAGTATGTCATTAACCGGCAAAGGAATGGCGTTGGTCATTCTTTGGGGGCTGTCTTTGCTATGGTTCTCGTTTCTTGCTTGGGCCTTATCAACTCAACGTATGCAGAGAAAAATTCATTCTCTGGCCGTATATATCGATAGCCTTTGTGGCGTGCTATTCACACTTATCGGCCTAAGCATTTTGTGGCAATCCCTGTCCGCCCTGCTTTCAAGTGTCTAAAATTTGATTCGAGATTACATTTTCATAACAAATCCTTAGACTCAAAGTTACTCCACTGTCACTCTTGTCGCTGCATAAATAACAAGGAGAACAAGATGCAGTGGAAACATACTTTCCTAACGACGTGCCTATTATTAACGTCCGTTGGTGCTGCCGCGAATCAGGCTGCCGATTCAGTTGCCCCAGAACACAGTAGTGGCTTAGAACAAAAGCAACTGGTTAAGGCCAAAGACTGGATGGTCACCGCCGCCAACCCGCTCGCGACACAAGCGGGCGCTGATATCCTCAAGCAAGGCGGCAACGCTATCGATGCTATGGTTACCACTCAGCTCATGCTGGGTCTGGTTGAACCGCAATCCTCAGGGATTGGTGGCGGCGCCTTCTTGGTTTACTGGGATGCCAAAAAGCAGCAGTTAACGACTTATGATGGCCGTGAAACTGCGCCTTTAGCCGCAACCCCTCGCCTTTTCCAAGATGAGAAGGGCGAACCGATGCAGTTTTACGATGCCGTCGTAGGTGGCCGTTCTGTCGGTACGCCAGGTACCGTAAAACTGATGTGGGATACTCATCAGAAATACGGCAAGCTTGAATGGAAAAAGCTGATTGAGCCTGTGGTCGAAGTCGCTAAGAACGGTTTTACCATCAGCCCTCGTCTAGCAACCTTAATTGAGAAAGATGCAGAGCGCCTGTCGCGTTTCCCTGCCACAAAAGCCTATTTCTTTAATAGTGATGGCTCTGCCAAGCAGCAAGGCACATTACTAAAGAATCCTGAATACGCGGCGACTCTCGAAGCCATCGCCAAAGGTGGTGCAGATGCCTTTTATCAGGGCAAGATTGCAAGCGATATTGTCAGTACCGTTCAGTCAGCCGCTGGCAACCCGGGCGTACTGGCACAAGCCGATTTCGATGCTTACCAAATAAAACAGCGCCAACCTGTCTGTTCCGCTTATCTGAGCTACGACATCTGCGGAATGGGTCCACCAAGTTCTGGCGCCCTTACCGTGGGTCAGATTCTGGCGATGACAGAGCAGTTTGATCTCAAAAACTGGGGCCCTGATAACGCCAAATCTTGGCAAGTTATCGCCGATGCTTCACGCTTAGCCTTTGCAGACCGTGGCATGTACATGGCCGATGAAGATTTTGTCCCTATGCCAACTCAAGGTTTGATCAACTCAGACTACCTTAAACAGCGCGCGAAACTGATCACGCCAGGGAAAGCACTCGAGTCAGCACCAGCGGGCACACCACCTTGGGACTACGCTCAGCGCCAAAGCCGTGATGAATCCATCGAACTGCCATCTACCAGCCACTTCAATGTGGTTGATAAAGAGGGCAACGTAGTGTCGATCACCACCACGATTGAGAACGCGTTTGGTTCACGCTTGATGACCAATGGGTTCCTGCTCAACAACGAGCTGACCGACTTCTCGTTTCGTACCCACAAAGATGGCTACCCTATCGCCAACCGCTTAGAGCCGGGCAAACGCCCTCGCTCCTCAATGGCACCGACCATCATCATGCAAGACGACAAACCTTACATGGCGATCGGCTCTCCAGGTGGCAGCCGCATCATCGGTTATGTTGCCCAAGCGATCATTGCTCACACGCAATGGGATATGGATATTCAACAAGCCATCAACCAGCCACACTTACTGAATCGCTTCGGTACATTAGATATTGAGCAAGGTACAGAGGCAGAAAAGTTCAAATCGGAGCTGGAGAAAATGGGTTTCGAAGTGAATATTCGTGACTTAAATTCTGGCCTACACGCAATTCTATTCAAAAATAATGAATTAGAAGGCGCTGCAGACCCAAGACGCGAAGGTGCCGCTATCGGCCAATAGCGTCGATCTGCTCACCGGCTTGTGCGAGATCTCTTACAGGCTGGTGAGCAAAAATAGCTTTTTTAGTGAGAGTATTACAACTTATCGTACATATCCTATTGTAATAAAAGGAAATGTTCTAATTTTGACCAAACTTTTATTCAATAAGTCAAATTCTGTGCTATTGCTGAAAACCGTCAAAAACGTAATATTAAACCTGTCGGAAGGATGCTGACACGGAACAGGAATTACCACGGATTTGGTAATCTTCAGGAAGAAGATACGGTTGCTCAGGATGAACAATCGGCAAGGATAGCGAATAGGACATTGAACGGACTCAATAGTAACTAGGATGGTTGCTACTAGGGATGGGAAATGGACACCTCTGGACGAGGAAAGGACTTATCATCAGGATGATGAAAAGGACACCGCTCAAGGAACAAGCGAAGTGAGCTAACGAGGATTGTTAGCAGACCAGGATAGGGTCAAGGACACCGCTAGGATGGCGATGAATGGACTAAGCTGAAGGACATCAGCATACTATCAAGGATTTGATGCATGGAGCACTTCTAGTAGCCGGATTGCTGCGAGTAAGACTATAACCCCGATGGGCGCAAGCCCTCGGGGTTTTTCTTTATCTGCGTCTCTAAAAATTCATCAAGATTTACTCGCATCTAACTTTTGACATTTTTTTTGTTCCCCACCAACCACGTGCTAGGTTAACGTCGTGATGTAAGTTCAATCACGATAAACACTATCAATAAGGAAGAAAAAATGAACAAGGTAACATTTCAGGGCAACCCAGTTCCGGTATCAGGCGAATTTCCACAAAAAGGCACTCAGGCAGCAGACTTTGCTCTGACAGCCGGCGATTTGTCTGAGCTGACGCTATCGTCGCTGCAAGGCAAAAAAGTCATCCTGAATATTTTCCCAAGTATAGATACGCCAGTATGTGCTCAGAGTGTTCGTCACTTTAATGAGCAGGCAGCAGGAAAAGACAATGCAGTGGTAGTTTGTATCTCAGCAGATTTGCCATTTGCCGCGGGCCGCTTCTGCGAGGTTGAAGGCATTGAAGGGGTTCAGCATGCCTCAACGTTCCGTTCACCACAGTTCGCTCAAGACTACGGTGTCGCAATCTCAGAAGGTCCATTAGCAGGCCTGACAGCACGAGCGGTAGTTTGCCTAAATGAAGAAGGTTTGATCACTCATTCACAGCTTGTCAGCGAAATCACTGAAGAACCGGATTACCAGTCAGCACTTGCTGCGATCTAAGTCCCTCAAGATCCAAAAGAGCGGCTCATCGCCGCTCTTTTCATTCTATAACAACTGCTCAATTCGAAGCTTAAGCTGATTTAAGCGCTCAATAGCACTAGGCTCTCCCTCAGCGAAATCGAACGCTTTATCATTCAGTGCACACACCGTACCAATCGCTTCTCCGCGATGCATGATAGGCAATCCGTAATAGACGCCTAAACCAAACTTCACCAGATCTTCGTTGCCTCGCCACTCTTCATCTGCCGCCGCATCTGCGACAAGTAAAGGCGATTGAGTATCCACAACCCGCTCGCAGTAAAGCTCATGACAACCGGGCTGGACGCTCTTAGGCCCTGCATCTCCGGCGTTATAAATGGGTTGTTGGTTGGCAGCAAAAACAATCATGGTTTCTGGTGTCGACTCCATGATCAATAGAGAGTGAAGACCAAACTGCTGAGCAATGGCATTAAGTTCAGCAGTTAGATCTTGTTGGTGGTTCGCCAACTGTTTGAACGGCATAGCGATTTCCTCTTATCAGACGTTGCCTACCTATTATTTAAACAAGCTCGACATAAGAGCAAAATTTAACCGCCAGAGTGTGAGCAAGATAAAATTAGAGCTTTTCCAACTTAGCGTAAGCCGTCACCAACCATTTGATGCCTTCACCATTGAATGCGACTTGAACTCGGCTCTGTGGACCACTGCCTTCAAAATTGATGATCGTCCCTTCACCAAATTTTGGATGCATCACCCTTGCACCTAGGCTAAAGCCAGTTTCATTGAAACTCTCTTTGACCACAGTCTGACTGAAACGCCCCGAGCTTGCTGGGCGACTGACCTGCGCTTTCATACGCACTTCATCTAAGCAGCCTTCTGGCAATTCACGAATAAAGCGCGACGGTTTATGGTATTTGTCCTGACCGTACAAGCGACGCATCTCAGCATAAGTGATGTAGAGTTTCTCCATCGCACGTGTCATCCCCACGTAGCAAAGTCGGCGCTCTTCTTCTAAGCGCCCAGCTTCTTCAGCGGACATCTGACTTGGGAACATCCCCTCTTCGACGCCGACCATAAACACCAGTGGGAATTCCAGACCTTTTGCACTGTGCAAGGTCATCAGTTGCACCGCATCTTCGAACTCATCGGCCTGACCTTCACCCGCCTCAAGCGCGGCGTGGGTCAGGAATGCCGTAAGCAAGGTCATTTCTTCTGCTTCTTCCGGCTTTTCGAACTGACGCGTTGCCGTTACCAACTCTTCCAAGTTCTCAATGCGTGCTTTGGACTTTTCACCTTTTTCCTGCTCGTACATAGCGAACAAGCCGGAGTATTTGATCACGTGGTCGGTCTGCTCATGCAGAGACATTTCACAAGTATCATCCTCCAGCGCGCTGACCAGCTCAACGAAACGGCTTAACGCCCCCGCCGCTCGACCAGCCAGAACTTGCTCATCGAGCAAAGCAACACTCGCTTGCCACATGGTGCAACCACGATCCCGCGCTGCAAAACGAATCGTCTCTAAGGTTTTGTCCCCGAGCCCACGTGTTGGTGTATTAACCACGCGCTCAAACGCCGCGTCGTCATTGCGGTTTGCCATCAATCTTAGATAGCTCAGCGCATCTTTGATTTCCTGACGCTCGAAGAATCGCATGCCACCGTAGATACGATATGGCAAGCCAGCCTGAATTAACGCTTCTTCCAATACACGAGACTGGGCGTTGTTACGGTAGAGCATGGCGGCATCATTCAGTGCACCACCTTTTTCCTGCCATTCTTTAATCTTGTTGACCGCGAAACGGGCTTCATCCAACTCGTTGTAAGCAGAGTAAACCGAGATAGGCTCACCTTCGACGCCATCAGTCCATAGCTCTTTACCCATACGCTCGGTGTTATTGGCAATCAGAGTGTTGGACGCTTCAAGGATGGTTTTGGTCGAGCGGTAGTTTTGTTCCAGACGAATGGTGTTTACGCTTGGGAATTCGCGGGTGAACTTCTCAATGTTTTCAATCTTAGCACCGCGCCAACCATATATAGACTGATCATCGTCCCCTACAATCATCACGTGTGACTCTGGACCAGCCATCATTCGCAGCCAAGCGTATTGAATGTTGTTGGTATCTTGGAACTCATCCACCAAGATATGTTTAAAGCGTGCCTGATAGTGCTCGCGGACAAATTTGTTATCACGCAACAACTCATGAGCACGCAGAAGAATTTCGGCGAAGTCGACCAAACCCGCACGGTCACACGCTTCCTGATAAGCCGTGTAGAGCTGCAGATAGGTTTTAGTCACAGGATCGTGGTAAGCGTCAATATGATTTGGACGCAGACCTTCGTCTTTCTTGCCGTTGATCCACCAGCTCACTTGACGTGCTGGCCACTGCTTTTCATCCAGATTTTGCGCTTTGATGAGACGACGCAGCAGTCTTTGCTGGTCATCCGTATCGATGATCTGAAAATCTTCCGGCAATTTAGCATCAAGGTAATGCGCGCGCAGAATACGATGACAGATACCATGGAAGGTGCCGTTCCACATCCCAGAAGCACTGCCCATCATCAGCTCTTCAATACGGCCTCGCATTTCCGCTGCGGCTTTATTAGTAAACGTCACCGACATAATGGAAAAAGGAGACGCCTGCTCCACCGACATCAGCCACGCGATACGGTGCACCAGCACCCGGGTTTTACCACTCCCCGCGCCCGCTAGGACAAGTAAATTTTCAAGTGGAGCGGCAACGGCTTCACGCTGCTTATCGTTGAGGCCGTCAAGAAGTAATGAAGGATCCATTATGAGTTCAGCTACTGGTTATCTATACATGAAAATCGATTATAACCTAAACACCCTGCCTATTTCAGAAGAAAAAACACAAATTTTTTATGTTGCATTTTCTTTATAAAACATAGCCTTAAATAAACAAAACCAATAATAATGCGTTTTTTTATATTTTTTCTGAAAGTTTATTTGCGCTTTTTCTATCCTTTTAATTAAGCAAGTTGATGAATTAGCTTGTGAAAAATACCCAAGTGACCTCTAAAGAACCGTTTTGACGGAGATTACTTGGGTATTCACTAAGAAAGGAAAAGTCTGAGGAAATTACTATGAAAAAGTCTAATCTTGCTGTTACTGCTGCTGTTACTGGTCTACTAGCTCTAGGTGGCACAATGCTCACTGCAGCACCTGCTGTTGCTGCAGAGAAAGAGAAATGCTACGGCGTTTCAAAAGCAGGTAAAAATGATTGTGCAACCAAAACCAGTTCTTGTGCAGGTACTGCAAAAGAAGATAACCAGAAAGATGCCTTCGTAGTCGTTCCTAAAGGACTATGTGGCAAGCTAGCTGGCGGTAGCACTCAGTCTTCTTAATAGATTGGATAAGGCGACCTAGGCTCAACCCGGTCGCCTTTATTTTTGTTTTACTCGCATAGGAAGAGTTCGTGAATAAGGACAACTACCACGACCAGGTGGGTGTAGGACTGCGCTCTCCTCATATCGATTATTTCACTGACAATAAGCCCGCCTTATCTTGGTTGGAGATCCACAGTGAAAACTACTTTCAGCCCTACTCACCAGCCAGACAAAGCCTGCGCAAACTGATGGATGACTACCAGATCAGCTGTCACGGTATTGGTTTATCACTGGGCAGCGTTGAAAGAGTCAACCCTAATCACCTTAAACAACTCAAATCGCTCATTGATGAGGTCAACCCATTTTTGGTCTCCGATCATCTCAGCTGGAGTGAAAATGGCGGCCACTATTTCAATGATCTTCTGCCACTGCCTTATACAGAAGAAGCCTTGGAAGTGTTTTGTCGCAATGTCATCGAAGTTCAGGATTATATTCAGCGCCCAATGCTGATAGAAAACCCATCGAGCTACGTGAAGTTTGCTCACTCTACGATTGACGAGTGGGAATTTCTGGCTGAAGTACAGAAGCGCACCGATTGCCGACTACTGCTTGATCTCAACAATATTCACGTTTCCGCCTTTAACCACGGTTTCGATAGCCAGACCTATATCAACGCGATTCCCGCCGATAAAGTCGATGAAATTCATTTGGCAGGCTTTACGATTAAGCAGTTGGAAAAAGGTGAAATCTGGATTGATACCCACAGCCAACCTGTTTCTGATGAAGTGTGGACACTATACGAACAATGGCTGGCGACTCACGGTCCGCGCCATACACTGATTGAATGGGATCTGGATATTCCTCAGCCTGACGTGTTACTGGCAGAATGCCATAAAGCCAGTGAGAGGCTGATTCAGTTTGACGCTCTGCAGGGGAGAAAGGCGTCATGACTCAATCTCTAGCAGAACTGCAAAAAAACTTCGCCAGCGCTCTGCACTATCAGGCGACGGGTGATGCCTGTGATATCTGCTCTGATACCTTCAGTGCCGACGAACGAATGCAGATTTACCGCAACAATTTCATCATCAGCTTAAGCGAAGTACTTCAGGCTACTTACCCTATGGTACTGGCGCTGGTGGGTGAAGAGTGCTTTGAACAATTAGCTCGTCAGCATGTGCTCAACCACCCTCTTCGTTCTGGTGACGTGACTTACTATGGTGAACATTTCGTGACTACCATAGAAGCCTTCCCTGCAGTGGTTGAGGCTGCGCCTTATGCTGCGGATGTGGCACGTTTTGAATGGCAAATCGACCTATCTCAACAGCTTCAAGGTGGTGTCAAAACACCAGAAGCTATTTTGCCAATTGCTCGCCTAGCGGAAGTCGCAGAGCAGCAGCAGCCTTACATCCATTTTCATCTTTCGCCCGGCACTTTGCCTTTTCATTCGCCCTACGCGGTGTACTCGCTGCGTCTGGCCATTGAGAATAATGATTTCGAACAGCTGACGCTCAATCAGGCCGAATATGGCGTGATCATCAGTCAACCCGACGGTCAATGTTGGACTATGTCGCTCGATCAGCTGCCTTTTGAACTGCTTCAGTATCTCAGCTCAGGTTGCACGCTAGGGGAAATCCCTGAAACGCACCTACCTTATCTGGGAGTACTACTGGAGAACCAGTTAATTTCTGGGTTTTCTCTCGCCCAATAAGAATAAGGATTGTTACTATGTCTAACGCAATAAAAAACATGATCGAGAGCTACGACGCCTTAGTCGATAAAGCCCAATGCGTCTTTGTGCCACTGCTGCTACTGTTTTGTCGACTCTGGGTTGCCTGGGTCTTCTTCAATTCTGGCCTAACTAAAATTGCTTCTTGGGACAGTACTCTGTACCTATTTGAGTACGAATATCAGGTGCCAATTTTACCTTGGGAGCTGGCCGCTTACATCGGTACCGCCGCCGAGCTTATTCTGCCTGCTTTCTTAGCATTCGGCCTGTTGACCCGCCCAATGGCGGCCATCTTGTTCGTATTCAATATCATTGCCGTCGTTTCCTACCCGCTGCTGTGGGAGAAAGGCTTCTACGACCATCAGCTCTGGGGCCTGATGATTCTCAACGTCGTAGTCTGGGGACCGGGCTTGGTTTCTCTGGATAAGCTGCTTAAGAGTAAGCTACAAGGTTAAACCCAATACAAAAACGCCCTCCTAATTGGAGGGCGTTTTTAGTTTCAAAGCTCAGTGCTTAAGCACGAATCCCTGAATGACGCAGCAAGGCATCGATTTGCGGCTCACGACCACGGAATCGCTTGAACAACTCCATTGGCTCTTCACTGCCACCCATTTCGAGAATGTTATTTAGGAAGCTCTTACCGGTATCGGTATTAAAAATGCCTTCTTCTTCAAAGCGTGAGAAAGCATCTGAAGAAAGTACTTCCGCCCACAGGTAGCTGTAATAGCCTGCACTGTAACCACCAGCAAAGATATGGCTAAAGCTGTGCGAGAATCGGTTCCACTCCAGACTTGGCAAGACAGCGACCTTAGATTTCACATCCGCCAGTGTTTCCAGCACGCGAGGACCGATTTCAGGGTCAAATTCAGTGTGCAGCGTGAAATCAAACAAACCAAACTCGAGTTGACGAAGAATAAACATCGCCGACTGGAAGTTCTTTGCGGCCAGCATCTTATCCAGCATTTCTTTTGGCAGTGGTTCGCCCGTTTCGAAGTGACCAGAGATAAACGCCAGCGCCTCTTCTTCCCAACACCAGTTCTCTAGGAACTGACTTGGCAACTCTACCGCATCCCACGGTACACCGTTGATGCCCGAAACTGCGCCAGTATCGACCTGAGTCAGCATGTGGTGAATACCGTGGCCAAACTCGTGGAATAAAGTCACGACTTCATCGTGAGTAAACAGCGCAGGCTTGTCACCAACCGGTTTGTTAAAGTTACAGGTCAGATACGCCACTGGTGATTGCAGCTCACCTTTCGCATTGATACGACGTACACGGCATTCGTCCATCCAGGCACCGCCGCGCTTGTGTTCACGCGCATACAGGTCAAGGTAGAAGCTGCCTCGAAGCTGATCGTTGGCATCAAAAATATCAAAGAATCGCACTGACTCATGCCAAACATCAACGCCCTCTCGCTCTTTGACATTCATACCAAACACACGCTTCAGAACTTCAAACAAGCCACTTACCGCTCTTTGTTCTGGGAAGTAAGGACGTAGCTCTTCGTCAGAAATCTGGAACAAGTGCTGCTTCTGCTTTTCGCTGTAGTAAGCAATGTCCCAAAGGTTGAGTTCTTCAACACCAAACTCGCTCTTAGCAAACTGGCGCAACTCTTCAACTTCACGCTCGCCTTGCGGCTTGGCTTTGCTGGCAAGATCATTGAGGAAGCCCAACACTTGCGATGGGTTTTCTGCCATTTTAGTCGCCAGAGACTTCTCACTGAAGGTATTGAAACCTAACATACGGGCGATTTCATAACGCAGCTTCAACTGCTCGTTAATGATTTCACTGTTGTCCCACTCGCCCGCTTTCGGGCCACGATCCGAGGCACGAGTGACGTAAGCTTCATAGAGCTCTTTACGTAATTCCTGATTGTCACAGTAAGTCATCACCGGAAGGTAAGATGGGATATCCAGCGTTAGCAGGTAACCATCCAGCTCTTTGGACTCTGCCGCTGCTTTGGCTGCCGCCAGTGCAGACTCCGGCATACCTGCCAATTGTTTTTCATCTTCAATGTGTTTGGCCCACCCCATGGTCGCGTCCAACACATTGTTAGAGAACTTAGAACCCAACTCAGACATGCGCTTACTGATTTCACCGTAGCGGTGCTGTTCGTCGGCTGGCAGACCAATGCCTGACAACTCAAAATCACGCAGGGAGTCTGTGATGGTTTTCTGCTGTGCCTGAGTCAGCCCAGCGAATGCCTCACTCGCTTTAATTGCCTTATATGCCTCAAACAACCCTTTGTGCTGCCCTACCCAAGTGCCGTATTCGGACAAAAGAGGTAAGCAGCTTTCATACGCTTCACGCAATTCATCACTGTTCATCACCGAGTTCATATGGCTCACAGGTGACCAAAGGCGGCTTAGTTGATCATCCACTTCTTCAATCGGCGCAACGACATTTTCCCAACTTGGGTCGCTGTTTCCTTCCAGTACCAGATCGATTTTCGCCCGGCAGTCTGCAATCGCCTGTTCAACGGCTGGTTTCACATGTTCAGGTTTGATTTCAGAAAACGGGGGCAAATCGGTAAAGCTCAGAAGAGGATTAGACATAAAGCATTCCTTTTATTGGCAAAAAGCGAACTGACGGGTTCGTCTTTGTTATTTCTCGTTCGTCTTAAATAGTAAATATAGGTAGGTTCAGCAATTTTCAATAGTGACGTATACTACAGCTATTAAATTACCCGGTGTTGTCACCAGTTAGAGAGTGTCATTTTGTTAAGTTATCGCCACAGTTTCCACGCAGGCAACCATGCTGACGTGGTTAAGCATATTGTTCAAAGCCTTATCCTCAACGCGCTCAAGCAAAAAGATAAGCCATTTGTTTACCATGATACCCACTCAGGAGTGGGTCGCTATGACTTAACCCACGAATGGTCAGAAAAGACAGGTGAATACAAACACGGTATCGCGCGTGTCTGGCAACAAACTGAGATTCCAGAAGAAATCCAAAGCTACCTTGAATCGATTCAGACACTGAACAACGGTGACAAACTGCGTTACTACCCAGGCTCGCCGCGTGTCGCTCGCGCGCATCTGCGTCCACAGGACCGCATGGTATTAACGGAACTTCACCCAAGTGACTACCCGTTATTAGAACAAGAGTTCCATCGCGACCGTCAGGTCAGCATCTATAAGGAAGATGGCTTCAAGCGTTTGAAGGCGAGCTTACCGCCGCAGGAGCGTCGTGGTCTGGTACTGATTGACCCACCTTACGAGCTGGCGAAGGAATACCGTGATGTCGTCCAAGCGATTTATCAGAGCTATAAACGCTGGGCCACGGGGATCTATGCTATCTGGTATCCGGTCGTTAATCGCTGCGACATTGAAGACATGATTGAAGGTCTTGAAGGCCTTGGCATCCGTAAGATCTTACAAATTGAATTAGGTGTTGCGGCGGACAGCAATGAACACGGGATGACCGCCTCAGGCATGATTGTGATTAATCCTCCATGGAAGCTGGAAAGCCAGATGAACGCCATTCTGCCTTTCCTCAAAGAAGCAATTGCGCCTGCAACCGGTCATTTCAAAGTAGACTGGATTGTACCGGAATAACGGACACTCGCGCTCAATGTACAGCGCAGGCCGAAGAAAAATTAAACAGGGTAGATTGAGTTCAACCGATCTATCCTCCATATCAAAGACAATGAATTAAAACTCGCAGGGAGCTTGCGACTGGGCAACACATGTCGCACAGCGCCTTAATCCCGCAATAATTGGAGAAAGTAATGGCGACTCATTTTGACTATATCTGTATCGGTGGCGGTAGTGGTGGTATTGCTTCAGCAAACCGAGCAGCGATGTATGGTGCTAAAGTTGCGCTGATTGAAGCTCAGGATCTAGGCGGCACGTGTGTAAACGTAGGTTGTGTACCGAAGAAAGTCATGTGGCATGGTGCTCAGGTGGCTGAAGCGATGAACCTATACGCTGAAGACTATGGTTTTGACGTTGACGTGAAAGGCTTTGACTGGAGCAAACTGGTTGAAAGTCGTCAAGCTTACATCGGTCGTATTCACCAATCTTACGATCGCGTACTTGGCAACAACAAAGTCAATGTTATTAAAGGCTTCGCTAAGTTTGTTGACGAGAAAACCGTTGAAGTGAACGGCGAGCACTACACCGCCGATCACATCCTAATCGCTGTAGGTGGTCGTCCAACGATTCCTAACATCCCAGGTGCAGAGCACGGCATCGATTCAAACGGTTTCTTCGAACTAAGCGAGCAACCAAAACGCGTAGCGGTTATTGGTGCTGGTTACATCGCCGTTGAAATTGCTGGCGTACTTAGCGCTCTTGGCACAGACACTCACCTTTTCTGCCGTAAAGAATCACCACTGCGTAGCTTTGATCCAATGATCATCGAGACGCTGGTTGAAGTGATGGAAGCGGAAGGCCCAACACTACACACCCACTCAGTGCCAAAAGAAGTGGTTAAGGAAGCCGATGGCAGCCTGACGCTTCACCTAGAGAACGGCAACACGCAAAACGTCGATACACTGATCTGGGCTATTGGTCGTCATCCAGCAACCGATGCGATTAACCTAGCATCAACGGGTGTTGAAACTAATGACCGTGGTTACATCAAAGTTGATGAATACCAAGCGACCAACGTGCCTGGTATCTACTGTGTCGGCGACATCATGGAAGGCGGTATCGAGCTAACGCCAGTGGCCGTTAAAGCAGGTCGTCAGCTATCTGAGCGCCTGTTTAACAACAAGCCAGAAGCCAAGATGGACTACAACCTAGTACCAACGGTGGTATTTAGCCACCCGCCAATCGGCACTATCGGCCTGACAACCCAAGAAGCTGAAGAGAAGTACGGCAAAGACAACATCAAAGTCTATACGTCTGGCTTTACCGCAATGTACACAGCGGTCACTAAGCATCGCCAACCATGTAAGATGAAACTGGTCTGTGCCGGTGAAGAAGAAACCGTAGTAGGCCTACACGGTATCGGCTTCACGGTAGATGAAATGATCCAAGGCTTCGGCGTTGCAATGAAGATGGGCGCAACCAAAGCAGACTTTGACTCTGTGGTGGCTATCCACCCAACGGGCTCAGAAGAGTTTGTTACCATGCGTTAATCAAACCAAACGACAAAGCAGGCCAATGGCCTGCTTTTTATTGCATCCATTTATTAATCGAGCGTCAATACAAAGTCTCATGGTTGTTTCGAAATTGAATAGGAGTCATGCCAAACCTAGCTTTAAACGCTTTTATAAAGGAAGAATCATTTTGATACCCCACTTTATGAGATATAGATTGAATGGGTAGTCCTTCCTCCAGCAATGGCAAAGAACAAACTAATCTCAAATGCTGCCTCCACAAGGAAAATGAAGTACTAAATTCTTTGCTAAACAGTCTAGTCAATGTCCTTTGAGTAGCGCCTACAGCATTACTCCACTCGCTCAACGTGTAGTTTAGAGATGGCTCTTCAGTAAGTTTCTCAAAAATTAACTTAATGCGTCTATCACGAGGTATCAACAAGCTAAAGTCTCCCGTCTGACTTTCCTTCATTTGGTCGTAAAGGACTTCAATCAAGCGAGCCGTTCTTATTTCACTATCCAGTGACTCAGATTCGCACTCTTTCTTTAAGGTCAACATCAGCTCGCGCATAAACGCAGAGACTGAAACCGACATAATTCGATGTTCAAACTCAGGGCATATATTAGGATTAATGTATATGCCCAAGAATACTGTGTCAGTCAATGCACTAGAGGCATGAACGACACCTGCCGGAACAAGGACGGCTGTCGTCCTCGGTACCAAAAACTTACTTTGTTTAGCTTGAGTCTGTAACAGACCTGTAACCGGATAAACCAACTGATGCCATGTATGCACATGAAAGTCCTCCTCCATTCCTTTTGCCATATGGATAATTTTGCCTACAGCAGATGATGTAATCCTAAGATCAATCATTTTATTTGCAGGAATATTTTGTCCACTTAAGTCCATTAGCCGTCCTTACAGCCTTAATTGATCGTTATATTCATAATGTATCATAACACTAACAAATAAGTCATAAGAATCATTAGGTTAAATGTTATGCATAGATTATTGAGGAACGCCCAATGGCACTGCCGATAGTTATAATTGGGACGGGAGCTAGCGGCATCGCTGCAGCTAAAGCCATCAGGAAGATTAACTCAGAAGTAGAACTAATTCTCATCACTAATGGGGATGGCTATACGTACACAAAGCCCAAGCTATCACTAATATGCAAGAATGACTTTGACGAGCAATCACTGAATATAAAAAACAAAAAAGAAATAGAGACCACTTTATCATGTTCTGTATTATCAAATGTTCAGGTAATTTCGATCAACACTGAAGAAAGCTACATTGCACTAGATAATAACCAAAAAATCGCATTCCACTCTCTAGTCATAGCATCAGGAGCTACACCTAAAAAGTCCACTGCATCTTTGACATCAACGTTTTTTATCCATAGCTACAACTGTATTGAAGGCTATAGGAAACTATTGAAAAGAATAAAAAATGCTAAATCGGTAGCGATAGTAGGCGCTGGGGTTGTTGGATGCGAGATAGCGTATGATCTTTCTTGTAAGCTTGAGCAGGTTTACCTTCTTTGCAATAAAGAACTTATTTTAAAAAACACTGCACCAAAAAGCATTAGCAATGAAATTGAACATCGTCTATCACAAAGGAACGTTAAAGTACTAAAGAATTGTGAAGATATCTCATACAAGAAAGAGAAATCAACAAACGAAATACATTTCAGTTCTAATCAAGAAAAAAAAATCTTACCTGTTGATTTAGTTATAGAAACTATTGGGATAAAACCTAATGTTGGATTTATTGAGGGTAGCCATATAAATATAAATAATGGAGTCATTGTCAATAACCAGCTTAAAACTAATATAGACAATATTTACGCATTAGGTGATTGTGCAAGTTACAAAGGAAAAACAATAAGCAACCTTCAATTTATAAATAAATGCGCACTTATTATATCTGAAAATATTTTTGATAAAAAATCAAAATTAGAAGAAAACAATTACAACTTATTCATTAAGGTTGGACTTCCAATAATAAACCAAACATTCACTATATAAAAAAGGAGAAAATAGTGAAAAAGTATGTATGCGTTGTATGTGGGTACATATATGACGAAAAAAGTGAAGAAAATGAACATTTATTTCATAATCTGCCAGATGATTACATTTGTCCAGAATGTGATGAAGGAAAAGATGCTTTCCAACTAATTAATAACTAATAATAAAGGAATAATAATGAATTCATATCCAAACTATCTGACTTTTTCTGAGCTCAGCAAAAATCCCACTTTCACAGATCAATTTTTTCAAACCGAAGTAAAAATTGAAAAAAATAAAGTTTTTTATCCTAAAAATAGAAGCCTAGAACCTTACTTTTCTAATGAATTTGATAGCCAAAAATTTGGGGCTGCACAGTTTCTAGGTTTCTTACACGATACAATCGCTGTGGAGCACAATATTGTGATCCCCGCTATCAGAGATTTACATCTTCTACCAATTGAAGTTCCACAAACCCCGCTGGAAGATTTATATAAACTTGTGACAGATGAAGGTCATCACGCAGCCCAAGCTCTTACATTTATAAATGCAATAAAAGATTTATTTCATCTGGAAGTGTATGAGAAAGACAAGGAAATGCCATTATTTTTGAGAAAGCTATTTGACAAGAAAGAGTTTTTGGAGACTGAAAGAGATATCGCTATATTTAATATGATAATTGGTGTAGTTACTGAGACGAGGATCTCTAAAGAATTAGGGTTATTCACAAATGATGAGCTAATTAATTCAGCAGTAGTTGATAACTGTCGTTCCCACCAAGAAGATGAAGTAGTCCATGCATCTCAGTTCAGAGCACTAGGAAAGTGGTCCTGGGAAAATTTTAATGATAGGCAAAGAGAAATTGTTGCAAAAATATATGCTGAAACCACTATTGCTAGGAGTTATCCGGATATTGATAGACTAGGATTCTACTTTTCTCAAGCTTCTGGGATAAATCGTAATGAATCCAGAAAGATTATATCTGAAGTGTACACTCAAGATGTTTTGATGGAAGAAATGCTCCTTGCTGCAAGGCCGACCATCGCTTTTCTAAAAAACCTCGGAATACTCGACTACTCATCAGCAACGCAGACACTAAAAAGTGCAGGTATAGAGGTATAGGGATCTTATGACTGAATTTATTAAATCAAGCATTAGAAGCTCATTTCTATTGTGGATAAGTGTAATAAAGCTAATGATACCAATTGCAATAAGTGTCAAGCTATTGGATGAAGTAGGAGGAATACACTTTATCGGTACTTTATTAGAGCCAATCATGATATCAGTTGGCCTCCCAGGAATTATGGGGCTGGTATGGGCTGTAACCATGTTTACTAATTTATGGACAGGTGCATTACTCTTCGTAACGTTAATTGGTAACGTTGAAGTAACATCAGCTCAAGTAACAATTCTTGGGATTATGATGTTAATATCACATGGCCTTCCTCTTGAGATTCGCATGGTTCAAAAGTGTGGCGTGAGTGCTATTTTCTCACTTATTTTAAGACTAAGTGGATCATTAATTCTTGCCTATTTATTTAACTTTGCGTTCAATACTTTCAACCTATTAAATGAGCCTGCACTTGTGATGATAGGTGAGGCAAGTTCACTACAAGAATCATTTTCTTCATGGTGTGTATCTCAATTAAAGAGCTATATTTTGGTATATTTCATGCTAGTTGGACTAGTCCTAACTCTTGATTTACTGAAAAAATTTAACCTAGTTCATAAGTTAGGAAAAATACTATCTCCATATTTTAGCTTAATAGGAGTCTCAAAAAACTGTGCTCCTATAACATTTGTTGGTATGACACTTGGACTCGTGTATGGGGGAGCTCTACTCCTTGAAGAAGTAGAGAAAGGAGAGTTAGATGAGGATGATGTTCTGCTTTCCGTTACCTCGATGAACTTATTCCACTCAATAATAGAAGATACTATAATTATATTCATGATGGGTGGAGCATTGTTTTGGATTTTAGTCGTTAGATTTATTTATACTGCTATCGTTATGAAGTTGATCTCAATATTGATTAAATTAAACGAACAAGCAGTATGGAAAATAATAAAAAATTAAAGGTAAGCTTATGTGTGGGTTTATATTTATACACTCAAAATATAAAAATAAAAACCTAAAAGAGACAGCTCTGAAAATGTCTAAAAAAATTAGACATAGAGGTCCAGATGACTCGTCATCCATATCCAATGACACATTTTCAATGACCCATGAAAGGTTATCTATTATTGGTATTGAAAATGGTAAGCAACCAATTCATAGCAACGAACTAGATTTATATCTTGCTGCAAATGGTGAGATATACAACCATATTGAACTCAAAAATAATTATTCTAATTCATATTATTTTGAAACTAATTCAGACTGTGAAGTAATAATTCCATTATTCAATAAATATGGTGTTGAACTGTTTAATTATTTAAGTGGTATGTATGCCTTCGCAATCTATGACTCCAAAACGGACAACTACTTAATAGGGAGAGATCCTATAGGAATAATACCGCTCTACTACGGATTTGATAAAAATAATAATCTTTATGTAGCTTCTGAGATGAAGGCACTTATCGATATATGTGATGTCGTTATGGATTTTCCACCTGGTCACTATATTTGGAGCAAAGATGGTGATACTCCACAACAATACAATCATTACTCTTGGAAAGAGTATGACTCAGTCAAAAATAACGTTTCCAACTTGAAAGTTATTCACGACTCATTATGTACATCTATCGAAAAGCACATGATGTGTGATGTTCCATTCGGCCTACTATTATCTGGAGGGCTAGATTCTTCAATCATTGCATCTGTCGCTCAGAAAATAAGGCGTTCGAAGGGTCTTAATCCTTTGCATTCATTCGCTGTTGGTCTAAAAAACTCTCCTGACTTAAAAGCAGCTAGAGAGGTGGCAAATAGTATTGGAACCATTCACCATGAAGTGATTTACAATATTGAAGATGGCATTAATGCAATTAAAGATGTTATTTACCATCTAGAAACTTACGATATAACTACTATTCGAGCTGCAACACCCATGTACTTAATGGCTAGGCAGATTAAGGCTATGGGATTGAAGATGGTTTTATCTGGAGAAGGAAGTGATGAGCTCTTCGGTGGTTACTTGTACTTCCACAAGGCTCCAAATGCTAAAGAATTTCATGATGAAACCGTTCTTAAACTAGAACAACTTCATAAATACGATTGCCTTAGATCAAACAAAGCTATGGCAGCCTGGGGAGTTGAGAGCCGCGTTCCTTTCTTAGATAAAGAGTTTGTGGAATGTGCGATGACTCTAAACCCCAATTCAAAGATGTGTGGTAACGGTGTGATTGAAAAGAAAGTTCTTCGTGAAGCCTTCATCGACTACTTGCCTGATGAGATTCTATGGCGACAAAAAGAACAATTTTCTGATGGGGTTGGATATTCTTGGATTGATAAAATCCATTCTTATGCTGAAACTAAAGTCTCCACACCAGAGATGGAAAGAGCTAGTTTAAAGTACCCAACAAACACACCGTTAACGAAAGAAGGTTATTTATACCGGAGTATCTTTGAAAGCTTTTTCGGAGGCAGCTCAGCAGTTCTTTGTGTTCCTCATGGCAAAACAATAGCTTGTTCGACTCCTAATGCTATCGCTTGGGATGAATCCTTCCAGTCTTGTGCAGATCCGTCAGGCCGTGCAGTGAAGAATATTCATCGCAATAGTGAATCAGCCTAAGTAATCTGATTTGGGCATCTGAACTTGATGCCCAAATTATCACTTCTGTGCCTTACTGATAGCTTAACTGGTTACCTTTCTCGAAGCGATACAGCACTGCTAGCCCCGGTAATGTCGCGATCGCAACATAAACACCCACATAGGCGGAGCTAAGCAGCATGGCTTCTGTCACGATCAGTGGTGTTAGGCCACCAAAGATAGACAATGCAATGTTATAACCAATACCTAAGCTGGTGGTTTGGTTAGCAGATTGCTGCCATAACAGCGCGGCCAAGTTACCTAAAATAATCGCTGCCAACGTACTGATACCCAACACTGCTAACGCTTGCCAGATGAATTCGCTGGAACCAAGTAGCGCAAACAAGGGGACCGCTGCAAACAGCATAAACAGCGCTCCGACTTTAAATGCTTGTTGTGGTGAGGAACTTTTGTCGACGACAAACGAAAATACGAACAGCAATACCACCAGTACTGACGAGTTGATCAGTGCGAGGTTCTCAATCCCCATCGCTTTGCCCAAGATACCGCTCGCTAGGTTCTGAACATAGAACACCACCGCACCAAGAATGGAGATACAAAACACTTTGGCAATGATCTGACGGCTCGACTTACTTGCTACCGCTTCTGCTTTCGGCAATTCAGGTAGAGAAAGACGCAAATATAAGCTTACGATAATGTTCGCGACACCCACTAGCAGCGGCACTCGCCAGCCCCAAGCACTCATTTCTTCTGCCGTTAAGTAATGCTCTAAGCCTGCAACGATAAGGAGAGAAATGATGACACCGACAATAGAACTCGCAACAATCAAGCTGCTCACACGTGAGCGTTCTGATTTCTTCGCATCGTAGAGAAGGTAATTGATTAGGGTTGGGTATTCGCCCCCAAAGCTAAACGCTTGAATCATTTGGAAGAACAAGAACACAACCACCACGTACTGTCCGACCGTGTCGACTGGTACAAATGCCATCGATACCGTAGCTAAGCCAGTCAGAAGGTTACAAAAAACCAGTGCTCGTTTACGCCCGTATTTGTCGGCGTAGCGGCCAATCACAACGCCGCCAAAAGGTCGGATCAAAAATCTCAGGGCAAATACGCCCCACACCACCAGCTCTGAGTGCTCAATGCCTTGGGTGGCAAATAGCTGGGAAATGTACATAGATATCGATGCGAATACAGCGATATCATAAAACTCCATGGCATTACCAAGGACAGCACTGGTGCGCTGTTTCCAGGTGAGTGACATTCTGTTTTACTCCTCTATAAGTTCTAATTGATTTCCATCGGGGTCTGAACAGAAAAAGTAACGGAAACTACCTAGCCTAGCGTTGTAAATAGTAGTGATGTTGGTGACTTCCGATAATTTTCTATGAAAGGCTTCAAGATCATTCACACGTAAAGCGAAATGGGTGATGCCCACTCTTTTTAACGCGATCAATGATTCAGAAACTGGGGCTGAAACGTCCCCATAAAAATGAAAAAGCTCGATTCTCGAGCCTTGGTTTTCCAACATATGAATGGTGACCTGCTCATCCCGATAACTTCGTTCAAGCTGGTAACCAAACAATGCATAGAAATTTTGGCTGGCGACTAAATCGCTGACCGTTAGCGATACGTGATGAAACTGTCCAGACATGCGACTGTCACTCCATGTTCCACCAGTTTTCTAAAGAAGACCGAATCAGGCTGAGGTTCACAGCCCAGTTTGCATTTGATGATATAGAGTCGCCGCGCTTCTTCCGCCTCTTGGCAACCTCGAAGCAGAGCCACCTCTTGAAAGGTTTTCATCTCAAGAAAGTAACGCACACTGGTGAGCTCATCGTGTGTCAGCGTCAGATTGCCGAACACATAAGGTTTCTCTTCGTCATAATTCGACTGAACTGAATTGGCGGCTGACAAGCTATCAATAGAGATTTGTATCTCTTTATCACTCCAGCATTCAAGCGCAAGGTGATTGACCTTAGGACGGAACGCAATCGCCTGACTGACCACATCGCAAGGTAACGGCGTGATTGGCAAAGAGATGGAGAGGATGTCGTACTGTGAGCCCTGATTGGTCACGATATCGACGCGGTTATGGCTCGCTTTCGCTGACTCACGGAAATTGTGGGCCCCTTGACTGTTCCACAGGTTAATGCCCGGCTTGAGACGCGAATGGAGGTTTTTATACAGCTCGTCGCCCCAATAAGCCAGATGCCATGAATAGTTAGTCGACACGGTTTTTACTTGCTCAAGTTGTGTATCCACTCGAGAGAAAGACACCGTCTGATCGACTCCCATGTACTCAACATAGCGTTTGAATACATGGCACATCGCTTCCATGTCAGCGTTACGTACATCCATGACTTGTTAGTATTATCAGCAAAAAACAATATGCGTATCATACCTTATGCATTTTGTTTTACTACAAAAAGTAAGGCCGAATTAAACGGGTTATCAATAATTGAGGTAAAAGCAGAAAAATCACATTGAGATGCACAAAAGCTTCCAAGGATAATATTAAAAACATTTTATTTAACAAATAGATAAAAATGTTTACATCAAATAAAACATCACCATTAAAAAAACCACTTCGTCACACCATAACCCGCACCAATAATTAATTACTGTACATCCACCCTATCCTATCGTTGGGCAGTACGCTGTTTAGGATGATTCATAATGAGTCTGAGCGTTGAAATGTATTCGCAACCTAACTTTCATATTCAGACAATAGACTCTGCGGCTTTTGACGATCTGCTAGCAATTTCTTCCTATGAAAATCAACAAACACAACACAGCCCTCCTTTTGCTCTTGGCCCTACTTTCCGGCTGTGAAGATGAAACAGCTAAGACTGAAACGACACCAACTGGACGCTGGGTGACGGGTGACATGCGCATTCACTCGACGGCATCAGATGGCCATAACTTGATTACCTCCGTGCTGGACATCGGCTATAACAAATACGGTATGGACTACCTGATTTCCACCGATCACGGAGGCTTTAAGAGCTTTGAAATCTCATCAGATAATATGTGGCGAATGGCGCGGCAAGGTTCGTTTATCGTAGATTGGAACAATCAACAAGAGCCACACAACCACGACTATGCCAAAGACAACTTTGAACACGCCAAACACGAACGCGAGTACGCCTTTAACTCCAATATAATGCTGGAGCATCTGAACAATTATCGTCAACAAGAGCTGGCTAGCGATAAACTGCTATTAAAAGGGATGGAATGGACTGCACCGTACGTAGATGAGCACACCACGCTGTTTATCGATGAAGGCTATCATACCTCCGCTGAGCTCAATAGTTTCCATAACCAATACTTCAAGGGCAACCCAAGCGACCAATCAGAGGGAGGAGCAGACAAGCAAAACATGCTGGATGGCGTGGCTTACCTACAACAAAACCATCCAACCAATAGCTTCTTTACCCTAAACCACCCATCGCGCAAGCACGAGTATCGTATTGAGATTATCCGCGAGATGTTGGCAACCGGACCGAATGTGTTTGCAGGCATGGAAGGCGCGCCTGGACATCAGCGTAATCCAGCTGCTCGCGGCTCTTATGAAATGACCCTACCAATCATGATGACCGATATCCAAGGCAAGGAATATAAAGCCTACCATGGAACAACCTATGGAGGCTTCGATTATATGACAGCAAAAGTTGGCGGCGTCTGGGATGCTTTGTTGTCAGAAGGTCATAAGTTTTCGATTTTCGTCGGAAGTGACTTTCACAGCATGCTGAAAGATTTTTGGCCTGGTGAGTACAGCAAAACGCACTTGTACCTGACTGAAGAGTCACCTCAAGGCATTATCAATGCAATAAAAAGCGGCAAATCTTTTGCGACACATGGTGATCTGATTACACAACTCGATTTCCATGTAACCCAAAACGGCCGCAAAGCTGAGATGGGCGAAGTTCAAGCGATCGATCACACTCAGCCAGCCACAGTAAATATTCAATTTACTATGCCAGAAACGAATAATAATGGTGACGCGGTTAACGTCGAGTTCGTCGATGTCATTGTAGGCACCATTACCAATCAGGTATTACTACCCGGTGATGAAATGTATAACCAGCCATACACAGATCTGGCCAAAGTCATTCAGAGCTTCGAAAGCGGAACCGAAAGCTGGTCAAGAGAAGGAAACACAGTATCACTGAGCTTTACCGTTCCAGCACAAGAGAAACCTTATTACCTGCGCTTACGTGGCTCAAATACTCCGAAAGGCACCGATAAATACGTGGATGCTCAAGGTAATCCAATCTCTGATCTTCAAAAAGACCAATCAGACATTGCTACCATGGCGTGGAAGGACTTGTGGTTCTACTCCAACCCAGTTTATATCAACCACCCAACTCAACACTGACTCATAAACTAAAAGCCAATCAGGGTCACTTTACCCTGCGCCATATCTTCCAGCTGACAGGAGAAGTCGACCCTCTTGTCAGCTTCTTTACTGTACAAAGCTTCGAGCTTTTCAAACGCGGATGGGATAAAACTGACATTTTTCAGTCGCAGGCTTTTGCGTGAATTACTGTCGAGAAACGCAAGAGAAGACTTATCGAGCACTCGCTGGCAGGTATCGAGAATGTCTTTGCTCACCAGCTTGCTATGAATTGCTCTTTGCAGGTCTTGCTTACTGATTGCGGAATTGCTGCGCGAGAATACACAAATCGCATAGATGTCGAGAATAGCCACTGCGCGCGGCCTTTGCGTTTCGCCATCCTCGTACACTGCAAGCAGGCACGGAATTTTACTCTCATCAAAGGATTGCTGGCGGATATTGTTCAGCACTAGGCGATCGCTGATTTCACGTTTCATCAGCTTTTCCAGCTGAGATAACTTAGGCAGAGCGAGCTCTTTCTGCACATCGTTGATGTTTTCCAGCGCCCTTTCGCTCTCTTCAGCTCCTTGCACTAATGGTAAGAGTTTGCGGTGCAGCTCTTTGTCATCAAAGGGCTTGGACAAAACAAAACTCGCGCCAGCCGCTTTGGCTTGATTAATCTGCAGTTGATCGTCAACCGTAGTAATCATGCCCATCTTGACGCCCAGTTCGAGCTTTTTGATTTCCTCAATTAAGGTCAGCCCCGTCATGTCTGGCATGTACCAGTCGGTGAGGACGATTTCTGGCTGCCATTGTTTAACCTGTTCAAGAGCATCAAGTGCACTGTCGGTTTTCTGAATAGACAAGCGGCGGTAGCCGAAATTTTCTAAGGCTCGCCTGACGATTTCTAATGTGGCTTTACTGTCATCGACAATCAGAATCTTCACAAATCGCATTCTACTCTTGCTGGGGGCTGTCTAAATTATAGGCACAATTTGTTATGACAACTAAACTTACACTCTATTAGGATTCAAAAAACATGGAATGAGTTCATGGATTTAGCGCCTCTTCTCACCACAGAAAATCTCATTGCCCTGGCGGTCGACATGGGGTTATTCATTTTGTTGGTATGGTTTGTGATTCTATTGTTGATACTTCGCGAGTTTCGCCACTTCGCTCGAGAGGTCGTTCATGGCAAAAATATGGACCGCAATACCTACGAACTGTGCCAGCAATCCGTCGATAGTGCGCTGAATTACACCGCTGAGAACAGCGACACTCTCAATGACCTCATTATTATCCAGCAGGCGTTGGAAGCGCAGGTATCACAAATAAAATCCGCTAATGACGGGGGGTTAAGCGCTCAAGATCAGGAATCGATTGAAGAGCTCAACCAGAAGTTGAGCAAATCGCATCAGTTGATCAAAAAGCTCAAAGGCGACCTCAGCCGCAGCATCAAGGGATTAAGAACCGCTAAAAATAAACTTCTTAAACAATCAGATACCGTCGAAAGCCTGCAACAGGAGAAAGAGCAGCTAGAGAAACAGTTTGAACAGTTGGAGCAGGAATATGTCCAGATCAGTGAGGCTGGCGGTTTTAATAAGCTAGAGAAAGAATACCAGCATGAACGGCAACAACTGCTTGGCATCATAGACACCTACAAGAAAAAAGCCGCAGAGAAAGGTGACGTCGGAGAAGTCAAAGCTCAGCTGGAAGCGGTGCAACAGCAGCTGCACCACATTACCAAAGAGAAAGACTTTGTTGAGAAAAAGTACCTCGACTTACTCAAAGAAGCTGAAGAAAAAAACCAGTAGCAGAGCCACTGGTTTTTCGATTACTTCACGCACATGACATTCAACAGCGATGTGCCTTTCAACTGATTGACCTTACCGCTATAAAACAGTCCAGTACGCTCTGCGCCCCAGTACGGTAAGTGCATTGGCCACTTGTCTCGTGACATCACCTTCGCATCCAACAAAGATTGCCACTCTTTTGCTGTTGCCAGACGCATTCCCATTCGGTAACAGGTCTTATAGGCCATTTCATAGTCCATGCGATTCCATGGCAATTCATGTTCCATATAGAACTGGTCGTTGCCAAACAGAGCGTATGGCACCTTGTACTCGACCCCATTGATGGTGGTGTGTTGACGAATCGACACGCTTTTATCCTGCTTTTGCTTAGGCTCTGCTTTTGGCACCACCTTAGGTTCAGGTCGGCTTGGTGCCGGTATCACCGTTGTCTGCTGTTGTGCCACTCTAGGCGCTGGCTGAGGTTTAGGCTTGGTTGTAGGCTTAGTCATTGGTGCGGCTTTTGCCGTCGGCGCTCCTTTCACCACTTCGCGGACGAAGGCCTCTTTATACTCTGGCAGCTTCTTCACTTTAGCCAGGTCTTGTTTTGCTTCAGCAAAGTCTGTGTATGGACCAATCAGACAGCGGTAGGCTTTGCCTTCCGGTTTCGCCCATACATCCGAATTGATGTGTTGATAGATTTTCTTCGCTTCAGGCAAAGCCAGCGGTTTGCCGTACACACCACACTGGATCCAGAAATAAGACGCCTGACCTTTTGGCTTCTGTTTTCCCCACATCCCTTTGCCTATCGGGCAAGCAGCATCCAGCACAGGTAAGGTGTCGCTAGACGCCTGAGTTGCATCACACAAAAATTCTTCAGCATATGTCGGAGCTGACAACATCGGCAAAGCCAATATTGCGAGGCTCATGAGTGTTACTAAAGGTCGCTTAGATTTAACGGCCATTCTCATTCCCATACTCTTAATTCAAACCTTTAATTCGATGTCCATATCGTGATCGATATAGTGACATTATTGACGGCTTACTGTTGAGAAAATGTCGATGCAAAAAAAGAGCCGTAACATGTTACGGCTCTTAGTGTAGTGAGATATTTATAATCAAATCTTAGGCTTGGATCACCCTTTGTAAATTTTCGGGTTAAATACATCTCGCAACCAGTCACCCAAAAGATTGATAACCAGTACTAATGTCACCAAAACCACACCTGGGAAAGCAGTAATCCACCATGCACCGGAGAAGATGTAGTTAAAGCCAATGCTGATCAGAGCACCCAATGATGGCTGGTCGACCGGAAGACCTAAGCCAAGGAAAGAAAGTGCCGCTTCAGACATGATGGCATTTGCCACCTGAACCGTCGAGATCACCAAGATAGGCGACAAACAGTTCGGCAGAATGTGGCGGAACATGATGCGTGGTGCTTTAAAGCCCATCACACGTGCCGCTTCCACGTATTCTTTTTTCTTCTCAGCCAGTACCGAGGCACGAATTGTCCGCGCGTATTGCGGCCATTCTGCGACACCAATGATCACCACTAGCATCACAACGGCATATTGACTGTAAAAGTCACTGCCAAAGCTGGCTTTGAAGATGGCCGATACGATGATGGCAACCATCATGGTAGAGAACGAAAGCTGTACATCGGCAAAACGCATTAGGAAGCTATCTACACGACCACCAAAGTAGCCCGCAGACAAGCCGATGACGATACCCAACACTAACTGTAGTCCAACCGCCAGAAAACCGATGGTCAGTGACAGACGTGAGCCGTACAGAATGGTCGATAGAATATCACGCCCCTGTTCGTCAGTACCCAAAACAAAACGCTCGTCGCCGTCTTCCATCCAAGATGGTGGCAACTCTGAGTCCATGATATCAATAGACGCCAGATCATACGGGTCTGTCGGTGACAGTATTGGTGCGGCAATCGCCATCACTAGGAATAACATGAACACGGTAAAGCTGGCCATTGCCACTTTGTCGCGTTTGAAATAGTAGAGGAAATCCGATTGTTTAAAACGCTCCAAATGAGACGGAGCAGTTGCTGTTTGACTCATGGTTATGCTCCTTTGCCTGTCAGGTTAACGGTCGGGTTGATAATGCCGTATAGCAAGTCGACGATGGTATTGGTCACAACGAAAATCAGGCCAACGAAAATAACGTAAGCGGTGATCAGCGGTGTATCCACACGGTTGATTGCTTCAAGGAAAAGGAAACCAGTACCTGGCCATTGGAAAACCGTTTCAGTCAGGATGGTGTAGGCCACCATAGTACCAATTTGCACACCACCAACAGTTAGAACAGGCAGCATGGTGTTTTTCAGTGCGTGCTGGTAGTAGATCTTGTTCAGCGCTAGGCCTTTCGCCTTACCAAATTTGATGTACTCAGAGCTCAGCACTTCCAGCATTTCTGAACGCACCAGACGGATGAAAAGCGGCAGCATGATAGACGCCAGTGCAATACACGGCAGAATCAAATGCGCTAAGCCATCAAGAGTAAAGTAGCCGGATTCCCAGCCGAGCACATTGGCGGTTTCTCCCCGCCCATAGGACGGCAACCAGCCAAGCTCAATTGAGAAGACATACATCAGCATAATCGCGGTCAAAAAGACCGGTATGGAAATCCCGACACTACTGAACGCCATCACCACTTTGGTAAATATACTTTTCGGGTGAATCGCGGAGTAAACGCCGAGGGGTATCGAACAAACGATGATGATAACTGTGGCGCCAAACACTAGCTCTAGTGTCGCAACCAGCTTATCAAGAATCACTTCAACCGCAGGGCGCTTGAAGAAATAAGAAGTACCTAAATCACCTTGCAGCGCAGCGCCAACAAAGCGAGTGTATTTAGTAATGAAGGGATCGTTAAGGCCGAGCTCATCACGCAGAGCTTGACGCTCCGCTTCAGAAACCGACTGACCAACAAGCTCACGCAATGGGTCACCCAGATTGTCCTGAATGGCAAACGCCACCAAACTGATCACAAACATCACTATCAGTGCCTGAAACAGGCGCTTGACCAGAAACGAAAACATTCCTTGCCCCTTTAACTTTCCGTAGATTTCAGTCTGCTAAACCAGAAGTACTCCGGTCGCATTTTCAGTCTTAAAAATGGCACCTAACCCGACTGAAACAAAGCTAAGCACCAAAAAATTAAGTTTTGGCACCCGAAAAGGGTGCCAATATTCCTACTTAATTCTGTGAGGGGTTATTTCACCACCAAGTCACCGAAGTAAGGGAAGTTCATCGCGTTCACGATTGGCGCGATATCAACGTTAGATTTTGCACCCCAAGCAAGGTTCTGCCAGTGTAGAGGAACAAACGCCGCTTCGTTGTACAGCGTTGCTTCTACTTTCTGTAGCATTTCTGCACGCTTCGCTGGATCCGTCTCTACGTTAGATGCGTTAACCAGCTTATCAACTTCAGCGTTAGAGTAATGACCACAGTTGTACTGGCCTTTACCTGTTGTTTCGTCACGCGTCATCGTTAGGAACTCAGAGAAGTTCGCAGAATCTTCTGTATCTGAGTGCCAACCGATCATCAGCATGTCAGCCGCACACTTATCGAACTCTGGCCAGTATTGCGCTTTAGGCATAGTCTTCAGATCTACTTTGATACCGATCTTAGACAGCATTGCCGCCGCAGCCTGAGCAATTTTCGCGTCGTTTACATAACGGTTGTTTGGCGCCATCATTGTTAGCGTGAAGCCGTTTTCGTAACCCGCTTCCTTCATTAGCTCTTTCGCTTTCTTCAGGTCGTAACGTGGCACGAGATCCGCTTCGTAGCCAGCGTAGCCTTCAGGACCTTGCTGACCCGCAACCGTTGCGAAGCCTTTCATGATCTTCTTCACGATGCCTTCGTTGTTGATCGCGTGAACAATCGCCTGACGAACACGAACGTCTTTCAGTGCTTCGTTGCTGCTTTGGTTCATTTGGAATGTGATGATACGAGTACCAGGTAGTGTTACTAGGTCTACGTTCTTCGCACCTTTCACACGTTTGTGATCGTTTGGTGCAACCGGTGCAATCATATCGACGTCACCAGAAAGAAGTGCTGCAACACGTGTTGCGTCTTCTTTGATTGGCACTAACGTTAGCTTGTCTACGTTACCCGTGTCTTTGTCCCAGTAATCGCCAAAGCGCTCGAACGTCACTTTTACGCCTTGCTCACGCTGAGTGACGATAAATGGACCAGTACCAGATACGTTAGTTGAAGCGAACGAGTTACCGTGCTTCACCACTTCCGCTTTGTCTTTACCATCTTCGGTCTTACCAGAGTAGAACTTGCTGTCCATTGGGAAGATGTACGTTGCGGTCTGTAGAACCAGCGGGTAAGCACCTTTCGATACTAGCTCAACTGTGTAGTCGTCTACTTTTACCATCTTCTCGTATGGTTCGAAGATCGCTTTAAAGTCAGGAGAGTCTTTCAGACGGTCAAACGTCCAAACTACATCATCAGCCGTTAGTTCGTTACCAGAGTGGAACTTCACGCCTTTACGAAGCTGGAAGCGGAAAGTTGTGTCATCTACACGTTCCCATTTCTCTGCTAGGCGAGGTTCAAAATCTAACTTTTGTGTGTAACGAACTAGTGGATCAAACACCATGTGAGACATTTGCAGTGTACCGCCAGATAGCTGCTCATGTGGATCCAGAGACACTGGGTCAGCATCATAAGCCACTGTGATATCTGCCGCTGCTGCGCTAAAGCTTAAGCCAGCTGCCATTAAAGCCACTGCTAGTTTGCTTTTCATGGTTTTCATTGCATAACTCCTTATGCGGGATTCATCCCTAGTTGTTGTATTTGCTTCTGTTTTTGTCACCCAAATATCGGGTAATGTCTACGACTTACGCCGTTTTTACTTCTTCTCTTAAGCCTGTAAATTCAGGCATTAATGAAATCAGTTGTTGACTGTATTCGTGCTGAGGTGATCTAAAGAGCTGTTCGGTCGGCGCCACTTCCAGTAGCGAGCCCATTTGCATCACACCCACTCGATCACACATTTGGCGAATAACGGGTAAATCGTGACTGATAAACAGCATGGTTAGATTTAACTCATCTTGTAAATCTTTTAATAAGTTCAGAATCTGTGCCTGTACCGATACATCGAGCGCTGATGTCGGTTCATCACAAATCAGAAGACGTGGACGGGTTGCCAGTGCACGCGCAATCGAAATACGCTGACGCTGACCACCTGAGAATTCGTGTGGGTACTTCACACCCGCCATCTTGCCCAGACCAACGTGATCAAGAAGATCGTGCACGATCTGGCGCGTTTCGTTTTCATTGCTAGTAAGCTTGTGGAAACGAATTGGCTCAGCGATGATATCGAAGATCTTCATCCGCGGGTTCATTGAGGTGTATGGGTTCTGAAACACCATCTGCATTTGACGGCGTAGAGGGCGACGCTCTTTCTCTGACTTCAAAGACGTGAGGTCAATGCCCTCGAATGTCACCTTGCCCGAGTTTGGCTGATACAAACCCGCAATCACACGTGCAATGGTTGACTTACCCGAACCCGATTCGCCTACCAAGCCAAAGGTTTCCCCTTCGAAGACTTCAAAGCTGACATTATTCGATGCCTGCACATACTCACGGCGGCTTTCAAACAATGAATCCTTGGTGGTAAAGCGAAGATTGACGTTCTCAACGGTCAATAATGAGCCGGTGTAATCACGGTGATCCTGACTTTGACCTAACCAGTGATTCTTCACATCCAATGGTTCCATTTCGTGCGCTTCTTCTATATAGCTCACGAGTGGGAAGCGATCGAGTTTTACATCGGAACGCGGTACCGCAGAAATCAGACTGCGAGTATATGGATGATCCGGATCCCCAAGAACTTTGGCAGTGTTACCAAATTCAACCAAGTCGCCTCGGTACATTACCGCTACACGATCTGTTACGTTAGAAACCACGCCCATATCGTGCGTTACCAACATACAACCCACGTTGTTCTTAATACACAATTCTCGAATCAAACTCAGGATTTGATCCTGAATGGATACATCCAGTGCCGTCGTCGGTTCATCGGCAATGATCAGATCCGGCTCACCAGCCAGTGCAATCGCAATCACCACGCGTTGACGCATACCGCCAGAGAATTGGTGTGGGAACTGCTTGAGACGGTTTTCCGGTTGAGGGATACCCACTTGCTGCATCAGAGATAGAGCGCGCTGATACGCTTCTTCATCCGTCACCTTCATGTTGGCATGAATGGTTTCTTTCAACTGCTGTTCGACAGTAAAAAGCGGGTTAAGTGAGGTCATTGGATCCTGAAAGATAAATCCAATTTTTGAGCCTCGAACCTGGCGCATTTCTTCTGCCGATAAGCCTGAGATCAGCTCACCGTCCAAGTAAACATCACCACTCGCGATGCGACCAGGTGGGCTCAGCAAATCAATGACGGCATTACCGACTGTCGATTTACCAGCACCAGACTCACCCACAACGCCCACAATTTCTCCTCGTTCGATGTTGAACGATAGAGATTTAACTGCTGCATGCACACCGTGGCGTGATGGGTATTCGATTCGAAGATTTTTAACTTCTAAAAGTGACATTACCAGACCTCTACTGCTTTGGCAGTTTTCTGCCCTGTCTGAAAAGTGAATCCATTCAAGCCAGCCTGTCCACCCAATCAATTTAGATAAAATTGGGTACACCGTTCTGGCAATTTATAAGGTCATCAATTTGGCAAAAAATTCACAGAAAAGCAACAAACATAGTATAAAAAGTCGATTTCGAACAAATATCAAGCAGCTTATGAAAATAAATATGCAATTAGGTTATATCATCGGTTGGTCAAACCTGTTGCCAATACCCTCTAAAACCCCTTGTTTATAAGCACTACCAGTTATGACTTAGGCCTTGACGTTATAAATAATCAAGAATAAAAATTCACAAAAAACACAATGGAGTCATTTAACAAAATAAAAACATACCACTATAATTAACTAAATAGTTAGTAATTTAAACCATACAAATCGACAATAATAAAACTTTAGTCCAGATAAATAGTAAATCAATAGCAAAAATTGCCATGATTAATGATCAATAATCAGATCGAGCATAGGTGGAATTTCTGCTTAACTATTTAGTGCATACGTAGAATATATGACTGTTGGTAGAAAGAGTGTCACGACCAAGAAACTGAGTGTTCAAGGTGACACAGTAAGCATAAAGAGAACCATAACTGCACTTATTCAAACGCTTGTATCCGGATGCAAGAAACCAATATTTTCTTTATGTCCGCCGGATAGCAAACGCCACCCGCTCAATATGGAATGATGATGCTCTCAGAAGCGAGAGCCCCGCTTTTAATCTAAGAACGCAATCTCCATATTTGCCCTTCAATAAATAAGAAAGCATTAGTGGTTGTCGATGTTTTGAGGAATTACAGAATTGGAGAGGCGAGAGGACTTCTCAATCAAAGAGATTAGACGTGAAAATATGGATAGAACAGAAACGAAAAAACCCCAGTCTTTCGACTGGGGTTCTATCTAATAGTGGTCGGTGAAGAGGGATTCGAACCCCCGACCCTCTGGTCCCAAACCAGATGCGCTACCAAGCTGCGCTATTCACCGACTGTGTTTCATCTTGAATGTATCAAGATTGGAAGCAAAGCTACCAGAATAAATGGGGTGGCTAACGGGACTTGAACCCGCGACAACTGGAATCACAATCCAGGGCTCTACCAACTGAGCTATAGCCACCATCAATTTTTGTGTCTATCGCTCTAAAGCCATAAACGAAAGAGTGGTCGGTGAAGAGGGATTCGAACCCCCGACCCTCTGGTCCCAAACCAGATGCGCTACCAAGCTGCGCTATTCACCGACTTAAGTTTTATCTCGATAATGAATCAAGAAAGGAGACTATGCCACCAGAATAATGGGGTGGCTAACGGGACTTGAACCCGCGACAACTGGAATCACAATCCAGGGCTCTACCAACTGAGCTATAGCCACCATTATATTTGCCAATTTAACTTACCTTAGTAAGCGTCCGGATGGCGCGCCCGAAAGGATTCGAACCTTCGACCTTTGGCTCCGGAGGCCAACGCTCTATCCAGCTGAGCTACGGGCGCATGCCCTATCGGCGGAGTGGAATAATACGTATATCACACTAGGCCGTCTAGTACTTTTTAAACTTTTTTTATCGTTTGGTGCCTTTTTCGGCAATTAAAGTGTGATAAACCCCTATTTCCCATTAGATAACCCCATGGAAGCGGGTAACTTGTTGTTTATTGCAACAAGTTATCAGGATATAATCACCCAATATTTACATTGATTTAACAGCAAAACGCTGTGGATCAAACCACACTCTAATAATAGGTAAGCACGAACTTACCTTCAGGAATGTAAAGTGAGTTTAATGGATATGTCTCGAAAAATCTTAACCGCTTTGGTCGCTGCGATCACTTTTTCTAGCGCCTCTTTTGCAGCTAATGTAAGCCAAGAAGAATACGATGCGATTGCAGAACGCATTAAACCTGTTGGTGGTGTTTATCTAGCAGGCGCAGAGCCAGTAAAAGCAGAGCCAACTGGCCCACGTGATGGTGCGACAGTATACGGTACATTCTGTATCGCTTGTCACGCATCAGGTGTAAGCGGCGCCCCAAAAACTGGTGATGCTGGTGACTGGGGTCCTCGTATCGCACAAGGTAAAGACGTGCTGAAAGACCACGCAATTAACGGCTTCAACGCGATGCCAGCGAAAGGGTCTTGTATGGATTGTTCAGATGACGAAATCGTTGCTGCGATTGAGCACATGATTGCTGGTCTGTAATCCCACCTTATATAGAAGAAGGGCTTGGTTTTTACCAAGCCCTTCTTTTTTGTCTGTGCGCCTTATAAGTGGCAACTACTTCTTATTGAACATCGCACGAATATTAGCGATGTGAGCCTGCCCTTTGGCCATGCGCTCTTCTTGCGTCTGGGGCTTTTTATTCACTTCCCACTCCACATCATCAAATGGAAGCTCATCAAGGAAGCGACTCTGGGTCGGCTTTATCAACTCACCAAACTGGCGGCGCTCTTTACACATGGTAAAGGTTAACTCGCGCTGGGCTCGTGTGATCCCTACGTACATCAGACGGCGTTCTTCCTCGACATTATCTTCATCAATGCTGGTCTGGTGAGGTAAAATGCCCTCTTCCGAACCAATCAAGTAGACATAAGGAAACTCCAAACCTTTTGACGCATGTAAGGTCATCAGTTGCACCGCATCACTGTCATCATCTTCTTCACCCCGCTCCATCATGTCTCGCAGTGTCAGACGTTGAACTACCTCTTTAATGGTCTTTTCTTCCTGATCATAATTGTCCCCTTCTAGGTCAGCCACAATCCAAGAATACAGGTCCGAGACGTTTTTCATCCGCATTTCTGCTGCTTTTGGGCTCGCAGAGGTTTCATATAGCCAGTCTTCGTAGTTGATGTCCCGCACCAATGAACGCACCGCTTCTACAGTGTCTCCTCGCTCAGCCTGATCGGCAATCTTGACTAACCACTGACTAAAGCGGCGCAAATTTTCTAACCCACGGCCAGACAAGTGCTGCTCCAGTCCGATCTCAAAACTGCACTCAAACAGGCTCTTGCCGCGCATATTGGCGTAACTGCCCAGTTTTTCCAAGGTTACTGGGCCAATCTCACGCCGTGGCGTGTTCACAATACGCAAAAATGCATTGTCATCATCCGGGTTCACCAACACACGTAAATACGCCATGATGTCTTTGATTTCAGCACGAGCAAAAAATGAGGTACCGCCAGAGAGCTTGTAAGGCACTCGGTTTTGCATCAGCGATTTTTCAATCAGACGAGACTGATGGTTACCACGATATAAGATAGCGTAATCACGGTAATCAGTACGATTGAGGAACTTATGGGCGATCAGCTCACCCGTCACTCGCTCCGCTTCATGTTCTTCATCTTTCGCCAGCAACACTTTGAGCTTTTCGCCATCGGGGATTTCAGAAAACAGCGACTTCTCATACACGTGCGGGTTGTTGGCAATTAAAATATTGGCAGCGCGCAGAATTCGGCTAGTAGAACGATAGTTCTGTTCCAGCTTGATCAAACGAAGGCTTGGATAATCTTCTCCTAATAACACTAAGTTCTGCGGCTTCGCACCACGCCAAGAATAGATTGACTGGTCATCATCTCCTACCACCGTCAGGCGACCCCGCTCGCCAACAATCAGTTTGACCAACTCGTACTGACTGGTGTTGGTATCCTGATACTCATCGACCAATAAATAGCGAATACGATTCTGCCAACGCTGCCGGACTTCTTCATTGGTACGCAGCAGCAGAACCGGTAAAGCGATCAAGTCATCAAAGTCGAGCGCATTGTAGGCTTTCATCTGTTTCTGATACATATCGAAACAGAAGGCAAACAGTTGCTGCTGTTCCCCTTGAGCATATGCTTTCGCCTGCTCCGGAGTCAGCATGTCATTTTTCCAGTTGGAAATGGTACTGAGTAGCTGGCGTAGTAAATCCTTATCGCCATCGAGCTGTTTCTCAGTCAGCTCTTTCAATAGTGCAAGCTGGTCTTGGTCGTCAAACAGAGAAAAACCTGACTTTAACCCCAACGCCTTGTATTCACGTTTAATAATGTTGAGACCTAAGGTGTGGAACGTCGATACCATCAAGCCTTTCGATTCGTTCTTACCTAACGTCTGGCCGACACGCTCTTTCATTTCACGTGCTGCTTTGTTGGTGAATGTTACCGCAGCAATATTGCGAGCTTTGTAACCGCACTGCTGAACCAAATACGCAATCTTATTGGTAATAACACGTGTTTTACCCGATCCCGCCCCCGCCAAGACCAGACATGGTCCCGATACGTACTTTACGGCTTCATCTTGATTGGGGTTCAGCTTCATAGGAGTCTCTGAGGTCAAAATCTTTGGCGCCTATAATAATGGTGCAATAGTTCGATTGCTATGTTTAATCGTAGTGCACCAATTCCAGCTAAAATGATCTCATTGACTGTAAATTTACATAATTAACGAAATGTTTTATTGCACTAGTGTGCAGTTATTGGGCTATAATGAATGAACGTTCATTCATTGATAGTGAGACTATGTCTAGTAACACGGCAATAGATAAACACGAGCAGATCCTCACAGCTGCCGAAAAGCTGATTGCAGAGTCGGGTTTTCAAGGCCTGTCGATGCAAAAGCTAGCTAAAGAAGCTGGGGTGGCTGCAGGTACTATCTATCGTTATTTCTCAGATAAAGAGCATCTCCTGGATGAAGTGCGTTTAAATGTCGCCGAACGGATTGCAACTGCAGTCCAAGCTGGCGTCAATGACGATATGCCCTTGAAAACACGCTATCGCACTATGTGGTTAAACATCTGGAACCTTGCAGGTTCCAATATGGAAACCCTGAGTAATCGCGTTCAATATGAATCTCTTCCCTGTGCAAATAAGCGAAAAACTCGGGAACTTGAGCGACAAATGTTTGCCCAAGTGGATCGGTTGTTTAATCAAGGAAAAGAGCAAGGGATTTTTAAACCTCTCGACAATGAGATTCTTTCAGGGCTGAGCTTTGAAGCCAGTGTTGCACTGGCCCGAAAACATGCTTTGGGATACTACCAGCTGGATGAAGCAGCCTTAGAAGCCGCAATCGAAGCTAGCTGGGATGCAATAATTCAACACTAACTTGGAGTTCTGATCAGAATGAAAAAGTGGACTTTCTTTATGTTGCTTATCGCAATACTGCTATTTGGTAGCGTGATAGGCTTCAATCTATTCAAGCAACAGAAGATAGCCGAATATTTGGCTAATCGCCCAGAGCCTGAGTTTCCGGTGACCGTAACGGAAGTGAAGCCTGTTGATTGGGTACCTGTGATCGAAGCGATCGGTTTCATCGAACCGAACCAAGGTGTCACAGTTGCCAATGAAACAGCGGGTGTGATTGATAAAATTACTTTCGACTCAGGTACTGCCGTTGAAGAAGGTCAGCCTCTTGTTCTACTTGACTCTGAAGTGGAAAAAGCAGACCTGAAGAGCTCTCAGGCGAAGCTGCCGGCAGCTCAGGCTAAATATAAGCGTTACCAAGGCCTGTACAAAAAAGGGTCTGTATCGAAAGAAGCGTTTGATGACGCCGAAGCAAGCTACTTCTCGCTTAAAGCGGATATCGAAAGCTTAAAAGCGACCATCGACCGCCGTGAAATCAAAGCTCCTTTCGCAGGCGTAGTTGGTATTCGTAATGTTTACCTAGGTCAATACTTGCAAGCAGGTACGGACATTGTTCGCCTAGAAGATACTAGTGTTATGCGCTTGCGCTTCACTGTGCCTCAGACTGACATCTCACGCATCAAGCTAGGTCAGCAAGTTGATATCTTCGTTGACGCTTACCCTGAAACACCATTTGAAGGCTCAATCACCGCGATTGAACCAGCAGTTAACATCCAAAGTGGTCTGATTCAGGTTCAAGCTGATATTCCAAACAGCGATGGCAAGCTACGTAGCGGTATGTTTGCTCGTGCCAATATCATTCTGCCAACGCTAGACAATCAGGTGACTCTGCCACAAACCGCTATAACCTTCACGCTCTACGGTGACAATGTTTACATCATCTCTGAAGAGAATGGTGAAAAGCGTGTTAAGCAGCACGTGGTTAAAGTTGGTGAACGCGTGAAAGACATTGCTCACATCCTAGATGGCGTTAAACCTGGTGATGTTGTAGTGACATCTGGTCAAGTTCGTCTGAGCAATGACGCGAAAGTTCGTGTAGTAGAAAGCGATGCAACTACTCCACCAGCTGAAACACCAATGCTGTAATTGGAGGCCTCATGCGCTTTACTGATGTTTTTATTAAACGTCCAGTTTTAGCGGTATCGATCAGCTTTTTGATCGCCCTGCTTGGTTTGCAAGCGGTGTTCAAGATGCAGGTTCGAGAATACCCTGAAATGACAAACACGGTAGTAACGGTAACCACCAGTTACTACGGCGCCAGTGCCGACCTTATCCAGGGCTTTATTACCCAACCTCTGGAACAGGCTGTGGCTCAGGCCGACAATATCGATTACATGACATCATCGTCGGTACTCGGTACATCGACCATTACCGTTAACATGAAGTTGAACACTGACCCGAATGCAGCCCTGTCTGATATTCTGGCTAAGACCAACTCAGTTCGATCTCAGCTTCCAAAAGAAGCCGAAGACCCAACCGTGACCATGTCAACGGGTTCTACAACCGCGGTTCTCTACATCGGCTTTACCAGTGATGAACTTTCATCAAGCCAGATCACAGACTACCTAGAGCGTGTAATCAACCCGCAGCTGTTCACTGTTAATGGTGTCTCTAAGGTTGACCTCTACGGTGGTATGAAATACGCACTGCGTATTTGGCTAGACCCTGCCAAAATGGCAGCACTGGGCAAAACCGCTACTGATGTCATGAACGTGCTAAATGCCAACAACTACCAGTCAGCGGCTGGTCAGGCTGTGGGCGAATTCGTTCTGTATAACGGTAGCGCTGATACTCAGGTATCTAACGTCGAAGAGCTGAAGAACCTTGTTGTAAGCTCTGATGAAGGTGATGTCACTCGTCTGAGCGATATCGCGAAAGTGACGCTTGAGAAGAGCCACGATGTTTACCGTGCAAGTGCCAATGGTAAAGAAGCGGTTGTAGTTGCGATCAACGCGGCGCCAAGTGCGAACCCAATCAACATCGCAGCCGATGTCCTTGACCTGTTACCTCAGCTAGAGCGTAACCTGCCAAGTAACATCGACATGAACGTGATGTATGACTCGACCATCGCCATCAATGAGTCGATCAACGAGGTTATTAAGACCATCGCTGAAGCGGCATTGATTGTACTGATCGTAATTACGCTGTTCCTCGGTTCTTTCCGTGCGGTTATGATTCCTATCGTTACCATTCCGCTATCTCTGATTGGTGTGGCAATGGTGATGCAGGCAATGGGCTTCTCATGGAACCTGATGACGCTACTGGCGATGGTATTGGCCATCGGTCTGGTGGTGGATGATGCGATCGTTGTTCTTGAGAACGTCGACCGACACATCAAACTGGGAGAATCACCTTTCCGTGCTGCAATTATCGGTACACGTGAAATCGCGGTTCCGGTTATCGCTATGACCCTGACACTGGGTGCGGTATACGCGCCGATTGCCTTGATGGGTGGTATCACGGGCTCGTTATTTAAAGAGTTTGCCCTCACCCTCGCAGGTTCGGTATTCGTATCCGGTATCGTCGCTCTGACACTGTCGCCTATGATGTGTTCGAAAATGCTTAAGGCAAATGAAACGCCAAGTAAGTTCGAACAGAAGGTACATAGTGTATTGGATGGCATGACCAACCGTTACGAGCGAATGCTGGGTGCGGTCATGAAACACCGCCCTGTGGTGATTGGTTTCGCTATCATAGTGTTTGCCAGCTTGCCGATGCTGTTCAAGTTCATCCCAAGTGAACTGGCGCCGTCAGAAGATAAAGGCGTGGTCATGCTGATGGGTACGGCTCCATCGAATGCCAACCTCGACTTCATGCAAAACACCATGAACGACGTGAACCGAATTCTGTCTGACCAGCCAGAAGTAGCGTACGCACAGGTGTTTACTGGTGTACCTAACTCGAACCAGGCATTTGGTATCGCATCTATGGTGCCTTGGAGTGAGCGTGAAGCGAGCCAGTCTGAAGTTGCTAACCGCGTGACAGGTTTAGTCGGTCACGTACCAGGCATGGCGGTAACGGCATTCCAGATGCCAGAACTACCAGGTGCAGGTTCAGGCCTTCCGGTTCAATTCGTGATTACCACACCAAACGCGTTCGAAAGCTTGTTCACTATCGCGACCGATATTCTTGGCGAAGTGAAGTCTAACCCGATGTTTGTTTATTCTGAGCTGGACCTGAACTACGACTCAGCGACAATGAAGATCAATATCGATAAGGACAAAGCGGGCGCGTATGGCGTAACAATGCAGGACATTGGTACCACGCTGAGCACTATGATGTCTGATGGCTACGTGAACCGAATTGACCTCAATGGTCGTTCGTACGAAGTGATCCCTCAGGTCGAGCGTAAATGGCGTCTTAACCCTGAATCGATGAACAACTACTACGTGCGTGCTGCAGACAACCGCGCGGTTCCACTAGGTAGCCTGATCACTATTGATGTTGTCGCTGAGCCACGCTCACTGCCGCACTTCAACCAGCTGAATTCAGCCACCATTGGTGCTGTAAATGCACCAGGCACAGCCATGGGTGATGCTGTAAACTGGCTCGAAAGTATTGCGACTGAGAAACTGCCAAACGGTTACAACCATGATTACATGGGTGAAGCTCGTCAGTATGTGACAGAAGGTAGCGCACTGTACGCCACATTTGGTCTGGCACTGGCGATCATCTTCTTGGTTCTGGCGATTCAGTTTGAATCTCTCAAAGATCCAATTGTTATCATGGTTTCCGTACCGCTGGCGATCTGTGGTGCTTTGATAGCTTTGGCATGGGGCGCAGCCTCAATGAACATCTACTCGCAGGTCGGTCTGATCACCTTGGTTGGTCTGATTACCAAGCACGGTATCTTGATCTGTGAAGTTGCCAAAGAAGAGCAGTTACATAACAAACTTGGTAAGACAGAAGCGGTCATGGAAGCGGCGAAAGTTCGTCTACGTCCTATCCTAATGACGACTGCGGCGATGATTGCAGGTCTGATCCCACTGATGTACGCAACGGGCGCAGGTGCCGCTCAGCGTTTCAGTATCGGTATCGTTATCGTTGCTGGTCTGGCGATTGGTACTCTGTTTACCCTGTTCGTACTGCCGGTTATCTACAGCTACCTAGCTGAGAAACACAAGCCACTACCAGTGTTTGTTGAAGACAAAGACTTGGAAAAGCTGGCCCGTGTTGACGAAGCAAAAGCGGCGCAACGTCAGTTATCTGACAACAGCTAAACTCAACGTTTGCCAAAAGGCCACTTCGGTGGCCTTTTTTATTGGTTACGATCTGCCACTAGCCACTTCGAATTTTTACTATCGAAGTAGCGACTTTCCGGTACCAATTACATAGAATACAAACAATAGAGACAGGAGTTTTCGTCACATGTTTGACCCAAAGAAACTAGAGCAAATTGCTAAACAGATACATGATTCAATGCCAGCACCAGTTAAAGAGCTTGGCGCAGACGTTGATCAGAAAGTTCGCCAAGTCATCCAAGGCCAGCTGAATAAGCTGGATGTCGTTAGCCGTGAAGAGTTTGATGTGCAGACTCAAGTACTGCTACGTACTCGCCAAAAGCTGACCGAAATGGAGCAGAAGCTGGCTGAGCTGGAAGAGAAGCTGGCAGACAAATAAACGCTTTATACAAGCGATAAGATTCAAGGGTTGGCGCACTGCGTCAGCCCTTTTCTTTTGCTGGCTCAATAACCACAGCAGACGCTAAGCTATACCTTCGGCTATTCCCAAACACAAAAAAGGCTTGGTCAACGGCGACCAAGCCTTTTCATTTAGATGTTGTGCTTTCTTTTGTATTTATTACTCCAGTCTGTCTGGAGTTTTTACTAATCTATTATATAGATTAGTGAATTACGTGAAATTAGGGCTTCATTTTTAGGAGAAGGCGCAAAATTTACGATAGCAAAATGAGCACCTTCGACACCAAAATGGAACCTTAAGACAAGTAATTAGCCGCCTACTGCGATACGCTTCATATCTGTCATGTAGCCACGTAGCTCTTCACCAATGTACTCTACTGGGTGGTTACGGATAGTTTCGTTCACAGCGATTAGCGTCGCGTTGTCAACTTGGTTAGATTCTTCACCTAGGCCTTTACCGATAACGTCAGTACCAATTGAAGGCATGAACTTCTCACGCAGTAGCGGAGTTGCTACGTTAGCGAATAGGTAGTTACCGTATTCAGCTGTATCAGAGATAACAACGTTCATTTCGTACAGACGCTTACGTGCTACTGTGTTTGCGATTAGTGGTAGCTCGTGTAGTGACTCGTAGTACGCAGACTCATCAATGATGCCTGATGCCGTCATTGCTTCAAATGCTAGCTCAACACCTGCGCGAACCATTGCAACCATTAGGATACCGTTGTCGAAGTACTCTTGCTCTGAGATCTCAACATCACCTGCTGGGTAGTTTTCAAATGCTGTTTCACCTGTCTCTGCACGCCAGCCTAGTAGGTTCGCATCGTCGTTTGCCCAGTCAGCCATCATGGTGCTAGAGAAGTGGCCTGTGATTACGTCATCCATGTGCTTGTTGTACAGTGGACGCATCAGCTCTTTCAGCTCTTCAGAAAGCTCGAACGCTTTGATTTTCGCCGGGTTTGATAGGCGATCCATCATGTGTGTGATGCCACCAAACTTCAGTGCTTCCGTGATGGTTTCCCAACCGTACTGAATCAGTTTACCTGCGTAGCTTGGGTCAATACCTTCGGCAACCATCTTCTCGTAAGAAACGATTGAACCTGCTTGTAGCATGCCACATAGGATAGTTTGCTCACCCACTAGGTCAGATTTCACTTCAGCAACGAATGAAGACTCTAGACAACCCGCGCGGTGACCACCAGTACCAGCAGCCCAAGCTTTCGCGATATCCCAACCTTCACCTTTTGGATCGTTCTCTGGGTGAACCGCGATTAGTGTAGGAACACCGAAGCCACGCTTGTACTCTTCACGTACTTCTGTACCTGGACACTTAGGTGCAACCATCACGACTGTTAGGTCTTTACGAATCTGCATACCTTCTTCAACAATGTTGAAGCCGTGTGAGTAACCTAGTGCTGCGCCTTCTTTCATTAGAGGCATTACCGTCTCAACCACGTTCGTGTGCTGCTTGTCTGGCGTTAGGTTAACCACTAGGTCTGCTTGAGGAATAAGCGTCTCGTAGCTACCTACTTCAAAACCATTTTCTTTTGCGTTTTTGAACGACTGACGCTGCTCATCAATCGCTGCCTGACGCAGTGCGTACGCCACATCAAGACCTGAATCACGCATGTTCAGACCTTGGTTAAGACCTTGTGCACCACAACCAACGATAACCACTTTCTTACCTTTTAGGTAATCCGCTTCTGTAGCGAATTCACTGCGGTCCATAAAGCGACAACGGCCAAGCTGATCTAGCTGCTCACGTAGGTTTAATGTATTGAAATAGTTAGCCATGTTAGGGCTCTCCTTTGAGAATTTATCCGTTTGGGTCGGTGTTTCATTACCGAATGCCTCGATACTAAATCAGACATCGGGTTGCTTAAAGTGATATATTCACAATTAGTTATTGCAAAAAATGCAACAAGGAAGCACTTATTTCATGAACATTAAAAGTCTGCAATTGTTCATTCACCTGTGTGATAGCAAAAGCTTCGCAAAAACAGCTTCTGCCATGCACATCAGCCCTTCTGCACTCAGCCGTCAGGTACAAAAGTTGGAAGCAGAAACCGGGCAAGAGTTGTTCGTACGGGATAACCGCAGCGTTGAGCTGACCCCAGCGGCAAAAAAACTTTTGCCAGTGGCTTTAAAGATTCTTGGAGAATGGCAGAACTTCAATGCGCAGCTTCAAGGGCACGAAGAAGAGTTAAAAGGTGAGATTCGCCTGTTTTGCTCGGTGACTGCCAGCTACAGCCACCTGCCTGAGCTGTTGTCAGAGTTTCGCCTTCAGCATCCGTTTATCGAGTTTAAGCTGTCTACTGGCGATCCGGCTCAAGCAATAAACAAAGTCCTTAATGATGAAGTGGATGTCGCAATCTCTGCTCAACCAGAAGCACTACCCGCCAAGCTCAAATTTGAAACCATTAGTGAAATTCCTCTTTCAGTAATCGCCCCTGTCGGCGTGAGCAACTTTGCAGAAGCACTGCAAAAGGACAAACCTGACTGGTCTTCCATTCCTTTCATCGTGCCCGAATCAGGTACCGCGCGAGACCGCGCCAATACTTGGTTTAAGGCGATGAGAATCAAACCAAACATCTATGCGCAAGTTTCAGGGCATGAGGCTATTGTCAGTATGGTTGCACTTGGTTGTGGTGTTGGGATTGCACCAGATGTGGTGATCAACAACAGCCCTGTCAAAGAGAAGATTCAACGGCTCAAAGTAGCGTCGATTAAACCCTTTAAGCTCGGAGTATGCTGCAAGCGTTCGCAACTGGATAATCCGCTGGTTAAAGCTTTATGGGAAGTCGCACAGGACGCTTACATCGCGCCCTAACTGGTTACCCGCAGAAACAATAAAGCCACCGTTCTCGGTGGCTTTATTGTTCATGGCCGGCTGCGATTAAATCACTCGCGAGAATTGCTGCTGACGCGCCTTCGCTCGGAGGTACTTATCAAAACACATACAGATATTGCGAATCAGTAGACGACCGCGCAATGTCACTCGGATCTCTTTGTTGTCGACTTCCACTAGCTCATCATCAATAAAGGTTTGCAGCAGCTCGAGATCTTCTTTGAAGTAGTGATTAAACTCGACATCAAACTCCGTCTCGACTGATACTTTATCAAGTTTGAAGTTACAGATTAGCTGCTTGATGACTTCACGGCGCAGAAGGTCATCACCATCTAAGGCGACCCCTTTCCACAATGCATGGCGCTGCTCATTAACCTGAGCATAGTACTTTTTCAGTTCTTTCTGATTCTGTGCGTACGCATCGCCAATCATAGAGATAGCGGAAACACCAAAGCCAACCAAGTCACATTCACCTTGTGTGGTATAGCCTTGGAAATTGCGGTGCAGGATGCCATTGCGCTGAGCCACGGCCAATTCATCATCCGGCTGAGCAAAGTGGTCCATACCGATAAACTGATAACCAGCATTGGTCAGCGTCGCGATCGTATCCTGAAGGATCGCCATTTTTTCTTCGGCTTGCGGCAGGTCTTCGTCTTTAATCTTACGCTGTGCAGCAAACAGTTGCGGCATGTGAGCATAGTTAAAGATAGATAGTCGACCCGGTTGCATCTCAAGCACCTGAGCCAGCGTTTCAGCGAAACGTGCTTGAGTTTGTTTCGGTAGCCCGTAAATCAGGTCAAGATTGGTCGAACGGAAACCAAGCTTTTTCGCACGTTCAACCATAGCAAAAATGAACTCTTCGTCCTGTTCACGATTGACTAGCTTCTGCACTTCTTTATTGAAGTCCTGAACGCCAATACTTAAACGGTTAAAACCCTCTTCTCGCAAGTGATCAAGCATATCTAGCTCAATCTCACGCGGATCGACTTCAATACTGATTTCCGATTCAGCTTCAAAGCTAAATTCAGCACGCAGAATGTTCATCAAACGGCTGATTTGGGCTTTGGTCAGAAATGTGGGTGTACCACCACCAAAATGCAACTGAGTCACCTTGCGCCCTTGCAGTAAAGACGCTCGCGTCAGGATTTCCTGCTCCAGAACATCGAGATACTCATCGGCTTTATGTGCGTGACGGGTGATGACCTTATTACAGCCACAGTAGTAGCAAAGCTTGTGGCAGAACGGAATATGGATGTAGAGCGACAGCGGACGCTCCGGGTATTCCGTACAAGCCATGTCGTAGTCGGCAATGGTAAACGCTTCGTGAAATTCCAACGCGGTAGGGTAAGACGTATAACGCGGACCAGAATAGTTGTACTTATCGAGAATGGCTTGATCCCATACTATTTGTTGGCTTGCGACGACTTGCTGAGACATGGTGTTCTTCCGTTAGTGCTATATTGCGTATCCGGTGTGATTAACCGTTATATTTTTGCGGGCTATTTTGCCACACGCTGAGGCTGGTCGCCGGGTGGCATAGCGCTTTTTGAGTAACAATAGTCAGAATTGATAACTCGATCACTCCCCATAAGTGTAAGTGATCGAGTGACTAAAGTATCAATCTAGATCATCTGAATGTTGATCTGGTTGTTTAAAGGTTGAACTTTTTTCTGCAGCAGTTTGAGCTCTTCGACAATCGCATCCTGAAGGCGCGACTCGGCTTTGTGGCGTTCCAGATTTTGCTTCATGCGCTCTTTCTTCGCCATTTGTTGGCGATCTTCACCGCGAGGCATATCTTTTACAATGTGGAAAAGCTCGGCGGTCGCCGGGAATTCCTTATCAAAATCAACACGGTCTTCACCCTGAACGTAGTCCATGATGTTGTAGACACGAATACTGATTTCCGATAAATCACACTGGCCCTGAATACCGGCCATACACAATATATGGACGTTTTCAAAGATGTTGGCGTTACGCTTTTCGATGGCAAGCTTCTTATGCTGTTCCTGCAATTCCTTTTGCTTCTTCAACTGGAGCAGAAGGTAACCTGCATAGGACGCTAAGCCGAGAACAATGACTCCACCAGCAATGGCTAACAAGGTTACGTTCATGAATCGCTTTACCCTTTAAACTGGTCCAAATCCAGATCTTCAAACTGCGACAGCAGTTCATCTTCTGATGAGGCTTTCTTACTCACCTTTTTCGCCACAGGAGCGCTTGGCTCTTCAACGACTTCTGGCTCTTCTTCCTCTTCATAGAGGCCAAGTTGCTTCATCAGAATTTCAATACGCGCTAATTTCTCATCGACGTATTTCTGTAGACCTGCGCCTAGGCTTTCACCATTATCAAGGCGATCAAGCAAGACATTCAGCTGAGCATCATTTTCCAGCATCTCTAGCTCTTGTTCTGCGTTGACTCGACGTTCTGCTTTGGTTGGCTTCTTCACCGCTTCAACCACAAGAGGAATTTTCTTCTTGCTTCCTAAACGTGGGTCGCGCTTTTGTCCCGCTGTCTGCTGTTTATTTTGCTTCGCTTCAGAGTTACGACCGCCCGTCTTTAGACCTTTGCGTTTTTTCTCTTTCTTGCGCAGACGCCCTTCAACGTCTGATTCTGTGCGATTACGAACGACGATAACGTCGCCATTACCGCCCGATCTTACTTTCTTACTACGGCTCATTACTGGGCTTTCCTCAGTAAAATTACATCATTACCAATAAATTCAAGCTTGAGCTGATCCCGCTCTGCCAAGTACCTAAACGTATTGCGGCTAAAAAAGACCACATGCGTTGGGTCATTTTTATAGTGCCATTTGGCAAACGCTTCGACATCAATGACCATCTTGGTCATCAGACCAATCCAGCCACCTGGCTTAACTAAATTCAACCATTGCTGCCATATCTGATCCGGATGATACAAGTGCTCGATCACCTCAGTGGCAGTCATAAAGTCATACGTACAATCTAGCACCTCAGTATTAGGGTGATAATAGAGGTCGTACAACGACATGTTGTGTCCCTGCTCCTGCAACATCAAAGAGAGTGTTGGCCCGGGGCCACAACCAAAATCTATTCCTGTTGAGCCTGGCTCAATACGTTCCAATATGGGGTCTGCAACCCGCGATAAAAAGGTACGATAGCCAGCATCATTTGGATCGTTCTCATGCAGATCGTAGTGGGCTTTTTCAGCCTTTGCATCCAATCTTTGCTCTGGATTAACAAACACCAGCTCACATTGCGCACATTGAAGATACTCGCGACGCTTATCTTCGAAGTAATGCAGTGATTCCGGGTTATGGCAAAGTGGACAGTGGTGCATGATGACATCCTCAAACAGGGATGCGAAACATACCAGAAAGTGGCAAGAGAGTGGAGCACTATTGTGCAAATAATCATCGATTCAGTGAAATATTCCCTCTCCGACCAATAATCTTATCGATGGAATAAAGGAACCGTGCTGGCAGAAGATGGAGGTCGGTGGATTTCAGATATAAAAAAAGCGATAGATAATTCTATCGCTTTCTAAAAATGCCTTTCGGCGAAACTGTGTTGCACGGATTATCGTGCATCAAATTTCCATTTGTTTTTGGCGCTTTCCCTGCAAAAGGTGTTGTTTTTCACCGTCCTGGTGAATTTTGGCTTTCCGTTTACATCCAGTATCTGGGCTAGTCCTTAGCCTGATCCTTTTCGCTGTCTAAACCATTAGACGAGTCGACCATCCCTATCCAGTAAGCTTCCTGCTTACCTAAATTCCTTTGAGACCTCCAAGCATCCATCGCCTGCATCCTTGGAGACCATCATGGTCTAAATTCCGTATCAGCGCCCTGCCGATGAGTACACTTTAACGATTGACCAATTTTGAACAATCCACCTGAAGAAAAAAATCGGCTTTTTTTTACCCACCAAACTTCTTTTATTACTTTTCAAATAGTTACAAAAAACACAAAGAAATGAGCACAAGCGAAGATAGCCGATCTCTTACAAAAGCTCGGGAAAGATGGAGCCACACAAGCAAAAAGGTGATGTGACCTGTGTCATACGAAAAAGCCCAGACTTTCGTCTGGGCTCATTCAATACAACATTGCTCGGGCAGTATTTAATAGGGCTTAGTGTAGGCCGCCAACATATTTAGACAAAGTATCGATGTCTTCGTCTGTCAGTTTCTTTGCGATATCTTGCATCATGCCGTTCATGTCGTTAGCACGAGAGCCATCGCGGAATTTAACTAGCTGAGCTTTAATGTAGTCAGCGTGCTGACCAGAAATTTTAGGGAAACCTGAAAGCTCAGTGCCGTTACCACGAGGACCATGACAAGCAATACATGCTGTCAGACCACGTGAAGCATCACCCGCCGTATAAAGAGTTTTGCCTTGTTCCACTACATTTTCAGGCGTAGTGTTGTGCGAAATTGGTAGTGATGCATAGTAAGCTGCAAGATCTTTCATATCCTGCTCAGACAGTGGCATTGCCATACCGCCCATTACTGGATCAACACGACCCTGCTTACCACCACTGGTCATACCCAGCTTGAGGTCTTTCAGCTGCTTCTCAATATATTTAGCATGCTGACCTGCTAGCTTAGGGTACATTGCGAGTTGACTGTTGCCATCAGCACCGTGGCAGGCAACACAAGTTTGGGATTTTGCTTTACCAGCTTCAATACTGCCTTGGGCCCATACAGAGCAGCTGGCTAAAAGACTCAAGATTAGCGCTAATTTCTTCATGACATTCCATTATAATTATCAAGCTTCCAGTACCACTCAGAGTTGCCACTCATGGTACAATAGGCGACCTTATGCCGAGCACGGTTATTTTACACAATTTCACAAAAAAGTAATCAATCGACTACACAAAGTCGAGATGGAGTTAACAGTGAGCGTAAAAATTCATTATCAAAACACCCATTTCATCACCAGTGCACCTGATATTCGTCACATGCCTGAAGATGAAGGTATCGAAGTTGCGTTCGCAGGACGCTCCAACGCGGGCAAATCGAGTTCTCTTAACCGACTGACGAATCAGAGAAGTTTAGCAAAAACCAGTAAAACACCAGGTCGAACTCAGTTAATCAACCTGTTTAAAGTGACCGATGGCTGCCACATCGTCGATTTGCCGGGATATGGCTTTGCTCAAGTACCGCTGGAAATGAAAAAGAAGTGGCAAAAATCACTCGGTGAATACCTACAAAAGCGTCAAAGTCTCAAAGGTTTAGTCGTATTGATGGACATTCGCCACCCAATGAAGGACCTCGATCAGCAGCTAATCTTCTGGGCAGTTGACAGCGGCATCCCTGTACAGGTCCTACTGACCAAAGCAGATAAACTGAAAAGTGGCGCGCGCAAAGCTCAGGTGCTTAAGATCAAGAAGGATTCTGCTGGGTTCGGTGGTGACGTGAGTGTTGCCGCGTTTTCTTCTCTGAAAGGCATTGGCGTTGACGTACTGCGTAATAAACTTGATGAGTGGTTTGCCCCTGCTATCGCAGCGCAGCTGACTGACGAGATTATCGAAGATCAGCAAAGCGACGATCAAGAATAAGCACAGAACAAAATCGAAATCAGCCTCACTCATGTGGGGCTTTTTTGTGTCTGAAGAGTAACATTGAAAAAGAAAAGGCTTAGAAATAAAAATCCCCACCATCCTGGTGGGGCAACGGGAGAGAAATAGGAGGTAGTTATTATTATGCGAATAGGATTGTTCAAAGCCGCAAACAATGCAACGTCTGATTTTTCCTCTTCCACTTCCCTCTCCAACAACCCCTTCTACCGATAAAACGCTAAAAAATATGAAAAAATTCATTATTAACACCCAACAAGGCGCGCGAGTTCGGGTTTGGTTTTCTGTTTAAAAAAATAAAAGTGTGACTGAAGTTTTCTTACAAAATTGGTCTGAGTTACCAAATGCTGTGAATAGTGAATATTAGGAACAAGTGATGTGGTAGTGAGAAGCCGTTAAAGCTGTATTATCTATGAGAATGGCAATAAAGATTTGAAATGTATTGAAATTTTCTTTAGCACAATAAAAAACGCCCCAGTCAAATACTGACTGGGGCGGCTGAATCAGCCTAATCCAATAACGTGAAACAAAAGGTCTGAAAGATAGAACATCTTACCTCTGTACCCTACGCCGTTTAATGTACAACAATTGGTCAGAAATGAAAACTCTTTTTGTAATTTTTTTTCATTAAAATTTTATTAAACTACAATACTCACTTTTGAATGGTTGCTTTTTTAGGAACAAAAAAAAGCCAGCGATTGGGCGCTGGCTCATATTATTCAATCAATTTTGGCTATTTTTTGTCTAGTGCGCCTGATCCCAGTTGTCACCATGACCCGCTTCCGCAATCAAAGGTACATCCAGCTGAGCGGCGGATTCCATCAATTCTTGTACTTTACTTTCAATTTCGGCTAATGCTGACTCCTGAACTTCGAAGACCAGTTCATCGTGCACCTGCATCAGCAATTTCACTCGACCCTGGCCTTGGCTCTCAATCCATTCATCCACCAATAGCATGGCTTTCTTGATGATGTCCGCTGCTGTGCCCTGCATTGGAGCGTTGATCGCAGCACGTTCTGCCGCTTTACGACGCATGCCGTTGCGTGATTTTATTTCTGGCAGATGCAGACGACGGCCAAAGATGGTTTCGACATAACCTTGTTCAGCTGCGGCACTACGTGTGTCTTCCATGTATTGCATCACACCTGGGTAGCGCTCAAAGTAGGTATCCATGTATTGCTGTGCTTCGCCACGTGGAATACCCAACTGTTTTGCCAGACCAAAAGCACTCATACCATAAATAAGGCCAAAGTTGACCGCTTTCGCACGACGACGCTGTTCAGCTGACACCTGCTCGATGTCCACACCAATGATTTCAGCCGCTGTCGCTGCATGAATGTCTTTTCCTTGCTGGAAGGCATCTAGTAGCGCTTTGTCTCCTGAAAGGTGCGCCATAATACGCAATTCAATCTGGGAGTAATCGACCGCCATGATCTTGTAACCATGTGGTGCAATAAACGCCTGGCGAATACGTCTACCTTCATCATTACGGATTGGGATATTCTGCAGGTTAGGATCGGTCGAAGATAGACGGCCAGTCGCGGTTACAGCCTGATGATAAGACGTATGGACACGGCCTGTTTCAGGATTAATCATTTTCGGCAGCTTATCAGTATAAGTTGATTTGAGCTTCGCTAAGCCACGATATTCGAGGATCAATTTTGGCAACGGGTAATCCAGCGCCAACTCCTGCAGAACCTCTTCATTAGTTGAAGGCGTACCCGATGGCGTTTTCTTCACAACCGGCAGACCCATTTTCTCAAACAGAATCGCTTGCAGCTGCTTTGGCGAATTCATGTTGAACTCTTGCTCCGCGATTTCAAACGCTTGCTGCTCCAACTCATCAAGGCGCAACGCAATTTCCTGCGACTGAGCGGCCAGCTTCATGTCATCAATCAACACGCCTGTGCGTTCAATACGTGATAAAACGGGAACCAGCGGCACTTCGACCTCTTCATAGATGGTCTTCAGCTTTTCATCCTGCTCAATGTTGGCGAGCAAGCGATTGTGTAAACGGAGGGTCACATCAGCATCTTCTGCGGCGTATGGTGAAGCTTGTTCCAGTTCAATCTGATTGAACGTCAGCTGCTTCTTGCCTTTACCCGCAATCTGCTCAAAAGAAATGCAGCTGTGCTGAAGGAATCGCAGTGCCAGGCTGTCCATATCATGCTTGCCACCCACGCTGTTGTAAACGTATGACGCGAGCATGGTGTCATGCTTAATGCCTTTCATCTCAATGCCGTAGCGAGCCAATACCGACGCATCGTATTTTAGATTCTGCCCCACTTTCGCCTGAGCATCATCTTCAAGAATCGGCTTCAATTGCTCTAGTACCCAATCGCGATCAAGCTGCTCTGGCGCATCAAGATAATCATGCGCCACAGGCACGTATGCAGCGACGCCTTCTTCTGTCGCAAACGACACACCAACCAGATTCGCCACCATGTAATCGAGGCTGTCGGTTTCGGTATCAAACGCGAAGACATCCGCCGCTTTGAGTTTATCTAACCAAGTATTGAATGCCTGTTGGTCAAGAATGGTTTCGTACTGGCTGCGATCAATCGTCACTGCAGAGGTATCGATCTCGCTGGCTGTGGCAGAGGCTCCAGCCCCCGACGCTGCGCCGGACTTTTCATCTGCCACGACAACACCCGTACCACCTTCCAGTAATTCATTGAGCCAAGATTTGAAGACTAGCTGGCCATACAGTTTGATCAGCTCATCGGTATTCGGTTCAGCCTTGAGCAGTGAGTCTGGCGTTTCTTCCAGCTCAACATCCAACTTAATCGTGGCAAGCTCGTAAGAAAGAAACGCTTCTTCTTTGTTATCGACCAGCTTTTTCGCCATGGTCTTCGATCCACGGAACCCAAGTGATGCAATATCATCAAGATTGTCGTACAGCTTTTCCAAACTGCCGATACCCTGCAGTAGTGCAGTTGCGGTCTTATCACCGACACCCGGTACACCTGGGATGTTATCGACTTTGTCGCCCATCAAAGCGAGATAATCGATAATCAGCTCTGGTGGGATACCAAATTTTTCAATCACGCCTTCTCGATCCATCACCACATTGGTCATGGTGTTGATCAGAGTCACGTTGTCATCCACCAACTGCGCCATATCTTTATCGCCGGTACTGATCAATACTGGCATCCCCGCTTGTGAAGCCTGATACGCGAGCGTACCAATCACATCATCCGCTTCCACACCCGGAACACAGATCAGAGGCAAACCCATTGCGCGAATCACATTGTGCAGAGGTTCAATCTGACAACGGAGATCATCAGGCATCGGAGGACGGTTGGCTTTGTATTCCGGATACATCTCATCACGGAAGGTTTTTCCCTTAGCATCAAAGACCACTGCGATACGCTCAGAGGCAAACTGACGCATCATACTGCGTAGCATGTTTACAACACCATAAACAGCGTTCGTCGGGATATCACCGTTGCTCATAGTGCCCGGATAAGCATGAAATGCGCGGTAAAGATAAGAAGAACCGTCAATCAAAATCAACGGGTTGTCAGGAATACGAGCCATAGTCTTTAAGCATCCAAAGAAAAAAGATCTGCCTAGAATGCCATGACTCTGACAGTGGATCCATTTTAACTCTGCATGCACTACTCACACATTTGGCGAATAATCTTTCACACCACAGCCTCAACTGTGGATAACTCTGTTTATATTATTTATCCACTAACGCTTTGCATCGTCACAAAACTGTAATCAAACAATTTAAGATACTGAAAAATATAACAAATGAATTAGATCGATCGTAAATAGATCGATCTTAAAACGATCCTCAACTGTGGAAAAGACTACTGGTGTCCTTTTATCCAACCACAGATTTCAGGCATAAAAAAAGCGACATCGTATCGATGTCGCCTAGCAAAAAGGGGTCAAAGCGTATTCAATTGAATCGTTAGCTTTGCCATAAAGCTATAAATTACACTGGAAGCAATGTGAGCAATGTCGTGTCAAAAAGAACTAGTGCAAGTTCAATTAAGTTCAGTGTCATCACCGTCTCCAAGTTGAATCTGGTAACTCGACGTCCTTGTGAACTTCTCTTATTCCCTAAGACGAGATAAATAATAATTATTCTCATTTATCCCGTCAACCCCTAAATGAGAAAAAATCTCATTTAATTTTTATGACAGTGCTACAACTGCTTCACGAAATGAATTCTTGATTCGACTAGGGGATCTTTTACTTCAAACTTTTCAATTAGATAACCATTCCTCAGCAAGAGTCTTAACATGGAAGGAAATTGATTACGGGATTTCACCTTAAGTTGAGAATAAGCGTGTTTTTTGACCCAGATCTCCTGATAATCGAGTAACTTCTGTGCCACCCCTTTATTTCTAGCTAGTGGTGATACCCCACCGAACCAGCTATAAAATGTGTTTTCGTCGATTTCATATCCAATTTTAAACCCAAGTAGCTGGCCATTTTCTTCAGCCACCTGAATGAGGTGTCGCTTACCGTCTAATCGTTCGGACAAGCTTTCTACGCTTTCTTTGTGTATGAACTCTTTGATAGTCGCGACGATTTCAACACACTCTTCTAGTGTTCCAAGTCGATACTCAATACTCATCGGCTCTCCTTAAGTAAAAATCCACCTGCATAGCAGGTGGCTTTGGTTGGCCCCCTATAAGGGGGCTCACTGCTATTTATCTAACCCTAGAAGCATTTGTCGCTCCTCTTCTTCTTTCCCCACACGATCTTGGTGCCTGACATATCTACGTATAATTTCCTCGTTCATCCCTACCGAATCAACAAAGTAACCTCGTTGCCAGAACTTATTACCCCAGAGCTTTTTCTTTCTCAAATACGGAAATTTGTTAAACAACCTAATCGCTGTACGACCTTTAACAAACCCCATGTAATTTGAGATACTCATGCTCGGCGGAAGCCTCACGACTAAATGGACATGATCAATTTGGACGTTAAGCTCGACAACCTTGCATTTCTTCATATTGCTGTAAACGTAGATACTTCGATACAGCTCTTTGCCTAAATTTCCTTTCAGAATCTTTAGTCGATATTTAGGTGTCCAAACAATATGATATTGGCACCGATGATAAACGTGTGAAGCGGATTCATATCTGCTCATGTTCGTTATTTCCTTCATTTGTTGGTTGCAAACGAGGACATCTTGAACATGAGCGTTCTTCGGGCAAAGCCCAAAAGAACGATCACCACCTTCTAAAGAAGGTGGTTTAGGGCCAGAAAACAACAAAGGCTGGCAAAAGCCAGCCTTTTAATATTTGTAAACTGAGTTATTCAGCGTCTTTTAGAAACTGAGCAGGCTGAGCATTTTCTTCTGCCAACCACTCAGCGACATCTTTAGCAAAGTAAGTCAGGATACCGTCTGCACCTGCACGCTTAAAGCAAAGCAGTGATTCCATCACAGTCTCACGCTCTTTAAGCCAACCGTTTTGGAATGCCGCCTTGTGCATCGCGTATTCACCCGAGACTTGATAAGCAAACGTCGGGACTTGCAGTTCCGATTTAACACGGCGCACCACGTCAAGATATGGCATACCCGGCTTGACCATCACCATGTCCGCGCCTTCGTTGACATCCATTGCGACCTCATGCACTGCTTCATCACTGTTGGCCGGATCCATCTGGTAGTTTTTCTTGTTACCACCTTTAAGGTTACCCGCTGAGCCGACTGCATCACGGAAAGGCCCATAGTAATAAGACGCGTATTTAGCAGAGTAAGCCATGATCTGAGTATTGATGTGGCCTGCTTCTTCCAGCGCTTCACGAATCGCGCCAATACGACCATCCATCATGTCTGACGGTGCAACAACATCAGCGCCCGCTTCTGCATGAGACAAAGCCTGTTTGACCAAAACTTCTGTCGTCGCGTCATTCAGGACGTAACCTTCTTCATCGATGATGCCGTCTTGGCCGTGCGTTGTGAATGGGTCAAGTGCCACATCAGTAATTACGCCAATTTCTGGCACATGCTCTTTCAAAGAACGGACCGCACGCTGAACCAAACCCTCTGGGTTGTACGCTTCAGCCGCACACAAGCTTTTTGCGTCCTGATTCACCACAGGGAACAATGCAATCGCCGGCACACCGAGTCTGGCTAAGTATTGTGCTTCTTCCAACATAAGGTCGATAGACAGGCGCTCAATCCCAGGCATAGAGTCAACGGTTTCGCGGCGGTCTTTTCCCATCAAAATAAACATTGGGTAAATCAGATCACTTGCCGTTAGTTGATTTTCAGCCATTAGGCGACGACTAAAGTCATGTTTACGTATACGACGCATGCGACGGCCAGGGAACTGACCTTGAATGGAAACTGACACTCTGTTCTCCTTGTGTGGTGAAAGTGCTTGATTTGCATGATATCACTCTTGAGTAATGACGCTAGCAGCAAGCGATAAAAATGCAAAAAATGACCAAATGCTCACACTGCCGTATACTCTGGCCAATCCAGCTTTACAGAGACAAACCATGATCGATACTCACGCCCATATTTATGCCAGCGAATTTGATAATGACCGCGACCAGGTGGTAGAGAGAGCCTTGGCTCAGGGGATAGACAAAATCCTGCTGCCAAACATCGATCTGGATTCAATTGAGCCGATGCTAAAAACTGAGGCGGCCTATCCGCAGGTATGTCGTTCTATGATGGGGCTTCACCCATGTTATGTCGATGGCAATGTTGAACAGACACTGCAGGTGATTCGCCATTGGTTTGAGAAACACAACTTCATTGCTGTGGGCGAAATCGGCATCGATCTCTACTGGGATAAAACCTATAAAGCCGAGCAGGAAATGGCGTTTGTCAGCCAGCTCAACTGGGCTAAAGAGATGAAGCTACCTGTCGTCATCCACACCCGTGACTCCATTGAAGAAACGCTGCAGCTACTTGAACAGGAACAAGATGGCTCGTTGTCTGGCGTATTCCACTGTTTTGGCGGCAGTGTTGAAGAAGCAAAAGCGATCAATGGATTAGGTTTTCACCTCGGTCTGGGAGGTGTGTCGACATTTAAAAATGGCGGGATGGACAAAGTCATTCCGTCTCTGGATATGGACTATGTCATTCTTGAAACGGACTGCCCTTACCTAGCTCCAGTACCACACCGTGGCAAACGCAATGAACCTGCATACACATCTTTGGTTGCACAGCGAGTCGCTGATTTACGTGACATCAGTGTCGACCAAGTCGATGCCATCACCACGTCCAACGCAACTAAGCTATTCCAACTGTAATACAAAAAAGGCTTGCCACTTGGCAAGCCTTTCTCTTATGTCAGGACCTAATATCAGACCTCTTCTTGTTCTTCTTCATCGTCACTCTTGCGCACATAGAAGCGCGCAAAGAACAAGCCGACCTCAAACAATAAGCACATTGGGATTGCCAGCAAGGTCTGCGAAATCATATCCGGCGGCGTCAGCATCATGCCAACGATAAACGCACCAACGATAATGTATGGGCGCTTTTCACTTAAGCTTTTCGGATCCGTCGCCCCCGTCCAGCACAGCAATATGATTGCCACCGGCACTTCAAACGCAATACCAAAGGCTAAGAACAACGCCAGCACAAAGTCGAGGTAGCTGGAAATATCCGTGGCGAACTCTACGCCGCCCAGTGATATCGCCGTAAAGAAGCCAAATACCAGTGGGAATACCACGAAATACGCGAAAGCCACGCCACAATAGAACAATAGCGAACTGGAAAACATCAATGGCATGATCAGACGTCGTTCATGCTTGTACAGACCGGGAGCAACAAACGCCCAAACCTGATAAAGAATGTACGGCACAGCCACAAAAATTGACGCGATTAACGTCAGCTTTAGCGGAGTGAAAAATGGCGATGCAACATCAGTCGCAATCATTGTCGCCCCTTCAGGCAGGCGTTCAACGAGAGGCGACGAGACAAACTCATAGATGTCATTCGCGAAATAGATCAGGCCAACAAACACCACCAGTACAGCGACAATCGCACGTAGCAGGCGATTACGTAGTTCCAGCAGATGGCTGATCAAAGGTTGTGTCTGCTCAACAGAAGACATGAAAACCTCTACTCTAAAAGATCGAAAAGGAGCTGCTCACAGCAGCTCCCCTAATGCGAGACTATTCGGCTTTTTTATCTGCCTGAGGTACCGGCTGGGCATCCAGTGACTCGACCGCATCTGCGGAGTGATTAGCTTCTGCAACGGACGGTTTGTCCACTTCAGCTTCAACGTTGGTAGACGCTGAATCGCTTTTACTCGCATATGGGCGTTGCACATCTTGCGCGGCTTGCTTGAGTTCTTCAACAGAAGACTTCAGCTCTGGCGACAGATCTTCCATCCCCATTTTCTCAGCTTTGCGCAAGTTTTCTTGCAGTTCCTGAACCTTTAGTTCATGTGAAAGCTCATCTTTCACACTATTTGCCATGTTTTTCGCCGCCCCAACAAATCGTGACACGCTGCGAATCGCATGAGGCAAACGCTCAGGACCAAGAACCACCAGCCCGACGACAGATATTAATACCAGTTCCCAGAAACCGATATCAAACACGTGTTACGCCTGCTCTTTATCTTTCTTTGTTTCAGCAGAAGCATCTGTCTTCTGCTGCTCAATGTTTTTTGGCTCAAAGTCCGCGTCTTTTTTCGCCGGCTCTTCGTCGTTCATGGCTTTCTTGAAGCCCTTCACTGCGCCACCTAGATCACCACCGATACCACGTAGTTTCTTAGTACCGAATAGAAGAATAACAATGACAGCAATAATCAGAAGTTGCCAAATACTAATACCACCCATTTTCTATACCTCGGGTTTTACTAAACAAATCATTTCAATAGCTTAACGTCTATTGACGATAAGCTCGCCAACTGAGCAGCCAAAATGTGACACCACCGATAGCGCTTGCCATGGATAGCTGCTCATACGCACTGTTGACCAATATTGCCGAGCATACGACTAATGTGGCCCCAATACCAAATAAAAATTTCCCCGTTGCCTGCTGACGTTTCGTAGTGCGGTAGCCTTGATAGAGCTGATCCATACGCTGATTCATCATCTTGCCCTGACGTAAACTGTCATACAGTAGCTCTGGCAATTCAGGCAGCTTCTCGGCCCAAAACGGCGCGCGATCCTTGACCGCATTAATCACTGCCTGCGGCCCTACTTGATTCATCATCCACTCTTCAAGGAATGGCTTTGCAGTTTCCCATAAATCAAGCTGTGGGTAGAGCTGACGCCCCAAGCCTTCCACATACAATAGGGTTTTCTGCAGCAGCACCAGCTGTGGCTGTACTTCCATATTGAAGCGGCGTGCGGTGTTAAATAGGTTCAGTAACACATGTCCGAACGAGATCTCACACAGCGGCTTAGCAAAAATCGGTTCACACACAATGCGAATGGCGAATTCAAACTCATCAACGTTCGTTTCACGTGGAACCCAACCTGATTCAACGTGTAACTCAGCCACACGGCGATAATCACGGTTAAAGAAGGCGAGGAAGTTTTCCGCCAGATAGCGTTTGTCTTCACTATTCAACGTTCCAACGATGCCACAGTCCAAACCAATCCACTGTGGATTGTCCGGATGCTCAGGGTTAACAAAAACGTTGCCCGGATGCATATCGGCATGGAAAAAGCTGTCGCGGAACACCTGAGTGAAAAAGACACTCACACCGCGCTCGGCCAATAGCTTCATATTGGTGCCATTGGCCTTCAAGCCTTCTATGTCAGAAACTTGGATGCCGTATATTCGCTCAGAAACCATTACAGTTTCATTACTAAAGTCCGTAATTACTTCAGGAACATACAATTCATCGCTGCCTTCAAAGTTTCTTCTCAGCTGAATCGCATTTGCCGCTTCTCGTCGTAAGTCCAACTCATCGAGGAGCGTTTTTTCATACTCACGCACCACTTCAACCGGTTTCAAACGACGTGCTTCAGGAAGTGCTTTGGCGACTATACGCGCCATTCGGTACATCAGTTTTAGATCTGCATCAATGACCGGACGAATATCTGGCCGGATAACCTTTAATACCACTTCTTGGTTAGTCGATTTGAGCTTGGCGGTATGGACTTGAGCGATCGATGCGGAGGCCAGTGGTTTGATATCAAAGTCGGTAAACCAATTTTCCAAAGGGCCACCTAACACCAGCTCAATCTGCTCTTTGGCTAGCTGACCATCAAAGGGAGAAACTTGGTCTTGAAGCAGCGCCAACGGATCGGCAATGTGCGCAGGGAAGAGATCACGTCGGGTCGACATCATCTGGCCAAACTTGATCCATACCGGACCAAGCTCCTGCAGAGCAAGGCGCAACCTTTCACCTAACTCTTTGTCAGCGTGTTGGTTTTTAATCCAAAATAGCGCTTTACGAGCAAGCAGAGGGGCTTTGGTTAACTGGTGATTAGGCAGTAGTTCATCGAGCCCGTATTCGAGCTGAACTTTGATTATACGATAGAGTCGTTTCAGTTCAGCCGGAGTCATGCGCGCTCCAGCAGCTGATTCAACTTAGCTTCAATGCGAGCAGCCTGACTTCTGACATCGTCAACCTGATCGCAGAAATGGGCAATTTCTAATGGCGCTGGCGCCAGTTTCCACTCTTCGGTAATGACCTGAGCAAGGTGGTTTTGATGCTTGTCCGCTTTTGCTTTAACAAACTGTCCTAAATTGGACACGCCTTGAACTAAGCTATGCGCCACCACATCCCCCGTGACGCGCGACAACCACTCTTCAATGTCAGGTTTGCAATCCGTCATGAGCTGAGAGAATTTCTGCGCCAGTTGAATATCGCCTTCCAGTATCACTTTGTCTTGCTTGATCAGCTTGGTGATATTGGATTGCTCACGCAGCTCTGGCAGCACCGATAGGTTTAATGATAGGTAGCAGTCTGGTTGACCTTCGTAATTCGCCAGAACATCAATTTGCTGGCTGAAAACAAAAGTCAGTGTCTTATTGAGCTCTTTGAGGTGAACTTGAATCACCTGGCCTTTAAGACGGGCAAGACGACGCCCCAGCTCTGGGTCGTCGTTAATAAGTGTATTGAGTGTTGATTCAATCGCAGCAGTAACAAGAGGTTCAAATGGCATAGCGATCCTTTAACCTCAGAATTTGTAGCCACGGTGCAGCGCAACGATGCCGCCGGTCAGGTTGTAGTAGCTGGCTTTCTCAAATCCAGCATTTTCCATCATCCCTTTCAAGGTTTCCTGATCCGGGTGCATACGAATAGACTCTGCCAGATAACGGTAGCTCTCAGAATCATTTGCTACCAGCTCACCCATTTTCGGCAATAGGTGGAATGAGTACGCATCGTAGATTTTTGACAAAGGCTCAAGCACAGGCTTAGAGAATTCGAGCACAAGAAGACGACCGCCAGGCTTCAAAACACGGAACATTGAGCGCAGGGCTTTGTCTTTGTCTGTCACGTTACGTAGACAGAAGCTGATGGTAATAGCATCAAAGTAATCATCTGGGAACGGCAGCTCTTCAGCGTTTGCCTGAACATAATGCACGTTGCCTACAATGCCGTTGTCACGCAGTTTGTCGCGGCCAACATTCAGCATTGAGTTGTTGATGTCAGCCAGAACCACATGGCCTTTTTCACCGACAATGCGAGAGAATTTCGCCGTCAGATCGCCCGTACCACCACCGAGGTCCAGCACACGCTGACCCGGACGCACACCACTGCAATCGATCGTGAATCGTTTCCAAAGACGATGCACACCACCCGACATAAAGTCGTTCATGATGTCGTATTTGGCCGCTACAGAGTGGAATACCTCTGCTACCTTGGCGACTTTCTCTTCTTTGGCGACTGTGGTGAAACCAAAATGCGTGGTTTCATTTGATTCTAAAGCTGTATTCGACTGCACGCTTGTATCCGTCATGATGATTCCTCTTCAAGCAACGCTATGAATAAATACGACCTGAGCGCTGCGGGCGATTAGTTTACTTTATCCTCAGCCGGATGTCTTTCAGCGATAGAATCATTTTCACTCATCGAGTTATTTTCTGTGAGCCCATCATATTGAGCCAGTTCTGTCAGGCTCGACGAGATTGGCTTTTTCACCTCAACACCAAGCTGCTTAAAGCTTTCCGCCTGACGAATCACGTTACCTCGACCAGTAGCGAGCTTGTTCATCGCGCCTTGATAATTCTGGTTCGCTTTATCCAGCGCACCGCCTAGGCTTTCCATGTCATCGACAAACAAACGCAACTTGTCGTACAGCTTACTGGCTCGCTCCGCAATGATTTGCGCATTTTGATTCTGTCGTTCGTTGCGCCACAAGTTATCGATCGTACGCAATGCCACCAGCAAGGTCGTCGGGCTGACCAGAATAATGTTTTGCTCCATCGCATCCTTGACCAGATCTGGGTCGGCCTGAATCGCAACCTGAAACGCTGGCTCAACTGGGATAAACATCAGCACGTAATCAAGGCTCTGAATGCCTTTAAGCTGATGATAGTCTTTCTGTGACAAACCTTTAATATGGCTTCTGACCGATAGTAAGTGGTCACTTAGTGCTTGTTCTTGATCTAACTCTGATTCGGCATTGAAGTAACGCTCATAGGCGACCAGCGTCATTTTAGAGTCGACCACCACCTGCTTATCTTGCGGCAAGTGGACAATCACATCCGGCTGATAGCGCTTACCTGCTTCATTCTGTAGGCTCACCTGAGTCTGGTACTCGTGCCCTTCACGCAATCCGGACTCCGCCAACACGCGCGCAAGGACGACCTCTCCCCAGTTGCCTTGCTGCTTGTTGTCACCTTTTAGTGCCTGAGTCAGGTTGACCGCTTCGCGCGTCATCTGTTCATTGAGGCGTTGCAGGTTCTTCAGCTCATGCACTAAGGTGTGTCGCTCTTTCGCTTCAACCGTAAAACTGTCATTGACCTGTTTCTTAAACCCTTCCAACTGTTCTTTCAGTGGCGATAGCAACCCTTCCAGACTTTGGCGGTTTTGTTGGTCGACTTTGGCGGTCTTAGCCTCAAATAGCTGATTGGCCAGATGTTCGAATTGCTGCTTGAGACGAGACTCCGCCTGTTCCAACAATTGCAATTTATCGTGGTTGGCTTTGTTCTCTTCTTGATGGCGAGCTTCTTGCTCTCTGAGCTGGGCTTCAAGCTGAGCTTTCTGATCGCGGCTTTGAGTCAGCTCCTCAGCGTATTGTTGTCTTTCTTGCTTAACCGCCTCGAAGTAACGCAATTTTTCTAGAACCGCCATCAATTTACCGTGGGACTGTTTGAGCTCATACGCGGCTTTATCTCGCTCGCTATCTAGCTCATCCAGTTCCTGTTGTGCTTGCTCTAGCTCTTTCTGTAACTGGCCGATTTTCGTTGTTGCCAGTTGCTGATTGGATTCAAGTTGTTGTTTTAAAAGCTGTTGATCAAAGCGTGTTTTCTGCCTGATCCACCAGCCCACTCCGACTCCGCTGATCGCCGCACTGCTAATAGCGCTGATAAGTAGGGCTTGGTTGTCCAGAATCCATTGCATAATAAAGGGTTAACTCTTATTTCAGGTACTGATTCAATGGTATTTTACCACTGGATAAATGTCCAGTTTGTCGGCTAGATATCGAACAGCTAGACTAAGCGCTCTCTAATCTGCCCTACCGCCAATCGCCAACGAATTTAACTTGTTGGTTTTAATAAAGGAACATCATGAACGAGCGTCGTGCTTTAGGTTTTGGTCTGTCTGCCGTCCTATTGTGGTCTACTGTAGCCACCGCCTTTAAATTAACTCTTGCCGAACTGACCCCGATTCAAATGCTGACCGTTGCCAGCCTGGTCTCAGCGCTGGCTCTGACCGCTGTATGTGCCATTCAGGGCAAACTGTCTTCGCTGGCTAGTACCTTCTTCGCGAATCCTTGGTATTACTTATTGCTTGGATTGATCAATCCACTGGCGTACTACGTCATCTTATTCAAAGCCTATGACTTACTTCCCGCCTCACAAGCGCAAGCGATCAACTATAGCTGGGCGATTACTTTGACTCTGATGGCTGCAGTCTTCCTCGGCCAGAAAATCCGCAAGCAGGACTGGATAGCCTGCACGCTGAGTTACTTTGGTGTAATTGTAATTGCTACTAAAGGTGATGTACTGGGCCTGAGTTTCGAGAGCCCGTTAGGGGTGGGACTGGCTCTGCTATCAACTCTGCTTTGGGCCAGCTACTGGATACTCAATACTAAAAACAAAGCCGACCCTATCGTCGGCGTGTTACTCGGTTTTTTGGTTGCAATACCATTTGCAATTGGCCTGAGCCTCTACGAAGGTGTCAGCTGGAACGGTATTTCTCTGCAAGGTTGGCTCGCGGTCAGTTACGTTGGTTTGTTCGAAATGGGCGTGACCTTTGTCCTGTGGCTTAGCGCCCTCAAACTGACGCAAAACACCGCGCGTATCAGCAACCTGATATTCGCGTCACCGTTTATTTCTCTGGCGTTGCTGGCGACCATCATTGGTGAAGAAATACATTCCACAACCTTGATCGGCTTAGTGTTGATCATTGCTGGACTGGTGATCCAGCAGATCAAATTTGGCAAAAAAGATCTCACGCAATCCGTGAGTTAACATTTTTAAAACAACTCGTAAGCCATCTCACTGCCTTGACCTCGCACCTGGTCGATTTGCTCAGCGAGATCTGGGGAGACACTTAACGCAACTGCTGCTTTATGTTGGCTGAGATAACTTTGCTTATCGTCCAGACTCAACATTGAATCCCACTGATGGTCTATATCACGAGCGAGGAACATCAGACATGCCAACTTTTTCGATTCAACCGCTTTCGCAGGATGATTGACGTTGGCAATCGCATCCACCAGCTGAGCAGGGAACTTCCACGTCTCAGCCAGTGCCGCGCCTAACTGCTGGGCATCAGTACCTAACACTTCGCGCTGTACATCGACAGGATTTTCGCCATTTTCCACCCGACGGCTGATTTCTAATGCCTGTTCTGGCTCTAAAGAGTGAATCATCAGCTCACCAATGTTGTGCAGAATACCGGCAATAAAAGCTTCATTAGGGTCAACTTTGACGTCTTTAGCAACTGTACTGGCAATGGTTGCCACTTCAAAAGTACTTGCCCAGTAATCTTTGATATTGAGGGTTTCCAGTTTAGGAAATGTTGAGGCGAGAATAGAAGAAGAAATCAAATTGCGAATCGCGCCAACACCAATTCGCACAATCGCGTCATTAATGTTGGAAACCCCTTTAACACCGCCGAATTGCGCTGAGTTTGCCATCCTTAACACACGTGCTAACAACACCTGATCCATGGCCATTTTCTTTGCCAGCTCACCAAAATCGATTTGTTCCCTGTTAACCATCTCCAGCAATTCCTGAAGTACGCTTTCGATTCTGGGTAATTCATTAATTCTTGAGATCAGCACTTGATAGCTCATATACCACTCCTTCAGCAAGTTCTGTCCATTTAATATAGGACAGAAATTGAGCAAAAGATCGATAACGCTTGTGCTAAGAGTTTGTGATCAACACTGTTTGTCCCGTAACCACTGGCGTGGCGACATTCCGGAAATATTATGAAAGGCGCGCGAAAACCCCGAATAACTACTGTAACCCACTTCATCCGCGACCCAGTTCAACGGTTTACGCTGCAACAATAACGATTGTGCGACTGAGATGCGCCATTTCTGCACATAATCTCCGGGCGTTTCTCCAACCACCGCTTTAAACGTATCGATGAACTGAGTGCGTGACATTGCCGCCACCGAGGCAAGCTCCACCAAGCTGAAGTGCCTTGCAGGTAACTGGTGCACAACAGAGGCCACAGCGGCGAGCCGAGGGTGGGCCAGCGCCGCAAATAGCCCCTGCTCTATTTTTTTCTCTTCCACCAAATGGCGGAAAATCAGCGCCATAAGTGCATCACTCAATTTGTCCATCAGAAACTGTTGCCCCGCTAAATCGCCGCCAGACTCACAAAATAAGGCATTAATGACAGGTGTCAGGCTTGGCGCAGCGCTAAATGGGATAACAATTACCTCAGGAAGTGCAGACAACAAAGGGTTCATCTGTCCAACACGATATTCCACACTTGCGCACACCAGCTCCGCTCCGGACTCAACGCCTTTAATAGCGTGAGTGGTCCCATGTGGCAGATAGAGAATAGATGGTTCAATAATATGGCGTGATTCACTGTGTGCTTTATTGAGTGTCAGCTCGCCAGACTGCAAAACGTGTAAATGGCCACTGTTTTGCAGATTTGCATTGAATGAAGACACACCACACAGGTGGCCGGAATAAAACACACCAGTACGTATTGAGCAGTGTTCCATGAGTTGTGAGAGTAAATCCATTTCATCTCCGGACTTTTCGCATAGTTTTTTGGCTTTTAGTACCTCTATAGACCGGACAAGTCGACTAAATTCTTTCAGGCAAGGTAATCAAAACAGACAAGGAGCTTGCTATGTCACGCATCAAATCCACTGGTCAAAAACTCACTCTTCTGGCTGCAATGCTCGGTACCAGCTTTTCATTGATGGCAGCCGATATTGATATGAGCGTCGACCAAAACGACTTAGCGATCAAGGGATATGACCCTGTCGCTTACTTTACTGACAAAGGCGCTGTCCAAGGCAACTCACAGTTTACGGCAACGTATAAGAATGCCATTTATCACTTTGCCAGCAGCGAAAACCGCGATCAGTTTCGTGCAGACCCTCAGGCATACGCGCCTCAATACGGTGGCTATTGCGCCTTTGGGGTTGCCATGGGTAAAAAGTTTGAGACTGATCCACAAGCTTGGAAGATAGAAGACGGCAAGTTGTACCTAAATTTAGATAAGACCGTACAAAAGCGTTGGTTGGAAGACACTCAAGGCTTTATTCAGGATGCCAACGGCAATTGGCCAACAATTAAAACCGTTGCGGCTGATCAACTGTAACACGGCTGCGCCTCTATTCAGGGGCGCATCTTTTCCTTCCTGCCCACCCAAAGGATTCCCACTTTCAATCGCTTGTTCTCATTACATCAACATCAACTGTCGATTCAATGAGACAGAGCCAACAATTGATTAAAAAATATTCATGCGGTTGCATTGTCATAATAGTATATTGATCCTCTCAATAAGATTTGAGATGACAACAATAACTATAAAAAGCTGGCTGTATGATTATATTTCACTCTGTTCAGAATAAGCTTTCTAACACACAACGCGTCATTAAGATTGGTTACCGTGAAGCACAGGTTCTTGACCTGCTGCTCAAGCACTCCCCTGAAGTTGTCAAAAAGCCTGACATCATTCGACACGCTTGGGGCAGTGAATATATTGGCGAAACGTCACTCGCGAAAAGTATCAGTACGCTTAGGCAGGCCCTACTAAAACTAGGAGCCAAGGAGTCCCCGATTGTGACTGTGCCTAAAGTCGGCTACCGATTGGTCAGCCATTGTATTGAATATGCGCCCGCTGACCCGCCACCACAAGTAGACAAATCCAGCCCAGCGCCCAACCTCCCTACATCGACTGTAATATCCAGCCAGAGTGTTACATCTAACTTGTGTTTGAAAGAGTGCAAATCTCCTGTGTGTTATGTCACCGCGATTGCGCTGTTATTTGCTTCCAGCATCTTGGCATTAAGTAAGGTGCATGGCTGGCGCTGGGAAGACATTCCGAGCGATCAACATCTGGCAAGGCACACGGTCGGACAACTTCAAGTCTTCACGGAATCGGAAACTCGCCTGAGTTTACCGCTACGCCAGTTGCTCTCGCAGAATCAGTGCGATTGCGTAGTATACATAGAAAAAAACGAGCGCTTTTCAGAGCTGTCGTGGCTAGATAGGCAGCGTCGCCAGTCGATTAATGTCTTTTATGCACCGGGACAGTTAAAACAAGTCTCGGCTCAGGTAGAACGTTTTATTCAGGAGGGACAACAATGATCCCATACCTCACCTTAGTAATCGCCACAGTTATCTTTTCTATTGTCCTCAACCTGCCTTGGTCGAATCGTATTGAGGATAACCGTTACCAGCACAGCGAAATCCATATCCAACCCGACAACCAAATTTTTCGCTCTGATGGACTGACTCGGATTAAAAACAACGAAGTCGTTCACCTTGCTTCACTTCAGGATGACAAAATGGAGCAACCGATAGTGATTCGTTTTCAGGGCCAAGCGGAATCGTTCAGCCAGTTCGGCTTTTCGCTCTCTGGAATCATTAACTTACTCTCAGTACAGAAGTTAAGGCCTGTGATGAATGACGCGACCATTTCGCCATATCTACTGCTCAATGATGATCCTTACACGCTGGATATCGATATCCTCTATTCTGCCAACTGCTTTGTGATAGTCCGCGATAGACAGACCGGCCGAGCTCAACTGCTCGCCAAACGCTAAGCCTATCACTATATTCTCACCTAACATTTGTTCTTTCCCTTCGCACGGGCTTCGCCTGTGCAAGTACCTCTGCTTTTCCGCTATCTAAACGCACCACAATTTTTCTAAATCTCATCGAAGCAAGATCACAAGCTGTAAACAGTCCATGTTTGCGTTGCATGAAATAAATAGTCAAAACAATACAAAACACTGAATTTTAAAGGAAATAAAATTCAACTATTTTCAGTACTGTAAATTATATGACTATGGAAAGGTAAACCTGTTGCTTTTGACAAGCAGCCAACAATGACAACACAACATCATAAAACTAAGAAAAATCACGAAAGGAAACGTCTATGTCTACGGTGAAAAAACATGTGTTATCAGCAGCTGTTCTTTCCGTTCTGTCTGCAGGCGCGCAAGCTAAGATTTATCCTGACCAGTTAGTGCTTGATCAACTGGGTGAAGATGTCTGCCGTTCTGGCTACCGCCCGATTGACCGCTTCGAAGCATCCGAACAGAAGGACTATATTGTTTCTCGCATGGGTCAGTGGCAAATCGCTGGCTTAAAAGACAATTGGGTGATCATGGGACCTGGCTACCATGGTCAAATTAAGCAGGATAATCCCAATGGCAGTACTTGGTGTTACCCTGACGATGCATTGTCTGAAATTCCAAACTACTCCTCAAAATCCATTCCAGAAGGTGACGAGCTGGATATTCAGTATGAACTGGTAACAAACCACTCTAATTTCGTGCGTCCGTTGAGCTACCTCGCCCATTACCTCGGTTATGCTTGGGTTGGTGGCAACCATAGCCAATATGTCGGCGAGGATATGGATGTCAGACGTGAAGGCAACGGTTGGGTGATTCAAGGCAATAATGACGGTTCATGCGATGGCTATCGCTGCGATGAGAAAACCAAAATCACTGTCGATAACTTTGCCTATACCCTTAACGATAGCGATTTCTGGCACGGTACTGTGACCGAATCGGATCGCCAGCTGGTGAAAACCGTCACGGCGGTTGCTCGCAACAACAGTGACATCCCACAGCAAGTGGTAGTGGACCTAAAAGTGGATGAATCAACCAACTGGTCAAAAACCAACAGCTATGGCTTTGCTCAGAAGGTATCGACAGAAAACACCTTTAAGTGGCCTTTGGTCGGCGACACTAAGCTGACTATTACGCTCGAAGCCAATCAGAGCTTCGCCAGCACGAATGGCGGATCCACCAGCGAGCAGGTGACGCTTCAGGCAAGGCCTACGGTGCCCGCTCACTCTGAAATCCCGATTCGTGTCGAGCTTTACCGTTCCAGCATCTCTTATCCATATCGCTTTGGCGCAGATATCAGCTACGACGTCGAATTTAATGGCTTCCTGCGCTGGGGTGGCAACGCTTGGCATTCTCACCCAGACAACCGCCCTTACAAAGCACACACCTTTACAATGGGACGCGGTAGTGAAAACTCAGCAGATATCCGTTATCAATGGGATCACCGCTATATTCCAGGTGAAGTCAAATGGTGGGATTGGAGCTGGGCGATCAATGAAAATGGTTTAGGTAACATGCAGTACGCAACAGGAGCAAGCCTACGTCCGTTTTACTCTCATGTTTCCGGCGATTTCTACGCGGAATCGCAATTTGCTGGCACGATCGAAATCGGTCAAGCCACACCAATTGGCAACGCTGCACAAAGCAGCCGCGTCAAACGCTCTGCGGAAGCTCTGGTTAGTGAACATATCGGTGATATAGAAGTCACAACCAACTTTGACGCACAAGAACTTGAGGCACTTGGCTTTGGTGATGCTCAGCTGACCATCACACCAGCCAAATAACTTTGCCTGTAGCCCGAAACGCAAAACGGAAGAGCTCCCCACTCTTCCGTTTTTTTCTTGATAAGACTTATACCCACTGGCCGGCAACAAACCCTGAGCTCCAGCACCACTGGAAGTTGTACCCTCCAAGCCAACCCGTCACGTCCATCACTTCGCCGATGAAATACAGGCCTTTGACATCCTTGCACTCCATCGTTTTTGAAGACAGGTGATCGGTATCAACGCCACCTAGCGTCACTTCCGCAGTGCGGTACCCTTCCGTTCCGTTGGGCGCGATGGTCCAATTTTCTAGTTGCTGAGCAATCTGCTTCAGCTGATTCACACCAAACTGCTTGAGTGGCAGATCGGTCAACACTTTACGCTCAATCAGCACTTCTACTAAGCGCTTCGGTAAGACTTTGGCTAGGGTGTTTTTCAGGCTTTGGTTGGGGTGCTTTTCCAAAGAACGGCTCAACAAGGTATCAATGTCAGCTTCCGGTACCAGATTCACGGTCACTGCCTCGCCGGGCTTCCAGTAGGACGAAACCTGCAGGACAGAAGGGCCAGATAACCCTCGGTGAGTAAACAGCAAGGCTTCTTTGAAAGTTGTATTGTTTTGCGTGGTAATTTCGACGGGAATCGCGATACCGGATAGCTCAGCGAAATCCTCTTTATCTTCTTTGTGTAAAGTAAATGGCACTAAGCCAGCTGTCGTCGGCAACACGGGTAACCCGAACTGCTCTGCGACTTTGTAGCCAAAGGGCGTGGCACCCAGTTTTGGCATCGATAATCCGCCAGTCGCTACCACCAAGGAGTGGCATTCAATCACATCGGTATTAGCGTGCAGCTCAAAGCCCGTGTCGGTTTTTTCGATATGGTGAATGTCCTGACGATAACGTTGCTCGACCGTCGGCAAATCACACTCTGAAAGTAGCATTTTGACGATGTCTTTCGAGTCGCAATCACCAACACAAAACAGCTGACCATGATCGCGCTCTTCAAACTGGATTTCATGTTTGTAGATCATCGAGATAAAATCCCAGTTGGTGTACTGGGCCAGTGCCGATTTTACGAAATGCGGATTACTGCACAGGTAGTTTTTGGCTGAGACATCGTAGTTAGTGAAATTACAACGCCCACCACCCGAAATAAGAATCTTGCGGCCCGGTTTTTTAGCGTGATCCAGCACAAGCACTTTTCGCCCACGCTTACCCGCTTCTGCAGCACACATTAATCCTGCCGCACCTGCACCGATGACGACCACATCAAACTTTTCCGCCATGACCTTTTCTCAACCAAAATCCAATAAAAAAGGATGTGCATTTAGCACATCCTTAGCCAGTTTCGGCGCTATTCTAACCACAAATGGAACGCTTGCCAAATCACCTGTTATAAGATGAATGCCGCAAGTAAAGTTACCCCGAGTAGTGACGTAGATAGAATAAAGAGTTCTCTGACCCGTTCGCATTTGCCGGTAAACACTTCATCATGGTGATGGTGGTACTCTTTGCTCTTCAGATAATGAAACAGACGCACTTGTTTAGTGACATTACCATGAGTGGTAAAGAAGCCGTTTCCATCGACTTGCTGATAGAGCAGCGGGTGCGCTTCACGCATGATGTAGATGAGAGAACGCAGTGCAGTCAAGTATCTGGCCATGTTCACCAGAGTTACCAACATAAGCGTGAATAGAATGGTATCAGCATTGATCATCTTTTCCTCCCTACACCTTCTACCTGAAGCCCAGAAGAAAAAGACGATCTGCTTAGAGAGTCTTTCGCTGAAGTTTATTCAGCAGGGGCATCCATGATAGAAGATGAACCTTCTTTCGCTAGAGCCGCTAGGTCTTTGTCAATAAAGAACAGCGCCTTGCCGTCTTCACCAACCAACTCTAGCTTGTCTAAAATCCCTTTAAACAACTTCTCTTCCTCGTGCTGCTCAGCGACGTACCACTGCAAGAAGTTGAAAGTAGAGTAATCTTGGGATGTAAACGCTACGTGAGCCAGCGTGTTGATTTTCTGAGTAATCATCTGCTCATGCTCGTAGGTTTCACGGAAAACATCGCCTAGGCTGCCAAACTCATGTTTTGGTGCATCGATCGCACCCAGAATTGGCATCGCGCCAGTCTCGCTCACATAAGTGAATAGTCGCTGCATATGCTCCATTTCTTCTACGGCGTGTGTACGTAAAAACTCAGCAGCACCTTCGAAACCATTGTCTTCACACCAAGCACTCATTTGTAAGTATAGATTGGATGAGAAAAATTCGAGATTAATTTGCTCATTCAATTGATCAACCATTGCCTGTGAAAGCATTTATCACTCCTAATTAACTCGATGAACTTCAATGAACTATATCATTAGCCAACCATAACACTTTGACGAATGAATGTGGATCTGAGATCACTGCGGCAAAAATATTCTAACCTTAATGCTAACCTGTAATTAGACACCTAAAGGAGATAGCACTATGAGTTATCAGCATATTTTGGTTGCCGTTGACCTATCTGAAGACAGTAAGGTTTTGGTCGACAAAGCGGTGGCTCTCGCCAAACCTCTTCAGGCCGATGTCTCTTTCATTCACATCGATGTCAATTACGCCGAACTGTATACCGGGCTGATTGATATCAATCTGGCCGAGACTCAACACCAGGCGATTGAAGCCTCACAACAGCAACTACAGAGCTTTGCAGAGCATGCAAATTATCCGATCAAACATACGCTCGTAGGTAGCGGTGATTTGGGTAATGAGCTGTGCGATACCATCAAAGAGTTCAATATCGATATGGTGGTCTGTGGTCACCATCAGGATTTCTGGAGCAAACTGCTGTCTTCCACCCGACAGCTGATCAATTGCTCTCCGGTCGACATGTTGGTCGTGCCACTTAAAGACTGATCACGGCAGAGTTTTCGTATAGACTGCAGAACAGTTGTTGATAATGAGTATTAATTATGGGTTATCTATCTGCAGTCACCCTATTGTGGGCGTTCTCGTTTAGCCTGATTGGCGTTTACCTCGCTGGTCAGGTCGATTCTTGGTTCTCTGTGCTGATGCGCGTTGCGCTCGCCAGTTTGGTGTTTATTCCATTCCTTAAATTCAAAGGGATCGATAAATCGCTAATCATTAAGCTGATGACCGTAGGCGGTTTCCAGCTTGGTTTAATGTATTGCTTCTACTACCAGTCTTTTCTTTTACTCTCTGTACCGGAAGTTCTACTGTTCACCGTATTCACACCTATCTACGTCACCTTGATTTACGATTTACTCAAAGGTCGATTCTCACCTTGGTACCTAGTAACTGCCGCTATAGCGGTGGCGGGCGCAGCCTTTATTAAATTTGCAGGTATCAATGAGAACTTCCTGATCGGTTTCCTTGTTGTGCAAGGTGCTAACGTATGTTTTGCCATCGGTCAGGTGGGTTACAAATACCTGATGGAGAAGCAACCGGTTGATTTACCCCAGCATACAATCTTTGGTTATTTCTACTTAGGTGCTCTGTGTGTTGCCTTAGTGGCGTTTGCGTTGATGGGCAATATCGATAAGATGCCAACCACCAGCACGCAATGGGGCATTCTGATTTATCTAGGTCTGATCGCTTCAGGTTTCGGCTACTTTGCCTGGAACAAAGGGGCGACCATGGTGAACGCTGGCGCGCTAGCGGTGATGAACAACGCGCTGGTTCCTGCTGGGCTTATCGTCAACATAGTGATTTGGAATCGAGACGTTGACCTAACCCGCCTAGCGATTGGCGGTGCGATCATCATGCTGTCGTTGTGGATTAACGAAACCTGGGTCAAACGTAAAGTCGCCCAAGGTTATCAAGCCGCAAGCTAACAAAAAAACGCTCTCCAGTTGGAGAGCGTTTTTTATCAATGCATATTGGGTGTCGATGCCGGTTCGAACATTTCTGGTGGCAGGTTCAAGGCAGGGTTTTGACTGAGACGTGCCTTAATTTTAGCCTCGTGCTTTTGCAGTTTGTGTTGCTTCTTAGCCAGCTTCAATAGCTTCTTCTGCTGCTTGTAGTGTTTCTTAAGTGCTTTCTTAGCCTTCTTAATCGCTTTCTTATCGGACAAGTCCAGCGTCAGTTCATCGGCAGTGGCTTTGGCTTCTGTAGACACCTTAGGCTGCGCTTTCTCTTTAACCCGCTCCACCACGCGGCGCACCGCTTGGGACTTCTCTTCAGAAAGACGAGGGACTTGAGTCTCTTGAGGTGGTAAAGCTTCTGCTAACAAACCACAGGCGCGTTGTTGCTCTATAGGTTTGTTCTGGCACTGCTGAGGAGGAATAGCGGCAGGTTTGCACAAAGAGGTTTTCTCTGCTGAAGAGCGAGCACAAGAACGACAGACAAACTTAGGTGCGACCACCAAGCGATGAATTTCATTTAATCCATCGGCAATTTGCTTGCGATTCATCTTACAAAGTCGTTTAGCCATGCTACCACTCCAGCTAAGAATACGAATAATTCTTAGTATGATATACCTGCATGGTGACGATTAAGCAAGCACAAAATAACGCTGTAAAACGCAATTGAGTGCTAAGTCATTGATGCATTCACATAAACGTCAAAACGATTTTTTTTTGTCTCGATAGCCATCGCGGGCTTTTGCCCATCCAGCCATTCGGCATAGTCAGGTCTCTTAACCACCACCCTTTTGCTCGCAAGGGCTAACGCAGGTTCTAACAGCTTATCAGCATCCAGATCAGCCCCGACCAGAGACTGAAACACTCGCATTTCTTTTTTAACTAATGCGCTCTTCTTTTTGCCTTCTGGATGTGGGTACATAGGGTCTAAGTAAACCACATCAGGCTTAGTAAACTCGGCGTCGCTGGCGAGAGATTCTAGGGCGTTATGGCTAGAGGCATGAAGCAGAGACATACGCTCACTGACCCAGTATCCGATTTCTGGGTCCTGCTTCGCACGTTGAAGACCATCATCTAACAGCGCAGCCACAACAGGGTGACGTTCCACCATTTGCACTTTACACCCAAGTGAGGCCAGTACAAACGCATCACGCCCCAACCCCGCCGTACCATCGAGCACAGTTGGAGTCACACCTTTGTTCAAACCAGCTGCTTTCGCAATAGCTTGCCCTTTTCCACCTCCAAACTTGCGCCTGTGAGCCACTGCACCACCCGCTAGGTCGACGAAGATAGCGCCCAACTTAGGCTCATCGACTTTACGCAGCTCTAAGCGTTCTGCAGTCAGAACCAAAGCAAAAGCGCTTTGTTCATCGTGTGATAGCCCCCAGCGTTGAGCCAACTGATTCAGTTGCTCATTTCGGTTCGGGTCTTCACTAATGAGTTGTAGCTGCACGATAGGCTCCATAGGGGTGGTCAAATTTCTCGGGCGCCAGTGTAATGGATTTTGCTATCCGACACTACGCTTGTCAGTCAGCAGCTCATCGACCAGCTCTTCAAGTGGTTTGGGTTTGCCAATCACATAACCTTGGGCGTAATCCACTCCGAGTTCCACTAGAAGATCAATGATGCGGCTATTCTCAACGAATTCGGCAACGGTTTGTTTGCCCATCTGCTTAGCTAAATCATTGATCGAACGCACCATTAGGTGGTCGACTTCATTAACGTCGATATCGCGAACAAACAAGCCATCGATTTTCACGATGTCTACTGGCAGTTTCTTCAGGTAACCAAACGAAGAGAGGCCTGAACCAAAGTCATCCAATGCAATTTTGCAGCCCAACCGCTTAAACTGAGAGAACAGCTCTATCGCTTGATTCATGTTACTCATCGCGGCTGTTTCAGTAATTTCAAGACAGATTTTTTCACACGGTACAGGGCTGTGCTGAAGCGTATCCAGTAGGAAAGCAATAAACTCCTTATTACCCATCGAGTGGCCGGAGAGGTTAATCGAACACATACCAAGATTCGCCAACGCCTCAGGATTGGCAGCCAGCCAATCTAGGGTTTGAGTCACCACCTGCTTATCCAGCAACTGTGCGATATTGTAGCGTTCTGACGCTGGCATAAAGATACCCGGAGAAATGTATTCCCCTTCGGCATTGCGAATACGGATGAGGATCTCGAAATGCATCGGCGCATCGTCTTGACTCAAAGCCAGAATCTGCTGGGCAAACAATTCAATCCGATCATTCGCCAACGCATTGTGCACTAAGCTGACACATTCCATTTCCTGCTCACGTCGTTGCAGATCAGCATCATCCTGACAGTAAAGGTTGTAGCGGTTACGCCCTTCCTCTTTGGCGGCATGACAAGCCGTATCCGCCTGAGCATGAACCATTTGTGGAGAGTCAGCGGTATGGTCAATCAAACGGATACCAATCGAGCACGTCATATTGAGACGGATGTCATCCCAGACAAAAGGTTGCTCACTGAGTGTCATGACAATCGTATTGGCAACGTTTTTGGCATCACGCTCAGTGCAGTCTTTGAGTAGTACTGCAAACTCATCACCACCCATACGCGCCAAAATAGCGTTATAAGGCAGCACCTCTTCCAGCATGCTGGCACAGAACTGGATAGCGGTATCTCCTGCCTCATGGCCCGCAGTATCATTGAGCACTTTAAGCTGGTCGAGGTCCAAGTACAGCATAGCGTGAGTCCGGGTGTAGCTTTCTACTTCCAGTAACGATTTTGCCAGCTCCATTTCAAAATGATTTCGGTTAAACGTTCCTGTCAGCAAATCGTGACGAGCCTGATATTCCAACTGCTCTGCCAGCTTCTTAGTCTCGGTAATATCCTCACCAACAATCAGCAAATGCCCAGACTCAACCAACGGGCGAATGTTCTCGCGAACCCAGACTGCTCTTCCGTCCGCGTGACGATATTCAATTTCACGTCGCCACACGCCGCGCATCGCTTGCTTAGGTTGCAACAGAACTTGCCTTGGAGTGACTGCATCTTGATGAGAATAGAATTCACCCAACGAGTGGCCCAGTACTTGGTTCGAGGTATAGCCGAGCAGCTGTTCAGCAAAGTGATTAACCTGCTGAATACAGTTGTGGTCATCTAAGGTGATCATCATTACAGGTTGCTGGTCGTAGTAATGGCTTAGATTCGCTTCCCTTTGGTACAGCCGCGCTTCGGTAATTTTCCTTGAGGTAATATCTCGTGCTTCGAGCAGAAAATCAGCCCCCTGCCCAGTCTTAGGTAAAGGCTTAAGCGAGATTTCCAGTACAATTGAACCTTGTTCTGAGTGCCAGATTTCGGCTTCAAACTGAGTGTTTTGCTCTGATTTATCGGTGTTAAAGTAGCTTTTCAACTGCTGGGCTGCTTGATCTTCCCAATGCTGATGCTGCCAGATAGGCCGATCAACACTGAAGTCCTGATGGTAAAACAATTCCTGGAGCTTACTGTTGCTTGAAACAGTCCGTCCCTGAGCGTCTAGCAAGCCGATAAAGTGATAGCTCTGATCAAAGACCATTTCGATTAATGTCTGGCTTTCCTTGGCTAGGGTCTCGCTTTTTTTCATTCGGCTCAGGTAGTAAACCAAAACCACAATGATGACGGACAAAAGTACGACCAGACTGGCAACCGCTCGAAGTTCCTTTTGAAACCGCACTGTGAAAGGTTGAGGCTTGTTAAATAAAGTGGATATTGCTTCGCCTTCAATGCCTAATCCCCATCTCACTACTGCCTGATAATCAAGTTTAATTTCCGGAATGCCCGCCTCCACTTTAGGTAGAGTTTTCGAGGTGGAATTCAGCACTTTCAATAATTGCTGGGCGGCTTGCTGGCCTTGTGTTCTGCCACTCAAAATTACCCCGCCAACCGCTCCATGACCTAGTCCTAAATCATGTACCATATAAATTGGCGATTTAGACTCTTGATTGAGCTGCTCCCATTCATCTTCTGTTGCAACACGCCCGTTCTTGTCTCGGTAATAAACCCAAAACAAAACAGCACTGGATTTATCTAATGAAGAAGTAAATTCGATCAGTTGTTGGTACGTTTCCGGAGCCAGTTGTTCAACCATAGTTTGATACTCAGTATTGAGCGTCAGAAATTGCTCGACCTGCCGCCTGACAGCCTCACCTGTCACCGAGTGATCGCTTAAAATGTATATTGTCTCCACCTCCGGTTGAACACGTTCAATGAGCGTGACATTACTGTAGATATCAATATCTTCTACCACGCCTGTCGCTCTGAGCTGAGAATGCATCTGGGGGTTGTAGTTATTGATACCGCCAAATATCACTGGTGTCTCACCAATTTCCGGCGCTAAACGCTGCATCAGGTTAAGTGCATTATTGTCACTGACAACAATGGCAGAGAAGGTTTCCTGAGAGAATTTGGTTTGGTAGAGCTTGTAGAGTTGCTCTAGGTAGGCAGGGTTCTGTAGTCGCTTTGAATCAAGGTACACCACTCGTGTCGTGATGCTTTCTCCACGTAAAATATCTTCCAGACCATATTGGAAGGCGTCGGTCCAGAAAAAGCCCGGATGGTAGGAGTGAACAATCAATACATCTTTATCTTTAGCATGCGCATGAGAAAGGCTTGTTAAAAATACAGCTAGAAGAATCAGACAAAAGCGCACTAAAATAGCTCTCAGATAAAGTTAGCGATTAGTTTAATAGTATCACTGTTGTTGATATTTTAAACTAAAGACATAGCGTTAAGTAGAGATGAAGATGCAAGCTCACAACACCAAGCTCGACGACCTCGACCGTGCCATTTTAAAAACTCTGATGGAAGATGCCCGAACGCCTTATGCTGAAATGGCTAAGCAGTTTGAAGTCAGCCCAGCCACGATTCATGTGCGCATTGAAAAGATGAAAGCCGCGGACATTATTCAGGGAACAGAAGTGATCGTCGATACTAAAAAGCTGGGCTATGACGTGTGCTGCTTTATCGGTATTAACCTCAATGCCGCGCGTGACTATCACTCCGCTCTAGAAAAGCTTAACGCATTGGAAGAAGTGGTTGAGGCCTATTACACCACAGGTGCATACAATATTTTCGTTAAGCTGATGTGCCGCTCGATTGAAGAACTACAGTTTGTGCTAATTGATAAGCTTCAGGCGATTGATGAAGTGCAATCGACTGAGACTCTTATCTCCTTACAAAACCCAATCAATCGAAACGTTAATCCGTAATAAATTATCCAGTAAAAATCCACCTGCATAGCAGGTGGCTTTGGTTGGCCCCCTATAAGGGGGCTCACTGCTATTTATCTAACCCTAGAAGCATTTGTCGCTCCTCTTCTTCTTTCCCCACACGATCTTGGTGCCTGACGTATCTACGTATAATTTCCTCGTTCATCCCTACCGAATCAACAAAGTAACCTCGTTGCCAGAACTTATTACCCCAGAGCTTTTTCTTTCTCAAATACGGAAATTTGTTAAACAACCTAATCGCTGTACGACCTTTAACAAACCCCATGTAATTTGAGATACTCATGCTCGGCGGAAGCCTCACGACTAAATGGACATGATCAATTTGGACGTTAAGCTCGACAACCTTGCATTTCTTCATATTGCTGTAAACGTAGATACTTCGATACAGCTCTTTGCCTAAATTTCCTTTCAGAATCTTTAGTCGATATTTAGGTGTCCAAACAATATGATATTGGCACCGATGATAAACGTGTGAAGCGGATTCATATCTGCTCATGTTCGTTATTTCCTTCATTTGTTGGTTGCAAACGAGGACATCTTGAACATGAGCGTTCTTCGGGCAAAGCCCAAAAGAACGATCACCACCTTCTAAAGAAGGTGGTTTAGGGCCAGAAAATAAAAAGGCCCGCATGATGCGGGCCTTTCTATTATTGTGATTCCAGGTACTTCTTAAGCTCTTCAGCTGAGATGCCCTGCTCGGCAATGGTTTTAGCAATCGAGGCAATTTCTTCCCCTTTGCGATCTTCAACGACTTGCTGAAACTGGTAAACGATGTCACGCAACATATGAAGTGGGACTTGTTTCGCCGCACTACGAATGCGCTCACCACTTTGGTTACCCAGCTCGTTTAATAGTTTTCCAAACATAACTTTTTCCGGAGCATCTTCCAGTTGCTCCAGTACACGAGCCATTTCGTAAGTTGTCATCGACATCGAGGTTTAGCATCCACAATAGTTATTAGAAGTGAAGGTCAAATATACAATGTTTTTTTAGTCGTTCAAAGCAATTAGACAAAACTTACGCAATTGCCGCATGCCATTTTTTACCAGCTTTACTCATCAGTACAAAAATACCCGGTACGATGATAAACATTTGCACAGCGATCATCACCTGAGGCTCCATACCTAAACGCTGCACTGTACCTACGACCAGCCCTGAGCCGCTCATCTGGAAAAGACCCAATAACGCCGCAGCCGTGCCCGCTTTGTCACCAAACGGAGCCAATGCCTTACCAGCAGCTGCACCTAGCACCCATGCGAAACCGACTGAAGACAAAAAGATTGGCAACATGAAGGCCAGTGCCGATTGCTGCTGTGCCATCACCAACATCACAACGCCACCTAGGCCAAGGGTCATGATTCCTACAACTAGTGTTTTATGCGTACCATACTTATCCATAAATTTAGGCGCGGTCATACAAGCCGCAATGTTAATCACGGCGTTGATACCAAACCACAGAGTAAACTCGTTCATGCTCAGACCCAGGTTCTCCATCAACACCACTGGCGCTGATGTTACGTAAGCAAGAATCACGGCCATCGCGAGCATACACAGCGAAGCATGAAAGATGAACGAAGGTGTTTTGAGCACCGCCATATAACGACTAGGACGAAAAACTGGTTCTTTGCTCGGTGCAGGATTGGTTTCTTTCATTCCGATGCACATCGCAACCAAAGCCACCATGGCAAAGCCTGCCATAAACGAGAAGTTTGAGCGCCAACCGAATTGCTGTGTAAGCCAGCTGCCCAAGATAGGCGCCAGTGCAGGAATAAAGCAAATTGCACCATTCAGATAGCTGATCATCTTGCCACTTTTCTGCGGCCCAAAAATATCGCGAACTGTTGCAAAGGCTGCTACCGATGTCGCGCACGCACCTAAGCCTTGCAGCAGCCTAGCAGCTAGCATCCATTCAATGTTTTGAGCACCCCACGCCAATAAGGCACTCAATGCGTAGATACTAATACCACCCAATGCAACAGTTCGACGTCCTACTTTGTCTGCCAATGGACCGGCAAATAGTTGACCGACACCCATAGCGAACAAAAACCATGTAATCGTATCTTGTGCAAGTGCGTGTTCCACGTGAAACGCCTGAGAAATCTGAGGTAAAGCAGGCAGATAGATATCAATTGCCAAGGGGCTGAATAGCACCAACAAGGTGAGCAACACCATTTGCATTTTACCGTGATTTTGTTGATAAGCAGTTTGCACGAAGAAGACTCCCGCCAAGAATTGATGAAATTGTTTGCAGTGTAAGCTAGTCTAGATATGACATCCAATGACACTTTATCATTAAAGATATTCCCCTAAGGAATTTCATGTGCATATAGAAAAACTCGCCCGTCTCGACCTCAATCTTTTAGTTTGCCTCAAAGTGCTTGCTGAAGAACTTAATGTTACTCGCGCCGCACATCGATTGTGTTTAAGCCAGTCGGCGGTCAGTAAAAGCCTCGCCAAGTTACGCATACAGTTTGAAGACCCGCTGTTTGTTCGCCACGCTCATGGGCTAAAACCGACACCGAAAACACTGTTCCTAAAACCCAAACTGGATAGCCTAATTAACCATTTGGAACAAATTACTCAGCCCGAGCAATTCGCACCAGACTCGAGTGATCACAAGTTCCAAATTGCCGCTGTAGAAAGTGTTTATCCGTTAATCCTGCCCCATTTCTTGCCGGAGATTTTTAAGCGGGCCCCGGGCGTCACCATCAGCACACATTCGTGGGCAGACCAAACCTTTAAGCAGATTCAACGTGGCGAAATTGACCTTGGTATCACGGGGAAGGACATTGATATCAATGATGCTAAATTGACTATGTTACCGCCCAACGACATCTGTGAGCAGGAAATCTATCGCGACAATCAAATGTGCCTGTTACGCCACAACCACCCGATTCTCTCGGGTAGCTGGAATCTTGATACTTATCTTGAGCAAAGGCATGTTCAGGTTCGCTGTGATGGTAATGATCGCTGGTTATTGGATTACAGGCTGGCTGACATAGGTAAAGAGCGTGATATTGCCATCACAGTACCAGACTTTAATAGCGCAGCCAGCCTCTGTTCCTATACCGATTTCATCTTCACAGCGCCTAGTCATTTCGTGAAATTATCGTCCAAACAACTAGGCCTCACTGTATTGCCTCTACCACTGGAATTCCCTCCGATGGCCTACACCTTGTTCTGGCATAGAGACAGAGAAAATGATCCTGCGTTGTCTTGGTTACGTCGAATAATTAAAGACAAAACCACAGCATTGAGATGATTTGCAGGCTGACGGTAAAAGGAGTAGCTTATTGCCACATCGTCCGCTTTTTAGAAAGGACGCGTGAATAAATGATAAAGGATTAATAGATGCTTACCACTACTGAACAACGTTTGGCGGCCATTCGTGAATGGCTGGTTCAGCACAATATTGATGCGTTGCTCATCCCACATGAAGATGAGTACTTAGGCGAATATGTGCCCGCTCATAACGAACGCTTGCACTGGTTGACGGGCTTTACTGGTTCTGCGGGTGCAGCAGTAATTACACAAGACAAAGCAGCGATGTTTGTCGATGGCCGCTACACCGTTCAGGTGACCAAAGAAGTGCCAGCCGATCTATTCGAGTATCGTCACTTGATCGAAGAACCTGCTTTGGATTGGTTGAAAGGCCAGCTTTCTCAGGGCCAAACGGTCGCGATAGACCCAAGAATGCACAATTCCGCTTGGCTAACGATGGCACAATCAAAGCTTTCAGGTTCACTGGAACTAAAAGTACTTGCTAGTAACCCTATCGACGAACTATGGCATGACCGCCCTGCTCCCGTCGTTTCAGACGTACGTCTGATGGCGACAGAAGCCGTGGGGCAATCATGCGAGTCTAAGCGAAAAGAGATTGCCCAGTTAGTTGCTCAGGCAGGCGCCGATAGTGCGGTAATAACCGCTTTGGATTCCGTCTGTTGGCTACTTAACGTGCGCGGTTTAGATGTATCTCGTCTTCCTGTTTTGTTATCACATGTCATTCTCCATGCCGATTCAACTTTGGAATATTTCCTAGACCCTACTCGCTTACCTGAAGGTTTCGCTCAGCACGTAGGTGAAGGCGTAAGTGTGCATCACCCAGAAGCCCTACAAACGCGCCTCGAAGCTTTGTCAGGAAAAAGTGTCTTAGTCGATCCAACAACAAGCAACGCATGGTTTAAGTTAGTACTTCAGAACAGTGGTGCTAGCGTTGTAAGTGCTGCCGATCCATGTCTTATGCCAAAAGCAGCGAAAAACGCTGTTGAAATTGCTGGTATGAAAGCATGTCATATTCGTGATGGCGTAGCGATGAGTCAGTTTTTGTGTTGGCTAGATGATGAAGTAGCAAATGAAAGACTGCATGATGAAGCTACTTTGTCAGACAAGCTGGAATCATTCCGCAGGCAAGATCCAACCTTGATGGATCTTAGCTTTGATACTATTTCCGCAGCAGGCGGTAACGCAGCCATGTGTCACTATAATCATGAGAATCAACCTGAGCCTGGTAAGCTAGAACTCAATACACTTTATCTAGTCGACTCTGGCGGTCAGTATCTCGATGGCACTACCGATATCACCCGAACTATTGCTATCGGTCAACCAAGCGACGAAATGATTAAGCAGTTCACGCTTGCACTGAAAGGCCATATTGGTGTTGCTCGCGCCCGTTTCCCGAAAGGTACACGTGGTTATCAGGTTGATACACTAGCGCGCCAACATTTGTGGGCCGAGGGATTTGATTATGACCACGGCACTGGCCACGGTGTTGGCCACTTCCTAAACGTCCATGAAGGCCCCGCCAGTATATCGAAACGACAGATCGATGTTCCTTTAGTAGAAGGCATGGTGCTTTCAAACGAGCCGGGCTATTACCGCGCTGATGCTTTTGGTATTCGTATCGAAAACCTTGAGCTGGTCGTAGAAACAAAAACTAATGGTGACTTCCCAGTCCTTTGCTTCGAGTCCCTGACTCGTTGTCCTATAGATACTAGAAACATCAATGTCGATATGTTGACTAAGCCAGAATTGAATTGGGTAAATGAATATCACCAGAAAGTTTGGAACGATATCAGCCCATTAGTAGAAGGCGATGTCAAAGCCTGGTTGGAAACAGCCACTCAGCCAATAGCGCATAGCTGATCGCTATTTTTCTAGAAATAAAAAAGCTCTCCTATGGAGAGCTTTCTTTGATGTTTCACGTGAAACATATCAGCCTGAGTATGCTGAATGCCAGTCTTTCCAAACCGGGTCAAACCCTTTTGCTCGAATCATCGCCTCTACCGAGCTCGCACTTCTTTCATCACTTATCTCAAACTGTTCTAATTCAGCTTCATCATTTGCATAACCACCGGGTTGAGTCTTCGACGCGGCAGACATTGATGTCACACCAAGGGGTAATACATTGTCTCTAAATTCAGGTGACTCGCGAGTAGACAACGAAAGTTCCACTTCAGGGTTTAGTAAGCGAAACGCACAAATCAACTGGACTAGTTGCTTGTCTGTCATCACCGACTTAGGTTGAAGCGCTCCCTCACAAGGTCTTAGACGAGGGAAAGAGATCGAGTAACGTGTTTGCCAATAGGTACGTTCAAGATAATCGAGATGGGTTGCAACATAAAAGCAGTCAGTCCTCCACTCTTCTAGCCCTATAAGCGCACCAATTCCAATCTTATCAATACCTGCTTTTGCTAATCGATCCGGTGTTTCTAAGCGATACTCAAAATCCGTTTTGTTGCCACGCAGATGATGTTCCGCATACGTCGAAGGGTGATAAGTTTCCTGATACACCATGACAGCATCGAGACCTAATGTTTTGAGCTCTGCATACTGGTCTTGATCGAGCGGCTGCACTTCCATCGCTAAGTAATTAAATTTTTCTTTAATGATGGGCAACATCTCGCGGAAATATTTCATCCCGACTTTAGTTTCATGCTCACCAGTGACTAGAAGCACGCTATCAAACTTCATGCGTTTAATGGCTTCAACCTCGGCTTCTATTTCATCCTTATTCAATGTTCGGCGTTTAATACGATTCTCCATTGAAAAACCACAATAGGTACAAGCATTCGCACACAGGTTTGATAAGTACAGAGGAATGTACAATGAAAGCGTATTGCCAAATCGCTTTCTAGTTAACGCGTATGATAGCTGCGCCATTTGTTCCAAGTAAGGTTCAGCTGCTGGTGAGAGTAGCGCCTTGAAATCTTCTAGATCTCGTTTGGGTTTCGCTAGCGCTCGCTCAACATCCTTAGCTGTCTTGGCATAAATTGACATCGAAATGTCATCCCAATTCAGCTTTTTGAATTGATCAACGAAAGTCATTCTCAATACCTACTTTAACTACAGTTCATCGAGAAAAGACGTCAACGGACTTGATGCAACCGCGTGAGATACCTGGCCAGCTAAACCGGCCTCATACGCCATTCGCCCAGATTCAACGGCCATTTTAAATGCAGTCGCCATCGCAACCGGGTCGGCAGCTGCTGCAATCGCAGTATTGACCAATACGGCGTCTGCACCCATTTCCATCGCACGCGCAGCATGAGAAGGCGCGCCAATACCAGCATCGACGACAACGGGAACGTTAGCTTGGTCAATAATGATCTCAAGAAAATCATGCGATGCTATGCCCTTATTTGAGCCAATTGGAGCTCCTAAAGGCATTACTGCTGCACATCCCACCTCTTCCAATCGCTTACACAAAACAGGATCTGCATGACAGTAAGGCAGTACCGTAAATCCATCTTTGACCAGTTGCTCTGCTGCCGCTAAAGTTTCTATCGGATCAGGCATTAGATACTTAGGGTCTGGATGAATCTCGAGTTTGAGCCAATTGGTACCCAGAGCCTCTCTTGCTAAATGCGCAGCAAATACTGCGTCTTTGGCATTTTTCGCCCCTGAAGTGTTAGGCAATAAATGCACTCCTGCTTCAATTAAAGGCTGAAGAATGTCATCTTGTTGATCGTATATATCAACACGCTTCAACGCCATGGTGGCCAATTGTGAGCCCGACGCCTTAATCGCCTGTTCCATTAGAAATTTGTTGGCAAACTTTCCAGTGCCCGTAAACAGTCGTGACTTGAATTCTCTGTCTGCAATCTTAAGCATCGTTGTTACCCTCCAGCAATGGCTTGAAAAAGTGAAATCGCATCGCCTTCATTCAGGCAAGTGGTTGGCCAATCACTACGTGGCACAACGGTATTGTTAATAGCAAACACGCATCCGACTTCAGGCAGTGAAAACTGCTGAATGATGTTTTCTAGGCTCGCGCCTGCGCTGATACGCTGAGACTGTTCGTTGATGATTATGTGTATCTCGCTCATTGCTTCACTTCTTGATTATGTAATTTGGTTGTCATTGACTGCACACCGAACACTGCTGGTCGCGCGCAATCGTCATCACTTGCCAGTTAAGTTTTAGTCCGTTGAATAAGTGCAATTGGCCAACAGGAAAATCAAAATGCCCTAATGCCAATTTCTGTAATGTCGCTAATGCTTGATAGTTGCCTAAAGTGCCTACGACAGGACCTAAGATCCCATTTTCACTGCATTTGCTAGGCTGACTTAGCTCATCAAAGGGGTAGAGACAGCGATAACATCCTGACTCTTTGCTCGATGAATAATCGAATACAGCAAATTGTCCTTGCCAACCAATAGCGGCAGCAGAAACAAGCGGCTTACTCTGTTGGTAGCAGACTAAGTTGATCAACTGACGCGTTTGAATATTGTCGGTACAATCCAACACCACATCCGCTAACATCACTTCTAGCGCTAATTGAGATGCTGATAGCCGCTTTCCGATGGTGCGTATTTGCACACCAGAGTTAAGCTGGTTTAACTGTTGGCGCATAGCCTCAGTTTTTGCTTTATCGAGATTGTTCTCGCGATAGACAATTTGACGTTGCAGATTACTAGTATCAACATCATCATCGTCGACCAGCACCATTCGGCCCACTCCAGCTGCAGCTAAATACAGACTCGCTGCACTACCTAATCCACCGCAGCCAATAATCAAAACATGCGATTGAGTAATCTTTTCCTGCCCGCATTCGCCAATTTCCGGCAGTGAAATCTGCCTTTGATAACGTAAGAAATCTCGGTCGCTTAGCATGCCGATACCTCATTCGAAACATCATTACTAATATTTTGCCGCTCATCGGTAGTTAACCGAGTAAAGAATTCAACAGCTTGTTCCAGCAAAGGTGCTTGAGTGATAGCGCTCACCAACGCCAAACTAGTAACGCCACAGTTCCAAACTAGATGCGCATTGGATTGCGTGATACCACCAATCGCAACAGTAGGTACGCCTGTTGAATTTAGATAAGGCATGGTATTGACCAGCTTTTGATAGAGAGCAAGTTTCACTAGCCCTTGAGGGTTGGTTGCGATTTGTTTCGTCTGGGTAGGAAATATGTGCCCCAAAGCGAGATAGCTTGGATTGGTCTGTGCCACTCGAAGCAACTCATAATAACCATGGGTCGATAACCCTAAACGCAAACTGGATTTAGCTAATTCAGCTAAGTTGCTTTCCTCAATATCCTCTTGGCCTAGATGAACACCATAAGCTTGATGCTTAATTGCTAGACGCCAATGATCGTTGATAAAGACCTGAGCGTCATATCTGCGACCAAGTACAACTGCATCTTCAATTTGTTGCTCCAAATCATCTGACAGTGGATCTTTAATTCTTAACTGAACGGTTTTGACACCACTCTCTAAAAGCGTCTTGACCCATTCAACGTTATCAACAACTGGGTACAACCCTAAATCACATTTAGATACGGTGGGAAATGCCAATTGGTTACCTGATTTAATCCAGCCAGCGCTAATCCCTAGTCGGTGATCTTCGAGAACAGGGGATGGAAAATCGATAATGTTCTCTGCCCATGTTTCACGTGAAACATTCGCCATGGCTCGTGCAAGTGTAAGAGCATCTTCAAACGTAAACGCCAAGCTGATTAGGGTGACAACCCATGCAAAGTGACGTTTACGATCAAGCTCTGATTGATTGACTGAACTCGCTAACGCACATATTTGCTCACGACTAGGGTCTAGCCAAATATCTAGAACCTGATTTACATCCAAGACATTAATGTAAACGTGAGATGAAGCTATTATGGGCCTAGATGGCTCGATAGTGATACCAGAGTAATACTCGATAAAGAACGTACGTTCATCGCCCACCACGCCGGACTCAACTAAATCTGTAGCCAGCTTTGTCCATTCTGAGCCATGAGATATATGAACTGTTTGAGCTGGGCTGACGCCCAGCTCAATGTTTTCTATCTCGAAGCCTTTTTCCTTGGCCAGCTGTAAGCATTGCTCAATTTCAGGTTTGACCTCAGCCAACGCTGTAGGAATAAGGATCGTTGCCATTACTCCTCCGTTACAGCCGTAGCAGCGGGATGGTAGAGCTCTGAGCCTGTGTCACGAAACTCCTTCGATTTCTGACGCATTCCTTCAAGTGGATCATCCAACATTTTGACACTGATCGCTTGGTCCGCTGCTACTTGCTCGGTATCTTTGGCGTATTCACGCACTTCTTGTGAGATCTTCATTGAGCAGAATTTTGGACCACACATAGAGCAGAAATGGGCAACCTTACCGGATTCTTGGGGCAGGGTTTCATCATGGAAAGCACGGGCGGTATCAGGATCGAGCGCAAGGTTAAACTGGTCTTCCCAACGGAACTCAAATCGTGCTTTTGACAGTGCATTGTCGCGCACTTGTGCCCCAGGGTGCCCCTTAGCTAAGTCGGCAGCGTGCGCGGCAAGTTTATAGGTAATCAGTCCAGTTTTTACATCTTCTTTATTAGGCAAACCTAAGTGTTCTTTTGGGGTCACATAACACAGCATCGCACACCCGTACCAACCGATCATCGCCGCACCAATACCTGAGGTAATGTGGTCATAGCCAGGAGCAATATCTGTGGTTAGAGGGCCGAGCGTATAGAAAGGGGCTTCATGGCAATGCTCTAGCTGCTCTTCCATGTTCTCTTTAATCATATGCATTGGCACATGCCCTGGGCCTTCAATGATCACCTGAACATCATACTCCCACGCGATCTTTGTAAGTTCTCCAAGGGTGCGTAATTCTGCAAACTGGGCTTCATCATTTGCATCAGCTACAGAGCCAGGACGCAGGCCATCACCAAGCGATAACGCCACATCGTATTTAGCACAGATTTCACAAATCTCGCGGAAGTTGGTATAGAGGAAGCTTTCCTGATGATGAGCAAGACACCATTTAGCAATGATAGAGCCACCGCGTGAGACAATGCCTGTCACACGTTTGGCTGTCATAGGTACATAGCGAAGGAGTAAGCCTGCATGGATGGTAAAGTAATCCACGCCCTGCTCCGCTTGCTCAATTAAGGTGTCACGCATTACCTCCCAATTGAGATTTTCGGCAATGCCGTTCACTTTCTCCAATGCCTGATACATAGGTACTGTACCAATTGGGACAGGGCTATTACGCAGAATCCATTCGCGAGTCTCGTGAATGTTACGACCAGTAGACAGGTCCATCACTGTATCGCCACCCCAACGTGTCGACCAAACCAGCTTTTCAACTTCTTCCTCAATGGATGAGGTCACAGAGGAATTACCAATGTTGGCATTTACCTTCACAAGAAAGTTACGGCCAATGATCATAGGCTCAGATTCTGGGTGATTGATGTTTGAGGGGATAATGGCGCGACCTTCGGCGACTTCTTTTCGCACGAATTCGGCGCTGATTTCATCGGGAAGATTGGCACCAAAACTTTGCCCTGGATGCTGCTGATTAAGAACCTGATCGCGATACTTTGCGCGGCCCATATTTTCGCGTAACGCAATATACTCCATCTCAGGTGTTATAATGCCTTTGCGTGCATAGTGCAGCTGAGTAACACATTGGCCATCTTTCGCACGACGGATGCGTGGCAGATTGCCATATCGAAGCTCATCGAGCGTTTCATCTTCCAGTCTCTGTTTGGTGTACACAGAGCTGACATCATCGAGTACTTCTGTATCGCTGCGCTCTTCTATCCACTCCTCTCTCAGCTTAGGTAAACCGCTGTACAGGTCTATTGTATGAGTAGGGTCGGTATAGACGCCTGAAGTATCATAGACGCGTACTGGCTCATTTGGCTCGAAAACTGGAGAGTCTTTGGTACCCCCAATTAAGCTATCTGCGAGAGATATTTCGCGCATCGGGACACGAATATCGGGGCGTGAACCCTCTACATATACTTTGTGCGAATTTGGGTACGGTTGTACCGAAAGAGAATCAATGAACTGTTTTGCTTCCAGTCTCGCTTGCTTGCGACTCGACATAGCATTTTTCCTTGCTTTGTTATTCTAGATAAAAAGATTTTGGATAAAAATGCTTGGCGGATAGATGCGACAAGAGGAGTCAAAATACAGGTGATGCGACTAGAGTGTTAACTAATGATCACCGAAACAACTTCGACTATTTGATAGATGCACCCAGAGAGAATTCTGGTGTAGGTATCGTCTCTTGTTCCCTTCGCAGGTGTTAGCCTGATCAGGTTCAACGGATCCCGAATTAACGGTCTCAGCCTTATGGCACTCCGACAAGTAAAATCAGTATATAAAAACGGCCTGGTGAAACCAAGCCGAGTTGTCTATTTTTAGAACAATTTTATCAAGTATTAGCTTTTGATCAGAATTTGAAACCCTATCCAAGCCGCCGATATGCTCAAGACAACATTGAGCAGTACATTTAGCCCCATCTTGAAAAATGCACCTTGCTGCATAAGAAGTACATTATCCATTGAAAAGGTTGAGAAGGTAGTCAGCGCGCCAAGGAAGCCTAGGCCGATGATCTGACGCCATGGTTCGGTGGCCAACATTTCATTTTCAAATGCGGCAATCAACAAGCCCATAATAAATGAACCCACAACGTTGACCGTCAGCGTACCATAGGGGAAACCTCGCCCGAGCAATACCACACACAATTCTGAAACCAAGTATCGCGAGCATGCACCAAAAGCACCACCTAATGCGATAAATCCAAGTATAGAAAGTTGTCCCATGGTTCCTCCTGTCAAATTCTGCCGTATTGTATCTGGAATAAGGCTATTTTCGAATCAAAATCGCAACACATTGTCTCAAATTAATTTTGAGATTTAAAAAGTTACAGGAGTCACTTTACTTCGATGTAACCCATTAGTCCGGTTTTCATGTGTTCAATCACGTGGCAGTGATACATCCAGCGTCCTGGGTTATCTGCAACAAACGCCGCTTTGGCTCTACCGTTTTTACCTAGCAGTACGGTATCGGTATGGAACGGTTCTGCAATCTTTTTACCGTCCATTTCTAGAACTGTGAATGTATGACCGTGAATATGAATCGGGTGGTGATATTGGGTAACGTTCTTTAAATCAAATATATAAGTTTTACCGTACTCGAGCGTCGCCAACGGAGCCGGGATATTATCTTTACTCATTCCTTCCCACGCTCGCTTGTTGGTTAGCCAGAATTTAGGCATAGCTTTGCCATCTTTACTCGTTGGAGTAACAGCTCCTTCCCACTCAAAAACAAAGTCAATTTCCTCAGCATTAGCCAAATCAAGCTGCGGCACTGGGTTCAATGGTAATTCGGGCAACGCTTGAGACTCAGGTAAAGAAGATTCGACAACTTCGAATTCACACAGAGGAAATGGGAAACGCCCCTTCATTTGACGAACATAGACACGCTCACCAGCTTGAGGAGCGATAAGACCTATATCAACCCTCATTCCTGGGCCAATTTTATGCTGAGATAGCTTATAGGGCGTTTTAACAGGGTTACCATCGATAGCGATGACCCATGCCTCAGCACCTTCCACTGCAATCGGGTAAGTAATGGTATTGTCGACGTTCGCGATTCGCAACCGTGTGGTCGCTCTGGCCTTCAATTGGTAAATCGGCTCATGCACACCGTTCACACTACTCCACTCCCCTGGAGTACCCATTCGCGCACTCATACGCGGGATCATTAAGTCTTTCCACTGGCCTTGCTTGTCTAGGTGCCAGTGTTTAAGCATCAACTCATGTTCCTCTTCGAAGATAACGGGCTGGCTTTCTTCAACAATGATCAGCCCAACTAACCCCATTCCAAGCTGCTTAACACTGTTCATATGTGGGTGGTACCAGAATGTGCCGGCATCAGGTGGTGTAAATTCATAGCTGAAGGTCTCACCTGGCATGATAGGAGGCTGGCTAAGGAATGGGACGCCATCCATTTCAATCGGAATTCTCAGGCCATGCCAATGGATAGTAGTCGGCTCTGATAGCATATTAGTGAATCTTATGATGACGGGCTCACCCTGACGACAACGAATCGTAGGGGCGGGAATCTGCCCATTGAATCCAAGCACTTGGGTTTCATAGCCAGGCACCAATTCTGCCGTAGCAGGTTCAGCCGTAATATCGTAGATATAACGGCCCTGAGGATCGGTTGAACGATTGACTGAGCAAGCAGGTAAAACACTGAGTGCCGAAATGGCGAGTGAGGATTGCAGGAAGCGACGACGAGAAATTTCCATATTCTGATAACTTTTAGTGATGCATCAGCAAAATGTAACAAACTATTAGTAATAATTCTCAACAAGAGAGCAAGTTTTGGTAAAACCAGTGAATTGGGAATGATAATTTCGAGTTGGCTTAAGAAATATATCCTTCATTGCTACTCAGTCTAAGAAAATACTAGCCTATCCTACCTAAGCAATTAGCTGGAATATAGGGACAGAGGTTCCGCTCTTGCAGCTGGGACTCGCAGTCGATATGAGGTGACCGTTCATATGCTCTAGAAAATAGACGCCACTAACATGTATTGCTTTAGTAATGAGGGAAGTAAGTAAACAGTGAAATTAAAAAGGCTCTAGTCTTTCGACTAGAGCCTTGAAGATGGCAGGGGTGGAGAGATTCGAACTCCCAACACGCGGATTTGGAATCCGCTGCTCTGCCAATTGGAGCTACACCCCTGTAGAATCTTTCAAATTGTAGATTCGAAAAAACCTCGCCATAGCGAGGTTTCTAAATAAGTGGCGGAGCGGACGGGACTCGAACCCGCGACCCCCGGCGTGACAGGCCGGTATTCTAACCAACTGAACTACCGCTCCGCACTGGTTAGACTTAAAGTCTAAATTTAAAGCCTGGCGATGTCCTACTCTCACATGGGGAAGCCCCACACTACCATCGGCGCTATTGCGTTTCACTTCTGAGTTCGGCATGGAATCAGGTGGGTCCACAACGCTATGGTCGCCAAGCAAATTCTTTAATTCGGAAAGCTGTTTTTAAGTTCTGTATTTACACATTCAAAGTTCTTGCTTTGAGTCTATCAAAACCCTTTGGGTGTTGTATGGTTAAGCCTCACGGGCAATTAGTACAGGTTAGCTCAACGCCTCACAACGCTTACACACCCTGCCTATCAACGTTCTAGTCTCGAACAACCCTTTAGGACTCTCAAGGAGTCAGGGAAGACTCATCTCAGGGCTCGCTTCCCGCTTAGATGCTTTCAGCGGTTATCGATTCCGAACTTAGCTACCGGGCAATGCCATTGGCATGACAACCCGAACACCAGAGGTTCGTCCACTCCGGTCCTCTCGTACTAGGAGCAGCCCCCTTCAATCTTCCAACGCCCACGGCAGATAGGGACCGAACTGTCTCACGACGTTCTAAACCCAGCTCGCGTACCACTTTAAATGGCGAACAGCCATACCCTTGGGACCGACTTCAGCCCCAGGATGTGATGAGCCGACATCGAGGTGCCAAACACCGCCGTCGATATGAACTCTTGGGCGGTATCAGCCTGTTATCCCCGGAGTACCTTTTATCCGTTGAGCGATGGCCCTTCCATACAGAACCACCGGATCACTATGACCTGCTTTCGCACCTGCTCGAATTGTCATTCTCGCAGTCAAGCGGGCTTATGCCATTGCACTAACCTCACGATGTCCAACCGTGATTAGCCCACCTTCGTGCTCCTCCGTTACTCTTTGGGAGGAGACCGCCCCAGTCAAACTACCCACCAGGCACTGTCCTCAACCCGGATGACGGGTCTAAGTTAGAACATCAACACTACAAGGGTGGTATTTCAAGGACGGCTCCACCGATACTGGCGTACCGGTTTCAAAGCCTCCCACCTATCCTACACATGTAGGGTCAATGTTCAGTGCCAAGCTGTAGTAAAGGTTCACGGGGTCTTTCCGTCTAGCCGCGGGTACACTGCATCTTCACAGCGATTTCAATTTCACTGAGTCTCGGGTGGAGACAGCGTGGCCATCATTACGCCATTCGTGCAGGTCGGAACTTACCCGACAAGGAATTTCGCTACCTTAGGACCGTTATAGTTACGGCCGCCGTTTACCGGGGCTTCGATCAAGAGCTTCGACTTACGTCTAACCCCATCAATTAACCTTCCGGCACCGGGCAGGCGTCACACCGTATACGTCATCTTACGATTTTGCACAGTGCTGTGTTTTTAATAAACAGTTGCAGCCACCTGGTATCTGCGACTCCCGTTAGCTCCATCCGCAAGGGACTTCACCGACAGGAGCGTACCTTCTCCCGAAGTTACGGTACCATTTTGCCTAGTTCCTTCACCCGAGTTCTCTCAAGCGCCTTGGTATTCTCTACCCGACCACCTGTGTCGGTTTGGGGTACGATTCCTTACAATCTGAAGCTTAGAGGCTTTTCCTGGAAGCATGGCATCAATGACTTCACACCCGTAGGTGCTCGACGTCGTGTCTCAGCCTTAGAGAGAGCCGGATTTACCTAACTCTCAAGCCTACGCACTTGAACCTGGACAACCGTCGCCAGGCCCACCTAGCCTTCTCCGTCCCCCCATCGCAATTGTAAGAAGTACGGGAATATTAACCCGTTTCCCATCGACTACGCCTTTCGGCCTCGCCTTAGGGGTCGACTTACCCTGCCCCGATTAACGTTGGACAGGAACCCTTGGTCTTCCGGCGAGGAGGTTTTTCACCCCCTTTATCGTTACTCATGTCAGCATTCGCACTTCTGATACCTCCAGCAAGCTTTACAGCTCACCTTCAACGGCTTACAGAACGCTCCCCTACCCAATACATAAAATGCATTGCCGCAGCTTCGGTTTACAGCTTAGCCCCGTTACATCTTCCGCGCAGGCCGACTCGACTAGTGAGCTATTACGCTTTCTTTAAATGATGGCTGCTTCTAAGCCAACATCCTAGCTGTCTAAGCCTTCCCACATCGTTTCCCACTTAGCTGTAATTTGGGACCTTAGCTGGCGGTCTGGGTTGTTTCCCTCTCCACGACGGACGTTAGCACCCGCCGTGTGTCTCCCGGATAGTACTTACTGGTATTCGGAGTTTGCAAAGGGTTGGTAAGTCGGGATGACCCCCTAGCCTTAACAGTGCTCTACCCCCAGTAGTATTCGTCCGAGGCTCTACCTAAATAGATTTCGGGGAGAACCAGCTATCTCCAGGTTTGATTGGCCTTTCACCCCTAGCCACAAGTCATCCGCTAATTTTTCAACATTAGTCGGTTCGGTCCTCCAGTTGATGTTACTCAACCTTCAACCTGCCCATGGCTAGATCACCTGGTTTCGGGTCTATATCCAGCAACTCGACGCCCAGTTAAGACTCGATTTCTCTACGGCTCCCCTAGATGGTTAACCTTGCTACTGAATATAAGTCGCTGACCCATTATACAAAAGGTACGCAGTCACACCACGAAGGTGCTCCTACTGCTTGTACGTACACGGTTTCAGGTTCTATTTCACTCCCCTCACAGGGGTTCTTTTCGCCTTTCCCTCACGGTACTGGTTCACTATCGGTCAGTCAGTAGTATTTAGCCTTGGAGGATGGTCCCCCCATATTCAGACAGGATATCACGTGTCCCGCCCTACTCGATTTCACCTAAAATGCGCTGTCGGTTACGGGGCTATCACCCTGTATCGCAGAACTTTCCAGAACTTTCACCTGACGCATTAAAGGCTTAAGGGCTAATCCAATTTCGCTCGCCGCTACTTTCGGAATCTCGGTTGATTTCTTTTCCTCGGGGTACTTAGATGTTTCAGTTCCCCCGGTTCGCCTCATTACCCTATGTATTCAGATAATGATACCTGCTTATGCAGGTGGGTTTCCCCATTCGGAAATCCCAGACTCAAATGACTTTTACTGTCTAATCTGGGCTTATCGCAAGTTAATACGTCCTTCATCGCCTCTGACTGCCAAGGCATCCACCGTGTACGCTTAGTCACTTAACCATACAACCCCAAAGGGTCTTCTGTTTAAACAACCAAAGTTGTCTGCAATTATTTAAACATGATGCAGACTCGATTTTGCCGGACTCAAATATCTTTTTACTTTACTTTTTTTATAAAAAGTGAAAACAAAAAGCCAAGAACACTTGAATGTGTGTTGGTACCTAAATCAAAAGATTTAGGATTTGAGAACTTTTCAATGAATAACAACGCATCTCATAGAGATGGGGATTGTTGTTATTCGTCAGCTTTCCAAATTGTTAAAGAGCTAGATTCATAAATGAACCATTTTTAAAGATTCTTTTGCAAGAACACTTAAAAATGGTGGGCGATACCGGGCTCGAACCAGTGACCCCCTGCTTGTAAGGCAGGTGCTCTCCCAACTGAGCTAATCGCCCACATGAGTTTTTCGTCTTGTGGAAGACGTCAAGAATGGTGGAGCTAAGCAGGATCGAACTGCTGACCTCCTGCGTGCAAGGCAGGCGCTCTCCCAGCTGAGCTATAGCCCCATCTTGAGGATCATTTCTAAGGAAGAAATGGTGGGTCGTGCAGGATTCGAACCTGCGACCAATTGATTAAAAGTCAACTGCTCTACCAACTGAGCTAACGACCCAATGGTATCCCGTAGGGGAGTCGAACCCCTGTTACCGCCGTGAAAGGGCGGTGTCCTAGGCCTCTAGACGAACGGGACACTAAGTTGAAGATATTGGGATATCTTCGTTCTCTTAAACTACATAAACCATCAATCTGTGTGGACACTCATCGTGAATAATCATCGTATAAGGAGGTGATCCAGCGCCAGGTTCCCCTAGCGCTACCTTGTTACGACTTCACCCCAGTCATGAACCACAAAGTGGTGAGCGTCCCCCCGAAGGTTAAACTACCCACTTCTTTTGCAGCCCACTCCCATGGTGTGACGGGCGGTGTGTACAAGGCCCGGGAACGTATTCACCGTAGCATTCTGATCTACGATTACTAGCGATTCCGACTTCATGGAGTCGAGTTGCAGACTCCAATCCGGACTACGACGCACTTTTTGGGATTCGCTCACTTTCGCAAGTTGGCCGCCCTCTGTATGCGCCATTGTAGCACGTGTGTAGCCCTACTCGTAAGGGCCATGATGACTTGACGTCGTCCCCACCTTCCTCCGGTTTATCACCGGCAGTCTCCCTGGAGTTCCCGACATTACTCGCTGGCAAACAAGGATAAGGGTTGCGCTCGTTGCGGGACTTAACCCAACATTTCACAACACGAGCTGACGACAGCCATGCAGCACCTGTCTCTCAGTTCCCGAAGGCACAAGACTGTCTCCAGTCTCTTCTGAGGATGTCAAGAGTAGGTAAGGTTCTTCGCGTTGCATCGAATTAAACCACATGCTCCACCGCTTGTGCGGGCCCCCGTCAATTCATTTGAGTTTTAATCTTGCGACCGTACTCCCCAGGCGGTCTACTTAACGCGTTAGCTCCGAAAGCCACGGCTCAAGGCCACAACCTCCAAGTAGACATCGTTTACGGCGTGGACTACCAGGGTATCTAATCCTGTTTGCTCCCCACGCTTTCGCATCTGAGTGTCAGTATCTGTCCAGGGGGCCGCCTTCGCCACCGGTATTCCTTCAGATCTCTACGCATTTCACCGCTACACCTGAAATTCTACCCCCCTCTACAGTACTCTAGTCTGCCAGTTTCAAATGCAATTCCGAGGTTGAGCCCCGGGCTTTCACATCTGACTTAACAAACCACCTGCATGCGCTTTACGCCCAGTAATTCCGATTAACGCTCGCACCCTCCGTATTACCGCGGCTGCTGGCACGGAGTTAGCCGGTGCTTCTTCTGCAGCTAACGTCAAATGAATGCGCTATTAACACATCCACCTTCCTCACTGCTGAAAGTACTTTACAACCCGAAGGCCTTCTTCATACACGCGGCATGGCTGCATCAGGCTTGCGCCCATTGTGCAATATTCCCCACTGCTGCCTCCCGTAGGAGTCTGGACCGTGTCTCAGTTCCAGTGTGGCTGATCATCCTCTCAGACCAGCTAGGGATCGTCGCCTTGGTGAGCCATTACCTCACCAACTAGCTAATCCCACCTGGGCATATCCTGACGCGAGAGGCCCGAAGGTCCCCCTCTTTGAGCCGAAGCTATTATGCGGTATTAGCCATCGTTTCCAATGGTTATCCCCCACATCAGGGCAATTTCCCAGGCATTACTCACCCGTCCGCCGCTCGACGCCGTTATCGTTCCCCGAAGGTTCAGATAACTCGTTTCCGCTCGACTTGCATGTGTTAGGCCTGCCGCCAGCGTTCAATCTGAGCCATGATCAAACTCTTCAATTTAAGATTTTGTCGGCTCAATGAATACTGAACATTACATAAAGTAATGTTTGAATTGACTGTGCTGAATCCGAAGATTCAATGGTCACTTCGTATCATTGAAACCTAATTTGATACCGAAGTATCGAATTGGATTATCATCAACGAGTGCCCACACAGATTGATAGGTTTATATTGTTAAAGAGCTTTCGTTTTAAGCCTTACTCAAAACGGACGGCCATTTTAGCGAGATAAAGTTTAGTGTCAACCACTTTTTTCAAACTTATTTTCAAGCGTTTCCACTTGGCTAATCGACCTTGCTAACTGAGTTTTATTGTTTCGAAACATAAGCTTCGAAGCGTTCCCGTGTCAGCGAGGGGGCATTATAGAGATCGAAATAATCTTGGCAACCCCTTTTATGCATTTTTTTACGTTTTTTTGCCTTTCGGTTAATATTTAAGCCCAAGCAGCCAAATTCCAACCTTATTTTCACAAATTGCTAAACTTTTGGGCAAATAAGGCGACTTTTTTCCAGTTGGTATATTCAACTTCTTTACTGGTGTCGGTCTCGCCGCCAGTCATACTCATGATGAACTTAATCATCACTTTATCGAACCAGTTATAGCGAGGGTAATAAAGCGCACCAGCAAACACACCTATCAGTTCCGGCTTCCAAGGCGATTTGACTAAGAACTTGCGGATGTAAGCACTGCCTTCCGGCGTATCTTTACCTTGGTCTTCTTTTCTGGCGGTTAAATTCACGCAGAAAAAACCGACCTTACCGGACTCCAGTTTCTCTTTGTGTCGCTCAATAAATTGATATAAGCGCTTGTTCAAATGCCCGTACCGTATTGAAGCACCGATCAACACTTTGTCGTATTGCTCGAAGTCGATGTGCTCTGCGCTGTGCAAATCGAGTGTTTCCACAGTCAGGTGTGAAAGCTCTTGCTCAATATATCGAAGAATCTTTTTTGTCTGGCCTTCACGAGAAGAATAGAGAAATAGTGCTTTAGTCACGAAAGCTCCTTAGCTTCGCCAAAAAGTCGGAGTTAGTAGAATCAATAAAGTAAAGATCTCAAGGCGCCCAAATAGCATAGAGACAATGAGTACCCATTTGGCCTTGTCATTCACATCGCCGAAATGCAACGCCACCTCTCCTAAACCTGGCCCAAGGTTGTTGAGTGTTGCTGCCACAGCAGAGAAAGCGCTTAGCTCATCCATGCCTGTTGCAATCAAACCCAGCATACATACTACAAAAACCAGCGCGTAAGCGGAGAAAAAACCCCATACCGCATCGACCACACGTTGAGACAAGGCGGTCCCGCCAACTTTGATGGTATAGACGGCTCTCGGGTGTACTAAACGCTTTAACTCACGCGCCCCTTGCAGGGTGAGCAACAAGATACGTATGACTTTCATACCGCCACCCGTTGAACCCGCACAACCTCCTATAAAGGAAGAAAACAGTAACAATACAGGTAGAAATAGAGGCCACTCTGAAAAGCCAGTTGTCGTAAAGCCGGCTGTGGTTGAGATAGACACCGTCTGGAACAGCGCCTGATCGAACGCATCATAGACGGAATCGTAGGAATGGTGATTCAGCAGGATAAGGAAGCACACGACAAAGAGTAGTGCTTGTATAAAGATGAAAGCGCGAAACTCAGGGTCCTTCCAGTAGTATTTAGGATGGACACCACCGGATGCAAACGCGGCAAAGTGCAAAGAATAGTTACATGCCGAGATTAACAAGAACACCACGGTAATCATGTTAATCGCATAGCTATCAAAGTAGCCCATACTAGCGTCATGGGTTGAGAAGCCACCAATCGCGATGGTCGAAAAGCTATGGCCAATGGCGTCAAACGGCGTCATACCCGCCAACCAGAATGCCAAGGCACACGCGATCGTTAAGCTCAGATAGATGTACCACAGCGCTTTCGCGGTTTCAGCAATTCGAGGCGTCATTTTACTGTCTTTAACTGGCCCAGGAATCTCAGCGCGATAAAGCTGCATACCACCAATGCCTAGTACGGGCAGAATTGCCACAGCAAGTACAATGATTCCCATCCCGCCGAACCATTGAAGAAACTGCCGATAGAAGAGCAAGGCTTTAGGCAACTCATCAAGGCCGACAATGACGGTAGCTCCCGTCGTCGTTAGAGCGGAGAACGATTCAAAAAAGGCATCGGTCACCGACACATTCGGGTTATCAGATAGTAAAAATGGGATCGATCCGGCGCTGCCAATAACCGTCCAGAACAGAACTACGATCAGAAAACCATCGCGTGCTTTAAGTTCATGCTTGTGGCGACGATTGGGCCACCAGCAAATGGCACCACAGATAAACAGGACAAAGAAAGTCGTGACAAATGGCACACCCGCACCGTCACGATAGATTAACGCGACCAGCGCTGGAGCTAGCATTGAGACACTAAAAAGGGCGAGCAATAGCCCGACAATCCGAATAATTGAACGAAACTGCATGAATTGATGATTACTGAAGCTGAGCTTCCGACTTCCTGATTATCTTTATTTTCCGTCTAAAGGGGTCACCAAGGCTTTGGCACCACTTTTATTGATTATGGTTTGGGTAAAGTCACTCACATAGCGAAGCTCGATTTCCACGACCATCTTTACTTGTTCACTATAGTCAGTCTCCACTTCTTGCGCGCTAAATTGCGGCAGTAAGGCCTGAACAATAGCAATAAAGCCATAGTCTAACTCCACTAATAGCTTTGTGGTTATTTTTTTCTCAATTGTTTGAAGAGACTTGAGCGCCTGCTGGACACCGCCGCCATACGCTTTTACTAAGCCACCCGTACCAAGTTTGATTCCACCAGAGTATCGGGTCACCACTGCAGTAATCTCGCCCACTCCAGAACCAGACAGTTGAGCCAAAATGGGTTTGCCTGCCGTCCCTGAAGGTTCGCCATCGTCACTGAATCCCCATTTCATAGAGTCTTCTGGCCGACCTGCTACGAATCCCCAGCAGTTATGCCTCGCATCTGAGTGCTGAGCTTTTACCTGCTCGACAAACGCCTTGGCAGCCTCTATCGAAGGGGTATGCGCTAGCTGAGTAATAAATACACTTTTCTTAATTTCTTCTTCAAATAGAGCAAGTTGAGCAGGAATAAGGTAGGGCTGGTCGTTCATACTATAGGGTCACTTTTTACTATCATGTCAGTTTATCATGCTCGCCTAATAAGAGCCCTTAAAAGATCGGCCACAGCGCACAATGTTAAACACTTGTTTAAAAAATGTATTGAATTTAATTCTGGCTGAGTCCACACTAAAATAACTGGTCTAACCAGAATAAAAATAAAGCGACATTTCTATATGCTGGCCCGCAAGCCGTGCGCTTGAGGCCGGTATACGCGCAATCCCAAGATTGTATGTCATGGAGATAGATAATGATTTACCAAGCCGAAACCCTACAGGTAAAGGAATTACACGACGGTATCGCTGAGCTAAGTTTCTGCTCACCAAATTCTGTCAACAAGCTCGATCTAGCCACACTGGAATCACTCGATAAAGCTCTCGATGCACTGAATGCACATCAGGGTCTAAAAGGTCTATTACTGACTTCAGATAAAGATGCTTTCATTGTCGGCGCAGACATCACCGAATTCTTAGGCCTATTTGCCAAAGAAGAAGCCGAACTCGATAAGTGGCTGCAGTTTGCTAACAGCATCTTCAATAAGCTTGAAGATTTGCCAGTACCAACCATTTCTGTGCTGAAAGGCCATACTCTTGGCGGCGGATGTGAGTGTGTACTTGCTACTGACATGCGCATTGGTGACAAAACCACCAGCATTGGCTTACCAGAAACTAAGCTCGGTATCATGCCAGGCTTTGGCGGCTGTGTACGCCTACCTCGCGTCATTGGTGCTGACAGTGCAATGGAAATCATCACACAAGGTAAAGCTTGCCGCGCAGACGAAGCACTAAAAATTGGCTTGCTAGACGCTGTTGTCGACAGTGAATCACTGTATGAATCAGCGCTAGCAACGCTCACACAAGCGATTAATGAGAAGCTTGATTGGCAGCAGCGCCGTAAACAAAAAACCTCTGCACTTACCCTGAGTAAGTTAGAAGCGATGATGAGCTTCACGATGGCGAAAGGCCTAGTGGCACAAAAAGCAGGCCCACATTACCCTGCGCCAATGAAAGCGGTCATCGCCATCGAGGAAGGTTCACGCTTTGCACGTAACGAAGCCCTAGATATTGAACGTAAGTACTTCATCAAACTGGCTAAGTCCGAAGAAGCGAAAGCATTGGTTGGCCTTTTCCTTAACGACCAGTACATCAAAGGTATTGCCAAGAAAGCGGCAAAACACGCCAACAAACAGACTGCACGCGCTGCCGTGCTCGGCGCTGGCATTATGGGTGGCGGTATTGCTTACCAGTCAGCCCTGAAAGGCGTGCCGGTTATGATGAAAGACATCGCTCAGGCATCTTTAGACCTCGGTATGACAGAGGCATCCAAGCTGCTTAATAAGCGCTTGTCACGCGGCCGTATCGATGGATTTAAGATGGCAGGTATTCTGGCATCAATTACTCCTAGCCTGCATTACGCGGGGATTGAAAATTCGGATGTGATTGTTGAAGCCGTGGTAGAAAACCCGAAAGTAAAAGCCGCGGTATTGAGTGAAGTAGAACAACAGGTCAGCGAAGATACTGTTATCACTTCCAATACTTCAACGATCCCAATTAACTTGCTGGCTAAGTCGCTTCAGCGCCCAGAAAATTTCTGTGGTATGCACTTCTTCAACCCCGTGCATCGTATGCCTCTCGTTGAGATCATCCGTGGTGAGCACACCTCCGATGAAACCATCAATCGCGTTGTTGCTTACGCCGCTAAGATGGGTAAATCGCCAATCGTCGTCAATGACTGCCCAGGCTTCTTCGTTAACCGCGTACTCTTCCCGTACTTTGGCGGTTTCAGCATGCTACTTCGTGATGGCGCGGACTTTACTAAAGTCGACAAAATCATGGAGCGCCAGTTTGGCTGGCCAATGGGCCCTGCTTACCTACTGGACGTGGTGGGTATTGATACCGCACACCACGCCCAGGAAGTCATGGCGCAAGGTTTCCCTGAGCGCATGGGTAAGTCATCTCGCGATGCGATTGATGCTCTGTTCGACGTCAACAAATACGGCCAGAAGAATGGCAGCGGGTTCTATAGCTACAGCGTAGATAAACGCGGTAAACCGAAAAAAGCCTTTAGTGACAAGATTTTACCGATTTTGTCTGAGGTATGCAGCCAAGCTCAAGAGTTCGATGATCAGACCATCATTCAACGTATGATGATTCCAATGATCAACGAAGTCGTGCTGTGTTTGCAGGAAGGCATTATAGCTTCTCCACAGGAAGCTGACATGGCATTGGTATACGGTCTGGGCTTCCCTCCATTCCGTGGCGGTGTGTTCCGCTACCTAGATAGTGTGGGCATCGCTGAATTTGTTGCGATGGCAGAGCAGCACCAAGATCTTGGTGCTATGTATCAGGTTCCACAAATGCTGATTGATATGGCTGCCAAAGGCGAAACCTTCTATGGCACTCAGCAACACGGTTCTATCTAAGGAGATTCCCACATGGCTTTACAAACAAGAAACGTCGTTGTCGTAGATTGTCTGCGTACACCAATGGGGCGCTCTAAAGGTGGCGCTTTCCGACACACACGAGCTGAAGATTTATCAGCCCATTTGATGAAAGGCATTCTGGCTCGTAATCCTCAGGTTAATCCGAGCGAAATTGAAGACATCTACTGGGGCTGTGTTCAGCAGACACTAGAACAAGGCTTCAACGTCGCCCGCAATGCCGCCTTGCTAGCGGGACTACCGATTGAGATTGGTGCAGTGACCGTCAACCGCCTATGTGGTTCTTCCATGCAAGCATTGCATGACGGGACTCGCGCTATCATGACAGGTGATGCAGAAATCTGCCTGATTGGCGGTGTTGAGCACATGGGCCACGTACCGATGAATCACGGTGTCGACTTCCATCCTGGTATGTCTAAAAACGTCGCGAAAGCAGCCGGCATGATGGGTCTGACAGCCGAAATGCTAGGTAAGCTGCACGGCATTAGTCGTGAGCAGCAAGACGAATTCGCGGCACGCTCTCATGCTCGCGCTCACGCTGCTACGGTTGAGGGTCGTTTTAAAAGCGAAATCTTGCCAACAGAAGGTCACGCTGCAGACGGAACCTTGTTCACGCTAGACCACGATGAGGTGATTCGTCCAGAAACATCGGTAGAAGGGCTTTCTCAGCTTCGTCCTGTATTTGACCCTGCGAATGGTACAGTCACAGCAGGTACGTCATCCGCACTTTCAGATGGTGCGTCTGCAATGCTGATCATGAGCGAAGACAAAGCCAATGAACTCGGACTTACAATTCGAGCTCGTATCAAAGGGATGGCGATTGCGGGCTGCGATCCTTCTATCATGGGCTATGGCCCAGTACCTGCAACGCAAAAAGCTCTAAAACGCGCAGGCCTGTCAATTGAAGATATGGATGTGGTTGAGCTTAACGAAGCTTTTGCAGCACAATCGCTACCATGTGCGAAAGATCTAGGTCTGCTAGATGTGATGGATGAGAAGGTTAACCTCAATGGCGGTGCCATTGCACTAGGTCACCCATTAGGTTGTTCTGGTTCACGCATCTCAACCACACTGATCAACTTGATGGAGTCAAAAGACGCCAAGTATGGTTTAGCGACCATGTGTATCGGTCTGGGTCAAGGCATTGCGACTGTATTTGAACGCCCATAGGCGCGTTGCTTAACATAACAAAGGCCAGCAAATGCTGGCCTTTTTATTTACCTGAATTTATTTACCTAAATTCTAAGCTGGGTTTTCTTCCAGCTCTACCACTTCTAGGCCGGGCTTCTTATGTGTCCGGTATTCGTCATAGTTTACGACTCGGCTTCGACCTAAATCTTTTGCCATATACAGAGCCTGATCAGCCATCTTGACTAGAGACTCCATATCTGAGGACGGCTTTGGATACGTTGAGACACCAATCGACACACCAAGCTGACCCAAAGATAAGCCTTTATGTTCCAGGTGCAGTGAGCGCACTGCTTCACAAAGAGTATTGGCAAACTCAGTCGCCTGCTTCATATTCGATTGCGGTAACAACACCGCCAGCTCTTCACCGCCTAAACGGCAGGCAATTTCATCATCCCCGACACTACGCTTCAGCAAGGCGCTGATTTCTTTGAGAACAAAGTCTCCAGCATCATGACCAAAGTTATCGTTAAAGCGTTTAAAGTGGTCTAAATCAAGCATCAACAATGACAGCGGCTGCTCTGACGTTGCCGAGTTCATCGCATGCTCAGTCAGTTTTTGCTCGAAGAATCGACGATTAAACAGACCCGTTAATGGATCGCTCAATGCCTGAGAGCGCAATTTCTCTTGGAGACTCAAATTCGCTAATGCTAAGCCTAAATGTTCAGCCACGCTGAATGCCAGCTGTTCAGTAATCTCATCGATCTCAACCTCACTCGAACCAAAATAGAGATGCATGATACCTATGGTATTTCCGTGTGCCGTAAGTGGGATACATAGGGTTTGATTGTCTCCCACGTTTTCCATATGTTCACAAGATAAAGTGTGGAATTCATCATTAGATTGATACACCCGCCCTTTGCGTAATGACCAGCACTCATCGGGAGCAAAGCTGCGACTACCTGGCCACTCTTCCCCCCAGTCTAGCTGAGTCACAAGCTGATTACGCGACGCACGCATCAGCGACACGCTACCATTCACATTGCCAAGAATTCTCGGTAGGACATCGGAGACTATTTTCTGCGCTTCAACCATGTTGTTGCAGGCGGCAAGCATATTGGCGAGCCGATGCATCAATTCAATCTCATTGGTACGCTGGCGAATTCGCTCATCTTGCTTAGTTTGTTCTTCTTCAACCCGTAGGTTGATTCGTCGATTGCTGAGATAGGAGGTACCGACCAAAAAGCCGATACTGAGTATGACCATAATCGTCAGAATGGTCATCAGCTCAAAAGTCATCTGCTTTAAGTGGTACATAGGCGAAGACAAAACAATCACAAAGTCATTGCCATTGATGCTTTCTTTTTTCGAGTAGTAGATGCGATCCGTTGATGTCACCGTACTGAAGCGAACATCACTGCCTTCACCGGTTTCCAGCGCTTGCTGGAAATCAGGACGGTTAGCATGATTTTCTACTCGCGCTAACGCGTGATCGGATAAGTCAGTATCGGCGATAACCAAACCAGAAGGATCAATCACCTGAATGCGCATTTGCGTATTTGCTTGGGTCAGATCGCCAATGTAGTCATCAACATCTAACTCAGGAGTGAACTTGGCGCTGTCTTCACGAATGACATAAATGACATCCGACATCAGCGAAATGAGGTGAGAACGTTCGCGCTCTATGACTAAACGTTCCAAGGTGATGTAAAAACCGTACAACCCAACCAGCATAGAAACCGACAAGGTCAAAATAGGCAGTACCTGCCATTTTTTGTCTACTATCCTCAAACTGCAGTACCTTAACAATTTACAGAATCATGTATTGGATAGTATCAAGCCGCTTGTAAATAACAATCTGCTAACATTAACAATTTGAATCTGGTTCAATTTGATGCATAACGCAGCCAGTCGTTGTGTAACTTATCCCCGCTACCAAGGTAGTCCACCATCCACTGAATTAATTTGTGATTGTCATCTTTGCGCCAAACTAGGCAACAACGGCTGATCGGCTTGTCATCTGGTAATAACTTCTCAACCAACTGACCTTCATGGATCAATGGCATCGCGATATGACGCGGCATATAGCCCACCCCAACACCATTTTTTAAGCACTCAATGGCACTATACCAGTTAGGCAGCAGCAAACGGCGCTGGTGAGGATAATGACCAGTGTGACGTTTGGGCAGCACATTAGAGGTATCATCAAGGCAGATCGCCGGAAACTGACTGACAAACTCTTCAGTCAGATTTTGCTGGCGTACACAAGCGTGGCTAGGTGAAGCGACAAATGCCCAATCTAGGATTCCCATATCCCGGACTTCAAAATCTCCACCAACGGGAATCGCCGACGTCGCACCAATAACAATATCGGCTCTGCCCTGAGAGATGGCTTCCCAAGAACCGTTGAACACTTCCATATTGATCTGCAGCTCAGCATAAGGAAAGGTCTGATAAAAATCCTCTATTAATGGCTTGAGGCGCTCCAGTTTAACGACATTATCTAAAGTCAGTTTGAGTGTTTTTTGCCAGCCATGCGCCGCACGCTTGGTTTGCGCTTTCACTTCTTCCATCTGTCGAAGCATTGCCCTTGCTTGTTCAAGAAACACTTCACCCGCGGGCGTCAGTTCCACCTTTCTGGGTAAACGACGAAACAGCACCACATCCAATTCCTGTTCCATTTGGCGAATACTGTAGCTGATGGCAGATGGTACTTTGTGCAAGACCTCCGCTGCCGCTGTAAAACTGCCTAGGCGAGCCACCGTATCCACCAGCTCTAACGAAGTTTGAGAAAATACACTCATAACAACCTTTCAAATTTTTTGATGAATAACCGCAAATTTTAGCGTTTCAATTTCACTATCACGAAAAATAGAATAGCAAAGTTAATAAAAAGGTTGGTGACAACTTATAACAATCAGTGAATTTTTTTGAATGGAAAGATGATGAAAATTTCTAAATTACAACTTTTCTATTTAGCCTCGTTATCAATGCTAGGTTTTATTGCTACAGATATGTACTTACCCGCTTTCAAAGCAATGGAAGGTGACTTTGCTACTGGTCCAGAACAAATTGCACTCTCATTAACTGTATTTCTGGTCGGTATGGCGATTGGCCAGCTTTTATGGGGACTGGCATCGGACAAATTTGGCCATCGAAATACGCTAGCCGCAGGTTTAGGTTTGTTTACCGTGGCCTCTTTTGGTCTTGCTTTCAGTGATCAAGTCTGGCAATTACTGACACTGCGCTTCATTCAGGCCATCGGCGTCTGCGCTCCTGCAGTTATCTGGCAAGCCATGGTCATCAAACGTTACTCCGGCAGCAGCCAACAAATCTTCGCCACCATTATGCCGTTAGTGGCACTGTCTCCCGCTTTAGCACCGCAGTTGGGTGTTGTTCTGGCAGATAACTTCGGCTGGCACAGTATTTTTGTTGCCCTGACGCTAATGGGGTTATTGCTGGTAGCCACGACGATGGCACAAAGCAATGAAAAGGAGCCAGCTAAGCAGACTAGCATGAGTTCAGACATCAAAGCGCTAGTAGGCTCAAAGACTTATTTGGGCAACGTTATGATGTTTGCGACGGCGTCAGCTGCATTCTTCGCGTACCTGACCGGTATGCCGGAAATAATGGCTCAGCTTGGCTACGAAGCCAAAGATATCGGTCTAAGTTTTATTCCGCAGACGATCGCCTTTATGGCTGGTGGTTACTTAGGTAAAAAAGGGGTGGCCAAATATGGGGATGAAAAAGTACTGCGTCAGTTGATTGGTTTATTCAGTGTCGCTTCACTGCTCGTGTTTATCGCCTCACAATGGCAGCTAACATCCATCTGGCCGATTCTTGCACCCTTCTGCTTGATTGCCGTTGCTAACGGTGCGCTTTATCCGATTGTCGTCAACCGTGCATTGGCCAGCGCTAAGCAGAGCCCAGCCACTGCAGCAGGGCTGCAAAATAGCTTGCAGATCTGCGTCAGCAGTCTCGCCAGTGCGTTAGTCGCGGCGATGGCGAGCCAAGCTCAAGTAGTCACGGGTATCGCTATCGTGATTTGTATGAGTGGTCTATGGCTTGGTTACATTGTTTCTAACCGTCAATTGTCAGAACAGTTTACCGCCCCCGACAATTCTCGTGTCGTCAGTGACGAGTAACCAATTAAAAAGAGCCGCGTTGTGCGGCTCTTTTTCTACAAAGCAATTACTTGCTCTTCAATCCCCACTTCTCAGCAGTTTGTTTGAAAAAGCCTTGGGTCTTTTTCAGTTCTACCCAGTGGTTAATGTAGTTAATCCATACTTGGTCGTCCTGCGGTAGCAGCATCGCAATTGGGGTAGGTTTGCGCGGCTCTTTTACAGGCACAATAGCCAGTTGTTTAAACTTCTCGACTAACGTAGCCGCTTCAACGTTCGATGTCACGGATACATCTGCACGGCGAGCTAATAACTCTTGGAAATCTCGTGCTGGCGCTTCAATCACAATGTGTTTTGCCGAAGGAAAGAATTCTTTCACCATCTTTTCTTGCACCGTACCCAACGTAGCTGCAACTTTTACCTCTGCCTTGTCAAAATCGCTCCAGTCTGAGAACTTTTGCAGATCTTTTTTCTGTACCACAGGAACGAAAGCCAAGTAGAAATAAGGTTGGCTATAGCCTGCTACCTTAGCGCGAGACATATTCAGAGAGGCACTGCCCGTAATGTCGTACTTATTGGCGGTAATGCCGTTGACCAGTGTTTTCCAATCCGTTGCAACATATTCAACCTTGACGCCTAAATCTTTGGCTAGCTCAGTGGTCACGTCGATATCAAAGCCTTTATAGCTATTGGTAGCTGGATCTTTCATCGTCATCGGATTCCAGTCCCCGGTCGTCCCTACTCGTAACACCCCGCTATCAAGAATCTCATGGAGTCGGCTGGTCTCGGCGGCCGCCTGACCGATTGATAAAATACACAGTCCGAGTGCTAGGATGAACTTGTTCATTTAATCTTCCTTAAAGTTATTACGCTCTGTGATAGTTCACTGCTAACATAGCAGCAACAAAGCAGTTTTTTTAGACAATACAGGATGTAATGTGACCTATCGTTATTTCTGGCTGGCAACCATTCTCCTTCTCACCGGCTGTAGTGACTATCAATGGGGCTGGTATGTACTCGATCCTTCAACGGAGCAAGGCCAGACAAACCTGAAGTTTCTGAGTGCCGGCTTTTACGACACCATCACAATTTCTCTTCTGAGCATGACTTTGGCAATGCTGATAGGTTTATTGGTCGCCCTACCTTCATTATCAAACGCAAGGTGGCTCAATGGTCTCAATAGAGTTTATGTTGAGGTCATCCGATCGATTCCTGTGCTGGTACTGCTATTGTGGGTCTATTATGGCCTACCGACACTGCTGGATATCTCACTCGATCATTTTTGGGCAGGTGTCATCGCCCTGACAGTTGCAGAAAGTGCTTTCATGGCGGAAGTTTTTCGCGGTGGGATCCAATCCATTGCCAAGGGGCAGCACGAGGCTGCAGAGTCACTCGGACTGAATTACTGGCAAAAAATGCGCCTGGTCATACTTCCACAAGCATTTAGACAAATCCTGCCACCACTAGGTAACCAGTTCGTCTACATATTGAAAATGAGCTCGTTGGTCAGCGTGATTGGACTGAGTGATTTAACGCGGCGGGCAAATGAGCTGGTGGTCAATGAGTATTTGCCTCTTGAGATTTATACCTTTCTGGTCCTGGAGTATCTGATTTTAATTCTGTTGGTATCGCAGGCAGTAAGATGGCTAGAGCAACGTATTGCTATTCCAAGTAACTAGCTATAAAAAACGCCGCAATAAGCGGCGTTTTTTAATAATTGAGGTTTACTTTTGTTTCACTGGGCGCTGCCAGCCTGTGATTTTGCGCTCTTTCGCGCGAGTAATCACTAACTCTCCTTCTGCAACGTCTTTAGTTAATGTCGTGCCAGCGCCGACGGTTGAACCATCCGCGATAGTAACAGGAGCCACCAGCTGACTGTCAGAGCCAATAAACACATCGTTACCGATGATGGTCTTAAACTTATTCGCACCGTCATAGTTACAGGTGATTGTGCCCGCACCGATGTTTGTGCGTTGACCAATTTCCGCATCACCCAAATAGGTCAGATGGTTAGCTTTAGAACCCTCGCCAATGCGTGCATTCTTCACTTCAACAAAGTTGCCTACATGAGAGTCGTTGCGCATCTCAGCACCAGGACGTAAACGTGTAAACGGGCCAACTGTACACTCTTCACCAACCGTCGCGCCTTCAATCACACTGTAAGGGCGAATGACACTATTGTCATCGATTTCACAATCTTTCAGTACACTTCCAGTACCAATGATCACGTTGTCGCCCAAGGTTACTTTGCCTTCAATGATGACGTTGGTATCGATTTCACAATCCATACCACACTGCAACTCACCGCGCAGATCAAAACGTGCCGGATCGCGTAACATCACTCCCTGTTCTAGCAGTTTTTGAGCTTGCATAGACTGAAAAGCACGCTCTAAACGAGCTAACTGAGCACGGTCGTTAACGCCTTCTACTTCAATTGGGTTTACTGGATGAACAGCTTCCACTGCACGGCCTTCATCATGAGCCGCGGCAATCACATCTGTTAAGTAATATTCACCCTGAGCGTTATTGTTGTTCAGGCCAGATAACCAACGCTTAAGATCACCGCCAGTAGCAACCATTACACCAGTATTAATCTCTTTGATCAGCTTCTGCTCTTCAGTCGCATCTTTCTGCTCAACGATGGCAACAACAGGGCCATTCTTGCGTACGATACGTCCATATCCCATCGGGTTATCCAGTACGACCGTCAGCAGCGCAATACCACCTGTAGGCTGTGCATCCAATAGGCTTTCGATTGTCTCTTCTGAGATCAACGGTACATCACCATAAAGAACAAGGATCTTCTCGTCATCTTCAAACTGAGGAGAAGCCTGATCCACCGCGTGTCCTGTCCCTAGCTGATCAGCTTGCAGAACCCAGTTCACGGACTCCTCTGCCAGCTCAGCCTGCATCTGATCACCGCCGTGGCCGTAAACCAAATGAATATTCTGCGCGCCTAAACCAGAACAGGTATCAATCACGTGTTTGGCCATGGGTTTACCCGCCAAGGTATGCAGTACTTTTGGCTTGTTCGAGTACATGCGAGTTCCTTTACCCGCTGCGAGGATCACCGCGCTAAATTTCATTCAGTAACCTATATGTGCTTGTTGTAAAACTGAGGGGTATTCTAGACACTAATCAAGAATTAGTTAATTGATCTGGAAAAATTTCTGTTAAAAATTAAGCAAAAAGGCGGTCATATGACCGCCTTTATCATTTTTAAAACACCGTAATTAAATTAACGGCGTTTTTTTGTCAGCTCGATAACACGTAGCTGAGCAATGGCTTTCGCCAGCTCACTGGCCGCTTGAGCGAAGTCCATATCGCCGTGCTGATTCTGGATACTCTCCTCAGCGCGACGCTTGGCTTCTTCTGCCTTCGCTGCGTCTAGTTCTTCACCACGGATAGCCGTATCAGCCAGTACAGTCGCTGTACCTGGCTGAACTTCCACCATACCACCAGAAACATAAATGATTTCTTCGTGGCCGTGCTGTTTCACAATACGCACCATACCAGGCTTGATAGCGGTCAGTAGCGGAGTGTGGCCGTGGAAAATACCCAGCTCACCTTCGCTACCGGTCACCTGAAACGTTTCAACACGACCAGAGAAGATTTTCTTCTCAGCGCTTACCACGTCTAGGTGAAAGGTTATTGGTGCCATATCGCCTCCTAGTTAGCCTTATAGCTTCTTCGCATTCTCGATAGCATCGTCAATTGCACCACAGTACATGAACGCTTGCTCTGGAATGTCGTCGTAATCACCAGCTAGTAGACCTTTGAAGCCACGTAGAGTCTCTTTAAGAGGTACGTAGATACCTGGGTCACCAGTGAATACTTCCGCTACGTGGTAAGGCTGAGTTAGGAAACGCTCAATCTTACGTGCACGAGATACAACTTGCTTATCTTCTTCAGATAGCTCGTCCATACCTAGGATCGCGATGATGTCTTTCAGCTCTTTATAGCGCTGAAGTGTCTGCTGAACGTTACGAGCGATGTCGTAATGCTCTTGACCTACAACTAGTGGATCAAGCTGACGAGACGTTGAATCTAGTGGGTCGATCGCAGGGTATAGACCCATCGCTGCGATGTTACGGTTAAGTACAACCGTTGCATCCAAGTGCGCGAACGTTGTTGCAGGAGACGGGTCAGTCAAGTCATCCGCAGGTACGTATACCGCCTGAACAGACGTGATAGAACCTTGCTTAGTTGACGTGATACGCTCCTGAAGTACACCCATTTCCTCTGCTAGAGTAGGCTGGTAACCTACCGCAGATGGCATACGACCTAGAAGTGCTGATACTTCTGTACCCGCTAGTGTGTAACGGTAGATGTTATCAACGAACAGTAGAACGTCACGACCTTCGTCACGGAAACGCTCAGCCATTGTTAGACCAGTCAGTGCAACACGTAGACGGTTACCTGGTGGCTCGTTCATCTGACCGTAAACCATCGCTACTTTTGATTCTTCAGGCTTCTCAACGTTTACAACGCCCGCTTCCTGCATTTCAAAGTAGAAATCGTTACCTTCACGAGTACGCTCACCAACACCTGCAAATACAGATAGACCAGAGTGTTGTAGTGCGATGTTGTTGATAAGTTCCATCATGTTAACGGTCTTACCTACACCTGCACCACCGAATAGACCGATTTTACCACCCTTAGCGAATGGACAAACTAGGTCGATTACTTTCACGCCAGTTTCTAGTAGAGCTGTTTCGTTTGATTGCTCTTCGTAGCTTGGTGCTTCACGGTGAATAGAGTAAGTCTCTTCTGCACCGATTTCACCACACTCGTCAATCGCGTCACCTAGAACGTTCATGATACGACCTAGGGTCTTAGTACCTACTGGTACCGAAATTGGAGCGCCAGTGTTAACCACTTCAACTCCACGACGTAAACCATCAGAGCTACCCATTACGATACAACGAACTACGCCACCGCCTAGCTGTTGTTGAACTTCAAGAACTAGACGCTCTTTTGAGTCCGTTACGTTTAGAGCGTCATATACACTAGGTACTTCGCTCTGTGGGAACTCTACGTCGACTACCGCACCGATGATCTGTACGATCTTACCTGTAGCCATCGTTAATCCTCTAAACTATTTCGTTTTACCTAAGCTTAAACCGCTGCAGCACCTGAAACGATTTCAGACAGTTCTTGTGTAATCGCAGCCTGACGGGCTTTGTTGTACACAAGTTCTAAGTCTTCAATCAGGTTGCTGGCGTTGTCTGTTGCAGCTTTCATCGCAATCATTCGAGCCGCTTGCTCACAAGCAAGGTTCTCAACCACACCTTGGTAGACCTGAGACTCTACGTAACGCACTAATAGTGCATCCAGCAGAGGTTGTGGCTCAGGTTCATAGATGTAGTCCCATGAGTGCTCACGCTGCATTTCTTCGCTATCTGATTTAGGCAAAGGTAGCAATTGATCGATCGTTGGTTCTTGAACCATGGTGTTCACAAATTTGTTGAACACTACATACAGACGGTCCAGTTCACCTTCATCGTATTTCTTCAGCATTACGCTTACAGAACCGATTAGGTCTTCTAAGCTTGGGCTATCGCCCAGACCAGAAACCTGCGCAGCGACTTTAGCGCCACTGTTGTTGAAAAACGCTGTAGCTTTTGAACCGACAACTGCCAGTTCCACTTCAGCACCTTTCTCTTTCCAAGCTTGCATGTCTATAACAGCTTTCTTGAACACGTTAATGTTCAAACCACCACACAAGCCGCGGTCTGTAGAAACGATGATGTAACCAACTCGCTTCGCTTCACGCTCTTCTAGGTACGGATGACGATACTCTAGATTTGCGTTTGCCACGTGACCGATCACTTTACGCATTGTTTCAGCGTATGGACGAGAAGCTTCCATTGCATCTTGAGAACGACGCATTTTTGAAGCTGCTACCATTTCCATCGCTTTCGTAATTTTCTGAGTGCTTTTCACACTACCGATTTTATTACGTATCTCTTTTGCGCCGGCCATCGTTACTCTCCATTAGTTGGTGGCAGAGACTGCCACCGACCTATTACCAAGTTTGGGTTGCTTTGAAGTCGTCAGTCAGTTTCTTAAGCTGAGCTTCAACTTCATCGTTGTAAGCACCCGTCTTGTCGATCTCAGACGCTAGTTCAGCGTATTGACCGCGAGCATACGATAGTAGAGCCGCCTCGAAATCTAGAACTTTGTTCAGTTCTACATCATCTAGGTAACCACGCTCTGCCGCGAAGATAGTTAGCGCTTGGTCAAATACAGACATTGGAGCGTACTGCTTCTGCTTCATTAGTTCTGTTACTTTCTGACCATGGTCTAGCTGTTTCTTCGTTGCTTCATCAAGATCAGAAGAGAACTGTGCGAAAGCCGCTAGTTCACGGTATGCAGCAAGTGCTGTACGGATACCACCTGATAGTTTCTTGATGATTTTCGTCTGAGCTGAACCACCTACACGAGATACTGAGATACCTGGGTCAACCGCTGGGCGAACACCTGCGTTGAATAGCTCAGTCTGTAGGAAGATCTGACCATCGGTAATCGAGATTACGTTAGTCGGTACGAATGCTGAAACGTCACCAGCTTGAGTTTCGATGATAGGAAGAGCAGTCAAAGAACCAGTCTTACCTTTCACTTCACCGTTAGTGAACTTTTCTACGTATTCTGCGCTTACACGAGCAGCACGCTCTAGTAGACGAGAGTGAAGGTAGAAAACATCACCAGGGAAGGCTTCACGACCCGGTGGACGTTTTAGTAGTAGAGAGATCTGACGGTAAGCGACAGCTTGCTTAGATAGGTCATCATAAACAATCAGTGCGTCTTCGCCGCGATCACGGAAGTATTCACCCATCGCACAACCTGCGTATGGCGCTAGGTATTGTAGCGCTGCAGATTCAGAAGCCGATGCAACAACAACGATAGTGTTCGCTAGCGCACCGTGCTCTTCTAGTTTGCGAACTACGTTAGCGATAGTCGATGCTTTCTGACCGATTGCTACGTAGATTGAGAAAATACCAGAGTTTTTCTGGTTGATGATTGCATCGATCGCCATTGCTGTTTTACCAGTCTGACGGTCACCGATAACAAGCTCACGCTGACCACGACCGATTGGGATCATTGAGTCAACAGATTTGTAACCAGTTTGAACAGGCTGATCAACCGATTGACGGTCGATTACACCTGGTGCAATCACTTCTACAGGTGAAGACAGTTTCGCTTCGATTGGACCTTTACCATCGATAGGCTCACCTAGCGTGTTTACTACGCGACCTAGTAGTTCTGGACCAACTGGTACTTCAAGAATACGACCAGTACCTGTAACTTTCATGCCTTCCTTAAGGTCAGCATATGGGCCCATTACAACTGCACCAACCGAGTCACGCTCAAGGTTAAGTGCCAGTGCATAACGGCCACCCGGTAATTCAATCATTTCACCTTGCATCACGTCCGCTAGGCCGTGAATGCGGATGATACCATCGCTTACCGAAACGATAGTACCTTCATTGCGAGCTTCACTAACAACGTCGAAAGATTCGATACGCTGTTTGATTAGATCGCTGATTTCCGTGGAATTAAGTTGCATGCTCCAATCCCCATTAAGACTGCAATGCATCGCTCAGGCGGTTCAAACGACCACGCGCTGAGTCATCGATGACTAAGTCTCCGGCTCGAATAATCACCCCACCAAGTAGGGCCTCATCTACACTGCAATTCAGCTTAACTTTGCGTTCAAGACGCTGCTCAAGTTTGCTGCTGATACCTGCAAGCTGCTCATCAGAAAGGTCTGATGCTGAAATGACTTCAACATCTACTTCTTTCTCATGCTCTTTTTTCAGAGCAAAGAACTGTTCACAAATATCAGGAAGGGCCGCTAATCGGCCATTCTCTGCCATCACCTTCAATAGGTTTTGGCCATGAGCATCAACTTGATCGCCGCAAACTGCTACAAATACTTCTGCCAGTTTATCGGCAGAAACCGAACCCGTTAGGAGTTCGTGCATCTGTTCGTTTTTAGCTACTTCAGCAGCAAAAGAAAGCATCTGACCCCATTGGTCCAACGCGCCTTTTTCCACTGCAAAGTCGAATGCTGCTTTAGCATAGGGGCGTGCGATAGTAGTCAAATCAGACATAGGCGCCCCCAGACTTAAAGTTTTGCAGTAATGTTGTCGAGAATATCTTTGTGCGCATCTTTATCGATAGAACGCTCAATGATTTTCTCAGCACCAGCTACAGCCAGAGTTGCAACTTGTTTGCGCAGCTCATCGCGTGCACGGTTGCGTTCAGCTTCAAGTTCAGCTTCCGCCTGTGAAAGAATCTTCTGGCGTTCTGCCTGAGCTTCTTCACGAGCTTCATCTAGAATTTGAGCTTTACGCTTGTTCGCTTGCTCGATGACCTCTGTTGCTGTGCGCTTCGCTTCTTTCATCTGTTCAGAAGCGTTTGCTTGCGCTAGATCCAAGTCTTTTGCAGCACGTTCAGCTGCTTGTAGACCGTCAGCAATTTTTTTCTGACGCTCTTCGATCGCTTGCATCAATGGCGGCCATACATACTTCATGCAGAACCACACAAACAGTGCAAACGAGATTGCTTGACCTAGCAGAGTTGCGTTTATATTCACAACAGCTACCCCTTCTATTCGGACTTAGTATTAATCAATAACAAGCCAAAGCTTGTCGAAAGTTAAGAGTGATTAACCTAGTTGACCAACGAATGGGTTCGCGAATGTGAATAGAAGTGCGATTACGATACCGATCATTGGAACCGCATCAAGTAGACCCGCGATGATGAACATCTTAACTTGTAGCATAGGAGCCATTTCTGGTTGACGTGCTGCACCTTCAAGGAATTTACCACCTAGAAGTGCGAAACCAATCGCAGTACCAAGAGAAGCAAGACCGACGATAAGACCTACGGCGATTGCAGAAAAGCTCAGTAAAGTTTCCATTACTATCTCCAATTTATAGTTGTTGGCTAGTTGCCCAAATAAAAAGCTTTAAAAAATTAATGATCACTGTCTTCGTGTGCCATTGACAGGTAAACAATTGTCAACATCATAAACACGAAGGCTTGAATCGTGATAACCAAGACATGGAAGATTGCCCACGGTAGTGAACCCATCCATTGCAAGTACCATGGTAGCATTGCCGCACAAAGAATGAATACAACCTCACCCGCGAACATGTTACCGAATAGACGCATACCAAGAGACAGAGGTTTCGCCAGTAGCGAGACCACTTCAATCAGTAGGTTAAACGGAATCATCAGTGGGTGATTGAATGGATGTAGTGCTAATTCTTTAGCGAATCCACCTAGACCTTTCACTTTGATGCTGTAGTAAATCATCAGAGCGAAAACGCCTAGAGCCATAGCCATGGTGATATTCACATCAGCAGACGGTACAACCTTAAGGTAAGGAATACCAAGCCAATGCTCTGCTGGGTAAGGTAAGAAGTCGATTGGCACTAAGTCCATCAAGTTCATTAAGAATACCCAACAAAAGATAGTCAGTGCTAAAGGCGCGATCAGTGGGTTGCGTCCATGGAACGTGTCTTTGACGTTTTCCGCGACAAATTCAACGATCATTTCTACAGCACACTGAAGCTTACCTGGTACACCCGCTGTTGTTCTCTTTGCTACCTTGTAAAAGATTCCTAGGAAAATTAAACCAGTAAACCAAGAAAAAAACAGGCTATCGATATGTACGTTCCAGAAACTTGCCTCCTCCGCTACAAGACCTAACTTATAAGTAGAAAGGTTTGTAAGGTGGTGGGAAATGTATCCGGACGCAGTTAGCGCTTCACCTGGCGCAGCCATAACTCATCCTATTTTTTGTTGTTAATGAATAGCACTGGCGCACAGATATTAATACCTAGAGCCAGCAAATAGGTTAGCTTAAGGGGAACAAGTTCCACCTGTATATACATGTAAGCAACGGAAAAAAGCGCCACTGTGATAAGGATTTTCAGTGCTTCACCGGCATAGAAAGAGTTCGCGATACGCTTTGCAGCGCGAGCCCCACCATACATGAAAGCAAACAATGCGAACACCGCATTCGCGACAACAAAAATGCCGCCACCAATCAGTGCTGAAAGCCCCCATTCAGCATTCACAGCCACTGCCATTCCTGCCGCCATTAGTGTAACCGCGCCAAACTGGATCATTAACAATCGCTTTGCAAGCTCTCGTCCTGGTCTAGCTAACGCAGCTACCATGTATTCGTACCTCGAGTAAAATCCACAGCGTTACTACCTCATGCTGGGAAATTGGCGAAAATTATACGGTGAGTCCTATTGAATGCAATTAAAACACCGCAAAAAGTTACAATTTTGTTTACAAACCGACAACTTCCGCACAAAAATTCGTTTTTTTACATAATTGACCGAGATCAATTATCTCATTTAGCCTTCAAGCTTGGCAATCAGTTGCTCTAATTTGTGAGGCTCATCAAGACTAATCGTGACTTTCGACGCGCCGTTCTTGGCACGCACGATTGCCACTTTAGCACTGAGCATTTCACTCAATTTCTGTGACATTTGTTGTGCCTCAGTGTCTTGAAGCTCATTTTTCTCTTCAGATTGCGGCTGGAGACACTTTTTCACTAACTGTTCTGTCTGACGAACTGTCATACGCTTCTTCGCGACCAGTTCAGCAACCTCAACCTGCTCTTCCCCTTCCAACGCCAACAGCGCACGTGCGTGGCCCATTTCGAGCATTTTTTCTGAAAGGAGATACTTGACGTCCATTTCCAGCTGATTCAGTCGCAGCAAGTTACTCACGGTAGCACGCGATTTACCAATCACCTCAGCCACTTGCTGGTGGGTGAGAGAAAACTCTTCCTGAAGACGATCGAGGGCGACAGCCTCTTCGATCACATTAAGATCTTCACGTTGAATGTTCTCGATCAACGCCATAGCGATCGCTGCGCGATCGTCAACGTTTTTGATCACACACGGTACTTGTTTGAGCCCCGCTTTGCGTGCCGCACGCCAACGGCGTTCACCCGCAATGATTTCAAACTTGTCATTTTCAACCTGACGAACCACGATCGGCTGAATAATCCCCTGAGACTCTATCGAAGCCGCTAACTCTTCTAGCGCTTCGGGCTCCATATCTTTACGCGGCTGATAAACACCAGGCTTAAGGCTATTGATGCTTAAATCTGTCAGCTCCCCATCAGAAGAAAGCTCTTGGCTGTGCAAGGCACTTTGCTGTTTTTCACGCGCGAGCGAGCTCGTTGAAAGCAGAGCATCAAGCCCTTTACCTAAACCACGTTTAGACATGAGACAAATTCCTTTGGTTGGGTTATGCAGGGACTTCATCGCGGCGCAGCATTTCTCCAGCTAGAGCCAGATACGCTTTTGCGCCTGCGGAGTATTTGTCGTAGTACATGGCAGGTTTACCATGACTTGGCGCTTCGGCCAGACGAACATTACGCGGAATAACAGTGCGGTACACCTTGTTACCAAAGTGCTTTTTCAACTGATCGGATACTTCGTTTGATAAGCGGTTACGAGGGTCATACATGGTGCGAAGCAGACCTTCGATTTTAAGATTTTCATTTACCACCGCTGCCAGCTTACTGATGGTATCCATTAATGCTGTTAAACCTTCCAGTGCAAAATACTCACACTGCATAGGAACCAAGACCGAATCTGCTGCGGCCATGGCATTGATTGTAAGAAGGTTTAGCGATGGAGGACAATCGATAAAGATGAAATCATAGTTATCGCGAACTGACGCAAGTGCATGTTTGAGACGAACTTCGCGCGCAAACACTTCCATCAGTTTGATTTCAGCCGCAGTGACATCGCCGTTGGCAGCAATCAAATCATAGTTGCCAGAGGTCTTGCGACACACGACATCATCAAATGCGACATCTTCAACCAGCAGCTCATAAGCGGTGGCATCGACCTGATACTTATCGACGCCACTGGCCATAGTAGCGTTACCTTGCGGATCGAGATCAATCACCAATACCTTACGCTTGGTCGCAGCCATAGACGCGGCTAAGTTGATGCACGTTGTTGTTTTACCAACTCCACCTTTCTGGTTGGCGATTGCTACGATTTTTCCCACGGTGAACCTCGCTTTTATTCCTTGCGGGATAAGATTACTAGATGACGCTTACCTTCCAATTCAGGAACTTGCAAAGCTTTGATGTCGGTCACAGAACACCAGTCCGGAAGCTGGTCAATCTCATCCTGAGGCAGTTGGCCCTTAAGAGCCATAAAACAGCCGGTTTGGGCTTTGGGTAAGTGATGACACCACTCCACCATATCAACCATAGAGGCAAATGCTCGGCTTAAAACGCCGTCAAATTTGTCTTGCGGCTGAAACTCTTCAACACGGCTTTGAATCGGCGTGACATTTTCGATCTTTAGTTCATGCAGCACTTGTTTAATAAAACGAATGCGCTTACCAAGGCTGTCGAGCAAATAAAATTCTTTGTCTGGATTCATGATAGACAAAGGGATCCCCGGCAGGCCCGGCCCGGTGCCAACGTCAATAAAACGCTGCCCTTGTAAGTGAGAGCTGACAACAATACTATCCAGAATGTGTTTCACCAGCATGTCACTAGGATCGCGTACCGAGGTCAGATTATAAGCTTTGTTCCATTTGTTGAGCATTTCAACATAACCAACAAGTTGATCTCGTTGATTATCTGACACCTCAAGCTTAGTTTGTGCGATCAATGCGTCCAGTTCAGTACGTAATGCGCTCATTATGCTTCCTCACCTTTCTTCAGCATGCCTTGCTTTTTGAGATGAACAAGCAAGATGGAGATGGCCGCAGGCGTAATTCCAGAGATGCGTGAAGCAATACCGATAGATTCTGGCTTCGATTCATTCAATTTCGCCACCACTTCATTCGACAGGCCTTTTACGTTGGCGTAATCCATATCAAGTGGCAGGTGTGTATGTTCATGGCGTAAGGATTTTTCAATCTCGTCTTGCTGACGCTTAATGTAACCTTCGTATTTAACTTGGATTTCCACTTGCTCTGCAGCCTGTTGATCCGCCAGCGCAGGTGCAAAGGCTTCTAGCTCTGTCAGCTGCTGATAGGTCATCTCAGGGCGACGCAGCAGATCTTCACCACTGGCTTCACGCACCATTGGTGTTTTTAGCAGTTGGTTAAGTGCATCAATGCCTTGTGACTTAGGGTTCATCCAAGTGTCTTTCAGACGCTGGCGCTCTTTGGTCATATTGTCGATCTTTTCGTTGAAACGCGCCCAACGAAGATCATCGATCAAACCAAGTTCTCGCGCCTGCTCTGTTAAACGCAAATCCGCGTTATCTTCGCGCAGTAGCAAGCGATACTCGGCGCGTGAAGTGAACATGCGATACGGTTCTTTGGTGCCCATTGTTGAAAGGTCATCAATCAAAACACCGACGTAAGCCTGATCACGGCGTGGGCTCCAACCGTCTTTGTCCTGACTGTACAAACTCGCGTTCAAGCCCGCCATTAAACCTTGCGCAGCCGCTTCTTCATAGCCAGTGGTGCCGTTGATCTGGCCAGCAAAGAACAAACCATTAATAAATTTGGTTTCGTAGGTCTGTTTTAAATCACGTGGATCGAAGAAATCGTATTCTATCGCATAGCCTGGTCGCACAATGTGGGCATTTTCAAACCCTTTCATTGAACGAACAATTTGAACTTGAACATCAAACGGCAGACTGGTTGAGATGCCATTTGGATAGAGCTCATGCGTATTCAGTCCTTCAGGCTCGATAAAGATCTGATGGCTGTTCTTGTCAGCAAAACGCATCACTTTGTCTTCAATCGACGGACAGTAACGTGGACCAATCCCCTCGATCACACCCGCATACATCGGGCTACGATCTAAGTTATTGCGGATCACTTCGTGTGTTTGATCGTTGGTGTGGGTGATAAAGCACGGGATCTGGCGTGGGTGCTGTGTTCTTTGACCCATAAAGGAGAACACAGGTGTTGGATTATCACCATGTTGTGCTTCCAACTGGGAGAAATCAACACTTCGCGCATCAATTCGTGGTGGAGTTCCTGTCTTAAGGCGATCAACACGGAATGGTAATTCACGTAAACGATCCGCCAGAGCTATGGAAGGAGGATCGCCCGCGCGGCCACCAGAAGAGCTTTCCATACCAATATGGATCTTACCGCCAAGGAAAGTCCCAACCGTTAATACGACTGCTTTGGCATGAAAACGTAGTCCCATCTGTGTCACAACACCGACAGCTCTGTCCTGTTCAACAATCAGATCATCAACGGATTGTTGAAATAAGGTCAGGTTAGGGGCATTTTCTAATGCTTCACGAACATAGGCTTTGTACAGAGCACGATCAGCTTGAGCACGAGTTGCTCTTACTGCTGGACCTTTAGATGCATTCAGCGTTCTGAATTGAATACCAGCATGATCGATGGCTTGGGCCATTAACCCTCCCATCGCATCCACTTCTTTGACTAGGTGACCTTTACCGATGCCACCGATGGCTGGATTACATGACATCTGACCTAAAGTGTCGATGTTATGTGTCAGTAACAGCGTCTTTTGTCCTGTGCGAGCTGATGCGAGTGCGGCTTCCGTTCCTGCGTGTCCGCCACCGACAACAATGACGTCAAATTTTTCGTGATAAAGCATGAACTGACCTCTGGTATTCAATAGAGAGATGGGCAGATAAAAAAGAGCGCTATTCTACCTGCTTTCACATTGATAGAAAATCGCTTTTCGCGTTTTTAATCTAAGTCTCTGACAAAGCTTACTTATATAGGATCTCTATATATGATCTTTTATTAGATCTATTATAAGGATCGACGATCTCTGTGGATAAGTAAAAAATGATCAACAAGATCATGGATCTTAAACAGATCAAATAATGTGATCTTACCTTGATCAGATCGAGGATTACCTGAGATCAAAATGGCTAGTTATTCACAGGCAAAAAATAGATCAAGAGTTGTTCTTTGGATAACTATAGGTTAATCACCGGATAGTTTGCATTTTATCCACAGCTAGAACGATTGAAATTTCACCAGATTGAGAAAGAAGAGAGGAAGTGACAATGAGCTATCACTTCCTTGTTGGGGGATTATAGGCTATCAATATGATCGGCTAGCCAAGCTTCAGCGGCGTCTTCTGGGACATCATGATTGAGCACATCGATTGTCAGGCAGTCTGCAACCGGAGTACCACCGATGTCTGCGAGTAGCGCATGAGCATGCTGGCCCGCAGCACAGAATGTATCGTAACTGGAGTCGCCAATCGCAATCACGGCATACTTAACCCCAGACATTCTAGGTGGGGTGTCTTGCAGGGCCTGGATAAATGGCTGAATGTTATCTGGGTATTCACCGGCGCCATGGGTGGAAGTGATCAGTAACCAGGTACCTTCAGCGGGGATCTCACTCAGCTCAGGTTGGTTGTGAATGCTGGTCTCAAAGCCTTTTTCAATCAGGAGATCACTGAGATGATCGCCAACGTATTCAGCACCACCTAATGTGCTGCCGGTAATTATTTGGATCATAGGGTTTCCTTTTACCTAAAAAACACGCGACTCAAAGGTCGCGCGTATGGGGATTATTTGCCAATACAGAAAGAGGAGAAGATGCGCCCGAGCAAGTCATCTGAGCTGAACTCTCCGGTGATTTCATTCAGGTGCTGCTGCGCAATTCTCAATTCTTCTGCGAGGATTTCGCCCGCCATGTAACCTTCCAGTTGCTGCTGACCTATATCAAGGTGTTCAGCCGCTTTTTCCAGCGCTTCTAGGTGACGACGACGAGCCATAAAGCCACCTTCGTGTCCACCCGCAAAGCCCATGCACTCTTTAAGGTGCGTACGCAGTGATTCGACGCCCTGACCCGTTCTGGCCGACAGACGAATCAACGTTGGATCGTTAACATGACAGATACCAAGTGTTTCATTGGTTTGATCGACTTTATTGCGGATCACCGTCATGCCAATATTGCTCGGCAATCGATCGACGAAGTCAGGCCAAATCTCTTTCGGGTCAGTGGCATCCGTGGTAGTGCCATCGACCATGAACAAGACGCGGTCGGCTTGCTCGATTTCTTCCCACGCACGTTCGATACCTATCTTTTCGACTTCATCTGACGCATCGCGCAGACCAGCGGTATCAATGATGTGCAGTGGCATGCCATCAATATGGATATGCTCTCTCAATACATCTCGGGTGGTACCTGCAATGTCGGTCACAATGGCAGACTCTTTACCCGACAGAGCGTTCAGAAGGCTGGATTTGCCCGCATTTGGTCGACCGGCGATGACTACCTTCATCCCTTCGCGCATGATAGCGCCTTGTGTCGCTTCTTTGCGTACGGCTGTGAGGTTATCAATAATTGTCTGAAGGTCTGCAGAGACTTTACCATCGGCAAGAAAATCGATTTCTTCTTCGGGGAAATCAATTGCGGCTTCGACGTAGATACGCAGGTGTATCAGAGACTCTACCAAGGTTTGGATTCGATTTGAAAACGCGCCTTGAAGCGATTTAAGGGCAGATTTTGCCGCTTGTTCTGAGCTGGCATCAATTAAGTCCGCAATGGCTTCGGCTTGAGCTAAATCGAGCTTGTCATTGAGGAAGGCTCGTTCTGAAAACTCACCCGGGCGAGCGGTGCGGATCCCGGGAATTTGCAGAATGCGCTTGATCAGCATATCCATTACGACTGGGCCGCCATGGCCTTGCAGTTCTAGGACATCTTCGCCGGTAAAGGAGTTTGGATTAGGGAAGTAGAGCGCTATACCCTGATCGAGCTGAGTGCCATCCTGAGCCGTAAATGACAGATACTCTGCGTATCTTGGACGTAATTCTTTGCCTGTTACCTCAGAAGCGACTTTGGCCGCAAGGGGACCGGATACGCGAATAATGCCGACACCGCCTCGTCCGGGCGCAGTTGCTTGAGCGACAATGGTCTCTGTAGTCATAGTGGTAGCCTGTGCGATGCATACCCTGTGAGGGTAAATAGTGAATGAGATGAATTGTAATCAGCCAAAAACAAAAAGGCGACCTTTTGGTCGCCTTTCTCGATTATTTACGCCGACTCGTTATTTTGAGTGCAAGCCTTTCTTCTCCAGCGCCTTATAAATCAGCGTCTGTTGGATCAGAGTAACGATGTTCGACACTAACCAGTAAAGAACCAGACCTGATGGGAAGAACAGGAAGAAACCAGTGAACAGAACAGGCATGAACGTCATGATCTTCTGCTGCATTGGATCTGTCACTGTGGTTGGGCTCATCTTCTGGATCAGGAACATGGATGCACCCATCAGTAGCGGCAAGATGTAGTAAGGGTCTTGCGCTGACAAGTCAGTAATCCAACCAAAGAATGGTGAGTGACGCAGTTCCACCGATTCCATTAGTGCCCAGTAAAGTGCAATGAAAATAGGCATCTGTAGAAGTAGAGGTAGACAGCCACCCAGTGGGTTTACTTTCTCTTTCTTGTACAGTTCCATCATTTCTTGGCTCATACGCTGACGGTCATCGCCGATACGCTCACGCATCGCTTGCAGCTTAGGCTGTAGCATGCGCATTTTTGCCATTGAAGTGTACTGTGCCTTAGTCAGTGGATACATCGCACCACGCACAATGAAGGTCAGAACGATGATCGCTAGACCCCAGTTAGACACGAAGCTTTGAATGAACGACAGTAGCGTGTGCAGTGGTTTAGCGATAAACCATAGCCAGCCATAATCCACAACCAAGTCTAGATTCGGCGCAGTTTCTGCCATTTCTTGCTGAAGTTTCGGACCTACCCAAAGTGTCGCGTTGAATTTTGCTGAGTCACCCGTTGCGATGGTTTTGTTCGGCATACGAACACCAATGTCACCCAGGTTACCAATCACGCGAGTGTACAGGTTAGTACCTGGCTCGTTGCGAGGGATCCATGCAGACGCGAAGTAGTGTTGGATCATTGCTGCCCAACCCTGACCGTCTGGTAGGGTGATTGACAGGTTACGATCCTGCATATCGTCAAAGCTGTATTTCTTGTAACGCGTTTCTTCTGTTGAGTACGCACCGCCACGGTAAGTTGGCATAGTGATGCTGCCGCCCGCGTCCATCAAGTTTTGGCGCAGGTGAGCGTACATACCAAATGTCGCGTTGCTACCTGAGTTGTTGACTACATCGTATTCAACGTCAACCGCGTAGCTGCCACGCTTAACAATAAATGTTTTGGTGTACTCAAGGCCATTTGCTTGGTATGTCATTGGGATGCGAAGTTCATCCTGACCGTCTTCCAGAGTGAAGCTATCTGCATTCACTGAGTAAGCCGGACGATTTGAGCTACTCAGATCGATACCTTGAGGACCCACTAGACCACTTTGCGCAATGAATTGGTGACCTGGCTCGTTCTTCAGTAGAACGAATGGGTCTGATGAATCCAGTTCTGCAGAGTATTGATTGAGGTCTGCAGTGATAACATCACCACCAACCGTATCAATCGACAGAGTCAAGACGTCAGTTGTCACGGTAATCGTTTTAGCAGACGCTTGCTGCGCAGGCGCGGGATCTAAATCATCCGCAAGAGTAGGGGCAGGTAGAGTACTGCTTGATTGTGCCTGTTCAACCGGCTGTGGTGCTGGGTTCTTTGCGACTTGCCATTGTTGAAACAACAAGAAAGAAACCAGTGCTAGCGCGATTAACAGGATATTACGTTGAGAATCCATCGTTATTTATCTCTGTCTTGTTTCTGGACTGGTGGAACGGGATCAAAACCGCCCTCATTCAAAGGGTGGCATTTTAATAGACGTTTGCTTGATAACCAACACCCTTTTACAAAACCGTGAGCTTTTAGTGCTTCTATGGCGTAAGTAGAGCAGGTTGGAGTAAAACGACAGCGTGGTCCGATAAGCGGACTAATGAGACCTTGATAAAGACGGACGAATCCGATTGCTACCCACGCGAAGGGCGAGACAGGCGCTGCCATAATTTATCAAACAGTTTGAACATTTCTTCATTGCTCAGATCTTGGGCGCTTTTCTTGGCAATCACAACAAAATCTTTGTGAGCAAGCTGGTGTTGATTGTTACGAAAGCTTTCACGAGCAAGGCGTTTAAAACGATTACGACCAACAGCGGTTTTAATCTGTTTTTTGGGAACGGCTAAACCTAATCGAGGGTGAGATAGGTTGTTATTGCGAGCAATGATGGTGAAATGTGGTGAGCCAGCTCGATGAGCTTGCTGGAAGACATTTTGATAATGCTCGGGAGTTAACAAACGTAACTCCCGATCGAACGCGTACGTTTTCAAAATAATCGAAGATTACTTAGAAAGACGCTTACGGCCTTTTGCACGACGTGCATTGATTGTTGCACGACCGTTCTTAGTAGCCATACGTGCACGGAAACCGTGAGTACGCTTGCGCTTTAGAACTGAAGGTTGAAAAGTGCGTTTCATGATAATTACCTTTACTGATCAGTAGTTTTAGGTTCTTAGTTAACCCGGCGTGGGCCATTTGGTCTTCTTTATATATAAAGAGGACAAACCGACGCCTCTCAACAAAGAGGCGGAATTGTAATCACAGTCACACAAAGTGTCAATCATTGAGCAACTGCTAAATTCCGGCCGGGCGATTATACGTAGTGTGAGCAAAATCTCAAGGATCAAGCGATCTTCTTTGGTGATCTTTACTCAGCGCCTACTTGGCGAAGGAATCTCTGTAAACGAGGATCCTGTGGATTATTAAAGATATCCTGTGGAGAGCCTTGCTCAACGATATTGCCTTCCGCCATAAAGATCACGCGATCCGCCACTTCTCGGGCGAACTGCATTTCGTGTGTGACCACCAGCATGGTTTGGTGTTTAGTCGCTAACTCCTTCATTAACTGAAGAACTTCGCCGACCCACTCAGGATCTAGTGCTGAGGTCGGTTCGTCAAACAGCAATAATTCGGGTTGCAGTGCCATCGCACGTCCGATACCCACACGTTGCTGCTGGCCACCAGACAGCGCCGCTGGATAACTGTCTCCTTTATCGCCAAGGCCGATGTCGTCAAGAATCTGCTGAGCGCGTGCCAATGCTTGGTCTTTCTTCCAGCCGCGAACGGTGATGAGGCCTTCAGCAATATTCTGACGGGCGGTCATATGGGCAAACAAGGCATAGTTCTGGAAAACAAACCCTGTCTTACGGCGCAGAGCTAATACTTCCGCTTTGGTGTGCTTTTCAGTATCCACGCTTACGTCATCAATGGTGATGACGCCTTTGTCGGCATTTTCTAGAAAATTCACCGTGCGCAGCAGGGTGGATTTGCCCGTACCGCTAGAGCCGATAATGACAATAATCTCGCCCTGTTTGATATCGAGATCGATGCCTTTAAGGACTTCTGTCTCACCAAAGCGTTTGTGAATGTTATCTAACTTGATCATCTTACGTATGCCTTATTCAACTTAGCTTCTGCCCAGATTTGCACGCGAGTCAGTATTACTACAACGCCCCAGTAAATCAGCGCAACGGCAAGGAAAGCTTCGAAAAAGCGGAAGCTGGATGACGCTTCCATTTGCGCTTTTGCCATGATCTCCGCCACACCTAGCGTAAAGGCCAATGAGGTCGATTTGATCATATCAATGAAGTAGTTCATCAATGACGGCAGCGCCACACGCGTTGCCTGCGGCAAGATCACTCGGCGCATCGCTTGAGTCGTTGTCATGCCCACAGACAGGCTGGCTTCCATCTGGCTACGATCGATACCAATGATCGCGGCGCGGATACTCTCCGCCATGTATGCGGCAAAGTGCAGAGTCAAACCAATCACCGCGGCGCTGAATGCATCCAGACCGACTAGGAACGGAAAAATCTGCGGTAAGCCGTAGTAAAGCAGAAACAGTTGAACCAACAGTGGTGTACCACGGAAGAAGCTGATGTACAGCTGGCTTAACTGATCAAGAACGGGAACGCGAAATACACGGATATTCGCTAAAATGACGGCCAAAATCAGTGAAAATACTAAACCCCATGTCGCCATTTCCATGGTGGTGCCCAGATACTTGAGTAGTATCGGCATCAGGTTCAGCATGTAGTTAAAATCGAATCCCATAACGTATCCCAGTTAAAAATAAGCTTCTATACAAAAAGCAAAACCCACTGCAAAGGAAGGAAAGCAGTGGGTTAAGAGCAAATCCGGTTGAGTACCTCAACCAGACGAGCAATACTCAACAGTGGTTATTTAGTGATATCAGCACCAAACCACTTCTGAGAAATTTTCTCTAGTGTACCGTCAGCACGCATTTCAGCCAGTGCTTTATTCACTTCAGCCTGAAGCTTTTTGCCGTTGTCATTGTCAACGAAAGGCCAAGCGTTTTGAATCGTCTCAAACGGTTCGCCAGCAAGTTGCAGAGGTAGACCAGTTTTTTTGATCAGCTCAAGAGCCGATAGACGGTCCATTACAAACGCGTCTGCACGACCAAGTGCTACATCGTGTTCGATACCTGTATCGTAAGTCTTGATGTTGATCTTGCCGTCTTTGTCGTAGTTGCGTAGCAACTGCTCAAAGTTTGAACCTAGGTTAACCGCCACCGTTTTGCCTTCAAGATCTTTAATACCTTGGATGCTGTCGTTGCCTTTACGAACAGTGATCTGCGCACCATCAACAACGTATGGGTCAGCAAAAAGGTATTTGGCTTTACGAGCATCCGTCATCGTGATCTGGTTTGAAATCGTATCAATACGACCTGTCTCTAGCAGACCAAACAAACCAGAAAAGTTTGCCGTAACGTATTCCACTTTGTAATCGTTACGCTTACCAATCTCATCCCATAGGTCCACTTCGAAGCCTTGCAGCTTGTCTTGCTGAACGAAAGTGAATGGGAAGTAGCGGCCAGACATACCGACTTTAACTTCAGTCGCGGCTTGAACCGTCGCAGCAGAAAGCGCAATTGCTGCTACAGCAGCTTTAATCCAGTTTTTCATAGTACAACTCCATAGTTTTATGGGCACAAATACTACTGTCACTTTAGTTAATTAGATAAATAACCAAGAGCAATAACCTAGACGCCTGTGGAATAAGATAGCTTACTAAAGGTGGCCAGTCGTGTGAGTAAAGACGTAGCAAAAAATAAAAAGACGAGATTGGAATAAAATCACACCTTGCGAAAGCTTGATTCACAGACTTATCACCAGATGGCGGATCTGTGAGAAAAAGCGCAAATGTGGATCCTTATGTGAGTAAGAATAGGGCAGCTTGTGTTGATCTAGCGGATAATGACGTAAATATTGTGAATAACTTAGATCTTATTCACTGGATCGTCGATCATTTGCTGGCGATCTTGGTTATCAACAGGTAAAATTGCCAATCTTTTTCGATCATTAACTTTGAGTGGGGGCACC